>NZ_JBQBEA010000001.1:807500-3855000 GCF_051919805.1 Aeromonas sp. 30P | reverse complement strand
CTCGCCGGAAGACCAAGGGTTCCTGTCCAACGTTAATCGGGGCAGGGTGAGTCGACCCCTAAGGCGAGGCCGAAAGGCGTAGTCGATGGGAAGCAGGTTAATATTCCTGCACGACTTGTAATTGCGATGGGGGGACGGAGAAGGCTAGGTGGGCCAGGCGACGGTTGTCCTGGTGAAAGTGCGTAGGTGGTGTTTCTAGGCAAATCCGGAGACACAACACTGAGACACGAGACGAACACACTACGGTGTGGAAGCCATTGATGCCCTGCTTCCAGGAAAAGCCTCTAAGCTTCAGATTACAAGTCATCGTACCCCAAACCGACACAGGTGGTCGGGTAGAGAATACCAAGGCGCTTGAGAGAACTCGGGTGAAGGAACTAGGCAAAATAGAACCGTAACTTCGGGAGAAGGTTCGCTCTTGACAGTGAAGTCCCTCGCGGATGGAGCAGTTGGGAGTCGCAGTGACCAGATGGCTGGGACTGTTTATCAAAAACACAGCACTCTGCAAACACGAAAGTGGACGTATAGGGTGTGACACCTGCCCGGTGCCGGAAGGTTAATTGATGGGGTTAGCGCAAGCGAAGCTCTTGATCGAAGCCCCGGTAAACGGCGGCCGTAACTATAACGGTCCTAAGGTAGCGAAATTCCTTGTCGGGTAAGTTCCGACCTGCACGAATGGTGTAACCATGGCCATGCTGTCTCCACCCGAGACTCAGTGAAATCGAATTCGCCGTGAAGATGCGGTGTACCCGCGGCTAGACGGAAAGACCCCGTGAACCTTTACTACAGCTTGGCACTGAACATTGAACCTACATGTGTAGGATAGGTGGGAGGCTTTGAAGGCGTGACGCCAGTTGCGCTGGAGCCGTCCTTGAAATACCACCCTTGTATGTTTGATGTTCTAACGCAGGGCCCTGAATCGGGCTCGCGGACAGTGCCTGGTGGGTAGTTTGACTGGGGCGGTCTCCTCCCAAAGAGTAACGGAGGAGCACGAAGGTTGGCTAATCCTGGTCGGACATCAGGAGGTTAGTGCAATGGCATAAGCCAGCTTAACTGCGAGACGGACAGGTCGAGCAGGTACGAAAGTAGGTCATAGTGATCCGGTGGTTCTGAATGGAAGGGCCATCGCTCAACGGATAAAAGGTACTCCGGGGATAACAGGCTGATACCGCCCAAGAGTTCATATCGACGGCGGTGTTTGGCACCTCGATGTCGGCTCATCACATCCTGGGGCTGAAGTCGGTCCCAAGGGTATGGCTGTTCGCCATTTAAAGTGGTACGCGAGCTGGGTTCAGAACGTCGTGAGACAGTTCGGTCCCTATCTGCCGTGGGCGTTGGATGATTGAAGGGAGTTGCTCCTAGTACGAGAGGACCGGAGTGAACGAACCTCTGGTGTTCGGGTTGTCACGCCAGTGGCACTGCCCGGTAGCTAAGTTCGGAATCGATAACCGCTGAAAGCATCTAAGCGGGAAGCGAGCCCTGAGATGAGTCATCCCTGACCCCTTGAGGGTCCTAAAGGGCCGTTGGAGACCACAACGTTGATAGGTGGGGTGTGTAAGCGCAGTGATGTGTTGAGCTAACCCATACTAATTACCCGTGAGGCTTAACCATACAACACCCAAGAAGTGTTCTAAGGCTTGTAGCAAATACGAACGAATTACTTACGTCAGCTTTCTCAGATTGAAGAATTTGCCTGGCGGCCATAGCGCCGTGGAACCACCTGATCCCATGCCGAACTCAGAAGTGAAACGTGGTAGCGCCGATGGTAGTGTGGCATTCGCCATGCGAGAGTAGGACACTGCCAGGCACCCAATTAAACGGTGATGTGAAAACACATAGCCGGCTGCGAGGATGACACCTCAGAAGAAGCAGCAAAAGATTTAGCGAAAGCTAACCGAATGCGGAGCGGTAGTTCAGTCGGTTAGAATACCGGCCTGTCACGCCGGGGGTCGCGGGTTCGAGTCCCGTCCGCTCCGCCACTAATTTGAAGGCCTTCCCGATTGGGAAGGCCTTTTTGCTATGGGTGGTTTTGCTTAGTGACACAAAGATTTTTACAGGATTACCAACCATTTTAACAGGTTTACTTTTGGCCAAGCTCTGTTCATGGTGGCGATTAGGGTTGTATCTCGCTTATAACTCTGGAATGTGATGCCTCTACCTTTCTTGTGATGCCTCCTCTGGTTTAATTCTTCAGTCCATATTGATGGACCAAGGAATCACAATAATTTAAGGAATAGACCCATGTTCAAAAGAACAGTAACGATGATGCTGGCGGCGGGAACCCTGGTATTAGGCGGTTGCGCATCCAATGTTGGTGCAGAGCAGGCAGCGGCAGACAACAGCGATTTTGGTGGCAAGTCCATCTACCTGCGCGGGGAGATGAACGACTGGATGGCGACTGATGAAAGCAAGGTAGTCAAGGTGGCCGACAAGCTCTATATGGCCAAAGGCACCCTCAAGAAAGAGTGGGCCCCCTACAAGTTCAAGTTTGCTGATTCAGGCTGGAGCTGCGGTACCAACTTTGGCTACAAGAGCCCGAGTGATGGTGTTGCCGTGTTGGGTGGTGAGGCGGTGCCGGTCAACCCCTGCTCCAAGTATGAGGACATGAAGTTTTCACCGGATGCTGATGGCGTCTACGAGTTCTATCTGAATATGGCGGGTGAAACGCCGTCCGTTTACGTCAAGAAGCCCTGATCTGTCTCTGAGTGTTAAATCTCTCAGCAAATTAATCAGTTAAGTGCCCTGGCCCAGAAATCTGCTGGCCGGGGCATTTTTTTAGGTTAGAATCGGCGCCCTCATGGCATCAGGTGTACTATATGTTGTGCCATTAATTTTAGATGGCACCATTAGTTGTGTTTTCTGCTGTTGTCATGATGTTGATGCATTCACATAAGGTTGATTGAAAATGGCTAAATCGAACCCGGTGCTGGAGAGTGAGCTTGGCTCCCGCCTTATCCCCATGCAGGAAACGTCCCTCGAGATTTGGGATAGCAAGTATCGCCTCAAGAGCAAGGATGGCACTCCCATCGACAGCTCTATTGACGAGACCTTCCAGCGGGTAGCTCGTGCGTTGGCCGAGCAGGAGCTGGAACCGGAGGCCTGGTATGAGCCGTTCCTGTGGGCGCTGCGCAATGGGGCCATTCCGGCGGGCCGCATCACCTCTAATGCGGGGGCGTTTGAGCACAAGCCTGCCACTTCAACCATCAACTGTACTGTTTCCGGCACCATCGAAGATTCGATGGACGATATCCTCGGCAAGGTGCACGAGGCCGGTCTGACCCTGAAAGCCGGTTGCGGCATCGGATATGACTTCTCGACCCTGCGCCCGCGCGGTGCCTTTGTCTCCGGTGCCGGTGCCTACACTTCCGGCCCGCTCTCCTTTATGGATATCTATGACAAGATGTGTTTCACCGTCTCGTCAGCCGGTGGCCGTCGCGGCGCCCAGATGGGCACCATGGATATCCGCCATCCCGATGTGATCGAGTTTATTCAGGCCAAGCGCGAAGATGGCCGCCTGCGACAGTTCAACCTCTCTCTGCTCATCACCGAAGATTTCGTCAAGGCGGTGAAAGAGGATGCCCCCTGGTCGCTGATCTTCCCCTACACCGCTAAAGAGGTGGAGCAGGATGGCATTGCGCTGGACGATCCCGCTCAGGTGCTATGGGCCGACTGGCCCAACAAGGAAGGGGTTGTATTCAACGAGTTGGGGCAGGTCGCTTGTAAGGTCTACAAGACCATGCCAGCCCGCAAGCTGTGGAATGTCATCATGACCTCCACCTATGACTATGCAGAGCCCGGCTTCATCCTGATCGACAAGGTCAACCAGATGAACAACAACTGGTTCTGTGAAGAGATCCGCGCGACCAACCCCTGTGGTGAGCAGCCGTTGCCGCCCTACGGTGCCTGTCTGCTGGGCTCGGTCAATCTGACCAAGTTTGTGCACGACCCTTTTACTGAAAACGCGACATTCGATTGGCAGGCGTTTCGCAAGGTGGTGGCCATCTTTACTCGCATGCTCGACAACGTGGTGGAGATCAACCAACTGCCACTGGCCAAACAGCGCGAGGAGATCACAGCCAAGCGCCGTCACGGCATGGGTTTCCTGGGTCTTGGTTCAACCCTCACCATGCTGCAGATCAAGTACGGCTCTGCGGCATCCGTCGCCTTTACCGAGCAGGTATCCCAGGAGCTGGCGATGACCGGCTGGCAGGAGTCCCTGCGTCTAGCCAAGGAGAAGGGCTCTGCCCCCATCATGGAGCAGGAGTTCGAAGTAACCGGCAAGATGCTGCGTCTGCGCCCGGAAATGGCGGCTGATGGCATCAAGGTGGGTGACAAGGTGAAGGGCAAGGTGCTGCATGCGCGTTATAGCCGCTATATGCAGCAGGTTGCCGAGGTAGATCCTGCGCTGGTCGCCGAGCTGGCCGAAGTGGGTGGGCGTTTCACCCACCACAGCAGTATTGCACCCACCGGCACTATCTCGCTGTCTCTGGCCAACAACGCCAGCAACGGCATCGAGCCGAGCTTTGCCCACCATTACAGCCGCAACGTCATCAAGCCGGGCAAGAAGAGCAAGGAGAGCGTGGATGTCTACTCCTTCGAGCTGCTGGCCTATCGTGAGCTGGTGAATCCATCCGCCATGCCCTATGCCGATGATGAGGCGAGTCGTCTGCCGGACTACTTCATTACTGCCGACGACATCAGCCCGGCGCAACACGTGGACATTCAGGCGGCGGCCCAGCGCTGGATTGACTCCTCCATATCCAAGACCGCCAACGTGCCGACCGATTTCCCGTTCGAGCAGTTCAAGGACATCTACATGTATGCCTCGGACTCTGGCCTCAAGGGGTGCACTACCTTCCGCTTCAATCCGGAGGCCTTCCAGGGCGTGCTGGTGAAGGAGAAGGATCTGGAGAACACCCTCTATGAGTTTACTCTGGAGGATGGCTCCGTCATCTCCGTCAAGGGGAACGAAGAGATCGAATACGATGGTGAGCTGCATACTGCCGCCAACCTCTACGACGCCTTGAAAGAAGGCTATTACGGTAAATTCTGAGAACGACATTATGGTCAAGAAGATCGACAAGAAAATCGTCGCCTACAAGGTGCGTACCAAGGATGAGCCGCAAGAAGATCTCTCTGCGCAGGATGACGTGGTGCACATGCACGAAACCGTGCTGCGCCCGGAGCGGCTGATGGGCACCACCTACAAACTGAAGACGCCGGAGCATGTTTCCGAGCACTCGCTGTTCATCACCATCAACGACATCATTCTCAACGAGGGCACGGTTCACGAAACCCGCCGTCCGTTCGAGATTTTCATCAACTCCAAGAGCCTGGAACACTACCAGTGGATCGTGGCGCTGACCCGCATCATCTCCGCCGTATTCCGCAAAGGTGGGGATGTCACCTTCCTGGTGGAGGAGCTGCGTTCGGTGTTTGATCCCAAGGGCGGCTACTGGAACAAGGGCAAGTATGTACCATCGCTGATCGCCGAAATTGGCAACGTGATCGAGAGCCATCTCACCGAGATCGGCATGCTCAAGGCGCCGGGACTGGACGAGCATCAGCAGGCGTTTCTGGCCGAGAAACAGGCCGAGTTGAAAGCCGCTCAGGAGGCCGAAGAGCAGCAGGCGAGCAGTGGTTTCCCGGCCAATGCGGCGCTCTGCTACAAGTGCCACACCAAGGCGCTGGTGCTGAAGGATGGTTGCATGACCTGCCTCAACTGTGGCGACTCCAAGTGCGGCTGACAAACATGCCCAAGTAGTTGAACGATAGAAAAAAGACCGGCCACAGTGCCGGTCTTTGTATTGCTGTTTTTATGCGCAATCAAATCAGGCGGCCAAGTGATTTGTTGCGCGATAGTAAAATCGGGCGTAGCGTTGAGGGTAATAAAACTGTCACGGCCGTGTGGTTTCAATGACATCTGAGATTCACATACGTGGCCCTTCAGTGCCAAGGAGGATGCTTATGGACAATACGGACCGAAAGCTGTTTATCCTGGATACCAACGTTCTGCTTCACGAACCCCTCGCTATCTACTCCTTCAAAGAGCACGACGTGCTCATCCCCATGACGGTGCTGGAAGAGCTCGATAACATCAAGGATCGCAACAAGGATGTCAGCCGCGACGCGCGGGTGGCCATTCGTGCGCTGGAAGATGTGTTCCGCGATGCAACCCCGGATCAGATCACCCAGGGCGTTCCTCTGGCTGGCGAAGCGAGCGGCAATATCTGCATCTTCAGCGATCACCATCTGCCGCAGGATGCCGAGGTCTTTACCGACAAGGAGGCCGACAACCGCATCATCAACGCGGCCCTCTATCTGCAAAAGCACGAGTTGAAGCGTCAGGTGGTGCTGGTCACCAAAGACATCAATATGCGCCTCAAGGCCAAGGGGGCCGGACTTGCACACGTTGAAGATTACCGTAGCGACCAGTTGATCGATGATATCCGCCTGCTGGCCAAGGGCTTTCAGGTGGTGCCCGGCAGCTTCTGGGAGCGCGTCGGCGAGTGCGAGAGCGAGACCCACGGCCGCGACACCATCCATGTGATTGATGCCAACCTGCTGGAGGGAGTTCACGTAAACCAGTATCTGGTGGATGAGGAGAATTTCTTCGCAGCCCGGGTGCTCAGCCACGATGGCAGCAAGATCCGCATCAAGGATCTGGGCCGCGAGCGACTGATGTCCCGCAAGGCGTGGGGTGTACATCCCAAGAACGTCTATCAGGGGATGGCGTTGGATGCACTGCTCGATCCGCACATCGATCTGGTGATCCTGACTGGCCCGGCGGGTTGCGGTAAAACCTTGCTGGCAATGGCGGCGGCCTTGGAGCTGGTGATTGAGAAGGGCATTTACGAGAAGGTGATCGTCACCCGGAATACCCCGGAAATTGCCGAAAGCATCGGCTTCCTGCCCGGCACCGAGGAGGAGAAGATGATGCCCTGGCTGGCGGCGGTGACTGACACCCTGGAGGTGCTGCACAAGCAGGACGAGAACATGAGCGGCTCGCTCAGCTACATCATGGAGAAGGCCAACATCCAGTTCAAATCGGTCAACTTCATGCGCGGGCGCAGCATCCAGAACACCTTCGTGCTGCTGGATGAGTGCCAGAACCTGACCGCATCCCAGATCAAGACCATCATTACCCGTTGCGGGGAGGGCACCAAGATCGTCTGTTCCGGTAACCTGGCCCAGATCGACTCCAACTACCTGAGCCCGGTGACCTCGGGTCTGACCTACATAGTCGAGCGTTTCAAGGATTTTGACGGCAGTGCCAACATCTTCCTCAATGGCGTGGTGCGCAGCCGACTGGCTTCGTTCGCCGAGGAAAACCTCTGATTAAACTGAATATTTCCAGATACAAAGGGAGGCCAATCGGCCTCCCTTTTTGATCCCGGCGCAGTCTTGTGCCAAGGGCTATTGACCCAGGTAGCGCAGCAGCCCCGGGTGGTCACTGTTTTGCAGAATATCCGGCTTGCCTTGCAGGGCGATGCGGCCCTCGTCGACAAACAGCACCTGATCGGCAATCAGCTGGGCATCTTCCGGATTGTGGGAGACCATCAGTACGGTAATGCCCTGTTCGCAGGCTAGCCTCGCCACTTCGGCCAGCATCTCGCGGCGCAGGGCGGGATCGAGGGCAGAGAAGGGCTCATCCAGCAGCAGCAGCGGTTTGCCCCGCACCAGCGCACGGGCCAGCCCGACTCGCTGCTGCTGGCCGCCGGAGAGCTGCTCCGGCAGGCGGTTGAGCATCTCACCAAGACCGACCCGCTCGGCTGCATCGATCACCTGTGTACGCTGGGCTGCACTGAGGCGCAGACCCGGGTGCAAGCCGATGGCGATGTTGTCGAACACCGACAGGTGGAGGAACAGGTTGTGATCCTGAAACAGGGTGGTGACTGGCCGCTCGGCGGGGCCCAGTGGCAGCAGGTCTTCACCATCGAAACTGAGGCGGCCTGATTCCACCGGCACGAAGCCGGCGATCATCCCGAGCAGGGTCGACTTGCCCGCGCCGCTTGGGCCAATCAGCGCGGTGATCTCCCCCTTGGGCAGAGTCGCGCTGAAGCTGACTCGCCAGTCGGGGTAGCTGGTCACCAGCGTATCAATGTTCAGCATGTTTTCCTCCTCAAAGGGTCCGTTCCACCAGCCGGAACAGCCGCAGAAACGCTGGCACAGGGGCGCAAGGCGTTTAGTATCTCAATGTTGCTCGCCATTTTTTCCTCCAAGTCCCCGCTCCACCAGCCAGAACAGGGAGAAACAGAGTGTCAGCAACAGCAGAGCGGTGGCTGCTGCCTCGGTCAATCGGTAGCTGCCGAGCTGCTGGTAGAGCAGCCAGGGCAGGGTGGTGAGCTCCTGACAGCCAAACATGGCGATGGCGCCGAGATCCCCCAGCGAGAGGATCATCGACAGCGCCATCGCCAGTGCCAGCGGGCGGCGCAGCAGCGGCCACTCCACCAGTCGCAGGCGATGCAGGCCGCGTACCCCCAGGCTATCCGCCAGCCGGTCGTATTGGCGCACCACCAGCTGCATGGGGGCGGAGAGGGTGCGCAGCACGTAGGGTAGCGCCATCAGGGCGTTGACCAGCACCACCAGCCAGGGGCCGAGGGCGAACACATCGGCAAAGGGCATAAACAGGATAAAGAGACCGGTGGAGAGCACCACTGCCGGGATCATCAGGATCACCGAGCCGCTTGCCTCCCACAGAGCGGCAGCCCGCCGCTGGCGGGTGCGTACCTTGAGGTGACGGCTGGTGAGCAGCAGGCCGCTGCCGAGCAGGGTCGCCAGGGTGCCTGCCGCCAGTGCAATCAGCAGCGACTGGCCGCTCGCCTGCCACAGTTTGGCGGAAGTGAGCGCCGTCAGCAGGCCGGGGTGGAGGCCGGCCACCACGATAGCCAGCAGCGGTGGCAGAAAGATGGCGAGCCCGATACCGAGCGAGAGCAGATCCACCACGGCCGTGCCCGGCTGATGGCGATCCGGTCGCAGGCAGGGGCGACGGGGTGTCACCCTGCTGGCCGGGGGGCTCTGCAGCTTGTGCTGCAGGGCGAGCAGGGCGGCGGTCAGGATGAGCTGCACCAGCGCCAATCCGCCCGCGGTGGCGAGATCGAAGTCAAAGCGCAGCGCCTGATAGACGGCCACCTCCAGGGTAGTTGATTTCGGCCCGCCTCCCAGCGCCAGCACGGTAGTGAAGCTGGTGAAGCAGAGCATGAAGATGAGGCTGGCAAGCCCCGGCAATATGCCGCGAATAAGCGGCCACTCCAGCAGCCGGAAGATATGGGATGAGCGCATGCCGAGCTGGCTGGCGAGGCGCCAGCTCGATTCGGGGATGCTCTCTATGCTCTGCAGCATCAGCCGGGCCGCCAGTGGCATGTTGAAGAAGACGTGGGCCAGCAGGATACCGAACAGGCCGTAGAGATAATTGCCGGGATCCAGCCCCAAGGTGCGCAGCAGCTGCTGCAGCCATCCCTGTTTGCCGTGGACAGCCACGATACCGAAGATGGCGATGATGACCGGCAGTACCAGCGAGAGGCCAAACAACTTGATCAGCAGGGTGCGGCCAATGAAACGGCGCCGCGCCAGCGCGCGGGCCACCGGAATGGCCAGCCCCAAGCTCAGCAGGGTGGAGAGCAGCGCCTGCCCCAGACTGAATCCCAGCACATGGCGCAGATAAGGGTCTGCGAGCAGGGAGCGGGGCGCCAGCGAACCGGCCTGCCACAACAGGGCCGCCAGCGGCCCGAGGGACAGCAACAGGATCAACAGGGTGGCTGCACTGCCCGGCAGCCACCAGAGAGGACGAGCCTGTGGTTTCAGATAACGGTTCACTGGGTGACGGCTTGCAGCCACTCGCGGATCCACCCTTTGCGATTGGCGGCCACCTCATCGCTGCTGAAGGCGAGCGGCTTGGCTACGGTGATCATCTGCTCGAAGCCCTTGGGCAGCGGCGTGTCGATAACGGGATACATCCAGTTGCCGGTCGGGATCTCGTTCTGGAAGGCGGGGCTCACCATAAATTGCAGGAACTGGTCAGCCAGCTTCCCCTGTTTGGCGCTCTTAAGCTTGGCGGCTACTTCTACCTGACGGTAGTGCCCCTCTTCAAACGCCGCAGCCTGATACTGGGGCTTGTTCTCGGCAATCAGGTGATAGGCCGGTGAGGTGGTGTAGGAGAGCACCATGTCCGCTTCACCATCGAGGAACATGCCATAGGCCTCTGACCACCCCTTGGTGACGGTGACCGTCTTTTTGGCAAGCTCGGCCCAGGCTGCAGGCGTCTTGTCGCCGTAGATAGACTTCATCCACAGCATCAACCCCTGCCCCGGGGTGGAGGTACGGGGATCCTGATAGATCACCTTGAGATCGGGGCGCTCCAGCAGCTCTTTCAGGCTCTTGGGCGGCTGCTTGAGTTTGTCTTTGTCATAGATGAAGGCGAAGTAGCCGTAGTCGTAGGGGACGAAGGTGTCATCCTGCCAGCCACCCGGCACCTTGATGCCATCCAGCTTGGCGGGATGGGGGGTGAACAGGCCGCTCTGTTTGGCTTCGCTGATGAGGGCATCGTCAAGCCCCAGCACCAGATCGGCCTTGCTGTGGTTGCCCTCCAGCCGCAGCCGGTTGAGGATGGCGACACCATCTTCGAGGGGAACCAGATTGAGGGTGCAGTGCACGCTTTCTCGAAGGCCTGTTTGATCTTGGGCCCCGGACCCCACTCGGCAGTGAAAGAGCTGTAGGTGTAGACGGTGAGGGTGTCGGCGGCGAACACATTGGCCGACAGCAGGCCGGTGGTGACCAGCAGCAGGGTCTTCATGGGTGGCACTCCCTATTACTTGTTAATAACGAGGTGCCAGCGGGTGAGGGCGCAAAAAATGAGCGCCATGCCTCAAATTCCTCCGCCAGCATTATCTGGATCAGGTACACGGGTATAATCTCAGCGGTAAACCGCACCCCGTTTGAGAAACGAACCGCATTGTATTAACGTTCTTTTGGGTAGACCAGCACAATTGTGCAATACCCATGAGATGACGCCCACCCAACAGAGGATGTTCGCGTGCTTACCAATACCAAGGAAAGGCGTGCCTTTGCGCGCATGGTCATCAATGCTCCGGTCACCGTCTATCAGCAGCAGCTGGTGCTGGAGGGGATCTGCCGGGATCTCAGTGCCAACGGCATGGGGATTGCGGTCTCTGAACACCAGCTCGACATCAATCAGCCCATCCGGATCAGTCTTGCCACCAACAACAACCTGTTGCCCCCCTTTGAAGCCCATGCCCGTATTATCCGGGTGCTGGAGGAGGAGAGCGGGTTGCTGCTGGCGGTAGAGTTTCTGCCTCAGGGTTAATCCTCTCTCCCCATCGGCAGAGGGAGGGGATTAGCCTTTCTCCTGAACCGGCTGCACACTCAACTGCTTGCTATCGACCAGCGTTTTGCTGGTCGATGCTATTTGGCCCGCAGGCAAGGTGGCGGGGCCGGTAGGTTCGAGCAGCAGGTAGTTCTGCCCCTGCCAGTTGAGGGTCACATCCCCCGGCTTGGCGGGCAGGTCAACGGCCAGCAGAGCATGGCCGGGGACGAACACCATGGCCTGTTTCAGCTCGGGAAAGAGCTGAGCCAGCATGGCGGCCATCAGGGTTACCTTGCTGTCGCAATCACCCCGGTTCTGCTCCAGCACCTGACGGGGAGATAGAAATCCCTTGCCCTGCCTGCCGTTCAGGCTATCGAGCTGCTGATAGGGGATGCTCTGGATAAAGGTGAGCATATGGGCCACGGTTTTCTGGCGCGCTTCTGTTTCGGTACTGCCCTGCTGTTTGAGTTGATCCGCCAGCGGAGCCAGCCCGCTGCGACTCTCCAGCGCGATGCGCACATGGTCCTGCTTCACCGCCAGCTGCCCGTCCGGGGTGTTGAAGTACTGGAAGTAGTGTTTGGTCAGCCACGCCTGCTCCTCTTTGCTCCGCTTGGACTGCAGAAAGGCCATCGCCTCGCGCGCCTTGTCCTGATTGCGGCTTTTCAGATGCAGCTCCAGCGAGGGACGGGCGAGGGTGAACTGCACCTCGGGGTAGTTCTGGCGCACCTTCCGCAGCAACACCTGCAACACCTCCTCCTGCATTCTGGCCGGGCGATAGGCGATAAGGGGCGGCAACTTGCCCTGTTCGAGCCGGTAGGTGAGCTGTTGGGGTTTGCCTTCGCTATCCTGCCAGCCGACGCTGATCTGGCCGAGGCTGTTGTTGAAGCTGGTTTGGCTGGCCCCCGCAGGCAGGGCAAGCAGCAGGGCACAGAGCAGAGGAATTGCCGTCGGTCTCTTCATCATCCTTTCCTGTGGCACGGGCCAGTTCCGGTGGCCCAAAGTGGGAAGTGTCGCGGACAGTAAAACAGGGAGCCGAAGCTCCCTGTTGATTCTACTCGTTTTTTTGCAACTGGCGCGTTAAATCCAGCTCGGCTGCTTCGCCTCAAAAGCGCTGATGGCGGCCTCGTGCTGCAGGGTCAGACCGATGGCATCCAAGCCGTTGAGCAGACAGTAACGGCGGAATTCATCGATCTCGAAACCGAAGCAGAGGCTACCTGCACGTACCTGATTGGCCTCCAGATCCACCTCGATCTCGATGCCCGGTTTGGCGGCCACCAGCAGGAACAGGGCATCGACCTCCTTCTCCTTCAGGCGCACCGGCACCATGCCATTGTTGATGGCGTTGCCGTAGAAAATGTCGGCAAAGCTCGGGGCTATGATGGTCTTGAAGCCGTAGTCGGCCAGCGCCCAGGGGGCGTGCTCGCGACTAGACCCGCAGCCGAAGTTCTCGCGGGCCAGCAGAATGCTGGCACCGGCGAATTGCGGCTGGTTCAGTACAAACTCGGGGTTTGGCTGCTGGCCGGCATCGTCCAGAAAGCGCCAGTCGTGGAACAGGTGCTTGCCAAAACCAATGCGGTTTACTTTTTGCAAAAACTGTTTGGGAATGATGGCGTCGGTGTCGACGTTGGCGCTGTCGAGGGGGACGACGATCCCTTTATGCTGTTTGAATCCTGTCATCGAAATGTCCTCTTACAGTGCGCGAATGTCGGCGAAGCGGCCGGTGACGGCGGCGGCGGCGGCCATGGCCGGGCTCACCAGATGAGTGCGGCCGGCGCGGCCCTGACGCCCTTCGAAGTTGCGGTTGCTGGTGGAGGCGCAGCGCTCCCCGGTTGCAGCCGGTCGTTGTTCATGGCCAGACACATGGAGCAGCCGGGCAGGCGCCACTCAAAACCGGCCTCGATGAAGATCTTGTCCAGCCCCTCGGCTTCGGCCTGCGCCTTCACCTGCTCGGAACCCGGCACCACCAGCGCCTGCACGCCAGCGGCTACCTTGCGACCGCGAGCGATGGCGGCGGCGGCGCGCAGATCCTCGATGCGGCTGTTGGTGCACGACCCGATAAACACCTTGTCGATGGCAACGTCGGAGAGCTTCTGACCCGGTTGCAAGTCCATGTAGGCGAGCGCCTTGCGGGCGGATTGCTGTTCCATCAGGTCGTTGAAGGATTCCGGTGACGGAATGGGTTCATTAACGGCAATCACCTGGCCCGGGTTGGTCCCCCAGGTGACCTGCGGGGCGATATCGGCGGCATCCAGCACTACTTCGGCATCGAAACGGGCACCTTCATCGCTCTTGAGGCTCTGCCAGTAGGCGATGGCCTGCTCCAGCGCCTCGCCTTTGGGGGCGAACTCCTTGCCACGGATGTAGTCGATGGTGGTCTGGTCGGGGGCAATCATCCCCGCCTTGGCACCCAGCTCGATGGCCATGTTGCACACCGTCATCCGCCCTTCCATGGAGAGGCCCGCAATGGCCTCGCCAGCGAATTCCACCACGTAGCCGGTACCACCGGCATGGCCAACCTGACCGATGATGGCCAGCACTACGTCCTTGGCACTGATACCCTCGGCCAGCTTGCCGTTGACCGAAATGCGCATGGTCCTGGCGCGACCCTGTTTCAGGGTCTGGGTCGCCATCACATGTTCCACTTCGGAAGTGCCGATGCCGAACGCCAGTGAGCCGAAGGCGCCGTGGGTGGCGGTGTGAGAGTCGCCGCAGACGATGGTGGTGCCGGGCAAGGTGATGCCGAGCTCGGGGCCCATCACATGGACGATCCCCTGATATTTGTGGTTGAGATCGTAGAGACGAACCCCGAACTCCTTGCAGTTTTCGGCGAGCGTCTCCATCTGGATGCGGGCCATCTCGCCGGAGGCGGCGATGTCCTTGGTGGTGGTGGAGACGTTGTGATCCATGGTAGCCCAAGTCAGATCCGGGCGGCGCAGCTGGCGGTTCATGGCGCGCAGGCCGTCGAATGCCTGCGGGCTGGTCACTTCATGCACCAGATGGCGGTCGATGTAGATGAGGGGGGTCTCCCCCTCCACTTCCCGTACCACGTGGGCGTCGAATACTTTCTGATAGAGGGTCTTGGCCATTGCTTCTCTCTTCCTTGTTCTCTGTTATGCGGCTCAGATCCGGGCGGCGATCTGGCTACCCATCTCGGACGTGCTCTGCACCGGGTGGCGGGCGCTGGCCTGATGCAGGTCGGCGGTGAAGTAACCCTCGGCCAGGGTCTGGGCCACGGCCTGCTCGATGGCTTGAGCTGCGGCTTCCTGGCCCAGGCTGTAGCGCAGCATCAGGGCGGCTGAGAGGATCTGGGCAATGGGATTCGCAATACCCTTGCCGGCGATATCCGGGGCCGAACCACCGGCCGGTTCGAACAGGCCGAAACCCGATTCGTTGAGGCTGGCAGAGGGGAGCAGCCCCATGGAGCCGGTGATCATGGCGCACTCGTCAGAGAGAATGTCACCAAACAGGTTGGAGCAGAGCAGCACGTCGAACTGGGACGGATCCTTGATGAGCTGCATGGTGGCGTTGTCGATATACATATGGTTCAGCGTCACGTCCGGATAGGACTTGGCTACCTCGGTCACCACTTCGCGCCACAGAATGGAGGAGGCGAGCACGTTGGCCTTGTCGATGGAGGTGACCTTGCCACGGCGCACGCGAGCCGATTCGAACGCTATCTTGGCGATGCGCTCAATCTCGAAGCGATGGTAGACCTCGGTGTCGAACGCCTTCTCGTTCGCCCCTTCTCCCTCGCGCCCCTTGGGCTGGCCGAAGTAGATGCCACCGGTCAGCTCGCGCACACAGGCGATGTCAAAACCGCGATCGGAGATGTCGGCGCGCAGCGGGGAGAACTGTTCCAGACCGGTATAGATACGGGCCGGACGCAGGTTGCAGAACAGCTTGAAGTGGGCGCGCAGGGGCAGCAGTGCGCCACGCTCAGGCTGATCGTTGGGGGGCAGATGTTCCCATTTCGGGCCGCCCACCGAGCCAAACAGCACGGCATCGGCCGCTTCACAACCCGCGATGGTGCTTTGCGGCAGCGGGGTGCCGTGGTTGTCGATAGCGATGCCGCCCACGTCGTGGTGATCATACTCGAAGACGAGGCCGAACCTTGCCTGCACCTTCTCCAGCACCTTGACGGCCTCGGCCATCACTTCCGGGCCAATGCCGTCACCCGGCAATACTGCGATCCGATAACTGCTCATACACTCTCCATCCTGATATTGTCTTTGAGATCCCTCTGTCCGGTTTTCGCTAATCTGTGCGCGGTTGCCGGTTCAGACGTTCCCCGTCCCGATGTTGTCATTCCATGCCGTCTGTGTGGCTGCGAGTCCTGCTCAGACGGTTTCCGATGTGATGCTGTCATTCCATCCCGTCTGTTTGGTTCCGAGCCCTGTTCAGACGGTTTCTGATTTGATGCTGTTATTGCGTTCCATCTGCTCGGCCACCTGATCGGCGCGCCAGATACTGTTGATCACATGGAGCAGGGCGTGGGCCGAGGATTCGATGATGTCGGTGGCCAGCCCCATGCCGTGGAATTTGCGCCCTTTGTACTCGGCGACGATATCGACCTGACCGAGGGCATCTTCCCCTTCGCCCTTGCTCTTGAGGGCATATTTGTCGATGCGGATCTCATAGCCGGTGATGCGGTTGATGCACTGGTAGACCGCATCCACCGGGCCATTGCCGGTGGCCGCTTCACAGATCAGATCCTGCCCCACCTTCAATTTGACCGAGGCGGTGGCCAGCACCGAGCTGCCGCTCTGGACCCCGAGGTACTCCAGCTTGAAGTGCTCCGGCTCTTCGTGGATCTGGCTGAAGAAGGCCAGCGCTTCGAGGTCGTAGTCGAACACCTGCCCCTTCTTGTCGGCCAAGGTCAGGAACTTGCCGTAGAGGTGGTCGAGGTCGTAGCTACTCTCGGCATAGCCCATGGACTCCATCCGGTGCTTGATGACGTGGCGGCCGGAGCGGGAGGTCATGTTGAGGTTGTTCTGGGTCAGGCCGATGCTCTCGGGAGTGATGATTTCGTAGGTATTTTTCGCCTTGAGCACCCCATCCTGATGGATGCCGGAGCTATGGGAGAAAGCGTTGGCCCCGACGATCGCCTTGTTGGGCTGCACCGGCATATTGCACAGCTGGCTGACCAGCGTGCTGGTGCGATGAATTTCGTTGTGGCGGATATTGGTTTGCACCCCCAGCAGGTCGGCACGGGTTTTGAGGATCATAGCCACCTCTTCCAGCGAGCAGTTGCCCGCCCGTTCGCCGATGCCGTTGATGGTGCACTCGATCTGGCGGGCCCCCATCTGCACCGCGCCGATGGAGTTGGCCACCGAGAGCCCCAGATCATCGTGGCAGTGGACCGAGATGATCGCCTTGTCGATGTTGGGTACCCGGTTGAACAGGGTGTGGATGATGCCGGAGAATTCGGTCGGCACCGTGTAGCCCACGGTATCGGGGATATTGATGGTGCGGGCGCCGGCCTTGATGGCGGCTTCCACCATGCGGCACAGGTTGTCTATCGGGGTGCGGCCCGCATCCTCGCAGGAGAACTCCACATCGTCGGTGTAGCGCAGGGCGTGCTTGATGGCGCCGACCCCCATCTCCAGCACATCTTCGAAGCTCTTTTTCAGCTTGCTCTCCACATGGATGGAGGAGGTGGAGATAAAGGTGTGGATTCGAAACGCCTCGGCGACCCGCAAGGCTTCACCGGCGGCGTCGATATCCTTGGGCAGGGCGCGGGCGAGAGCGCAGACCCGGCTGTTTTTGATGTGGCGGGCGATGGTCTGCACCGATTGAAAATCGCCGGGAGAGGAGACCGGGAAGCCCACCTCCATGACGTCGACACCGAGCCGCTCCAGTGCCTGGGCGATCTGCAGCTTCTCCTTGACTGTCAAACTGGCCGCCAGGGCCTGCTCACCATCACGCAAGGTGGTGTCGAATATGATGACCCGATCTGACATGTGACTTCCCTCTTCCTAAGTTCGGTAACGTGCATCCTGCGGCGGCATAAAAAAACCCGTGCAGTGTGCACGGGTTTTTGTAAATTCCGGCTATGCCTTAGCCCGGCTACAAGGATCCCGCGCGAGTTAACGCGATTAGGGAGATTAGTAGTAGCGGGGTGGCGATATGCATGACGTTGTTATTCCTTCCAGTCGATAACGCTTTTACCAATATCGAGATTTTTATGCTGTGTCAACACGGAAGGTCAGGGGCAATCTGCTGACGTATTTAATCGGATTGTAAAGGATTGCAAATTTCCTTGTCCCATATTCGGCCCATGACCGATTATCTGGTCATTCCTGCTGTGCTCTATTCTCTGCACAACCAGATCGACTTATCAGCATTGGCTGAATTATCTGAGGTGTTAAATGGAAAAACGTAGACCTGGTCGTCCGGTCGGACGTTCTGACATTCGTGACAAGTTGCTTGCTGCCGCCCGTGAGCGTTTTCTCAATACTCCCTATAGCAAGGTGACTACACGCGAAATCGCGGAGCTTGCTGGCTCCAATCTGGCAATGATCCACTACTACTTCGGCAGTAAAGAGGGTCTTTACAAAGCGGTGTTGGGCGATGTCGCCGAGCCCCTCGACCATGCCTGGCAAGATGAACACAGCAATCACAGCCTCAACGAGCTGCTCAATACCTACTATCAGGTGATGGCGCCCAACAGCGAGCTGACCTCTGCCATCTCCAGCGCATTGTCGACCGAGAAGAGCCCGGGCCGGGATTTTGTGCTGAACCGCCTGCTGGAACGCCAGCTGCCGCAGTTCGATGCCCTGCTGGAAACCATGAAGTCCAACGGTGAGCTGGGTGACAACCTGGATCCGACATGCTGAAGATCTCCTTCCTCAGCATGATGTGGCAGCCGTTCGTGATGAAAGATCTCTACGAGCAGGTGTTTGGCCTGAAAGTGGATGAGCACTTCATGGCCCGTCTGGCAGACCACAACTGCCGTCTGATGGAGACCGGTCTGCGCGGCAGCCACTGATTTTGCCGCAACATCGAGATTAAAAAGGGCCATTCGGCCCTTTTTTCATAAATCTGTTATCCCTTGTTCAACGTAACGTCATCCCGCTTTCTTACTCTGCAAGCAGAATTCAGGGAAGGAGGGGATATGAACAAGATCCAGCAATGGGACCTGCAGGTGTGTCGGGTCTGCCTGCTTCACGGCTACAACCGGCAGCAGGCGAGGGTGAGTCGCCTCATTTCCCGCACCGGTGATGGTCCGCTTTACGCCGTGCTGGCCGCCTTGCTCTGGTGGCAGGGTGAGACAGAACGGGAACTGGTGCGGCTGGCGCTGCTTGCATTTGCCATCGAACTGCCCCTCTATCTGCTGCTGAAAAACAGCCTGAAACGGCAACGGCCGGTCGGCTTGCCGGTCTTTATCACCCCTTCCGATCGCTACAGCCTCCCCTCCGGCCACACCGCCGCCGCTTTTCTGATGGCCACCATACTGGCCACCGGCTTTCCGCTCTGGGCACCCCTGCTGTTTGGTTGGGCGGCGCTGGTGGGGGCATCCCGGCTGCTGCTCGGGGTACACTATCTGAGTGATTTGGTAGCCGGTGCCCTGCTGGGGGGCGGTTGCGCCGTGCTGGCGCTCAGCTGGAGCCACTCATGAGGATACTGTTTGGGGTGCAAGGCACCGGCAACGGTCATATCAGTCGCAGTCGCACCCTGGCGCGGGCGCTGCGCACAGCAGGGGTCGAGGTGGATTATCTCTTCAGCGGCCGCCCTGCCGACCGCTACTTCGACATGGAGGAGTTCGGCGCCTACCGCGCCTTTCCCGGCCTCACTTTTGTCAGCCACGAGGGGCGAGTTTCTCCGTGGCGCACCCTGCAAGCCGCCTCGCCGCTCACCTTCTGGCGGGATCTGCGGTCTCTCGATTGCAGCGAATACGATCTGGTGGTGAGCGATTTTGAGCCGCTGACCGCCCACGCTGCCCGCCGCTATGGCAAGCCGAGCCTCACCGTCAGTCATCAGGCCAGCTTCAACTGGCCCATACCGCGTTGGGGAGAGGATGGGGTCAGCCGCCAGCTGATGCGCCACTTTGCTCCTGTGGATCAGCCGCTCGGGCTGCACTGGTTTCACTTCGGTCACCCCTTGTTGCCGCCGGTGATCGACCCTATCGCCGCCGCACCGGATAACGGCGAGATCCTGGTCTATCTGCCATTCGAGCAGACCGAGGCGATCGCCGCCCTGTTGTCGCGCTTTGGTCAGCAGCGCTTCGTCTGCTTTCACCCCGCCATTCGTACCCCTAGCCAATGGCGCAACCTGCGCTTCGAACCACCATCGCGGCACGGGTTTATCGCCGTACTGGCCGGTTGTCGCGGCGTCATCTCCAACGCGGGTTTCGAGCTGGCTTCCGAGGCGCTCACCCTTGGCAAGAAGCTGCTGGTCAAACCCCTCGGCGGCCAGTTCGAGCAGCTGACCAACGGCAAGACCCTCGAGATGATGGGACTGGCGACCCTGATGGATGTGCTCGATGCCAATCTGGTGCGCACCTGGCTCGACAGCGCCTCGCCGGGGGCTGTCTGTTACCCCGATGTAGCGGGGGAGCTGGCCCGCTGGCTGGCGGCGGGCGCGGACGAGAGCGTGGCCTCTCTGTCACGGCGGCTCTGGGCGCGCACCCTGTTTCCGGAGGAGGTGAGTGATCGCCTGAGCGAGCTGGATGGGGGCGACTGTTTATCCAGTTGCTGGTTATCGCAAGTGAGCGTTGTTGACTAGACTGAAAGGCGATCCCACCAAGGAGAGGACGGAGCAAATGCGCTTTACCAATGAAAACGGCGAAGTCATGAACCTGGCTGACAATCTCACCCTGCACGAGTTGCTCGATATGGGTGTCAGCATTTCGGTCAGTGAAGAGACCGATCCTGATCAGCAGATCTGGTTGGCGGAGCCGGATCAGGAGAACTGAGTCATCATTCGGCATCAAGCCCATCGCTGAGCGGTGGGCTTTTTTGTGGCTGTTTTTCCCCTCTGCGGAATGATCCGCTGGCCATTCCCCGACTTCCTTCCCTTTTGTCTCATGGTCGCTGCGGCAAGTCATTGAATGTTAATAGCCGGTTGAAATGTATGACTGTTCTGGTCAGATAAAGCCGTGGACAAGCGTTATGAAGCGGGTTAAGTTGGTTTTTCACCCTATTTTCGGGTGAATGACGGAAAAATCCTTTTTTTCTACTGTCGACGGGGCTGAATTGGGCCGATCTGCATTCAGATAACAACAAGAAACGGATCGGGCCGTGCCGGGAAGCACGGCATCGTCGGCGGGATTCGCTAAACGGAGCAAAGCCTGGAGGGCTTTATCATGGAGATGTTATCAGGCGCCCAGATGGTGGTTAGAGCGCTGGAAGATCAGGGAGTTGAGCACGTCTTCGGCTACCCTGGTGGCTCAGTGCTCGACATCTATGACGCTCTCTTCGAAAACGGCAAGATGGAGCATGTCTTGGTGCGGCACGAGCAGGCCGCGGTTCACATGGCTGACGGTTACGCCCGTTCCACCGGCAAGGTGGGGACTGTGCTGGTAACGTCAGGCCCGGGAGCGACCAACTGCATTACCGGTATTGCCACCGCCTATATGGATTCCATTCCGCTGGTGATCCTCTCCGGCCAGGTGCCGACCAGCATGATCGGTGAGGATGCGTTCCAGGAGACCGACATGATCGGTATCTCCCGCCCGGTGGTGAAGCACAGCTTCCTGTGCAAGAAGGCGAGCGATATCCCTGAGGCCATCAAGAAGGCCTACTACATTGCAGCCAGCGGCCGCCCGGGGCCGGTGGTGGTGGATCTGCCCAAAGATGTGCAGAACCCGAAAGAAAAATTCCCCTACCAGTATCCCGAGACGGTCTCCCTGCGCTCCTACAACCCGACCAAGTCTGGCCATAAAGGGCAGATCAAGCGGGCTGCCAAGCTGCTGGTAGAAGCCCAGCGCCCGGTGATGTACGTGGGCGGTGGCGCCATCAACGCCAATGCGGACCATCTGGTGACCAAACTGGCGGAGCTGCTGAACCTGCCGGTGACCACCACCCTGATGGGGCTGGGGGCTTTCTCCGGTGTCCATCCGCAATTTATCGGCATGCTGGGGATGCACGGCACCTTCGAAGCCAACAAGACCATGCACAACGCGGATCTCATCTTCGCCGTGGGTGCCCGCTTCGATGACCGTGTCACCAACAACGTGGCCAAGTTCTGCCCCAATGCGACCGTGGTTCATATCGATATCGACCCCACCTCCATCTCCAAGACGGTGCAGGCCCATGTGCCCATCGTCGGCTCGGTGGAAACCGTGCTGGAGCAGATGCTGGAAGTGATCCGCGAGTGTGGCTTCGATAACGACAAGGAGGCGCTGGTGGACTGGTGGAGCCAGATCAACCAGTGGCGCTCCCGTCACTGTCTGGCCTACGAAAAGTCGGCCACCCAGATCAAGCCGCAACAGGTTATCGAGACCCTCTACAAGGTGACTCAGGGTCAGGCGTTCGTTGCCTCCGACGTGGGCCAGCACCAGATGTTTGCTGCCCTCTACTACCCGTTTGCCAAACCGCGCCAGTGGATCAACTCAGGGGGCCTCGGCACCATGGGCTTCGGTATTCCGGCTGCCATGGGGGCCCAGTTTGCCAACCCGGATGCGGTGGTCTGCTGCGTCACCGGCGATGGCTCGGTGCAGATGAACATTCAGGAGCTCTCTACCTGCATGCAGTACGGAGTGCCCATCAAGATCATCTCCATCAACAACCGTGCGCTGGGCATGGTCAAGCAGTGGCAGAAGATGTTCTACGGCGGCCGTCACAGCCACTCCTACATGGAGTCCCTGCCGGACTTCGTCAAACTGGCGGAAGCCTACGGCCACGTCGGCATCGCGGTGAGCGATCCGGCCGAGCTGGAGAGCGCCATGGAGAAAGCCTTCGCCATGAAGGATCGGCTGGTGTTCATGGATATCTCGGTCGACCCGGATGAGCACGTCTATCCGATGCAGATAAAGTTTGGCGCCATGGACGAGATGTGGCTGAGCAAGACGGAGAGAACCTGATGAGACACATCATTTCAGTACTGCTGGAGAACGAATCCGGCGCCCTGAGCCGCGTGGTGGGCCTCTTCTCCCAGCGTGGCTACAACATCGAGACCCTGACGGTGGCGCCGACCGAGGATCCCACCCTGTCGCGCATGACCATTGTCACCATGGGTGACGAGCGGGTGCTGGAGCAGATCCAGAAGCAGCTGCACAAGCTGGTGGATGTGCTCAAGGTGTGCGACCTGAGTGAAGGGGAGCATATCGAGCGGGAGATCGCGCTGGTCAAGGCGCGCGCTGCCGGTGGGGCCCGTGACGAGCTGAAACGGCTGGCGGATATCTTCCGTGGCCAGATCGTCGACGTCACCCCCGAGCAGTACACGGTGCAGCTGGTGGGTACCAGCGAGAAGCTGGATGCCTTTATCAAGACTGCGGCCCAGACCAACGAGATCATCGAAGTGGTGCGCTCCGGCGTCTGCGGTATCTCTCGGGCGGACAAGGCGTTGCGGCCCTGATGGCTGGCGGGACAGCTGATGACTCGTCAGCTGCCGCAGAGTGAAAGGAAAGAGGGCTCTGCGGAGCCCTCTTTGTTTGGTTTCGCTTTACGAGGGGAGGGGTGATGTTCGGTATTCATGATCTTGCACTGTTTATGATCTCGGGGTTGCTGCTCAATATCATGCCGGGGCCGGACTCCCTGCTGGTCATGCTGCGCAGCGGCTCGCAAGGGTGGCGTGCCGGTTCGGTCGCGACGTTGGGTATTGGCACCGGTGTCATGGTGCATGTGCTGGCGGCGGCGCTGGGTCTGTCGGCCCTGCTCAGCGCCTCGGCCGAGTTGTTTGCCCTTATCAAGCTGGCTGGCGCCATCTACCTGCTCTATCTGGGGTTCTCCTTGCTGCGCCAGCAAGCAACGGGTGCAATGGAGAGAGGGGCCACCCTGCCTGCCCTCTCCTATGACCAGATTTACTGGCAGGGGGTGCTGACCAATGTGCTCAACCCCAAGGTGGCGCTCTTTTTCCTCGCCTTCGTACCCCAGTTCATCGCACCGGATGCCCCCGACAAGGCGCTCGCCTTTATTCTGCTTGGCTGCATCTTCAATCTGGGCGGCATCATCTGGTGTCACCTGCTGGTCTTTACCACCGTCTATGCCAGCCACAAGGTACGGTTGTCGCAGCGTCTCGGTCGCTGGCTCAACCGGGGCATCGGCACCCTGTTTGTCGGGCTCGGGATCAAGCTCGCCAGCGACTAGCTCGCCGCTTTCTGACCTGAGGCAGATTATCGTGCTGCGCGCTGTGGTATGGTCGGCTGTTAGCTGCGGGTCTCTCCCGCGCTCTCTTATAAACGCCAGCATTTGCTGGCCGCAGCAGCGAGATCCCTTGCCCAGATGAACATCGCCCGGCTCAAGAACTTTACCGAGATCGTGAAGAACAACTTCAACATCTCGGCGACGGCGGAGAAGCTCTACACCTCCCAGCCCACCCTCAGCAAGCAGATGAAGATGCTGGAAGATGAGCTCGGGCTCGCCCTCTTTACCCGCAAGGGAAAGAATCTGGTCGGTTTGACCAGCGCAGGCGAGCAGGTGATGGAGTTGGCCAAGGGGGTGGTGGCACAGGTGGAGCAGATCAACCAGCTGTCGCTGGGGGAGCAGCTGGCCACCAGCGGGGTGCTGCGTATCGCCACCACCCACACCCAGGCCCGCTACAAGCTGCCAGCGGTGATCACCGAGTTCAGTCGTCGCTACCCTGACGTGGCGATCCAGCTCCATCAGGGGGCGCCTGCCCAACTGGCCCAGATGGTGCAAAGCGGCGATGTGGATATGGCGATCGCCACCGAGTCCATGTATCTGTTCGATGAGCTGGCCGCGGTGCCCTGCTATCGTTGGGGGCGCAGCGTAGTGGTGCCGCACGGTCATCCGCTGATCGACTGCCAGCCGCTGTCAATGGCGGATCTGGCCCGCTATCCCCTCATCACCTATGTATTCGGCTTTACCGGCCGATCCAAGATGGACAAGGCTTTCAGCCGCCACGGCCTGTCGCCGAAAACCGTGCTGACCGCCACCGATACCGATGTGATCAAGCACTACGTCCGGCTCGGAATGGGGGTCGGGGTGATTGCAAGCGTGGCCTTTGACGAGGGGGACAGGGAGGATCTGGTGAGTCTCAATATCGACCACCTGATCGCCTCGAGCGCCACCCACATCTGCCTGCGCAAACATGCCCATTTGCGTGACTACATGTACGACTTTATCCACCTCTACGCCCCCCATATCAGCCGGGAGACGGTGCAGCTGCACCTTATCAACCAGCCGCCCGCTGCCAATATGGCGGAGTTGCCATGGCTTTAACCGCGGGTTGTTTGTCGTACACAGAGCAAAAATACAGAGACAAAAAAAGAGAGGCCTTGGCCTCTCTTCTGGTTTTATCGGTATGCGGGATTAAGCGCTGCGGGTCGCCAGATTGATAAAGATCTGGGCTCCGACCAGCAGGCAGTCGTCATCGAGGTAGTAGGGATTCGCATGCAGGTAGTTGCAGATCCCCTTGGCCTGACAGCCGCTGCCGAGGAAGAACATGGCCCCCTTGCGGCCACGGCAGGCGTTAACCATGTAGCTGAAATCTTCGCTGCCGGTCATCGGCTGCCCCTGAGCGTTGATCCCCTCAGAGGGCAATACATCGGCGGCCGCTTGCAGCAGACGGGCGCAGGCATCGGCGTGGTTTTCGACAGCCGGATACCCGGCATAGACCATCTTGGTCTTGAAGCCGCGCAGTTCGCTCTGGGCCACGATCTCCTTGAAGCTGTTCTTCAGGATCTGGTCGGTCTCGGCATCCATGGCACGGATGGTGCCGCGCGCCTGCACATGGTCGGCGATGGCGTTGGGGATGGTGCCGCCGTTGATCATGCCGCAGCCAAATACCGCCGGGCTGAACGGACTGGTGCGCTTGGCGACGATGTAGTCCATGTCCTCGATGATCCGCACCGCTTCGCGGATGGCATCCAGCCCCTTGTGGGGGGTCGAGCCGTGGGCGGAGATACCGTGCACATCCAGCGTCCAGGCAGAGCCCCAGGAGGACATCACACCGTGGTTGAACTTGATGGTGCCGGTCTCCATGGCGCCGTCGTTATGGAGGGCATAGACCTCGTCCACCCCCTTCATGCAGCCCAGTTCCACCATCTTCTCGGCTCCAGGCACCCGCATGTCCTCTTCCGCCATCTGAAAGATAAAGCGGACGTTGTACTGCAGGCGATCGCGGTTGGCGGCCAGAAACTTGGCTGCGGTCAGGGCGATCGCCATATGGGAGTCGTGACCGCAGTTGTGGGCCATTCCCTCGTGGGTCGACTTGAACGCAACCTCGCTCATGTCGTGCATCTCGAGGCCATCCATGTCGGCACGGAAGGCGATGGTCGGCAGCACCGGGTCAACCACCAGATCGCCGTGGAAACCGGTGAAGCCCGGGTAGTCGGTGAGACGGTAGCCAAAGCTTGCCATCAGCTCGTGGCAGTAGGCTGAGGTCTTGAACTCGACGCCGGAGGCTTCCGGAATGGTGTGCAGATGGTGGCGCACTTCCTGACTGAAGTCGCGCAGGGCCAGCAGGGCCGGTTCAATGTGGATGTTGTTCATCAGATGATCCCTTGAATGGAGAAGCCGAGTTGGGCCACCAGCGAGGCGCCGAAGAAGCAGCAGGTGGAGACGATCATGAAGATCAGGATCACTTTCCAGGACATCTTCTTCAGCTCTTCCAGCTGACCACCCACCGAGAGACCGGCAAAGGCCAGCAGCGGTACGCAGCAGGAGAGGAAGGAGATCTTGGCGACGGCATCAATGAAGAGGCCGCGCACCGGGGTCTCCGGCAGGCAGATCAGAATGCCGATGATGGTGGCATAGGCAAATGCCGGCAGGGATGAGGGCAGGTAGCGCTTGGCAATCAGCGAAGCGAACACCACCAGTGACATGGCGATGAAGCTGTCACCCATCAGCCAGAGCGGAGTGCCGGTGGTCAGGGTCTGGGTAAACATAGCCAGCAGGATCGCCAGAAAGACGAACCGCATATCCATTACGATGCTTTTCATGCTTTCTCTCCTTTGGTAGTCAGGGCATAGATTTTTTCAGCGAGCGGCAGACCCAGATAGGTGAGGGAGAGGGCGCCGAGGGCAGACGAGAGCAGGTTCGAGGCTGCCGCGATACTCAGCACCTGCTGAGCCAGTGCTTCGTCGAGACCGTTGATCAGGGCGCCGGAAGCGGCACTCAGCATGGAGCCTGAGCCCACACCGGAGCCGGCAGCCAGAGCCAGCGGGTGCAGACCGGTGAGCGGGGCGATGCTGCCCAGCACGCTGAACCAGAGGGTGCCGATGACGGAGCCGCACAGGTAGATGGCCAGCACGCCGATGTACTCCTGGGAGCCGGTGCCGAACTTGCCCTGAATTACCGCAACGGACGGCTCACGGCTGATGGAGGAGCAGGCCCCGATGGCGCGGCGGCCAAAGCCGAACTTCACCGCCAGCGGAATGGCGATCAGGATCGGCAGCAGATTGCCAATCTCCTGCAGGAACAGCGGCACGCCGACGCTCAGGATCATCTTCAGGTTGGGGATGATCATCCCCGCGTACTGGGTACCCAGGATCAGCAGGCTGAAGCCTACCATTTTGCCGCAGAAGCCCTCTTCTTTTTCGGTGAAGAGCTGCTTCCAGCCGGGGATGCGATCCTTGACCGGCTTGGCGGAGACAATCATGCCGATGATGACGGCAAAGAGCATCGGCAGGATCGGAATGATGGCGATGCCTATCTTGATCTCCTGCTTGCCTATCAGGTACTGGGCCACAAAGATCAGCATGGCGGTTGCCAATATGCTGACCGTGACCGTCTTGAGGGGGCTGGTTTGCTGCATAGTCTTTTCTCTTGTTATTCCCATGTGTGGCCATCGTCAGGATTGTCCAGACCGATGATGGGGGCATCATAGGGAGCTAAGAGGGGCAGGTATGTGACCTTCATCAAGCTGGCCATATGGCATTTTTTCATGGGGTATGCCCTTTAACCCTCTGGATACCAAGGGTTAAAGGCCGTTAACAGAACGTCAGCATTGGCAGGACAAGATAAGCAAACAGGAGGGAAATGGTGACACCGCCCCGCAGGGCGGTGACGCGTATCAGACGGGCGTTTTGAGCCGTGCGCTGCGCAACAGCAGGGGAAGCTGGTAGAGCACCAGGGCGCCGAGTACCAGTCCGGCACCGGCCAGTTTGGCGCCGCCGAGGGGTTCGCTATAGAAGAGGGTGCTCAGCAGCAGAGTCCAGATCGGCTCCAGCAGCATCATCAGGGCGGCGTGGGCGGTGGTCATCTTGCTCAACGCATGGGTGAGCAGCCAGTAGCGCAGGGTGGTGGCGATCAAGACGCTCGCCGCAAACCAGCCCCAGATGCCGTGGCTGACTCCAGCCTCGGGCCACTGTTCGGTCAGCAGGGAGAGCAGGGTGCCGAGCAGGCCGGTCATCGCCAGCTGGATGCAGGTGAGCCAGGTGGGGGCAATAGATTGGGCGAAGTGGCGATGGACGGCAAGCTGGATACCGAGGGTGGTGGCCGCCGCCAGAAACCAGAACAGCGAGAGTGACACGCCCCAGTGGGTACTGCTGGAGAGCAGCAGCAAACCGGCGATGGCGATGGGCAGGGTGAGCCAGTAGTGGCGGCCGGGCTTGGCCCGAAAGGCTCCCCATGCGGCCAGCGGGGCCATCAGGGTGGCGACGCTCATGATAAAGGCGCCGCTGCCCAGCGCATCGCTCTGGCTGATGGCGGTGACCCACAGCAGCAGGCTGGCACCGAGCAATGTGCCGCAACCGGCAGCGCGCACCAGTTGGGCGCGAGTCGGCGGCGGTTCACGCAACCAAGCCAAGGGGAGCAACAGCAGCGCCGCCAGCAGGAAGCGGCTGCCGATAAAGGCGGCAGGGGGCAGTTCGCGGATCGCCTCTTTCGAGAAGAGCCAGCCAGCAGCGGCCAGCAGGGTGACCAGTACCATCAGCAGCAGGGGAGTGCGGTTCATCGGGGTCGTCATGGTGAAATGGAGGGGAGAGCATAAAGGAAAGGCGCCAGGTATTGCTACCTGGCGCCTTTCGCATCTGCCTTGAACCGCCGTCGCGGCTCGCGGCCAGCAATCAGTTCATGCCGTATTATCGTACCGCCTGTCTAATGCTGTTTTATGTCGTCTGTGATTTAGGTATATCTAATTGATCTATATCATTTAATTTTCCATTCTTGTCTAAAGTTATCTTAGGGGATATAAGACAGGTGTGGGTTCAAGTGTGGGTTCAAAATGGCAATCTCAGATTCAAAACTCAAAGCAATGTTGCGTGGTCACGATGATGATACGCCCAGAAAGGTTGCGGACAGGGATGGGCTATCTGTTCTGTGGAGGAATAGCGGAAAAGTCAGCTTCGTGTACCGCTATCGAATTTTAGGCAAGGCAAAAAACCTGACTCTGGGCTCCTATACCGGCCAGGAGGGGGGGCTGTCGCTTTCCGAAGCAAGGAAAAAGGCGGCGCAATGTCGAGCTTGGTTAGAAGAGGGCAATGATCCCGCCTTGATGACGCGGATCGGTAAAGATGAAAGGCTTAAGCCTGTTACGGTTAAAGATGCACTCGAGTATTGGCTCTGCCATCACGCCGATAAGAAAAGGTCGAACAGTGAGAAGCATCGCCAGCAATTTGCGAAGTGGGTCTATCCCCGTATCGGAGATCTTCCCTTGTCAGATTGTGATACTCGTCACTGGTTGAGCGTCTTTGACGAGTACTCGAAGGTAGCTCCTGTGGCTAGTGGATATTGTTTCCAAAACTGTAAGCATGCTCTGAAATTTTGCCGTGTCAGACAGTTTGCAGTCAGTAATGCGTTGGACGATTTGACCGTCGCTGATGTTGGGCAAAAAGCGAGTAAGCGAGATAGGGTTCTGACGCTAGAAGAACTGCGCACACTATGGGATTGGGCTGAGAAGCTAGGTCCATATTGCTACTACGGAAATTTGGCCAAGATTCTGTTGTCGTTCGGCGCAAGAACCCAAGAAGCTCGGCTATCAGCCCCCGAAGAATGGAATCTAGTCGAAGGTACATGGACCGTTCCTGCGTCCAATTCGAAAACAGGTAATAAAATCGTGAGACCAATACCTGATTTTATTCGGCCGACGATAGACGCCATGCTGAAAGCTGCCGCCGCACAGTCATCCTTATACTTGCTAGGGGAGCTCAAGCGACCAGAAGCGGTAAGTCAGTGGGGAAGGGGGATTTGGAAACGGATCGGGCATAGCGCCCCTTGGACATGGCACGATCTGCGAAGGAGCTTAGCGACCCGGCTAAACGAGGCTGGGATTGCCCCCCATGTCGTGGAACAAATTTTAGGTCATGCTCTACCTGGTGTAATGGCTCACTATGTTCATACGGTTCGGTTACCGGAACAAAAAATGGCTCTGGAGTTGTGGGGAGGGATTTTAAAACCTTCAGAACAACCGCCAGACAATATTGTGCATCTACAAGTGGGGTAGGGGAGCACAGATCTTTCTTCAGTGATTTGTAGACTGTGTAAATGGAGGGTACACCCGGTGTACCCTCCATTTACTTTTGCTGTATTTTGCAGACTGCTCCGCTATGCTACGCAGCCACCTGATGGGCATGTAGCTGATGCGGCGCCTTCCCTGGCCATTAGCCTTGCCTGTCAGGTGGTCTGTTGCAGGTGCTCCTGATAGACCTTCTGCCACTTGGTATGCTCAACCTTATCGCCTCTGGCCTGCCAGAAAGCACAGATGCTCTGTGCCAATTCTGCGGCCATGGCATGATCGTTATCACGACGACAAATCAGATACTGGGCCAACCAGTTTTGGTATTGCTTCATTGAGACCTCTTCAATCACCCTCTGGGAGGGTCGATCTTACTTGATCGGCTGAGTATCCGTCTTGGGCTGTGCGGCGCGGTAAGCGTCCATGATCGGGGCCCAGTCCATGCCCATGGGAACGGGGTACTGTTGATAGACTTTGCTGTACTTCGCATCAAAGTCTGCCCAAGCATTTTTATACTGACTGGAGAGCGGGAAGCGCTTGTCAAAGGGATCATCCGTTACCTCTTTGGCTATTCCCCTAGCCAACAGAATATCGGGCGTAGCTCTGACACTGGTTAAAAAGGCCTCGACATAACCACCTGTCGCCATGCCTAAGCCAATATTATCCCGCCTCTCTTCACGCCACTCATTCCTCACCTTGATGCGATAAGGTTGTGCAATCATGCTTTCCAGCTCTGCTGGCAACGCCAAGCTAATCCGATAGCGCTTCTTGTCGTGAAATGAAACCCACTCAACTTCAACTCGATCGGGAGCAGGGTGAATATCACGGCGGCCTTTGCCAATGCGCCAACGATAGTCCTTGGACTTAAGTGCTTTTGGCCCGACAAATCCGGCTGCGCCACTGGATGATGCATCCACCAGTTTTCCTTCGCGATAAAACAATGCCTCAGTTACCCATATCAGGTCTGCATTAGAACCGACCATATGACGCCAGTCTAAATTTCTGGAAGATGCATGTGTGGATTGGCTAGCTACTGCTAGTGGCAATAACAGCAGAAGCAGTAATATTCTTCGCATTAATAACCACCCTTTTTGTTACCGGTACTCTGGCGCACTTCTTTGCCTCCAACAGTGTTGGGAGTATTGACCAACCCAGTGTCTGCGCTGTAGTGCAAATATCCTAACCGCAGTTGTTGATACACCTCTGAAGGCAAAGCTCGGGCCAGGTTGACGATATCCTTACGGCGTTTTGCCGCATCCACCCATTGTTTATCGAGAGCAGTAAGATCGACAGTAGGGTTCGAAATGGCACTGTTGAGCATTAAGTCTCGACGACTGGGGTCCCACTTAATAAAGGGAACACCGGCATCCCGTGCAGCTTCTACCATCATGTGCAGCGGTATACGCGAATACTCCCCCTCTACCACACGATGTAACACCACATCCACAGTCATTTTTTGCTCTGACGCATCTTTACCCACAGAGGGAAGACGACGAGGGCGCACATTCAAATACCCGGACACAGTCGGACTACTGTGCGTTTGGAGCAACTTGATCCCCTTGGCCCACCCCTGTTCTGAACGCATTCGAGCATAGACTGTGGCATCACGGTATGCCTTCGAACCGGTGATCTCGCTACGAACCCACTCATCGGAACGGAAGGTGGCGATCACGGTATTTTCGGTGATCACGGGTGAGGCATAGTTAGGATCTCGCAGGCTCCAGCGACTGTAATAGCCACCTCCGACATCAGAGTGAGCACCGGGAATGATGACTTCGGTAAAGTTGTCTGCAATATCGGTTCCTGCAGCATCGTCAGTGATACGGGTCAGGTCGAAGTGAAAACGCCACTCATCAGCAGCAACGATATGCACCACTCGTTCAGCACAATCAGGATCCAGCACCACGCTGCGTTTGCCCCACAGATAGGAGCTGACTACTGTATCAAACAACCCAACAAACTGAATGCGCACATCATCACGACTCGACCAGTCAAAGCCCGCCTTCAGGCGGATTTCGGGAGCGTTCGCAATGGCCTCAACCAAAGGATGGTCACCCTTCTTGTCAATACGGTTAACAAACTGGCGAGCAGCAGAAGCACCTCGGCTAAAGCCGAATACATCGAACTCAACTTTATGGATACACTCGATGGTTGGCAGTATTCGCTCAAGTTGTTCTTTTATCTCTGCAACAATCTGAGCACGACACGCTTGTTCGACCCGAGCGGCACTGGAGGTGTCGCCTTTGTCTGCTGCAAGGCCAGCTTTCGTGTCATCCTGCCCTTGGGTGGTACCTATACCTTCAACATAAACCGCCACCGTCAACTCAGTTTCTGTTGGCGGCAGGTATAAGCGATGAGCCTTACCAATATTGGTGACGTCGTTCTTCTCGCTATTATTGAGCTCGCTGGGCAGCGCATCATTAAAACATTGCTCCAGCAAGGTTTCCTGCTCCGCTGGGGAGCAGGAGGCCAATGCAGCCTCCAGGGCTGGCTGCCCTTCTTGGTGCTTGAAGGTGTTGTTAGCTGTGCCGTCAAAAAACACGCCGATACGCAAGGTAGTGAGCTGATATCCCTTCACCTCAATCACGTAGGAGTGCTTGGTGATAAAGCGCGGTGGCTGGGCTTGCCCAGCTTTGTGCCCTTCTGGTAGCGGCTGCTCAGGGTCAGTGAGGCAAAGGTCGCCGGACGTCACCTTGATGTGTTCGCGCTTCACGTCGCAGTGCCCCCAAAACTTGTCTGTGTAGGCGGGGACCTGGCTGGTTTCGCCCTCTTTCAGGGCTTCACGGGATTGAGCGGCTTTGAGCCAAGGCAGGGTCTCGAGCTTGACCGTCACCGGCCCCACCGCAAAGCCTTGCACCAGAGTCGGGCCGTCTTTCAGGGTCACGGTTTGGGTTTTACCGGTTTCATCGGTCAAGGTGGCTTTTTGCCCCTTGAACGAGCGGTTCTGTTCGTCGCGAACGTCTATCTCAATCCAGCAGTTGTATTGTTCACAGGGGATGCAGTAGGGAGAAATCGCCATTAGCTGGCTCCTATCAATTCAGGGTGTTTGTTCAGCCAGTTATTCACCTGAGCCATTTCGTCGTCGGTCAGCATCAACGGCGCTCTGATGGCATCCAGCGCCATGTTTGCCTGCAGCGTGAGAGCGCCAGCTACCACGCCATCAAGGACATCGCTTGCCAGCCCTGCTTGATTAACCTGCTTGAGGACGGTGGTAATGGCGGCTTCCGGATTGGGATGACGCGCCATCATATCTTCCATCCGTTGCCAGAGGTGGCGGGAGAGGATGTAGGCGTGACGGCTTTCCTCATACAGCGGCGTCAGGTGGTGAGGCTGAATGCGAAACCAGGGGGCTTGGCGGGGAGTAAATTCGGTAGCCGGCGTGCGCTGCCAGACACTGTCGTTGGCCCACAGGCTTGAGCAGGGCCCCAGGACATCATCGAGTTCCTGCTGGCTCATGGTGGCCAACATCTTGGGAAAGACCCGATTATCGGCATAGCGAAGCCACATCACTTCCCCTTCGAAGGCCACTTCTATCAGGCTTTGCCAGTGCTGCTGGACGATGTCGATAGCGGCATCGCTTGTGACGTATACGCCGCCCAGTTGTGGGTGAGCCGCGATAAACTCGGGGGTGGGGTTGGGCAATAGCCAGGGGCCTTGTTCGGCTTGGTCCGCAAACGCCGTACCAGCAAACAAGGGGATAGCATTGCTACCGCTCTGGTTGCAGTAGTCCGCCACCGCAGTGGTATCGAGCGCGGCATCGACGATGGCAAACAGTTGGCCGGGGTGTCGGCTACGCCACTCTTGAAAAGTCATGCCTTACCTCCTTGGGCAAAGGGGCAGGGCTTCACCAACGGGGCCATGGACTCCATGCTTTTTTGAATGGCGCTCGCCGGGATAGTGGCTGGTGGTGCGGGTGGCACCTTGACTGCCCCCGGCAAGCCGGGCATTTGACCCGCCCAACCGGAGCCCGAGCCGGGACTACCGCCAGAGTTCATCTTGATAGTGGGACCGACCAGAGTGACGCCGCTCGGGTCAACCTTCACAAAGCTACCGCCCACTTTGAGGGTCAGCTCGGAGCCCGCTTCCAGCACAATCTTGTTACCGGCCTTGATGTGGACCTCTTGGCCTGCCTCAACCAGCAGCGACTGGCCCAGCTTCTGGTGGAGCGAGGCATCGACTGTGAGGGAGTAGTCCGCCTTGATGTGGTCCCGCTTCTCGCCTTCTACCGTCAGGTGGTCATTAGCCTTGATACGGGCCACCCGCTCGTTGTCGATATCACGGTGCTCGTCATGCTTAATGTGCCAGGGGCATCGTTCTCTATCAGCACGTTCAGGTCTTTCTGACCGTGGATGTAAATCTCTTCCTGGCCCGCCTGGTCTTCGAAACGCAGCTCGTTGAAGCCTTCCCCCTGATGGGTTTCGGTGCGCAGCACGGTGCGGGTCTTGTTGGCAGGTAGCTCATACGGCGGCCGGTTGGTGGCGTGGTAGGTGCGACCGGTCACGATGGGCTGGTCGGGGTCTCCTTCCAAAAAGCTCACGATGACCTCGTGGCCGATGCGCGGAATGGCCATCATACCGTACTGGCCACCGGCCCAGCCTTGCGATACTCGCACCCAGCAGGAGCTCTGGTCGTTGGAGCTACCATATCTGTCCCACGGGAATTGCAGCTTCACCCGGCCATGCTCGTCGCAGTAAATCTCCTCGCCCTCGGGGCCGACTACAATGGCGATTTGCGGGCCATCCACCATCGGCTTGTGGGATGCCTCGGGGCTGCCGATGCGGGCGCGCCAGGTGGTACTCGCCTTCACTACGCCAAATTCGTTGTGGTAGACAGTCGGGCCGCTGCCCCCCTCTTCCTCCAGCGCCTGCGGTTGTTCACCGGTGTGGTGGATATGAACGATTTGCCAGTCGGTGTTGAGGCTGCCGTTGGGGTGTTCGGTCAGCGAGAAGCTCTGGCCGGGCAGCAGCGCCGCGCTGTTGGATTTGCCACTGCCGCTGACTGCGTCATTGCGCAGGGCATCGAGCCGATGCTGGGCAAAGGCCTTGCCACTCGGGTCCTCTTTGTAGCGACCCGGATAGTCAAAATGCTGGTAGGTGTCGCGCTGGTGCTCAAGCTCTGCGCCCTGCTTGTTGTGGGAGAGGCCATAGGCCGGGGTTTTGAAGCTGTAGTCCTTGAGCTCCACCTCTGAGGTGCGCACCGCTTCGCGGTAGTGGAACTGGCGCACGTAAGGCCCCTGTTCCAGTGAGCGGTTGCCGAGGTTGAAAAAGAGCTCGGGGCCTTGGGTCAGGGCTGCGGCATCGTCGGCAAAGACGATGCGGTGTTTGCCCTGCTCGAATTCATGGAAGTAGAACAGCCCCTCTTCGGCGGCAAGGCGGTTCACGAAATCGAGGTCGGTCTCGCGGTACTGGACGCAATATTCGCGCTGGGCATGCTCATTCTTGAGCGCAAAGGCGTAGTCGGTAATGCCGTGCTCTTGCAGCAAAATAGAGAGGATTTCATCAGGCTTTTGCGCCTGAAAGATGCGGGAGTTTTGGCGCAATCCCAGTCGCCACAGGGCCGGTTTGACCTCTAGGCTGTAACGGGTACGGCGAAAGCCGCTGTCCCCTTGGGCAAACTCACTCACCACCCCGCAGACCCGGCGCTGTAGTTCGCCGTGGTGCCACACCAGCAGCTCACAGGGCTGGTCCAGCACGGCGCCAAAGTCGATGTCCGGTTGCTGGCTGGCGACCTCAAGGTGGAGGTTAAAGGGACGGTTCAAGCCTTCATCGAGCTTGAAGCTCGCGACCGCAAAGGTACTGTCAGCCAGTGCGCCAACCTTGACGGTGAATTGTAATCCTGTGCTTTGTGCCATGACCTTGTTCCTTATCCTGCCTGTCCACTGCCCGAACCAATCACCACGCCACCACAATCCACCGCTGCGCCTGTAACAGCGATGGGCTTGCCGTTCACCAGCACCGAGCCGACACCACCGGCAATGCTGCGTGGATGCGGCGGGTTGTTGGGCTTATCGTGGGGTGCAAGCGGGTCACCCTGACGGGCCACTGGCTTACCATCGAGAAAGACATCAGGACTGGCGCTCATCACCGGGGTCGGCGGAAAGCCATCGTGGTCGGTGCCGATGTCACCGAGCAGTGCAATGGAGGGACACATAATTCAAACCTCTTGTGTGCTTTGCCATCACTCCGCTCTCGCCATACAAGACATCGGTGTCATCACAGGGGGATGGCAAAACATAAAAGCTCCGGCAGCCAACGGCTGGCCGGAGAAAGCACGGGCTGATAGGCCGGTTGCACACCGGCCAGACAGTACAAGATTTACTACAAGGAATTCCAAAATAAGAAAGGGAGGCTTAGGCCTCGATAGGCGCACGCCAGTCGTCAGCACCAGAGGTACCGGCAACAGTGTGTTCCCAGTCAATCTTGCGGTAAGCCAGAGAGACCTGGATCAGCTGGGTGAAGTCAGACTTCGCCGGATCCTGGCAGTGGGGCATCTGGCAGTCGATGTCAACGATGGTGGCATCTGTCAGCACGGTAGAGAAGAAGTGCTCCTGCTTACCTTCAACAGAGGTGCGGTACCACTTCAGGGTCACTTTCGGCAGCATTTCACCGGAAGCCAGGGAGTTGTACATCAGCGGTACGGCTTTGTTCAAGGCAACGGTGAACTTGAACGGCTTGTGGACACGCTGACCAGCAGGCTGACCAGATTGCGGGTCAGTCGGGACAGTCACAACGTGTTGGAACTCTTGTACCAGCATCTCGTCTTCGTGACCTTGTACGAAGATGTTGCCGACGGAATCAGAGGTGAAGGCGCCAGCGGTGATGTTGCCCTGAGTTTTACCTTCAATGCTGATATAACATGGAGTTGGCATGTGTATGCTCCTAAATAGATTGGTTAAATGAGATAGCACTCGACCAGACTATTAGCAGCGACCATGCCAATCTTCCCACATTGTTATTTATCAATAACTTAACCAAATAGCACGGCTACAGCAGCCCAACACTGAGCAATATTCCGCTCAAATTTATTGCATGCACTATAAAGTATTGCTGAGCTAGTATATTTCACTGCAACTCGCGCAATATGTTGCGCCATTCAGCATCATTCACTAGTACGACTGATATTTCCTACTTCTTTAGCACCAATATACAGCTTACCACTCCCTGTTTGAGGGCCCAGGAGCAGGAATTGGCTAGCTTACACACTGAACACCACTCCGCCTTCTCATCTGGCCGCTTAACCACCCAAGTTCTTCTGTAATTCTTGCAACGCCGCAGATGTATCGATCATGGGGTTTGGTGCATCAACCCCTTGACCTTCATTCTCAACAACATCAGATGCTGGCAGTTCAGCAGAAGTAGGCTGTTGATGAGATTGAGGCACCTCAGATGTGGCTGTACTGACACCATTCTCATTCACGTTATCCAAGAAAGCTGATGTATGTGGCGCATCTTGTATTTCATTATTTGAATGTCTGTTCTTATTTTTCCAAGGTGGCATTCTTAAACTATTATTTTGACGTCTCTTCTCATTAGGGAATGAACTATTTCGATTGGGGCTGCGGCATACTTTTAAATACTCCGCCTCAATAATATCTGTAATGAGCTTTTTTTTAGTAAGCTCTTTATTTGTTTTGCGCTTTTCAAAATACAATTGCTCGAAATGCACCCTCACTGAGGGGGCGACATTAAAAATTAGTTGTTTCACTTCTTCAGTCGATTTTCTAGCCTTACACCGCTTAGTGCTGTTGGCTGAGCTTATTTTTTGCAAAAGTGCATCTATCTGTTGATATGTCATGGAGAAAGAATTCAATACCGATTTTAAGTAAATGACCTTTTCCTTCTTGTCTTTTGCTGATGTCAACAATGTTGAAAACCACCAACATGACTTAATGGATGAAAACACAAACTTAGATAAATATTCAATTGTGTGCTCGTCAGAGTAAACCAGACTTTCTAGTTTATGCAATAAACGCTCATCAAACGTGGTTAATGACACTTGTTCTGCGCCATATATTATTGCCGCTATAGCTTTTTTACGTAAATGTCTAGCGGACTCGTCGTTCATTGCAGACAAAATTATCGAATCAACTAACACTTGAAGCATCGCTCCTACGAGTCGATTATCTTTCGACAATAGCAGTGCGCCTCCATGTAATGAAAAAAACATCTCTGCGATACTATTGCTTGGTAAAAGCATGCTGTTTTTATCGCGTTCAGACATCTTCATTAGATTGATGAAGATCACTGATAATGTATCAATCGAAGGAATATGTTCAAATGCACCTTTAACGGGATAGCTTTCCTTTTCAAGAGTGCAATAAAATAATGATAGCACTGCGTCTATAAACCCCTCCACCTCATTTTGAGATAAAGAATGTGCGTATATGTTACCTAAAGGTACTAACTCATTCCCAAGGGATTGCAACCTGTGCTCAATAAAAAAATCAAACCGTTCTAAATCAACGTTCACTGACTCCAGTGTTAATGCATCATGTTTTTTATTTACTGAAGCAAGCCGCCACAAAGGATTGCTTATAACAAATCTATAATGACAAATGTTTTCAAAGGTAACTTTTTCCTCCGAAGGATAGATGGGCCTCTCCCGCTTATAAATGAGATATCTATAAATGAGGTCGTACACCCCTTTATCATTTTTCCATAAGAGCTTAGACATTATATTTTTATAGATCCTATCGCTCTTGTATTTGTCAGCCCCACCTCGTTTACGGCTAGATGGAAAAACAAAACAATGATAAATAAAATCTACGCATCTATTTTCTCTATTCACCTGAATCTCCATAGAGTTAATTTAAAATGAACTCAACAATGCGTCACCAAGGTGACATTTTTGACTCTAAGCCAAGGTAACACAGCACATTGTTCAGGAAAATCCCTAATGATTTGACTGACCCTAAATCATCCCATCTGGGTTGACACTCTCTCAATTAGTCTTCCCTAACGAATTGCCCATCATACGACACTCTCGACTCTCCCTTCATTTCTGCGCAGAGCCTCTAAAGCCTGTTTTTTTCAACCTCACTTTCCTTCTGGTGAACGAAACCTATACCACCAGGAGCACACCATGAACTCTTCCCCCAAAGTACTGCGCATCAGAGACGTTATCCAAAAGACCGGACTTGCCCGCTCAACTATCTATGACCGTATCAGCGATAAATCACCTCGCTATGACTCGCGCTTCCCTAAACCATTCAAGATTGGGCTGTCTGCTATTGGTTGGTTTGAACATGAAATTGATGCTTGGTTACACGCACAAGCATCAACAAGAGCATTTTAATTTAAGCCATAAATGCTCCATAAGTTTATCGACATATACCTGGGGTTATTAATGTAAAAATGCATTCTCTTCTATATATGCCACTACTTAGAATTATCGAGCATTCGATAAGTAAAGCTGAATTCTATTTAAGGGGCTTATGTTATTCAATTAATATCATTCACATTCAACTATCCATTCCCACTTAGTTTAATCAATATCGTTCAATTAACTAAACATCAGCTATCCAATCAATACTCTTCATTGAGGGACTACTCATGTCTACAGATATCCTAGACTTCATCAACCACATTGAGTCTAACTATCCATCATTCAGCATCCATGCTTTCCAAAAAGCAATGGATGCAGTAACTAAACACTACTATCAATACCAAGAGGCTAAAGCAGCTCATCCATCTGTCGAACTGTTTCTGCAATCCTTCTATCAATACCGAGACCTGAATGTATTTGACGAATGTTTGTCTGCTGAAGCACGCAGTGAACTTTTGACTGAGCTAGAATACGTTCTAGAGGATTTCATGAGTGACCTGATGTCACCGCATCATCAGAAGCGGCTACGCAATCTGAGGCGTTCTGAGAAGCGTAATAGCGCAAGTATAAAATCGTATGTAGATGAACTATTTGCCAAGCATGCAAAACTACTAGTTGTACGAGTAGATTTCCATTTTAGAGACTCAGTGACTATCGAAGAAGCTCAAGAGGAACGAGAGTGGTATTTACGTTCGATTAAACGAAAGTACAAATCACTGGTCGGTTATGTGTGGAAATTAGAATGCGGCAAGTATCGTGAATATCACTATCACATCGCCTTTTTCTTCAATGGCAATATTGTGCAGAACGATATCCGGATAGGTCGTTTATTAGGGGAGGCTTGGAAAACTGGTAGTTATCGCAATTGCAATGCTGACAAGCAAAAGTATGAGGAATGGGGTACGTGCGGTATTGGAGAGGTGCATTGGGATGATTCGAACAAACGGCGGAGGCTATTAGATCATGCCCTGAACTATTTGTTCAAAATGGATGAAAGGTTACTGGCTACGATGTTTGAACGCTCCCGTAGCGTGGGCAAGATGGAGGTGCCGAGCAGGAGAAGGAAGGGTGGACGACCGAGGGTTCTCAGGGCCTATCTGAAGTAGTATCTTATTGGCTCCCCTTTCCGGAGCCCAAAACGACCGTAGAGCAGCTCTACGTAACTGTTGTAAAGGCGATACTAGGCATGGGCGTGAGTCACAGGGCAGGTCATAGACCTGCCCCTGGCTCCGATTAGGTGGTCGACTTGAAGAGATAGGTGCACAGCTATATGGGGATGCAATGTATCCACTACAAATGCACTTCTTGCCTAGAGAGCGGCTGATAATGAAGAACTACTGAGAACTTGATAGCTCTAATTTGCGACATGCAATTCAGCTACCTTGGCATCAGTCCATTCAGTAACGATTAAGGAACAAAATGAGTAAGGCTAAGGATTTCTCAAAGCTGTACGCTCGGGTTGCCAGTGATCTCGCCATGGCTCTGGATGATGTATCCAGTCTGGATGTAAGCAATGACAAGGGAAGTGCACATCTTGCCAACGTCAAAGGGAAGCTGAGCGAGATGAAAGCTCGCTTCGACGGCGAGATCTCGTACCTTGAAGAACATGCTGAATGGGATAAATTCACCATTGCATTTTTCGGTGAAACCAATGCAGGGAAAAGTACCATTATTGAAAGCCTACGTATCCTTTTTGAAGAAAAAAAACGTCAGGCTCTGATCAAGAAGAACCAGGCAACCGCCAACGACATTGAAGCTGTGTTCTCGGAAAAAAGCGATGAGCTAATAGACGAGCTCAGCACTCGTTACATCAGTTTCTGCGAGGATATTGCCTCTCTGGGAGATGATATTGGAGCCTTGGTCAATCAGACTCAACGTGACTTACAAAGCACCCGCCAGCAGTTGGAGCATACCCAACAGGAATACAACGATTGCAAAGGGCGGTTGAGCCATGTCTTAAGTGAATTGGACTCTACTCGCCAGTCACTTAATCTCAATGAAACTCGTTTGGAAGAAAACCAGAGGCTACTCAGTCAATCGCAGAGAGAACTGGAGTTGGTCGGATTGCAGTTAGCAGAACGGAGCTTGCAACTAGAGGAATGCCAGCATGAGGCTAAGGCAACCCGCATCTCGCTTGATCATCGCGCAAAGATGAGATTGGTATTTGGGCTGGTAGCTGGGGCCGCCATCGGTACCGTTGCAGGTGCTTTGGGCTACGCCCAGTGGCTCTCAGGTCATAGCTTTTAAACCCAGCACTTTCCCTTTTAGTAAAACCCGGACATCCCATGCGCGAACAACATTCCTTGAGCGATCTGGTCAGCCGCAGGCTGCCAACTCTACTGAAGCTACAGAAAGAACTGGAGCACGTGCAACGTTGTGCAGGACAAGTCGATGGTGAAATTGTTGGTACCGGTCAGGCGGACTTCACCCAAGACAATGTACTGTACGAATTCAACCATCAGGGTAAGAGCTTTCAACTAATCGACGTTCCCGGAATCGAGGGGAACGAGTCCAAATATGAAGCGATGGTCAAAACCGCCATAGCCAAGGCCCATTTGGTATTTTATGTAAACGGCACCAACAAAAAACCAGAGGCTGATACCGCAAGGAAGATCAAGCAGTATCTCAACCGTGATGCAAAAATTTACGCCATCTGCAACCTGCGCGGGAAAGCCGACTCCTATGAATTTGCCCAAGACCGTCAGTCACTTGAGCAAACCCACAAAGACGCAGTCGCTACTCGCGAGCAAACTCGGGAAGTATTGGAAGAAATTCTCGGCACCGAATTGGTTAGTGGTTGCCAAAGCCTACAAGGCCTACTGGGTTTTACAAGTGTGGCGTTCGATGAACGTGGCCTGACGAGTATTCATGCAAGCAGGACTGACCTACTGAAGTCACAAAGAGCTTATAGACAGGACTTTGTCAGCCTCCAAGCCATGCGCAACTTCAGTCAGTTGGACCAGTTACACCAAGTAATCAGCAAAGGTTGCGCTAATTTCGAAGTCGACATTGTTGAAAGCAACAAGCGCAAAGTTCTTCGCTTACTTCAAGACACAGTGCATGACCTGAAGAAGCAACGGGATGAACACCAAGAGTTTTCCTGCAAAATTGATATGGAAATTCTGGAGTGTCAAAAATCTATTCGTCTCAGTTTTGAAGAACTAACAACTAATTTTCGAAAACAGCGCAATAATGCCCTTGTTTCCTTTTTCAATGAGTTGACAAGTGCCGCACGAATGGCAGTAGAAGAACATTTCAGCGATAAAGACGATGTTGAGCAGGCAATCCAGAATCACGTCATAACCGGTCAGGAACAACTGACCAAAAGATTGGAAAATAGCCAAGAAGAGCTACTTGAACAGCTGTCTAAAGCTATTGAGCAGGCACTCAAACGTCTGCAAGAAAATGCTGAGCGAGTTAGTTTTCAACAACGCTTGAGTGCTGCTGCAAACAGCTCATTCTCGCTTTCCAGTGCGATGGATGCGATCAGCTTCAATTTTTCCGATGTCGGTGGCCTGCTATTGAACATTGGTAGTTATGCCATGAGCGGCTTCGCAATTGGTTCCTTAATTCCAGGGGTAGGCAACATTGTCGGTGCAGTCATCGGCGGTATCTTCGGGTTAGTTGCCACCGGATTGAGATACTTCTTTGGTGGACGTAGCAAGAAGATTGCTGAGGCGCAAGCCAAGGTTAGCGAGGCCATCAAAAAAGAGCGCATGATTTGCGAGAAGACATTTGAACAAGACACCCAGTCTATGTTGGGAAAAATCAAGGAGCAGATTGACAGCACTACCTTATGCCAATTAGATAGTGAACGTAACAAACTACTAGAAGTTGGTAAGCTATTCGATGACAAGATCGCCTCTATTCAGGCAATAAAAAATCAAGTGGAAGCCAAACCCTATGGAACAATTTAAGCATTTCAACGCGAGTAAAAATGAAGTTATCCAGTCCCTCGACCATCTCCAGAACCTTGTTGGTGAGCTTGAAAAACTAGGGCTCGACGTAAGTCAGGACATAGATAAGATCAAAAAGGCTATTAGTGATGTCCAAAGCGATGCTTTACGCATCGCTCTACTAGGCGCATTCTCCGATGGCAAGACGAGCGTTGTTGCCGGCTGGCTGGGCCAGGTCATGAAAGACATGAAAATCGACACCAATGAGTCTTCAGATGCTCTAGCCATTTACCGTCCTGATAACCTCCAGGAACGTTGTGAAATCGTTGATACGCCAGGTCTTTTTGGTGACAAGGAAAAAACCGCAGAGAATGGGGCACTAGTTCAGTACGGTGATATAACCAAAAATTATATCTCCGAGGCACACCTGATTTTCTATGTGGTAGATGCAACCAACCCGCTAAAGGAAAGCCATCAAGATATTGTCCGCTGGGTGTTAAGAGACCTCAATAAGCTGAGTTCAACTATCTTCGTCATCAACAAGATGGATGAAGTGGCAGACCTGCGTGACACCGAAGAATTTCAGCAGCAAAGTGCCATCAAGAAGAATAACTTGCTGGATAAACTACAACGCTTTGTTGGCCTAACGTCAGTGGAGCGTGACAAGATTAACGTGGTCTGTGTTGCGTCCAATCCCAACAGCAGAGGGTTGGAATTTTGGCTTGAGCAAAAGGACCTCTACGATCAACGCTCTCGCATCAACGAACTCAAGCATATAACTCACAAGGTACTCGATAGCTGCGGTCATGAAGCCCTGATCAAGAAAACTGGTGTCGATGTCGTACGTGATGTCCTAGGCAAGAAGATCTCGACGGCTAAGGATGAATTGATCAAGCTTGAGCTGCTGGCCGCAAACCAGCGTCGCGATTCTGCACGAATCCAAGAAGACATTGACGAGGGCAGGCGCAAAGTTCTTGCCACAGTAGGTGGCCTGTACGAAGAACTTAGCAATCTAGAAAAAGACCTTCTCAACAGCATTCGTACTTTGCCCCGAGATCAAGTTCGCGCTTTCCTTGAAGCGGAGATCGGTTTTACTGACAAGGAAATCGGTGAAAAATTACGTTTTCGTATCGACCATTTATTTAGCACGGCATTCAACCAGTCCTCGACCATCATGAATGGCATCAGTGCTAGCATTGAGCATCAATTGGATTCATCATCAGATTTTGCCGACACTATCACCGCTTCAGCCTTATCAGCTTCAAGCAGAGCATTAAGTGCGGTATCAAAAATTCCCGTTGAAAGCATCAAGAGCGGCGTGTTTCTAGCTCGTGAAACTCTGAAAAACCTTACTGGCTACGTCTATAAATTCAAACCCTGGGAAGCTACCAAACTGGCTGCAAATATCAGTAAATGGGCTGGTCCGATCGGGGCTGGTATCCAAGTACTAACCGATGTCGTCAGTGTTGCTCAGCAACAACGTGCAGAAGCAGAGCTCAAACAGTTGCAGAATGATCTCGCAGAAGTAGTCAAGCTCCACTTTGCTGAGCCAATGAAACTCCTGAAAGATCAAGAAAAAGTGATGGATATTTTTGCTCCGCAGATCAAAGAATTTGAAAAAATTTTGGTCGACCAAAAGGAAAGTTTACAGAGCCTGCGTAGCCGTCAAGTACAACTGGAGGAACTTGAAGCACAATTAAGACAAGCCTTTGGTTCGCAAACGGTGATCGAGGGAGAGTTTCAGGCTGTTTGATTATGTAGGCCTAGCCCGTTGGCTAGGCCTAACCAAGTGTCCGGATTTAGTTGACCACTACAGTGGTTATTCGGAGGGGTTGTGACATCGAATTATGAAGCTATTTGTAAAGAAAACAGAGAGAGCTATGGTACCAAAGGAGCTCAAAAATCTGGCAAGCTAGCCGCCGAATTATATGACGACCGTACGCACTTCATCTTTGAATTACTGCAGAATGCCGAGGATGCTCTTGGTCGGCGTGATGAGTGGCATGGAAATCGTAAAGTTTCATTCAACCTAACTCCAACCAACCTGAGACTTTCTCACTTCGGCAAGCCATTTGACGAGGCTGACGTTCGTAGCGTTTGTGATATCGCAGAAAGCACCAAGAATGAGGCCTCTATCGGCCGCTTTGGTCTAGGCTTCAAATCTGTCTACACGGTCACGGATTTTCCGGAAATTCACTCTGGTGATGAAGATTTTTTCATTGAGGACTATGTCTTCCCCAAGCAATTAGAGAGATCTAACCGAGCTGCGGATGAAACGCAGATCATTTTGCCTCTTAGAGCTGGCGATGTAAGGGTAATACAAGAGATCACTGCTGGATTCCGCCGCTTAAACCCAAGTGCACTACTCTTTCTCCGCCACATTGACGAAATAAGCTGGAACATAGAAGGTGGCGCTTCCGGATTTTATCTGCGCAATAGCCCTGAGTTGTTAGGACCAAATGTTCAGCGGATCAGGGTGATCGGCCAAGAGGATGGGTCCCCAGAGGTTGAGCAACACTGGCTAGTTTTCCACCGGGATGTATTTTCTGCCAAGCGGCAGAAGACCGGACGAGTGGAAATTGCTTTCTCGCTAATTGCGATAAAGGAGTCACCTGGTCGCTGGATGGTACAACCCCTGGCAAAGTCACCGCTAGTGGTATTCTTCCCGACCGTTGTTGAGAGTCATTTAGGTTTTCTTGTTCAAGGGCCTTACCGTACCACGCCAAGCCGCGACAACATTCCGCCTGGTGAACCATGGAATCAGCATCTGGTTAAAGAAACATCCAGTCTTCTGGTTGAAGCCATGATCTGGATGCGGGACAAAGCAATGTTGAATACCTCAGCACTACGTTGCCTACCACTTGATCGCGGAAAATTCCCGAAGGATTCGCGGTTCGCTCCGATGTTTGATTCTGTCCGGCAGGCATTTCAGGAACAAGAACTGCTTCCAGCCTTCGAAAGCAGGTATGTTACAGCCTATCAGACTAAGCTAGCGCGTACACAAGAGATGCGTAAGCTTTTCAGTCCTACACAGGTTGCCGCACTGTTCAGTACAGAGTTTACCGCTTGGCTATCTGACGATATAACTCAAGACAAAGCTCCAGAGATTCGCCAGTACCTGATGCGAGAACTCGATATAGACGAGATCACACCAGTCAAGCTCATTCAGAGCCTTACCAAATCGTTCCTTGAAACTCAATCTGATGAGTGGATGTTACGACTTTACGAATTCCTGAGCCGCCAAGAGAAAGCACTGCATCGCCACTTGGATAATGTTCCACTTATCCGTCTCGATAATGGCGAACATGTCGTCGTTCGGGAAAACGGAAAAGCCAAGGCATTCCTACCAAGTGCCATTGCTACCAGTTTCCCGACAATAGACTATGCAGTGTGTGCGACACCTGAGGCTCGTGCCTTCCTAATTTCGCTTGGCATCACCGAACCAGACCCTGTGGATGATGTCATATGGAACATCTTACCAAAGTATCAGCGAGCTCCCGTCGATATAGATGACAAAGCCTATGCTGCCGATATTGAACGCATACTTGCAGCATTCAAAACCGATTCAACAATGCAGAAGGAAAAACTCGCACAGTCTTGAGTGATACCCACTTTGTTATGGTGGTTGACACTGATGATAGCAAAACCTACCTCGCTAAGCCTAGAGAGACCTACATCGCTACCGAGCGTCTTCAGCAGCTATTTGCAGATGTGCCAGGCATTTTGATCGTCGATGATGAATACGACTGCCTCCACGGTGAGGACATCCGTAACCTTCTAGTGTCATGTGGTGCAAGTCGCTACCTCATACCGCAAAAAGTGCCTTCTGTGCTTGAGCCTTCAGAGAAGGCTCATATTCGCAAAGAAGCAGGCCTTGAGCGTGCAAGTTGGGAAAACACACCAGAAGATTTCACTCTTCGTGGATTGGATTCGTTACTGGAGTTATTGCCGACACTGAAACCCGAGGAAGTAATCACCAGAGTGAAGGTTTTGTGGGAAGCTTTGGTTGATCTGGAGGTACGTAGCAATTCTTCCTTCTTCGGCATCTATAAGTGGGGCTACTTTCATGAAACAAAGGCAGCTAAATTCGATGCTCTTTTTATTAAGATGCTCAATCAAATCGCTTGGATACCAAGCACAGATGGCAGGCTTGTACCACCGGGATCAGTGATGTTTGATACTCTCGGTTGGAAACCCAACCAATTCCTTGAGAGCAAGATCGCATTTAAGCCCCCGATTATCGATCAGCTTGCCAAAGCAGCTGGCATTGATCCGGCTATTCTCGACCTGATACGAAGCAACCCGGCTATCGTTGCAGAATTGGCATCTAGATTAAGTGCGGCTCCAAGGCCAGAGCAACCGTCCCATCCAGAGCCAGAAGTCGACGAGCCGTCCAGTGACAATATGGGCGATAGCGAGAAAGATCCTCACAACGGTGACGCTTTGGGCACGAATGCAGGAAGTAGTGGAAATGGTTACTACGGCACAGGGGGTCAACATGGTAGCGGACCTAGTGGTTACACTACGTCTACAGGCAGTGCCAACAACCTTGGTCAGGGAAAGAGGACTCCTGGGTACTCTGGGGGGCGACCATTCATTTCCTACATAGGTACACACCCCAACGAAGATGACAAAGACCCAAATGATCCAGATCAGATAAAGAGAATGCAGATCGAGAAACATGCAATCGACCTTATCATGGACCTTGAACCAGGTCTTTCGCGCACACCTGAAGGTAACCCTGGTTTTGACCTCTTCGAGGCTGACATCAGTGGTCACACAGTACGATGGATTGAAGTTAAGTCAATGACCGGTGCTCTAGAAGATCGTCCCGTTGGACTATCACACACACAATTTAATCATGCTCGAGAGAAGGGTGATGCATATTGGTTATATGTAGTTGAATATACTAATGATCCAGATAAGGCTAGGTTGCTAAAGATCCAAAACCCTGTTGCACATGCCAAAACATTTACCTTCGATCATGGCTGGCGTGAAATAGCACAATCAATTTCATTCCCACAAGATAGCCCACATCAACGCCGACCCGCGACAGCGTAGAGCTCCAGGCTCAAACGAACCAAATCTCAGACATATGTTATCTCCATGAACCTACCTCAGGGACTGCTTCGGCAGTCCCTTTTCATTGGAGATCTCTATGGCTCATTTGATTGATTCCATGGCCTACACTGGCCAAACCCCCTGGCATGGCCTCGGCAATGTCTTACCCCCACAACAGTCCCTGGATGTCTGGCTACAAGCTGCCGGGATGGACTGGACCATCGAACAAAGCGATGTGCTGTATCAGGGCTCGCCTGACCTGCACACCTACCCCGACAGCAAAGTGCTCTACCGCTCCGATACTCTGGCACCACTGTCGGTGGTCTCACAACGCTACAACGTGGTACAGCCCCATGAGGTGCTGCACTTCTATCAAGATTTGGTGGAAGCGGGCGGTTTCGAGCTGGAGACCGCAGGCTCACTGAAAGGTGGTCGCAAACTCTGGGCCTTGGCCAAGACAGGCCAGGATCTGATGCTCAAAGGCGGTGATCTGGTGAAGTCCTATCTGCTGCTGGCGACCAGCTGTGATGGGACGCTCTGTACCACGGCGCAATTCACCTCGGTGCGGGTAGTCTGCAACAACACCCTTCAGGTAGCAGTAGGTAACCAGTCCGCCGCCATCAAGGTGCCCCACTCAACCCAGTTTGACGCTGTAGCAGTGAAACAGGCGCTGGGGCTGGGGGTAAGCCAGTGGGACCATTTCGGTCTGCATGCTAAAGCGCTCAGCCAACGTCCAGTGGCACCTCAAGAGGCACTGCGCTTTTTCAGTGACCTGCTGGCTCAGCCTTTAGATGAAGAGAGCATTGTGCTCACTCGAGCTGTGCAGCGTTTGCATGAGCTCTATCAAGGGGCAGGAATGGGGGCTGAGTTGGCCAGTTCGCACAACACTGCATGGGGATTGGTCAATGCAGTGACCGAGTATGTCGATCACCATCGCCGTACCCGCAGCCAGGATCATCGGCTGGATTCAGCCTGGTTTGGTCAAGGCGCTCAACTCAAATCCCGTGCCCTGGCACAAGCCACCACCTTGCTGCAGTAGGAGAGAGCATCATGTCCGCATTGAACTATGGCGACCACCTTATCTCCCCGCGTATCGGTTATGAGCACCACGGGATCTACGTGGGTAACAATATGGTGATCCACTACCAGGGCCCCTTCTCGGGACACGATGCTTGCCAGATTGTCCGCTCCAGGCTCAGCCAGTTTTCCCAGGGAAATGACGTCCGGGTCCAGCAGCACCCCCATCGTTACTTCAGCCGGGAAGAGGCGGTCAATCGTGCCCGCCGTCGTTTGGGGGAACGCAGCTACAACCTGCTGTTCAACAACTGTGAGCACTTTGTGCAGTGGTGTATTGAAGACCGGCATCACTCACCGCAGGTCACCCGTGCAGCCCAAACGGTAATCGCTTCTCAGGTGGTGAAAACCTCGGTCGGCAAGCTCGCCTCCACGGCAGGAGCCGGGCTGACTGGCGCCTATGTCAGTAGCACCGCAGCGACGTCCACGGCGGCCTCCCTGGTTGCGCTTGGGAGCGCGCCTGCCTGGGCACCTGTAGCCGTGGGAGTGGTCGCGGCTTACGGTGTTCACAAACTGTGGGATTGGTTAACGGACTAACCGGCCAATCAGCGTCGTCATCATCTCCATCACCAGTTGCCGGTCATCATTACTCAGCGCTGCCAACTGCTGGCTGAGGATGATGGCCTGCTCCTGAGGACGGGGGCTGGTTTCACGCAGCAAGTCCACCAGCTCACAGTCAAATATGTGAGCCAGTTCAGCCAATCGCACAATGGTGGGGACCACGACCCCGCGCTCCATTCGCGATACCGCTTCTATCCCTATCTCTAACCGTTCAGCCACCGCCTCCTGGGTCAATCCACGCAGTTGGCGTTGGTGAGCAATCGCTTTACCCACCAGCTTGGCTAACACCTTTTGATTGATCTTTGTCATACGTCCTCCAAACCAACGGAAAGGTTGATAGCTAGAGCCATTGACATGAAGGACTCAAAAAGATGAGGATCGCCTTTTATGGTCGTATTCGGTTGGGTGTGGACGTTTTAAGTTGGATTGCTCGAAACAAATAACAAGGAAACAAATATGAAAAAGTCACTGTTACTGCTTGCCATGCTGGCAGCTATTCAGGCCCATGCTGCACCTGCCCAAGAGGGAGTGTGGCAAGTCAGCAAGGGCAAACCCTTTCCGGGATACAACTACCGGGTAGAGGACAACTCAGGGAAGGAGGAGGTTAGCCTGACCCTCACCTGTGACCCCAGCGCGACCGCCGAGCTCATTGCTACGGTGGGTTATACCCAGTATGGCCACTATGGCGACAAGGCATTCGGGTTGATTATTGATGGCAAGCGATACGATGGTATTCGTCGTCTCGGTGAGGATTTCCCAGCCTTTTGGGAAGCGCTTCGTGCAGCCAAGCAGTTGGCGATTTTTACTGAAGATGAGGAAGAGCAAGGCATCGTCCCAGTGCCCACCACGGGACTCGCTGCTGCGTTGCCTGCCGTCGGTTCATCGGGCTATTTCTGCCGAGCCAAAGAGAAACCCGAGTCAGAGAAGCCGCAACCAGCCAAAGGTATCTGGCGCAGCTCTGGGGATGCTAGCAAGGGATACAGCTATTCCGTACAGGCCGAGACCGGATACAAAGCCCTCTCGATCACCTGTGCCCCTGGTAAACCGGTTGAAATGAGTCTTGCGCTGGGACTCGATAATTTCGGCACCAACCCACTGCGTAACAACTTCGACTTGATGGTCGATGGCAAGCAGTTCGATGCCAGAGCATCGCTGGAGAACGACTTCAATACTCTCTGGGACGCACTGCGCAATGCCAAGCAACTGGCCATCTACCGACGTGATGGCCAGCATGTGCCACTGCCCACCGAGGGGATAGCCAGCACCTTACCAGCGCTTGGTTCTTCAGGTTTTCCTTGTCTGACCGCAGCGCAGCATAACGCGGCGGTGCTCGATGATGATCTCGCCAACATCGAGCCGCTGAAGGATGGGGATGTACACCTTCGTAAGCGCATCAACCCCTACTACCGCAAAACAACCTGGAACAAGTACCTGCTCGATATCACCAGCCGCAGTAACCGGATGGTGATCACCGACCTCAAGATCAACCGGGGCAGTTGCACGATCGATCCGAAAGCCAAGCTGCCATTTCGGATGGGCTTTGGCGGCAAAGTAACGCTCTCTCTGCTGCCGGAGGACTGCAACCCCCTTGAGGTCACGGTGACCACACTCGGTGGCGAGCAGACGCTGTCGTTTGACCAATAACCCAACCCTGGGAGGCAACAGCCTCCCTGTTATTTTTAAAAGGTAACCACAATGAACCGAGTTATCGCGCTGCTGGTGGCGCTTGCCACCAGTGGTGTCGGGGCAGAGGGAAATGGCTGGTCTCGCAGTTGGGGGCCGGGTACGCAGGCCAATTACACCGTCACCTTCGCAGGCATCACGCTGCTTACCATCATCTGCCGGGATGATGCGCCGCTCACCATGTTGGCGACGATGAACGGTCGTGATTATGGCAGCGACAGCAAACGTCAGTTTGCCTTGCTGGTGGACGGACAACACTATGATGCCCCTTACCGACAAGGAGACTTCACCACGTTCTGGGAGGCACTTCGCAACGCAACCTCAGTGGCGCTATTGCTGCCGTCAAATCCGCCCATCGATTTGCCCACCAGCCACCTTGCAGAGGTACTGCCAGCCATTGGCTCGCCAGATAACAACTGTATTGCGCCTGGGTCATCACCGGACTTTGGCACACCGTGACGCCGAGTCGCACCAACCATTGCAACCACACCCAGAGGGAGGCTAACGCCTCCCTCGCTGTATTGGATATGACAAGGAACGCTTATGACTATTCCCTTTTTCCGGGATGGCTTTGCCCTGCCCGTTACCCAAGCGCTGCTCGCGTTGCTCAATCAGGAGGTCGCCCATATTGGCCTCAACCTCGAGCGCCTGACCCAACTCACCTTCCACTTTCGCAGTCCCACCTATAGCCCCGAGCAGGGAGGGGCTCACCCCGTCGAGATACGCCTGATCCGTGGGCTCGATGGCTGGCTGTTCGATTACGTCACCAACTTCAGCTATCAGGGAGTGGGTCAGGATGCCGAGCTCTGCAAGGAGCTCGATTTCAATTTCCTGGATGACGAACACTATTTGCAAGGATGGGGGCCAATTCAGCGCTCAGAGGCCCATGAGTTATTCACCCTGTGGCAGACCAACTTTGTTGCCTACTGCCGGATGGCGTACTTCACCGTCACGGTCAGCGGGGATTAGGAGGTGTGTGATGACTAACGAACAGCCGCTCTCCCACTATTCACGTCAGTGGCTGGGGCTGGTCGCCGCCAAGGCCAAGATACAACCGCGCCACCGTGGCCAGCGCTGGTTGCTACACCTCACTCCTGATAGCCCCCATGCCCGTACCGTTACGCTGCACCTGCGCTGGTCTGGGGTGCAGTGGCAACTGCTCTCCCTCACCAATGCCGAGGATTGGAGCACCATGAGCCAGCACGTGGATGAAATCTGTGTGGACCCCACGCGTCGCTGTTTCTGGCGCTGTCAGGCTGGACCGGTGCCACTCACTGAGCAGCCCCGAGTACTGGGGCGCTTTCTGAGCGACCTGCAGCGTGCCTGCATTCATCACGGTTATCGTGTGGAGAGTGACCCCTTACCCCAAGAGGAAGCACTCGATGCCCAAACAACCGATAGCCGTTGAGCTTGAAGCGATTAATCGAGATGGCGAGACGCAGGTGGTACGTGACAGTAGCCTGACGGTTCAGGGCTACAGCGTCTACCTGCGGGCCGTGGAGAGCAGCGGGTTGGCGCTGGCCACTTGGGTGGCAGACTACGACACTATAGGCCCTGCCTATGAGCTGGCAGAACGGCTGAGCGTTGCGCTCGCTATCCCGCTCACCATGCTGATCCCAGAACCGCTGATGCCAGTGAAGAGTGAATCCGTAGCCACGCAGGCCCCACAACGGCCAGCTGAACTACCCTCAAAGTGAACCAACAACCGCTCTACCTTTAACCCCGACATGCTCCATGCGTGCCGGGGTTTTGTTTATTTGGAGAACCCCACATGCATTACCACAAGCTGAAAGCCGGGGAATGCCCCGGCACGTATGTCGTCACCGAGCCGGTGACCGAGCAAGACCTGTTGCGTATCGCCAATCAGATTGCTCGCAAGCGTCTGGCCAAAGGCTCCGCCATCACCAGTACCACAGAGGCCGCTGAGCGGCTGCAGACCCTGCTGCAGGGCCGGGAGCACGAAGTGTTCGGGGCACTGTTCCTCGACTCCCAACATCGTGTACTGGCCTTTGAGGAGCTGTTTCGCGGCACCCTCGACAGCGCCAGTATCTACCCACGGGAGGTGGTCAAAAGGGCCTTGTTACTCAATTCCGGGGCCATCATTGCGGTCCACAATCACCCCAGTGGTGACCCAGAACCCAGTCACTCTGACCGGGTCTTTACCCAGGCCCTCAAAGAGGCCTTGGCGCTGGTCGATGTGCGATTGCTCGACCATCTGGTGGTTGGTGCCGAAGGCGTGGCCTCGCTGGCTGAGCGAGGTCAGCTATGACTCTAACCCCAGGTAAGTCACACCTCACCGCCCTCGACATCCTCCTCGAGCTGCGCTGCTGGCTTGAAGACAACGTTCAGATGCAGGCCGAGCCTGCTATCGTCGCTCATCTGCCCAACGGCTACCAGCTCACCCAAGCTGAGTGTATCGAGGCCATTGATTCACTGCTGCATCAGCTACGCCATTAGTCGCGCCAAGAAGGAACAAACGCCATGCGATTACCTAATCCTTATTCCCTGGTGGAAACCCTCGAGAAGCTGCGCCATGGCCTGGCAGCCACCAGCAACGAAGGGGCGCAGGAGTTGCTGGAGAAGGCCGTCGCCAAGGCCCATGATGACGAGGCCTATGCCAGGCAGTTTGAAGAGACCTTGCTGCAGGGCTCCACCATCGAGATCCGCGAGTGCCTCAGTTGCTTTGGCGACTACTTCGAGCGATCCCGAGACGCACCACCCTATTACCCGCACCACGACGCCGTTAACGGCATTGATTGTGCGCTCTACACCATCCTGTTTGATGCGGCTCTCCCCGACACACTCCAGGATCACCAATAACGAACCGTCGATCGCCGAATAACATGCATGCCGATCACGTTTCCACCCGATCACCCGGATCATCAAACCAGGATCATCAGGTCCCACACCATGATCCGGATATCCCGACACAACCCACAAGGCCACCTCACTGCAGGTGGCCTTTTGCATTTCAAGGAGTCACCCCATGTCTGCCTTCATGATCGATCGCAAGGACTACCTTACCTTTGCCGTACAGTTACACCGCTTTTGCAATGCCCCCATGCCACCGCACTACACCCTTGAGCTGCTGCGCTCCCTCTGGTGGAATTCACCAATGGATGTCACCAGTATCTGGACGTGGCGGGTAGACCGGCTGGTACGGCTGATGATGCTCGCCAATCGGCGGGCTGTCTGGCATCGCTATCAGCTAGGGCGTCAACAGGAGCTTAAGGAACTACGCCAGCGCTGCTTGACCAAGCAGGGACAGATTAAACCTGCCCACCGTTACCACCAGGGACCGCTCACCGATAGCGAGCTGGTTGCCCTCTACAAATTCACCTGCTGCGCCCTGTACCAGTCAAGCGAATGGAGTGGGAGTCCTGAGCAGGCCCCTCGGTTGGTCAAGGTAATACAGCAGTTTCAGCAAGCGCTGGCGCAAGACGTGCTGACCCGGCTGTCACTGTGGGAGCAAGCCCCCTGGGGAGAGATGTGATGAACCTTTCCATCATTCTGACAGTGACAAGCTCACCTCCGCGCTCAACTGCCCATATAGCCCAGCGTATCGCCGATGACATGGCACACTTGCATCAGCGTTTGGGGGATGCAGTGAGCGATGAACTGGGCATCAGTATCAGTTATCTGGTCGAACAGTTTGCGCTGCTGGCAGCGGCTTACCGCACATCAGCGGAAATGGAGAAACACCCATGATCGAGTTCAACGATAGCTTCACTCAGGTCGCCGTCGCTCAGGCAATGAGCGCACATGGCGATTTGCATCGGCTCATTACCTATCAGCTCACCTTCCCAAAGTGGGCGCACGACTATGACGAGACCGGCAAGCGCACTGGCCCCGACAAGATCAAGCCCGTGCCAACGATGCACAAGACCTCGCTGTTCGTGAGTCCACTGGACATGGTGGACAACCTGCCCCGCGAAATTAACTTTGCGTGGTGGGAGCGTGAGTGCAACGACCTCGGCTATCCCGTTGGGGAGTGGCGACGCACCATTGTGGGTGCCTACGTCAACCACGGCAGTAATGACAAGCCGGATTGGAGTAGTCACACCTGAACCTGAACCACTGCCACCAGCACACCCAAGACCCCATACAGCCCCTCACGCCGAGGGGCTGTTTGCATTTGAAGGAAGCCCCAACCATGCATGACTTACGTGATTACAACACCCTGACCGCTCAGCAGCTCACCGCCGCTATTGGTCAGCTCAACCACAACACCGCGCCGAAGATAATGACCCACCTGGCATTGCGGGCCAGACAACCACACCAGCTAGGTAATGGCCGTAGCAGAGCCAAGGCCCTCAAGCTGCTGCGCCGGGTCAAGAAGGCTCACAAGACTGGCCGTATCCAGTTTGAGCTCACCGTGACGGGTTGCCGCATCGACCGAGGCAGCCATCAAGCGGACCGTTACTACTACGACCGCACGCTGCTGGCCCAGGGCTGGCAGCAATACGATACCGAGGAAGACGCCTGGTATTTCGGCATCTGGATTAACACAGAGAAGCTGGAGACCTTTACCTACGCCGAGGGGGATACCAGCCATGTGATTGCGCCAAACGTCGAGGCGTTTCGTGCTGAGCTGGAGCGGCTCTACCAGTACTACCCACAAGCCCCGGCGTTTATCAGCATCGATCCGGAGGCGGGCGTTGTGACCCACCATTTTGAAGCCAAACCGGAGGTGTGAAATGGCGAAAAACATCACCATCAAGGTGCCCGGCAAACATCCGCAAACCGGCGAGTTCACTACCTTCGAGCTCAAGGGCCAGCGCATGGATATCGACATCGGCGGCCAAGCCGTGCCCTTCCTCATTCACGGGAGGGGGATAGGGACGTCGCTCACCCACATCCCGAGTGGCTATCGCATCGCGCTGCTCGGCGGTTGGCTCACCGCGCGTTACGCAATCCCTGAGAATAAGCCCAGCAGAACGGCCTGCGCCCAGATGGCCATAGACCGACTGGTAGCCCAATACGGCTCGCTACACCTGCTGGACCGTCTCAATTGCAAGCCGGTTATCAATCAGTTGTAACGCACAGCCCAGACAACAAGGAACGATGCAATGACCAACACCCTCCCTGCAACACCTAACCCACTGGCAGGTCATTCGGTGATGCAGATGCTGGATGTCGCCATGAGTTCCATCATCGGCGATTACGATGACGCAGACTTGGTACCGGAATGGCAATGGGTCAAGCAAATGGCCTCCCATGAGCATGTCGGCGTGAAGGATGACTCCGCCTATGAGTACACCCTGAACCTGGCTATGGAGCTCGATGCCATCCCGCTAGCACTGCAACCCTTGCTCACTGCCGCCCAGCAGGCCGGTGTGAACTACATCCTGTTTTACAACGGCTAGCCACCACGACCATCTCATCACTCATCAACAAACAACATAAAAGGCCAGCCCTCACAGGCTGGCCCTTTGCATCATTGGAGTCACCGAACATGACCCGTCTTATCACCTGACTCGAGGTGCATCACTATGCCCCCGAGCTTAACAAACTGCATCTGCGTAACCGGCAGACGTTACCCGCTCCCGGCATCACCACCATCAAAGAGGCCAAAGCCCGCCTGTTTGGTCGCTGGCAGCCAGGGCATCTGGTGACCATCACCGTGAGCCATCCTGACTACGTCAATCTCTCCCGGCTCTACCGAGGGCGACTGACAAACCTGACCGACCTCCCAGAGCACCTGACCAGACTACGCCAACGTCACAACGTGCCTGGCACCCGCATCGACATTCAACTGAGGTATCGCTAATTATGACCACGAGCCATTCCGCATACCCTGCAGCCCACAATTCAGAGTTACAAGTTCCCGCACAAGCCTCCTGCATCAGCTGGGGCCTGCCGCGTGATATCTCTCCACGCTTTGGCGCTCGTCTGATACAGAGCCGCTACCGACTCGATTTTCTATCCGCTCGGGCCAGTCTGATAGGTGACTGGAGTGAGGTGCTAATAGCCAAGCTCGACCAGGCTTTCCCGGAGATCATCAAAGCTCTAGAAGCCAAGCTGCTGACCGGCGAACTGGATGCCCAACGCCAGCACTGCATCACTATCCAGCACGGCGGCTTTACTTGCGAAGCCGATACCCTGGGTAGTCACGGCTATGTCTATATCTGTATTTACTCTGCGGAGAGCATGGAGGCGACCCCTGATGTCAGGGATAGTCAGAGCTAACTCTGATATCAGCACGATTGTAAATCGTTGGGAAGGTCACGAGTTGGCCTTCCCGTAACGCCTGGGCGCAACTCCGCATGGCTCTTGGTTGTGTCTCAATTGGGTTCTTTTGGGATGATGATTGGCTACACTTCAGCCAATTTTATCGATAAAGATCATGGAGTTGTTATCTGGAGTGTCATTCAGAGTGACACCGTGATGTAATGTGATGCATCTCGCATCACTCTGTGACTTAGGCGCTATGAAATCCGTTAGAACGACCGTCTCTTTATCTCATTCACAGCTCGAGTCCTTGCAACGGATAGCTGAAAGCAATGAGGTGTCCATCTCATGGCTTATTCGCCAAGCTGTAGGGGATTTTCTGGCAGTTCATAACGAGGAGGATTTCCACCCCCTCAAGCGCAAAACTGCACAGCAAGAAGGCAATCAGGAATGACATTCTATTCACCACATCAACAGGCTTGGCTTGCCCATTACCTGACCCTTGAGGGAAAGGCGGAAGAATCGTTAACCAAAACGATGGCCGGGGCTAAGGTGGACATGAACCCGCATCAGATTGAGGCGGCGATGTTTGCCTTGGCATCCCCCTTGTCTAATGGCGTTATTCTGGCCGATGAAGTTGGATTGGGGAAAACGATCGAGGCCAGCTTGGTTTTGGCGCAGAAATGGGCTGAGCGTCGGCGAAAGTTGCTTTTGATCGCTCCTGCCACTTTGCGCAAACAATGGAGCCAGGAGCTTGAAGAGAAGTTTTCGCTCCCCTCTTTCATCATGGAGGCCAAGTCCTTCAATGAGGCAAAAAAGGCAGGAATAGCCAATCCGTTTGATATGGAAAGTGCCTTTGGCCAGCCTGCTATCTGTATATGTTCCTACGAGTTTGCTGCTCGGAAATCATTGGAACTCCAACGAGTTCCTTGGGATCTAGTGGTCATGGATGAAGCGCATAAGTTGCGCAATATCTATAAAAATGATGGGGCCAAAACAGCCAAGGTGCTTGATAACGCTTTAATGGGCATCAAAAAGGTCCTGCTTTCTGCCACCCCATTACAGAACAGCATGCTGGAGTTGTATGGGCTTGTATCCGTCATAGACCCGTACTTTTTTGGCGATTTACCTTCGTTTAAGGCTCGATATGGTCGGCAGCAACTTGAGCAGGTTGAATTGGCTATGCTGCGAACTCGATTGAGCAAGGTTTGTAATCGCACTCTCAGACGTCAGGTCCAAGAAGAGGGCGGGATCAGCTTTACTCGCCGTTATTCCATGACTGAAGACTATCGACCGTCAGCGCAAGAAGAGCAATTGTACAGGCAGGTATCCGAGTACCTGCAACGTGAAGATCTGCTGGCAATCAAAAGCGGCGCTAGGCATCTTGTGACGCTGGTTATTCGTAAAATTTTGGCGTCCTCTTCACATGCAATTCAAGGTACTTTACAGACCATGATTGCACGGCTGGAACAAAAGCTGCCCCTGCTTGATGCCTTGGAGGATTATGAGAATTTTTCTGACCTTCAGGATGAAGAAGGGATTGGTGACGAGGAGCTGATCGACCCGCAAGCCCTGCAGGCCGAAATTGATCTACTTAAGGATTTTCAAGGCCTTGCCAGTAGTATTTCGAACAATGCCAAAGCTGATGCGCTTGTTCGTGTTCTCGAACGTGCATTTGAGAAAACGGCTGAGCTAGGTGGATCACGCAAGGCGGTGATTTTTACCGAATCGGTTCGGACGCAAACATGGTTGGCAGAGATGTTAGCCACCCAGGGCTATGACGGCCAAATCGTGATGCTGAATGGTAGTAACAGTGATTCTGTGTCGAAACAGATTTATCGGGACTGGCTTGAACGTCATCGAGGTTCAAGCCGTGTCTCTGGCTCCAAAACAGCAGACATGAAAGCCGCTCTGGTTGAGAAATTCCGCGATGATGCCACCTTGATGATCTGTACCGAAGCCGGTGCGGAAGGTATCAACCTGCAGTTCTGCTCCTTGCTGATCAATTACGACTTGCCATGGAATCCGCAGCGGGTAGAGCAGCGCATTGGCCGCGTTCACCGCTATGGCCAGAAAAATGACGTGGTCGTGGTCAATTTCATCAACAAGGGTAACCGCGCCGATGAGCGCGTATTTGAACTGCTTAGCCAGAAATTCCAACTCTTTGAGGGCGTCTTTGGTGCCTCGGATGAAGTTCTGGGTTCTATCGAATCTGGCGTCGATATTGAGCGCCGGATCCATGATATCTACCAGCGTTGTCGCAGTGATGCACAAATTGAGTCTGAATTTAATGCTTTGCAGGAAGAACTCAGGGAGCATCTGGAAGCCAAAAACAGTGACACTCGGCGTTCACTCTTCGAACACTTCGATGCAGATGTCGTCCGCCGCCTTAATCTTCGTCGCGGCAAGACAACAGCGGAATTGACGGCTTATCAGCAAAAGATGTTGTTGCTGGCGCGTATGACCTTACGGGGGAATGGTGACTTTAGTGAGTCCATGGATGGTTTTGTCTGGCTAGGGAACAAGTACAATCTGAACTGGCAGAATGCGGAAATTGAGGAAGGTGAGTTTTTCCGCCCCCACGATGGTCTGGGAGCAGCATTGATCGAGCAGGCCAAGACCGCGCCATTGCCACCTGTTGCACTCCAGTTTGTTTATGAACGCTCGCCGGATCAAGGACAATGGGTTGATGTGAAGGAGCAGATAGGTAATAGCGGCTTGCTCAAAGTCATCAAGGTGAGCATTGAGTCAGAGGCGCAGCGACGTGAACAATTGCTGCTGCTAGCCACTAACCATGATGGCGAGCAGTTACATGCCGAGACGGTCGAACGGCTGTTACAACTCCCGTTAGCACAAGCTCCACTCGTCATTCCAGAGCCTGATGTATCAGCCCTGTTAGGCCTGCAGCAAACACTGCTGGGGGATTTCCAGCGTGAGGTTGAACGGGATAACGAAACCTACTATGGCGAGGAAGTAGAGAAGCTGGAACGCTGGTCAGAAGACAAACGCATTGCTCTGGACCTGCGTATCAAACAGCTGGATCTAGAGATCAAGGAAGCGCGCAAGGCCTCCCGGCAGCTGACCTCCTTGCAGGAGAAGATGGAGGCCAAGAGAGCCCTTAAGCAGTTAGAGAGAGAACGAGACAACGCCATGCTGCATTATTACGAAGAGAAGAAACTGATTGAACAGGAGGAGGACCGCCTGTTGGAAGAGGTTGAGGCACGCCTGGCAACCGAAACCCGCGTAACTGAGCTCTTTGCGGTAACATGGCAGATCGTAGCTAATGAATGTGAGGCTGCAGCATGAAGGATGTGACCAGTAGTGACCAGTTGAGCCGCATAGTGATTGATGGCTATAAATCGATTGCTCATTGTGACCTTAAAATGGGCAGTTTGAATGTACTAATTGGTGCCAATGGCGCCGGTAAATCAAACTTCATCGGATTCTTTAGATTAATTGCCACCCTGCTTGATCACCGTTTGCAATCATTGGTTGGCAAGGCGGGTGGACCTGATGCTTTGTTACATTTTGGTCGCAAACAAAGTGAAACGCTTAACGGAGCGCTGTTTTTCGGCAACAATGGCTACCAGTTTGCACTGGAAGCCACCAACGATAACCGCATGATGTTTCAACGCGAGGCTTTATGGTGGAACATTAACGGAATTAATTTAGTTGGTTCTGGACATTTTGAATCACGGGCGGAACAACATCACTCTCGCATCAAAGAGTTTACTCTTCCTATCATGCGCCGCTGGCGTGGTTACCACTTCCATGACACCAGCGAAAGTGCCAAGGTCAAGCAGATCCACCGTATCAACGATAATGACTATCTGCGTGAAGATGGCGCTAATCTGGCCGCTTTTTTGTTCCGGATACAAAAAAATCACCCTAGCCACTACAAGCGGATAATACGTACTATCCGTATGGTTGCCCCCTATTTTGGTGACTTTTACCTGCGAGCCACGCCAGATAACCAAGACAGCATTCAGCTTGAATGGACTGAGAAAGATCACGATATTCCCTTCAAAGCCAGTGAGCTGTCGGATGGCACGCTGCGCTTTATTCTGTTGGCGACAGTGTTGTTGCAACCAGAAGAGTTTATGCCTAGCGCCATTATCGTGGATGAGCCCGAGCTGGGGTTACATCCTTATGCGATAAACGTATTAGCAGAATTGATAAAAAGTGCCAGTCATGAGCATCAGCTGATTATTTCGACACAGTCTGTCGAGCTCGTTAACCAGTTCGATGCCGAGGATTTGATCGTGGTAGATAAACAAGGCGGCTCCTCAACCTTCAAACGCTTGGAGACTGCTTCATTAAGCGAATGGTTAGAAGATTACAGCCTCGGTGATTTGTGGAAGAAAAACCTGTTGGGTGGGAGACCACAATCATGAGTCGAGTATTGGTCTTCGTAGAAGGGCAGACTGAAGAAACATTTGTACGCGATCTGCTAGTGCCCTATTTTGCTCCACTTGGCATTTATCTCACCCCCATCCTGGCACAGACCAGTCCGGGTCATAAGGGCGGGATTGTCAGCTATGGCAAGGTAAAACATCAAGTCACCCGCTTGTGTCGACAAGATCACAGGGCTTATGTTACCACCTTGATCGACTACTACGGTTTACCCACTGACTTTCCTGCCATCGATAACCAAGCGCAGGATGCCCATCAACGGGTATTGCAGATAGAGCAGGTGCTACAACAGGATATCGATGAGCCCAACTTTATCCCTAATCTGCTACTGCATGAGTTCGAAGCGCTGCTCTTTTCTGCCCCCGCCAAGTTTGCCGAGTGGTTGGATGATGGTGAGCCGATTGTTGAGCTGGAGGCCATTCGTGCTGCGTTTGACTCGCCAGAGCATATCAATAACAGCCCGCACACTGCGCCTTCCAAGCGGATCCTGGCACTGGTGCCGAACTATAAAAAGACACTGCATGGCCCCTTGATTGCTGAAGATATCGGTCTGGATGCGATCCGCGCCCAGTGCCCCCACTTTAATCACTGGATTGAGCGCCTGCTGGCGCTACCTCGTTAATTTCTATTGGAATTAGAATCACAATGAACAAACAAAAACTTGAGCTGACCTGGATTGGTAAGGATAAAAGACCACGCCTTGAACCGCGTATTTTTCTGGAAGATAAGGGCCTCTCTTATCAGGCACCATTGATGGGATTGAATAATGATAGCAATGCTAAAAATATAATTAATGACAACATGTTAATCCATGGTGATAACCTGTTGGTACTTAAAGCTTTAGAGCAAAAATATGTAGGAAAAGTAAAGGCTATTTATATAGATCCGCCATATAACACAGGGGCTGCATTCTCTGAATATGATGATGGCCTTGAGCATTCCCTCTGGTTGAGCTTAATCAGAGATAGATTGTCGCTTCTGTCCAAGCTATTACGTGAAGATGGAAGCATATGGATTAGCATAGATGACAATGAGTATGCCTACTTAAAAGTTTTATGTGATGAAATTTTTGGGAGAGAGAATTTTGTTGGGACTATGATTTGGGAAAAAAGAAAAACAAGAGAAAATCGCCGCGTATTCTCATTTAACCATGACTTTATTTTAGTCTATGCTAAATCAAAGCTTGTTTTCGATAAGCAAAGAAACCCACTTCCTATTACTAACGATATTTTGGCTAGATATAAAAACCCTGATAATGATCCAAGAGGTCCATGGCAATCCATATCCGCATTAGCTCAAGCTGGGCATGGGACATCAAGTCAGTTTTATGACCTCACACTTCCATCAGGAGGTGTCGTAAGTCCTCCTAAAGGAAACTGCTGGAGATACTCTCAGTCTAGAATGAAGCAAGAAATTGAGGCAGGAAGAATATGGTTTGGGAAAAATGGCGGTAATGCCCCGAGAATAAAAAAATATCTTTCTGAGTCAGAAGATAAAGGTGTTACACCCGAAACAATATGGAAGGCTGATGATGTAGGAACAACAGATTCAGCTAAAAAACATATAAACCAACTATTGCATGAAATTTCATTTGATACACCTAAGCCAGAGGAGCTTTTGTCAAGAATTCTTCATATATCTTCCAACCCTGGGGATTTAATTTTAGACTCTTTTGCTGGTTCAGGCACTACTGGCGCAGTTGCTCACAAAATGGGACGTCGCTGGATAATGGTTGAGCTGGGTGAACATTGCCATACCCATATAGTTCCACGTCTGAAAAAGGTAATTGATGGGGAAGATCAAGGGGGTATTTCCAAGGCTGTTAACTGGCAAGGTGGTGGTGGCTTCCGTTATCTTCGCTTGGCCCCTTCTTTGCTGAAAAAAGATGATTGGGGCAACTGGGTTATCAATAAGGAATATAACGCCGAGATGCTGGCCGAGGCTGTATGCAAGCATATGGGCTTTACTTACGCACCAAGCCAAACCCAGTTCTGGAATCATGGTTACAGCACTGAAACGGATCATATCTACGTGACCACCGGTTCACTGGCCTATGACCAGCTCAAGCGGATCAGCGAGGAAGTGGGGAATGAGCGTACCCTGTTGATCTGTTGTAAGGCGTTTATGATGGATGGCGCCGACTTCCCGAATTTGACGCTGAAGAAAATCCCCAAAGTCATTCTGAACAAATGCGAGTGGGATCATGATGATTACAGCTTCACCCTCAATGTGCTGCCAGAAGAGCAGGACGAAGAGTGGGCTGATGACGACAGCGAAGAATAAGGAAAACAGATGAGCAACGGGACCACTATCGCCAACCAGATCGGGGCGCGCCTTTCCCTGCGCAAGCCGCAGAGTGAATCGCTTGCGATCCTCTGCCGCTTGTTAGAACAGCTGAAGCTGGAGAAAGAGCCTGATTTACAGCACTGGATTGATCTCCTCAAAGCCGAGAAGCTGCCATTCAAGAGTTTTGAGCGAGACTTCCCTTCGCTCTGCTTTGCTCTGGCAACCGGTGTTGGTAAGACTCGCCTGATGGGAGCCATGATTGCATGGCTCTATCTGACCGGGCGTAGCCAGCATTTCTTTGTCTTGGCTCCTAACCTGACAATCTATGAAAAGCTGAAGCAGGATTTTCTGCCCGGCTCGCCCAAGTATGTGTTCCAAGGCATCCCCGAATTGGCTCAGACACCGCCGGTATTGATCACCGGTGATGACTATCAGGAGGGACGTGGCGTTCGTCTGGATCAGGTTCAGACGATGAGTGCCACGGGAGATTTGTTTGCTGCCGAGACCGCGCCGCATATCAACATTTTTAATGTTTCCAAGATCAATGCTCTGGATAACAAGAAAGGGGCTGAGAAGTCCAAGCAGGCGAAAGTACGTCGCTTGCAGGAGTATATCGGGGATTCCTACTTCAACTATCTAGCCGACTTGCCTGATCTGGTGGTCTTGATGGACGAAGCCCACCGTTACTACGCCGACTCTGGTGCAACCGCAATCAACGACCTCAAGCCAGTGCTGGGTATCGAGCTGACAGCAACACCGAAAACCACTGGGGCCAAGCCACGAGAGTTCAAGAATATCGTGTTGCACTATCCGCTTGCCCGAGCCCTCAATGATGGTTATATCAAGACTCCGGCAGTGGCTACCCGCAAAGACTTCAAAGCGAGTAATTACAGCGAACAGCAGCTTGAAGCCATCAAGCTGGAAGATGGAATCCATCATCATGAATACGTCAAAACCGAGTTGGCCAGCTACGCCAACAATACCAATCGGCCACTGGTTAAGCCCTTTATGCTGGTGGTTGCGCAAGACACCAACCACGCCGAAGCCATCAAGGCCCGTATAGAAGATAGCGAATTCTTCAATGGTGCCTATAAGGGTAAGGTGATTACCGTCCACTCTAACCAAACCGGCCAAGAGTCTGACGAAAACACCCAACGCCTGTTGGCAGTTGAGCATGACAAGGACACCGAGATTGTCATCCACGTTAACAAGCTCAAAGAAGGCTGGGATGTCACCAACCTCTACACCATAGTACCGCTGCGTGCGTCTGCTTCTGAGATCCTGACCGAGCAGACCATCGGCCGGGGTTTGCGCCTGCCCTATGGGAAACGTACAGGGGTCGAGGCCGTGGATCGTTTGACGATCATTGCCCATGACCGGTTTCAAGAGATCATTGACCGTTCCAACCAGGAAGACTCCATCATCAAGAAAATGCTCTTCATCGGGGCTGATGATGACGATGACGGGATCCCGGAACATAAGCCGAATCAAGTGATCGTGCCATCGCAGGCCGATACGCTGCTGGGACTAACTCCTACTGATGGTCAGGGCCATCAAGTCAAGGAGGGCTTTGCTCCACCATACCAGGGCAACAGTACACACACGGGTAATCTCCCACCGGTTCTCGCAACTGAGGCTCAGCGGCAAGTTGCCGAGATCACTGTCAGGATCATCAGCGATGAAGCCAAGCGTCTTGGAAGCAGCAAAGAGTTGATGACACCTGAAGTGCTACAAAGCGTTACCCGTAAGGTTCAGCAGGTAATGAAGGAGATATCACCACCTATCTCCAGCCCAGCCATTCAACCAGAGCTGACCGGTATGTCTTCCCCTGCTCCAATTGCTCCGCGTGAGTTGGATGAGAAGAGTATTGCGAAGTTAGTTGGCCAGATTTCTGAAAAAGTAGCAGAACACACTATCGACATTCCCCAGATCGTGATCCTGCCGACCCGTGATGTGAACTATGGTTTTGCAGAGTTTGAGTTGGGTCGGTTAAACAGCATTGCGATGCGGCCAAGTAGTCAGGAGATGTTGCTGCAAAATCTGCAGGACAATAGCTCCAGCACCATCAGTTGGGCTCAAAGCGGTATGTCAGAGGAGCGTCTGGAAAACTACCTGGTTCATTATCTCTTCGACCATGACGAAATAGATTATGACGAGCATGCGGGATTGCTTTACCGCCTTGCAGGGCAAATGGTTGCACATTTGCAAACCTACCTGAATGATGAAGAGGTAGAGGTTCTGCTCAAAACACAGGGGCGGCAACTGGCAGACTTTATCTGGGTGCAGATGAAACAGCATATGTGGACGACACCAACCGATTACATTGGCCACGTTACTAAAGGGTTTGATGTATTACGGCCAGCCACCTTCAACTATGCCCATAACGAACAGCCTCGTGACTTCCGCTCTCCCATCCAGGCAGGAGAGAAGAGCAGGGTTCGCCAGATGCTGTTCACTGGCTTTAGCAAATGCTGTTATCCGTACCAAAAGTTTGATTCTGTCGATGGGGAGTGGCGCTTGGCGCAGATCCTCGAAGGGGATGCAAGCGTGCTCAAGTGGATGAAGCCTGCCCACGGGCAGTTCCGGATCGAATATGCCAATGGGCAGAACTATGAGCCTGATTTTGTGGTGGAGACTAAAGACTCCTGCTTGCTGATCGAGCCCAAAAAGGCAATCGAGGTATCAACCCCAGATGTGCAAGCGAAAGCTCGGGCTGCAGTTCGTTGGTGTAAGTACGCTAATGAGCATGCAAGCCAGCATTCTGGCAAGCAATGGCGTTACTTGCTGATCCCCCATGACGATATCGAGTTGGGTCGGAGCATTGCGGGTTTGATGCAAGAGCATGAGGTGACGAGTTAACCGAGACTCGTAAAGCTAAACAGAAACAGCAGCAGAGGGCTTTTTAGCCCTCTGCTGTTCTATGGAGTGGCCAAAAAATCAGGAGGACTTGAGGCTATGGCTCAAAGACAGTAATCAGTACGACCTTAAAGGGGTGGTCAACATAGATGCCTAGCTCTACATGTGTGGGTTCAAAACTAAAAAAGCACTTTCATTAAAATGAAAGTGCTTTTGTTTTCAATAGCTTAGTTGTTATGGCTTAGTTCATGCCGTAACGCTTGAGCTTCTTGCGCAGGGTGCCACGGTTGATACCCATCATCACGGCAGCGCGAGTCTGGTTACCACGGGTGTACTGCATGATCACGTCCAGCATCGGCGCTTCGACTTCGGAGAGAACCATATCGTACAGATCAATCACTTCCTGACCGTTCAACTGGGCCAGGTAGTTACGCAGGGCCTGTTGCACAGAGTCACGCAGGGGGCGCTGGGTCGGCTCGGCAGCGTGATTGTGAGTAGTTGTTACCAATGCATCAGAAGTCAGGGTTTGTTCGAACATATTCGGTCGGCTCTTTAGTTATCTTGTTAACCTAATCCATCGAAATACGCTTCGAGTGCCTCAAGTTGCGCGTCTGCGCAATCCAGGGCATTGAAGTGCTTACGGAATTCTCGGCCCGTCTCTTCTTCATCCAGATACCAGCCCACGTGTTTACGGGCTATGCGCGCTCCCAGATATGCACCATAAAACCGGTGCAGGTTGGTTACATGCTCGTTCATCAGGGTGCGAACCTCTTCCCTCTCGGGAGGCGGCAGCTTGGTGCCCGTCTCAAGAAAATGACGGATTTCCCGGAAAATCCAGGGTCGTCCTTGCGCAGCTCGGCCGATCATCACGGCGTCAACACCGGTATAGTCGAGGACATACCGGGCTTTCTCCGGGCTGTTGATGTCACCATTGGCGACAACAGGAATCGATACGGCCTGCTTAATCGCCCTGATCGTGTCGTACTCCGCTTCGCCCTTGTAGAGGCAGGCACGGGTACGACCATGCACGGCAAGGGCCGCGATACCGCAATCTTCGGCGATTCGGGCGATCTCCACGCCATTGCGGTTATCCGGATCCCATCCTGTGCGGATCTTCAAGGTGACAGGCACCTCCACTGCATCAACCACGGCCCGGCAAATTGCTTTGACCTGATCGGGGGCACGCAGCAGGGCAGAACCTGCCAACTTCTTATTCACTTTTTTTGCCGGACATCCCATGTTGATGTCGACGATCTGTGCGCCCTGCTCCACGTTGTAGCGGGCAGCAAACGCCATCATCTCGGGGTCGGCTCCGGCAATCTGGACCGATCGCAATCCGCCTTCTGCAGAGTGATCCATCCTCATCCGGGTTTTCTGGGTATCCCAGACATCCGGGTTGGCCAGCAGCATCTCGGAAACGGCCATGCCAGCCCCCAATCGCAAACAAAGTTCACGGAATGGTCGGTCAGTTACACCGGCCATGGGAGCCACAATCAAGGGTGTTTCAAGCGTGTGGGGACCTATCTGCATTCCACGGTTACCATCGGCTTAGGGCGGCGTATATTACGCATTTTTTAGGCAGGAGAAAAGGTTAGTATTTGAGCGTCAGCCATTTTTTTCTGAAAAAAACGTCGCGCCAAGGCTTGCAAATTCTGGAGTTATTGAAAAACGGCCAGATTGACGGAGAGTGAGCGCTGTACCATTCGGGTCGGACACCTGCATAATTGTCAGTCCACTTGCAGGCCCGCTTTGCGTTATGATAGCGGGCTTAAGTCGAGCAAATGCTCCAAACATTTATGCAACAAAAGCGGATTGGGGATCTATGACGTCAAGGTTCATTAAATCACTCTGGCCGTGTCTGATGGGGGCCGTGCTGGGGTCGGCGCAGGCGCAAACCATCAGTTTTGGCGAAGCCTGGACCCGGGTCATCCAGCAGGATGAAGGGCTGGCTGCCGAGCAGGCCGGGGTCGATCGGGCCAAGCAGCTGCGTGAGGCGGCCAAGGACATGTATCTGCCCAAGGTGGATCTGGGGGCCAGCTATACCCATCTTGATCAGCCGATTGAACTTGATGCCCTCGATCTCAATCCGCTGGCCAAGCAGAAAGATCTGATCCTGGCGCTCGGCAGCCTGTTCGGGGTCGGGGCCAACGCATTTGTCACCCCCCTGACCAAACAGAATGTAGTGACCAGCTCGGTCAAGATGCTCTGGCCGCTGTTTGCCGGTGGTCGCATCGATGCGGCGCAGGATATCCGCCAGGCGCAGGTGAGCGAGGCGCAGCAACTGCTGGTGCTCAAGCAGCAATCCACCTTCGAGAGCCTCTCCCAGACCTATTTCGGCGTGGTGCTGGCTGCTCAGGTGGTGCAGACCAAACAGGAGATCGAAGAGGGGCTGGCCCACCATCTGGATCACGCCAAGAAGCTCGAAGCGCAGGGCCAGATCGCCAGGGTGGAGCGTCTCTCCGCCCAGTCGGCCTATGATCGGGCCGCATCGATACCCAGAAGGCGCGCCGCAGCCTCGAGATCGCCGAACTGGCCCTCGGCCGCATGCTGAAGTTGCCAAATGCCCAGCCGGGCAGCGGCCTGTTCGTCAACAAGGAGCTGCCGCGCCTCGAGGGGTTGGTGAGCCAGACCCTGGCGGTGCACCCCGGTCTCAAGCTGCTCACTGCCAAGAAGGAGCAGGCCAAGGGGATGATCCGGGTCGAGCAGGGCAAATATGCCCCCGAGGTGTTCCTGTTCGGCAACTACAACCTCTATGAAGATGATTCGCTCGCCTCCAAGACCGCGCCGGACTGGCTGGTGGGGGTGGGTGTCAGCATGCCGCTGGTGAGTCGCGATGGCCGTTCCGAGACGGTGCAGGCAGCCAAGAGCGCCGAGCTGCAGGTCAATCTGCTGCAGGCCAAGACCCGTCAGGATCTGGAGTTGCTCGTTGAGAAGACCTGGCGCGAAGCAGCGCAGGGGCTGGAGGAGTATCAATCCCTCTTCCACCCAGGCGTTGGCAGAGGAGAACGTGCTGCTGCGGGACAAGGCCTTCGGGCAGGGACTCTCTACCTCCCTTGATGTGGTGGATGCCCAGAACCAGCTGGCGGGGGTGAAGACTCAGCGCGCAGCGGCGGCCTATCAATATGTGGTGTCGCTGGCCCGCCTGCTGGCGCTCTCCGGCCAGATGAACAGTTTCAATCAATATCAGCATGGTCAGGTGATCGAGGTGAACTCATGATCCCGGTCCTGTCTGTTCCTTTTTTCATGTCTTTTCCGACCGTCAAGGGTCGCCCGTTTGTCGAGGTGAAGTGATGAGCCATCCCCCCATCAAAAAGAAGATGAGCCAGGGTAAACCGCTGTTGTTGCCGCTGGCGCTGGTGATCCTGGTGGTGTGGCTCGGCTGGCGCTTCTGGCTGGCCTATCAGCCGGAGCCGGTGCATCTGCAAGGGCAGATTGAAGCGCAGCAATATTCGGTCTCCTCCAAGGTGCCGGGTCGCATCGACGAGGTGCTGGTGAAAAAGGGCGATCAGCTGACCAAGGATCAACTGGTCTTTACCCTGGCGAGCCCCGAGATCGAAGCCAAGCTGAGCCAGGCCAAGGCCGGTGAAGCTGCTGCGGGGGCGCTGGCGCAAGAGGCCGAGAAAGGGGCCCGAGCCCAGCAGATCGCCGCTGCCAAGGATCAGTGGCAAAAAGCCAAGGCTGCCGCCCAGCTGCGTGGCAAGACCTATGAGCGGGTTGCCAGCCTGCACCGCGACGGCGTGATGCCGCTGCAAAAACGCGACGAGGCTTGGACTGCCTGGCAAGCCGCCCGCTACAGCGAAGGGATGGCGTGGCAGCAGTACCAGATGGCGCTGGAAGGGGCGCGGGAAGAGACCAAGATCGCCGCTCGCGAGAAGGCCAAGATGGCGGCCGGTTCCGTGGCCGAAGTAGAGGCCTATCTGGCCGATACCCGCGTCACCAGCCCCCACAATGGTGAAGTGAGTCAGGTATTGCTGCGCAGCGGCGAGCTGGCGCCACAAGGTTTCCCGGTGGTGACCCTGCTCGACATGAGCGATGCCTGGGCCCAGTTCCACGTTCGCGAGGATCTGCTGCCCCGCTTCCCGGTCGGTACCGAGTTTGATGCCCGCATCCCGGGTCTTGGCGATCAGATGGTGCGCTTCAAGGTGACCCATGTGGCCGTGATGGGGGATTTTGCCACCTGGCGCGCCACCGATACCCGTCAGGGTTTCGATATGAAGAGCTTCCAGGTGGAGGCTCGCCCGCTGCAACCGGTTGAGGGGCTGCGGGTTGGCATGAGTGTGCTGGTTGAACTCTGATGGGACGTGAATTTCGGCTGCTGTGGCAGGATCCCTTCAGCCGTGCCCTGATGAGCTGGGTGCCGCTGCTGCTGATGGGGATCCTCTGCTGGATCTTCTCGGCAGGGCTGGCCCGCGACCTCAAGGTAGGGCTGGTGGATCTCGACCACAGCGTGCTCTCGCGCCAGCTCGCCTTCTCGCTGGATGGCTCTGCCGGGCTCAAGGTGGCGCAACAGTTTGACTCCATCGATGCCGGGGCGCGCGCCCTGCGCGGTGGCGATATCTATGCGCTGGTGGTGATCCCCAACCATCTGGAGCGGGATGCCCGTCAGGGCACCCAGCCGCAGGTGACGGTGTTCAACAACGGCCAGTTCATCCTGATCGCCAAGCTGGTCAACTCGGCGCTGGCGCAGGTGGTAGGCACCCTTAACGGTCAGGTCGGCGTGCTGGAGGCGATGGCCGATGGCAAGGCGCTGCCCGGCGCTCTCGGGCAGTCGGTGCCCATCAGCAGTCAGGTGACTGCGCTCTATAACCTCAACTCCAGCTACGCCCAGTTTCTGCTGAGTGCCATTCTGCCCGCGGTGTGGCAGATCCTGGTGGTGCTGTTTGGCCTCAATGCGCTGGCCCGTACCGATCGGCTGGGACTGGACTGGACCACTCGCGGTGTCTGGTTTGGCCTCTGGCGCACCCTGCTGCCCCACGTGCTGATTGGCTGGGGCTGGGGGATTGTCTGGACGCTGCTGCTGTTCAAGGGCTTCTCCTACCCCATGCACGGTAACTGGCTGGTATTGCTGGTGGGGCTGGGGCTGGCCTCGGCCGCCTGCGTCACCATGGGGGCCTTCTTTTACGGCATCATCCGGGATCCGGCGCGCGCCCTGTCGCTGGCGGGGGCTTACACGGCGCCCGGTTTCGCCTTTATGGGGGTCACCTTTCCGGTGAGCGCCATGGGGGATTTCGCCCGCTTCTGGCGCAGCCTGTTGCCGGTCTCTCACTATGTGGAGCTGCAGATTGGTCAGAGCAACTACGGTCTGCCCCTCGCATCGGCGTTGCCGCAACTGGGGGCGCTGCTGCTGTTCCTGCTCCCCCTGCTGCTGGTGGTACGCCGTTACAAGCAGCAGGCCGAGCTGGCCCGTCAATCAGCCGCAGTGGCGATCGCCGAAAAGGAGCCTGAGTGATGTTGGGATTTGTCGATCTGTTGCGCCTAGAGCTGCGCACCCTGCTGGCGGATCGCGCCATCATGCTCACCCTGTTTGGCGGGGTGATCTTCTACTCGTTTCTCTATCCCCAGCCCTATCTGCATCAGCTGCCGCGGGAAGAGGCGGTGGTGGTGGTCAACGAGGATGGCAGTCAGTTGTCCCGTCAGCTGGAGTTTATGGCCGATGCCACGCCGCAGGTGAAGCTGGTGGCGCGGGCCAATTCGCTGGCCGAGGCGCGCCAGCTGATGATGGCCGGGAAGGCGAGCGGGATCCTGCATATCCCCAACCACTTCTATCGGGATCTGATGTTGGGCAAGAGCGTCACCCTGAGTTATGCCGGTGATGCCTCCTACTTTCTGGTCTACGGTACCATTGCCGAGGGGCTGGCGCAGGCCGGCGGCACTCTCGCCGCGCAGGTGAAGGTGGCGCGGTTGTTGAGCCACGGCGAGGCGCTGCCACAAGCGGCCATGGGCTGGAATGCGGTGGCCCTCAACGTGGTGCCGGTGTTCAATCCCACCATGGGCTACGTCAACTACGTGGTGCCGGCGGTATTTGTGCTGATCCTCCATCAGGTGTTGCTGATGGGGGCGGGGATCCTGGGGGCGACCCAGAACCAGCGCAGTTGTCGCGGCGAGCATGGTTACTGGCAAAGCGCGCCTGTATTGCCGCTGCTGCTGGCCAGAACCCTGGTACTGGCGGGGTTGTTCCTGCTGCCGGTGAGCTACTTCCTCGGCTTCTGCTTCGATCACTACAATATCGCTCGTCATGCCGACCCGGTGCAGCTTTGGCTGTTCGCCCTGCCGTTCCTGCTGGCGACCTGCTGGTTCGGTATTGTGTTGGGCGCCATCTTTACCCGGCGCGATCTGCCCACTCAGGTGGTACTCATCTCCTCCCTGCCGCTGGTCTTTCTGGCGGGCTTTATCTGGCCGCTCGAGCTGATCCCGGCGCCTCTCAACTGGCTGGCTCAGTGGGTGCCCACTATCCCCGCCATCGAGGGTTTTCTGCGCCTTAACCAGATGGGGGCCGACTTTGCGCAGGTCTCCCGCTACTGGTGGCAGCTGTGGGGTCTGGCGCTGCTTTACGGTGTGCTGGCCAGCCTGTTGCTGCGTTGGCGGCAGCAGTCGTTGCCGGTTGCTCGTCCGTCAGTCGTGCAGAGTGAGACGACCGCCGGTTAAACGGGATAGGGCAAGCGCCCGTGAGATGGCGGGTGCGGTAAAGCGAAAACGGTCAGCCCTTGGGCTGACCGTTTTGTTATGTGGTGGGGTTAAGCGGTTTTACTGCTGCTTTAGCCACGCTGGAGTTCGGGATCCCCGATGGCGTAGATCTGCCCCACTGCCGTCTCATCCGCCAGCAGGCGCAGCCCTTGGGCGGCCACATCGGCGCGGCGCACCAGTCCGTGTACTTCCTTGCCCTGACTCAGTTCGGCGCGGCCGGTGGCGTCGCCATCCTGCAGGCCCGCCGGGCGCAGAATGGTCCATGCAAGGGCGCTGGTCTGCAGCCAGCTCTCCGCCAGACTCTTGAGACGTACCTCGTGACCGAAGGCGGCGCGTGCCCGCTCCGGCAGATACTGCCAGCTGTCGCCACAGCCGAGGGAGGTGACCAGCAGCAGCCGTTTCAGGCCTACCTGCTCCATGGCATCGATTACATGGCGGTTGCCCTGATAGTCCACCGGCGCGGCTTGACGGAAGCTGCCGAGGGTAGAGACGACCTGTGCATCTTGCCCCGCCAGAACACATGCCTGCTGCACCGCAGCCAGATCCAGCGCATCCCCCTCGATCACCTCAACTCCCAGCGCACCTAGTTCTGTGGCCATCTCGGGGTTGCGTACCAGCGCAACGACCCGGTGACCCTGGCTCAGGGCGTGATGAGTAAAGGCGCGGCCCAGCCCGCGGCTGGCTCCGAAAATCAGTGTGGTTGGCATAGCTGAGCTCCCTTGGCAAAAGGGGCTAGCCTAGTTGCTTGTTCGCCTGCTGTAAATGAGAGTTGTTTTTATTTGTGAGTCAGCAAGGAGGAGAAGGTGCGAGCCGTCAGCGACTCGCACTCTTTGAGAGGGATCAGCCGTTGTAGTTGCCGATGCTGGGGCGACGGCTTGGGCCGCTCAGGTGGATATCCACCGGATTGAATGCCTTGATCGCCTCATAGCTGAAATCACCGATCGCCTGATGCAGGCTCTGGGGCGTGTGGTTGGTGATGATGATGACGCTCTTTGACAGGTTGCGACGGCGGCGCAGCAGGTGGCCGAGGAAGCTGGACTGGCTCTCCGCCATCTTGGCGCGGTTGGCCGATACCTCGTCGATGATCAGCAGATCCACCTCTTCCAGTGCGCGGCGGTACTGGTTGCGCTCGTCCTGATCGGGGATGACGTTGAAAAACAGCCGATCGACGATGGAGGCCCACTGCTGGAAGATCACCGATTTCTGGTGACGGGCGATCAGCTCATGCGCTACCGCTCCCGCCAGGGTCGACTTGCCGGTGCCGTAGTCGCCGTAGATCAGCATGCAACCGCCACCGCTCTTCTCCCAGTGCTCGAAGCCGCTGATAAAGTAACGGGCTGTTTCAATGGGGTATTGCAGCGCCGGGTCACCGGCATCCATCTTGTCAAATACCCAGTCAGGGTTGAGATCGGCCTGGGCGATCAGCTTCTGGATCCGCTCCTGACGGGCTGCCTTCTGCAGCTCGCGTACCTCGGCGTTGGCCTTGGCGTCGTACTCCTTGCGCAGGGTCTCGTAGTCATACTGGCCGCCACCGGTCTCTTGTTGCAGGCGACGAATGCGCTCCAGCAGGCCACCCACATGGCGACTCAATTCCGGGTCGTGAATGCGGTGATCCTGCTTGGCCTTGGCGATCTTCTGGCGCTTGGCTTCGATCTCTTCCAGCTCCTGGCGCAGGGGATCTTGCGGGTCAGTCATGGAATGCTCCTTCTGCTCGATCAGGGATGGGTAGACAAGGGGTTGATTCTGCCTGCAGACGGGGGCCGCTATCAATCATTATCCGGCTCCTGCTGCGCTGCGGGTTCTTGCGTCTGCTGTTGGGCCAGTCGTTTGGCCTCTTCAATCATCTGTTGGGCCCGTTTGCTGGGGCCCGACTCTGCCGGGGCCGGCGTCACCTGCTGGTAGCCCTGCACCTCCATCGGCTTGCGACGGGTATAGCGGCGGGTCTTGAGGGCGCGAATGAACTTGAGCATCCATTGATGCTGGGAGTCGAACACCTCGGGGCGCCCCAGCCAGTAGGCGATAAACTCCCCCAGATCCTCTTCGCTGTAACTGGCATCGATCACCCCGCACAGACGGGCGAGGGCGGGCAGCTCTTCGTCCGGTCGCCACTGCAGATGCATCTGGAAGGGGCGCTCCGGCAGCGGGCTGCGCAGTTTCTGGGTCAGCAGCGGCAACTGAAACGGGCACTGGTGGTAGTGCTCACTCTCGGGCTGAGCCTCGACTTGCAGCAGGCCCGCCTCCATCAATTCATCGAACAGCTCGGTGAGCTGGCGGGCATTGACCTGAAACGAAAAGCCGCAGGGATCTCCCGGATCGACCACTGCCAGCGCCCGACCCAGCTCGGGATAGTTGAGCCGGGCCGCCTGATTTTCCAGCACCAGTCGGCGCAGCTGCAGGGTATAGAGACTGCGGGCCGGATGGGACAATCTTGGGTGGGCAAGGGCACTGTATTCGGCTGGGGTCATGGTCTTCTTCACGAGCTGGAGTGGGGGGCATTATCCCTTATGGCGTCCACTTGCACAATTCGGATGGCGGTCGTAGTCGTGGGGCCACCCAAGCGAATAGAGCTGCGCGGGCGGATAGGGTTCTCTTGATGCCATCGTATGATCGAGGTCTACTTTTGACGCAGGGTTTCCGCGCTGACCGCACTTTTGAGCTAGTCTTAATGCCTAAATAACCAATTGACTAATAAGAGCTTTATCAAGATGTCAAAAGCCGGGCTACGGATCCTGGTGGTGGAGGACGAGGTCGTTTTTCGCCACTCGTTAGTGAGTTACCTCGCACGGGACGGGGCAAGGTGTTTCAGGCCGAAGACGGAATCGAGGGTCTGTCGGCCGCTGCTCTCTACCATCCCGATGTGGTGCTCTGCGATCTCAATATGCCCAATATGGATGGCCACGAGGTGATCGCCTGTCTCTCTGCGCGCTATCCCCATATTCCGGTTATCGTCATTTCGGCCCAGAGCACCATGGAGGCGGTCGCCAGCGCCTTGCGTGCCGGTGCGCGGGACTATCTGCTCAAACCCCTCGAGGATTACGCGCTGGTCGAGCGCAGTATCGAACAGTGTCTCAACGGCAGCGTCAACCGGGCGCAGCAGCTGGAGCTGATGGATCACATCGACTATTTCAGTGCCCATGACAAGGCGGCCAGCCGCCTGCTGGCGGGGCTCAAGCCGCCGAGCTTGCAGGAGTGGGGCCCCTGGCAGGTCACGTTCAAGGGGCTGGGGCAGTTGTTTATTCCCGATACCTTCAAGGTGGAAGACAAGCTGCTGGTGCTGGTGATGGAGCTGCCGATCATGGGGACGGATGCGGCATTTTGTGGGGCACTGGTGCGCTCCTTGATGAACGTCCCCTATCGCCAGTTTCAGCAGAACGAGAGCCGGTTGCTGAGCCAGCCGCACCGGTTGCTCGACTACCTCAACCATCAGTTGATGGCGTCCGGGCTTCGCCACTCTTTTGCCATGGCGGCGCTGCTGTTTGATCAGCATGATGGGCTGGTGTTTGCCAACGCAGGGCTCACCTCTCCCCACTGGCTGATGCGCTCCGGCGGCCTACCCCTTGGTCTGATGCGCAGCAGCCACTACGCCCTGCACAAACGCAGCTGGCATGAACCGTTCGCCCTGCAGTTTCGCAGCGACAGCGGCGGCTCGCTGGATGTGCAGGTTCGTCATCACTGATGCCGCCTGATAAACAGGCCAAAACAAACAGGGCGCCGATGGGCGCCCTGTTTGTTGTTTACAATCCTGACCGTTTAGACGGTGGCGGAGTGCAGTTTCTTCTCTTGAGCTTGCGGCTCTTTGGCCGGGCCTTCGGCACCGTGCATCCAGTAAACCAGGCGGTTTGCCATGGTCAGCAGGATCAGGGCGCTCAGTACCGCCGCCAGGGCGATGCCACCGAAGATGGCGATCGGGCCGGCTTCACCCACGAAGGAGCCGATAAAGCCCGCAGCGTAGTTGGCCAAGGCAACGAAGCCAAACCAGGCACCCATCATCAGGGAAGCCAGACGCAGCGGAGCCAGCTTGGTCACCATGGAGAGGCCAATCGGGGAGAGGCAGAGCTCACCTAGGGTGTGGAACAGGTAAGCACCTACCAGCCAGAACATGGAGGTCTTGACGGTGTTGTCACCACCCTGCTGCAGCACGGCACCGACCATGAACAGGAAGCCGATAGCCAGGAACAGCAGACCCATGGCGAATTTCACCGGAGAGTTCGGCTCTTTCTTGCCGAGCTTGATCCAGATGGCCGCAACGACCGGTGCCAGGGTGATGATGAAGAAGGGGTTCAGGGACTGGAACCGGCGGTCGGCACTTCGAAGCTGCCGATCATGCGGTCGGTATACTCCTGGGTGTAGAGGTTCATCAGACCACCGGCCTGCTCGAAACCGGCCCAGAAGATGATGGTGAACAGACCCAGTACCAGAATAACCTTGATGCGATCCACTTCCTGCTTGGTTAGCGGTGCTTTCTGTTCGGTAGTACGCAGGGCGGCTGCGCGCTGGGCGGCAGTGACGCGACCGATGTCACCCAGGAAACGCTGGGCCATGGTGGCCTGGATCACCAGAGAGAGCAGCATACCGATACCGGCGCCGACGAAGGCTGCTTGCCAGCCGTAGGCCGTAGCGGCAGCACCACAGATCACGCCTGCCAGCAGGGAACCCAGGTTGATACCCATGTAGAAGATGGTGAAAGCACCATCACGGCGGTGATCGCCCTCTTCATAGAGGTCACCCACCATGGTGGAGATGTTCGGTTTGAACAGGCCGTTACCCACGATCAGCAGCGCGAGGCCCGCGTAACATGGTGTTGACCATATCCGGGAACATGGCGTGGGGCAGTGCCAGAGTGAACTGACCTGCGGCCATCAGTACGGCACCGATCAGGATGGCGCGACGTTGACCCAGGAAGGTGTCAGCCAGCCAGCCGCCGATCAGCGGAGTGATATAAACCAGACCGGTATAGATACCGTAGAGTTTGAGGGCATCTGCCTGACTCCAGCCCAGACCGCCGTTGGCAGTCAGGTCGGTCAGATAGAGCACCAGCACGGCACGCATGCCGTAGTAGGAGAATCTCTCCCACAGTTCGGTACTAAAGAGCAAAAAAAGCCCTTTAGGGTGACCTAAAAAGGTCCCTTTTGACGGGTTATTCATTGGAACTTCCACCTGTGTCTTATATTTTTTTGAGTTTTTTATGCAAGGGCGAGAAACACGCCTCAATCCTTATAGAGCATGTGTGAATAAATTACAACATTATGATTTGCTGAGAGTTTATTTACTCTTGATTGATTTTTTGTTGCAAAAATGAAAAAGGAGTATCATTTGATGCCCCTTAAATACGTCTATAAAAAACAGATTTATCAGCGATTACAACTGCTTGACGAACTGCTTCAGCCAACCGATAAATTCACCATTCAGCTCGTGATGGCGCACGGCATATTCCACATTGGCTTTCATGTAGCCCAGCTTGCTGCCGCAATCGTGGCTCTTGCCCTTCATGAAGTAGGCGTTGACCTGCTCCTGCTCCATCAGCATGGCGATGGCATCGGTCAGCTGGATCTCGTCACCGGCACCGGCCGGGGTCTTCTCCAGCAGCGGCCAGATATTGGAGGAGAGGACGTAACGACCCACCACCGCCAGATTGGAGGGGGCTTCGTCGCGGGGCGGCTTCTCGACAATGGCCTGCATCGGCAGGGACATCCCTTCGCTCAGGGCCTCGCCCTTGATGTCGGCGATGCCGTACTTGTCCACTTCGCTTTCGGGAACCGCTTCCACCATGATCTGGCTGATCTGGTTCTCTTCGAACATGTGTACCATCTCGGCCAGGTTGTCTTTTTTCGGGTCGCTGGCCACTTCATCAATCAGTACATCCGGCAGCAGCACGGCGAAGGGGTTGTCACCGATCAGCGGGCGTGCGCACAACACAGCGTGGCCCAGACCTTTGGCCTCACCCTGACGGACGTGCATGATGGTGACGTCTTTCGGGCAGATCTGTTGCACCTCTTCCAGCAGTTGACGCTTGACCCGCTTCTCTAGGGTAGCTTCCAGTTCGAAACTCTTGTCGAAGTGGTTTTCGATGGAGTTCTTGCTCGAGTGGGTGACCAGCACGATCTCTTTGATCCCGGCGGCGATGGCTTCGCGCACTACGTACTGGATCAGCGGTTTGTCGACCACCGGCAACATCTCTTTCGGGATGGCCTTGGTGGCTGGCAGCATACGGGTACCCAGACCGGCTACCGGGAGCACGGCCTTGCGAACTGTCAGAGGAGTCTTTTTCATGGAAAACTATCCAGCGGGATTAAAGTGTGGCCATGATACTCCAAGAAAAATGGGGCAGCCACAGGCTACCCCATTCGTATATGCAGAGCTCGGACGTTATTTGACGATGATCATGTCACGGTTGGCTTCCAGCGTGGCTGGGCCAATGCCGTTGACATCTGCCAGCTGATCGACCGAGGTGAACTTTCCCTGTTTTTCCCGATAGTCGACGATGGCTTGTGCCTTCTTGTCGCCAATCCCTTTCAGGCTGGTGAGTTCGGCAAGGGTGGCCGTATTGATATTCAGCTTGCCGGACTCCTTGGCGACCTCGGCTGTGGTTGTTTGCTTGGGCGCTGCCTTATCTACGGCCAGCACAGGTTGGCTGAACAGGGGCAAGCAGGCCAGCAGCATAACTGCAGAGAGCTTCTTCATCAGCATTTCCATTCCTCCATGATGTGGATATTGCCGAGTGGCACATTGATGAATAGCGTATCGAACGGGTCTTTTTCACTGCTATTTCTAACAGGTCAAATCCTCATGCCGATGGCGAAATATTTGCTATAAGCGCTTAGCTATGAATGCTCTCATATATCCAACCGTATGATCTTGAATCTATTTTAGATACATCTTTAAGGTGGCGGGCACGCTTTCCCGTAGCACTACGCTCGAGATATTTCTGGCACATCACATGGCATTATTCTGTGCAACACTGCACTGATGGCATGTTTCACTGGTCTTCAAAAGATAACCAATAAAAAAGGCTGCTCACCTGGGGTGAGCAGCCTTTGTGATCGGTTTTTTCAGACAGGCACTGATTAGGCTTGTTCGTCAGCTTGGGCAGCCTGGATACCGGTCAGGGCGATGGTGTAGACGATGTCGTCAACCAGGGCGCCACGGGAGAGGTCGTTGACCGGCTTGCGCATGCCTTGCAGCATCGGGCCGATGGAGACCAGGTCAGCGGAACGCTGCACCGCTTTGTAAGTGGTGTTACCGGTGTTCAGGTCCGGGAATACGAACACAGTGGCTTTACCTGCAACCGGTGAGTTCGGTGCCTTGGACTTGGCCACATTCTCCATGATGGCCGCATCGTACTGCAGGGGGCCGTCGATGATGAGGTCGGGGCGCTTGGCCTTGGCCAGCTCGGTCGCTTCACGCACTTTCTCTACATCGGCACCGGCGCCAGAGGTGCCGGTGGAGTAGGAGATCATGGCTACACGCGGCTCGATGCCGAAAGCGGCAGCAGAGTCGGCGGACTGGATAGCGATCTCGGCCAGCTGCTCGGCAGTCGGATCCGGGTTGATCGCGCAGTCACCGTAGACCAGCACCTGGTCAGGCAGCAGCATGAAGAAGATGGAGGAGATCAGGGAAGAGCCCGGAGCGGTCTTGATGATCTGCATCGGCGGACGGATGGTGTTGGCCGTGGTGTGCACCGCGCCGGATACCAGGCCGTCAACTTCATTGCGCTCCAGCATCATGGTACCCAGTACCACGTTGTCTTCCAGCTGCTCGCGGGCAACCACTTCGGTCATGCCCTTGTTCTTGCGCAGCTCGACCAGACGCGGCACATAACGCTCGCGTACAACGGCCGGATCGATGATTTCGACGCGATCGGTCAGAACTACACCCTGCTGCTCGGCAACACGACGGATCTCTTCCGGGTTACCCAGCAGTACCGGACGGGCAATGCCACGCTCGGCACAGATGGCGGCAGCCTTGATGGTGCGCGGCTCGTCGCCTTCCGGCAGCACGACACGCTTGTTGGCCTGACGGGCCAGCTCGGTCAGCTGATAACGGAATGCCGGCGGGCTCAGACGACGGGAACGGGTAGAGCTGACGGTCAGCGACTCGATCCAGTGTTTGTCGATGTGGCCAGCCACATAGTCCTGCACCAGCTCGATACGCTCGCGGTCATCTTCCGGAATATCGACGTTGAAGTTCTGCAGGCTGACGGCGGTCTGCCAGGTGTTGGTACCGGTCATCATGATCGGCAGGCCGGTGGCCATGGCCTGTTGGCACAGCGCCATTACCTGCGGCTCCGGATGATAGTTACCGGTCAGCAGCAGGGCGCCCAGCTTGACGCCGTTCATGGCGGAGAGGCAGGCGGAGACGATGACGTCAGAGCGGTCGCCGGAGGTGACCAGCAGGCTGCCCGGACGGAAGTGCTCGACCATGTTGTGGATGGAGCGGGCGCAGAAGGTCACGGTCTGCAGGCGACGGCTGTCCAGCTCACCCTTGTGCAGGATCTTGGCGGCCAGATGCTTGGCGAGATCCTTGGCGCGCGGGGCGATCAGCTGGGTGTTCCAGGGGATGCAACCCAGGATGCGCAGCGGGCTCTTGCCGAACACTTGCAGCACTTCCAGGTTGTGAGCCGCGTCAGAAGCGTGGTGATGGGCTTCGAACATCTCGGTCAGGTCAGGGCGGGTTACGCCATGCTCGTCAACCGGCGCGCCAACCTTGTTGATCACGCAGCCAACGATACGGGGGTTGTTGACACCACCGAAGTTGGAGCAGGCCAGTTCGATGCGCTCTTTCAGCTTCTGGCTGGAGTCATGGCCCGGGTGGGTCACGAATACCATGTCAGCATCCAGCGCCTTGGCGACGTCGTAGTTCAGCTTGTTGGCAAAGGGCTGCTTGTCGGTCGGCACCATACCTTCGACAACCAGCACTTCGGCACCACTGGATTTCACGTGCTCTTCGAAGCGGGCAACGATCTCTTCCAGCAGGATGTCGGTGTTGCTGGAGCTGATCATGTTCTCGGCGTAGGAGAGGGTGAAGGGCTCGGGCGGATTGATGTTGGCAGCAGCGCGGATAACGGCGGTTGAGCGCTCGGCACCGGTTTCACCCGGACGCGGCTGGGCAACCGGTTTGAAGAAGCTGACATTGACACCGTGACGCTCCATGGCGCGAACAACGCCCAGACTCACGGAAGTTACGCCGACACCAGTGCCGACCGGGATAAGCATAATAGTGCGTGCCACTTTATACCCCTTGTTCATTTTTTGGGATCAGGAAAAGGCCGCCCTGTGGGCGGCCTCGAGTTACTGCGTCAATTAAGCGCCGACCAGTTCCAGCGCGTCGTGGGCGATAACCCACTCTTCGTTGGTCGGGATAACCAGGGCCTTGGTAGAGCCAGCCTTGGTGATCTCGCCACCCTTGCCGAAACGAGCCTTCAGGTTGGCGTCGTGATCGACGTCAAAGCCCAGCAGACCCAGCTTGTTCAGGGTGATTTCACGGATCGGGGCGGAGTTTTCACCGATACCACCGGTGAAAACAACGGCGTCCAGACGACCGTCCATGGCGGCAGCGTAGGCGCCGATGTACTTGGCCAGGCGATAGCAGTAAACGTCCATAGCACGCTTGGCTTCTTCTTTGCTGTCGTAGTTGTCTTCAACGAAACGGCAGTCGGAGGTCACTTCGGTCAGACCCTGCAGGCCGGACTCTTTGGTCAGCATGGTGTTGATATCGGCCACGCTCATGCCCAGCTTGTCGTGCAGGAAGAAGATGATGGCCGGGTCCAGATCACCGGAACGGGTACCCATCACCAGACCTTCCAGCGGAGTCAGGCCCATGGAGGTATCAACGGATTTGCCGTTCTTGATGGCGCAGACGGAACCGCCGTTGCCCAGGTGGCAGTTGATGATGTTCAGCTCTTCAACCGGCTTGTTCAGCTGCTTGGCAGCTTCCAGGCTGATGTAGTAGTGGCTGGTGCCGTGAGCGCCGTAGCGACGGATGCCGTTCTCTTTGTAGAGCTTGTACGGCAGGGCGTACAGGAAGGCTTCTTCCGGCATGGTCTGGTGGAACGCGGTATCGAATACGGCCACGTTCTTGTCAGCCAGCGCCGGGAATACGCGGCGAGCTTCACGGATACCGATCAGGTGAGCCGGGTTGTGCAGCGGTGCGTACGGAACAGCCGCTTCGATGCCGGCAATCACATCTTCGCAGATGACAACGGAAGAGGTGAAGCGCTCACCGCCGTGAACAACACGGTGACCGATGGCGATCAGGTTCTTGGACAGTTCCGGATTGAGCGGCAGGATCTTGTTGACGATGAAGTCCAGCGCTTCCTGGTGAGCGGCACCCGCGCCCAGATCGGCACTGCCTTTCTCGCCATTCAGTTTCCACTTGATGCGGGCGTCGTCGAGGTTGAAGCACTCGGCCAGGCCGGACAGCAGGTCATCACCGGTGGTTGCGTCAATGACGGCAAACTTCAGGGAAGAGCTGCCACAGTTAAGAACAAGAACCAGCTTACTCATGAATAAATCCTATCGCAGATTGGGTTGTGTAGGCGGATGCGTTGGACGCGGTGCGGCCAAAAACTTTCAACTTATCCTTATGAGGGTTGGCAATCTGTTGCTTGCCCCTTGTATAGTGATACAAGACCCGAAATCCAGACGTCCCTGACAGGTCAATAGCAAGACGCTTTTGACGCAAAAATGGGCGTACAAAGGATAACCCGATTGTTGAAAAATAACAAAGTCATCCTCAACCTTTGTTACTTTGCATCAAATTTTGTCGAGGTTTTGCCGTTGGTACGTTCAAAAAGCGCTCGGAGGTAGTATGAGCATGAACATTTTTGGAACTAAGTTACAGCAAGGCCGCTATTATATGACGCTTTGGCCGCGCCGTCCCGAGCTCAATTCGATGTTTCCTGAAAATCGGGTGATCAAGGCGACCGAGTTCGCCCTCAAGGTGATCCCCGCGCTGGCGGTGCTGAGCGTGATGCTGCAGTTCCAGTTTGGCGAGCTGCACTACTGGCCTTCCGTCATCACTTCCGTGCTGTTTCTGCTCAGTTTGCCGCTGCAGGGTTACTACTGGCTCGGCCAGCGTGCCGACACCCGCTTGCCCCCGTCGCTGGCGAGCTGGTATCGGGAGATCAACGGCAAGATGAACGAGCAGGGTGGTCGTCGTCAGCTGGTGTCTCAGCCGCGCTATGAAGAGCTGGCCGATACCCTCAAGGCCGCCTTCCAGCAGCTCGATAAATCCTTTCTCTATGAATAACCCGTTTCAGATGCAAAAAGGCGCCAGTGGCGCCTTTTTTGTTGCGGTTGGTGTGCGGATCAGGCCGCCAGTACCTTGCGGATCTCCTGGATGGAGAGCTTGTACTGACGGGGGCACTGACACCACACCTGCAGCATCCGCTGGTACTTGTCGCGCATGGCGATGTCGCTGGATAGCTCGTCGCACGGGCACTTGAGCTCGGGGAAGCGCTTGTCCACCTCCAGCAGGAAGCAGACGTAGTCGGCCAGCTCACGCTCCTGGCTGCGGCTGTAGCCATTGAACTCCAGACGGCTGGCGTTGATCTCGCCCTGATCGGCGGCCTCCAGATTGCCCCATGAGATGGCCAGTGCATGGTGCAGCTCCAGGGTGTCGATCACCTCCTGGCAGGTCGCCAGATCCAGATGGCCGAAGCTCTTCTCCAACTCGAGGATCTGCAGGCAGTAGCCGCGCTCGATGATGGTGCTGGCGCGTTGGTAGACGTCCGCTTTCTCCGGATTGAGTTTCGCCAGAATTTCGTACTGGTTGCTCAGGATCAAACGCTCAGTGTTGCTCATGTTCATGGGATATCTCGCTGGAAGATGATTCTGGGGTCACGTTAACCCATATATAAAATGAATTTTTTGATCTGGGCGGGGGAGTTGGTGAGAAAAGTCCGTTGGCAAGGGGCGGCTGGCCAGACAAAAAAGGCCTGCATGGCAGGCCTTTCAATGACGCAGGGGAGGGTTATCCCTTGAGGAAATCCAGTACCACCTGATGGTGATCGCTGGTTTTGAACTTGTCGAAGTGGTGGGCAATCTTGCCCTCTTCGTCGATCAGGAAGCTCTGGCGGTGAATGCCGTCATACTCCTTGCCCATGAACTTCTTCGGGCCCCAGACGCCAAAGGCATCGGCGACGGCGTGGTTTTCATCAGCCAGCAGGGTGAAGTTGAGCTGGTCCCGCTCTTCGAATTTCTTCAGACGTTTGGCCGGATCAGGGCTGATGCCAAGCACCACCACATTGAGGGCGGCCAGCTCGGCGTTCACATCGCGCAGGCTGCAGGCCTGGGTGGTGCAGCCGGGGGTCATCGCCTTGGGGTAGAAATAGACCAGCACCTTCTTGCCGCGCAGGCCAGCGAGGCTGACCTGATTGCCATTCTGGTCGGGCAGGGAGAAATCGGGGGCGGGGCTGCCAGCTTGTAGTGGTTGCATGGGGTCTCCTCGGGTAAAACGCCCTCAGGCGTGTTTGCGATTGACGATAAACTCGAACGATTCGGCACCCAGTTGACGACAGAATTCGGCGAAGGCGGTTTGCGAACCTTCCACTTCACCCTCTCTGGCCAGATTGAGCTGAAAACTGATCTTCAGCAGGTTGAACGGCTGCTGCTCCAGGGTCATGGATTGCATCGCCTGAATGTTCCAGCCATGTTCGCTGAAGAACTGGGTGCACTGGCTTACGATGCCGGGCTCGTCGCGGATCAACAGGTCGGCACTGGCGCGGATGTCATACTGCAGGGACTGGTGGCGTTCGGTGCGTTTCATCATGGTGATGAGATCCCACTCCTGGCTACGCAGGGGCAGGCTGATTTCGAGTTGCATCATGCTGTTCCAGTCGCCCGAGAGCAGCATGATAAAGGTAAATTCATTGCCGAAGATGCCAAGGCGGCTGTCCACAATGTTGCAACCACAGCCACTGACGTGGCGGGTCACTTCATTGACGATGCCAGGCCTGTCCGTGCCGATGGCCGTTACGACCAGGTAGTGAGTCATAAATCTTCTCTCGTCCGTTATTTCGTTGCGAAAGCCGCGCTGGCAAGCCAACCCTCCGGCCCTGATGACCACTCCCTGAGGGACGCTGCCGACTTTCGTCCATTACTTTTTGTTCCGGATGGTATCACGGCTTGCCCCCTCTCTCCCTTGTTTTTCAAAGGGGTCAGCTTTACCATTACGCCCCTGAAAATCGGGAGAAAAGTCCATGTTACGCGGTAGTATTGTTGCGCTCGTTACCCCCATGCTGGCTTCAGGTGAAGTCGATTGGGCCAGTCTGGCCAAGCTGGTCGACTATCATGTCAGCGCCGGGACCAGCGCCATTGTTGCGGTGGGGACCACAGGGGAATCGGTGACCCTGAGCGAGCAGGAGCATATCGCCGTCGTTGAAAAGACCGTTGAGTATGCCGCCGGACGCATTCCCGTCATCGCCGGTTGCGGCTCCAACAATACTGCCCATGCTATTGAATTGGCAAAGCGACTGGCCAAAACCGGCGTGGTGGCGGGCCTTTCGGTGACTCCTTACTACAACAAGCCCACTCAGGAAGGTCTCTATCGCCACTATTGTGCGATCGCCGAGGCTAGTGGTCTGCCCCAAATTCTTTATAATGTGCCCGGTCGCACCTGTTGCGATCTCAAACCGGAGACCGTGGCCCGTCTGGCCAAGGTTCCCGGCATTATCGGTTTGAAAGAGGCAACCGGCGATTTGAGCCGCACCCCGCTGCTGCGCGAGCTGTGCGGGCCGGAGTTTGCTCTCTACAGTGGCGACGATGCCACTGGTTGTGATTTTATGCTGCAAGGTGGCGATGGCGTGATTTCGGTCACCACCAATATTGCAGCGGCCCAGATGGCCGACATGTGTCGTGCTGCGCTGGCCGGTGATGCCGGGCAGGCGCATGACATCAACAATCTCTTGATGCCGTTGCACAAGACTCTGTTCTGCGAACCGAGCCCCACCCCGGTGAAATGGGCCTGTGTCCAATTGGGGTTGATTGCAACAGCCACCTTGCGCCTGCCGCTGGTTGACCTCACCCCCGAGGGCGAACAGCTGATGGCGCGAGCACTGACCACAGCGGAGTTGATGGCGAGTGTTTAAATCTAATGGAAAGGGAAATAGAGCACGTCTGGTGCTGAGCGTTGCGACTGTGGCCGTCTTGGCCGGTTGCAGCACCCCCCAGGATCGCAAAATGGCCAACCGCGACTTCGGTTACGAAGATGCCCGTCTCGAGGGCCGCGCGTTCTTGATCCCCGCAGGATTGAGTGCCCCCACCTTCAACAGCCAGTACGATATCCCGCCGCTTCCCGAGAGCAGCCGTGAAGGTGCCCTCGGCGCCCAGGTCGATGTGCGCCCACCCGCTCAACTGCTGACCGTGGTACCGGGCAGCCAGGTGGTGCAGAGCGCAACCGAACCGACCGTTGCCTTCTATGCCCTGAGCACCAGCCAGAGCGTGGAGCGCGATACCTGGTCGTTCCTGATGAACTTCCTGGCCAAATACAAGGTCACCACCGAGAAGCTGGATCAGCAGGATGGCGTATTGCAGACCGGCTGGTTTGACAACACGGTCGCCCTCGATGGCTGGGGTGAAGATGACGAAGACTTCAAAATCCGTCAGCGTTACCAGTTCACCGTGCGCAACGATGCCCAGCGCCACGCCGTCAATATGTCGGTCCGGGTACTGGATCACGAAGAGACCATCGACGGCGAGACCAGCAACAAGCTGACCCCTGCCGATGCCCAGCGCTATGCCGCGCGAGTGCTGAACCAGTTCTCGCTCTATTACGACAGCCAGCTGAAAGCCCGCGAGCAGCACAAGTCCAACGATGGCATGGGTCTGCAACTGGGTCTGGACAACAACGAGCTGAGCGCCTGGATTGCCGAAGGCTCCTTTGATCAGGTGTGGCGTCGCCTCAACCAGGTACTGCCTGCTTACGGTTTCGCCATCAAGGATACCCAGCAGTCACTGGGCTGGATCGACGTCGAGTACGAAGAGCCGGGTGCCGAGTTCTGGAAGGCGAAAGGGAGCGAGCCGTTCAAACTGGAGGAGGAGAAATATCGCTTCCAGCTTGGCGAAATGGCGGGAGGCAAGACCTCCATCACCCTGTTCGACAAGGACAAGAAGCCGGTATCGTCCGGGGTTATCTCCCAGATGTATATCAGCCTGTCCGAGGCGTTCGCCAAGGGGCTGGCCGATCAGGCAGCAGCAAAAGCAGAATAAATACAGGGGCCTTGTGCCCCTGTTTTGTTATCAAAATCCCCCTGAAAACGCGGGGATTCCGAGCGGTTTTCGATGATGCGAGCCCCCTTGCCAGCCCGTTGCAAACAGAGCACGCAGGTGAGGAACTCGCGATGTTTACCCCCCACAAACAGGAAGTGTTATTAGCCATGAGTCTTGCAGATCAAGTATTGGCGGTGAATGACGATTTGCCGATCCGTACCGATAAACCTGTCCATTCCGGCAAAGTGCGCAGCGTCTACTGGTTGACCCCCGAAGACAGTGCCCGGCTCATAAAAGAGAAAGGCTATGATGTGCCGGCCGATGCGCCCCTCGCCCTCATGGTGATCAGCGATCGCATCTCGGCTTTCGATTGCATCTGGCAAGGTGTGGATGGCCTGAACGGCGTACCGGGCAAAGGGGCGGCGCTCAACGCCATCTCCAGCCACTGGTTCAAGCTGTTCAAGGAGAAGGGACTGGCTGACAGCCACATTCTGGATATTCCGCACCCCTTCGTCTGGATCGTGCAAAAAGCCCGTCCGGTGATGATCGAGGCGATTGCCCGCCAGTACATCACCGGCTCCATGTGGCGTGCCTACAAGGATGGCGAGCGCGAGTTCTGCGGCATCACCTTGCCGGAAGGGCTCAAAAAAGATCAGAAGCTGCCGGAGATCCTCATCACTCCCTCCACCAAGGGCGTGCTGAAAGGGCTGGATGGCGTGCCGGAAGCCGATGACGTCAACGTCTCCCGTGCCGATATCGAGCGCCACTACAAGGGCTTCAACTTCAGCAAACCGGCCGACATCGACCGCTACGAAGTGCTGCTCAAAGAGGGCTTCAACGTTATCAGCGACGCGCTGGCCGGGCTGGATCAGATCTTCGTCGATACCAAGTTCGAGTTTGGCTATGTCCACGATGCCGCCGGCAACGAAAAGCTCATCTACATGGATGAAGTGGGTACCCCCGACAGCTCCCGTATCTGGGATGGCGCCGCCCTGCGCGACGGTCAGATTGTCGAGAAGTCTAAAGAGGGTTTCCGTCAGTGGCTGCTCAACCACTTCCCGGATCCGGACATCCTGCTCAACAAGAACCGCATGCCGGAACGTTTTGCCCTGGCCCGCGACAACAAGCTGCCGACCGAAGTGATGATGGATATCTCCAACACCTACGTCGGGATCGCCGAGAAGATCATCGGCCACAAGCTGGCGCGTTCTGCCAATCCCAAGCAGGAGATCATCGAGGTGCTGCGCGATCAGTACGGCCTGATCGACTAAGGGTTGCGCTCTTTTTTTGTCGCCAACAAACAAACGTTTGCTGGTGGCGAAAGATAGAAGCAAATAAACAGACGGGCCCCATTATAGGGCCCGTTTTTTGTATCCAGCGCACGACGATCAACCGTTGACCCTGAACACCTGGCCGGTCTGGATGCCCAGCACCGACTTCTTGTAAGCCTGCGCTACCTTGGCGGCGGGCACCGGCACGAACCCCGGGAAGAAGTCGGCGTATTTGTCCATCGACTCCGCCAGCACGGTGGGGCTCACCACGTTGATGCGAATGCCCCTTGGCAGCTCGCAGGCGGCCGCTTTCACAAAGTGATCGATGGCGCCGTTGACGGTGCTGGCGCTCACGCCCCAGTTGATCGGCTCCTCGCTCAGAATACCGCTGATCAAAGTGATGGAACCCTTGTCAGTCAGATAGGGAATGGCGGCTCGGGTCAGGTTGATCTGGCCCATCAGCTTGCTCTCCAGTCCCACCTGCCACTGCTCGTCGGTCATCTCGGTCAGGCCGTTGAAGGCCACACTGCCGCTGGCGACAACCAGTGCATCAAACTGGCCCACTTGGGCAAACAGCGCCTTGATGGAGGCGGGATCGCGCATGTCGACCGTGGCATCGCCACGGCTGTGGCCGACCCGGATCACCTGATGATCTTTGGCAAGCAGTTCACTGACCGCGGAGCCGACGGTGCCGGAGGCACCCACAATCACAATTTTCATCTGCATCACTCCTGGTTGGGATGTATCGATTCTAGCGCAACAGAAAATGCGAAAAAGCGCGTAAAATAAACCCATTGTTTCCATATTGGAGCTAATGATGGATGTTGCCCATCTGGCCAGCTTTTACGAAGTGGTGCTGCGCGGCAGTTTCTCGGCTGCTGCCGATACGCTGGGGGTCAGCAAGGGGATGCTGAGCCGCCATGTCAGCGCGCTGGAGACCTCCCTCAATGCACAACTGTTGCAGCGCACCACCCGCCGCCTCAGTCTGACCGAGGCGGGCAAGACCCTCTATCAGCAGGCGGGGGAGATCTTCGCGCTGGCTCGGCAGGCGGAGCAGGATATTCAGGCGCTGACCGAAGAGGATTGCGGACGACTGCGCTTTACCTGCCCGGTCAGCACCGGCGATCGCATGGTGAGCGAACTGCTGACCAGCTTTGCCGCGCTCTGCCCGGGAGTGGAGGTGGAACTCAACTTCACCAACCAGATGGTCGACATGAGCCAGGGGGAGAACGACATCGCCCTGCGCGCCATGAACGAGGTGCCGGACAATCTGGTCGCACTTCCTCTTGGCCGACTCAAGGATGTGGTGGTAGCGAGCCCCGCACTGGTGGCGCGAGAGGGGCGTCCTACCACCCCCTATGAGCTGAGCGGGCGCAGCTGCCTGTTGCAGGGGCACAATCCGGCCTGGGAGCAGTGGCACTTTATCCGTGAGGGGGAGGAGGCCCACATTCTGGTGCAGGGCAAGGTGCGGGCCAACCACTACAGTACCGTGTTGCAACTGGCGCGCGCCGGTATGGGCTATGCCAAGTGCCCGCTGATGCTGGTGGAATCGCTGCTGACGGCGGGGGAGCTGGTGACCGTGCTAGATGAGTGGCAGAGCGGGCTGCATCAGCTCCATGTGCTGCATGCCCAGCAGCGACGGGTGCCGCGCAAGATCCGGTTGTTCAAGCAGGTGCTGGCCCAGTGGTTTGCCGAGCGACCCCACTACCTGCTCTGAGCGGCGTTATTTTTCTGTCATCTTCGGCTGCTACCCTGCGCCCATCATCGGCATCAGGAAGATCAGCGGGAATGAAGAGCAATAGAGGGTTGACCGGTTTTGTGCTGCTCTGTGCAGTGTTGGGGACAGGCAGTGTACAGGCCATGGTGGAAGTGAAGGTGCCGGAGAATTTCCGCATCCTCGCGGTGAGCAACGGCACCTTGCAGGATGAGCAGCATGCCACCCTGGCGGATGGCGAACAGCAACTGCTGGTGCGCTTCGAGGGGGTGATCCCCAGTCGCAGCAGCAGCGAGAATGATCAGCAGGTACGTTCCGAGCCGCAGGTGGTGCGCTATCAGGGCAGCAATCAGCATTTGCAGCTGACGGCCAGTGTACCGGGAGACGAGCAGGGGATGCAGGCCTATGCCAAGGCTCCTGTGGTGGCGTTGCAGGAGAATGGCCGCGCGCTTGCCATCCAGCAGGACGCACTGGTGACCAGCGGCATGCTGCTTGGGGTGGATTGGAACGGCAAACTGGCTGAATACAACCGCAGCGGCGGCAAGGCGGCGCTGACGGTTGGCGCCGTTGCTACGCAGCCAACGGCCACGGCCGCTGGTGGTGCTCAACCCGTTGTGGCAGCCAGCGAGCTGGAAGGGCAGTTGCAGCAGCTGTTCCTCCAGGCCGATCCGGCCCTGCGCAAGCGCTTTATCGGTTGGGCGGTCCCACAGCTTTAAGTTTTCTGCCCGTTGCAGTAACGTGGACACTCCTTTTTCAGGCGCTCTGTTCATCGTACTCAACGAGGTTTTCATGTTTGAATTGCATTCACGCCTGCAGGCAGATACCCGGTGGCTCGGGGATCTGCCCCTCTGCCGTGTCTTGCTGGCCAAAGACAGCCAGTATCCCTGGCTGATCCTGGTACCGCGAGTAGCCAACCTGCGGGAAATTCACCATCTGGCGCCGGAGCAGCAGCAACAGCTGATGCAGGAGTCCTGCGCCGTCGCCGCCCTGATGGAGCAGGCCCTCAGCCCGGACAAGATCAACATCGGAGCGCTGGGCAATCTGGTGCCGCAACTCCACCTTCACCATGTCGCCCGCTTTGCGACGGATCGCGCCTGGCCAGGCCCCATCTGGGGTGCTCATCCGGTCGTGCCTTATGAGCCACAAGTTTTGGCCCAGCAGGCCGATATATGGCGTGCCCGGCTCGCCAAGCTGAGCGGTTTCACCCCTGTGGCTGCTGATAACGGAGTCAACTGAGAGGCGTGTCGCTATTTCAGTCTCCGGGCCGCGCCATCTGTTAGAGTTATGGTATAGATAAGCCCATTTTCGATGTTCAGGAAGGTCCCATGATAGTGACAAGATCCGATGACGATGCCGTATTGACCACAGAGGATGTGCTGCTCAGCCTGTGCAACTCGGTGACGGACGTTTTGAGTGCCGCGACCATGAGTCAGGTGCGGTTTTCCGGCATGGTGCAGCGGATCAGCAAGACCTGCCTCAAGCCGGATATCGGCTGCTTCGTGCTGTTTGATGGCGGTTTTTCCGGTCTGGTGGTGATCAACTTCTCCGCCGCCGCCGCCATGGAGCTGTACGAGAGCTACATGCTGAGCATGGGGCTCTCCAAGGAGGATCTCGCCATCTCCCACACCTCTGATGAGGTGAGCAACGTGATGGGCGAGCTGATGAACCAGATCGTCGGCAGCTTCACCGTCAAGGTGGGCCGCGATCTGCAGACTCACATCACCCAGAACCAGCCGAAGATGCTGGCGCTAAACAAGCAGGTGATGCTGAGTGTCGATACCAATCTCGACAGCCCGGAGTCCCGCCGCGTCACTTTCTTCACCGCCCGCAACAACATCTTCTATCTGGAGCTGGCGATGGACAAAACCGAGTTCATCCGCATCCACAATGAGGGAATGGAGCATGAAGAGCTGGATCCCGATGCGCTGATCGCCCAGGCCAAGCAGGATGCCGCCAAGCCGGCTCAGGCTGCGGTCCCGGTCGCCAACGATCACGACGATCTGCTCGACTCTCTGGGTATTTGAGGCAAATGCCGGATAGCAACAAGGCCACCTTCGGGTGGCCTTGTTGTATCGGTGCGCACAACAGTTGTTAGAAGTTGTAGAGCAGGCCGGTGTTGAACATCACGGATTCAGAATCGTAGAAGTTGATGTCGGAATCGGACTTGGCGTAGCCGGCAGTAAAGGTTGCGGAGAGCGGTGCAATACCGAACAGGCGGTGCCAGAAGAAGGTTCCGGTCAGGGCAAACTCGTCGGAGTCGGCGTTTTGGCCAAAGATGGGGTTGGCCTCATCATATTTGGTCTGGCCCAGATAGGCGTTGCTGACGAAAGACCACTGGGAAGCGCGCATGCCGTAGGTCAACTGGAGGCCGTTGCTCTTGTAGCTTTGGGCGCTGCCATCCAGATCGGCTTGGCGGTAGATAAAGGCTGGCTCCAGCATCTGACCGGGTGCCAGCTGCCATTTGTAGGAGAGGTCGAGGGCGTGGATCTTGCCGTTGCGATCCAGTTTGGCGGCAGTATCGGCGCCGTACTGGCTGCCGCTGCGCTCCTCATCCACCTCGATGTTGCGGGTGGTCAGGCTGCCATTGAAGTTGCTACCCCAGATGCTGTCCCAGGCGAAGCGAACCCCTTTTGACTTGATATCGGTCGACTGGCGGTCAACACCCACCGCGAAGGGATCGCTCCACTGCTCGGTCGGCATGGCATTAAAGACCACGGAGCCAGCTACGATGCCCTTGTCGCTCATTTCCTGACGGATACCGAGCTGCTGGGTGAAGTCGAAACGGATGGCATCCTGGATCAGGTTACCGAGGAAGACCTGGGTGCGGGTATCGGCAAAGGTGTAGCGGATATCGGCGTTGAGCAGCGGGGCAACGGCGGAGCTGCTCTCGGCACTGCCCAGTCCGCTCAGGCGGCGGTTTTCGTCATCACCACTATAAAAATTCGATTCGTAATTGATGACACTGACCCCGCCGAGCAGGAAACCGGACCAGCCAGACTCCTTGGGAATTTCGCCCAAATCAGCATAAGCACTATTTGCGACCAGCAGGCCCAGGCCCAGGCCCAGCAAGGTGGTGTTGCGCATCGGATAACTCCTAAATTAAATGGTGGTGAATTTTTTCGGCCGGTGAGTATAAAGAAAAAACCTTAATGGCAACTGACTCAATATTGCCAATTATCCTAACCCACTCATTTCATTCGGCGAATCGTTAATTAATTGTGCGAGATTAAGAAGAGTTCACTCGGTTGTGCTGGTATTCTGTACCGCGAATATCGGGGGAAAACAATAAGATGAAACAGATTAAATCCTGGGCGCAATATTATGTCGATCTGATGACCAAGCTGGGACTGGTACGCTTCAGCATGTTCCTGGCGGCGGGCATTATCGTGCTGGCGGTCGCCATCCAGATGGGGGTGACCCTGTTCCTGCGCGGCAATATCGATGTGATCGACTTCGTTCGCTCGGTGTTTTTTGGCCTGCTGGTGACCCCCTGGGCGGTCTATTTTCTCTCCATCGTGGTGGATCAGCTGGAGGATTCCCGTCAGCGACTGAGCCGGATGGTGCGCAAGCTGCAAGATATGCGCGAGCGGGATCTGGAGCTCATATACCCAGCTGCAGGAGAACATCAGCCGCCTCAACGCCCAGATTGCCGAGACCAACCGGGCCGAGAGCCTGCGCCTGCAGGCCATCGAGGATCTCGAGAACGAGGTGTTCCAGCGGGAGAAAGCCCAGCTTCATCTGGGAGAGCGCACCGCGCTGCTGCGCTCTTTTATCGACTGCTCCCCCGATCTGGTTTACTACCGCAATGAGGATGAGCAGTTTTCCGGCTGCAACCGCGCCATGGAGGAGCTGACCGGCAAGGTGGAGGCCGAGCTGATCGGTCTGACCCCGTTCGATGTCTACAAGCAGGAGATTGCCAACAAGGTGGTGGAGACCGACAAGCAGGTCTTTGCCAGCAACGAGCCGCTCACCTACGAGCAGTGGCTGGAGTATCCCGATGGCCGCAAGGCTTACTTCGAGTTGCGCAAGGTGCCCTTCTTCGACCGCTTCGGCAAGCGACTCGGGCTGCTCGGTTTTGGCCGTGACATCACCGAGCGCAAGCAGTATCAGGACAAGCTGGAGAAGGCGAGCCGCGACAAGACCACCTTCATCTCGACCATCAGTCACGAGCTGCGTACTCCGCTCAACGGCATCGTGGGCTTAAGCCGGATGCTGATGGATACCCCCCTCGATCCCAAGCAGCATCAGCAGCTCAAGACCATTCACCTGAGTGCGGTGACCCTTGGCAATATCTTCAACGACATCATCGACTTGGACAAACTGGATCGCCGTCGCCTCGAAATTGCACCGACCCGTATCGATCTGCCCGCCTTCCTCGACGAGCTGGAGACCCTGTCGCGCATTCAGGCGGAGCAGAAGGGGCTCTATCTCCATTTCGATCGGGATGGCGACATGCCGCAATTCGTGATGGCTGACGGCACCCGCCTGCGTCAGGTGCTGTGGAATCTGGTGGGCAATGCGGTCAAGTTTACCGATGAGGGGGGCGTCACCGTGCGTTGTCTCTCCCATCCCGCCGATGAGCCGGGCAAGCTGGCCCTGCACTTTGAGGTGGAGGATACCGGCATCGGCATCCCGCGCGCCCAGCAGGAGAAGATCTTCGCCATGTACTATCAGGTGCAGGGCAAGAAGCACGCCACTGGCACCGGCATTGGCCTTGCGGTCTCCCGTCAGCTGGTGCAGGCGATGGGCGGCCAGCTCTATGTGGACAGCGATCCGGGCGAAGGTTCCTGCTTCACCGCCGAGCTGGAAGTGGCTTGCGCCGAGCCTGTGTTGCCAGAGCAGGAGGAGGAGATGCCCTCCCTCGATATCCTGCTGGTGGAGGATGTGGAGCTCAACGTGACGGTGGCCTGCGCCCTGCTGGGCAAGTTGGGTCATCAGGTGCAGGTGGCACGGGACGGCACCCAGGCGTTGGCGATGGCCAACCCGGATGATTTCGACCTCATTTTGCTCGATATCCAGCTGCCGGACATGACCGGCTTTGATGTGGCGAAAACCCTGCTGGAGCGTTATGGCGACAGCCTGCCACCCATGGTGGCACTCACCGCCAACTCTACCGGCGATCGCCAGTACTACCGGGATCACGGCATGCAGGATGTGATCAACAAGCCGCTTGGCTCCAAAGCCGTGCGGGAGGTGATTGGTCACCTGTTTGCCGATCTGGCCGAGGATGAAGCGGACGAGCAGGCGGATGCGGGCAATCAGGATGCCCTGCTGGATATCCCCTTCCTCACCGATTACGCCGATACCGTGGGCAAGCCGGTGCTGCTCTCCAGCGTCGATCTGTTCGAGAAGATGATGCCGGACTACATGGCAGTGCTCGACTCCAACATGATTGCCAAGGATCAGGCCGGCGTGGTGGAAGAAGCCCACAAGATAAAAGGGGCGGCAGGCTCCATTGGCCTGCGCCGTTTGCAGCAGACGGCTCAGCTGATCCAGAGCCCGGATCATCCCGCCTGGTGGGAAAACGTGGAAGACTGGATTGAGACGCTGCGCCGCGAATATCCGGGCGATATTGCCCGTCTGCGGCGCTGGTTACTGTCTTGAGGCTGGAGGTTGTCTTGAGTCTGATGGAAGTTGCTGGCAAGGAGCTGCGAGATGTATAGCCGTTTGATTACCCCCGCGCGCATCCACCCCTGGGGGGACGAGGAGCTGCTGGAGGCGACCGAGCAGGATCGCGCCCGTATCGTGCAGGCCGCGCCGGTGCGCCGGTTGCAGCAGAAGACCCAGGTCTTTCCGCTCGATGTGAAGGCCTCGGTGCGCAGTCGCCTCACCCACTCGCTGGAGGTGCAGGAGACCGGTCGCCAGATCAGCCGTCGTATTCTGGCCGCCTTGCCAGTCGGGATGGTCTGCGAAGGGGCCTTTATCAATCTGGTGGAGATGTCCTGCCTGCTTCATGACGTGGGCAACCCGCCGTTTGGCCACTTTGGCGAGCAGGTGATGAGCCAGTGGCTCGGCGAGATGCTTGATCCCCTCTATCAGCAGGCGCTGGCGCAGCCCCCCTCGGCCCAGTGGGCTGAATTGCGTCAGGATCTGCAACTGTTTGATGGCAACGCCCAGAGCTTGCGGCTGGTGCACAGCCTGCACGAGCTCAACCTGACGCTTGGACAATTGGCGGCACTCTGCAAATACCCGCAGCAGCCCCAGCCCGGGGTGAGCTATGGCCAGCATCATGGCTGGAGCAGCAAGCGGGGCATCTTCTTCAGCGAGCAGCCGCTCTACCGCGCCCTCGGTCAGAGCCTGGGATTGGCCCCCGGCTGCCGTCATCCGCTGGTTTACATCATGGAGGCGGCCGATGACATCTCCTATTGCATCGCCGATCTGGAAGATGCGGTAGATCGGCGGATCCTGACTCAGGGTGAACTGCTGGCGGCACTGCGAGCTGCCGACCAGAGTGACTACATGGGCACCTTGCTGGATGACGCGCTTGCCAGTGATCGGGGCTTTTTCCCCCATTTTCGCCAGCAGCTGACCCGGGATCTGGTGGCGTTGGCGGCGCAGAGCTATGTCAGCGAACATCAGGCCATTTTGCAGGGCTCCTATCCGCAAGCGCTGCTGCACGGTCAGGCGCCGGCGGCGCGGGTGCTCGATATACTCAAGCGGGTGGCCCGCGAGCTGGTCTTTATGCGCCCCGAGGTGGAAGCGCTCGAGCTGGAGGGGTATGCGGCGCTGCGCGGGGTGCTGACCAGTTATGCCTGTCTGTTGGCGCTGCCAGCGCCACAGTTTGCCCGCCTGCTGGCCGGGGAGGGGAGTCAGGCGCTGTTCTTTGCGCGCCGCCTCTATCACCGCCTCTCGGCCCGCCATCTCAAGGCCTATCGATTGGCGATCGCCACCCCGGATCCGCGCTTTGCCTGCCAGAACGAGCAGGAGTGGTATTACCGGGTGCGGCTGCTGCTCGATTATGTCAGCGGCATGACGGATACCTACGTGCTGGAGGAGTACCGGCTACTCTCGGGGATCTGATGCCCCAGGCTCCCTGTCGGGCAGCATAAAATGCCGTAAAAACGTTTAAAAAGGAGTCGCAAGAGGCTTGTTTTAAATTCGGATATTTTTTAGACTTCTGCAACCTGTTCAACTTTTATCCGGTAAGGAGACGAATATGCAACATCTGATGCTCAATATTGCATTCTCTCGCGGCACTGCGTGCGGCGTGAAATCTCGTGCTCTTTTACCGCGTGGCGTAAACAGGTAACCCCTGTCTTTTTATCACCCGCGGTTCGTCCCGCAGGGTGATATCCACTTTCTCCGGGAGAACCGCATGTTCAACTGGAGAATGTCATGTCTATCGAACTGGTTTTACTGCGCAGTGTTGAATCCTTGGTTCAGAGAAGGATTGCCCGGGTCGAGCGTCGTCTCGTGCAGGTCAATCTGTCACCTGCCCTGCTCAGGGATATCGGGCTGGAAGGATATCAGGGTCAAATCGCCCTCGTTCGCGAGCGGGAGTATCAAACCGGCTTCCGCCTCGGGAATCGAATAACCTGATGAAAGGGGCTTGTTTCGCCCCTTTCTTGGCATTGATGGCAGACTTCGGTCTGCCATTTTTGTTTGGCCCCGTGAGGGGCAGGCAAGGATAAACGTTGAGGTTGAATTACTGTGTCGTAGTTCTATGCACGGCGATCTGGCCACGTTGTTGTGGGCCGTCAAGTCATTACGCAGTGAATTGGCTAATTGGCACCGGACTTGGCAAGATAGATTGCCTACACTGATATCTATCTGATTCTGTTGGCTGGATCCCTCCGTTTGAACAAGGATGTTCATGAAAATCTCAAGCAAGTTGCTGCTCAGCTTCGGTTTTATCAACCTGCTGATCCTGCTCTCCTCCACGCTGGTCTATTACCGGCTGACCCAGATCAATCAGGCCCAACACACCCTGCTGGAGCAGGCACTGCCCGCTTTGCAGCGGGATGAGGCGAGCCAGAAGGCGCTGGTTGCCACCGTTTCCGCCTTGCGTGGCTATCTTATCCTCGGCAAGGATCCGGCTCAGGCCTCCCGCCTCAAGCAGGAGTGGGAGTCGGCCTGGCAGGCCATCGCCCATCAGGCGTTCAGCCCGGCGCTCGCCAAGTCTCTCGAGACCTTCAAAAGCCATCAGGAGAAGGTGTGGACCATCGCCCAGAGCGAAGAGAATCTGCCCGCTCACACCCTGATGTTGCAGGAGGCGGGGCCGTTGGCGGAGGCGGCGCTCGATCAGTTGCAATCCTTTGCCAATGAAGAAGTTGGCACTCCGCAGGATCAACTCTCCGGCGATCGCCGCATGCTGCTCAAACAGGTGGGAGATGCCTATAACAGCCTCGCCAACGCCCTCTCTGCCCTGAGGGATTTTCTTATCTCAGGCGATCCCGAATACCGCAGCAAATATCAGGATTACTACCAGTTTCATCAGCAGCGGGTGGCTGAGGTTAAGCAGCAAGCCGCGCTCTTTACCGACACCCAACAGAGCCTCTGGCAGCTGTTTGAAGAGATGGCGACCCCTTTCTCCGAGCTGGTGGGACAGGTGATCGAGAAGCGCCAGGCACCGGATTGGGATCAGGCAAACTACCTGATGGGCACCGACATCGAGCCGATGCAGTCCAGCCTCAGCGAGCAGCTGGTCCAGCAGGTGGGGAAAACCCGTGCCGAGGTGGATCAGATTTCGGCGCAGATGACCGGAGCCGGGAGGGCTATCAACCAGACACTGCTGTTGGCTACCGGCAGCGCCATCGTGCTTGGCATGGTGGTCGCCTGGTTCTTTAGTCGCCGTCTGACCCGTGACATTGCCTGTCTGGTGACCCGGGCGGGGCAGGTTGCGGATGGCCGGCTGGCGGCTGAGCCCTTGCCAATCACAGGGCAGGATGAGTTGGGAGAGTTGACCGGTTCCATCAACCGGATGTCTGCCCAGTTACATCATCTGGTCGGGGAGTTGCAGGGCGCAGTGGGGCAGGTCGAGGTGGCCTGTCTCGATGTGGGCAGCACTACTAGAGCCATAGTGGCGGATCTTACGGAGCAGGATCAGCGGGTCGATGCGGTGGCGGCGGCTATCGATCAGATGTCAGTGAGTGCTCGTGATGTGGCTGGCAACATTGCCGGTGTGGCGGATGGAGCCCATCAGGTGCGGCAGCAGACCCGTCAGGGAGAGGCCGCGCTGGCGCGAATGAGCGATACCATGCAGCAGATTGCCGCCATGATTGGACAGGCCAACGAAGCCATGGGGCTGCTGGAGCATCAGAGTGAACAAGTGGGGCAGATCACCGAGGTGATCGCCACCATTGCGGAGCAGACCAATCTGCTGGCCCTCAATGCGGCGATAGAAGCGGCGCGGGCAGGCGAGCAGGGGCGCGGTTTTGCGGTAGTGGCCGACGAGGTGCGCCAGCTGGCGACCCGCACCCATCAATCAACTGCCGAGATCAGCCAGACTATTGCGGCCATCTCCCAGCAGACTCGCCAGACGGTGAGCACCGTCAGCAGCGGTACCCGGTTGGTGGAGCAAGGGCGGGATGCAGTCGGATTGGTGACAGATACCCTGAGTGCCATGAACCAGCTGGTACAGTCGCTGTCGGGACAGCTGGAGGCCATTTCGGTGGCAACCGAGCAGCAGTCGCGGGTGGCCGCCGAGGTATCCGGGACGGTCGACGACATTGCCGCGCTCAGTCGGCAATCCTGTCAGCGTAGTCAGCAGGGGGAGGAGATCGTAGCCAGACTGGCTGGCGATACCGGCAAGCTGAAGGCGGTCATCGCCCGTTTTGATCTGGATGCGTGAGATGGCGGGGTCATCCCGCCATTGCTATTGCCATGCACCGGGCCGCCTGGCCCGTGGGCTTAGTCCAGACGTCGGAAGGTGTGGTTGTCGAAGCTGCTGGTGGTCTCCCGGTTGAGCAGGCTGACCAGCAAAATCGCCCGTTTCTCTCCATCCGGCTCCATATAGATGGCTTCGAAGCCGGCAAGCGGCCCCTCTTCAATCAGCACCTTGTCGCCCGAGCAGGGCAGGTTAGCGTAGCTGGCTCTCGCCTCATCGCTGTCATCGCGACTCATCAGCTGATAGACCAGCTTGCTGCTGATGGGGGTCCATTCACTGCCAAAGTGGATGATCCGGCTGATGCCGCGGGTCGATTTCAGGGTGACCGGTGTCACCTCTTCCAAATCAACGAAGATAAACAGATAGTTGGGGAACATGGGTTCCCGTACCGGAACTCGCTTGCCCCGGCGCAGCTTCTCGATCTCCACCATGGGGTAATAGGATTCGATACCCTGGGCATCGAGGTGGGCGCGGGCGCGGGCCTCTTCTTTTGGCTTGCAGTAGGCCAGATACCATTTTTTCATGTTATGAGTATGTTCGTGTTGCCGTGCTCGCGGATATGATAGCGGCGCCAATAAAAAAGGCCACGCATTGCGTGGCCTTTTTTGCCGAGTGAGCAATTACCAACCTTTTACCAGGCCGCCTTTGAACAGCTCGAGACCTTTCTTGTAGACATCATCGGTCTGGAAAGCTTGTACGAACTGTTTGACCTTCTCGTCATCCTTGTTGTTGTCGCGGGCGACGATCAGGTTGACGTAGGGGGACTCTTTGTCCTCAACAAACAGGCCGTTCTCGGTCGGGGTCAGACCAATCTGACCGGCGAAGGTGTTGTTGATGATGGCTAAGTCCACGTCTTCCAGCGAGCGCGGCAGTTGGGCTGCTTCCAGCTCGACAATCTTGAAGTTGCGCGGGTTGCTGGCGATATCCAGCACGGTGGCTTCCAGACCGGCGCCATCCTTCAGGGTGATCAGACCCTGTTTGGCCAGCAGGATCAGGGAGCGGCCCAGGTTGGTCGGATCGTTCGGTACCGCGATCTGGGCGCCATCTTGCAGCTCGCTCAGCGCCTTGATCTTCTTGGAGTAACCGGCGATCGGGTAGACAAAGGTGTTGCCAACCGGAATCAGCTTGAAGCCGCGATCACGCACTTGTGCATCCAGATAGGGTTTGTGCTGGAAAGCGTTGACGTCGATGCTGCCATCGTTCAGCGCCACGTTCGGGGTGACGTAGTCGGAGAAGTTGACCACCTCGACTGTCAGACCGTATTTCTCTTTGGCTACCTTGGCAGCCACTTCAACCAGTTCGGTCTCCGGGCCGGCAATAGCGCCCACTTTCAGAACCTTGCTCTCTTCTTTTTGACCGCAACCGGCCAGAACCAGACCAGCCAGCAGGGCAGCCGCAACGGATTTGATGCCAAATTTCATAAAACCTCCTGTCAGAAATCGACGATTAACGATGATCACATTTGTTGACCAGGCGCTCACCCGCGCTCTGGATAAGTTGAACCAGTACTACCAGGATAACCACGGTCACCAGCATGACGGTCGGGTCAAAGCGCTGATAACCATAACGAATACCCACATCCCCCAGACCACCGCCACCGATGGCCCCGGCCATGGCCGAGTAGTTCACCAGAGTGACGAGGGTAATGGTGACACTGTTGAGGATGCCGGGCAGGGCCTCGGGCAGCAGCACCTTGGTGATGATTTGCAACGGCTTGGCACCCATCGCCTTGGCCGCTTCCAGCAGGCCGTCCGGCACCTCCATCAGGGCGCCTTCTACCAACCGGGCGATAAAGGGCACTGCGCCAATGGTGAGTGGCACGATAGCGGCGATAGTGCCGATACTGGTGCCGACAATCAAGCGGGTCAGCGGAATGATGGCGACCAGCAGGATGATAAAGGGCACCGAGCGGCCCACGTTGACCACCATGCCGAGGGTGCGGTTGAGCAAGGGGTTAGCCAGGATCTGGCCCCCTTTGGTCACATGCAGCGCCACGCCGAGCGGCAGGCCCAGCAGGCAGCCGAACAGGGCGGAGGCAAACACCATGATCAGGGTGTCGCTCAGGGCCGTGATGAGCAGATTAATCATGGCTTCGGACATAACCCATTACCTCCAGCTGAATGTGGTTGTCGATAAGGAACTGCTGGGTCGCCTCGCACTGGGCTTCATCCCCGAACAGCTCGGCCAGCAGGAAGCCGAATTTGACGCCACCTGCGTATTCGATGTCTGCGCTCAGAATGCTGATGTCGATATTGAAACGGCGGCTCGCCTCGGAGATCAGCGGCGTATCGACCGTGCTGCCGGTAAAGCCAAGCTTCACCAGCGGATAACTGCCCGGCACCCGCTCGCTGCTCATCCGTTCCTGATACTCCTGCGGTACCTCCAGATGGATGGTGGAGTGGATGAAGTCACGGGCCAGCTGGGTCTTGGCATTGCTGAAGAACCAGGCCACTTCGCCCTGTTCGATCAGACGGCCGTCGCTGATGATGGCCACTTCGTCACAGATCCCTTTCACCACATCCATCTCGTGGGTGATGAGCAGGATGGTGAGCCCCAGCTTGACGTTGATCTCCTTGAGCAGGGTCAGGATCGAGCGGGTGGTTTGCGGGTCGAGGGCCGAGGTAGCCTCGTCACAGAGCAGCACCTTGGGGGCCGGTGCCAGTGCGCGGGCAATGGCGACGCGCTGTTTCTGACCGCCGGAAAGCTCGGACGGATAGGCCTGGGCACGGGCTTCCAGCCCGACCAGCGCCAGCAGCTCGGCAACCCGTTGCTGGATCTTCTCTTTGCTCCAGCCTGCCAGCTCCAGCGGAAAGGCGATGTTGGCAAACACGGTGCGGGAGGCAAGCAGGTTGAAGTGCTGGAAAATCATCCCGATCTGGCGGCGAGCCTGGGTCAGATCCCGTTCGCTCAGGGCGACCAGATCCTGGCCATCAACGATGACTTGACCCTCTGTCGGGCGCTCCAGCAGGTTGACACAACGAATGAGGGTACTCTTGCCGGCACCGGAGGCACCGATCACCCCGAAAATTTTGCCTTGGGGTACATGCAGACTCACATCACGCAGGGCGTGCACGGCGTCACTGCCTGTACCGTAGACTTTGTTGAGACCGATCAACTTAATCATGGATTCTTCCGTGCTAACAGCCTTAAAGCACAGGGCGCTACAGGCGGGGAAATTGGGCAGAGGTTTCACTGGGTTACTCTGTCATCATGGAGGATGATGCTAAGATGTCTGGATGGCCATGTCAACGCATGTTTTTACGTCTAGACGTCTAAAAAGCTGATAGGGATTTCTGTCAGGCAGATAACGATCAGGATGGTATTGATGCTCTTCCAGATCCTGTTTCGTCCCTGCGGTACATGGCCGAATTAAAGATGGTTTATATCGGGTAAATGCTGGTTTTATTAGTGTGTCAGCCTGTATCTGTCCACATCGGCTATTGAGCCTGATGCTCCTCCATCGTTGCACAAATTGCTGCACAAATCGTTCCCTATTCGCGGCCGGAGCACCTGACCGCCACTTTGTCGGGGTCAACCTTGATGCAGCGCAAGGAGGGCTCGGGTAGGGATTGGGTCGGTGGCGCCGATTTTTTATACTGATGATGTCGACAAGCATGGAGGGCAGTGCGATGAGATTCCTACAGATCAAAGAGTTGCTGCACTATCTTGAACAGGTTCACCACCAGCTCGGACTCTGTTACGGGCGTTTGACCAGTCAGGTGGACAGCGAACGCAGCCGGATGTTGCTGGTCTATCTGCAAGGGCGTGAGGATGCGGCCAGTGCCCATCTGCACGAATATGCCGCTCAACTGGGAGAGGCGGTCAGGGAGACCTGGCTGAACCAGAGTTTCAGCGAGGACATGCTGCCTGCCATTACCCGCTTCGAGCTGCCGGCATCAGTCCAGACCCAGGATATCGTCACTCAGGTATGCCGTTGGGAAGAGCAACTGGTGGGCGAGCTGAGCCATCTGGCCCGGGAGTGCCCGACACCGGCCACCACCGCTTTGCTCGAGAATCTGGCCGGGCTGGAGCAGACCCGCCTGACCCGACTGGTGCACGGAGTGCACCGACTCGACGACATGTAGCGGGTGATAAGCACCAAACACGCAAGAGGACGGCCAAACAAAAGGGCCCGGCAGCAGTGCCGGGCCCTTTCCATTGGTATCTGCTGACTTGCAGTGAACGTCGGTCAGCCCTGCTGCTCGGCCGCGTAGAGTGCGGCCCCGATAATGCCCGCCTGATTGAGACTTGCTGCCGGAATGAGTGGCGCCCGGGTCTCGATGCGATCGACAAACTTCTCCAGCTTGGCTGCGCTGCCGCCCCCCAGAATGAACATATCAGGGGAGAAGAGAAACTCGAGGCGGGCCAGATACTTGTTGAAGCGCTTGCCCCAGCGGTTCCAGGAGAGATCTTCCCGCTTGCGCACCGCATCGGAGCAGTAGTGCTCGGCGACCATTCCTTCCAGCATCAGGTGACCCAGCTCGGTGTTGGGCAGCAGATGGCCGTTGACGAAGATGGCGGTGCCGATGCCGGTACCGACCGTGATGAGGATGATGACCCCCTTGCGATCCTTGCCGGCGCCAAAGCGCATCTCGGCCAGACCCGCCGCATCGGCATCATTCAGCACGTAGCAGGGTTTGCCGGTGACATCGGTAAACAGATGTTCGGCATCGGTCTCAATCCAGCTCTTGTCGATATTGGCGGCACTCTTGGCAATCCCGTTGTGGATGGTGGCAGGAAAGCCGCAGCCCACTGGCCCTTTCCAGTCGAAGTGTTCGACCAGCGCCTTGAGGGTATGGGCGATGGCGGCCGGGGTGGCCGGTTGCGGTGTGGCAATGCGATGGCGCTCGCCAATCAATTCGCCGGTTTTGGTATCCACCAGACAGCCCTTGATCCCTGAGCCTCCAATATCCACTCCCAACATATGCATCTGTGTTGTCCTTGTTGTGTGCCGACCCGTTTGCAGTGACCACGTTGTTATGGGCACAGCAGGTCGGCAGAGCATGAAAAAAGTGCTGCAATCCGGCAAGGGGCAGATCACTTATGCGTGATCCGGCAAACCTTTTTCGATGCAGCGGATCAGCAAACGGGTTTTCTTGTTCTCTTCATCCTGGCGCAGTGCAAGGGTGGCCAGCGCCCATTCGATATGTTCGGCCACCATGGGGTCGGCGGTGGTCAGTTCCTGTTGCAGGGCGGCGATCACCTCGGGGGTCGCCGGGCCATTGCCAAGGGCCACCGCCAGATTGCGGCGCCAGCGTTGATAGCCGATGCGGCGGATTGGGCTCCCCTCGGTCTGTTTGAGAAAGTCGTTCTCGCTCCAGCGCCACAGCGCCAGCAGGGGCGGGCGGTGCAGGCTGGGGCGCGGGCTGAAGTCGGGTTCCGGACTGGCATCTGCGTAGCGATTCCAGGGGCAGATAAGCTGGCAGTCGTCGCAGCCGTAGATGCGGTTGCCCATCAGGGGCCGGAACTCTTCCGGAATTGGGCCGTCATTCTCGATGGTGAGATAGGAGATGCAGCGGCGGCCATCCACCACATAGGGGGTGACAATGGCGCCGGTCGGGCAGATGTTGATGCAGGCGACGCACTTGCCGCACAGCGCCTTCTCCACTGGCTGGTCGAGCGGCAGCGGCAGGTTGAGCAACAGCTCTCCGAGAAAGAAGAAGGAGCCGGCCGATTCGTTGAGCAGCAGTGAGTGTTTGCCAACCCAGCCGAGGCCCGCCTTGGCTGCCAGTGGCCGCTCGAGGATGGGGGCGGAGTCGACGAAGGGGCGCCACTCCCCCTGAGTGTCAGCAGTGCCTTGAAACAGCTCGGCGCAGCGCGCTTCGATGCGATCACCCAGCTGTTTGAGCCGGTTGCGCAGCACCTTGTGGTAGTCGCGGCCGAGAGCATAGCGGCTGATATAGCCGAGAGTCGGATCGCGCAGGGTGGCGGCAAAACCCGCCTCGAACGGCAGGTAGTTCATCCGCACCGACAACACCCGCGCCGTGCCCGGCAGCAGCTCGTGGGGGCGCGCGCGCATCATGCCGTGGCGCGCCATGTAATCCATGCTACCGTGATAGCCCGCATCCAGCCAGGCCTGCAATCTCGGCTCTTCGATGCGCAGATCGGTGTCGGTGATGCCCGCCTGGTCAAATCCTAGCTCCCGTGCCCAGAGCTTGATATCGTGAGCCAGCTGGTGGAAGTCAGGTGCGCTCATGCGGCTTGGCCTGGCCGGTGTTTGCTGGCGTGGGTCGATTGATAAGAGGCGGGAGCCGTCATGGTAGAGATCATCAGGGGCGCGTTGGGCACAAAAGAGGGGGGCAGTTTACCACAGGGGTTGTGGCAGACTGAACAGATCCGCGCACTGGAGCTCAACTGGGCCGCGCGTGAGGGGCAACCTCTCTATGCCCTGATGGAGCGAGCCGGTGCCGCGCTCCGCACCTATGCCACTCTGCATTGGCCCGACAGTCGCTGCTGGTGGATTTTCGTCGGCCCCGGTAATAACGGCGGTGATGGCTATGTGCTGGCCCGCCTTGCCCGCCAGATTGGCATCGAGGTGGTGGTGATTGCCGCCAGAGCACCTGACCAGTTGAAGGGGGATGCCAGACGGGCCGCCGATGAGTGGCTGGCGACCGGTGGCCGGGTCTGGCTGGCCGAACAGTTTTATGGGGACCAGCACTCCACCCCGGAGCTGGTGGTCGATGCCCTGCTTGGCACCGGCGTCAACACGTCCCTCTCGCCACTACTGACAAAGATCGTCGCAACAATCAATGGCTTGGCTGTGCCCGTGCTGGCGGTGGATCTCCCCTCCGGCCTCAACGGCGATACCGGCCGTGCCATGGGGGCCGTGGTGCAGGCCACTCGCACCCTCACCTTTATCGGTATCAAGCAGGGGATGCTCACCGGCGACGGGGTGGATTGTGTCGGCCAGCTCGACTGTGATCCCCTTGGCGTGACGCCAGATGATGCTATTTCGCCCGCCGCCTGGCGTATCGATTATCCGCAGCTCTGCACGCAGCTGACCCCGCGCCCGCGCGCTTCCCACAAGGGCTCTTATGGCAAGGTACTGCTGGTGGGGGGCAATCGCGGCATGCAGGGGGCCATCGTGCTGGCGGCCCGCGCCTGCCTGCGGGCGGGGGCCGGGCTGGTGCGGGTATGTCAGCATCCGGAACATCCGCCGGTCAGCCTCTATCAACCCGAACTGATGAGTCTCACTACCGCAGATGACGAGGGGTGGGCGTCGGTGCGGGTCATTGGCCCCGGGCTCGGTCAGGATGAGTGGGGAAGAGCGCAAATCGCTCGTTATCTCACCGATCGGCTGCCACTGGTTTTGGACGCCGATGGATTGAATTGGCTGGCGCAATCTCCCCGCCATCAGGATAATTGGGTGCTCACGCCCCATCCCGGCGAAGCGGCGCGCCTGCTGGGATGCACCATTGCCGAGATTGAAACAGACCGGTTTGCCGCCGTGCAGGCGCTGCAGCGGCGTTATGGCGGTGTGGTGTTGTTAAAAGGGGCGGGAACACTTATTTATGACGGCGAGCGGGTCGCTCTCTGTTGTGAAGGCAATCCCGGCATGGCAAGTGGCGGGATGGGCGATCTGTTATCTGGTATAATCGCCGCCCTTTTGGCCCAGGGCTGGTCTGCCACCATGGCAAGCTGGCTGGGCGCAGTGATCCACGGCGAGGCTGCAGATCAGGCCGCCGCTGACGGCGAGCGGGGCATGCTGGCGTCAGACTTGCTGCCGCTGATCCGCAAACTGGTTAATCCCGACACCATTACAAGTTAAAAAGAAGAACATGGCAAAACAGTTGATGATGACACTGCCGGACGAGGCAGCAACCGTGGCACTGGGTGGCCGTCTGGCACAGGCTTGCCAGCAGGCGACCACAGTGTTTTTGCATGGCACGCTTGGCGCCGGTAAAACCACCCTGACCCGCGGCTGGGTGCAGGGCCTTGGCCATCAGGGCAAGGTAAAAAGCCCGACTTACACCTTGGTCGAACCCTATGAGCTCGATGGCTGGCAGGTCTACCATTTTGATCTCTATCGCCTTGCAGATCCGGAAGAGCTGGAATTCATGGGCATTCGGGACTATTTTGCCGCCAACACTCTCTGTCTGGTGGAGTGGTCCGAGAAGGGCGAGGGCTGGTTACCGGCTCCCGACCTGGAAATTACCCTCACTTATGTAGGCGAGCAGCGCGAGGTTCTGATAGAGGCCCGCACTGCTATTGGCGAAGCCATTCTGGAACGGTTGTCATCTACGTGCGCTTGATCCTTGTTATTGCTCTCTCTTTGATGGCGTTACCCTCCTGGGCGAATCAGCTCAAGAGCGTACGAATCTGGCCATCACCGGATAACACCCGGGTGGTGCTCGATATGAGCAGCGCCCCCAACTTCAACTATTTCACCCTCACCGGCCCGGATCGGCTGGTGATCGATCTGAAAGGGGCGAGCAACGCCGCCAATCTGGCGCGGATCGAGAACAACAGCGAACTGGTGCGCAAGATCCGCCAGAGTACTCCGCTGGAGAAGGGCGGTCTGCGGCTAGTGATGGATCTAAGCTCCGCCATCAAGCCGGTGGTCTTTCCGTTGGCGCCAGCCGGGCCCTATGGCCACCGTCTGGTCATCGACCTTCCCTATGAAGAGAAGCGCTCGGCGGCAGCAGTGCAATCCACGCCTGTCGGTGGCAAGGGCAAGGGGGTGGTGATTGCCATCGACCCGGGCCACGGCGGGGAAGACCCAGGCTCCATCGGCCCGCGTCGTACCTACGAGAAGCGGGTCACGCTGGCGGTCTCCCAGAAGCTGGCTGCACTGATCGACCGTGAACCGGGGATGCGCGCCGTGATGACCCGTCGTGGCGATTACTTCGTCGATCTCAACAAGCGCTCCGAGATCGCCCGCAAGGCCAAGGCGGATCTGCTGGTCTCTATCCATGCAGACAGTTTTCATAACTCGACTCCGCGTGGTGCCTCGGTCTGGGTCTTGTCGACCAACCGTGCCAACCGCGAGATGGGTAGCTGGCTGGAGAAGCAAGAGAAGCAGGGCGAGCTGCTGGGTGGTGTCGGCAAGGTGTTGGCGGAATCCGATCCCAACCCCTATCTGGCACAGACCTTCCTCGACCTCTCCATGGACAAGTCCCGTGCCGAAGGGTATGACGTCAGCCGCCAGATCCTGCGCTCCATGGGCAAGGTTGCCCGACTGCATAAGAAGGCGCCGGAGCACGCCAGTCTGGCTGTGCTGAAGGCGCCGGATATTCCATCCGTGCTGGTGGAAACAGGCTTTATCTCCAACCATGCGGAAGAGAAGCTGCTGGCTACCGCCAGCTATCAGGACCAGCTGGCCCGCGCCATCTTCGAGGGGATCCGCAACTACTACCGCGCCCACCCGACCAAGGGGGCCATGCTGACCGGCAAGGGGCAGGTGAGCCAACCTGTCGCGACCACTCGCCCTGCACCGGTAGCCCGGCAGCCGGTGAGCCAGCCCAGGCAGACACAGTCGCAGCCGGTGGTGACCAACAAGATGCCCGCCACCGCCCGCGACGGCGGTGCTGGGAGCGGCTCTGGCGCCGGGGTGATCAAGCCTTACTCGGCGGCAGCGCAAGAGAGCGGTGCACCGGTCAGCAGTGTGGGGGACTATGACAAATCGCGGATGCTCCGCCATGTGGTCAAACGGGGCGAGAGCCTCTCTCGCCTTGCCGAGAAGCATGGAGTGAGTCAGTCCACTCTGGTGGAGATCAACCAGCTGCGCAGCCGGGATATTCAGATCGGTCAGACTATCTATATCCCTCAGCAGGGGCAGAGCCGAGCTACCGCCCCCGTTCGCAGTGACGACAAGTCGCAGATGATCCGCCATGTGGTCAAGCGGGGCGAGAGCCTCTCTCGCCTTGCCGAGAAACATGGGGTGAGTCAGGCACGGCTGGTAGAGATCAACAAGCTCAAGTCGCGGAATATTCAGGTAGGGCAGGTGCTCTACATTCCGCAAAACTGACGCTCGGGAGCGGGTGATGCCGCTCCCGCTGTTAGCGAATACCATCAGCAAGATTGAAATTCAGGAGCAAGTGATGCCGATCCGTATATTGCCCCCTATCCTTGCCAACCAGATTCCGGTTGGTGGAGAGGTGGTGGAGCGGCTCTCTATCCGCAAGATTGAAATTCAGGAGTAAGTGATGCCGATCCGTATATTGCCCCCTATCCTGGCCAACCAGATTCCGGTTGGTGGAGAGGTGGTGGAACGGCTCTCTATCCGCAAGATTGAAATTCAGGAGTAAGTGATGCCGATCCGTATATTGCCCCCTATCTTGGCCAACCAGATTCCGGTTGGTGGAGAGGTGGTGGAACGGCTCTCTATCCGCAAGATTGAAATTCAGGAGTAAATGATGCCGATCCGTATTTTGCCACCCATTCTGGCCAACCAGATTGCAGCCGGAGAGGTGGTGGAGCGGCCCTCTTCTGTGGTGAAAGAGCTGGTGGAGAACAGCCTGGATGCGGGGGCCGACCGGGTCGAGATCGACATCGACAAGGGGGGCGCCAAGCTGATCCGCATCCGTGACAACGGCTGTGGCGTCGCCAAAGATGAGTTGGTGCTGGCGCTGTCGCGTCATGCGACCTCCAAGGTGGCCACGCTGGATGATCTGGAAGGGATCAACAGCCTCGGTTTTCGTGGCGAGGCGCTCGCTTCCATCAGCTCGGTCTCCCGTCTCACCTTCACCTCCCGTACCGCCGAGCAGTCCGAAGCCTGGCAAGCCCAGGCGGAAGGGCGGGAGATGAGCGTCACCATCAAGCCGGCGGCCCATCCTGTGGGCACCACAGTGGAGGTGGTGGATCTCTTCTTCAATACCCCGGCGCGGCGCAAGTTCATGCGCAGTGAAAAGACCGAGTTTGCCCATATCGACGAGCTGGTGCGCCGCATCGCGCTCTCCCGCTTCGATGCCACCCTGATCCTGCGCCACAATGGCAAGGTGGTGCGCCAGTACAAGGCCGCCAATACCGTGCCGGAGCAGGAGCGACGTCTCGCCGCCGTTTGCGGCACCCCCTTCATGCACCATGCGCTGGCGGTGGAGAGCGAGCATAGCGACGTGCGGCTGTGGGGCTGGCTGGCGACTCCGGAGGGGGCAAGACCGCAAAACGATCTGCAATACACCTATGTCAACGGCCGGATGATGCGCGACAAGCTCATCAACCACGCCATTCGTCAGGCCTATGACGAGTTGCTGCCTCCCGACCGCTTCGCCGCTTATGTGCTCTATATCGAGCTGGATCCCCGTCAGGTGGATGTCAACGTCCACCCGGCCAAGCATGAGGTGCGCTTCCATCAGGCGCGGTTGATCCACGACTTTATCTTTCAGGCATTGTTTACCGCGCTGCGCCGCGAAGGAGTCAGCGCCGCTCATCAGGACGCGCCGCTGGCCGAAACCCTGGTCGAGTTGCCGGTCAGTCCGCAGATTGAATATCCCGGTCAGGCGCCACGCCCGGAGTGGTACGGTGCCGAGCACAGCTACCGGGCACCTGCACAGGTGCGGGAAGGGAACGGTGGTGGTGCAGGTCGAGCCAGCAATTATCAACCACCTGAGCCGCCGAGTCGGGAGGCGATGCGCGGCATGGGCGCTCTGCTCACTACGCTGCCTATCGCAACTGAGGCTGCTCCTGTGCAGCCCACCGATACAGTGCCGTCACCCAAACAGGGGGGATGTCGTGCCCTGACACTGGTGGAGCAGGCCTACCTGTTGATCGAGTGGGATAAGCAGCTGGCCCTGCTTTCGCTGGTACGCGCCGAGCGGGTGCTGCTACGCCACTGGCTGCTGGAGACCTGGGGCCAGGGACTGGCGGCCCAGCCGCTGTTGCTGCCGGTCTCCTTCAAATTGCCGAAGAATTTGATCGCGCTGGTGACCGAGCAGGAACGTTTGCTGAAACGGATGGGGCTGGAGTTGAAAAGCGGGGGGCGCGACACCATGATCCTGACTCGGGTGCCGGCTCTGCTGCGCCAGACCGATCTGGTGCGTCTGTTACCCGAATTGCTGCAAATTATCGAGGGCGGATCTGACAGTGATGCTGGTCAGCAGGCTGAAGTATTATGCCAATGGCTGGTGGAGCAGGGGATAAGCCGCGAGAAGATATACGATTTTTCAACTGCCAGTCGTCTGCTGACGGAACTTGTGACCGATTTCAGTGACCAACTGGCAGACATTCGCATGGTGCGCCCCCTTTCGCTGGCGACCGTGCTGGAGGAGTTTGAACATGGCGAGTGACTTGCCGACCGCAATTTTTCTGATGGGGCCGACGGCCTCCGGCAAGACGGATCTCGCCATTGAACTGTGCCAGGCGCTGCCCTGCGACATCATCAGCGTCGATTCTGCGCTGATCTATCGCGGCATGGATATCGGTACGGCCAAGCCGACTGCCGATGAGCTGGCGCGGGCCCCGCACCGGCTGATCGATATTCTTGATCCTGCTGTGAGCTATTCGGCAGCCGATTTTTGCAAGGATGCCCTGCGGGAGATGAAAGAGATCGCCGACCGTGGCCGCATTCCGCTGCTGGTAGGCGGCACCATGCTCTATTTCAAGGCGCTGCTGGAGGGATTGTCCCCGCTGCCCTCCGCCGATCCCGCCATTCGAGCCGGGATTGAGGAAGAGGCTGCCCGCCTCGGTTGGCAGGCGCTGCACGATGAGCTGGTACGCATCGACCCGGTGGCAGGAGCGCGAATTCACCCCAATGACCCGCAGCGACTCTCTCGGGCGCTGGAGGTCTACCGCATCAGCGGCAAGACCCTTACCGAGCTGACGCAGGTGCAGGGGGAGGGCTTGCCCTATCGGGTGCTGCAGTTTGCCATCGCCCCGAGCGATCGCGCCGTGCTGCATCAGCGGATCGAACAGCGCTTTGACAAGATGCTGCAAGGTGGCTTTGAACAGGAGGTTCGTGCGCTGATGGCGCGCGGCGATCTGACCCCGGATCTCCCCTCCATTCGCTGTGTGGGTTATCGCCAAATGTGGGACTACCTGTGCGATGAAGTGGGGTATGATGAGATGCGTTATCGTGGCATTGTTGCCACACGCCAATTGGCAAAACGACAGATGACCTGGTTGCGCGGCTGGCCCGACGTGACCTGGTTGGAATCTGGTGAGTCTGGCAATCTCGACCGCGTGCTTGCTCGCGCTGGTGCGGCTTGACACTCCCTGTATAATCAGGTTGTTATATTGATATTCGGTGTTTAAAAACAACAAACTATAAGGAAAAGAAAAATGGCTAAGGGGCAATCTCTCCAAGACCCGTTTTTGAATGCGCTGCGCCGTGAGCGGATTCCTGTTTCTATCTATTTGGTGAACGGCATCAAACTGCAAGGTCAGATCGAGTCTTTTGACCAGTTTGTTATCCTGCTGAAAAACACCGTGAGCCAGATGGTTTACAAGCACGCCATCTCGACTGTCGTACCGGCCCGTGCCGTCAATCATCACCAGCCCACTCCGGGTGGCGCGGCTGATGAACAGGGTGATGCCGAGGCGTGATATCCCTGGGCGAGTCGACTCGCCAACTCAGATTCATCATGATTCCTGTTAAGGAGCAAGCGCTTGTTTGACCGTTATGAAGCTGGCGAACAGGCCGTTCTGGTGCATGTCAACTTCAGTGATGAGGGTGAGCGGGAGGATCTGGAAGAGCTCAAGATGTTGGTGAGCTCGGCCGGAGTCAATGCGCTGGGGGTAATTACCACCAGTCGCAGTGCGCCCAGTGCCAAATTTTTTGTCGGCAGTGGCAAGGCTGAAGAGATCGCGTCCCAAGTCCAGATGCTGGATGCCGACGTCGTCATCTTCAACCATGCCCTGACCCCTGCCCAGGAGCGCAACCTGGAGCGTCTGTTCCAGTGCCGGGTGGTGGACCGAACCGGCCTGATCCTCGATATCTTTGCCCAGCGCGCCCGTACCCACGAAGGTAAACTGCAGGTCGAACTGGCCCAGTTGCGCCATCTTTCCACTCGTCTGGTGCGAGGCTGGACCCACCTTGAACGTCAAAAGGGCGGGATCGGTCTGCGTGGCCCGGGTGAAACCCAGCTTGAAACTGACCGACGTCTGCTGCGGGAACGCATCAAGGCGATTTTGCGTCGGCTCGACAAGGTGGCCAAGCAGCGGGAGCAGGGACGCCGCGCCCGCAATCGCAACGAAGTGCCGACGGTGTCACTGGTTGGTTACACCAACGCCGGAAAGTCCACTTTGTTCAACCAACTTACAGCTGCCAGCGTGTATGCTGCCGACCAATTGTTCGCAACTCTGGATCCCACCCTGCGTAAACTGGTGATCCGGGATGTGGGTGATGTGATTTTGGCGGATACAGTTGGATTTATTCGACACTTGCCCCATGATCTGGTCGCGGCCTTCAAGGCGACCCTGCAGGAGACCCGTGAAGCGGATCTGCTGCTGCATGTGGTGGACTGTGCCGATGAGCAGATGCAGGAGAATATCGACTCCGTGCAGCAGGTGCTCGCCGAGATCGAAGCCGATGACAGGCCCCAGCTGATGATCTGCAACAAGATCGACAAGCTGGCGGATCGTCCGGCAGGTCTGGAGCGAGATGACGAGGGGCGCCCGTTGCGCGTCTGGTTGTCGGCCCAGACCGGTGAAGGTTGTGAGCATCTGTTTACGGCGCTGACCGAATTGCTGGCTGGCTCCATGGTGCATCACACCCTGCAGTTGCCTCCTTCTGCCGCGAGATTGCGCAGTGCGCTCTATCAGCTGAAAGGGATTGAGCAGGAAGGTTTTAGCGAGGAGGGTGATTTCGTGCTGGAAGTCCGCTTGCAAGTGGCCGACTGGAACCGCCTCGTGAAACAGGAAGGTGAGAGTTTACAACGCTTTATCAGGCATTGATTCGTTGATGAAGGTGAACCCTTAGGGGCTTCGCAACGTATGATGGCCCGATAGAGATGATATCCATCCGCATGTATTAATGGAGACGCTGATGGCTTGGAATGAGCCTGGTAACAACGGCAAAGACCGTGACCCTTGGGGGAATAACGGCAAGAATCAGGGACCCCCTGATCTGGATGAAATGCTGCGCAAAGTGAGTCGCCGTTTCGGTGGCTTGTTTGGTGGCGGCAAATCTGGCGGCGATGTAGGTCGCTTTGGTATCTCCATCGCGCTGGTTGTGGCTGTGGTGGTGTGGGTCGTCAGCGGCTTCTACACCATTCGCGAAGCGGAGCGTGGTGCCGTGCTGCGGTTTGGCAAGTTTTCCCATATTGTCGAGCCGGGCCTGCGCTGGAAGCCGACCTTTATCGATCAGGTGATCCCGGTGGACGTCGAGTCTGTGCGCTCCCTGCCTGCCTCCGGTTTCATGCTGACTCAGGATGAGAACGTGGTACGGGTCGAGATGGACGTGCAGTACCGTGTGGTCAATCCCGAGCAGTATCTGTTCAGCGTGACCAATGCCGACGAGAGTCTGGGTCAGGCCACCGATAGCGCCCTGCGCTACGTGGTGGGTCATACCCGGATGGATGACGTCCTGACTACCGGTCGTGAGAAGGTGCGTCAGGAGACCTGGCAGGTGATCGATGGCATCATCGAGCCTTACCAGATGGGTCTGCAGATCGTCGACGTCAACTTCCTGCCGGCGCGTCCGCCGGAAGAGGTGAAAGACGCGTTTGATGACGCCATCTCCGCTCAGGAAGATGAACAGCGTTTCATTCGTGAAGCAGAAGCCTATGCCCGTGAAGTGGAGCCCAAGGCCCGTGGCCAGGTGAAGCGTCTGGAGCAGGAAGCGGAAGCTTACAAGTCCCAGATCGTGTTGAAAGCCCAGGGTGAAGTTGCTCGCTTCAACGAGCTGCTGCCCCAGTATCTGGCTGCCCCCGAGCTGACCCGTGAGCGTATCTATCTGGAAACCATGGAAGAGCTCTATCAGCAGGCCAACAAGGTGGTGGTCGACATGCCGGCTGGCAACAACAGCATGATCTACCTGCCGCTCGACAAGCTGTCTGGCAAGCCGAAAGCAGCCCAGTCTGATCGTGCCACTGTCGCCCCGGTCACAGAGCAGGTCCCCGTTTCCAACGAGGGTGCCAACTCTACGCCGACAATGCCGCTGCGTAGCGGTGACCGCTTCAGCTCAGGGAGAAACTGATAGATGAAAAAGCTAGCTATTGGTGCAATCGCTGTCGCGGCCATGGTCTGCTTCTCCTCTGTCTTTATCGTTGATGAAGGTCAGAAGGGGATTGTGGTGCAGTTTGGCAAGGTGAAGCGGGTTGACTCCGGTGAACCCCGCCTCTATGAGCCGGGCCTGCACTTCAAGGTGCCGCTCATCGACCAGGTTCGCAAGATGGATGCCCGCATCCAGACCATTGACAGCCAGGCCGACCGTTTTGTCACCTCCGAGAAGAAAGACCTGATCATCGACTCCTACGTGAAGTGGAAGATCGAGGACTTCTCCAAGTACTACCTGGCAACCGGTGGTGGCAACAAGCTGCAGGCTGAAGATCTGCTCAAGCGCAAGATCAACAACGGTCTGCGTTCCGAGATCGGTAACCGCACCATCAAGGATATCGTCTCCGGTGAGCGCAGTACCGTGATGGAAGATGCCCTGAAGAAGATGGCGCGCTCCTCCGAGCTCGGTATCAAGGTGGTGGATGTGCGGATCAAGCAGATCAACCTGCCGGTGGAAGTCTCCAACTCCATCTACCAACGGATGCGTGCCGAACGTACCGCAGTCGCCCGTGAGCACCGCTCTCAGGGTCGCGAGAAGGCTGAAATCCTGCGTGCCGATATCGACCGCAAGGTAACCGTCATGATCGCCGACGCCGAGAGTAACGCTCGCCAACTGCGTGGTGAAGGGGATGCGGAAGCCGCCAAGATCTATGCCGACAGCTACAAGAAAGACCCCGAGTTTTTCAGCTTCGTGCGTAGCATGGAGGCCTATCGCAAGAGCTTCGCCGGTGGTAACGACCTGATGGTGTTGAAGCCGGACAGCGAGTTCTTCCGTTACCTCAAGTCTCCTCACGGCACCAAGCAGTAATCGCCACGAGGTCACATTCAAAGGGTCTGCATTGTCAGACCCTTTTTGTTTTTGGTGCCAATGCCAGCCGTTGACCCGAGGGGCTGGTTGCATTGAAGGAGATCGGATGCTGACATCCATGCTGATGGGGTTGGGATTGCTGCTGTTGTTCGAGGGGCTAGGCCCGTTGTTGATGCCCAGGGCATGGCAGCAGATGTTGCGGCTGCTTAGCGATCAGCCTGCGGAGCAGTTGCGCCGTATCGGCGGCTCGCTAGTGGTGGCAGGTAGCGTGATCCTCTGGATGCTGAGTCGCTGAGTCTGGCGCAATACACTGTCCAGCAGATAGCAGACAATAAAAAAGAGGCCGAAGGCCTCTTTTTTCATCCATGTCGTTTACTCAGGCACTGCGCTGCACGGCCATGTGGGCCAGTGTTTCCAGCGCCTGTTTGTGCGGGGTGTCAGGCAGGATAGCGAGGGCGGCAATGGCCTTGTCGGCCTCTTCCCTGGCACGCATGCGGGAGTACTCCAGCGCGCCAGTGCGGTCGAGAATGCCGAGGATCTGCTCAAGATGCTCCATGCCGTTGCGGTGCTCGATGGCATCGCGCACCAGCTGGCGCTCTTCCGGCGTACCCACTTCCATGGCGCGCAGCAGCGGCAGGGTCGGTTTGCCTTCGGCCAGATCGTCGCCGACGTTCTTGCCCATCTCTTCGCTCTGGGAGCAGTAGTCCATCACGTCATCGATGATCTGGAACGCGGTGCCCAGATACTTGCCGTAATCGGTCATGGCCTGTTCGACGGGCTCGGGCTGATGGGTCAGCACGGCGGCGAGCCGGGTAGCGGCCTCGAACAGTTTGGCGGTCTTGCAGTAGATGACCGTCATGTAGCTCTCTTCGGTGGTATCCGGGTCGTTGCAGTTCATCAGCTGCAACACTTCCCCTTCGGCGATGGTGTTGGTGGCATCCGAGAGGATCTCCATCACCCGCAGGTTGGAGAGTTCGGCCATCATCTGGAAGGAGCGGCTATAAAGGTAGTCACCGACCAGTACGCTGGCGGCATTGCCAAACATGGCGTTGGCGGTCTCCCGGCCACGGCGCAGGTCGGATTCGTCGACCACGTCGTCATGCAGCAGGGTAGAGGTGTGAATGAATTCGATGATGGCGGCCAGTTTCAGGTGATCCTCACCCTCATAGCCCAGCGCACGCGCAGCCATCACGGTCAGCATGGGGCGCATCCGTTTCCCGCCGGCGCTGACAATGTAGAAACCCAGCTGATTAATCAGACTAACGTCGGACTGGAGTCGGGCCAGGATCAGTTCATTGACCGCCGTCATGTCGGCGGCACAGAGCGCACGGATAGTCTGTTGGTCCATAAGTCTCGTAACGTGACAGCAGCAATAACTGCGATTTTAGTAATGGCAGGGATTCTACACGATTTCACAATGGGTTACAGTTAGGCGTTTATCCACGGCGGCAGATATGCGCACAAAATAAACTTTTTGCTAAATTGGCCTTGCCTGAGCAGATCGATTTGCGTAGAATGCCCGCCCATTGTTATAGGTTTTTGCGCATGTCTAGCCTTGAGCAAAAGACATGCCTTTACGGAGTTAATCAAATGTACGCGGTATTCCAAAGCGGCGGAAAACAACACCGTGTGGCCGAAGGTCAAATCGTTCGTCTGGAAAAGCTGAACGTTGAGACTGGCGCTACCATCGACTTCAACGAAGTTCTGATGGTTGCTGCAGGCGACACTTTTAAAGTAGGTGCTCCTTTCGTTGAAGGTGGCAAGGTTGTAGCTGAAGTTGTGGCTCACGGCCGTGGCGAGAAAGTGACTATCGTCAAGTTCCGTCGTCGTAAGCACCATCGTAAGCAAGCGGGCCACCGTCAGTGGTTCACTGAAGTCAAAATCACTGGCATCAGCGCTTAATTAGAGGAGTCCGATAAATGGCACACAAAAAAGCTGGCGGTTCATCCCGCAACGGTCGCGATTCTGAAGCTAAACGCCTGGGCGTGAAGCGTTTCGGCGGCGAAACAGTTCTGGCTGGCAGCATCATCGTTCGTCAACGTGGTACTAAGTTCCACGCTGGCACCAACGTTGGTCTGGGCAAGGATCACACCCTGTTCGCTACCGCGACTGGTAAAATCCTGTTCGAAGTTAAAGGTCCGCTGAATCGTAAGTACGTTAGCATCGTTGCTGAGTAATTACGGACCGCAAGGATCCGAAGCCCCGCCAACAGGCGGGGCTTTTGTTTTTCTGACGTCTTTCTGATGTCGTTGACGAAAAAACGGAACGCAGCTGACTTTGGCTCTGAGGGGCATGATTGGCAAGATGCGTATCGCCCGCAGGGGTCTGTACCACTATAATTGCGTATCGGTTTTTCGAATTAAGGTGACGGTTACCTATGAAGTTTGTTGATGAAGTCCAGATTCGAGTCGATGCCGGTGACGGTGGTAACGGTTGTGTAAGCTTTCGCCGTGAAAAATATATTCCCAACGGTGGTCCGGATGGCGGTGACGGCGGTGACGGTGGCGACGTATATCTGATCGCCGACGAGAACCTAAATACCCTGATCGACTACCGTTTCGAACGTTTCCATGCTGCCGAGCGCGGTGAGAATGGCCAGAGCGCCAACTGTACCGGTCGCCGCGGCAAGGACAAGATCCTGCGCGTGCCGGTCGGTACCCGAGCGACCGATGAAGATACCGGTGAACTGCTGGGGGATCTGACCCACCACGAGCAGAAGCTGCTGGTTGCCAAAGGTGGTTTCCATGGTCTGGGTAACACCCGCTTCAAGAGCTCCGTCAACCGTGCTCCCCGCCAGAAGAGTAATGGTACTCCGGGTGAAGTGCGTACTCTGAAGCTGGAGCTGCTGCTGCTGGCCGATGTCGGCATGCTGGGTCTGCCCAACGCAGGCAAGTCTACCTTTATTCGCGCCGTTTCTGCGGCTCGCCCGAAAGTAGCTGATTACCCCTTCACTACCCTGGTACCGAACTTGGGTGTGGTGCGTGGCGAGAACTCCCGCTCCTTCGTGATCGCCGATATCCCGGGTCTGATCGAAGGCGCAGCCGAAGGCGCAGGCTTGGGTATCCGCTTCCTGAAACACCTCGAGCGTTGCCGCGTGCTGATCCACCTGGTGGATATCTGCCCGGTTGATGGCTCCGATCCTGCTGAAAATGCCGTGACCATCGTCAAGGAGCTGGAGAAGTACAGCCCTGAACTGGCTGGCAAGCCGCGCTGGTTGGTGTTCAACAAGATGGATCTGATCCTGGAGGAAGAAGCCCAGGAGGTGATGGATCGCGTCAAGGCGGCCCTGAACCACGAAGGTCCGGTCTATGCCATCACTGCCATCAGCAAGGAAGGCACCAAGAAGGTCTGCTACGACATTCTGGATCTGCTGGATACCATGCCCCGTCAGCTGGCGGAAGATGCCAAAGACGCCATCGAGAAGGTGGAGTTCAAGTGGGACGACTACCACAAGAACCAGTTGGCCAAGGCTGAAGCGGAAGCACTGGCTGCCTCTCTTGCCTTCGATGAAGGGCTTGATGATGACGATTGGGATGACGACGAAGATGATGGCGTTGAAGTCATCTACGTCCGTGACTGATCCCCGTCACTCTCATTGAAAACCGGAGCCTGAACAGGCTCCGGTTTTTTTATGTCTATCGAGCAGCAACTCATTAGGTATATTTGTGATGTCACTTATTGCCTGCTACTGATAACCGATTATACTGCCCACCAAAATTAACAATAACGAAACAATCATCTGGCGATGTCGATTGAATCGATATGCGCCGCTGTATCTTATTGTTTTAATGGAAGGTTTGCCCGTGGAGATATTTATGCGCAAATTTCTGCCTTAAGGGCTTGTTTGTGCATTTTTTTAGAGTATTCTTGCGCCCGTTTTGCCGGTTAATGCATGAATACGCAGGTTGGCCGGGCTAGGGAAAAGTAACATTAGGGCAGTCATATCATGTTGGAAAAGAGTCTCGAAGCACCTGCGGTCAATACTCGCCGTAACTTGTTGATGTTTCTGGTTCCGTCACTTATCGGGATCCTGCTGTTCATGACGCCGGTCGTCTATGACGGTAACGTCACCATCCCGGTGGCCGTGCTGGCCAAGCTGGTACAGCGCGTTTTTGCCGATTATCTGGTCGCCATGGTCAGTGCGGTGATCACCACCACCATGCTGATGACGCTGATTGCCTGGCTGTTCAAGCCAGCGATTCTGGTGCGTCGTCCTTTCCTCAACAGCTTGTTTAATGTCTCCCCTTTCTGGGCCTGCGTGCGGGTATTGGGCGGTATCTTCGTGTTGCTGACCTTCTTCCAGGTGGGGCCAGAGGTGCTTTACTCCGGCGCAACCGGTGGACTTGTGCTCAACGATCTGCTGCCGGTGCTGTTTTCAGTCTTCATTTTTGCCGGCCTGCTGCTGCCGTTGCTGCTCGATTTCGGGCTGCTGGAATTTGTCGGCACCATGATGACCCGCATCATGCGTCCTGTCTTCCGGTTGCCGGGTCGCTCCGCAGTGGACTGCTTTGCCTCCTGGCTTGGCGATGGCAGCGTCGGCATCCTGCTGACCAGCAAGCAGTACGAAGGGAAGTTCTACACCCAGCGTGAAGCTGCGGTGATTGGCACCACCTTCTCTGCGGTCTCCATCACCTTCTGTCTGGTGGTGATCTCCCAGGTGAAGCTGGAGCACATGTTCGTTCCCTTTTATCTGACCGTCTGTCTGGCGGGGGTGGTCGCCGCCATCGTGGTGCCGCGTCTGCCACCGCTCTGCTGGAAAAAGGACATCTATGCCGATGGCACCCCCCTGTGCCGCAAGCAGGAAGCCGTGCCACACCAGCACAGCGTGATGAGCTATGGTTTCGAGCGTGCCCTGACCAAGGCTGACAGCATGACTGATCTCGGCGCCGTCGCGCGGGAAGGGGTGAAGAATGCACTGGATATGGTGTTTGGCGTGCTGCCGGTGGTGATGGCGATAGGTACCTGTGCCCTGATGCTGGCCGAACATACCCCTATCTTCAACTGGCTTGGCGCCCCGTTCGTCCCCTTGCTGGAGCTGCTGCAACTGCCGGAGGCGGAAGCGGCTTCCAAGACCATCATGGTCGGTTTTGCCGACATGTTCATTCCGGCGGTGCTGGCCTCGACCATCGAGAGCGACATGACCCGCTTCGTGATTGCCGCCATGTCGGTAACCCAGCTGATCTATATGTCGGAAGTGGGCGCCCTGCTGCTGGGCAGCAAGATCCCGGTCAAGCTGTGGGAACTGTTCGTTATCTTCCTGCTGCGTACTTTGGTTACCTTGCCGGTTATTGCCGGGGTGGTACACCTGCTGTTCTAAGGGCGCTGCGCAGTGAAAAACGGTCAACCTCGGTTGACCGTTTTCTTTTTCGCAGTAACGGGAGAGAGTACCCCTTCGGTTGGCTCAGCCTGTAGTGACAGGACACTGGATAGTCAGGGAGTGGACCGTGTTGGCGATGCGATAGGGCTTGGCTGCTTTGTAGACCTTCTTTTCGTCGTCATAGCTTCCCCCCAGATACTGGGTGCTGTAGAGCGTCTGCTGGCGGCGGTCGGTCTCCTTGTAACCTTGCGGGCAGGTCTGGTTGGCCTGCTGGAAGCAGGCTTTCATGCTGCTGCACTCGATGTAGAAGCCACGCAGGCTGGGATCGGCAAGGTGCACCGGGGTGACGGTGGGGGCGGGAGGAGACAACAGGGCGCAACCGGAAAGCGTCAGCGCGCCCAGCAGAACGAGATGTTTTGACATAGATAACCTGAACAGTGTGGTGTGACAAAGAGTGAGGGGGAGTCTGTTGCTCCCCCTTCGCTATAGGGGCACCGTTATAACCAGCCGGGGGCGCTCAGGCCAGCCCGCAAATGTAAGAAAATATGATCCACCCCCGGGCTTGCGCGGCCAGCAGGATGAGCATTCAAACAATAATTGCCTGAGATTTGTTCCGTTCGATTGCTGCCACTTGGCAGGCAGAGTGTGGCAGGAGATAGTGATTCATTCAGGTATCCCGTGCTACATTGCCCCACTTGTTACTGGTCTGTAAATCAATGGAGTGACCCATGTCTGCCATCCCCTATTCCGTGCTCGATCTGGTGCCTGTTGCCGAAGGTTCCGTGCCTGCCGAGTCGTTTCGTCGTTCACGGGATCTTGCCCGCCATGCCGAGGGTTGGGGTTACCAGCGCTACTGGCTGGCCGAACATCACAACATGCCGGGCATTGCCAGTGCCGCCACCTCGGTGCTGATCGGCCATCTGGCCGAAGCCACCACCGCTCTGCGGATCGGCGCGGGTGGCATCATGCTGCCGAACCACTCGCCGCTGGTGATTGCCGAACAGTTTGGCACCTTGGCTTCTCTCTATCCCGACCGCATCGACCTTGGCCTTGGCCGCGCCCCCGGTACCGATCAGCGCACCATGCGGGCGCTACGGCGTATGCGTAGTGGCGAGGTGGATGATTTCCCGGCCGATGTGCGCGAGCTCATGAGCTACTTTGGCGACGAGATCGGCGTGGTGCAGGCGGTGCCCGGTCAGGGATTGCATCTGCCCATCTGGCTGCTGGGCTCCAGCCTCTACAGCGCGCAACTTGCAGCGGCGATGGGCTTGCCGTTCGGTTTTGCTTCCCATTTCGCGCCCGCCATGTTGCTGCAGGCGCTGGAGATCTACCGCAGCCAGTATCGCCCCTCCGCTCGCTGGCCCAAGCCCCATGCGGTGGTCTGCATCAACATGATCGCCGCCGACAGTGAGCGGGAGGCCCGCTTCCAGTTCACTACCGTGCAGCAGCAGTTCTTGCGCCTTCATCGCGGTGATGCGGGCAAGCTGCCCGCGCCGGTCGTCCAGCTTGGTGACGAGTGGGCACCCCGTGAGCTGATGGCGATGGAGCAGACCCTGGCCCGCTCTCTGGTGGGCAACCCGGAGCAGGTTCGTCATGGCCTCAAGGCGCTGCTGGCGGAAACCCGTGCCGATGAGCTGATGTTCAATGGGCCCATCGTCGATCATCAGGCCCGATTGCGCTCCTTTGAAATTGCCGCCGAGCTGATGCAGAGCCTGTAAGCCATGACGAACCCTACTGTCGCGGTGGATGAGGTGTATTGGAATCCCATGGTACCGGAGCTGTCTGTTACCGATCTGGCTCGAGCTCTGGTTTTCTATACCGGTTTGTTGGGCTTCTCGGTCCGCTATCGGCGCGATGACCCTCCTTTTGCTTATCTTGAGCAGCAACAGGTACAACTGATGCTGGAGCAGGTACATCCGGCGGGTTGGCAGGTCGGGGCGCTGGAGCCACCGTTCGGTCGGGGGATCAATCTGCAGATGGAGCTGACCGAGATCCAGCCGCTACTCGACCGCTTGCAGGCCGCCGAGATTGCACTTTTCCGGCAGCCCACTGAGGTCTGGTATCCAGTGGGCGAGATGCTGGCCGGGCAGCGCGAATTTTTGCTGCAGGATCCCGATGGTTATCTGTTACGGTTTGTGCAATATCTGGGGGAACGAGCGGCTGACTGACAAGATCAAAATCTTAACCATCTGATTTTAAAGGACTGTCAGATGTATGTCGGCTATCTGTCGTGTCACCTTTCGCGGCGCAAGCCCTATGCTGGTCCTGTCAATTACCACAAGGAGTTCGAGATGATCGTCAGGAAGTTGAGATTGCAACGGGGTTGGTCTCAGGATCAGTTGGCAACGTTGACTGGTTTGAGTGTCCGCACTATCCAGCGGATCGAGCAGGGGCAGCAACCCGGACTGGAATCTCTCAAGGCCCTGGCCGCCGTCTTTGAACTCGATGTGGCTCAACTGGATGGATCAGAGCAACAGGAGCGCGAGATGAGAGGAAGTGACACTATGGGTCAGGATGCGGTGCAGGTATCGGCAGAGGAGCGGGCGGCAATGCGCTATGTGGAGGAGCTCAAGGGCTTCTATCACCATGTCGCCAGCTACGTGGTGGTGATCTGCGGGCTGTTTGTCATCAACTACCTGAGCAATCCCGAGTACATCTGGGCCTGGTGGCCAACCCTGGGTTGGGGGCTGGGACTTGCCTCCCATGCTGTTCGGGTGTTTCAGCCCTTCAAGCTGTTTGGCCCCGAGTGGGAGAGGCGCCAGATCGAGAAGCGGCTGGGGCGCAAGTTGTAACTTCATTCGCCGGAAAACAGGGAACCTAAAACAGCAAGCCCGGCAGATTGCCGGGCTTTGTTATTGGAACGGGTTGTGGCAATCCGTGCGGCAGCGATCGCGACCGCCTGATTGCAGTGCTACCCCTAGCTGGCGTGGACCGGGCAGGGGGTGGCGATCAGCGCATCATCCTCGTAGCGCCACAGGGTCAGGCTGTTGCCCCAGACACATCCGGTATCGAGCGCCTTGATATCGCTCTTGCCGGTGTTGCCCATCAGGGCTGCCCAGTGGCCGAACACCAGAATGGGGTCGTCCACGTGATGCTCGCGCTGCTCGAACCAGGGCCGCAGGCCCGGGGTCGACTCCTTGGGGCCCTTCTTGCATTTGAAGTCGAGACGACCGTCGAAATAGCAGAAGCGCATCCGGGTGAAGGTGTTGATGATGTAGCGGTAGCGGTCGATCCCGACCAGATCATCTTTCCAGCCATCGGGCTGGTCGCCGTACATGTTGTGCAGCAGCCAGCTGTACTGGTCACCGCGCAGCAGGCTCTCTACCTCGCGGGCGCAGTTGCGCGCGGTGCGGACATCCCATGCGGGGGAGATCCCGGCATGCACCATCATGATGGGGAGATCCGGATGTTCGGCCAGCAGTGGGCGGTGGCGCAGCCACTCCAGCAGTTCATCCCGATCAGGGGCATCCATCAGGCTTTGCAGCTTGTCTTTCTTCTTGAGCGGTGCAACGCCATCGGCGACCGCCAGCAGGTGCAGGTCGTGGTTACCGAGCACGGTGACGGCGCGGTTGCCCAGCCCTTTGACAAAACGCAGGGTATTGAGGGAGTCCGGGCCGCGAGCGACCAGATCGCCGCAGAGCCAGAGCACGTCATTTTCGGGATCGAACGTGGCAAGATCCAGCAGACGGCGCAAGTCGTCGTAACAGCCCTGGATGTCACCGACAAAACAGTTCGCCATGAAACCTCAGTTGATAATATTGGGGATGGCCAGCGTGAAGGGGGCGATGGGCGCCTCAAACTGCTGACCAGAGCCATCTTGCAGGGTATAGCTCCCTTCCATCACCCCAAGCGGGGTCGCCAGCGGCACGCCGCTCTGGTAGCGGTAGGTCTCACCTTCGGCAATGACGGGTTGTTCCCCGACCACGCCCGGGCCTGCCACTTCCTGCATCTTGCCATTGGCATCGGTGATGAGCCAGCGCCGATGCAGCAGTTGCACCGGGCCGGGCCCCAGATTCTCAATCTCGATCAGATAGTGAAACTGGTAAGGGTCTTTGGAGCCCGCCACATACACGGGGTATGGGCGGATCTCGATGTGCGGGAGTGCCACAGGATCAGGCCTGTTGCTGATCCGCCAGCCAGTTGGCGATCATGACAAACTGCTCGAGGGAGAGATTCTCCGGGCGCAGGTTGCCATCGATACCAAGCTCGGTCAGCTGGGCGTCGGTGATGAAGTTGGAGAAGCTGTTGCGGATGGTCTTGCGACGCTGGCCAAAGCCCTCGGTACAGACGCGATTCAGACAACGAATGTCTTTTGCGACTATGGTCGGATTCTTGTGCGGGATCAGGCGAACCACGGCAGAGTCCACTTTCGGCGCCGGTTTGAAGGCGCCCGGGCCCACTTCCAGCACAGGCACTACCTGACAGTAGTACTGGGTCATCACGCTCAGCCGGCCATAAGCCTTGCTGCCCGGGCCAGCGGCCAGACGCAACACCACTTCTTTTTGCAGCATGAAGTGCATGTCTTCAACCCGGTCGGCAAACTCGCACAGGTGGAAGATGAGCGGGGTGGAGATGTTGTAGGGCAGGTTGCCGAAGATGCGCAGCGGCCCCTTGCCTTCACCCATCAGGGTGCCGAAGTCGAAACGCATGGCATCAGCTTCGATGACGGTCAGCTTGTCTTTGAGGGTCGGGTGCTCGCGCAGGCGAGCTGCCAAGTCCCGGTCAAGCTCGACCACGGTCATTTTGTCCATCTGGGCGGCGACCGGTTCGGTCAGCGCGGCCAGACCCGGACCGATCTCCACCAGATTCTGACCCGGCTGCGGGTTGATGGCGGCGACGATCTGATCGATCACATACCGGTCGTGCAAGAAGTTCTGACCGAAACGCTTACGGGCCGTGTGGCCCATGTGCACCTTACTGCTCATATCTTTTTTTCTCTACCATCTTGATGGCGTGGTTAATCGCGGTGACAAGGCTACCCGGATCGGCCAGGCCCTTGCCTGCCAGATCCAGCGCGGTGCCGTGATCCACCGAAGTGCGGATGAAGGGAAGCCCCAGAGTGATATTGACCGAACTGCCGAAGCCCTTGTATTTGAGCACGGGCAGCCCCTGGTCGTGGTACATGGCGAGTACCGCATCCGCATCCTTGAGGTATTTCTCCTGGAACAGGGTGTCGGCCGGCAACGGGCCGACCAGATCGATCCCTTCCTGGCGCAAAGTAGCCAGGGCGGGTTCGATCACGTCAATCTCTTCACGTCCTAGATGGCCACCTTCCCCGGCATGAGGGTTGAGGCCGCAGACGTAAATACGGGGTTTGGCGATGCCAAACTTGGTGGCGAGATCCTCATTGAGGATCCGGATCACCTTGCCGAGGCGATCCTCGGTGATGGCCATCGCCACATAGGCCAGCGGAATATGGGTGGTCGCCAGTGCGACCCGCAGCCCCTCGGTTGCCAGCATCATTACCACATCTGCGGTGTTGGATTGCTGGGCAAAGAACTCGGTGTGGCCGCTGAACGAGACCCCGGCCTGGTTGATGATCCCCTTGTGCGCCGGCCCGGTCACCACGGCGGCAAATTCGCCGCTCATGTTGCCATCACAGGCGCGCTGCAGGGTTGCCAGCACATAGGCGCCATTGCCTTCGTTCAGCTCGCCCGGCACCACGGGGGCGCCGAGGGTGACCGGACAGACGGTCAGGGTGCCCGCCCGCTGCGGATGATCAGGGGCGGTTGCGTCATAGGGCTCAAGCTCGATGGGCAGCCCAAGCAGGGTCGCCCGCTCGCGCAGCAGCGCCGGATCGGCGATCACCACCAACTGGTGGGGCCAATCCTGCTGGGCAATCTGCAGCACCAGATCCGGGCCGATCCCGGCCGGTTCGCCCGGGGTAACGGCAAGGCGACGGCAGCTCATCAGCTACCGGCTCCTTCGATCTGGATGTAGGCCTCGTCACGCAGCTCATCCAGCCACGCCTGGGACTCTTCCACGAAGCGGCGATTGTAGATCAGCTGGTAGGCGCGCTGCTCCTGAGCCTTGTCGGTCGCATCCTGGCTGCGGCGATCTTCCACCTGCACGATGTGCCAGCCGTGGCTGGTACGGAACGGGGCACTGATCTGGCCCGGTTGCAGACGGTTGACCATGTCGCGGAACTCCGGCACATAGACGTTGGGATCAGACCAGCCCAGTTCGCCACCCTGCACCGCAGAGCCTGGATCTTCGGAGTACTTCTCCGCCATGCTGGCGAAGCTGGCCTTGCCGCTCTTGATGTCGTGCAGAATGCCATCCAGCATCCCCTTGGCTTTCTCTTCGCTCAGGATGATGGAGGGCTTGATCAGGATGTGACGGGCTTTCACCTCGGTCTGCATCACTTGCTGCTGGCCCTTGGTGTCGAACACCTTGACGATGTGCAGGCCGGCGCCGGAGCGCAGCGGGCCGACGATGTCGCCCTTCTTGGCGCCCTGTACTGCTTCCGCCATCAGGGTCGGCATCTCTTGCGGGCTCATCCAGCCCCAGTCGCCCCCTTCCAGCGCCTTGGGGCCGTTACTCTCGGCAATGGCCAGTTTGCGGAAGTCGGCACCTTGCTTGAGGGCGGTCAGAATGCGCTCGATCTTGCTCTTGGCGGCATCCAGCTGGGCGGCAGTGGGGTTGTCCGGCAGGGCAATCTGGATATGGCCGACGTGGTATTCGTTCTGCTGTTGACCCTGTTTCTTCAGGATCTCCACCACCTGCTTCACCTCCTGCTCGGAGATGTTGATACGGCGGCGCACCTGATTGCGGCGCACCTCGTTCATCAGGATCTCGCGGCGAACCTCTTCCCGATATTGGGCATAGGTCATCCCTTCACGGGCGAGCTGGGCGCGCAGCTGATCCAGGGTCATCTTGTTGTCGGCAGCGATGCCCTGAATAGCCTGTTCCAGCTGGGTGTCGCTGATCTTCAGCCCCTGGCGCTCCGCCAGTTGCAGCTGCAGGCTCTCCTGGATCAGGCGATCCAGCGCCTGTTTGCGCAGGGTGGCATCGTCAGGCAGGGACTGGCCGCTCTCCTTGGCGGAGAGTTTTACCTTGTTGACCAGTGCGTCCTGTTGGCTGGACAGCACCACGTCCTTGTTGACCACGGCCAGCACCTTGTCCATCAGCTCGGGCGCAGCCAGTGCGGCCTGGCTCATGGCGCCGAACATTCCCGCGGTCAGCAGGGCAATCAGGGTCTTTTTCATATCCATCTCTCAAGGCTGGGCCAGCATCATTGCTGGCCTTTCAGATTAAACGGGCGAACATAGGGCAACAGCTCGGTATCCAGTGTGACGCTGCGGCCACCTGTACCCACGCTGCCAAGTCCCTTCATTTCAAACTGCAGACCAATGACTTTTTCCGAAGTGGGCTTCAGGGTGACGTTGTCCGGCTGATTGTGCCACTCCAGGCTCATATTGATGCTCCAGCAGCAGGAGTCGTATTTGACACCAATCTTGCGGTCAATGTTCACATCCTGCTTGATGTCACGGTAGTAACCACCATACATCTGCCACTGATCGGCGATCGGCGCCATCATCACCAGACCCGCCTGGCTCAGATCTTCTGCCAGTGCCGTGTTGGTCGGATAGCGATAGTCCAGGTTGCCATCCTTGATGTAGCGGTAGTTGACCTGAGTGGTCAGCTTGCCGGTCCGGTACTCGACTGCACCGTTGCCAGCCGTAAATTCACCCTCGGAGGTATCGTACTGGGTTCCTGCGTGGGCAAACCACTCATCGGTGATCCGGGCATCCCCCTCAAACGAGAGCAGGGAGCGTGCGTTGGTACTTTCCGGATCGGACGAGTAGAGGCGCACCTTGGGTGGTGTCATTTCGAAGGCCTGGGCCACCGCCAGACGCAACCGTTCATCACCCACATTGTCATAAACCCGGCTGGTCAGGCCAACGGTGACCCGGTTGGCATCGCTGATGCGGTCGAGACCGGCAAAGCGGCGATCGCTGAACAGGCTGTAGTAGTCCTGACGGGTGGTGGTGGTGTCGTAGATCCCGATCTCGTCCTGATTTTTGTAAGGGATATAGAGGTACTGGAACTCGGGCTCCAGGGTCTGGGTGCCCTTGCCATCATACCAGTCGAGCGGCCGATCGAAGTTGACGCCCCCCTTGAGGCGGAAGGAGGGCAGAGTACGGGTAATGGTGCCCTCTTTCAGGGTCAACTGTTTGCTGTCTGCATCGGTGAAGCGGCTGCGGTCCTGGCTAACCAGATTATCGGGTACCTCCTGGTTGTAGGAGGTAAACATCAGTTTGTACTGACTGGTCAGGTAGTAACCCGGCGCATCCACCAAGGGCACAGTCAGGGTGGGTGCCAGATGCAGACGGGTGGCGGTATAGCGCTCACCGGCTTGCTGGATGGTGGCACTGCCGCTGTTATAGCCAAACTTGGTCAGTTCGCTGTTCCAGGCCAGATCGAACCACTTGCCCTGCTGGAAGTAGTTGTAGTCGATACGCGGCAGCATCTCGTGGGGTAGCAGCGCATACGGACTCAGGATCTGGTAGCGGCGCACCTCGGAGGTGAGGTTCCAGTTGTGCTGGTAGTAGCCGGCGGTAAAGGATTGTTGCAACTGGCTGTCGACCTGAGTGCCGACCTGTGGGCTGAAGTCGTTGAAGTAGTTGTAGTCCTTGTCACGCACCTGGGTGTAGTCGATGCCAAAACGCAGGCTGCCATCCATCAGGGCTGAGCCGTGTCGGACGTTCATCATGTAGCGATGGCCATCGGACAGGCTAGCCAGACTCGGATTGCTCGGGCTGTACTGCTTGTCATCCGCCAGATTTTCAAAGTACAGAATACCTGCATGTGCGGGGTCCGGCATGTAGCGGAACTCCACCTGTTCCATCAGGCCGCGTTTATCCATAAAACGGGAGGTGATGGTGGCATCATAGTTGGGGGCAATGTTCCAGTAGAAGGGCTGGGTGATATCCATGCCGTTGCTGGAACTTTGCTTGTAACCCGGGTAGAGCAGACCGGTCTTCCGCTCATCCTTGATGGGGAAGTTGATATAGGGGAAGTAGAACACCGGGTAGTCATAGAGCCAAAGGCTGGCGTTCCAGGCTTCGCCAAACACCTCTTTCTGGTCGATGTCGATGCTGCCCGCCTTGAGGGTCCACACTTCCTGACCGGGGGGGCAGGTGGTGTACTGGGCCCCCTCCATGGTGATGTTCTGGTTGTTGTTGGTCATCACCACGCGCTTGGCAAAGCCGCGCACCGGTGAGCCATGCACCTGATACTTGCCCTCTTCCAGTTCGGAGTTCTTGGTATCCAGGTTGGATTTGAGGGTCTTGTCGCTGGTGACGGTCACCTGACCGTCGTTGTAATAGATGTTGCCGATGGCGATGACATCCCGGCTCTTCTGGTCGAGCTGGGCATAGTCGGAGTCAAACTTGCGAACACCCTGACGAACCTTGACGTCACCTTCATAGACGGCGGTGCCGCCCTGTTTGGCCTCGAGACGGTCAGCATCAACCTCGACCGGCTGTGCGTTGGCATCCTGATCCGATGCAGGCTTCTCTATCTTGGGAACATAGTCATAGCAGAGACTATCTAGAATGCCGGTGGCTGGCGGCGCTTCGAACGGGGCCGCCTGCACCATCATAGAGGTGAGTGCGGGGGCCAGGCTGATAGTCAGGGCGATGGGATAGCGGTACCCCAGTGTCCATTTTGTCATGTGAAAGACTCGTGCAATCCGTGATAGATACGGTTGATCCAAGGCATGCATTTTACGACAGGTTTCATCGAGTTGACATTGCATGTCATTGCTTTATGTTAGCCGGCAATGATAAAGCATTATTGCGGCCAGGGCTAACAGCCAAGTGCTGCTTTCCACCTTGGTCCTCTACTTATGCACGATCGCGATTCCCTGCTATTGCAGTGGGCACGCCGTATTTCCGGTGATGCCAATCTTCAGTTGACCCTCATTTCCGGTGATGCCAGCTTCCGCCGCTACTCTCGTGGTGGTGGTCTTGTGTGGGTGGATGCCAATCCGAAAACCGAAAAAAATCATGAGTTTGTTCGTAACGCGGCCGCCTTGCAGGCGCGTCAGCTGTTGGCGCCAGAGGTCAAGGCGGTGGACTACGAACAGGGTCTGCTGGCGGTCAGTGATCTGGGCGATACCCAGCTGATCAGCTGCCTGAACGAGCACAACGTGCTGGCCTGGTATGGCAAGGCGATTGATTTGCTGCCCCGCCTGGGGGCGGTTGAACTGGCGCTTGAGCCCTTCGATGCGGCATTTATGGCGCGGGAGAACAGCATTTTCCCCGAATGGCTGCTGGGTCATCATCTGCAGCTGACCCTGAGCCATGGAGAGCAGCAACTGCTGGACGAGACCTTTGCCTGCCTCACCGCCTGCAATCTGGCCCAGCCGCAGGGGGTGATGCATCGGGATTTCCACAGTCGCAACCTGATGGTATGTGGCGGTGATACCCCCGAGAGCAGCCGGCTGGCCATCATCGATTTTCAGGATATGGTCATCGGGCCGCTCACTTATGATCTGGTCTCCTTGCTGAAAGATTGCTACGTGCGCTGGCCGGACGAGGTGATCGATGAAGGGATGCGCCATGGCTTTGCCACCCTGCAACAGGCGGGTCTGCTTGGCGAGCTCGATTATGCCAGTTTCCGTCGTGATGCCGATCTGACCGGCATGCAGCGCCACCTCAAAGCGGCCGGAATCTTTACCCGGCTCTATCATCGCGACGGCAAGTCCGGCTATCTCAAGGATATTCCCCGTACCCTCGGCTATGTGGTGGATGTCTGTCGCACTCACGGTAGTGCCTACCCGGGATTGGCCCGTTTTGGTCAGTGGCTGGAGCAGGTGGTGTTGCCGGGGATCGCCAATGCTGGAGTTAAATCATGAAGGCGATGATCCTGGCCGCTGGCCGTGGCGAGCGGATGCGCCCGCTGACCGACCTGCTGCCCAAGCCGCTGCTGGCGGTGGGGGGCAAGCCGCTCATCGTTCATCACATCGGAAAACTCAAAGCCGCTGGCGTGACCGAGTGGTGATCAACCATGCCTGGCTCGGCCACAAGCTGGTTGAGAGCCTTGGTGATGGCAGTGCGCTTGGCGTGACCATCCACTGGTCAGCCGAGGAGAGCGCGCTGGAGACCGCAGGCGGCATCGTGCAGGCGCTGCCACTACTGGGGGCAGACCCTTTTCTGGTGATCAACGGCGATACCTGGCTCGATCTCGATTATCACACTCTGGTCAGCCAGCCCCTGGGCGAGGATCTGGCCCACCTTTGGCTGGTGCCTAATCCGCCCCAGCACCCGAGCGGGGACTTTGCCCTGCAAGAAGGGCGAGTCATGGATACGCCAGCGTTTACCTTCAGCGGGGTCGGACTATATGATCCGGCGGCCTTTGCCGGTCTCGCGGGCGGCGCCCGCAAACTGGCGCCCCTGCTCCGTGACTGGATGGCGCAAGGGCGGGTGGGCGGCAGCCTGCTCGCTGGCGAGTGGCGTGATATCGGCACGGTCGATCGACTGCGCGAGCTGGATGACCAGCTCCAGGCCCGCACTCATTAACTTCAAGAGGTCTTGAACCATGCGTATTTGGGGTAAGGTGCTGGGCGCCTTCTTCGGTTTTCTGCTCGGCAATATCATCGGCGCCCTGATTGGCCTCTGGATCGGCCACCGTTTCGACCGTGGCATGGGGCTGCAGGGGGCGTTTCGTCGCGGTCCGAGTCAGGAGCAGCAAGCCGTCTTCTTCCATGCCACTTTCTCGGTGATGGGTCACATCGCCAAGTCCAGCGGCCAGGTGACCGAACAGGAGATCCGGGTTGCCTCCAACCTGATGGATCGTATGCGGCTGGCGGGCGAACAGCGTGCCCGGGCGCAGGAGTCGTTTCGTCTCGGTAAGGAGGCCGACTTCCCGCTGCGCGAGACCCTGGCCGAGTTCCGCCGTGCCAGTCTGGGGCAGCGCGACATTCTGCGCTTCTTCCTCGAGGTACAACTGCAGGCGGCCTTTGCCGACGGGCGGGTGGAGGAGGGCGAGCGCGCCATTCTGCATACCATTGCCGACGAGCTGGGTTTCAGCCGCATCGAGTTGGCCCGCATTCTGGCGATGGCCGAAGCGCAGATGAACTTCTTCAATCAGGCCCATGGCAAGTATCAGGGGGGCGGTGCGGGTGGCCAGCAGTATCGGCAGGCGCCTCCCTCGGCGGATCGCCTCAAGAATGCCTACCAGCTGCTGGGGGTAAGCGAGAGCGACAGCGATCAGGATATCAAGCGCGCCTACCGCAAGGAGATGAGCAAGCATCACCCGGACAAGTTGGCCGCCAAGGGGTTGCCGCCGGAGATGATGGAGATGGCCAAGGAGAAGACCCAGGAGATCCAGCAAGCCTGGGAGTGGATCCGCGAGGCGCGCGGCATCCGGTAAGCGCCAACGTCAGGTTGGAACAGACAACAAAAAGCCCCGCAGCAGTGCGGGGCTTTGTTTTGTTGTTTTATCCGGGCTGGCTTACTTGGCCGGAATCGCTTCCAGCACGTGCACCAGCAGTTGCCAGAAACGCTCGACCGCCGGGATATGTACCTTCTCGTCAGGGGAGTGGGCACCGCGGATGGTCGGGCCGAAGGAGACCATGTCCCACTCCGGATAGGCGCTCTTGAACAGACCGCACTCGAGACCGGCGTGGATCACCATCACGTTGGGCATGGTGCCGAACAGGGTCTGGTAGCTATTGCGTACCAGCGCCATGACGGGGGAGTCCACGTTCGGCGCCCAACCCGGATAGGCACCGGTGAATTCGCAGCTGGCGCCTGCCAGGGTGAACAGGGAGCGGGTCATCTGCTCGATGCTCTCGCGGCCGGAGTCAATCAGGGAGCGGATCAGGCACTGGACGTACACTTCGCCATCCTGAGTCTTGATGACCCCCAGGTTGGTAGAGGTTTCGGTCACGCCGGGCATGGCATCGCTCATGCGCATCACGCCGTTCGGGCAGGCCATCAGGGCATCCAGCAGGCGCTGCTGCAGGGAGACGCTCATCAACTTGGCCGGTTTGGCGGCGTTGTTGACCAGCACGGTCAGGTTCGGCTCGGTGGCGGCCAGCTCGGTCTGGTAGATCCCGGTGTAGCGGTCAACCAGCGCCTTGAACTCGTTTACGCTGGCAGAAGGCACCAGCAGGGTGGCGCGAGCTTCGCGTGGGATGGCGTTGCGCAGGGTGCCGCCGTGGATCTCGGCCAGACGAACACCCAGCAGCTCTGCTGCTTTGAGCAGGCGAACCAGCAGCTTGTTGGCGTTGCCACGACCGCGATGGATATCGCAACCGGAGTGACCGCCGCGCAGTCCTTTCACGGCCAGCTCGAGGGCTTCGCCTTCCGCAGCATCAACCAGCTCAAGCGGGAAACGGATATTGGCATCCACCCCACCGGCGCAGCCCATATAGACCTCGCCATCCTCTTCGGAGTCGGTGTTGAGCAGAATTTCGCCCTCCAGCCAGCCCGCTTCCAGACCGAAGGCGCCGGTCATGCCGGTCTCTTCGTCTGTGGTCAGCAGCACTTCCAGCGGACCGTGCTTGATGGTCTTGTCAGCCAGCACAGCCAGGCAACCGGCCATGCCGATGCCGTTGTCGGCACCCAGAGTGGTGCCACGGGCAGTGACCCACTCGCCATCTACATAGGCATCGATGGGGTCGGTCGCGAAGTCGTGTTTGGTGTCGGCGTTGGCCTGCGGCACCATGTCGATGTGGGCTTGCAGTACCACGGCTTTGCGGTTTTCCATCCCCGGGGTGGCCGGTTTCTTGATGATGATGTTGCCGACCTTGTCCTGCTTGACCGCCAGACCTTCCCCTTGAGCCCATTGGATGATCCAGGCGCTCAGTTTGGCTTCATGTTTGGAAGGGTGGGGAATGGAGCAGATCTGTTCGAAGAAATGCCAAATCAGTTTGGGAGAGAGAGAGCTAAGCTGTGCCACGTCGGGACTCCTTACCAGCACGGAATTAACAGGGCCCCATCAGCGGGCCGGGGAAGAGGATAACGATAATACAGTCAATCACACAAAAATGTGAGCAATCAGCGCAAATCGCAGGCAGCTTGTGCTGGCTGATGGCAACCAGGCAGTACGATCGTCAGGTTCGGACGACGCTGACCGATAGAAAAGAAAATGTGTGACCGATCTCACAAAAATATTGAATTTAACGCACCGACTGGTAAATTAGCTCCCGTGGTTCGCCACCCGTCAGGATGACGATGAAAGCCTCCAGGGAACCGAAGCAAAGCAAGTGCGCCTCCATGGAACCGAGTGTTCGTTCAAGGATTTGAGCCCGCATTAAAGGTACGTAACTTGTTAAGCAATCAGGAGTTTCAATATGCCAGGCAGCAACTCAACCTATTGGTTTGCCCCTTCTTTGTATACCCAGGGTTTCAGCTACCCTAACCCCTTCGTCACTCGTCGCTAAGACGAGCTGCCCAACCAGGCAGAGGCGAGAAAGCAGCAGGTGCGTGAGGTAAATCCTCCCCCTGCTATTTTTTTATCTGCGATTTGCCGCACAGCCCATTTGGACTCGGCAGCAGGGATGGCAGGTTAGTCGTTTGGCGCTCGAGATATGCGGAATGGAGAGGGGGATGCCGATTTTTCCTGTTTTTGGCATACGTTTGCCAGGCATTTTCTCTGCAAACGGTGCTATCATATCGGCCCAATAGCCTGTCCGCGGTTTGGACACATCATCTAACCGATCGCCGGATAAGCCCATCTTGCTTCCATTGTTATCAGATTTGCTGCCGAGGCTTAGCCCTGAGGCAGCCGAAGTGCAATCTGAATTCAGTCGGGCAAGGGCCGCCATTTACTGGCATCCGCAGGGATAATTGCGGGTGTTTTTTTTAAGTGATTGTTTTTAAATAACTATTCGAGATCGATAACATGCCGAAAAAGTTCTATGTGTCGTGGGACAACCTGCAACGTGAAGCTCGCCGTCTGGCCCGTCGTCAGCTGCCTGTCAGCCAGTGGAAAGGTATCATCGCGGTCAGCCGTGGTGGCCTGGTGCCCGCAGCCCTGATGGCCCGTGAACTTGGCATTCGTAATGTGGAAACCCTCTGCATCTCCAGCTATGACCATGACAGCCAGCGCGAGCTGGTGGTCGTGAAGGCTGCCACCACCGCCGGTGACGGCGAAGGTTGGTTGGTGGTGGAAGATCTGGTGGATACCGGCACTACCGCCAAGGCAATCCGCGAGCTCTATCCGAAAGCCAAGTTCATCGCGATCTTTGCTAAGCCGATGGGCGAAGCGCTGCTGGACGATTTCGAAGTGGCGATCCCGCAGGATACCTGGATTGAACAGCCGTGGGATATGGCACTGGAGTTCGCCACACCGATCTGCGACGAAAAGTAACGGGATCGGGATGTGACGCTCGCTGCGTTCATTGGTCGCAACCGGCAATAATGGTTTCACAGGGCTCCAATTTGGAGCCCTGTTTTTTTGTGTATCAATCTGTTGCAGGGTGGCTGATGGGCAGTAAAAGTGGTTAAGATGAGCTATTGCCTGATATGAATGGGACACTATCTTGGACTTGAACGAAGACCTAAACCTGACCGAACAGCTCTTTACCCGCGTCAAGAAGGTATTGGAAACATCCGAGATCTCCAACTCCAGTGCGGCTGATCTGGCGCAAGCCGAGTCAGACGAGATGTTTATCGACGGCTCCATGTCAAAGAGCTGGTATCGCCTGCTGCGTCGCCCCTCTTGGACTTGGCAGGGGGCAGACCCCATCGAAGTGGAGCAGACCCTGGCCCGTATCGCCATGGCGACCGGCGAGCGCACCCATGACTGCTATCTCGATACCATCAAGGGCTATGTGCCCGGCAACTGGATCTACGAATGGAGCCAGGTGGCTGGCAACTATTTCAAGCAGGGCCGCGAACTGCGCGAGAAGGGGGATACTTCTGGCGCCCTGAAGCAGCTGCTCAAGGCGGTGCGCTACTACTCCATCGCCAGCTATCCCCATCTCAAGGATGACGAGCTGGCGGATCAGGCCCAGCTGCTCGGTAACATGGCCTATCGCGAGGCGGGTCGCCTGTTCAAGGTGCCGCTCAAAGAGATCCAGGTGCCTTTTCGCGGCAAGCATATTCAGGGTTATCTCCACCTGCCGACGACCGAAAAACCGGTGCCGCTGGTGATCATCAGCGGCGGGATTGACTCCCTGCAGCTCGATTTCCTCAACTTCTATCTCAAACGGCTCGAGCCCAACGGTATCGGCATGCTCTCCCTCGATATGCCCGGGGTTGGCTATGCCGAGCATTGGCCGCTGGTGCAGGATACCAGCCGTCTCCATCAGGCGGTGCTCCATTACCTCTCCGAAGTGGCCTGGGTCGATCATCAGCGTATCGCCATGGTGGGGATGCGTCTGGCGGGCAATATCGCAGCCAGACTGGCCTTTATCGAACCCTTTAAGCTGCGCACCGTGGTTTGTGTCGGCGCCGGGGTCAATCAGGTGTTTACCAATCAGGAGCTGTTTGCCAAGTGTCCGCGCATGATGCGGGACAGTCTGGCCAACCGGTTGGGGGCGGATGCGGCGCAGTGGGACGGCATGCGTACCAAGTGCCAGGTTTTTTCACTTAAAACACAAGGATTACTGGGGACTCGCACCTCAGTGCCGATATTGAGTATTGGACACAAGCGAGATTTTATTTGTCCCGAGCAGGATGTACGGGCATTGGCGGCGGCCAGTCGTAACGGCAAGGCCATCGTATTCGACAAACAGCCTTTGCTGGAAGTGTATGACAAGGCGCTGGACGAAATCGTCGAGTGGCTGAAACAGCATTTGTGTACCTGACATTGCGCTAAAAAACTGACGCCATCCCGAGGTGGCGCGGCTTGTTTAACAGGGAGGTTAACATGTCTGAAAGAGTGACCTACAAGCGACTGCTGAGGCAGTTTGCTGCCATTGGCCCCTATTTGCGTGAGGATCTCTGCGAAGAGGGGCGTTATCGTTTCGACTGCCTGTCGGTCTGTGTCAGCGCCAAGCCGGCGCCGGACAAGCGGGAGTTCTGGGGCTGGTGGCTGGTGCTGGAGCAGGACGATCACCATTTCCGTTACCACTATCAGCTCGGTTTCTACAATGCCGATGGTGAGTGGCTGGACAAGCCGATCCCCAAGAAGCATCAGGTAGAAGTAGAGCGGACCCTCAACTGTTTCTACAAGCTCATCAGCGACAAACTGACGGCACTGGAGTGCCAGTTAGCGCCAGCGGATCAGGTCACCAATGAGTTGACCGTGACCGCCGCTTGATCCCTGATGCCCGGCGAGCAGCATCCCGCTGTTTGCCGGGCCATCAGTCAGCCATCTCCCCTTCCGACCGTAATCATCTGGGCTTTGCCCCATCTCTTCACCCCGGCGTTAATTGCCTTGCAGGGCACCATGGCCGTGGGTATAAAGATATTCCTTACTTTTTTAGCCTTTATGCTCCCATGGAAAACAGAACCATAGTCGTCAAGTTGGGCACCAGCGTGCTCACAGGGGGGTCTTCCCAGCTCAATCGTGCCCATATGGTCGAGCTGGTCAGACAGTGTGCGGCCTTGCACCGTCACGGCCATCGGGTCGTGGTCGTCACATCAGGCGCTATCGCCGCCGGGCGTGAACATCTGGGTCACCCGCCACTGGCGCCAACCCTGCCCAACAAGCAGATGCTGGCGGCGGTTGGTCAGACCCAGCTTATTCGGGTATGGCAGGATCTGTTCAACCTCTACGGTCTGCATATCGGCCAGATGCTGCTGACCCGCGCCGATCTGGAAGATCGGGAGCGCTACCTCAACGCCCGCGACACCCTGCGCACTCTGCTCGATCACCGCATTATTCCGGTCATCAACGAAAACGATGCGGTGGCGACCGCCGAGATCAAGGTCGGCGACAACGACAACCTCTCCGCGCGGGCCGCCATTCTGGCGGATGCGGAGCTGCTGATCCTGCTGACTGACCAGAAGGGGCTCTTTACTGCCGATCCGCGCACCAATCCCGACGCCCAGCTCATTGAAGAGGTGCAGACCATCGACGATACCCTGCGCTCGCTGGCGGGTGACAGTGTCAGCGGCCTTGGCACCGGCGGCATGGCTACCAAGCTGCAGGCCGCCGATGTGGCCCGTCGAGCTGGCGTCAACGTGGTGATCGCGACCGGCCAGATGCCGGAGGTGATCGGCCGTCTCGCCAAGGGCGAGCGTATTGGTACCCTGTTCCCGGCGCTGGCGTCCCCGCTGGAAGGGCGCAAGAGCTGGATCCTGGCAGGCCCACCTCCTCACGGCGAAGTGCATGTGGATCAGGGGGCTGTCGCCGCCATGAAGGATAAAGGCTCCAGCCTGCTGCCCAAGGGGATTGTCGCCGTCAAGGGCGACTTTATTCGAGGCGATGTGGTGCGCATTCTTGATCCCAAAGGCGCCGAGTTGGCGCGCGGTATCTGCCGTTACGACCATCTGGAGCTGGACAAGCTGCGCGGCGTCCACTCGGATCAGATTGAGCAGGTACTGGGCTATGGCTACGGCTCTGTGGCCATCCATCGAGACGATATGGTGCTGCTCTAATCAGAGCTGCACGGTATGAACAAAGGGAACCGAGATGAGTCTGGAGAAAATGGGGCTGGCGGCCCGTGAAGCCGCCTATCAGCTGGCTACCATCAGCACGGCGCAGAAGAATCGGGCGCTGGCCGCCATTGCCGATGAGCTTGAGGCGCGCAGTGAACAGATCCTCGCTGCCAACGACAAGGATATTGCGGCTGGCCGTGAAGCGGGCTTGTCAGAAGCGATGCTGGATCGCCTGCTGCTCAATCCGGCCCGGCTGGCCGGTATCGTGGCGGATGTGCGCAAGGTGATCACGCTGGATGATCCGGTCGGCGCCGAAATGGATAGCCGGGTGCTGGAAAATGGCCTGCGGCTCTCCCGTCGTCGGGTGCCCATCGGGGTTATCGGCGTCATCTACGAGGCGCGCCCCAACGTCACCATCGATATCGCCAGCCTCTGCCTCAAGACTGGCAACGCCAGCATATTGCGTGGCGGGCGCGAGACCTTCCACTCCAATCTGGAGCTGGTGCGGGTGATCCAGCATGCCTTGGCGGCCTCCGGTCTGCCCGAGGCGGCGGTGCAGTACATCGACAACCCGGATCGGGCGCTGGTCGGCGAGTTGCTGCGTCTCGACCGCTATGTGGACATGATCATCCCCCGTGGCGGTGCCGGCCTGCACAAGATGTGCAAGGAGAACAGCTCCATTCCGGTCATCATCGGCGGGTTCGGCATCAGCCATATCTTCGTCGACGAGAGTGCCGATTTGGTGCGCTCTCTGGCTGTTATCGACAACGCCAAGGTGCAGCGCCCCTCCGCCTGCAACGCCCTCGATACCCTGCTGGTGCACGAGAAAGTCGCTTCGACATTCCTGCCGCAACTGGTGACGCTGATGAACAAGCGCAAGGTGACGCTGGTGGCCGCGCCCAACGCCATAGCGCTGCTGGCGGGTGCCGACAACCTGTGCGAGGCTGGGCCGGAGGATTTCGATACCGAGTGGCTCGGGCTGACCCTGGGGGTCAAGTTGGTGGCAGACGTCAACGAAGCGCTGGCCCATATGCGCGAGCATAACGCCGGCCACTCCGATGCCATCCTGACCAACGATCTGGCCAACGCCGAGCGTTTCGTCAACGGAGCCGGTTCGGCGGCGGTCTATGTCAACGCCTCCACCCGTTTCACCGATGGCGGCCAGTTTGGGTTGGGGGCGGAGGTAGCGGTGTCGACCCAGATGCTGCATGCCCGTGGCCCCATGGGGCTGACCGAGCTTACCAGCTACAAGTGGGTAGGGCAGGCCGATTACCTCAGCCGAGCCTGATAACCGGTTGTGTCAGATACAAAAATGCCGACCCCTTGGGTCGGCATTTTTGTTCGCGTGCATCGCGCCGATACCACGCCGTGCGCTATTCCTCGGGGTTATTCCCCGTGATAGAGCGCCTTGTCACCGTGCTTGAGCACATAACCCTTCCAGATAAAGAGGGTGTAGCCGCGACCCTGCCACGACCAGTTGCCCTCCGCACCTTGACGGGTCAGCGCAAGCAGCTCGCCGCTTGGTAGATGCAGTTCGGCCTGCGTCTGATCGGCATTGAACAGCACGAAGGCGCTGCTGGTCTGGCTGGTATCGGTCGGATTGAGCCGGATACCCTGCTCAAACAGGCGCACACATTTGCCAGTCAGCGCTGACCACTGATAGCCCGCACTGCCGATACAGCCGTGGCTGTTGCGATCGCCGCCCACCAGATGTTGTTCCGGTGTACTGCATGCCGCCAGCAGCAGAGAGGCGGCCATCAGGGTCAAGGTGCGCATGGTTACTCCTGCAGATCCCGTTCGATGACGATGTTGGAGAATCCCAACTCTTTGAAGTAGTTCTCCTGGTAATCCTTCACGCTTTTCTTGTCACGGCGACAAACCTGAGCCAGCTGGGCCTCCATGGCGTGAAAACTGGTAAGATCCAGCCCTTCGGCAGCGGCGATGGCGTCGTAGATGCTGCGGAACTTGTCGTTCGCGTAGCCGATCTCTTTGGCCTGTTTTTTATAGGTATACGTAATCTTAAATGCCATCTTGCCCTTCCTTCTTCGATTTGGCTTGCTTGCGCTGGACGTAGAGGTAGAGGCTTTCGACCTTCTCCCGAGCCCAGGGGGTCTTGCGCAAGAACTTCAGGCTGGACTTGATGCTGGGATTATCGGTGAAGCAGCGGATATTGATCTGCTGCCCCAGCTCTTCCCAGCCGTAGTGTTCGACCAGCGCGGTGACGATGGCTTCCAGCGTCAGCCCGTGCAGCGGGTTGTTCTTCTGCGAGGCGTTCGGTTGTTCGCTCATGCCTGCTCCGCCAGCTTGGCAAAGGGCTGACCCATACGGGTGGTGACCCCGTTGGCCAGATGCGGCTCGAAACCGGCCAGCATGCCCGGGCCAAACAGGCAGACGACAGTACTGCCCAGTTTGAACAGCCCCATCTCGGCACCTTTTTGCAGGGTAATGGCCTCGTCGCCAGTGTAGTCCCAGCGCACCACCTTCTTCTCTTTGGTCGGCGCAATGTTGCCGGCCCAGATGGTCTCGATGCTGGCCACGATAGTGGCACCGACCAGCACCAGCGCCATGGGGCCGTGCGGAGTGCGGAAGGTGGCGACCACACGCTCGTTGCGGGCAAACAGGTTCGGCACGTTCTCGGCGGTGAGCGGGTTGACGGAGAAGAGATCCCCCGGCACGAACACCATGCTCTCCAGTACACCGTCCAGCGGCATGTGGATGCGGTGGTAATCCTTGGGCGCCAGATAGATGGTGGCGAAGTCGCCATCCTTGAACGGCGCAACCAGATCCTCATAGCCGCCCAGCAGCTCGCGGGCGCTGTAGTCGTGGCCCTTGGCCTGAATGATGCGACCCTGCTGGATGGGGCCAAGCTGGCTGACGGTGCCATCCACCGGCAGGGCCAGAGTCATGGCATCTTCTACCACGGGGCGGATACCGGGCTTGAGCTCGCGGGTGAAGAACTCGTTGAAGCTCTTGTAGTGGGCCGGGCTTTCGTGCAGCGCCTCGCTCATGTCGACCTGGTACTGCTTGATAAAAGCCTCGATCACCCTGGTGGTGATATTGCCCGCTTCGGCGGCGGCAAACTTGCCGATCAGACGGGAGAGGGCGTGCTTGGGCAGACAGTATTGACCGGCAATTTTCAGGTTGTCAGTAATGCTCATGTTCATCATCAACGTAGGTTAAACAGGGTCACAGGCGCGCCTGTTGGCGACCGTGACGGGCTTCCTGCATGGTTTCCAGGATGCGGTGATAGTTGTGGAAGCGATCGGCGCTGATAGCGCCCGCGTCGACCGCGGCGCGCAGGGCACAGCCGGGATCGTCCTTGTGGGTACAGTCGCGGAACTTGCAGCCACCCAGATAGTCGCGGAATTCGACGAAGCACCAGGTGATGCGGTCGGCTTCCAGATGCCAGAGGGCGAACTCGCGGATCCCGGGGGAGTCGATGAGATCGCCACCGCTCGGGAAGTGGTAGAGCCGCGCCGTGGTGGTAGTGTGCTGGCCGAGCCCCGAGTTTTCGGAGATCTCGCCTGTGAGCACATCCAGCCCCGGCATCAGGGCGTTGGTGAGCGAGGATTTGCCCACCCCGGACTGGCCGACGAAGATGCTGATCTTGTCGGTGAGCTTGGCTTTCAGCTCATCAAGCCCTTCACCGCTCTCGCAGCTCACCAGCAGCACCTCGTAATTGAGCTTGCGGTAGGTTTCGAGCTGGAGCTCGATGCGCGCTCTGGCGGCATCATCAAGCATATCGACTTTGTTCAGCACGATGAGGGGGCGGATCTCCACATCCTCGGCGGCCACCAGATAGCGGTCGACGATGTTGGTGGAGAACTCGGGCATCACCGCCGAGACGATGATGATCTGGTCGATGTTGGCGGCGATGGGTTTGACCCCGTCGTAGAAGTCCGGTCGGGTCAGTACCGAGTGGCGCGGATGCACCGCCTCGATGACGCCGGCGATGGCGGCATTGAGGCCGGGACGCCACACCACCTTGTCGCCGCACACCAGACTGCTGATGCTGCTGCGCCGCAGGTTGCTGCGGTGGATGGTGCCATCGCTCGCTTCCACGTCTGCGTGCTGACCAAAACGGCTGATCACCACCCCTTCGATGGCCGGGCCAAACAGGGTGTCATCCACCTCTGTGGTGTGCTCTTTTTGCAGCCGACGCTCGCGGTTGGCCTGGACGCGTCTTTGTTGACCCAGATTGAGTTTTGCTTTCTTTGCCACTCGATTCGCCAGTTTATGAACAGATCCAAAGCCAGTATGATACATGCAAATTGGCAAAATTCCGCCATTCCTCCCAATAGAGAGAGCAATCATGACAGTCAGCGCGCAGAACCTGGTATGGATCGACATGGAGATGACGGGTCTCGACCCCGAAGAGAACGTGGTACTGGAGATTGCCACCATAGTCACCGACAAGGATCTGAACGTACTGGCCGAAGGGCCGGTCATCGCCATTCATCAGAGTGATGAAGAGCTGGCCAAGATGGACGACTGGAACGTCAACACCCATACCAAGAGCGGTCTGGTGGCCCGGGTCAAGGCGAGCCAGCACGACGAGGCGAAAGCCGTTGCCGAGACCCTCGACTTCATTCGCCAGTGGGTGCCGGAGCGCACCAGCCCGCTGTGCGGCAACAGCATCGGTCAGGATCGCCGCTTCATGGTCAAGCACATGGCCGAGCTGGAAGCCTTCTTCCACTACCGCAACGTCGACGTCAGCACCATCAAGGAGCTGGTACGCCGCTGGCAGCCGGAGTTGCTGGATCAGTTCAAGAAGAGCGGTACCCATCAGGCGCTGGACGATATCCGCGAATCCATCGCCGAGCTGCAGTTCTATCGCAGCCACGTCTTCAAGATCTGATTCCCCGGCAAGGGTTTGTCATACTCTGGCTGCTAAAATCGACAGTTCGGCCAGCTTTTGAGCGAACGCGCGCAACCAGACAAAAAAGCCCTTGCAATTGGAATGACTGCTCTTATAATTCGGCTCCCGTACAGTAGCGCAAGCAACCAAATGCTGTACGCCCTGTTTTAAGGTAGTTGCGGGAATAGCTCAGTTGGTAGAGCACGACCTTGCCAAGGTCGGGGTCGCGAGTTCGAGTCTCGTTTCCCGCTCCAAAAATCTGATGATGACACTGGTGCAAACCAGCCCGATGCGGGAATAGCTCAGTTGGTAGAGCACGACCTTGCCAAGGTCGGGGTCGCGAGTTCGAGTCTCGTTTCCCGCTCCAATCATCAGTCAGCCTCAAGACAACCAAATTGTTGCGGGAATAGCTCAGTTGGTAGAGCACGACCTTGCCAAGGTCGGGGTCGCGAGTTCGAGTCTCGTTTCCCGCTCCAAAAAATTTGTAAGTGATATTCCGATGCGGGAATAGCTCAGTTGGTAGAGCACGACCTTGCCAAGGTCGGGGTCGCGAGTTCGAGTCTCGTTTCCCGCTCCAATCACTTGCAGATGACATTCTGTTGCGGGAATAGCTCAGTTGGTAGAGCACGACCTTGCCAAGGTCGGGGTCGCGAGTTCGAGTCTCGTTTCCCGCTCCAAACATTTGTAAGTGACATTCCGTTGCGGGAATAGCTCAGTTGGTAGAGCACGACCTTGCCAAGGTCGGGGTCGCGAGTTCGAGTCTCGTTTCCCGCTCCAATCACTTGTAAATGACATTCTGTTGCGGGAATAGCTCAGTTGGTAGAGCACGACCTTGCCAAGGTCGGGGTCGCGAGTTCGAGTCTCGTTTCCCGCTCCAATCTCTCTTCGAAGTTTTCATAACCCCTTTGAATTGCCCTTCACATCGCGCTGCGATGCTTTGTCGTATCTGGCGTTTACTCAGCGCGTCTCTACCACCTCCTGCCAACAGGAAGGGGATGTGGGCTCATGGTGCGGATTGTACGAGGCAAGCGGTTGTGACAGGTGGTGGGAGGCGAGAATTGCGGGCAAAAAAGAGGAGGGGCCTTGGCTCCTCCTGCATGATTCACTGGCGCGGGCTTAGACCAGAGTAACGTTTTCAGCCTGAGGGCCTTTTTTGCCCTGGGTCACAGTGAACTGGACTTTTTGACCTTCAGCCAGGGTTTTGAAACCGGTGCTCTGGATGGAGGAGAAGTGAACGAATACGTCCGGACCTTGGGATTGTTCAATAAAGCCAAAACCCTTGGTTTCGTTGAACCATTTTACCTGGCCGGTGCGAATGTCAGACATGTGCTAAATCCTATCAATAACAAAATGAAACTAAGCCCGTGCTGGGCTGCATTTGCCTTGCAAGCAGGGGTTGGCTCATGACTGACCACGTCTCTTTGTCCCAGTAGCACGTAGAACAATCCCTGTCTAAAGCACAAACGATTGTACGTTAGCGCCGATCCTTGTCAATTTGACCCCTTTCGTTTTTTGAACAAGCTAAAAATATTGTGAAGTCAGTAGCTTATTTGAAGATATTTGACTGAAAAAAACGGGAGGCCAGCGCCTCCCGTTTTTGTTATTCCTTGAGGGCGAACCCTTCGCCCTGCCGGTCGTAGCGGTAAACCGCCTGACCGTAGGAGCGGATCTCCACCCGCTGGATGCGGCGGGTGTCGTCCACCAGGATGAAGATAGAGCGGCCCGATTGCAGGCGGGTCAGGGGGCGATCCGGCCCCTCGATGGCGATCAGGCGGCTCAGCTCGGCACCTGGCAACTCGAATTTGCGCCAGATGGAGTAGAGGGTCTCACCCGCCTGCACATCGTGTTGCAGCCAGGTGCCGTTGACCTTCTCTTCGACCGGCTTGGCAGCCGCGGGCGCACTGCCTGCTGCGCCACTACCGACAGTTAGAGCTTGAGCAGGTACGGCCAGCGGCACTTCCAGCGAGCCGGAAGGGGCTGCTTTGGGAACGGATGGTGCCGGCTCCCAGGCCAGTACCAGCAACCAGAGCGGGATCAGGATCAGCAGACCTATGGTGTTTTTGCGGGGCAGCGGGCTGGACAGCTTGAATTTGCCTGCTTTGGCATCCTGGCGGCGTTGGCCGAGGTTGCTCATCCCTTGGCCAAAACGTTGGCGCAGGGACAGGGTCGCGGCATTGATGCGATGGAGCAGGGATCCTTGTGATTCGTCTTGGCGACGCTGCTGGGCTCGTCTGTTATGGCCTCGTGGGCGACGGTCCGGGGTGGGCACGGCATTTACCTCTCACTACATTGCCTGCCATCAGGCAAATTCGTCGCCTATGGTAAACGGACTCGCCCCCGAGGGGGAGAGTCCTGAGGCGGAAAATTATCAGCTGAGACGAAATTGACCCAATAATTGCTGCAATTTGTCGGCCGCCTGACGCAATGCCTGACTGGCTTTGGCCGTTTCGGTCGCATCCTGAGCAATGTCGTTGGCCAGTGCGTTGGTTTTTGACAGGTTGCCGGAGACGGTTTCGGAGACAGAGCTCTGCTCTTCGGCGGCGGAGGCGATCTGATAGGTCATGTCGTTGATGGTGGAGATGGCCTGGTAGATGCTGCCGAGCGCCTCTTCCGCCAGATCCGCCTCGCCCACCGCCTGATGGGTCAGCTGCTGGCTCTGGGTGATGGCGTTGACTGCATTGGTGGAGCTGAGGCGGATCTTCTCGATCAACTCCTGGGTGTTCTGCACCGCCTGCTGGGTATTGCCTGCCAGTTTGCGCACCTCGTCGGCCACCACCGCAAAGCCGCGGCCCTGTTCGCCAGCCCGGGCAGCCTCGATGGCGGCGTTGAGGGCCAGCAGGTTGGTCTGATCGGCAATCCCCTGAATGACGGTGAGTATGCTGGTGATCTGGGCGCTGTCGTGAGCCAGCCCTTCGACCACTTCGGCCCCTTTACCGGCTTCCGCCGCGACCTTGTGCATCGACTGGATCACCTGCTGGAAGCGCTCCTTGCCCTGATCGGCTGCGCCTTGCGCCTGTTTGGCCGAGTCGGCGGTGTTGTTGGCGTGGGTGGCGACCTCCTGGCTGACGTAGGACATCTCCTGCACCGCGGTCAGCATCTGCTCCATCTCCGCCTGATGGTGCTGAAGGTTGTTGTCGGTCTGGCCGGCGATGCGATCGGTATCACCGGCGTAGCGGTTCACCTCACTGGCAGTCTTGAGCACATCCCCGAGCAACCCTTGCAGCTTGTCGATAAAGCGGTTTATCCCCTTGGCGAGATCCCCCAGCTCATCCACCGAGCGGGTTGCGAGGCGCTTGGTGAGATCCCCTTCACCATCTGCGATGTCATCCACCAGGCTGACCATCTGACGGATGGGGCCGGTGATGCTGCGGGCAATCACCAGCATGGTGGCCAGCGCCAGCACCAGTACGATAACGGCACCCACCAATTGCTGGGTCATGGCTGCTTGGTTCATGTCGCTCAGCTGGCTTTCCAGTTGATCGGCCCCCGCCAGTACCACCTTGTAGGGCAGGGTGACGATGATGGCCCAGTTGCGGCTCATTCCCGGCACCATGATGGGGACGGAAATACGAAATGACTCGTCCAGCTCCTGACGCTGAATTTCCGGTTTCAGGTACTGCTGCCACTGGTTGCCCAGCACCTTACCTGCGCTGCTGCCGAGCAGGCTGGCATCGCCGCTGGTGCCGGTGATGACACCGGCAGCGCTGACGATCAGGGTTTCCCCCTTGCCGTCATAGATGTTGCTGTTGAGGGACTGTGCCTGACGGCTGATGGAGTCCACCGCCAGATCGAGCGCTGCGATCCCCTTGAACTGACCATTCACCATGATGGGGGTGGTGATGGTGCTCACCAGCACCTGCTGACCGTTGATATCCACCTTGAAGGGATCGATGAGGCAAGAGCGTCCTTCCCGTTTCGGGCAGGCGTAGTAGTCGTTGGCGGGATTGCCGAATTCGTCCGGGTCGGTTTTTTCGATGGAGAGCAGCAGATCGGTGCCGATTTGATCCTTGTCGCGATAGAAGTAGGGCACGAAGCGCCCCTTGTCATCACTGCCCAGCGCACTCTGGCCAGCAAAGCTGGCATCCTGACCGTCGAAACCGTTGGGCTCGAAGCCGGCGAAGGCGCCATAAAGCTGGGGCTCCAACGCCAGTTGTGCCTTGAGCAGGTCGGTCGCCTGCTGGCGATCCAGCGGCAGTTTGCCCTGTTGTTGCAGGGCGAGGGCGCTGGCCATCTGCTGGGTGTAGGAGAGCCCTTTTTGCAGCAGTTGGGTGATGGTGGCCGCCTCGGCGCGGGCATTGGCGCTGACCTTCTGCCATGCCTCCTGCTGCAGCGCTTCACGGCTGGAGCTGATGGTGAGTTGTTGGGTCTGTTGGCCGGAGTATTGGTTGAGCAGGATCAGGATGACCAGGGCTGCGGTCATGGCGATCCCGGCCATCACTAGAATGCGATTCTGGATAGAACGGAACTGCATCGTCTCTTCCTTGTTCGTGAGAAGTGTGGTGAGCGTTGTTTGGGTATCGACCGGAGGAGGCAGCTCTCCAGCATTGTGCATAGCAAATCGGAAACGGGGCTTCGGTTTTGCGATCCTCTTCAAATATCGGGCTACAGATGCAAATGGCGACAGATTTAATCCCCTACTTTAGCCCGCAATGGCGTCATGGTTTTCCCATCCGTGATTGTCGGTGCTAAAATGCGACGGTTTTTTCTAACGAATTGGCCCAAGGCCCTCTACACAAGGCTTAAAGATGAAAGTCAAAACCCGTTTTGCTCCCAGCCCGACCGGCTTTTTGCATGTCGGCGGTGCCCGTACCGCACTCTATTCCTGGTTGTTTGCAAAGAACCAGGGCGGTGAGTTCGTGCTGCGTATTGAGGATACCGACCTGGAACGTTCCACTCAGGAGGCGATCGACGCCATCATTGAGGGCATGGAATGGCTGGAGCTGAACTGGGATGAGGGCCCCTACTACCAGACCAAGCGCTTCGATCGCTACAACGGTCTGATCGACGAGATGCTGGCCGATGGCCGCGCCTACAAGTGCTACTGCTCCAAAGAGCGTCTGGAAGCGCTGCGTGAAGGCCAGATGGCCAACGGCGAGAAGCCCCGTTATGACGGAAAGTGCCGCGACCACGCCCACGATCACCCGGCCGATGCGCCGCACGTGATTCGCTTCCGCAACCCGACCGAAGGTTCCGTGGTGTTCGATGACCATGTCCGTGGCCGCATCGAGTTCGCCAACACCGAGCTGGACGATCTGATTATCCGCCGTACCGACGGCGCGCCGACCTACAACTTCTGCGTAGTGGTCGATGACTGGGACATGGAGATCACCCATGTGGTGCGTGGTGAAGACCACATCAACAACACCCCGCGCCAGATCAACATCTACAAGGCGCTGAACGCACCGGTGCCGGAGTTTGCCCACGTCTCCATGATCCTGGGTGATGACGGTGCCAAGCTCTCCAAGCGCCACGGTGCCGTTTCCGTGATGCAGTACCGCGATGACGGCTACCTGCCGGAAGCGCTGCTGAACTATCTGGTACGTCTGGGCTGGTCCCACGGCGATCAGGAGATCTTCACCCTGGAAGAGATGATCAAGCTGTTCAGCCTGGATGCCATCTCCAAGTCCGCCTCTGCCTTCAACACCGACAAGCTCTTGTGGCTGAACAACCACTACATGCGCAGCCTGGATCCGGCCTATGTGGCCAAGCACCTGGCCTGGCACATGGAAAATCAGAAGATCGACACCAGCAATGGCCCGGCACTGGCCGAGGTAGTCACCCTGCTGGCCGAGCGCTGCAACACCCTGGTCGAGATGGCCGCGCAGAGTCGCTATCTGTTCGAAGATTTTGAGGCGATCGACGAAGCGGCTGCCAAGAAGCACCTGCGTGGCGTCGCTGCCGAGCCGCTGGCTCTGGCCAAGACCAAGCTGGCGGCCCTGGAGAGCTGGACCACCGAGGCGCTGCACGAGCTGATTGAAGCGACCGCCGCCGAGCTGGGTCAGGGCATGGGCAAGGTTGGTATGCCGCTGCGTGTGGCCGTCACCGGCCTAGGCCAATCTCCTGCCATCGATGCCGTGATGGCACTGGTGGGCAAAGAGCGTGTACTGGCGCGTATCGACCGCGCACTGGCTTACATCGAAGCCCGCATGGCTGCCGAGTAAGTGCTGCCGAGGTGGCAGGCGAGGGGATAACCTCGCTCTGCCATATGCTGAATAGCAAAAATCCGAAACCACAGGTTTCGGATTTTTTTATGGCCTGCGTACAGGCCGAAAAACTTTGGATAAAAAAACGCCAGTCAGCTGACTGGCATTTTTATTAGGACAGAGTGCCGCTTAGTGGCTGTCGACCCAGACGAACTTGAGCACGAACAGCAGGGCGACCACCAGCACGCAGGGGTTGATTTCGCGCCAGCGGCCGGTGCCTGCCTTCATCACGCAGTAGGAGATAAAGCCCACGGCGATCCCCTCGGTGATGGAGAAGCTGAACGGCATCATGACGGCGGTCATAAAGGCCGGTACCGCTTCGGTCAGATCTTCCCACTTCACCCGGGTCAGCTCGGAGCACATCAGCACGCCCACATAGATAAGGGCGCCAGCGGCGGCGTAGGCCGGCACCATGGCGGCGACCGGAGAGAAGAAGATCGCCAGCAGGAACAGCATGCCGACCACGATGGCGGTCAGACCGGTACGGCCGCCGACGGCGACGCCGGAGCTGCTCTCGATAAAGGCGGTAACCGAGGAGGTGCCCATGAAGGCGCCGCCGACGGAACTGACGCTATCGACCATCAGCGCCTGTTTCATGCGCGGGAAGTGGCCCTTGTCATCGGCCAGCTTGGCGCGGTTGGTGACGCCGATCAGGGTGCCGGAGGAGTCGAACAGGTTGACCAGCATAAAGGAGAAGATGATCCCGGCGAGGCTGATATCGAGCGAGCCCATCAGATCCAGCTGGCCGAACACCGGTTCGATGCTGGGGGGCATGGAGACAAAGCCCTTGAAGGTGACATCGCCAAACAGCCAGCCCAGACCCGTGGTGACCACGATGGCGATCAGCACGGCGGAGTGGACGCCGCGGGCGGAGAAGATGCAGATCAGGAAGAAACCGAGTAGACCCAGCAGGCAGGGCAGGGAGGTGAGGTTGCCCACGGTCACCATGGTGGCCGGGCTCGCGACCACAATCCCAGCGTTGTGCAGGCCGAGCAGGGCGATTAGCAGACCGATACCGGCGGTGATGCCGACCCGCAGGGTGAGCGGGATGTTGCCGATCAGCCAATAACGCACCCGCAGCAGGGTGAGGATCAACAGACCCATGGCGCCCCAGAAGATGGTGCCCATGCCCACTTGCCAGGAGTAGCCCATACCTGCAACCACCACGAAGGCGAAGAAGGCATTGAGGCCCATGGCGGGGGCCAGCGCGATCGGCAGGTTGGCCAACAGGCCCATCAGGATGCTGCCGATACCGGCGATGAGGCAGGTGGTGACGAACACGGCCTGGGTGTCCATGCCCGCCGCAGAGAGGATCTGCGGGTTGACGAACACGATATAGACCATGGTCAGGAATGTGGTGATACCGGCAATCACTTCGGTGCGGGCGGTAGTGCCATGGCCTTGCAGGGCAAACAGGCGCTCAAGCAATCCTTGCCCGGCAGCCTGATTGGCAGCTTGGTGTTGTTGATTCATGTTGGATTCCAATAGGTGACGTGAAATAAGCAGCAGGGGAACGGGCTATCCCATCCATGCGGGGTAAATTGCCCTTTTTCTGGCGGTTAAGTAACCAGACTCGTCCTGATACCGTGACAGCGCGCACATTTTTACACAGGCGGCGCCGTTTACAAACCCCGGATCTGCGAAGCAGATCAATGAATAGAGTAAAAATTCAAACGTTTGCTTTTTGAGCATGATAAAAGGTTCTCAGCAGAGAACCTTTTATCGAAAATTGGGGGCTTACAGGGTTTTGAAGTAGCGCTCGACCAGCTGGGCCAGTACCGAGTCGAGCCGGTCTTGCACTTCACCCAGTTCACGGCCGAAGCGGCGCAGAAAGAGGCTTGCCTGCTCTTCGGTCAGCTTGCGCCCCTCGATAAAGAACTCCTGCTCAGGCAGTTGCTTGTCGTAGCGGGGGATCAGCACCCAGCTCACCAGCTCGGGCTCCACGGCGGCAAAAATCTTGGCGGCAGCAGCACAGAAGGTCTCTATGTGCTCCTTGCCATCCGGCCCGAGGCAACCCGGTTCAACCCGGATCTGGATGGTGAGTTTTTTCTCTATGGGGGTCGTCATCGTGCTACATCCATGCAAAGGCATCCGTCTAGGATTGTAAGTCAAAAGGCAAGAGAAAGGGGAGCCGAAGCTCCCCTCAACACGCAGTCAGCCCTATTTGGCGATGCGCTTGTACTTGGCGCGATGGGGCTGGATCGCCTCGGCGCCGTAGGTCTTCTTCTTCCACTCTTCGTATTCGGTAAAGTTACCTTCGAAGAACTCGATCTTGCCCTCATCCTGATAGTCGAGGATGTGAGTGGCGATACGGTCGAGGAACCAGCGGTCGTGTGAGATGACCATGGCACAACCCGGGAACTCCAGCAGGGCGTTCTCGAGGGCGCGCAGGGTTTCGATATCCAGATCGTTGGTCGGTTCATCCAGCAGCAGCACGTTGCCGCCGGTCTGCAGCAGCTTGGCCAGGTGCAGACGACCGCGCTCACCACCGGAGAGTTCGCCAACCCGCTTCTGCTGGTCGGAACCCTTGAAGTTGAAGCGGCCGATATAGGCGCGGCTCGGGAACTCGTAGTTGCCGATGCGCAGGATATCCTGACCGTCAGCGACCTCTTCGAAGACCGTCTTCTTGTCATCCATGCTGTCGCGGAACTGATCGACAGAGGCCAGCACCACGGTTTCACCCAGGGTGATGGCGCCGGAATCCGGCTGCTCCTGACCCGACATCATGCGGAACAGGGTCGACTTACCGGCACCGTTCGGGCCGATGATGCCGACGATGGCACCCTTCGGAATGGCAAACGACAGATCGTCGATCAGCACCCGATCACCGTAGGATTTGCGCAGGTTGGCCACTTCCACCACCTTGTCGCCGAGGCGCGGTCCGGGCGGAATGAACAGCTCGTTGGTCTCGTTGCGCTTCTGGTAGTCGTTGGTGTTGAGCTCTTCGAAGCGAGCCATACGGGCCTTGGACTTGGCCTGACGCCCTTTCGGGTTTTGACGAACCCACTCCAGCTCTTTCTCGATGGACTTGCGACGGGCCGCTTCGGAACTGGCTTCCTGCGCCAGACGGGCGTCCTTCTGCTCCAGCCAGGAGGAGTAGTTGCCTTCCCACGGGATACCCTCGCCGCGGTCCAGCTCTAGGATCCAGCCTGCCACATTGTCGAGGAAGTAACGGTCGTGGGTGATGGCCACAACAGTGCCTTCATAGTCGTGCAGGAAGCGCTCCAGCCAGGCCACGGATTCCGCATCCAGGTGGTTGGTCGGTTCGTCCAGCAGCAGCATGTCCGGCTTTTCCAGCAGCAGACGGCAGAGCGCCACACGGCGGCGCTCACCACCGGAGAGGTGTTTGATCTTGGCATCCCAGGCCGGCAGGCGCAGGGCATCGGCCGCACGCTCCAGCTGGTTTTCCATGTTGTGGCCGCCCTGGGCCTGGATGATGGCTTCCAGCTCGCCCTGTTCGCGGGCCAGCTTGTCAAAGTCGGCATCCGGGTCGGCGTAGGCCGCATAGACCTCGTCCAGACGGGCCATGGCGCGCTTCACCTCGCCAACGGCCTCTTCGACCGCTTCACGTACGGTCTGCTCCGGCTCCAGCTTCGGCTCCTGTGGCAGGTAGCCGATCTTGATGCCGGGCTGCGGACGGGCTTCCCCTTCGATCTCGGTGTCGATGCCCGCCATGATGCGCAGCAGGGTCGATTTACCGGCGCCGTTCAGACCCAGCACGCCGATCTTGGCGCCCGGGAAGAAGCTCAAGGAGATGTTCTTGAGAATATGACGCTTGGGCGGCACTACCTTGCCGACCCGGTTCATGGTGTAAATAAATTGAGCCATTGGCTAATTCTCTTCCTTTTCAGCAGGTTAATGTCTTGGCATTAACAGACTGATGTCGTGGTGGGGCCAGGTCGACACAGGTCAACCGGGTTCCAAAAAACCCGTCGATTGTAAACCAACGGACGAGGGGGGGCAAAGGTGGCACCCGGCTATGTCCCCCCTTTGCCGCAGCGGTCACGCCTTGCTGCATCAGCCGTGCAATTTGGGCATGATGTGGGCTGCCGTTTTGTTCCGGAGCCGTCATGAAACTATCTCCTCAAGCCCCCTCACTGGCCGCCTTTCTCTGCACAATGGGATTGGACGCCGCGCTGAGCGAAGCCATCAGCCTGCGCTTGCCACGGCAGACACTGCGCGCCGGTCAGGTGCTGTTGGCGCAGGGGTCAGAGCAGGAAGCTGCCTTCTATATCGAAGCGGGCATCGCTCGCGCCTGCCACTACACCCGGGACGGACAGGAGCGCTGCAAGGAGTTCTACTTCGAAGGGGAGCTCTGCCTGCTCTATGACAGCTGGCTCACTGGGTCGCCCGCCCGCTACCAGCTGGAGGCGCTGACGGAGTTGCAGGTAGTTCGGGTGCCGCTCGCCCTGCTGGAAGAGCCCGCCTGGCAGCCAGTCTGCATGGCCCTACTACGCCAGCAGCTCGGTTACAAGGAGCGCAAGGAGGCATTTTTGCTGCTCCACTCTCCCGAGGAGCGTTATCGGGAGCTCTGCCACACCTTCCCTCACTGGCCTGCGCGGCTCACTCAGGTGCAGCTCGCCAACTACATCGGCATCAGCCCGGTCACCCTGTCACGGATCCGCAGGCGCATTAACACGGGTTAATGCCGCTCTCCGACCATCCCCTCATGCTGCGCCATCCAAATGACGGATGAGGTGTGGATGATGTCGCTGTTTCTGTGGTCGCAGCTGGTGGTGAGCCTGGCCTTGTTGCTCGATCTGTTGTCGTTTCAGTTGCGGGATCGCCGCAGGATCCTGGCCTGTCTGGCCCTCTCCTGCGCCCTCAATGCCGGTCACTTTGCCCTGCTCGGGCAGTGGTCGGCCGCCAGCCTGTTGCTGCTGGCCAGCATGCGCTTTCTGGTCAGCATCTGGCTGGTTCGCCGCATCTTGATGTGGTTTTTCATGGGGTTGGCCTGTGCGGCGGCGCTGGCGACCTATCAGGGCCTGCTCTCATGGATCGGGCTGCTGGCGAGCTTGCTGCAAACCCGGGCCGCGTTTTGCCCGGATGATCGCCTGTTGCGGCGCTGGATGCTGCTCGGCACCCTCTGCTGGCTGGGTAACAACTTGCTGGTGGGCTCACCGGTGGCCGTGCTGATGGAGGGGCTGTTTCTGATCAGCAATCTGGTGGGTTACTACCGCCACTATGGCTTCGATTATTGGGGGCGTGGCCGCCACTGTGGCCGCAGAAAGAGGTGTGTGCCTCCTTCCGAGCGGGCGAGCTCCTGACCTCCCGCTCAGGGCTGCTTGTGGCCAGCGAAGTAGAGCACCCGTTTCACATACTCCTGCGTCTCGTCATAGGGCGGGATCCCGCCATAGCGTTCCACCGCTTTTTCCCCGGCATTGTAGGCTGCCGAGATCAGTACCCAGTCGCCATCGAAGCGGCGATCCAGCCACTTGAGATAACTGACGCCACCCTTGATGTTCTGGGCTGGATCGAATGGCCGGGTTACCCCGAACCGTTGCTGGGTTTCGGGGATCAGCTGCATCAGCCCTTGGGCATTCTTGGGGGAAACGGCACGGCTGTTGAGATTGGATTCGGCGATGGCAATCGCCAGTACCAGCCGGGCATCCACCTTATGGTGTTTGGCGGCGTGGCGCAGCATGCTGACCAGTTTTTGCTTGGCGGGGGGCTGGCGGGCAACCCAGGAGTCGACATTGAAGGGGGTGGAAGGGAGCCCGGCCAGATAGCCACCCTGACCGCCATGGATCCCGATGCCACACCGCTCCCCCATAGGGGCATTGCCGATGCGGGCGTTGTAGTAACGGGCGGCCTGTTGGTTACCAAGGCGCATTGCCATGGCGAGATAACTGTTGGCCAGCTTGGCGCTGCGAACCGAGGCGGGGCCGGTGGCGAGCAGGCGACCGATCCGGAAATATCCTTCAGGGTTGCCGGTGCTGGCGGCGACACAGTAGAGGGCGATGGCTTTTTGCAGATTGCCGTGTTGCTGGGCCACTTGACCCTGCTTGATCGCCGTCAGCGCCTTGGGGGCCTGTCTGAAATCCCTGCCTTGTGCCATCGCCCGCGGCGTACCTGCCAGTAACAACGACAAAAAAAGCAGCAAAAACAGTCCGTTTTCGCTGATGTGCCTCATGGGTTATCTCCTGTTTGAGTACAGAAGATATAGAGGAACATGGCTGCTATCGCCACGAACCCAGTGGATCCTGTTGTTATAGCCGGTTGATTTCAGAGAGCAAAACGGTATGGAACTAACGGCATCTCGACCGTTTCACACCTTTTTTCATCCGGTTAAAAGTCGTGGTGATACTCCTGCTCATCCAGCACCGTGGGAGGAAGCGCGCGATAGAAGCTGCCAATTTCGCTGACAACCCAGAGCGAAAGCAGGGCCAGCAGGCTGAGCAGGGGAAGCAGAGAGTGGCTCTGGGTCAGGGCATAGGCCGCAATGGCGGCACCGGTCAAAAGCAGGGTTCGGATCATGAGGTGGCTCCTTGTCGTCATGGGGGTGTTGCGTGGCCACGGACAGAGCGCCTGGGGTCGGGAGTTGTTCCCGGGTGGCACGAAGCGCGCTGAGTATATCGCGTCATGCCGCTGCCGATCCGTGGTGTCATCACACTTTCCATAGTCATGGGTTTCGTATCGAGTTGGGCCCCGCCAGATGCGGGGCCAGTAATGGTTTGACGGTCAGAAAAAACTGCCGTTGTTATCGTCACTGTCGGCCCAGCCGCCACTCAGGTTATCGTCGTCGAGAAAACTGCTGCCAACATCGGGAGGTGAATCCCAGCCGTCCCAGCGTACCGGTTCCGCATCGACCGGATTGGCGATGGGCGCTGGCTCTATGATGTCGATGATCTCCTCGGGCCGATTGTTGTGAAACAGTCCGCCGATCATATCGGCCAGCATCACGCCACCGGCCACACCGGCGGCGGTTTGCAGGGCGCCCCTAAAAAGGAGCTGGCACGGGACGCGGGCTGGGCAGAAGCGGTTGCCGGTGGTGGCGTAAAGCGCGGGGGCGGGCTGCTTTCGCTACCAAACAGGCCGGAGAGAAAACTGCCACCACTTGGGGTGCTCTGGCTGGCTTCCAGCTCCTTGACCCGCTCGTTGAGGCGAGTAAGGGCTGCCTGCTGAATTAGCAGCGCCTGGGCCATGTAGTAGGGGGCATCGGGCTGCTGGGCCAGATGTTGGCGGATCAGCTGATCCGCTTGTTGGTCTCGCTTGCTATCCCTGGCTTGCGCTTGCTTGAGGCGGTCGAACAGTCCATCGATCAGACCCTGTTCCTGTTGTTGCATCTCAAATCCTCGCTATGGTGCGCAGACAGTGCGTTCAGCCATCCTAAAACCCGCGGGGCATCAGTGGTATCTGATTAACTCATCAATGACCGAGGGGCTACCCGCGCTCGTCAGCGGCGGGCCGGTAGTAGTCGAGAAACCAGCGGACAAACTCGGCAACCCCCTGCTTGAGGGGGGTAGCGGGGCGCAGGCCGGTGAGGGTGTGCAGCGGCTCGCTGTCGGCCCAGGTTGCGTGCATGTCGCCTGCCTGCATCGGCAGCATCCGCTTGATGGCGGGCTTGCCGATGGAATCCTCCAGCGCCTCGATAAAATCGAGCAGCCGCACCGGCTGGCCGTTACCGATATTGAGGATGCGGTAGGGGGCGGCGCTCTCGGCCGCGCTCTGCTCGCTGGCGCGCCAATCGGAATTGGGGCGGGGCGGCTGATCGGCCACGGCGAGGATCCCCGCGACGATATCGTCTATGTAGGTGAAGTCGCGGCTGAGATCGCCGTGGTTGTATACGTCGATTGGCTCGCCCGCGAGGATGGCGCGGGTGAACTTGATGATGGCCATGTCGGGCCGCCCCCAGGGGCCGTAGACGGTAAAGAAGCGCAGCCCTGTGGTGGGCAGGCCATAGAGCGCCGAGTAGGCGTGGGCCATCAGCTCGCCACTCTTCTTGGTGGCGGCGTAGAGGGAGACCGGGTGATCCACCTGCTGCGCGGTGGAGTAGGGCATCTGCTCCCCCATGCCATAGACCGAGCTGGAGGAGGCGTAGATGAGGTGCTGAATCCCGTGGTGACGACACCCCTCCAGCACCGTCAGCATACCGGTGAGGTTGCTGTCGGCATAGGCGAACGGATTGTCGATGGAGTAGCGCACCCCCGCTTGCGCCCCCAGATGGATCACCCGTTCGAAACCATGACGGGCAAAGAGAGCCGCCATCGCTTCGCGATCCGCCAGATCCAGCCGCTCGAAGTGAAAATGGGGGAAACTGGCCAGCTGGGCCAGCCGCGCCCCTTTCAGACTCACCTCGTAGTAGTCGTTGAGGTTATCGAGCCCCACCACCCTATGACCTGCGGCGCACAGCTTGCTGGCCACATGAAAACCGATAAAACCGGCGACGCCGGTAACCAGATAGATCATGGTTGGGTCTCCGGGTTGCAGCTGGTGTTGGCAGGCTGCTTTTTGGCGGGAAGATGTGGCCGCCCGATGGCGTGATAGTCAAACCCGAGCTCGCTGAGCTGGCGCGGGTCATAGAGGTTGCGGCCATCGATGATGACAGGCTGGTTGAGCAGCGCTTTCAGCTGCTGGAAATCGGGGGCGCGAAACGCCTGCCACTCGGTGCAGATCAGCAGGGCATCAGCCCCTTCCAGTGCCGCCTCCTGAGTCGGGCAGAGCAGCAGATCCGCTCGCTGGCCGAAGATCTGGTGGGCGCGCTCCATCGCCTTGGGATCAAAGGCCTGCACCCGGCCACCGGCAGCCCAGATGGCGGCCAGCAGCGGGCGGCTCGGCGCATCGCGCATGTCGTCGGTGCCGGGTTTGAACGCCAGCCCCCACAGGGCGAAGGTGCGGCCGCGCAGATCCGGCCCGAAGCAGGTCCGCAGGGTTTGCGCCATCTTCTGTTGCTGGCGCTGGTTGACCTGCTCGACCGCCGCTAAAAGCGGGGCGTCGCAGCCGACGCTCGCCGCGGTATGGCGCAACGACTTGATATCTTTGGGGAAGCAGGAGCCGCCATAGCCGCAGCCCGGGTAGATAAAGTGGTAACCGATGCGGGGATCGGCCCCCATCCCCTGGCGCACCGCCTCTATATCGGCCCCCAGCTGCTCGGCGAGGGCTGCCATCTCGTTCATAAAGGAGATCTTGGTGGCCAGCATGGCGTTGGCGGCGTATTTGGTGAGCTCTGCGCTGCGCAGATCCATCACCACGATCCGGTCGTGATTTCGGTTGAAGGGGGCGTAGAGGGCGCGCAACTGCTCAAGCGCCCGCTCGCTGTCACAGCCGATGATGATGCGATCCGGCCGCATGCAGTCGTTGACAGCCGCCCCCTCCTTGAGAAACTCGGGATTGGCGGCCACCTCGCAGGTGAGGGTCAGCCCACGTTCGGCCAACTGTAGCTCAATGTGTTCTTTTACTTGCTGCGCCGTGCCGACCGGTACTGTGCTCTTGGTCACCACCAGCTTGGGGCTGCTCATCAGTCGGCCTATGGTGTCGGCCACTGCCAGCACATGTTGCAGATCGGCCGAGCCATCCTCGTCAGCCGGGGTGCCCACGGCGATCAGCAGCAGGTCGGCGTGTGCCACGCCAATGGCGGGATCGACCGTGAAGCTCAGGCGGCCGCTGGCCAGATGGCTCTCGACCAGCGGGGCCAACCCCGGCTCATAGAAGGGGATCTGCCCCAGCCTGAGGGCGGCGATCCGTTCATCATCCACATCCACGCAGCAGACCTGATGGCCCACCTCGGCCAGAACGGCGGCCTGCACCAGCCCGACATAGCCTGTGCCAAAAATGGTGACCTTCATGAAAAGAGCCTCGTGCTGTGAATGGGGGATGGCGCGCTTAAACCGCGGCATGCTGCATCTTGGTGCAGCGAGTGTCAATGCCAGATGACAGGCACCAGAATGGGGCGTTCAGCCTGACTGTTGTGATCCTTTTCACAAAAAATAGACTGGACCCATAACGAAGCCCTGTGGACAGGGCTCGCAGCCCGCCCGCAACGGCAGGCGACAGACACTCTCTCATTACTTCGCTTGGATACAGGTTATGGACAACACCTCGATTCGCACTGCTCATCCTATTTATGAGGATGTGCTGGCCCTGCTGACGGCGGCCGGCTTTGTTTCCCTCGGCATCTTTCTGTTTCATCAGGTTGGCCTGCTCACTGGCGGTACTGCCGGGCTGGCGCTGCTGCTGCAAAAGGTGACCGGCATCAGCTTCGGCCTGCTGTTTTTCGGCATCAACCTGCCCTTCTATGCGCTGGCATGGTTGCGGATGGGGCCACGTTTTACCTTCAACACCTTTGTCTCGGTGGCAGCAGTCTCCTACATGACCGATCACCTCAACGGCGTGTTGCAGATCGGCAAGATAGAGCCTCTCTATGCGGCGCTGATCGGCGGAACCCTGATTGGCATGGGGCTGCTCATCATGTTTCGCCACAAGTCGAGTCTGGGGGGCTTCAACATTCTGGCGCTCTTTATTCAGGATCGCTTTGGCATCCGGGCGGGCAAGCTGCAGATGGGGCTCGATTGCGCCATTGTTGTTGCCTCGTTTTTCGTGGTGCAGCCCTGGATCCTGGCGCTCTCCATCGTGGCGGCGGTTATCTGTAATCTGGTGTTGACACTCAACCACAAGCCCGGCCGTTACCAGATTGCCTGACAAGCTGCGGCAGTGGCTCGATAAGACAAGCGTGACCCGATAGCACGAGGCGGCCTGATGGCCGCCTCGTCTGTTTCTACCCAGGGGTTTGTTCGCTGCGCCTAGCTTGCCTGCTCCAGCCTGCTGTCACCGCTCATGGCGTTGCCACTGATGGCGCTGCCGCTGATAGCGTGACCACTGACGGCGAGCGGGGTGTGGCAGGCCACCTGATGATGTGCCTCATCACACGCCTCAAGCTTGGGCGCCTTGCTTTTGCACAGCTCGGTCGCATGGGGGCAGCGCTGGTGGAAGTGGCAGCCGCTTGGCGGCGAGATGGGGGAGGGCACATCGCCGGTCAGCAGAATGCGCTGGCTGCGCCTGCGCGGGTCCGGTACCGGAATAGCGGAGATCAGCGCCTGGGTGTAAGGGTGGCGCGGTGCCAGATAGAGCGACTGGGCATCCGCCAGCTCGACGATCCGTCCCAGATACATCACTGCAATCCGATCCGAGATGTGTTTGACCACCGACAGATCGTGGGCGATGAAGATGATGGAGAGGTTCATCTCCCGCTGCAGGCTGAGCAGCAGGTTGACGATCTGCGACTGCACCGAGACATCGAGGGCCGAGACCGCCTCGTCGCACACCAGCAGCTTGGGCTTGAGAGCGATGGCGCGGGCGATGCCGATCCGCTGGCGCTGACCGCCGGAAAACTCGTGGGGGTAGCGATCCACCGCGCTGCCCGGCAGGCCCACTTTTGCCAGCAGCTCCTGCACCCAGCCGCGTCGCTGCTCAGTGTTGCCTTTACCGTGGATGATAAAGGGCTCCTCCAGGATCTGGCCCACGGTGTGGCGGCTGTTGAGGGATTCTGCAGGATCCTGAAATACCATCTGCATCTCCTGGCGCAGGGAGCGCATCTCCTTCGGGCTGAGGGCAGTGATGTCGCGTCCCTCGAAGGTGATGGTGCCCGCGGTCGGCTCGAACAGCTTGAGCAGACTGCGCCCGAGGGTGGACTTGCCGCAGCCCGACTCACCCACCAGTCCCAGCGTCTCTCCCTGTTTCAGGTCGAAGCTGATGCCATCCACCGCATGAACCGTATATTGCTTGCGCAGGAAGCCGCCTCCCAGCCGGAAGTGCTGTTTCAGATCCCTGACCGATAACAGAGTGCTCATGGGGTCAACTCCTTCCAGTAGTGACAGGCGACATGGTGGCGCGGATTGAGTTGCTCCACCGCCGGAATGGCGCTGATGCAGAGATCGGTCGCATGGGGGCAGCGGTTGGAGAAGCGGCAGCCAGCGGGCATCTCGTGCAGGGCCGGTACCTGTCCCTTGATGGTCTTGAGCAGGCTCTTGGGCTCATCCTCCAGGCGCGGGATTGAGCTCATCAAACCGTGGGTATAGGGGTGACGGGGATGGTCAAACAGTTCGAACACATCGGCCTGCTCCACCGCGCGGCCGGCGTACATCACCACCACTTCGTCGCACAGCTCTGCAACCACCCCCAGATCGTGGGTGATAAAGATGATGGCCATCCCGGTCTGGGCTTGTAGCTCTTTCATCAGTTCGAGGATCTGGGCCTGAATGGTGACATCCAGCGCCGTAGTCGGCTCGTCGCAGATAAGCAGGTCTGGCTCGCAGGAGAGCGCCATGGCGATCATCACCCGCTGGCGCATACCGCCGGAGAGGTTGTGGGGATAGACCGCAAAGCGCTGGGCCGGTTCCGGGATGCCCACCTTCTGCAGCATGGCGATGGCCGCAGCTTTGCGCTGGGCTTTGTCATACTCGGGGCGATGGAGGCGAAACACCTCCATCAGCTGCTCCCCCACTGTCTGTACCGGGTTGAGTGCCGTCATCGGCTCCTGAAAGATCATCGAGATGCGGTTGCCGCGCACCTTGTACATCTGATCCGGCGCAAGCGACAGCAGTTCCTCCCCCTGAAAGCGGATGGAACCGGCTACCACTTGGCCATGGGGCTTGGGCAGCAGCCCCATGATGGCGAGTGAAGTGACACTCTTGCCACAGCCGGACTCGCCGACGATCCCCAGCGTCTGACCCGGGGCCACCTTGAAACTGACCCCGTCGAGCACCTTGATCTTGCCGTCATCGACGGCGAACTCCACCTCAAGATCGCGTACTTCGAGGATTGGGGCCTGGTGCTGGCCGTTATCAGCGGCGAACTCCCCCCCGTTATCCGGTACGTCAAGGATGGGGGCCTGAGTGTTGGGCATAACGGCTGCTCCCTTCGCAATGGCCTGAATATCAATGACGTGCATAGGTCTTGTCGAGCAGGTTGATGGGCGCCAGCGCCTCCCCTGCCTCCTTGGCGTTGCGGGTCTCTTCCTTCACCTTGGGATCGAGCCAGAGCAGACCGCCACTACTGTGAGGATAACCGTCCATCGGCCAGTAGAGCAGATCCGGCGTGTTCTTGGTGGCAGGAACTTCCGGCAGCATCACATAACGCCAGCTGCTGGCCCGCACATAGTTGAGCTGCACCCCGGGCACGAAGATGGCGAGGTCATAGATGCGCTGCTGGATCTGCTGGGAGAGCTTGGCCCGCTTGGCCATGTCGAATTCGACGTTGTAGGCATCGATCAGCGCGTCCAGCTCCTTGTCAGCCACGTTGAACAGGTTGTTGGTCTGCGGTTTGTTGGCGTTGGCGGAGTGGAAAAACTCCCAATATTGCGGATAGAGACCGCCGCCGCCCCAACCGAGCCAGGCCGCCTCGTGTTTCTTCTCCAGCATCACCTTGAAGCCGGTGGCGCCATCCACCAGGTTAAGCTCCAGATCCAGACCCGCCTTCTTGGCCTCCTCTTTCAGCACGGTCAGTCGCTTGGAGTGCTCCTGACTGGTGTAGGTGAGTGCCAGCGTCAGCCGCTCCCCCTTCTCATTTTGCAGGATGCCGTCCGGCCCCGGCTTGTTGTAGCCGCCCTTGGCAAAGTACTCCCGCGCCTTGCCAATGTCATAAGCCCGCTCAGGCAGCGTGATGTCAGTGAACTCGCCAAAGCCCGAGTCGAAGGTGGTGGCTCTGTCGTAGTCGCCGCGCAGCACGGTCTCGATCATCTTGTCGATATTGAAGGCGTGCTGGATGCCGAGGCGCACGTTTACGTCCGCCAGCTTGGGGTTGGCCACATTGAGGTGAACCCCCTGACCACCCTGTTTGGTATCGGTCATGGCCATTACCTTCTGCACGTAGCCTTTTTTGTACTCCGGGGTTACCGCTTTTTCATGCCACCAGTTGGGCAGGATCATCTCGAAGGTATCGATCTCCCCTTTCAGGAAGTGGCGGAAGGCGATGTTGTGATCGCGGATCACCTGCACCTTGATGGTGTCGATGTTGAATCTGTGCTGGTTATAGCGATCGTCTTTTGCCCACCAATCCTTCTGTTTGCTGAAGGTGACCGACTTGCCCTTCTTGACGTCGCTGATCACGTAGGGACCTGTGGTGGGCACCACGGCCCAGTTGTACTGCTTCACCCAGTTGGGGGTCAGCTTGTAGTAGTGCTTGGGTTGGGGCCACAGCTCGGTGGTGTTGAGCAGGTCCATCTTGGCCTTGCGGTTGCCCGCTTTGACCATAATAGTGTGGTCATCGATCTTCTCTACCGCGACCACTTCAGTGGTGTAGTAGTTGTTGAACCAGGGCCCCTTGATGTGTTTGGAGCGCATCATCTCGTAGCCGAAGGTGTAGTCATCGGCATTGACCGGCTTGCCATCCGACCATTTGGCGCGGGGATCCAGCTTGAAGTAGACGGTCTGGCTGTCTGGCGCTATGGCCCAGTGGGTCGCCAGCGAGGGGATGGGGTTGCCGGTATTGGGGTGGAAGCTGATGAGTCGCAACTGGTTATCGAGAATAAAGGAGCGGAACGATCCGTTGGAGTCAGGCCCCACGGTGCGGAACGTCAGCGGAAAGCTCTCCACAAACATATTGAGGCTGCCGCCCGACAGCGCCTTGGGGGAGGCGAACACAGGATCCGTGTCGTTGGTCTCCCATTTGAGATCCGCGGGTAGGCTGGCCGCCCAGACCCAGGATCCGTTTACCAGCACAAAGAGAGCACCTATCCATTTGATTTTATTTTTCATGTTTGACTTCCAGGTCTGGCCCCTGCACTGGGGGTCTTGATTGATAACGGGATTATCCCTTGCTCCCGGGACCGCCGATGGCGGCGGCCCGTCCTTCATTAATCACTGTTCGTTACCTGACGCCTGCCGATGCGCGCTGGTACCGTCTGGCTTATTGGTAACGGGTAAATTTGCGTGGGTCGAACGCCTCGCGGATCGCCTCGCCGATAAAGGAGACCATGATCAGCACCAGACTCACCGCGGCCACCACTGAGCTGACTATCCAGATGGCATCCAGATTGTTGATGCCCTGGGAGAGCAGCTCCCCCCAGCTCGGGGTCGGCGGTGCCAGCCCGAAGCCCAGATAGTCGAGTGCCGTCAGGGTGGAGATATTGCCCACCACGGCGAATGGCGCCAGGGTGACGATCATCATCAGGGTGTTGGGCAGGATGTGGTTGAAGATGATCCGCCCGGTGGTCGCCCCTTGTGCCCGCGCCGCCATCACATAGTCCCGCGCCCGCTCCTTGTAGGTGAGGGTGCGCATATACCAGGTGATCCCCATCCAGCCGAACAGCACGTTGATGGCGACAAACAGGCCGAAGTTGGGCTTGGCCAGCGACACCAGGATCATGATGACGTAGAGAAACGGCACCTGGGACCAGATCTCGATAAAGCGTTGCAGGATGAGGTCAAAGCGGCCGCCAAGAAAGCCCATCAGACAGCCGATGGTGACCCCGATGGCGTAACTGGCCGCCAGTGCGATAAAGGCAAAGCCGATGGCGATGCGAAAGCCGTAAACCAGCCGCGCCAGCACGTCGCGGCCGCTGGTGTCGGTGCCGAGGAAGTGGCGCTCAGCCGCGCTGGGGGCGTAGGGCGGGTAGGCATCCTCCTTGAAATCCTGCTCGTAGGGGTTCCAGGGCACTGGCGGCAGCAGCACCCAGTCGCCCTGGCCCTCTGCGGCAAATTTGGCCTTGAGCTGGCGGTAGTTGGTTTCGTACTCGTAATCGAGCCCGAACTGCTGACCGGGGATCACATCGCCATAGGTGGGGAAATGCAGCTGGCCCTGATAGCTCACCATCAGTGCCCGGCTGTTGACCAGCAGCTCCGCCAGCAGGGAGAGCAGCACCAGGGTGGTGAAGATGATGAAGGAGTAGTAACCGCGCTTGATCGACTTGAAGCGCTTGAGTTTTTTCAAGGTAACCGGATTGAGCTTCATGGTCAGTCTCCAAACCGCACGCGGGGATCAACGAGGGCAACGCAGATATCGGAGACGATATGGCGTGATATCAGCATCGGCATGGCAATAGAGGTCTGGTTCATGGTCAGTCTCCAAACCGCACGCGCGGATCAACCAGAGCCACGCAGATATCGGAGACGATATTGCCAATCAGCATCAGCATGGAGGTGATGGCCAGAATGCCCATAACGGTGGGGTAGTCCCGCTCGACGATCGCCTCGTAACCGAGCAGGCCGATGCCGTCGATGTTGAAGATGGTCTCGATGAGGAAGGAGCCGCCAAAGAAAACGGTGAGCACAGACCCCAGGTGACTGGCGATGGGGATCAGGCTGTTGCGCATGGCGTGGTCGGTGACCGCCTTGCGAAACGGTAAACCCTTGGCCACCGCAGTACGCACATAATCGGCCGACAGGTTCTCCATCAGGCTGTTTTTCATGGTCATGGTGAGGATGGCGAAATCGCCGATGGCGTAGGCGATAAGCGGCAGCAGGGCGTGGGCAAAGACAGTGCGGATCTGATCCCAGCTGCTCTCCATGTACTCAAAATCATCCCCCGGAAAACCGCCCATCGGCAGCCACTCCAGATGGAAGGCGAAGACGGTGATGAGGAAGATCCCCACCACGTAGGCTGGCAGGGCATAGGCCATGTAGATAAGCATGGAGCTCAACGAGTCGAAGCGGCTGTTGTGCCTGAGCGCCTTCGCCACCCCCAGCGGAATGGAGACCGCATAGCTCAGCAGAAAGGTTGCCAGCCCGAAGAAGGCGGTAACGGGGAGCCGCTCCTTGATGAGATCCCACACAGGCTCGTAGTAGCGGGTTGATTCGCCCAGATCCAGCACCGCCAGCTTCTGCAGCCACTCCCAGTAGGCGACCAGCATGGGCTTGTCGAGGCCATAGAAGGCCTTGAGCTCCTCGATCTGTTCATCGGAGAGGGCCTGCGCCCCCTTGCTGCCGCTGGAGCGGCCAGATTCATTCTGGGAAACCTGGGCTTGCAGCAGCATGCGTTCGACCGGTCCGCCCGGCACGAAACGGGTGATGGTGAAGACGAGCAGGGTGATACCGAGAAACGTCGGGATGATCAAAAGCATCCGGCGTAGGAAATACGACAGCATGGTGGAACCTCGTCCTTGTTGTTCTTTTTTGCGGCCAGTCAAATCCGGTGACGGGCCTGTCCTTCCTGGCATTACGCGCTGGATTGGTTGCCAAACAGCAGACAATCCGCTTGGCCACTGTAAAAGCTCTGCAACAAAAATCAAGTACAAGGAAATGGAAAACTGGGACAAATGACCCGCTGAGACCAAAAGCACCGAAAAAAGACGTTTTTTATCTGAAAAGTGAAAATCAAAACAAAACGCTACTGCTCAACATTATTTTAAAAAATATAAACAGCTGTTTGTTTGAGTTTTGAATGTTTTTAAGTTGTTGATTGGTAATGTTTTTGTTTGGGGTGTGAAATTGAAGGAAAACGATATCATCTCGACGACTTTAACTGTTATCCCCATGGGAGCGGTCAGGTTCAACCCTCATGAAGTTAGTGTTTTATTCTTATTAATGCCGGTAAATCAAAATAAGATATAAACGGACAGCACGTTAACTAATAAGTTCATCAAATTTTAATTCAGCGCCATTTACGCCATTTAACAATGTTTTTACATTGCACTGGTTGTTTTTGGCAGAATTATTCACTAATTATGTCGGTCAAAATTAATGCACTCCGCTTATTCTACGCCTGACCTCGCCACCCCCCTGCTCCATTGACGTCGCTAGTCAAAGATTGATAAGCCTTACACATCGCTCCAAAGAGGGCGGTATCAGGAAGCAAACAATAAACAACCAGGAAGGATATAAGCGATGCTTAGGAAGAGCAGAATCTCTGCTGCGATTGCGTTCGCCTTGGCGAGCCTTGCGGCGGCCCCATCCGTATCTGCCGAAGAAGGGCAGAACGTCGAAAAACTGCAGAAAATCAAAGTCACTGGCTCCCGTATCTCCCGTGTTGATGTTGAGGGTGCGACTCCGGTTGTCTCTGTCAGCAAAGCCCAAATTGAACAGTCTGGTCAGCAGACTGTGGCCGATTATCTGAAACAAGCCTCCTACAACTCCTTTGGTGGTTTCTCCCCATCCTCCGGTAGTTCCGCCCAATCACAAGCCACAGTAGGGCTGCGTGGTCTTGGTGAAGATCGCACGCTGGTGCTGCTTAATGGCAAGCGTATCGCCGGTTCTCCCTCCATGGGCGGCACTGCCATCAACCTCAACACCATCCCCATGGCGGCGGTTGAGCGGGTGGAAGTGAACCTGGACGGTGGCTCCGCCCTGTATGGCTCTGATGCCATCGGCGGCGTTATCAACGTGATCCTCAAAGAGGGTTTCGAAGGGCTGACTTTCCAGGGACGTATTGGTTCACCGACCGAAGAGGGTGGTGACGAGCAGAGTGGTTCCATCGTTAGCGGCATCTCGGGTGAGAAAGGTTCCCTGATGATGGTCTACGAGCATGATGTCAAAGACGAAATCTATTACAAGGATCGTGACTATCTGGCCAAGCAGGGGGCTGAGTCTCCTAGCCTCTATGGTCGCAATATCAAGGGCGTAGACGCGGCAACTGGCAAGACCGTAACCCGTACTCTGAATGGGGTCGACTGTGAAAGCACCGGCGCCGGTTTTGTCACCAAGGGTACGGCTTGCCGCTTCGACTTTGCCCAGGTCGCAGCCAAGACCGCCTCGCGTACTCGCGACACCGTCTATGTCAACGGCCGCTACCATATCAACGACAATGTGGATTTCGTGCCACAGATGATTGGTTCCCGGGTCACCAGTTTTGGTCGTTTTGCCCCTGCTGCCGGTGACTTCACTGTGGATGGCTCCACCCCTGAAAGCGCTGCAGTCCTGTCTGCCAACAACTTCAGCACCGCCAAGGCTGCGACGGTTTACTACCGCTTCAACAACGTCGGTCCCCGTGACAATGAAGTGACCGACTTGACCGGTACCCTGAACCTGGGTTTTGAAGGGGTGGTTCCGACCGAGGCGGTTGGCGATCTGGAGTGGAACGCCGGTTACATGTACTCCAAGACAGATAACCAGAGTATTGGTAATGGCTATGTATTGGAGCCGGCGGTTCAGACTCAGGTAAACAGTGGAAACTTCGTCAACGGCAGCTTCTCCGCTGATGCCACCAAGGATCTCTCTTATACCACCAGCCGCAACTCCAAGATGGATTTCTTCCAGTGGTATGGCGGTCTGGGTTGGGAGATGGGCGAACTGCCTGCTGGCCCGGTCAGCTGGTATCTGGGGGCCGAGTATAACGATTGGGTTTACTCCGACACCTACGACAGCCAGTCCGAAGCGGGTAACGTACTGGGTTCATCCGGCAACTCCGGTAGCGGTGTGCGCGATGTGTTTGCCACCTACATCGAGAGCCTGATCCCCATCACCGAGCAGATCGAACTGAACCTGGCGGGTCGTTATGACAAGTACAGCGATTTTGGCAGCGCCTTCTCGCCCAAAGCGAGTCTGCGTTATCAACCGCTCGACCAGCTGATGTTCCGTACCTCCTGGTCCCAGTCTTTCCGCGCGCCGGGTCTGAACGATCTCTACGCGGCTGATGCCCAGTCAGCGGACTTTGCCAAGGACTATGTCTCTTGCCAGGCCAATGGTGTGGCCAACTGCGCCGAAGAGCAGTACGAGACAACGCGCCAATCCAACAAGAACCTGAAGGAAGAGACCGCCAACACCTTCACTATCGGTACTGCCTACAACCCACTGGACAATCTGAATCTGTCGCTCGATTACTACTACATCAAGATTGATGACGTTATCCAGCTGGCTACCACCCAGACCCAGTTCTATCAGGAGCTCAATACCGGCAGCAACCCGAACGTTATTCGCGATGCCAACGGCGATGTCGAGAAAGTCTATGCCGGCATGGTTAACCTGGGGCAACTCAAGACCAGTGGTATCGACTTCAAGGCGGACTACAAGTACGACTTCAACACCTTCACCCTGCGTTATGACTTCGGTGGTACTTACATCCTGCAGTACGAAGAGGGGCTGTTTGCCGGTGGTCCGATGATCGACAAGAAGGGTTGGAATGGCAAACCTGACTTGCGCCTCAACTCCGGGATCGGTGCCAACTTCCCGCAGCTGTGGAATCTGGATACCTACCTGAGCACCAACTATATCGACTCCCAGAGCCAAGACTATGTGGATGACAAGGAAGAGGGCCATATTGCTTCCAACACCATCTGGAACCTGAACGTCGCGGTCGATACCAGCTGGAATGCCAAGATCCAGACCGGCGTGAAGAACATGTTCAACCGCGGGCCTTCCCTGTCCAACGATGGTTTCACTTACGATGAAGACCTCTACGGCATCGACGGTCGCGTCTACTACATCGACTACACCCAGAAGTTCTAATCAACCCTGTTGATATACAACCTCAGCCGGCCCGGTCGGGCCGGCTGTGCCCAACGTCCAAGGAAGTTACGGAGATAGGGTAATCCTATGAAGACAAGGACCATTACAATGAAGAAAGCGCTCCTTGGCAGCCTGGTTTCGGCCGCCTTGTTGACCAGCTTCAATCTGAGTGCCGCCACTGCCGGTCAGGCCGTGGACGCTCAAGCCGCCACCGACAACGCATCCAAAGTTTCCCAGCAGAAGATCGACAGCTATGCCGAATCTGCCGAATCCGCACTGGCCCAGTACAAGGCAGCCCTGCGTCAGGTCGACAGTCTGCGCACCTACAACGAGCAGGTGAGCAAGATGGTCGAGTCCCAGAGTGCCGAGCTGGCGTCGATGCAAAAGCAGATCGCCCAGATCGACCAGACCAGCACCGAAGTGGTGCCCCTGATGCTCAAGATGATCGACTCCCTCGAGCAGTTTGTGTCACTGGATCTGCCGTTCCAGAAGGTCGAGCGCGAGGACCGCGTGGCGGCCCTGACCGACCTGATGAACCGGGCCGATGTCACCATCTCCGAGAAGTACCGCAAGATCCTGGAAGCCTACCAGATCGAGGAGGGCTTCAGCCGCACCATCGAGGCCTACAAGGCGAGCCTGGACAAGGATGGCAGCGAGAAGACCTACGAGTTCCTGCGTGTTGGCCGCATCGCGCTGCTCTATCAGTCCCCGGATGGTCAGGAGACCGGCATGTGGAACAAGCAGACCCGCCAGTGGGAAGAGTTGCCTCAGGAGTATCGCAGTGCGGTTGAACAGGGCCTTCGCATCGCCAAGAAGCAGGCGCCTCCCGCGCTGATCAAGCTGCCGGTTCAAACTGCGGAGAAAGCATCATGAAAGGAATCAAACTTGCTATTGCCTCCCTGATTGCGGGAGCAACCCTGGTCACCCTGCCGGTGACCGCCGCCGAAAAACCGGTGGATCTCAATGCGCTGCTGAACCAGGTCAAGGCCTCCAGCCTGAGCGAATCCCAACTCAACAAGGAGCGGGAAGCCCGCTTCCTGGCTGACAAGAACGAGCAGGGGGCGCTGCTGGCCAAGGCCAAGGCCGAGCTGGCTGCCGAAACCGCCAAGGGCGAGCAGCTCAAGGCGACCTTTGATGCCAACGACAAGCAGCTGACCGAACTGACCGAAACCCTGCGCCAGCGTTCCGGCAACATGGGCGAGATGTTCGGCGTACTGCGTCAGTTCGCCGGTGAGTTCAAGGGGATCTTCAATGCCTCCGCCCGTCGGGTCGAGCATCCGGAACAGACCGCGCTGCTGACCCGTCTGGCCGAGAGTAAAGAGCTCCCCTCCAGCGACGATCTGGAAGCGTTCTGGACTACCACCCTCAGCCGCATGGTGGACGGTGGCAAGGTGAACCAGATCCCGGCGACCGTGGTCTACGGCGAAGGCAACCAGGCCGAGAAGACGGTCACCCAGATCGGTGAGTTCAACACTGTCTCCGAAGGCAAGTACCTCACCTTCGTGCCGGAGACCGGCAAGTTCGAGCAGCTTTCCCGTCAACCTGACAAGGGGGTGCTGGAACCGATCGCCGAGTTTGAACAGGGCGGTGACGGGGTCAAACCCATCTTTATCGACCCGTCTCGCGGCGTGATCCTCTCTCTGCTGGTGCAGTCACCGACTCTCAAGGAGCGGATCGATCAGGGTGGTGAAGTGGGTTACGTCATCATGGTGCTCGGTGTGCTCGGTACCCTGCTGGCCATCTTCTGTGGTATCCGGCTGTCGTTGATCGGCTCGTCCATGCGCAAGCAGCTGAAATCCGATCAGATCATCAAGGGCAACCCCATTGGTGACATGCTGGGAGCCTACCAGAGCCATCGCGGTGACAACATCGAGGATCTGGAGTCCAAGCTCGACGAGATCATCCTGCGCAACGTGCCCAAGTTCGAGAAGGGTATCAGCATCATCAAGCTGATCGCCTCGGTCGCGCCGCTGCTGGGCCTGCTCGGTACCGTAGTTGGGATGATTGCCACCTTCCAGGCCATCACATTGTTCGGTACCGGCGATCCCAAGCTGATGGCGGGCGGTATCTCGGAGGCGCTGGTGACCACCATGCAGGGTCTGGTCGTCGCGGTGCCCATGCTGTTCCTCTATACCATTGTGCAGACCCAGAGCCGTCGTCTGATCCAGGTGCTGGAAGAGCAGAGCGCCGGTTTCGTTGCCCGTTATCAGGAACGTCTGCACGCCTCCAAAGCCGCAGCGTAAGGAGTCACCCATGTGGTTCTGGTTGATTGAAGAAGTCGAGTCGGTCCGCCGGTTTTTGGGATTGGGGGGCGATGTATTGGTCGCCCTGTTCTTCCTGACCCTGATGATGTGGGCCCTGTTGCTGGAGCGCTGGTTCTACTTCATGGCTGTCTACCCCAAGCAGGTGAAGCAGACCAAGGCCACCTGGCTGGCCCGCACCGATCATCTCTCCTGGTCTGCCAAGCAGATCCGCCGCGAGCTGGTCTCACGGGTTGCCATGGCGGTGGACAAGGGGATGCCGGTCATCAAGGTGCTGATCGCTCTCTGCCCGTTGATGGGGCTGCTGGGGACCGTGGTGGGGATGGTGCAGGTGTTTGACACTTTGGCCATCACCGGCACCGGTTCGCCGCGGGCGATGGCATCGGGGATCTCCAAGGCAACGGTACCGACCATGGCGGGCATGATTGCCGCCCTTTCCGGCCTGTTTTTTGTCAACCAGCTCGATCACAAGGCCAAACTGGCGGTGCAAAAGCTGGAAGACAACCTGAAACACGGTTGATGCAGGATGCATACCCCCGGCGAGGCATGGCCTGCCGGGGGCACAGAACAAGCAAGGAGTTTCTGCTATGAGAAAACGTTACAGCGACAGCGGTGCTGACGAGGCGGCTATCGATTTGACCCCCATGCTGGACATAGTGTTCATCATGCTGATCTTTTTCATCGTTACCACCTCCTTCGTCAAGGAGTCCGGTGTCGAGATCAACCGTCCCAGTGCCAGCACGGCCGAGACGGTGAAGAAGGGCAATATCATGGTCGCGGTGCGCGAAAACGGTCAGGTCTGGGTCGACAAGCGGGTGGTCGAGGTGGGGGCGGTACGCGCCAACATCGAGCGGCTGCGGGCCGAAAACCCGGAGAGCGCCGTGGTGATCCAGGCCGATAACGAATCCCGTTCCGGTCTGGTGGTGCAGGTCATGGATCAGATCCGCATGGCCGGTGTCCAGAACATCTCCATCGCGGCAGACAAGAGCAGCTGATGCCGGAGAGAGACCTATGAGATACCTGATATCGTTGGCGGTCTCCTGTGTGGTGGTGTTCTTTCTGTTTCTGGGAATGAACAAGCTGATCACACCGGATCACCGGGAGCTGGTGGAGAAGGAGGACGTCACCATGACCGATTTCATCCGCCTCAAGCCCCAGGAGACCCTGCAAGAGAAACAGCGAGAGCTGCCCAAACCGCCGCCGCCCAAGCGTCCGCCACCGCCTCCCGAGATGGAAGTGGCCAGCACGGATCGGCCTAAGATGGAGAGCGCGCCGATGGACATGCCCAAGCTCGACATCCCGGTCAACATCGGTGGTGGCAACGCGCTGGGTGCTTACAGCACCGGCGGCGGTGGTGGCGGAGTCGGTGGCAACAACGGCGCCATTCCGCTGGCAACCTTCGAGCCCATGATGCCCCGCAAGGCGGCGCTGGCGGGGCTGGCCTCCGGCAAGGTGCTGGTGGAGTTCACCGTCACCGAGCGCGGCACCGTCAGCAACGTGCGGATCGTCAAGGAAGAGCCGCGCAGCTATGACCTCGGCAAAGAGGCGCGCAAAACCATCGCCAAGTGGACGTTCAAACCGGCCATGGTGGATGGCAAGCCGCAGGCGAGTCGTATGCAGCAAGAGATCGAGTTTGCGGTCAACTAAGGAAGGTGGCGATGAACAAGTTACACAAGATGATCCTCGCCCCGGTCGCCATGGCGGTGCTGCTCAGCGCCGCCAGTTGGGCCGCCGAGCAGCCGGCCCTGTCGGATCGGGCCTATCGGGCGGTCAACAAGGCGCAGGAGCTGATCACTGACAAGCAATACGGTCTGGCGAATGCCAGATTGCAGGAGGCACTCTCCAGCGTGGGTGATAGGGTCTACGACAAGGGAGTCATATTGCAGACTCTCGGTTTTGTGGCCGCCCAGCAGGAGAAATACGGTCAGGCGACCAAGTACTTTGCCGATGCCATCGCGACAGGCGGCTTGCCGCCACAGGTGGCCCAGCAGGTGCGCTACAACCTGGCCCAGCTCTATATGGCGGAGGGTAATTATCAGGGGTCGATCAAGACCATGAAAGAGTGGTTTGCCAACCAGGGCAAGGATGACAAGCCCAACTCCCATGCCTATATCACGCTGGCCAACGCCCACGTGCAGCTCAAGCAGTACCGTGACGCGATCCCGGCGGTGGATCAGGCGATCAAGCTGTCGGCAGGTAAAGCGCCGGAGTCCTGGTATCTGCTGAAGATGGGGGCTCACTACGAGCTGAAACAGTACAAACCGGCGACCGAGGTGCTGACCTCTCTGGTCAATATGTTCCCGGAGAAGAAGAAGTACTGGACCCAGCTGTCGGCCATGCACATGCAGGCAGGCAACGATGCCAAGGCGCTGGCGGCGCTGGAGTCGGCTTATAACCTTGGCATGTTGACCGAGGCCGCCGAGCTGCAGCGCCTCGCCAACTACCTCGCCTTCACCGGCATTCCCCATCGCGCCGCACGGGTGATGGAGAAGGGGATGAAGGATGGGGTGATTGAGCCGAGTGCCAGCAACTACAAGACCCTGGCCAACTACTGGCATCAGGCCAAGGAGCTGGATCCGGCCATCGACACTCTGGCCAAGTCCTACCAGCTGGCCCCGAGCGCCGAATTGCAGCTGAAAATGGCGCGCATGATGATCCAGAGCAAACGCTATCAGGATCTGGTGGCGCTGGCCGCCAAACCGGCAGCCAATGCCAATGGTGAACAGCGGGCGGATCTCAAGTTCCTGACCGGGGTCGCCTATTTTGAGCAACAAAAGCCGAAGGAGGCCCTCAACGCCTTCACCCAGGCGGCTCAGAATGGCAACGTCAGCGGTCGGGCATCTCCGTGGATCAGCTTCCTCAAAGAGCAGAGTGGCACCGGAGAGGCAGCCGTCCAGTAATTCCAATGACAACTACCTGTAGTCCCTTTTATGGTTGCCTGGTGGCTCCATTAACCGCTCTTCGGAGCGGTTTTTTTATGGTGGCTGCCAGCACCGGCGGGTGGCCGACGCACGGTTTTATCCCTCTTCATACCAATAAAGAGCCTACGTCGACATTGGTTTATCTCCCCGGATGCGACAAACGTTTTAGCTAGGGCTGCAACCGTGAAGCAAGGTGGCGCTGCGCTGTGGTTGACTAGGGCTCGGGTGGCTCGCTGAGAAGCGGGCAGTGCCATTCATCTTTCTCTTTGCTGCGACTTGCCAGTGTGGCTTTTGCCCTGTTGATAAGCGTCACACCGAAAACGGCTACTTTTAACAAGAAAAGCAACATATGGAAGTTGAAATTTTGGCCGACTCAGGAAAGAATGCGCGCTCGGTTATTGGCGTCGTGGGGCAGGTTGACCCGCCACCGGCAGACCGAGGATGAGACGGCCCCCGGCCCATTTGGTACAGGAAACCACACAGGAATTTTATGAATCCTCTTCGCACTGCCGCTTCGGCCCTTTTATGCACTTTTGCGCTGGTCAGCCAGCAGGCTGCCGCCGTCGAGTACCGTCTGCCTGCGGCCAACAGCCGCCTGATCGGTGAAAACCAGGAATACGTGGTGCCTGCGGACAACCGTCCGCTGGAGCAGATCGCTGCTGACTTCCAGCTGGGTCTGACCAACATCATGGAAGCCAACCCGGGCGTTGATCCCTATCTGCCGAAAGCGGGTAGCACCCTGATCATTCCCCACCAGCTGATCCTGCCCAACGCGCCCCGCGAAGGGATCGTCATCAACGTTGCCGAGATGCGTCTCTACTACTACCCGAAAGGGAAGAACGTGGTGGAAGTACTGCCCATCGGCATCGGTCAGCTGGGGGTAAACACCCCGGAGAACTGGATCACCAAGGTAGAGCGCAAACGCGCCAACCCGACCTGGACCCCGACCGAGAACATCCGTCGCCGCTATGCTGCCCAGGGCAAGACTCTGCCGGCAGTATGGCCAGCCGGTCCGGATAACCCCATGGGTCTGCACGCCCTCTACATTGGCAACCTCTATGCCATCCACGGCACCAATGCCACTTTCGGTATCGGTCTGCGGGTGAGCAGCGGCTGCGTGCGTCTGCGCGCTGACGACATCAAGTATCTGTTCGACAACGTGCCGGTCGGCACCCGCGTCCAGTTCGTCAACCAGCCGGTCAAGACCACGGTCGAGCCGGATGGCGGTCGCTACATGGAAGTACACGAGCCCCTGTCGCGCACCGAGGAGGAGTTCAACTCCACCGCCTCCGTGCCGCTCCCGATGACACCGGCCATCACCCGCTTCATCGCTCACGCCGAGTCTGACTCCAACGTGGTCAAGCAGGTGCTGGAACAGCGTACCGGTATGCCGACCCGCCTCAATCCCTGATTGAGCAAGTTGGCGGTGCCGCGCGCACTGGCTGAATAAAGAAAACGGCGACCAGATGGTCGCCGTTTTTTATGGGGGAGTCACCGCTTGCTTACTGCACGCAGACCGGGCAGAAGGCGTAGGTGCCTTGCGGATCGTTGAAGCGGGTGAGCGGGTCGAGACTGCGGTTTACTTCCACCAATGCCTTGCCAAATCCAGCCGGCAGCCAGCTTTGCAACTGGGGGGCCAGCACTTGGGCACTGCTGTCAAACAGCTGGCGCAGGAACTTGTCCTTGGTGGACTCCTCCTGCTCGATGGGGGTCACCTGCCACTCTTTGAGGTTGGCCAGTTCGGCTGCTGCCTTGATGGCGTCATCCAGATTGCCGAACTCGTCCACCAGACCCAGGGTCTTGGCATCTTCGCCGGTCCAGACTCGGCCTTCGGCTGCTTTCTCGGCCTCTTCCGGACTCAGGCCGCGGCCCTTGCTGACCAGACCGATGAAGCGCTGGTAGGTATCCTCCACGCTCAGCTGGATTGCCTGACCGATGTGATCCGGCAAGGCGCGGGTCGGGCCGACGCCGACGTAATCTGTGGTGCCGACCCCGTCGGTATGGACACCGAACTGGGCCAACGCCTTGTCGATGGTGGCAAACATGCCGAACACCCCGATGGAGCCGGTGAGAGTGGTGGGGGAGGCGAAGATCTTGTCCGCATCGGCGGAGATCCAGTAGCCACCGGAGGCGGCATAGCTGCCCATGGAGACCACTACCGGTTTGCCAGCCTGTTTCAGAGCCAGCAGCTCGGCGCGGATCTGCTCGGCGGCGAAGGCGCTGCCGCCCGGGCTGTCGACCCGCAGGACCACGGCTTTGACCTTGTCATCGCGGCGGGCATCGGCCAGCAGGTCGGAGAGGCTATCACCGCCTATGGTACCGGCAGGCTGGACGCCATCCATGATGGCGCCGCTTGCGACCACCAGACCCACCTCATCCTTGCCGCTCTGGGGATATTGTTCCGGAATGGCAGCCAGATACTCTTTCAGGCCGACCCCTTTCCAGCCGTGGTCGTCCGCTTCACCCACCTCTTTAATGACCGCCTGGGTCATCTCGTCGCGGGTAGCCAGCTGATCCACCAGCCCGTTGTCGAGGGCGTAGTTGGCGGCATTGCCACCGGCCTTGCGCAGCAGCTCGAGGAAGCGCTCCTTGCCCGGTGCCACGGCATCCGGTTCGATCTCCCGTTGCTCGGCTACGTCAGCCACATAGGATTGCCACAGCTGATCCAGCCAGCGCTGGTTCGCTTCTTTGCTCTCGGGGGACATCTCGTCGCGGGTATAGGGTTCGACGAAGGATTTGTAGGTGCCGACCTTGAACACGTGCGGGGTGATGTTGAGCTTCTCCAGCGCCGACTTGAAGTAGGTCTGGTAGACCCCAAGCCCCTCGATCACCACGGCGCCGCTCTGGTTGAGCAGCACGTGATCGGCGTGGGCAGCCAGCAAGTATTGGCCCTGAGTGTAGAAGTCGGCCATGGCGATCACCGGTTTGCCGCTTTCCCGGAAGGAGTCGATGGCTCTCGCCACCTCCTGCAGTTTGGTGAAGTTGGCTCCCTGCAGCCCTTGCGGCTTGATCACCAGCGCCTTGATGCGCTCGTCATCCTTGGCACTCTTGATGGCCCACAGCAGGTCGGAGAGGACGATCTCGCTCGGCTGCTCGTCGCTGCTGTCCATCTGGCGCAGCAGTTGTACGGTGGGATCTGTCTGGGAGCGTTGCTCCACCAGCACGCCGTTGAGATTGAGGGTTAGCGCCCCTTCGATGGGCGCCTTGGGGGCCTCTTTCTGGCTGACGCTGAAGACGATGACCAGCACTACGATGAGAAACAGCAGATTGACCAGCATCAGCCGGGTGAAATTGAGCAGGCGCCACAGGCTGCGGAACAACCAACCCAGACCTTTGAAAATAGACATAGTCGCGTTATCGCCCTGTTAATGGGTAGAGAAGAGCCATTATTAACCAGTTGCGGGCGAAATTGCCATTTCCGACTGGCGGATCCCGTCTATCTTCGTTCAGGGCACGGCTGTTCGCTGAAAAATTGTCCAAACATTTGTTTGAAAAAGAATTTTCGATTCTTTACTCTAGCCTCAGTTTGATAACAAAAAATTAACTGGAGGCATCGTGAGCCGCTATCCGACCCTGCTGACCCCGCTCGACCTTGGTTTTACCCAGCTGCGCAATCGCGTGTTGATGGGCTCCATGCACACCGGCCTCGAAGAGGAGAAGGGCGGTTTTGACAAGCTGGCCGCCTTTTATGCCGAGCGTGCCCGCGGTGGCGTCGGTCTTATCGTCACCGGCGGCATCGCCCCCAATCTGCGCGGTCGGCTGGTGCCTCACGGCTCCCAGCTGAGCTTTCCCTGGCAGGTGAGCAAGCACAAGAAGGTGACCAGCGCCGTGCATCAGGAGGGGGGCAAGATAGCGCTGCAGATCCTCCATGCCGGTCGTTACGCCTATCATCCGTTCAGTCTGGCGCCGAGCGCCCTCAAGGCCCCCATCTCCCCGTTCAAACCGCGCGCCATGAGCGAGCGGCAGATCCGCGGCACTATTCGCGACTTCGCGGCTACAGCTGCGTTGGCCAAGGCGGCCGGTTATGACGGTGTCGAGGTGATGGGCTCGGAAGGCTATCTCATCAACCAGTTCATCTGCGAGCGTACCAACAAGCGTACCGATGGCTGGGGCGGCAGCAGCGAAAACCGGATGCGCTTCCCGGTGGAGATTGTCCGCGCTATCCGCGAGCGGGTCGGCACCGACTTCATCATTATCTTCCGCCTCTCCATGCTCGATCTGGTGGAACAGGGGTCGACCCTGGAAGAGGTGATTGCCCTTGGCAAAGCGCTGGAAGCGGTGGGGGTGACCCTGATCAACACCGGCATCGGTTGGCACGAAGCGCGTATTCCCACCATCGCCACCAGCGTGCCGCGCGGCGCCTTCAGCTGGGTGACCGCCGAGCTGAAAAAGCATCTCAAGGTGCCGCTTATCACCACCAACCGGATTAACACCCCGGAGGTGGCAGAGCGGATTCTTGCGGGGGGCGAGGCGGATATGGTCTCCATGGCGCGCCCCTTCCTGGCTGATCCCGAATTTGTCATCAAGGCGGCCGAGAACCGGGCGGACGAGATCAACACCTGCATCGCCTGCAATCAAGCTTGCCTTGACCATGTGTTCAAGCAGAAGCGAGCCTCCTGTCTGGTCAATCCTCGCGCCTGTTTCGAGACCGAGCTGACCTTTGGCCGCGTGCCCCAGCCCAAGAAGCTGGCGGTAGTGGGGGCGGGCCCCGCCGGCCTGGCGTTCGCCTGTTACGCCGCCGAGCGCGGTCATCAGGTGAGCCTGTTCGATCAGGCCAGCGAAATCGGCGGCCAGTTCAACTTCGCCAAGCAGATCCCGGGCAAGGAGGAGTTTCACGAGACTCTGCGCTATTTCGCCAAACGGCTGGAGAAGTGCGGCGTAGAGCTCTATCTGGGCCAGCGCCAGAGTGCCGAGAGCCTGCTCGGCGGCGGTTTTGACGAGGTGATCCTCGCTACCGGTATTCGTCCGCGCACTCCCAATATTCCGGGGATCGAGCATCCCAAGGTGATGAGTTATCTCGACGTATTGCGGGATCACAAACCGGTCGGTCAGAAGGTGGCGGTGATCGGCGCTGGTGGCATCGGCTTCGATGTGGCCGAGTATCTGGTAGAGAAGAAAGTGGAGATGGATGCCGATGGGCACCGTGATCACTGGCTCAAGGAGTGGGGCATCGACAAACAGCTTGGCGAGCGCGGTGGCCTCACGGCTCCTGAAATCGACGCCCCCGAGCGCCAGATCTGGCTGCTCCAGCGCAAGGAGAGCAAGGTGGGTGACGGACTTGGCAAGACCACCGGCTGGATCCACCGTACCGTGCTCAAGAACCGCAAGGTGCAGATGCTCTCCGGGGTGCAATATCTGGGGATCGATGACGAGGGCTTGCACATTCAGGTGGGCGAGAGCAAGCAGTGTCTGCCGGTGGAGCAGGTGATAGTCTGCGCCGGGCAGGAGCCCCTTAAAGAGCTGCAGGCCGGGTTGCAGGCGGCAGGCAAGCCGGTGCATATCATCGGCGGAGCCGACGTTGCTGCCGAGCTGGACGCCAAGCGAGCGATCAGACAGGGCGCCGAACTGGCTGCGGTCATCTAGCCAACTGTGCCCTCTTGTCCTTTATAGTGCGATAAACCTCTGAGCCTCAGGGGTTTTCTTCATTCGGTGCTGTGCTAAGGTAGCGCCATCATTGCCCCAGAGAAGGAATTGCCCATGGATGCCCTCACCCTGTTGCTCAACCGCCACTCCTGTGGCCGTCTCGCCGAGCCCGCCCCGAGCGGTGAGGTGCTCGACAATATCCTCAAGGCGGGCCTGCGCGCGCCGGATCACGGCACCCTGACCCCTTGGCAGTTCATTCTGTTTGAAGGGGAGGGGCGTGAGCGGCTGGGCAAGCTGCTGGCCGAGGCGGCCCGTGCCCGTGGCGAAGATGAAGAGAGCATCAAGAAGTGCAGCGAAGCGCCACTGCGGGCGCCCTTGATCGTCGCCGTGGCAACCCGTTATCAGGATCACCCCAAGGTGCCGAAACTGGAGCAGGAGCTCTCAGCCGGGTGTGCCCTGATGGCGATGCAGATGGCGGCGCAGGCGCAGGGCTTCAACGGTATCTGGCGCTCTGGCTGGTTTATCTTCGATGAGCAGATCAACAAAGGATTGGGACTGGCGGCAGAGGATCAGCTGGTGGGTTTCCTCTATCTCGGTACCCCCATGCTGGAAGCACGCAAGCTGCGCGAACTGCCGCTCGATGAGTTTGTTCGCCGTTTCTGACTTTTCGGCCACGTTGTGGTTAAGAGGAGCAAAGCCTCGAGAAATCGGGGCTTTTCTGTTTAACCGTGAATAGTAACCAGAGAAATTGGGGAAAATAAATGGCTCAAAGAGGCTTCGCGCGCCATAGCAGGTAATTATTTAAATAGTGCGATGTACCTCGCAATCCTGTTGTATTTCACTATGTAAAACGTTTGCGTGTTCGCTAATATCTCCCTGCCAGTTTAGAAGGGCACTCCTTCTAATTTTTCTGCGATGAGAGTCGCAATTCCGTAGCACCTTTTAACAGCCCAACGTCTTCGTGACATTGGGCTTTATTTTTTTATGGGGTGTCGGGGTTACTGTGAGCTGATGGTTGCATCATCATACAGCCCGGTTGGCAGCCTTATGTCCTGTTTTTGGCTGGCAGGATCCGGGCCGGGTTGCCGACTACCCGAGCACCGGCCGGTACATCTTTGGTGACTACGGCGCCCACGCCGACGATCGCCTCCCGCCCTATGGTGACGCCGGGCAGCAAGATGGCGCCGCCCCCAATCCAGACCTTGTCTTCAATGGTGACCGGCAGCGCCGTCTCTGTTCCCTGAATCCGTTCGTCGGCCTCCAGTGCATGGGCTGCGGTATAGATCTGCACGTTTGGCCCAATCATCACATGGGCGCCGATGCGAATGGGGGCATTGTCCAGCAGGGTCGCTCCCATATTGATGTAGGAGTCCTTGCCCAGGTGGATGTGGCGGCCATAGGTGCAGTAGAGGGGCGGGCAGATAAAGGCATTTTCTGCCAGTCCGCCAATCAGTTCCGCCAGTAGTGCCCGCTGCTCAGCCTCATCTTCCGCCTGATTGAAACGGCGATAGCGCCGTGCCGCCTCCCGGCGCAACTGGGCCAGCTCGGGTGCCATGCAGTTGTACGGTTGGCTGCTAATCATCTTCTGGTATTCGATCATGAAGGTTGCTTTCCTTTATCTGCCAGGGACTTGGATATTGGCGCCAATACGGCAGAAGTAACGTGGTCATCCACCCGATATGGGCAGAACCAGGTTGGCAGGTCTGCCTTCGGCAAAGGCCAGCACATTCTCGAACGCCACGCGAAAGTAGAGTTCGTAGCTGTTTTACTCCACATAGCCGAGATGAGGTGTCGCCAATACGTTGGGCAGGCGCAGCAGGGGCTCGTTTTGTAGTGTTGCCGGCTCGATGTCAAATACATCGAGCGCGGCCCGTTTTCCAGGATGGGTACTTAGCTCTGCATAGAGGGCGCCCGGCTCGATAAGTTCGGCACGGCTGGTATTGACCAGCAGAGAGTCAACTTTCATGCGGGCCAGATCTGCGCGGGTAACAGCGCCGCGGGTTGTCTCGCTCAGGCGCAGATGCAGCGTTCAGTCCGAAAGGACTTACTTACCTTTAATCTTGCTCGAGTGCTTCGCCGTGCCAGCGGCGGAAGATCAGCGAGGTGTTGATGCCGCCAAAGGCGAAGTTGTTGGACATCAGATACTCGATCTCCAGCTGTCGTCCCTGACCCGTGATGTGGTCGAGGGGCTCGCAGGCAGGGGCCGGGTTGGCCAGATTGAGGGTCGGCGCAAACCAGCCATCGTGCAGCATCTCAAGCGACAGCCAGGCTTCGATGGCGCCACAGGCGCCGAGGGTATGGCCGAAGTAGCTCTTGAGCGAGGAGATGGGAGTCTGCTGACCGAAGATGGCGGCAGTTGCCTGGCTCTCGGCGATATCGCCCCGCTCGGTGGCGGTGCCGTGAGCACTGATATAGCCAATCTGCTCGGGACGCAGCCCGGCCTGATCCAGTGCCATCTGCATGCAGAGCTGCATGGTCTGGCTCTGGGGCTGGGTGACATGGGCCGCATCGCAGTTGGTGGCAAAGCCGACCAGCTCGGCGATGATGTGGGCGCCACGGGCGAGAGCGTGCTCCAGCTCTTCGAGCACCAGAGTGGCAGCTCCTTCGCCGATCACCAGTCCGTCGCGATCCCGGTCAAACGGGCGCGGGGTGAGCTCGGGGGTGTCGTTGAGCTGACTGGTGGCAAACAGGGTATCGAATACCACGGCTTCTGAAGGGCAGAGCTCCTCTGCGCCACCTGCCACCATCACGGTTTGGTAGCCGTGGCGGATTGCTTCGTAGGCGTAGCCGATCCCCTGGCTGCCCGAGGTGCAGGCGCTGGATGTCGGGATGACCCGGCCACGCAGGCCGAAGAAGAGGCCGGTGTTGACCGCCGTCGTGTGCGGCATCATCTGCACATAGGTGGTGGCGGTGATGTTGGCAGTGGTCTTGTCGTTGAGCATGGCGCCAAAGGCGCCGATGGGCGCCGTGCTGCCGGTGGAGGAGCCATAGGCGATACCGGTGCGACCATCGCTCAGCACAGGTTCGTTCAGCAACTTCGCCTGCTCCAGCGCCAGCTCGGAGGCCACGGTCGACATCTCGGAGACTCGTCCCATGGCGCGGATCTTCTTGCGCGGATAGTGGGCCGGCAGGGCAAAGTTGCTGATCGGCGCGGCCAGCCGGGTGTTGAGCCCGTCATAGACACCCCACTCGTGCATGGTGACCACGGCGTTGCGTCCAGCCTGAAGGCGCGGTTTGACGCTGGCCCAGTCGTTGCCAAAGGCGGTCACACCGGCCATGCCGGTGACTACGACCCGTCGATTCATATCAGGCCTCCGTTGATGGAAATTACTTGCCGGGTGACATAGCCGGCGATGTCGGACATGGTAGGAGACCAGTCCGGCCACCTCCTCTGCCTGTCCCATGCGTTTGAGGGGGATCATCTTGAGCGCTTCACCTTCCACTTCTGGGCTGACCATGCCGGTGTCGATAAGGCCGGGCGCCACGCAGTTGACCGTGATCCGACGTTTGGCGAGCTCCAGCGCCAGTGCCTTGGTCGCGCCGATAAGGCCAGCCTTGGAGGCGCTGTAGTTCACTTGCCCACGGTTACCCATGATGCCGGAGACCGAGGAGAGTGTGACGATGCGCCCGCCGCGACGCAGCCCGATCATCGGCATGATGCAGGGCTTGAGCAGGTTGTAGAAACCGTCGAGGTTGGTGTGGATGACATCATCCCACTCGTTGTCGGTGAGTGCCGGGAAGGCGCCGTCACGCACGATGCCGGCATTGCAGACCACGCCGTAGTAAGCGCCGTGCTGCTCGATGTCGGCTTCAAGGCGTGCGCGGCACAGCTCGCGATCGCCGATATCGAACTGGATGAGGCGCCCGCTGCCGCCCTGGGCGGTGATCTCGTCGAGGGTCGCCTGCGCCCCCTGCTGGTCGCTGTGGTAGTGGACAACCACGGTGAAACCGTCGGCCGCCAGCTTGAGGGCGATGGCACGGCCAATTCCCTTGCTGGCGCCGCTAACAAGTACGGTCGAGTTCATTGTTTCTGCTCCAGTAAATCTGTCAGTTGTGCCTCGGTGGGCTGATAGGTGCTCAGGCGGGCTCTGGCACACTCGTGATCCCCAAGCCAGATGCTGCATTCAAAGCTGGCCATTCCGGCATCTTGCAGCAGGCTGCGGGCCTCGATGCGCAGCAGGCTGCCGGCGGCGAAGACGGGCAGTTGGCTCTGGTATTTGCGGGTGCCGAGCAGCATGCCGATCCGCACCGGCTCATGGTGGCTGTACGCCTGCATACCGGCCCAGGCGGCGATGGTTTGCGCCATCAGTTCGATACCACACCAGCCGGGCAGATCGCCGTTGTCATCGAGCAGCAGCGCCTGCCGTGTTCCCACCACCGTTTCGCAGCAGACACTCTGCTCGTCGTGCGCCGTGACGCGCTCGAGCAGCAACATTGGCGCACGATGGGGAAGCAGTTGTTCTATGGGAGGAAAAGTCATGATGCCTCTTTGCCAAAAATCAGGCTGACATTGTTGCCACCAAAGGCAAACGAGTTGGACATGATGATATCGACCGATCCCTGCTCCTGTACAAGGGCGATGGGAGCCAGCGCCGGATCGGCCGTTTCACCCTGCGGTGGCAGCGGTAGGCCCCGCTCGATCAGCAGGCAGCAGAGCGCCGCTTCGGTCGCACCGGCAGCCCCGAGGGTGTGGCCGGTCAGCACCTTGGTCGAGCTGACCGGCACCTTGTTCGGGAAGAGGCGCGCCAGCGCGCGGCTCTCCATCTCGTCGTTGAGACGGGTGGCGGTGCCGTGGGCATTGACGTAGCCGACCTGCTCAGCCTCAAGGCCGGCGCGGGTCAGCGCCATCCGCATCGCCCGCTCGGCCCCTTCCCCTTGCGGGTGGGGGGCCGAGATATGCCAGGCATCCGATGACTCTCCATCCCCCAGCAGGGCAAGCGGAGCGGGCTCCAGGCTCACCAGAAACAGGGCTGCCCCTTCGCCGATGTTGATGCCATCGCGCCCGGCGGCAAACGGCTGGCAGCGCTGTTCGCTCAGGGACTCCAGACTGTCAAAGCCGTTGAGGGTGAGGCCGCACAGGGAGTCGGCACCACCGACCAGCGCCACATCGGCCTGACCGCTGGCCAGCAGTCGGCGGGCGGTAATAAAGGCGCGCGCGCTCGAGGAGCAGGCGGTCGAGATGGTCATCGCCGGCCCTTCAATGCCAAGGTGAGCGGCGAGAAACAGCGACGGCGAGCCGAGCTCCTGCTGCACGTAGTCAAACTGCGGCGGCAGCGCTTCGCCACGCTCGCTCGCCGCAATGGCAGCCTCGGCCTCACCGATGCCGGAGGTGCTGGTGCCGAGCACCAGCGCTACCCGCTGCGATCCGACGCGGGCGATAGCGACGTTCACTTCCTCTTCGATATCGGCCAGCGCAGCGAGCAGCAACCGGTTGTTGCGCGAGTCGTAGGGGGTGAGCGTCACCGCTGGCAACGGATGGCGCACCCGACCAACCGGCGAGATGCGGCCATCGACCAGCGTCCAGCGCTCGCCATCGAGCGGGCTGTCGCCACGGGTGCGCCACGCCTCGAGGGCGGCACTCACCTCATCCTTGCCACGGCCGAGGGCGTTGATGAGGCTGTAGGCGTGAATGTAGAGGGTCATTGCGCCAGATTCTCCAGTTGCAGGCGGTAGCCAAAGCGGTGTTGGGTCAGGCTGACCGGCTCGCGCTGGCCTTGCCAGTGCTGATAGCGGATCTCGGTGACCAGCATGCCTTCAGGGTCGGTGAGGCGGCGAACATCCCCCTCATCGACCAGCTGCCAGCCCGCCGGCAGACGGGATTGCCACTCGGCCAGCGGCCAGTAGCAGAGCATCACGTCGGCCAGTACCTGAGCTGGCGGGGGCAGGGCGTTACCGGGCAGGGGGATCAGCCGCTCGCTGTGAATGCCGCTCTGGTCGTACTGCACCTTGAACAGGCGCGCACCGGTCGGCATCAGCCCGACCAGGGTGATGCCCTGCTGGTCGGCCTCCAGTGCGGTGAGCAGCTGATACTGCTTGCCCTTGACGCTGGCGATCAGCAGTTGTTGGCGGTTTAGCGGTTCGGCGCGCTGGGGCGCCGGCAGCGAGAGGGGAACGCCCGGGGCGATAAACGCCTCTATCCCCTGCTGGCTGCTGCAACCGCTCAGCAGCATCAGCAGCAAGTACCAGTATCTCATCATGACTCCGCAGCTGGCCGCGGGGCCAGCACCATGGGGGATAACAGAAACGCGGTGAAGATCCCGCCGCTCAGCACAATTCCGAAACCGGCGATGGCCGGAGTATTGCTGAGCGCCAGCAGGCCGAAGGCCAGCAGGGTGGTGAGGTGAGCCAGCAGGATGGCGAGCAGGGTCGATTGCTGGCGGGCAGGCTCGCTGCCGCAGTGGGCGAAGAAGAGCCCGTAATCGATGCCGATGCCGAAGATAAGGCTGAGCGCCAGTACGCCAAAGAGGGTCAGCGGCTGGCCGCTGAAGCCAAGCAGCGCCAGTCCCATGGCGATGGCCAGCCCGTTGACCAGCAGGATGCGCAGGGTCAGGCGCCAGCCGATGCGATGCCAGAGCAGCCCCATCACCAGCACCACCGCGACCAGCAGCAGCTCGGCGAGCTTGAGGCGGTAATCGGCAAAGAGCTGGCTCCACTGGCTGCGCTGATCCTGCCAGATCACCCCGTCATGCTCGTCGGCCAGACGGGCCAGTGCGGCGGCATCGTGAATGCCGGCAAGCGGCACCCAAATCCCGACCCTGCCATCGGGCAGGGCGTACCAGAGCAGACTACTTCCTTCGCTGACCGGGCTGGTTAGCCACGCCTCGGGGGTCAGCAGAACCAGGGGGCGAGCGCTGGCATCCACCGGTACACCGGCCGCCTTTAGGGCGGAAATGACACCCGGTTGCAGCGCCATGATGGCCTGATGATCCGCCTGCTGGCGGGCCCTTGAGGGGATCCACTGGCTGATGGCTACAAACTGGTCGAGCACCTTGTGCTGGCGGGCCAACTCAAGCTGGTCTGCCAGCGCTTCGAGGCGGGTGAGGGCCTGCTCGCCATTGCTGCCCACCACCAGATAGCCGGTCATGCCCCCCTGCTGGCCGGTCAGTTGCTGGATCTGGCGCTCCTGCGCCTGCAGCTCGTGGGGCAGGGGTTGCAGCTTCTGGATATCGTCATCCACCGCGAGGCGGCTGATGCCGATGGTGCTGATCACCAGCACCAGTAGCGGCAGCCAGCGGCGCAGGCCGCCCGGGCGTTGCCACGCCTCAATCCAGCGCACCTGCCAGTGGCGTATGGGCAAGGCCCCCTGCGGCAGGTCGCCCAGCCAGTAGGGGAAGAGCAGCAGCACGGTCAGGAAGGCGGCCAGCAAGCCGGCCAGCGCGCAGATGGCGAGCTGCTGCAGCCCCGGGAAGGGGGCGAGCCAGAGCAGGGCATAGCCGATCAGGGTGGTGAGCAGCGCCAGACTCAGCCCCGGCAGCAGGTGGGCGCGGGTCTGCGCCGGTGTCTCGTGGCCATGCAGGCGCCGCTCGCTCAGGAAGTGGATGGCGTAGTCGATGGAGATGCCGATGAGGCTTGAGCTGATCACCAGGGTGAAGACGTGGATCTCGCCAAACACCAGCAGTACGGCGCCGAGCCCCCACAGCATCCCCATCGTCAGCGGTAGCAGGGAGAGCAGTAGGGCGCGCACCGAGCGAAACGCCAGCCAGATGAGTACGATGACCCCGATCAGCGAGCCCAGCCCGATGGTCGAGATATCCTGCTCTGCGAGCGAACTGGCGTGCTGGCTGTAGAAGAGGGTGCCGCGGCGCAGCAGTTCTACGCCCGGATAGTGCTGACGCAACTGCTGCTCGGCGGTTGCCAGCTCGGTGAGGAGCTGGCGGTTGCGCGCCATGTCGAAAGCGGAGAGGTTGATTTCGGCCCGCACCATATACCAGCGACGGCCATCCGGCCCGGTGCTGCTGAGCCAGCCTTTTTCGTCCAGCTGCATCGGACTCTTCTGCTCCAGCACCGCAGCGCGGGTCAGCAGCAGGGGATCTGCCTGCCACTCGGCGCGCGAAACGCCGCCGAAGGGGGAGTAGATCTGCCCCAGCATCCACTGGCTCCACCCCTGTGGGCCACTGGCCAGCCGTGCCCGCGCGCTCGGCGTGAGGTGTTGCCACGCCATCTGCCCCATGTAGCTCTGCCAGGCACCGGCGAGAGCCGGCTGGGCCGCTTTAAGATGATCCAGTGAGTCGATGCCGGTCAGCTGCTTGCTCCACGCGGTCGCGGCAGCTTCGCCATTTTCGCCGGCGGGCAGGCTCACCAGCCACACCAGCTGCCGGTCGAGGTTGGCGAGCAGTCCGGCCCGGATTTCCGGATGCCACTGCTGGTGCTCCTCTTTGGGCAGCAGATCCATCACGCTGGTATTGAAGCGGGCGCGGGGCAGGGCCAGCACCAGGGCAAGGCAGACCGCCACGCAGAGCAGCAGCCACAATCGCCCCAGCAGGCGCCACTGTTTCTCAGTGAGCATCAAAACGGGATTGCTCCTCGGTACTCAGGGGCAGGGTTTTAAGCTGCCAGTCAACAAAGCGGATCTGGGTGACATCCCCCTGTTTGTCATGGATGGCGAGCGAGGCGAGCTCGTGACGCCCCTTGAGCACCAGACTGGCGAAGACCTTGTCGAGGGGCGAGCGGATGGGCTCGAGCGTCAGGGTCCACTCTTCCCCCTCGCTGGCGAGTTTGTGGCGAAAGTAGTTATCCAGCGCCGCTTCGCTCGGGTCGAACAGGGCCAGCATCAGGTTGCTGAACTCCAGCAGTTGCGGGCTGTCGAGGGTCTGGGCCGGTTGACCTGGCAGCTGCTGCACCATGCGCGTCGGCGTGAGAGTCAGCGTCAGGGGAAAGGGTTTTAGCTGCTGCCACCAGAGCCCCTTGCCCTTCACCAGCAGTAGCTCGCCGCTGGAGCGCAGCGCCTGAGTGAGGCCGCTTATCTGGCGCTCCTGCTCGAAGCGGGCGCTGCGGGCATCCGCCGCTGTGAGCTGTTGCTGCACATCGGCCAGGGTGATTGCCAGCGCGGGCCAGGAGAGCAGAGCCAGCAGCAGAAGGGTGAGACGGGCCATCATTCGCTCACCCCCAGCTTGTCGAGCAACACCTGTGGCGAGGCGAGGCACATCTCGCCGCTCTGCTTGCTGACCGCCACCTGCACCGTGTAACCCTTGCTGGTGCGTTTGCCACTCTGCGGGTCATAGAGGAGGTAATCGATCTTGAGGCGGTGCTGGTACTCGACCAGGGTGGCGCGTACCCGTACCGTCTGGCCAAAGCGCAGCGGGGCTATGTACTTCATCCGCACATCGATGACCGGCCACAGATAGCCGGAGGCCTCCATCTGCGGGTAGTTGTAGTCGATGCGATCGAGCAGGGCACAGCGGGCCAGCTCGATGTAGCGCAGGTAGTGGCCGTGCCAGGCGACGGCCATCATGTCCACGTCGTGGAAGGGGACGGTGACATCGACTTCGGCACTCAGCTGCCAGGGCTCAGACATGGGATACCTCGTCATAAATCGGGTAGTGGCGTGCCTGCAGGCGGGCCATCATGGCGCGCAGCTCGGCTTCCAGCGGGCGATCTTCGCAGAGGAAGGGGTGATCGCGGCGTACCGCCTCGACAGTGGCTGCGAGCGCCGGACTGAGGGTGGTCAGGTCATGACCCTGCAGGGCAAGGCGCAGCTCGACTCCCTGCACCGCCGCCAGCAGGCTGGCGCTGGCCACCTGTTCGGTCAGCGTCAGCACCCGCAGCGCATCGCGGGCGGCGATGGTGCCCATGCTCACCTTGTCCTGATTGTGGCACTCGGTCGAGCGCGAGAAGACGCTGGCGGGCATGGTGTGCTTGAGCGCTTCCGCAGTCCAGGCCGAGGCGCCAATCTGCACCGCCTTGAAGCCGTGGTTGATAAAGCGGCGCTCGTCGCTCGCGCCGGAGAGGTTGCTCGGCAGCCCCTGATTGAACTTGCTGTCGACCAGCTGGGCCAGTTGACGGTCGAGCAGATCGGCCAGATTGGCCACCGCCACCTTCATGCTGTCCATCGCCATCGCGATATGGCCGCCGTAGAAGTGACCGCCGTGCATCACATGCTCCCCGTCGCCGTCGATGAGGGGGTTGTCGTTGGCGCTGTTGAGCTCGTTTTCGATAAGCGTGCGCCACCAGGGCAGGCTGTCGGCCACCACGCCAATGACGTGGGGCGCGCAGCGCAGGGAGTAGCGATCCTGCAGCCGGTTGCTGTGGTGCGGCAGCTCGCCGCTCTGCAGATCGGCGCGCAGCCAGGCAGCGATCTGCTGCTGTCCCGGGTGGGGCTTGGCGGCAAACAGGCGCTCGTCAAAGTGGAAGGCGTTGCCCTCCATCGCCACGCTCACCAGCGCGGTGATGCGGGTGCAGAGCCGCATCAGGTAGTCGCAGCGGGAGTAGGCGAGGCAGGCGAGCGCCGTCATCACCGAGGTGCCGTTCATCAGTGCCAGTCCCTCTTTCGGGCGCAGCTGGAGCGGAGTGATGCCGAGCTCGCGATAGAGCTCGGCCGCGCTGGTCAGCTCCCCGTTGCAATAGAGTTCTCGCTCGCCGATGAGTGCTGCCGCCACGTAGGAGAGCGGAGTGAGATCGCCGCTGGCACCGACTGAGCCCTCTTCGGGAATGCGCGGCAACAGGTCTTGCTCCAGCAGCCAGGTAAGCCGCTCGAGCAGGGGCAGGCTGACGCCGGAGACCCCCTGTGCCAGCGAGTTGAGGCGGGTAGCCAGCACGGCGCGGGTGGCAGCCAGACTCAGGTTCTCGCCCATGCCACAGCCGTGAAAGCGGGTCAGGTGCAGAGGCAGGGTATCGACCAGATCGAGTGGTACCGCGCGGGTGACCGAGTCGCCATAGCCCGTGGTGACCCCGTAGATCACCCCTTCCTCGGCGAGCAGCCGGTCAAGATAGTCGGCACCGCGCTGGATGCGGGCCCGGAACTCGGGGGCCGGGTTGAGGCGTGGCGTGGCGCGCCGTTCGGCCAGCGCGACGACCTCTTCGATAGTGAGGGGGCGGGCCCCGAAATGGATCTCGTGCATGCCTTGTTCAGTCCTGCTCATCGGTCAGATGCCAAAAGTCGAAAAAGTTGAACCACTCCAGCGGCGCACGCAGGCAGTGGTGCTCCAGCCGGTTGGCGTAGTGCTGTACCCGGGCCTCGAGTTGCTGCTGGCGCCCGGCGCGCGGCAGGGGTGAGCCATCGGCGAACGGCTCGAAGTGCACCCGAAAGCGCCCCTGCTCCCGCAGCCCGAACATCATGTAGGTAGGGCAGCCGAGGATGGCCGACAGTGCAAACGGGCCGAGCGGGAAGGGGGCCTTCGCCCCGAGAAAATCGGCCCAGACTACCCGTTTCTCTTTGGTGACAGAGGTGCGATCGCCGACGATCACCACCCACTCCCCCGCCTCGATGCGCGATTTGAGCATGATGGCGGTATCGGCTCCCAGCTCCTGCACCTGCACCAGATTGAGGCCGGAGTCGGGGTTCACCTCCTGCAGCAGGGCGTTGAAACGGGCTGCGTGGCGGGTAAAGACCAGCGCCGTGATGCGTACCCCCTGCGCCTTGCTGCCAAGGGCGCGGCACAGCTCCAGATTGCCCAGATGGGAGCCGATGATGAGGGCTCCCTTGCCGCGAGCAGCCTCGTAATGGTGCGGGTTCACCAGCTCGATGTCGTCGAGACCGACATCGCCGCGCCAGGCGGCCAGTTTGTCGAGCGCCGCCTCGCCAAAGCGCAGGAAGTGGCGCAGGCTCCCCACCGGTTCGGGCAGCGGCTGGTTGAGCTCGGCGGCGCGGGCGGTGAGGCGGGCCAGATAGTCGCGGGAGGCCTCGCGCTGGCTGCGACCGGTCAGCCAGAAGTAGCTGATGACCGGCAGCAGCAGGGCCTTGAAGCCCGGACGGCCGAGCAGCCGGTAGCTCCAGAGCATGGTGCGAATGCCGAGCAGGGTGCCGCGCTCCGGGGTGCGTGACCAGTGTTCCCGTCCGCGTTTCAACAGCTGGCCGGGGGTGCGCAACAGGCTGGCTGCACCATCGCGCAGCAGGGTCAGCACCAGACGGGTGTGCATCCAGGAGATGCGCAGGTTGTCGTGCAGCGGGTTGAAATGGGAGAGGCCGTTCTCGGGGTAGTGCACCTTGACCGGAACAAAGCGCACTGCCACGCAGCGCCAGTGCAGGCGCACCATGATCTCGATGTCGAAATCCATCCGCTCGCCGAGAGTGCACTGCTCAAGCAGCGCGCAGCTCGCCTCGACCGGATAGACGCGAAGGCCGCACATGCTGTCCTTGATCTCGAAGGAGAGCGTCTCGATCCAGACCCAGACATGGGTCAGGTAGCGGCCGTAGAGGCGCCCCTTGGGCACAGATTCATCGTATTCGGGGGCGCCGGAGATGAGGGCCTGCGGAAAGCGCTCCGATTCGGCCAGCAGCTCTGGCAGGCGGGAGAGATCGTGCTGGCCATCTGCATCGACCTGCAGGGCATGGCTGAAGCCGCGCGCTCTGGCAGCCAGCAGCGCCGTCTTGACTGCGCCACCCTTGCCACGGTTGTGTGGATGGCGAAGCAACGTGACCCAACCGGCGTGTTCGGTTGCCAGCTGATCGAGCAGGGCGGCGGCCGCCGGCTCGCTGCCATCATCGACCAGCAGGCAGGGGAGGTTGAGCTGCGCGAGTTCACGCAGCACCGCCGCGAGAGGGGCTGCGTGGTTGTAGCAGGGGATGATGATGCAGGACGTCACGACAGCTTGACCCGTCCGCTGCTGGCGATTGGCAGCGTATCGACATTCTCTGCGCTGCCGAGACGATATTCAAAGCGCAGCTGGCCGTCGCCATGAGCGCGCAATATCAGCCAGCAGTGATCATCCGGGCGCAGCGGGCGTTGGAACTTGAGCTGGTCCATCCCCTGAAACTCGCCGGCGAGCAGGTTCTCTGCGCGGGCGAAGTGAATGGCCAGTTGCAGCTGGGTGACTCCGGGGAGCAGGGGCGCGCCGGGAAAATGGCCTGCAAACCAGGGCAGGTCGGCACTCAGGTGCAGCAGCAGCTGCACGCTATCGGAGGTGGCCTGACGTGCCAGCAGGGCGGGCAGCAGTGAACTATCCATCAGGTGGGTACTCCGGGTTGTTGCAGTGGTGTCTGGTCAAACGCCTGACGCAGCACCACACCGTCGCGTTTGCCCGCGCCGGTCAGGGGCAGCGCCGGAAAAAGTCTGATGCTGCGCGGCAGCGCCACCGGCTCGAGCCAGGGGCGCAGCTGGCGGCGCAGCTGTTGCAAGAAGGCACCGTGGCCAAGGCGGGTGAAGCTCTGCATCCCCTGCTGGCTGAGCACCAGTGCGGCACCAAGCACCTGCCGTCCGCCCTGCTCAAGGGGCAAGACGGCGGCATCGAGAACCTCCTCCAGAGCCTTGATGCGCAGCTCGACATCGTCGAGCGAGATGCGTTTCTCCTCGAGCTTGACGATGCGATCGCGTCGGCCAAGCAGGTGAAAACGGCCTGCTGCGCCTTTGTCGCCATCATCACACAGAGCGATGCGATCGCTGCCGACCCAGGGCTCAGGCTCATCCATAAAGGGTGAGCGCAACAGCAGAGTCTGCTCTTCGTCACAGCTGACGGAGACGCCGGCAAAAGGGGTCCAGGGGATATCGGGCGCAGCGCTCTGGCGCCAGCCGATGCCGCCGGTCTCGCTGCTGCCGTAGATCTCCACCGGCAAGGAGCCGAGCAGCGCCGCACACTGGCGCGCATCTTCATAGGCGAGTGGGCCGCCGGAGGAGAAGATCAGCCGGCAGCCGCTTCCCGCAAGGGCGGGATCGAGCCGCGACAGGAAGGCGGGCGAGCTGACCAGTACCCATGGCTCTTTCTGGTTGGCCAGTTGCTCCGGATAGTCGGTCTGGCTGCGGGCAAACGGAATGCCGAGCGCCAGCGGCAGCAGGATGCGAAAGAGCAGGCCGTAGATGTGCTGATGGCTGACGCTGGAGAAGAGTCGTGCTCCCTCAAGATGCTGATGCCACAGGGTGAGCTGGGTACGTACCTCTGCCTCAAGCAGCGACCATGGTTTGGTGATCCCCTTGGGCTGGCCGGTTGAACCCGAGGTGTAGAGGGTGATCTCGGGGGCCAGCGTCGCTATCGCTTCCGTGGCTGGCAATGGCTCGCAGGCTGCGATGGCATCGATGCGCAGCACGGTGCAGGGGAGCGGCAGTGGTTCATCGCAAAGCAGCCCATCGAAGGCATCTTGAGCCAGCAGCTCCTGCAAGCCGGCGAGGCGCTGGTGGCCGGGCAGCACCAAGGCACGCCCAGCCATGGCGCAGGCGAGCAGTGATTGGCAAAAGTGGTAGCTGTCACCGGTGCAAATAGCCCAGCGCTGCGCCGGCATAGCGGTGAGCTGGCGGGCGAGCCGCCAGGCGCTCTGGCGCAGCTGTGCCAGCGTCCACGCGCGTTGGTCATCGAAGGTGACGACACGGTTGCCATCTGCCTGCAGCAGTTCATCGAGCAGGGTCATGCGCTATCCCGTTTCATCACGCGCTGACGCACCAGCCATTCACTTCCCATCAGCGCACCCATCAGTAGATAGCTGACAAGGCCGTTGTAGAGGCTCCAGAGCGCCAGATCGCCGTGCCAGACTGTCCAGCCAGAAAAGAGGCCGTTGCCGATAAAAAAGAGGCACCAGACCCGGGTCACCTTGCGGGTGTAGCGGACTCCCCGCTCCGGCAGATCCGGCGTGGTGAGTCGGGCCAGCCGCTCAACCAGAGTCATAGGTTGACCGAGGCTCCAGCCAAACACCCCCAGCAGGGTGGCGTTGACAGCAATGGGGTAGTACAGCAGCCAGTCGTGCTCGCGAAACCAGAGGTTGAGGCCGATCAGCAACAGGCCGACGGCCCCGAGCCAGCGGGTCGCCCAGCGCCAAGCTCCCGGCAGGGTTGCGCCGGCAAACAGGCGAATGGCGAACAGAGGCAACAGCAGCAGAGCCAGCAGGCCTCTCTTCCCGTGCGACAGGCCAAGATAGACCAGCAGGGGATAGAGCAGCAGCAAGGCTCCCGCCAGCAGGTTGATGCGACGCATTACTCGGCGAGCAGGCGTTCGACGGCGTCAACCACGTCGGCGACGGTGCGTACCGACTTGAACTCTTCCGGCTTGATCTTCTTGCCGGTCAGTTTTTGCAGGTGCACCACCAGATCGATGGCGTCGATGCTGTCGAGCTCAAGCTGCTGATAAAGCTTGGCATCCATGGTGACGTCTTCGGAGGCGATTTCGAACAGCTCGACCAGGGCACGGCGAATTTCGTTGAAGATCTCATCTCTGGTCATGGCGATTATCCCCGCGGCTGGTTGACGAGGGCAGCCAAGGCTGCAACAGAGGCAAAGTGACGACGGGTATTCTCGTCATCAGCCGAGAGCACGATGCCGTAGCGTCCCTTGATCGCCAGTCCCAGCTCCAGCGCATCGATGGAGTCGAGCCCGAGACCGTCATTGAAGAGCGGGGCGTTGGTGTCGATATCGGCAGTCGTCATGCCTTCGAGGTTGAGGCTGTCGATGATCAGTTGTTTGATTTCTTCAGTTAGTGTTTGTTGCATCTTGAGTCCATACAGAGGCAGAGGCGGATTGGGCCGGGCTCAATACCCGTTTGAAATAGTGAGTGAGATGACGCGCGGCCAACGAAGGGGCCTCTTCGTGCGGCATCAGATCCCGAGCCTGACACTGGGGCAGAAATTCTACCGTAAAGAGTGGTTTGTGCGCGGGAACATGGAACCATTTGTGCTGTTTGGTCAGAAACGGGGCCGAGCAGTGAATGCGAACCGGTTGCAGCATGGCTTGGCAACGGACAGCCAGGTGGGCTGCGCCGCGTTGCAGCTGCAGCGGCTCGCCGGGGGTCGTGCGGGTGCCTTCCGGAAAGACCAGCAGTACCGCTCCTTGCTGCAGGCGTTCACAACATATCGGTAATAGTGTTTCGGCCGCGGCATTGGGAATATAACCGGCTGCCCGCACGATGCCGGCGACAAACGGGTTATGCCAGAGCGCCTCTTTGACAATGCAGTCGCACTCCGGCATGTAAGCCGCTAGCAATACATAATCGAGCAGGCTGGGGTGGTTGGCCAATACCAATACGCCGCTCAATTGCTGGGGCATATTGTTAAAGCGATAATCCAGCACCCTTAATTGCTTGAGCACATTGAGGAAAAAACGAAAACTTATTCTGATGGTGCTTTGGGCAAGGTGGCGACGCGTTTCCCCGCGCACTAATAACCAGAGCAGTGGAAACCAGATCAGCGTCAGTAGCAGGCAGCCAATTCCGAACAGGGTAAATCCCAGCATGGTACCAATCAGGCGCCATAGCCGGTTCAATTGCGCTGCCATAGCCACTCCCTGCGACCGTCGGAGATCCGAAATTGCGGTGTGTCGGTCAGCAAGGCGCGCCAGCAAGCGAGCGCGCCGCCCTTGCCTGTTGCGCCAGCGTCCGTCGCCACTGCTTCTCCCTGCCACTCATCACCCCGGGCCAGCAACAGCGCCACCGCATGGGGCGGCGGTTCATCGTCAAGCCAGGGTTGGTTAAATGTCGGTAGCACACCCTCAAATGCCACCACCAGTACCCGTTCCATACCGTCGGCGAGCATGCCGATGGCCTCCTGCAAGGCCGCGGCAAACGTACCGCTACCGGCTGCCAGCGAACTCATGGGGATGGGCTGCTTACCTTGAATGGAGGTAAGCCCTGCGGCGGTGTTGTGTACTGACTGGGAGAAATCGGTGGGAGAGAGGCTGTGAGCCCGTGCCAGCGCCGTCAGCAGGCCAATGGAGCGATCCAGCTCCCCGTGGCGGCTGGCAAATACGGCACCCTCAACGGCATGGCGCGACATTATATCGAGCGCCACTTCTACGGCGAGGTGTCCACCCAGACTCATCCGTCGTGCCACCATCATGGGGATATGAGGCGTTGCCAAAGGGGGTTGTGTTGGCCAGAACCCCTTTTTCGCCCAGCTTCGCCACTGCTCCGGGGTCGATAGACCCGGCGCCAGTGCGCAGCTTTCAGCGATGGAAAAAGAGGGGTTTTTGTACACGAAACGACCTTGACGGAATGATGTTAACAGGGACACTCAACCAAGCTTGTCACAAGCTGGTTCAGCTCCGGTTAAGGGTTTTAAATAGGACGTGCATATTACCACCATTTCACATCAAGAACAGAGGCAAGCAGTGATGCAAGCAACAACTTTGAAGAAAGAATTCTATTTCACCTTTATTTATTGAAAGGGCGCACATTTTATTGTCTTATTGGGTCGGCTTTGACAGGTACCAATTACAAAAGGTTACAAAAATGAAAATGCTCAAAATTATTATCAGCGCATTGGCACTGGTATTGGTTGCTGGCTGTTCAACTTCTCAGCCAGTCATGAATATGACCAATAGCCAAGTTCCGCCCAGCCTTAGTGAGTCGGATATTTCTCGCGCTATTATTAATGCTGGTGTTAGTAAGAAGTGGGTAATGCGTGAGGAGCGCCCCGGTTTAATTACTGGCCATATTCAGGTTCGTCAACATCAGGCAAATATCAGCATTCCTTATAACACGGCAAACTATTCCATTAATTATGTGAGCAGTGTCAATTTGGATGACAAGGGTAAAGGAAAAATCCACCGCAATTACAACCGCTGGATTAATGGTCTGAACCAGGCCATTCAACTCGAACTGAATCGCGCCAGCAGTTACAAGTAAGGTTGGTGTATTTTGAATCACTATCAGTCGGATCGTTATAACGCACTGGATGCTATCAGCCAGGCTCAGCGTATCGCTTTTGCGCCTATGCTGTTTCAGGCCGCCTGGAGCTTGCGCGAGTTTGGCATTCTGGCGTTTCTTGCCAAAGAGCGGCAAGGGGCGACCGCTGCGCAGATCGCTGAGGCGACCGGCTTGACCGAGTATGCGGTCAGCGTACTGCTCGACATGGGACTGGGGGGCGGTATCTGCCACCTCAACGGGGAGTGTTACCTGCTGGACAAGGTGGGTCACTATCTGCTGAGCGACCCCATGACCCGGGTCAACATGGATTTTGTCCAGCATGTTTGTTACAAGCCCCTTGCCCATCTGCAACAGGCCATCGAAAGCGGTACGCCTGCCGGGCTCAAGGAGTTTGGTGACTGGTCCAATCTCTATGCCCATCTGAAGGATCTGCCGGAGCCGGCACGAAGCAGCTGGTTTCGTTTCGATCACTTCTATTCGGATTGGGCGTTCAAGCAGGCGCAGGATCTGGTGCTTGGATATGAACCGCGCCATCTCTACGATCTGGGGGGGAATACCGGCAAGTGGGCCATCTCGTGCGCCCGTCGCAGTCCTGAACTGCAGGTGACCATTCTCGATCTGCCCGAACAGATCGCCATGGCCAGCGAGCAGATCCGGGCTGCGGGGCTGGCCGAGCGGGTGCACGGTTATCCTGTCAACCTGCTGTCGGAACAAGCGCTGCCCGGTGAGGCGGACATCTGGTGGATGAGCCAGTTTCTCGACTGCTTCAGCCACGACGAGATTGTCGCCATGCTGCGGCGGATCAGGAGCAGTATGAAGAAGGGCGCGAGGCTGTGCATCCTGGAGTTGTTCTGGGATCGGCAGCCGTTCGAAGCGGCAAGCTTCAGCCTCAATGCCACCTCTCTCTACTTTACCTCTCTGGCCAATGGCAACAGTCGTTTCTACCACTCCAAGGAGTTCTACCAGTGCCTGCGCGAGGCCGAGTTCCATGTCGAGGATGATCACGATATTCCGGGGCCCGGCCATACCCTGCTGGTTGCCACGCCATTGTGATAACACCGGAAACGTGACATGAGTACAGTACAGATGAAATGCGTTCTGCTGATTGCAGGTGTGCTGCTGACGGGGTGTGCCGAGATGAAGGGGGTTGGTCGAACGATTGGCCATACCTCTCGCGATGTTACCCGGGAGATAGGTCATACGACCCGTGATGTGACCAAGGAAATAGGTCACGGTACGCGTGATACCGTCAAGGGCATCGGCAACGAGATCAAAAACATGTGATAGCAGGAGGGCCAACAGGCCCTCCTTTCATTGGGGCATTGATTAGAGTACCGCAGCGATCCGGGCGCCGAGGGCCGCGTTGTTCAGTACCAGCTGGATGTTGGCGGCGAGCGAGTTGCCGCCAGTCAGCTCGCAGACGCGAGCCAGCAGGAAGGGGGTTGACGCCTTGCCCTTGATCCCCTGCTCATCCGCTTCATGGAGCGCCCGGGCAATGGCTGCGTCGATATCGGCTTTCGGCATGGCGTGTGCGGTCGGGATGGGGTTGGCCACCACGGCGCCGCCCGCCAGTCCCAGCTCCCATTTGAGGCGAAGTGCCTCGGCGATGGCTGTCGGGGTATCGAGGCGATAATCGACCTTGAAGCCGCTCTCGCGGGTGTAGAAGGCTGGCAGCTCTTCGGTTTGATAGCCGATCACCGGCACGCCCTGGGTCTCCAGATACTCCAGCGTCAGTCCGATATCTAAGATCGATTTGGCACCGGCACAGACCACGGCCACCGGCGTTTGCGCCAGCTCCTGCAGATCGGCCGAGATATCGAAGGTCTCCTGCGCGCCGCGATGCACCCCGCCAATGCCACCGGTGGCAAAGACCCGGATCCCCGCCATGGCAGCGATGATCATGGTGGAGGCGACCGTGGTGGCTCCCATCCCCTTGCGCGCCAGTACGAACGGAATGTCGCGGCGGCTGCACTTGGTCACGCTGTGGCCTGCCCGGCCCAGCGCTTCCAGCGCACCGGCATCAAGACCCACCTTGAGGCGGCCGTCGAGGATGGCGATGGTGGCCGGAATGGCGCCGTTATCGCGCACTACCTGCTCCACCTGACGGGCGGTCTCCACGTTCTGCGGATAGGGCATGCCGTGGGAGATGATGGTGGATTCGAGGGCGACGACCGGTTTGCCGGCGGCCAGCGCGGCAGCCACTTCCGGTTGGATATCGAGATAAGCGTTCAGCATGAGTACTCCTCCAGTATGCGGTCAACGGCGGTCTTGCTCAGACCGGAAAAAACGGTATCGGAACAATTGACGGTGAGGGCGGCGCAGCCCAGGGCAAAGCGGGTGGTTTGGGCAATGTCGAGCTCTTGCAGCCAGGCGTGGGCGAGGCCAGCCATAAAGGCATCCCCGCCGCCGGTGACGTTGAGCACTGGACTGCCCAGCACCGGCAGGTGGCCCTGTTGCCCGTCATCGCTGTAGAAGATCCCCTGTTCACCCAGACTGAGGAACAGCCGCTTGACCCCGGCGCGGTGGAACCAGGCGGCCACCATGGGCCAGGTTTCGGGCCCGGCGATGGTCATGCCGCACAGCTGCTCGGCTTCGCTTCGATTGGGTTTGAGAGTGTGGATCTTGCCGAGCCAGGGGCGGATCTTCTCCACCTTGGCCACCGAAACGGTATCGACAAAGATGGCGTGCTCCCCCTGTCGTTCGAACAGCCAGTCGAGGGTGTGGATGGCCAGATTGGTGTCGAGCACCCAAAGCCGGGCACCGCCGAGAAAGCCTGCGAGGGGGGTCAGGCGGGCAGGAGTGAGCTGCTCGATAATGGCCATGTCATTGATGGCACAGCTCATTTCGCCGCTACCATCATGCAGGCTGAGATAACAGGAGGTGGTGTGGCCATCGAGCACCAGGGTCTGGCGCACATCGACGCCGGCCCGCTGGCTCACTTCCAATAGATGGTGGCCATACTGGTCGTTGCCGACCGCTGTCAGCAGCCGGGTATCACTGCCGAGCCGCGCCAGATTCTCGGCGATATTGCGGCCGACACCACCGGCCGAGGTGCGCACCTTGCCCGGGTTGGAGTCGCCGAGCAGCAGGTTGTCGTGGCTGGTGCCGCAAATATCCATATTGGCACCGCCGATCACCACCACGTAGGGACCTTCTCGCAGTACATAACCTCTGCCTTGCACATATCCCTGCCGGATCAGGCTTGAGATGTGGCTGGCCAGCGCAGAGCGGCTGATGCCGAGGCGATCGGCCAGCTCCTGCTGGGCAATCATGGGATCCTGACGCAGCAGGGCTAGGATCTCTTGTTCACGCTCAGTCATAGACAAACATCCATTTACAAACGTTTGTCTATTATTGCTGGGAAACGTTTGCTGGCCATCAGCTTGTACAAAATTTGTCGGCTTGCGCACAAAAAATCGACATCCGTGATGGGGCGACGAGTCGTTGAGCCTGGCGAGGTACTTTTAACGGGTCGATGACCCCGCAGCGGCTTATAATGGCCGCCGCAAGATGAGGAGAGATGATGGAAAAGAGAGCATTCTGCTGCGTAGGGCTGGTCAATCCCAAATCCCCGGAAAATGTCGGCTCCGTGATGCGGGCTGCGGGTTGTTACGGGGTGGATGAGGTCTACTACACCGGCAACCGCTTCGAGTTGGCGCGCCGTTTTGCCACCGATACCAAGCAGATGGTGGAGAAGATCCCGCTGCTCGGGGTTGATGACCTGCTGCAATTCATGCCGGAAGGGTGTGTTCCCGTGGTGGTCGATCTGATCGACGGCGCTACGCCGCTCCCCGACTATGTCCATCCGGAGCGCGCTTTTTATATCTTCGGGCCGGAGGATGGCACGCTCGATCCCGCCCTCTATGGCGCGGTGAAAGATGTGGTCTATGTGCCGACTCAGGGCTGCATGAATCTGGCCGCCTCGGTCAATGTGATCCTCTATGACCGCTTGGCGAAGGGGTTCCGGCAACCCTGAGTTGTGGCGTGGCTACGGTGACTCAAACCACAATGGAAAGGTGTTGCTCATGGGCAGGTTGCTGGCGGTGGCCGCGGTTGACGGGGCTGCGGTATCCTTCTCTTTCCCCTATGGAGGGATCAGTTTTCGCCGGCCTTGACCGCCTGCTCCTCGAGAAAGTCGCGGTAGTAGTCATAGAGGTGATAATGGCGATATATCTCGGCCAGCGTGCCGCGACTGATCAGATTCACCATCTCCTGATCCCACAGCTGCAATAAGCGCTCGCCCCGTTCGGTATCGGCAAAAATGGGGTAAGTCGGGATCCAGCGCAAAATGGTGCGGTACATATTGGCCGGGGTCTCATCGGCTGCATGGAGAACGCCAGCGGTCAGGTAATAGCGATAGCGCCCCTTGCCAATCAGCTGCAGGGCCATCTCATGGTTGTCGATCTCGTGCCACCGCATGGTGACCGGAAGATATTTATCCAGCACCCATCCTCGCCGCCAGAGTACGGTCTCTCCCTCCAGGCTGCGCTCTCCCCGCCATTGTGGCTGCCATTGCTTGAGCATGAAGACGGTCACATCATCGGCGGAGGCTGGCTGACGGGGCTGTTTGACCCCCTTGATCTCGTCCAGATAGACACTCATCGCCATATCCCCCTCTTGCCTGGCTACCATGGCGACGGCACGTTTGTAGGGCACGATATGGGGCACGATCTGATAGCCGTGGGGTTGGTAGATGGTTCGCACCAGATCGAGATAGATACCGCGGCCATCCGGTTGGCAGAAACCGGGCCAGCCATCGCAATAGACGTGAATATCGGCTGTGCGAGCGTGGGCGATCGCACACAGAGAGCAAAGCAGCAAACAACCGATGCGCAGCATGGTCAGCATTATCCTCGCAGGGGTGAGGAGAGCATTTATCACCTGATTTATACCATGCCATTGATCGCGGCGGGCGGAGAAAACATCCCGCATCTCCATTTTGCGACAGGGTCGAGGGTTATTTGCGGTCGGATCGTTATGATCGAGTAAAGATTCAATAGCACCCCAATCAGTAGAGGAGACTGCATTATGCCATCGATCAAGACTCTGCTCTGTCCAGTCGATTTTTCCCAAATGTCTCGCGCGGTACTCGACTATGCCGTTTTCATGGCACAGAGCCATCAGGCCCAGCTCAAGCTGATCCACGTGGTTGATCAACTGCACGGTTTTGACAGTTACAAGATCCTTCATATGACGGCCATCGAGATCACCCACGAGATGGAGCGTCAGGCCAGAACCCAGCTCAAAGAGCTGGTTGCCACCCTGCCGATCCCGGCCACCTTTGATATTCGCTTTGGCCGTGCCGCCGATGAAATTGTCATTCAGGCCAAGGAGGATGAGGTTGAGCTGATCGTGATGGGCAGCCACGGTCGCTCCGGTATCAGCCATCTGCTGGTAGGCAGTGTCGCCGAGTCTGTGGTGCGTCATGCACCCTGTCCGGTACTGGTGGTGCGCCAATAACGCTCCACGTTTAGAGTGAAAAGCGTAACAAACAAGGCCAGCGATCGCTGGCCTTGCGTTTTCTGGTGTTGTGCCCGCTAGCCGTGAGCGTAGATGACACTCCCTCCCTTGATGGTATCTATGATGGCCCTGGCCTGCTCTTTGGGCAGGGCGGGGCAACCCCAGCTGCGGCCCAGCTTGTCATATTTGCGCAGATGGGTCGGGCTGGCATAGGCGGCGCCATGTACTACGATGGCCCGCTTGCGGGCATTGCTGTTCTTGCCGGGGCTGAGCCCGTCCAGCCGCAGGGAGTAGCCATGCTTACCCAGATAGGTTTCTGCAGTGCGATAGACGCCGAGGGAACTTTGGCGGGAGTTGAGCTGGTTGGAAAAGTGTTTTGCTGCCAGTTCACCTGAGTTGCGGCCATGACTGACCCAGGTGTGATAGAGCAGCTTGTGGCGTTTCATATCGATGACAAACAGCCTGCGCTGGGTGGATGGCTTGCTGTAATCGATGATGGTGAGAATGGGTTTGCGTTTGTGGCGCACGGTTTGATAACTGTTGAGGGCCTGACGAAAGGTCTGTTTATCCAGCTTGCCGGCCAGACCCAGTTGACGATAGAGGCTCTGATCCCAGCTGGCATCTGCCGTGCTGCTCCAGATGAGCGATATCAACAGCAGTGGCAACAACAGCCACCCGCGTTGCCAGTCTATGTTCCCGCGCGCTTGTCTCATCCGTGAATATCTCCTTGTCACTCCCTGTCAACGACGCGGATATTGCCATCAATCCGCTCGATAGTTATATGCAAGGTGCTGAAAAGGCGCAATAAAAAAACCGGCCGCAGAGCGGCCGGAAGTAATTCAAACAGTAGACATTGGTATCACAGGGTATAACTGACTTCCAATTACTTAGAAGTTGTACTGCAGGGCAACCGCGACTACGTCGTCGGTGTTCTGGCCCAGAGAGTTGGTGGACTTGCCATTTACGGAGTCCAGCAGGTTCAGCTTGTAATCAACGTAGGCGTTGAAGTTCTCGGTGAAGTTGTACCAGGCACCGATAGATACGTACTCGGTGTAGGTATCATCGATACCGCGAGCGGAGTCTTTCACGTCAGTGCGCAGGTAGGCCAGAGAAGGCTTGAACTTGCCAATGCTGTACTGGGCAACGGCTTCGTAGCCATCCATCTTCTCGGCGTAACCGTTGTTGACGAACAGGTGGTCTTCACCGTGGGAGTAGGTTGCAGCCAGGTAGAGGTCGCCAGTTGCATATTTGGCACCAAAGCCCATCAGCTTGGCATCCTTGTCGCCGCCGAAGGCGGCATAGCGAGCTTGCTCGTCGGTCTTGCCAGCCTGGTTATAGGCAGCACCCAGGCTCAGGCCCATATCGAAATCGTAGTTGGCAGAAACTGCGAAGCCCTCTTTGGAGCCAGTGCTATTCCAGGTTGCGTTATCAGCGATAGTGGTTCCGTCTACGTGGTCAACGCTGAAATCTTTATCAGTCGCAGTGCGACCAGAGTTCTGCGGATCATTGTTACCGGTGAACTGGGCACCCAGGGTCAGACCCTGATAGGTGTAGATGTACTGGGCCAGACCGTTGGTACGGCCGGTACCGAATACTTCGGTATTTTTGCCCAGGCCGTCACCGCCCCACTCAGGCAGGACGTCGGTATAGTTGTTGACGGCCTTGGTGAACAAGCCATCCTGACGACCATAGCTGAATGCGCCGAAACGGTCGTGCTTGATGCCGGCATAGGCATAACGCAGCTCGTCGTTGTCAGAACCGGAGGTCGGCAGGTTGTACTCGGCAAAGCCGAACGCCTTCATCTCGGGCGCAATCTTGGTCTCGCCAGCAACGTGCAGACGGAAGTAGCTCTGGTCACCTTCGGCACCGTTGTCGTCAGTACCGTAGTAAGCACCTTGTGCACGGCCGCCGATTTCCAGCTTGGTATCGTTCTGGTTGTAAACGGTAGCAGCATGGGCGCCGCTCGCCAGCAGCAGGCTGGAGATGGCAATAGTCAGTGCAGACTTCTTCATATGCGTTATTCCTCTGATGTAAACACTTCCGAACTTGTTGTCGGTTCTGTGAAATCGGAAATGGTCCGATAGCCACACGGTAGGCGTCCCAACCTTGACTGGGCCTGAATCCATCGTTGTTTAATTGAGGTGACGAGGTCGTTATCAAGACTGGGTGTGACGGTTTTTGACAAGATAAAAAGAGATTAAATTCAATGAATTATTTTCTAGTGACTTTTTTGACATCAAGGCTGTTCTGAGCAACAAGGTCGATGGCTCAAGTTGTGAGCTAGATCACGCAGGGGAGAATGGGGCGGGGCGGGAAAAACGGGGGGGAGCCTTGCAAGGCTCCCCCCAGTGATCAGATGGGCTTGTGCCACAGGGTCAGCAGCAGATCCTGTTCCAGTTCATTCGGGCCCTGTTGAGCGAAAGCGTGACGCTGCTCACCGGTTGCCCGCCAGCCAAGGCGGCTGGTCTCCAGAATAAAGCTGCGCATGGCCTGATCCATGGCGAGGCTGAACTGACAGCGCTGTTGAGCCATCGGATTGAGACCGCCGAGGGTTGGCCAGCTGAGGGGGTGTTCCATGCTCACCGGATTGAGGCTGACCCGCAGTTGCCACTGATGGCGCGGGCCCGGCTGCAGGTAGAGCAGATAGCCACCGGGGGCCAGCCAGCTGACCAGCTGTTCGGTCTTGACCTTGAGATCGTTGACCAGCAGCACCTGAGCAGAGCCCGGTTGCAACGGTGCGCGAGCGGGATCGGCAATGACAAACTGGCCGTCCGGCTGCGCTTTTTTGGCGGCAAAGATGGTGTTCTTGGCGATATCAACCCCAGCAAACTGCCAGCCGGGCAGGCGCTCTGCCAGCGCGCGGCAGTAGTAGCCTTCACCGCACCCAAGATGGATCAGCTCTTGTGGGGCCAGCGGAGCGAGCAGGCTGGTCATGGCCTCAACCAGCGGCAGTTGGTGGCCGGCTTCCAGGAAATGGTGCTTGGCGCGCATCAGGGCACGGCTGTCGCTGTCTTTGGGGTTTTTCTTGCCGGGGATGAGATCCAGATAACCTTCCGGTGCCGGATCGAAGTGATGCTTGTTGTCGCAATAGCGTCCCTGGGAGGCTTCATGAAGATGGAGCGGACTGCGGCAGCGGGGACATTGAAGATGCATAGTAACTCTCTGGGCGAATGCCGGAACAGTGAAGGGCGTTCGGGATTATAGGGGAGAGGATCAAAAAAGGCTGCCGTAGCAGCCTTTTTTATCCCAAGGCCTCAGTCAGGCCTGCGGACGGGTCATCAGCGAGTGCCAAATACCACAATGGTCTTGCCGTGAGCAGAGATGAGCTCCTGCTCTTCCAGCATCTTCAGGATGCGGCCCACGGTTTCACGAGAGCAGCCGACGATCTGGCCGATCTCCTGACGGGTGATCTTGATCTGCATGCCATCCGGGTGGGTCATGGCATCCGGCTGTTTGGCCAGGTTGAGCAGGGTCTGGGCGATCCGGCCGGTCACATCCAGGAAGGCGAGGTTACCCACTTTCTGGCTGGTGTGTTGCAGGCGCTTGGCCATCTGGCCAGAGAGACGCATCAAAATGTCCGGGTTGACCTGGATCAGCTGGCGGAACTTCTTGTAGGAGATCTCTGCCACTTCGCAAGAGCCTTTCGCGCGAACCCAGGCGGAGCGCTCGGGGTTCTCGTTCTCCTCGAACATCCCCATCTCGCCCAGGAAATCACCCTGGTTCAGATAGGAGAGGATCATCTCTTTGCCCTCATCGTCCTTGATCAAGACGGCCACAGTGCCCTTGACGATGTAGTAGAGGGTCTCCGCTTTTTCACCCGCATGGATCAGGGTGCTCTTGGCGGGATACTTATGAATGTGGCAGTGCGACAAGAACCATTCCAGGGTGGGATCGCTTTGCGGTTTGCCAATGACCATGAGAATTCCTCTGTAGTGTCTTTTTATGGACTTGTGCGTCCGGGCAAGCTGCCAATCTTGCCATTCCTTGTATTGGTCGCAGTAGGATAAGAGCCTTTGCCTGTGCTGACAAGGCTTTGCGGGCTTTTGACAGAGCCCTTTGAGTAATGCCTGCTGCGCCGCTTCGGCCATTCTAGGGAAGATAGAGGTCGGAGATGTTGATTTTGATCTATTTCCATCCCAACTCCCCCTGTTCGGCAGAGATAAGCGACTGGGTTATGCTAGGGATCCATCATCATGATTAACAGGAGAGAGTGCGAGATGAAAGCCAAGGTCAGCTGGGTGGAAGGGATGAAGTTTGTGGGTGAGAGTGAATCCGGTCACAAGGTGATCCTGGATGGTGCCAACCCCGGTGAGGGGGCCAGCCCGATGGAGATGATCCTGCTGGCAGTCGGTGGCTGCAGCTCCATTGATGTGGTCTCCATTCTCGAAAAAGCGCGCCAGTCGGTGGCCGCATGCCACGTCGATGTCAGTGGCGAACGGGTCGATAGCGTGCCCCGGGTTTTCGAGAAGATTAATCTGCACTTCGTGGTGACGGGCAAGGAATTGGCAGAGAAACAGGTGGCCAAAGCGGTCGATCTGTCGATGGAAAAATACTGTTCTGTTTCCCTGATGTTGGAAAAAGCGGTACAAATTACCCATAGTTATCAAATTGTTGAAGCTTGATAACGATAGTTTCGTTGGTACCCTGGCATAAGGCCGTACGTAAGGCCACTGCACAAGGCCATGACATAAAGCCATTACATAAGGAAAGTGCAATGAAAAAATTGATCGCTCTGCTTCCCCTTTTGGGCCTGGCGGCGTGCAGCAGCCCGCAACCTACCCAGTATCAATACAGCCAATACCAGTGTGGCGAAGAGATGCTGGCCGTTACCTATGATGCCCAGGCTGACATGGTGCAGTTCCCCTATGCCGGGGTTTACCACAAGCTGGCGCGTGTGGAGTCAGAGTCTGGCGCCAAATATTCTGACGGCCTGACCACCTTCTGGAATCAAGAGAAACAAGCTCTCCTCACCCAGAAAGGGGTGACGCTGCTGACCTGTACGCTTAAATAAGTGACCACAGATAGCTGAAGGTGTGCAGCTTTGTGCCCGGGTCTGGCCTAGGCCGGATTGGGTCAAGAGGTTGAGACCACAAAAAACGGCTTGCCGGGAGGCAAGCCGTTTTTCTATCCATCCGTTATCACTAAGCAAGCGCTAGTTGGTGGGGACGCGATTGAGCAGCTCAGCCGCGAGCTGTTGGCTGAGTGCCTGACGCTGGCTGTCTGCAATGCTCACATCGCTGGTCAGCTGGATGATGCTGCTCCAGACTGCTTTCTGGGTTTTACGATCGAGCAGCACGATGGCCAGCGACCCTTTGCGCTGGTTGGCCGAGGCATATACCCCGGGTGTCATGCCAAGACGTGCGAAAATCTCGCCATCACTCATATCCTTGCCGCCCGCGACGCCGATGGCGACCCACAGATCCGCCTCGTCGAGCGGTGCACTCTGCCATCCCTTGCCATTGAGCTCCCGGCTTACCGCCTGCTGCATCGGCTCCAGCCACCCTTCCGCCAACTCACCGGCAAATTGATACTGTTCGGCCAGGGCGTAGCGCGGGGTTGCACCATAGGTCCAGTTGCCCATCGGGCGAACCAGCATGGTGCCGGACTCCAGCGTGGGGGCCGCCGGCCCGCTGCTGCAACCGCCAAGCAGGGCGAGCAGTGCCACAGAGAGATAAGCAAGCCGCATCGTGAACTCCTTTGAATCAGGTTATTTTGCCGGTTTCGATCAATTGCTGGATGAGCGGGCGCAGGATCAGCTCCATCGCAAAGCCCATCTTGCCACCCGGCACCACTATGGTGTTCATCCGCGACATGAATGAGCCATCGATCATCGACAGCAGGTAGGGGAAATCCACCTGCTTGATACCGCGAAACCGGATCACCAGCATACTCTCGTCCAGACTCGGGATCACCTTGGCGCTGAAGGGGTTGGAGGTATCCACCGTCGGCACCCGTTGGAAGTTGATATGGGTGCGCGAGAACTGCGGGGTGATGAAGTTGATGTAGTCATCCATGGAGCGAACGATGGAGTCGGTCACCGCCTCGCGAGAATGCCCGCGCTCCGAGGTATCGCGGATCAGCTTCTGGATCCACTCCAGGTTGACGATGGGTACTACACCTATCAGAAAATCCACGTGGCGCGCCACATTGTGATCCTCGGTGACCACGCCGCCGTGCAGCCCTTCATAAAACAGCAGATCGGTATTGCTGGGCAGATGCTGCCAGGGGGTGAAGGTGCCGGGCATCTGGTTGAAGGGCACCGCCTCGTCAAAGCTGTGCAGGTAGCGGCGATACTGGCCATTGCCATCCTGCCCATAGCCCTGAAAAAAGCTCTCCAGCAGCCCGAAGTCATTGGCCTCAGGGCCAAAATAGCTGATATGACGCCCCTGTTCGCGCGCCTTGCGGATCGCTACATCCATTTCCGGTCGGGTGTAGCGGTGAAAACTGTCACCTTCCACCACCGCCGCGGTATATCCCAGTTGATGGAACATGGAGCGAAAGGCGTTGGTGGAGGTGGAGGTGCCGGCTCCGGACGAACCGGTAACGGCAATAATGGGGTGCTTGGCCGACATGGGATTCTCTCTTCCTTGGGAATTCCGTTATAAGGTCCGGATTGCGGTTGGGTCAAGACTGCTCGATGAAGCGGTCTTTCATCACGATATTCACCGATTCGTGCAGCTCGCTATAGACGATGACAGCTTTGCCTTGCTGTAATTGTTCTCTCACTGCATCGACTTTGACGCCAAGCGGTACATCCTGCTCTCCATATTCGGTTCCCTCCTGCAACACAAAGTGTTCGATCAGGTTGGTCAGGGTGTCGCCGTCCAGTTCTTGCCAGGGAATGATCATTTAAAGGTCTCACAGCAAAAGAGGTGATCGTCAGGCTATTGTTGTGTTGAATCCCGCGAATGCAATCACTTTTTACCTTTTCACCGGAGTCTGAGAGATGTTGTCTGAAGCGCAGCGCAGCGCGCCGTTAACCCTGACTGAGCATCTGGACAGCGCACGTCGAGAGGCGATTGCCCGAGGCATGGTGTGGTTCTGGTTGTTGAACTGGCTGGTGGTGTTGTTTCTTTCGATACGCTACGAGGTTTACAGCCAAGTCGGGCTCGCCAGTGATGACAGCTTGCCCTGGCGCTTTCAGAGTGAGCTGGCCCTGGTCATGGTGGTGCTATTGCTGCTACCTGTTGTCAGCCTGTTTTGTGATCATCTGCAGGATCGCCTCTGGTTACGGATGGCTGCGCTTGTGATGGTGCTATGGGGCGGACTCTGGACGCTGCATATCTATACGATTGGTCAGGTGGAGCTGCGGGGAGGAGTCAGCTATGCCAACGGGATCATGCGGCTCAACCTGCTGGCTGCGCTCATCGCGTTTTATCCCGATCGCAAGGTTTTTTATGGCTATCTCTTGGGCCCGATGACGGTGGGTGTGGGGTTGGAACTCTTTTTACGCGTCGATTTTCCCCAGATCTACCTGCTTGGCGTGTTGTTTGGCGTGATTGCGCTGGAGGTCGGCCGCCGCATGCTGCACCGCTGGTTTGAGTTGGCGATCATGCGGGAGCATGAAAATCTGATGCTGCTGCGCCAACTTGATCTGCTCGCCAAGCAAGATCCTCTGACCGGTGTCGCCAACCGGCGGCATTTCAATATCGAGCTGGATCGCGCGTTGGCCCATAGCCAGGAGAGCGGCGCTCCGCTATCGCTCATCCTGATCGATGTGGACTATTTCAAGCGCTTCAACGACCACTATGGCCATCAGGTAGGGGATATGTGCCTCAAGGAGGTGGCACAAGCGCTCAACCGTGCGGTACGCACACCATCTGATCTGGTGGCCCGCTATGGCGGGGAGGAGTTTGTGCTGCTGCTGCCCAATACCGACCGTCAGGCGGCGGCCAGCGTGGCGCAGCGGCTGCAAGATGGCTTGGCCATCCTGCGGCTGGAGCATCTGGCGTCCGATGTTGCCCCCTGGGTGACGGTGAGTCAGGGGATTGCCAGCAATGTGTCCGGCGAAGGGGCGAGCCAGTTGCTGGAGCGGGCCGATCAGGCGCTCTATCGGGCCAAGGAGTCGGGACGCAATCAGTTCTGTGTTGCGGAGTGACTCTGTTCGGCAATCCAGCGACTGATCCGCTCATCCAGCCAAAACCGTGGCCGCCAAGGCGTGCCGTGCAGAAAGCCGACATGGCCGCCGCGCTGGCTCAGCTCATAGCGCACCGTAGGCGAGAGTTGCTCTGGCCGGGGAATGACCGCGCGTGACATAAAGGGATCGTCGGCGGCGTGCAGGATAAGGGTAGGGATGGGGATTTGAGCCAGCAGCGGTAGTCCCGAGCAGCTTTGGTAGTAGTGGCTGGCGCTGTGAAAGCCGTGCAGCGGCGCGGTGACCAGCTCGTCAAAATCGCGCAGGGTGGCAATCTGCTCCACTTGTCGAGGTTGCCAGCGCTCACTCGCTTTCTGCTGCTGGCTGATTTTGCTGAGCAAATTGCAGCGCATGGTGCGCAGCAGATAGTTCTGATAGACCTTCGAGAAGCCCTGATTGACCCGCTCGGCGCAGCTCGCCAGTTGCAGCGGGGCCGAGATCACCACCGCTGCTTTCAATGCCGCAGGACAGGCCCGTGTCAGCAGATTGACCAGCATATTGCCACCCAGTGAAAAGCCGATGGCGATCAGCGGCTTGCCCGGGAAGCGCTGGCTCAGCTCGGCAATCAGCTCCTGCGCATCACCGATGGCGCCGGAGTGATAGGCCTGCAGGTGGCGATTGGGCTCGCCACTGCAACCGCGAAAGTGCATCAGCACGGCCTCTCTGCCCTCTTGCTGCAGGTGGGCGAACAATCCCTTGGCGTAGTGGGAGTGAATGCTCCCCTCCAGCCCGTGAAACACCACTATCAGCGGCCGTTCATCAAGGCTGACCTCCCCGCTCCAGGCGAGGTCGACAAAGTCCCCATCCTGCAGTTCAAGCCGCTCCGCCACAAAACGGGCTGGGGTGCGGCGCAGCCATTTGGGCAATATGGTCTGCAGATGAGGATTGCGTGCCCACCAGGGGGCGTGGAAGTGGCTCTCGGTCAGCATGGGGTCAGTCGGTCTGGGTCGAAGATAAGGAGGACGGGAGGCGTGTTCCTCCCGCCAGTCATTGGCTTATTTCAGCAGGCGATCGTGATGTTCGGCACCGCGCAGCATGGCCTGGATCAGCTCATTGGCTTCGAACTTGGTCAGCGCCTCATGGGCTCCCACCTGATGGGCCCGCTCCACACTGATCTTGCTGGAGAGCGAAGTGTGCAGGATGATGTAGGCCCCCGCCAGTTTGCTATCACTCTGCACCTCGAAGGCCAGCTCGTAGCCATCGAGCCCCGGCATCTCGATATCGCTCACCAGAATGTCGATCGGGGTCTTCTGGCTCGCCCGCGTCTGCATCAGGGTCAGTGCATCCTTGCCATTGGTGCAGACCTCATAGGGGATATTGATGTAGTCCAGCGCGGCCATCAGCTGACGGCGAGCGACCGAAGAGTCATCGACCAGCAGGATCCGCATCGGCTTGATCCGTTCCCGCTGCACATCGGTCAGTACCGGATAGAGGTGGCTCGGATCATCCGGATAGACCCGGGAGAGGATCAGCTCCACATCCAGCAGCTGGATCAGCTGGTCATTGACCCGGGTCACACCGGTTACGAAGACATTGTGGCCGAGGGAGGCGGGGGGCGATTCGATATCGCGCCAGTTGCACTCGGTGATTTTATCGATGCCCCGTACCAGAAAGCCCACCAGGGTGCGGCGGCAGTCGGTAATGATGATGAAGCAGTGGGGCATCTCCTCCTTGCTGATGGGGCGATAGCCCACCGCCATCGCCATGTCGATCACCGGAATGGTGGAGCCGCGCATATTGGCAGCCCCCAACACGGTCGGGTGCGAGTGCGGCATTGCCGTCAGCTGGGTGTAGGGCACTATCTCCTTCACTTTGAGGGTACCGATAGCAAAAGATTGCTTGGCAGAGAGATGAAACAGCAACATGCCCTGTGATTGATTGGCTTTGCTCGTCATGGCAGATGTCCTGTTGGTCGAAACGTTGGCAGTCACTTCAGGCCTCTAGCATAAAGGATTACGGGGGGAATGGCCCCTCCTTGTTAACGACCATCTGGCAAAAAACTGGACTCATTCAGCTAATTTAGTTCGCGCATTCACATCGGCGTCCGGTTATTGATCGCCATCCTCGCCAACGCCCCACTGCTGGCAGGCAGCTTGCAATGCGGTCTCATCGGCATAACCCAGCTTGCTGGCCACCTGCGCGGGTTTGCTGCCGCCCTTGAGCAATCTGAGCGCCTGCAGCAGTTGCCACTGTTGTTGCAATTCACTCCCTTCCACCGGCGCATCGGCTTGTTGTGCCCACAGTTGCAGAGACTCAGGCTGGCCATTAGCCAGCGCTTGCCAGCAGGCTTGCAGCTCACCGTGACCCTGCTGGCTGATGGCGCACTGTTGCAGCTCATCCAGGATCACCTGCAGTCGCTGACCGTAGGCCCCTTGCCACTCTTTCGGACGTTGCCACCGGGCCAGCGAGTCGAGCAGGGCATCGAGCAGGGGCGTGACCTGCAGCCAGCCTGCCTGCTGCGGCTGAGCCACGCGCAAAGAGACATTCAGCTGATCGTACTCGCAACCGCTGATGGGGCTGAAGGCCGCAAGGGCATCGGCGCAGAGCCAGAAGCTGCTGCCTGCCGGCAGCAACAGCTCATGTTGGCCCAGTCTCAGCAGCGCGGCGCCCCGGGTGATCCGCAACAACTGCCCGACCGGAGTTCGTTTGCGGTTGCCGGCGTGCAGGCCATGGCAGGAAAAATGGTGATACTCGATGGCGTGATGCATGTAAAAACCCTGATATGATGCTGCCTGGAGGTAACAAATATGGAAACCAGACGTAAAAAACGCTTCATTGCCGGTGCGGTCTGCCCGGCGTGCGGCAAGTTGGACAACATGATGCTGTATCTGGAGCATGGAGTCGAGAAGGTGACCTGTGTCGCCTGTGGCGATACCCAGGTACAAACGCCTGCCGAGGTCGACAAGCAGACTCGCGAGGCGGAAGAGGTGATCGGGGTGTTTCGCCCCTGATAAGGGAACGGCGGGTGGAATGCGGGTCTCCTCGCTGACGCTGTTGCCGTTTTTTTCGTCACTCCGAGGCACGGCACGGCATATGCGCGGCCCGCTTTTTAGGGTATTCTGAGCCCGTTTTTTTCTATCCGCAGGATCCTGACATGAAAGTAGCTCCTCTGAGCGTGGTTACGCTGGAATACACAGTCACCGACGAGCACGGTGAAGTCATCGACAGCACTGTCGGCAAAGAGCCGCTGGTCTATCTGCACGGCACCCGTTATCTGGTCTCAGGCCTGGAAGCCGAGTTGGAAGGTCGCGCGGTAGGTGAAGCCTTCGAAGTGACTCTGGCACCGAGCCAGGCCTACGGCGAATATGATGAGACACTGGTACAAGAAGTGCCGGGCGAGCTGTTCGACGGCATGGAAGTCTCCGAAGGGGATACTTTTGTGGCTGAAACCGACGATGGCCACCGTCCGGTGACCGTGGTTGAAGTGTCCGAAGAGTTCGTCAAAGTGGATGGCAACCATCCGCTGGCTGGCGTGACTCTGGGCTTCAAGGTCGAGATCAAGGATGTGCGTGCTGCCACTGCCGAAGAGCTGGCCCACGGCCACGTTCACGGTGCCGGTGGTTGCGGTCACGATCATGGTCATGACCACGATCACGGCGGCTGCTGTGGCGGTCATGGTCACGACCATGATGAGGATCACGGCCAGGGCGGTTGCTGCGGCGGTGCTGGCCACGGTCACGATCATGGCCATGACCACGGTGACGACCATGGTCACGGCGGCTGCTGCGGTGGCGGCGGTTGTGGTGGCAAGGGCCATCACCACTGATCACAGCCATGCCGATGATAAAAAAACCCGCGATAATCGCGGGTTTTTTTATTGGCTGACAGCTATGCCAAGCCATGTCGCCTGACCAGAGATAGCGCCGGTTCAGTAGTGCGGCGGCGGGGTCTCTTCGGCCATGCTGGCAATCTGGCTGGGCTGTACGCTTTGTAGTTTGTCGATCAGCAGCTGGATCTGGTATTTGAGCCGATCGAGTTCACGGCCCTGGGTGGTCACCTCGTCGTTGAGCTGCTCTATGGTGTATTCCGCATAGGCGAGACGGGTTTCCAGGGTTTCGATGCGATCGTTAAGTTGCTGACTCATGGGCCTTCGGGTCCTTACTTGATTGTCCAGATTTCGGCCAGACCACTGGAGCTGGCACTGACAAGGTGGCTATTGTCGCGCAAAGCGACGCCGTAGACCACTGCGCTGGGCGGTTTCACCTTGGGTTGCGGCGAGACGCGCCAGCTCTGCAGCAGGGCACCATCGCTCACTTGCCACAGGGATAGCTGACGGGAAGGGGCGCCGGTGATGAGCCACTTGCCATCGTTGGCAAAGCGGGCGCTGGTGTAGACCTCGAAGCGGTGATCATATTGCAGCTGACTCACCTCCTTGCCGGTTTTCAGATCCCAGATGCTGGCCCGGCTGCTGTCGGCGGTGAAGGCGTAGCGGCCGCTCGGCTCCAGTCTGGCCATGATCACCCGGCCACCATGGTTGAAGCGCCAGATCACCTGCCCGCTACGGGTATCCCACAGATAGGCGCTATAGTCGTTGCCGCCGGTCAGGGCGTAGCGACCGTTGGCGGAGAGATCCACCGTATTGACCTGTTCGGTGTGCCCCAGAAACTGCAGGCGACGACCGCTTCGGGTATCGAGCCACTCGGCCTTGCCATCTTCCCGCCCGATCAGCACATAACGACCGTCGGCAGAGAGCGCGATGTCCCTCAGCCTGGATTCAGGAAGTGAGTAGTAGCCTTGTGATTGCCCGTCGCTCAGCCGCCAGGTAGCAAAGGTGTCTGGGGTGGCGGTGATGGCATGGCTGTTGCCTTCGGAAAAGCGGGTAATGAATACCAGATCATCCGCCGAGTCGGATTGCTTCCAGCGCCAGCGTTGACGGTTCTGTTCCAGATCCCAGACGATGATGCCCTGGCTGATGCTGGAGACGATGGCCTGCTTGCCATCACTGGATAGATCTGCGGTCAGCAGACCCGTGCTGGCGAGGGTCATTTGCTGGTTGGGTTGGGAGCTTTGCTCGCAACCGGTGAGCATTAAACAGAGGCTCACCAGATAAATGGCACTTTTTATCATTTTTGCGGTCTCACGCTTTTGTTACCTGCGATCACGGCGTTAGTATAAGGCGCTTATCACGATAAACCTCTCATTTCACGATGGAACCGAGAGCGGTATTTGGAGTTTGGAGAAACTGATGAACAAATTTCTGAAGGTGTCCCTGTTGGCGGCGGCCGTTGCCGTCGGTCTGACTGCTTGCCAAAAAGACGAGAAGCCTGCTGCGGCCAATACCGCCGAAGTGAAGGCAGAAGCCAGCAAGCCGGCAGAGGCGACCAAGGCCGAAGCGAAGAGCTTTGAAGAGCAATCTGGCTACGCAATTGGCCTCTCCATGGGTCGTTACATCGCCAATACCCTGGAGCGTCAGCAGGAACTGGGCATCAAACTGGACAACGCCGTGATCCTGAAAGGGGTGACTGACGGTCTGGGCAAAGAAGCCAAGATGACTGATGAAGAGATCCAGAAGGTACTGCAGGATTACGACGCCAAGATCAACGAGCTGACCAAAGCCAAGGCCGAGAAAGACGCCGTTGAGAATCTGAAGAAGGGCGAAGAGTTCCTGGCTGCCAACGCCAAGAAAGAGGGTGTGAAGAGCACTGAATCCGGCCTGCAGTACGTGGTCGAGAAGATGGGCACTGGCGCCAAGCCGAAATCTACCGATATCGTCAAGGTTCACTACACCGGTACCCTGACCGACGGCACCAAGTTCGACAGCTCTGTCGATCGCGGCGAGCCGGCTACCTTCCCGCTCAATCAGGTTATCCCGGGTTGGACCGAAGGTGTTCAGCTGATGCCGGTTGGCTCCAAGTTCAAGTTCTTCCTGCCGTCCAAGCTGGCCTATGGCGAGCACGGTGCAGGCTCCATCCCGGCGAACGCCGTGCTGGTGTTTGACGTTGAGCTGCTGGCTATCGAGAAGCCGACTGCAGACGACGCCAAGAAGTAATCCCCTCTTGTAGTTAAAAACGGCTCCTTAAGGAGCCGTTTTTACTTGTGTATTCCCTGCAATCGCGGGATAACAGAGCTGTCTTGGCGTTGGGTTTGCGCGCGGAAATAAGGCAAAATAGATCGCAGAATCAAATACAAGGATGAGTCCAGTGGCTGAAAATAAATCGCGTGTCCTGCTGGTGGAAGATACCCGTAGTCTGGCGGTGGTCTATGAACAGTACCTGCGCCAGGAGGGGTATGAGGTGGTGCTGGCCGACTGTGGTCAGCAAGCGTTGGCGCAGTTGCTGGCAAGTCCTCCCCCCGTGGTGCTGCTGGATCTGGAGCTGCCGGATATGTCCGGTATGGATATTCTGCAAATGATCACCGAACAGCAGTTGCCTTGCTCGGTGGTGGTGATCACCGCTCACGGCTCGGTGGATGTGGCGGTGGAGGCGATGCGCCTCGGTGCCTTCGATTTTCTGACCAAGCCGTTTGACAGCAAGCGGCTCTGCGCCACCGTTCGCAATGCCTTGAAACACCAGCAGTTGAGCTCGCTGGTTGCCCACTATCGGGAGAATTTCGAGCGTAGCTCCTTCTTCGGTTTTATCGGTGCCTCCATGTCGATGCAGGCGGTCTATCGCATCATCGAAAGCGCTGCGCCCAGCAAGGCGACCGTCTTTATCACTGGCGAGAGCGGCACCGGCAAAGAGGTGTGTGCCGAGGCGATTCACCAGTGCAGTCCCCGCAGCGAACAGCCCTTTATTGCCCTCAACTGCGCCGCCATTCCCCACGATTTGATGGAGAGCGAGATCTTCGGTCATGTGAAGGGCTCCTTTACCGGCGCCCAGGGGGATCGCAAGGGGGCGGCCAGTCTGGCCGATGGCGGTACCCTGTTTCTCGACGAGATCTGCGAGATGGATCTCGACCTGCAGAGCAAGCTGCTGCGCTTCATCCAGACCGGCACAGTGCAGCGGGTCGGCAGCGGCAAGCTCGAGACGGTGGATGTCCGCTTTATCTGCGCCACCAACCGGGATCCGCTGGTGGAGGTGAAAGCGGGCCGTTTTCGCGAGGATCTCTACTATCGGCTCCACGTCATTCCGCTTACCCTGCCGCCACTGCGGGAGCGGGGTGAGGATATCCTGCTGCTGGCGCGCACCCTGCTGCAAAGCTACGCCAAGGAGGAGAACAAACGCTTCAAGGATTTCGATGTCGAGGCGGCGCGAGTGCTGCTTGACTACCCCTGGCCTGGCAACGTACGCGAGCTGCAAAACGTGGTGCGCAATATCGTGGTGCTCAATGACAAGGAGCTGGTGAGCCCGGATATTCTGCCTCCACCGCTCAATGGGGTGCGCCCCCAACTGCCGGCTGCGATTGCGGCAGCGGTGGCATCGGCTCCGGCCGCCACTGGCGTGGCCAACGGGCCGATTCGTCCGCTCTGGCTGGTGGAGAAAGAGGTGATCGAACAGGCCATCGCCAGTTGTGACGGCAACATTCCCAAGGCGGCGGCCCTGCTCGAGATCAGCCCCTCCACCATTTACCGTAAAAAGCAGGGGTGGGAGGAGTCCAATCGGGCCTGAACCATCTTGCCAGCAGATAAGGGCGGCTAGCGTGCCGCCCTTGCTATTTTGGGGATCAGAGTTTGGCGAGGCGCTTGAGGCGGGCCAGTCGTTCCCCCTCGTTGGCGCTGAACCAGCGGTCTTGCGACAGCAGAAACCAGGCGCGGGAGAAGTATTCCGCGGCCAGCGGATCGTCCAGCACCAAGGCATTCTCCCCTAGCTCCTCGAACAGATAACCATCCTCAGGTTCGCCTGCCTCGGCCATATCGGCCTTGAGTTGGTGCAGCTCTGCCTGCGCCTGCTGGTGCTGACCCTGGGCCCGGGTCAGGCGAGCCAGACTCCAGCGGGCGATAAACGCCTTGGCCGGCTGGTTATGTTGCAGATGCCAGGCCAGACACTTCTGTTGCTGGATTTTCGCCTCCTCAAAGCGGCCCAGTTCGAACAGGGTCCAGCCCTGATTGTTGTAAAGGGGAGCCAGCCAGCCACGCACCTTCTCGTCACAGCTGCGTTCCGCCAGCTCCATTGCCAGTTGATGCCAGCGGCTCTGCTCTTCCAGTGGTGCGGCGATGGCGATCATGTGAGCAGCGTCGATGGCGAGATAGGTTTCCTTCTCCTTGAGCCCCCACTGCCAGGCTTGTTCAAACAGCGGTTTGGCACTGGCTTTGTCGCCCGCCGAGTTAAAGGTGCGGCCTCGTTCCAGCAGGGCCCTGATCCGCGCTCTGGGGGTTTTATCGGTGAGGCGGGGCTCTATCTCGTCGAGCAGCTGATGGGCTTCGGCAAACTGGCGCTGCAGCGAGTGGGTGCGGGCAATTTGGGTCAGCAACTCCAGTTCGAGTTGCAGGTCGGCTGCGGCACGCGCTTCGGGAAGAAGGGTGTGAAAACGCAGGGCGCTGGCGGCGGGATCCTGATAATCCCACAACGCCATGAAATCGGGCGGATTGTCCATTTGGCCTCCTTGCTGGTTATCCTGTCACCAAGATGCCTGCAGGCCATTGTTTGTACAAGGGGCGCCCGTCACAGAGCGCCCCTTGAGTCATGTTAACGGCTGTGGCCGGTTGGTCAGTAGACCATGGCCAGGCTCATCAGCATCAGACCGAGGGCGGCAAAGGCCCCCTCTTTGATGGCGAGCCGTGGCACCAACGCCTTGGGCAGGGCCGGGAACAGGCTCAGGGCAAAGCCAAGGCCCGGCATCAACCAGTGGAATGCTGGATCGCGCAGGGTGGGATCGGCGGCACCGTTGATGATGATCAGTAAAATAAACAGGGTGAAGGCGGGGAGGATAAACCAGCGTACCCCGCCGGCGGCGACCGCCCGCAGCGGCGAAATGCGATAGAGCAGCATGGTCACAAGGAACAGAACAAAAGGGGCCAGCAGATAGAGCGGAGCGGGGTTCATAACATCTTTCCTGAAAACTGATCGTCAAAAAACCGGGTGTCCGGTGCAAGAGGCGCGGGATTTAATCACTCTTCGCAGGTAATCACCAGCAGTCCGGGTCCGGGCTGTGAAGAGGATCCCGGATAAAGGTTTGCTAGCGCACTCTTAGTGCAACCAGAACCAGGCTGCAGCAAATCCCAGCCAGCTCAGCACCAGCAATATCCAGGGCAGGGGATGCTGATGGCTTACTTCAACCAGCTCCAGCTGATCGTCTTGTTCTTCGGTTTGGGGCGCGCCCTGTGGCTGCCTGGCTTTGGCCTGCAATTTCTTCTGGCGGCTCGCTTCACGGGCCCGCGCCTTCATCTGTTTCTTGTATTCGTCGATGCCTTTCTGGATCCCTTGCGCGATAAGCTGGGTCTGTTCCTTGGTCTGCCCCGGCTTCTGGTTGGCACGGGCAATTTTCATCGCCTCCTGCTGGGTCTCGGGGGAAATCTTGTCGTACTTGGCCATCAACACACTCCTCGGGCATGGGGGAGGGAGTATGCCATAAAACCGCGTTTCGTGGGGCTAGGTCAGGTATGGCTACAAATGAGTAACACATCAATAAAAGCATTTAAAAATCAGCAGCAAAGGGCAAGTTTGGCCGTCGATCACAATTAACAACATTTGTGAGTCGCTGATGAAAATTTCTTCTTCGTTGTTTGTTATATTTGGGCCCGACCTGCTGGATAGGGTCACTAAATAACAAAACAATCAAGGTGATATGGAAATGAATAATAACGTTATCAAAGGCAGCGTGGCCCTGGCCGTGCTGGCGGCACTGACGGGTTGCAATATCTCCAAAAACGACAACGTGGCACCCTGCACCGAAAATGTCTGCAAACTGACCATTCTGCATACCAACGATACCCACGGCCGTTTCTGGAACAACGCGGAAAACGAATATGGCATGGCAGCCCAGAAGACGTTGGTCGAACGGCTGCGTAGCGAGGCCAAGGCGGCTGGCAGCAATGTGCTGGTGCTCTCCGGCGGTGACGTGAATACCGGGGTGCCCGAGTCGGATCTGCAGGATGCCGAACCCGATTTCATGGCGATGAACAGCATCCGCTACGACGCCATGGCGGTGGGCAACCACGAATTCGACAACCCCCTCAGCGTGATCGAGAAGCAGCGCAAGTGGGCCAGGTTCCCCATGCTCTCCGCCAACATCTATGACAAGGCGAGTGGCAAGCACTACTTCGATCCCTACAAGGTGTTCAAGCTGGAGAACGGTCTCAAAGTTGCCGTACTGGGCCTGACCACCGAGGATACCGCCCAGCTGGTGGATCCCGACAACGTGAAAACCCTGGAGTTTCGCGATCCGACCAGCGAGGCGGCCAAGCTGGGCAAGCAGATCCGTGCCAAGAAGGAGGCCAATCTGGTCTTCGCCATCACCCACATGGGCCACTATGCCGATGGTCAGCACGGCAGCAACGCGCCGGGCGATGTGGAGATGGCTCGCAAGCTGCCGGCCGGCACCCTGGATGCCATTATCGGCGGCCACTCCCAGAATCCGGTCTGCATGGAGCCGGGCAGTGCGAACAAGTACGCAAACTTCAAGCCGGGTGATGCCTGCCTGCCGGATCAGCAGAATGGCACCTGGATCATGCAGGCCCATGAGTGGGGCAAATATGTGGGTCGTGCCCAGTTTGACTACCAGAATGGCAAGCTGACCCTGACCAGCTATGAGCTGATCCCGGTCAACCTCATCAAGCGCAACGCCAAGAGTGAGCCGATCGATGCCAACGGTGTCGTGACCAAAGACCCGGCCAAGATGCAGTTCGTGCAGGACGAGATCGTGAAGGATCCCGAGCTCTACAACACCCTGCTCACCTATCAGGAGAAGGGTCAGCAAGAGCTGAATGTCGTCATTGGCTCGGCAGATGGCTTGCTGGTGGGGGATCGCAACTCGGTGCGCAACAAGCAGACCAACCTTGGCCGCCTGATCACGACGGCGACCACCGGCAAGCTGGGCGTTGACTTCGGGATCGTCAACTCCGGCGGTGTGCGTGACAGCATCCCGGACGGCGACATTACCTATCGCAGCGTGCTGCTGGTGCACCCCTTTGGCAATACGGTCAACAAGGCGGTGATGAAGGGGAGCGAGCTGGCGACCTATCTGGGCCAGGTTGCCACCAAAACCCGCAACACCGGTGGTTACGCCCAGTTTGGCGGCATCAATATGGCGGTGGATTGCCAGGCCAAGAGCGTCAATATTACCAGTATCGGTGGCAAGGTGTTTGATCCGGCAGCAACTTACAGCTTCGCGATCCCGAGCTTCAGCGCCTCCGGTGGTGACGGCTATCCGAAGATCGATACCATCAATGCCGGTTTGGTGGATGCTGCCGTGCTGAAGGAGTACATCGAGATCAAGAAGACCATCAACGTGGCCGATTATCAGCCAGGCAATGAGGTGAGCTATCTGAACTCAACATCTGCCGAAGGGTGCAACTGATTCGTCAGCGGTGCGTTTAGCTCCAGATGTGATCCCCAAGGGCAGCCGGTGGCTGCCCTTTGTCGTTGTTTGGGTGGCGGTTACAACTCTTCAATCATCAATGACGATAGCAATCGCCTGTATGAGGTCAGGTGAGGGGATGAAATGAAAAGAGGCGGCCCGTTGGCCGCCTCTTGCGCAGTGACAATCTGAACCTTACAGCTGTTCGATACCAACGATATGCCAGGGAGCATTGTTTTTGGCCAGATCGCGCTCGAGGTGCCACACCTCTTTGATGTCTTCTTCGACCTGCTCCTGACGGTCCATGTAGCGGCCGCTGAAGCGCACACTCACCTGAGCCCAGTCGCTGCCGTAGTCGGCGCGTACCAGCTGGGTATCGACGTACATCACTTCGGTGTGCTGGTCGCCGGTCAGTTCGGCGCGCTCGGCTTTGAGCTGCTCAAACAGCTCGGGGCTGACGTACTCGCGCACTTTTTCCAGATCGTTCTTGTTCCACGCCTCTTGCAGGGTGCGATAGTGATCGCGGGCACCGGCCAGGAAGCTGTTCATGTCAAAGCCCGGCGGCAGGCGGAACGGCACGTCGCTGTCGGCAAAGCCGGTGGCTTGCGGGGCGCTGTTGCTCTGCTCAAATTGCTGCGGGGCCGCGGATTGCGGTGGCTGATAGCCCGCATAGGCCGCCTGTTGTGGCTGTGGCGTCGCGACCTTGCCCTTGCGCAGGGTACGGATCAGGAACACGGCCCCCAGCGCCAGCAGGGCGATCAGCAGGAAGTCCATTCCTTGCAGACCTTCGAAGGCACCGCTGCCCAGCAGGTAGGCAAACAGGCCGCCAGCCAGCAGGCCGCCCAGCAGGCCACCCATCATGCCGCTCTTTTTCGGCGGAGTCTGGGCATTCAGTGTCGGATTCTTGTTGTCGACCGGTTTGGCCGCAGGCTGGGCCGGCGCAGTTTTGTAACTTTTACCAAAGGATTTGCCGCCGCCAAATTTCTTGGCTTCGGCGTGAGGTGCCCCCAGGCCAATGGCCAGGATCACGGCAAACAGGGTCAGCATCTTTTTCATTTTGACTCTTTTCACTCTCGTCTGTGGGTGGGGCATGCTCCGCTTTGGCAAGCTCAGCAAGGCGCATGGCAGGCTGCCTGTCCCTAATTGTGTTGCAGCTTGTATTCATCAATATCACCTCTGGCATGAATTATTCATGAACGAGGTTGCCGCGATGCGGCGTCAAACAAGAGGAGTAAACCGGATGAAAAGCAGAAGATTGAGTCGCAAGGAGCGCAAAATGCGAAGCAAAATCAAAATGGTCAAGGTAGAGCAGACTCTGGTTTGGCCCTTTATGATGGTATGAGCCGCCAGATAGGGCTCGCCGTAGTTGGCTTTCTTTTGTAAAATTCCCGTCCCCTTCCCGCTGCGGTTTTTATGTGTATGGCAGAGCAAGTGACGGCGAAAAAAGACGCCAAGACACAACAGCTGAAAGTTCCTCCCCACTCTTTTGAGGCCGAACAGTCCGTACTGGGCGGCCTGATGCTGGATAACGATGCCTGGGATCGGGTTGCCGAACGGGTTATCGATCAGGATTTCTACAGCCGTCCGCACCGGTTGATCTTCCAGGCCATGACCCGCCTCTCCAACGCGGGCAACCCCATCGACCTCATCACCCTGCAGGAGGAGCTGGAGCGCTCCGAACAGCTGGAGGAGGCTGGTGGCTTCGCCTATCTGGTGGAGATCGCCAAGAACACCCCGAGTGCCGCCAACATCAACGCCTACGCCGAAATCGTGCGCGAGCGAGCGGTGGTGCGGGAGATGATCTCGGTCGCCAACGAGATAGTCGAAGCAGGCTACGAGCCACAGGGCCGTACTTCCGGCGATCTGCTGGATCTTGCCGAGAGCAAGGTATTCAAGATTGCCGAGCAGCGCACCAGCGCCAACGAGGGGCCCCAGCCCCTGAAGCTCATCCTCGAGCAGACCGTCGACAAGATTGAAGAGCTGTTCAAGAAGCCGCACAACGGGGTGACCGGGGTATCGAGCGGTTACAACGATCTCGACAAGATGACCGCCGGTTTGCAGCGTTCGGACTTGATCATCGTGGCGGCCCGTCCTTCCATGGGCAAGACCACCTTTGCCATGAACCTTTGCGAGCATGCGGCCCTCACTGCCGACAAGCCGGTGCTTATCTTCTCGCTGGAGATGCCCTCCGAGCAGATCATCATGCGTATGCTCGCCTCGGTCGGTCGCATTGACCAGACCAAGGTGCGTACCGGTCAGCTCGACGACGAGGATTGGGCACGCCTCTCCTCCACCATGGGATTGCTGCTGGAGAAGGGCAAGATGTATATCGATGACGCCTCCGGCCTCACCCCGACCGATGTACGCTCCCGTGCCCGTCGGGTGGCACGCGAGCATGGTGGCCTATCCATGATCATGGTGGACTACCTGCAGCTGATGCGGGTGCCGGCGCTCTCTGACAACCGTACCCTGGAGATCGGCGAGATCTCTCGCTCCCTCAAGGCCTTGGCGAAAGAGCTGCAGTGCCCGGTGGTGGCGCTCTCCCAGCTGAACCGAAGTCTGGAACAGCGGGCCGACAAGCGCCCGGTCAACTCGGATCTTCGTGAATCGGGCTCCATCGAGCAGGATGCGGATTTGATCATGTTTATCTATCGTGATGAGGTTTATCACGATGACAGCCCGGACAAGGGGATTGCCGAGATCATCATCGGCAAGCAGCGTAACGGCCCTATCGGAAGAGTGCGTCTCACCTTCCAGGGTCAGTTCTCCCGGTTCGACAACTACGCCGGTCCGGCGTTTGATGACGATTATTGATAAGTAACAATCATGGCAATCCTGTAGTCAGGATTGCCACCACCGCTCTGACCCGCTTGCCATTTATTGAGAGGCAGCCAGCCAGAGCCTGTTTTCCCGGTTCGACAATTATGCCGGTCCGGCCTTCGACGACGATAAGTGAGTGGCGGTCTTCTGCCCGATGAGGGGGAGACCATTTGTGCCCTCGTAAGGGAAAACCATGAAAGCGGCTACTGCCCAAATCAACACTGCGGCCTTGCGCCACAACCTCGCCGTGGTCAAGCGCCACGCCCCCGCTTGCAAGATCATCGCTGTGGTCAAGGCCAACGCCTATGGCCACGGACTGCTGCCGGTCGCCCGCACCCTGGTGGATGCGGATGCCTATGCGGTGGCCCGTATCGAAGAGGCGCTGATGCTGCGCTCCTGCGCCGTGGTCAAGCCCATCGTGCTGCTGGAGGGCTTCTTCTCCGCCGACGACCTGCCGGTGCTGGCGGCCAACAATCTGCAGACGGCGGCTCACACCTGGGAGCAGCTCGAAGCGCTGGAGCAGGTCGAGCTGCCAGCGCCCGTGGTGGCCTGGCTCAAGCTTGACACCGGCATGCATCGCCTCGGGGTACGTGCCGACGAGATGCCCGCCTTTATCGAGCGCCTCGGCAAGTGCAAGAACGTGGTGCAGCCGTTCAACATCATGACCCACTTCAGTCGCTCCGATGAGCTGGAGCAGCCCACTACCCGCGAGCAGATCGACTTGTTCAGCAAGTTGACCGCACCGCTGGCGGGCGAGCGGGCCATGGCCAACTCGGCGGGCATTCTGGCCTGGCCAGACTCCCACTGCGACTGGGTTCGCCCTGGCGTCATCCTCTATGGCGTGTCGCCCTTCCCCAACACGGTGGCGGCCGATTACGACCTGCAGCCGGTGATGACCTTGAAGACCCAGCTGATTGCTGTGCGGGATCACAAGGCGGGCGAGCCGGTGGGTTATGGCGCCAACTGGGTGTCGGATCGCGATACTCGGCTCGGGGTGATCGCCATCGGCTACGGTGACGGTTATCCGCGCATGGCGCCCAATGGCACTTCCGTGCTGATCAACGGCCGCATCGTGCCGCTGGTGGGGCGTGTCTCCATGGATATGAGCACGGTAGATCTTGGGCCCGGCGCCACCGACAAGGCCGGCGACGAGGCGGTGCTGTGGGGTGAGGGGTTGCCGGTGGAGCGGGTGGCCGACGAGATTGGCACCATCCCCTACGAGCTCATCACCAAGCTCACCTCCCGCGTCTTTATGGAGTACGTCTGATGTGGCAGCAGTGCCTGCTGACGTTGAAGCCCCGTTCGCGGGGCTTTCATCTGGTGACGGACGAGCTGGTGGCCAAGCTGCCGATGCTGGCGGATTATCGGGTCGGCATGGCCCACCTGCTGCTGCAACACACCTCCGCCTCGCTCACCCTCAACGAGAACTGCGACCCCAGCGTGCGCAGCGATATGGAGGCCCATCTGCACCGGCTGGCGCCGGAAGATGCCCCCTACTATCGTCACACTTATGAGGGGCCGGATGACATGCCCGCCCATATCAAATCCTCCCTGCTCGGGGTGAGCCTGCTGCTGCCGATCCGTGACGGTCAGCTGGCACTTGGCACCTGGCAGGGGATCTGGCTTGGCGAACATCGCGTCGATGGCGGTGCCCGCAAGGTGCTGGTGACCCTGCAGGGGGAGTAATCAGACTACAACTAGCTGAAAGATAAAAAAGAGGGATGGCGCCGAGCCATCCCTCTGTCGTTTCTACGGTTTTGTGAGCCATCCACCTGCCAGTGGTGAAGCGCTTTTCGTGGCTTAGCCGACCTTGAAGGGGGTCAACTCGGCCAGCGGGGAGGCGTCCATAAAGGCTTGCGGCTCCTGACCGTGTTTGAAGATCTTGAAGTCCTGATCGCGGGCGCTCCAGTACTCCAGACGCTCGCTGCCGTTTTCTCCGGTGATTTGCAGCAGACTCGCTTCGCGCAGGGCCACAACGTATTCGCTCGGGTTGATGGCGCAGAACTCGGCCAGACGCTCGTCGCGGGTTTCGCCCATGTGTCCGCTGATGCTGGCATCCAGATAGTGCGGGTTGATCTGCAGCGGGAACAGGCCCAGCGCGGGCAGCACGGCGGCGTTGCAGACCGGCATGTCGTTGGTGGTGCGGATGCTCGGGGTCGCCACGTTGCAACCGGCGCTCCAGCCCACATAGGGGACGCCCCGTTCGCGCACGGCACGCTGGATCGGCACGATCAGGCCGTTTTCATGCAGCAGCTGATTCAGGCGCCAGGTGTTGCCGCCGCTGATAAAGATGGCGTCGGCCTGATTGACGGCCTCGACCGGATCATCGAAGTGGTGAATGCTGATGGTCTCGATCCCGAGGCTCTCGGTAAGTTCGTTGGCGCGGGCATCCCAGTCGCTGCGGATCACCGCATAGGGGATGAGCAGAATGCGTTTGACCTGTTTGCGAGCCAGCAGGCTTTGCACCCGGTCGCGGGCCCAGCCGAGCAGACCCGGAAATTCGTTGGCTTTACCATTGCTAAGCAGAAGCAGTTCCATCAGATACGTCCTCAAAAAGTGAAAGCGGAGGAGGGAGGGCCACCGGAACCGCCGTGCGGCCGGATGGCAAGAGGAGGCATGCTACCACCATTGGCGCGGCGGTTCTGTGATCGCGAGGCCCATTCAACGGCTATGGAGGAGTTATGGATGGATAAATCAATGCCAGCTGGTGGATTAATAAGCAGCGCTCCGCTCGCTGCCATCGCCAATAAAAGACCCCGCCGCAGCGGGGTCATGGCAGAGTTAGTCGAGTTTGAGATCGACCCACACCATGCGGTGATCCGAGCTGACTCCCTTGGCGATGCCGAGTTTCGCATCATAGACCAGGTGATAACCGGCCTCGAAGCTGGCAGGCCAGAAGACGCCGCTCTTGACCGCGTTGAGGTTGGCGGAGGGGATGACGTGATCCAGCTGTAGCACGCTGGAGTTGGTGATCCGTTCCGGGTTGGGGCGATTGAGGTTACGTTTGCAGTCGGCCCCTTTGCTGACACACTCCGGTCCCCCTTCGCTGACCGGGATCAGGGTGCCATTGGTGATGGCCTGATTCATCAGCGGGTTGTTTAGCAGATCCTGAATGGCGGTCAGGTCGCCGTCACCGGTGAGCGGATCTGCGTTGAGATCGCCGGCGATGACGAACTTGGCGTTTTTGGCCAGCCCACCCTTGGTGCCCTTGTCATCGGTCATGTAGTTGAGACCCTTGACGTAGTCGTTCCAGAAGGCGATCTCGGCGCGGTTGTGTTTGACGGTGTGGCGCGCCGCGTTGGCAAAGATTGGCGGGGTCGGGTGGGAGATCAGGAAGTGGATCACCTCTTCACCCTTCTCGGTCTTGATGCGTACCGGCACATCGGCGTGGTTCTTGGAGGAGAGCGGGTACTGCTGCCAGGCTGCGTCTGAATACCAGGCATCGCCACACTGGCGGCTGGCCGGGATCTTGACCTTGGGATTGTTGCAGTCATCGATGATGGGATTCTGCTCGCTCGGCATATCCTTCCACTTGAAGTTCTGGAAGGTGCGGATCTGCTTGGTGTCGATGGGGTATTTGGACATTACCGCAAAGGCGTACTGGCCGTGGTAGTTGCCAAAGCCCCAGGCATCGTCGGGGCCGCTGTTGACCTTGCCATCCAGATTGAGGTCATAACCGCTCATCAGGCCGGTGTTGGTGGCGAAATTCTGCATCACCGGATAGCTGATGGCCGTCACCTCTGCGTGCTGGGCGTGGGCCAGATAGTTGTCGTTGAAGGCTTTCAGATCGGCGGTGCTCTCGCCTTTGCCGTCGTTGTCGAACTCGTTGAGCAGGAACACATCCGGGCGGGTTCGCTGGATGATCTCCGCCACGTTGCGGATCTGCTGCACGTTCTTGGCTTTGGTTTCCGTGGCGCCGCTCAGGCTCCCTTCGGCGAGGCGGGCCAGCAGGGCATCCTGCTCGGTGCGGGTCAGTGCCAGCTCACCGGTCAGCATACCGGCGGCAGTGCGGTCAAAAGAGAGGTTGAAGGTGGCAAAACGAACCATGGGATCAGCTGCCTTTGAGTCGTTGTCGCTGTTGCAGCCTGCCAGCATCCCGAGGGAGATGGCGGCAGCCAGTAGGGTCTTGTTGATATTATCCATTGTAATTATTCCGTAGCATCAATGAGTTATGCCTTCTGTGAGGCGGCGTCATTATAAGTAGACGGTGATGCTGCGGGGGGGTTGCCTGAGCAAAGTGTGAGGATATTCACACCACATATCTGGCGATGATGAATGTTAGCAGGGCGATATGGGGTGTGAAAAACCGGTTTATACGCTGCCGTTTCCGGGATGAATAGCGCGTTTCCTGCCGTTACCGCACTCTGAATTTGTCACTGATGAATGTTAGCAGGGCGATATGGGGTGTGAAAAACCGGTTTATACGCTGCCGTTTCCGGGATGAATAGCGCGTTTCCTGCCGTTACCGCACTCTGAATTTGTCACACCACCATCGGCAGGCCGCTCTCGGGGTGGTGGATCACCTGTGCCGGATAGTCATAGAGCCGGGCGATCAGCTCAGGGGTCAGCACTTCGGCAGGCGTGCCATCGGCCATCAGCTTGCCCCGCTCCAGCATCACCAGCCGATCGGCATAGCGCGCCGCCAGATTGAGGTCGTGCAGCACCACCAGTACCGCAGTATTGCGGCTGGCGAGGGCGCGCGCCATGGTGAGCAGCTGATGCTGGTATTTCAGATCCAGCGCCGAGGTGGGTTCGTCGAGCAGCAGCAAGCGGGGTTGCTCGGCCTGCTCGGTCGGGGAGGGGGCCTGCCAAATCTGCGCCAGCACCCGGGCAAACTGCACCCGCTGCCGCTCGCCGCCGGAGAGCCCGGGATAGAGCCGCTTGGCCAGATGCTCGACCCCGGCATGGGTCATGGCCGCCGCCACTATCTCGTCACGCCGCGCCGCCGGTTCACTGTGGGGCAAGCGCCCCATGGCGACCACTTCCTCGCAGAGAAAGGGGAAGTTGAGGGAGGAGCTTTGCGGCAATACCCCGAGCCGGTGGGCCAGCTGGCTGCTGTCCCACTGCTGGCGATTTTCGCCAAACAGAGTGATGGTGCCCTCATATTCCAGCTCGCCGGTCAGGCACTTGAGCAGCGAGCTCTTGCCCGCCCCGTTGGGGCCGAGCAGCGCGGTGATGGTACCGCTCTCGAGACTAAGATCGAGCCCATCCAGGATCTGGCGCTGGCCACGGCGCAGGCTGAGTCGGCTGCAGCTCAACAGGGGGGAGGAGAGTGAGGATGAGAGTGGTTGCATAACAGTCCGTATCACAGGGCGCGGCGGCCTTTTACCAGCAGCCAGATGAAGGGGGCGCCGAGCAGGGCGGTGATGATGCCCACCGGCAGCTCGGCCGGGGCCAGCAGGGTGCGTGCCAGCATATCGGCTGCCAGCAGCAGGGCGGCGCCAAGCAGGGCCGAGAGCGGCAGCAACCTGACGTGGTTGGGACCCGCCAGCAGGCGCACCAGATGGGGCACCACCAGCCCGACGAAGCCGATCATCCCCGATACCGCTACCGCCACCCCGACGCCCGCTGCGGTGAGCAGGATCAGGCGGCGTTTGAGGGATTGCACATTGACCCCCAGATGACGGGCCTCCCCTTCACCCAGCAGCAGGGCGTTGAGGGGATTGGCATCGCGCATAAAGAGCCACAGCAGGGCCGCCAGGGTGAGCAGGGCCAGCGCCACATCAGCCGGTTTGCCTGCTGCCAGCGTTCCCATCTGCCACAGGCTCAGGTTGCGCAGCATCTGATCGTCCGCCAGATAGGTGAGCAGGCCGATCACCGCGCCGGAGAGCGCCGTGATGGCGACCCCGGCCAGCAGCATGACGGTGACCGAGGTGCCGCCCTCACGGGTGCCGAGCAGATAGACCAGGGTGGTGGTGAGCGCGCCGCCGAGAAAGGCGAGCAGCGGCAGCAGACCAACCCCGATGGTGGCTTGCAGCTGCTGGCCGAGGGGGGCCAGCAGCACGATGGCGAGCGCCGCGCCGAGCGCCGCACCGCCGGAGACACCTATGATGCCTGGGTCAGCCAGGGGGTTGCGAAACAGTCCCTGCATCACGGCGCCACAGAGCCCGAGGATCCCCCCCACTGCGATGCAGAGCAGGGTGCGCGGCAGGCGAATTTCCTGAACGATCAGCAGCTTGTGTGACTCAATCCCGCTCTCCTGCCCGGCAAACAGCGCCCGCAGACTCTCGCCCAGGGTGAGGGTCATGGGGCCGGTTGCCAGCGAACCGAGCAGCAACAGCGCCAGTGCGGCCGTGGTGAAGGCCAGCAGCCAGGAGAGGGGCAAGCGCATCATGACCCCTGCTTGATCCACTGGGCGATCTGGTTCGCCTGTTGCAGGGAGTTGAGGCTCAGGCCCCCTTGCAGGGCGTGACCGTCGATAGCGTGAATGGCGTTGCGCTTGCCTGCCGGGGTAGCCGCCAGGGCGGGCACTTCGGCCAGCACCTTGGCCGGGTCGGCATACTGCTGCCAGTCACGACCGCTGACCAGCACCAGATCGGGCTGCATCTCGATGAGGGATTCGGCGGATACCGGCTTGTAGTTGCGCAACTCGGCGACCGGATTGATGCCGCCTGCCAGCGAAATCAGCGCGCTGGCGGTGGTGTCCCCCCCGGCGATGCTGGTGGGTTGCCCCTTGTGCAGCAGCAGGAAGGCGACCTTGAGCGGTTTGTTCTGTTTGGCTTGCGCCGCCAGCTGATCGGTCTGAGCCTGGATCTCTGCCTTCAGGCGATCGCCAGCGGCTTTATCGCCCAGCAGGCTGGAGAGGGTGTCGATGCGCTGATTGAGGTTGGCGAGGGTCGGCGCGGTATCCAGCACCTCCACCTTGACCCCGGCACGACGCAGCTGATCCAGGGTCGGGGCCGGGCCCATCTCGTCGCTGCCCACCAGTCGGGTGGGGGAGAGGCTCAGGATCCCTTCGGCGGCCAGCGCCCGGTGATAGCCCACCTTGGGCAACCCTTTTGGCAAGGGGCTGCTGACATCGGTGGCGATCAGGCTCGATTCACCGCCAAGGGCCAGAATGAGTTCTGTGGTGGCCGGGCCGATACTGACGATACGCTCTTTCTGTCCGTCGGCGGCAACGGCAGAGAAGGGAGAGAGTGAACTGCAGAGCAGGGTGATGGCGAGGGCAAGACGACGGCCCATGCTAACCTCCGAAGGGGTGAATGAAACGGGTGTGCCGCCGAGAATATCAAGGCTTTGGAAAAAATGCACTGATAATGATAGCAATTATCAATTGCATTGGTTTCGGTGCTTTATTAGAGTAGCCGCCATGATAAACAGCGGGACAAGATGGTCCCGCAGAGGGAGAAAACATGAGCATTGCACAACGCATTCACGCGCTGCTGGAGCAGGATCCCGGCGCTCATCCGTCCACCCTGGCGGCCCAGCTTGCCATCAGCGAATGGGAGGTGGTTCGCCATCTGCCCTCCGAGCTGGTGACCCTGCTACCCGCCGATCGCGCACAAGGTCTGCTGGAAGATCTGGCCGACTGGGGCCCGGTGACCACCATCGTCGAATCAGAAGGTTCCATCTTCGAGGTCAAAGCCCCCTTCCCGAAAGGCAAGGACGCACGCGGCTACTACAACCTGATGGGCCGCGACGGTGAGCTGCATGGTCACCTCAAACTCGACAACGTGGCGGGGATTGCGCTGGTCAGCAAGCTGTTCATGGGCAAGGAGGGGCACTCCTTCCAGTTCTTCGGTCACTCCGGCCGCTGTATTTTCAAGGTCTATCTGGGTCGCGACGAGAAACGCCAGCTGCTGGCCGATCAGGTCACCCGTTTCATGGCGCTGCGCCACAACTCTCAAGAGGAAGTCAAAGCATGAGTGAACGTCAGGAGCGTCTGCAGAACCGCCTGCAACCGGAGATCCGCGAGTTTCGCGACAGCTGCCGTACCCTGCAGCTCGCCACCGTCGATGGTGAAGGCAATCCCAATGCCAGCTATGCCCCGTTCGTGCTGCAGGAAGATGGCTACTATGTGCTGATCTCCGAGATCGCCCGCCACGCCCGCAACCTGCAACAGGTGCCCCGGGTATCCTTGATGCTGATCGAGGATGAGAGCGGTGCCCGCGAGCTGTTTGCCCGCAAGCGCTTGACCTTCGATGCGGTGGCTGAAGTCGTTGCCCGTGACGACGCTCGCTGGAGCAAGGCGGTTGCAGCGCTGGAGGGGCGTTTTGGCGAGATCATCAAGGGTCTCTCCAACCTCAAGGATTTCAAACTGTTCCGCCTCAAGCCGGAGCAGGGGCTGTTCGTCAAGGGCTTCGGCCAGGCGTTCGCGGTCTCCGGTGACGAGCTGGTGGATTTCGTCCATCTGGTGGAGGGGCACAAGCGCATCGACAACGGTGCCGAGCTCACCAGCCCGGCCGATGCGCCGGTCTGATAATCCCTGTCGACCACAACAGCCGTCATAACAAAACGGGCAGCCACTGGGCTGCCCGTTTTTATTGCGTTATCTCATCCGGCCTGTTCAATCCTGCCAGCTGGCCTTGTTGGGAAAAGCGCGACGATCGGCGTCGGTGGCCGTTTCGTTGCACTCTCCCCGCACCTTCCAGGAGGTCTGGCTCAGCACTATGTAGCCCTGGCGGCAATACTGCTTGGTCGCCAAGGTTTCGGTCAGCAGATTCTCCTGTAACGCCTCCCGCTGTTCCAGCAGCCGCTGGCTCTGGGCCGCCGAGAGGCCGCGCGGCAAGGTGTCGTTGGGCGCAGCTTCAAAGGTGAACCGCTTGCTCCCCTCCTCGTTGATGTGGGTCAGAAACAGGGGTTCCGGCCCGTCATACTTCTGTCCGGGCAAGCTGGAGCAGGCCGACAGCAGGGGAACAATCAACAACAGGGTGGCAGACAACAGGCGCACGACAGACTCCAGTGAGAAACGAAGCGAGGCTCGCAGATTAGCACGGCTGCAGGGCGGGTGTTACTGCCAGCAGCTCGTCGGTGGTGAGCAGGGTCACACTGCGCCCCTCCGGCAGGCTGAGGTGGCGCCACATCCAGTGATGGTGCTCGGTGATCTGGGCTGCGCTCAGGTGGGGGCGATCAGCGGTGGTGTGACCATCGCTTAATACCAGCACCTCGTACCCATGGGAGGCGGCACTGCGCACCGTGGTATCGACGCAAAAATCGGTGGCGCAGCCACAGAGAATGAGTCGATCGACCGGCTGCTCGGCCAGCAGGAAGGCAAGCTCGGTATCGAGAAAGCTGTCACAGGCAGTCTTGCGCACCCGACTATCTCCTTTGGCCGGTTGCAGCGCACTGTGCAACTGCCAACCCGGTGTGCCCGGTTCCAGTTCGGTACCGGGGGGCGAGTCATGCTGGATATAGATGACCCGTCCCTGTTGCTGCCTGACATGGGCCGCAGCCCGATTGATATTGGCCAGCACCTGCTCCTGGCGGTAACGGGGCTCGTTGAACAAGCCTTGCTGCACATCGATGATCAGTAACACATCCATATTTTACCCGCCGTTTCCTGGAAGATTAGGGTTGCAGCCACTGGCTGCAGTCACGACTGCGGGATTGATGCAGCGCGCCCATATCTTGCTTCATCTCGTCACTGTTTTGCCAGCGCTTAGGCAGCGGCATGATGGTTACCTGCACATCGGCTGCGGGATCTGTAACAGAGGTCTCATCTGTACGGGGCACGACCAGCGCTACCTTGAGTGCCGGATTGCGGCTGGCGATGCGACTGGCGAGCCCAAGCCCCCCCTCGACGTGGAAATTGCCGGCGATATGCATGATCTGCTGGCCCGGGTGCTTGGCGAGATAATCCACCATGCTCTCGGCCATGGTGTCATCCCAACTGGTCTGGGCGGCGAAGCGGCGGGCGTTGCTGTCGGCATCGCCGTGGTGCATGGAAGCCATAAATTTCTGGCGATAGGGATCATCCCCCAGCGTCAGCTGGCGGGCCAGCTGGCTGCGACGTGTGGCGGGCAGTTTGTCGAGCCACTCAGCCCCCTCCTGACCGACACAGCTCACCAGGGGCTTGGGGGCGTTGGCGGCGATCACCAGCATCTGGTGCGCTTTGGCAAACTCCACCAGCGGGCGGTAGTCGCTCGGATAGTTGGGCCAGGCGTTGCCTTCGCGGATCAAGGCCGCTTCACCAATCTGGTTCGCCAGATAGGCATCCAGCGTCTTCTGATCGGCGCGGCTGAACTGCTCCATGGAGAGGGCCAATGGCCGACCGTGCTGCTGACCTGCGGTGTAGAGCCCGCTCAGCAGGCGCGATTGCAACAGATGCACGGCGGGATGGCTGTGCAGCTCACCCACCAGAATGATGTCGGCGTCGGCAATGCGCGCGATTGCTTGCTCCAGCGTCAGGTCTGCGTCTCCCTCGCTGCTTAGCCGGTAGTCATAGAGCGTCTGCAACTGTGATGACTGGGTCGGTTGGGTGGGGGTGGCACAGGCTGCCAGTAGCAGCGGCAGGGCGAGCAGGGGAAGTCGTCTAATCATGGGATCTCACGGCTGATATGCCCGGATGCCGGTGCATCTCGGGGGGCTAATAGAGAATAAGGGCAACACAGGGCGACAGTGTAAAACCAATTTGGCTCAAAACAAATGAGAATGATTTCGTTTCTTGTTGATCTTTGTCAGGAGCCGGGTAATATGCGGCCTGTTTGATAACAGTTCTCAATAAGGATTCGCTGTGACCCATCATAACGCACTCTCTCTGGTTGCCCTCGCCGTGGCAGCCGGTCTCTCTTCCCAGGTCTTTGCTGCCACCCAGAAGGCGGATGAAGTCGTGGTCGTCAGCGGCTCACGGATGGAGCAAAAACTGGAAGATGTCTCCGGCCCCATCTCGGTGATCACCGCCAAGCAGATTGAAGAGCAGGTCGTCACCAACGTTGCCGACCTGTTCCGCTACGAACCCGGTGTGACCGTGAATGGCGGTAGCCATAATGCTACTGATGGTCAAACCTTCTCATTGCGTGGTATGGGTGGAAATCGCGTCAAAGTGGTGAGCGATGGTGTTCGTCAAAACGATGCTTATAGCGAAGGTGGTGTAGGACAGAACTACTTCGATACTGACATGATCAAGCAGGTTGAAATTGTTAAAGGACCTGCTTCAACTGCGTATGGCTCGGATGCTATTGGTGGGGTTATTGCAATTACGACCAAAGATGCATCGGATTTTTTGCGTAATAAAAACAGCTATGTTGATGTGACCAGTGGTTATGCATCCGAAAATGGTCAATGGATGGGCGGTTTTACAACCGCATTGCGTACCGGTGATTTTGAGCATCTATTACGCTATACAGAGCGTAATGGCGGCGTCAAACAGAACTATAAATCAAGTTTGTATGACTTTGATATTGTTGACCGTTCCGTTCTGCTCAAAAGCAAATGGTATATATCAGCAGTACAGCAGGCGCAGCTGACATTTGATTATTACGATCAAGATAAAGAATCCGATCCGTTTGATAACGCTAAAGATTTGAGACTGAAAGATGAGAAAAGTGAAAACTATCGCATCATGCTGGATCACCAGCTTAAAGTAAGCTCACTGCTCACAGATCGAGTTTCTTCGAAGGTTTACATCAGTAAATTTGACCAGAGCAATAATAAAAACACTGGTAATACAATAAAAGGAAGTTCAGAGCATAATACGTTTTTACAAGACGCCTTGGGTGCACAGCTACAGTTTGACAAGCGTTTGGGGGCAAACAGCATTGTTTGGGGTCTTGAGTATGAAAAATCAACCACAGAACGTGAGAAGACGAAAACCAGTTACCCGAGTGGCGCAATAGCGAACCGAAGCCCATTCCCAGATAGCGATACGCGGCGTGCTGCAGTGTGGTTTTTTGATAATATAGCGGTTAATGATAAATGGCAGCTAACTCCGGGCATGCGGTATGATCATTATGAACTGCAAGCTACTTCCAGTAACGGTAAATCATCATTTGGAGAGATCAAGGAAGGTGAACTATCTCCAAAGCTTGGCCTTGTATATAAGGCCCATGAGCTGGCAAATATATATGCGCAATATAGCCATGGTTTCAGGGCTCCTACATATAGTGAGTCTTTAGCATCTGATAGTTATAGTGTGCCAGGTTTTACTCATGTCTTTATCCCTAACTCTGACTTACGTCCAGAAAGTAGTGATGGTATTGATCTCGGGGCTCGCGGCCAGTCAGATACAATTGACTATGATATTTCTGTGTTCAGGGCAAAATATAAAGATTTTATTGATACAGAAAACACATCATCCTTTGGTCGTACAGGTATGACAATGGTGACTAAGTATGTCAACAAGGATAAAGTCAATACCAATGGAGCTGAGTTGAAACTTGGTTACTGGTTCGATGATGATATATATACTTGGGGTGCTCTGTCATACATCAACGGAAAAGATCAAAATGGGAACTACATTAACTCTCTGAACCCTTTGAGTGGAAATATCGGTGTGCGTTTTGAACAAGCGCTCTGGAATTTCAATACCGCGCTTCGCTTTGCTGATGATATGGATAAGGTCGGTAAGGATGAAAACGGTAAGGAGTTTATGAAGTCAGCTGGTTGGGTGGCGGTGGATATGTATGCCCAGTTTAATCCTTTGCCTGAGTTGCAACTCAACGTTGGGGTCTTCAATCTGTTTGATCGGGAATACACCACATATAATCGTCTCGCAGGGAAAGATGCCGCTGCAGATGTCAGTACCTTTACCGAACCGGGCCGCAACCTGAGTGCTCGGGTCAAATACGTATTCTAAAAAGACAACACACGCAGTGATCTCGGGCTGTTGCCCGCACCGGATCCCCGCCCTGACAGGCGGGGATTTTTTATACATGTAGCCAGGTGTGAGGTGACCCGGTCACACCATGTTATTCATTGGCTTCGCCTTTTTCTTTGTGTTGGTGAGATATTATGCTATTCGATTCATTGTTAATGACATTTAGTAATTCTTTACAATGGGTGTGCCTCGCTTTTGACTTCGACATCGAACTTTTTCCTCGACACCGCCGACGCTCTTGAGCTGATTACCCGCTTCAATGAGGCCTCTGACGAGCAGACCATAGTGGCCCTGCTGCGTACCCTTAGCCAGCAGATGGGTTTTGACCACTTCCGGCTGGGATTCATCTTTCCCAGTTCGATTCAGCGTCCTGATGTGAGGATTTTCAACGGCTGTCCTGCCGAATGGGTGCAGACCTATGACAAAAAGCGTTTCTTTGCGGTAGATCCCGTTGTGCGCAAAGGAATGAAGCAGAGCACCCCCATCCTCTGGGCCAACCTGATCACCGAGTGTTGCGATCTGCAGGACGTCGCTGGGTTGGAAGTGATGCTGCAGGCACAAGAGATGGGGCTGCGCGACGGGATCACGATTCCCTGGCACGGGCCGAATGGCCATGTTGGCTTGCTGTCATTGATCACTCGTACGCCACGAACCGAACATCAGTGGCTGACGGCTATTCCCTTTTTAAGCTGGCTGGCGGTGCATGTCTTCGAGGCGGTGACCCGTGTTTGTCTTGCCGTGAAGCTTTCTCAGGAAGATCTGACGCTACGGGAGCTGGAGGTGTGCCAATGGGCCGCCGAAGGCAAGCAAGTGAGCGATATTGCCCAGATCCTGGGGATCAAGCCCAGAACTGTCACTTTTCATCTTGAGCGGATCGCGGAGAAGCTGGGGGCAAGCAGCAAAAATCAGGCGATATCCTGGGCACTGATGCAGGGGATTGTCAGGCTGAACATTGACACGGCACAAATCGAAAATGTGGATGATAACAGTGCATGATGCTACCTAACGCAAAAACTTGCTCATCAAGTAGATGAAATTACTGAAAAGGTCAGTTTTGCCAGTGAGTGTGATGATATTGCGCAACTTATTGCACCCATGTGCGTTGAGCGAGAACAGGTGGAGTGTAATTGTTTGATAAATAAGGAATAAAAAAAGTGGCATGGTCGCTGCTAAAGGTTGGTCGAGTGCTATCTCGTTTAACCAATCTATTTAGGAGCATACACATGCCAACTCCATGTTATATCAGCATCGAAGGTAAAACCCAGGGCAATATCACCGCAGGTGCCTTCACCTCCGATTCCGTCGGCAACATCTTCGTACAAGGCCACGAAGACGAGATGCTGGTACAAGAGTTCCAGCACGTCGTCACCGTCCCGACCGACCCGCAATCCGGTCAGCCTGCCGGTCAGCGTGTCCACAAGCCGTTCAAGTTCACCGTGGCGCTGAACAAAGCCGTACCGCTGATGTATAACGCACTGGCGTCCGGCGAGATGCTGCCGAAAGTGACCCTGAAGTGGTACCGCACCTCCGTTGAAGGCAAGCAGGAGCACTTCTTCTCTACCGTGCTGACCGATGCCACCATCGTTGACATCGACTGCCAGATGCCCCACTGCCAGGACCCGGCGAAGTCTGACTTTACCCAGCTTATCCAGGTCTCCATGGCTTATCGCAAGATTGACTGGGAGCACACCGTTGCCGGTACTTCCGGTGCGGACGACTGGCGCGCGCCCATCGAGGCGTAAGCCTTGCTTCGGTACTTTGGTATTCCTTGTAAGTAGTAATGTGTCTTTGAGCCGGTTGTTCAACCGGCTTCTTGTACTGTGCATTTTCTCCAGCCTGGCCAACGGGTTGGCTGGAGCTTTTCTGTTTTGCCATCCCCCTGCCGGGGTTTGATGCCCTGCTGGTGAGTGCGGAGGGATGGCAAAGCACTAAAGGGTGTCCTGTGATGCAGACCCGACCCGCTCGTAACCTGTTAACCCCCTTATCTTTGGTGGCCCTTGCGGCACCGGAGAGGGCGGTAGCGTGGCTGCGCGGTGAGGGCGTGAGTGGGCGCGAGAGTAGGGAAGGGCTCAGGCACTGCTTGGCCGTGACAAGAGGGGAAAGCCATGGCTAATCAAACCGGATTGCAATTTACCGTCAAGGTGGGGGCGTTGCCCGAGAGCACCTTCGTGGTGGCCAGTTTCCAGCTGGATGAGGGGCTGAACCGGCTGTTCAACTTGCAGCTGGAGTTGGCGAGTAGCCAGCCCGATGTCGACTTTGGCGCCGTGCTGGACCAGCCCTGTGAGCTGCTGGTGTGGTACAACGGTGAGCTGCAACGCCGGGTATGCGGCGTAGTGAGCGAGTTTGCTCAAGGGGACAGTGGCTTTCGCCGCACCCGTTACAGTCTGGAGGTGAAACCGGCCTTGTGGCGATTGGGATTGCGCCAGAACTCCCGCATTTTTCAGGCGCAAAAGCCCGATGAAATCCTCTCTATTTTGCTGCAAGAGCATGGCATCACCGATTACGCCTTTGCGCTCAAGAATGAGCACGCCCAGCGCGAATACTGCGTGCAGTACCGCGAGACCGACCTCGACTTCCTCAATCGCCTCGCAGCCGAAGAGGGGCTGTTCTACTTCCACGAGTTTGAAGCAGGCAAGCACCGCATCGTCTTTGCTGACGATGCGGCAGCCCTGACCGCGGGCCCCGAGCTCTTCTTCAACCTCGGCAACCGTTCGCTGGAACAGGGCCCTTACGTGCGCCAGTTCCACTACCGCGAGGCGGTGCGCCCCTCGGATGTGGAGCTGAAAGACTACAGCTTCAAGACGCCGGCCTATGGTCTCTCCCATAAAAAGCAGGGTGCAGAACTCGAGCATCAGCGCGATACCTATCAGCACTTTGACTACCCGGGCCGCTACAAGCAGGACCCGAGCGGCAAGGCGTTTGCCCAACACCGGCTCGATGCGCTGCGCAACGACGCGGTGGCGGGCAGTGGCAAGTCCAATAGTTCGGCGTTGCTGCCGGGACAGTTCTTCTCGCTCACCGAACACCCCAACAGCGTCCTCAACACCGACTGGCAAATTGTGCGTATCCGCCATACAGGTGAACAGCCGCAGGCGCTGGAGGAAGAGGGTGGCAGCGGCCCGACTGTCTACCACAACGAATTTGGCGTAGTGAAAGCGAGCACTACCTGGCGTGCCCGCATCGGCAGCCCCGAGGCACCTTACAAGCCGATGGTGGACGGCCCGCAAATCGCGATAGTGGTCGGCCCCGAGGGGGAGGAGATTTACTGCGACGAGCACGGCCGGGTCAAACTGCAATTCCCGTGGGACAGATATGGCAGCGCCAACGACCAGAGCTCCTGCTGGGTACGGGTGAGCCAGGGCTGGGCCGGTGGCCAGTACGGCATGATGGCGATTCCGCGCATCGGCCATGAGGTTATCGTCTCATTCCTCGAAGGTGACCCCGACCAGCCTATCGTGACCGGCCGTACCTATCACGCAACCAACCGGCCACCGTATGAACTGCCGGCCAACAAGACCCGCACCGTGCTGCGCACCGAAACCCACAAGGGCGAGGGCTTTAACGAGCTGCGCTTTGAAGACCAGGCTGGGCAGGAAGAGATTTACATTCACGGTCAGAAAGACCTGAATGTACTCATCGAGAACGATGCCGCTTGGCATATCAAACACGACCAGCACACCGATATCGACAATGAGCGGGTCACCCGCATCAGAAAGGTGCCGGGCAAGGATGGTGCTCCGCCCAGCCTCGGCAATGACCACCTGACAGTTGAAGGTGAAAAACGCGACCACATCAAGGCGGACTATTCGCTGACAGTTGATACCTCCCTGCATCAGAAGCTAGGCCAATCTCTCTTGGTGGAAGCGGGTGAAGAGGTGCATATCAAGGTGGGTGACAAGCTGGTGCTGGAGGCGGGCTCCGAGATCACTCTCAAGGGCGGCGGTAGTTTTGTGAAAGTTGACCCGAGTGGCATCAAGCTGGTCGGCCCTGCCATCAAGCTCAATGCCGGCGGCAGCCCGGGAGCAGGCTCTGGCTGGGCTGGTCAGGCTCCCGTTATTCCCAAAGGGGTTGAGGTGGTCAAAGCTCCTGAACTGGTTGAACTGGTTGAACTGGTCAAGGCGATTGCCACCGAGAAGGCTATGGAGGCGCTCTTGAAAGAAGAGAAGCCCGCTGCGTTCTATCTCTTTTCTGAATAAGGAGAAAGCATGAAGTTTGCATTTCCCATCCTCACTGCCAAAGGTGAAGAATTCAAGGATGTCAAAGCGCTGACGGCACTTATTAATGGCGAAAAATCCGGTCATTATCTCCTTGGCAATCACAACAAATGGCACGGTGGTATTCATATCAGCGACCAGTGCGCCCCCTGGTGCAAGGATAAATATCCTGTCCGAGCCATTGCTGACGGCAAAGTCGTGGCTTTTCGGATGATGAAGGATTATCTGACCTCTGAATTTCAGGGGGAGTCACTGCGTTATTCCAACTGCTTCTGCCTGGTCCAACACGAATATTGTGAAATCAATGCAGAAACAAAAGCTAAAAACGAGTTCACCTTTTATTCGCTCTATATGCACCTGTTGCCTTGGGATAAGTACCAAAGTACCGAGAAGCTGGTGTTGAAAAAGGGTTGGAATGCTCGCAATTCTGTTCCCCATGCGAATCCTGATGCAGAGCAGCAGCGTGCCGATGCTGCCTTGCCCCGTTTCACTTTGCCTAAGGATACCGAACTGGAGATGGATAGCAGCATTCCCCCCAAAAAGGGGAGTGTTGGGGGCAAGGAGTATGATTTCATCAAGGTAAAGATCAAGAGCAAGCTGTCCAATGCCCAGATAAAAGAGGCTGAAAAGACTGGTGTATTGGTCAGTGAAGGAAGTTCAGTCTGGATCGCCAATAGCCCAGATGCCGTGACCTTTATCAAGCCCAATGTGCCAACCTGGCTATTCGATCAGATAGATGCAGAGCTATTGAAGGATATGGCTGGGCGTGCAGATCCTGTCTTGGATGATAAAAGTGGTCGCTTGATGGCTGGCAGTGGCAATGTCTCACTGCCAGCTGGCACCAAGTTGCAGTATGATGCCCACCAACTCGAATTCCATTGGATTGGTGATAAAGCGCGCAAGATGGCCAGATGCAAATATGTCATGCCGAGTGGGAGTGACGCTCAGGGGAATTGTGGTCTCGCCTGGGTGTGCGTTGAAGATGAATTTATCAAAGCTAAAAGGCTTCCCCCTTCCCATCTCGACGAGCTATATGTGCTGCCATCTCCCGTGATAATTGCTGCGGGTGAAACCATAGGCTATCTCGGCTTGGTGGAAACACCGGGGTCCCTGATTGGGGGCAAACAGAGCAAGCATCAGGTTCATCTTGAGGTGTTTACTCAAGATCCCCGTCTGGACGATGTTCTGGCCAACAAGGCGGGAACGAAAGGTGGTGCAATCTATGCCAAAGTGCCTGCCGATTTGATCCTCCATGAGAAGAAGAGTGAGGCAGGCAAATCCAAGTGGGTGGCAACCAAGGATAAAAGCAAGGAAGCGCTGGTTGAATCACCCAAGCTGGAAAAGGATGCTGCCAAGCAGGAGTGGATTTGTGTCTCATCAGATAAATATGTCAAGAAAGAGCAAGTTGAGTTATTGAGTCAGCATGACTGGTTGAAGATCGGTTTTAAAAAGGTCGATGGTAGTGGCTCCGACGGCTATCTGGATCCTGACGCGCCCTCCACCTTCTTTACCGAATTGGTAAAGAGTTTCGATAGTGATAAGAGTGGTAAGCTTAGTAGCGAAGAAATACAGGCTGCCCTGCAAAACAGCAGCAATGCTGAGCAACTTCACAAGCTTATCGTCAAGCACCCCAGCGAATGGTATGAAAAATCGTCAGCCAGTAGTTATCAATGGCTGGATAAACTTATGACCAAAATTGGTCTGCCTGATTTTGACCAGTTGGTGGATCATGAGAAACAGCGAATTGATAAGCTGGAGTGGATGCAGAGTGCAACTAAGTTAACACTTGAGAAAGATAGCTGGCACTTTTCGCCTGTCGGAATTATGGCGTTAGCAATAAAGGCCAGAAATGGGCACCCTAAAACATATATAGGTGATAATTTAAATGAAATTGAGTTTTTGTCTTTCTATAATGGTGAGGTAGTTGAAGAGTCAGATTATGTCAATGCTGCTGCTGAGCTTGGTTGTGAGGTAAATGCTATAAAAGCAGTAGCGTTAACTGAAACCGGTAGTACAGGCAGTTATTATAAGTTCTCAGATCAGGATGATGCAGTGCTTTCTATTTTGTTTGAAAGGCATAAATTTAGTAATATGACGAATGGGAAATATGATAAGTCTCACCCTGAAATATCTAACCCTGTGGGGGGCGGATATGGGAAATATAAAGTTCAGTATAGGAAACTTATGCTGGCCTACTCATTGGATAAGGATGCTGCACTAAAAGCAGCATCTTGGGGGAAGTTCCAGATATTAGGTTCCAACCACTTGAGTTCTGGATATAAAGATGTAAATGAATTCGTTAGTTCGCTCAGTAGTTCAGAAAAAAACCATCTTAAAGCTTTTGTTAATTTTATAAAATCTGATAATAGATTGCTCAAAGCTATTCGAGCAAAAGATTGGTTAGCATTTGCACTAGTGTACAATGGTCCTAGGCAGAAAGGATATGATATAAAAATGAAGGATAATTACAATGCGCTCTAATATTTATGTTTTCATGTTGCTTTATTTAATTTCAGCTTCTTCGTATAGCGGCGAAAACGTGTATTTTTCTTGTGAGACTGATAAAGGTGACGTTAAGTTATTCGTTGATGGAAATATATTGAATTATGAATTCTCGAAAGGTGATAAGACTGAGCTTTCTTATCACTCATTGGGAGATGATTTTAGTGGATTCAGTCATAATTATTACTATAGATACCAGACTGAATATGGAAAGGTTTCTTTCAGTAAAGGGAAATACAAGTATTCGATTTTTAGTAACTACGAAGGAAATGAAGAAATGTCAGGTGTAATAGTAACTATATCCGAAAAAGAATATAACATCCCTTGCAGAAAAATAATTAAAAACAAACTTGTTGATCTTATCCCTTTACTACAATGTGATAAAGAAGATGCATTGGGATGTTATCCTGAAAGATAATATCTTTAATATTTTTTTTCTGGTAAGATGTACAGATCTAGTTATTACCTGACACCGACCTCAAACCAGAGTCTTTTTTACGCCACTTTAGTATGCATTTCCTTTTAGGTTAGCTAGCTACCCTATTATTTGTGACGATGGTCAAATTATCCGCAAGGTTGGCCGTAGCAAAAAAAGAAACCCGCCATGGGCGGGTGGAAGGATTGCAACACTAACCAGGAGGAGGTGTTACCAGGTAGACCCCACCTCTTCGGTAATAGTTCAATTTTATTGGAGTTTTTTCGTTTTCTGCGCAGGGTTTCCATCGGGATCTGCGGGGGCGGATGGGTTATCATTCTGCTCCCGTCATCCGGTTGCAGAGGATCTATGCCCGCGTTCTCCTGGTTAGCGCTCTTTTTCGGCGCCTTCTATTTTGTCTACGGTGCTTACTTACCGTTCTGGTCGCTCTGGCTGGAGGGGGTGGGCGTCAGCGCCGAGATGATTGGTCTGCTGCTGGGGGCGGGGATGGCGATCCGCTTTGCCGGCAACCTGATGGTGATGGGGCAGATCAAGGGGGCGGGCCATCTGCTGCCGGTAACCCGATTGTTATCTCTGCTCAGTCTACTCGCCTTCCTTGGCTTCTATCTCAGCCATAACCTTTGGTGGCTGGTGGGCTTGACCCTGCTGGCGAATTTTATCTATCCGACCCTGATGCCGGTGGGGGAGGCGCTGGCGACCCGCATGGTGGTGCAGGCGCACCTCGATTACGGCAAGGTGCGGCTGTGCGGTTCGTTTGCCTTTATTGTCGCCTCGACGCTGGTGGGGGCACTGGTGGGCAACTTCGGTAGTGACTGGATTTTGCACACCATGGTGGCGGGGCTGGTGCTGATGCTGCTGCTCAGCTGGCTGCCGCTCTATCCGGCGCCACAGGATAGTCAGGGCGAGCGGGCCAAGGCCTCTTTGTTGGCAACCCTGCGCAGCGCACCGGTACGTCGTTTCTTGCTGCTGACCGCTCTGCTGCAGGGGAGCCACGCCGCCTATTACGGTTTCAGCGCCATCTACTGGAAGGCGCAAGGGTATAGCGGCACCATCATCGGCTATCTCTGGGCGCTCGGGGTGGTAGCGGAGATCTGCATGTTCGCCGCTGACAAGCGGTTCTTGCAGCGCTTTGGCGCCCAGAGCCTCTTTATTGCCGGTGCCATCGGTTGCGTGGTGCGCTGGGTATTGCTGGGTGCCTCGACCGAGTTGTGGGTGCTGGTGCTGGGGCAATTGCTCCACTCGGTGACGTTCGGCATGAGTCATCTGGGGGCGGTGCGTTTTATGACTCGCCAGCTGCCCGCCGAGCAGTTGATCCCGACTCAGGCGCTCTATGCGGCCCTCGGCCTCGGCATGACGGTGGCGGCCCTGATGGCACTTTGCGGCGTGCTGTTCGAGCCTCTCGGCGGCGGCATCTTCTTCCTGATGGTGCTGGTGGTCTTGCCGGTCTTCTTCCTGCGGCTGCGCCCCTTTGCGCCCTCTACGCAGGAGAGGGCTCCGGCCTGATATTTGTCTATTTGAATCATCACCTAACAAAAGGGAGAGCCACGGCTCTCCCTTTTTCGTTGTCGCGGTTGCGCTGTTACTGCTGCTCGCCCAGATAGAGGCGGCTGAGGCGGCGCCAGGTATCCGAGCCGATGGTGCCGGCAAGCAGCTCATTGGATGCAGCATCAAAGCGGCCATCCGGCAGCCAGCCCAGTTGGGGCAGCAGTTGCGCCATCGTCACGTCATTGTGCTGCAGCTCCCGCTCCAGCGCTTCCCAGAAGGCGCTCCCCTTGACGTAAAAGAGCGGGTAGTAGGAGCGATCGCCCGCCAGCACCTCGCGAGCTGCCCGATAGAGGCCGCTATCGCTATTGGGCAGCTGTTTGCCCCGCTCGGCCAGCTCGTTGACCGCCGTGACCTGATGCAGCCGAAAGCGGCGCAGCGCCTTGATGGCGAGGTACTCGGCGAGGCTCTCGTTGACCCAGGTGGGTTGTGGCGCAGTATGGCGAGCGCTGAGGATATGCACCGCCTCGTGGGCCGAGGTGCGCAGCAGGCGCAAGGGGGCCTGTGGCGTCGGCTTGCCAGCCTCGGTGGGATAGTTGGCGACAAACACCTGATCCCCGGCTGCTCCGCCGAGGGAGCGGGTCGCCACATCCCGCCCCAGCCACACCAGTTGCCATGGATGAGTGGGCGGATCCACATCGAGCTGGAAGGCCAGATAGTCGATGATCTCATTCAGTTGCTGCTGCAAGGCCGGCAGATCGAGCTGGTTGGCGGTCTCGTCATGGCTCAGCACCAGCCGCGGATCTGGCTTGGTGACGGGCACAGTGTCCAGACCAAACGGCAGGATCAGCGGTGGCTGGTTGACATCCGGCAGCGGTTGGCAGCTGCCATCCGGCAGACAAACCTTTCCTTGGCGACTCCCCATCTGGCGCACAAAGTTACCCCACTCGGTCAATAGCCACTGATTGGGAGCAAACAGCAGCGACTGTTGGGCCGAGGCATCAGCACCCTCTGCCGGAGCCGGTGTGAGCGTGATCTGCCAGCCGATCTCCTTGCAGGAGAAGGGCTGGTTGAGGGCAACCGGCTGGTTGTTTGCAAGGCAGACCAGCGCGGGGGAAACCGGCGCGGCACTGCCCGGCAACTGGCGGGCGGGGAGCAGGGTAAAAGGGGGCTTGCCCTGCATGGTGAGGCGCACTTGCAGCACATTGGCGCTGGCGCCCTGTTCGATAAGGTAGCGGGGGCCGCTCGCGTCATTGCCAGCGCAGGCCCACAGCGGCAGCAGCCACAGAAACAGGGTGATATGACGACTCATAAGGGGGTTAGCGCTCCTGCTCGTAGCCCAGCAGATCGCCGGGCTGGCATTTGAGTTCACGGCAGATGGCCTCCAGAGTGGAGAAGCGCACAGCCTTGGCGTGGCCATTCTTGAGGATCGAGAGGTTGGCCTCGGTGATGTCGATGCGTTGGGCCAGCTCGCGGGCGGTCATTTTGCGCTCGGCCAGCAGGGCATCGAGGCGGATGATAATGGGCATAGGATCCTCACACCGTCAGTTGCTGTTCATCGGCCAGCAGTTTGGCCTCGCGCATGACCAGTGCCAGCGCCAGTACGATCAGTCCCGCCAGCAGTACTCGGAAATCGGAGGTACTCAGCGCTATGGTACCGAGTACTTCCGGGCCTCTCATGGTGAGCACCGTATCCAGCAAGGGGGTCAGGATCAACTCGACCAGGAAGGTTGTACAGAGCAACAGTCCGATCTGCCGATAGCGGCGGATCTGCTCGAAGGTGAAGAGCAGACCGGCGCGGTAGCCGCGAAACAGCTGACGCAGTTGCCAGAGCATCATCATAAAGACCAGATCCGGCAACAGCTGCACCAGGGTGCCGAGCAGCCGGGTGGAGAAGTGAAGGGGATAGTCGGCAGGATTGATGCCGGGACGGCTCAAGATGGTGTTGAGTTTATCCTGCAGAAAATCGGCGCCACCGAAGGGGGTCCACACCTCCAGCAAGGTGATCAAAGGGGTCGCTAGCAGAGCCAGCAGCAGCCATTCGATCAGCATGCTCGAGCGTTCGAGTTTGTTGGAGATCATCTCATTCCTCACTGTGATGGTTTTATCTGAAAGGTAAAGTTTATCGTTTATCAATATTCACATCGGCAATATTTATTGTTTTACGATATGCAGTCAAGATAAAACTTATTGAAAAACGATAATTTCAATCTGTCCGAAGGGGATGACTTTTGGCCGCAGCCTCTCTAGACTGGCGAGGTTGTATACAAAAACTCAACATGGACAAGGAGTTATCGATGCACCAGGGATGGCTGCTGATCGGATTGTCGCTCACCTATCTGGGGCTGCTGTTTCTGATCGCCTTCGTGGCAGACAAGCACAAACGGCACCGTCTCAAGGGGCAACCGCTGCTCTACAGCCTGTCGCTGGCGGTCTACTGCACCTCCTGGACCTTCTTCGGCACCGTGGGGCAGGCGAGTGAATCCCCCTGGTCGCCGGTGCCCATCTACCTTGGCCCCATGCTGGTCTTTCTGTTTGGCTGGCGGCTGCTGGCCCGCCTTATTCTGGTGGCCAAGCGCGAGCACATCACCTCCATCGCCGACTTTATCGCTGCCCGTTACGGCAAATCCCAGCGGCTTGCCATGGTGATCGCCCTCATCGCCATCATGGGGATCCTCCCCTATCTGGTGTTGCAGCTCAAAGCCATCGTCACGGGGCTGGATCTGCTGATGGTCAACAGCGGCGGCATCAGCCCGACCAGCAATACCAGCGAGCTGGCGCTCGGGGTCACCCTGCTGCTGGCGCTGTTCAGCATCCTGTTCGGTACTCGCCATCTCGATGCCACCGAGCACCACAGGGGGATGGTGGTGGCCATCGCTTTCGAGTCGGTGGTCAAATTGCTGGCCTTTATCGCGGTGGGGGGCTTCGCCCTCTGGCTGATCCTGAGCAAACCGGGCGAGGCTCACGAGCAGGTGACCCGCGACTTCTTTGCACAGGTGGTGGCGGTGAGCCCCGGCAATCTGCTGGAGCTTGCCATCTATACGGTGCTGGCGATGTGCGCCGTCATCTGCCTGCCGCGCCAGTTTCATGTGACTGTGGTGGAGAACAATCAGGGGCAGGACCTGCACTGGGCGCGCTGGATCTTCCCGCTCTACCTGTTCGTGATGGGGCTCTTTATCTGGCCGCTGGCGCTGGCGGGCAAGCAGTGGGTGGGTGCCGATATGGCCTCCGACACCTATGTGATCAGTTTGCCGATGGCCCTCGGGTTCGATGGCATGGCGATGCTGGCGTTTCTCGGCGGCACCTCGGCGGCTACCGGCATGGTAATCGTCTGCACCATCGCACTGGCGATCATGGTGAGCAATGATCTGGTGCTGCCGGTGCTGCTGCGCCGCTTCTGGCGGCAGGGGCGTGACGAGCGGCTGGTACGGCTGCTGTTGCAGGTGCGCCGTGGCGCCATCCTGCTGATCTTGCTGGCGGCCTGGGGGCTCTACCTTTGGCTCGGCGATCTCACCAGCTTGTCGCGCATCGGCTATCTCTCTTTTGGCGCGGTGGCCCAGTTTGCGCCGGCCCTGCTGCTCGGTCTCTACTGGCGTCACGGCAATCGCAAGGGGGTCTATCTTGGGTTGAGCCTCGGTGTTAGCCTCTGGTTCGTCACCCTGCTGGTGGAGAGCGGGCTGCTTGCCGGTTCACCGCTGGCCGAGCTGCTGGCGCCGCCGGACTGGCCTGCGTTTCGCGAGCTGAGTCTCGGAGCGTGGTGCATCTTCCTGAGCCTGCTCTTCAATCTGCTCGGCTATGTGGCAGGCTCGCTGCTCTCCCGTCCGGCGGTGAGCGAGCGGCTGCAGGCGGCCAACTTTGTCGGCAAGCCGAGCCGCGATACCGCTGCCCTCTATCAGGCGCGGGTCTCGGTCAAGGAGCTGGAGATGCTGGCGGCCCGCTTCGTCGGTTCAAGCCGGGTCAAACGCGCTTTTGGTCGCTTCGCCGGTGAGCGGGGCGGCACCCTGGCGCCCCAGATGCAGGCCTCGGCCGAGCTGATTGCCCACACCGAGCGGCTGCTGGCGGGGGTGTTTGGTACCTCGTCGGCGCGGTTGGTGCTCGCCTCGGCCCTGCAGGGGCGCAACATGCAGCTCGAGGAGATTGCCACCATAGTGGACGAGGCCTCCGACGTGTTTCGCTTCAACCGTGGCCTGCTGCAGGGGGCGATCGAGCATATCGGGCAGGGGATCTCGGTGGTGGACAGGGAGCTTCGTCTGGTGGCCTGGAACCGCCGCTACATCGAGCTGTTCCACTATCCGCCGGGGCTTATTCAGGCTGGGCGCCCCATTGAAGAGATCATCCGCTACAACGCCCAGCAGGGGCTCTGTGGCCCCGGTGATATCGAGGATCATGTGGCGCGGCGGGTCGCCTTTATGAAGCGCGGCAGCGCCCATATCTCGGCGCGGGAGCGCCCGGACGGGCGGGTGATCGAGATGCAGGGCAACCCCATGCCCGCCGGTGGTTTTGTCATGACCTTTACCGACATCACGCCGTTTCGCGATGCGGAGCGGGTGCTGCGCGAAGCGAACGAACATCTGGAGGCGCGGGTGGCCGAGCGTACCCGTGAGCTCTCCGAACTCAACCGCCAACTGCTGCTGGTGAACCAGCAGGTGGAGCGGGCCAATCAATCCAAGAGCCGTTTTCTGGCGGCGGTCAGCCACGATCTGACCCAGCCCCTCAATGCGGCCAAGCTGTTTACCTCCTCCCTGCTGGAGATGTTGCCTGATGCTGGCGAGCAGGCCCGCATTGCCCGCCATATCGATGATGCGCTGGGGGCGACCGAGGATCTCATCACCGATCTGCTCGATATCTCGCGGCTCGAAGCGGGCAAGTTCAAGGCCAAGAAGCTCGACTTTGCCCTGCGCGATCTGCTCGACAATCTCAAGGCGGAGTTTGGCGTGCTGGCCCAGGCGGGGGGATCCACTTCTCGGTGGTGGAGAGCAAGCATGCGGTACACAGCGATGTGCGGCTACTGCGCCGGGTGCTGCAGAACTTCCTCACTAATGCGTTTCGCTACAACCCGGGTGGCCGGGTGCTGCTTGGTTGCCGCCGGATGGGTGAGAAGATCCGCATCGAGGTATGGGACAACGGCCCCGGCATCCCGCAGGACAAGCAGGAGGCTATTTTTGACGAGTTCTCCCGCCTCGATCACTCCCGCACTGCCAGGGAGCAGGGGCTGGGTCTGGGGCTTGCCATTGCCCGTGGCATCTCGCAGGTGCTCGGTCATCAGCTCATATTGCAGAGCTGGCCGGGCAAGGGATCGGTCTTTGCGGTGACCCTCAATCTGGCGACCCGGCCGGTCACGGCCCATCAGCTGGCGGCGCCGGTGGCGCGTGACAGCCAGCTGGAAGGTGTAACCGTGCTCTGTATCGACAACGAGCGGGACATTCTGACCGCCATGAGCACCCTGCTCGGCCGTTGGGGCTGCGAGGTGCGCTGCGCCGTCGATCTGGCCGAAGCCGAGGCGCTGGTGGCTGACGGGTTTGTGCCGAGACTGGTGCTCTCCGACTACCACCTCGACGATGGCAAGACCGGGTTGGAGGCGCTCGCTGCCCTGCAACGGGTGTGTGGCGACGAGCTGGGAGGCATCATCATCAGCGCTGATCGCAAGAGCGAGTTGCAGGCGCAGATCCGCGAGCGGGGGTATGGCTACATCAGCAAACCGGTCAAACCGCTCAAACTGCGGGCCCTGATGAACAGCCTGCTGCTGCGCTAGCCGCATCCGGGGCGGCTAGCCGTGAACCGGCTCACAAAACCGTAGAATGATCCTGTGGCCCGTGGTCATGGATGAATGTCGAAAACAGAGATTTATTGGCGAAGATCTCTTCATCTCCCTGCGCAATCGCCGCCAGTTACAGTATTGGCTTGCCACTGTCGGTGAACGCCGACAGTGGCAGACCGGATTGGCTCACTCTATAGTCGGGATGCGATTTTTTGCATCGCAAATGAAGTAACCGAAGGGCAAACCGATCGCAAGATCGGGACGCAAAGCTTCCGGTCCAGGGATGAGCCGTACTTGAGATAGCGGGGCCACCACAGGTTGTTGTGCACCTTTGCCAAGAGGCCGCACTGCCGTCTGCGTTACCTGTCAGGGCGTAGCCCTTTTCGTTGCCAACATAACGAAATAGGGAAATATAAAAATGCTAAGTCCAAAGCCTACCATGCTGGCCCTTGCGGTCGGTCTGTGCTGCGCCTCGTCCGCTTATGCTGCGGCGCCCGGCAAGCCGACCATCGGATGGGGCCCCACCAAGTTTTCCATCGTTGAAGTCGATCAGGCGGCCACTGCCTACAACAATCTGGTCAAGGTAAAGGATGCCGCCGATGTGGAGGTGAACTGGAACCTCTGGAGCGGCGATCTGGGCCAGAGTGCCAAGGTACTGCTCAATGGTCAGGAGGTGTGGTCCGGCCCCTCGGCCGCGGCGGGCAGCGCCAAATTCAAGGTGAAGAAAGGGGGGCGCTACCAGATGCAGGTGGCGCTGTGCAACGCCGATGGCTGTACCCTCTCTGATGCCAAGGAGATCGTGGTCGCCGATACTGACGGCAGTCATCTGGCGCCACTCAAGGCGCCGCTGCAGGAGAACAACAAGCCCTACGCCAACAAGTCCGGCAAGGTGGTGGGGACTTACTATGTGGAGTGGGGGGTCTATGGCCGCAAGTTTACGGTCGACAAGATCCCGGCCCAGAACCTGACCCATATCCTCTATGGTTTCACCCCCATCTGCGGCGGGGATGGCCTCAACGACAGCCTCAAGGAGATCGAAGGGAGCTTCCAGGCGCTGCAGCGGGCGTGTGCCGGTCGCGCCGACTTCAAGGTGGCGATGCACGATCCCTGGGCCGCCATCCAGATGCCGCAAGGCAACCTCACTGCCCATGACGAGCCCTACAAGGGCAACTTTGGCGCCCTGATGGCGCTCAAGCAGGCCTATCCGAACCTCAAGATCCTCCCCTCGGTCGGCGGTTGGACCCTCTCAGACCCCTTCTACTTCCTCGGTGACAAAACCAAGCGTGACGTGTTTGTCGGCTCGGTGAAAGAGTTCCTGCAGACCTGGAAGTTCTTCGACGGTGTGGACATCGACTGGGAGTACCCGGGCGGACAGGGCGCCAACCCGAAACTGGGCAGCCCGAGCGATGGGGCCACCTATGTGGCCCTGATGAAGGAGCTGCGGGCCATGCTCGACGAGCTGGAGGCCGAGACCGGTCGCCAGTATGAGCTCACCTCGGCCATTGGCGCGGGGGGCGACAAGATCCAGGATGTGGACTACAAGGCGGCCCAGCCCTACATGGACCACATCTTCATGATGACCTACGACTACAACGGTGCCTGGAGCAACACCGAGCTGGGCCACCAGACCAACCTCTATGCGGCGAGCTGGGATCCCGATACCAAGTACACCACCGACAAGGCGGTGAATCAGCTGCTGGCGCAGGGGGTTGAACCGGGCAAGCTGGTGGTCGGGGCCGCCATGTATGGTCGTGGCTGGACCGGGGTGAGCGGTTATCAGAGCAACAACCCCTTCACCGGCAAGGCGACCGGCAAGGTGAAAGGCACCTGGGAGGACGGGGTGGTGGATTACCGCGACATCGTCAACAACCGGATGGGGGCTGGCTGGGAGAAGGGCTATGACGAGGTGGCCGAGGCGCCCTATCTGTTCAAGGCGGCGACCGGCGACCTCATCACCTATGACAACGAGCGCTCGGTCAAGGCCAAGGGGCAGTATGTGCTGGCCAACAAGCTCGGTGGCCTCTTCTCATGGGAGATCGATGCCGACAACGGCGACATCCTCAATGCCATGCATGAAGGGCTGGGCCACGGCGAGGGGACAACTCCACCAGCCAACAAGCCGCCGCTGGCCAACGCGGGCAGTGACCTCAAGGCGACCGGCCCGACCGAGGTGACGCTGGATGGTTCGGCCTCCCACGATCCGGAAAACAGCGCGCTCAGTTATAGCTGGAAGCAGATCTCCGGCCCGCAGGCTGCCCTGCTTGATACCACTCAGGCCAAGGCCCGTGTTGTACTCGATGCGGTGACTGCCGACATCAATCTGGTGTTCGAGCTGACGGTGACCGATGACCAGCTGTTGAGTGCCAAGGATCAGGTGGTGGTGACCAACAAGGCGCCGCAGGCCAATCTGGCGCCGGTGGTGAGTGTACCTGCCACGGCCTCTGTGGAGGCGGGCAAGCAGGTGACCATCAAGGCCACCGCCTCTGATCCGAACGGTGATCCGTTGACCTATCAGTGGAGTGTGCCGGCAGGCATCACCGCAACGGGTCAGAACAGCGCCACTCTGGTGGTCACCGGCCCGAGCGTCACCATCGACACCGGCTATGACCTGAGCGTCACTGTCTCCGACGGCGGGCTGGATGCCAGTGCGGCAACCCGTCTGACGGTCAAACCGGCCAGCAGCGGCGGTGGTTGCACGGCGACCGATCCGGATGCGGCCAACTGGCCAGTCTGGAAAGCGGCCAGCACCTATAACAGCGGCGACAAGGTGAGCCATAACCAGCTGGTGTGGCAGGCCAAGTACTGGACCCAGGGCAACGAGCCGAGCCGCACTGCGGATCAGTGGTTGCTGGTGAGCAAGGTGCAACTGGGTTGGGATGCCAATGTGGCCTACAACGGTGGCGAGCTCACCACCCATAACGGCCGTCAGTGGAAGGCGCAGTACTGGACCAAGGGCAATGAGCCCGGCAAACACGACGTCTGGCAGGATGTGGGGGCCGCCAGCTGTAAATAAGCATTGAATGGTGGCGGGGCATGCCAGTCATGCCCCGTTTTTTCTCCCCGCTTCGCCATATTCTGGCGGGCCTGCCAATCGGTTTCCCCACCCAGCTTCTCTTTTGTGCCTGCAAAGCAGCCCTTCCGGGCTAGTGATTAATGCTCTCCCCGATAGCTGGCATCTGTGCCGCACGTTGCTCTTTGTGGTGCCGCTTGTGTTGGTACATGTCGGTATCGGCCCTGGCAAACGCGGCGGCAAAGTCGCCGCGATAGGGGGCCATCCCCATGCTGCACGAGATAGTCGGAGAGGCGCTGGCCAGCATGGTCGTCAGCCTGGCCATCGTCTGTTGCAGCTCGGTCGGTGTCAGGGTGGTGAGCAGCACAAACTCATCCCCGCCGAAGCGGGCGGCAATCACTCCCTGACCGAAGTGCTGGCGTATGCCATCTGCGATAAGGCGCAGGGCCTGATCACCGGCCAAATGGCCACTGCTGTCATTGAGCTGTTTGAGATTATCCATGTCGATCAGCAGCAGGGTGCCTTCCGGCTGCCCCTGCAGAGCGAGTTCGAATTGCTGGCGATTGGCGAGCCCGGTCAGCTGGTCGGTATTGGCCAGCTGATAGATGCGGCGGGACTGCTGATAGATGGTGATGGCGTGGCGAATATCCCGCGCCAAGATCGCCATCAGGTGGCTGTCGTAGCGGGTAAAGGCATTACGTTTGCTGCTGTCCATATTGATCATGCCGTAGAGCTGACCATCGATATGGATCGGGGTCGCCAGCGTGGCCTGGATGGGCAGGTCGGTGCAGTTGACCAGCAGTTCTCTGTCCTGTTCGGACAGGGGCATGGTGGCATTTATCTTCGACAGGTCGTTGATCAGCAGTGTTTTGTTGCAGCGCCCCTGAGTCAGCTTGTACTGAAAGGTGTGCTCCAGCGGCAGATTGATCCGCCGCAGTTTCACCAGATCCATGCCGATGGCCGCTTCATACCTCAACATGACTGTGCCCGGCAGCAGCTTGATCAGGCAGCCCATCTCGGCCCCCGGGATCAACATCACGGCTCGTCTGAGCAGATCCTCCAGAAAGGCCTCTTCGGTCTGGTATTGCGCCGAGTTGCGGGCCAGCTCGGCGGTGGTTTCGTTGATCTTGAGCGCCTCACTCAGATGCTGCCACTGGCGGTGCAGATGGTAGCGGTAGTGGCGATAGAGCCAGAAGGTGCAGATAAGGTAGCTCTGGACTAGCAAGGTGCTGGCAAGCGGCGCCCTTTGCCAGCCATTGAGGCTGTTGATAAGCCAGATCATCCCGGCCAGTGGCAAGGCATAAATCGTCAAACGAACAAATTTGTCGTATCTGGATAACCGGGTGCGTGAGGGCAATTCGCTGGGCATGAAGACACCTGCTGGCCATGCAAAGCGGCGATTATAAATTCATTAGTTGCGATACAGATGGGTCTTTTGTCGCATATTGTTCTTACTCATTGATTTTTCTCAATTTGGTGTGATGCAGATCAAAAAAATGGTGTGAGGTATCTGGTTGGAGGTGATGAGATTATGTCTGCATATCCGGCTGTTTTTTAAACATTAATTTCTTGAAAGTGGGTAATTGTCGGGGTTGGTAACTGGTGGGCTGGCAATGGTCCGATTTGCTTACTTATCAGAATTACCCTACAGTCAATCGGCGATTATTTATCGCCAGAAATAACGTTGTGACAAGGGCAAACCGATTGAAAAGTCGGGACGCAAAGCTTCCGGTCTAAGGGTCAAGACGACCTAGGATAGCGGGGCCACCACAGTAGAATGCAGGCTGCCTTTGCCAAGGGGTGGCCGTTTTTGTGTCACCTGTCGTGTTGCGTTGCCCTTTCGTTTTTCCCATAACGAAACGAAAAGGAAAGCAATATGCTAAGTCCAAAACCTGCACTGCTGGCCATGATGGTCGGCACCCTGCTCGCCTCCTCCGCCGCTTATGCGGCAGCTCCCGGCAAACCCGCTATCGGTTGGGGTCCCACCAAGTTTGCCATCGTCGAAGTCAGCCAGTCCGCGACTGCTTATAACGAGCTGGTCAAGGTGAAGAATGGCGCCGATGTGACCGTCACCTGGAATCTCTGGAACGGCGATATTGGCCAGAGTGCCAAGGTGCTGCTGGATGGCAAGGAGGTGTGGTCCGGTCCCTCTTCCGCCGCGGGTACCGCCACCTTCAAGGTGCACAAGGGGGGCCGCTATCAGATGCAGGTCGCGCTGTGCAACGGCGATGGCTGTACCCTGTCTGATGCCAAGGAGATCGTGGTCGCCGATACCGATGGCAGCCACCTTGCGCCGCTCAAGCCTGCCCTGCAGGAGAATAACAAACCCTATGTCAACAAGTCCGGCAAGGTGGTCGGTACCTACTATGTGGAGTGGGGGGTCTATGATCGCAACTTCACCGTGGACAAGCTGCCGGCCCAGAACCTGACCCATATCCTCTATGGCTTCACCCCGATCTGTGGCGGTGATGGCCTCAACGACAGCCTCAAAGAGATTGCCGGCAGCTTCCAGGCGCTGCAACGTGCCTGCGCCGGGCGCAAGGATTTCCAGGTCGCCATTCACGATCCTTGGGCCGCGCTGCAAAAAGGGCAGGGGTCACTGGTTGCCTGGGATGAGCCCTACAAGGGCAACTTCGGTAACCTGATGGCCCTCAAGCAGGCCTATCCGGACCTGAAGATCCTCCCCTCCGTCGGTGGTTGGACCCTCTCCGACCCCTTCTTCTTCATGCATGACAAGGCCAAGCGTGACGTGTTCGTCGCCTCGGTCAAAGAGTTCCTGCAGACCTGGAAGTTCTTCGACGGTGTCGACATCGACTATGAGTTCCCGGGCGGCGACGGTGCCAACCCCAATCTGGGGGACAAGACCAAAGATGGGGAAACCTATGTGCTGATCATGAAGGATCTGCGCGCCATGCTCGACGAGCTGGAGGCCGAGACCGGTCGCACCTATCAGCTCACCTCCGCCATCGGTGCCGGTTACGACAAGATTGAGGATGTGGATTACAAGGCTGCCCAGCAGTACATGGACCACCTCTTCGTGATGAGTTACGACTACAACGGTGCCTGGAGCAATATCTCCCTGGGTCATCAGGCCAACCTCTATCAGGCTACCAACGGCTCGGCCAACAAGCGCTACAACACTGATGCAGCGGTACAGCAACTGCTGGCGCAAGGGGTCGACTCCGAGAAGCTGGTGATAGGTGCCGCCGCCTACGGTCGCGGCTGGAAAGGGGTGAGCGGATATCAGGGCAACGATCCCTTCACCGGCACCGCCACCGGCAAGATCAAGGGCACCTGGGAAGATGGCGTGCTGGATTATCGCCACATCGTCAACAGCCATATGGGCGCAGGCTGGGAGTACAACTACGACGAGACTGCCGAAGCTGCCACCCTGTTCAAGCCCTCCACCGGCGAGCTGATCACCTATGACGACGAGCGCTCGGTCAAGGCGAAAGGCCAATACGTGCTGGCCAACAAGCTGGGCGGGCTCTTCTCCTGGGAGATCGATGCCGACAACGGTGACATCCTCAACGCCATGCATGAAGGTCTTGGTCACGGTGAAGGGGTTACCCCACCAGCCAACAAGCCGCCGGTCGCCAATGCGGGCAGCGATCTGAGTGTCACCGGCCCGACCGAGGTGACGCTGAACGGCTCCGCGTCCCACGACCCGGAAAATGGCGCCCTCACCTATAGCTGGAAGCAGGTCTCCGGCCCGCAGGCCGCTCTGCTTGATACCACTCAGGCCAAGGCCCGGGTTGTACTCGATGCGGTGTCCGCCGACATCAATCTGGTATTCGAGCTGACGGTGACCGATGACCATCAACTGACCGCCAGGGATCAGGTGGTGGTGACCAACAAGGCGCCGCAGCCCAACCTGCCTCCGGTGGTCACTCTGCCCGCCAGCGTCAAGGTAGAAGAGGGCAAGCAGGTGAGCATCACCGCCAAGGCATCCGACCCCAACGACGACGAGCTTATCTATCAATGGCAAGTGCCTGCCGGTATCACGGCGACCGGCCAGAACAGCGCCACCCTGGTGGTCACCGGCCCGGCGGTCGATGTCGAGACCGGTTATGACCTCTCTGTAACCGTCTCCGATGGTGCGCTCGACGCCAACGCGGCCACCCGCCTCACCGTTACCCCGATCAACGAAGGCGGTGAGGGTGGCTCTTGCAACACCACCGACCCGGAAGCGGCTAACGTCCCCGCATGGCAGGCCAGCAAGGTCTACAACGGCGGTGACAAGGTGAGCCACAACCAGCTGGTATGGCAGGCCAAGTACTGGACTCAGGGTAATGAGCCGAGCCGCGCCGCCGATCAGTGGGCGCTGGTGAGTCAGGTTGATCTGGGTTGGAACGCAGCCGTTGCCTACAACGGCGGGAATCTCACCAACCACAACGGCCGTCAGTGGAAGGCCAAGTGGTGGACTCAAGGCAATGAGCCGGGCAAGCACGATGTCTGGCTGGATATCGGGGCAGCAAGCTGTAACTGAGGCCTCCTCACCGATGACGGGGCATGGCGACATGCCCCTCATTCCCGGTAGCAATATGAACGAGAACCCGACAATGACCACAAATGTGACCCGAATCGCTGCCCTCATCATGGCAACCCTGGCGGCTGGCCCCCTGTCTGCCGCCACCTCGTCCCTTATATTCAATGACACGACACCGCAAAGCGATCTGGCGGGTAGCCTGGCTGCCAGCGTGCAGTTTGCCCAGAGCCAGATCCTGCCTTCCCATCCCAAAGAGGGGGATCGCCAACCCATCCTGACCAGCCTGCGTAAGAGCCTGCTGCTGGTGCAACCGCTCCAGGCCGACGGGGTGACCCCCATGACGGTGGAGGCCCGTGATGGCAGCGGCAAGCTACTTGGCACCCTGACCTTGTCACCGCCATCGGCGCTGCCCGAGACGGTCTACCACCTCGCGGGGGTTCCCGAAGGCGGAGTGAGCTTCGTCCCGGAGAGCGGCAGCACTGCCGTCATCAGCAGCAGTGCTGATTTGGCCAAACTGAGCGACAAGAGCGGCTCCTTCCTCAAGGACCGGCTGACCGGGCGTGCGCTGGTGGAGATCCAGACCGCCGACGGCCGCTGGGTTCGGGATATCTACCTGCCCGTGAGTCCGGAGCTGGAGGGCAAGATGGTGCGGATCCGCTCCAGCGCCGGTTATAACTCGACGGCCTTTTATGGTGAGCGACAGGTGACCGTCTCCCGTGGCCAGACCCTGCAGTTCAAGTTTGCCAATGGGCAGTGGTTCCGCGAGGGGGAGCTGGAGAACAACCGCATCACCTATGCAGCGGATACCTGGAGCGGCGAGCTGCCTGCCGAGTGGATCCTGCCCGGACTGAACCTCTCCGTTCGACAGGGCAATCTCAGTGGTGAACTGCGTGATATCAAGGTCGGCGCCCCCGGCGAGCTGCTGCTGCACACCATCGACATCGGCATGCTCACCACGCCACGGGATCGCTTTGCCTTTGCCAATGACAAGGAGGCCCATCGCGAATACTTCCAGACCATTCCGGCCAGCCGGTTGATCGTCAGTCAGTATGCACCGCTCTCCCTGCCTGAGGTGATGCTGCCCAATGGCACATTGCTGACCGACTTTGACCCAAGCGAAGGGGGCTGGCATGGCGGCACCATGCGCCAGCGCATCGGCAAGGAGCTTATCTCCCACGGCATCGACAATGCCAACTACGGCATCAACAGCAGCGCCGGTGAAGGGGAGGGAAGCCATCCCTTTGTGGTGGCTCAGCTGACGGCGCACAACAGCCGCGGCAAATATGCCAATGGGGTTCAGGTGCACGGTGGCTCCGGTGGCGGTGGTATCGTCACGCTGGATGATTCGCTGGGCAACGAGTTCAGCCATGAAGTGGGCCATAACTTTGGCCTTGGCCACTATGTGGATGGCTTCCGTGGCTCGGTTCACCGCAGTGCCGATCAGCTCAACTCCAGCTGGGGCTGGGACAGTGACAAACACCGTTTCATCCCCAACTTCTCGCCGACCCGCACCAATGAGGATGCCTGTCTGGATGGCCAGTGCCAGCCACCGTTCGATGGCCGCAAGTTTGGCTACGATGCGATGGCGGGCGGCAGCCCTCTCTCCGGCGCCAACCGATTCACCCTCTACACTCCCAACTCGGCTGCCATCATTCAGCGTTTCTTCGAGAGCAAAGCGGTGTTCGATGCCAACTCGGCCACCGGCTTTAGCAAGTGGAACAGTGCGACGGCCAGGATGGAGCCCTATCAGCACACAATCGAGGGGATCGAGAAGGTCGATGCTCCCATGGATGCCCTGAGCGAGGCCGGGCTGAGTGCCCTGCTGGCGGATTACGGCTTGGTCAGGATCGCCATGTGGGACGGTCGCTGGACCCGCGATATCCGGGTGCCGGTTGCCTCTGCGGACAACCGGGGACGCAGTCTGACCATCGATCACGGGGCCGGTTACAACAGTCGCCTCTTTATCAACGGCAAGGAAATTGTGGTGAACCGGGGCTTCAAGAAGAGCTTCACCTCGGATGGCCAGAGCTGGGTGGAGGTCTCCCCCATCAATACCAAGGTTGCGCGCAAGCCCGAGCAGTTCGGCGTGCCGGTGACCACCCTGGTGGGCTATTACGACCCGCAGGGGAGTCTGCCCAGTTACATCTATCCGGCGCTGCATGGCGCCTACGGCTTCACCTATCCGGATGACAGCAACACCCTGTCCGGCAGTGACTGCCAGTTGCAGGTGGAGACCCGCGATGGTCTGCAGCGCTTCAGGCTGGCCAATCACCGGGCGGCCAGCAGCGTCATGAACAAGTTCCACATCAACCTGCCCACCGCCAGCGAGCTCGGCCGCGCCACCATCCTGTGCCGTGGCCAGACACTGGTACAGCAGAGCTTGCTGCCACCGCAGCAGTCACTCTCCTTTACCGTCAACGGGCGGCCGCTGGAGCAGGGCGTGGTTGAGAACCAGCCTCCGGTAGTGACCGCACCGGCGCAGCTCGACGGCATCGGCGGTGAGTGGCTGACCGTCACCGCCGAGGCGAGGGATCCCGAGGGCGATGCGCTCAGCTACCGCTGGCACTTCCCGGCGGGCTGGCAGGCGGAAGGCGAGGCCAGTGCCAACCTGCGTCTGCTGCCGCCGGCAGTCACCACCAGCGAGCAGCATGAGCTGAGTGTGAGCGTCTCGGACGGGGTCCATCAGAGCGAAGGGCGCGTCGTGCTGACGCTGGCGCCCGTGGTCGACGGCTCTTGCAACACCACAGATCCGGAAGCGGCGAATGTTCCCGCATGGCAGGCCAGCAAGGTCTACAACGGCGGCGACAAGGTGAGCCACAACCAGCTGCTATGGCGTGCCAAATACTGGACTCAGGGCAATGAACCGAGCCGCGCCGCCGATCAGTGGGCGCTGGCGAGTCAGGTTGAGCTGGGCTGGAGCGCAGCCGTTGCCTACAGCGGCGGGGAGCTGACCAACCACAATGGCCGTCAGTGGAAGGCCAAGTGGTGGACTCAAGGCAACGAGCCGGGCAAGCACGATGTCTGGCAGGATGTCGGGGCGGCAAGCTGCCCCTAGGTTGAGTCCATGATGAAGATGGCGGAGCCTGTTCAGGCGGGTTCTGCCTTTTGCCACAAAACCATAGAGAGCAACAATAATGAAAAAAAACCGCATCACCCTTCTGCTTGCCGGCATGATGCTGAGCGGCCACCTGTGGGCGGCCGAGGCATACGACATCAACAAATCCTATCCGGGCGGCAGCCAAGTCAATTACAACGGCCAGGTTTTCGAGGCCAAGTGGTGGGTCAACCCGGGTCAGACTCCCGGCATGGCGGCCGCCAATGAGTGGGATACCCCGTGGAAGCTTGTCGGCGAAGGGGAAGTGACCCCGCCGGATACCGGTGGCGATGACAAGCCCAATCCGCCGACGCCAACTCCGCCGGATGGCAGCACTACCCCCGTCTATATGAGCCAGGCCGAGTTGGATGCCAAAGAGAAGGCGCTGACCGACTTCCCGGCGATGGAAGCGGTCAAGGCCTCCATCGCTACCCGTGACAATCTGGTCGTAGAAGCTGTGCTGCCGGGTCGTGTCGACAACCCGGGCAACGTCAAGCGGGTCGAAAGCCTGCTGAGCGAGAGCCAGTTCAACTACCTGTTCCCGCTGCGCGCCCCCGAGTACACCTATCGTGGCCTGTTGCAGGCGGCGGCCAAGTTCCCGGCCCTGTGCAGCGACTACAGCGACGGCCGCGATGCTGACGCCATCTGCCGCAAGACGCTGGCGACCATGTTCGCTCACTTCGCTCAAGAGACCGGCGGCCATGAAAACTGGCGCCCGGAAGCCGAGTGGCGTCAGGCACTGGTCTACGTGCGCGAGATGGGATGGAATGAGACCATGCGCGGCGGTTACAACGCCGAGTGTCGTCCCGATGTGTGGCAGGGTCAGCAGTGGCCGTGCGGTACGTTCGACAATGGCGAGTTCAAGAGCTACTTTGGCCGCGGCGCCAAGCAGCTCTCCTACAACTACAACTACGGCCCCTTCTCCGAGGCGATGTTCGGCACGGTACGCACCCTGCTCGACCGCCCCGATCTGGTGGCCGACACCTGGCTGAACCTGGCCAGTGCGGTGTTCTTCTATACCTATCCGCAGCCGCCCAAGCCCTCCATGCTCCATGTCATCGATGGTACCTGGCAGCCGAATGACCATGACAAACAGAACGGTCTGGTGCCGGGCTTCGGAGTCACCACCCAGATCATCAATGGCGGGGTGGAGTGCGGTGGCCCGGTCGAGCACGCCCAGTCCCAGAACCGCATCAACTACTACCGCGAGTTTGCCAACTACCTCGGGGTGGCGGTGCCATCCGACGAGGTACTGGGTTGCAAGAACATGAAGGTGTTTGACGACAAGGGCGCCGGTGCCCTGCCCATCTACTGGGAGCAGGACTGGAGCTATGTGGCAGAAAACCCCAACGGCGGCAAGAGTTACGCGTGCAAGCTGGTGGGTTACCAGACCCGTTTCAGCGCCTTCAAGGAGGGGGATTACAGCCGCTGTGTTCAGCACTTCTATCCGGAGGTGGTGATCGAGGATAACGGCGGTGGCACCAACCTGCCGCCGGTGGCCAATATCACCGGCCCGGCGCAGGCCGAAGGTGGCAGCAAGGTAACCCTCTCCGGTCAGCACTCCAGCGATCCGGAAGGCAAGCCGCTCTCCTATGCCTGGACTATCCCGGCTGGAGCCTCTGCCCCGGCACTGGATCAGGTCACTCTGGAGTTGACCCTGCCCAAGCCGGCGACCGATACCAAGCTGGAGATCAAACTGACGGTCACAGATGAAGGTAATCTGAGCCGCAGCACCACCCATAGCCTGCTGGTGAAAGGAGAGGAGGGGGGCGTAACGCCGCCTGACTATCCGGCCTATAAAGAGGGGACTCCCTACAAGGCAGGCGAGCGGGTCAGCAACGGCGGTGCCAGCTACGAGTGCAAACCGCACCCCTACACCGGCTGGTGCGCCGGTGCCGCCTGGGCTTATGAGCCGGGCAAGGGCACGGCCTGGGCCGATGCCTGGATCAAGCTCTGAGCCATTTCAGGGTTACAAGGCTTGCCGATTAGCCAGCGCACTATCCAGTGCAATGACAATCCGGAGCAATAAAAGATGGGGCCTGCGGGCCCCATTCTTGTTTGGTGGAGTTCAGGTTTGGCCGTGGAACATCTGGCCCGGACAGGACAGCGCCTCGAAAGGGCTGTGTGATGATGTGTGTTGTTGTTTTATTACATTTTTCGTGAAAGGCTTTCAGCAATTACTTGCCGTAGCGGAAGTAGTATTCACGGGTGGAGGGAGCATAGGCATCTTTCTCTACAACGCCGTTCTTGGTGGTTGCACCGCGCAGGTGGAACAGGACTGCCAGATTCTCAAACATGGTTTACCTCATCGCTCTGTCATTTATGGTTATGGTGTGTGACCTGGGTCACGGTTTGATCCTATGGTCATTTGTGAGCCAGTTCAACTTTCTGTGTTGTAAATTTACAAAAATCATGGAAAGGGTTTTCAAATGCAATGCCCTTTATGGAAAGGCTTTCCCGAGGTGACGGGGGAGAAGCTGATGATCAGCCAGCAAAAGAGGCCTGAGAGCGGGGGCGTTGCACGGGGAAAGAGGCTTGCTGCACGGCCTCTCCTGTATAGCTGCTTGAGCCGATTTGTGACATAAAACAGAGAGATAGCACGCGCCTTGCTGGTAAAAACAGCGAACTGCTGCAATTTTGACTAAACGAATCAGTCGCGGTTATTTTAGGGTTGACAGCAAAGCGGGTGATGCCTATCATGCGCCTCCGTTGCCGGAGATAACTTCGTCGGCGCCGAGGTGAGTTGGGGTTATAGCTCAGCTGGGAGAGCGCTTGCATGGCATGCAAGAGGTCCGCGGTTCGATCCCGCGTAGCTCCACCAAATTCTCCTCGAACAATCTGGAATCAAAGGGGTTATAGCTCAGCTGGGAGAGCGCTTGCATGGCATGCAAGAGGTCCGCGGTTCGATCCCGCGTAGCTCCACCAGATTCCTGATTGTTGTATTGAATACCCAGGGCAGTGTGGTGTGTATCACCCAAGCCGACCTTTGTGGGGTTATAGCTCAGCTGGGAGAGCGCTTGCATGGCATGCAAGAGGTCCGCGGTTCGATCCCGCGTAGCTCCACCATTATTTAGGATGAATGGCAGCCAGAACCATTCATTAAGTACCGAATTTGGGGTTATAGCTCAGCTGGGAGAGCGCTTGCATGGCATGCAAGAGGTCCGCGGTTCGATCCCGCGTAGCTCCACCAAATTCAGAGTGACTGCTGGTCATTCACACAAATCGGGGTTATAGCTCAGCTGGGAGAGCGCTTGCATGGCATGCAAGAGGTCCGCGGTTCGATCCCGCGTAGCTCCACCAAATTCTTGTTACAAGAAGCAAAAAGGCCACCGCATCGCGGTGGCCTTTTTATTTTCTCCATCATTTATTTTCTCCATACGTCCGCGCCTTTCATTTGTAAATCCAATGACCTGAATGAAAAAGCCCGCGAGAGTCGCGGGCTTTGCTTGCACTATTCAGATACGCCAGTGGTTAACGGCGACGTCGCCAGGCCAGTGGCAACAGGGCCAGCAGGCCGAGTCCCAGTGCACCACCGCCTGAGGAGGTGTCCGGTTTGGTGGCATCGCTCTCCAGTCTCAGGTCGACGATGATGGGATCATGGTCGGAGGCACTGAAGGGGTTGTCAGACTTGAGCAGGGAGCCGGTGTACTTGCTGCCGTATTCGAACAGGGAGCTTTCGAAGGAGTTGATGTGCCAGTCGGCGACACCTGCCACCTTGCTGGCCAGCGCCGGGTTGGCGAGGGCATAGTCCAGAGTGCCCAGCTCCCCGTCGTAGCTGTAGGAGATGGCTTTCTCCTTGTTGAATTTGACGTTGAGATCGATCAGGCCGTAGCTGCGAGTCACTTCGCGACCGAGCTGTTCATAGGACTGCTCACCGATAAAGGTGTGAGAGGCCGATACGATCTTCCGCTCGCTGGTGGCCGGGTTGTAGTCGGTCAGCACCCGGATCGGATCTTCCTTGGCGTAGGAGTTGAAGTCGCCCACCAGCAGCACTTGGCCCGGCAGTTTGCTGACCGCCTCACCCAGCACCTTGGCGGCAGAGACCCGGAACTCGGTGCACTTGCCCTGCAGGTCGGCCGGTTCTGTCTTGCCATCGCCATTTTCGTAGCAGCCTGACCCCTTGGATTTGAGGTGGTTGACCACCAGCGTCAGCGGCTCCTTGCTCTTGGCGAGGGTGAAGGTCTGAACTAGCGAATCGCGCTGACCGGCTGTCTTGGCCACACCACCAGTGGTGTAGCGCTGCTCCGGCAGCTTGATGACGCTGGCATCTCCGCTGGGGGTGAGCAGGGCAGGACGGTAGAGCATCGCCACCATGATGGCGTCGCCGCCGAAGAACTTGCCATCGGTAAGGGCAGTGACCGGCAGGCGGACATAGGCGTAGTGTTTGCTCGCATCCTTCTGCTGTTCGTTGAGGCGGGTCACCAGATTGTGGAGGGCCGAGTTATCCTCGAAGCCGTTGTTCTCCATCTCCATCAGGCCGAGCAGATCGGCATCCATTGCGGTAATGGCATTGACGATCTTGGTGCGCTGTTTCTCGAACTCGGGCTGGCTCTTGGCACCCCGGTTGCAACCTTTGGCGTTGTCGGCATCCGCCTGATCCTTGCACAGGATATTGAGTGCGCCGCCAATGCTGGAGTGGCTGGTGAAGTAGTTGAGCACGTTGAAGCTGCCGATCCGCAGATCGCTACCAGCGAGGCGAGCCGGCGCGTCTTGACGATCCTCTTCAGGGCTGCGCAGCAGAGCACCGGCAGTCAGGGTGATATCGCTCGGTACCACCAGACGGAAGGCATCTTTGTTATAGACGATCACCCCCTCCAGCCCGGTCAGTTGATCACCGATGCGCAGATATCCCTGATCGGCATCCCAGCTCGGGAACCAGGGCAGTACGCCATCCGGTGCTTTGTAATCAGACTCGACTACCAGACGGTTACTGCCATTTTTGGTGGCCAGTGCGACAGCGTCCGCACTGTTGGCAACATGAAGTTGGGTCGGTTTGATCAGCGGGGTTTTGTGGGCCAACTCTACGTTGTTGCGAGAGACCTTGTAGTCGAAGCCGTAGTTGCGGGTCAGGTGCAGGTCACTGCTGCTGTCGAGACGTACCCGCATCCCTTCGTGGCGATTGAGTGCCTGCGCCAGCGTCTCCCCTTCATTGACCTGCAGTACGCTGGTCGGCACATTCAGCCCTTGTGCGGTGACTTGCAGGCGGGCTTTGCTGGATTCGAAGGTGGGCTTGAGCTGGGTGCCGCCGTAATACTCCTCGACCTTGGCTTCGAGGCAGAGTTCAGACCCCGGTTTGATGTCTTTATATTTGGTCGCGAAGTCCTTGTCGTTCAGATAGACAAAGATGCCATCAGAGGTGGCCGGATTGCCATCGCCCACCGGGTCGGTCAGATAGAACCCCTTGGTCAGGCTTTGGCCCAGCGTCGTCACGATACCGCGAACGTTGAAGGTGCCCGGGCTGATTTTGCCGGTCACGTTACCGTTCTTGTCGGTCACGGTCTGGGTAGCCAGCGCGCTGGCGGAGCCTGTGCCCTGAATGGTCGGGATGGGGGTGAGTTGAGCCGGATCGGACGGGCAGACAAATGCCGCATGGGCGCCTGAGGATGCAAGTGCCAGCCCCACGGCCAGCGACAGCAGGGTACGAGTACCTTTCATAGGTGTTCCTTTTTTATTTTTGCCAGTGATTCCATAGCCTTGGCTCGTTGACCAAGGGCGCGCATTGTCACATTTCTGGCATGTCATACCAGTGAGCCAACGCACATTAAATGAATCTGGGAAGGTGCGGGAAAGCGTTTTTATGATCCCAGTAACGATATGATTTTTTTGATAATTAAATCAATTTTAACCCTGTAATCATGACGCTTTCGTGGCAGGGGATAATTCTCTTTGAGAATAAAGATTGAGGGGATCTTGTCGCCTTCCTATACTGGGTTCGTTCCTCACGGAACCCAGGTAAAGGGCAAACCGGCAGTGATGTCGGGGCGCAATGCTTCCGGTCTCGATCGTGGATCCAGATAGCGGGGTTTCCCTGGGTGAGGGGTGGTTTTTGTGGCAGGTCCATTGCCAGTTGTCTGCGCCCATCATGCAGGTTGCGATTTTCTTTGCCTTGGTGACCAAGCCAAGACAAAACAAGGAAGATAACAATATGCAACAGCTCTTCAGACCCAGCAGGCTTGCCATGCTGATCGCCCTTGCGGCCGCGCCCGCCTGGGCTCAGGCCGCTTATCCCGCCTATAAATCCGGTACTGCCTACAAGGCTGGCGATATCGTCAGCAACGTCGGTGCCCTCTATGAATGCAAAGAATTTCCCTATTCAGGCTGGTGCGGGGCATCCCCCTATCACTATGAGCCGGGGGTAGGGGTGGTCTGGGCAGATGCCTGGAAGCCCTATGGTGGCGAGGTGCCTCCTCCTGCGCTCGGCGTAGCCATCAGCTCACCGGCTGCCGGTGCCAGCTTCAACGAAGGAGCCAGCGTGGCGTTGGCGGTGAGCCTGAACGGCCCGGTAACGGCCTTGGCCCGGGTGGAATATCTTGTTGACGGCAAGCTGGTCGCCACGGCGAACGCCTCGCCATGGAGTGCCAGCTGGAGCGCCGCCGGAGTGGGGGCCCATACCCTCAAGGCTCGCGCGCTGGATAAAGACGGCAAGGTGCTGAGCGAGGCGGATTCCAGCTTCAACGTCGCCGCCGTGGTGGCGCCAGAGGCGCCCAAGGCGAGCATCAGCAGCCCGGCCAATGGAGCCAAGGTGACGCTGGGTCGCAGTGTGGCGGTGAGCGGCAACGTCACAGATGCCAACAACGATGTGGCCAAAGTCGAGCTCTATGTCGACGGCAAGAAGGTGGGCGAAGATACCACTGCCCCCTGGCAGGTGAACTGGACACCGGATGCCAAAGGCAGTGCCGCCCTCAAGCTGGTGGCCACTGACAAGAGCAATCTGAGCGGTGAGTCGGCGGCGGTGACCGTCAATGTCGAGGAGGCCGCGCTGCCGCCCACCGGTGGCAACCTCTCTTGTGACATTCGCCAGATCTATCGCCCGGATGGTTACGAGTGCATGGGGGATGACCATGCCCGCCGGGTTATCGGCTACTTCACCTCCTGGCGCACCGGCAAGAACGGCCTGCCCGCCTATCTGGTGAGCGATATTCCATGGAACAAGATCACCCACATCAACTACGCCTTCGCGGCGGTGGATGAGCAGAGCCACATCATCAAGGTGGACGATGCAGCCACCAAGATGACCTGGGATGGCGTGCCAGGTGCCGAGATGGATCCTGAATTTGCCTACAAGGGCCACTTCAACCTGCTGTCGAAGTACAAGAAGCAGTATCCGGACGTGAAGACCCTCATCTCGGTCGGGGGCTGGGCCGATACCCGCGGTTTCTACACTGCCACTACCAAGGGTGACTGCTCGGTCAATACTGCAGGTATCAACACCCTGGCTGACTCGGCGGTGAGCTTTATCCGCCAGTACGGTTTTGACGGGGTCGATATCGACTACGAATACCCCACCTCGATGAAGGATGCGGGCAACCCCAACGATTTCCCGCTCTCCAACCAGTGCCGGGCCAAGCTGTTTGCCAACTACGAGGTGCTGATGACCTTGCGGGCGCGGCTCGACAACGCCGGTAACGAAGATGGCCGCAAGTATATGCTGACCATCGCCTCACCGGCCTCGGCCTATCTGCTGCGCGGGATGGAGAACTTCCAGGTCACCCAGTACCTCGACTACGTCAACCTGATGACCTATGACTTCCACGGTGCCTGGAACCACTTTGTCGGTCACAACGCTGCCCTGTTCGACAACAATGCCGACCCCGAGCTCTCCCATTGGGGCGTCTATACCCAGACCCAGTTTGGCGGTATCGGTTACCTCAACGCGGCCTGGTCTGCCCACTACTTCCGCGGTGCGCTGGCGGCTGGCAAGATCAACGTTGGCGTGCCCTATTACACCCGCGGTTGGCAGGGGGTGAGCGGTGGCAGTCACGGGCTGGGTGGCAAGGCAGCCCTGCCGAGCCAGAACGAGTGCCAGCCGGGCACAGGTGGCAGCACTATTCCGTGCGGCAACGGGGCGGTCGGCATCGACAACATCTGGCATGATCTCGACAAGAACGGCAAAGAGATCGGCGGTGGCGCCGTGCCCATGTGGCATGCCAAAAACCTGGAGCACGCGGCCAGCCTCGGCATCACCACGCTGCCGAGTTATGGCACTGCCTGGGGTCTGGATCCCAACAATCCGGCTCACGTGATGCAGGGCAAGTATGTGCGTTACTACGATGAGAAGGCCCACGCGCCCTGGCTGTGGAATGAAGAGAAGAAGGTGTTCCTCTCAACCGAAGATGAAGAGTCCATGGGCCACAAGCTCGACTACATCATCAAGCGCGGTCTGGGTGGCGTGATGTTCTGGGAGATGGCGGGTGATTACGCCTTCGATCCGGCCAAGAACGAGTACGGCATGGGCAGTACCCTGACCACCCTGGCTTATGAGAAGTTTGCCAAGGCAACTCCGTACAACACCAAGCAAAACGATCTGGCCGCGCCGAGCGCCCAGCTCGACATCCAGGTCAGCCTCTCCGGCTTCAAGGAAGGGGACTCCAACTATCCGATCAACCCGAAACTCAAGCTGGTCAACAAGTCGACCCAGACCATTCCGGGCGGCGCGCGCATCGAGTTTCTGGTGCCCACCTCTACCTCTGACACCATCACGGATCAGAGTGGCATGGGCCTGAAAGTGGTGGAGAGCGGTGGCAACGACAACTCGGAAGGCATTGCGGGCGAGAAGGACTTCCACAAGGTCGCCATGAACCTGCCGGGCTGGCAGACTCTGGCGCCGGGGGCCGAGATTGAAGTCGCCATGACCTACTACCTGCCCGCCGCTGGCGTGCCGAGCGGTATGCGCATCATCAGCGGCAGCCAGACCATTGGTCTCAAGGCCGAGTTCCCGACCTTGCCGGAGGCCGTGCTGGGCTCGGGTGGCGGCGAGAATCCGGGCACCAGCTGCAGCAGCCAGAACGTCAATCCGGCGGCCTACAAGGCCTATCCGAGCTGGCCGCAGGGGGATCATGCCAATGGCGGTGATCGCATTACCCATAACAAGGTGGTGTGGCAGGCCAACTGGTGGACCAGTAGCGAGCCCAAGGCAACCGATGGCAGCTGGAAGTCTGTCTGTAGCTATTGATTTTAAAATCAATGAGATAAGTGAGGCTTCGGCCTCACTTTTTTTGTCTGGTTGGTCGCTTTGGTTGAAAATGCGCCTGCCTTTCCTGGCGGGCAGCCTCTATAATAGAGTCGATTAATAATCAGATGGATATCAGCGTATGGCGAGTATATTGGATTCCGTTGATCAACGAACTCAACTGGTGGGTGAAAACCGCCTCGAGTTGTTGATGTTTCGTCTCGGCACCCGTCAGATGTTCGCCATCAACGTCTTCAAGGTACGGGAAGTGGTCAAGTTGCCCCATCTGAGCAAGATGCCGGGCTCCCATCACAATATCAGCGGGGTGGCCAATATCCGCGGTACCTCGATCCCGGTGATCAACCTGCGTAGCGCCATCGGCATGCGTCCCATGCCCATCGACAGTGAATCCAACCTCATCATCACCGAGTACAACCGCACCATTCAGGGCTTTCTGGTGGGGCAGGTGGCCAATATCGTCAACATGACCTGGAAGGACATACTGCCGCCGCCGCGCTCCGCCGGGCGCGCCAACTACCTCACTGCCATCACCCGCATTCCCGAAGATGGAGTGGATCAGATCGTCGAGATCATCGATGTGGAGAAGGTGCTGGCGGAGATCATCACCTATGACATCCGCATCTCCGAGGAGGTGCTGGACCGGGAGATCCTGCCCGAGATGCATGGACGCAAAGTGCTGATCGTCGATGACTCCAGCACTGCCCGCAATCTGGTGCGCGAGACCCTGGGCCAGCTTGGGCTTGAGGTGATCGAGTGTCAGGATGGTTTGCAGGCGCTGACCCTGCTCAAGGGGTGGTGCGATGCTGGCAAGAAGGTGACCGACGAGATCCTGCTGATGATCACCGATGCCGAAATGCCGGAGATGGACGGCTACCGCCTGACCCACGAGGTGCGCAGCGATCCGCGTATGTCCGATCTCTTTATCACCCTTAACACCTCCCTGAGCGGCAACTTCAACGAAGCCATGGTCAAGAAGGTGGGGTGCGACCGCTTTATCTCCAAATTCCAGCCCGATTTGCTGGTCGGCGTGGCCCAGGAGCGGCTGCGTCAGGTGCTGGAAAGCTGAGAAGTTGCCTGCCGGTTATGCTAAATCAATAACAACACATCCCGCTTCGGCGGGATGTGTTGTTATTGGATATTGGCGATGGATTGGTTGAATCAAGGTGCCACGCAGAGATCGTCGACCATTCAAAACATCCGATTTTGGCGGGATGTTTAGTTATGGGATATTGGCGATAGGCGGCGGGCTTATTGGCTAAGCAGCGGCTCCATAAAGCGGGCGACTTTATCGCGGATTTGGGGCTGGGCCGCCGGGGTGGGATGAATACCATCGTTCATCATAAGTTCAGGGCGTAGCGCAATATCATCCATAAAGAAGGGCAGCAGCGGCAGATCGTTAGCCTGGGCCAACTCGGGAAAGAGCTGTTCGAACTGGCGCAGATAGCGGGCACCGTAGTTGCGGGGCAGCTGGATTTGGGTCAACACCACACGGGTCTGCTGCTCCTTGGCGAGCGCGATCATGCTGGCCAGATTTTGGCGGGTAATGGTCGGTGCGAAGCCGCGCAGGCCATCGTTGCCCCCCAGTTCGATCAGCAGCCAGTCCGGCTTGTGCTCCTTCAGCAGAGCGGGCAGACGGGCCAGCGCCCCTTGTGTCGTTTCACCGCTGATGCTGGCATTGAGCAGGGTGTGTTTGCCCCCCTCCTCCTGCCATTTCTGGTTGAGCAGGGCAGGCCAGCTCTGCTCAACCTGCATCTGATAGCCGGCGCTCAGGCTGTCTCCCAGCACCAGCAGGGTCTTGGCCTGAGCCGACGAGAGCAGGCTGCCGAGGCCAACGAACAAGACAAACAGAATACGCACCATCAATTCAACTCCCGCTATGGATTGTCATCAAGGGATTGGAACAAAGGATACAGAGCATGAGTTCAACCCCCATTATTGTCGTCAAGGGCCTCGGCAAATCGGTTCGCCTCGGCCAGGAAAGCCTCACCATCCTTGAAGGGATCAATCTGCAAGTCAATAGTGGCGAGACGGTGGCACTGGTCGGTGCCTCCGGCTCCGGCAAGTCCACCCTGCTGGGGCTGCTGGCCGGGCTCGATCTGCCGAGTCAGGGAGACATCGAAATCCTCGGCAAATCTCTCGGTGAGCTGGATGAGGAGGGGCGGGCCCGATTGCGCGCCGAGCAGATCGGTTTTGTGTTCCAGTCGTTCCTGCTGCTCCCGACCATGACGGCGCTGGAGAATGTGATGCTGCCCGCCGAGCTGCGCGGCGAGCGTGATTGCGAACCAAGAGCTCGCGAGCTGCTGGCCGCGGTCGGGCTTGGCGAGCGGTTGCACCATCTGCCGCCACGGCTCTCCGGCGGTGAGCAGCAGCGGGTGGCCATCGCCCGCGCCTTTATGACCCGTCCAAGCCTGCTGCTGGCGGACGAGCCGACCGGCAACCTCGACAGCAAGACCGGCGAGAAGGTGATAGAGCTGCTGTTTGAACTCAATCGCAAGCACGGCACCACGCTAGTGGTGGTAACCCATGACCATCAGCTGGCCGAACGCTGCCAGCGGCAACTGGTCATGACGGCGGGCAGACTGGATCGCGAGGTGGCCCATGATGTGGTGTAACGGGGTGAGCTGCGGGTCAGGCGGGAGATGCAAGGGATGATGCAGTGGCGATTGGGATGGCGACTGCTTCGCCGGGAAGGTTTCAGCGGCGAGCTGCGCTGGTTTGTGCTGGCGCTAGCGCTTAGCGTGGCGTGTGTCTTGAGTGTGGCATTGGTGGCGGATCGGCTCGATGCCGGACTCAAGGCGTCGGGCCGCGACTTTATCGGAGCGGATCGGGTGCTGCGCACCGCCGCCGCCCTGCCGGATGGTTGGCTGGAACGAGCGAAACAGGATGGCTTGGCGGTGCAGACCACAGTCAGCTTCAACAGCATGCTGTTTCACGGTGATGCGTTGCAGCTTGCCTCCATTCGGGCGGTGCCCGATGGTTTTCCCTTCTATGGCAAACTCACTCTGGAACCTGCCCGTGCCCCGGCTCCCGGCGAGATCTGGCTCTCCGCCCGGGTGATGCAGCTGCTTAAGGCCAAAACGGGGGATGAGCTGGAGGTAGGCAATACGGTGCTCAAGGTGGCAGGCCTGCTTGGCGAGGAGCCCGATCAGGGCTTCAGCCCCTTCCTGTTGGCGCCGCGTGTACTGATCCACAGTGCCGATATCGAGGCGACCGGCGCCCTGCTCCCCGGTAGCCGCCAGCAGTGGCGCTATCTGTTCAAGGGGCCGAGAGAGTCGCTGGCCCGTTACGAGCAATGGCTGCTGCCGCAATTGCAGGCCGGACAGAAGTGGATCAAACCGGATGACAGCGAATCCCAAGTGGGCCGCTCGCTGGCCAATGCCGAGCGTTTCTTCCGGCTTGCCTCGCTAAGCGGGGTGTTGCTGGGGGCGTTGGCGATGGGGATTGCGGTGCGCCACTTTGCCGAGCGCCAGACCAATATGGTGGCGCTGCTCAAGACGCTGGGGGCATCCCGTCGCTCGCTCTGGCAACTGATGGGAACCCTGCTGCTGTCGCTGACGCTGATCGGTGCGCTGCTGGGTCTGGTGGCGGGCACCGTCATGCAGTGGATCACCTTGCAACTGCTGGGGGACCTGCTGCCGCCGGATCTGCCGCCCCCCTCCTGGCGCCCCTTTGCCCTGGGCGTGGCGGTGGCGCTCTTTATCACCCTGCTGCTCGCTTTTGTGCCTTTCTTGCGGCTGCTGAAAGTGCCGCCGCTGCGGGTATTGCGCCGGGAGCTGGAGGCGGGTATTCCCCCCTGGCTGGCCCTGCCGGTCGGCCTGTTCGGGCTGTTTGCGCTGGTCTGGGGCTTTACCGCCGATGTACGGCTGGCGCTGGGTCTGGTGGGGGGCATGGGCTTGCTGATGGGGCTACTGGCCCTGCTGGCGGCGCTGATGTTGCGGCTGGGGGCAAGAGTGAGCGGGCCTCATGCCTTGCGGCTGGCGCTCGCCCACCTGTCGCGCGAGCGCAGCAGCGGCCTGTTTCAGCTGGCGGGCTTTGCGCTGGCATTGATGCTGTTTGGTCTGTTATGGGCGGCCCGGGTCGATCTGCTGGATGAGTTTTCGGCCCGTCTTCCCGTCGATGCGCCCAACCGTTTTCTGGTCAATGTGGCGGAGAACGAGCGGGAGGGGATCCTGAGCGAACTGGCGGCAGCCGGGGCCACCACTTCCGATTTCTATCCCATGGTGCGTGGCCGGCTGACCCATATCGCCGGTGAGGCGGTGGGCGAGGGGGCCAGCAGTGGCCGCGAGGGGGTCGATCGGGAGCTTAACTTCACTACCACTGCGACCCTGCCAATCGACAACAAGTTGGTGGCCGGGAAATGGCTCGCTGGGCCCGGCGAGGTGTCGGTGGATAGCGAGCTGGCCAAGCGACTCGATATCAAGCTGGGGGACATGCTCGCCTTTACCATCGAGGGGCGCAGCTTCGGCGCCAGGGTCACCAGTTTGCGCAGCATCAAGTGGGACAACATGCGCCCCAACTTCTACATGATCTTCTCCGAGGATCTGCTGGCACCCTTCTCCCGAACCTGGCTTGGTAGTTACCGATTGCCCGAGGCGGGGCGCTCTGCCGAGGTGGAGTTGATCCGCCGTCACCCCACGGTGAGCCTTATCGATGTGGATGCCCTGATTGCGCGGCTTACTCAGGTATCGGAGCAGGTGAGCCGGGCGCTGGCGCTGATGCTGGGGCTGGTGACAGTGGCCGCACTGCTGGTGCTGCTGACCCAGACCCAGGCCAGCATGGCTCAGCGTCGGCGCGAGCTGTTGCTGATGCGCACTCTGGGCGCCAGCAGCGATCTGCTCAGGAAGATGCTGCGCTGGGAGCTGGTGGCCAGTGGTGCGCTGGCGGGGCTCTGTGCCGCCATGGTGGTGGAGCTCTGCTCCTTTGGCCTGCAGTGGTGGTGGTTCGAGGGGCAGTGGCAGTTCCACTGGGCTATCTGGCTCGGCCTGCCGACGCTGGGAGCCTTGTTGGTGACTTTGGCGGGGCAGGGGATGCAGCGCCAGCTGCTGGCTGGCACCCTGAGCGATCGGCTGCGGGGTCTGGGTCAGGGATTGTTGTAATCCTGCCAGCGCGAGCCGATGCATACAAGGTGCAATAGCGCAGCCACAATAAACAAGCAGCCCGGCCATTGGCCGGGCTGCTTGTTATGCGAGGTGCTGACGAGCGGAGGCAGCGAGCGGGTGTGAGTTAGCGGGGCTCGCGCAGCAGATTGGCGAGGGCACTCGGCAGCTCGGGATAGCTGAAGTGAAAACCGGCCTGTTGCAGCCGTGCTGGTATCACCTTTTGTCCGGTCAGCAGCAGATCTGCCGCCTCCCCCATCACCAGTTGCAACAGCGGCGCCGGGACGAAGAAGAGGTGTGGACGGTGCAGCGTGGTGGCAAGGGTCTGGCTGAACTCCCGGTTGCTGACTGGATGAGGGGCGGTTCCGTTGAAGATGCCGCTGCACTCTTCGTGTTCCAGCAGGAAGAGCATTGCGCGCACCAGATCTTGCACATGGATCCAGCTCATCATCTGGCTGCCCGATCCCATGGGGCCGCCGAGTCCGAGTCGGTAGGGGGGGAGCATTTTGGGCAGGGCGCCGCCATCCATGCCAAGCACCAGCCCGATCCGCACGATACAGACCCGGGTTTGGCGGCTCTGGGCCTCCTGCGCCAGGGTTTCCCACTGCTGGCAGAGTTGGTGGGTAAACTCGTCGTTGGGAGAGCGGCACTGCTCATCGAGGGTTTCGGTGCCCTGTCTGCCATACCAGCCGATGGCGGAGGCGTTGATCAGCACCTTGGGCGGCGTGCTGGATAGCTTGATGAGATCCACCAGCTGCTCGGTCAGTAGCCAGCGGCTATCGCAGAGCAGCTGTTTGCGCGACTCGCTCCAGCGTCCGGCGGCGATGGGTTCGCCGGCCAGATTGATCACCGCGTCCACGTCATTGAGGTCATCAAGCCGGTCGAGGTTATCCAATACCTTGATATCGTGGCCGAGCAGGGAGTAAGCGCGGTTCCCCTGCCTGCTCAATACCACGACCTCGTGATTGACCTTGAGATGGGCAACCAGCTTACGGCCGATAAAGCCGGTTCCTCCGGTAATAAGAATCTTCATCGCTGCATGCTCCTGCTGCCGTTTGCTCAACTTTAATGGTGTGGCTTCCCTTCAACAAGTGAGACGTGCTTCGGGAGTTTTCTGTTTGACGTTTGTTAACTCTATCCTCTTCTTACGACATATTGTTGAACAATAGTTTGAATTGATTGATTTTTATTGTGTGGATATTTGTTGAACAATCGCTATTATGGCGACCCTTTTCGCCTGTCCACCGAGGCTGTCACCCATTATCCGAGCATCAAAGAGGCCGCCATGCCATTTCGTCGTTTGAAACTTCGCCAGCTTTACTCGAGGATTCTGTTGGCGCTGCTGATGGGGGGCGGGATCCTGCTGCTGGGGGTTGTTGCCGTTATCTGGCAGACGGTGACGGAGACAGAGCGTGATGCCGATTCACGGTTGCAGCATGCCCGTGTGATGTTTGAGCGCTCCATTGGCCATGCCCGGCAGGCGGCCATCAATGTGAAGGGGATGCTTGGTCACTCGTGCAAGGAGGCGGCACAACTGCTGCGCGAACAGGTGGCCACGGTGCCTTATGTCCGTTCCGCCAATCTGGCTGTAGGCAGCCACATCTACTGCACCTCGCTCTATGGTGACTACGATGGCCCCTTCAATCCCGACCGCTATGTGGATGGCAGGTTGCAACTGCTGCCTGGCAATGAGGTCACACCGGATCGCCCCTTGATCGTGCTGCGTCATGAAACGGACAAGGGGAGTGTGCTGATCGGTGTAGATGGCTACTACCTGCGCAATACCCTGGAGATCTCCAGCAAGAACTCCCCGATGGCTCTGGTGGTGGGGCAGAGGGCACTGTTTGGCTCAGGTCAGGTCGGGGCGGCGCCCTCTCCGACAGAAGAGGGTTATATTGCCCTCGCTTCGGCCGATTTCCCCTATCAGGTCGTCACCCGGGTCACGGTGCATGACTACTGGAGTCACGCATGGCGATACTCCAGATATACCTTGTTCCTCTCTCCGTTGCTGGCGCTGCTGATTGGATTCGGCACCTTCAGGCTGATGGGGCGTAGTAGCTCACCAGCGGAAGAGCTCAAGCGGGCATTGATCGACGAGGAGTTTATCCCCTATCTGCAGCCGGTGGTCTCCGGTGAGGATGAGCAGTGGCGTGGCTGTGAGGTGCTGATGCGCTGGCAGCATCCCAAGCAGGGGATGATCTCGCCGGATCGCTTTATTCCGCTGGCGGAAGATAGCGGGTTGATCGTGCCCATGACCAGCCTGTTGATGGCGCAGGTGCGTGATCACTTCTCCCCTTATGCCCGCAAGCTGCCGGCAAAGTTTCATTTTTGCTTCAATATCAGCGCCAAGCACTTTCAGGATCTCGACCTGTTGGCTGACTGCAAGGCGTTTCTCGACGCGTTTAAGGACAATCCCGTTGATTTAGGGCTGGAGCTGACTGAGCGTGAACTGCTGGTGGCTGATGAGACAACCGCTCAGATGTTTGCCGAACTGCGCAAACTGGGCGTCTTGATCTCTATCGATGACTTTGGCACCGGTCACTCCAGTCTCACCTATCTGCAACAGTTTCAGGTCGATGCAATCAAGATTGACCGGAGCTTTGTAGAGATGATCGGCACGGATGCACTCTCCAGTCATATCGTTGAAAACGTGATTGATCTGGCGAAGCGACTTGAATTGATCCTGATCGCGGAGGGGGTCGAGAAGCAGTCGCAGGCGGACTACCTGCGGGCGCGCCACGTTGACTATCTGCAAGGGTATCGTTACAGCCGCCCCATTCCGATGAAGCAGTTTTGCAAGACCCTGTTTGGCTGAACGGTTGAATGGGGAGCATAAAAAACCAGCGATCACTCGCTGGTTTTTTTGTTGATACGGTTTGGCTTGGGCGATCAGAGCATGCGCTGGAGGGCGCGGGCCAAGCGTTTGACCCCCTCCTCGATGGTCGCTTCATCGACGCAGGAGAAGCTCAGGCGCAGGGTGTTCTTGATCTCGGGTCGCACGTAGAAGGGGGCGCCGGGCACGAAGGCTACCTTCTCCTTGATCGCCTCGTCAAACAGCACCATGGCACTGATGTGGGCTGGCAGAGTCAGCCAGAGGAACATGCCCCCTTCCGGTCGGGTGTAGCTGACGCCGGGCGGGCAGTGACGGGCCAGCGCGGCCTCCATGGCGGCGCGCTGGCGACCATAGACCTCCTTGATCTTCTCCAAGTGAGCGTCGAGGGAGTTGTCGGTCAGGAAGCGGTGCAGCACCTGCTGGCTGAAGGCGTTGCTGTGCAGATCGGTCGCCTGCTTGGCGATGGTCACCTTCTTGCGCAGCCAGTCCGGCATTACCATCCAGCCCAGCCGGAAGGCGGGCACCACGGTTTTCGAGAATGAGCCGAGCAGCACGGTATTGTTTGGCGCCAGCTTGGCAATGGGGGGCAGATGGTCGCCCTCGAAGCGCAGCTCGCCGTAGGGATCATCTTCCACCATCAACAGCTCGTGGCTGATCAGCCGCTCCGCCAGTGCCTCGCGGTTGGCACGACTGTAGGAGACACCGCTCGGATTCTGGAAGTTGGGCACGCCGTAGAGCAGCTTGGCATTGGAGCCGCTTGCCAGCAGCGCATCCAGCGCCGCCAGGTCCAGTCCCTCTTCTTCAAGGGTGATCGGCTTGAAGGTGGGCTGGTAGACAGAAAAAGCCTGAATAGCGCCAAGGTAACCCGGCTCTTCGATGATGAGATCCTGACCCTCGTCGATCAGTACCTTGCCCAGCAGATCCAGCGCCTGCTGGGAGCCGCTGGTGATGAGGATGTTGTCCGGATTGACCTGCATGCCGTGGCGGGCCAGATAGCGGTCGGCAATATACTGGCGCAGCGGGGCGAAGCCCTCGGTCGCCGCATATTGCAGGGCGGCAGCCCCTTGCTCGCGCAGCACATCCTGACAGGCCTGATCGATCGCCTTGACCGGAAACAGGTGGGGATTGGGCAGGCCACCGGCGAAGGAGATGATCTCCGGATTGGCGGCAACTTTGAGGATTTCACGGATAAAGGAAGGCTCGACCTTCTCGAAGCGCTGGGCAAAAAACGGCTGCATAGACAATTCTCTCGGCATGTGGGCGGTCGCTCCATTCGACCGCCAGGTTATCCGTTTGTATCAGATTTCAGAAATGAGGCAATGATTGTCACAAAAATCGCCAAAAAAGGGCTGGAACGACTCTACTGCGGATTATATTGGACGGTTAGTCGGTGTGGTGATGCCAGTGAGGGAGCTGGGAAGTTGATGGCCAGAATATTTGTTGCGCGAAACACTTGCGCCTTGGGCCTATCTTGGGATAATTCGCTCCCCTGTTTTCGCGGGTCGATGAAATGCCGAGCCGCGAGCGGTCCCGCTCGGGATCGAACACAAGATGTATTACCCGGATTGATGAAATAACGAGACCATTATGCCTGTGACCCAAGATGTATTTAACGAAGACGGCAAGTTCATGCGCAAGATCCGCAGCTTTGTCCGTCGCGAAGGCCGCCTGACCAAAGGGCAGGAGAAGGCCCTGGAAGAGCTCTGGCCGGTCATGGGCATCGATTTCGAGCCAAAGCAGCTCGATCTGGTCGCACTGTTTGGCCGTGAAGCACCTGTGGTGCTGGAGATCGGCTTTGGCATGGGCGCCTCTCTGGTGGAGATGGCCAAGAATGCCCCCGAGAAGAACTTCATCGGCATTGAAGTACACTCCCCGGGCGTGGGTGCCTGTCTGGGTACCGCTCAGGAAGCGGGCGTCACCAATCTGAAGGTGATCTGCCACGATGCGGTCGAGGTGCTGGAGCACATGATCCCGAACGGTTCACTCTCCTGCCTGCAGCTCTTCTTCCCGGATCCCTGGCACAAGAGCCGTCACCACAAGCGTCGCATCGTACAGCCTGCGTTTGCCCAGGATATTCGCCAGAAGCTGGCCATCAGTGGCGTATTCCACATGGCGACTGACTGGGAAAACTATGCAGAGCACATGCTGGAAGTGATGAGCGCCGCCGAGGGTTACGAGAATACCTCTGCCACCGGCAACTGGGTGCCTCGTCCGGACTGGCGTCCGCTGACCAAATTTGAACAACGTGGCCACCGTCTCGGCCACGGGGTTTGGGATCTGATTTTCAAGCGTGTCAGCTAAGCTGGCACGTCAACACACCTAGCGTATCAACTAACTTGAGGAGCTATCATGGCCAATCGTAGCCGCCGCCTGCGCAAGAAACTGCGCGTCGATGAATTCCAGGAAATGGGTTTCGACATCAGTTTCAACTTCCCGGTCGGCACTGCCGAAGAGACCATCGATGCGGTAGTCGATGCGATGATCGATGAGGTTGTTGAACCCCGCAAACTGGCTTTTGCCGGCTCCGGTCACCTGGCCTGGGAAGGGATGATCTGCACCCAGCAACTGGGCAAGTGTACCGAAGAAGACCGCGCCGCCGTCAAATCCTGGCTGGAAGCCAAGGGGATGGAAGCAGTGGTCGTTACCGAGCTGTTCGACCTCTGGTACGGTGAACCGGCCTGATACAAGGCTGCCGCATCTGGCGCCTTGTTGTGGGTAACTGAAAAATCCCGCCGCTGGCGGGATTTTTGTCAGTGGGGATGGGATCTCCACCGCTGTTTTAGTCATGGAATCGCTTATTGCTTATGGTGTTGTCATCCGAATTACTGGCCAGCATCCTTGAAGAGGTGCGCCCGTTGCTGGGACAAGGCAAGGTGGCCGACTACATTCCGGCACTGGCTCAGGTACCGGCCGATCGGCTGGGTATCGCAGTCTGTACCGTCGAGGGGGAGTTGTTCACCGCCGGTGACGCTTTTGAACCCTTCTCCATCCAGAGTATCTCCAAGGCCCTGAGCCTGACCCTGGCACTCACTCTCTATCAGGAGGAGGAGATCTGGGCCCGGGTTGGCAAGGAGCCCTCCGGTCAGCCCTTCAACTCGCTGGTTCAGCTCGAGTTCGAGCAGGGGATCCCCCGTAACCCCTTTATCAATGCCGGGGCGCTGGTGGTGAGCGATCTGTTGGAGACCCGCCTCACTGCGCCCCGTCAGCGTACCCTCGAGCTGGTGCGCCGTCTTTCCGGCAATCCGGCCATCATGGCGGATCAGGTGGTCGCCCGCTCCGAATATCAGCACTCTGCCCGCAACGCCGCCATCGCCTATCTGATGAAGGCCTATGGCAACTTCGAAAACGAAGTGGACAAGGTGCTGCAAAGCTACTTCAATGCCTGTGCCATTCGCATGAGCTGCGTCGATCTGGCGCGGGCATTCATCTATCTGGCCAACCGTGGTGTGCCACTGGGTGAGAGCGTGCCGTTGCTGCCCGCCCCGTACCACCAAGCAGGTCAACGCCCTGCTCGCCACCTGCGGCCTCTATGACGAGGCGGGCGATTTTGCCTATCGGGTCGGCATGCCGGGCAAATCGGGTGTCGGCGGCGGTATCATCGCCCTGATCCCGGGCGAGCTCTGCGTCTGTGTCTGGTCGCCCGAGCTCAACAAAGCCGGCAACTCGCTGGCGGGCACGGCGGCGCTGGAGCTGCTGGCCGAGCGGCTGGGTCGCTCCATTTTTTAACCTTGTTCACTATGAATCGAGAAATCAACATGAAACGACATCTTCGCTTCCTGCAGGCCGCGTTGGCGGCCTTACTGCTCTGGTGTGCCCTGCCCGCCGTGGCAGGGGAGTTGCCACCGCTCTCGCTGGCCGATGCCAAGGCCAAACAGGCTGTCATCCTGGATACCCGCGCCAGCTACTTCTATCAGGGGTGGCCGATGGAAGGGGAGAAGCAGGGCGGCCATGTGGCGGGCGCCGAGAACCTCTCAGCCGAGTGGAAATACAGCGATGAAGAGTGGCCAAAGGCGCTCGAGATCAAGGGGCTGAAGGCCGATCGTCCGGTTGCCCTCTACGGTGCGTCCCGCGAAGTGGCCGAGGTGGCCCGTCTGCTGCGCAAGCAGGGGATCAAGCAGCTGTTCGAGCTGCAAGGGTGGCAAGCCGCACCGCGCGAGTCGCTGGCACGCTGGCAGCAGCTGGTCTATCCGCGCTGGTTGGCGGATCTGCAAGAGGGCAAGCCGGTTGCCGCGGCGCCCAAGGGCGACTGGAAGCTGTTTGAAGTGGATTGGGGTTCACCCAAGGCCTACCTCATCAGCCACATCCCAGGGGCCGGTTATATCGATACCAACAGCCTCGAAGAGGAGCCGCTGTGGAACAAGGTCTCTGACGAAGCGCTCAAGAAGCTGCTGCTGGATAACGGCATCCGTCACGACACCACCGTCATCCTCTATGGTCGCAACACCATGGCGGCCGCCCGTGCCGCGCATCTGATGATGTATGCGGGGGTGGAAGATGTACGCCTGCTGGACGGTGGCCTGGATGCCTGGTTTATCCAGCATCTGCGCACCGAAACCGGTCTGCCCAACAAATATGAGCCGGTGAAGGAGTTTGGCGTGGCCATTCCCGCTCACCCCGAGTACTACACCACGCTAAGTCAGGCGAAAGAGCTGCTCAAGAAGCCCGATAGCGCCCTGGTCAGCGTGCGTACCTGGGACGAGTTTGTCGGCAACACCTCTGGCTACAGCTACATCAAGCCGAAGGGCGATATCCCGGGGGCCAAGTGGGGTCATGGTGGCGTCGATGCCAACAGCATGAGCGACTTCCACAACCCGGACGGCACCATGAAGCCGGCCCGCGAGATCCTCGCCATGTGGGACCAGTGGAACATCGAGCCGACCCAGCAGGCTGCGTTCTACTGCGGTACCGGCTGGCGCGCCTCCGAGGCCTTCTTCTACGCCTGGCTGATGGACTGGAAACAGATCAGCGTCTACGACGGCGGTTGGTACGAGTGGAGTTCCGATCCCAAGAACCCGACCGTGACCGGTGAGCGTCAGCCTGCCAAGTCATGATTGCGTTCTTGCGCTGAAAAGAAGAGGCCGGACAGAGATGTCCGGCCTTTTTCATTGCGCTCGCCACCCGGCCAGATAGCGAGGCTAAGTTGCTGATTATTGACGGCGATCCCGCTTTGCTCATCCCGCCATCCCGTGCCGTGCTATTGAACTAGGCTTCAAGAAACATCCTCGTGGTGAGGATGATCGCAGAAGAGGCCGCAATGAAAAAACTGATGATGATCCTGGTGTGCGCCCTGGGGCTGGTGGCATGCAGCTCCCAATACATCATGAGCACCAAGGATGGCAAGATGATCACCACAGAGAGCAAACCCAAGCTGGACGAGAGTACCGGCATGTATCGCTATTACGATCATGAAGGGCGCGAGGTGATGATCAAGAAAGATGACGTGACCCAAATCATGGAGCGCTAAGCGCTCTCTTGCCGCAAGGGCCGCTATCTGCGGCTCTTCTCATTTTCGCCGAAAATTCGCGCTGTTCCTCTGTTTATCCCCGCACATTCGCAGCAAATTCAGTCGTGATACAGCTTCCGTTATGGTTTAACCCTTATCATCACACTCCATTTTTTATTGGAGGTGTTATGTCCTTGATGTCTATCTGGAATTCCCGTTTTTCTGCACGCAGCTTGCTGGGTGGTGTCTTGCTGGTGGTGGCGTCAGCCAGCCATGCCGGTGACGATCAGTTCACGCTGGGGCGGACTATTTTGCTGGGAGCCGGTGATCATGGTGCGACAATTCCTTTGGTGATTTGCCGTCAGACCAAATATATCAAGGTGAAGGCGGAGCGTGATTTGACCCTGGATCGGGTGGTGGTGACCTATGGCGGTGATCGTACCAAGACCATTCGTTTCGATCGGGAAATGAGCAGTGATAAAGAGACCGAGTGGAAATCACTGGGCTCGCGCCGTTGTGTGAAAAAAATCGAAGTGTACGGTAATTCAGAGCGCAGCAAAGCGGGTGTAAAAGTATTCGGCCGCAAATAAGTGATGCGGTTTTTCTGCGCAGACAGATGAGTTAAAAATAATGGCGAGCCGTGGCTCGCCATTATTTTTTATGGTCGGGTTCGCTATTTTTTCGGCCGAAACGGCTTGATGACGGTTTCATCGCACTCGAGATACGGCCCTTCCATCAAATCGATGCAGTAGGGGATGGCGGGGAATACTGCATCCAGACATTCGCGGATTGATTTGGGCTTGCCCGGCAGATTGACGATCAGGGTATCGTCGCGCAGTCCAGCAGTCTGGCGCGACAGAATGGCGGTTGGCACAAATTTGAGGGATTCGGCCCGCATCAGCTCGCCAAAGCCCGGCATCATGCGATCACATACCGCTTCGGTCGCTTCCGGCGTGACATCCCGCTTGGCCGGGCCGGTGCCGCCTGTGGTGACGATGAGGCAACACTGTTCCTCATCCGCCAGCCGGATCAGGGTCGCTTCAATCTGCTCCTGCTCATCGGGGATCACCTGATAGATAGGTTCCCACTCCGAGGTCAGATAGGCGTTCAGGGTGTCGATGATGGCCTTGCCGGAGAGGTCTTCATAGATACCCGCGCTGGCGCGATCGCTGACGGTGACGATACCGATTTTTGCCTTGCTCATGGTCTGCTCTTGAATGTCCGATAAAAGTGGCAATTAAAATAACATAATCAGTGAGATATGTTAAACCGTCAGGAGATGACGCGGGTCGGTGAGGGAAGAATAAAGTGTCGAATGAAGCAAAATAAGGCCACCCGGATTTTTATTGGCAATAAAAAACAGAAAATCACAACCTAAAATGTATAAGTGTTTTATCTCGCCTGAATTAAAAACAATCGCTTGTTTCCAAACACAATTAAAATAGATAGACACCCTCGTAGTGACCATTGTCCGGTTTAGTCGCCAGTGGATGGATTGAACCCTTTTTAGCCGCGTCGTATATACAGATTTATATGGCTGGGACGTGATGGTGTGGTACCGCAGTGTGTTGCCAGCAATAGTCGCCAAGGAGGGCATATGGAGTTGCCTGATTTTGACACCCTGAAGGAGTTGGCTGCGAGTGAGCCCTCCCGGCTGGATGCGATTCTGGAGCAGCAGATCGACCAGTTGATGGCCCGAGCGAGCCCCGATCAGCAGCGCCGTCTGCGCGGGTTGCAGTTCAAGATTGATGGTCAGCGCCGTCTGGCGAAAAACAATCTTGATAGCTGTATCCGGATTACCAACATGATGCGGGAATCTTTTTATTTGATGCGCAGCGAAATGAGCCAGTTCAGGGAAGAGGGGGACCCTCCGCTTGAAAGCGATGGCAGTGGTAAAATAATCCGTCTGGCGGACTATCAACGTCGCAAATAATCTGCAATAACCCCCTTGAATGATATTTCAGCCAAATCGGTGAGGCCATGATAAAGGGAATTGCTGGCGACCTGATTGTTATGGTTTTTAATGTTAGTCGTAATGTATTTGTGATGTAATTTCTTTTCTCCTTCTTGTAATAACTTATTAGTCAGGTTGTGATAGGGGTGGATGAATAACAGTAAAAGTTAGGCTAATATGGCCGAAATTTTTATTGCTACGACTCGAAGGGATTATGAGAAGTATCACACCAAGACGGGTGTTGTCGCGGGAGCAACAGACAGAGATCACCCGCATTATCGTCAAGGTGGGTCAGATGTTGGCCCAGTTCGGGGCGGAGAGCCGGATCATCGAGCAGACCACGGTGCGGTTGGGGATGGCGCTGGGGCTGGAGAGTGTCGAGATGGCCATCTCTTCCAGTGCCATCGTGCTCACCAGTCTCTATCAGGGGGGCTGTGTTACCACTACCCGGCGGGTGCGCGAACATGGCATCAACATGCAGGTGGTGTGCGAGATCCAGCGGATCTGCATCATGGCGGAAAAAGAGCTGATCGGTGCCCGTGAAGTGCGCCAGCGCCTCGAAGCCATCGTCCCTTTCCACTATCACCCCTGGTTGGTGGTCCCCATGGTGGGGCTCTCCTGTGGTGCCTTTAGCCTGCTGTTTGGCGGTGACTGGCCCATCTTCCTGGTGACCTGCTTCTCATCTGCCGTGGCGATGCGGGTGCGCCAGCTGATGGCCCGCCATCACCACAGCCCGCTTATCAACTTTGCCGCCACCGGCTTTATTGCCACCTTGCTCTCCTCCAGCGCCACCTTCTTCAACTGGGGTGACCAGCCCTATCTCGCCATGGCGGCCAGCGTGCTGCTGCTGGTGCCGGGCTTTCCGCTGATCAATGCCGTCTCCGACATGGTGAAGGGCTACTTCAACATGGGGCTGGCCCGCTGGGGGACAGCGACCCTGCTGACCATCAGCGCCGCCATAGGTATCATTTTGGCCATGTCGGTCACCGGGATCTGGGGGTGGAAGGTATGAAGGCTGTCGACTCTGTATCGGCCAGCGGGAACGGGGTTGCCCTGCTCACCATCAGCGCACGGATCAATACCGGCATCATTCTCGCCATGTCGGTCACGGGGATCTGGGGGTGGAAAGTATGATGGATTTGCTCTGGCTACTGGCCAAGGATGCTTTCTGGTCCTCCATCCCGGCGGTGGGGTTTGCCATGCTGTTCAACGTGCCGCCACGGATGCTGAAGTATTGCGCCATGGGCGGCGCATTGGCCCACAGTCTGCGGACCCTGCTGATCCACTATGGTATGCCCATCGAGTGGGCGACGCTGGCTGCGGCGACCACGGTCGGCTTTGTCTGCGTCTACTGGTCTCGCCGTCTGCTGGCGCCGCGTCCGGTGTTCAGCGTTGCCTCGATTATTCCGATGATCCCGGGCAGCTATGCGTTCAAGACCATGATTGCGGTGGTAGAGCTAAACATCAATGGCGTGACCATGGAGTTGATCCAGAGTGCGGTGGAGAACGGCCTCAAGGCGCTCTTTATCGTCGGTGCCCTCAGTTTCGGTTTGGCTATTCCGTCTCTGGTCGTGTATCGTAACCGCCCCATTATATGAATGGTGAAGTGAGATACTGATACCGTGAAGATTTCTATGATTGCTGCCCTCGCGAAAAAGCAGGTGATCGGCAAGAATAACCTGATGCCTTGGCATATGCCTGCTGACTTGGCCCACTTCAAGCGTGTCACCCTCGGTAAACCGGTATTGATGGGGCGCAAGACCTTCGAATCCATCGGTCGACCGCTGCCCGGACGGCGCAATCTGGTGATCAGCCGCAATCCCGACTATCAGGCTGAGGGCATTGAGGTGGTGGGCTCCGTCGAGGCGGCGCTGGCGCTGTTGGCAGGCAGCTCGGTGGAGGAGTTGATGGTGATCGGTGGTGGTCATCTCTATGCCGAGATGTTGCCGAGCGCGGATTGTCTCTACCTGACCCGCATCGATCTGGCGGTGGAGGGAGATACCCGCTTCCCTGCTTTTGACGATGGTCAGTGGCAACGCGTTGATTGCGAGAGCCACCCTGCCGATGAGAAGAACCCGCACCCTATAGCTTTGAGACCTGGCTGCGCCGCTGACGGGCGAATGCTAATGGGCAAATAACAACAAGGGCATCTTCGGATGCCCTTGTTGTTCTGTTGGATTTCAAGGCGGGATTAGATGCCTGAGCCGTCGTTCTCGCCATTTTCCTCGTGCAAACCGCACTCGCGCTTGAGGCCGAAGAAGCGGGTCTGCTCCTCGCTCATGCCCGGCTCCCACTTGGCGGTGGTGTGGACATCGCCCACCGAGAGATAACCCTGCTCCCACAGCGGGTGGTATGGGAGGTCGAACTCCTTGAAGTAGTAGAAGACATCCTTGTTGCTCCAGTCGATCACCGGCAGGAACTTGAAGCGGCCGCGCTGGATGCCCAGCACAGGCAGCTTGCCACGGCTGCCGGACTGCTCCCGGCGCAGGCCGGAGAACCAGGTCTGGGCCCCCAGCTCACGCAGGGCGCGGTCCATCGGCTCCACCTTGTTGAGCTGGTTGTAGCGGGTGATCCCCTCCACCCCCTGCTCCCACAGGAGACCGAAGCGCACCTCCTGCCAGGCAGGGCTGAGCTCGGCCCGATAGATCTTCAGGTTGAGCGCGAGGCGCTCGGTCAGCTCGTCGATGAAACGGTAGGTCTCCGGGAAGAGATAACCGGTATCGGTCAGCACTACCGGCACGTCGGCCCGCTCGCGGCTTACCAGATGGAGCATCAGCGCCGCCTGAATGCCGAAGCTGGATGAGAGCACATGCTCCCCCGGCAGATTTGCCAGGGCCCAGCGCACCCGTTCGGGGGCACTCATGGTATCCAGTTCCCGGTTGAGGGGCGCCAGTGCCTCGACTTGCTCCTCACGGCCGAGGGCCAGCAGCACCTGCAGGTCAAGGCGGCCATCTTCAGTGACATTAAGCGGCAGATTAAGCGGCATAGAAGTCCCTCGCAGAATCGATAACGGGGGCAATCACCCCAACCCGGATCACGAAGTCGCCGAAGCACTCACCCTGATTGCGCTCGCTGGCCCAGCGGCCGATCAGCGCGTCCAGTTCGGCCAGGATCTGCGGCTCGGTGATGTTCTCCTGATAGAGGCGCGGAATGCGGGTGCCTTCCAGGTTGCCCCCCAGATGGAGGTTGTAGCGGCCTGGTGCCTTGCCCACCAGACCCACTTCTGCCAGCATGGCGCGGCCGCAGCCGTTGGGGCAACCGGTGACCCGGAAGATGATGGCGTCATCCGCCAGCCCATGTTTGGTGAGCAAGCCCTCGATGTCGGTGACAAACGCTGGCAGCATGCGCTCCGCCTCGGCCATCGCCAGCGGGCAGGTGGGCAGGGCCACACAAGCCATGGACTGCTTGCGTTGCTCGCTCACGCCGTCATCCAGCAGGCCGTATTGGCGCGCCAGCCCTTCGATACGGGCCTTCTCGGCAGCCGGGACGCCCGCGATGATCAGGTTCTGGTTGGCGGTCAGGCGAAAATCCCCCTGATGCACCTTGGCGATCTCCAGCATGCCGGTTTTGAGCGGCTTGCCCGGGAAGTCCAGCAGGCGGCCATTCTCGATAAACAGGGTGAGGTGGTGCTTGCCGTCGATCCCCTCGACCCAACCGAAGCGATCGCCCCGGCTGGTGAACTCATAGGGGCGAACCGGCCCGAACTGGATGCCGGCGCGGCTCTCCACCTCGGCCTTGAAGGCTTCGACGCCAACCCGTTCAAGGGTGTACTTGGTCTTGGCGTTCTTGCGGTTTACCCGGTTACCCCAGTCGCGCTGGGTGCTGACCACGGCGGCCGCCACCTCCAGCACGTGGGAGAGCGGAATAAAGCCAAAGTCGCTCGCCTTGCGTGGGTAGGTGCTGGTGTCGCCGTGGGTCATGGCGAGGCCCCCGCCCACCAGCACGTTGAAGCCAACCAGCTTGCCACCTTCGGCAATCGCCACGAAGTTGAGATCGTTGGCATGGATATCCACGTCGTTGTGAGGCGGGATCACCACAGTGGTCTTGAATTTGCGCGGCAGGTAGTTGGAACCCAGGATCGGCTCCTCGTCCTGCCCCAGTTTTTCACCGTCCAGCCAGATCTCCACGTAGGCGCGGGTCTTGGGCAGCAGATGCTCGGAGATCTTCTTGGCCCACTCGTAGGCCTCCTGATGCAGCTCGGACTCCACCGGGTTGCTGGTGCAGAGCACGTTGCGGTTCACGTCGCCCGCAGTGGCGATGGAATCGATGCCGGTGCTGTTGAGAGTCTGGTGCATCAGCTTGATGTCGCGCTTCAATACCCCGTGAAACTGAAAGGTCTGACGGGTGGTGAGGCGGATGCTGCCATAGAGGGTATTCTCTTCGGCGAACTTGTCGATCACCTGCCACTGAGCCGGAGTAATGATGCCGCCGGGCAGACGGGCACGCAGCATGACGTTGTGCAGTGGCTCCAGCTTTTGCGCCGCGCGCTCCGGGCGGATGTCGCGGTCATCCTGCTGGTACATGCCGTGAAAGCGGATCAGCTGGAAGTTGTCGCCGTTGAAGCCACCGGTGAGTGGATCCTGCAGATCCTGCTCAATGGTGCCGCGCAGGAAGTTGCTCTCGCGCTTGAGGCGCTCGTTGTCGGCCAGCGGCCCTTCGACCGGTCCCGCTTTTGGGTGAGAAAGAGGTTGTTTGCTCATCAATAGACATCCCTTTGATAACGTTTGGCACGACGCAATTCGCTCAAATACTCTTCTGCTTCCTCACGGCTCTTGTGACCGTGTTCGGCAATTACATCCAGCAGGGCTTCCTGCACATCCTTGGCCATCTTGTTGGCGTCGCCACACACATAGAAGTGAGCGCCTGCTTCCAGCCACTGGTAGAGCTCAAGCCCGGCCTCGCGCAGGCGGTCCTGCACATAAATCTTGTTGGCCTGATCCCGGCTGAAGGCTAGCGAGATCTTCGACAGCAGCCCCGATTTCACATAACGCTGCCACTCCACCTGATAGAGGAAATCCTGGGTAAAGTGGGGGTTGCCGAAGAAGAGCCAGTTCTTGCCCTCGGCACCTTGGGCTTCCCGCTCCTGCATAAAGGCGCGGAACGGGGCGATGCCGGTGCCCGGGCCCACCATGATGACGGGGGTGTCGGGGTTTTGCGGCAGGCGGAAGTTGTCGTTGTGCTCGACGAATACCCGTACCTCGCCATCCTCAATCAGCCGATCCGCCAGATAGGAGGAGGCTGCGCCGCTGCGCACTGTGCCATCTTCCTGCGGGTAGCGCACCACGCCGACGGTCAGGTGCACCTCCTCTTCCACTTCGCTCTGGGCGGAGGCGATGGAGTAGAGGCGCGGGGTGAGGGGGCGCAGCAGGCCGACTAGTTGCTCGGCCGTGAGGGCGGTCGGGAAGCGTTTCAGCACATCCACCACCTGAGCGGAGGCCACCAGTGCATTGACCTGGGCCTTGTCACCGGCCAAGTCTTTCAGCGCCGCGTTGTCCGATATGTCAGCGAGTCCTGTGATAAAGCCGCCGTGCAGCCGGGTCAGTTCGAAGTGACCGGTCAGGGCGGCGCGCAAGGTGCCGTGGGTCGTGGCTTCATCGCCAGAGAGGCCGGTCAGGGCCAGCACTTCATTAACCAGTTCTGCATCGTTGTCGAACCAGACGCCGAGGGCATCCCCCGGCTGATAGGTGATGCCGGAGTCGGCCAGATTGATCTCGATATGGCGGATATCCTTGGTGGAATCCCGGCCGGTGATCTTCTGATTGACCGACAGGCGGGCAGGGAAGGGGTTCTCCTTGCTGTATTGGCTGTGGCCAACCGCCTGCTGTACCGCGCTGGCTACGCTGCTGCTGGCCACACCGGTAGAGAGGGTCGTGGCAATGGCGTTGAGTGCCTGCTCGCCCCAACTCTTGGCCGCATCCTGATAATCCACATCGAGGCTGGCGAGCTCATAAACCCGCTCGGCCCCTGCTTTGGCGAGGAAGTCGTCAAAATCTTTGCCGGTCTGGCAGAAAAATTCGTAGGAGCTGTCACCCAGCCCCAGCACGGCGAACTTGAGCCCGTCCAGCTTGCCAATCTTGCCTTTTTTAAGCTGCTCGAACAGATCGACGGCGCTCTCCGGCGGTTCACCCTCCCCGTAAGTGCTCACTACCACCAGCAGGTGGCTCTCTTTCTTGAGCTGCTTGGGTTTGTAGTCGGCCATCGACGCTAGGGTGACGGGGAGGCCGCGGGCCTCGGCCTGCGCCTTGATGGCAGTGGCGACGCCTTTGGCGTTGCCTGTCTGGGAGCCGTAGAGAATGGTCAGGCTGCCGCTGGGCGCAGCCACGGCGGCGCTGGCAGCAACGTTCTGGTGACCGCTCTGGGAGAGGCCGTAGAGATATCCGCTCACCCAGGCCAGTTGCTGGGTATTGAGGGTCGAGAGTACTTGGCCCAGCTGACGTTGCTGCTCGTCAGAGAGGGGAGAGAGGTTGAATGGGGAATCCTTCAATTGCATCACACGCGTCTTCCATGGTCTGATTTTTGGCCAGATTAAAGGGCGTGTTGGCTAACAACAAAGAATAAAAATATCTTCTTTATTCCATTATTGAATTTTGAAAGTGATTTTGCGGTAAAGGAGATAGAAAAACGCCCCGCTGTTGCGGGGCGTTTTCAAGCTATCGCGCTCGGGATGGATCCCGGCGGGCATGAACCTTATTTCTGCGGACGCAGGGCCGGGAACAGAATGACGTCACGGATGGTGTGGCTGTTGGTAAACAGCATGACCAGACGGTCGATACCGATACCCTGACCGGCAGTCGGCGGCAGGCCGTGTTCCAGCGCGGTGACGAAGTCGGCGTCGTAGAACATGGCTTCGTCGTCGCCAGCTTCTTTCTGATCAACCTGATCCTGAAAGCGCTTGGCCTGATCTTCAGCATCGTTCAGCTCGGAGAAGCCGTTGGCCAGCTCGCGGCCACCGATGAAGAACTCGAAGCGGTCGGTTACGTCCGGGTTCACGTCGTTGCGACGAGCCAGCGGAGAAACGGCGGCCGGGTACTCGGTGATGAAGGTCGGTTGCAGCAGCATGTGCTCCACGGTCTCTTCGAAGATCGCGGTGATCACGTGGCCCAGCTCCCAGCCCTTCATCAGCTCGATGTGCAGACGCTTGGCAACGGCCTTGGCACTCTCGAGGGTAGCCAGATCGTCCAGGGTCACATCCGGGTTGAACTTCAGGATGGACTCGACCATGGTGAGGCGCTGGAACGGCTGACCGAAATCGATGGTCAGACCCTCTTCACCCTCTTTGGCGTAACGGATCTTGGTGTCGCCCAGAATGTCCTGCGCCAGGGTGCGCAGCAGCTCTTCGGTCAGGTCCATCAGATCGATGTAGTCGGCGTAGGCCATGTAGAACTCGATCATGGTGAACTCGGGGTTGTGACGAACCGAGATACCTTCGTTACGGAAGTTGCGGTTGATCTCGTAGACACGCTCGAAACCACCGACCACCAGACGCTTCAGATAGAGCTCCGGAGCGATACGCAGGTACATATCGATGTCCAGCGCATTGTGGTGAGTGACGAACGGACGCGCAGAGGCACCACCCGGGATGACTTGCATCATCGGGGTTTCCACTTCCATGAAGCGCTTTTCGTTGAAGAACTTGCGGATACCGGCAACCACCTGAGTGCGGATCATGAAGGTCTTGCGGGACTCTTCGTTGGCGATCAGATCCAGGTAGCGCTGGCGGCAGCGAGCTTCCTGGTCGGTCAGGCCTTTGTGCTTCTCGGGCAGCGGACGCAGTGCCTTGGTCAGCAGGCGGATATCGGAAACGTGAACGGAGAGCTCACCGGTCTGGGTCTTGAACAGGGTACCTTCGACACCCACGATGTCGCCCAGATCCCACTTCTTGAACTGCTCGTTGTAGAAACCTTCCGGCAGGTCGTCACGGGTGACGTAGACCTGGATCTTGCCGGCCATGTCCTGCAGGGTGGCGAAAGAAGCCTTGCCCATGATCCGGCGGGTCATGATGCGACCGGCAATCTTCACCCGTTTACCCAGGCTCGTCAGCTCCTCGGCGCTCTTGTCGTCGAACTCTGCGTGCAGATCGCCAGAGAGGCTGTCGCGACGGAAGTCGTTGGGGAAAGGATTACCCTGGGCGCGCAGGGCGGCCAGCTTGGAACGACGCTCGGTCATCTCGTTGTTGAGTTCGAGAGTTTGGTCGACTTCCGGAGTGATGGTTTGTTCAGACATGGTGATTCCTGCTTGTTTACAGACCTGATTTCAGGCTGGCTTCGATAAACTTGTCCAAGTCACCGTCGAGCACCGATTGGGTATTACGGGTTTCGACGCCGGTGCGCAGATCCTTGATACGGGAGTCATCCAGCACATAGGAACGGATCTGGCTGCCCCAACCGATATCAGACTTGGTCTCTTCCAGGGCTTGTTTCTCAGCGTTTTGCTTCTGAATTTCCAGCTCGTAGAGCTTGGCTTTCAGCTGCTTCATACACTGGTCTTTGTTTTTGTGCTGGGAACGGTCGTTCTGGCACTGTACCACGACACCGGTCGGAACGTGGGTAATACGCACTGCGGATTCGGTTCGGTTAACGTGCTGACCACCGGCACCGGAGGCGCGGTAGACGTCGATCCGCAGATCCGCCGGGTTGATCTCGATATCGATATCGTCGTCGATCTCGGGGTAGACGAACACAGAACAGAAGGAGGTGTGACGGCGGCCACCGGAATCGAACGGAGACTTGCGAACCAGACGGTGCACGCCGGTTTCAGTACGCAGCCAGCCGAACGCATATTCGCCGGTGAACTTGATGGTGGCGGATTTGATACCGGCTACGTCGCCTTCGGAGCATTCAATCAGCTCGGGCTTGTAGCCGTGGGCATCGCCCCAGCGCAGGTACATACGCAGTACCATGTTGGCCCAATCCTGCGCTTCGGTACCACCGGAGCCGGACTGGATGTCGATATAGCAGTCGGAGCCGTCGTGCTGGCCGGAGAACATGCGGCGGAACTCGAGATCCACCAACTTGGCTTCCAGCTGTTCGGATTCGGCGATGGCTTCGTTGAAGGTCTCTTCGTCTTCCCCTTCCACGGCCAGGCTCACCAGCATCTCGACGTCATCCACGCCCTGGGTCAGGGTGTCGATGGTGCCGACCACGTTTTCCAGCGCGACGCGCTCTTTGCCCAGCGCCTGTGCGCGCTCGGGCTCATTCCATACGTCCGGCTGTTCCAGCTCGGCGTTGACCTCTTCTAGACGCTCTTTCTTGGCGTCATAGTCAAAGGTACCCCCTAAGAAGCTCGGTCCGCTCAGACAGCTCCTTAAGTTTATTTAATACGGGATTAACTTCGAACATCGTGAAAACTCTCAGGGTCGATGTGATTTAAAAACGGGATATTCTAGCCAATTGTGGAAGGAATAAACAGGGTTGCCTTGGCTTGTGCGGCTCATGCCGTCAATTTCTGGTGCACTTTTCTCCACCTCGGTAGAAAATATCGCCCGCCGACCCATTTTCAGGTTCAGTTTTGGCCATTCGGGTCGCTAATGACTACGTGTAGTGTTGTGCAATTTAGGGAAAAACCCGCTCCTCACCTCAATAGAAGAACACATGATGAAAAACCTGTCACTCAAGCAGAAGATACTGTTGTCAGTGGTGATCGCCCTTTCGTTGGTGATTTTGTTGCTCTCCTGGCAGAGCTATAGCAGCCAGAAGTCCCTGTTGCTTCAAGGCAGCCAGGAGCAGTTGCAACGGCTGGGTACCCAGCAGGCCGAGCGTGTCAGCGACTGGCTCGCAGCCCGTCGCGACGTGATCCAGGCGCTCGGCAACAAGGCCGGTGCCGAACCCCTCAATGCCTTGCAACAGGCACAAGTTTCCGGCCGTTTCCAGCTCACCTATTTCGGTGAGAGCAGCGGCAAGATGAATGACTCAGATCCTTCAATCAACCGCGATGGCTACGACCCGCGCTCCCGTGGCTGGTATCAGGAGGCGATGAGCAAAGGTGGCCTGATTGTCACCAAACCCTATCTCGACGTGGCTTACAACATCATGGTGGTGACCCTGGCCCAGCCGGTTTCTGGCGGGGTAGTCGGTGGTGACCTCTCCATCGCCTCGCTAGTGGAAGACGTGACCAAGATGCAGCTGCCTGCCGACGGTTTCGCCATCATGATGCATAAGGATGGCACCATCATCGCCTACAAGGATGCCGCCAAGGCGATGAAACCGGCCAGCGAGATCGACAACGATCTGACCAACGCGCTGATTGAGCAGAGCAAGTCAAGCAAGGATTTGGTACCAGCTTATTTTGACAATGAAGGTCGCGACAAGCTGCTGTGGGCGGCTGATATCCCCGACACGGATTGGGAGCTGGTGCTGGTGCTGGACAAGGCCGCGCTGGAAGCGCCGCTCTCCTCCCTGCTGATGACCCAGCTGGGGATGGCGCTGCTGGTGCTGGTGGGTAGCATCCTCGCTATCTCCTGGCTGGTCAGCATGCTGCTTGGCCCGCTCACCAAGGTCTCCCAGGCGTTGGCCCGCATTGCCGATGGTAACGGTGATCTGACCCAGCGCATCAAGATCGACGCCAACGACGAAGTGGGCCAACTGGCCAACAGCTTCAACCGTTTCGTCGGCAGTCAGCATCAGCTGATCGGCAATATCCGCCAGCTGGCCAACGAGTTGAACGCCGATGCCGAGCGCAGTCTGGTGACCAACCAGGCCGCGGTGGACGAGTTGCAGCGTCAGCAGCAGGAGGTGACCATGGTCGCCACGGCGGTCACCGAGATGGCGAGCGCCACCATGGAGATCGCCGGTAACGCCGAGAACACCGCCGCCGCTGCCCAGCAATCTGCCCAGAGCAGTGAGCAGGGCAAGATGCTGGTCAACAAGACCCGCCAGTCCATCAATGGTCTGGCCGAAGAGGTGGGGCAGGCGACCGAGGTGATCGGCGAGCTGAGCCGTCACGCGCAGGCCATCACCAGCATTCTCTCCACCATTCAGGGGATTGCCGAGCAGACCAACCTGCTGGCGCTGAACGCAGCCATCGAAGCGGCTCGCGCCGGTGAGCAGGGGCGTGGTTTTGCGGTGGTGGCGGACGAGGTACGGGTGCTGTCGCGCCGTACCCAGGACTCCACCCAGCAGATCCAGTCCACCATCGAGACCCTGCAACAGACCACTGCCCGTGCGGTGAGTCTGATGCAGACCAGTCAGGGGCTGGCGGACAACAGCGTGCAGGATGCCGATCAGGCGGTGCGCGCGCTGGAAGAGATCACCAGCGCCATCTCCCTCATCTCCGACATGGCGGGCCAGATCGCCACCGCCGCCGAGGAGCAGACCCAGGTGACCGGCGAGATCACCCAGAACACCACCGCCATCAAGGATGTAAGTGACGAGATCACCGCATCTGCCATGCGCGATCTGGATCAGGCCCACAGCCTTAAAGGGCGTGCTGCTGACCTGAACCAGCAGGTGTCGACCTTTATCCTGTAAGGTGCATCTCTCGGCCTGTTCCGGCTGACATAAACAAGCCCCGCCTCTGTCGAGTGCGGGGCTTTTTGTTGTTCGGGGGAGTGCGGGCTTGGTGATTTCGGGCTGTTTAGGTTGCTCGCGGGTCACCCTGGTGCCGGATACGAGCCCCTGCGTCAGCTGGCGAGTTGAGAACAAACAAAGAGCCCACCGAAAGGTGGGCTCTGATCATATACGTCTAACGGAAAGGGAATTACAGGAATGGCATCGCCATAAACAGCTTGATCACCATGGCGTTGATGATGTCGATAAAGAAGGCGCCCACCATGGGCACCACCAGAAACGCCAGGTGGGAGGGACCGAAGCGCTGGGTGATGGCCTGCATGTTGGCGATGGCTGTCGGGGTGGCCCCCAGGCCAAAGCCGCAGTGACCTGCCGCCAGTACGGCCGCATCGTAATTTTTGCCCATCACCCGGAAGGTGACGAAGATGGCGTAGAGCGCCATCGCCACTGTCTGGGCGGCCAGCAGGATGAAGATGGGCAGAGCCAGGCTGGCCAGATCCCACAGTTTCAGGCTCATCAGCGCCATGGCGAGGAACAGCGACAGGCTGACGTTGCCCAGCAGGGAGACCTCGCGATCGCTCACCTCATGCCAGTTCAGCAGGGTCAGGACGTTGCGCAGCAGCACGCCGACAAACAGCACGCAGACGAAGATCGGCAGCTCGAAGGCGCCCCCTTTGAGCGAGGCGGAGAGCAGCTCGCCGCCCTTGAGGCTGATGGCGATCAGCGCCAGCGTCTCGATAACGCTGAAAGTGGTGAGGGGGCGCTCCATGTCGGGCATTTCGAAGCCTTGAGGGGCCTCATCCTGATTGTGCTCCTCACCGGGCACCTGCACTTTCTTCACCAGATAGCGAGCCACCGGGCCGCCAATCAGGCCGCCCAGCACCAGACCGAAGGTGGCACAGGCGATGGCGAGTTCGGCGGCGGATTGCACCCCGTATTTCTCGGAGAAGGTGGCACTCCAGGCCGCCCCGGTGCCGTGGCCGCCGGAGAGAGTGATGGAGCCTGCCAGCAGCCCCATGTGGGGATCCAGACCGAGCAGGGTCGCCAGACCGACACCCAGACTGTTCTGCACCAGCAGCAGGCCGGTGACCACCATCAGGAAGGTAACCACCGCCTTGCCGCCGCGTTTCAGGCTGGCGAGATCGGCGGAGAGACCGATGGAGGCGAAGAAGGCCAGCATCAGCGGGGTTTGCAGGCTGGTATCAAATTGCAGCTCCATCTGCAGGGTGGAGCGCAGCAGCAGCAGTACCAGCGCGACCACCAGGCCGCCGGCTACCGGTTTGGGGATGTTGAAGGTACGCAGCAGCCCGACTCGGGTAACCAACACCCGGCCAAGCAGCAATACCAGAGTGGCAGCGACCAGCGTTGCGTAGGAATCAAGTTGTAACATTCAGTACTCCCATGTTGATTGGCTGTGTCTTTCATAGCAAAAGACTTACAGATTCAGCCGGGATGAAAACAGTGTGGCTTATGTGCCAGCAAAGAAGGGGAAACATCTCCCCGCCCCAGGAAAGATGGGGCTTGTGCGGGCCTGAAATGCTCAGGCATCCAGATGAGATTTTAGTAAAATCCGGCGGATTGTAGCAAAAAGCATCGTTTAATTCCATCTTTGTCGTATTAATGCTCATTTTAGTCATTTATTGTGACATTTAACACTATGTAGGTAGAGGGCAGAAAAGCCGAAAAGGGTGCATGGAACGGCTGTCATTTGGGGCGCCAGTCTCTATAATTCGCCGGTTTCCGCTGCACGCAGAGGCGCTGGCGGGCGTTGACATTGTGGTTCACCCCGACATGGTTCATGTTTTGGCGGTGTTCACTTCATCAAGAGGAGAGGGTGTGAAGAAGTCTATCTACATTGCCTACACAGGCGGCACCATAGGGATGCAGCGTTCCGATCACGGCTACGTGCCGATGGCGGGCTTTATGGAAGACTGTCTGGCGCGGATGCCCGAGTTCCACCGCCCCGAGATGCCGGATTACTATATCCACGAATATGCGCCCCTCATCGACTCCTCCGACATGACGCCAGCGGATTGGCAGCGCATCGCCGAGGACATTCGAGACAACTATGAGAAATACGATGGTTTCGTGATCCTGCATGGCACTGACACCATGTCGTTCACCGCCTCGGCGCTCTCCTTCATGCTGGAAGATCTGCACAAGCCGGTCATCATCACCGGCTCCCAGATCCCGCTGGCCGAGTTGCGCTCCGACGGTCAGCAGAACCTGCTCAACGCCCTCTATATTGCGGCCAACTACCCGATCCACGAGGTGACGCTGTTCTTCAACAACCAGCTCTATCGCGGCAACCGTAGCAAGAAGGTGCACGCCGACGGCTTCCACGCCTTCGACTCCCCCAACTATCCGCCGTTGCTCAACGCCGGGATCGCCATCTCGCTGGAAGCGGGTGAGCTGGGTGTGCCCTCCGAGCGGCCGCTGGTGCTGCACGACATTACCCCCCAGCCCATCGGCGTGGTGACCCTCTATCCGGGGATCTCCAGCGAGGTGATCGCCAATATCCTGCAACAGCCGGTGAAGGCGCTGATCCTGCTGTCATTCGGGGTCGGCAATGCGCCGCAGAACCCGGCCATGCTGGCGCTGCTTTCCGAGGCTTCGGCCCGCGGCGTCATCATCGTCAACCTGAGCCAGTGCCTGCACGGCAAGGTCAATATGGGGGGCTATGCTACCGGCAATGCCCTGTCGCGGGCCGGGGTGATCTCGGGCTTTGACATGACCGCCGAAGCTGCACTCACCAAGCTGCACTTCCTGCTGAGCCAGGACTTACCCTCCCACCGCATTCGCGAGCTGATGCAGCAGTCCCTGCGTGGGGAACTGACCCCCTGAGAAACTGTCCACGATCTTACTGCGAAGCCGTGATCAAGGCTCATGTGCTGCTCGGAATCCTCACGTATATCTATACGCTCCGGTTCCTGCGCTGCTCTTCACCTTGCTGACGTCTTCTCGCTACAGGTCGTGAACAGCTTCTGACCTCCCTACCATGGGGAGAGTGGAAAAAGAGGGGGGCCATCATGGCTCCCCTCTCTGTTGTGGCCGCCGAGAGCGGCCTGCCGGATCAGGTTCAGTGGTTGAGGTCGACCCGCACTATCTCTTCCTCGTCGCGATACTGACGCTTGAGCTCGCTCTTGCTCTTCATCACGATCTCGCCGTCACGGCCTATGTTCATGTGCTCGGGGTTGTCGAGATGCATCGCCTGCCAGGCCATCACGGCTTGCAGGGAGGTGGCCTTCTGCTCGTCGGTGAGGGGCTTGCCATCGGGCCACTTGCCCAGCTCGACTGCGGTTTTGAGCCGCTCATACACCTCTTCGGGCATCTGCCTGATAGCTTGTAAAAACTCACCCTGTTGAAACGACATTTGGCCTCTCCTTGAACTATTGAGCCATAAACAGCGGGGTCTGATGGGCCATGCAGGTAGACCCCATTGGTCTATGCCGGTAGATCCTGGCGGACTACGCCAGCCATCTGCTCCATCACCCGCACTACCTGACAACTGTACCCGAATTCGTTGTCATACCATACGTAGAGCACACAGTGATCCCCCTCGGCGATGGTCGCCTGGGAGTCGACGATGCCCGCATAACGGGAACCTACCATGTCGGAGGAGACCAGCTCGGTACTGGCGCTGAAGTCGATCTGGCGGTGCAGGGCCGAGCTTAGCGCCATCTGCTGCAGATAGGCGTTGAGGCTCTCCCGATCGGTGGCCTGCTCCAGCGACAGGTTGATAATTGCCAGCGACACATTGGGGGTCGGCACCCGGATGGCGTTGCCGGTCAGCTTGCCCTTCAGTTCCGGCAGCGCCTTGGCCACCGCCTTGGCGGCGCCGGTGCTGGTCATCACCATATTGAGGGCGGCGCTGCGACCGCGGCGCTCGCCTTTGTGATAGTTATCGATGAGGTTCTGATCGTTGGTGTAGGAGTGGACCGTCTCCACGTGGCCGTGGCGAATGCCGTAACGCTCCTGCATCACCTTGAGCACAGGGGTGATGGCGTTGGTGGTACAGGAGGCGGCGGAGATGATCCTGTCACCCGGGCCTATCACTTCATGGTTGACCCCGAACACCACGTTTTTCATCTCCCCCTTGCCGGGAGCGGTCAGCAGCACCTTGCCGGCACCGCGCGCCTTCAAGTGCTCGGAGAGGCCTGCCTCGTCACGCCAGACGCCGGTGTTGTCGACGATCAGCGCATCGTGAATGCCGTAGGCGGTGTAGTCGATGTCGGCCGGGCTATTGGCGTAGATCACCTGAATGAAGGTGCCGTTAGCGATGATGGCGCTGCGCTCCACATCCACCTCGATGGAGCCGTTGAAGGGGCCATGCACCGAGTCGCGGCGCAGCAGGCTGGCACGTTTCTCCAGATCTCCGTCGCGACCGCCACGTACCACGATGGCGCGCAGGCGCAGCGGATTGGCGGCGCCGGTGCGCTCGATCAGCAGGCGGGCCAGCAGGCGGCCGATACGGCCAAAGCCGTAGAGCACCACGTCGGTCGGCTGCGGCATCTGGTTGCGGCCAAGGGCCGGTGCCAGTCGCGCTTGCAGATAGTCCTCGATCCCCGCCTCATCCTGATGATCCCGCCAGTAGCCGACTGCCAGCTTGCCAAGGTCTACCTCAGCGGCGGTGGGTTTGAGGGCAACGATGGCCTGAAGCAGGGGGAAGCTTTGCTGGATGGGGAGGGGAGCGCCCTGGTGGCGGCGGACGACCCGGTGGGCCTTGAGGATATCGATGGTGGAGGCGTTTTGCAGCGGGCGGCCGTAGAGGGTGATCTCGACCCCTTGTTGTCGGTAGAGGCGACCAATCAAGGGCTGCATGGCTTCGGCGAGCTCCTGGCTCTCCTGCCACGCTTGCAAGTAGTGCTCGTGGGTCATTGACCAGATCCTTTATTTCACGTTGTTGGTGTAAATAGAAAATTCGTCGAATGCAGATCAGTGTAGGGGTGTATATTTCGTTATATTATTCTGCAATCGCGGCCTTATATGGCGCGCGCATTGTAATGGATATGTAACCGGTTTGCTAGCCGGAGGTGGCCCGTAAAGGTGCCAGTTGTTACCAGCCCGCGTTACCAACAAGATGTGAACCATGGCCAATTTCCCCCTGCGACAGACCTTCATCATGCTTTCAGTCGGCCTTGCCGTGGCTGGCTGCAATGACGATCGGATCCACAATATCTGCAGCAACCATGCCGAGCTCTGTCAGGATCTGGTGGACGATGGCTGGTGCCGCTACGAGCGTACCGATGTGATCCGCAGTCGCTTCTATCTCAAGGAAGAGGGGACGGATCGGCGCAAGTATGAGCTGATGCGTAACCTTGAGCGCTATCTCAAATGTGCCGAGCGCTCCACCAACATCGAGTACAAGAATGCCCGTGAGCAGAAGAGTCCACGGGTCGAGGGCATGCTGGCGGCCGGGGATCAGTTGGCCCAGCTCGATGCGGCGACCCGCAATTCACAAGATCCCTACCTGCTGCTCTGGCACTGGACCAACAACACCAACGAGCTGGCTCGCCAGCAGTTTATAGCGCTGGAAGGCACCAAGGCGCTGGATGAACCCGAGTTGCAACTGGCGCTCGGCGGTATCTACGCCAAGAGCGACCCCGAAAAGGCCATTGCCACCCTGCAGCACGGGCTCTCCCTCTATCAGGAGGGGGACAAGCTGAACAGCCGCATATTCACCTCCCTCAGCACCCTCTATATGGGCCAGAAACAGTATGGGCTGGCCTATCTGTGGGGCAAGGTGAGCGAATCGTTTCAGGATAGCCCCGAGGTCTCAGCCAAGCGTTTTGGCATCTACCACACCCTGAGCAAGACAGAGCAGGATGGTTACGATGTGCGGGCTGCCGAAATTGTCGAGCAGCTCAAGCATGGCAACTACCGGCCCTGAGGCAGTGATGACGATGCTCTCCCCGGCCAGCTGCTGGCCCAATCCGTTCGATCTCTCTTTCGTTCATGGCGAGGTACGTACCGATGGCCGCACCCTGGAGCGCCTCACAGTGCGCGCCGTGGTGCCCCGTGGCGACGAGCTGCTGCTGGTCCACTCCCGGGTCAACGGCGATCTGATGTTCCCTGGGGGCGGCATTGAAGCGGGGGAGAGCCACCATGTGGCGCTCGCTCGCGAGCTGCTGGAGGAGTGCGGTGCCGAGCTGCGGGAAGTGGGGGGCCTGCTTGGCGAGACCCGTGAATATCGCGCCGCCCGCGAGCCGGGGTTCGATGCCTACTGCATCCGCTCGCTCTACTACTTGTGCCGGATTGGCGATCATCTGGTGGCCCCGCAGCCGCAGCCCTACGAGATCCGCCTTGGCTTCGTGCCCGGCTGGTTTGCCCTCGACGAGGCGCTGCAGACCAACAAGACCCAGCTGGCGGGGCCCTGTCCCCAGTGGACGGCGCGAGAGACCCGGGTGCTGGCCCAACTGCAACGCTGGCATCAGCAGGGGATCTTCGACCACGGCTGATGAGTAGATCAAGCCGCAACGGTCAGTGATACCAACAAAAAGAGCGCCAATGGGCGCTCTTTTTTATTGCGAGGGTGGTGGTTACTTGGCCACTCTGTCGTGCGAGATCATTTGACCTCTTCGCCCTTGGCTTGCAGATCAGCATGGTAGGAAGAGCGAACGAAAGGACCGCAGGCTGCGTGGGTAAAGCCCAACTCCATGGCGACATATTTCAGCTCGTCAAACTCTGCTGGCGGCACGTAGCGTTTCACCGGCAGGTGGTGGCGGCTCGGCTGCAGATACTGACCCAGGGTCAGCATGTTGACGCCGTGGGCGCGCAGATCCTTGAGCACCTCGACGATCTCTTCGTTGGTTTCGCCAAGGCCCATCATCAGACCGGATTTGGTCGGAACGTGGGGGTGCATCTCCTTGATGCGGCGCAGCAGCTCCAGTGACCACTTGTAGTCGGCACCCGGGCGGGCGACGCGATACATGCGCGGTGCGGTTTCTAGGTTGTGGTTGAAGACATCCGGCGGGGTTTCGCGGAACACCTCCAGCGCTTGCTCCATCCGGCCACGGAAGTCCGGGGTCAGGATCTCGATGCGGGTCTGCGGGCTGTGCTCGCGGATCTCGCGAATGCAGTCGGCGAAGTGCTGGGCACCGCCGTCGCGCAGATCGTCGCGGTCCACCGAGGTGATCACCACATACTTGAGGTTCATCTCCTTGATGGTCTGCGCCAGCTTCTTCGGCTCTTCCGGATCGAGTGCCAGCGGGCGGCCGTGGGCCACGTCGCAGAAGGGGCAGCGACGAGTGCAGATGGCGCCCATGATCATGAAGGTGGCGGTGCCGTGGTTGAAGCACTCCGCCAGATTGGGGCAGGAGGCCTCTTCACACACCGAGTGCAGCTTGTTCTTGCGCAAGGTGCTCTTGATGTGTTCGATCTTCTGGCTGGAGGGGGGCAGCTTGATCCGCATCCAGTCCGGCTTGCGAAGGAGTTCTTCGTTGGGATCCGGCATGAATTTCACCGGGATCAGGGCCATCTTGTCGCCATCGCGCAGCTTGACGCCCGGCTCCATACGAACGGGTTTGCTCATGATTCACTCTCGGTGTTTGTTATTGTTTGATAGCCAATCAGGCGGGCCAGTTCGGCCACCAGAATGGATTGCGCCTCGGCCACGCTTTGCGGGCCGCCCAGGGCGCTGGTCTGGGTCATGGCCATGCCCGCATAGCCGCACGGATTGATGTGCAGGAAGGGGGTCATGTCCATGTTGATGTTGAGGGCCAGCCCGTGGAACGAGCACCCCTTGCGGATGCGCAGACCCAGCGAGGCCAGTTTTGCCTCCATGCCAAGGTCATTTTTCACATAGACCCCGGGGGCATCGGCCTTGGCATAGGCCTGGATATCGCTTTTGGCGAGGGTATTGATGATGGCTGTCTCCAGCGCGGTCACCAGCTCGCGAACCGAGAATTTGCAGCGGCGGACATCCACCAGTACGTAGAGCACCAGCTGGCCCGGGCCGTGATAGGTCACCTGACCGCCGCGATCGCTCTGCACCACCGGGATATTGCCCGGATTGAGCAGGTGTTCGGCCTTGCCGGCCTGGCCCTGGGTGTAGACGGGATCGTGCTCGACCACCCAGAACTCGTCCGGGGTGTCGCTGGTGCGGTTGTCGGTGAAGGCTTTCATGGCGTCCCATACCGGCTGGTAGGGGCGGCGACCCAGCTGCCTGACAATCAGGCTGGACTGGGCGGGGATCTGGGATGACATGGCGTCCTCGCGGCGTGCTGCGGCCAAAAACAGTCGCCCCGCAGAACGGGGCGAGAGAGAAATTACAGTACGTATTTCACCAGCTCGATCTTGCCAAGGGCGTGGTACATCGCTTCGATGTGCTCTTTGCTCTGGGCAGTCACGGTCACGCGGACCGAGTGGTAGTTGCCCTTGGAGCTGGGCTGGACTGTCGGGCTGTAAGTGCCGGGGGCGTGCTGCTGCAGCACTTCAACCACCATTTCCGGCAGTGCCGGGTCGGCAACGCCGAGTACCTTGAACGGGAATTTGCAGGGAAACTCCAGCAGTTCATCAAACTTGGTATTCATTTACTCACCTTTTGCGTCATCACCGGGATGACTTCATCTTGGATGGCTAGTGGCCGATGGCCCGTGGAGGCCGCCATTTCAAGTCTATATGGGCACGGCTCATAACTATATGGGCGCTGCCCGGACCGGGATCAAGGCCAGGATCGGTCAGACAAGGATGGAAGTGCTGCTTTTTACCACAAATCAGGGTGAGGCGGAACCTGCAGTTTACAGGGTTATTCACTGCCTTTGTCCGTCACAGACAGCAGCGGCGCCTGTTGGCGCCGCTGTTTGGTGAGGATTGTGCGTTGGATTACTTGAACCAGCTGGTGACCAGCAGTACCAGGTAGTCCCACAGACGGCTCATCAAGCCACCTTCCTGCACCTCTTCCAGGGCGACCAGCGGCACCTGCTTGATCTCTTTGTCGCCCTGCTTCAGGAACACGGTACCGACGCGCTGACCCTTGGCCAGCGGCGCTTTGAGTTCGCTGTCGAGCTGGAAGTCAGCCTTCAGGTTGTTGCCCTGACCGCGGGTGACCAGCACGGAGACATCTTTGTCGACGCCCAGTTTCACTTCCGGTTTGTCGCCCATCCAGATCTTCTGGGTGACCAGCTCGGTGCCTGCCTTGTACGGGGTCAGGCTCTGGAAGAAGCGAAAGCCATAGGTGAGCAGTTTTTTGCTCTCGGCGGCGCGGGAGGCTTCGCTGCTGGCGCCCAGTACCACGGCGATCAGGCGCATGCCTTCGTTGTTGGTGGCAGAGGAGACCAGGTTATAGCCGACCTGGCTGACGTGGCCGGTCTTGATGCCATCCACTTGCAGGGATTGATCCCACAGCAGGCGGTTGCGGTTGTGCTGGGTGATGCCGTTGAACACGAAGGATTTCTGGGAGTAGATCTTGTACTCCTCCGGCAGGTCGCGGATCAGCGCCTGACCCAGACGGGCCATGTCGTGAGCGGTACTGTAGTGACCTTCCGCATCCAGACCGTGCGGGTTCATGAAGTGGCTGTCGTTCATACCGAGCTTGGCGGCCCAGCTGTTCATCAGGCTGGCGAAGGAGTCGGTGCTGCCCGCCAGGAACTCGGCCATGGCGACGCAGGCATCGTTGCCGGACTGGATGATGATGCCCTTGTTGAGATCATCGACGGAGACCTGCTTGCCCACCTCGATAAACATCTTGGAGGAGTCAGAGTAGTTCTTGGACCAGGCGTTCTGGCTGATGGTCACCATGTCGGTGCGCTTGATGTTCCCCTTCAGCAGCTCCTGGCCGATGATGTAGGAGGTCATCATCTTGGTCAGACTGGCAGGCGGCAGACGCTCTTCGGCGTTCTGCTCGGCCAGCACCTGACCTGAGTAGTAGTCGATCAGAATATGGGCCTTGGCGGAGATCTCCGGCGCGGCGGGAACCACCATGGGCATGGCATTCGGGGTTGGTGTCGGCACCGGCGTATTGGCCTGGGCGGTTACGCTGATCAGTGAGGCCAGAAGAACTGAACGGGCAAATTTGGACATCTTGAAATTCCTGCGAGCCAGATGGGGATAAAATGCGGGCCTAACTATACCAGATGCGCCCGCAGGTTATAGCCCGAGATGGCGATCTGAACTGGTTTTTTATCCATCACTCCCTGTCATCACGCCATAAAACGACGTGATGACAGTGAGTAAGCGGTTAGTCACATCCGCGGCAAAGGGGGGCGATCAGGGCACGATAAAGGCCTGTTCCAGCCCGCCCTGACGTACTTTTTCCAGCACACTTGCCTGCTGGTCGGCGGCGACCGGGCCAATCAGCACCCGGAAAATGGCGCCATGGGCATCGATCCGGTAGGGCACGCCGTAACGCTGGGTCATCACCTTGCCCATCGCCTCGGCCCGATCCCGGGAGCCGCTGGCCAGTACCTGGATCATCTTGCCATCACCACTGCTGGCAGGCGCTGCGGCCTTGGCTGGCGCTGGATTGACAGGTGCCGCTTTGGCGGGCTTGGCGGCGGGTGCCTTGACGGGAGCGGGTTCGGCAGCGGGAGTGGCCATCGCCAGTGCGGTTGGTTCACCCAAGAAGCCATCTTGCGACAGCGTGTTGGAGGCCGCAGCCGGAGTGGTCGGAGTCATTTCGATGGGCTTCATTGGCTCCATGATCACCATCTGATCCGGAGTGTCGCTGATCAGCTCCAGCCGTACTCGGGCCTCACCGCTATCGACCATCTCCAGCTGCTTGGCCGCTGCGTAGGAGAGGTCGATCAGGCGCGGGCTGTTGAAGGGACCGCGATCGTTGACCCGCACTATGGTTTCCAGCCCGTTGTCCAGATTGGTGACCCGCACATAACTCGGGATGGGCAGGTTGCGGTGGGCGGCACTGAACAGCTTGCTGTCCAGCACATCGCCGTTGGCGGTCTTCTGGCCGTCCAGATCCGGCGACAGCCAGCTGGCGGTGCCCTCTTCGCTGTAGTGTTTGATGTCGCGCCACACCTCATGCTTCTGCTTGCCGATCCAGTAGTCCCGGTTGCCGCTGGCACTCAGGGGCTCGGGGCGCGGAATGGCGCCGGTGGCTTGCGGGATCTCGATAACGGGTGGCTTGCTGACCGGTGCTTGCGGCTCGACGGGGGCGCTCTGTTCCGGCTGGCTGCTACAGGCGGCCAGCAACAAGCTCAGGCTGAGCGGGAGGAGTTTGTGACGAAGATGCATACGCTTCCTGAATGGCTTGGCTAAGTTGATACACCGCCATCGCATAGAGTGGGCTGCGATTGTAACGGGTGATCACATAAAAGTTATGCCGTGCGACCCAGTATTCCGGTCCATCGGCTTGGGCAAACGCCAGCAACTTGACCGGCGTCTGTGGGGCCAGCGGCGTGGCGAGCTCAATCCCTGCCGCCGCCAGTTCTGACCACTGTTGTGTTAACTCGGGCTCAGGCCTGAGTAGAGGTTCGACTGCCATCAACCCGATCTGGGCCGGTTCCACCACGGATTCGCCCCAGCGCCACTGGTGACTGGCAAAATAGTTGGCCACGCTGCCGATGGCATCGACCGGGTTGGCAAACAGATCCCGCTTGCCATCCCCGTCAAAATCGACGGCGTAGTGGCGATAGCTGGAGGGCATGAACTGCCCCATCCCCATGGCGCCGGCATAGGAGCCCTTGAGGGTATCGAGTTGCCACCCTTCCTCTTTGGCCAGCACCACAAGCTGGGCAAACTCCTTGGCAAAGAAGTCGCTGCGCTCCGGGTAGTGGAACCCCAGGGTGTAGAGGCTATCGAGCACCGGATGACGGCCCATCTGGCGACCATAGAAGGTTTCTACCCCTATGATGGCCACGATGAGCGAGGCGGGCACCCGATAGGTCTGCTCCGCGCGAGCCAGCGTCTCGGCATGTTGTTGCCAGAACTGCTGGCCATCACGGATGCGATCCGGGGTAACAAACAGCGGCCGGTAGCGATGCCAGGGTTTGGCCTCCCACGGCTTGCTGATGGTGTCGAGCACCTCTTGGCGCAACTGGGCGCGGGCGACCGCGGCCTGCAACTCCGCCAGCGGCACCTGTTGCTGTTCGGCGAGCAGGGCCAACCGATCCGGCGCCACAGCGGCGGTCGCCATCGTGGTGGCGAGCGAGAGCAGCAATCCGACCCGTCTCATCAGGCGAGCAGTCTTCTATGAGTCTGGATGGACATCAGTATGCCAAAGCCGGCCATCAGGGTCACCATGGAGGTACCGCCATAGCTCACCAGCGGCAGGGGCACCCCTACCACCGGCAAGATGCCGCTCACCATGCCCATGTTGACGAACACATAGACGAAGAAGGTGAGGGTGATGGCGCCGCCCAGCAGTCGCTCGAAACTGTTCTGGGCCTGCATCGAGATAAACAGGCAGCGGCTGATGACGTAGAGGTAGAGCACCAGCAGCAGGGCAACCCCCACCAGACCGAACTCTTCGCTGAATACCGCGAAGATGAAGTCGGTGTGGCGCTCGGGCAGGAACTCCAGCTGGGACTGGGTCCCTTGCAGCCACCCCTTGCCAAAGACGCCGCCGGAGCCGATGGCAATCTTGGACTGGATGATGTGGTAGCCGCGGCCGAGCGGGTCTTTCTCCGGGTCGAGCAGCATCAGCACCCGCTGGCGCTGGTAGTCGTGCATCAGGAAGAACCAGAGCACCGGCATAAAGGCCAGCATCAGCAGGACCGCCAAACCGATCAGCCACCAGCTGAGCCCCGCCAGGAAGATGACGAAGAAGCCGGAGGCGGCCACCAGAATGGAGGTGCCAAGGTCAGGCTGGGCGGCGATCAGCAGGGTGGGCAGCAGCACCATGATGAGGGCGATCACCACATGGCTGAACTTGGGGGGCAGCGAGTGGCGACTGAGCCAGGCGGCCACCATGATCGGCATGGAGAGCTTCATCACCTCGGAGGGCTGGAACTTCATAAAGCCCAGATCGAGCCAGCGCTGGGCCCCCTTGCCGATGTGGCCGAATACGTCCACCGCAATCAGCATCAGCACCACCACGGCGAACAGCGGCACCGACCAGCGGGCGTAGAGGGAGGGGGGCAGCTGGGCCAGGCCGATCATCAGGGCAAAGGCGAGACCGCCGCGCACCAGCTGGCGCACGATGGAGTCCATATCCTGACCGGAGGCGGAGTAGAGCACCACCATGGAGAGGGTCATCACGGCCAGCAGACCGAGCAGCAGGGGCAAGTCGATATGCAGCTTGTACCAGATGCTCTGCTGGCGGGCAGAATTACTCATTGGGAGCGACCTCACTCGGTTGGGACGGCTTTTCCGGTGCCGGTGGCAGTTGCGGATCAGGGGGCAGCAGATAGGCATCCAGCATCTGGCGAGCAACGGGTGCCGCATTGGTACTGCCACCACCGGCGTTTTCCAGCACCAGTGCCACGACTGCCTTGGGTGTTTCATAGGGGGCAAAGGCGACAAACAGGGCATTGTCGCGGTGCTCCACTTTCATGGTTTTGGCGTTGTAGACCTGATTCTCTTTCATGTTGACCACCTGGGCGGTGCCGGACTTGCCTGCCGCCACATAGGGGGTGTTGGCAAAAGCGCGACGGCCGGTACCCTCGTGGCCGTTGATCACTCGCCACATCCCCTCACGCGCCACCTGCCAGTAGCTGTCGCTCTTGGTTTTGAGCGCCATGTTCGGGTTGATCGGTGCATCGACCACTCCCGCCTGGGAGGCGGTGCTCTTGAGCAGGTGCGGGGTCACATCGTGACCGTTCTGGGTCAGGATGCTGATCGCCTTGGCCAGCTGGATTGGCGTGGCGCTCCAGTATCCCTGACCGATACCGATGGAGATGGTGTCCCCCTGATACCAGGGCTGACGCCAGCGGGCCATTTTCCAGTCACGGGACGGCATGACCCCCTTGGTCTCTTCATAGAGGTCGACGCCACTGTACTGACCGAAGCCGAACTTGGTCATGTAGCTGTGGATCTTGTCGATGCCGACCCGATAGGCGAGATCGTAGAAATAGGTATCTGCCGAGACCTCGATGGCGCGATAGACATCGAGCCAGCCGTGTCCCCAGCGACGCCAGTCGCGGAACTTCTTGGTGGTGCCGGGAATGGAGAAGCTCGGGCCGCCGAAATAGCGGTAGCCCGGGGTAATGGCCCCCTCGTTGAGCCCCATCACCGACATCATGGGTTTGACGGTGGAGGCTGGGGCATAAATGCCCTGAGTGGTGCGGTTCACCAGCGGCCGCGCCGGATCGTTGAGCAGCGCCGAGTAGTTGGCGCTGGAGATGCCGGTCACGAACAGGTTGGGGTCATAGCTGGGGCTCGACTCCATGGCGATGATGGCGCCGGTTCTCGGGTCCATCATCACGATGGCGCCGCGCTGGCCGGCCAGCAGTTGCTGGGCCTTGAGCTGCATCCGGACGTCGATATTGAGGTAGATATCCTTGCCGGGAATAGGCGGCTGGAACTTGAGGGTACGGACAATCCGGCCGCGGTTGTTCACCTCGACCTCCTGATAGCCCGCCACGCCGTGCAGCTCATCCTCGTAATACTTCTCCACCCCCTGCTTGCCGATATCCTTGGTGGCCGCATAGTTGGCGAGTTTTTCTTCCTTCTCGAGGCGCTCCACGTCACGGGTGTTGATCTTGGCCACATAGCCCAAAGCGTGGGTGAGGGTGTCACCAAACGGGTAGTAGCGTTTGAGGTAGGCCTCGATGCTGGCGCCCGGGTAGTTGTGCTGGTTGACCGAGAAGAGGGCTACCTGATATTCGGTCAGCTTCTCGTAGAGGGGGACCGGCTTGAAGCGGCGCTGGCGTTTCACTTCGGCGAGGAACTTCTCCTTGGTACCCTCCGGCAGACCCAGCAGGGTGATCAGCTGGTCGGCGGTTTTTTCGAGATCTTTGGTCTCTTCCGGCACAATTTCCAGACTGTAGACCGGGCGGTTTTCCGCCAGCAGCACGCCGTTGGCGTCATAGATGAGGCCCCGTGGCGGCGCCACCGGCACCACGCGGATTCGGTTGGAGTTGGAGCGAGTCTGGTAGGTGTCGTAGGACTCGACCTGCAGATAATAGAGATTGCCCAGCAGCACCAGCATCAGCACGACGATGCCGATGTAGGCTACCAGGGTGCGCCGGAAGAACAGATTGCCCTCGGCACTGTGATCGCGCATTTCGATGCGTTGTTTCAGCATGCCTTTACCTCAAGACCCTTGGGGGCAATAAGAGCAGGAACTGCATTGTTCACTCTCTGTGATAGGGGGGAATATGAGAGGTGAGACTCCAGAGACGCATGGCTCACTCTCTATGATACGGATGATTGGTGGTGATGCTCCAGGCCCGATAGAGGCTCTCTGCCACCAGCACCCGCACCAGCGGATGTGGCAGGGTGAGCGGTGACAGTGACCAGCTCTGTTCGGCGGCAGCCTTGCACTCGGGGGACAAGCCTTCCGGCCCGCCTACCAGCAGGGCTACATCGCGGCCATCGAGTTTCCACGCCTCCAGCTGGGTAGCCAGCTGCTCCGTGGTCCAGGGCTTGCCCGGAATGTCGAGGGTGACGATGCGCGAGCGCCCCGCAGCCGTCAGCATGGCTTCCCCTTCCTTCTGCAGGATGCGCGGAATGTCGGCATTTTTGCCCCGTTTGCCTGCGCCAATCTCGACGAGTTCAAACGGCATGTCTTTGGGGAAGCGGCGACGATACTCTTCGAAGCCATGCTCTACCCAGGCGGGCATCTTGGTGCCCACCGCAATCAACTGGATCTTCATGGTCGTTACACTTGTGCTCTTATTGCGTATTCATTTGAGCGGCACCGCTCCACAGCTTTTCCAGTTGGTAGAAGTCACGATGTTCATCCTGCATCACATGCACGATCACCGAGCCCATATCTACCAGCACCCATTCACCGCTCAGTTGCCCTTCCACGCTCAGCAGATCCAGACCCGCGTGGCGGGCCTCGCTGGCCAGATGGTGGGCAATGGCGCTGACGTGACGACTGGAGTTGCCGGAACAGATGATCATGGTGTCAGTAATGCTGGATTTGCCACGTACATCGAGGGTGATGATGTCGCGGCCTTTCATGTCATCGATCTTGTCGATGATAAAGGCATGCAATTCTTGGCCTTGCAATGAGTCTCTCCTGTATTCCGGCGCGCAGCGTTTGCGTCAGAGCGGCGGATTATATCATGGTCACTCCCGTTTCCCATCGGGTGGGGCAGGATTACGACAGGGGCTAGCGGCGGTTGGCGCGGTAGAGCCCCTGTTGATCAATATAGTGCGCAACCGACTCGGGCAAGAGGTAGCGGGTGTCTTGCCCCTCATCCAGCAAGGCTCGCAGTCGGGTGGCTGACAGTTCGATGGGCTGGTTGTCCGCCAGCCAGATATGACCGGCCAGACGCTGATGCAGCGCGTTGGCATCTGTGGTGTGATGGCGCGCCAGCAACTGTGCCACCCCGGCCGGATAATCCGGTTGCCAGCCCGGCCGCACGCTTACCACCAGATGGGCATGGTCGAGCAGCTCCTGCCAGCGGTGCCAGCTTGGCAGGCTCAGCAGTGAATCCATCCCCATCAGAAAACAGAGCGGCGTATCGGGCAGTTCATGACGCAGCTCGATAAGGGTATCGATGGTGTAAGAGGGCTTGTCCCGTCTCAGCTCCCGCTCATCTACCACAAAGTGGTGGTTCTCCGCTGCCGCCAGTTTGACCATGGCGAGACGCTGTTCGCTGGAGCAGAACGGATTGGCACGGTGGGGCGGGATATGGTTCGGGATCAGCCGCATCTCGGCCAGCCCGAGGGCATCGCGCGCCTCGATGGCCGGGCGCAGATGGCCGATATGGATAGGATCGAACGTGCCCCCCAGCAGGCCAATGGGCGCCTTCAGCACGGGCTGCTCTCCATCACCAGCGGCAGCGGGGTGCCATCACGAAAGCCGAGGGCAATGGTCTGCAGCATCAGCCAGGCCTGTTCGGTATCGAAGCGGCGCTGGGCATCGTCCAGCTGGGCCATCAGTTGCCACAGTTGCTGCAACTTGGCAAACGGCAGTCGGGTCAGTGCTTGCTGAATGAGCTGCTGGCGGCTCTGCCAGATGCGCAGGCGGCTGAAGTGCTCACCCAGCGGCTGGCCGTTGCGCATCGCCAACGACAGCTCGGTCAGCTGCTCCAGCTCGCGGCAAAGGGTCCAGGCCAGCATCCCCGGCTCGGTGCCTTCGGCCCGCAGGGCGGCCAGAATGCGCTGGGCCCGGTTCACCTTGCCCTCCAGCAGGGTATCGACCAGCTGGAACGGGGTGAAGTGGGCGTGGCGGATAATGGTCTCTTGCAGATAGGTGACGCTGATGGGCTGGGACGGCGAGAGCAGGGTCAGCTTCTCGATCTCCTGACTGGCGGCCAGCAGGTTGCCCTCGTAGGAGTGGCACATGAAGTTGATGGCATCCGGCAGCGCCTTGAGGCCGAAACGCGCAAAACGGGCGCTCATCCAGCGCGGGAAAAACTTGGGCTCCGGATGGTTGACCGGCACATAGGTGCCAATTTGGTAGAGCTTGTCGAACCAGGCTGCCTTCATCTGGGTCTGGTTGAGGCGACCGCCACTCAGCACCAGCAGCAGGTCGGGGTGGAGCTGCTTGCCAATGTCGCTGATGCGGGCAGCGAGATCCTTGTCCACCTTGGCGGGCAGCTCCAGCTCGATGATCTGGCGGGCGGAGAAGAGGCTCATGGCTTGACAGGCATCGTAGACCTGATTCCAGTCCAGCCCCTGTTCCACCACGAAGGTGTGGCGCTCATCGAAACCCTGCTTGCGGGCGATCTGACGGATGGCATCGATGGCCTCCAGTCGCAACAGGGGCTCGTCGCCAAAAACGAGATAGCAGGGCCGAAGCCCTGCTTTGAGGTGGTCACCAAATTGTTCCGGGTAAATCCGCATCAGAAGCTGACCTGACTCAACTGCCGGATCACCTGATTGGCCGCCTGCTCCTGCATCTCGCGGTTGAGCTGCTCCTGCTCACGGGAGGAGGCGAGCGCTGCATCCGGCTTGTTGAGGAAGCTGCGGTTGAAGTTGATGGGGAAGACCTGAGTCGGCTTGCCCGGCACCGAGATGGTGAACTGGGTACCAAAGCCCAGCACATATTCGGTGTCCGTCCCCAGCGCGTTGACCGAGGCGACCTGACTGGTGCTGCCTACGCCGCCCAGAGTGAGCACCGGAATGCCCTCCTTGTCGGCCAGGGTCACGCCAGAGGCCTTCAGACGGGTGGTAACCATCCGGTAGAAGTCGCTCTTGTTGTCGCCCACGACCTTCATGGTCATCAGCTCGCTCGGAATGCCGTTGCCGCGCATGTGAAAGCCGCAGCCTTGCAGCAGCAGACCAGCCAGCACGATGGCCATCCAGCGGGTGAAGATGGTGCCCATAGAAAATCCTCTTTGCATTAAGGGAAAGCGGCGGGCGCAGGGCCCGCCGTTATCATCCGTTTGCTGTCACAGATTGGCAATGATCAGTTGGCAGCCAATTAGTTAGCGACAATGTTGAGCTGTCATGGGCCGGTACGTCGTTACCCATGAGTGGCCACACAGTCAGCCAAGGTCGCCAAATGGTATGACATCAGTTGGCAACCGATCAGTTAGCGACAATATTGAGCAGCTTGCCAGGTACATAGATCACCTTGCGCACGGTCAGCCCGTCGGTGAACTTCTGCACGGAGGCATCAGCCATCGCCAGCTTCTCGACGTCGGCCTGGCTGATCTCGGCCGGCACGGTCAGTTTTCCGCGCATCTTACCGTTGATCTGTACCACCACCAGCTTCTCGGTCTCGACCATGGCCGCTTCATCGGCCACCGGCCAGGCTGCGTGATCGATGTCGTCGCCCTTGCCCAGCATCTTCCACAGCTCGAAGCCGATGTGCGGAGTGATGGGGTAGAGCATGACTACCACAGCTTCCAGTGCTTCCTGCATCAGGGCGCGGTCCTGCTCGTCGTTGCCCAGCTTGGAGAGATTGTTCATCAGCTCCATGATGGCGGCGATGGCGGTGTTGAAGGTCTGACGGCGACCCACGTCGTCGCTCACCTTGGCGATGGTCTTGTGCAGCTCGCGGCGAATGGCTTTCTGCTCGTTGGAGAGGGCAGCTACATCGAGTGCGGCAACGGCGCCACCGGAGACGTGCTCGAAGGTGGTGCGCCACAGGCGACGCAGGAAGCGCTGGGCACCCTCTACGCCGGAGTCGGACCACTCCAGGGTCATCTCGGCCGGCGAGGCGAACATCATGAACAGACGGACGGTATCGGCGCCGTAACGCTCGACCATCAGCTGCGGGTCGATGCCGTTGTTCTTGGACTTGGACATCTTGGTCATACCGGAGTGAATCACTTCACGGCCTTCGTTGTCGATGGCCTTGGTGATGCGACCCTTCTCGTCACGCTCTACCTTGACGTCGGTCGGGCTGACCCAGACGTTGCCGCCCTTCTCGTCCTTGTAGTAGAAGGCGTCGGCCAGCACCATGCCCTGACAGAGCAGACGCTTGAACGGCTCGTCGCTGTTCACGAGACCCGCGTCACGCAGCAGCTTGTGGAAGAAGCGGGCGTAGAGCAGGTGCATACAGGCGTGCTCGATGCCGCCGATGTACTGATCCACCGGCAGCCAGTGGTTGGCAGCCGCCGGATCCAGCATGCCCTTGTCGTAGTCCGGAGAGCAGTAGCGCGCGTAGTACCAGGAGGACTCCATAAAGGTGTCGAAGGTATCGGTCTCGCGGAACGCTTCCTGACCGTTGTAGGTGGTCTTGGCCCACTCGGCATCAGCTTTGATCGGGCTCTGGATACCGTCCATCACCACGTCTTCCGGCAGCAGTACCGGCAGCTGGTCTTCCGGCGTCGGCACTACGGTACCGTCAGCCAGAGTCAGCATCGGGATGGGGGCACCCCAGTAACGCTGACGGGAGACACCCCAGTCACGCAGACGGTAGTTTACGGTACGCTTGCCCTTGCCGAGCCCTTCCAGCTTGCTGGCGATGGCATCGAAGGCGCCCTGGAAGTCGAGACCGTCGAACTCGCCGGAGTTGAACAGCACGCCCTTCTCGGTGTAAGCCGCGTCGCTCACGTCGACGTCGCCATCAACCGGCTTGATGACCGCCTTGATGTCGAGGCCATATTTGGTGGCGAACTCGAAGTCACGCTGATCGTGGGCCGGAACCGCCATCACGGCGCCGGTGCCGTAGTTCATCAGCACAAAGTTGGCGACCCAGACCGGTACCTTGCGGCCATCCAGCGGGTGAATGGCATAGAGGCCGGTGGCCATGCCCTTCTTCTCCATGGTGGCCAGTTCGGCTTCGGCTACCTTGGTGTTCTTGCACTCTTCGATAAAGGCGGCCAGTTCCGGGTTGTTTTCGGCGGCCTGCAGGGCCAGCGGGTGGCCGGCGGCGATACCGACATAGGTGACGCCCATGAAGGTGTCCGGACGGGTGGTGTAGACCTCCAGCTGCTTAGCCTGATCTTCGATGGCGAAGCTGATGTTGACCCCTTCGGAGCGGCCAATCCAGTTGCGCTGCATGGTCTTGACCATTTCCGGCCAGCCTTCCAGATTGTCGATGTCGCTGAGCAGCTCTTCGGCGTAGTCGGTGATCTTGATGAACCACTGGGGGATCTCTTTCTGCTCCACCGGGGTGTCACAGCGCCAGCAGCAGTTGTCGACCACCTGCTCGTTGGCCAGTACGGTCATGTCGTTCGGGCACCAGTTGACGGAGGAGGTCTTCTTGTAGACCAGACCCTTCTCGTAGAGCTTGGTGAAGAACCACTGCTCCCAGCGGTAGTAATCCGGTTTGCAGGTGGCGATTTCACGATCCCAGTCATAACCCAGACCCAGCATCTTCAGCTGGTTCTTCATGTATTCGATGTTTTCGTAGGTCCAGGGCGCCGGCGCGGTATTGTTTTTGATCGCGGCGTTCTCGGCCGGCAGACCGAATGCATCCCAACCGATGGGTTGCAGCACGTTCTTGCCATTGAGGCGTTGATAACGGGAGATCACATCACCTATGGTGTAGTTACGAACGTGCCCCATGTGTAGTCGACCAGACGGATAGGGGAACATGGACAGGCAGTAGAACTTCTCCTTGTCTACCTTCTCCACGGCCTTGAAGGTTTTCTTGGCATCCCAGTGCTTTTGCGCTGCTGGTTCGATTGATTGGGGAACGTATTGCTCTTGCATTGGTGACATCCGGATCTGTGAAATGAATAGATAAATCAGCTGGGAAATCGCAATAGAATACCCATATCCTGCGGCGGCAACAACCGCCAGCGTCCCTTGGGCCTTAAGCCGGGCCAGATCAGGGTTTAGTAGAGGAGTTAGAGCCATGGACAAACGTCAAAAAGGGTACGAAGCCTTCATTGCCGAGCTGCAAAAACAGTGGCAAGAGACTGAAGAGTTCCAGGGGGAGCGCCTCAACCGGATGATTGCCAAGGTGCAGGCCTATCTGGAGGCTGCCAGCGACCTGACTCAGGACGAACTGGCGCTCATCGCCGAGTACGTGAAGCGGGATCTGGGCAACTATGACGAGGGGCGCCATGACGATAGTGCGCAGGTGGAAGAGTCTGCCTTTATGCTGGCCCTGAAAGACACCGCCTGGTCCTGGCTGGCGGATGTGACCGACCGCGCCCAGGTGGAGTGGCGCGAGCTGGCCGACGAGCTCGAGCACAAGGGGGTTTACGAAGCGGGTGATTGGGTAGGGCTCGGTGTCATGGTGTGCGACCAGTGCGGCTGGCGCCATACCGTGCTACACCCACAACAGCTCGATACCTGCCCCGAATGCGGCTGCGCCGAGTATCATCGCGAGCCGCTCTCGCCCTGAGTCAGGCCTCAAGGCGGACGAGATAACGAGAAAAAGGCGCCATAAGGCGCCTTTTTCTTGCTTGCAGGTTTCGTCGGGGCGTTTACTTGCCCGCGACGGAGAGACCGCCAAAACGGATCTGCGGGGCGTAGAAGCCCTTGCCGTCGTTGTGGTGCAGGGTATCCCCGACCGCTTCCAGCTCGCCCAGCAGGCGGTAGAAGTTGCCTGCTACCGTGATGCCGCGCACTGGCTGCAGGCGTACGCCATCGCGACAGAGGAACCCTGACGCGCCAAAGGAGAAGTCACCGCTCACCGCATCGGCACCGGAGTGCAGGCCATCCAGCTTGACCAGCTCCAGATAGTCGCCGCTCTGCACCTCCGCTTCGCTATGGGGGCCCGCGCCAAACACCAGATGGCGAGCGGTCACATCGAGGGCACTGCGGGCGCCGCGGGCGGCCGAGCCGTTGCTGGCCACACCAAAGTGGCGGGCGGTGGCGCTGTTGTGGAGCAGGGTTTTCAGCTCCCCTTCGCCAATCAGCAGCAGATCCGAGCTGGCCGCCCCCTCGCCATCAAACGCCTTGATGTTCATGCCGCCCGGCATATAGACCCGGCTTTCCAGAGTAAGCCAGCGTGACGCCACGCTCTGGCCGACCTTGCTGCGCCAGGGGTTGATCCCCTGCTGGGCCCACTTGCCCGACAGCACGCCCTGAAAGCAGCCAAACAGGCTGGCAAAGCAGTTGGTACTGAAGATGACGCTGTAGCGACCGCTCGGCACCGCTTCACCGGGCAGCAGGCCATCGGCGATGGCGTAGATCTGCTCGATCAGGGCCTGACTGTCCAGCTCGTCGAAGCGACGGCCATACTGGCCCTGCGAGTGCATCGACTGGCGGCCATCCCGTTCCACCAGCGCCGAGGTGTAGCAGCCGACGCTGAACTCGCCGTGCTGGCAGAGGGTACCCTGACTGTTGGCGAGCCAGATCTGGCTCTCCCCTTCGAAGAAGCTGTTGTAGGGGGCGCCGCTCACATCGGGCATGGCCAGCATGTCAGATTCCAGGCGCAGGGCCAGAGCGATCTTCTCCTCAACCGGCGTGGTATCGGGCTGGTTGATCTCGGCGCAATCTGTGGTGATCCGGCTATTGGCCACCGAGATGCGCTGGTCCGCATCCACCTTGGCAAAGCGGCTGGCATCGAGCGCATCCTGCAGCATGGCATCCAGCGCCAGCTCATCGAGGGATTCCGAGTAGGCGACGCCGACCCGGCCCTCTTTGATCAGGCGAATACCGAGTTGCTGGCTGCTGGTGACCTTGTATTCACCCAGCTCGCCCTTGTCTGCCTTGAGGGAGAAGGCCTTCTCCTGATTGGCGATGATGTCTGCCTCGGCGCCGAGGTCGGCCACCTTGCCGAGCAGGCAGGTGAGCAGTTGGTTCATGTCAAGTTGGCTCATCAGGCGTTCCCTCCCACCAGAATATTGTCTACTTTGAGGGCCGGCTGGCCCACCGAGGTGGGAACCGAGCCCGAGACAGAGCCGCACATACCGGCGGCCAGCGCCAGATTGCGGCCCACCATGGAGATCTCTTTCAGCACCTGCGGGCCGGTACCGATCAGGGTGGCTGACTTGAGCGGTTTGGTGATTTTGCCGTGCTCGATGAGGTAGGCCTCTTGCACATTGAAGTTGAATTCACCGGTGCCGGGCTGTACCGAGCCGCCCCCCATCTTCTTGGCGTAGATGCCATGTTCGACGGTGGCCAGCATATCGTCGAGGCTGTGGTTGCCCGGTTCGATATAGGTGTTGCGCATGCGCGAGGTGGGGGCGTACTTGTAGGATTCGCGCCGCCCCGAGCCGGTGCGTGCGTAGCCCGTTTTGAGGGCACCCATTCTGTCCACCAGAAAACCGGTCAGCACGCCGTCCTTGATGAGCTGGGTATGCTGGGTCGCCATCCCCTCGTCATCGACGTTGATGGAGCCCCAGGCGTTGCCTTGCAGTCCCTCGTCCACCGCATTGACCACCGGATTGGCGATGAGCTGGCCCATCTTGTCGTGGAATACCGACGCCTTCTTGGCCACCGAGGTGGTCTCCAGCAGATGACCACACGCCTCGTGGAAGATGACGCCGCCAAAGCCGTTCTCCATGATGACCGGCAGGGTGCCGCTCGGGCAGGGAGCCGCGCCCAGTTTCACCAGCGCCTGACGGGTGGCAGTGAGGGCCAGCTCGCGCGGATCGATGCGATCGGCATGCTCCCAGCCCATCAGGGCGCCGGGGGCCTCGTAACCGACGCTCTGCTCGCTCCCTTCCATGGCGATGGTCTGGGCCATGATGCGGTTGTAGTGGCGGCGATCGGCGACTTGCACCCCTTCGCTGTTGAAGATCTCCACCTCCTGCTCCCAGCCCAGCACGTTGCCGGAGAACTGGCTCACCTTGTCGCTCTCGGCGCGGGCCGCAGCATCCATGGCGTGCAGATAGGCGATCTTCTGCTCCAGCAGCTTGTCTGCCGACAGCGGCAGCGCGACCGGGTTGCGATCGTTCAGGCGGGTGAAATCGAAGGCGGTGGCGGTCACCACGGGGTCGCGGCGGTCTTTGGCCGCCAGCAGGGTGACAATGCGCAGCAGCTCGTCGCGGCTGGCCAGATTGGTGTAGCCGTAGAGCACCTTGTGGCCGTAACAGAGGCGCACGCCGATGCCGAAATCGAGGCCGCCGCTGATGTTCTCTATCTGGCTGGAGAGCAGGCTGAGCTGGCTGCGGCGCTTGCGCTCGACAAACAGCTCGGCGAAATCGGCACCCAGCGCCAGCGCGTGATCGAGCACGTCACGGGCGATGGTGGGGGCCAACAGGGAGAATGGGGTCATAGAATATCCTTTTCTGGTCTGTCCGTTTGCTTCCGACATCCGGCTCTGATTGTTATGGGATGTCGAGTCCATTGTTGCAGACCAGCACAAAAAAGTCGCTATAGCGTCATGCGATGATACCGATTGAGAAAATCGGTGCGATAACTGCGCCCGGCGGCCAGGGCCAGGCGCTCAGGGTCGTTTTGCCAAAACGTGGGAAAGATCAGAGCAGGGCGTGGATTTCGCTCAGGATCTGCTCGACCCACTGCTCGATGCGCGGATCGGTCTGGTCATATTGGTTGGCATCATCGAGGGCCAGCCCGACGAAGTGACGGCCATCGTCGATCAGTGCTTTGGAGGCATCGAATTCGTACCCTTCGTTGGGCCAGTAGCCCACCAGCTTGACTCCTTTTGGCACCAGCTGGTCGTGCAGCATGCCGAGGGCGTCCTGGAACCATTCGCCATAACCGAGCTGATCGCCGAGGCCAAACAGGGCCACGATGCGTCCCTCCAGATGGAGGTCGGCGATATCTTCCCAGCGGGACTCCCAGTCCTCCTGCAGTTCGCCAAAATCCCAGGTGGAGATGCCGAGGATCAGGACCTCGTAATCCTCCATCAGGCGCAGGGAGACATCCTTGATATTGTGAATATCCACCAGCTCGGGGCCGATGAGGGCGCGGATCTTCTCGGCAGCCATCTCGGTGTAGCAGGTGGTGGAACCGTAAAACAGACCAATCTTCATCGCTCTTCTCTCTGTTGGCGCTTTCTCGCTTGCTTTTGGCGCGTTCTCGCATGCTCGTGTGGGCTGCGCCATGTTGGCAACACGATGGGTAACGTAAGGGGAGGGCGCCAGTCTAGCAGATTGCCATTCGACCTTCACCGCCCGGCAAGGGGTGTGGCAAACGTGCCTTATCTTTCCAATGAAAGTGCCTTGTCTTTCCAAGGAGTTGGCGCGTTACAATGGGCCATCTTTCCCCTTATTGCAGCGCACCATGAGCAAACCCGACCCCCATCCCCTGATTGAACCCTTTCTCGATGCCCTCTGGCTGGAGCGGGGATTGTCTGACAACACGGTCAGCTCCTATCGCAGCGATCTGGAGAAGTTCTCCCTCTGGCTCGACGAGCAGGGGAGCTCGCTGCTGCTGGCGGGGATGGACGAGATCCAGCACTACCTCGCCTGGCGGGTCGATCACCAGTTTGCGGCCAGCAGCACCGCCCGTTTTCTCTCGGCCTTGCGCCGTTTCTATCAGTATCTCAACCGTGAGAAGCTGCGCAGCGATGATCCGACCGTGCTGCTGGAGGGGCCCAAGCTGCCGAAAAAACTCCCCTCCGATTTAAGCGAAACGGAGGTGGATGCGTTGCTGAGTGCGCCGCTGGTGGATGACCCGCTGGAGCTGCGGGACAAGGCAATGCTGGAACTGCTCTACGCTACCGGCTTGCGGGTTTCCGAGCTGGTGGGGCTCACCGCCGAGCATGTCAGTTTGCGGCAGGGCTTGGTGCGGGTTATTGGCAAGGGTAACAAGGAGCGGTTGGTGCCGATGGGCGAGGAGGCGATGCACTGGCTGGAGCGTTACTACCGAGAGGCCCGCACCCTGCTGCTGGGGGGCACCACTTCGGATGTGGTATTTCCCTCCAAGCAGGCCCGTATGATGACCCGCCAGACCTTCTGGCACCGCATCAAGCTCTATGCCCTGCGGGCCGGGATTAACGGCGAGCTATCCCCCCATACCTTGCGCCACGCCTTCGCCACCCATCTACTCAACCACGGCGCCGACCTGCGAGTGGTACAGATGCTGCTGGGCCATGCGGATCTCTCCACCACCCAGATCTACACCCATGTGGCCAACGAGCGACTCAAGGCGCTGCACGGTGAGCACCACCCCCGCGCTTAAGCCCGTTGCAGGCGATTTTTGCCCGCTTGTTTAGCCTGATACAGGGCTGCATCGGCGCGGGCCATCACACTGTCTGGCGCATCATTCAGGGATTCGGCAATGCCACCGCTAAAGGAGACGCTTAAGCCCTTTTCACGCCAATCCTGTTGCCCCATGCTGATACGCCACTGCTCCATCAACTGCTGTGCACTAGCAATATCCGTCTGTTCAAAAATGGCGACCAGCTCTTCCCCCCCAAAGCGGCACAGGGTTGCCTGTTCCTCCAGCAATTGGCTACCTAGCTGAGCGGTGCGTTTCAAAACGGCATCACCGATGGGATGACCATAGGTATCATTTATTTTTTTGAAGTTATCAATGTCGATAATCGCCAATATATATTGGCTATTTTCTTTATGTAGAGTTGCGAGCACCTCTTCCAAATGACGGCGGTTGTACACGCCGGTTAATGCATCACGCAGCGATTTTTCTGTTTCGGCCTGCATTTTGTCTGAAATCATTACAATTTCATCCTCCAGTTCCTCTATGCCTGCCAGCTTGGGGATAATAATTTGTTGCCCTGGAGGGGTGATACGCAATTGTCTAACAACTTGTACCAATGTGCTGATTGTATGCTCCAGACGTTGCCTGAAAATAATAGCAACCAGTGTGAATATCGATAATGATAATACCAGAGTGATAAATATAGTAGGCAGTATCTCACCAATCAAAATATCGCTCTCGAATGGAAATACAGTAATAACCAGCCACGATGGGTTGTTGTGAAGGGCGTGATATGAAATGAGATCACCATTTTTACTCATTAAGGTACCATTCCTGCCTTTCAATTCAGAAATCCATGGTTGGTCAAGTCGACTGCCGTTTTCCTGAGGGTCGCTGTGAGCCACAATCATCTTACTGCCTCGGTCAAAGAGCATATATACAACATTGTTACTACTCTCCAGAATCCGCCCTATACGTGCTGAAAATACTTTCAAGTTCAGGTCGATGCCAATCACGCCAAGAAATTCCCCCTGGTTATTAAAAACAGCATGGGAAAGGGTGACGACCGGCATTTTTTCAATCGCGTCAATGTAAGGGGAACTCCAGATATTGATGCCGGGATGCTCGATAGCATTGCGGTACCATGGACGTTCCGACTCTTTGAACTCAATCGGGGTAGGATGAAGAGAGAAATTGATATGCTTGTTATCCTGAAGCATGTAGTACACGGTTTTTATTGGGCCATCAGGGTAAAGAAGGTATTGCCAAATGTCGCGATAACGTTGTTTTAATTCCGGGGGAAGGTCTCCATTATTCTCAGTAATGTCGGCAATGATGATATTTATTTGCCTCTCAACCGAAGATAGTGAGTTATCCCATTGCTGCGCAGTACTATCGTTAAAAAATCTGGCGGTGCTTAGCAAGGTGTTTTTCTGCATAACAGAAAAAAGGTACGCACTACCCAATGTGGTCAAAACAAGTGGCAGCGCAAGCAGCAAAAGAAAACGGAGAATAAAGCTGTGATTGGAGTTTGCAGCATTGGAGGTTTGCATAGTCACGACGCCTATATAACTTTACGCTATCTAACCATAGCCCATGGGCATCGTGACACACATACACACCAGTCTGGGGAGTCGGCTTAACGCTCCTGTTGAGATTTCAGCAGATCACGGATCTCGGTCAGCAGCTCCTGATCCTTGGTCGGGCCTGCCGGGGCGGCGGCTTCCTCTTCCTGCTTTTTCTTCAGGGTGTTGATGGCCTTCAGTCCCATGAAGATGGCGAAGGAGATGATCAGAAAGTCGATGATGGTCTGGATGAACTTGCCATAGGCGATGACCACGGCGGGTGTTGCACCTTCTGCGGCCTTCAGGGTGACCGCCAGGTCGCTGAAGTCCACGCCGCCCAGGATCAGGCCGATGGGCGGCATGATCACGTCACCGACAAAAGAGGAGACAATTTTGCCGAAGGCGGCACCAATGATGATACCGACCGCCATGTCGATGACGTTGCCGCGGGCGGCAAAGGCTTTGAACTCTTGAATCAGACTCATTATTTCCTCCGAAATTAAACAAGATAGCGCGTTGATTACCCTTGCCAAAGGGCGAACTCTTGTCAGGAAAAACAGAGGCTAAGCCGCGTTATTCCTGTCGTCCTGACTAGCTTGCGGGCGTTATGAGTCCTTGGCAATCGGGGGGAACCATTTTTTTGGTACAAAGTGATATTAATTTTTTGGTAAGTAGCTGGTTGAATGATGAACTGTGCTGCTGTAGTTTGCTGGGTCGATTCATTCATACCACGTGAGTAAACAAGTGAAGTATTTACTACTGGGAATGATGCTTTTGTGCACATTTGCTGCCAGAGCGGGGATGGATACCCAAGCCTTGAAACAGACCATCACGGCCCGGCTGGGGGTCCCCGTCTATCTGGTTGAACCGACCCCGATTGCGGGGTTGTATATGCTGGGCACCTCACAGGGGGTGCTCTACAGCGATGCCAAAGGGGATTATGTGGTGCAGGGGGTCATGCTGGATATGACTCGCGACATGAAGAACCTGACCATCTCGGGTATGCGTGAGCAGCGCCGACTGGGGCTGGCGCAGGTGGCTCATGCCCCCATCGTGCTCAAGGCTCGGGATGAGCGTCACCGGGTTGCACTGTTTCTCGGCGAGCAGGACGCAAAGCGCCGTCAGCTCTCCGGCACCTTGCAACACCTGCAGGCATCCGGGGTGAGCGTGGCTCTCTATCCGGTGATTGATCACGCCGAACGCGCCGCCGACTGGTGCAGCGATCCCCTGCTGCAAAATGATCCGTTAAAAGCCTATTTGCCTCAAACGGCATGTAGTGAGACCCTTATCCAAAATATTGGCCTGAGCCAATGGTTGGGGGTCAAGGTACTGCCGGCCTGGGTCTCCTCTGACGGGGATCTGGTGCGCGGGTATCAGAGCCCCGAACAGCTGCTCAAGATACTGGATCATATTGATGTCCCTGCAAATCCGTCGTCGTCCGCGAGTTGATGATTCCCATCTGCCTGCCACCCTGCATCCCCTGCTTCGCCAAATCTTCGCCAGCCGTGGCGTAGAGGATCCAGCCCTGCTGGAGCGCAGCGCCAGTCAGCTGTTGCCGCCCCAGCGCCTCTATGGCATGGAACAGGCGGTGCCGCTGCTGGCGGATGCCCTGACTGCCCAGAAACGGATCCTTATCGTCGGCGACTTCGACTGCGATGGTGCCACCAGTTCGGCCCTGTGTGTGCTGGCCCTGCGCGCCATGGGCGGTCGCCACATCGATTTTCTGGTGCCCAACCGCTTCGAGTTTGGCTACGGCCTCACCCCCGAGATTGTCGAGCTGGCGGTGGCCCGCGGCGCCGAGTTTCTTATCACGGTGGATAACGGCATCTCCAGCATCGCCGGGGTGGCGGCTGCCAAGGCGGCTGGTATGCAGGTACTGGTTACCGATCACCATTTGCCGGGTCAGGAGCTGCCTGATGCCGATGTCATCGTCAACCCTAACCAGCGCGGTTGCGATTTCCCCTCCAAGTCCCTGGCCGGGGTGGGGGTGGCCTTCTACCTGATGGCGGCCCTCAACACCCATCTGCGTCAGCTTGGTTGGTACGAACGGCAAGGGTTGCGCGCCCCCAATGTGGCGGATTACCTCGACCTGGTGGCCCTCGGCACGGTCGCCGACGTGGTGGCGCTCGATGGCAACAACCGCATCCTGGTCCATCAGGGGTTGCAGCGGATCCGGGCCGGCCGCTGTCGCCCCGGCATTCAGGCGCTGGTGGATGTGTCGGGTCGCGATGGTCGCCGTCTCACCGCCGCTGACCTCGGTTTTGCACTGGGGCCACGCCTCAATGCGGTAGGGCGCCTCGATGATATGTCCCTTGGGGTCGCCTGTCTGCTCTGTGATGACCTCAATCTGGCGCGCCAGCTTGCGGCCGAGATGGACAGCCTCAATCAGGAGCGCAAGGAGATCGAGCAGGGGATGCAGCAGGAGGCCCTCGCCACTCTGGAGCAGATCCGGTTTCGCGATGGCGAGGTGCCGTCGGGCATAGTGCTGCACCGCAACGAGTGGCATCAGGGGGTGGTGGGGCTGGTGGCCTCCAAGGTGAAGGAGAAGTACTACCGCCCGGTCATTGCCTTTGCCGAGAGCAGCGAGACCGAGCTCAAGGGCTCCGGCCGCTCCATCCCCGGGGTGCACCTGCGCGATGCGCTGGAACTGCTCGATACCCGCCATCCGGGCCTGATGGGCAAGTTTGGCGGCCATGCCATGGCGGCTGGGTTGACCCTGCCCAAGGCCAACATCGAGGCGTTCGGTCGGGCCTTTGAGGCGGTCATCAGCGAGCTGGTGACCCCCGAGCTGCTGACCGGAGTGCTGCTCACCGACGGCGAGTTGTTGCCGGATGAGCTCAACCTCGAGCTGGCGGAGCTTATTCGCGCCTCCGGCCCCTGGGGCCAGGCCTTCCCCGAGCCACTGTTCGACGGCGAGTTCGTGCTGGTGCAGCAGCGGCTGGTGGGGGAGAAGCACCTCAAAATGATGCTGACAACCGATTCCGGTCACGCGGTGGATGCCATCGCCTTTGGCGTCGATCTCAAGCGCTGGCCCGATGCCTCGGTCAAGCGGGTGCGGCTTGTCTACCGGCTTGACGTCAACGAGTGGCGCGGCAACCGCAGCGTGCAGCTGCTGGTCGAACATCTGGAGGCGGCCGGTCTCTGAGCCGGTAGCATTGCTGCTCTGATCGCTGACATCGCCCACCCTTGGGTGGCCGTTTTTGATGGCGGACCTCTGGAAAAGGGCGTTGACCTGTCTATAGCTTCACAGTTTAAGCTCATCTCTATCGGGTCACTTGAGGGCCCGCACCGTGAGTGATTGCCATGAAAATATCCGAACTGGCCCGCCGCTGCGGCCTCGCCCGCTCCACCCTGCTCTATTACGAGAAGCTGGGGGTGATTGCCGGTACCCGGGCCGCCAACGGCTATCGCCACTATGACGAGGGGGATCTGCAGCGACTGCAGATGGTGCAGGCCCTGCAGGCGGGTGGTATCAGCCTCAAGCAGTGCCTCGCCTGTCTGGCTGGCGAGATAGATCAAGCGGCATTGCAGGCCCGGGTCAGGGAGCTGGATGAAGAGCTGGCGCGGATGCAGCGTGCCCGGGATCTGCTGGCGGATCTGGCAGGGCTGCGCCCGCGCTCCGGTGAGGAATTCAAGGCCTGGCAGCTGCAACTGCAGCGCGAGGCACCGGATGCCTACTTCGCGTGGGTGATGACACAGGGTTTTAGCGAGAAAGATCGCTACCACTTGCAATGGTTGAGCAAAGACATGAATGAACATGAGCGTTACATCAAAAACTTTATCCAGCTGCTGGATGGCATGAGTTACTGGGGGCCGGGGGATCGCGCCTTCACTCAGCAGCAGTTTGCCGCCTTGCCCATCCGGCCGAGCCGGATCCTCGACATGGGCTGTGGGCGCGGTGCCTCGACCATGGCGCTGGCTCAGGTGACCGATGCCGCCATCGTAGCCATCGATCTGGAAGAGGAGGCACTGGCCGCCGTGGCGCACTCCGCCCGTGCAGCGGGCTTTGAGCATGTCTCCACCCTCTGCGCCAACATGGCGGCACTGCCGGACGATTTGGCCCCGGCCGACCTCATCTGGGCAGAGGGGAGCGCTTACGTGATGGGGGTTGCCAATGCACTGAAGGCGTGGCGCCCGCTGCTCGCGAGCCCACAGGCTTGCATCGTGCTGAGTGATGCGGTCTGGCTGACCGATAACCCGCCCGAGGAGGCATTGGCATTCTGGCAGCAGGATTATCCCGCCATGCAGACGCTGGCGGGCCTGCTTGAGACGGTACAAGCGGCAGGCTACCGCTGCCTGTCACACACTCCCTTGCCGATGAGCGCCTGGAACAACTATCTGGACCCTATTGAGGTCAATCTGGTGCGCTATCGAGACGAGCTGGGGGAGAGTGCCGCCTGGCAGGACTTGAGCCGGGAAGTGGCCATCCACCGCCAATATCTGGGCAGTTACGGCTATGTGATCTGCTGCCTGCAAAAAGATAAGTGATTAGCTGTCGTAAAAAAACGAGGCGCCTGCGGGCGCCTCGTTGTTTATCAGGGATTAGCTGTCGTAAAAAAACGAGGCGCCTGCGGGCGCCTCGTTGTTTATCAGGGATTGCGGATGGCCATTACAGCTCGCGGGCCCAGGGGTGGGCCTTGGGGCGCAGCGCCAGCGCCAGACCCAGCAGCAGCACGGTCAGGCCATAGAGGGGCCAGCTGCCAAAGCGCATGTAGGGGGTCTCGCCGTGGGCGGGACGTACCTCGCTGCGCAGCACGCCCGCTTCAAACTGCGGGATCTGGCCGATAATGCTGCCGTCAATCTCGGTGACGATAGTGATACCGGTGTTGGTGTCGCGCAGCAGCGGACGAGCCAGCTCCAGCGCGCGCATCCGGGCGATCTCCATATGCTGCCAAGGACCGATGCTGGTGCCGAACCAGGCGTCGTTGGAGACGGTCAGCAGGAAGTCGGTATCGGCATTGACGTTGCGGCGTACCTCCTCTGGGAAGATGATCTCGTAGCAGATGGCGGCGGCAAACTTGAGCCCCTTGGCGATCAGGTTTGGCTGCACTTCGTCACCCCGGCTGAAGGAGGACATCGGCAGGTTGAAGAAGGGGGCGATGGGGCGCAGCAGATCTTCAAACGGCACGAACTCGCCGATGGGCAGCAGGTGGTATTTGTTGTAGCGGTTGGAGTGGTTGTAGAAGTAGGACTCCTTGCCATCCGCATCCTGCACCCCCATGCCGAGCACGGTATTGTAGAAGCGCTGTTGCTGCTCGTCGTAGTGAATGATCCCAGCCAGCAGGCCGGTATCGTTCACCTTCATCGCCTTGTCCAGATTCTCCAGATAGGGGCCCATCGCCTTCTCGATGGCCGGGATCGCCGACTCCGGCCAGATGATGATGTCGGCATCCTGATTCTCGCGGCTCAAGTCCTGATAGGTGCGCACCGTGGGGGCCAGCGCCTCCGGATCCCATTTGAGGGATTGGGCGATATTGCCCTGCACCAGCGCCACCTTGACCGGCTCGCCACGGGTCACCCAGTTGAGCTGCATCAGACCGTGGGCACCGGCCACCAGCAGGGCGGGCACCGCCAGCCAGAGCGGGGAGCGGGATTTCCACACCAGCCAAATGGCGGAGGCGGAGAATAGCAGTGCCAGGGTGATGCCCTGTACCCCGAGAATGGGGGCAAAGCCCTTGAGGGGGCCGTCGATCTGGCTGTAGCCAAACCAGAGCCAGGGGAAGCCGGTCATCACCCAGCCACGTAGCCAGTCAGCCACTAACCACAGGGCCGGGAAGGCGAGCAGCCAGCGGCTCCAGTGACGGCCGCCAAAGAAGCGGGCAAAGACCCAGCAGGCGAGCGTCGGGTAGAGTGCCAGATAGGCGGAGAGCCCGGCCAGCAGGACGAAGGCGACCGGCAGCGGGATGCCGCCAAACTCGGTCATGCTGACGTGGATCCACCACAGCCCCGGCAAAAAGAGTCCCATGGCGTAGCCAAAACCGCGCCAGGCGGCCTGTTTCGGCGTGGCTTTGTCCAGCAGGGCGTAGAGGCCAAGCAGGGAGGGGATCACCAGCGGCCAGTAGCCGAAGGGGGAGAAGGCCAGCACGGCGATGGCACCAGAGGCCAATGCACTGAGGCTTAACAGAATTTTGGAAGTAACAGGGGATAATCTCACGGGCGATGGTGCTCGTCTTGGTGTGCAACTGGGGTCGAATGGCCGGTATCTTAACCTGTAAGCGGGGCAACGGCGAGCCTCGATGCCGGTGGCAGAGAGCACAACGCCCCGAGGTCGGGGCGTTGTTTCACACATCGAGCGGATCTGCTTATTGCGGCTCGGATTGCGCCGCCGCGTGGTGCTCGGGGATCTTCACCTGCAACTGTTGCAGACGGCGCCGGTCGGCATGCATCACCTTGAACAGGTAGCCATCCAGCTCGATCTCCTCGCCCTTCTTTGGCAGGTGGCTGAAGGCGTGCATCACCAGACCGCCCACCGTATCCACCTCTTCATCGCTGAATTTGGTGCCGAAGAAGTCGTTAAAATCCTCGATCTCGGTCAGGGCACTGATGGAGAAAACCCGCTTGCTGAGGCGGCGGATTTCGTCCGGTTCATCCTCGATGTCGTCAAACTCGTCGTCGATCTCGCCAACGATCAGTTCCAGTATGTCTTCGATGGTCACCAGACCGGAGACGCCACCAAATTCGTCGACCACGATGGCCATGTGGTAGCGCTCTTCACGGAACTCCTTGAGCAGACGGTCAACCCGTTTGCTTTCCGGTACGATCACCGTGGGGCGCAAGATTTTCTCGAGCTGCAGCGGCTCGCTGGCGTGATGGCCGCCAAACCCGAAGGGGAGCAGATCCTTGGCGAGCAGAATGCCCTCCACATGGTCCTTGTCCTCGTTGATCACCGGGAAGCGGGAGTGGCCGGACTCGATGATCACCGGCAGGATTGCATCCACCGGTTGGGACTTCTCGATGGTCACCATCTGGGAGCGGGGGATCATGATATCGCGCACGCGAAGATCGGCGATCTCCAGCACCCCTTCGATCATGTCCTTGGTGTCCTGATCGATGAGGTCGCGCTCTTCGGCATCGGCTATCACGTCTACCAAATCATTGCGGTCTTTTGGCTCGCCCTGGAAGAGTTGGCTGAGTTTGTCGAGCCAGGTTTTCTTCGGCGAGCCGGTACTAGGGTGATCGTCGGTCATTTTCTCTCTTGGTTACTCGTATGAACACACTTGAAATAGTTCGGGTTATATAAGGATGGCCATCTGCTGTTTCAAGACGATGACCATCCGGTTCTTTACTCTTCGTCGTTCAGATAAGGATCGGCAAAACCTAGCTCCTGCATGATGTCGCGCTCAAGCGCTTCCATCTCTTCGGCTTCCTCATCCTCGATATGGTCATAACCTAGCAGATGCAGACTGCCGTGCACAACCATGTGGGCCCAGTGTGCCATGAGGGGCTTGCCCTGCTCCTGTGCTTCCCGTTCTACCACCTGACGGCAGATCACCAGATCGCCGAGCAGCGGCAGCTCCAGACCGGGTGGCGCCTCGAACGGGAAGGAGAGCACGTTGGTGGGCTTGTCCTTGCCGCGATAGGTGAGGTTGAGCTCGTTGCTCTCCGCCTCGTCGACGATACGCACCGTCACTTCAGCCTCCTGCTGAAAGCCGAGAATGGTGCCGTCTAGCCAGCCTTGCAGCTGGGCTTCGGTGGGCAGGCCATCAGTGCTGGCACTGGCCAGTTGCAGATCCAGGGTTACGCTCATTGCTCACTCTCTTTGCTGGCGTTTGTTTGGCCGGCAACCTTCTCGGCGGCCTGTTTGGCGTCGAACGCCTCATAGGCCTGCACGATGCGGGCCACTACCGGGTGGCGAACCACGTCTTTGGACTCGAAGAAGTTGAACGACAGACCATCGACCCCTGGCAGCACTTCCAGCGCGTGGCGCAGGCCGGATTTGGCGTTGCGCGGCAGATCTACCTGGGTGATGTCACCGGTGACCACTGCCTTGGAGTTGAAGCCGATGCGGGTCAGGAACATCTTCATCTGCTCGGTGGTGGTGTTCTGGGCCTCATCGAGAATGATAAAGGCGTCATTGAGGGTTCTTCCGCGCATATAGGCGAGCGGCGCCACCTCGATGATATTGCGCTCCATCAGCTTCTCGACCCGCTCAAAGCCCAGCATCTCGAACAGGGCGTCGTAGAGCGGGCGCAGGTAAGGATCCACCTTCTGGGAGAGATCCCCGGGCAGGAAGCCCAGCTTCTCCCCCGCTTCCACTGCCGGACGGGTCAGCAGAATGCGGCGAATTTCCTGACGCTCCAGCGCATCCACCGCCGCCGCGACCGCCAGATAGGTCTTGCCGGTACCGGCCGGGCCTATGCCGAAGCAGATATCGTGGCGCACGATATTGGCGATGTATTGGGCCTGATTGGGGCTGCGTGGTTTGATGAGACCGCGCTTGGTCTTGACCGTCACCTCCTTGCCATAGGGGATGCTCGGCGTTGGTTCGTCATCCTGCTCCAGCACCCGCGACTCCTGAATGGCCAGATGGACCATGTCGGGGGTGATGTCGGTCACCTTGCCACCCTTGAGGGGCTGGGTTTCCACATAGAGGTGCTTGAGGATGACGGCGGCGGCATCCAGCTGGGCCGGTTTGCCCACCAACTGGAAGTGGCTGTCACGGTAGCTGATCTCGACGCCGAGGCGGCGCTCCAGCTGCTTGATGTTGTCATCGAAGGGGCCGCACAAGCTGGCAAGGCGCTGGTTGTCGGCGGGCTCCAGATGCAGATTCAGGGTCGAGATGTGTCGGCTCAAAATATCCTCGTCTCAAGGCGCTCCCCATCCGCCGGGCGAATGGGGAGGAGGGGATTAATGGGGAGTGAAGGCGGCAACGCCCAGCTCGTCCGGTACGTTATCCGGGCGACGGGCCAGGATTTCGCTCGGGGCGGTGGCGATCCGCAGGTTCATCTCGCTCTCGCCGCGGATGAACTTGCCGCGCAGGGAGTTGGGACGCACCTCGGTGATCTCCACGTCGGCAAAGCCGCCGATCAGGGTGTGCAGGCCTTCGAAGTTGACCACCCGGTTGTTCTCGGTGCGGCCACACAGCTGCATCGGGTCGAGCTTGGAGGGCCCTTCCACCAGGATGCGCTGGGTGGTGCCCAGCATGGCACGGCCAATCTGCATCGCCTGGTTGTTGATGACGTGCTGCAGGCGGGCTAGACGGGCTTTCTTCACTTCCATGTCGACATCGTCTGGCATGTCGGCGGCCGGGGTGCCCGGGCGCGGACTGAAGATGAAGCTGAAGCTCATGTCGAAACCCACATCCTCGATCAACTTCATGGTCGCTTCAAAGTCTTCGTCCGTCTCGTTCGGGAAGCCAACGATGAAGTCGGAGCTGATGGTGATGTCGGGACGGGCGGCACGCAGGCGACGGATCTTGGATTTGTACTCCAGGATGGTGTGCGGGCGCTTCATCATGGTCAGAATACGGTCGGAGCCGCTCTGCACCGGCAGGTGCAGGAAGCTGACCACTTCCGGAGTGTCTTTGTAGACTTCGATGATGTCGTCGGTGAACTCGATCGGGTGGCTGGTGGTGTAGCGAATGCGATCGATACCGTCGATGGCGGCCACCAGACGCAGCAACTCGGCGAAGGTGCAGATGCCGCCATCAAAGGTCGGACCGCGGTAGGCGTTGACGTTCTGGCCGAGCAGGTTCACTTCGCGCACGCCCTGCTGGGCGAGCTGGGCGATTTCGTAGAGCACGTCGTCCAGCGGTCGGCTCACCTCTTCACCGCGGGTGTAGGGCACCACGCAGTAAGTACAGTATTTGGAGCAGCCTTCCATGATGGAGACGAACGCGGTGGCCCCTTCGGCGCGCGGTTCGGGCAGGCTGTCGAATTTTTCGATCTCGGGGAAGGCGATATCAACCTGGGCACCACGGCCCTCTTGCACTTCCTTGATCATGGCGGGCAGGCGATGCAGGGTCTGCGGGCCGAACACGATATCCACATAGGGAGCGCGCTGGCGGATGGCATCGCCCTCCTGAGAGGCAACGCAGCCACCCACGCCGATCACCAGACCGGGCTTGTTGGCCTTGAGCTTTTTCCAGCGTCCCAGCTGGTGGAACACCTTCTCCTGCGCTTTTTCGCGGATGGAGCAGGTATTCAGCAGCAAGACATCTGCCTCTTCGGGCTCTTCGGTAAGGGTGTAGCCATTGCTGGCATCCAACAGGTCGGCCATTTTGGACGAGTCATACTCGTTCATCTGGCAACCCCAGGTTCTAATGTGAAGTTTCTTGCTCATTGCTTCTCTTGACTTGTTTTGAAATCGGCATGGTCAAAGGACCGCGCATTTTACTCCGCAATCTGGATACTGCCTAGCTAATATCCAGCTGGCAATGGTGCTCACCCGATACCTGTTGCCAGCAAGCTCAATAAGCTTTCTCCTTGATTTGACGCAGCAATTCCCCGTTTGTCTCACTGTTTATCAGCCGCCCTTGCGCTATCATGCTGCCATCCGGTTCACGTCCGGGCGCTGTCGCCGGACGCACCCTTTCAGGAATAAATGTATGGAACAGTGTGATATCGCCATCGTCGGCGCCGGCATGGTGGGCGCCGCCACCGCCTGTCTGCTGGCGGCTCAGGGCCTCTCGGTGCGGGTCATCGAGACCCAACTGCCGGAGCATTACGCGCCGGAGCAGCCGCTGGATCTGCGGGTCTCCGCCATCAGTCAGGCCTCGGTGGCGCTGCTGGAGCAGGCCGGTGCCTGGCACCATCTGCAGCAGATGCGGCTCTGCCCCTACCGCCGGCTGGAGACCTGGGAGCTGGACGGTTTTGCCACTCGCTTCAATGCCGCCGATCTCGGTCTGCCCCAGCTCGGCTACATCATCGAAAACCGGTTGGTGCAGCTTGCCCTGCTCAAGCGGATGGAGGATTTTCCCACCATCCAGACCCACACCCCGGCGGCGGTGACCAGCCTGCGCCAGAGTGCGGATGAAGCTGTGCTGACTCTGGATGATGGCACCGAGCTGGCGGCCCGCTGGGTGCTGGCCTGCGATGGTGCCGAATCCCACACCCGCAAGCTGGCCGGTATCGGTGTATCGCGCTTCGAGTACCGCCAGCACTGCATGCTGATCAATATCGACACCGACTTTGCGCAGGAAGATATCACCTGGCAGCAGTTCACCCCGAGTGGCCCGCGCGCCTTCCTGCCGCTACCCGGTCAGCACGGCTCCCTGGTGTGGTATGACAGCCCGGCCCGTATCCGGGTGCTCACTGCCATGAGCAACGAAGGGCTTGCCGCCGAAGTGCGCCGCCACTTTCCGAGTCGGCTCGGCGGGTTCACCGTCACCGGCAAGGGGAGTTTCCCGCTGGTGCGTCGCCACGCCAACGACTATCACATCGGTCGGGTGGTGCTGCTTGGCGATGCTGCCCACACCATCAACCCGCTGGCGGGGCAGGGGGTCAACCTCGGCTTCAAGGATGTGGCCTGCTGGGCTGATCTGCTGCAAGGAGCTGGCGCCGACTGGCATCAGCTGGCGCTGGCCGAGCGTTACGAGCGGCGCCGTCGTCCCGACAACCTGCTGATGCAGTCGGGGATGGATCTCTTCTACGGGGTATTCAGCAACGAGATTGGCCCCCTCAAGCTGGCCCGCAATCTTGCTCTCAATCTGGCGGACAAGGCGGGCCCGCTCAAGGAGATGGCGCTGCGCTATGCACTGGGGCTGGTTTGACAGGTAGAAACCAGATTGCACGGGCTGAATGCGCGAAGGAGCAAAGGTGATGAACAAGGCACTGCTGGTGATCGATTTTATCAACGATATTGCCCATCCCGACGGGCGCATTGCCGCCTCCGCAGCCCATGTGCTGGAGCAGGATGCCATCGCACATGCCAATCAGGTGCTGGCCCATGCCCGTGCCAACGGCTGGCTGGTAGTGCTGATCAAGGTGGGCTTTGACGGCGGCTATCAGCTGCAACCCAAGGGATCTCCCATGTTTGGTCGCGCTCACCAGTTGGGGGCGCTCTCTTTGGCTGACAGCGGCACCGACTTTCATCCTGATCTGGATGTGCAGCCCGGCGATCTGGTGCTGACCAAGCCCAGGGTCAGTCCCTTCTATGGCACGGCGCTGGAGCCTGCGCTGCGGGCCAATCACATCGACCACCTCTATCTGTGCGGGGTGAGCACCAGCTGGGCCATTCAGGCGGCAGCGCGGGATGGTCACGATCGCGACTACGCCATCACCATTCTGGAGGATGCCTGCGCCGCCGCAGATGCCACCGAGCATCACACCTCGCTGCGGATGCTGGGTCGCATCGCCGAGATCATCAAGGTGTCCCAGCTGGCTTGATCCTTAACGCAGGCTGCACCCGATCACCGTGTTGAGATTGACTCTGCGGCCCTCTGTCGGGCCGCAGCGCTTTTGGGCAACATGATTGTCGGGCAATATAGTGCTCACATGGATAACAACAAGGATGGACAGATGCGTTATCAGGGACGGATCGCGAGCTGGAACGAGGCGCGCGGCTTTGGATTTATAACGCCGGAGCAAAATGGCGCCGAGCAGACAATCAATGGATCACGCAGTGCAGGGCTGTTTGTGCATGTTACGGCGCTGCAATCAGATGGCCGCGTGCCCGAGCCGGGGGAGCGTGTCACCTATCTGATCGGCAGTGGCCAGGATGGCAAACCGAGGGCGTTACAGGTCTTTTTCCCCGATCGCCCGCTCACGTTGGCGGGTGTTGTGCCGTCGGCCGCATCATCAGCGGCGCCATCGTTTCGGGCGGCAAGTCAGCCGCCACGACCCACTTCTACCAGAGAGCGGAGTAACCCCTATCGACGTCGCAAGAGCAGCTGGAGTGGCAAATTGATCCCTCTGCTGGTGCTCGTCGGCCTCTTTTCCATCTATTCCCGTTTCTCGGCCGAGTCGATGGCGCCATTGCCGGTCTCCTCTTTCAATCAGGAGGAGGTCAGCACGCCACAGGCAACGACCTTTATTCGCCAGTGTGATGGTCGGCAGCATTGCTCCCAGATGACCTCCTGCGAGGAGGCAACCTGGTTTTTGCAACATTGCCCGAACACCAAAATGGACGGAGAGGGCGATGGCATCCCCTGCGAAAATCAGTGGTGTGGCCATTAAATGTGACTTATCAGATACATATGCTCATGATGTGCTCTTGTTATCCGGAGCAGGGAAACTGGCCTGAAACCTTGCCGGATGGTGTGCGATGGTGAAATTTGGTCTCAGTTGGCTAAGTGGGAATGGGGTGCTTTACTCTATCTGCTGACTTAATTGTTAATAGATGGCGGTATGCCACTTTTGCCACAGGATGGCCACCATGGCGGATGATATACAGACGCGGCAGAGTCACTTCGCCGAGCGAGCCCATCATCTGGCTGCGCTGCTGGATTCGCTGGAAGACCAGATATCGGTGATAGATCGGGATGGCGTGATCCATTACACCAATCTCGCCTGGGATCTGTTTGCCGAGCAAAACGGCATGCCCAAGGGATATAACTGTATTGGGGTCAATTATATGGGGGCTTGTGATGCTGAATCCGAGCCCTCTGGATTGGCTGCCGTGGAGGGGATCCTTCGGGTTATCCGTCATCAGCAGGAGAAGTTCTATCTGGAATACCCCTGCCACAGCCCCGACACCCAGCGCTGGTTTATGATGCGAGTAGCGCCGGTACCCGGGCTTGACGCCGAGTATTTTTCCATCGCCCATATCAATATCACCGAGCGCAAGCTGCTGGAGCTGGAAGTTGCCAGCCTCTCCCAACATGATCCCTTGACCGGGCTGGCCAATCGGCGGCTGTTCAACAGCTTTTTGCATAACGAGTGGCGGCGCAGCATGCGTGAACATACCCCGCTCTCCCTCATCATGCTGGATCTGGATAACTTCAAGGCGTGTAATGACCATCTTGGTCATCAGATGGGGGATGGATCCCTCCAGCTGGTGGGCCATCTTCTGCAATCTTTCTGCCAACGTCCGGCGGATCTGCCCTGCCGTTTTGGTGGTGACGAGTTTGCCCTGATCCTCGGCAATACCGATCGAGATGCGGCCCAGCGGATTGGAGAGGAGATCCGTCAGGCCATCAACGATCTCGACATCGTGGTGGCAAATAATATTCAGCTTAGCGCCAGCATTGGCATTGCTACCTACACGGCAGAGCAACTGCTGGAGGGGGAAGGGGTGTTGCTGGCCGCGGCCGATGCGGCGCTTTATTGCGCTAAGGGGGCGGGTAAAAACCGTAGTCACTGCGCCAGCTGTTGAGCCGCATTGCCGCTTTTGTCCTGCATGCGCCCCCTTGATGGGGGCGCACGGTTTTTTGGTTGGTCACGGTGTTAGCAACCAGCAAGGGTTGGTTTCAGCGCTCGGGTGTGGCCGACACCGGCAGGGGATGGCTGGCGATCACCTGCTTGACGAAGTGATCCCGGATGGGGTCGGCAAAGTCCGGATTCCATACCATGCTGACCTCCCACTCGGAGCTGGGACCAGAGAGGGGATAGAGGGTGACATCGGGCCCTGCGATAAAGCTGACGCTGCGTGGCAGGATGGCATTGCCTATGCCCGCCGCGACCAATGCCACCAGCGTCTGGATATCCTCGGCCTCCTGGACCATGCCGGTCAGCCGATTGGCGCCGAGAAAACCGGCGATCTGCTGGCTGAGCCCGGGGCAGCGGTGGCCCACCATCTGCAACAGGGGTTGACTGGTCAGTGCCTGCTGGACGTCGAATGCGGCCGGGTCTGGTTCGGTCATTCGTGTCGGCACCGCCAGCACCAGCTGGTCGATCAGCAGTCTGTGCTCCTGTAACTGCGGCACCTGAGGTCTGCGCATAAAGCCCAGCTGCAACTGGCCGGAGAGCAACTGCTCTTGCTGGATGGCGGAGGGCATATCCTGCAGATGGACCATCACGTCCGTGACCTGCTGCTTGAAGCGGGCTACCAGCGCAGGGGCCAGCGCGAAACTCGACAGGCCAAACCCAATCTTGAGCCGACCGGCCACGCCACTCGCCACTGCCAGCGCGTGACGTTCAAACTCCCTGCCGTGTTTGACCAGTGCGCTTGCCTGAGTGAGCAGCTGGGCGCCGAGCGCCGTCAGCTCGGCGCCGTGGCGGCCCCGTTTGAACAGGGTGCAGCCCAGCGTCTGCTCCAGCCCCTGGATCTGCTTGGTGAGGGCCGGCTGGGTGATAAAGAGGCGGCTGGCCGCTTCCCGGTAGTTGGCGGTGTCGGCCAGCGTCACAAACGCCTGCAGTTGCCTCAAGTCGAATTTCATTCCAATTGGTTATCCAAAGTGGCGATTTATTGATTATAAATTATCTAATCGCCTTGTTCTAATGGCTCGGCAAGGGGGGAATCGTCCTCCTCTGAACCGGAACAAGGAGCCATATCATGTCCACTCAACGTTATCTTTTTTTGATCAAGGGCAAGCTGGTGCTGGCTCAGCCGTTGGCGGCCCCGGAGACGGGGGAGCTGCTCGCCAGCCTGTTGCAACAGGGGTTTGTGGTCGGCCCGCTGCAGGTGTGGGCAGGCAGCGCCGAACAGGCGCTCGCCTGTTATGAACGTGCCGCCCAGCAGCAGGCCTTTGCCGATGCACTCTCTGGCTCTCTGCCCGAGCTGGCCGGGGTGCCTGTATGAGTGCTGGCATGAACACGATCACCCTGTCGGTATCCGCCCTGCTGCTCGATATGGATGGCACTCTGGTCTGCTCGACCGGCGATGTGGAGAAGGTGTGGCGGCTCTGGTGTCAGCATCATCAGCTGGCCCCCGAGCCGGTGCTGGCGATGTGCCACGGCATGCGCTCGCGAGAGGTGATCCGGGCGCTGGCCCCGCAACTGGATGTCGAGCGGGAGGCGGCGCGGCTCGACGAGCTGGAGATGCTGCATACCGGTGGCGACGCCATCTTTGGGGCTGGCAAGTTGCTGCGCCGCTTGCCGCCAGAGCATTGGGCCATTGTGACCTCCGCCAGCCAGCGGGTTGCCCGCCATCGCCTGAGTTGTGCCGGTTTGCCGCTGCCCAGCGTGCTGGTGGGGGCCGAAGAGGTGGTCAATGGCAAGCCCGATCCCGAGCCCTATTTGCTGGGGGCTGAACGGCTTGGCGCCTCGCCCGATTGTTGTCTGGTGTTCGAGGATGCCCCGGCCGGTATCGAGAGTGCCCTGCGTGCAGGTTGCACCGTGGTGCAGGTAGGAGGCGATGCGCCGCTCAATCCGGCGGTGGTGGCGGTGATCCGCGACTGGCGCGAGGTGAAGGTGGAGTTGGAGGAAGGCGAGTCCCTGCTGGTAAAGCTGCCCGCCTGAGCGGTGGATAGAGCGTATTACGACCGCAGATTGCGGTATGAACCATCGCCATCAACACTGTATGCCGCAATAAAAACGCCCCCGAGATGCGGGGGCGTGTTGCTTTCTCAACGGTTATTTGAAAACACGGAAACGGGTAGCGTCGTCGATAAAGGTCTTGTCACCGGCCGGTTGCTTGATGCTGCCAAAGGGCATCTGGGCACGCAGCAGCCAACTGGCGGGCAGATTCCACTCCTTGCGTACCGCCTCGTCGATCAGCGGGTTGTAGTGCTGCAGGGAGGCGCCGACTTTCTCCTGTGCCAGCGTCGTCCAGACCGCAAACTGGGCGATACCGGTGGCATGTTCCGACCAGATAGGGAAGTTGTCGGCGTAGAGGGCGAATTTTTGCTGCAGATCCTTGATGACGCCGGTGTCTTCGAAGAACAGCACGGTACCGAAGCCTGCGCGGAAGCTGCCATCTACCTTGGCCTCACTCTGGGCGTAGGCATCCGGCGGCACAATCTTTTTCAACTCGGCTTTGACGATATCCCACAGCTTGTGGTGCTGGGCGCCAAACAGGATGACGGCACGGGAGCTCTGGGAGTTGAAGGAGGAGGGGCTGTGCCTGATGGCATCCTGGATCAGGGTCGTCAGCTGCTCCGGCGTGTGGGACACCTGGTCACCCAGGGCATAGATGGTACGACGTGCTTTGATCTGTTCGATAAACGGACTGCTCATAACATCTCCTTGTTCTGCTTGGCGTTGCAGCCGGTGATGGACGGTTTGTCCAGCGCCTGCCGAATCAGGTATAGACTATAACACCCACGATGCAGAGCGGGGTTAACCCGGGGTAACTAGCGTTTTTCCTGTCAGTTGATATTCGTTTGCGAACCTTGACGTTTCGTTAGTGTTGGAAGTGTCATTTAAGGGGCGCGAAAGTGATATTAATCAATGATTCACTCTCCTTTCTCTCCCACAATCCCCGTATGTTTTCTTGGTTCGGATGTGATGTGAGCCGTTCGTATCTCAATAAACGCTACTATGTGCTGGTTCCCCTCTCTGCATTAATTGGTTTGATGATCCTGATAGTGACGATCATCATGGCTATTGCCAGCTATCTGAGGGATATCGACATGACGGTATCCGGTTTCGGCCACATGGCATCCTCCGTTGAAGCGTCCCTGATCCACGAGATGGTGAAGGTCAATGAGCGGCAACTGGCGGTGCTGGAGGCCTCGCTCGACAAGGAGAAGATCGCTCGCGGCGGGCTGGCCGACTCCCCCATCTGGGCCATTGCGCACAAGATCAAACCAGGCAACCACTACATCTACTTTTACAACCTGAACGCGGATCGTATCGACAGCTACCCGGACTGGCTACCGCCCCCCGGTTATCAGGCGGCGCTGCGACCCTGGTATCAGGTGACCACCATGCCGGGCGACGAACTCGTCTGGTTTGGCCCCTACCCTGAATACAATACCAATGAATTGATACTCAGCCTGATCAAACGGGTGCGGGACGATCAGGGGCAACTGCTGGGGCTGCTGATGGTCGACATGTCGTTCGACTCGCTGCAGCAGGCGCTACAGCGGACGGTTGGTGGCAATCAGGCCGCACTCTATCTTACCTTGCGCGACAGCGGCCAGCTGGTGGTGGGCAGCAATATGGATCTGCTGGCAGATCACCCTATCGAGCAGCATCAGGGCCAGCAGTGGCTCGGTCTGGATGTGTTGTGTCATGGCACTTTCCTGAAGCGCGAGCTGGCGGACATTGGCTGGGATCTCAATATCTATCTGCCGCCCGTGCTGTTTCGCAACAGCCTCTATGAGGCGCTGCAGATGGTGGTTTTGCCATTGATCTCCCTGTTTGCCATCTGGTGTTGCACACTGAGTCTGCTGGTGCGGATCTTCCGCCAGGAGCAGGCACTGGTGTCGGGTTCACTGACCGGTATCGTGCGCAATCTGGAGAGTTCTCCCCCATCTCCAAGGCCAATACCTGGTTTGTGCGGCGCAGCCTGAACGAGATCGATCAGGTCAGGGCCAGCTTCCTCAAGGGGCAGGATGCGCTGTTACGGGACCCTCTGACCGGTATCATGAATCGGCGAGCCTTCGAGCAGCACAAGAGCGCGCTGGAGCTGAGGGGGGAGCACTTTTGGCTGCTGCTGTTTGATATTGATCACTTCAAAGGACTCAATGACAGTCGGGGTCATGCCTTCGGCGATCAGGTGCTGTGTCGGGTGGCCAACTGTCTTGCTGATGTGCTGGGGGTGAGCACGGTTTACCGGATTGGTGGCGATGAGTTTGCCGCTCTGCTGCAACAGCCACAGGATGAGCTGGCGGAGAAGCTCAATTGTCTGCTTGAGGTGGTGCGACATCAACAGTGGCGTGAGCACAAGGGGCAGGTCACCTTGAGTATCGGCGGCGCCTGCCATTCACCCGTTGCCGACCCCATCTTCGAGCGTGCTGATGCAGCCCTTTATCGTAGCAAGGAGACAGGCCGGGACTGCTGGCATCTGGCGGATGAGGCTGCTGACTGACAGCTTTTGTCCCAGCGCGGCGGGTCTGTGCCGGGACACGACAACCAGATTGTGGGTCACCCTGCCGTAATAGTTTGGCTTTTTGGTGATTTTAATCTTTAAATTCAATTGCTTGATTTTACTCTTCCATTCTGGGCGGTGGCCGTGCGGCCATTGACTGTCGCATCCCTCATTTCTGCTGGCTGGCGAACCCCGTGGCACTTTGTATAGTGCCGCTGAATATTAATCAGGTTTGACAGGAGTACCCATGGAGATGAATTCGCGTGCTCTTCGCGCACTGGCATTGCTGGGCGCCTTGCTGGCTGGCAGCACGACCGTGCACGCCTCCGAGACCCTCAATACCATTTTGGGTGGCGGAGCAGGCGGGGTGGCGGGCACCATGATCGGCAAGGAGCTGGGGGGTGATACCGGTGCGCTGGTGGGAGCGGCATTGGGCGGCGCAGCTGGTGGTGCGGCGACGGCCAACAAGGGCAACAAGAATGAAGCGGCCCTTGGCGGTGCGGTGGGGGCGCTGGGCGGTGCCGCTATCGGCAAGAGTGTTGGTGGCGATACCGGTCAGCTGATCGGCGCCGGGGTCGGCGGGGCGAGTGGTTCGGCCATCGGTGCCAAGACTGGCGATGGCCACAAGAGCCAGGATCGCTATTACGATGATGACGATGATCATCACCATCACAAGCACCACAAGAAGTACAAAAAGCACAAGAAGCACAGATGGCATGACGACGATTGATGTGCGCGCAGTGAGTGCGAAAGATGCAAAACGGGGCCTGTTGGTCCCGTTGTGCATTGTGTGGTGACTCGATCGTGCAGTCACACCAGCCGGTGCTGGCGGCGACCGGCGGCAAAGGCGTTGATGTTGTCGATCAGCTGATCGGCCAGTCGCTGCATCGACTCTTCGCTGGCCCAGGCCACATGAGGGGTCAGAATGAAGTGAGGGTATTGCAGCGCCTTCATCAAGGGATGGTCGGGAGGCGGCGGTTCGACACTCGCCACATCGAAACCGGCGCCACCGAGGCGGCCGTTGGCCAGCGCTTGCAGCAGCGCCTCCTCATCCACCAGACCGCCGCGGCCGACGTTGATCAGCAGGGCGCCCGGTTTCATCAGATCCAGCTCCCGCTCGCCAATCAGGTTGCGGGTGTAGGGGGTGAGCGGGCAGTGCAGGCTGATGACGTCCGAGCTTTGCAGCAACTCGTCGAGGGGCAAGCGATCCTCGTCGTGACTGGCGCCGACCTGGCTCTGGGCGTAACGCACTGTCATCCCCATCCCTTGGGCCCGCTCGCCGAGCGCCTGTCCGAGCGTTCCTTTGCCGATGATGCCAAGCTGCTTGCCATGCAGATCCATGATGTTGTGGTCGAAGAAGCAGAACTGGCCGCTCTGTTGCCAGCGCCCCTCCAGCAGCGACTGGCGCCAGCAGAAGAGGTTGCGCGACAGGGCCAGCATCAGCGCCATGGCGTGCTCCGGCACCGAGGGACCCGAGTAGTTGCGGATATTGCACACCCCGACGTTGGCGGCGCGGCACGCTTCCAGGTCCACGTTGTCGCTGCCGGTGGCGGCCAGGGCGATGAGTTTGAGCTCAGGCAGCTGGGCCAGTTCGGCGGCGCCGATCCGTACCTTGTTGATGATGGCGATGCTGGCATCTTTGAGCCGTTCCACCACCTGTTCCGGGGTAGTACTTGAATAGCTCTGCCAGTGGTGGGGGAAGTCGGGGTGATGCAGGGTGATGCCCGCATCCAGGGTATCGCTGTCGAGAAACACAATCTGCTGCATGGGCCTTCCTGCCATTGTTCAGGTTCGAGAGGCCATGATGCCAAAGAGGATGCAGTCAGGGCCAGCCTGCCGCTGTGTCATGGCTGGGCTTTATCCGGCAGATGTGATGTTGCGCGCGCTTTGTGGCCCGAGGTCAGAGCCAGCCCAGATGGTTGAGCCAGCCCTGAATGCGGGTGGGGGTTTCGCCCAGTTCCATCAGGGCGTAAGGACGATAGTTGAGCTTGTGGCTGCGTCGGCTCTCGGTCTGGCGTGCTTCGGCCGCCAGCAGGGGCCAGCGACCGCCATCCTCCTGATAGAGGTCCAGGGTGGGGATGGCCGCCTGAGCCACCTGTTTGGCCAGGGTCTGGTTGCTCTGCTGATTGGGGAAGAAGCCATCGAGCAGCACCAGCGCGTCGGGGGCGGGCAACTGTTCGCTGGCGATGAGGTTGGCAGTCCAGGCGGCGCCGGTACCTTGCGCCAGGATCAGCTTGAAGCCCCCCTCCTGCAGCTTGGCATCGGCCAGCTTGCTGATCCGCTCGGCAAACTGCTTGCGAAACTCATCGCTGTTTTTCGCTTTTTTCTCGGCGGCTGGGTCCAGTTCGGTCTGTTGGGGGGAGGGCAGCAGCAGCAGGGTATCAAAGCCCAGTCGGCCGAGGGCGCGAGTCAGTTGCCAGAGCTGGCCGCTGCGCTGCCAGTCGGGCAGTAAAATGGCGAGCCCCAGATAGTTTTCACTGTCGTGTTTGGCGAACAGCACCGTCTGCTTGTCGATCTGGGTGGCATCGGGTAGCCCTTTCCAGTCGCTGGCTTGCCAATGGTCGAGGGGCATTGGTTCGGCAACGGGGGGCGCAACCTCGCTCGCCTCTGCCCCATGGCCAGCCAGCAAGGTCAATAACAGCAGTGATAAGGATAATCTGGCCATAGTGTGCTCCCCCGGTTATCTGGGTTAGCGGCGGCGGTGGGATTTTCTGAAGGAGGTTGGCGTTACAGCTGCGAACAGGCAATAAAAAAGCGAGCCGGTGGCTCGCTTTTTTGCTATCAATTCAAAGCGGTCAATTAGTTGACGCGACGCTTGAATTCACCGGTGCGGGTATCGATTTCGATCTTGTCACCGATCTCTACGAAAGCGGCAACAGCCAGCTCGTAGGTAGTGCCTTTCAGACGGGCAGGCTTGGTCACTTTACCGGAGGTGTCGCCACGGGCAGCCGGCTCGGTGTACTCAACTTCGCGCACGATGGTGGTCGGCAGTTCTACGGAGATGGCTTTCTCGTTGTAGAAAGTCACTTCGCAGATGTCTTCCATGCCGTCTACCAGGTAGTTCAGCACGTCACCCAGGTTGTCTTTCTCTACGTCGTACTGGTTGTACTCGGTGTCCATAAAGACATACAGGGGGTCGGAGAAGTAGGAGTAGGTGCACTCTTTACGTTCCAGCTGAACAACGTCCAGCTTGTCGTCGGCCTTGAAGACGGTCTCGGTAGCGCTGCCGTTCAGCAGGCCCTTCAGCTTCATTTTGACCACGGCGGAGTTACGGCCGGATTTGTTGAATTCAGCCTTCTGAACCACCATCGGCTCGGTGCCGATCATGACTACGTTACCAGCGCGGATTTCCTGTGCGGTTTTCATGTAAAAAATTCCTGTTCGTGAAACGGACGGATAAAAACTGCCAGATTATATACGGCTTTCTAAAAATTTCACCAACCGTGTGACGAGATCCCCATCCCGGAGCAACTTCTGTGACCAGCTTCGCCCATGTTGCTGCCAAATGGCGCTATATCGTGGCCATTGGCCCCAAAGTTCGCGGCAATCTTCGCCACGATTGAGAGCCAGATTAAAGCGGCGCAGCCATTGAGCACATTCGGCGGGCAGATCGGCAAGATAGTGGTCAAGGAACTGCTCCAGCTTGACCAGATGAGCCTCCTCCTCCTGTTGGTAGATATGCCAGAGGAAAGGACGAGCCGCCCACTGGGCCCGCACGAAGGAGTCCTCCCCACGCACCAGATTGAGATCGCAGCTCCACAGCAGTCGATCGTAGCCAGCCTGATCTGTCATCGGCAGCAGCTTGATGGTGAGGTTGCCCGAGTGGAGCAGATCCCCCGCTTTGGCTGCAGGGATGGCATCAGTCAGACCGGCACCGGTGAGCACATCGTTGAGGGAGCGCCCCAGCGGCAGCAGCAGGGTGACGGGGGTGGCGCTCTGGCACCAGCTCTCGACCAGACTCTTCAGCGCATCGCTCTCGTAGGTAAAGAGGCTGACCCGCAGCTCGTTCTCTTGTTTTGGCGGCAAACCGAGGCTGGCCCAGTAGTCTGCCAGTCCCGCTTCATCTTGTTGCCACTGCTCCCGTTCGGCGATCAGGTCGTGCTCGCACAAAAGGCCGCCGGTTTTAGCGGTAAAGCCCGGGAAGAAGAAGTATTTATTGAGGCTTTTATTGCCAACCCGCTGGGGCGAGGCGAGGCCGTGGCAATCCTCTACCCAGCTCTCTGCCGAGAGGTATTCCAGATTGAGCCAGCATGGGGGGCTGGGTTGGCTCGCCATCAACTCTATGAAGGGGGCGGGCAGTTCACAGGCAAAGGCCTCGATCACCACCTTGGCCGGGGTCATGTCGCTCGGCAGGGTCTCATGCCAGTGCTGGATATAGATGCCATTGACCCACTGGCCATCCTGCGCCGGGTCGAGCCCCGGACAGATGCGGGCAAAGCTTGCCAAATCGTCCACCCAGAGCCGCACCTGAACCTCATTACTAGGTGCCGCAATATTCCCCTCCCGTTTTAGTTGGCGGGCTAGTCGCCAGGTGACGCCGATGTCGCCGAAGTTGTCGACGACGCAGCAGAAGATGTCCCAGTCAAACGGGGGCAGGGGAGTTGTCATGGCTCGGGATCCCAGATGCAAAAAAACCGGTGCGCAGGGTAGCACACCGGTTGACTGGCTTCTAACCGTCAGCGCGTGACGGCGGTCTGTGGCAGGTTACTCCTTGCCGTAGACGTTGTTCTCTTGCTCACGAACCCGGATAAAGGTGGTGCGTTTGGTGAGCTCTTTCAGCTGGCTGGCGCCCACGTAGGTACAGGTGGAGCGCACGCCGCCCAGAATGTCGCGCACGGCGTTCTCGACCGGGCCGCGGTAGGGCAGCAGCACGGTTTTACCCTCGGAGGCGCGGTATTCCGCGACGCCGCCGGCGTGCTTGTCCATGGCGCTGGAGGAGCTCATGCCGTAGAACTTCATGAAGGGTTCGCCGTCTACATCGACGATCTCGCCACCGCACTCCTCGTGGGCTGCCAGCATGCCACCCAGCATGACGAAGTCGGCGCCACCGCCGAAGGCTTTGGCGACGTCGCCCGGGCAGGTGCAGCCGCCGTCACCGACGATTTGGCCGCCGAGGCCGTGGGCCGCATCGGCACACTCGATGATGGCGGAGAGCTGCGGATAACCGACGCCGGTCTTGACGCGAGTGGTACAGACGGAGCCCGGGCCGATGCCAACCTTGACGATGTCGGCGCCGGAGAGGATCAGCTCTTCGACCATCTCGCCGGTCACCACGTTGCCCGCCAGAATGACGTGGTTGGGGCAGGCTTCACGAATTTTGCGCACGAACTCGACGAAGTGTTCGGAGTAGCCGTTGGCCACATCGATACAGATGAAGCGCAGCGCTTCGGACATGGCGAGGATCTGGCGGGTCTTGGCGAAGTCTTCAGCCGAGGTGCCGGTGGAGACCATCACATGGCCCAGCAGTGCCGGATCGGTCTCGTTGACGAAAGCTTGCCACTGCTCAAGGCTGTAGTGCTTGTGTACCGCGGTCATCATCTCGAAACCGGCCAGCGTGCGCGCCATGGCGAAGCTGCCGACGGTATCCATGTTGGCGGCGATGACGGGTACGCCTTGCCATTGGGTCTGAGTGTGTTTGAAGGTGAACTGACGGGTCAGGCTTACTTGGGAACGGCTCTTGAGAGTAGAGCGCTTGGGGCGGAACAGGACATCCTTGAAACCGAGCTTCAAGTCTTCTTCGATACGCATTACAAATTCCTTATTGAGCCTTGTTGAAAGTCACTTTTGCAGTGGCAAATTTTCGGCAGGCGCAAAAAAACCGGTGGTTTTCAGGCCCTCCGGTTTACAACAGTGTAGGCAAAAATCCCTTCAGAACAAGACTGATAATATGTAAATCCTTGTGGTAGCCTTTGGCGTCACAACCTGAGGTTAACCACCAGCTTCATCCAGCACCGTTCGGTGCCTTGCTCTCCTTCGATATTCCCGCCCGCTTGGGCCGCCGTTCGGCCACTCTTTGTCGTCTCTCTCCTGACCCGCCAGATATTATCCAAGTAGCTGAAATAAATCGGATTGACCCACAATGGGACTGTGGTAGATCTGGGCGCAGGATTGACAAGGCAGGGCAGTAAAATGGGCAAGATGATGGTGGGGATCGCCTTGATGCTGGCACTGTGTGGCAGTGCGCTGGCTGAGACCCCGACCAGCTATGGCTGGATCGAGAAGGGGCTTATTTTGCCTACCGGCGTGGCGGTGAAGATGAAGCTCGACACCGGGGCGCTCACCTCTTCCCTCGATGCACGCTCCATCACCAGATTCAAACGGGATGGCAAGCCCTGGGTGCGCTTCATGCTGGTGGTGACCGATGCCGACAGCGGCAAGCTGGTCAAACAGCAGTTCGAGCGGCGGGTCGAGCGCAGCGTGACGGTGCGCGGGGCGGGCGGCATGGAGCAGCGGCCAACGGTGACCATGTCCATCTGTCTGGGGGACAAGGTGTATGAGGAGTGGTTCACCCTGCGGGATCGCAGCAAGATGATCTATCCGGTGCTGCTGGGCCGACGTCTGCTGGCGGAGCTGGGCCCGGTGGACTCCAGTCGAACCTTTACCGTGCAGCCAGATTGTCATTGAAAGTAAAGAGCCCGCATCGCGGGCTCTTTACTTATCGCTTATCTTGCCGGCGGCAGCGGGAGTAACACGCTCACCTCCAGTCCCCCTTCCGGTCGGTTGTGGACATCGAGGTCGGCGCCGTGCAACTGGGCGATGCGTGAGACGATGGCCATGCCAAGGCCGACGCCATCCCCCTGCTGGGGATTGACCCGAAAGAAGCGTTCATACAGCCGGGGCAAGGCGCTGGCGGGAATGCCGGGGCCGTTGTCGCTCACATCCACCCTCACCCGGTTGCCCTCTCGCAGTACCCGCACCCTGATCTCGCCCTCCGGCTGGGTGTAGCGCAGCGCATTGTCGATCAGGTTGCTGAACAGCAGTTCGAGCAGGGTGGCCTGCCCCATCACCAGCTGCGGCAATTCACACTCCAGCGACAGTTGCTGATCCTTCTTGAGCGCTATAGGAGCAAGCGTTGCCAGGGTGCCTTGCAGCAGGTGGCCCACCTCCAGCTCGGTCAATACCAGCCCCTGTTGGTTGTCGATACGGGCCTGGGTCAGCAGTTGGCGGATCAGCCGATCGCTGCGGTCGAGGGCCTGCAGCATCTTGTGCAGGGATTGCTGGCGGCTCACTTCATCTTCGGCAGCCAGGGCATTTTCACTGTGGATCCGCAGCACCGCCAGCGGGGTGCGCAGCTCGTGGGCCGCCTCGTTGGTAAACTGTTTCTCCCGCTCTATGGTCTCCGCCAGCGCCTGCATCAGCCGGTTGATCTCGTTGGTGAGGGGGGTCAGCTCCTGAGCGCTTATCTTGAGGCTGAGCGGGCTCAGGTTGGCGGGGTGACGTTCACTGATGGCCTGGGCCAGCTGACGCAGGGGGGCCAGCCCGCGGGTGATGAGCCACCAGAGCAGGGCCAGCAGGAACGGCAGGGTGATCAGCAGCGGCAGCATGGTGAGGGTGGCCATCTTGCTGGCCAGTTCGCTGCGCTCGTCGTCCCGCTCGGCCACCACCAGCCAGGTCTGCTCCTGCTGGTTGTAGAGAGTGAAGGTGCGCCACTGGTGATTATCTTTTTCGACCGTGTCGAAGCCGATGGCCAGGGTGACCAGCGGCTGCTCCGGGGCGCTGGGGGCGCGCAGCAGCAGGCCGCCTTTCTCATCGAGCAGCTGGAAGTAGAGATTGCGTTCGAACTCGTGGCCGTAGGGGGTGATTTCCCGATCCTCGCCGGTCAGGTTGAGGCTGGGGTCTTTTTGCCACTCATCGGGATTTTGCGCCTCCCACTCCTGATAGACGGTGCCGTTGGCGGGCAGTTGCCCCTGCTGGGCCATGTAGCGAGCCAGCAGCTGATTGGTGATGCGGGCCGACTGGGCGAGGCGGGCATCAAACAGCTCCTCCATTTCGTGGCTCGCCTCCATGTACCCAATAAAGGCGCTGATGGTAAGACTCAGGCTCACCAGCGTCAGGATACCGGTGAGCAGAAAGCGGCGAATGGAGCGGGGACGTTTCATCGTGCGGGTGTCCGGCTTGGCTGTTCGAGCTGGGGAATGATGTAGCCGACCCCGCGAATATTGCGGATGAGGTCGCTGTAGAACTTCTTGCGCAGATGGTGGATATGCACCTCTACCGCGTTGCTCTCGGCCCCTTCATCCCAGCCGTAGAGGCTCTGTTGCAGCTGATCCTTGCTCAGCACCCGGCCGCTCTGGCTGATCAGCTCCTGCAGCAACTTGTATTCATGGGGGTGAGTTTGACCGCCTCCCCCTGATAGGTGACCTGCTGGGATTCGGGATAGATGAGGATGTCGCCATACTCCAGTATCGCCTGTGCCTGCCCCTTGCTGCGGCGAACCAGGGCGCGCAGACGGGCGTTGAGCTCCTGCAGGGCGAAGGGCTTGACCATGTAGTCGTCGGAGCCGGCATCGAGACCGACCACCCGATCGTCCAGCGCATCGCGGGCGGTGAGGATCAGCACCGGCAGCTGGTGGCCCTCTCGCCGCAACTTGCGCAGCAGGCTGAGGCCATCGATGTCGGGCAGGTTGAGATCGAGGATCAGGGCGGCGAACTCGTCGCTCTTGAGGGCTGCCAGAGCGGGCAACCCCTGTTGCAGCCAGTCCACCGTGTAGCCGCTATGGCGCAGTGCATCCTGCATACCATCCCCCAGCATCACATCATCTTCCACCAGCAGGATCCGCATTCTTTTCTCCCTGTTTGTTGGGTGTGGCGATCTGGCTCAGCGCCAGGGCGTGCCGTGGCATAAACAACCCTGCCCACCAGTATGCAAGCTGGTGGGCAGAGTTTAAATAGTTCTTTGATCCATCAGGGTTTTATAGCTTGGCCAGCCGATCGCGGATCTCCATTCTGCGCCCTTCATCGGCCACTTCGCGACCCGGGCGGGCCGGGGCGGCCAGCGCCTTGTCGAGATAGGTTTTGGCCTCGGCCTTGCGACCCTGATCCAGCAGGAAGTCGCCATAGAAGAAGTTGGGGTCTATGCCATCCGGATTGATGGCCAGCGCCTGCTTGAGCAGCTGCTCTGCCTTTTCGTCATCGCCAAAGCCGACCGGCCAGCCGGGCACCTGATAGTAGAGGGAGCCCAGACTTGTGTAGGCAGAGCCATCCAGCGCCTTGGGATCTTGCTTGAGCGCCAGCTCCAGCTTGGCTTTGGCCTCTTTCACCAGCCCCAGCGCTCCCAGCCCGCCCTTGGCGCCAGCCCAGGTGCTCTTGACGATGGCCGACCAGATCAGCAGATCGGCGCGAAAGGGCTCCTTGGCGCTGGCCGCTTCGGCCCGGGTGCTCAGGGTTTCGAGGCAGCTCTCTTTCGCCTTGCCGGTCTGTTGATACTGGCAGACGGCCCACTGTTGCTGGATGGGGACGAGGGCATCACCCGCGGCCATGACCGAGGAGGACCCCAGCAGGATGGCGATGGCACAAGAGGTCACTGATTGACGGAAAAAGTTCATATTAATGCTCCTTCTTGGTCGGGATCGGGCGGGACAAGTCTGGTTGTGGCGCACTGTTTGCGCCGGCATCAGCCGTCCTTGGCTGAAGATGACGGGCATAACGTTTGATGATCGGCAGCTGTCTGGCCAGCGCCTTGTCGACAATGCCGGGCAGCAGGGCGTTGAGCCGCACGAACAGTTTTTCCGGCCAGCCGAGCCAGCTGCGGCGGGTTTCGTTGCACAGGGCGATGACAGCCTCTTCGGCCACCTCCTGCGGGCTGTCGGTCTGGGTGCCGAGCGCTGCATTCATCTCGTAAGCCGCTTCGGAATTGAGTTTGGTGCGGGTGGCGCGGGGGGCAAAGTGCAGCACCTTGATGCCGCTCCCCTCCAGCTCCCGTCCCAGCGCTTCGCTAAAGCCGCGCAGGGCAAATTTGCTGGCGCAGTAGACGCTGTAACCGGGGTAGCCGATGCTGCCCAGGCTCGACCCCATGTTCATGATGATCCCCGGCTTGCGCATGGTTGGCAGCAGGGCACGGGTGAGCTGGATGGGCGCCTCGATATTGAGCAGCAGCTGGCGCTCCACTTGCTCGAAGCTCTGATCTTCCAGCCAGGCAAACTGGTTGCAGCCAGCGTTGTTGATCAGGATGTCGATCCCGTCCTCCAGCGCAGGGTGTTGCAACAGCTTGGCCCGATCCTGCGCAGAGCCGAGGTCGGCGAGCACCACCTGATGGCGCTCGGGATGAGGCAGTGACTTGCACAGCCGCTCCAGTGCCGGGCCGCGACGACCGTGCAGCAGCAGGTGTGCCCCCTGGGCCGCCAGCTCCTGCGCCAGCTCCTCACCTATGCCACCGCTGGCGCCGGTGAGCAGCACGAGTTTTCCTTCAAGGTTCATGGTGTGGGTTCCCTTTTTGCTGTCTGCTGATCTGCTGCCGACTTACGGTGTGGCGGTGAGGTTGTAGAGCATCTCGCCATAGAGGCGGTAGACCACCTTGGCCCCGTGGAGGATGGCGGCCTGATCCGCCGGACTCTCGACCTTATCCATCAAGGATTCAAAGAACTTGAGGTGCTCCTGATCCAGGGCGCCGTGGGAACTCAGGTAGCTCATCGCCTGGGGTGGCAGGCCGAGACCCTTTTTCAGCTGGTCGGCGACGGTGAGGGCGATGGCCACGCTGGTGCCTTCCAGCACCTGTACCATGCCGAAGAAGCCCATGGGGTTGCCGCGCTGGATCTGGTCGTAGAGGAAGGCCACCATCAGCTCGATGGGCAGCCCGGGCTGGCCGTGGCGCACCGCCTCGGCATCACCGCCACAGGCGCGGATATCGTTGAGGATCCACTCCTGATGGCCATACTCCTCGTCGATGTACTCGGCAAGGGCGCCACGCACCCACTCGTACTCCTGACCCAGCTTGCCACCGGTTGCCATCAGCAGCGGAACTGTGTGGCGCACGTGGTAGTAAGCCTGTGCCAGAAAGGCGAGATAGGTGTCACGGCTGATATCGCCACGGCGACAGGCTTCGATAATGGGGGCGTTGAACAGATGCTCACGCTCCTGAGCAGTGGCTTGTTGCAGAGTCTGGTAGAAGCTCATGACGATTCTCCTGTAAGGCATTGGCTGATTTGCCGGGAAAAGTGTTGGTAAATCTCGTTGCGACGGGGGCGCCCGTTGGCGGTCAGCAGGCCGGGATGCTGGTCGAGTGCCACCGGCAACCAGTGGTGCAGGCGGGCATAATCGGGCAGCCGCTGGTTCAGACCGGCGATCTGGCGGGGCAGATCCGCCTCTTTCCCCGGCAGGGGCTGGATTAGCGCCACGTTGGCGGGCTGACCATCACCAAAGACCACGATGCGGGCGATGGCGGGGCAGAGCTGTGCTTCGGCCTCCACCCACTCTGGGGAGAAGTTGCGGCCAAAGGCGGTGATCTGGACATTCTTCTTGCGCCCGGTGATATGGAGGTAGCCCTCATCATCAAGATGACCCAGATCGCCTGTGGCGATCTGCGTGGCAGAAGGTTCGCCAGTGGCAATCTGTTCGGGAGTCGGTTCGTTGCTGCCGAGATAGCCCAGCATGGCACTGCCGCTCACCATAATTTCGCCGTCGCTGGCGATGGTGACCCGGGTGTGGGGCAGGGGGCGGCCGACGCTGCCGGGCTTGTCAGCATCCGGGCTGTTGAGCGCCACCACGGAGCCGCACTCCGAGAGGCCATATCCCTCATACACCGGCAGGCCGAGCTGACGGGCGTGTTTGATCAGGTCGGGTGCTACTTTGCCGCCACCGACGGCAATAAAGCGCAGGCTCTTGAGCTGCTGGGCCAGCGTCGGTGTGCTGGTGCAGAGCCCCAGCAGCAGGCGCAGCAGTTCGGGCACCAGCACCAGACTGTGGGTCGGCCAACGCAGCAGGGCCTCCCCCAGCATGGTTGGATTGAGCGAACTGGAGCCGGTGAAGCCGAGCTCCCCGAGAGATGGAATGCGGCTGCAGGCACCGGTCAGCAGCGGCACATAGAGGCCGGTGAGGTTCTCAAGCAGGGTCGCCAGCGGCAGCAGGGTCAGGTGTTTTTCCACCTTGGCTGGCGCGACATGCTCGGCCAGCGATTCGCACACCGCCATCATGCTGGCCAGCGAGAGGCAGACCCCTTTGGGCTGGCCCGTGGTGCCGGAGGTGTAGGTGATCTTGGCAGTGCCCTGTGGCAATGCCGGGAGGGTTGCCGGTGTGCGGCGCCAGAGCGGCAGTTCGCCGCTGACCAGCAAGAGCGGTTCGGCGGCGTGCCACCCCTGATGAGCCGGGCCAACCAGCGCATCGGCGCCGCTGCTCTCCAGCAGCCAATCTTGCTGCTCAAGGCTGAAGAAGTGGGGTACCGGTATGACCACGATCCCGGCTTTGGTGCAGGCCAGATCCATCAGCGCCCAGGGCAGGCCGTTGTCCAGTTGCAGCGCCAGACGGCTGATGTCGAGCTGTTGCAGCTGGCTGGCCAGACGCTGGATCTGTTGCCACAGGGTCTGGTAATCGAGGCGCTGCTGGCTGCTCAACAGCGCAGGGGATTGCGGATTCTCGCGGGCATGTTTGGCGATGGCGTCGAACAGGCTCATTGGGCGCACCTTTTTTGATGGGTCTGGTTATCACTGCTCTTGCCGGCATCCTCAAACAGGGTCGGCATGGGGGCCAGCAGATTGAGCAGCAGGCTGCGCTGGGCGAGCACCTCGCGCCCCTGATTGATGTCACCCACCATCACCTTGGGTTGGCAGCGGTAGTACTCACCCCAGGCGTCGGCGTCGGCCCCCACCTGATGAGCCTGGGCGGGGGCCAGCTCCACCGGGTTGAGTTGCAGTCGGGCAAAGCTGTTGCGCAGCTTGGCCGTGCCGGTAAAGACCACGTAGTCGAGGGCGTTTTCACACAGCAGACGACACAGGGCCGCGAACATCAGGCGGGCATTGCCTGGTTCGCTGCAGGCCAGATTGCCCACTTCGATAATCCGATTGCGTGCTGGGTAGACCCCGAGGCGGGTGTTGATGGCGGCCTCGATGGGTTGCTCCAGATACTGTTCCAGATAGAGAGGCCCCTCACTGGCATGATTGAGACCACAGGCACCGACCAGCGTCCCGTCCGCCCGATATAGCCCCAGCAGACAGGGGAGAAAATGGGGGATGCGGGCGTTGAATTCGAGGGTGTAGGCGGCCTGGATATAGGTTTGCAGCGCCATGACCTGCTGCGGGGACTTGGCTAGCAGCAATCGGTAGGGGGCCTGGATCTCGATGGTCATGGGTGACTCCTTCTCTTGCGATGGTTTGAGAGTAAAAGGGCAAACTTAAGAAACCCTTAAGGAGCAAAAAAAGTTGTCAGCGAGGCAGCGGGCAGGCAATCTGCGCCGCTGTTATCCAACAGGAATCCCCCAAGAGGAATAGCCATGTCATCCACCGTCAGCTGTCCCCTGTGTGCCAGCCATCGCAGTTATCCTCTGCCGGTGGCGGGCAAGCGCTATCATCGCTGCCTCGCGTGCGAGCTGGTCTGGCTGGATGAGGCGGATCATCTGGATGAGGCGGCGGAGAAGGCGGTCTATGACGGTCACGACAATCGGGTGGATGATCCCCGTTATCGCACTTTTTTGATGCGGGCTTTTGGCGAAGTGCTGGCGCGGGTGCCGCTACCTGCCAGTGGTCTCGATTTTGGCTGTGGCCCGGGCCCTGCGCTGGTGGCGATGGGGCGTGAGGCGGGTTACGACATGGTTGGATATGATAAGTTCTATGCCGACTTTCCCGAGTTGCTGACGCGTCAGTATGACTTCATCACCAGTACCGAGGTGATCGAGCACATTGCCGAACCGCGTGCCGTGCTTGACCGGTTGTGGGCCTGTCTCAAGCCCGGCGGCATGCTGGTGCTGCAGACTCAGCGGGTGCTCAGTGACGAGCGGTTTAAAAACTGGCGCTATCGCCACGACCCGACCCACATCGTCTTCTTTGCCGAGGCATCGTTTCAGGTGCTGGCCGCCAGCTGGCAGGCCGAACTCTGCTTCCCCCACGCCGATGTGGCGGTATTGCAGAAAGGCACGCCCTGAGGCGTGCCTTTGTCTGTTACTCGTCGGATTTTTGCCCGGCGCTACTCCTTGTAGCCCTTGTCCTGCCACTGGTAGTACATCAGGGCAGATTTGACGCCGATTGACTTGAACGGCTCTGGCGGCAGCCACATCGGCAGCGTCTGCTCCGCGTGGTTGAACCAGGGATGCTCCTTGCCCTGATAGAGGCTGGCTACAATGTCGCCAAACAGGAAGGATAGGTTGATGCCGTGGCCGTTGTAGCCGAGGGTGTAGTAGATGTTCTTGTGAGCCCCCATCACCCCCACCGCTTCGGTGCTGTCGCCGGTCATGCCGAGTACCCCGTCCCATACCTGCTCAAATTTGATCCCCTTGAGGGCCGGATAGAGGGTCACCAGCTCGGTCATCATCATCTCGCTGACCCGGTTGAGATCGCCCTTGTATTTGAGGCCATCGTTGAAGACGTACTCGGCATTGCCGCCACCGATGACGATGCGGTTATCCGGGGTCAATACCAGATGGAACAGGATGTTGCGGGTGTCGTAGTAGGGCACCCGACTCTGCCACTGGATGGCGGCCAGCTGCTTTTTGGTAAGCGGCTCGGTGACGGCGCTCTGGGCGTGCACCGGAAAGACCCGGCCGCTGAAGTAGCCAAGTTTTGAGGTATAGCCGTTGGTCGCCAGCACTATGCTGTCGGCGGTCACCTTGTACTTGTCGGCCACGTTCAGTTCGATCTGCTTCCCCTCCTTGATCCCGAGAACCGGGCTCTGTTCATAGATGGTGACGCCCGCGTGCTCCACCGCCTTGTGCAGGGCGTTGACCAGCTTCATGGCGTGTACCTGACCGCCATTGGGGTCGTAGACGGCGCCTGCGTAGCGGTCGGTGCCGAGTTTCTCTTCGGTGGTGTCGGCGTTCCAGTATTGCAGCGGGATGCCGAGGCGATTGGCGGTTTTCACATAGTCGCGGTACTCGGCGATATCCTCCTCATCGAGGATCGCCTCCACATAGCCATCGAGCTTGAGGTCGGCCTCGACGCCGGTTGAGGCGACCAACGCCTGCAGCTTGCGCATGCTGGCGACGGTGAGATCGTAGTGGCGCTTGCTCGCTTCCCCCTCTTCGTAGAGGTCCATCACCTCGGAGCCCGGCAACACCATGCCGCCGTTGCGGCCCGAGGCGCCGCTGCCCACCTGCTTGGCCTCGAAGATGGCGATCTTGAGCGACGGATTGGCCTTGGCCAGATGCCAGGCACTGGAGAGGCCGCTGTAGCCACCACCTATGATGGCGATATCCACCTTCATGTCTTGCGCCAGCGGGGCACTCTCCTCTGCCGGTTTCTCCTTGAACCAGTAGCTGGTGTTGGGCTCAAAGTCGCTCATCTTGGGGCCGCAGGCGGTGAGGAAAAAACAGCTGATGCACATGGTCAACGCTCGTTGGCAAAGGGTGGTCGGATTCATCTTCTACTCCGGTTACAGATACAAAATATCAAATCAGTTCATCGGGTTGGGTGGTGTTGACCCGGCGACCGATATCTCTCAGCCGGGCCAGCTGATCGGCAAGACCGGGCCCCTCATCCAGGCTGGTGACAAAGTTCCAGAGGTAGGTCATCACAGCATAGACATGGCCTGCCGAGACCTGGGGCTGGGCCATCAGCATGGTGATGGCCAGCAGGAACAGCAGGGAGGCGCTGATGCCGACCGCCAGAAAAGCGAGTGCCTCCCGATCCGAAATCCGGATACGGAGCCAGGCCAGCGCGCGGTAGTGGCGGGCGAGGCTGGCTGATTGGGCATGAGTGACCAGTTTGACTTCGTGTTCCAGCCGATCGTTGAGCCGCTCGTGCAGCAGCTGGTTTTTGCGTGAAAAGCCGGGCAGCAGCAGGCCGAACAGCAGCAATACCCCCATGCAGGCGATGCCGACCCAGAACTCGATCACCATCAGCATCACGGCCGCACCGACGATGGAGATCAGGCTGGTGGCCAGGATCGGGATATGTTTCTCGAAGAAGTCGACAAACTCCCGCGCCAGGGTGACCCGCGCCACTATGGTGGATTGCCCCTCCTGCTGCTGGCGCTGGGTCAGGATCACCGGCACCGCCAGTGCCGCATAGATATGGGTAAAGGTGCGGGTGTCGACCGCTCGGCGCAGGGCGCCGATGAGCCAGAACAGCAGCACGATCAGGGCGTAGCTTGAAGCCTGCCACCACTGGCCCTTGACGATGGCGTCGATGGCAAAGCCGGCGAACAGGGGATAGACCACCAGCAGGATGTTTTCGAGGGCCACCAGCGAGAAGGTGCCCGCCAGCTTGAGGGGATTGGCCCGTGCAATCGCCCCCAGCGAACGACCGGCCGAGTGTGGCAACGGCGTGGCCTGCTCGTCGCAACAGGCTGCCGAAGTGGTTGGTGTTGTCATGGGTTATCTCCTAAGATGTCGGAAACGCCAAGTTTGAGCGAGTGCTCAAAGTTTGTTTGAGCGACTGCTCAAAGTCAAGCAGATCGATTGATATCGCAGGAGGTCAGATGGCACGCCCATCAGCAGAACAGCGCAAAGAGATGATCATCGAGGCCGTACTGGCCCTGTTTCGAGAGAAGGGAATGGCGGCATCGTCAACCCGTGATATTGCCGAGCGTACCGGTCTGGCGCGCAGTCACGTCTACCACTACTTCAAGGATTGGAAGGAGCTCTGCCTCTGCGCCGTGGAGCGTTTCACCTATCAGGAGATCGCCGAGCAGCGGGAGTGGCTGTTGCCGCTGCCAGCCCGCGAAGCGTTGCCGCTCTTTGTGCGGGACAACCTGCCGACCAGTCAGGATGCCTCCTGGGCCATCTATCTGGATGCCTGGAACGAGTCACTGCGCGACCCGGTATTTGCCGAGAGCTACCGCAAAATCATTCTGGCGTGGCGCGAGGTGCTGGAGCAGATCCTGCAAAAGGGGATCGACAGCGGCGAGTTTGTGGCGGGCGATGCCCGGCGACTGGCGCGCCAGATCACCTCGCTCATCAACGGCTATGCCGATGACCTTATTCTGGAGCCGACCCCCGAGACGGTAGAGGCCACTTATCAAGAGATCATGCTGGTGGTCAATCAGCTGGTCTTGCCCCCGACTCACTCATAGCGGCGCAGGCAAAAAAGGGTGGGGAGGCATGCCAGCGTGGTGTCTCCCCCGGTTTTGTTGGCCATCCGCCGGGCGCGCGATGGCCAGATACCAGGGAGCGGTTGTTGATGTCGATTACCCATTTGTCACTGCAAGATGCCCGTCATCTGCAACTGGCGGCGCAGGGGCTGCTTGCCCCCCGTCGCAACAAGGCGACCCCGGCTGATCTGCTGGCCACCATTCGCCGCATGGCGCTGCTGCAGATCGATACCATCTCGGTGGTGGCGCGCAGCCCCTATCTGGTGCTGTTCAGCCGGCTTGGCCAGTACGAACCGAGCTGGCTGGAGCAGCTGCTGGCCGACGGCGAGATCTTCGAATATTGGGCCCACGAGGCCTGCTTTGTGCCCCGCGAAGATTACCGGCTGTTGCGCCATCGGATGCTCGACCCCGTCGCCATGGGCTGGAAGTTTTCGGCCAACTGGCTCGCTACCCATCAGCAGGAGATTGGCCAGCTTATCGAGCGCATTCGCCAGCACGGCCCGGTGCGGGCGGCTGACTTTGAACGCACAACCGGCAAGGGGAACGGCTGGTGGGACTGGAAGCCGGAGAAGCGCCATCTGGAGGTGTTATTTACCAGCGGTCAGCTGATGGTGCGGGAGCGGCGCAACTTTCAGCGGGTCTATGACCTTGCCGAGCGGGTCATCCCCGAGTGGAGTGACCAGCGGGATCTGCCAAGCGTCGAGCAGGCGCAGCGGGATATGGTGCGCGCCAGCTGCCGGGCGCTGGGGCTGGTCAAAACTGGCTGGGTTGCGGACTACTACCGGCTGCGGCGCGGCAAATATGACGCCCTGCTCCATCAACTGGCGGACGAGGGGGAGCTGTTGCCGGTACGAGTGGAGGGATGGCAGCACGGCGCCTTTGTGCACGCCTCGCTGGCCGATGAGCTGGCAAGGGCACAGGCGGGCACCCTCAAGGCAACCCATACCACCGCCTTGTCGCCGTTTGACCCGCTGGTGTGGGATCGCAAGCGAGCCAAGGATCTGTTCAACTTCGACTATCGCATCGAGTGTTATACCCCGGCCCCCAAGCGCCAATACGGTTACTTCGTGTTGCCCTTGCTCCATCGTGGCAAGCTGGTGGGCAGGATGGATGCCAAGGCCCATCGCCAGCAGGGGATCTTCGAGATCAAGAGCCTCTATCTGGAAGCCGGGGTGAGAGTGACCCGCACGCTTGCACAGGATCTGGCGAAAGCCCTGCAAAAGTTGGCTGACTGGCACCAGACGCCGCAGCTTCGTTATGGTGCCATTCCGGCCAATTTGCTGGCGTTGTGGCATGAAAGCGCCCCTGCAAAGTGAGCAAAATCCCTTCTGGGCTAAGCTGCAAGAGGGATCAACAGTCCGGGAGCGGGAGATGAAACGAGTGGCAACATGGTGGGCGGGATTGGCGATGGCCATCTTGTCCCCCGCGCTATGGGGGCAAGAGCCGCCAGTGAAGATCTGTCTGGGGGAGGGCAACGAGTGGGCCCCCTTTACCTACTGGGAGCGCAAGGACGGGGTGCCCGATACCAGCCGCCTGACCGGTTCGGCGACGACGCTGGTGCTCGATGCCCTGCAACAGAGCGGGCTCTCGCACCAGATCCGCTATCTGCCCTGGGCGCGGGTGCAGCAGGAGCTGGCGGATTATCGCCAGAATGGTCTGTGCGAGCTGACCTGGGATGCCAGCTACAAGCCGGAGCGGGCCGAGTTTGCCTTCTACAGCGTTCCCCTCTACTACACCCACCTCGGTTTCTTCTATCTCAAGCGCCGCTACCCCGAACCGCCGGATCTGCAGACGGTCAATCGTTCCCGGGTGTGCGGGGTGATTGGCTACAACTACACACCCTACGGGCTTGCGCAGGAGCCACGCCGGGTCAAGCAGTTGCAGCAGGCGCTCGATATGCTGGAGCGGGATCGTTGCGACTTTCTGCCGAGCGAAATCGAACCTCTGGTGGCAGGCATCAGCCTTGGCATCTACCGCAGCGAGAGCGGGTTGCTCAATCTCGCCCTGCCCAGCCGCAAGGGATTCTATCTGCTGGTGAGCAAGGGCTCCCCCCGCGGCCACCAGCTGGTGAACATCCTCAATCAGTCGCTGGTGGCATTTCAGGAAGGGGGGCATTCGGATGAGGTGATGCGCCGCTTCTTGCCACCGATGGAGTAATAGCGAAGGGGGGCTGTCATTCAGGAGGAACAGATGGACAGAGGGCCAGCCGGTGAAAACCGGCTGGCCCTTTTTTACGTGAGAGCTTGTCAGTCTGCCAGCCGGGTCAGTACCTTCACCAGCAGCTCGATGCGCGGGGCAATGCTGGCCAGATCCAGATACTCTTCGTCACTGTGGAAACCGGCACCGATAGGGCCCAGACCATCCAGAGTGGGGATGCCGAGGGCGGCGGTCAGGTTGGCATCGGAGCCGCCCCCAACCTCCTGCCAGCTGATCGGCAGCCCCAGTTCGGCGCCACACTCTTCCACCAGCAGCATCAGTGCCTGAGTACCCTCTGACGGCACCATGGCCGGTTTATGCGCCTCACGGGTCAGCTTGATGGTGACCCCGTCCAGATGGGGCCGCTCGACCAGGGTCAACAGATGATCGTTGACCAAGCTGTACTCCTGATTGTCCCAGAAACGGACATCCACCACCGCGCTGGCGTGGGCCGGCACTATGTTGGCACCGTTGCCACCCTCGACAATGCCGATGTTGAGGGTGGTGCCGCTCTCGAAGTTGGTCAGGGCGTTGATAGCCAGGATCCAGTGGCCCAGCTCGGTGATGGCGCTGCGCCCCTTCTGCGGTTCGTTGCCCGCGTGAGCCGCCTTGCCGGTGAAGTCGATGCGATAACGGGCCATCCCCTTGCGCGCCTTGACCAGCGAGCCATCCGCTCGGGCCGCTTCGGCCACCAGCACCTGTTTTGCCTGTTTAGCCACCGTTGCCAGCCAGTCGCTGGAGTGCAGGGAGCCGATCTCCTCATCCGGGTTCATGCAGACGCAGATGCTCAGGCGATCGCGCACCTCACGGGGCAGTTCACGCAGGGCATAGACGATGTTGAGCAGGCCGGATTTCATGTCGGAGACACCGGGGCCGTAGGCGCGCTCACCATCGATGCTCATCGGGCGGGCGGCGGCGGTGCCGACCGGGAAGACGGTATCCATATGGCCGATCAGCATTACATCGATCTGCGCCGCTTCGGGCTGGTTGCGGATCTCCAGCCCCACCCCCGCGGCGCCACAGTCGACCCGCTTGATCTGCCAGCCGCCCATCACCTCATATTTGGCGGCCATCAGGTCGGCCACTGCCGCAATGCCCGGCTGGTGCAGGGATCCGCAATCCAGATTGATCAGCGGGGCCAGTTCGGTCAGGTATTGATCCAGAGAAAAAGTCATTGCTTGCTCCACTATCAGGTTCGGGTCAGAGAAGGATGTTCATCACCAGCATGGCGCCGAAGGCGTTGAGTACCGAGATGGCGACCATGATGGGGATGTAACGCCCTTCGGTGCCGATGCAGCCGAGGATGCGGCCCATGTACTGCACCTGTGAGCCCATCAGGTAGATGGCTGGCGCCAGAATGGCGATGTGGGTGCCGTTGAGGATGCCCTGATCGAACAGGGTGATGACCACACCGACCGCGCCACCCATCGACATCCAGGCGCCGATCAACACGGCTGCCGCCTCACCGGGTAACCCGAAGATGGCCATGACAGGGGAGAAGATGGCGCCCATGGCATCCAGCGCGCCGGTGATCTGCAGCGCCTTGATGATGACGAAGGCCATCAGTACGTTGGGTACGGTGGAGGTGGTGGCGATGACCCAGCCCTTCTTGGCCCCTTCGACGAAGATATCGGTGACGATGGGTTTCTTGATGTTGGCCTGGCTCATTTGGCTTGCTCCTGAGTGTTGAGGGTCTGCTGGGTGTTGTTATCGGTCTGCTTGCCTTCGCTCATATTGAGGTAGACCCGGAACAGGTTGGCCCCGACAAATTTGAAGGCGAACATCACGATGACAGCCAGACCGATGGAGGAGCTGACCGCCGGGCTGCCATCTGCCAGCGTCAGGGTGAACAGCACGGCGCCGGAGGAGAAGAAGTTGACGATGGTGGCACCAGCGGAGAACTGGAACATGGTGAACACGTCGGTTTCACGCTTGGTGATGAGCCCTTCATCCTTGAGCTGACGAGTCATGGCGGCACCGGCATCGGTACTCTGCAGGGAGGCGATCAGTGCCAGACCTGTATTGCCCGGGATCCCCATCAGCGGACGCAGCAGCGGGGTCAGCAACTTGCGGGCCGCTTCCAGCGCGCCGTAGTGCTCCAGCACATTGATCATACCGAGGGCAAACATCACGGTGGGGATCAGGGTCAGGGCGAACAGAAAGCCGTCTCTCGCCCCGTTGCCCCCCTTGCCGCGCATGTCGGTCATGGCGGTCTTGATGCCGTCACCATTCTCGCTGACGCTCTGGACCATGGTGCCGAACGAGCCGTTCAGCGTGGTGAAATCGAATACCCCGTACCACTCGCCGGATTGCAACAGTCCGGAGAAGAAGACCACGGCGAAGGCCAGAGCCAGGTAACTGCCTATGCTCACCGAGCGTGTTTTGTCTGTCATTAGCTAGCTCCATATGAATAATTATTTAATCTGAATAATTATAATTGATATGGATGTCACTAAATTGATGGTGGTCAAAATGGTTTGCTACAAATGACGAATGTATTGGTGTTATGTGACTGCGATCGCCATATGCTTGGACGATAATCTGGTTTTTATCGAATTGTTTGAGTGAATAAAAAGCAGGGGCGGGAAAGTGGGGCAATAAAAAACCGGGCACGAGGCCCGGTTTGGTCAATCAGTCAGATGTGATTACTGGAGTACCAGTACCATCAGCAGGCCGACACTAATGGCAGATACCAGGAAGGCAAAGCCATAGAACACATAGTGGTGCAGCTTGGTGGTGTGGATCCCGAGATCATGCAGACCGTGGTAGATACGGTGCATGCCGTGCCAGACTGGCAGGGCGATGATCACCAGCAGGATGCAGGCACCCCACCAGGAGCTGGCGAACGCGTGCACGCGGTCATAGCTCATGGTTTCCACGTCCATGATGCCCATGGGCACCAGCAGACCGGTGATGAGGACAATGACCGGCAGCAGCATGGCAACGACCATGCCACCCGCACCAAACAGACCCCAGTAAATTGGTTCGTCAGAACGTCTCATTGTTTTCTCCTCAGGCCACGATGATCAGGACAAGCAGGGACACCACCGCCAGCGCCACATACTGGGCGAGAACGATCGGCTTCTCCGGCACCAGGTCTTCACCACGGAAGATACGCATGGCTTTCGGCGCCAGGGCGAACCAGGTTTTGGCATGGAACAGGCACGCCGCCAGAGCGACGACATGGAACAGGATGGCGATCGGGCTTTGCAGGGATTCCAGCCAGCCGTTGAACGCTTCCTGACCCTGAACCAGGCGCATCAGGCCCCACATCAGCACAACGGCGTAGATGGAGACGAAGATACTGGTGCCTTCACGGATCATGTAACCGGTGTAGAAGGCGTTCTTCAGCCACCAGTCTTTCTTCATTTCGCGGACGTAAGGTTTACGTTTGCTATCAGTGTTGTTCATGGTCTCAATCCTGCTCTCAATCTGGCTTGAACATGGCGATCATGTAGTCCTTGGCGCTTTCGACCTTGCCAAGCTGGATGGCCGCCGCCGGATCGACGCCCTTCGGGCACACTTCGGAGCAGTAGCCCACGAAGGTACAGCCCCAGACGCCTTCGTCCTGGCTGATGATGCGCATACGCTCTTTGGCACCAGCATCGCGGTTATCGACGTTGTAGCGATAGGCCAGAGCCAGTGCCGCCGGACCGGTGAACTTCTTGTTGATGCCGTACTGCGGGCAGGCCGCGTAGCAGAGACCACAGTTGATGCACTGGGAGAACTGCTTGTACTGCGCCATCTGGGCCGGAGTCTGGATGTACTCGCCATCACACAGGCTGCGCGGCTCGCTCGGGATGATGTACGGCTTGATGCTCTCCAGCTTCTCGATGAAGTCGGACATGTCGACCACCAGATCGCGCTCGATCGGGAAGTTGTTGAGCGGCTCGACGGTCATCTTGCCCGGCAGGTAGTCGCGAAGGAACGCCTTGCAACCCAGCTTGGGCACACCGTTGACCATCATGCCGCAAGAGCCGCAGATCGCCATCCGGCAGGACCAGCGGAAGCTCAGGGTAGAGTCCAGGTGATCCTTGATGTACTGCAGGGCGTCCAGCAGAGACATCTCTCTCTGGTATGGCACCTGGAAGGTTTGCATCCAGGGCTCGTTATCCTGTTCCGGACGGTAGCGCAGGATCTCAATTTCAATCATCTCAGCCATTCTTTTTAGCCTCGTCTTGTTTCTCACCCTCGGAGCCGTACACGCGTTTTGCCGGCTGGGACTTAGTGATCTTCACATCGGAGTAATCGATGGAGGGCGTTTCGCCATTTTTGTAGAACGAGAGCGTGTGCTTGAGGAAGTTCACGTCATCGCGCTCTTCGTAACCATCCAGACGCTGGTGGGAACCGCGGGACTCTTTACGATTGATGGCGGAGTGCGCCATGGCTTCAGCCACGTCCAGCATGTAACCCAGTTCGATGGCGTACAGCAGATCGGTGTTGAAGACAGAGGACTTGTCGTTGATTTTGACCTTCTTGTAACGGGCTTTCAGCTCGTTGATCTTGTCGATGGTGCCCTGCATCAGCTCTTCGGTACGGTAGATACCGACACCGGCTTCCATGGACATGCCCAGCTCGTTGCGGATATCGGCCGGGTTTTCGGTACCGTCTATGTCCATCAGGGAGAGGTGCTGCTTGATGAGCGCCTCAGCCTTGGCGGCCAGTGCTTCGGTATTGCCATGCTTCTGAGTCTTGGCAAATTCACCAGCCTGCTCACCGGCCAGCTTGCCGAATACCACGATCTCGGACAGGGAGTTGGAACCCAGACGGTTGGCACCGTGCAGACCGACGGAGGCACATTCGCCCGCGGCGTAGAGGCCGGGCAGACGGGTGGCACACTTGTTGTCGGTCTCGATACCACCCATGGTGTAGTGGGCAGTCGGACGTACCGGGATAGGCTCTTTGGCCGGATCCACGTTGACGTAGGCTTTGGCCAGTTCGCAGATGAACGGCAGACGCTCTTTCAGGTACTTCTCGCCGAGGTGACGCAGGTCGAGGTGAACCACATCGCCCATCGGGCCCTGAATGACGCGGCCTTTCTGTTGCTCTTGCCAGAATGCCTGGGAAACGCGGTCGCGCGGACCCAGTTCCATGTATTTGCTCTTCGGCTGGCCGATCGGGGTTTCCGGGCCCAAGCCGTAGTCTTGCAGGTAGCGGTAGCCATCCTTGTTCAGCAGGACGCCACCCTCACCACGACAACCTTCGGTCATCAGGATGCCGGTGCCCGGCAGACCGGTCGGGTGATACTGGACGAATTCCATATCACGCAGCGGTACGCCGTGACGGTAGGCCAGTGCCATGCCGTCGCCGGTGACGATGCCACCGTTGGTGTTGTAGCGATAGACACGGCCAGCGCCGCCGGTTGCCACGATCACGGATTTGGCCTGGATGAAGCGGGTGATACCGTTCTGGATGTCGAAGGTCAGTACGCCCTGGACACGGCCGTCGTCCACGATCAGATCAAGGCAGAAATGCTCGTCGAAGCGCTTGATGCTCGGGTATTTGACGGAGGTCTGGAACAGGGTGTGCAGAATATGGAAACCGGACTTGTCTGCGGCGAACCAGGTACGCGGAACCTTCATGCCACCAAACGGACGCACGTTGGCTTTGCCATCCGGCTTGCGGCTCCAAGGGCAACCCCAGTGCTCCAGCTGGATCATCTCTTTGGTCGCGTTGTTGACGAAGTATTCCACAACGTCCTGCTCGCACAGCCAGTCACCACCGGAGACGGTGTCGTTGAAGTGGTTTTCGAGGGAGTCGTCATCACGGACGACACCGGCGGCGCCGCCTTCGGCAGCAACCGTGTGGCTGCGCATCGGGTAAACCTTGGAAATCAGGGCGATGTCCAGGTCTGGCTGTGATTCGGCTATAGCGATAGCGGCGCGTAAGCCGGTACCGCCAGCACCGATGATGGCCACATCGGTCTTGATAATATCCACATCTGCCTCCTTAGGGATAGATTTGCTGGGCACGATTTTGCTCTATGAAAAAAATTCAGGCTTGATGCAAGTCAAACTGCTAGGTTTTATTCCCTTTTTATTGGCTATTTTTCTATAAAACACCCAAATCCCTGGATGAAAATGTCGTTATTATCGTCATTTTTTGGTGTTGCTGAGCAGTTGAACACCTAGCTACGAGTACTTTAACTTCTGGATTGTACGTAGTTTTCTTTCAATAAAATGCGAATCACCTCTCTTTTTAGGTACTCGCGAAAAAAATTTTAAGTTTTTTATTGTAATTTTTTAATGAGAATTATTGGCATTTATCTATTCGGATAGAAATATGTAATCCGAAATGCGGCGGTGACCACGGCGGTGATCTGATAATTCCAGACGAATTACAAGGATTTCAAGGTGGGGTATTTGGCGGGTAATGTGAGATTACTCACTGAAAATTAAGCGCTATTTAGAAAAATAAAAGGGGCCTGTACGGCCCCTTTTGCTCATGCTCAAATGCGGAACATGCCGACCTGATTGCTCAGTTCACCCGAAATATTTTTAAGTTGTTCAGAGAGATGGCGTGAGCTGTCTGCATCCACTGCCAGTTCGTCCGAGACATCTTTCACTGCCTGAATGTTGCGGCTTACCTCGTCGGTGACGGCCCGCTGCTCTTCAGCCGCGCTGGAGATCTGGGTCGCCATGTCGGAGATCTGGTTGATCGAGGTGGTGATCTGCTCCAGCGCATGGGTGGCGTTGTTGGCGTCATCCACGCTGTTCTGGGCCAGCAGCTGGCCTTCGTGCATGGTGCTGACCGCCCCTTGGGTATTGCGTTGCAGGGTTTCGATCATATTGCGGATCTCGACGGTGGAGCTGTGGGTACGCTGTGACAGAACGCGCACCTCGTCGGCTACCACCGCAAAGCCGCGGCCCTGTTCACCGGCACGTGCCGCTTCGATGGCTGCGTTGAGTGCCAGCAGGTTGGTCTGCTCGGCGATGCCCTGAATGGTGGAGAGGATGGTGTTGATCTCCTGAGCGTTTTTCTCCAGTTCCTGAATGATGTTGGAGGCCTGTTCCACCTGGGTGGCCAGATCGGTGATGGAGCGCTGGTTGCGGGCAATCACCTGCTTGCCATGCTCGCAGCTGCTGGAGGAGCTGCGGGCCGCTTCGGCGGTCTGCTCGGCGTTGCTGGCGACCTCGACTGCGGTGGCTGACATCTCGTGTACCGCAGTGGCGATCTGGGAGATCTCGTTTTGCTGGCGTGCCAGCCCCTGATTGGCCTTCTCCGCCATGCTGTGGGAGGACTTGGCCTGCTGGTTGAGTTGGCCGGAGGAGTTGGAGATATCCTGCACCATCACATGGATCCGCTCGATGAAGGTGTTGACGTGTTTGGCAACCGCGCCTACTTCATCCTCACGTTCAATCTTGATGCGGCGGGTCAGATCGCCGTTGCCACGGGAGAGATCGGCAATCGCTTCGCCCAGGGTTTTCAGAGGGGCCAGCGAGCTGTTGATGGCGACATAGGAGAAGCCTGCCACGATCAGTATGGTGATAAGCCCCTGAATGAGGGAGGAGGTAACCATGCGGCGTACCGACTGGTAGGCGATCTCTTCATCCACCATCATGCCGTAATACCAGTTGGTATTGGGAATGGCATTAAAGTCGTAGACCTCTTTCTTGCCGCTGATCACCAGCTCGTTGATCATGCCGTCATGGGCGACCTGATTGATGTAGGCGGCAGTCAGTTCCGGTGCCAGAGCGGTGGCGGATTTCAGGCTCAGGGAGGCATCGGGGTGCGCGATGATGGTGCCATTGCTGTCCACCAGCATGGCGTAGGTGCCCTCGGTGGTGACCGCCAGAATGTCCGAGATCAGTGAGCTGATGGAGACGTCACCGGCGATGACCCCCTGGGTATTGCCGCGCTGGAACGGCTCGGCAATGGTAACAATCAGCTGGCCGGTGGAGATATCGGCATAGGGGGCTGTGATGACCAGCTTGCCTGCGGCGGCCGCGTCCTTGTACCAGGGGCGTTGACGGGGGTCATAACCGGCGGGCAAGTCGGTTGGTTTGCTCTGGATCATCTTGCCGTCTGCGGTACCGGCATAGACCAGGTCGAAGCCACCGGCATTCATGGACTGTGCCAGATGACTGATGGGCTCATCTTCTTTGGCGAATGCTTCCTTGGTGGTGCTGACCATGCTGATCCGGGAGTCGACCCAGCGGGAGATCCCCTTGACGTTGGCCATGGAGCTTTCGTCGATGATGTTCCAGACCAGTCGCTGGGTCTCGCTGCGCAGTTGCGAGGTGTTGTACCAGACCTGCAGGCAGGTGATCACCAAAATGATGACCCCGATAGCCAGGACAAGCTTGTTTTTAATGGATAAGTTCATAGTTACATCCTTGTGAGCGTCAGTCTGAAGTGTGTGTGGAATCTAGTTATTGTTATGAGCCTCTGTTTATCGGCTGAAGTTGAACTCTTTGTATCCCGGTCAGCTATTTAAAGTTAGTGCCTAAATCAGTGGTTATCCATGCGCGTATCCCCCCCTTACTGCGCCAGAAAACGATCTGGTCGATTGGTGAAGATTCCATCGACCCCCATGCTAGAGAGCGTTTCATAATCTTCTGGATAATCAACGGTATAAACCAGAACTTTGAGCCCTCGGCGATGTGCATCATCGACCAGCGCGGTGTCGATGAAATCAACATCGCAATTGATGGACCAGGCCCCCAGCTCGTCGGCAAACTGCGCCAGGTTGAGCGGCAGGTTGGCGGTCAGGGCACCGAGCCGGATATCGGGCCGCAAGGCGGCAAATCGGGCCAGCTCCGGGTGGTGGAAGGAGGAGACCACCCACTGGCCGGGAGTAAAGCCCAGCTCGGCCTCTGCCCGTCGGGTCAGGGCTGCCACCGCATCGGCGGTATGGGCCCCCTTGAGCTCGATATGCAGCTCGCAGCGTCCGGCGATGATCTCCATCACCTGCCACAGGGTCGGGATCACCTCTCCTTCACCGGCATCGAGTTGCTCCAGATATGAGCGGGATTGTTCGGTCAGCACCCCCTTGCCATTGGTGCAGCGCTCCAGCCGCCGGTCGTGGAAGACCCACAACTCGCCATCGGCCGCCTGCACGTCGATCTCGATGGCTGACGCTCCCAATTCCAGCGCTTTGGCCATCGCCTTGAGAGTGTTTTCGGGGGCCAGGCCGCTGGCGCCACGGTGGGCAATAATCTGCATGTTCTGCTCCTTTTACCTCGCGGATCAGCCGCGGCTCAGGTGAATGTCGATCTGTTGATGGGGCAGGGTAAGTCCCTGCTGCTGCATCTTCTCCAGCACCAGCGAGTGAACCTCGTGAGTGATGGGCATCCGGTGATCCATGTTGTTGACGTAGAGGCGGATCTCGTAGATCAGTGCCGAGTCGGTGAATTCGATCAGGAAGACCTCTGGCGTCGGCGTCTCCAATACCAGGGTCGATGCTTGGATGGACTCTTCCAGAATGCGCTGCACCAGTTTCGGATCCCGGGTCAGGCCGATCCGGATCCGCAGTTTGACCCGGGTGATGGCATCGGAGAGCGACCAGTTGATGAACTGTTCGGTGATGAAGGCCTTGTTGGGCACGATGATCTCCTTGCGATCCCAATCCACTATGGTGGTGGCCCGGGTCTTGATCTTGGTGACGGTGCCGGTGAGATCGCGGATGGTGACGGTGTCACCGAGCCGGATTGGCTTCTCAAACAGGATGATGAGGCCTGAGACAAAGTTGGCGAAGATCTCCTGCAGACCGAAACCCAGCCCCACCGAGAGGGCGGCGACCAGCCACTGGGTCTTCGACCAGTCGATGCCCAGCATGGAGAAGCCGGTGAGGGCACCGATCAGGATCACCAGATATTTGCTGGTGGTCGTGAGGGCAAAGCCGGTACCCGGGGAGAGGCTCAGGTGTTGCAGCAGGGTCAGCTCCATCAGCCCCGGCAGGTTGCGGGCTGTCACCACGGTCAGAATGAAGACGAAGGCGGTCAGCATCAGATCCTGCAAGGTGATGGCCGAGAGCTGCTCGATGCCGCCAATCTTGCTGCTCACCTGCCACACCTCGATATTGCTGAGGAAGCTGAAGGCGGAGTTGAGATCCGACCATTGCACCACCACCAGCATGGTGAAGCCCAGCATCAGCAGGGTGCGCACCAACCCCAGCGACTGTGCGCTGATGGTATCGAGATCCAGCTCAGTCTCTTCCACCACGTCCGGGGTTTCGGAGCTGAGCTCGTCATGCCCCTCTTCCCGGCCGCGCTGGGCCAGGATCTCGGCCCGCTTGCTCTTGGCACGCTCGAAGGCGAGGCGGCGGCGCTGGATCAGCATCCAGCGTCTGGCCAGATAGTAGATCAGCAGGCAACCCAGCCCCATCAGCAGGCTAAGCTCCAGCTGGCGCAGCAGGGTGCGCGAGGTATAGAAGTAGCCAAACAGGGCGCCGATCACCGCCAGCAGCGGCGCCAGCATCAGGCTGTTCCAGATGAAGTGGTGTAGCAGATGGGGCTTGGTCATGTCGGTCTGGCCCCAGGTGAGCGGCAATCGCTCCCGGTTGAGGCGGGCAAAAAAGAGCAGCAGCCAGAGTGCACCGATCATGAAGGCCATCCGGCCGAGGGAGTCGTAGAAGGCGTGCTCCTGATAGCTGTTGGCCATCCCCTGCACAAAGAAACTCGGGATCAGCACCAGCAGCAGGGTGCGAAACTGCCCCCACACCTTTTGCACCTGTTCCCGAGGCCAGCGGAAGTGGTGGATCAAAATCCCCCGCTCCAGCGTCAGGTGGCGAGCCATCACCAGTGCCAGCAGCAGAAACCAGATCTCGCCAAGGCCGCGCGCCACCGCCACCGCAAACGGGTATTGCCAGGCCCCTTCGAGCAGGCCGCGCACCATCAGTATCATGGCGGGCAAGGGGAGGGCGGCAAGCAGGGAGCGCAGCAGCAAGCGGCTGGTGAGGCTGAATTTGTCCTGAGTTACCTTGCCGATCCGCGGCGCAATATGGTCGCAATAGAGGCTCAGGTGACGGGCCAGCTTGAACCAGCTCCAGGCCAGCACCAGCAGACCAATACCGGCCAGCGTGAGGCTTAGCGGGCTGTTTTCGGCGATGGCGTAGGGCAGTTGCAACCAGTTGTCCGGGTTGAAGGCCAGAGTCAGCGCGGCGGGAATACCGAGCATGACCTGTGGGGTAAAGGGGCGCACATCCGGCATCCAGAACAGGTGGCTGGCACTGATCTCACGGATCTCGTCGATCTTGCTGTTCTGACGGCTGTAGAGCAGTTTGAGGCGGGTCTGCTCCTGAATGAGGGTGTCTGAGGCGTCGTTGAGCCGGGTCAGCAGCTGGCGCCGGGCCTTGAGCAGGTTGTCGAGCACCGCTTGCTGCGGTCGATCGAGCGTTACCTCCTCTTCGGCCATCAACTTGTCGCGCAGCTGGCGGGTATCCTTGAGCCCATCCTGCTCGCTCTCGTACTGGTACTTGGCCATGCGGGCGCTGACGATGGCTGACTCCAGCTTGTCGAGGGGGAACTGGGGAGGCAGATCGGAGAGTTTACTGCGCAGGTTCTCGCCGTAGGCATTACTGATCTGCAGCCACTCCAGCTGTTCGCGCACCGAGTTGACCAGCTCATTCAGCTCAAACAGATTCTTGTCGACGCTGCGCTGCTCATCCTGCACCCGCTCAATTTGATCTTCCAGTGTGCCGAGCTGGATGGAGAGCGCCTGATTCTGCTGTTGTTGCTCCAGCAGCAGCGGCATGTCGGTGGTGAGCTGTTTGCGCAGCCGCTCGCTCTCCTCCAGCGCCTGCTCGGTCTTCTCCCGCCGTAGCTGGTTCTGTTGGGTCAGCAGGCTGGCTTGCCACTCATCCTCGTCGGCGATGGCCAGATTGAGCTCCTGCAGCTTCAGCTTGCCGAGATCGTTGCGCTGCTGGGCCGAGAGCTGCTCCAGCTCCAGCATCTGGATCCGGTCGGAGAGGCTCTGCTCTTTCATTCTGGTCAGCAGCAGTTGTGCCTCATGCTGGCGATCCGATTCGCTGCTGAAGCTCAGTCGCTCCAGCTGACTGCGGGTCAGTTGCAGCTGCTTGCGCAGATCGTCCACCCGCAGGTGATACTCCTGCCCGGTGCTCTCCAGCTGGTTGAGGCTGTCCATCACCCCCTGCCGCTCCTTGCGCAGGTTGAGCTGGCGGTTGCTGCTCAGGCCAATGGCCTGGCGCAGCGCCTCCTCCTTGAGGCTCGCCAGCGGCGGGCGAGCGGCGGGCTGATAGTTGTGCAGGCTCTCCTTGAGGCGTGCCGACTCCTTGGGGTAATCGATAAGGATCTGCTGATAGGCTTTACTCTGCTCCCGGTAACGCTCGGCCTCTCTGGCAAATTGCAGCGCCTGCTGGTAGCTCTCCCGCAGCTTCTGGTTTTCCGGGGTATCGCTCTTGGGCACGCTCTGCAACAGGGATTCGGCCTGGGCAATGGCATCGTTGGCGCGCACGGCTGGCGGCAACAAGATAAGGGAGAGCAGCAAGAGGGTGAGCAGGCGTTGCAACATGAGGCTCGTTTCCGTTCAGAAGAGGTGGCCCTAGCCTAAAACAGGGCAGGGAGGCGGGTAAAGCAGTCTATATTAATGATTCATAACACAAATAACAGGAAGTCGTGCTGCCGTTTCGCTATGATCCCGGCCGCTTTCTCTCCACCGAGTCGAATATGTCAGCTGTTGATCTGGGCACAGCCCCGCTATCTCGCCTTTTCTGGCGTTACGTAACCCCGACCGTTGCGGCCATGCTGATCACCGGCATCTATGTCACCATCGATGGCATCTTCGTTGGCCATGTGCTGGGTCAGGATGGGATGGCCGGTCTGATGCTGGCTTATCCCATCTGCGCCGTGCTCTATGCGGTAGGGGCGCTGATCGGCATGGGGGCCTCGTCGCTGGTCTCCTTCTATCTGGGGCAGGGCAACCCGGCCAAAGCCCGCCATATCGTCGGCAATGCGCTGGTGATGGTGTTGCTGGCCTCGGCACTGCTCAGTTTTATCGGGATCCGCTATGGCGAGCCCATGCTGGCCTGGATGGGGGCGGAGGGGGTGATCTTCACCGCCGGGCTCTCCTACCTGCAGGCCTACGCTTGGCTTGGTGTCTTTGCGGTGCTGTCGATGGCGTTCAGCTCGCTGCTGCGCAACGATGGCCGCCCCGGATTTGTCACCCTCATCATGGTGGTCGGGGGGCTGCTCAACGTGCTGCTCGACTATCTGCTGATGGTAGTGTTTCCGTTCGGACTGGCCGGGGTGGCGACCGCCACTATGCTCTCCCAGGCGGTGACGGGCCTTGCCTGCCTGTGGCACTTCTTCACGCCGCGCAGCCAGCTGCGGATAAGCTGGGACACCCTGCGCCCCGATCTGCGGCTGATGGGCGAGACGGTGCGCCTCGGGATCTCCAGTTTTCTGATGTACCTCTATCTCTCTGTGGTGCTGGCGCTGCACAACAAGGCGTTGCTGGCGGTCGGCACTTCGCTGCATGTGGCGGCCTACGGGGTGATCAGTTACACCGAGGCCTTCTTCTATCTGGTGTTCGAGGGGATCGCCATGGGTATCCAGCCCATCGCCAGCTTCAACGCGGGCGCCGGTCACTGGCGGCGGGTGTTGCGGATCCGCAATCTGGCACTCGGAGTGACGTTGGGGATCGCCCTGTGCGCCATGTTCCCGCTCTATCAGTGGCCGGAGGCGGCGGTCTATCTGTTTGCTGGCGACAACGCTACCCTGCTGCCGGTAGCGAGCCTCGGGATCTGGCTCTACTTCTGGGGGCTGCCGATGGAGGGCTTGCTGCTGGTGGGGGCCACCTACTTCCAGGCCATCAATCGGGCCCGCATCGCCTCCCTGCTCACCGGTGGCAAGCTGGTGCTGATCGGCGGTTTCTTGTGGGGATTCTCGACCCTGTGGGGCGTGCCCGGGGTCTGGCTGGCATTGCCAACGTGCAGCTCCTTGCTGGTGTTGGTGATGTGGCGGGCGATGCGTCGGGAGTCCGGCGCCCACGCGCTGGCCGGATAGGTAATCAGGTTCGACGTGCAGATAGCATACAGGCAGCCATGGGCTGCCTGTTTTGTTATCGGACTTTTGTTCGTGGATATTTTGTTAACGGGCTCTGCCGATTCAGGGCTTGAAGGCACCGATAAATATGGCGGGATCGACCCGTGTGTCGTTGAGGCTGACGTTCCAGTGCATATGGGGGCCGGTAGCGCGGCCGGTCGAACCGACTCGCCCGACGATGCCGCCACGTGGCAGGCTCTGGCCGAGCTTCACATCTACCTTCGACATGTGGCAGAACATGCTGATGAGCCCCTGACCGTGGTCGACAAAGACGGTATTGCCATTGAAGAAGTAGTTGCCGATCAGGATCACCTTGCCTGCGGCGGGGGACTTGATCGGGGTGCCGGCGCCCACTGCGAAGTCGAGGCCGGAGTGGGGATTGCGCTCCTCGCCATTGAAGAAACGACGCAGGCCAAACGGGCTGGAGAGGGGGCCGTTGACCGGCTTGTCGAACATCAGGTTGCTCGGCTGGTTGGGGCTGAAGGTCTGGTAAGCCCGGGTCTGCTCCGCCAGCTCGCGGTTGATACGTGTCATATCCTCGGCGAGCGGATTGACCTGACGGCTGTTCTTGAGCTTGATGTGCTGCTCGCGGTAGTGCTTGGGGGTGACGGTGAAGCCGAGAGTACGGTCATCACCTGTGGTCAGTTGCTGGGCCCCAAGCGGGTTTTTGAGAGAGATGCCGACGATGGCGATCCACTGGTTGTCTTCGCGCACCACCAGCACGGGTTTGTCGTGATAGCGGGCCGTGGGGGCAGTGGGTGACGCGCCAAGAGGGATCACCGCAACGCCACCCGGCACCGGATGGTTGAGCAGGCGACTGATAAAACCCTCGGCCAGGGCTGACTGGCTGGCCAGTAACAACAACAGACAACAAACAACTCTCATGACGATACCACTCGATGTTAAAGCGCCCGGGATGGCGGGATGACAACCCCCCTGTCCGGCATTCGTCGATCACTAAAGGGTGATCACGGCACGCTGGCCACGACTGGCGCGGCTGGGGAAGGGGGCAGATTGTGCCTCGTTATAGTCGGGGCAGCCAGAGGCGAGGCATGGCTGACGCCCCTTTTGTGCATAGCTGCGTCAGGTTTTATGTCGTGGTCGGGCCGCTTCGCCATTGAGTCGCCCCCGCCCTGGCTCTAGAATCGGCTTCCGGCACTGATGCCACCGACACTCCGAGGAGACGATATGAACGGATTACCCCCTTTGCGCACCACTCCGGCCCGGTACACGACAGGTCGTGGCTGGCTCTGGGTTCGCAGCGGGTTCGATATCTTCAACAAGGGGATGGGGATCAGCGTGGCCATGGTGCTGGTCTGGTTTATGGTGGGCATGCTGCTGGAGCAACTGCCGGCGGGTGGCCTTATCTCCCAGCTGCTCTACATGGTGTGGGGCGCGGGTTGGGTGGCGGTCGCCGCTCGGGGTTATCGGGGGGAGCCGCTGCAGTTTGCCGATCTCTTCGCCGGTTTTCGCCACAAGCTGACCCCGCTGATGCTAGGCGGTCTGCTGGTGTTGCTGCTGTTCAGCCTGGTGGGCCTCGTCTGTCTCGGTCTGCTCTCCATGTGGGGGCTGCTCCCGCTGCTGACACAGGATCCCGAGAGCATGGTGGTCTCAGCCAGCCAGTTGCAACAACTGCTGCTGGTATTGCTGGTGGGGATGCTGCTCATCATTCCCGTGCTGATGGGGGTCACCTTTGCTCCGGCGCTGATCTACCACCACGATATCGGCATCATCCAGGCGGTGCGTCTGAGCTTCTTCGGTTGCTGGCGCAATATGTGGCCCTTCTTCTGGTGGGGGCTGCTCTCAGCTATTTTGTTGTTGTTTGGCGCAGTGCTGTTGCTGGTAGGTCTGCTGGTGGTGATCCCGGCGCTCAACTATTCCATCTATGTGGCTTATCGGGATATTTTCCTGGACGAGAGTGCGCAGCCGGAAGCGCCGCACTCAGAACCATTCGGATTTGAAGCCTGATCAAGGGATCAGAGTGAAGAAGGGGCCCGCAGCGGCCCCTTCGTTATGTTTGGGTGTGCGGAGTGCTTACTCCTGCCAGATGGGATCCGCCGCCATGCGGGCCAGCAGAAAATCGAGGAAGCTGCGCAATAGCGGCGACATCTGCTTGCGGGTGGCATACACCCCGTAGACCCCGAGGCGCTTGGGCTGCCAGTCGGTCAGCAGGGGAACCAGTTCTCCGCGCTCCAGATAGGGTTGGGCCGAGTAGCGGGGCTGCAGGCTGATCCCGGCGCCTTCCAGCGTTGCTTCCAGCAGCAGGTTGGAGATATTGGCGCTCAGGTTACCGCTGACCGGCACTGACTCGGGACCGTTCGGTCCATTGAACTCCCACAGGCTCTTGCCAAAGTAGGTGTAGGTGAGGCAGTTGTGCAGCGCCAAATCCTGCACCTTGTGTGGCATCGGATGATGGGCCAGATAGGCCGGGCTGGCACAGACTACCGAGTGGCAGGTGCCGAGACGGCGCGCCACCAGATTGGGGTCGAGGTCGTTGGTGATGCGCACCGCCAGATCGATCCGCTCCTCTACCAGATTGACGGTTCTGTCGAGCAGCAGAATGTCGATGGCCGTCCCCGGGTATTGCGCCAGATAGTCGTTGGCAGCCCCGACCAGCAAGGCTTCTGACAGGGAGTAGCTGCTGGTGATCCGCAGTTGTCCCTTGGGGGCGTCATCTCCCTTCACTGCGATCTGCTCCATCTCTTCGCCGAGTGCCAGCATGGCGCGGGCCCGGTTCAGCGCCTCCTCTCCTGGCCCTGTCAGGCTCAGACGACGGGTGGTGCGGTGCAGCAGGCGGGCGCCCATCCAGCTCTCCAGCTCGGCCAGATAGCGCGACACCATGGCGCGCGACATATCCAGTTTCTCTCCGGCGCCGCTCAGGCTCCCTTGTTCGACTACGCTGACAAAGACCCGCAAGGCGGTCAGTCGATCCATGTATGGCTCTCTATATGTTCGATATGTGCAACAGTGATGCGCTTTTTATACTGTATTTGCACCTTAAGTGATCCAATACACTGTGTCCATCAAATGAACCCCCGAATACTTAATGAGGAATAGATGATGAACAACACCCTGATCCGCAACCTGACTCTGGCGACCACCTTGTTGAGTGGCGCCGCACTGGCCGCCCCCCTGAGCGTGACCGTCTACAACCCTGGCGAGAAGGCGATCTTCCCGGTCTCCTCCTCATTGGTGACCGGTGACAAAGAGGCCATCCTGATCGATGCCCAATTCGATGTGCAAAATGGTCAGGCGCTGGTCGACATGATCAAGAAGAGTGGCAAGAAGCTGACCACTGTCTATATCAGTGCCGGTGACCCCGACTTCTACTTCGGTCTGGAGCCGGTCATGGCGGCGTTCCCGGATGTCAAAGTGCTGGCCGATCAGCATGTGGTTGACCATATCAACCAGACCAAGGATGCCAAGCTGAGCTACTGGAGCCCGATCCTCGGCAAGGGCGCACCGAAGAGCCTGACCGTGCCGCAAGTGATGACCGCCAGTCACCTGACGCTGGATGGGGAGAAGATTGAAATCAAAGAGATGAACACCCCGAATGCCTACCTCTGGGCCCCTTCCATCAAGACTGCTTTTGGTGGTGTGCCGGTCTACCACGGGGTGCATGTCTGGATGGCCGACAGCCAGACCAAAGCGGCTCGCAGCAACTGGGTCAAGGCGCTGGATAACCTGCTGGCCCTGAAACCCGAGCGTGTGGTACCGGGCCACTTCCTGGGCACTGCTCCCAAAGGCACTGCTGCTGTGAGCTTTACCCGTGACTATGTAGAGCGTTTCGAACAGGAGCTGGCCAAGGCGAAAAACTCCGGTGAGCTGATTGAGGCTCTGAAGAAGGCCTATCCGGCACTGCCGGTTGACGATGGTCTGGCCATTGGTGCCAAGGTCAATACCGGCGAGATGAAGTGGTAAGCCACTGAGCCTGCTTTCCCTGTGTTTTTTTACCGGGCCTAAGGGCCCGGTTTTTTATCCGAGATCGAAGCGAGAATAAAGATGAGCGAACAACAAACCACCCTCCATTATGTCTATGACCCGCTCTGTGGCTGGTGCTACGGTGCCGCCCCCCTGTTGCAGGCGGCAGCCACCATTGCTGGGCTCAAGATCGAGCTGCATGCGGGCGGTCTCTGGCTGGGTAGTCGCCGTCAGCCGATGGGCGAGGCATTGCGTGATTATGTGCGCCCCCATGATCAGCGGATCGAGGCGCTGACCGGCCAGCATTTTGGCGAACGCTACTTTAACGAACTGCTGCTGCGGGAAGGGTGTCTGCTGGACTCCGAGCCGCCGATCCGTGCGGTTTTGGCCGTCACGGCGTTGGGGGGCGATGGGCTGGTCATGTTGCACCGGATCCAGCAATCCCACTATCGGGACGGGATCTGGATTGGTGAGCCGGCATTTCTCGCCACGCTGGCGGCAGAGCAGGGGATTGCAGCCGAGGCGTTCCAGCAATCCTATCTGCAGGCCCCCTTGCTGCAACATCTGGCAGATAGCCAGGGCTGGATGAAACGGCTGGGCGGTCAGGGTTATCCCACCCTTGGGTTGATGCACAACGGTAAGGTGAGTGCTGTTCGAGTGGCTGACTTTTTGGGCGATCCTGCCGGGTTGCGTCAGCATCTTCTTGAGTTGATGGAATAGTTATTAGAATGTGAACGGACAAGGTCTCTTTAGAAGTGAAGTGAACGGGCCGATATTCCTGTATGCAGAAGCGATATGAAAGCCTTCGACTTTCTGCTTGCAGACTATGCTCTATGTGACCATTCCCGGCGGATGTTGCGGGAGTGCAGACTCATTTCAAGGAAGCCCCCATATGTTCAAAAACATGTCTATCGGCCAGAAACTGAGTGCCGGATTCGCCATCCTGGCACTGCTGGTACTGGGCTTGGCCTGGTTCTCCATCAGCCAGTTGGCAAAGCTCTATGGTGATACCGAAACCATTACTGACAACCTGCTCCCGTCAACCCGCTATGCCAGCCAGATGCACGTGGCCATTCTGGATGCGCGCCGCTCCGAGCTGTCTCAGGTGATTGCGGGGCTAAACAAAGATGATCAAGAGGTAAGCGAGCGCACCCTGACCTTCAATAAGGCCAGGCAGGAATTTGAACAGGCCGCCCAAAAATACGGTGCTTTACCTTTCACTACTGGTGAAGAGAAACAGGTTTATGAGCAGGTGGTTGCGGCGGGGGCCAAGTATTTTGCGGTGCATGACCAACTGTTGAGCGCCTTTGCTGCTGGCGATCTGGAGCGAGTCAGAAGTCTGCGCAAAAACGAAACCCGGGTCGCGCTGGAGGAGGTGGGAGCAAAATCCTTCCGCTTGCGGGAAATCAATAACGAGATTGCGGCCCAGATGACAAAAAATGTGGAGGCGCTCTACAGCAGTGCCAGAACCATGAGCGTCATCGTCAGTCTGGTGACGCTGGGTTTTGTGGTGGCAATTGCCTGGCTGCTGACTGGTCAGATCCGCACCCCGTGATGGCGTTGCTGGAACAGACCCGTCGTGTCTCCTCTGGTGATCTCACCTCCCGTATCGATATGCAGCAGTTCAACAATGATGAACTGGGAACCCTTGCCAAAGGGTTTGGTGAGATGCAGACCAATCTGCGCACTCTGGTGAGTGAAGTGTCGGGCTCTGTGGTTCAACTGAGTTCCGCTGCGGAGGAGATCAGCTCTGTTGCCAGCCAGTCAGCCAACAATATGAATGCTCAGCAACATGAGCTGAACCAGCTGGCGACGGCGATGAACGAGATGCAGGCTACGGTGCAGGAGGTCTCTCGCAACACCAGCGATGCGGCCAGTGCCGCCACCTCGGCCAGCGAAACGGCAGAGATTGGTGCGCAAACGGTGAATGACTCCATTCTGCGCATCGAGCGGGTCGCCGGTGCTATCGAGAGCACTGCGGTGGTGATCCGCCAACTGGGCGATGACAGCCGCAATATCGGTATGGTGCTAGAGGTGATCCGTGGCATTGCCGAACAGACCAACCTGCTGGCATTGAACGCAGCCATTGAAGCGGCCCGTGCCGGTGAGCAGGGGCGGGGTTTTGCGGTGGTGGCCGATGAGGTGCGTACTCTGGCCAAGCGCACTCAGGATTCCACCTCCCAGATCAACACCATTATTGCCGAGTTACAGCAGCGTGCCGAACAGGCCGGCAGTACCATGCAACAGAGTCAGGAGCTGATGAACACCACGGTTGCTACCGCGCGGGAAGCTGGCGAGTCCATTTCCCAGATCAGTGGCTCAGTCAGCAGCATCTCTCACATGAACATCCAGATTGCAACGGCCACCGAAGAACAGGGAGCGGTGAGCGAGGAGCTCAACCGTAACGTGGTCAATATCAGCCATGCTTCCGAAGAGGTGGCCGCCGGTGCCACCCAGATGGCTCAGGCGTGCAACGAGTTGAACCATTTGGCTACCCAGTTGCAGGATATGGTGCGCCGTTTCAGGGTGTAATCCCTCGGCGAGCCAAACAGCCCGATTACCGCAAGGTGATCGGGCTTTTCTGTTTTGGAGGGGCAGCCAGAGAGGTTCACCGCGAGCGGATGACTTGTCCCGCCGGACGATATTGTGCATGCTGATGGCCCATTTTCCAGGCAGGACTCTTGCTGTATGAATCTTCGCGATCTCGAATATCTGGTGGCGCTGGATGAGGAAAAACATTTTCGCAAAGCCGCTGAACGCTGCTTTGTCAGTCAACCCACCCTGAGCGGCCAGCTGCGCAAGCTGGAAGATGAACTCGGGGTCATTCTGATCGAACGTACCTCGCGCAAGGTGCTGTTTACTCCGGCTGGCGATGCCATGGCCCATCAGGCGCGTCGGGTGCTCAAGGAGGTACGCGAGCTCAAGAGCATCGGTCAGCACTTCTCCGAGCCGATGTCAGGGGAGATCCATATCGGTTTTATTCCGACCGTGGGCCCCTACCTGTTGCCCCGCATTATCCAGACCCTGCGTGAGCGTTTTCCTCAGCTGGAGTTCTACCTCTATGAGGAGCAGACCCAAACCCTGCTCAAACGGCTGGAAGAGGGGGAGCTGGACTGCGTCATTCTGGCCGAGATGCCGGGGATGGAGGGGTTTGGTTCAATCCAGCTCTACCACGAGCCGATGTGGCTGGCGGTGCCTTGCCATCACCCCGAAGCCCAGGCTAGGCAGGTGCCCCTTGGCAATCTCAAGGGCAAGAAATTACTGATGTTGGCCGATGGTCACTGTTTGCGGGATCAGGCGATGGGATTCTGTTTCGCCGGCGGGATAGGTGAGGATCAACGCTTTAAGGGGACCAGTCTCGAGACGCTGCGTAACATGGTGGCCGCCGGTAGTGGCATGACTTTGGTGCCAAAGTTGGCCGTACCTGCCGATCATGATGAGGGAGGGGTGAGCTATCGACCTGTGGTTGACCCTGTGCCGGGGCGTACCATCTCGCTGCTCTATCGCCACTACTCGGTGCGTCGCCCCTGTTTCAACGAGCTGGCCGCCTCGATCGCCACGCTGATGACCAAGCAGTTGGCCCAATAAAAAAACCGGCAGCCAAGGCTGCCGGTTTTGCTTCTGCCGCGAGAGCAGCTTAGAAGATATCGTCGGTTGAGACAGGCCCTTCTACATCGGGGTTGTCACCGCCGTAGACCTGATTGCCATCCGAGCTCGGTGCTGCGTAGCGGGTCGGCTCGGTCCCTTCCTTGAAGTATTCGTCGGTGCCGCCACTGGTTGCCAGCAGGCCGGTTTCGCTATCAATCTTCACCGTCATGATCCCCTCGGGAACCGGCATCTTGTGCTCAGGCAGCTTTTTGAGGGCGACTTTCATGAAGTCGATCCAGATAGGCTGCGCGGCGCCACCACCAAACTCGGCACGGCCAAGGCCACGCTGGTGGTTGTCAAAACCGATCCATGAGGTAGCAACGATCTCCGGGGTGTAGCCGGAGAACCAGGCATCCCGCGATTCGTTGGTGGTACCGGTTTTACCGGAGATGTCGTGACGTTTCAGGTCGCGGGCTGCACGCCAGCCGGTACCACGCCAGCCGTTGCCACCCCAGATGGCTGTGCTCAGGGTGTCGGTGATCAGGAACGCACTCTGGGCACTGATGGTATGCGGTGCGATGGTTGGCGCGAGAGGGGTCTGCGTGCCATCTTGTGCGGCACCATCAACAGTTGGCTCTGGCAGTGTGCTCTGCTCGGGCGCGGCCTGCTGTTCGCAGGTGGTGCAAGCAATAGCAGGATTGGCCTGATAGAGGGTGTTCTCCAGACTGTCGGTCACTTTGTCGATGAAGTATGGGGTAACCAGGAAGCCACCGTTGGCCAGAACCGAGTAACCACGCACTACCTCGAGGGGGGTGAATTCGGCAGCGCCCAGTGCCAGCGACTCATGGGGAGAGATGAAGTCGCGGGGGAAGCCAAAGCGGGTCAGACCGTCGATATAGGTATCCAGACCGATGGCGCGCATCAGTCGAACCGACATCACGTTCTTGGACTTGGCCAGACCCAGACGCAGCGGGGTGGGACCATCATAAACGGCCGGGGAGTTCTTGGGCTGCCACATGGGCCCTTTTGACGGATCCCACTGGTTGATCGGCGCATCGTTGATGAGCGACGCCAGGGTATAGCCATGCTCCAGCGCGGTCGCATAGAGGAAAGGCTTGATATTGGAACCGATCTGGCGACGCGCCTGATCGACCCGGTTGAATTTGGAGAGTTCGAAGCTGAAACCACCGACCAGTGCTTCCAGCGCCCCATTTTTCGGGTTCATAGCAACCAGCGCGGCGTTGACGTCCGGGATTTGGGCCAGCAGCAACTCTTCGCCCTCTTCCCGCACCCAGATCTGGGCGCCGACTTTCAGCACATCGCGCGCCGATTTCGGGGCATAGCTCTGACGGTCGTCGGTAATAAAGGAGCGGGCCCATTTAATGCCGTTCCAGCCGAGCTCTGCTTCCTTGCCATTTTTCAGTACCAGCGTGGCGCTGCGATCACCGAGCTTGGTCGACCGCCGCCATCAGCGGATCGTAAGTGGGCTGTTTGCCAAGGTGAGCGACAATCTGCTCGTAATCCCAGGCTGGCTCGCCAGCCTTCCACAACTGAGCCGTCGGGCCGCGATAGCCATGGCGCATGTCATAGGCAAAAACGCCATCCAGCAGCGCCTGTCTGGCTGCCCGTTGACGTTCGGCAGAGACGGTAGTGTAGACGTGCAGGCCCATGGTGTAAGCATCTTCACCGAACTGCTCGACCATCTTCTGGCGCACCATTTCACCGAGATAAGGGGCGTGCAGGGTCACTTCGGCGCCGTGAAAACGGGCCTTGATCGGCATTTTGGACGCTTCGTCAAACTGGGCCTGGGTGATCTTGCCGGTTTCCAGCATCCGGCCCAGCACAACGTTGCGGCGCGCAAAGGCCCGCTCGGGGGAGCGGATGGGGTTGAGCATGGAGGGGGCTTTCGGCAGACCGGCAATGATGGCGATCTCGTCCAGTCCCAGATCCTTGACCTCTTTACCAAAGTAAACCTGTGCCGCCGCACCGATCCCGAAGGAGCGATAACCGAGGGGGATCTTGTTGAGGTAGAGTTCGAGGATCTCGTCTTTTGAGAGATTCTGCTCGATCCGCCAGGCCAGGAAGACCTCCTTGATCTTGCGGATGATGGTCTTCTCATTGCTCAGGAAGAAGTTGCGGGCAACCTGCTGGGTGATGGTACTGGCACCCTGACGGGCATGGCCGGAGACAGCCCAGACGGATGCAGCTCGAATGATACCAATCGGGTCAATGCCCGGGTGCTCATAGAAACGTGCATCTTCGGTCGCCAGTACGGCATCGATCATGGGTTGCGGAATTTCGTCCAGACGCAGCGGAATGCGACGAATTTCGCCATATTGGGCGATCAACTCCCCATCCCGGCTGTAAACCCGCATCGGGGTTGCCAGCTTGACGTCACGCAGTGCGGTGACATCGGGCAGTTGGGGTTTGATATAGAAGTAGATACCGATGAGGCTGGCGATACCCAGCACAGCACCCAGCATCATGACAATAAACAGGCGAACGAGCCATTTCAGCATGGAAGAACTACCAATCGTCTTAAAATTAGCCAACGGGCGCAGAGTATAGCCCTTTTGCCATCGGGAATTCGAGGTTTTCCTGTGGCGAGCCACCCACCTCAAAAGGATGCGAGAGGTTAGCACTACGGGGAGCAATAACCAAGGAGGGCCACTTGCCATGAAGAAAGCGAGATGGGTCACTTTTCGGCATAAACTTTATGACATTGATAGTTAGAGCATTTAGGATGAGTGAAGCACTCCTCTGATCGGGTGTCCTACACTCTGTTCAGGAATAAAACCAAATAACGCATGGATGTGTATATGTTTGGGCTTTTTAACAAGGGATCCCTCCTCCCTCTGGTGGGCATTGATTTCGGCAGCCAGACCATCAAGGCCGTTACCCTCAGTGGCCGACCTGGCAAGCTTCATCTCGAATCTGTCGCCGATATTGCCACCCCGAAAGGGACGCTGGTTGACTATCAATTGCAGGATATCGAGCGCGTCAGCCAATCTCTCAAGACCCTCAAGCGCCTGATCCCAGCTCACAGTGACTATGCCGCCACTGCGGTGACCGGTTCCAACGTGATAACCAAGGTGATCCAGATTGATGCCCGCCTCAGTGACAAGGAGCTGGAGAATCAGGTGCAGCTGGAGGCCGAGCAGATCATTCCCTTCCCCCTCGATGAAGTGAGTCTCGATTTTGAGGTGCTGAGCACCAACAATAGCGAAGATCGTCAAGATGTGCTGCTGAGCGCAGCCCGCACCGAGAGTGTCAACGGCCGGGTCAGCGCCCTTGCCGAAGCCGGTATTGCCGTCAAGGTGGTGGATGTGGGCGCCCATGCGCTGGGCCGTGCCGTGGTGGCCTGTCTGCCCGAATTGCTGGAGAGTGAACGACCAATCGGGGTGATCGACATTGGTGCCAGTGCCATGACCTTTGCGGCGCTGGTCAAGGGAGAGGTGATCTACTCCCGCTTGCAAAACTTCGGTGGCGATCAGTACAGCCAGGCGCTCTCCTCCTTTTATGGCATGACGCTCGATGAGGCTGAGCAAGCTAAAACCAAAGGTACCTTGCCTGTTGACCATGAGCTGGATGTGTTGATGCCCCACATCAACTCGCTGCTGCAGCAAGTGCGGCGCAATATCCAGCTGTTTTGCAGTTCATCCGGTTATCGCGACATCGCAAAACTGGTGCTGACGGGGGGAGGCAGTCTGCTACCCGGTTTGTTGGTACAGGTAAAAGAAGAGGTCAATTGCGAGGTGTTGCACCCGGATCTGTTCGCCCTGTTTGGCAAACCAAAAGGGGAGGCCGAACTGGTACATGGTGCTAAATATATGACGGCATTCGGGTTGGCTCTGAGGAGTTTCACACCATGTCAAATATAAACCTTCTACCCTGGCGTGAAGCCCGGACCCAGCGCCAAAAGAAACAGTTCGGTGCCTTGCTTGGGATTTTTGTGCTGGCCACGGTCGCGCTGGGATTGTTTGCCAACTGGCTGGTTGATCGTCAGATCGTCGCCCAGCAGCAGCGCAACCAGCGGCTGGTTCAGGAGATGACTATTCTGGATGCCCAGCTGGGGGAGATCCGTCTGCTCAAAGAGCGTCGCAAGGAGCTGATCGATCGGATGCAGCTCATCGAGCAGTTGCAGATGCGCCGCAATGTGCCCGTTCGCCTCTTTAATCAACTGCCTTCATTGGTACCCAATGGGGTTTACCTCAACACCCTCTCGATGCAGAACAATATTATTGATGTAAATGGCAAGACCGAAGCCTATGGTCGGGTGGCCAGCATGATGCGGCGGATTGATGGTTCCGGTTGGTTGGGTCAGGCAAAGATAAGCACTATTTTTGCGGCTGATGTTGCGCCAGTGTCATTGAGCCAGTTTTCCATGATGTTCCTGATCGCAAACAATGCTGCGGCTGCAGGGAATGTGGCCAAGGAGCAACAATGAACCTTCAGCAACTTAACGAGCTGGATATCAATGACATAGCAAGCTGGCCAAAATGGGCAAAAGGGGTCTTCATCTTTTTCTGCTGCGTGTTGACCGGTGGCGCCATCTACTACTACGTGATTGCCAACTCACTGACTAGTTTGACTCAGGAAGCGGGGAAGGAGACCGAACTGAAAGCCCAGTTTGAAAGCAAGGCGATGCTGGCTGCCAACCTGGGGGCATACAAGGCACAAATGGTTCAACTTGAACAACTGGTTGATACCCAGCTCAAGCAGTTGCCCAATACCCATGAGGTCGCCGGTCTGCTGGACGATATCAGCTTTATTGCTACCGACAACGGCTTGAAATTGAACCGGATCAACTGGGAGCCAGAGGTAAAGCACGAGTTTTCAACCGAGCTACCAATGCGTATCGAAGTCGTGGGCACTTACCATGAAATTGGCAAGTTTACCGCTGACATGGCCGCTTTGCCCCGTATCGTCATCCTTGACTCCTTCACTCTGGGTCAGAGCAAGGATGAAGGGGAGCTGATTTCGATGTCGATGCTGGCCAAGACCTACAAGTACAACGGTAAAACAGTGGAGCCGAAACAATGAGACGCATCTGCTGGTTATTGCCTGCCCTCTTGCTGGCGGCCTGTGGTGGTCAGGAGGACATGGATAGCTATGTCGCCCAGACCAAAGCAAGGCCACCCATACCTATCGAGCCCTTGCCCGAGCTGAAGCCTTTTGCCCCTATGCACTACCAGCAACGCGAGTTGCGCAGCCCCTTCATGGTTCCCCAGCCTGAGGCGACGGTCGGAAGTACAAGTACTGCCAAGGCCCAGCCGGATTGTGCACAGACCCTGATGGATCGTGAGAAAGAGGTGCTGGAAAATTATTCGCTGGCCAGTCTGTCGATGCATGGTTCTTTAGGTAAGGCGGGTCAGTTGTGGGCCTTGATCAGCACCCCGGATGGCAAATCGATGCGGGTCGGGCTCAACCAGTATATGGGGCTTGATCAGGGCCGGGTCATCAAGATCACTGACACTGCCGTGGATTTGCTGGAAACCATTCCGGACGGGAAGGGGTGCTGGGTAACAAGAGAAACCCAGTTGGCGATGGCCAATGTGCAAGAAAAACAATAATCAGGGACGAACAGCAATGAGAACAACAATAGAGAGTGTATCCAAAGTGGCTTTGCTGTTTTGCGCCAGCGCCCTCAGTCAGGCGTGGGCAGTGGCAACCCTGCAGGAGATCAAGGTCAATCCGCTGCTGGCCGATCAATTGCTGGTCGAGCTCAGTTTTAGTGAGCCGGTCACGGGCTTTACCGATCGTCTCTCTTACCAACCCAATCAGCTGTTGTTGCATGTTCCCGGTGCGGCAGGGGCGCTGAAAGTGAACCCGCTGCCGATCCAGCGCCTGGGGGTTGATAATATCAAGGTTGAGGGTAAGGGCGCAGGTCTGGATATCAAGATCGCACTCGATCAGCTGGCCCCCTATCAGGTTCAGCAACAGGGGAACAAATTACTGGTGTCATTGGGCGAGGGGGCCTCTTCCGGGCTCATCAATGGTGAGAGCGCGCTGATTGCACCCGCAACCTCGGCTACTCCTGTGACAGCACCCTCTGCGATGGTGGCCACACCCTCTCCCTCGGCACTGCTCAATCCTCAGGTCGTCGCCCGGTCGATGCCTGTTGCGCCCGTGACTACGCCGGTAGCAACACAGCCTGCCAGCAAGCCGGTGCTTAACAACTATCAGAGCAGTGGGGGCGGCGCCTATTTCAACTCGGTTACCGGTGTGGATTTTCGTCGTGGTAAAGATGGACAGGGGGAGTTTCTGGTCACGCTGGATAACAGCTCGGCCGCCGTCGATGTGAGCAGCCGAGGCCAGACCGTACTGGCCAAGTTTCATGGCACTCGGGTGCCGGATGGCTTGCTTAATCTGATCAACGTGCAGGATTTTGCAACGCCGGTCTCTCAGGTTGAAGTCTCCCGGCAGGGGAGCGATACCCTGTTTGAACTGTCGATCAATGGTCAGTTTGATTACCGTTACGATCAGGCAGACAAGCTCTTCATTATCGAGGTGAAAAAGCGGACGACGGCCACGGCATCCAAGCAGTATCAGGGAAAGCCCATCTCATTGAACTTTCAGGATATTCCAGTCCGTACCGTGTTGCAGCTGATCGCTGACTTCAACAATCTCAACCTGGTAACAACAGATTCGGTCGCAGGCAATATTACCCTGCGTCTGGACGGGGTGCCGTGGGAGCAGGCGCTCGACATTATTTTGAAGGTGCGGGGTCTGGATAAGCGGTTGGATAACAACATCTTGCTGGTAGCGCCTGCAGAAGAGATCGCAACACGCGAGAAGCAACAGCTGGAGAGCCGAAATCAGGTTGCCGATTTGGCTCCGCTCTATACCGAATATCTGCAGATAAACTATGCCAAGGCCTCGGAAGTGGCTGCCCTGCTCTCTTCCGAAAGTACCAAGTTGCTGTCACCCCGTGGTGCGGTGAGCGTGGACGAGCGAACCAACGTGCTGGTGGTCAAGGATACCGCCGATGTCATCAGCAGCATCAAACGGATGCTCGATATTCTCGATATTCCGGTCAAGCAGGTGGTTATCGAGGCGCGGATGGTGACCATTGATGACGGCTTTGATGAAGCGCTCGGGGTGCGGTGGGGAGTGACCAAAAACGATGGTCATGGCAACAGTACGTCCGGCTCCATAGCGGGGAATGATGGCTCTGGTAATAACAATGGTGGCTCGACAATTACCAGACCGACAGCAGACGATCGGTTGAACGTCAACCTGCCGGTGACCAATGCGGCCGGTACTTTGGCCTTCCAGGTTGCCCGTTTGGCTGATGGCACCTTGCTGGATCTCGAGTTGTCGGCGCTGGAAAAAGAGAGCAAAGCCGAGATTATCGCCAGTCCGCGCGTGACCACGGCGAACCAGAAACCGGCGCTGATCGAGCAGGGTACCGAGATCCCCTATGTGGAGTCCTCTTCCAGTGGCGCTACCTCGGTTACCTTCAAGAAGGCGGTATTGAGTCTGAAGGTGACCCCGCAGATCACCCCTGACAATCGGGTGATTCTCGATCTGACCGTGACCCAGGATACCAAGGGTGAAACGGTACCGACTGGTACCGGTGATGCGGTTTCCATCAACGCCCAGTCTATCACCACTCAGGTGTTGGTGAACAATGGCGAGACCCTGGTACTGGGCGGCATCTATCAGCAGACCATCAAGAGCGATGTGACCAAGGTGCCGCTGCTTGGCGATATCCCTGGATTGGGGGCCCTGTTCCGCAAGACCACCAGCGAGAACAAAAAGCGGGAGTTGCTGATTTTCGTGACGCCCAAGATAGTCACCGACGCCTTCTGAATGCTTTACATGTGAGGGTAAAACACATATAACCTTACGCCCCAATGAGGCTGGGGCGTAAGGGCTGCGGTTGCCAGTCCCGATATCTATTGAGATAATCCCCCTCCTGATCCATCGCAAGATAAGGTTCATAGGTACCCCGATCCAGTATTCATCGGGGTCGTACAGTTTGTAATTACTAACGAAAAGACATGGCTGAGAAACGCAATATTTTCCTGATAGGTCCCATGGGTGCGGGCAAGAGCACCATAGGTAGACATCTGGCAGAACAACTGCATATGGAGTTTTTCGACTCAGATCATGAGATTGAGCGCCGCAGTGGTGCTGATATCGGCTGGGTGTTCGATGTTGAAGGCGAAGAAGGTTTCCGGATTCGCGAAGAGAAGGTGATCGGCGAATTGTCAGAGCAGCAGGGTATCGTGCTGGCGACGGGTGGCGGTGCCATCAAGAGTCGCGAAACCCGCAACAAGTTGTCTGCTCGTGGCATCGTGGTCTACCTCGAAACCACTATCGAAAAGCAGCTGGCGCGCACACAGCGAGACAAACGCCGCCCTCTGCTACAGACCGAAGAACCGGCACGCGAAGTGCTGGAACGTCTGGCACAAGAGCGCAATGCCCTGTATGAAGAGGTTGCCGACTTTGTTGTGCACACCGATGACCAGAGCGCAAAAATCGTTGCCAATCAAATTGTAAAGCTGATCGGTATGTAATCTAGAGGACGTCCATGGAACGGTTGAAGGTCGAACTGGGTGAACGCAGCTATCCCATCGAGATAGCTGCTGGGTTGTTGCAGCGCCCCGAGGCGCTGGTATCGACCATCAAGGGCAAGCGGGTGATGATAGTGACCAACACGGTCGTTGCTCCGCTTTATCTTGAACGGGTAACCGCTCTGCTGTCGGGTTTTCAGGTTGAACACCTGATCCTGCCTGACGGCGAGGCGTACAAGAACCTGGCGACCTTTGAGCAGATCATGTCTGCTCTGCTTGAAACCAACCATGGGCGCGATACGACACTGATCGCTCTGGGGGGCGGCGTGATCGGGGATGTGGTGGGCTTTGCGGCAGCAAGCTATCAACGTGGCATTCCTTTTATCCAGATCCCGACCACCCTGCTCTCCCAGGTTGACTCCTCTGTTGGCGGTAAAACTGCTGTCAACCACCCCCTCGGCAAGAACATGATTGGGGCTTTTTATCAGCCCAAACAAGTTGTTATCGATACCGAATGTCTGAGTACCTTGCCAGCCCGCGAATTTGCCGCAGGGATGGCCGAGGTGATCAAATACGGCATCATTTGGGATGCTGATTTCTTCAGCTGGCTGGAGCAGAACATGGTGCGTCTGCAACAGCTGGAACCTGCCGCGCTGGCCTACGCCATCAAACGATGCTGCGAGATCAAAGCCGATGTGGTCGGTCAGGATGAGACCGAGCACGGCGTCCGTGCGCTGCTCAATCTGGGCCACACCTTTGGTCATGCCATCGAGGCCGAGCAGGGTTATGGCAACTGGCTGCACGGTGAGGCAGTGTCCGCCGGCACCATGCTGGCTGCCTGGACTGCGCAGGCCCGTGGCGATATGAGCGAAGCGGACGTTGCGCGAGTGCGCGCTCTGCTGCTGGCCGCCAATTTGCCCATTCATGCGCCTGCCGAGATGGATTTCGCCGCCTTTATTCGCCATATGCGCCGTGACAAGAAGGTGCTGGAAGGCAAGCTGCGTCTGGTATTGCCGGTTGGCATCGGCCATGCGCAGGTGGTGGGGGATGTATCCGATGCCGAGTTGCTGGCGGTGATCGAGTCTGGTCGTGACGAATAAACTGCTAAAACTTCCTTCCCAGCGGCAGCTGGTTGACCGGCTGCTGCATCTGATTGAATTCAATCACCCTTTCATTTTTCTCTCCGGTAAACCCGGTTGTGGTCGCGGTACCCTGTGCGAATCGCTGCTCGGCGTGTTGCCGGAAAAAGTGCGGGTGGTAAGCCTGATTGGTACACCTGCCATGAAGATGGTGGATGTGCGCCAGCTGTTGCTGCCACAGGTGGTGGCGCGCCCGCTGTTCAATCCACAGGATGCATTGGCAGAGAGCTTCTTTCGCATGCTGGAGGGGAGCAAGCCTGCCACCCTGTTGCTACTGATAGAGCGTGCCGACCAGTTGCCGGCCGACCTGCTGGGAGAGTTGTGGGCGATCATCCGTCATAACGATACCCTGGCGGCGCCCCATCAGCTGGCCATTATTGTCTCGGGCAGTGACGTCTGGTGTCGTACCCAACGGCCGCAGCTCAAAGGGCGAGCCATGCCAGCCCTTGAGCTGGAAGTGCCGCCACTGAGCCCGCCGGAGCAGCGCATCTTCTTGTATGAAAAAGCCAAAGAGCTCAAGATCCCGGCGACCCTCTTGCCCAAGCCGCAAGTGGAGGAGATCCTGAAAACGGCGAACGGACATCCGTCCACCATCATGCAGTTACTGGAGGATATCATGACCGACAGAAGGCCCAAGAAGCGTCAGGCGGAGTTGCCTGTCAAGAAGATTGCCACCGCTATCGCGCTGGTCGCTGGCGGCCTGCTGGCGTTGAGCTACCTGCTGCCTGCGCTGTTTGACAATGAAAGCAAACCGGCGCTGCAGGATCCGGCGCAGAACACGGCATTGCCGATCCCGGTAGCGGGAGGCGATCCCCTCACCGCAGGCGGTTCGAATACCGATGCCGCTGCACAAGGCGCGCAAAACCGCGATGCAGCCAGCAATCCCAACGGGGTAGTGAAAGATTGGCAGCCGGAGGCGAAAGTGCTGCCCAAATCGGTGGAGAGCGAAACCGTGACCACCGAATCAACCAATTACGAAGGGCGTCGGGTGGTGATCTCTGACGAGGTCGTGCAAAAGCTGATGACCGAACCCAAGGTGAGCGGCGCTCTGCCTACTGACGTGGTGGACGAGCTGACCGGCAAGAACCCGAGTGGCACAGCCCCCAGTGGTGCAATCGCAACCACGGTGCCAGCCAGTACCTCCAAAGCACTGAATCCGGCGACAACCGCAACGCCTGCTGCTACCACCAAAACAGCCAGCAACGAGCCGGTTGCCGCGCCAGCACCCAAAGTGGCCCTGACACCGGTCGCCACCTTGAACAAGAAGCCGCGCAACCACTACAGCGTTCAGCTGATGGGGGCGAGCAACACCAAGGCGGTGGATCAGTTTGTCGCCGAGCATGGTCTGGCGGGCAAGGTATGGGTCTATCAGACCAAATTCCGTGGCAGTCCCTGGTATGTGGTGCTGCAAGGAGATTATGCCGGTCTGACCCAGGCCAAGAGTGCCATTCGCAAGCTTCCGCCAGCCTTGCTGAAAGGCCAGCCCTGGCCCAAGTCGTTTGCACAGGTACAAAAAGAGCTGAAGCAATAGCCTTGATACCGGATAAGGGGGTAGAATCGTCCCCCTTTTTGGGTCTTGCCTTCTTACACACCGGATTTCCATGAAAAAAACACGCGCTTTTTTAAAATGGGCCGGGGGAAAATACTCCCTGGTTGAAGAGATTGCCGAGCGCCTGCCGGCCGGGCGTGTGTTGCTGGAGCCCTTCGTCGGGGCCGGGTCTGTGTTTCTCAACACCGACTACGACGCGTATGTGCTCAACGACATCAATCCGGATCTGATCTGCCTGTACAACCCCTCAAGCTGACGCCGGACAGTTTCATTGCCGAGGCGCGCAAGCTGTTTGTGGCAGAGCACAACCACAAGGCGGCCTATTATCGGCTGCGTACCCAGTTCAATCAGACCGAGACCACCTTCGAGCGGGCACTCTTGTTCCTGTTTCTCAACCGTCACGGTTTCAACGGACTGTGCCGCTACAACAAGAAGGGCGGCTTCAACGTGCCGTTCGGTTCCTACAAGAAGCCCTATTTCCCGGAAAAAGAGCTGTGGGCCTTTGCCGAAAAGGCGCAGAAGGCGACCTTTATCTGCGAGAGCTACGCCGACGCCATCAAGCGTGCCGAAGAGGATTGGGTTATCTATTGTGATCCACCCTATGCGCCGCTCTCCACTACGGCGAGCTTCACCACCTATGCCTCCGGCGGGTTTACCCTGGATGATCAGGCGATCCTGGCGCGACTGGCCCGTCACACAGCCGCTCACAAAGGGGTGCCGGTGCTGATCAGCAACCATGATATCGAGCTGACTCGTGAGCTTTATCGCGGTGCCCGCCTCGACGAGATCCTGGTCAAGCGCACCATCAGTCGCAACGGCGGCACCCGTAACAAGGTGGCCGAGTTGCTGGCGCTCTATCCCCCCGGAATCGAACCTGAGCAGGGTTACTATCCCAGCGACAGTGAACTGCTGCCGCTGACGTAACAGACCATGCGGCGCCCAGGGGCGCCGTTTTTTTATGGGCGCGCCTAGGCCCGTGCCGATGCCCCAAAACCCGGGTGGCTGGGGGAGGGGAGGCGATTGCCCCATTTACCCCGCATTCGAGTCGTTTTCGCCCGCCTTTTACGTTAAAATTGCGCCGCTTTTTCTCCCTGGCTGCCAATGGATGATGCTGATGAAAGACTTTCTGATTGCCCCCTCGATCCTCTCTGCCGATTTTGCCCGTCTGGGTGACGATGTAGCCAAGGTACTGGCTGCAGGTGCCGACGTGGTTCACTTCGACGTGATGGACAACCACTATGTCCCCAACCTGACCATTGGCCCCATGGTCTGTCAGGCGCTGCGTGACTACGGTATCGAGGCCCCCATCGACGTGCACCTGATGGTCAAGCCGGTGGATCGCATCATTCCCGATTTTGCCAAGGCCGGTGCTTCCCTCATCACCTTCCATCCGGAAGCGTCCGATCACGTTGATCGCTCTTTGGGCCTCATCAAGGAGATGGGCTGCCAGGCGGGTCTGGTTCTGAATCCTGCTACCTCGCTCTCCTGCCTCGAGTATGTGATGGACAAGCTGGATGTGATCCTGCTGATGTCGGTCAACCCGGGCTTCGGTGGCCAGAGCTTTATCCCCGGCACCCTCGACAAGCTGCGTCAGGTGCGTCGTCTGATCGACGAGAGCGGCCGCGATATCCGCCTCGAGATCGATGGCGGGGTGAAGGTCGACAACATTCGCGAGATCGCCGAAGCGGGCGCCGACATGTTTGTCGCCGGCTCTGCCATTTTCAGCCAGCCTGACTACAAGGCGGTGATCGACAAGATGCGTGCGGAGCTGGCTCATGTCACACGCTGAGCGCGCATTTGATTTGGTGCTGTTCGATCTGGACGGCACCCTGATTGACAGCGCCGCCCAACTGGCGCTGGCGGTCAATCTGACTCTGGCAGACCTCGGTCTGGCGCAGGCCGATGAAGCGGTTATCCGTACCTGGGTCGGCAACGGAGCCGACAAGCTGATCCAGCGGGCCCTTGCCTATCGCGAGGCCGATCCCGAGCTGTTTGCCAAGGCCAGGCCGATCTTTTTCCAGCACTACAACGCTTGCCTGCTGCAAGGGTTGGAGATGTATGACGGGGTGGCTCAGAGTCTGCGTCGCTTGCAAAGCCTGGGCTACAAGCAGGCGATCGTCACCAACAAGCCGAGCGATTTCGTGGCACCCATCCTCGATGCCCTTGGCATCAGCGATTGCTTCGAACTCTGGCTTGGCGGCAACTGCGTGCCGGTCAAGAAGCCGAGCCCGGAGCCCTTGCTGCACGCCTGCCAGGAGTTGGGGGTGAGCCCGGCTCGCACCCTGATGGTGGGCGACTCCGAAAATGACGTGCTGGCGGCCAAGGCGGCTGGCATGAAGGTGGTGGGTCTTACATACGGCTACAACTATGGCCGCCCCATCGCCGACTCCCATCCAGACTGGGTATTCGAGCAGTTTGCCCAGCTCGATGCACTTTTGGTCTAATAGCGCAGCTGGGCTGGCTGAATAACAAGGATTAACACTCTCATGACTAAACCAATCGTATTGAGCGGAGCGCAACCCTCCGGTCAACTGACCATCGGCAACTACATGGGGGCCCTGCGTCAGTGGGTCAACATGCAGGATGAGTTCGACTGCCTCTACTGCATCGTCGATCTGCACGCCATCACCACTCGTCAGGACCCGGCTGCCCTGCGCAAGGCTTGTCTGGACGCAGCCGCCCTCTATCTGGCGGTCGGTATCGATCCCAAGAAGAGCACCGTCTTTATCCAGTCTCACGTGCCGCAGCACGCCGAGCTGGGCTGGATCCTCAACTGCTACACCCAGATGGGTGAGCTGTCGCGCATGACCCAGTTCAAGGATAAGTCCGCTCGTTTCGAGAACAACGTCAACGTCGGCCTGTTCGGTTATCCGGTGCTGATGGCCGCTGATATTCTGCTCTATCAGGCAAATCAGGTGCCGGTTGGCAACGACCAGAAGCAGCATCTGGAGCTGACCCGCGACATCTGCACCCGTTTCAACAACCTCTATGGTGAGGTATTCACCATGCCGGAGCCTTTCATTCCGACCGAAGGGGCGCGGGTGATGAGTCTGCAGGATCCGACCAAGAAGATGTCCAAGTCGGATGACAACGAGGCCAACTTCATCGGCCTGCTGGAAGATCCCAAGCAGATCGTCAAGAAGATCAAGCGTGCGGTGACCGACTCCGACGAGCCGGCGGTGGTGCGTTTCGACCCGGAAAACAAACCGGGTGTCTCCAACCTGCTGACCCTGATGTCCGGTGTGACCGGCCGCTCCATCCCCGAGCTGGAGCAGCACTTCGAAGGCAAGATGTACGGTCACCTCAAGACCGAAACCGCCGAAGCCGTGGTTGCGCTGCTGGAACCGATCCAGGCCCGTTTCCACGAGTTGCGTCAGGATGAGGCCCATCTGATCGCGATTCTGGCAGAAGGAGCACAAAAGGCGCGCGAAAGAGCTGAAAAAACCCTGACCAGCGTATATGATGTAGTCGGCTTCGTTCCTCGAGCCTGACATACTGGGAAGGTGTAGTAGAAGAGAGCTGGGTATTTGCCTGGCTTTCTTTATTTTCTGCCCGGCTATTTTGTTTAATTTCTTTATTTCAACCTGGGTAATATCCCCAAGAGAAAGCATGCCTGTTCAACCAACTATTTCTGCTGAAGAGCTGAGTGACAAAGGTCACTGGCTACGTAAATTTCGCAAGGCGAAAAACCTCAATACCCTGCAGTTGATGGTCTCCAATGCCATCGACAAGCACCATAAAACCCCTGCCGTTGCTGCCGCCATCTATCTGGCCGAGTGTCAGCGTGAACGGGAAATGGAACAGGGTCGTTATCTCGATCGTTAATTCTCCGCTGTTGGTTATCTCATGCTGTTGTTGATCGATAACTACGACTCTTTTACCTGGAACCTGGTGCAATATTTCGGCGCCCTGGGACAAGAGGTTGTGGTCAAGCGCAATGATGAACTGACGCTTGATGCCATAGCGCAGCTCTCCCCCGTTTTCTGGTGATCTCCCCCGGTCCCTGTACGCCCAATGAGGCGGGGATCTCTCTCGATGCCATCAGCCACTTTGCTGGCAAGCTGCCCATTCTCGGCGTCTGTCTCGGTCATCAGTCGTTGGCGCAGGCCTTCGGCGCCCGCGTAATACGTGCCCGTCAGGTAATGCACGGCAAAACCTCGCTCATCCGCCATCGCCATGAGGGGGTGTTCAAGGGGCTCAACAACCCGCTGAGGGTGACTCGTTACCATTCACTGGTGGTGGAGCGCGACACGCTGCCCGACTGCTTCGACATCACCGCCTGGAGTGAGCATGCCGATGGCTCGTTTGACGAGATCATGGGGCTGCGCCACAAGACGCTCCCTGTCGAGGGTGTTCAGTTCCATCCGGAGAGCATATTGAGCGAGCAGGGCCATCAGTTGCTGGCCAACTTTCTGGCGCGTTCATAAAAAGTTGTGATCGCCTTCTCAAGTTCGAGAGAAGGCAAAAAAAATTTCCCTGACACTTTATTCACCCCCTCTCCTGCCCAAATTATCTCTTGCCAAGCCCCCCTGAGTCGTTATGCAATGCGGTTGCCTAAAATCTCAAGAGCAATCGAACATTGTTCCTTATAGGCCGTCTTGTTACAGACTTTTTACTTTATTTCTGTGATAATCCCGTCACGTTTACACGGATTTAACTTTTGGGCGGTGGATTATTCTGTCGCCGAATCGAAGGAGAGCTATATGTCAGAGTTGTTGGCAGTGACACGTGAAGTGTTTGATGAAGTGATGGTTCCCAACTATGCGCCCGCCAAGATCATCCCGGTGCGTGGTGAAGGGTCACGTGTCTGGGATCAGGAAGGGCGCGAGTATGTCGACTTCGCCGGTGGCATCGCCGTCAACGGTTTGGGTCACTGTCATCCCAAGCTGGTCGAGGCCCTGAAAACCCAGGGCGAGAAGCTGTGGCACCTCTCCAACGTCATGACCAACGAGCCGGCCCTGCGTCTGGCCAAGAAGCTGGTTGCCGCCACCTTCGCCGACAAGGTCTACTTCTGCAACTCCGGCGCCGAAGCAAACGAGGCTGCCCTCAAGCTAGCTCGCCGCTACGCCATCGAGAAGTTTGGCGAGCAGAAGACCCAGATCATCGCCTTTAATCAGGGCTTCCACGGTCGTACCTTCTTTACCGTCAGCGTCGGCGGTCAGGCAGCCTACTCCGATGGCTTCGGTCCCAAGCCCGGTGACATTACCCATGTTCCCTACAACGATCTGGCGGCGCTGGCCGAGGTGATCTCCGACAACACCTGCGCCGTGGTGATGGAGCCGCTGCAGGGGGAGGGGGGCATCATTCGTCCTACCGACGAGTTTGCCAAAGGGGTGCGCGAGCTGTGCGACAAACACAATGCCCTGCTGGTGTATGACGAAGTGCAGTCAGGGGTCGGCCGGACCGGTGATCTCTATGCCTATATGGGTCTGGGCGTCACGCCGGACATCCTCACCAGCGCCAAGGCGCTGGGGGGCGGTTTCCCCATCGGCGCCATGCTGACCACCAACGAAATCGCCTCTTACTTGAAAGTGGGCACTCACGGCTCTACTTACGGCGGCAACCCGCTGGCCTGTGCGGTCGCCGAGGCGGTGATCGATGTGATCAATACCCCGGAGGTGCTGGCGGGCATCAAGCAGCGCGAGCAGCTGTTCCGTGATGGACTTGAGGCCATCAATGCCAAATACCACTGCTTTAGCGAGATCCGCGGCAAGGGTCTGCTGCTGGGAGCTGCCCTGAGCGAAGCCTACAAGGGTCGCTCCCGCGACTTCCTGCTGGCCTCCATCGATCAGGGGCTGATGGCACTGGTGGCCGGTACCAACGTGGTTCGTTTTGCCCCTTCACTGGTGATCCCGGAAGCGGACATCAAGGAAGGGTTGGCCCGCTTCGAGAAGGCGGTTGCCCAGGTGGTTAACGCCTGATTCCAAATTGAGGTGGGGAGCTCTCCCGGCAGGAGCCGGGACCCCACCTGTCGTCAATGAAAGGGAGTTGTCATTTATGTTGGTTATCCGTCCCATCGAGCAAAAAGATTTTGCCGGGCTCAAGACCTGCGCCATCGAGTCCGGCACCGGCATGACCTCGTTGCCCGTCAACGATGAGCTGCTGCAGCGCAAGATTGACGCCTCTACCCAGACTTTTTCCGACAAGCCTGCCGGCAAGGGGGACTGCCTCTACTTCTTCGTGGCCGAGGATCTGGAGACCGGCGAGATGGTCGGCACCTGTGCCATCGATGCCGCGGTTGGCCTCTCCCAGCCGTTTTACAACTACCACATCGGCAAGGTGGTGCACTCTTCCCCCAAGCTCGGCATCTACAACGTCGTTGAAACCCTGACCCTCTCCAACGACTACACCGGCAACTCCGAGCTCTGCACCCTGTTTTTGCGCGAATGTGCCCGCGAGGGGCTCAACGGCCGCCTGCTCTCCAAGCACCGCTTCCTGTTTATGGCCGAACACCCCGAGCTGTTTGACGAGACCGTCTTCGCCGAGATGCGCGGCGTCTCCGATGCCAACGGCCACAGTCCCTTCTACGAGTGGCTGCAGACTCACTTTTTCTCGATGGATTTTCCAACCGTCGACTATCTGACCGGCATCGGCAAGAAGCGCTTTATCGCCGAGTTGATGCCAAAGTATCCCATCTACGTCAATTTGCTGAGCAAAGAGGCGCGGGCCGTTATCGGTCAGACCCACGAGAAGACCCGCCCGGCCATCAAGATGCTGCAGGACGAGGGCTTCGTGAACCGTGGCTACGTCGATATCTTCGATGCTGGCCCCACCGTCGAGTGTGACGTGAAGAATATCCGCAGCGTGCGCCGCAGCAAGAAACTGCGGGTGCTGGTGGGCGAGCCTATCGGTGGCAAGACCCACCTTATCTGCAACAGCCGTTTCGAACATTACCGCGCCTGCTACGGCAATATCCGGGTCGATCTCGACAAGCACGAAGCCATCATTCCGCCCAAGATGGCGGCGGCACTCAAGGTGCAGGATGGCGACATGGTGCGGGTGGTTGACCTCGACTGAGGTAAACAGGACAAGCAAACCGATTATCAGACAGGCAGCCGAGGCTGCCTGCCAGCGACAGGGAGTGAATGGATGAGCCAGTTAGTGCAATTTATCGACGGTCAGTGGCTTGCCGGTGAAGGCAAGCCGTTCGAGTCAACCGATCCGGCCAAGAACGAGGTGATCTGGCAGGGGGCTGCTGCCAGCGCGGCGCAAGTGGATGCCGCCGTCAAGGCCGCCCGTGCCGCCTTTTACCACTGGGCGGACATGAGCCTTGAGGACCGTCTGGCCATAGTGCGTCGTTATGCCGACCTGCTCGGCGAGCAGAAAGAGGCGCTGGCCCTGACCATCGCCCGCGAAACAGGCAAACCGCTGTGGGAGACCCGCACCGAAGTAGCCGCCATGCAGGGCAAGATTGCCATCTCCATTCGTGCGCACGACGAGCGCACCGGCACCGTTGAAAATGCCATGCCGGGCGCCAAGGCGTTTGTCCGTCACAAGCCCCACGGTGTGGTGGCGGTGTTCGGCCCTTACAACTTCCCGGGCCATCTGCCCAACGGCCATATCGTACCTGCACTGATCGCGGGTAACGCTGTGGTGTTCAAACCCTCCGAGCTGACCCCCATGGTGGCCGAGACCATGGTCAAGGTGTGGCAGGAGGCCGGATTGCCCAAGGGAGTGCTCAATCTGGTGCAAGGGGAGGTCGAGACCGGCAAGGCGCTGGCGGGCAACCCCGATATCGACGGCCTCTTCTTTACTGGTTCTTCCCGCACCGGTCATTTCCTCCATCAGCAGTTTGCCGGTCAGCCGGGAAAAATTTTGGCGCTGGAGATGGGCGGCAACAACCCGCTGATCGTGAAAGACGTGAGCGACATCGACGGCGCCGTCCATGCCATCGTCCAGTCGGCGTTCATCACTTCCGGTCAGCGCTGCACCTGCTCCCGCCGCCTGTTTGTCGAGCGCGGCGAGCGGGGCGATGCGCTGGTCAAGCGACTGATCGAGGTGGTCGGCCAGATCAAGGTCGGCCTCTATGATGCAGCCGAGCAGCCTTTCATGGGCTCGATGATAAGCGAGAAGGCAGCACAGGGCATGGTCGATGCGCAAGCCAACCTGCAGCGCCTCGGTGGCGAGAGCCTGCTTACCCTCAAGCACCTGGAAGCGGGCACAGGCTTTGTCTCCCCGGGCATTATCGACGTGACCTCAGTGAGCGCGCTGCCGGATGAAGAGTACTTCGGCCCGCTGCTGCAACTCATTCGTTACGATGATTTCGATGGTGCCATCGATCAGGGCAACGCCACCCGCTACGGTCTCTCGGCCGGTCTGCTGGGGGACAAGGAGGCGGACTGGCACCACTTCTTCAAGCGGATCCGCGCCGGTATCGTCAACTGGAACAAACCCATCACCGGCGCCTCCAGTGCCGCGCCGTTTGGTGGCATCGGCGCCTCCGGTAACCACAGAGCGAGCGCCTACTACGCAGCTGACTACTGTGCGTATCCGGTTGCCTCCGTCGAAGACAGCAAGGCCGCCATGCCAGAGCAGCTGTCTCCTGGTTTGACGTTTTAAGAAAGCCAAGGTCGGCGCTATCTCCGTTGGGGCTAGCACCTGACCACGACAATAAAAGGGGCGCTGAGCAGGTGCCCTTGTCTGTACCCGCAATCAAAGGAAAGAGAGATGCAAAAGGATATCGACACCCTGTTCAGCCATCTGTGGGACAACTACATCAAGGTGACCCCGAGCGCCCTCAAGGTGCACACCCTGCTGGGTGGCGGCGAGCCCATCGTCAATGATCACGTGGCGTTTCGTACCTACAACCTGCCCAAGCTGGGGCTGGAGAAGCTGGCAGCCCACTTTCTGGCGCTCGGTTACGAGCAGAAGGGCGAGTACGTTTTCAAGGCCAAGAAGCTCTACGCCAAGCACTTCGAGCATCAGGATCCGGACGCTCCCAAGGTGTTTATCAGCGAGCTGAAGGTGGAAGAACTCTCCCCAGCGGCGCAGGCCATCATCCACAAGCTGGCCGATCAGGTGCCCGATCATCTGACCGATACACCGGCATTTCTCTACACCGGTGCCCCCTGGCAGGTCTCCTATGCCGATTATCAGACCCTGCTGGCGGAGAGCGAGTACGCGGCATGGATGGCAGCATGGGGCTATCGTGCCAACCACTTCACGGTCAATATCAACAAGTTGAAGGATTTTGACACCATCCATCAGGTCAATGCGGCACTGAAGGCGGCGGGTTTCGTGCTCAACAGCGTGGGTGGCGAAGTGAAAGGGGACCCGCAGGTGATGCTGGAGCAATCCTCCACCATGGCGGACAAAGCAGAGGTGCCGTTCAGCGATGGGGTGCGTACCATCCCGAGCTGCTTCTACGAGTTTGCCCTGCGCTATCCGCAGGCCGATGGCGTGCTCTATCCGGGCTTTGTCGAGGCCTCGGCCGACAAGATCTTCGAATCGACGAATGCCATGTAACGGGAACCACCCTGTTTCAGTCGCAACGCCTCCTCGTCGGAGGCGTTTTGTTTGGCGCCGAGTGACGGTGGCGAGTGTTGTCTGACGCCGTGTGGGAAGGGGATTTGTACGGCGCCCAACCGGTAAATGTGTGTTGATAAAAATGTGAACGAGATCACTTGAGACGACACAGATTGACGCTGGCGGTGGAGCAAAAAGGAGTAGAATGGCGCTTTATTTTTGCGGGGCCAATCGATGCCTAACTATCACTTTTTCAAGCAAGGTCAGGCGCTTACCTATCTAGATGCCAATGCGCCCAGCTATAGCGATGAGCGTCGTCAACTGGTCGAACAGGGATTTGCCGCCATCGCCGCCCCCACCTTTGCAGATACCCCGGCCGAAGCTCTTGAGCTGCTTCGCAGTCATCAGGCACTACAGGATGAGGCGCAGGCCAACGCCCTTTGTCTGACGGTTGCCGCTATTCCGGCGGTGATCGCAACTCTGTCCGGGCACTGACGCTGCCGCCAAGCTCACATGAATAAAAAATGGTGCCACTGTCATGACACCATTTTATCGGTTTGACTGCTTGCCCTGAGTACTTTACCGCTGGTGCAGGTCACCTTCGATAACCAGCACGGTATCCATCCCTGCCGCCTTGCCTGCCTCAAGCCCGATCCGGGTATCTTCAAACACCAGACAGTTGGCCGGATTAGCGCCGAGCAGCTCGGCCACCCGCAAAAAGGTGTCGGGATGCGGCTTGTGGTTGGTGACATCATCGGCGCTCACCACCACAGAGATATAGGCATCGAGTCCGGTGCTTTTGAGGATGGCCTCCGCCTGATTGCGCGGTGAGCCGGTGCCAATCCCCATCTTGACCTTGCCGTGATAGTGCCTGACCAGCTCCCACATCTTGGAAAAGACGCTGACCTTGTCGATATGTTCCATATAGAGGGCAATCTTGCGACGGGTAAAAGCCTCGACATCCACCGTCAGTCCCTGCTGCTCGGCCAGCATGGCGATGATCTTGCGGGTGGGAATGCCGCCGTACTGATAGAGCTGTTCCCGCTCGAAGGGGATGCCGAATTCGGCGCAGGTGAGCTCCCAGGCATCCAGATGAAGGGGCATGGAATCTACCAAAGTGCCATCCATATCGAAAATCAGGGCATCGTAGTGATCAAACCCGTACTGCTCACGCTCGCTCATGGGGGCTCCTCGAATCAAATAGAGCAGGCTAGCAGAAACGGTCGACGTTTTGTGGGATCGGCCTCATGGTTGGGCAGATTGTGGCCGCCGTTTTTTCTATCTCTTGCTGATTTGTGAGACAATAATCCGTTCATTGCCGGATACTTTGGCATATCAGATCAGCGAGTCCGCTTATGACCTCGAAAATATCCCCCAAAACCATCTTCTCCAGTGTGGCGCTGGTGATCGCGCTCGGTTCACTGGAAAAGAGCATAGTCACCACCCCGCTGCCCATGATTGGCGCCGAGCTGCATGCCGGTGCCGCCCTCACCTGGGTGGTCACCGCCTACCTGCTGGCGGCTACCGCCGTGCTGCCCCTCTACGGCAAGCTGAGCGATCTCTTTGGTCGGGTGCGGATGCTCAATATCGGCATCGGCCTGTTTCTGGCGGGCTCGGTGGCCTGCGCGCTCTCCCAGGATCTGCCGATCTTGCTGGCAGCGCGGGTGCTGCAAGGGCTGGGGGGCGGAGGTCTGATTGCCCTCGCGTTTACCGTGATTGCCGACACCATACCTCCGCGTGAGGTGGGCAAGTATCAGGGCTACATCTCGGCGGTCTATGCGGTCTCCAGCATCGCTGGCCCCTTGCTCGGCGGTTATTTCACCGAGCAGCTCAGCTGGCGCTGGATCTTCTGGATCAATCTGCCGCTCGGGGCGCTGGCGGTCTTTCTCATCAACCGCAACCTCAAGCAGCTCAACGTACGTCGCCACAGTCGCTTCGACTGGAAGGGGGCGGGTCTGCTGATTACCGTTACCACGCTCACCCTGTTGCTGCTCTCGCCGGAGGCTGCGCTGCCTGCAGTCTGGCTCTCGGCGGCGCTGGGCGTCGCGTTGCTGCTGCTCATTCTGATTGAGCGGCGTGCCCACGACCCCATTCTGCCTGCCCATCTGGCCAGGCTGCCCGGCTATCTGGTGAGCGTGCTGCTGGTGATGCTCTCCCAGTTGCTGATGTTTGCCGTGCTGGTCTATCTGCCGTTGCAGATGCAGTGGCAGAAGGGGATGAGCGCCAGCGAGAGCGGCGCCATCATGGTCATCTTCATGATTTGCATTACCGCCGGCGCCTTTGTCGGCGGCAAGCTGATTGGCCGTACCGGTCACTACAAAAGCTTTGTCGCGGTGGGGTTTGCGCTGGCGGCGGTGGCGCTCTGGCAGATCCACTTCGATGCCTGGGTCAAGCTGGCCCTCGGGTTTGCCGGTATTGGTCTGGGTCTGGTGCTGCCCGCCCTCTCGGTGGTGGTACAGAATGCCCTGCCACGGGAAGATCGCGGCATCGGCATGTCGCTGTTCAACTTCGGGCGGGAGCTTGGCGGTGCCGTCGGCGTGGCCATCTGCTCCATGCTGTTTCATTTCCGCCTGCCAGCCGGCAGCGATGGCGATCTGAGTCGGCTCGCCCCCGATCTGCTGGCCCCGGGCTTCAGCGCGACCTATATCGGCATGGCATTGATCGCCACGCTGGCGCTGCTCATCACACTGCTGGCGTTGAAGCGCCACGAGTTGGCCTCCATCAGCGCCTGATTTGGCCTGCGCCGATATTGGCTCACCATAGATAGCATCAGGGCTCCCCGCGGGGAGCCCTGTTGTTATTTGGCGGATAGAGTGGCTGCTGCCATCAAGCCATGCGCGAGTTACTCCTGCGCTGGACTCTCCTTGCCCGCCAGCTGGCTCAGCCAGGCGAAGCGGCGGTTGGCTTCCTGCTCAGCCTCTTCATAGAGCTGGCTGGCCACCTCAGGCAGCTGGCGCTCCAGCCGCTGGAAGCGGGGCTCGTGGCGCAAGGTCTCGGCCAGCGAGGCATTGGGGGCCCGCGAGTCGAGCGCCAGCGGCAGTTTGCCCTCGTCAGCGCGGCGCGGATCGAAGCGGTAGAGCGGCCAGAAGCCGGTGGCGGTCAGCTGCTTCATCTGCTCGTGGCTCTCGGCCATGTCGTATCCATGCTCCTCGCAGGGGCTGTAGGCGATGATGAGCGAGGGGCCCGGATAGGCTTCCGCCTCATGAATCGCTTTTACCGTCTGGTTCATCTGGGCGCCGAGGGAGATCTGCGCCACATAGACGTGGCCATACATCATCATGCTGGCCCCGAGATCCTTGCGTGCCTTGCGCTTGCCCTGCTCGCCAAACTTGGTAATGGCCCCGAGTGGCGTCGCCTTCGATTGCTGGCCGCCGGTGTTGGAGTAGCACTGGGTGTCGAGCACCAGCACATTGATGTTCTCCCCCAGACTCAGCACATGGTCGAGCCCGCCAAAGCCGATGTCGTAGGCCCAGCCATCGCCGCCGATGAGCCAGACCGATTTTTCCACCAGATAGTCTGCATCGCGAGCCAGTTCTTGGGCTTCCGGGGCCTTGCTCTGTTGCAGCAGATTTCGCAGCTGCTGGATATGGGCCCGCTGCTCGGAAATCGGCAGGGTGGCATCGCCGAGCGCCTCGCGCAGCGCTGCCGGAATGGTGTCGCCCAGGCTCGCCAGCAGACGGCGCACCCGCTCCCTGTGCTGATCGACGGTGAGGCGGAAGCCCAGTCCGAACTCGGCGTTGTCTTCAAACAGCGAGTTGGCCCAGGCCGGCCCGCGCCCCTCGGCGTTGGTGGTGTAGGGGGTGGTAGGCAGGTTGCCGCCATAAATGGACGAGCAGCCGGTAGCGTTGGCAATCAGTAGCCGATCGCCATAGAGCTGGGTCAGCAGCTTGATGTAGGGGGTCTCGCCACAGCCGGAGCAGGCGCCCGAGTATTCAAACAGCGGCGAGATGAGCTGGGAGGTGCGGATGTCGATGCGCTCCAGCTGCTCGGCGCTGCGCTCTGGCAGGTCGAGGAAGAAGTCGTAGTTGGCCTTCTGCTCGTCGAGGTGATCGAGCCGTGAAGCCATATTGATCGCCTTGCGATCCGGGTTGCTGCGATCCTTGGCCGGGCACACCTCGACGCAGAGGTTGCAGCCGGTGCAATCCTCCGGCGCTACCTGCAGCACGTACTGTTGGCCGCGCATGTCACGGGATTTCACATCCAGCGCATCGAGAGTGGTGGGAGCAGCGGCCAGCGCATCGGGTTCTACCACCTTGGCGCGAATGGCCGAGTGGGGACAGGCGGCGACACAGTAGTTGCACTGGGTGCAGAGCTCCGCCTCCCAGATGGGGATCTCCTTGGCGATATTGCGCTTCTCCCAGCGGGTGGTGCCGACCGGCCAGGTGCCATCCGGCGGGAAGGCGGAGACAGGCAGGTTGTCCCCCAGCCCCGCCAGCATGGCGGCGGTGACTGTCTGGACAAAGTCGGGGGCCTTGGCCGAAACCACCGGCGGGCGGGGACGGCTGGCGGGATCCAGCTCACCAAGTTGCACCCGGGTCAGGGCGGCGCAGGTTGCCTCCAGTGCCTGCCAGTTGCGCTCGACCAGCGCTTGTCCCTTGCTGCCATAGCTGGTGGCGATGGCCTGCTTCAGCAGGCTGGTCGCCTCTGTGGGGGGAATGATGGCGCTGAGCTGGAAGAAGGCCATCTGCATCACGGTATTGATGCGGTTACCGAGCTGGCAGTCGCGGGCAATTTTGGCGGCGTTGATGATGTAGAAGCGCGCCTCTTTCTCGCGCAGGGCGTGCTGTACCTCGCTGGGTAGTCGTTGCCAGATCTCCGCTTCGCTGTAGGGGGTGTTGAGCAGGAAGATACCGCCCGCTTTCAAGCGTTCCGCCATCCGGTACTTGTCGACAAACTGCCACTGATGGCAGCCGATAAAGTCCGCATCTTCCACCAGATAGGCCGATTGGAGCGGTCGCTCGCCCACCCGCAGGTGAGAGACGGTGAGGCCGCCCGCCTTCTTGGAGTCGTAGACGAAATAGCCCTGCGGATAGAGGTCGGTGTGGTTGCCGAGGATCTTGATGCTGTTCTTGGCCGCCGAGACGGTGCCATCGCTGCCAAGGCCGTAGAAGAGCGCCTCCAGCTTGTGTTGATGGCTGTGAATGAGGCTGTGCGAATCCAGCGCTGCCAGCGGCAGCGAGAGACCTGTGATGTCATCGAAGATGCCGACGGTAAAGCGCGGGCGCGGGTTCTCCTGTGCCAGTTCGGCAAACACCGCCAGCGCGCAGGCGGGGCCGAACTTTTTGGAGGAGAGGCCGTAGCGGCCGCCGATAACCCGCGGCAGGCTTGCCCGCTCGCCCCGACTGACCGCTTCGGCCAGCGCTGTCATCACGTCGAGATAGAGGGGCTCGGCCTGTGCGCCTGGCTCCTTGGTGCGATCCAGTACGGCGATGGAGCGGGCACTCTCGGGAATCGCGGCCAACAGGTGTCCGGCCGAGAAGGGACGGAACAGCCGCACCTTCACCAGCCCCACCTTCTCTCCTTGGGCCAGCAGGCGTTCGATGACTTCTTCACAGGTGCCGATGGCCGAGCCCATCAGCACCACAATCCGCTCCGCCTGCGGGTGGCCGACATATTCAAACGGTCGGTAGTGGCGGCCGGTCTGCTCGCCAAAAGCCTGCATCGCCTCGCTCACATGGCCATAGGCGGCGTCATACCAGGGGTTGCTCGCCTCCCGGCACTGGAAGTAGGTGTCCGGGTTGGCGGCGGTGCCGCGAATGACCGGTTTGTCGGGGGTGAGCGCCCGGTCACGATGGGCTCGGATGGCATCTGCGGGCAACAGGGCACGCAGGGTGTCGTCAGCGAGCGGCGCTATCTTGGCGATCTCGTGAGAGGTACGAAAGCCGTCGAAGAAGTGGATAAAGGGGAGGCGGCTGTTGAGGCTCGCTATCTGGGAGATCAGGGCAAAGTCCTGCGCCTCCTGCACATTGCTGGCACAGAGCATGGCACAGCCAGTCTGGCGCACCGCCATCACGTCAGAGTGATCGCCAAAGATCGATAGCGCGTGGGTAGCCACGGTACGTGCCGCCACATGCAGCACGAAGGGGATGAGCTGACCCGCCAGCTTGTAGAGGTTGGGGATCATCAGCAGCAACCCCTGCGACGAGGTAAACGAGGTCGCCAGCGCGCCGGTCTGCAGGGCGCCGTGGACGGCGGCGATGGCGCCCCCTTCCGACTGCATCTCGACAACCCGGGGGACATCCCCCCAGAGGTTCTTGCCCCGCTCGCTCGACCAGGCCGACGACTGCTCAGCCATGGCCGAACTGGGGGTGATGGGGTAGATGGCGATGACTTCGCTGGTGCGGTACGCCACCGAGGCGACTGCGTTATTCCCGTCTGTGGTGATCATCTGTTTTCCACTTTGCTATGCCAGTTTGAAGGCCGATAGTTGCATCGGCAATGGATAGGTCGCTGGCATAGTAAGAGGGGCAATAAGAGCGTATCAAACGGGATAAATAATCAATTAATAAATCAGTAATAGTGGTTAATTTAATCCCGCCGCGTGGGGGCATGATTTTCTGCTGGTAGCCGGTGGAGTAGCGATTGACGGGCCATTGCTTTGGCCCGTCAGCACGGGGTTAACCCTGCTCCACTCGCAGCCAGATGGCACACTGATAAGGGGCGAAGAGTGGCAGCGGTTCGTTTGGGTAATTGGCCAGCAGCAACCGCATCTCGTCTGTCACCTTGTCGAAGTGGGGCATCGTCAAGGGATTGGCCGTGAGATTGGCGAGCAGCAGCAGGGTGTGCTGCTCTCCGCTAGCCGGATCCTGCCAGTGGCGGCGATAGCTGATGCGCTCGGGATCATCCCCATCCAGCAGCTCGAAATTGCCGTGGCGAACGACCGGGTGGGCCTTGCGCAGGGCGATAAGCTGGCGATAGCAGTGAAACGGCGAGTCGGGGCGGGCCAGCTGCTCGGCGGCATTAATCTCGATGTGATTGGCGTTGAGGGCGATCCAGGGCGTGGCCGTGCTGAAACCGGCGTGGGGGCCGGCGTCCCACTGCATCGGGGTACGGGCGTTGTCGCGGCCGATGGCATCGAGCCGCCGACTCAGCTCGGCAGGATCCAGCCCTGACTGGCTGGCGCGGTAGTTGAGCGCCTCCACATCGCGCAGCTCGCCCGGCTGCCAGTGGCGGTTGGTCATGGCGAGCTCCTCCCCCTGATAGATGAAGGGAGTGCCCTGCATCATGTGCAGCACCATGGACCACAGCTTGGCGCTGGTTTCCCGCCACTCTGGCCTGTCATCGCCAACGCGAGAGACGGCGCGGGGCAGGTCGTGGTTGCCGAGAAACAGGCTGTTCCAGCCACGCCCGTGCAGCCCTTGCTGGTGGCGGGCCATGGCCCGTTTGAAGGCGAGGGGATCAAAGCGGGATGACCACTTGTCACTGCCCAGCCCCAGATGCTCGAAGTTGAACACCATGCTGAACTCGCTGCCATCGTGGTTCGAATAGTTCTGCATATGGGCGAGATCGGCTCCCCAGGTCTCCCCCACCGTGATGATCCCTTTGCCGCCGAAGCTCGCGGCATTGAGCTCGCGGATATAGTCGTGCAGGCGCGGGCCATTGCTCATGGCCAGCCGGTCCCACTCCTTGCTCACCATGTCGATCACATCGAAGCGAAATCCCTTGATCCCTTTGCCCAGCCAGAAGTTGATCACCTCTGCCATCTCGGCCCGCACCGCCGGGTTGTCCCAGTCCAGATCGGCCTGACTGGGATCGAAGTTGTGCAGGTAGTAGCGATCAAGCGCTGGCACATACTGCCAGCCGCTGCCGCCAAAAATCGAGGTAATGGGGTGAGCATCGACAAAGGCTTGATCCCGGAATACGTAATAACCCTGATAACGGGGATCCCCGGCCAGTGCCTTCATAAACCACTCGTGCTCGGTAGAGGTGTGGTTGGCGACGATATCCATCATGATGCCGATACCGTGAGCGGCCGCTTCGGCTATCAGCTGCTCCATCTCGGTCAGGGTACCGAAGGCGGGGTCGATGGCACGGTAGTCCGCCACGTCATAGCCGTTGTCCCGCTTGGGGGAGCGATAGATGGGGGTGAGCCAGAGCATATCGACCCCGAGGGTGGCCAGATAGTCGAGGCGCTGACGGATGCCGTTGATATCGCCCATGCCGTCGCCATCGCTGTCCTGAAAACTCATGGGGTAGATCTGGTAGATGACGCAGCTATCGAGGTCTATATCGGGCGTGTGAAGGGAGTGCGTATTCATCAGCGTGGCCGGTTGGGGGAGAAGATTTTCTATCTTACGCAGATGAACGGGGACTCGACAGGGCAGGGGAAACCTTGAAAAGGGTTCCATAGTTGGCTGATTGCCAAAAGTGCGGGAAGGGTCACAAAGGTGCCATCCTGGGCCACGGCTGTGGTCGGGATGGCACGGCACTTAGCGTTGATGCTATGCAGGAATACTGGTTATTGAGCAGCCTTGACCTGCTCGCTGCGCTGTTCCTGCTGGCGTTCCGTCTGGGCTTCCAGCTCCTTGCCGAGGAAGTAGTTCAGGAAGGTGCGGATCACCGCGATGATGGCAAGGCGGATCAGCTCCTCCTTGCTTGGCGCGACCGTGGTGGCCAGGATGTCGGCGGCGAGCTGGAACTCCAGCGCCAGAATGAGCCAGCTGCCAAAACAGAGGCGAATGCGGGGAAAGCCCGGTTCGTGATCCTCCATCCGTGCCGCCAGCCAAAGGGTCTTGCCAAGCCCTATTACCACACAGGCGATGGAGATGATCTCCAGCAGCAGCTGGAACAGCTCGACCCCGTGCATCATCCCTTCTCTCAGGCTTGCTATCTCAAACACTCGGGTCACCTCCCTGATTCAAAAGAGGACACTATTAACACATCGCTCGGCAAAGGCCAAATCAGAGTCTCCTGATAAGCAGTGAGAGCTGTTCAATGAGCTGACGCGCCGCGGGGCTGACTCCTGCCAGTTGGAAGAAGCCGTGTATAACCCCCAGTTGCCGCTGACAGGTAGCCGTGACATCGGCTTGCAGCAGTTTGCGATAGAGGGCTTCCCCCTCATCGCGCAGCGGATCATATTCCGCCGTTACGATATGGGTCGGCGGTAATCCTGACAGGGCTGGATGATGGAGCGGACTTGCTTCGGGGTGAGTGACGGGCTGCTCCCCCAGATAGGCGTGAAAACCGCTTAACAGCATGTCGCGGGTGATGAGGTAGTCATCCCCTAGCTGTCGATAGCTGTCACTGTCGCCAGCAGCATCGAGCATCGGATAGATGAGCAGTTGGGCAGAAGGCAAGGGGGCGCCTCGCTCCTTGAGTCGCAAGGTGGTGATCAGGGCTAGGTGGCCGCCGGCACTGTCGCCCGCAAGGACAACCCGCGCCGGATCCCCATGCCATTTCTCCACATCGGCCATGATGGCGAGCGTAGCAGCCATTGCATCGTCGTGTGCTGCAGGATAGGTGTGTTCGGGTGCAAGGCGGGTATGCACCGCGAACACCAGTGCTTCGGCGCGATTGCACAGCATCCGCATCTGGCGGTCGTGAGTGCCGAACTCGCCGCTGACAAAACAGCCGCCATGAAAGTAGAGCAGGGCCGGACGGCTTGCGCTTGAGGTTGGTGCTGGTTGATAGAGGCGAACGGAATAATGGCCGTTTTGCCACTCTTCGACAGCGCCAACCTCCTCCCGTTCACCACCCAATATGGCTGAAGCAAGATAGCCTTCACGCCGCTCCTGCCAGCTCAGGCTACTCGCCTTGGGGCGGCCTGCTGCAATGAACTCTGCCACCATGGCCGCAATGGCCGGTTCAAGTTGTGTATCCATAACGCACCAATGACTGTATATAAAAACAGTTATTTTGCGCTTTTAGCCAGAGAGCGCAACCGGCGTTAGCTGAGGCAGCTCACAAAATCAGGCTTCAATCAGCACGAATTCAATCACATAGAGCGGCGGCAGATCGGGGTAGATATCGCGGATCACCTGTTTGAGTTCGGGGAGGGTCATGTTCTCCTGACGGGCGTGCTCCTCATTCAGTTCATCGAAGGCGACCGCCTTGACCGAGAGCACCTCTATGGTGCCAAAGGGCTGGTGCTCCGGGTTGGTAAAGAGGGCCAGCCGCTGGCCGGGTTGCCAGTTGGCCTCGCTCTCGTCGCGGATGGTGATGGTCTTGCGGCCCGCCTGAATGTCGGCAACGAAGCGGCTGAAGAAGGTGAACTCTGGATAGGTGTGAGTAGACATGGTGACTCCTGACAGGGTGAATCGAAATGGGATGAATGGAAATCAAAGGTCGAGATAGGCACGCAGCCTGGCCAGATCGGCGATGACGGGGCCGTCACTGCAGTCGGCAACTATGCCCTGTTCGACCAGCTCCTTGAGGGCGCGGCGGTAAACCCGCTCGGTGGTGCCGAAGCGCGCCGCCTCGTGGGCCCGCTTGCGTGACCCCAGCATGGGGGTGCGCTGGCGTTCTCGCCACAACTCATAGGCGATGTTGTAGGCGATGGGGTGGAGCAGCCGGCTGGTGGTTATCTCCAGGGTATCGAGATAGTCGCTGGCAAGCGCCGCTGCGAAGAAGAGGGTCAGCTCGGGCTCGGTCAGCAGGCGCTGGGCCAGTTTGTGAGCGCAGATGACTCGGGCATCCAGCTCGGTCTCGGCCACCACGTTCCACTGTACCAGGGTTGCGCTGAAGAACTCCATCTCGCCGAAGATTTGGCTGTGGCACTCAATTTCGCCAAGCTGGAAGCGGCGGCCAGAGTGTACCGTGCTGTTGAGGGAGACCCGGCCATGTTCGACCAGATAGAGCTGCTCGCTCTGCTCCCCCTGCCGCATGATCAATTCGCCCGGTAGGTAACGGCGCAGAAACAGGGTGCAGGCGTCGAGCGCCGCGGCAAAGCGGGGTTCAAGCTGCTGGAGTTCGGCGTGAAAACGGCCGAGGGGGTAGGGCTGTTGCTGCATGACTTGCCTGTCGCACCGGATGACGAGGGCCATGAGGCTAGCAAGAGTGCGGGCCGGATACCAGCCCGCACGGTAGCGGATGTGCCGCAGTTAACGGTTTGCGGTTTATTGCACCAGAGCGTGGAGGGCGGCGGCGATGGCGTGTTGCTCACCGGCCATCATCGCCTGTTCGGCGCTGGCGTAATCCGCCACCCCTTGTTGCACATCCTGCTCGAACAGCACCACGTTGCAGAGCACGGCGGCGACCCGCACCTTGCGCAGGCGACCCACCGTCAGCAGGGAGGCGGTCTCCATGTCAGCGCCCAGTACGCCACGGGCATGCCAGTAGCGGCACACCTCCTGCTCGTCATCCCGATAGAAGCTGTCGTGGGAGCGCACCAGCCCGTGCCAATGAGGTTGGCCGCTGGCCGCCACCTGATTGAGCAGGGCCGCTTGCAGCCAGATATCGGCGCAGGCGGGGTACTCGGCGGGCAGATAGGCCTGCGAGGCCCCCTCATTGCGTACCGCCCCTTCCACCACGATAAGGTCGCCGAGCCCGATGTCGTGCTGCAGGGCACCGGCGGAGCCGACCCGAATGAGCGAGCGGGCACCGGCTTGCACCAGCTCCTCCAGCGCGATGATGGCCGAGGCGCCGCCAATGCCGGTGCTGCAAACCGTGATGGGCAGCCCCTGATAGCGGCCGTTGATGAGGCGAAACTCCCGGTTTTGCCCCAGCACTTCACACTGTTCGAGCTGGCTGGCGATGCGATCGACCCGGGCCGGGTCGCCGCACAGTACCACCCGCTCGGCAATCTGGTCGGGGAGGCACTGGAGATGGGGTAACAGACTCATGGCTTACAGACCTTGTGGCTGGCGCTTGGCGGCAATCACCCAGAGGCGAGTGCCGTTGGCGGCGATAAACAGCAGGATCAGGTACTCCAGCGACATGGCGTAAACGCCCTGCGCGGCATAGACACCGATGCTGATGATGTTGATGACGACCCAGAGGATCCAGTTCTCCACGTATTTGCGGGTCATCAGGATCTGGGCGACCACCGAGAGCACCGTCATGCTGGCATCCCAGAACGGGAAGGCATCGGGGGAGGGCTCGGGGGTGGCAAGGTTGGCACCAAACAGGTTGAGCAGGGAGACCGAGGTGCGTGCCAGGGTGGCGAAGACCGGGTCGATATAGCGGGTCAGCAGAGCGATGGCCAGCACGCTCACGGCGGCGGTCACCATCAGTTTGGATCTGCTGAGCCAGCGGATCTGCAGGGTATCCCCTTGCTCGTTGGCGGGGCGGGTCCAGGCGTACCAGCCGTAGACGTTGGCGCAGAAGAAGAACAGCTGCAGCATCAACAGCCCGTAGAGCTGGATCTGGAAGAAGATGATGGCAAACAGGCTGACGTTGATCAGACCAAACAGGTAGTTGATGGTCTTCTCCTGACTGGCGAACCAGATACAGGCCAGCCCGAACAGGGTACCGATGGCTTCAATCCATGACATGGCATAGCCGCCACCCAGCGGTATGGTCACTAGCGTGTTATTGATGCTGAACAGCTCGAATATGCTCATTTTCTGATCCTTGGGCATGAGGGTTAGTATGCGAGGGGGCCATTCTAAGGGGTGAGGGGGAGGAGGGGCAGGACTTTTGTCCGCCCCGTACTTGGCCCATATCAAAGAAATCGCCGCTGCTGCCCGGTTATTCCAGCAGTGATGGGTTATGGGGTCCCGATGGGCCGGACTTTATTGATATGTAGCAAGATGATAGCGCCATGAATGTGGTCTGATAGAGTCCACTCTCCGGGAGGAGAATCACGTGATAAAAGGAGGTTGTATTGAATTCTGAGCTTGTCTGGGTGCTCTGTCTGCTGGCTGGCGCCATCTATCTCTTTATGACCAACAAGGTGCGCATGGATGTGGTCGCCCTGTTGATCATTATCCTCTTTGTGCTGAGCGGCACCCTCACCCTGCCGGAGGCGCTGGCGGGCTTTAGCGATCCCAACGTCATTCTGATAGCAGCCCTGTTTGTGGTGGGTGAGGGGCTGGTGCGCACCGGCATCGCCTATCAGGTGGGGGATGCATTGGTGAAGGTGGCGGGGAGCAGCGAGACCAAGCTGCTGGTGTTGCTGATGGTGGCGGTGGCGAGTCTGGGGGCGGTGATGAGCAGCACCGGGGTGGTGGCCATCTTTATCCCGGTGGTGCTGAGTGTGGCGAATCGAATGGGGATCCCGGCCGGTCGCCTGATGATGCCCCTCGGTTTTGCCGGGCTGATCAGCGGCATGATGACGCTGGTGGCTACGCCCCCCAACATGGTGGTCAACAGCGAGCTGATGCGCCACGGCATACATGGTTTCGGATTCTTCGATTTCACCCCCATGGGCGTGCTGATCCTGGGGCTGGGCATCCTCTACATGCTGCTGGTGCGCGGCTCCCTGGTGGGCGAGGGGGAAGAGGGCAAAGGCAAGTCGACCGGGCGCCGCACTCTGCGCGATCTGATCCGAGACTACCGACTGGCCGGTCGGGCCCGTCGTCTGGCGCTGCGGCCGGACTCCCCGCTGATTGGTCACACCCTGGACGAACTGCAACTGCGTGCCCGTTATGGTGCCCACGTCATCGGGGTGGAGCGCTGGCGCAAGTTCCGCCGGGTGATGGTGCCGGTGTCGGGGATCAGTGAATTTCAGGCCAAGGATGTGCTGCTGATCGACATGTCAGATCCCGAGGTGGATGTGCGGGCGTTTTGCAGCGAGGCGCGGCTCGAGCCGATGATCCTGCGCGGGGAGTACTTCTCCGATCAGGCGCGGGAGGTAGGGATGGCCGAGGTGTCGCTGATCCCCGAGTCCAAGCTGCTGGGTAAAAGCGTGCGTGAGGTGACCTTCCGCTCCAGCTATGGTCTGAGCGTGGTGGGGCTGCGCCGCGACGGTGAGGCACTGGCAGGCAAGTTGGTGGACGAGCCGTTGCAGATGGGCGACACCCTGCTGGTGGTAGGGAACTGGAGCCACATCAGACAGTTGCAGACCCATAGCCGCGACTTTCTGCTGATGGGGTTGCCCGCTGAAGTGGACGAGATGGCCCCCGCCCGCAGTCAGGCGATCCATGCCCTCTTTTGTCTTGGAGTGATGATCCTGCTGATGGTGACCGATCCGGTGCCCAACGTGATTGCCGCGCTGATCGCCTGTCTGCTGATGGGCAAGTTTCGCTGCATCGATATGGAGAGTGCCTACAAGTCGATCCACTGGCCGACCCTGATCCTCATCGTCGGCATGCTCCCCTTTGCGCTGGCGCTGCAAAAAACCGGCGGGGTGGATCTGATCGTCGGAGGTCTGATCAATGCGGTAGGGGAGATGGGGCCGCGGGTCATGCTGGCCAGCCTGTTTGCCCTCTGCGCGGTGATCGGGCTCTTTATCTCCAACACCGCCACCGCAGTGCTGATGGCGCCCATTGCGCTGGGCACGGCCCAGCAGATGGGGGTATCGCCCTATCCGTTTGCCATGACCATTGCCATCGCCGCCTCGGCCGCTTTTATGACGCCGGTCTCGTCACCGGTGAATACCCTGGTACTGGGGCCGGGCAACTACAAGTTTGCCGATTTTATCCGTATCGGGGTGCCCTTCACCTTGTTGGTGATGGCGGTGAGCGTGGTAGCGATCCCCTGGTTCTTCCCGTTCTGATAACCGGGATGATGAATGTGTGCACCAGCGGCCTGCGGGCCGCTTTTTTATGGCCGGGAGACAAGAGTGGCAAGGCGTGATCGGAATAAATGAAGAGGGACGTGAACGGGAATTAACGTGGAGCTGAGTTAATAGAGGAGCGAGAGAAAAACCGGGGAGAGGCAAATTTCAGATACAAAAAAACCAGCGTGAGCTGGTCTGTTTGGTACTGCTATTAATGGTGCGGAAGGAGAGACTCGAACTCTCACGCCTAGGGCGCCAGAACCTAAATCTGGTGCGTCTACCAATTTCGCCACTTCCGCAATATTAATGGTGGCTATGACGGGATTCGAACCTGTGACCCCCGCATTATGAGTGCGATGCTCTAACCAACTGAGCTACATAGCCGTTTGTTATCGACCACTGATGTGGAAGAGAACAGAAAAATGGCTGGGGTACTAGGATTCGAACCTAGGGATGGCGAGATCAAAACCCGCTGCCTTACCGCTTGGCGATACCCCAACAGAAATAATGGTGGCTATGACGGGATTCGAACCTGTGACCCCCGCATTATGAGTGCGATGCTCTAACCAACTGAGCTACATAGCCGTTTGTTATCAACCACTGATGTGGAAGAGAACAGAAAAATGGCTGGGGTACTAGGATTCGAACCTAGGGATGGCGAGATCAAAACCCGCTGCCTTACCGCTTGGCGATACCCCAACAGCGCTCCTCAACAGTCATGAGACTGGCAAAGAACTTTTAAAAATGGCTGGGGTACTAGGATTCGAACCTAGGGATGGCGAGATCAAAACCCGCTGCCTTACCGCTTGGCGATACCCCAACAGCGTTCCTCAACAGTCGCGAGACTGGCAAAGAACTTTTAAAAATGGCTGGGGTACTAGGATTCGAACCTAGGGATGGCGAGATCAAAACCCGCTGCCTTACCGCTTGGCGATACCCCAACTAGAGATGGTGGCTATGACGGGATTCGAACCTGTGACCCCCGCATTATGAGTGCGATGCTCTAACCAACTGAGCTACATAGCCAACCTTGCTTCCGGTGAGTCGTTACCTCGTCACCGTGCGGGCCGAATTATGCGTATCTGGCTCTGGGGCGTCAACCCTTTTTTTGCCAGAAAAACGCAATTTGAGTGCGTTTGACCAGTTATTGGTCTCTGTTGCGCAAAAGCCCAACAATCTGGTTTTTTTTAAGACATTGCCATTATTGCCGGGGCAATGGCAGATAAAAAACAGGCCAGCAAATGCTGGCCTGTCATGGGATTAGACGTTGAACAGGAAGTTCATGATATCGCCATCTTTGACGATGTAATCTTTCCCTTCAGCGCGCATCTTGCCCGCTTCCTTGGCGCCTTGCTCACCCTTGTAGTTGATAAAGTCTTCAAAGGCGATGGTTTGGGCGCGAATAAAGCCTTTTTCAAAATCAGTGTGGATCTTGCCAGCCGCTTGCGGGGCAGTAGCACCGACCGGAATAGTCCAGGCGCGTACCTCTTTCACACCGGCGGTGAAGTAGGTCTGCAGGTTGAGCAGCTGGTAGCCGGAGCGGATAACGCGATTCAGGCCCGGCTCTTCGATGCCAAGGTCAGCCATGAACTCGGCGCGATCTTCATCGTCCAGTTCGGCGATGTCGGCTTCGATGGCGCAGCAGACCACGACCACGACCGCGTTCTCGGCGGCGGCGATTTCACGCACCTTGTCCAGATAGGGATTGTTCTCGAAACCATCTTCCGCCACGTTGGCGATATACATGGTGGGTTTCAGGGTCAGGAAGTTGAGGTGGCTGACTGCGGCCAGCTCTTCTTTGTCCAGCTTCATGCCGCGGATCATCTGGCCGTTTTCCAGTGCAACCTTGATCTTCTCAAGCACTTCCACTTCCAGCTTGGCATCCTTGTCGCCGCCTTTGGCGCGCTTGGACTGACGGTGAATGGCACGCTCGCAGGCGTCCAGATCCGACAGGGCCAGCTCGGTGTTGATCACTTCGATATCGTCGGCAGGGGAGACCTTGCCGGCAACGTGAATGATGTTCTCGTCGTCGAAGCAGCGCACAACGTGGCCGATCGCTTCGGTTTCACGGATGTTGGCCAGGAACTGGTTACCCAGACCTTCACCCTTGGAGGCGCCGGCAACCAAGCCGGCGATGTCCACGAATTCCATGGTGGTCGGCACAACGCGCTGCGGATTGATGATGGCAGCCAGCTGATCGAGGCGCGGGTCCGGCATCGGCACCACACCTGTGTTCGGCTCGATGGTGCAGAACGGGAAGTTGGCGGCTTCGATACCGGCCTTGGTCAGCGCGTTGAACAGGGTGGATTTACCTACATTGGGCAGGCCCACGATACCGCATTTAAAACCCATGGATTGTTACCTTACTTGATGGATGCTGTTGGGGGTCGCCCGCAGGCGGCCCATGTCATGCTTGTTCTGGTCGTCGCTCATGTACCGGCACAATGCCCGTACAGGGTCAAACCGACCTAACCCTTTTCCGCCTTGAAGCTGTGCAAGCGATTCATGGCCTTGGTCATATCTTGTTTGAACAGGATGTCGGTGGCGCGCAGGGACTCGTCCAGCGCGGCGTCGATCAGGTTCTGTTCACTGCTGGGAGCCTTGGTCAGGACGAAGCCTGCCACCTGCTCTTTACTACCGGGATGGCCGATCCCGAGACGCAGCCGGAAGAAGTTATTGTTGTTGCCCATCTTGGCGATGATGTCCTTGAGGCCGTTATGGCCACCGTGACCACCGCCCTGCTTGAACTTGGCGATGCCAGGCGGCAGATCCAGTTCGTCATGGGCCACCAGAATCGCTTCCGGTTCAATCTGATAAAAACGCGCCAGTGCGGCCACCGCCTTGCCAGAGAGGTTCATATAGGTGTTCGGGATGAGCAACCGCACATCCTGCCCCTCGACCAGGATGCGGGCAGTATGGCCGAAGAACTTGGGTTCTTCACGCAGGCTGACATTGTGCCAGCGGGCCAGTTGCTCCACATACCAGGCGCCCGCGTTGTGGCGGGTCTTGGCATATTCCGGGCCGGGGTTGCCCAGTCCGACGATCAGTTTGATTTCGCTTGTCACGCTTGATGTCTTCGCTCGCAGCTGCCGTGGGCACACTACCCAGGGCAATAGGACGCAATATTCTAGCCGCCGAGTGGCGATCACTCAACCAATGCGCATGTTATGGCGGGATTTGCAGCATTATTGCGGCCAATGGGTGGCTAACGGTGGGCAAACGGGCCTCTTGCAAGAGGCCCGTTTCAGTTTACCGATGGATTGTGCCCGGTTGACTACCGTCGTTATTTGGTACGCAGCAGGGTGACGGTCTCTTCATCCAGTGCTGTCAGGGTGGGACGGGCATCGCGCACATACTCCACGAAAGAAGCTGCATCGGTGCCGCAATCCACGCCGCTGGCTTTGCAATCGAGGGGCTGGCCCGGGGCATAGACAGCGCTCAGCAGCTCGCCGTTTTGTGCCACCTTCAGCACCGGGAAGGCGGTCAGCTTGCCATTGACGCTGGCGATATCGACTCGCTCGCTCTGGTGGCGCTGGGCATTGGCCAGTGCCTGCCAGCCATCGTTGCCGTTGGCGCTGTAGGCGTTCATCACCACCCGATAGTGCTGGCTATCCACCAGATCTTGCCACTCGCCGCTTGCGGTCTTGCGCTGCAATTGGGTCAGGGTGCCCGCCTTGCCTGCGTCGGTCTCCTGGAAGGTGTAACGCAGGTGGCCGCCATAGGGGAACTTGCCGGCATGGGCGCTGGCGGGCAGGGTGGCGGTGATGGTCTCGGTCAGGAGGGTGCGCACCTCGGCGCCAGTCAGGGTCAGCACCGAGAGCTGGTTCTTGAACGGCAGCAGGGTGAGGGCGCTATCCCCCTCACGCCATTCGCCAGCAGGCAGGTCGGCGCGCACGCCGCCCACCGCAACCAGAGAAAAATCGACCGGGCCGCCGGTCAGGGCTTGCACTGCTGGGGTATTGGCCCAGTAGAACTCCCCTTCGGCAACCAGCGGCGCTACATCTGAGCCGTGGCTGTCGCTGCCGTTGTCACCGGGACGACGGGCATTTTGCAGTTGCTCGGGGATGGTGCCGATCACTGGGCCATAAGCTTTCTCCAGCGCCGGTTTGTAGTGGCTGTCGATGATGCCGCGCAGGCGCGGGTCTTCATCCACGGTCACCAGATTGGGCTGGTTGTCGACAAACTGGCTCGCCTCTTTGCTGCGGGTCTCGTCGAGTGCTTGCTTGCGCGCCGCATCGGCGAAGAAGTCGCGGCTGGCCAGCAGGCTGTTGTGGCCCTGGCAGTCTGTCACCTGACCCTGGCTGTCAAAGGTCACCTGTGCCAGACCGATGGCCTGGGCGTAGGAGCCCGCCTGCACCACGCAGGTCTTGCCGATGCCATCCGGATTGGTCACCAGCTTGGCGTAATCGCCGGTCTTGCCCCAGCCAATGTTGCGAAAATCGCCGAGCAGGCTGTGGGAGTGGCCGCCGACGATGGCATCGAGGCCGTTTACCTTGGCGGCCAGCGCCAGATCCCGCTCGTTGCCGATGTGGGTGAGCGCCACAATCTGGTGGATCCCCTTGGCTTGCAGCATGTCGACCGTGGCCTGAGCCGAGGCGACCTCCTTGCCAAAGCGCAGCTTGCCGACGTTGGGGGCGATATTACCCATGTCTTCCAGTACCAGACCGATGATGGCGACCAGCTGTTTGCCTTGCGGCAGGTTGTCGAGATCGGTGACCGGACTCTTCTGGTTGCCGTCAAAGGCGTAGACCACGAAGGGTTTGAGGTTGTCAGCCTTGCTGAGGGCCGGATCGGCCTTGGTGTCGAGGTTGGCGGCCAGCACCGGGAAGTTGACCCCCTCGATGAAGCGGGCCAGCTTCTGATTATCCAGATCGAACTCGTGGTTGCCCAGCGCCATGGCATCGAGGCCGAACTGGCTCAGCAACTCGGCGTTGGCCATCCCCTCGTTGAGTTTGAAGTAGCCACTGCCCTGCCAGGCATCACCGCCGTGCAGCAGCAGCAAGGGCTGGTTCTTGGCCAGCGCATCGGCCTGATAGGCTTTCGCCATGGTCAGCAGGCGCGGATAACCGCCAAAGCGGGTATAGAGGGTGTCCGTCTCGCCCTGCTGGGCAAAGATCTGCCCTTTGATCTCGGCATTGACCGGATCAAACTGGGAGTGGGTGTCGTTCATGTGAGCCAAGGTCAGCACGAAGGGCGGGTTCTCTTTGGCGGGCTGACAGGCGAACAGGGCGGAGGTAAGGGTCGCGAGCAGGAGGGGACGCAAGCAATTCATGGGTAAATCCTTAAGCCTGCCGGGGGCAGGGTCGTACCAGATAGCAGAAAGTTGGAAAGAGAAGGTCCAGAAAGACGAAAACCGCCTGATGGCGGTTTTCGTTATTGCTGAATCTATCAATGCTCAAACATGGCAGAGATGGACTCTTCGTTGCTGATGCGACGAATGGCTTCGGCCAGTACAGTTGACAGCGTCAGCTGCTTGACCTTGCCTACCGCTTTCATCTCCGCAGTGAGCGGGATGGAGTCGGTGATGATCAGTTCATCGATCACGGAGTTCTTGATGTTCTCGACGGCGGAACCGGAGAAGACCGGGTGGGTGGCGTAGGCGAATACACGCTTGGCACCGCGCTCTTTCAGGGCCTCTGCGGCTTTGCACAGGGTGCCGCCGGTGTCGATCATGTCATCAACGATGATGCAGTCGCGGCCGGCAACGTCACCGATCAGGTGCATGACCTGGGAGACGTTCGGGCGGGGACGGCGCTTGTCGATGATGGCGATGTCGGTGTCATCCAGCAGCTTGGCGATGGCGCGGGCACGCACAACGCCACCGATGTCCGGGGAGACAACGACAGGAGACTCGAGGTTCTTGGACTTCATGTCTTCCAGCAGCACCGGGCTACCGAACACGTTGTCTACCGGAACGTCGAAGAAACCTTGAATTTGCTCGGCATGCAGGTCAACGGTAAGCACGCGATCCACACCGACGCTGGAGAGGAAGTCAGCGACAACCTTGGCGGTGATGGGTACACGGGCGGAGCGGACACGGCGGTCCTGACGGGCATAACCAAAGTAGGGGATAACGGCAGTGATACGGCCAGCTGAAGCACGACGCAGAGCATCCACCATGACGATCAATTCCATCAAATTGTCGTTGGTCGGGGCACAGGTGGATTGAATGATGAAGATATCGCCACCACGTACATTCTCATTGATCTGTACGCTGATCTCGCCGTCGCTAAAGCGACCTACGGCAGCATTGCCGAGTTTGATAAACAGGCGATCTGCGATCTTCTGGGCTAGTTCCGGCGTTGCGTTACCAGCAAACAGCTTCATGTCAGGCACGGTTTGAAACCTCGGGGTTGCATCCAGTATGTGGGGGAGTCTGAAATCAGACCCTATCGTTTTGGGGCAAACGATTTATCAAGATAACGTACAAGGTGTCTGCTGCCCAATGAATGTGATGATACCGGTAACCCGAATCCGTGGCCGAGTGCAAAACCGGCCACGTTAATCATCATCAATACCGTTCGGTAAAATTGGCTGGGGTACTAGGATTCGAACCTAGGAATGGCGAGATCAAAACCCGCTGCCTTACCGCTTGGCGATACCCCAATCATTTGAACTGTTGCAATGTGGAGAAGAGAGGTGATATGTTCTCGCCCTTGGCGACAAACCCATCAAGTCCCTTCGGCACGCAGGCCAACACTTCCCGAGCAGTCACTTCGTCTTCAAATTGAGCAAAGACGCAGGCTCCTGTGCCCGTCATTCTTGACGGCGCGTATTCTAGCAACCAGCCGAGCGCATTGGCAACCTCGGGGTGGCGCTTTTTCACCAGTGATTCGCAATCGTTTTTCCACTCGCCTTCCAGCAGGTTGTCCAGCGACATTTTCGGCGTGGCTCTCGGCAGGTCCGGATCCTGGAATACGGCCGCGGTCGCCACATGGCAATCGGGCTTGAGCACCAGATACCAGGCATCGGGCAGTTCGACCGGTTGCAGCCGCTCGCCCACTCCTTCGGCAAAGGCCGCCTTGCCACGGACAAACACCGGCACATCGGCCCCCAGCTGGACGCCGAGCGCTGCCAGTTCATCTTCACTCAAACCCGCTTGCCAGAGGTGGTTAAGCGCCACCAGCGTGGTCGCTGCATCGGACGAACCGCCGCCAATGCCGCCGCCCATGGGCAGCACTTTCTCCAGCCGGATATGGGCCCCCTGCGGGCTCGGCAGGGTTGTCTGCAGTAGGCGTGCCGCCCGGATAATCAGATTCTGCTCATCCGGCACCCCGGGAATGGCCGGGCTCAGGGTGAGGGTGTCGCTATTTGGTATCACCTCAAACTCGAGCCAGTCGCTGTGGTTGAGGAAGATAAACAGGGTCTGCAGCTCGTGATAGCCATCGGGACGACGGCCATTGACGTGTAAAAACAGGTTGAGTTTGGCCGGTGCCGGCCAGCGTGTGGAAGCCATTAACGTGCAAGAGTCCATTGGTTGATCTGAAGCTTGAGGCGGCTGTTCTGGCCGGTCATGGTCAGCTGGTGCGGCAGGCGGTAGCCATCCTGATCCCGATAATCGCCATAGACGATCTGCCACTGGCCGTCGCGCACGCTGGCCAGACTGCTGTCGGGGTTGAGTTCAAACTCCGCCTGACCTGGCAGCCCCTTGATCCACTCTGGCAATCCCGCAACCGGAATATTCCAGCCGGTCAGTTGATAGATGAGCGCTTCGGCATCCTGGCTCTGGTGGCGATTGCCGTCGCTGTCGAGCAGGGTGATCTCCCCCTTGCTGCGGGAGAGCTCCAGAATGCTGGTGCCAATCAGGCTGGTGAGGTTGAGGCGATAATCATCGCCATCCTGCTGCCAGTTGAGGCGGGCACTGCCCTTTTGCTGGGGGGTGATGATGGCCATCTTGCCGGATAGCTGCCAATGGGTCAGCTGCTCGAGACGGGCCCGCTCCTGGTTCCAGTTCACCTGGTCACGCTGGGGCTGGGTGGTGGCACAACCGGCCAGCAACAGCAGGCAGGTGAGGGTAAAAATACGTAGCAGCAAGGGACGGCTCCAGAGAGAGGAATTTGCCACAGTATACGGGGCGGCCGTATTGCTTTTAAAGACTTACCCTTTCTCGTACAATTGGCAGCCTTTGCACCCAGCGTATGAAATGATCGTCGCCCACTCATGAGTTTGCTTGCCCTCGGAATCAACCACAACACCGCCAGTGTCGCCTTGCGGGAACGGGTCGCCTTTGGCCCGGACTGCATCGATCGCGCCTTGCGTGAGCTGGTGAGCCAACCCGGTGTCAGCGAGGCGGTGATCGTCTCCACCTGCAACCGGACCGAACTCTATTGCAATCTGGAGGAGGAGCGGCAGGAGCAAGTGCTGCGCTGGCTGCAACAGTTCCACGGGCTGGACGCGGCCGAACTGGTCACTGCCATCTATCAGCATCACGATGAAGAGGCGGTGCGCCACTTGATGCGGGTGGCGTGCGGGCTCGATTCGCTGGTGCTGGGGGAGCCGCAGATCCTGGGGCAGATCAAGCAATCCTACGCTCATGCCCAGCAGGCGGAGTCGGTGAAGGGGGCGCTGGAGCGGCTGTTCCAGAAATCCTTCTCGGTGGCCAAACGGGTGCGTACCGATACCGAGATTGGCGCCAGTGCCGTGTCGGTGGCGTTTGCCGCCGTCAGCCTGGGTCGGCGGATCTTCTCCGATCTCTCCCAGACCAAGGTATTGCTGGTCGGGGCGGGGGAGACCATCGAACTGGTGGCCCGTCATCTGCGCGAGCAGAACGTCACCAAGATGATGGTGGCCAACCGCACCCTGCAGCGTGCCCAGACCCTGGCGGCCGAATTCGGTGCCCAGGTGATGACGCTCGAAGAGATCCCCGACTATCTGCACGAGGCGGATATTGTCATCAGCTCGACCGCCAGCCCACTGCCCATCATCGGCAAGGGGATGGTGGAGCGCGCGCTGAAGGCCCGCCGCTTCAAGCCCATGTTTCTGGTGGATATTGCCGTGCCGCGCGACATCGAAGCCGAAGTCGATGAGCTCTCCGATGCCTATCTCTACACGGTGGATGATTTGCAGGGGATCATCGAGCAGAACCTCGAAACCCGTAAACGGGCTGCCGCACAGGCCGAGGTGATCGTGCAGGAAGAGCGCGACGAGTTTATGGGCTGGTATCGCGGCCAGAGCTCGGTCGACCTCATTCGCGATTACCGCCATCAGTCACAGCAAGTGGCTGATGAAGAGTTGCAACGGGCCCTGCTGGCATTGGCGCAGGGCGAGAGTGCCGAACAGGCGCTCAAGGCGATGGCCCATCGCCTCACCAACAAATTGATCCACGCGCCGACCCAGGCGTTGCGCCAGGCTGCCTCCCAGGGGGATCAGAGCGAGCTCTCCCGCTTGCGGCAGGCGCTGGGGTTGTCACAAGAGCCATAATTTTCGGGCAACCTGCCGGTTGTCCCGTCCTCCATTGAGAATGCAAGAGTTATGAATCCGTCACTGATCAGAAAGCTGGAAGGCCTCATCGAGCGCCACGAAGAAGTACAGGCCATGCTCGGCGAGCCAGACGTGGTCTCGGATCAGGATCGCTACCGCGCCCTGACCCGCGAATATGCCCAGCTGGAAGATATCGTTCACGCCTTCCAGCGTTACCGTCAGGCTCAGGATGATCTGGAGACCACCCAGATGATGCTGGAAGAGGATGACGCCGACCTGCGCGAGATGGCGCAGGAGGAGCTGCCGCTCGCCAAGGCTAATCTGGAGGCGCTGGAGCAGGAGCTGCAACTGATGTTGCTGCCCAAGGATCCCAAGGATGACAACAACTGCTATCTGGAGATCCGCGCCGGTGCCGGTGGTGACGAAGCGGCCATCTTTGCCGGTGACCTGTTCCGCATGTATTCACGGTTTGCCGAGCGTCAGGGCTGGCGTGTCTCCATCGTCAGCTGCAATGACGGTGAATACGGTGGCTACAAGGAGGTGATCGCCAAGATCGACGGCGAGCGCGTCTATGGCCGTCTCAAGTTTGAATCCGGTGGTCACCGGGTGCAGCGGGTGCCGGAGACCGAATCTCAGGGCCGGGTGCACACCTCCGCCTGTACCGTCGCCGTGTTGCCGGAAGTGCCGGAAGCCGAGCAGATCGAGATCAACCCTTCCGACTTGAAGATCGATACCTTCCGCGCCTCCGGTGCCGGTGGTCAGCACGTCAACAAGACCGACTCGGCCATCCGCATCACCCACCTGCCGACCGGTCTGGTGGTGGAGTGTCAGGACGAGCGCTCCCAGCACAAGAACCGCGCCAAGGCGATGTCGGTGCTCTCCGCCCGCCTGCAAGCGGCCGAGGATGAGCGCCACCGCGCCGCCGAGCAGAGCACCCGCCGCAATCTGGTGGGCTCCGGCGATCGCTCCGAGCGCATTCGCACCTACAACTACCCGCAGGGTCGCCTCTCCGAGCATCGCATCAACCTGACCCTCTATCGCCTCTCCGAAATTCTGGAAGGGGATCTGGACTGCGTTATTACCCCGCTGGTGCAGGAGTATCAGGCCGATCAGCTCGCCTCGCTGGCCGAGAACAACTGATGCAAATGGTGATCCGGCAAGCTCGCATTAAGTGTTCTGCCCATAAGGTGGAGTGGCACTGATGCAGATCCAGCAGGCCCGCGCCCATATCATGACTGTGTTGGCTGAGGGGGAGTCCCCCCGCGCCGATGCCGATGTAATGCTCTGTCATCTGCTCGGGTGTCGTCGCAGTTATCTGATGACCTGGCCCGAGCGTGAGCTGGATGCCGCCCAGCAGGCCACCCTGCAGACGTGGCTGGCTCGTCGTCTCAACGGCGAACCCATCGCCCATCTGGTGGGCGAGCGGGAGTTCTGGTCGCTGCCGCTGAAAGTGAGCCCAGCGACCCTGATCCCGCGCCCCGATACCGAGGTGCTGGTCGAGCAGGCGCTGACCAGAATCCCGCAAGGGCCTTGCGCCGTGCTGGATCTCGGCACCGGCACCGGCGCCATCGCGCTGGCGCTCAAGTCCGAGCGGCCCGAGGTTGATGTGTGGGCGGTGGATCGGATGGCCGATGCCGCGGCGCTGGCCCGCGAGAACAGCGCCGCGCTGGGATTGCCCATCGAGGTGCGCGATGGCAGCTGGTTCGAGCCCCTTGGCGAGCCGGATCGCGACAATACGCCACGTTTTGCGGTGATTGTCTCCAATCCCCCCTATATTGATGGCGCCGATCCCCATCTCGAGCAGGGTGACGTGCGCTTTGAACCCCGCTCGGCGCTGGTTGCCGATGACGCCGGGCTGGCTGATATCCGCCACATCGTGGCCCATGCTCCCGCTTATCTGCTGACCGATGGCTGGTTGCTGCTGGAGCATGGCTGGGATCAGGGGGAGGCTGTGCGTCAGTTGCTGCGTGATGGCGGCTACCGTGAGGTAGCCACGGTGCGTGATTACGGGGATAACGACAGGGTGACGCTGGGCCTCTGCCCGCTGCGCTGACAGCCCCTTACTGTTACACGGCGGGTTGCCTGTGCGCCCCCATGCAAGGATTGAATATGGTTTTTGTGCTCAAACACCTGCACCTCACCCTGATTGCCGGGGCCGTGCTGATGTTTATGCTCCGCTTCTACTGGGTACAGACCGCCACTGGCCGAGCTTACAGCGCGCCGGTGATGAAGGTCAGCGGCTGGCTCAACGGTCTGGTGGTGCTCTCCGGCGTATTGCTCTGCATGGTGCTGGATCTCAACCCGCTCAATAACGGAACGCCCTGGCTCAGCGAGAAGCTGATGGCCATTCTGGTGCTGGTATTTCTGGCGGCGATGGCGCTGCGGCTGGCCAAAAGCAATCTGGTGCGCTGGTGCTCCTTTCTGGGGGCGCTCGGCTGGATCTACTTTATTGCCAAGTTGGCAGTGCTCAAACAGACGAGTGTGTTCGGCTAAGGCATGAAGAGAATGTTACACATAGACGAATGGACCGATTTCGAAGCCCACGACATCACCGAGCTGGCGTTGTCAGTCAGTGACGAAATTTATGGCTCGGTCGAGGAGGGGATGCGCGAGTTGAACCTGCTGGACGAGTGGCTGGACGAGCAGATCGAAGAGGGCACCTGCGACGAGGTGCGCCAGCAGTTGCTGCAGGGCTTCTACCACAGCCTCGGTTTTCATGGCGACTGGCAGGATTATTTCTCTGCCAACAACTGCGATCTCAATCAGGTGCTGGTTCAGCGCAAGGGGATCCCGGTCAGCCTCGGCATTCTCATTATCCAGCTGGGGCGCAAGCTCGGGCTCGATGTAGAGGGGATCTGCTTCCCCGGCCACTTCCTGGTGAGCTTTGCCGGTGGCGAGGGGGAGGTCTATGTCGACCCCTTTACCGGCGACGAGCTGAGTCTGGCCCGCATCGAGCTGCTGCTGCGCGGTGCGCTGGGGGACTTGGCGACCTTGACCCCCGACTACCTGCAGCCCTCCGGTCAGTGGGAGATCATCGAACGGCTGCTCAACGTCAGCAAGGGGGCCCTGCTGCGGGAAGATCGCATGCCCGAGGCGCTGCGTTGCAGCGAGTTGTTGCTGCGGATGAAGCCTGGCGATCCGCTGGAGACGCGGGATCGCGGCTTTATCTACGAGCAGCTCGATTGCCCGCGCCAGGCCGCCGACGATTTTGAATATTTTATTGAACAATGCCCGGACGATCCGGTCGCTGATGTGCTGAAAGTGCAGCTGGCTGCGCTGGATCTGAGCCCCAAGCCCCTCCATTAAGGGCGGCTTGAAACTGAAACAGAAGAATATCAAGGCCGCTGCGTCCGGTCGCAACGGATTAACTAGGCTTCAGGCCCTTTTATTAAGGATGTCTTGGAGTTGAAACAGAAGAATATCAAGGCCGCTGCGCTCGGCTGCAACGGAGTAACTTGGCTTCAGGCCCTTTTATTAAGGATGTCTTAGATGGAACAGAAGAATATCAAGATCAACCAGATCGACGTTGCCAATGACAAACCGTTCGTGCTGTTTGGTGGCATGAACGTGTTGGAATCCCGCGACATGGCGATGGCGGTGTGCGAGAAGTACGTGGAAGTGACCAGCAAGCTGGGCATCCCGTTTGTCTTCAAGGCGAGCTGGGACAAGGCCAACCGCTCCTCCATCCACTCCTACCGCGGTCCGGGTCTGGAAGAGGGGATGAAGATTTTCCAGGAGCTGAAAGCGACCTTCGGCATGCCGGTCATCTCCGATCTGCACGAACCCCATCAGGCCAAGCCGGTCGCCGAGGTGGTTGACGTTATCCAGCTGCCCGCTTTCCTGGCACGCCAGACCGATCTGGTGGAAGCCATGGCCCGCACCGGCAACGTTATCAACATCAAGAAGCCGCAGTTCCTGAGCCCAAGCCAGATGAAGAACATCACCGACAAGTTCGAGGAGTGCGGCAACGACCAGCTGATCCTGTGCGAGCGCGGTGCCAACTTCGGCTACGACAACCTGGTGGTGGACATGCTGGGTCTGGGCGTGATGAAGAAGAGCACCGGTGGCTATCCGGTGATCTTTGACGTGACCCACTCCCTGCAGTGCCGTGATCCGCTGGGTGCCGCCTCCGGTGGTCGTCGCGAACAGGTGACCGAGCTGGCGCGCGCCGGCATGGCGGTCGGTCTGGCCGGTCTCTTTATCGAATCCCACCCGGATCCGAAAATTGCTCGCTGCGATGGCCCGAGTGCCCTGCCGCTGGAGAGCTGGAAGGCTTCCTCAAACAGATGAAGGCCATCGATGACCTGATCAAGGGCTTCGAACCCCTCGATACTTCGGCCTGATCCCGACGCTGTCATGCCTGATAAAAATGCCCCGCAATGCGGGGCATTTTTATATCTGCCATATTTAGTTGAAGACTCAAATTAATCTGCGAGCAAACAATTATTGGTTGTCGTGGTGTTAATGATGTTAATTTTGTTGTGTGATTAATGTCTCTTAATTGTTTTTTATTACATGTAAAGTGGTCACCGTAGTAATGCAGAAACAGCATGGATCGGGTGAGGTACGCAGATATCTCGTCCGGCTATCTGCATGTTTATTGCTGCCATAACAATGTGCAATTAAATTAACAGGACGTTAATAATGCGAAAGAAACTATTTAGCAGCCTCTATTTTCAGGTATTGCTCGCGATTACCCTCGGGGTATTTCTGGGGCATGTCTATCCGGAACTGGGCGCCGATATGAAGCCCCTCGGTGATGGCTTCGTCAAATTGATCAAGATGATCATCGCCCCCGTTATTTTCTGTACCGTGGTTACCGGCATTGCCGGGATGGAGAGCATGAAGGCGGTCGGCAAGACCGGCGCCATTGCTCTGCTCTACTTCGAGGTAGTCAGCACCATCGCCTTGATTATCGGGCTGTGCGTGGTCAACCTGCTGCAACCGGGTGCCGGTATGAACGTCGATCCGGCTGCGCTGGATGCCAGCGCCATCTCCGCCTATGCGGAGCAGGCCAAATCCCAGGGCATTATCGCCTTTTTACTGGATATTATTCCGGGCAGTGTGATCGGTGCCTTTGCCAGCGGTAATATCTTGCAGGTGTTACTGTTTGCGGTGCTGTTTGGCTTCTCCCTGCATCATATTGGTGAAAAGGGACAGGTTATTTTCGGCGTCATCGATAGTTTCTCCAAAGTCATATTTGGCATTATCAATATGATAATGAAACTGGCGCCGGTCGGTGCATTCGGGGCAATGGCATTTACCATCGGCAAATATGGAGTAGGTTCACTGGTACAGCTGGGCCAGCTTATTGCCTGCTTCTATCTCACCTGCCTCTTCTTTATCTTCATTGTGCTGGGCAGCATCGCTAAAGCCTCGGGTTTTAGCATCCTGCGTTTCATCTCCTACATTCGTGAGGAGTTGCTGATCGTGCTGGGGACCTCCTCTTCCGAGTCGGTACTGCCGCGGATGCTGGACAAGATGGAGAAGCTGGGTTGCCAGAAATCGGTGGTGGGGCTGGTCATTCCGACCGGGTACTCCTTTAACCTGGATGGCACCTCCATCTATCTGACCATGGCGGCGATTTTTATCGCCCAGGCTACCAATACGCCGCTGGATCTGTTCCAACAGATCACCCTGCTGGTGGTACTGCTGATCTCCTCGAAAGGGGCTGCGGGGGTGACTGGTAGCGGCTTTATCGTGCTGGCAGCGACCATTTCGGCGGTGGGCCATCTGCCACTGGCTGGTTTGGCGCTGATCCTGGGGATCGACCGCTTTATGTCCGAAGCGCGGGCGTTGACCAACCTGATCGGTAACGGGGTTGCCACCGTGGTGGTCGCCAAATACTGCAAGCAGCTGGACGAGAAGAAAATGGATGCAGTGCTCGGCGGCAAGGTCGGGCAACTGGAAGCGGACAGGGCGTAAGCGCTGTTTCCCCCGCACGACAGCGTTGGCTGGTGCGGGGGCAATAAAAAAACGGCCGATTGGCCGTTTTTTGTGCTGATACCGCAAGTATCAGCTCTTCACTGCAGGGCGCTGATTACAGGCTCTGGGTGAAAGTACGGGTAACCACGTCACGCTGCTGTTCCGGGGTCAGGGCGTTGAAACGCACTGCGTAGCCAGATACACGGATGGTCAGCTGCGGGTACTTCTCCGGGTTTTCGATAGCATCTTCCAGAGTTTCGCGACGCAGCACGTTGACGTTCAGGTGCTGGCCACCTTCAACAGCAGGCTCAGCCTGAACCGGCAGTTCGCGGTATTCGAACTGACCCAGGTCAGCCAGTTGCACTTCTTGATCGGCAGCGAAAGCATCGCCTTTGACGCAGATGCAGCGAGCTTGTTGCTTCTCTTCGTCCAGCAGCCAGAAAGAGTTCAGCAGAGCGGTGTTGGCGGCCTGGGTGATTTGAATGCCTTTGATCATGGTATGACTCCTCAATGGGAACGCGAATCCAACTGTAAGGAAATTACCCTGATGTATTTAAGCTACCGTCGATGGCGATGACTTAAAGGGCCCTTGCCTTACACCTTTTCTTTGATGGGGTCATATATACCACGGTGGTAATATTACCAAAATTGATCTAGATCAAGAAAATCCGACAAAGCGCCATTTCAATGGGATTAAATTCTTGAGTTGAATCAAAAATAGGTCATTTTTCTGATTTTGTAAGATATCCAAATTATGCATCTTTTATCTCGCCAATCTAGTAATTTAACTACATCTTTTAGGCTTTTTTCTGAGGTTAATTGAGGGGTTGGCTACACTCAGCAAAAAAACGAGGAGAGTGCCGGGTGAATAATGGGTGGCGAAGTGGGTATGGCTCGCCCTGTGCTGTTGCTGGGCAAGCAGTGTTGCGGTGCGGGCCGAGACGGTGCGTATTGCTGTGGGCGAGTGGCCGCCCTATATCAGTGAGTCGTTGCCCAATCAGGGCTTTCTCTGTGAGGTGGTGCGCCAGGCCTTTGCCGAAGAGGGGCTCGATGTCAGCTTTCACTTCTATTCCTGGGCCGAGGCTTACCGACTGATTCTGGAGGGGCGCTATGTGGTCACCATGCCCTGGTTTCGCTCCCGCGAGCGGGAGCAGCTTTTCTATCTCTCCGCCTCGCTCGGCCATTTCACCACTCGCCTGATGACGCTGACCGGTACGCCCGCGGTCAATCTGGGTGAGCTGAAACACGAGCCGGTCGGGGTGACCCGTGGCTATTTCTATGGCGATGGTTTTGCCGCCCGCCAAGCCGGTCTCACCCTCGAGTGGTCAGATTCCGATGAGGAGAGCATGGGCAAGCTGCTCGACGGGCGGATCCACTATCTGGTGATGGATGAGCAGGTGGCACAGACTCTGTTCCAGCAGGCGCTCTTTCGTCATCCCCAATCGCTGTCACTGACCGGTGCCGCCGACCCCATCTGGTCGCAACCGGGATACCTGCTGATGCGCAAGGCTGATCCAGAGGCGCGCCGTCTGATGCTGCTGTTCAATACCGGGCTGCGCAAGCTGGAGCGCTCAGGGCGCCTAGCCAGGCTCTGGAAAGCGTGAGCCACGGTTGCGTCTTGCGGGCTGGCCCCCTATCCTGAGCCCTTCGCCGTATCAAGTGAGGAGGCCGGGGTGCTGACCTGGAGTGATGTGATTGGCTCTGAGAAAGAGCAGGACTATTTCAAGAGTACGCTGGCAACTGTCAGAGCCGAGCGGGAAGCGGGCAAGGTGATCTACCCGCCAGCCACCGATGTGTTCAATGCCTTCAAGCTTACCGAGCTGGATCAGGTCAAGGTGGTGATCCTGGGCCAGGATCCCTACCACGGCCCCAATCAGGCGCACGGGCTCTGCTTCTCCGTTCTGCCCGGCGTGCGTACGCCTCCCTCACTGGTCAACATCTATAAAGAGATGCAGCGTGACCTGCCAGGTTTCGTCACACCCAATCACGGCTTTCTCGAATCCTGGGCCAAACAGGGTGTCTTGCTGCTCAACACTGTGCTGACGGTGCAAGCCGGTCAGGCCCATTCCCACGCCCATCTGGGATGGGAGACCTTTACCGATCGGGTCATCGAGCAGATCAATGCCAGCTGTCAGGGCGTGGTGTTCCTGCTGTGGGGTGCCCACGCCCAGAAGAAAGGACGTTTCATCGACCGCCAGCGCCACTATGTGCTGACCGCGCCGCACCCGAGCCCACTCTCTGCCCACCGCGGTTTCATCGGTTGCGGTCACTTTAGCGAGACCAATCGCTTGCTGGAACAACAGGGCAAGAGTCCGATAGAGTGGAAATCTGTCTGCATCCCACTTGATTGAGTGCAAAGTTCGGGCGACAAATGACCGTATACTCAGGGACATAAGATTAATTCAGAGCCAAGGAGTGCCCATGTTATCCAGTCTGCACAAGGACCATCTCAACATCGCCCGACTTTTGGAGCTGCTCAAGCACAAGCTGGCAGCCATCCGTGCCGAAGAGCCCATCAGCTATTTTCTGGTGCGCGATGTCATCGACTACCTGCGGGAGGTCTCCGACAAGTACCACCATCCCAAGGAAGACCTCATCTATGACTACTACCTGAAATATCGGGTGGTGGAGGGTGAGGTCGCCAACCGCCTGCAGGAGGAGCACGTCAAGCTGCTGGAAGCCGGGGCCGATCTCAAGGAGATGGTGGAGATGATCCTGATGGATGCGGTGATCCCCCTCGATCAGTTCACCACCAAGCTGGAGCGCTTCGTGGAGCTGCAAGAGGCACACATGAACTATGAAGAGGGGGTGATCTTCCCCCATCTGCGTGACTCCCTGACCGAGGATGACTGGCGTCATCTGGAGCAAAACTGGCAGAACCGCGCCATTGGCGACCCCCTGTTCGGGGCTGAGGTGAGCCAGCACTTCCAGGCACTGGCCAAACGCCTCTCTTTGCCGCTCACGAACGGCTAAGACTAGCCCGTACCTGCCGTGTGGTGGGTATTGTGTGAGTGCAACTTGAGTGAAAACAGAAAGGCCTCCGGATGGAGGTCTTTTGCATGATGGATGTTGCCATTCATTGCGCAGCCCAAGGATATACAACTGCTGGCAGCAACTCTCTTCGGAGAAGTTACATATCGACTATCTGGCGTGACTGAGCAGGGTGGATGGGCAGGTGTGCAGGTATTGGTGGGGCGTCAGGCCAAACTCCTGTTTGAAGCGGGCGGCAAAGCGGCTGGGGGAGTCATAACCGCAGGCGAAAGCGGCTGGGGGAGGGCAGGCGAGGGCGACCTCCAGCGGGGTCAGGCCCTGTTGCAACAGGTTGAGGGCGTGGCTCATGCGTACCTGAGCCAGCAACTGGCGAAAGCTGCGACCTTCGGCGGCCAGCTTGCGCACCATGGAGGCGCGGCTCATGGAGAAGTGGGGGGCCACCGCCTCCAGGGTGTGGTCGATGCCGGGTTCCACCGCCAGGTAGCGTGCCAGCCGCTCTGCGAGGGTCATGGTGCTGGCGGGAAAAAGTAACCCGAGGGCGTTGGCGGCCCGCAGTTCGGCATAGAAGCCGCGCAGCAGTTCGGCCTGTGTTGCTTCGCTCAGTCCCCGTTCGGCCATGGTGCTGATGAGTTCAAAGCAGAAGGCGAGCCCGGGGGTGACCTTGACGGCGGGTTCCTCCAGATCGGCGTGGGAAGGGGCTGACTCGGCCAGCCATTCTGGTGGTGGCGGGGTGAGCAGCGTGATGGCGTGGGAGCGAAATTTGCCCTGCTCCGGCTGATTGACGAAGGTGAGCTGGTGGCCTGCCGGGATCAGCAGCCACCGCTCCCTGTCAAACGACAGACGCTGCTCGCGCCACCACAGTTGCTTGCTCCCCTGGGTGACCCAGATGAGGGTCGGGGCGTAGATGAGCACCCGATGCAGGGGCTGCTGGCGGATCCCGAGATAGTGGCTCTGTTGCAGCAGGGGAGTGCTCATCCGGTTGGCTCCTAGGGGGTGACGAAGGTGGCGGTCAGGGTGGCCTTGCCGAGCGCCATGTTGTTGAGCATGTAGCCTACCATAGCGGGCGGGGTATCAGCCTTTACCTCGAGATCATGGGGCAGGGCCCAGGCGGTGAACTGATAGCGGTGCATGCCGTGACCTGCGGGCGGGCAGGGGCCGCCATAACCCTGGCTGCCAAAGTCGGTGCGGATCTCCAATCCCTGCTTGAGCTTGCCGGAGGCATTGCTGGCCAGCTCGCTCTGGGTGGCAGGCAGGTTAACCACCAGCCAGTGCCACCAACCGCTGCCGGTAGGGGCATCGGGGTCATAGGCGGTGATGGCAACACTCTTGGTGCCTGCCGGCAGATCCTGCCAGCTAAGTTGGGGCGAGTGGTTGTCGCCGCTGCAGCCAAAGCCGTTGAAGCTGAACTGTTTGTCCATCAACTGGCCTTCGTGAATGTCCGTGCTCTTCAGGGTCATGGCAAAGGCTGGCATGGCCGTCAGGCAGAGCAGTGGCAACAGGGCACTCTGTTTGAGCAATTTCATCGGGTGACTCCTCGTGTGGTAACGGGTTCACTTTAGCGAGGGTGGGACAGGATTTTGTTGCAGAACGGCTCAATGTGAGGTCGATTGGTGAGTTAATTGAGCCTTTGGGTGGCTTTTATGGCGATAAGGTAAATAGCAGCCATAAAAAAACCGGCATCAGGGATGCCGGTTTTTTGTTTGACGATAAGAGGTGAGGCTTAGCGCAGGATCATCTCGTCACGGCCCGGGCCGACGGAAACCATCGGAACCGGTACGCCGAGCAGCTCTTCGATGCGCAGCACGTACTGCTGGGCAGCGCGCGGCAGCTCTTCGAAGGTGCGGCAACCGGTGATGTCTTCGCTCCAGCTTTCCATCTGCTCGTAAACCGGCTTCAGGGCTGCGGTTTGCGGCCAAATCGGGTTTTCGGTGTGGGCACCTTCGTAGGCCACGCAGATCTTCAGATCCGGCAGACCGGTCAGGCAGTCCAGCTTGGTCAGTGCCACTTCGGTGGCGGCTTGCAGCTCGACACCGTTCTTGGTGGCGACGGCGTCGAAGTAACCGACATCACGGGGACGGCCGGTGGTAGCGCCGAACTCATTGGTGATCTTGCGGAACTCGTCCTGGTTCTCCATGGCGGTCAGCAGGGTGCCGGTACCGACAGAGGAGCTGAATGCCTTGGCCACAGCGATGACGCGCTCCGGGCGCAGACCCGGCAGACCGCCACCGATACCGGCGTAAGCGCCAGATACGTGGGAGGAGGTGACCCAGGGGTATTCGCCGTAGATCAGGTCACGGCCAGCGCCCAGCTGGGCTTCGAACAGCAGGGTCTTGCCTTCAGCTTGCAGTGCTTTGAGCGGCATGCTGACGTTGCAGACGGCGTCGATCCAGGGTGCAGAGACTTCCAGCAGCCAGTCAGCCATCTCCTGGGCAGTCTGGGTGAATTCGAAGGAGGGGTAGATAGCCTTCATCTGCGGCAGTTTCCAGTCCAGCATGAACTGGATGCGCTCGACCAGCACGTCCGGCTGTTTCAGCCAGCCAACCAGGATCGCTTTTTTCATCACGCGATCGCCGTAGGCAGGAGCGATACCCTGACGGGTGGAGCCATAGGCGCCGTCACCCAGACGTTGCTCTTCCAGGGTATCTTCCAGTGCGTGCAGCGGCAGGCAGAGGGTTGCGCGGTCAGAGATGGCCAGCTTCGGAGTCACGCCGGAGGCTTTGACTTCCTCGAGCTCGACGGTCAGTTTCTCGGGGCTGATCACCATGCCCGGGCCGAGGACAACCAGGCAATCCGGGTTGAATACGCCACTCGGAACCTGGTGCAGCTTGAAGGTGCCAAGGTCGTTGACCACGGTGTGGCCAGCGTTGTTGCCGCCCTGGAAGCGAATGCTGGCGCCAGCTTGACCTGCCAGATAATCCACGATGCGGCCTTTGCCTTCATCACCCCAGTTAGCACCTACGACTACGATAGACGACATGACTCTTTCTCCTAAGACGTTAGGCGTCCATCCTAGGAGCCTGATGTGGATTAGAAAAATTAATTATCTTTATAATTCCGATAAGAGAACCATATAATCATGGCCAATTAAGCGGCAAACCGTCCGATTTTGCCTGGCAAGCCCCGCACATCGCGGGTTGAGGGACTCTTATGCTGGATATTCACTGGTTGCAAACCTTTGTCACCCTGGCCCGATTGCAACATTTTGGCCAGACCGCCACCGAACTGCACATGACCCAACCCAATGTCAGCCTGCATATCAAGCGGCTGGAGCAGGCGACCCGGGTGCGGCTGATCGAGCGCAGCCCATTTCGCCTGACGCAGGCGGGGGAGCGACTGCTGCAAAGCGCCGAGCGCACCATCGCCGAGTTGCAGCTCTGCCAGTCCGATCTCAATGCCCTCAACCAACTCAGCCAGGGGACGCTGGCCATTGCCGCCAGCGACATTATCTCCCGCCTGCTGCTGATCCAGCCGTTCCAGCGCTTCAAGCGGGAGTTCCCCGGCATCGACCTTACCCTGTTCAACACAACCTCGGATCAGGCGGCCGAGCTGGTCAAGGCGGGCAAGGCGGATCTGGGTTTTGTCATGGCGCAAAAGCGCAGCGAGCCGCTCTTCTATACCGAGCTGCAACAGGTGACCTGGTGCGCGCTGGGGCACGGCCTTGCCCGCTGGCAGGCGCGGGCGGTGGCGGGAGAGAGCGATCCCCTCGATGAGCCGACCCTGATCCTGCTCGGTCACGACACCCGCACCCGGGCGCTGATCGACCCGTCCCTGCCGCTGCTGGCCTTGCCCCCCTGCCGCATCATGGAGGTGGGCAGCGTGGACGCCCAGCTCGATTGGGCCGAGGCGGGCTTTGGTGTCGCCATCGTGCCGGACTTCTCCCTGCATCCGCGCCTCAACCTCACCGCGCCGGTCACCAGCCTCGGCGACTTTCCCGGTACCAGTCTGGGCTACGTGGTGCGCCAGAATCAGGTGTTGTCGCGGGCCATCAAGCAGTTGCTGCACTGGGTGGAGGAGGAGATCCAGAAGCCCAATCCCTATCTGACCCGGGTGATAGAGCCGTAGCGGGGCTGCAAGGTGAGCAGGCCTATCGGGGTGACTGTGCCGCTCTCAATTGCGTCACTATCGAACGCGCGTAAACAATCAGGGCAGCCGAAGCTGCCCTGATGCATTTGTGGGCGCTGAGCACTCAGGGCTGCAGCGGGGTGGCTGCGCTAGGGGCTGGGGAGGGAGGTGTATCGGTTTTATCCTGCGGTGGGGTTTCGTCAGCAACCGCGCTGCTGGCAGGCTGGGTTGCCTGCTCTTGCGACGAAGTTGCCGCAGAGGCGCTTTGTGGCCACTGAGTCGAAGCGGCTGCCGATGGTGATGGAACCGTTGACGCTGCGGCCGAAGGGGCCACGCTCTGACCCTCAGTGGTCGGCGTAGCAGTGAGTTCGGGGGTGACCTCAAGTGCCTCTTCGGGCAAGGGATTAACCTCTGTGGCTTCTGTTGCCACTGCGGCACTGCTGGTGGCGGTTGCGTCAGAGGGCGCTTCAAGGGGGGCAGTCGTCCCGTCGGCGGCACTCACCGGCTCTGTCGTGGGCGCCGCCTCCGAGGCCGATGGCGCTGGTGTTAACGGCTCCGGTGTCAGCTGTTCCGCTGTTAACTGCTCGGGAGTCAGTGACAAGGGAGCTGGCGGTTGATCCGACATCCCAGCATGGAGGGGCAGCTCGGTTTGCGCCTGCAACTGCTCGGGGGTCACCTTGCTCAGGGCAGGATGCAGCCGACTGAACTGTTTGACCCGGGCCAGCAGGGTATCGCGCACGGTTCGGACGATGGGGTCCGGCAGGCTGGCCAGCGCCACCAGTTCGGCACTCATCCCGATGTTGTTGATGGCAGTAGTCTGCCCCGGATAGAGGTTGGCGGCGATGCGGCTGCGCTGGTAGTAGGGGTGCTGCTTGAGCAGCGTGTCGATCTGCTCCCCTTCGATGGGGATGAGGCGCACCTTGCAGCGGCTGATTAGATCGCCGACCGCCAGACTGGGGTGACCGGCCACCACAAAAGCGGCATCCAGCGAGCCATCGCAGAGTCCTTCCAGCGGTTCGCTGTCCGACTTGAGTTGATAGGCAGCAAACTGCCCGGGTTGCCATCCCATGGCTGCCATCAGGGCCTGGCTGGTGATCTGCTCACCGGCGCCCTTGTTGCCCGGATAGACCCGCTTCCCTTCGATATCTGCCAGGGTGGTGATGCCGCTATTGGGGGCGGCCAGCAGGGTCAACGACTCCTGATAGAGGCGAAACAGGCTGCGCAGCTCATTGTTGGCCCCCTGCCCACTGAAGGGGCCGGTGCCGTGCAGGGCGTGGTGCAACACATCGGACTGCACCAGCGCCAGCTGTACGTCCCCCTTGTCGAGTGCCTTGAGGTTGGCCATCGAGCCACGGGTGCTCTGCACGGTGCAGCTGTCCCCATGCAGGGCATGGCCGGCATTGAGCACCCGGCAGATGGCGCCACCGGTCGGGTAGTAGACCCCGTTGAGCGGGCCCGTTCCGATAGTCAGCGCCTGGCTGCCAAAGGGGAGCAGCGCAGAGAGTGCACAGAGGGGGAGCAGAAGGTGATGCAAGATCCGTAGAGACATAATTGACCGTTGACTGAGTTGACCGCTGGCTGATGACACCGGGGAAAAGGGATGGGGCTTGCCCATCCCGTTGCTGGCTGATCAGGGCTTGCTGTGTTTGAGGATTGCCCGCTCCATCCGCGCCAGCGCGTCGGTCAGTCGTGCCCTGGTGCAGCCGAAGTTGAGCCGCACGAACTGACCGTCGCCAAACTGGGCGCCGGGGGAGAGACCAACGCCGGCCTGCTCGAAGAAGGGGATGGGATCGGCAAGGCCAAGGGCGCTCACATCGAGCCAGGCCAGATACGTCGCCTGATGGCTGGCCAGCTTGACGCCGGGCCAGCGTGCAACCGCTTGCTGGATCAGGGCCAGATTGGCCGCCAGATAGTCGAGCTGCTCGGTCAGCCACTGTTCGCCACCCTCATAGGCCGCTTCGGCGGCGACAAAACCCAGCAGGTTGACATCTGCGCTGATGCCGCGCATCGCCTGTTGCAGCCTGAAGCGCAGACGGGCGTTGGGGATAATGGCGAAGGAGCAGCAGAGACCGGCGATATTGAAGGTCTTGCTCGGGGCCATCATCACCGCACAGCGCTCGGCCGCTTGCGCACTGATGGCGCCGTAGGGAATGTGGCGGGCGTTTTTATCCAGCAGCAGATCGCAGTGGATTTCATCGGAACAGATCACCAGATTGTGGCGCGCGGCGATGGCATCGATGGCCAGCAGCTCGTCACGGGTGAAGATGGTGCCGCCCGGGTTGTGGGGGTTGCAGAGCAGCAGCAGATCTGCGGCGGGAGCCTGACGCTCCAGCTCTTCAAGATCCAGCACCCAACGACCGGCTTCTTCAATCATCGGCACGGTGAGCAGGGGACGATCATTGAAGCCCGGCGCCTGCAGGAAGGGGTAGTAGACCGGCTTGGGGGTGATGATACCGCGGCCATGCTGGCTCCACGCCTTGCAGGCAAGGTTGAGCCCCGGCACCACGCCGGGCAGGAACACCAGCCATTCGGGCTCGATTGTCCAGCCATAGCGGGTCGCCATCCGTTCGATAATGAGTTCGATCAGGCGCGGCGAGGGGCGTGAATAGCCGAAAATGCCGTGGGCGACCCGTTTGGTCAACGCCTCAATCACGGACGGGGGGGAGACAAAGTCGGTATCGGCAACCCACATGGGCAGCACATCCTGACCCTTGTACTTGTCCCATTTCAGGCTCATGGTGCCACTGCGGTCTACTTCCTGATCAAAATCAAACATGCGAACTCCTTGTGCTGGCAGGATGGGCTTTCACTCTACGGGGTCGCGGCCTCCCTCGCAAGGCGCACACCTGCTTATGCCATCCTTGAGCCCGCTCTTGATAGTGACATAAGATAGGCGCCGAATTTTCATACGGCTGCCGCCCGTTAGCCCGTATCGTCCTTCCAATCAGTGGTAACCCTATGAGCTTGTCGATAGCTGCGGTCAAACGCCCGGATCCCGTCTCTCTTTCATTTCTTGCCGTGACCTTTATGACCGGCGTCGCGGTGGCACTGCAGGTGCCTACCTTAAGTCTGTTTCTGGCCGAAGAGGTGCAGGTGCGCCCCTTTCTGGTCGGGCTCTTCTATACCATCAATGCGGTGGTGGGCATTCTGGTCAGCCAGTGGCTGGGCCATCGCTCTGACAACAAGGGGGATCGCAAGCGACTGATCCTGCGCTGCTGTTTTGCCGGGGTGGCGCTCTCCTTGCTGTTTGCCTGGAACCGCAACTACTGGCTGTTGGCGAGTCTTGGGGTGATGCTGGCGGCGCTGGCGGCCACTGCCAGCCCCCAGCTGTTTGCGCTGGCGCGGGAGTACTCCGACAGCCGCAACCGGCGGGCGGACATGTTCAGCTCGGTGATGCGCGCCCAATTTTCGCTGGCCTGGGTCATAGGCCCGCCCATCGCCTTCGCGCTGGCCATCGGCTACGGTTTCGAGCTGATGTACCTGGCCTCGGCACTGGCCTACCTGCTCTGCGCTCTGGTGGTGTGGCGCTGGCTGCCCTCTCTGCCGTTGCCCAAGATGGCTGAAGAGATCGAGCGGGTCAGCAGCTGGCGGGATCCGGCGGTGCGGGCGCTCTTTATCGCCTCCACCCTGATGTGGACCTGCAACAGCATGTACCTCATCAATATGCCGCTCTACATCACCCGGGAGCTTGGGATGGATGAGAAGCTTGCCGGTATCCTGATGGGCACGGCGGCGGCGCTGGAGATCCCCTTCATGCTGCTGGCGGGTTATTACACGGCGCGCTTTGGCAAGCGCCCCATGATGCTGCTGGCGGTGCTGGCTGGCGCGGCCTTTTACACAGGTCTGGTGACCCTCACCGACCAATACGCCCTGATCGCCTTGCAGCTGTTCAACGCCATCTTCATCGGTATCGTGGCGGGGATCGGCATGTCCTACTTTCAGGATCTGATGCCGGGGCGGGCCGGGGTGGCGACTACCCTGTTTGCCAACAGCATCCGCACCGGCTCCATCATGGCGGGGGCCATCGCCGGTGTGGTGGCGGAGGTGTGGAGTTTCCACGGGGTCTTTATGGTGGCGCTGGGATTGGCGCTGGTGGCACTGGCCGCCAGTTGGCGGGTGCCCAACGTTTGACAGGGGGCTGGCTGTTATTTGTCGTGCCGGGGCTGGGGGTGCGGGAGCGTCGCTGATTCGCCCTGATACTCGTTGCGCAGGCAGCGCAGCAGCAGCTCGGTCGCGGGGCCGAGAGATTCGGGGGAGAGGGTCAGCAGATAGGTGTAGAGGTGGCGCTCGTTGCCGCTTTCCAGATCCAGCTGTATGAGTGAACCTTCCGCCAGCTCCCGCTCCACCAGATGGCGCGGCAGCCAGGCATAGCCGAGGCCGAGGCGCAGCATGGCGAGCACTTCGTAGTAGTGGGTTGCCTTCCAGCCGGTGTCATCCGCATCGTTCCAGTCCACCGAGCGGTGAATGGGGGGATGAAGGCTGATCTGGTTGTTGCTGGTCAGCACGTCGCTGCGGATGGGCCCCTCCTCTTGCGCCAGCGGATGGCTGGCGGCGCAGAGGGGCAGCAGGCACACCTCGTCCAGCAGCAGGCCGGTGCGATCGCCGGGCAGGTGCTCGGAGAGCATCAGATCCCCCGGTTGCAGGGCGTTGAAGTGGCAGTGAATGCGTTCGTGCAGGTTGACCCGGCAACCCCGGCTGCGGGGATAGAAACTGGCCAGCGCCCGATAGAGGCGATCCCTTGGCTGCAGCGCCGAAACATAGAGGTTGATCTGCGGCTCCCACTGCCGCTCCAGGTTGTTGGCCAGATTTTCCAGCTCTTCCACCTGCTGGCTCAACTGACGGGCCCGCTTGAGGAAGATCTCGCCCGCCGGTGTCAGCACCGCCTTGCGGCCGCGCACCTCCAGCAAGGGCACCCCCAGACTCTGCTGCAACTTTGCAACCGCATGATTGAGGGAGGACTGGCTCTTGTTCAGCGCCTCGGCCGCCTGGGCGTAGCCGCCGCAGTCGACCACCGCCTGAAAGATCCGCCATTGCTCAAACGTGCTCTTGGGACGAAACATAGTTCAACCTGATTGGAGATAGGATGGTCAGTGGTTCGAACAGGGAGCCTGTGCCCCCTATTCAATTTAACCCCTGCCGCACAACACTCTGGGTATTTTATTGATTTATTTGGACTGAGCCGCCTGTTTATTTTGGCTGAGCCACAAAGGTCTGGCCGGTTTTGCCGCGGCTGTCCGACCCCATCAGGTAGAGGTAGAGCGGCATCAGGTCGGCCGGAGTCTTGAGGTTCATGGGATCTTCCGCCGGGAAGGCGCTGGCGCGCATCTTGGTACGGGTACCGCCCGGATTGAGCGTATTGACCCGCACACCGGTGTTCTCAAGCTCGTCGGCCAGCACTTCCATCATCCCCTCGATGGCAAATTTGGAGATGGCATAGGTGCCCCAGTAGGCGCGCCCCTTGCGTCCCACGCTGGAGGAGGTGTAGACGATGGAGGCATCGCCCTGCGCCTTGGCGGTCTGGCGCAGCAGCGGCAGCAGCGCCTGGGTCAGCAGGAATTCCGATTTGACGTTGACCTGCATCACCTCGTCCCACTCCTTCTCCTGAATGTGTTCAAACGGAGAGAGGGTGCCAAGCAGACCGGCGTTGAACAGCACGCCGTCGAGGCGGCCAAACTGCTGGGCGAAGGTTTCGGCCATGCCGCGGTAGTGGGCGGCGGTGGCCCCTTTCAGATCCACCGGCACGATGGCGGGCAGCGGATAACCGGCCGCTTCAATCTGGTCATACACGGCTTCGAGTTTGGCGCTGGTGCGGCCGAGCAGGATCACGGTGGCACCGTGGGCAGCGTAGGTGAGGGCGGCTTCGCGGCCGATCCCGTCGCCGGCACCTGTGACCAGAATGACTTTATCCTTGAGCAGATCGCGGGGTGCCTGATAATCGAGCATGACAACTCCTGTTAACAAATTCCGGCCATAAGTGCATGGCAATCGGCGCCAAGTGTACTGATCCGCGCGCCTGTTTGACCAGCCAGCGGCAAGAAAAATGTGAAGAAAATAGAGAGGTTGTGATGCTCGGGTTGGTTTTTCCGGGCACTGGCTGCGATTTTTTGCGCGCCTCCATCAAACTCCCTAGAATGTGACGAAAACCGATCAATTTTGGAGTCCATCGTGACATTTCTGACCGAGTATGGCCTGTTTCTGGCCAAGACAGTGACCTTCCTGCTGGCCATCGGCGCCATCATCCTGATGATCGTCAGCACTCGCCAGCCGAAAGCGCGCAAGGGTGAGCTGGTGGTGACCGATCTCTCGAGCGAGCTGGAGCAGGGGCAATTTGCGCTCAAGAGCGCGCTCGCCAGCAAGGCCGAGCGCAAGGTGATGGAAAAGCAGCAGAAAGAGGAGCAGAAAAAGCGCGCCAAGGCGGGGGATGAGCGCAGTCGCCTGTTCGTGCTCGACTTCAACGGCAGCATGGATGCCAAAGAGGTGGCCTCCCTGCGCGAGGAGGTGAGCGCGGTGATTGGTGTCGCCCAGCCCGGCGACGAAGTGCTGCTGCGGCTCGAATCTGGTGGCGGCGTGGTGCATGGTTACGGCTTGGCCGCTTCCCAGTTGCAGCGACTGCGCGATCGTGACATCAAGCTCACCGTGGCGATTGACAAGGTGGCGGCGAGCGGCGGCTACATGATGGCTTGCGTGGCGGACAAAATCCTGGCGGCCCCCTTTGCCATCGTCGGCTCCATCGGGGTGATCGCCCAGATGCCGAACTTCAACAAGTTGTTGAAAAAGCATGACATCGAATTTGAGATGCACACCGCCGGTCAGTATAAGCGCACCATCACCATGTTCGGCGAGAACGACGATCTGGGGCGCGAGAAGTTTCGCGAGGAGCTGGCAGCGATCCACGAGCGCTTCAAGGCCTTTGTGGCCGAACACCGCCCGCAACTCGATATCGATCAGGTCACGACCGGCGAGCACTGGCTGGCGAGTCAGGCCAAGGGGCTGGGATTGGTGGATACCCTCTGCACCAGTGATGACTATCTGCTGGCGCAGGCCAGCCACCACAAGGTGATCGGCATCAGCTATCGCAAGCCTAAAAGTCTGACCCAGAAGCTGGGACAGCAGGGCGCTCAGGCGCTGGAAGCCGGACTGGGGCGTCTGTGGCAGCAGAGCCCCTGGCGCTAGCCCGAGGGAAATCCCGCGATAAAAAGGCCAGCCGATGCCCATCGGCTGGCCTTTTTGCATCCGGTTGCACCTTGTCGGTGAGCGAGGGTTGTTTCTATTGAGGCCCTCTGTTACAACTGAATGCTTTCCCCGTTTATGACAGGATCTTGTGGTAAGAGCTGCGGGGCATGGAGCATAGCGATGTCATGGAGCACCTTCAGGCAATTTACCCCGCTGGTCTGGATCGTCATTCTGGGCACCTTCATGGTACGCACCAGCTACTACATGGTGTGGCCCTTCCTCTCCATTCTGCTCTATCGGGAGTATGACCTTTCGGCCACCTTCATCGGCCTGTTGCTGGGGGGCTCAATGGCCCTCTCTACCCTGGTCAGCTTCTACGGCGGCTGGCTCTCTGATCGCTTCGGGCGGCGCAGCATACTGCTGGCCGGTTGTCTGGTGGCGATGATCTGTTTCGGCCTGCTCGGTTTTTCGCACGAGGTGTTCTGGCTCGGAGTCGGGATGATGGGCAGCGGCCTCTCGTCGGGGCTCATCGATGCCCCTGGCAAGGCGCTGATGGCCGACAGTCTGGCCTCGGCCAAGGCGCGGGAGCTGGCACTGCACCTGCGCTATTTTCTGCTCAACCTGGGGGCCGCGTTGGGGCCTCTGCTCGGGGTGACCCTCGGGATCAACGCCCAGCAGGAGACCTTTCTGTTTCTGGTGGTGAGCTATTTGCTGCTGGCGCTGGCCTTTGGCTGGGGATTTCGCCGGGCTGGCAGCACAGGCAAGCCGGGTGCTGCTGGCCCCGGACTGCGGGATGCCATCAAGGTGTTGCTGGCGGATCGCGCCTTCCTGCTGCTGGTGATGGCCAATCTCCTGATGGTGCTTGTCTACTCCCAGTTTCACTCGCCGCTGGTGCAGTACCTGACCCGGGCTGGTATGCCGCAGGTGGCCGAGCTGGTTGCTCTGCTGGTGGCGACCAATGCCCTGACCGTGGTGCTGCTGCAGTTTCCGCTGCTGCGGTTGTTGTCACGCTGGCCGGTGCGGGTACGGCTTCATATCGGTATGGCGCTCTTTCTGGCGGCCCAGCTGCTCTTCGCGCTGGGGGACCCGATGGTGCGCAGCCACTGGTTTGGCGCCGTGCTGCTGCTCAGCATCGGCGAGACCATCCTGTTCCCCCTGCTTAACGTGCTGATCGACCAGATGGCCCCCACCCACCTCAAGGGGAGCTACTTTGGTGCCAGCGCACTGGCCGGGTTGGGAGGGGCCGCCGGCGCCCTGCTGGGAGGCTGGATCCTCGAGCAGTGGAGCGGTCAGTTGCTCTATGTGCTGATGGCGCTGCTTTGTGTGGCGATTTTTGCGCTCTATGAGTGGGGGGCCAGAGTACAGCGTCCCGCAGTGGCCACGTCTGTGGTTGAGCGGAGCTGACCCGGTTAATGCGGGGTTCTGTGATGCTGAATGTTCAGTGCGTGCTACCCGGCGTCTTCTCTTTGAGCGCCTTCTTGGCTGCGTACATCCTCTCGTCGGCGAGCCGGATCAGGTTTAGCCCGTCGTCGTAGTGCTCCGGCCCGGTCTGCACTATGCCGATACTGAGGGTGAGATCGCCCAGCTGCTCCTTGACAGTGTTGATCAATCGTTTGAGATAGATATCCCGCGCTTGACTCTCGTTGCAGTTGGGCAGGATCAGGCAGAACTCATCTCCCCCATAACGAAAGCAGCAGTCTTCGGCGCGAAATACCTGACGGATGCAGTTGCCGACGATGCGCAGGATCTCGTCTCCGCGCTGGTGACCTTCGGTATCGTTGATTTGCTTGAAGTTGTCGATATCGAGATAGGCGATGGCCATGGGTTCGGCACGGCGCTGACAGGTGCGCAGGCTTAGCAGCAACAGCTCGTTGAGGTGGCGAACGTTGAGCAATCCGGTCAGGGCATCGGTGCGGTTCAGCTCCTCCAGTTGTTTGGTACGCTCGCGTACTTTCTGCTCCAGACTCTTGGCATAGTTCTCCGACTTCTCTCTGGATGACTCTATTTCCGACACCAGACTGCGAATGTAGGTTTCGAAGACCAGAGTGATGTCGAACAGAAAGAGTTTGTCCAGTGCGGCCAGCATGACGAGACGCTCCGGTTCATCGTGGATCTGCTCGAACATATCCTCGATCAGCAGGGCTTTGAGGGTGTTGATGGCGGCCAGATAGAGCTTGGGTTCGACCCCGATCCGCTTGTGAACCAACCCGATCCGCAGCCGGTTGTTGACGTACTCCAGATCGTAATGGCCGCTGAAGAGATCGAGCACATAGCGCCGTTGCGCGGTGCGCAACCGTATGAGGGTATCGGCATCCCCGATCAACAGGGCGATCTCGGTGATGGCCGTCTGCTGCTGGTAGAAGCGATCCACCAGGGCGTCGATCCGTGGTTCTATCTTGCTGCAATAACTTGCCAGCCGCGCCACATCCTGCTCATTGAGCAGCAATAACTCCTTGCGATGGGCAATTTCGAAGTCGGTGATCCTCATCTGCTCAAGCAGGGTCTGTTCGGTCGGATTCATCGTCGTCCTCGGTTTATTACTGGGCGTTACGCTGTCCGTGAGGTGGGACAAACAAGCAGGTGTAGCAACTGATAGTGTAGTCAGTGAGACTGGCGGCGCGTGCAATGCCCCCGTATGGCGGGGGCCATGGAGGGTCAGATGAGAGCTAAAGGAGCAAGAGATCCGGAGGGGGTGATCAGAAGGTCAGCACCTTGTCGGCAGCCAGGGTCCATTGGGCCAGCATCGGCAGGGTGCCGACCTCAATCCCCTCGATCAGCGGCAGGGCGGTGATGCCACGGGCATCGGTGCAGGTCTTGCACAGGCGAATGGTGACGCCTTGCGCCAGCAGGATCTCCAGCATCTGGCGCAGGTTGTATCCCTCGGCCGGTGCCTGACCGGCCAGCGCAGCACTCACCGCATCGGACATCAGGAACAGCTTAAGGCTGGCACCACCCTGTTCGTTGAGGGCGATAGCGAGACGCAGGGCGTTGAACAGGGATTCGCTGCCATAGGGGGCCCCGTTGGCAATGACCACAATTTGTTGATTCATAACAGACTCCCGATTGGAAAGAGCGCCATTGTAGAACCAACAGGGTGGCAATTGCGTGATGTTGCACAACTTCTGTCGCACCTTTTTCCCGCTTGCTTGACCCTGCTGCCGATCGAGGTTTTTATGGTCAGCTCGCAAACAAGACCGGATGAATCGAGATGTGGAAAGTATTGGGAGCCGGCTTGCTGCTGTTGGCGGGTCAGGCCTTTGGCAGTGAGGCGGTCGGTTGCAAGGCCCGTCTGCAGGCCATCAATGACCAGCTGGTGTTTGCCAAAGAACACAATAACGCCGGGCAGATTGCCGGGCTGGAACAGGCCGCGCGCAATATCAAGGCCAACTGTACCGATGAAGGTCTGCTTAAGGAGCAGAAAGAGAGGGTTAACAAACTGCGTGGCGAGGTGGATGAGCGTCTGCTTGAACTGCAGGAGGCGAGAATCAGTGGCAAACCGGAGAAGATTGCCAAGCGGCAGGCCAGGCTGGAGGAGTCCCAGACCCGGATGCTGGAGGCCCAGCGTGAGCTGGACAAACTGATCCGGCTGGTCGGCAAGTGATGGCCAGCCGCTGAACGCAGGATCAAAAAAGGCCGATTATTCGGCCTTTTTTTCGTTTTACGGTCTGTGCTTCAGCTACTGCCTGTGCATCCGCACAAACTTCTCCATCAGCTGATCTTCGGTCTCCACATGAGCGGGATCCCAGATGATGCAGTCGATAGGGCAGACACTGATGCAGGTCGGCTTCTCATAGTGACCGACGCACTCGGTGCAGCGACTGGGGTCGATCTCGTAGATCTCCTCACCCAGGCTGATGGCCTGGTTGGGGCACTCGGGATCGCACATGTCACAGTTGATGCACTTGTCGGTGATGAGCAGCGCCATCTCAGGCCGCCGTGTGCGGGTTGCGGGTATCCTGGCTGTCGCCAAGATTACGCAGCAAAATGCCGTAGTTCACATCCAGATCTTTCGGGACTGGCACATAGACCACGTGACCGTTGCCCGGCGCGGTATCGATAAGCTCGCCCTTGCGGTTCTCCATCTGCTCCAGATTGAAACGGACGTTGCCCTGCGGGGTCATCAGCTCCAGGTTGTTGCCTACCAGGAACTTGTTCTTCACCTCGACCTCGACCATGTCACCTTTGCGACCGGTGATCTCGCCGACAAACTGCTGGGTGTCGGAGACGGAGTAGCCGTAGTCGTAGTTCTGGTATTCGCTGTGGTTGTGACGGCGCAGGAAGCCCTCGGTATAGCCGCGGTGGGCCAGATTTTCGAGAGTGCCCATCAGACTGCGGTCGAACGGACGACCCGCCACCGCATCGTCGATGGCCTTGCGGTAAACCTGAGCGGTACGGGCGCAGTAATAGAAAGACTTGGTGCGCCCTTCGATTTTCAGGGAGTGAACGCCCATCTTGGTCAGTCGCTCGACGTGCTCGACGGCACGCAAGTCCTTGGAGTTCATGATGTAGGTGCCATGTTCGTCTTCGAACGCGCTCATGTACTCGCCCGGGCGGTTGGACTCTTCCAGCAGCACAAGGGCATCAGTCGGCTTGCCAAGGCCCAGGGTGTTGTCCGGACGCACTGCGATGGGCTCCTGACGGTGGACGATCTGGCCCACGTCATCTTCTTTACCCTCGTGTACCTTGTACTCCCAGCGGCAGGAGTTGGTGCAGGTGCCCTGGTTGGGGTCACGCTTGTTGATATAGCCGGAGAGCAGGCAGCGGCCGGAGTAGGCCATGCACAGCGCGCCATGGACGAACACCTCCAGCTCCATCTCCGGCACCTGCATGCGGATCTCCTCGATCTCGTCCAGCGACAGCTCGCGGGAGAGGATGGCGCGGGTCAGGCCCATTTGATGCCAGAACTTCACCGTGGCCCAGTTGACCGCGTTGGCCTGCACCGAGAGGTGAATGGGCATATCCGGGAAGGCTTCACGCATCATCATGATAAGACCGGGGTCGGACATGATCAGCGCATCGGGGTTCATCTCCACCACAGGGCGCATGTCGCGGATAAAGGTCTTGAGCTTGGAGTTGTGGGGCTGGATGTTGGCCACCACATAGAACTGCTTGCCCAGCGCATGGGCTTCGTTGATGCCCAGCTGCAGGTTTTCGTGATCGAATTCGTTGTTGCGCACCCGCAGGCTGTAGCGGGGCTGACCGGCATAGACGGCATCGGCGCCATAGGCGTAGGCGTAACGCATGTTCTTGAGGGAACCTGCGGGGGAGAGCAATTCTGGTTTAAACATGGCGGACTCTTTATATCTGATTGCAAATCAGGACGATGCCACCTGATGGCATCGTAGTGGTTGAGTTGCGGTGCAAAAAGCTCTCAGAGAAGAGGCTCAATGCAGCGCGACCCGATGACGGCATATCCGGGCCTATCTACAGAAGATGCGCCGGATATTCGGGGTGCGAGATTGTACTCGCCCCCACGTCATCATGCAATTTGGCTGGAAATTGTTGGCAGCGCGAGCCGACAGAATGCCGAAATGAAACAGCCGCTCAGGCCCAACGGGAGAGGGGGGCGGGCATGGCGTAGACGTAACCCTGTTGATAGTCACAGCCGAGCTGGTCGGCAATCTCGATATGGGTCTGGTTTTCCACCCCTTCGCACACCACCTTCATGCCGAGTCGCTGCAGGTACTCCACCAGTCCGGTCAGCATGCGCAAGGCATGGCTACTCCTAGTCGCTTGCAGCAGCAGGGAGCGATCCAGCTTGATGACCTCGTAGGGGAGCGCCATCACTCGCTGAAAATTGCACTCCTGGGTGCCAAAGTCATCGCAGGCGATATGGGCACCGTGGCTGCGCAGTACCTCGATCAGGGCCAACTCCTTGCGCTCTAGCGGGGCGTACTCCACCACCTCGAACCAGATTGCGATATCCAGCTTGCGGGCCTGCAAGAGAGTGAGTAACAGCAGGTTCTTATATGTAGTGCTCTCAAAAGCGGGGTTGAGGTTTATCGAGAGGGTACAAGGAGCATGGCATGCCAGTGCTGGCAGGTCGCGTAGAATGGCTCTGAGCATAACGATATCCACATGCAGGGACTCGTCATCGCTGAGAGAGGGAAAGTCTATTCCCTGATAGCGCTGCTGGCGGGGTTCCCAGCGTCTGGCCAGCGCCTCAAAGCCGATGATCTGGCGATCCCGGTTAACGATTGGCTGATAAAAGGGCACGGCAATGTCCGCTGTCGTCAGGGATGCCACGTCACCGACCGGAAACTCTTCTTTAAACGCAAACATGTCACTTCCCTGCTGACTGAGATGATTTCAGATAATAGGGGAGGATGTTGAAAGCTGGCTGTAGGAATTGTCTGATTGTTTGCAGAAAAAATACTTTGGCAGTATCAGATTATTCCGATTAAGTCCGCTGTGTGGATTATCTAGACTGGCCTCAATGACGAATCGCCGAGCCAAATATGATCATTGGGCGATTTGCATATATGGAACTCACATATATTGAACTCATATATCTTTCGGAGCCTGCAATGAAGGCACTACTCTCTATCATTTTCATAGTGTGATTATTATTTCATGAATAAGATTTTTGCTGTGTTGCTGCTTATATTCAGCAGCAATGTCTTGGCATCTCCAGATATTAGCGTTGGCACCTTATATGACTATATGTCAGCAGAAAAAACTACGCTGCTCAAGCGGGTTAGAAATCTTGGTAATGAGACGGCCTTTGTCAAAATAACGCTGGCCGAAATTATATATGGTGCCGATGGCGTGCCGAAGGAGCGGGAGTTACCGGAGGAGGGCGTTCGCCAGCTGGTGACAAGTCCATCTCGGTTGATTATTCCTATAGGTGGAATCCAGGCTACCCGTTTTATTTATATGGGTGAGAGGGAGCGCGAACGTTATTTTCGGGTGCGTTTTGTACCGGTCAAACCACAGGATGATGAAATAACCGAATTGCCACCACAGCAGCAAATTAGCGCCGGTGTCAGCATCATGACCGGTTATGGCACCATTTTGTTTGTGGCACCCAAAGAGACCCATTATGACACCCGGATTGGCCGCGATAACGGTGCCCTCTATGTGGAGAATCGGGGCAATACCACCGTGATTCTCGATTATCTGGAGTTGTGTGACAAAACGTCATGCAGCCAACCGGAGAAGCTGCATCTGTTGCCCGGCGTTAAAAAACGGGTCAGCCAAGATGCCACCAGTACGGTTCGTTTTGAACTGATAGAAGGAAAGCAATCGGTATTCAAGGAGTTCAAGGCCTGAACATCGATATGTCATATGAATATCATCAAAGAATAAGGAGTGGTTATGAAGAGGTTATGGTTCACCCCCGCACTGTTGTTGGCAAGCAGTACCCTGATGGCAGCCGAGAAGGTCGAGCATACGGTAACGGTGACGGCGCAGATCCCGACGGACAAGTTTTATGTGCAGCCGGTCGGGGACTGGATGAATACCCCGCAGAAACTGACCTTCAACCCTTTTAACCAGAAGTTGGATCCCTTGGCCAAGCAGCTGGAGATGAAGAGCACTCTTGGCCCCATCAAGGGCTATCTGGTCTATCCCGCCACCATGGCTAGCGGCAAGGATAGCATCGGTTTGACGGTCAAGGTCGGAGGCGTCGCACTGACCACCACATCCGCCGAGCTGTTGACTCAGGCCGATGCCAATACCGGCAAACAGGTCGGACTGGAGATCATTCCGGCCGTGGCTCCAAGCGGTGGCTACAAGCCCGGCAACTATCAGGGAATTGTCAGCATGATGTTTGAATCCGAGGCGCCGCCTGCTCAAGGTGGCTGACTTGGGGATGTGGGGGCCATCAGGCCCCCCTTTAATTGAGATTTCAGGCTTTCAGGTTGTACTTCATGGTTCGTTCTCTTCTTCTTTTGCTCGGGCTGTTGCTCTCTGCTCCGCTGGTGGTGGCTAAACCTGCACTGCTGTTGCAACAGGCGCAGCAGTTGCCGGAAGGGTTTGAAGAGCACTTTTTTGGCGTCCCGCTGATGGTGCGAGTCACTGTCGACGGTCGCCTGCTGGGGGATGGGGAAGTGCTGCTCGGGCGGGATAACTCGGTACAGCTGCTTTCACTGGTGGATGTACAGGAGAGCGAGTTTGACGAGGGTACGCGTGAACGCTGGTTGAGCAAGTTGGGAAGCCATCTGCCACTCGGCGAGTGCGGCCGTGCCTGTCCCGAAGGCATAGTGGGGTTGCAATACAGCCTGGAGGAGTCCCAGCTCTCGGTACTGACCGGTCAGGTGGAGCTGGGGGCGCGGGATCAGCGCTTTATGGCGCTGCCTCAAGAGAGCAAGGGGTTGCTGATCCAGAACCAGCTGAACCTGGTGCAGGGCACTCAGCGCCATGGACACTACAACCTGCAGCTGGAGGGCAGCTGGGGACCGTGGACCCCTTTTATGGAGGGGGATGCCACCTGGCAGGAGGGGCAATCGAGTGAAGTCGGCCTGGCTCAGCTTTATGGCGAGCGGCTCCATGAGGCCAATTTTTATCGTCTCGGCTTCTTCTTTCCCTCGGCGCAGGGGTTGGTGCGTCAGCCCAACTACTACAGTGGCGCGACCCCCACAGTGCTCGGGATGATGTGGGGCAGCTCGGATCTGCTGCGCCGGGAGCGCGGGGTCCCCAGTCTGGCGCCGATCCAGGTGGCACCGGCCCGGCCGGGCATGGTGGAGATCTATCGTGATGGCAACCTGATCCAGTCCCAGCCGGTCGTATCGGGTTTGCAGGCACTTGATACCCGATCGCTGCCCGGAGGTATCTACGAGGTAGAACTGCGGTTGCTGGAGGATGGTCAGGAGACCCGCCGTTGGCGCGAAATGATCTACAAACCCTCCAACTGGCAGACGCCGGAGGAGCCGTGGCGCTTCAACCTGTTTGCCGGACGCCAGACCCGCTGGCTGGTGCGGCAAGGAGATAGTGATCTGGAAGGGGCCAGTGGTGGTATTGCCGTTAACCATCTGCTGCTCCCCTCGCTGGTAGCGGGGGCGGGTAGCCAGTATGTGGACAAACGAGCCCAGCACTCTCTCTCGCTTGATTGGGAGGCGACCAGTCAGCTCCACGGTTTTGCCTCCCTCAACCAGAGTGTCGGCATGGGGTGGGGTTACGACTTGCAGGGGATCTACTGGCATGGCAACAGCAGTCTGGTGGCCAGCCATTCGCGCAATCTGCGCAAGCAAGGGGAGGCGAGTGCGGTGTCCAGTCTGTCACTGCAGAAATCGCTGGAAAAATGGGGATCCCTCGGGGTCTATCTCTCTCATCAGTCTGGTCGTGGTAATGGCGCTGATGTGGGATGGCACTATAGCGATCGGCTGTGGGGGCGTTGGGTGACCTGGGGGGTGACCCTGTTCGATCGCCCCGGCAGCGAGAGCACGGCGCAGCAGCGGGATCGCGGCAGCACGTTCAGTCTGACCGTCAACCTGGGCGGACAGGATCGCCAGTTGTCGTTGGGGCTGGGCAGCAATACTTCCCGCTCGGGCGGTGCCCAGCGCAGCGCCTATCTCAATTATCAGCAGGAGGTGGACTGGGGGCCGCTTCGTCAGGTCAGCGTCGGTAGCACCCACGACAGTTATGGTACCGGCCTGTCAGGTTATGGCCGTTTTGCATCGCCCTGGCTGGGGGGGGACCTGTTTGCCCAGCACTCCTCTTATAACGAACAGGTGACTGGCGGTATCAATCTGGAGAGCTTGGTGGCACTGGGGCGGGAGGGGGAGCTGGCGCTCGGTTCTCGAGAGATGGGCGGTATGGGCAATGAGGCTGCGATGATCCTCGATATCGACGCCGACGATGAGGCGGCACGGATCCGGGTTAGCGACGACTTGGGTAGCGTCCAAACTCTTGGACCTGGGCGCCATCTGGTCTCGGTGCCAGCCTTGCAAAGTGGCGCCTTGCAACTGGAGATGGCCGACCACGAAGGGGCACCGCTCACCATCAAGCCCACGGTGCTCCCCTACCACCTTAACCGCGGCGGAGTAGGTTATGGCCAAGTAAATATCATGAGTACAGTTACTGTTATAGGGAGACTGCTTAATAAAGAAGGTAAGCCCCTAAAAGGAGCCGTGGTACGGAATCATATTGGCCGCACAATCAGTGAAAATGATGGCTTTTTTGTAATTGAGATGAGCAAAAACAATCCTAGTTTACAGATTGAACATGATGGCAGATTACAATGTCAGATGTTATTGAACCAAGATGATAAAAAATGGAGACAAGATACGTGGCTTCTTGGTGATCTCGTTTGTCATGAACAATTACTTGCCAAAAAATAACTTAAGGATATCTTATTATGCGCAGAGGATGTTTTTTGGCGATATATGTCGTAATGAATTTATTTTTCACCTCAGCCAATGCAGTCACAGTAGATGTCACTGCTGAATATAAACCAGCAGTTTATGAGGATGCGCGTGGTACATTTAAAAGTACCACGGCATGTAAAAACCAGCTGTCTGGTGTGGCTATCGAAGAGTGTTTTGGAAATATAGTATCGCTCGATAATTTATTGTTTTCGTTTAAAACAACTATAAAAAGAGTAATTGCCAAGGACTTCAAGGATCCAAAAGAATCGTTTGTATTTTTTGCTGCGTCAGGAAAAAAAACGATGACCATCAAATCAGAGAAAGGTACCGAGTTTTCTGTAGACATTATTCCTGAGCAATTAGGCGCTGATTTGGAATCATCAATTGATATCGGTGAAGGTTGGGATTTTTATCACAAAGAGATTACAAGTCCGGCGGGTGGTTGCCGATATGTTAATAAAAACATAGCAGGCGGTAAATATTTATCCAGATGGGTTTTTCTATGGGGTAACACTGCGGGTAAGTCTTGTTATACAAAAAAATCAGTTAAACCTATCGATAATAAATATACCATCAATATGGTTATGTTTGGCTTTAAAATAAAACCACCATCACCATTGGAGATGCCTAATGGTACTTATCGCGGATCATTGACACTGTCGATGGGTAATAATGGTGATATAAGTTTGGGTAATGGAGAGTATTCTGATAATCAACTTATCATTAATTTAACGCTGACAGTTAGGCATCAGCTTAAAGTATTGTTCCCATTAAAAGAGCGGCAGCTGGATTTACAGCCACCTGGCGGCTGGACCAATTGGATTCATCGAAATAATCGTAATTCGCCAGTATCATTAACTGCGACCTTGGCGACCAGAATATGGGCCTCTGCACCCTATAATGTTCGACTGAAATGCCAATATATAAATAGTAGTGGAGATCGCTGTTTGATTAAAAATGAACAAGCAAACCACTCTGTCCCTGTTGATGTCTATGCTACCGGCATGCGTAACAATCAATATTTAACATATCCAAATAAAGATGAAAATTATTATGGTCACTCCATTCTATCGGGTGATGATCGGCCATTCAAATTTGAAATAAAAAGTGCACAGATTTCAGAAATGATGAAGCATCCTGGTGGGCGTTACAAAGGAGATATCACGATCATAATTGAAGCGGCAATCTGACCATTACCAATGCACCATGATTGCTCTAAGATAATACATTGCAAAATAAATCAACAGCTTTTTAATATAGGCCATGGATTTTTGCATATTCAAAAAGGGCACTGTCACTGGTAATTCCCAACCTTGCCATGGCATTTTTCTTCTGGGTGCTGATGGTCTTGACACTGCGATGAAGGTATTTCGCTACTTGGGTGACTGACATGCCGCTGGCCAGCAGGCGCACTACTTCACTCTCTTTGGGAGTGAGCGGGTTGATACTGTCTGGATCCGTGATGCCAGCATTGGCTAGCAGCATTTGTACTGTCGGGCCAATATAGTGATGGCCGAGCAATATCTGGCGAATAGCATCAGCCAATTCATTAATAACCGATTTCTTTAGTATCAGTCCTTTTACCCCAGCCTGAATAAGGGATTGCAAGATGGCACTGTTCTGGATTTGGGTCAGCACGATAATGGGAAGATTGGGATAATCCCGGCGCAACTGCTGGATCATGACCAGCCCATCGCTACGGGTATCTCCCGGCATGCTGAAATCAGTGATCAACAGCTCACAATGATGTTGCTGCAGTAAATTCAGCAAGTCAGATACCTGAGATGCCTCGGCGATCACTTCACAATGGGGGGTTATCCGGTCAATCAGGCTGCGGATCCCGGTCAGAATCAAGGGGTGGTCATCGGCAAGAATAATCTTGAAGGACATGGATGAGCCTCTTATAAAACGATGAATAATATTCAGGCTATTAAAGCTAACATTTCTATACTACCGTGCGCACCCCATTTTTTCAGGTGCATATCTCTTTTGATAAATATATGTGAATCGTTATGTCTATATACTGTTCGCTTATGTCATTAATCAAACGATTCATAATTATTGTCTCTGTTTTGTTCTTGACGCCTGCCGTATTGGCGAAATCTGGTCCCTCTCTCCCAACGATTGAAGTCGGAATATTGGCCGGAGGGTGGGGCCCTTTTCAGCAGTGGGACGGCAAGGTCGCAGCCGGCTTTAGCGTTGAATTGATGGAGGAATTAGCCAAAAAGCTGGACTACCGGATTGCCTGGCAGGTTTACCCCGACTGGGAGGCTATGTATAGCGATGCCTGCCGTGGCAAGCTGGATATCCTGCTCGATGCCTTTAACTCTGAAGTGCGCCAGTGCGTCACCTATAGCCTGCCTTACTACACCTCGCCGACTGTGGTGGTGGTGCGCCAGGATAGCGCCCTGTTTCGGGATGTAAGCCGTTTGCAATCTGCAAGCATTGCCATCGAAAAAGGTTTTCTGACCGAGAAGCTGGTCAAGCTGCACTATCCCAATGTTACGCCCCGGCTCTTTGTCGATACTCGCCGTGCATTGCAGGCGGTTGAACAAGGTCGGGCAGATGCCTATATCGGCAATCTCCATGTGGCCAATCTGTTTATCGAGCGCCACCCAGCGTTGGCAGTGGTCGCCCAGTCCCCCTTGTTGATGGAAACCCTGCATCTTGGCGTCGCCAGCCAGAAACACTCCCTTGCTATCCGGCTTGATACGGCAATTCAGGCGCTGACGGTCGAGGCGCGCAGTGAACTGGAGAGACGCTGGCTTGGGGAGAGCCTGGAGCCCAACTTTATGGGGCACAGCAATTTCTTGCTGCGTCCTGATGAGCGAGCATGGCTCTCGATGCTGCCGCCGTTAAAGTTGGGATTGATCCCCGGCTGGGTGCCCTTCTCTTATCACGATGAGGGTGGCAATCCGGTCGGCTTGATGGCGGATTATCTGGACGTGCTGCAAGAGAAGTTGGGGCTGGCATACAGCCGTGTGCCAGTGCAGAGCTGGCCCGATCTGCAGCAGTTGCTGCTGCATCACGATGTGGATCTGGCGGTATTACCCACCCGCATCATTGAGCGGTTGGTGGGTTGGCATGCCAGCGAGCCCTTTGCATCATTCCCGATGGTGCTGGTGACGGCGCGCGGTAGTATTCCGATCGGGGATCTCTCTGATCTGGCCGGTAAAAAGTTGTTGTTGACCGACAGTATGCTGATCCCCCAGCTAAGGACACTGGTGCCTGACCTGAAACTGATCACGACCAAGAGTGCCAACGAGGGGCTCGCTCGTGTTGCAGCAGGTGAGGGAGATGCCTATATCGGCAATCTGGTGGTGGTTTCCCGTCTTGTCACCGAGCAGTTTGATGACCGACTTCATATTGCCGCGCCCACCCCTTTCAAAGATGAGTTGGCCGTTGCGGTACGTGAGCCTTACAGCCCCTTGCTGCCCCTGGTCAACCGGGTGCTTGCCAGCATGAGCGACAAGGAGAAGCGCCAGATACGCAACAGTTGGCTGGCGCTCAATTACAGCGAAGGTATCCCCAGAGCGAAACTGGTGCGAACCCTGCTGCCCGCCGGGATGGCGATCACGCTCTTTATTCTGGTGCTATCGGTGGCTTACTGGCGGCTGCGTCAGGAGATAGTCCGTCGTCATCAGGTTGAGGCAGCACTCGCCAGAGCCAAGACCAAGGCGGAGTCTGCCGCCACCCAGAAAGGAGAGTTTCTGGCCACCATGAGCCACGAAATTCGCACGCCCATGAATGGCATTGTCGGCATGGCGGAGCAGCTCACCTTTACCGAGCTGACCCAGGATCAGCGCCAGATGGTGGAGGTTATCAACCGTGGTGCCCAAGGGTTGCATGCGCTGATCGACAACGTGCTCGACTTCGCCAAGCTGGAGGCGGGCAAGATGCAGCTCGAAGATGCCCCTTTTCTCATCCGTGAATTGATCGACAGCGTGCTGACCATGACGGTGAGCGAAGTACATCGCAAGGGGTTGCGCGTCTATCTCTGGGCCGATGCCGGTGTGGCGGCCCGGGTGAGCGGTGATGCGCTGCGTCTGCGCCAGATCCTCTTCAACTTTGTCAGCAATGCCATCAAATTTACCGAACGGGGCTTTATCGAGATCTCGGTGCAATTGCTGTCGCAGGAGGAGGGGCAACAGCAACTGTGCTTCGGCGTGCGCGACAGTGGCATCGGCATGAGCGCCGAAGCGCTTGGCCGGATCTTCAATGCCTTTGAACAGGCAGAGAGCTCCACCACCCGCAGTTATGGTGGTACCGGCTTGGGCCTGAGTATTTGCCAGACCCTGGCCACCTTGATGGGTGGCGAGATCCGGCTGGAGAGTGCCCCTGGGCTAGGCACTTTCATCACCCTGACGGTTACGTTGCCAGTGCTGGCACAGCGAGAGCCGGATCTCCGTCTCAATGGCGTGCAAGCCCATATCGATCTCCATGACGATAAGCTGTGCCACACCCTGCTGTTGCATCTTGACGCCTTGGGGGTAACACGAACGTCGGAGTCTGGTGATGCTCAGTTGCGTTTCACAGACCATGAGTTGGCGGGCAACAGGGTCATCCGGGTGCTGCCGCTGGCAACCCCCCTCGGTTATCGTTGTGATGAGGAGGGTTACACCCTCAACAGCAATCCCATGACCTGGCATGCGGTGCGGGAAGTTTGCTATCACCAGCTTGGCTTGAGCGATGGGACGGCAACGAAAGGGATGCGAAAGAGCGCACCCATGCAGCCCTGTCGGGTATTGCTGGTGGAGGATAATCCCCTCAACCAGTCGCTGGTGATACGCCAGCTCAGGCAACTTGGGATGAACTGCGATGTGGCAGAGCATGGCCAGCAGGCCCTCGAGATGGTTGCGCAGCATCCCTATGATCTGGTGCTCTGTGACTGCCAGATGCCGGTGATGGATGGTTATGAGTTCACGCGCAGGATACGGGCTGCAGAAACAGGCGAGCGGCTGCTGATCATCGCCATGACGGCCAATGTGTTGCCAGAACAGGCTCAGCGCTGTTTTGCCGCTGGCATGGACGATCTGTTGGGCAAGCCGGTGCTGCAGGATGCTCTGCGTCAGATGTTGCAGAAGTGGCAAATCTTACCCGCGCCAACCTTGATTGATGTCGCGGCCATGGCGGCATTCTTTGGGCAAGGTGACAAGTTGCGGCAGATGTTTCCGCTTTTTCGCCAGGAGCTTGAACAGTCGATGGCACAGGAGCCACTTGATGACAATGCATTGGCCAATTGGGTACATCGTCAGGCGGGAACCATCAGTATGATGATGGCGCCGCAGCTGGCTGAGCAGGCATGGCAATTGGAAGAAAAAATCCGCCAGTTTGGATCGCCAGCTTGTACTGATGAGCTGACACGCTTTCGTGCCCAATTACAGCAAATCATCGGTGAGTTGACGTTATTGAGCGAGCGAGATGGGCACTCAGTTATCGAGGGAGAACTGGAGTAAGGGGAACTGTTCGCTCATAAAATTGCGGGGGCTGTGGCCATTGCCTGCGCTGGCCAGCCATTCCCAATCCAGTTTTGGCGAGCCCGCTTTGAAGCGTTGATAGGCAACGCCCTGATGAATGGTCAGAAAGAGGGTCGTGGGGAGTCCCAGCTTGTTGCTGTAGCGCACCATCAGATCGCCCTGATAGTCGTTGCTGATTCTGACTTTGAGCGCCTGCAGTGTCAGACCGGTGGCGTGACCATGCTCGTCCCAGACTTCAAACATGATATGAACACTCTGATGTCGATGATGCCACGATGAGCAAGATGGGATGCAATTGCAACTGTCAGATCTGACAATGCCGAAAAAGTGTGAGGGGGATAGCAGAAAGCGAAAACCCGGCGCGAGGCCGGGTTTTCTTGAATGATGGTGGAGGGAGAAGGATTCGAACCTTCGAAGGCAGAGCCGTCAGATTTACAGTCTGATCCCTTTGGCCGCTCGGGAACCCCTCCACAGGGGCAAAGCAAATTGTATTCAGCCATTGCAATCAGGGAAATGGTGGAGGGAGAAGGATTCGAACCTTCGAAGGCAGAGCCGTCAGATTTACAGTCTGATCCCTTTGGCCGCTCGGGAACCCCTCCACGGGGTATTTCCTGATTGTCACTACTTTGCACTTGAATGGTGGAGGGAGAAGGATTCGAACCTTCGAAGGCAGAGCCGTCAGATTTACAGTCTGATCCCTTTGGCCGCTCGGGAACCCCTCCCCAAGTGCGAGGCGCATACTATCAGATCCAGAGGCTTTGTGAACCCCTTGATGAGGCATCTGGCAGTAAAAAATGACTGTTCGTCGATTTTTTGATACATCCAGCTCAAAATTCAAGCTTATCAGCAAGTTGTGCGCTGCTTTTCTGCACAAAACAGCATCTGTGCAATTTGGCGATCGCGCTGAAGAGAAGGCAGATAGCAGAAGACCGCCAGTGTCGGCGGTCTTGCCGGGCATCACATCTAGCGCTGGAACGGGTAGACCGAACCCAGTTTCAGGATCTGGGTCAGCTCGTCCAGTGCGCTGCGGGACTCCTGCACCAGTGCCGGATCCCGCAGGTCATCGAGGGTCAGGCGGTCGCGGTAGTGGCGATCGACCCAGCCATCGAGGCGGGCAAACTGGCTGTCGTTGATCAGGCAGGCCGGATTGACCGCGGCAAGTTCCTGATCGTTCATGGCAACCCGCAGTCGCAGACAGGCCGGGCCGCCACCATTGCGCATGCTCTGTTTCACATCCATATAGTGGACTGCCTTGATCGGGGTCTCCTGCGTCAGCAGCTTGCCGAGATAGGCCGACACCGCCGGATTGTCGCGGCACTCGGTGGGGGCGATGATGGCCATCTCACCGCTCGGCAGGGTGAGGATCTGGGTGTTGAACAGGTAGGATTTCACCGCATCCAGCACGGATACCTCGGCAGTCGGCACTTCGATAAAGTGCAAATCTCCCTCGCCAAACTTGCCGCTGATCTCGGCCAGCACCGCTTCGGTGTTGAGGAACGCTTGCTGGTGGAAGAAGAGCACGTTCTGGTTGCCCACCGCGATCACGTCGTTATGGAATACCCCCTGATCGATCACCTCCGGGTTTTGCTGAATAAAGACCACGCTCTCCTCGCCAAGGCCATGCAGGCGGGCGATGGCCTGGCTTGCCTCCAGAGTCTGGCGGGCCGGGTAGCGCTTCGGCGCCGGGCGGGAGTAGTCAAAAGCGCTTCGGCCATAGACGAACAGCTCGACCCCCGCCTCACCATAGGCGCGACAGAGGCGGGTATGGTTGGCCGCCCCCTCGTCGCCGAAGTGCTCATTCTCCGGCAGATGGAGGTGGTGGCTGAAGTGGCGATCATTGTTGAACACGGCGCGCAGGATGCGACCAGTGACGTCGGGCTCCAGGGAGCGGTGAAACTTGTTGGTCAGGTTGGCGGGGGTGAAGTGAATGCGGCCATCCTGGGTATCGGCACTGGGAGAGACGGTGGCGGCGTTGGCGGTCCACATGCTGGAGGCCGAATAGCATGCAGCCAGTACGGCAGGAGCCTGCTTGGCGGCCTGCTCCAGCACCCGGGCATCGTTGCCGGTGAAGCCGAGGCGGCGCAGGGTGGCGAGATCGGGACGCTCTTGTGGCGCCAGTACCCCCTGGGTCATGCCAAGCTCGGTCAGCGCCTTCATCTTGCGCAGCCCCTGTTTGGCGGCCTCTTTCGGATTGGAAGCCTCCTGGGCATTGCTCTGGGAGGCAACGTTGCCGTAGGAGAGGCCAGCATAGTTATGAGTCGGGCCGACCAGACCGTCGAAATTGACCTCGAAGTGCTTCATTGAGTACATCCTTTCGATTTTTATGATGGGTAGCGGTTCCTTCCGCGCGCAATGCGTCGGGGTTGGGCCATTATAAAGAGATTTTATGTTTTTGTAACAAGCCGGTAACCAGCAGACGTTTTTATGTCGTTTCAGATATAAAAAGAGGGGCGGTATGGCAGAAAATTGAAAAAGCGGTTGCGTCCAGCCTGTTGCCTTCGCATTAATAAATAAAGAAGCAATAAAAGAAGCCGTGTGGTTCGGGCTGGTCAGGCAAATTTGCTCACAAGATTGCTTTTTCGCGCCAAATCTCTTATACAGCCCCACAAAACCGCACACCAACCCCGTCGGGTGCAATGAGGATAATAGTTACAGCATGGGCAAATCACTGGTCATAGTGGAGTCTCCGGCCAAGGCCAAGACGATCAACAAATATCTGGGCAAGGACTACGTGGTGAAATCCAGCGTGGGTCATGTTCGCGATCTGCCCACCAGCGGCAGCGCCAGCACCGAGCCCAAGAAACCTGTCATTCGCGGCATCAAGTTGAGCGAATCCGAGAAGGCTGCCAAGGATCGCAAGGCCCTGTTTGCCCGGATGGGTATCAATCCGACCGCTGGCTGGCAGGCTAACTACCAGATTTTGCCCGGCAAGGAGAAGGTGGTCAGCGAGTTGCAAAGTCTGGCCGAGAAAGCCGACACCATCTATCTCGCAACCGACTTGGATAGAGAAGGAGAGGCGATCGCTTGGCACCTGCGCGAGATCATCGGTGGCGACGACAGCCGCTACAAGCGCGTGGTGTTCAACGAGATCACCAAGAGCGCTATCAAGGAGGCGTTCGCCCAGCCGTCCGAACTCAATATTGACCGCGTCAATGCCCAGCAGGCCCGTCGTTTCCTCGACCGCGTGGTGGGTTACATGGTCTCCCCGCTCTTGTGGAAAAAGCTGGCTCGTGGCCTCTCTGCCGGTCGAGTGCAGTCCGTTGCGGTGCGTCTCATCGTCGATAAAGAGCGCGAAATCAAGGCGTTCGTTCCGGTCGAGTTCTGGGATCTCAATGCCGACCTGCTGACCGCCGACAAGAGCGATCTGCGGATGGAAGTGGTCAGCCGCAACGGGGCTGACTTCAAGCCAGTGACCCAGGCCGAGACCTTTGCCGCTGTCGCAGCCCTGGAAGGGGTCGACTACAAGGTCGTTAACCGGGAAGACAAGCCGACCGGCTCCAAACCGTCCGCGCCGTTTATCACCTCCACCCTGCAGCAGGCGGCCTCTACCCGTCTGAGCTTCGGGGTCAAGAAGACCATGATGATGGCCCAGCGTCTCTATGAAGCGGGTTACATCACCTATATGCGTACCGACTCCACCAACCTCAGCAAAGAGGCGGTTGAGGCGGTGCGTGAATATATCGGCGAGCAGTATGGCGCGGCCTATCTGCCAGCCGAGCCGAATTTGTATGGCGCCAAGGCCAATGCTCAGGAAGCGCACGAGGCGATCCGTCCCTCCAACGTACAGGTGACTGCCGAGATGCTGGAAGGGATGGAGCCGGATGCCATGCGTCTGTACGACCTCATCTGGCGTCAGTTCGTGGCCTGCCAGATGACCCCGGCTCAGTACGACTCCTCCACCCTGACTGTCAAGGCGGGCGAGTTCGAGCTCAAGGCCCGTGGTCGTACCCTGCGCTTCGCCGGTTGGACCAAGGCCCTGCCGCCGATGGGTCGCAAGGGCGAAGATAGCCAGCTGCCGGCGGTGACCGTGGGCGAGGTGCTGAAACTGGTCAAGCTGGATCCGCGCCAGCACTTCACCAAACCGCCTGCCCGTTTCACTGAAGCTGCGCTGGTGCGCGAGCTGGAAAAACGCGGCATCGGCCGTCCGTCAACCTACGCCTCCATCATCTCCACCATCGTTGATCGCGGTTATGTGCGGGTCGAGAGCCGCCGTTTCTTCGCCGAGAAGATGGGCGAGATCGTCACCGATCGTTTGGTGGAGAACTTCGTTGAGCTGATGAACTACGAGTTCACCGCCAAGATGGAAGACAAGCTCGATGGCATCGCTGAAGGGAGCCTTGAGTGGAAGAAGGTGCTGGACGCTTTCTACGCCGAGTTTACCCAGGAGCTGGAGAAGGCTGACAAGGCGCCCGAAGAGGGCGGCATGCGTGCCAACCAGATGGTGATGACCGACATCGACTGCCCGGATTGCGGCCGCAAGATGGGGATTCGTACCGCCACCACCGGCGTGTTCCTCGGCTGCTCCGGCTATGCTTTGCCGCCCAAAGAGCGCTGCAAGAAGACCATCAACCTGGTCTCTGCCGACGAGTTTGTCTCCGCCACTGACGGCGAAGAGGCGGAAACAGAAGCACTGCGCGCCAAGCACCGCTGCGGTGTCTGTGGCACTGCGATGGATGCCTACATCATCGATGACAGCCGCAAGCTGCACGTCTGTGGTCGCAACCCGGACTGCGATGGCTACGAGATCGAGAAGGGCCAGTTCAAGCTCAAGGGCTACGAAGGGCCGAGCATCGAGTGCGACCGTTGCGGAGCCGAGATGCAGCTCAAGAACGGCCGTTTCGGCAAGTACATGGGCTGCACCAACGAGACCTGCAAGAACACTCGCAAGATCCTGAAAAACGGTGACATCGCGCCGCCGAAAGAGGATCCGGTGCCGCTGCCGGAGCTCAAGTGCACCCAGTCCGATGCTCACTTTGTGCTGCGTGACGGGGCTGCCGGTCTGTTCCTGGCTGCCAGCAACTTCCCCAAATCCCGCGAGACCCGCGCGCCGCTGGTGGAAGAGCTCAAGCGCTTCAAGGATCGCATCTCCGCCAAGCACAAGTATCTGGCCGGTGCCCCGCTCACCGATCCGGACGGCAATCCCGCTATCGTGCGCTTCAGTCGCAAGACCAAGGAGCAGTACGTGATGAGCGAGGTCAACGGCAAGGCGACCGGTTGGACCGCTCACTACGACAACGGTACCTGGCAAGAGAGTTTGCCAAAGGCTAAAAAAGCCTGATGAAAAGAGGCCCCGACAAGGGGCCTCTTTGCTTATGGATAGCGGTATACTGAGACAGCTGCAAGGAGTGCAGCTGTCGTCAATCGCGAAGTAGACAAGGAGGTTGAGATGGAGATTAACGAGATCCGGCCAGGCATGAGCTGCATGACCCGGGAAGGGGCGGCCTATGTGCTGGAGGTTGACCGGCAGAGCCTGCTGGTGCTGCTGCAGCGAGCGGATGAGACCATACCGGTGCAGGTGCGCAGCGACGAGATCCTGGCGCCGCTGGAGTGAGCCGGCTGTGCCCCCTCAAAACGGCAGTAGAAAAAGCAGCTCGGCCAGATCGGGCTGCCATTGCCACTCCTTCATTCTGACCCGCCCACCGATCACCACGACCCCTTCTTGCTGCAGGCGTCCCGTTTGTTCGGCAAAGCCTGGCGATCCTTTCGGTAACGAGATAGTGCCCGCTGCGCCCAGCACCCGATGCCACGGCAGTACCTTGTCGGTTTCCCGCAGCACCTTGCCCACCAGTCTTGCCCGTCCGGGCAACCCCGCCAGATCGGCCACCTGACCGTAACTGACCACCCGGCCTGCCGGGATCAGGGCGATGATCGCTTCGATACGGGCAGTTTTGTTCAATGGGGATGGACTTGGTTCAATGCTCATAGACCCGATTCGTCAAAAACAACAGAAGCGCCATTGTGGCGCTTCTGTCATGAGGCTGGCAATGATTCAGCCGAAGGTCTGGCTAAGGCCCTTCAGTTGCTTGGCCCGTTCCAGCAGAGCCTGACTGGAGTGATCGACATCCAGCATCTTCTGACTATTGGCGTGGGAGTATGCGGATATCTGGTGGATGCTGCGGCTGATCTCCTCCACGACCGCTTGTTGCTGCTCTGCAGCGGTGGCGATCTGGGTGGAGTGTTCGGTGACCAGCTCTATCTCTGCCAGCACGGTATGGAGGCTGCTGGCGCCCTGGCGGGTCATCTCGGCACATGCGCGGGTCTGTTGCAGGTTCTCCTGCATCATCCCCTTCCAACGTCCCAGCGTGTGCTGGATCTGCTTGATGCTGCCCTGGATCTGCTCGGTCGCTTTGTGGGTGCGGGTCGATAGAGTACGCACCTCGTCTGCGACCACCGCAAAACCACGGCCCTGCTCCCCGGCGCGAGCAGCTTCGATGGCAGCGTTGAGGGCCAGCAGGTTAGTCTGCTCGGCGATGCCCTGGATCTCGCCCATGACACTGCCAATCCGTTCGGATTCACTGGCGAGCTCCACTGCCGAGTTGAACGCCAGCTCTGCCTGTTTGGCGAGCTGTTCGATCTGTTGCTCGGTCTGGTTCAACTGCTGGTTGGTTTGTTCACAACGATTGCGAGCTTCGTTGACCTGACCGTTGGAGTCCTGAATGTTGCGGGCGATCTCGTGAGCTGTGTTGGCCATCTGAGTCATAGCCGTAGCCATCTGCTGGGTCTGGGCATCTTGCTCGTTGATATCGAGACAGGCCTGATGAGAGGCCTGCTTCAGATTGATGGCCAGGGTTTGTAGAGGTGCCGTGGCATCGTTGATCCGCCCCAAAACGGTTCGGATGCGGGCCTGCAGCATCTTGATATGAAAATCGGCAATGGCGCCGGGGTTGTCACCGGAGTAGACCAGCCGGGTCAGACTGTCATATTCACGGCCCAGTTGCTGCAGATAGTGGGGCAGGGCAAAGAGCTCGCGCCAGTAGGCTCCGCCAATAAGCAACAGGGGCAGCAGCATCAGCAGGACGGTCATGGCCCCTTGGCTGGCGAAGGCCCATCCCATCAGGCCGAGCAGCAGCAGGGTAATGGCCGGGGTGCGCACTCTGGCAAGAGAGGGAAGGTTGCTGCTGTTGCCGCGCTCGGCCTTGAGCAGAGCTTGGTAGGTCTGAGCAGCGATGCGCTTGAATTGGGGCTCGGGCTTGCAGCGTACCGACTGGTAGCCGCTGATCCTGTTGCCTTCATAGATGGGGGTCACATAGGCATCTACCCAGTAGTAACGACCATCCTTGCAGCGATTCTTGACGATGCCGCGCCAGGGTTTGCCCTCCTTGAGGCGGGCCCAGAGATCGGCGAAGGCGGCCTTGGGCATGTCGGGGTGGCGTACCAGATTGTGGTTGTGACCGACCAGCTCGTCGGCGCTATAGCCGGCGATGGTGCAAAAAGCCGGATTGGCATAAGTGATCACCCCGCGTAGGTCAGTGGTGGAGACCAGTTGTACGTCGGCAGGAAACTCCACTTCGCTATCCAGGGTATGGACATCTCTGCGGGTCATAGGAATACGCTCCGATGTTCTTGTTGATAATGTTGTCGTTGTTATTGTGGCAGATCTGGAGGTGGCCGCAGGCTCGCGCCAGCAGGAGGCAGACCAGCTTCATTGGGGGCTGGATTTTGCCAATAATGGCGGATGAATGGTAGGGGGAAGTTGATGTTTTGTTGGCTAATCGTAAAAAAGGCGGCCGATTGGCCGCCAAAGTAGAGACAACATTACCTCTGTGGCATCCGGTAGCGCACCTGCAACTGATCGAGGATCTGCAACTGACCCGGCAGGCGGGCGGCGAAGTGCTCCCAGCCCTTGTGGGCGGGATCGCTCCAGGCCACCTCGGCCGTGGCCAGCATACGCGGGAACAACATGTAGTCGAGACGATCACGGCTGGTGATCAATTCTGACCACAAGGGGCTCAGCACCCCGAGGATGTTATCGTTGGCATGGAAATCGGCTGGGGCAGGGTCACACGCGTAGATCTGCTCCAGATTGAGGGTCCCCGCCCAGTAGAGGCCGGGTTCATGAATATCGGCGCTCCATGCCAGATCCAGATAGAGGAACTGGGCGGGCGCCATCACCACCGGATAACCGGCCGCGGCAGCGTCCAGCCCCGCCTGGAAGCTGGTCCAGGCACAGATGGCCGCTTTGCGGCTCACCTTGTCGCCGTGCAGGATCTCCTCCCAGCCGATCATCTGTTTGCCTCTGGCGGCCAGATAGCGCTGGCAGTGGCGCAGCAGATGGCCCTGCAGCTCTCGGCAGTCGGCGTAGCCCTGTTCGGTCATCAGCTGCTGGCAGGCGGGGCTGTCGGTCCAGACCCCGGTCGGCACCTCGTCACCCCCCATGTGGATCTGCGGGCCGGGGAAGAGTTCGCACACCTCGTCCAGCACCGCCTCCAGGAAGCGGTAGGTGCCGGGCAGGGCGGGGTTGAGCACGTTGTCATCGAAATGCTGGACCGAGCGGTAGCGGGAGTGATCTGCCGTTTCGATCAGCAACTCGGGCAGCGCCTTGATGGCGGCGTGGCAGTGGCCCGGGATGTCGATCTCGGGAATGACGGTGATGCCGAGCTCACTGGCATAGCTCACCAGCTCCTTCACCTCGCTCTGGGTGTAGTAGCCGCCATAGGGTTCGGCACCGCCGCTGAGCTGGGGGTCGATCGCCAGATTATGGCCGCGCCAGGCACCCACGTCGGTCAGCTCCGGGAAGGTCTTTATCTCGAGTCGCCACCCCTCGTCATCGGTCAGATGCCAGTGGAAGCGGTTGAACTTGTAGAGGCTCATCAGCTTGAGCAGGCGCTTGATGGTGGCCGGAGTGTGGAAGTGGCGGGCGCAGTCGAGAAAAATGCCGCGAAAGCCAAAGCGCGGGGCATCCTCCAGTGTGACGCAGGGCAGGCTCTCCCCATGTTGCAGATACCACTGGGCCAGCGTCACCAGCCCATGACGCCAGCCCGCTTCGTCGGTGGCGGCAATCACCACCTCCTGCGGCGTGATGGTGAGTTGGTAGGCTTCGGGGGCCAGCTTGGCCTCGGTTAGCCGGATTTCTGCGTCGTGATCCTGCTCCAGTGCCAGCGACGTCAGCTCGTTGAAGTGGGCCAGCAGCTTCGGCACATCGTGAGGGGCGCTGACATGAGCCCGCTCGGCCAGCCGGAAGTTCCCCTCCAGCAGCACCAGATGGGCCGGTTGCGGCACTATGCCGGGCAGGGGCTCGACCTCCGGCAGGTCGGGGCGGGTTACCGGCGGGTTCTCCAGTCCGAGATCCTGAGCCGCCAGCGTCACCGGCAGCAGCTGGGCACCCGTGGTCGCCTCCGGCAGGCTGAGAAAGAAGCCCTGCGGCATGTCGGAGAGCTTCTTGATGGGGGTCTGGCGGCAGCAAAAGCGTAGCTCGCAGCTGCCAGCTTTTGGGACTATCACCTTGTAGCTGCCACTTTGGCGCTCCAGCTCGCCCCCTTGCAAGGAGTCGGGGTCGATATGGCGAGCCAGACAGAAGTGCAGCTTCCACTTGGTATCCGGCATGCGGGAGAGGGTGAAGGTGAACCAGACATCCTCGCCGTCACGTCGGGCGACCTGGGTGTGGATCAGGGGTGTAGACATGGAAAATCCTCTGATTGGGCAAACAGGATGGCGCCATCGAGCGCATCTGCCTGGGGGGGGATCAGGTTGAGCTGGCCGAGACGGGGAGCGAGGCGGGTGCCAATCCCCCCCAGCAGGGCGATCTGTCTGGCACCGAGCTGGGTCATCCCCTCCAGCAGGATCTGCAGCTGCTCGCAGGTTTCGTCCAGCAGCTGATTGGCGAGCTCGTCGCCATCGCTGGCTGCATCAAATACCCAGGGGGCAAAGTGGCCATAGTCCGCCGGAATGGCGCGGGCGGCCCAGCGTACCACCTCGGCCTGATCCCGCTTGAAGCGATCCATCAAGCGGATGGCGAGGGTGCTGGGGGGCAGAATGCCGTCGTGGCAGAGCAGGGATTGCTGGATGGCGCGCAGCCCCAGCCAGGCGCCGCTGCCTATGTCTGAAATGGGGAAGCCGCGGCCGGAGCAGGTGCGGATCTGCCCCTCCTGATAGACCAGCCCCACCGAGCCGGTACCGGCGATCAGAATGGCCCCCTCACGGCCTCCAAAGGCGCCGAGGCAGGCACCGAAGGCATCGGAGGTGAGCCTGACGCTGGCAAAGGGGAAGGGCATCTCGAGCAGGGCGTGATAGCAGTCGGCCAGCTCGGCGGAGGCGAGCGCCAGCCCGACCCCCATCTGCTGTTCGCTCTCGATGCCGAGTCCAGCGGCAAGGCGGGCGCTGGCGATGGCGGCCAGCACATTGGCGTGGGCATGGGGGATGCCCAGCTCCAGATTGGAGCCGGCCGCGCGCCCCTCTCCGAGCAGTTTGCCCGCCCGATCCCGAATGCGGGCGCGGGTGTGGGTGCCCCCGCCATCGACGCCGACCCAGAACTCAATCATGGCGACCTCCATTTCCCTGCGCATTCAGCCAGGTGATGGCAAGGGCAAACCAGGCTGGCTGTATGGAGGATCCACTACTCTCCCCAATGCCAATGATGCTCGAGCCGATCTCAATCATGGTGCTCTCCCTGCTCATTTCGAGCACTCAGGGCGCTCTGCCAGCTGATAGCCAGGGCAAACCAGGCGGCGTGGGGGATCCACTGCTCGCCCCAGCGCCAGTTCTGATCCAGCCTATCCTTGTACACCTCCGGAATAAAGGCCACCTCATTTTCGTCATCGAATCCGGCGGTGATGCCGTTGCAGATACCTCCCTGCGCATTGGGATACCCGGCGGTATAGGCGGGGTTGTTGATGCCGTGGCCCGCCAGCATGCAGGCGTTGAAGGGGTTCTGCCCGAGGATCCAGTCGAGCTGGCGCTGACCGTAAGTGAGCAGTGGCTGGCTCTGGCGGGGGAAGTGGCGGGCGCCAGCAAAGGCCATGGTTGCCAACGATGCGAGGCGGGCATTCTCACCCTGCCACCAGTAACCGGACTCGTTGTGATGGGGCATAAAGAAGCTGACGCGCGGCGCTTCATCCACCCCTTTGACATATTGGCGGGCGAGGGAGAAGGGGTTGCCCACGCGGGCGCAGAGCGCCAGCTCGGCGGCCAGCGCCTGCTCCACCACGGTTTGTACCCTGGCCTTGTATTCCTGATCCGGCTCTACGCCCAGATATTCCAGCAGCGCCAGTACCGGCAGACCCGCCTCAGCGGCGTGGTAGTAGGGGCGCGAGCCATCCTCGTTGGCCGACCAGTAGTGACCCAGCTCAGGATGGGAGCGCTGGCGGGCACAGAGCTTGCTGGCGCGAGCTCTCGCCTCATTCAGCCACTCGGCGCCGAAGGTGCCGGTCAGCTCTACCGCTGCCAGCAGGGCGCAGTAGTCGTCGATGATGTTCTCGACCCCGTCATCCAGATAGGAGAGGTTGTGTTCACGCAGATGCAGGTAGCCGCGTTTGGCGGCCTCGGCGTAGCGGCTGGCATCGAAGTCGCCGCTGACGCTCTCGCGGGCGGCGCGGGCCAGCGCGGCGATGGCCATGCCGCCCCCTTGGCGAAAACCTGCCTGCCAGTTGGCGGACTTGAGCCCCTGCTGGGTGGCATAGGCGCATAGCTCGCGCTGCTCCGGGTCCTTGCTCCACTTGTCGAACAGGGTCATGTAGAAGAAGCCCGACTCATCCTGCATCCGGCAGAGGAAATCGGCGCCGTGCAGCGCCTCGTCATTGAGCCGCTTGCAGAGGTTCACCCCGTCGATATCGCGGCGCGGGGCCAGCAGTTCCCGGCACTTGAGCAGAGCCCACACCACCATGGGGGTCTGCTGGGGGTTGAGGTAGTTGGCGTAGGAGAGGTGGCTCAGGTACTTGCTCATGTCGCCGCTGGCATCGAACCAGCCGCCGTGAACATCTTTGTGCTGGTCGGTGCCAAACAGGCGGGCGTTGCGGTCGGCCCGATCGAAGGTGCCGCTGGCGCGCTGCCCCTTGAAGTAGTGGATGACATCGGAGAGGCAGCGGCTGGCCAGCAGATCCTGGCCGATGGCAAAGCGGGTCGAGCGGACAATGCCTTGGGCAGTGATCGCCTCCAGCCGATAGTCGCCGGGCTCCTTGAAGGCGGAGAAGTCGGCACGCCAGTAAGCGCGCCCTTGCCAGCCTGGGACGCTGCCAGCCGGTTGCAGCGGGGTTTCAAACAGGATCTGGCCATCATCAAGGCGTTGCAGCCTGACATAGCCGCCGAGATCAGGGGCGGGGGAGGTTTGCAACAGGGCGACCTTGTGTCCGTCGCACTCGTAGCCCACCTGATTGATCAAGAGTTCCATCAAGGTATTACTCCTGTGGTTCACCGCCGGGCGGTGAGGCACATCACGGGGCTGTGGCCGCCCCGTATCGAGGCATGGCCGGACAGGATTGTCCGGCCGGTCTAAGGCTCACCCTCACTCGTAGAGGTAGCAGCGCACGAAGTGGTTGTCGGCAAGCTTGGTGATGGGGGGCAGCGCCTCCTTGCAGCGGGGCATTGCCTGATTGCAGCGCCCGGCAAAGGGGCAACCGCAGGACTCCGGCGTCCAGAGCGGGATCTCCCCCTTGCGGCCTCCTTCCAGCTCGGCGTGGATACTCTTCTCTGGGTCGGGCACCGCCGAGATGAGCAGCTGGGTGTAGGGGTGCTGCGGGTGGTGCAGGATCTCGTCCACCTCGCCCCACTCCACCATGTGACCCACATACATCACCGCCAGATCTTCCGCCACATAGCGGGCGGTGGCGATGTCGTGGGTGATGTAGAGCATGGAGACGCCGAGCTCATTCTTCATCTGCTCCATCAGGTTGAGGATGCCGATGCGAATGGAGACGTCGAGCATGGAGGTGGGCTCGTCCGCCAGCACCACTTCCGCCTCCACCGCCAGATTGCGGGCGATGTTGACCCGCTGGCGCTGGCCGCCGGAGAGCTGGTGCGGATACTTGGCCGCCGTCGCCTTGGCGGGGGTCAGGCCGACCTTCTCCAGCAGGGCGTAGACCATGTCGGGCAGCTCTTTCTTGTCGATCACCTTGCTGTGCAGCAGCAGGGGGCGGGCGATGTGGTGATAGATGGTGTGGGTCGGGTTGAGCGAACCGAACGGATCTTGCCACACCATCTGCACGCTCTGGCGATAGTCCAGCAGGGCGGTGCCCTTGTTGAACTCCTCCAGATCGTGGCCGCGATAGAGAATGCGCCCGGCACTAAGCTTGTACATCTTGGCGATGATCTTGGCGATGGTGCTCTTGCCGGAGCCCGACTCCCCGACCACCGCCAGGGCGCGGCCCCGGTGCAGGTTGAAGGTGATGTCGGAGAGCGCCCGCATCTTGCCACTCTTGATGGCATTGGAGTTGATGGGGAAGTCCTTGTAGAGGTGCTGGACTTCGATGATGGGTGCATCGGTTTTGGCGATTTGCATGACAGACATCCTTAACAGCCAGCGGCCTTGTCCAGATAGATCACGGAATCTTGTTGCAGTCCCTGCTCCTCATAGAGGTGGCAGGCGGTCTGTTGCCCGGGGCGGATCTCGGCCAATCTGGTGTACTCCTGACGGCAGCGATCGTGCACCTTGCCGCAGCGGGCCTGAAAGCGGCAGCCGACCGGCACCTCCAGCAGGTTGAGCGGGGTGCCCGGGATCCCTTCCAGCACCTTCTTCGGCCCGTGCAGGGGCGGGAAGGAGTTGCCGAGCCCTCTGGTATAGGGGTGCAGCGGCGCGGTCAGGATCGCCTTGGAGGGGGCGACCTCCACCAGTTCACCGGCATACATGATGCCGATGCGATCGCAGAACTCCACCATCAGGGAGTCGTGGGTGATGAACAGAATGGAGAAGTTGAACTTCTCTTTCAGGGCATAGACCTTCTGCAGGATCTCCCGTTGTACCACCACATCGAGCGCCGTGGTTGGCTCATCCATGATGAGCAGCTCGGGGTTGAGCGCCATGGCGATGGCAATCACCAGCCGCTGGCGCATGCCGCCGGAGAACTGGTGCGGGTAGTCCTTGAGCCGGCTCGGGTGGATATCGACGATGGTGAGCAGCTCCTGGGCGCGCTTGATCGCCTCGTAACGGGTCAGGCCGGGGTTGTGGGCCAGCAGCACGTCGCAGAACTGCTCCTCCATCCGCAGCACTGGGTTCAGGGCGTTCATGGCGGACTGGAACACCACCGACACCTGTTGCCAGCGATAGGAGCGCAGCCGCTCGTCGTTGTAGTGGAGGATGTTCTCCCCCTTGAACAGGATCTCGCCACCGCTGATGTAGGCAGGCGGCTTGTGCAGCCGGGCCACCGAGAAGGCGACGGTGGATTTGCCGCAACCCGACTCACCGGCGAGACCGAAGATCTCGCCCTGTCTGATATCGAAGCTCACCGAGTTGACGGCGCGCACGTCGCCATTTTCGGTGATGTAGTCGACGCAAAGATTGCGTACTGACAGCAGGGGATGCTTGTTCATGCTGTCTTCTCCTGTGCGGCAGAGAGTGGTGTTGCGACCGGGGTGGCAAGTTTCTTCCAGCGGCTCAACCCTTTGTGGGAGCGCAGCTGCGGGTTGGCAATCTCGTCGATGGCGAAGTTGAGCAGGGCCAGACCGGCGCCCAGGGTGGCGATGGCGAAGCAGGGAGCCAGGATCTCCCACCAGGCGCCGACCAGAATGGCACTGGAGGTCTGGGCGTTGTAGAGCATGATGCCCCAGCTCACCACGGTCGGGTCGCCAAGCCCTAGGAACTCCAGGGTCGCTTCGGTGACGATGGCGTAGATGATGGAGCCGATGAAGCTCACCCCGATGATGGAGATGAGGTTGGGCAGGATCTCCACCAGAATGATGCGCCAGGCCGGCTCGCCCAGCACTTCGGCGGCAATGACGAACTCCTTCTCGCGCAGCGCCAGGGTCTGGGCGCGGATGACCCGCGCGCCATAGGCCCACGAGGTCAACCCTATTATCACCGCAATCACCGCCGGCGACGCCTCCCCGATAAAGCTCGCCAGCACCAGTAGCAAGGGGAGGTTGGGGATCACCAGCACCACGTTCATCAGGAAGGTGAGGCACTCATCCACCAGACCGCCGAAGTAACCGGCGGTGATGCCGATGGCGACGGCCAGGGTGCAGACCAGCAGGCCAGCGCTGAAGCCCACCAGCAGCGAAATACGGGCGCCGTTGGTGAACTGGGCCCAGATATCGTGGCCCATGCGGGTTGAACCCATCACGAACTCGGCACTGGGCGGCTGGTGCGGGCGAGCCACCCGTTTGGTCGGCTCGTTGCTGGCCAGAATGGGGGCAAAGAGGGCCATCAGTACGAAGGCAACCACGATGGCGAGGCCACAGGCAGCCTTCTTGTTGCCCAGCAGGATTTTGAGGATTGTGGGCATACGCATCTTATTTGCCTCCTGTACGCAGACGGGGATCCAGGAAGACGTAGAGCACGTCGGCCAGGAAGTTGAAGCTGAGCATGGTGATGGTCATGATGAGCAGCTGCCCCTGAATGAGCGGGTAGTCGCGGGCCAGAATGCCCTGATAGAGGGTCAGGCCCAGGCCGGGATAGTTGAAGATCACCTCGGTGATGAGGGAGCCACCGATGACGAAACCGAGCGCCATGGAGAGGGCGGTGACGCTGGGCAGAATGGCGTTGCGGGCGCCGTAGTTGAAGATCACCCGGTTGCTGGAGAGCCCCTTGGCCTTGGCCATGGTGATGTAATCCTCGCCCAGCAGGTTGATCATGTTGTTGCGCATGGTGATGAGAAAGCCCCCCACCTGCACCACGGCCAGGGTCAGCACCGGCATGATGGCGTGGGTCATGATGCTCTTGATGTGCTCCCAGCCCCAGTCAGCCTTGATCTCCGGGCTGTAGGCGTAGCCGATGGGCAGCCACTCGAGGCTGACCCCGAACAGGAACAGGGCGAGCAGGGAGACCACCACCGGCGGAATGGCCTGCATCACCAGGGTGAGCGGGGAGAGAATGCTGTCCATCCGGCCGCCGCGATACCAGGCGGCGAAGATGCCGACGATGGAACCGATGGAGAAGCTCAGGATGGTGGAGGTGCCGACCAGAAACAGGGTCCAGCCGATGGCACGGCCCAGCACGTCAGAGACCTGCTGTGGGTAGAAGCGCACCGAGGTGCCGAGATCCCAGGTGAAGACACTCTTCACATAGGTGAGAAACTGGGTGCCGATGGGGCCGTCGACAAAGCCGAAGGTGGCTTTGAGGGCTTCCAGGGCGGCGGGTTCCATCATGGCGCCAGCGCGGGCAAACATCACGGAGACAGGATCCCCTGGCATGGCTCGGGGTAACAGGAAGTTGATGGTGGCGGCTACCAGAAAGGCAACCAGATAGAAGGAAAAGCGTCTCAGTATGAATCCCATGATAGTACCTTTTACTGCAAGTCTGCCCCGCGTCGGGTATAGCTACCCCAACCCCGGCAAAGCCGGGCAAGAAGGGGATTAACGGGGAAGATGGCCCCCCGCAGGGGGCCGGGATTGTTTAGCTGTTTGGCTTGAGGGACAACACGTGCAGCAGACGCTCAGGGGTGTCCGGGTGGAGCTGAGGTTTGGCTACCGGGTTATCAGCACTGAACCAGCCGTTGAAGCGCTTGGTGCTGTACTCGTACCAGGTCGGGTTGTTGAAGACCGGAATGATGGTCTGGTTGGCACCAACACGATCCTGGATGGCGAACATGATCTCCTTCTGCTTGGCCGCATCGGCGGTCTGGGTGAAGTCATCGATCAGCTTGTCGAGCTCGGGGTCCTTGTAACGGGGTGCGGCGAAGCGGTTGCCACGGTCACCCATGTTGCGGGAGTGGAACGCGGTCTCGAAGTACTTGTGCGGGTTGGCACCGGCAAAGTAACCCTGCAGGGCGACATCGAAGTCACCGGTGATCAGGTTCTCGGTCCAGACGGTCGCTTCCGGGGTGGCGGTCTTGGCGTTCAGGCCCAGCGCCTGCAGCCCTTCTACACCAATCTGAACTGTGTTGACCCAGTCGGTCCAGCCGTTCGGTACCAGTACCTTGAACTCGATCTTTTTGCAGCTCGGGGTGTCGAGGAACTTGTCGCCGTCACAATCCTTGTAGCCTGCCTCTTTCAGCAGGGCCTTGGCCCCTTCCAGATCGAACTTGTTGTACTTGCCGTACTTCTTGTCCACTTCCGGGTTGTTCCAGGAGTCAAAGGCTTTGCCCAGACCTGACGGGTACTCGTTGACGGTGGGGTAGCCGTAGCCCGCGATATCCACCATGGACTGGCGGTCCATCGCCATGGAGAAGGCGCGGCGGAAGTTGATGTCGTTGAAGGCTTCGTTATTGCCCGGGTTCTTGGTCTGGAAGTTGACGTTGAACGCCACGGTACCGGAGGCCGGGAACCAGTATTTGTTGTTCTTCGGATCGTTGCCGACGTAGAGGCGCTCGATATCCGGCACGAAGGAGCCGAACCAGTCGATGTCACCCTTCATGACAGCCGCCAGCACCTGGTCGTTGGTGGCCATCTGCGGCATACGCAGACAGTCGATAGCGAGGTTGGCGTTATCCCAGTAGTGCGGGTTGCGGCACTGGGTATAGAGCTGGGCGGAGAAGTTGTCCACTTCGGTGAAGGGGCCAGTACCAACCGGCTTGTCGTTGGTGAAGGCAACCGGATCTTTCACCGATTTCCACTGATGCTCCGGCACGATAGGTACCAGCACCAGATCGTTCACCACGTTGGTGTTGACCTCGGTCAGGTCGAATTTGACCTTGTTGGGGGCCAGCTTCTCGACGCTCTTGATCTGGGTCCAGATTGAGCGCTCATCCAGCGCCTTGTTGGCCTTGACCAGATTGAAGGAGAAGATGATGTCATCGGCATCAAAGGCTTCGCCGTCAGACCACTTCACGCCGTCACGCAGATCGAAGGTGACGGATTTCAGGTCATCGCTGAACGCATAGTTGGTGGCCAGACGATAGACGGGTTTGCCCCCTTGCATATCGTTGAAGATCACCAGCGGTTCATAGATGAAGTGACGGGTGGTGTGCAGCAAGCCCGCTTGCAGGAAGGGGTTGAAGTTCTTGACCCAGGCGGTTTCCTGCTGTGCGACCATGGTCAGCACGGTTTTGTTTTCTGCGGCCATGGCGTTACCGGCGGCACCGGCAAGCATCATGGTTCCCAGCATTACAGCGGTAGAGATTTTGGATACTTTGGCAAGCATATGTTTTCCTTTCTTATTTTTTGGCATTCCCGAGGGTTCGCCTTGTTTTGTGTGAGCACCGGTTTCGCATGCTGATGAAATCGGCCCTCTGTGTTGGTCAGGTGTCTAACCTTTGTCGTTCTGTTTTCCAACGCCCTAAGCAAACCAGAATTAACAGGAAAACAACAACTATTGATTTCGTTGTTTTCGTAAAAATTGACGGTGTTACGTCAATCTCGTCAAAATGCTTTTTTATCTGTTTAGAATCATTGGTTTGCGTTATTTGCTCTCGCGTAGAAAGTGGCTGTGAAAATGGCGTATATGACAAATTTGTGAATTGGATCTGCTCTCGGTTTCGGGGTCGGGCGGGGCTTTGTTTTGCATAAAAAGAAACCAGATTGCCAATTGTGATCCGGCGCCCGTTTAGGGCGCCGTGTCACGGCTTGCGGTTGGCGAGTTGACGCAGGGTCTGGGCGCTGTGCTGCAACTGCTGGCGCTGGTGGTCATTGAGCGGGCAGTGGCCCAGCACATACTCGGTGGTGGCCACGACCGTCTTCCAGCGTGGCGACTTGGGCAGGGTGTCCAGACTCAGGTATTTGTCGAGGGTGCGGGTCTGCGGGCTGGATCTGTCCATATAGACGCGCCACAGCTTGCTCTTCTCCGCCAGCACGATTTTGCCCTTGCCGGTCCCCTGCTGCCAGGCATCCAGGGTGAGCTGCATGGTCTCTACCAGCGCCCGGCGCAGCGGCTCGTCATCCTGCTGGCGAATGAGGTCGTCGGCCAGCGAACGGAACTCGCCACCCAGGCGGCTCAGCTCGCCCAGCAGCTGTTCATCTTCGATGATGGCTTGCCGCGAGAGGTTCTTGAGGGCGTTCTCCAGCGCCATTACCCGGTTCTCATCCTGACGCAGCTCGGTACTCAGAGTGAGGGCGAAAGCGGCCTGTCCTCCGAGCGCGATGGGCAGGGCACGGGCGTTGAGCACATCTTTTTGCCCGGCCACCAGAAACTCCAGATTGTGTTCCCGCTCGCTGGCAAGGTCGGGCCACTGCTGTTGCAGCGGGGTGGCGAGCCACTCATTGAGGGGCTGCCCCTCCATGGCTTCCGGCTCCTGTCCCAGCAGGCGCGCCAGCACCCGGGAGGCAAACAGCACTGTGCCCTGCTCGTCGATAAGATCATGGGGTCTGCCCCTTCACCGAGCAGGGCCAGCAGGCGCTGCTGATCCTGATGCAGTCGATCCTGCAGGGTGAGGCGATGTTCGATCTCCTGCTTCAATAGCCGGTTCTCTACCAGCGAGGCGCGTCCGGCCTTGGCTTCCAGCAGCGCCTTGACCCGGGCAAACAGCTCCTCCTTGCAGAAGGGTTTGACCAGATAGTCGTTGGCTCCGGCTCCAAAGCCCTCCTCGATATCCTTGGGTTGGTTAAGGGCGGTGAGCAGCAGCACCGGCAGCATATCTTTCGGGTGCTGCTGGCGCAGGCGGCGGCAGACGTCAAAACCGGAGAGGGTCGGCATCATCACATCGAGCAGGATGAGGTCCACCGGCTCCTCGGCCAGCTTGGCCAGCGCATCGTGACCGTCACTGCTGGGCAGGATGCGGTAGCCGCAGGGCTGCAGCAGATGGCGCAGGATGTGCAGGTTGATGGGCTCGTCATCCACCACCAGAATGAGCGGTGCATCCTCGGGGGGAGGGGGCAGATCGTCGCTCTCCCAGTCCGGCAGGATCAGCGGTTGCTGGCGCACCAGCTGATGCTCGATCTGGCGACTGTCGAGAGTCAGATTGGCCGCTTTGCCGGTGGCAAGGGGCAGGGTAAAGGCGAAGGTAGAGCCAACGCTCGGCTCACTCTCGACGAACAGCTCGCCCCCCATCAGGTGCACCAGCTGGCGGGTGATGGAGAGGCCAAGGCCGGCCCCCTGCTTGCTTACCTCCGGGCTCATCTGCACCAGTGGCTCGAAGATGTGTTCCAGATGATCGGGGGCGATGCCGATGCCGGTATCCGTGACCTTGATGCGCAGGAAGTTGTTCTCGACGATGGCACTGAGCACCACCTTGCCCTGCGGCGTGTACTTGATGGCGTTACCCACCAGGTTGTAGAGCACCTGTTCGAGCCGCTGCTCGTCGGCCAGCACCGGCGGCAGTTCGGCCGGGCTGATATCCACCAGAGTAAGGGGTTTGGCCTGCACCAGATGCTGGCAGAGATCCAGCACCAGCCGGATAACCCCCTTGGATGAGACGGGCTGGGAGTGGATCTCCAGCTGGCCGTAGCGCATCTGGTGGTAGTCCAGCAGATCGTCCACCAGACGGGCCAGGCCGTCGGCGCTCTTGATGATGAGGCCGAGCTGCTTTTGCTGCCCTTCGGTCAAATCCTGCTGACTGGCGAGCATGGACTCGGCCATCCCCTTGATGCCGTGAATGGGGGTGCGCAGCTCGTGGGAGGTGTTGGCCAGCAGTTCATCCTTGAGCTTGTCCGCCTGCTGCAGGCTGAGGTTCTGCTTGTGGGTCAGCTTGACCTGCTGTTGCAGCTCCTGGGTCTGCTGTTCGATCAGTTCGATCTTGTCCTTCACCGAGCGCTGCATATGGCGAAACGCTTCGGCCAGCCGGTCGATATCATCGCCGGTGCGCTCGATGGCGATGGGGTGATCCAGCGCGCCGTCGGCCACCTGCTCGGCTGCTTCGGTGAGAGAGCGCAGCGGCGCCGTGATGGAGTGGGATAGCCAGCGGGAGAAGAGGATCAGCAGCAGCACCGAGCCGGCACCCAGCACAATCACCAGAGTTTCCAGCTGGCGGATCGGGGCATAGGCTTCCCGGGTGGAGATCTCGGCGATAAAGGCCCACTCGGTATCGAACACCTTCACCTGGGTGTAGGCGGCCAGCACCTCGTCATCCTGATAGGAGTGGAACAGCCCGACTCCCTGCTCGCCGGAGAGCGTCTTGGTGATGAGGGGCGTTTGCAGCGGCCGGAAATTGGGGCTGAAGCTGTTCTCGACGCTGAACTCCGGTGCCAGCCAGGCATCGGCGCGCATCCGCTTGTCGGGGCCGATCAGGATGGTCTCGCCGGTCTCGCCCAGCCCCTCCCGCTCCGCCATGATCTGGTTGAGCTTGTCCGGCAGCAGCTCGAAAATCACCACCCCGCGCACATAGTCGTACTGCATCACGGGGGCTGCCATGTAGGCGACCACCTGCCCGGTCAGCTCGTTGCGGCCAAAATCAGTGAACTCGAAGATCTGCTGTGGTTTCTGGCCACCATCGAGGCGGCGTTTGATCTTGGCGAAGGTCTGGCCCAAGCCACTGCCCTGATAGGGGCCGGAGAGCAGATTGGTGGCAAAGTTAGGGTGCTTGGTGACCGAATAGACCACATCACCGTTGAGGTCCACCAGAAAGATGTCGCTGTAGTTGGACTTGCGCACCATGTCGGCATAGCCGCGATGAAAGCGCTGGTGCACCCGGCCATACATCTCGTCGGCGAGGATAAGCGCCGTGATGGAGGGTTCGATCTCCACCTGACTGTCCGGTTTGCGCAGTTGATCCCAGGAGCCGGGCAGATAGCGGGCCTGGGCGCGGCTGCGGGCCTCCTGCGGTGTGGTGCCCAACTTCTCGAAGGCGCCGGTAAAGCCATAGAAACGGCCGATACTGTTGCCGGCAAAATCCTGTTGGGAGAAGTTGATGATCTGCTTTTTGAGGTTGTTGAAGTAATCCTCGAGCTGACTCTTCTTGATATTACGAACGGAGACCAGATGGTTGGAGGTCTGGGTGGTGAGATCCTTGCCGTGGCTGTATAGGAAGAAGAGGGTGATGACCAAAAAGGGCACCATGCCCAACATGAAAAAAGCCAGCATTAACTGCGGCCTGAGCCCACGAAGCGTGAAGATCCATTTCATCTTGTGATTTTCAATTGAGAATCCGGTTATTAAGCCGCTCAAGTCTCGAACGAAAGCGTAATCATTTCAACGACTTTATCCCAAATTCGCTTGGTGGGTCACAGCTGGCTGGAGAAAAATTCAGCAAGGCGTTTAAACCCTGAGCAAACAGTCTGCATCAGGGCTTAAATTGCGAAAAAGGGGTTGTGCTGGCGCTCGTGGTACGTATAATGCGCCTCGTTGTCAGGCAACTGGCACGAAAGCAATAACGCGGGAATAGCTCAGTTGGTAGAGCACGACCTTGCCAAGGTCGGGGTCGCGAGTTCGAGTCTCGTTTCCCGCTCCAATTTTCCATCGCACCAACGATGGAACTCACTTTCAAGACAATCAGTCTTGTCAGCATGGCGCGTTAGCAAAGCGGTTATGCAGCGGATTGCAAATCCGTTTAGTCCGGTTCGACTCCGGAACGTGCCTCCATATTTTCTCTGTTTATCTCAATCATCACTCTTCGAGTCTGAGCTTTGGTCAGTATCCTTGCTGTACCAGTAACTGTTCGCAGCCAGCCTGTTTCCACTCGCGCTCGAGATAGTGGCTCACATCCGCCATGTTTTGCCCCCGATATTGAAACTGCACCTCGGCGCTGTGCTGGTTGAGATCCGCAATCCGTTGCTTCAGTGTGCCGCATTGCCACAGGCTGACGGTGGGCACGCCCCGTTCGGCCAGCACGATGGCATCTTCCCGATTCAGTTGCCACTCCTCCAGTTGTGCCCGTGTCAGGGCAACCATCAGCACCAGCAGTGCCACTTCCGGCAGTTTCATGCGTGTCTCCCTACTGCATGTTTTTCCCCTGATAACTGTGGCAAAGCGCACGATTTTCGCAAGTTTGTTAACTGTTGGTTAATGACGTAACCTGTTTTCAGTATTTCCCATTTTTCACCATTTTTTTATAAAAAAATGCGTTGGTGATGTAGTAATCCTACATGGAGTGGGGTAATCTTTGTTCAGTGGTCTTACCAGTAAGGAGTTACATCATGTTTCATCCCTTTTCCCTGACTCAGATTATTCTTCGTCGCATTTATGTATTGCTGGTGGGCATTCTGGCTTTCCCCGTGATGCTGTTTCGCAGCGATCGTGCCCGCTTCTACAGCTATCTGCACCGTATCTGGAACAAAACCAGCACCAAACCGGTGTGGCTCAAAATGAGCGAGCGTGGCGAGCGGATCTTCTACTAAACCCCATTCGCACCATGTGCAAAAAGAGACGGCCAAAGCTGTCTCTTTTTTTATCTGCTTGCCGCAACTCCTGGCTCCCCCCCCCCCCGCTTGTTGATTTCTTGTTTCTTTAAAGTTGCATCCAGCCCTGCCTGTTGGCGGGGATTTTTTATGTCTGACATATCTCTTTTGATGGAAGCAGTGAAGAAGATTAACGGGATGAAAGCATCAAACGGCACTCTTTTTTGTTCATAAAATGGTGGTCGGCAAGAAATTTTCAATGATGAAATAGCTGTTTTAAATCAATGCGTTGATCGTTTTCCTTCGGGTTGTTCAACTCTTTTTTGTGTTTTTTTGAAAGGGAATATCCCGTTTGCCGGTTCTATTGCAGGTACCCGGTTGCGACAAATCGGGGATATCAGCAACATCCAACGACATCAAAAGGAACATGAACATGAATGTTAAAAAAAGCACTGCTATCGCCTCCGCCATGACCGGTCTGCTGGCGCTTGGCGCCCAATTTATCGCGGCACCAGCCATGGCTGCCGATGAAAAGGAGAAGTGCTACGGCGTGGTCAAGGCCAGCAAAAATGACTGTGCGACCAAGAGCAGCTCCTGCGCCGGTACTGCCAAGGAAGATGCTCAGGGTGATGCCTTTGTGGTGATGCCCAAAGGGCTGTGCGAGAAGCTGGTCGGCGGTTCGCTGCAACCCAAGTAAGAGACATCGGGCAGGGGGGATGGCCAACGGGCCGCCCCTGCATCTTCTCTGGTTGGCGAAAGCGAGTCTTGCGATGAACCCTTTGATTGGCATCGGATTACGCACTCCCCATTACGATGAGATCCGGCAAACCCTGCCGGCAGTCGGTTGGCTGGAGGTGCACAGTGAAAATTACTTCGAACGGCACAGCCAGGGTTTTCAGGTGCTCGCCGAACTGGCGCAACACTACCCCGTCAGTCTTCACGGCGTTGGCATGTCCCTCGGTTCTGCCGACCCGCTCGATCCGCACCATCTGCAGCAGTTGTCGACACTGGTAGCGGCGATCAAACCGGTACGGATCTCCGAACATCTCAGCTGGGGCAGCATTGGCGGGCGCTATTTCAACGATCTGCTGCCGGTGCCCTATACCCGCGCCTCCCTGCGCAACATGAGCGACAAGATCCAGCAGGTACAACAGACTCTGGGTTGCCGCATGCTGATTGAAAATCCCTCCTCCTATCTGCAACAGGCCGGGGAGATGAGCGAGTGGGAATTTCTGGCCGAGCTGCAGCAGCGCAGCGAGTGCGGCATCCTGCTCGACCTCAACAATCTCTATGTCAGTGCCTTCAATCACGGTTTCTCTTGCGATGAGTATCTGGCGGCGATCGATCTCGCCACCGTCGGGGAGATCCATCTGGCCGGTTATACCGAGAAACAGCTGCCGGAAGGCTCCCTCTATATCGATACCCACAGCGCCCCTGTGGTGGAGCCGGTCTGGGAACTCTATCGCCAGATCTGCCGCAAGCAGGCCATTCCCACCCTGATTGAGTGGGACCTCGAGATCCCGCCGCTACCGGTCTTGCTGGCAGAGGCGGCGCAGGCCAGTGCCATTCTGGATGAGGCGTGCATGAGTGCGCCACGGGAGGTAGCCCATGGCTGAACTGGCACAGCTGCAACAGCACTTTGCCGATGGTCTGCTGGGGGCGTATGACGCCATTGCCCCTCACATCAGCTCCCGACTCTTTTCTGCCGAATCTGTGCTGCAGGTCTATCGCAACCACTTCATCCTGAGCCTTGGCGAGGTGCTGGCGAGCAGTTATCCCGCCGTCAAGGCTATGGTCGGGGATGACTTTTTTGCAGCGGCGGCCCGTGGCTTCGTATTGGCCGAGCCGCTCAGGGAAGGGAGCGTCATGCAATATGGCGCCGGATTTGGCCAATGGTTGGCCCGCTTGCCGACTACAACCGGACTGCCCTGGCTGGAGGAGCTGGCTCAGTTCGAATGGCAGCTTGAGCGTGCCAGTCTGCTGCCGCTGGAATCACGCTGCTGGCCAGCCGAGCGTCTGGCCGCATTATCGCCGCAACAATGGGAGCGGCTGCGGCTGTTGCCAGCCACGGATCTGCTGCTGGTTGCCAGCGATTATCCGGTACTGGCCCTGTGGCAGATGGCGCTGCACTGTGGTGAAGTGGTGGACGCGCTTGATGCCCCCGTCTGGCTGGCATTGAAGAAACAGCCGGATTGCCGGGTTGCCCCCTTGCCCCTGACGGCGGGTGAGTGGGCGCTGCTACAGGGATGTCTCGCTGGTACGGCGCTGGTCGATCTGCTGGCGGCCGACCCTGCGGCCAGTGAACATCTCACTCGCCTGATAACCCTTGGTCTGCTGGTGGATATGGAGGTAATGCCATGATGGCAAACAAATGGCTGGCGCTGGCCAGCTCGAGTGGTGATTTGCCGCGCTGGAGCAGTGCCGGTGTGCTGTTGTTGGCGCGGCTTTGGGTCGCCTCGGTTTTTATCACTTCAGGCTGGCTCAAGCTGACGGCGTGGGATTCCACCCTCTATCTGTTTGAATCCGAGTATCAGGTGCCCCTGCTGCCCTGGTTGTGGGCTGCTTATCTGGGTACGGCGACCGAGCTGCTGTTGCCGCTCTTCCTGCTGGCGGGGCTTTTTACTCGCCCGGCCGCCTTGCTGCTGTTTGGCTTCAATATCATGGCGGTGATCTCCTACCCGACCCTCTGGGCGGGCGGCTTTTACGATCACCAGTTGTGGGGCTGGATGCTGCTGACCCTGACCATCTGGGGCAGCGGTGTGCTGAGCCTGGATCACTGGCTGACACGTCGAAACCATTGATTTAACAGTGATTTTCCCAATCACAAAGAGCGCCACAAGGCGCTCTTTGTCATAATGACGGCCGGCGAAATTTCCCATGAGAGAAAAGGAGCAGCCAATGATTATTCGTCAGGCAAGGGCCGCAGATATTCCCGCAATGGTGGCGCTGCGCATGGAGCTGTTTTGTGAGGTCGGTGAGCTGGTGACGCCGCAGGCAGACCCGGCCTTGTGGCAGGCCGCCCTTGACTACTTTACCCGGGCGATGAGTGAAGAGAGTGCTTTATCCTGGCTGGCTGAGGCCGATACGCAGGAGGGCGGCAAACAGATCGTGGCGGCAGGGACGCTGGCATTGTTTGAACGGCCACCCTATCCCGGCAATCTGGCGGGGATGGAGGGGTATCTGCTCAATATGTATACGCGGCCGCAATGGCGCCAGCAGGGGATCGCCACGGCGCTGCTCGATGCCATAACGGCCTTCGCCAGCACGCGTCAGCTGGGCAAGGTGTGGCTCCATGCCAGCGAGCAGGGGCGCCCTCTCTATGAGCGGATCGGCTTTGTCGCCAATCCGGCCTATCTGGAGTGGCAACCGGCGGTGGAATAAGGGTTGCAGCTCTGCATGAGTGGCGTTTGGTCGGTGAATTTGATTTACAGCAATAAATATGGCGTCAGATGGGATCGCGGCAAAGCCGCCAACTATGCTGATGGAGCACGCCACCATTATCTTATTGATCCACTGTGTGGTTTGGCCATGGTGGGTGCCAGTTTGGAGGATACGTTTCGATGTTCAATAGCAAACTGAAAGCCGAGTTGCAGCAGTGCCAGGATCAACTTCTGGAACAGCAGGGATTTTTTGACGCAGTGCACGGCAGCGTGGCGACCATCACCTTTACGCCGGATGGCACTGTGCTGGCCGCCAATGATCTCTTTCTCAACGTGGTGGGCTTCAGTGCGCCCGAGGTTATCGGCCAGCATCACCGTATCTTTTGCGACAAGCTCTATGCCCAGAGCAGCGACTATCAGCAGTTTTGGGCGGATCTGAAGCAGGGGCGTTCCCGCACCGGGGTATTCCAGCGCTTCAACAAACGGGGCGAGGCGATCTGGCTGGAAGCGACCTATTTTCCGGTCAAGTTGCGGGGCGTGGTGACCAAGGTGATCAAGATCGCGGCCGATATTACCGAGCACCACCTGCAACTGCTCAGCCAGCAGGCGGTGGTGACGGCGCTGGATCGGTCGCTGGCGGTCATCGAGTTCACCCCCGGTGGGGAGGTGATTGCTGCCAACGGCAATTTCCTCCATACCATGGGCTATACCCTGGCGCAGGTGCAGGGCAAGCATCACCGTATCTTCTGCGACGATCAGTTCTATCGAGACCAGCCTCACTTCTGGGATGAGCTGGGCCGTGGTCAGTTCAAGTCCGGTCTCTTTTGTCGTCAGAACAGTCACGGTAGCAAGGTGTGGCTGGAGGCAACCTACAACCCGATCCTGGATGACAACCGCCGGGTGGTGAAGGTGATCAAGTTCGCAAGCGATATTACCGAGCGGATCAACAAGAGCGATGCGGTGCGGGAAGCGGCCATGCTGGCCCACGATGCGGCCCGGGAGACCCTGAACTGCGCCGAGCGCGGCGCGGGTCTGCTCTCCTCGGTGGTCGATACCTCCAACCTGATTGCCAGCCAGTTGACTCACAGTATCGGTCTTATCAACCAGCTCAACGAGCAGTCGCGCAGCATCGAGGCGATTGTCTCCACCATCAGCAGCATCGCCGACCAGACCAATCTGCTGGCCCTTAACGCGGCCATCGAAGCAGCCCGGGCCGGGGATCAGGGTCGTGGGTTTGCGGTGGTGGCCGACGAGGTTCGCCAGCTGGCGGCCCGCACGTCTCTCTCTACCGACGAGATTGCCAAGGTGGTACAGAACAACCGGGAGCTGACCGCCAAGGTCACCTCCGAGATGTCTGACGTCGCCAGCAGCGCCGAGCTGGGCAAGCAGCAGGTGGGCGAGGTGAATGAGGTGATGAGCGACATCCGCCGGGAGGCGAACAACGTCTCCAGCACCGTCTCTGATCTGGCGATTTGAACCCCCTGACTTCCTACCATGCCGGGGCATTGACTTATATTTGAGCAGTCAGTGCCCCAATCTGAACCCCTCCTGTATCGTCCCGCCATTGTGAATTGTCCTCTTCTGGCCCCTTGATTAGGCTTGCCGCCTCATTTATTTCAGAGCAGGAACAGAACACGATGGCATTACAACAGAAGGGGCGGGCAATGGCCCTGCTGGTTATGGTCGCGAGCATGGGGCTGGGCGGCTGTATGGGGCAGATGGGGCTTTCCGGCATGGTCACCAAGGGCAACCTGAGCGTGGTGGATAACCGCTACGCTCGTGCCGGGGTCTTTATGCTGCTCTCCCCTGTCTACGGTCTGGCCGCGACCGCTGACTTGTTTGTGTTCAATACCATCGAGTTCTGGTCTGGCAAGAACCCCATCACCGGTAAATCTCCGGCTGTGGTGGACATGAAGGCCAATCCGGTGATCAAGGTGAACCAGCATCTGGATCCGGCCCTCAAGAAGGTGCCGCTGGCCATGCTGCCACAAGGGGTGCGCGAGGTGGAGATCAGCTACCCGGACGAGCATACCGCCCAGATGGAAGTGCACTATCTGGATGGCCGCCGCAGCATGATGCGTGGCGAGAAGCGTGGCGAGCTGATGGATATCTACTTCGATGGCCGCTTTGTCTCTACCCTGAGCCGTGCAGAGCTGGAAGTGCGGGCTAATCAGGGCAAGGCTGCTGCCTAAATTCAACTGAATCCAGATCGATCCAGCTTCAGATGGGGTATACCTAATCTGCTGGCAAAATCGCCATGATGTCTAAGGGAGTAGACTATGACGGTGAATGGATTGCGATTGGCGGAGTTGATTGGTTCTCTCAGTCATGCGCTCGACATGACTGAGGGGCAACCAAGAGGACACTGCATCCGCTGCTGCTGGATAGGTTCCCGTCTGGGGGAGCGGCTGGGACTGGACGCCCGGCTGCGCCATGATCTCTACTACACGCTCCTGCTCAAGGATCTTGGGTGCAGCAGCAATGCTGCCCGCATCTGCGAGCTCTATCTCACCGACGATCTTCACTTCAAACGCGATTTCAAACTGGTGGATGGCTCCCTCTCCGAGGTAGTCAACTTCGTGCTGGGCCATACCGGCCTGCAGGCGGATCTGCTGGGACGTTTTCGCAGCCTGTTTCATATCTTTCGCAACGGCGACCAGATTGCCAACGAACTGATCCAGACCCGCTGTCATCGGGGGGCGGATATTGCTCGCCAGCTGCGTTTCAGTGACGAGGTGGCCGATGGCATCCTCTCCCTTGATGAACACTGGAATGGCAAAGGTCGGCCCCTGCAACTGGCTGGCGAGGCGATCCCGCTCTTCTCGCGCATTGCCCTGCTCTGTCAGGTGGTGGATGTGTTTCACGCAGCCGCAGGCCCGGATGCGGCGCTCAAGGAGCTGCGCGAGCGCAGCGGCAGCTGGTTTGATCCGGCACTGGTTCGGGAATTTGAAGCGCTGGCCGACGAGGAGTTCTGGCAAGGACTGGCCGATCCACGACTGACCGAGTGGGTCCTGGTCCACCCGGCCGGGCGGGGGGAGGTGGCGCTGGATGAGGATTATCTGGACGAAATCGCGGCGGCCTTCGGGCAGGTGGTGGACTCCAAAAGTCCCTACACCGCGGGTCACAGCGGCAGGGTGGCGCTCTATACCGACATTCTTGCCACCCAGATGGGGTTGTCCGAGTCGCGTCGACGCTGGCTCAAGCGGGGCGCCTTGCTCCATGATGTGGGCAAGCTCGGGGTGAGCAACGCCATTCTCGACAAGCCGGGCAAACTCGATGCGCAGGAGTGGGCGGCGGTGCAGATGCATGCCGCCTACACCGAGGAGATCCTGAGCCGTATCGGCGCCTTCGAGGAGCTGGCACAAGTGGCGGGCGCCCACCATGAGCGGCTCGATGGCAAGGGCTACCCCAAGGGGCTGAAGGGGAACGAGATTACCCTTGAGACGCGCATCATCACCACAGCCGACATCTTCGATGCCATCACCGCCAAGCGCCCCTATCGCGACGCCATCCCTGTGCCGCAGGCGTTGGAGATGATGGCGGAGAATCTGGGCACCGCGATAGACCCCGACTGTTTTGCCGCCCTGCAGGAGGGTATTCAGGATTTCTCCCTCTACCTCACCACCGAGCAGCCGCTGGCCAATGCCAGTTAAGATTTGCAGCCTTCATGGCCCAAGTGGCCAGTCAGACAGCAAAACGCCCCGCAACAGCGGGGCGTTTTGCATTGGGTCTAGTCGGGCTGCTTGCGATGGGGCGGAGTGAGGATCAGCCCCAGCAGGCGGCGCAGGTGGGTGAGCTGCTCGGTCAGCTGGACGTTGAGCCAGAGGTAACCATTGATGGCCGCCTCTGCGTTGGGCGGCAGCGATACCCGGGTCGCCACCTCGTGCAGGCGGGCGATGGCGGCATCGGCCCCGCGACCATCGCCGGTTTGCATCATCAGGGCAAGCTGGTTGATCGCCTCCTCGGTGGCCAGATGGCAGGCTTGCAGCGCAGCCGTGCTCTGCATCAGGAAGTGGCTCTCCCGATCGTTCCAGTAGGTGTTGGCCAGCATCTCAAGAATGCAGAGGGTGTTGCGCATGGTGACCTGCACTGCATCAAACAGGGCGATGCTGTGGCGTGTCTCCTTGGCCGCCGGGGCCAGCAGGGCCCGCAGTTTGCCGGTCTGTGCCAGCAACTGGGAGAGATTGTGCTTGAGGCGCGGGCGCTCCAGCACATTGGGGGAGAGGTGGGTGTGATAGAGCCGCCCCGACTGCTGCAGGATCTGGTGCAACTGCAGCCGCCAGTGGCTGTAGGCCCGCTGGGGATAGATGCTGCAAAAGAGCAGCGCCAGCAGGGAGCCCAGTATCACGTCGGCACTGCGCCACAGCGCCGTCTCTATGTCCCCTGGCATGGCCCCCATGGTGACTCCCAGCGTGATGCCGATCAGCAGCCCCACATAGGGGCGCTTGCCGAGGGCCAGATAGCCGCAGAGGAACATGATGCACCCGCACCAGATCAGGGTCAGCGGTAGCGAGTAGATCTCGAGATAAAGCGCCACCACCCCGCAACTGGCGCCGAAGATGGTGCCCACCACCCGCTGCAGGGCGCGGGAGAGCACATTGCCCCAAAACGAGATGGGGCCCATCACCACCACCAAGGTTATCAGCGGCCAGGTGCTCTCCGGCAGTTTCAGCTCGCGGGTCAGCAGAAAGGTGAGCATAAAGGCGAGCGCAATGCGCAGGCCATGGACGATCCGGTAGCGGCCATAGACCAGCAGATCGAGTCGGGAGAGGGGGGCATCAAGACGCACGGTCTGCCTCCTGTCAGGTGGGTGACGGGGCGACGTGCATCCGGCCGACGCCCCGTCGGGATTTAGGCCAGTCGTCCCTGCAGGGGATGGATCCAGACTCGCTCGCCAATGGCGATCCCGGGTTGGTCCGGTACGATTTCGATCAGACAGTTGGCATCGGCCATGGAGCTGAGAATACCCGAGCCCTGTGGCCCTGTGGTGCGCACCCGCAGCTGGCCGTTGCGGTCCTGATGGAAGATGCCGCGCAGAAACTCGGTGCGCCCCGGGCGGCTTTTCATCTTCTCGTCTGCCAGTGCCGAGAGGCGCAGCGGCTGCCACCGCTTGCCTTGCAAGCGGGCGATGGCGGGCTCGACAAATTGCAGCACGCAGATCATCGCCGCTACCGGATTGCCCGGCAGGCCGAAGAAGGGGGTCTGCCCCAGCTTGCCAAAGGCGAGCGGGCGGCCCGGGCGCATCTGGATGCGCCAGAAATCGATCTGGCCGAGCTCCGCCAGCACCAGCTTGATAAAGTCGGCGTTGCCCACCGAGACCCCACCCGAGCTCAGCACCAGATCGGCGCTGGCGGCGGCCTGCTCCAGCTGCTGGCGCAGAATGGTTTTGTCATCGGGAATGATGCCAAGGTCCATCACCTCGCAACCGGCGGCGCGGATAAGGGCCATCAGGGTGAAGCGATTGCTGTCGAAGATATGGCCGGGGGCGAGCTGCTCGCCCGGGGCCTGCACCTCGTCACCGGTACTGAACAGCGCCACTTTCAGCGGGGTGCGCACAGTGAGACTGGCTTGACCGAGTGATGCCGCCAGCCCCAGCTGGGGGGCGCCAAGCCAGGTACCGGCCGGGATGGCGACCGCCCCCTTGGCGAGATCTTCCCCGGCGAGGCGCACATTCTGCCCTGCGCGGATCGGGGCGGTGACCGTGACCCACTCACCTTCAATCAGCGTCTCTTCCCGCATCACCACGGTATCGACACCGGGGGGCAGCGGGGCGCCGGTCATGATCTGCACCGCCTGACCGGCCAGCACAGGCTCGTGGCGCTGCTGGCCTGCCAGCACTTCCCCCACCAGTTGCCAGCGACCGGCGGCGAGATCGTCGCTGCGAAGGCCAATGCCGTCCATCGCCGAGTTGGCATGGGGCGGCACATTGATGGGGCTGATCAGATTGGCGGCCAGCACGGCGCCGTGGCATTGGGCCAGCGGTTTATCTATGCAGGCGTTGCTCGGGGTGAGGGCCGCCAGAATGGCATTGCGGGCCGCCTCGACTGAGAGAAAGCCCTTGCCCGCCTCAGGCTCCTTGCTCTGGCAGCCGTCAAGCCAGCGGCAGACGAAGTCGGCGATAGCCGCCAGATCGTTGATATCGAGGCGGGGCAGGCTTGTCTGCTGTTGTTCGCCACTCTGTTGGGGCTGATCGTTGGCCAGCGCGATAATGTCGCCGTCTTCGGGGAAGAGCAGCGGCTTGCCAATCTCGGCGCGGTGCAGCTCGATTTTCGGGAAGTGTTCGTGCTTGAACCCCTCGACCAGCAGCAGATCGAGCTCTGTTTGATCGAAGCTGGCCAGCAGCTGGCGAAAATCAGCTTCGGCCAGTTCCGTCTCAATGATACGAGCATGACGACGACGGGAGGCGACCATCATCTGCTGGGCACCCGCCTTGCGCAGGCGATAGCTGTCTTTGCCCGGCTGGTCGATATCAAAGTCGTGGTGGGCGTGCTTGAGCACCCCGATGCGCAGGCCGCGATCCACCAGCAGGGGGATCAACTGCTCCAGCAAGGTGGTCTTGCCGGTGCCGCTCCAGGCGGCGAAGCCGAGCAGGGGAAGGGTGGGGGCCGGGGTCATGAGGTGACTCCTTGTTGGGGGGCGATAGCCGGGGCGAGCAGACGGGCCTCGTAGGCGGCCAGCTCGGCAGGGCTATTGAGATTGATAAAGGCATCCGGCTGATCGGCAAAGCTCACCACCGCCATATTGTGGCGGGCAAACCAGATATCGATTTTGCGCTCCCCCTCTGCCAGTGCGGCGGTGAGGGAGGGGAGCAGGGATTTGTGCAGCAGGGCCACCACGGGTTGCAGCCAGTCGCCATCGTGGGCTACCACCAGCTCGGTATCCGGGGTCAGGGCGGTGCGAAAGCGGCTCATCAGATCCAGCGGTAGGGCGGGGCCATCGCAGGGGACAAACAGCACCCAGTCGTGACGGGCGGCGGCAAGACCTGCCTGCATGCCCGCCAGCGGGCCGAGATAGTCGTTGTTGTCATCGCTGATGACCGGGGCCAGCGCCTGATAGCGGGCCTGACTGCGGTTGGCGTTGATCAGCACCTCATCCACCTGGGGGCGCAGGCGCGCCAAAACGTGGTCGATCAGGGGGCGTCCCGCCAGTGCTACCCATCCCTTGTCTTCGCCCCCCATGCGGGTGGCGCGGCCTCCTGCCAGGATCACTGCTGATACGGCAACGGGATCAGAGTGGCTGTCGCTTTTTGAAGTCATGTCGCTCGATGATTTTTAAAGGGGTCGTCTCTTGCAGCTGGCCACGGGCGAGGGTCCATTGCCGCTCGCACAGGTCGGTCAGGGCATTGCTCTGGTGGCTAATGACGACCAGGCCGCTGCCATGTTCCCGCAGATCTTGCGCCAATGCGGCCATCAGGGCAACCGAATGTGTGTCCAGATTGGCGGTGGGCTCATCCATCAGCAGAAAGGCAGGTTGCAGCGCCCAGGCGCGTGCCATCGCTAGCCGTTGCCGTTCGCCACCGGACAAAATGCTGATGTGCTCCCGTGCCAGCCCCTCCAGCTCGACCCGGCGCAGCGCCTCGAACACCCGGATCTCGCTGCCGAGCTGTTTATCGAGCGCCCAGGCCACGTTGTCGTGCACCGTGCGATCGAACAGATAGGGGGTCTGGTGCAGATAGGTGACCCGGCCCGGCCCCAGGTCCCGCTTGAGCAACCGGTTGAGCCGCTGTTGCCAGCGCCCCGGCAGATTGGTGTGGCCGCGGGTGGGTGCCAGCAGTCCTGCCAGGATTTTGAGCAGAGTGGTCTTGCCCACCCCGTTGGCTCCATGCAGCCAGATGGCATCCCCCGGTGCGATGGCGAGCCGGTCAATCTCGAACAGCTGGCGCTCGCCAAAGCGCATCGTCAGCTGGTGGGCGGTCAGGGCCATGGGGTACTCCTGTTGATACGCAGTGGGGGCATGGTCAGTTCTTCAGATAGCTGTGGCCGCGACATGCCGTCAGCAGCAGGTTGAGCAAGAGGGCCAGGGTGAGCAGCACTATGCCGAGCGCCACCCCCTGGGTGAAGGCCCCTTTCTGGGTCTCCAGCGCGATGGCGGTGGGGATATTGCGGGTAAAGTGCAGGATATTGCCCCCCACCATCATGGAGCAGCCCACCTCGGTGACGATGCGGCTGAAGGCGCCGATGATGGCGGCCAGCAGGCCAAAGCGGCACTCGTGCATCAGGCCGATCAGCGCCTTGGGCCAGGAGACCCCCAGGGTCAGGGCGGTCTCCCAGGCACGCCGGTCACTCTGGACAAACGCCGCGTGAGCCATGGTGGCGATCACCGGGAAGGCGATCAGCATCTGCCCCACCACCATCGCCTGCTGGGTAAAGAGCAGCTTCCAGTCGCCAAAAGGGCCGGCCCGCGACAGCAGCATATAGAGCAAGAGGCCAATCACCACGGTCGGCACCGATTGCAGGGTATTGATGCAGGAGAGCCAGAGCCAGCGGCCGGGCAGCGGCAGATAGGCCAGGGCAAAGCCCAGCAGCAAGGCGGGCAGCAGCACCAGCAGCAGGGCGATGCAGGAGACGGAGAAGGAGACCCCCACCACCTGCCACAGTTCGGTGTCACCACTGAACAGCAGGGCGAGGGCAGCCAACGTAGTATCGAGCAGAGTCGGCATCAGACCTCTCTCTCATCGTGCAGGGCGAGGGCCGTCAATACGGTAGTGTCGAGCAGGGTCGGCATCAGGCGCCTCCCACAGCGAACCGGGGGAGGGCCCTCAAGGTCATCGCAGGGGTCAGGGTTGCCATTATTTCCCGTTGGCATCCGCCACAAACAGCGCCTGACCCGCCACCTTGAAGTCGCCGATCAACTTCTGGCCATGCTCGGAGATCAGCCAGTTTTTCAGGGTGCGCGCCCCTTCGGTGTTGAGATCCGGGTAGCGCTTGGGGTTGACCAGGATCACCTGATAGGGGTTGAACAGGCGCTTGTCACCCTCCAGCAGCACGGCGAGATCCAGCTTGCTCTGGTAGGCGAGCCAGGTGCCGCGGTCGGTCAGGGTGTAGGCACCGAGCTCCGAGGCCATGGTCAGGGTCGGGCCCATCCCCTGACCGATGGATTTGTAACCGGCAAACTCGGGTTTGACGTCAGCGGCTTGCCACAGGGTCTTCTCCTTGATGTGGGTACCGGACTCGTCACCGCGGGAGATAAAGATCTGGCCCTGCTCCTTGATGGCTTGCAGCCCCTTGGCCGCGTCATGCAGCTTGGCCAGACCCGCCGGGTCTTTGGCCGGGCCGACGATGACGAAGTCGTTGTACATCAGGTGCACCGGCTCGATGCCAAAGCCTGCGTCGACGAACTTCTTCTCGGCAGAGGGGGCGTGGGTCATCACCAGATCCGCGTCGCCATTCTCGCCCATCTTCAGGCTCTGGCCGGTACCGGCCGCCATCACCTGCACCGGATAACCGGTCTCCTTGGTGAACTGGGGCAGCAGCCAGCCCAGCAGACCGGACTGCTCGGTGCTGGTGGTGGTGGCGAGGCGGATCGGCGCTTTTGTGGCATTAGTATCCGTTTCGGCGTGGGCCGCACCGGCGATCAGCAGGCTGGCGGCGAGGGAGAGGGCAAAACGTTTGAGGCTGGTTTTTATCGTCATCTTGATGCAACTTTTTTCAGGGTGGATGAGGAGAGGGCAAGAGTAAGCAAGCAGGGTGCCAAACTGTTCCTTTGCCGCTGCATTCACGGTTTGCCGTTTAAAAACAGAAGCTTATTCAAATCAATTAGGTGAGCTTGTTATCGCTTTTAATAATTGGTGTTGGTGCTTTTGATTCGGTAAGGACAAAATGTCCCACTAAGGTTCCGGTTATCGGGACATTCACCGACCGTACGTGCATCCGAGGTACTTTTTTCCATGACACTCCCTCCCAGCCGCTGGTCTGCCCTCTCCCTGCTTATCGTTGACGATGAGCCCGGCATGCGCAGCTTTCTGGCCAAGGCGCTGGCCAAGCGTTTTGCCCAGATTGAGACTGCCGCCAGCGTGGAGGAGGCGGAAGCCCTGCGCTGCCGCCTTCACTTCGACCTTATCATCGCCGACATCCGGCTGCCGGGGCGCTCCGGCATCGAGTGGCACGAGGCCATCGACCCCGCTACCCGTCGCAGCGACATCATCTTCATGACCGGTTTTGGCGATATGGAGACCGCCCTCAAGGCGCTGCGCCTCGGCGCCAGCGACTTTATCCTCAAGCCCTTCAACCTCGATCAGATGGTGCAGGCGGTTGACAGAGTCATCGAGCGCCGCCAGATGGAGCGGGAGAACCTGCTGCTGCGCCGGGAGGTGAGCAAGCTGTTCCCGCCCACCCTGATTGGCGACAGTGCCAAGACCCGCGAGCTCAAGACGCTCATCGCCAGAGTGGCCCCCTCCAACGCCGCCGTACTGGTGGAGGGGGAGTCCGGTACCGGCAAGGAGCTGGTGGCCCGCGCCCTGCATCAACTCTCCGGCCGGATGGGGGCCTTTGTGCCCCTCAACTGCGCTTCCATCGCGCCGGAGCTGCTGGAAAGCGAGCTGTTCGGCCATGTGCAGGGGGCCTTTACCGGCGCCCGCAAGGGGCGTGACGGCCTGTTCCGGGTCGCCCATCAGGGCACCCTGTTTCTCGACGAGATCGGCGAGATGCCGCTCGCCATGCAGGCCTCGTTGCTGCGGGCGCTGGAGCAGAAGGCCATCCGCCCGGTGGGGGCCGAGCGCGAATTGGCGGTGGATGTGCGCATCGTCGCTGCCACCAACCGCAACCTCAAGGCCGAGGTGGAGGCGGGCCGCTTTCGCGAAGATCTCTTCTATCGCCTCAACGTGGTGGCGCTGCCGGTGGCGCCGCTGCGGGATCGGATCGACGATATTCCCGCGCTGGTTCACCACTTCACCCGCCAGCTCACCGCCGAGATGGGGATGGGCTCCTTGAGCTGGACCCACGAGGATGTGGTGGCGATGCAGGCTTATCCCTGGCCCGGCAACGTGCGGGAGCTGCGCAACCTTATCGAGCGCTGCCTGCTGCTGGGCAAGCCCCCGGCGGATTACTGGCAGAGCAGCAAGCCCGCCGAACCGGGGGCGAGCGAGGAGGGCTATCCGCTGGCGTGGCCGCTGGCGGAGGTAGAAAAAGCCCACATCCTGCAAGTGGTGGCGAGCCATGATGGCAACAAGTCGGCCGCCTCCCGGGTGCTCGGGGTGGCGCGCAAGACGCTGGATCGCAAATTCAAGGAGTGGGCCATCGAATGAGGAAGGCTGATCGGATGGGGTGGCGATGAAACTGACCCTGCTCTCCCGCTGCATGCGCGCCCTGTTGCCCCGTTGCGTGCGCACCAAGGTGCGCTGGCGCCTGCTGCTGCTCACCTCGGTACCCATCATGCTCACTCTGGTGGGCATGATCGCGCTCACCCTCTACTGGACCCTCACCTACAGCTGGCAGAACCTGCTCACCACGGTACGCAGCGATCTCGGGGTGGCCCACCACGCCATCACTGTGCAGCAGCAGCGCCAGACCGAGCATCTCGAGCATCTGCGCGATGCCTGGGCCTTTCAGCTACGGCTGCGGGAATCGCCGGATCAGCTGCATGACTGGGTGATGCCGCTGGCGGCCAACTATGGTCTCGATTTTCTGCGCTTGCGCCGTGGCCCCGAGCTGGATCAGCTGACGGCGCAGGAGCGTGCCGCCCTCACGGCCGGACGCAGCGTCAGCCACTTCGTGGTCTGGTCGCAGCAGGAGATGCTCACCCTCTCCCCGCAACTGGCCAAGCGGGCCGTGCTGTGGCAGCGGGATGGCACCAGGGTGGTGGAGGACAGGGGACTGATCAGCCTGTCACTGACCCCGGTGATGGGCCGCGACGGCTCCCTTTGGGCCGTGCTGGAGGGGGGCGAGCTTGTCAACGGCAGCACCCGGCTGGTGGATGAGCTCAAGGGGCAGGTGTTTGCCAAAAACACCCTGCCGGATGGCAGTGTTGGCACCGTCACCCTGTTTCTCGACGATCTGCGGGTGAGCACCAACGTGCCGGTCAGCAGCAGCCGTCAGGTGGGTCGGGCGGTGGGCACCCGGGTCTCGCCGCCGGTGCGCGAACAGGTACTGGGGCGGGGGGAGATGTGGGTTGACCGCGCCTTCGTCCACGACGCCTGGTATGTCTCGGGCTACGAGCCGCTGCTGGGAGCCAGGGGCGAGCGGCTCGGCATGCTCTATGTGGGCTTTCTCGAGTGGCCCATTATCCGCACCTACCTCACCAATCTGGTGGAGCTGGGCTCCGGCGTAGTGCTGCTGTTGCTGCTCTCCGGCCTGCTGGTCTATCGCGGCGCGCGGGATCTCTTCTCCCCCATCGAGCGGATGCACAAGGTGGTGCGGCAGGTGCAGGCCGGGGAGTCCGCTCGCATCGGCCCGCTGGCCCTCGACCCTGACCACGAGCTGGCCCAACTCGGTCGCCAGTTTGACGCCATGCTGGACAGGCAAGAAGCGCACCAGCAGCAGATGGCTCGCAGCGCCGACGAGCTGGAGCAGAAGGTGGCCGAGCGTACCCAAAGCCTCGAGCTCAAGACTGCCGAGCTGGAAGATCATATCCATATGCTGACCGAGGCGCGCCAGCAGCTGCTGATCAGCGAGAAGCTGGCGGCCCTTGGCGAGCTTTCGGCCGGGGTGGCCCATGAGATCAACAACCCGCTAGCGGTGATCCTCGGCAATGTGGAGCTGATGAAGCTGGAGCTGGGGGAGGCGGCCGAGCCGGTCAGCGAGGAGCTGGCGCTGGTGCTGGCCCAGATCGAGCGCATTCGTGCCATCACCCGCAGCCTGCTGCAATATTCGCGCCCCGGCGACTACGAGACGGCGCCGGTGTGGCAGCACCTCAACCCCATCATCGAGGAGAGCCTGACCCTGGTGCGCTCCGCCCTGCGTCAGCAGCAGGTGGAGCTGGTGGCCGATCTCAAGGCCCAGCAGCCCATAGAGGCGGATCGCCAGCAGCTGTTGCAAGTGCTGATCAACCTCCTGGTCAACGCCAGCCACGCGCTGGGGGAGCAGGGGGAGATCCGGGTCGAGAGCCGCGACTGGGTCGATGAACTGGGTCAGCTGCGCGGGGCCGAGGTGCGGGTGATCGACAACGGTAGCGGCATTGAGGCGGCCATTATCGACAAGATCTTCGACCCCTTCTTCACCACCCGCGCTACCGGCACCGGTCTGGGGCTGGCCCTGAGCCACCGCATTATCAGTCGCTGGGGTGGGGAGCTGTTGGTGGACTCCACCCCGGGGCAGGGGAGCTGCTTTACCGTGCGGCTGCGCAGCCACGCCCTGCTGCCAAGCGGCAGTGAGCCTGCGAAACTGGAAGGGTGGCGCATCGCCCTCAATGCCGAGGGGCGTGAGACAGGCGATTGATCCCGTTATAAAAAGGCCCGTGATAAAAACAGCCCGTCAACATGGTTGGCGGGCTGTTTTGTCTGTGGGTGAGTGGTTCTTTACTGCGGGCTCCACACCAGCTTGCCGCTCTGGGTCAGGTCATAGCCGCCGAGGCGGGCCGCCAGCTCGCGCCCCTCGGGGGATTGCAGCCAGCCGATCAGCTGTTGCAGCAGGGTGCGAAAGAAGACCCCCTGCGGCATCACCAGATCGAAGCACTCCTGCGACAGCGGCATAAAGCCGAGGCCAAACTCGGTGGCGGTGCTCTGGGCGCCGGGCCCGACATCCGCATCGCCACGGCTGATGGCGGCGGCCAGCTCCCGCTCGCTGTTGACCTCGAGGGTGCGCTCCAGCCGGGTCAGCGACTCCCCTTGGGTTTGCAGCCACTCCTGCAGGGCGCGCTGGCTGCCAGCCCCCTTCTGACGCATGGCCCAGCGCCAGTCGAGCGCCTCTTTCGCCTCCTTGGGTTGCAACCCCTGGCGCAGCACCAGCCCCTGCACCCGCCTGAATCCATGAACGATCACCCATTGCCGGTGGCCCTGATACTGCTGCACCAGCGCCGGGTGGCGCAGGTGCGCCTCCTCGGCCTGCCCCCAGTGGATGGCGCAGAGATCCACATGGCCGCGCGCCAGCATCGCCAGCCCCTGACGGGTGCCGCACGGGGTGTAGCCCACCAGTGCCTGGGTGCCGAGCTGCTGTGCCAAGCGGCTGCTGGCGTAGTGGAGCAGCACATCGTCCGAGCCTGCCAGCAGCAGCCGGTCGTTCATCACCCCCTCGTGGCAGCTGCCGAGCAGCCAGCGGTCGAGCAGGGAGCGGGGAAACAGCCACTTGCCGGTCGCCTTGGTGGCGGGGATGCGCGCCTCGTTGGCGAGCTGGTAGACCTTCTTCTCGTTGAGATCGAGGTATTCCGCCACCTGCTTGACGTTCATAAATTCGTTCATTGCTTAGTCCCGCATCCCGCGACCGGCTGAACCGGGCGCCAGCACCGGCGGCTTCTCGTCCAGCACGATATGGTCGTGACCGCTAAAGACCTCGAAGTGGCGCCCCTTGGCGCGGGCAATCATGGTGATGCCGAGCTGGCGGGCGAGATCCAGCCCCATCTGGGTGACGCCGGAGCGCGACAGCAGCACCGGAATGCCCATCTGCGCCACCTTGATCACCATCTCCGAGGTGAGCCGCCCGGTGGTGTAGAAGATCTTGTCGTGGCCAGCCTCGCCACTCATCCAGAGCTCGCCCGCCAGAGTATCCACCGCATTGTGGCGCCCCACATCCTCGACAAAGGAGAGGATCTCCGCGCCGCGACAGATGGCGCAGCCATGGACGGCACCGGCCATCTTGTAGGTTTCGTTATGGGCCGACAGCGCCTTGAGCAGGGCGTAGAGGGTGCTCTGTTTAAGCTCAGGCGCCGCCAAGACCACCCCTTCGAGCTTCTTCATCACGCTGCCATACATGGTGCCCTGACCGCAGCCGGAGGTGACCGTCTTCTTCTCCAGCGACTTGTCGAGATCGGCGGCCTGCTGACTGCTTACCACGGCGGCGGCCTCGCTCTCCCAGTCGACAATCACCGATTCGATGGCCGAGATATCCTCGATAAAGCCCTGATTTTTCAGATAACCCAGCACCAGCGCCTCGGGGCGGGCTCCCAGCGTCATCAGGGTTACGATTTCCTTCCAGTTGAGGTAGACCGTCAGTGGCCGCTCACAGGCGATTTGGCGGGTGTTCATTGTGCCCTGTTCATCCATCACCTCGACGGCCATGGTGAGCTGGGCTGCTGCATTGCTTTTGATAAAGGTCGGTGTCATGGGCCCCTCGCGACCGGTTGCCGGGATCTAAGGGGAGGGATACAGCAAGTTTTGTTCCAGATTACTTTTAGGCGAGGCTCTCTTTCTATGCGGTTGAGTAGGTTCGAATAGCGGAGCGTATTCGGACGATCGCGAGATTTGCAGCCTTGCACTCGTGCGCATATCGCTGGGTCGTGACGCTATGCTTGGTTTTTCGGCTACGAAAAGAAAAGGGGATGGCCGCTTGGCCTTATTCCACCGTTCATAATTACACAGCAAGCGGTATCTCCCCGCCGAATTGGTGCGGCATGATTGACCAGTCTCGACAGAAAATGGAGTGACCGGCTAACGGATTTATCGTTTAGTAGTCGGAATGACCGAATCAACCAATCGTTAGATACTCGATCGTCCGAATACGCTCCGCTATTCGAACCTACGGCCCCCAAGTTTTTAATTTGTATGACAATGTGTTAATGTTGTTTTTAAAATCACCAATTAGTCATTTTTAATGGGGGTTAAAATGGAAGAAATTAAAGTATGGTTGCAAAGAAATATTTATGTAATGGCTGATTTCACTGACGAAACATACACGAGCATTTCTGATTTTAGTATTATGTGGGCAATTTTCGAGGGTACTCAGTTACAAGATCGTCCTGAGGATCGAGCCGCGGTGGATGAGCTGGAATTTGTAGCACAACGAACTTCCTATTGTGCTACCGTTTTGGAGTACGCACGCACTTACTGGTCACACCGTTATATTGGAGCTGATGGTGAGGGAAATGATAAATTCAGAAGGCTAGGTTTTAGGCATAAACCGCATTCTGAATTAGTACTTCGAGTATTGAAAGGAGAGGTAGTCAATGAAGAGGAACAGATTCATGCTTTGCTGCTAATAGTATATCGTCTTCGAAATAATTTATTTCATGGTGAAAAGGATATGGCGAAGATTAATAGTCAAGTTGAGAATTTAAAATATGGCGCTTCAGTGCTAAAAGACATTATTGAAGCTACAAGAAGACATGTATTTCTAAACGTGACATAAATATTATCTCGTATGTTGGGCTAAATCGTAGGTTGGTGATGAACGAAGTGAAGCCCAACGTTTACCGCGAACAGCCTTATTAAGGCAATAATCGGATAATTCGGCCTTATTCGATTATTGCCATCCCTCTTGATTAGACTCTGGCGGATTGGTTTTACTCCGCATGTTGGGCTTCGCTGCGCTCTGCACCAACCTACGCCCGCGTCGATCCATATCCCGCACAACTCGCCAACCCGCAGCAATGCCTCCATCAACCACCAAACCTGCCTTGGCCCCACTCTTGCTAAGTCTTATCCCATTGATGGCCGTAGCCGCCATAAGTCTCCTGCTGTGATCCGCCCCGAACGGGGGGGAGCACGGGGGAGGGCGGCCCGGCCGAGACCTTTTGATGGGAGCCGTGACAGTGCAAGACACCACCAATACCTTGCCCCCGCAGCGCTGGCTGCAACTGGAGTTAAAGGCCATCGACAGCCAGGTTGGCCGCTGGCAGAGCCGCCGTTTCGAGATTGCGGCGCTCCATCCCGCTGAGCCCGAGGCTGCCGGTGCCTTGCCCCTTACCCTGTTTCGCGATGAGCGGGGGGATTATCGCTTCAATCTGAGCTCCGGTTCGCCCCGCCTTTTTGTTACCGGAAGTGTCACCGGAAGCCGCGTGGACAGTGGCTTTGTGGCCGATGGCCTCACCCTGAGCCAGACCGTGGCTGCCGCCTATATGGATGGCGAGCGGCAGGTGCTCTCCTGCCCGTTGCCCGAGGCGCTGCAAGCCTGGGTGGAGGCCTTTATCGGCCGTCACGGCGAGCTGCTGGAGGCCCGTCGCAAGGGCAAAAAGGGCAAGGGGCGGGCGCAGGATCAGCTGGGTGTCGATAGCCAGGATCAAGCCAGCTGTGGCGCCGTGAAAGCCACCGGCCCCGATGGCCGCGAGCGTGGCAGTGACAGCGGAAATCGCGCCCATGAGTGAGTTCCTCAAACGCTGGTCGTCTCGCAAGAGTGAGGCGCGCAAGCATCAGGTATTGCAGCCACGGGAAGAGGCCATTCCCGAGGCGGTTGCAGCCCCCATCGAAGGCAGTGGCGAAGGTGAAATCCCAGATACTGCGCTGGATAGCTCCGTAGTTAGTACTGACAAGGGGAGTGGCGAATCCTTCCATATCGAAGGGGCCGAGAGTGGCGAACCGCCGCTAACAACAGCCCAGCCGGGCAAGGCCAAACTCCCCGACAAGGAGGCGCTGCGGGCCATGTTTCGCAGCCATAAGCCGGATGGGCTCGACGACTACACCCAGGATTTCAGCCAGCCCGAATTGCTGCCCGCGGCCCTGACCACCGGGCTGCGCAACTGGCTGGTGGATCAGGTGATTGCCCCTGACAGCGAATCGGCCAATCCGGCCAGCGGATCCGCTGAACCGGTGGCGCTTGTCAGCGAACCTGCCGCCGACGAGCTGGCTGATAACCATTCTCAAACCCATACCGACGATCGGGACATTTTGGTTTCCTGTGATGGACAAAATGTCCCAGCCAAAGGTGGGGGAATGGAACCTTCAGGATCCTGACTCCCTGTCAGTCACTTTTTTCCCGGGGGAGTTGGCTCGCCTCTTGCTCTCTCGGCTTACCAACAAGCGCCCATCCCATGAGGTGGCGCGCACAGGAGCGTATGTGAGCACTGAACAAACATTGCCAAATCTGGCCCCAAATCTGGCCTCCAATCTTGCCCATGGGGCGGGGGCGGCCGAGCATAACGCGCGAGCTCGCGCCTATGCTCTGCAGCATACGGTCAAGACCGACAACCTGATCCCGGCCACTGTCTCTTACCAGAGTCAGGGGCGCCTGCTGCTGGTCGGCCCGGAAGATCGCATTCGCCGCGCTGCCAGCCAGCTGCCTGCCGGGGTAAAGCCTACCCTGCTGGTGACCGAATCCGTTTTTGATGCCGAGGCGGCGGATCTCGAAGCCATTTTCGATGCCACCTCATCCCTCGCGGCCCTGACCCTGCGCGAGCCGAGCCTGACAGGGTATCTCGGCCAGTTCCAGCTCACCGGCCTCAATGGTCAGGGGGAGCGGGTTAATCTAGCGGCGCTTTGCTTCCCACAACAAGGCTTTCCACAACAAGCGACTGCTGTTAGTGAACAGCCACGCGAACCGCGCTTCGATCTGGTGGCCGATCTGGGCCGCACCCAGCTCTTTGCGCTGGAGTGTCCGCCGGTGGGTTATCTGCATCTGGCTGATGACACAGACTTGGCTGAACGGCTCGCCGAGCTCTGTGCGCTGACCGGTATTTTCGACAAGCCGCGCTATTTTCGCCTCGACCCCGAGGCCTGCGCCTTTACCGCCCGCGGCGTGCCCGGTTGCAGCCGCTGCCTTGATGTCTGTCCGACCGATGCCCTCAAGCCCATCAATGGTCGCATCCAGATCGATCCCCATCTCTGTCAGGGCTTCGGTAGCTGCGCCTCGGCCTGCCCGACCGGGGCGATTGCCTATCACCAGCCCGACGCCAACACCAGCGGCGACTACCTGCTGCGCTTGCTCAAGCATTATCGGGAGGCGGGCGGCGAAGCGCCTCGACTGCTGATCGCCGGTGAAAACGAGCGCGAATGGGTGGAAGCCGAACTCACCCGACTGCCCGCCAACTGGCTGCCAGTCTGGGTGGAGGAGAGCGCGAGTTTAGGCATCGAGAGCTGGTTCGCCGCACTCTCCTATGGCGCCAGCGCGGTACGCATTGCGCTCGGTGACGATGCCCCCGCAAGCGTCCGTGCGCTGGTTGAGCGGGAACTGGCGAGCGCCGCCGTGCTCTTGGCGGGCGCCGGTCTTGCTGCCGATCGCATCGCCCTGTTTAACCCGGATGCTGGTGAGCCAGTTTCCGGCCAGCCAACCGTTGCCCTGCTGGAGAAGCCGCTCAAAGGGGACAAACGGGAGAACCTGTTTGCCACCTTCGATGTCCTCTGGCAGGCCAACGAGGGGAGCCGCGAGCCGCTGGCGGTGCCCCATGGCGCTCCATACGGCAGCGTGGAGCTGAAAGAAGCTGACTGCACCCTCTGCATGGGTTGCGTGGCGGTCTGCCCGAGCCGTGCCCTGCATGCGGTGGGGCACACTCCGGGTCTCAACTTTATCGAGCAGGACTGCATCCAGTGCGGCATGTGTGAAAAGGCGTGCCCCGAGCAAGCCATCGTACTGGTGCCCCGCCTGCAACCCGTGCCCGAAGCGCGCCGCGCCGTGCAGAGCCTGAAAGCCGAAGAGGCTGCCTGCTGCATTCGCTGCTCCAAGCCGTTCGCGCCCGCCTCGATGATCCGCCGCATCCAGCAAAAACTGGCCGGTCACTCCCACTTCCAGAATGAGGCCGCCCAGCGGCTGCTGATGTGCGAGGACTGTCGGGTCAAGGATGTGTTTGCGGCGCTGGCGGCGGATCCCGTCTCCCAGCTCAAGGTGTGAGGGCCAGTGATGAGTGAACAACATAACGAAAAGGCTGGCGAACTGACCATGACCGAACTGGAACAGAGCAGCGCCGATCTCTACGCCCTGCTGGCAAGCCTCTGGCGTGCCGCCCCCCGTGGCGAACAGCTCGCCTGGCTGCAAGGGTTGCAGCCGATGCCTGGCCCCTTTGCCAGAGGGCTCGGGCTGGTGCAGCTGGCGGCCAGTAGCCACCACGAAAACGAGCTTGCCGAGGAGTATCAGAATCTCTTTATCGGGCTGGGGCGCGGGGAGATCGTGCCGTTTGCCTCCTGGTATCTCACTGGCTCTTTGATGGAGCTGCCGCTGGCGGTGCTGCGTGCAGATCTCCAGTCCCTCGGTTTTGAGCGCCAGAGCGGAGTGTGCGAGCCGGAAGATCATCTGGCCGCCCTCTGTGAGGTGATGGCGGTACTGATTGGCGAGCAGCATCCGGAGCGCAACCGCTTCTATGAGCGCCACCTTGCCCCTTGGGTACTCGCCTGCTGCCGCGATCAGCAACAGGCGAAAGGGGGCAGCTTCTACCGGGCAGTCGGCGCCCTTGCCGAAGATTTCTTCAAGCTGGAAAACGAATTGCGCCTGCCGTTTGGCGCCTGCGTGGTGCCGGGCTGAACGCCCTTATCTGCGCATAACAAGAGCTGCACATAACAAAACGAGCAGACGAGATATCCCATTGGACGCGAAGCTGGCGCGCAGGCGCCAGCAAGAACAACAACAGAGGTCACAAGAATGAGCGATGAACAGCTGAAAGACCCGTCCCGCCGCAATCTGATCAAGGGAGTTGGCGTGGTCGCCACCATAGGCGTATTGGCCGGTGCCACCGGTCGGGTGGTGGGCAAAGAGGTGCTGACCCACGACACCGAGCCTGACAAGGGCTATCGGGAGACCCCCCATGTTCACGACTTTTATCGCACCCTGCGCGGCACCGACTGAGCCGGATCAGTGAAGGAGAACTCATGAAACTGACAAAACGTGCCGAGCAGCCCCAAGTGGGCGAGCAGGGCAATGAGGCCATTCGCGGTCAGGGGCTGACCCGTCGCGCCTTTATGGTCAACTCCGGTCTGGTGGCCGGTGGCGCCGTGGCCGCCGGTTGGCTGGCGCCAGCCATGATGCAGCGGGCCGAGGCCAAAACCGTGGCGGCCGACGTGCCGGTCGAGGTGAAGCGCACCATCTGTTCCCACTGCTCGGTGGGCTGCGGCGTTTATGCCGAGGTGCAGAACGGCGTCTGGACCGGTCAGGAGCCGGCCTTTGATCACCCCTTCAACCTTGGCGGTCACTGCGCCAAGGGGGCGGCCCTGCGCGAGCACGGCCACGGTGAGCGTCGCCTCAAGTACCCGATGAAGCTGGTGGGCGGCAAGTGGCAGCGCATCAGCTGGGATCAGGCCATCGAAGAGGTGGGTAACGAAGTGCTGCGCCTTCGCAAGGAGTCCGGCCCCGACAGCGTCTACTGGCTCGGCTCCGCCAAGCACTCCAACGAGCAGGCCTACCTGTTTCGCAAGATGGCGTCGCTTTGGGGCACCAACAACGTGGATCACCAGGCGCGGATCTGCCACTCCACCACGGTCGCTGGGGTCGCCAACACCTGGGGCTACGGTGCCATGACCAACAGCCTGAACGACATGCACAACAGCAAGTCGATCATGTTTATCGGCTCCAACCCGGCGGAGGCCCACCCGGTCGCCATGCAGCACATCCTGCTGGCGAAAGAGCGCAACGGCTGCAAGATTTTGGTGGTCGACCCGCGTCGCACCCGCACCGCCGCCAAGGCGGACATGTACCTCTCCCTGCGTCCGGGCACCGACGTCGCCTTTATCTGGGGCATGCTCTGGCACATCTTCAAGAACGGCTGGGAAGATAAAGAGTTCATCCGCACCCGTGTCTACGGCATGGATGAGGTGCAAAAAGAGGTGGCGCGCTGGACTCCGGCGGAAGTGGAGCGGGTAACCGGCCTCAACGAACAGCAGGTCTATGGCGCCGCCAAACTGCTGGCCGACAACCGCCCCGGCTGCGTGGTCTGGTGCATGGGCGGCACCCAGCACACCACAGGCAACAACAACACCCGCGCTTACTGCATCCTCGAACTGGCCCTCGGCAACGTGGGCAAGAGCGGGGCGGGCACCAACATCTTCCGTGGCCACGACAACGTGCAGGGGGCCACCGACTTTGGCGTCACCTCCGACTCCCTGCCCGGCTACTATGGGCTGGAAGAGGGCTCCTGGAAGCACTGGGCCCGGGTGTGGGATGTGGATTACGAGTGGATCAAGGCGCGCTTTGACAACAAGGCCTACAACGGCAAGCTGCCGATGAACAACAACGGCATTCCGGTCTCCCGCTGGGTGGACGGGGTGCTGGAGAACGCCGATCTGATCGAGCAGGGCTCCAACATCCGCGCCATGTTCTACTGGGGCCATGCGGTCAACTCCCAGACTCGCGGCCCGGAGATGAAGAAGGCGATGCAAAAGCTCGACATGATGGTGATTGTCGACCCGTACCCCACCGTCGCCTCGGTGATGAACGATCGCACCGACGGCGTCTACCTGCTGCCGGCCACCACCCAGTTCGAGACCTATGGTTCCGTCACCGCCACCAACCGCTCCATGCAGTGGCGCGACAAGGTGATTGAGCCTCTGTTCGAATCCAAGGTCGATCACGAGATCATGTATCTGCTGAGCAAGAAGCTTGGCTTTGCCGACCAGCTGTTCAAGCACATCAAGGTGGAGAACAACCAGCCACTGCTGGAAGACATCACCCGCGAATATAACCGCGGCATGTGGAGCGTGGGCTACACCGGTCAGAGCCCGGAGCGGCTCAAGGCGCACCAGCAGAACTGGCACACCTTCCACAAGACCAACCTCAAGGCCGAGGGCGGCCCGGTCAGTGGCGAAGTGTACGGTCTGCCCTGGCCCTGCTGGGGCACCCCGGAGATGAAACACCCCGGCAGCCATATCCTCTACGACACCAGTATTCCGGTGTCGGAAGGGGGCGGCGGTTTCCGTGCCCGTTTCGGCATCGAGTATCAGGGCGTCTCGCTGCTGGCTGAAGAGTCTTGGCCGAAAGGGAGCGAGGTAGAAGACGGCTATCCCGAGATCACTGCCGACCTGATGAAACAGCTTGGCTGGTGGGATGAGTTGACCGAGGCCGAGAAGAAAGAGGCCGAGGGCAAGAACTGGAAGACCGATCTCTCCGGCGGCATCCAGCGGGTCGCCATCAAGCACGGCTTTGTGCCGTATGGCAACGCCAAGGCGCGCTGCGTGGTGTGGACCTTCCCGGATCAGGTGCCCAAGCACCGCGAGCCGCTCTACACCCCGCGCCGCGACTTGCTGGCTGACTACGCCACCTGGCCTGATTCGAAGAGCCTGTGGCGCCTGCCGACCCAGTACGCCTCGGTGCAGGAGAAGGATGTCAGCAAGGAGTTCCCGATCATCCTCACCTCGGGCCGTCTGGTCGAATACGAGGGTGGCGGCGATGAGACCCGCTCCAACCCCTGGCTGGCTGAATTGCAGCAGGAGATGTTCGTCGAGATGAACCCGGCGGATGCCAACGACGTCGGTGTGCGCGATGGTCAGGATGTGTGGGTCGAGGGGCCGGAAGGGGGCAGGGTCAAGGTGAAGGCGCTGGTGACCCCGCGGGTCAAACCGGGGCTCGCCTTTATGCCGTTCCACTTCGGCGGCCACTTCGAGGGCAAGGATCTGCGATCCAAATATCCGGAAGGGTCTGACCCCTATGTGCTGGGGGAGTCGGTCAACATAGTCACCACCTATGGTTATGACCCGGTCACCCAGATGCAGGAGACCAAGGTCACCCTGTGCCGTTTTCGCAAAGTAGGAGCCTGATCCCATGGCCAGAATGAAATTCATGTGTGACACCAAGCGCTGCATCGAGTGCAACGGCTGTGTGACGGCGTGCAAGAACGAGAACGACGATGCCCTGGAGTGGGGCATCCAGCGCCGCCGGGTGGTTACCCTCAACGACGGCCTGCCGGGGGAGACCTCCATCTCGGTCGCCTGCATGCACTGCACCGACGCCCCCTGCATGGCGGTCTGCCCGGCCGACTGCTTCTATCACACCGACGACGGCATAGTGCTGCACAACAAGGATCTCTGCATCGGTTGTGGCTACTGCCTGTTTGCCTGCCCGTTCGGGGCGCCCCAGTTCCCGAAGACCGCCGCCTTTGGCGATCGGGGCAAGATGGACAAGTGCACCTTCTGTGCCGGCGGCCCGGAAGAGGATCACAGCGAGGCTGAGCGTCAGAAGTACGGTGCCAACCGCATCGCCGAGGGCAAGCTGCCCATGTGTGCCGAGCTCTGCTCCACCAAGGCACTGCTGGCAGGGGATGCGCAGGTGATCTCCGATATCTTCCGCGAGCGGGTTGCCTATCGCGGTGCCAAGGATGCGGCTTGGGGTAATGGCGATGAGCTGTTTCATGATGCCAGCAAGCTGAACAAGCAGGGAGGGGCGGCATGAAAACCTGGCTAATGGCCCTGTTTGCTGCCCTGCTGCTGGTGAGTACCGCAAGTTTCGCCGATGCCGAGAAAGAGGCGGTCGGCTTTGCCGGCGCCGATTACTGGCGGGCGGTGAAGGATGGGCAGGAGGGGGTGACCACCTCCCGCTCGCCGGAGCACGGAGTGCTTATCTCGGTGCCGGGCCAGCTCTGGTTCGAGGTGAAGACCAAGTGGGTGTCGCCGCTCGGCGCCATCGCCATTTTCGGGTCGCTCGCCATGTGTGGCCTGATGTATCTGGTGGTGGGGCAGACCAAGCTCTCCAAACCGCGCACCGGGCGCAAGCTCAAGCGCTGGAGTCGGCTGGATCGGGCGCTGCACTGGACCACGGCGGCCATGTTCCTGACCCTCTCCGGGTCGGGGCTGGCCATCATCTACGGCAAGTACTTCATCAAGCCGGTGGTGAGCCTCGGGGTGTGGGAGAACTGGATCTGGTTCGCCAAGGTGTTCCACAACTACGTGGGGCCGCTCTTCTTCCTCTGCCTGATGGGGGTACTCATCAAGTGGTTCCGCCACAACATCGTCAACATGGTGGATGTGCAGTGGTTCATGAAGTTTGGTGGCATGCTCGGCAAGCACAAGGGGAGTCACCCTTCGGCAGGCTTCTCCAACGGCGGCGAGAAGGCGATCTTCTGGTTGCTGATCTGGTTTGGCGGCATTGTGGTGGCGACCGGGCTGTTCCTCGACTTCCCCATCTTCGGCCAGCTGCGCCGCCAGATGGAGTGGGCCAGCTTTATCCATATCGTAGGCGCCTTGATCCTTATCTGCGGCTTTATCTTCCATATCTACATGGGTCTGTTCCAGCTGGAAGGGGCGCTGGAGGGGATGGTGACCGGCGAGGTGGACGAGACCTGGGCCAAGGAGCACCACGACCTCTGGTATGAAGAGGTGAAACACACCCTCGATGAGCCCAAGGCGGGCAAATCAAGCTGATGGTCGACAAAGAGTAAAGAGAAGGGGCGCTGCGGCGCCCCTTTTGATGGCGGGTCGATCGTGATGGCAAATTGATTGAGCGATGCCGCAAACGGCGATGGTTTTTTGGGCCACCTTGAGCAACAGTAACAGGGGTTCCATTCACACAAGGGATGACAAATGATGAGAAAAGCATGGCTGGCAGCGGTATGTGCATCTGCGCTCTTCGGTGGTATTGCGGGCGTGGCGCAGGCGGCTGACGGGATCAAGACCCAGCAGGTGCAGTTCAAGAAGGGGGAGTCAGGGGCGACTATCAACGGCACCATTCAGGGTAGCCAGACCCTCGATTACAAGCTGACGGCCAACAAGGGCCAGAGCATGGTGGTGATCCTGACCGGCAAGCCCTACTTCAATATTCTGCCGCCGGGCAGCAAGGGGGAGGCGATGTTTATCGGTTCTACCGAAGGGAACAACTTTGAGGCGACCCTGCCCGCCAAGGGCACTTATACCATTCGGGTCTACCAGATGGGGGCGGCCGAGAGCAGCAAGGCCAAGACGCCGTTCAAGCTGGAGGTGGGCATCAGCGGCTAATGCCAGCCGCTGACAAGCATCACAGAGGTGGCGGCCACAAAGGGCCGCCACCGTTGTTTTATCCCCTCTGTTTTTGCCTCGCCAAGGTCAATATTCCCCCCGGGCCAGCCGCTCGAAGTAGCGCTTATAACGTCCGCTGGCGATGGCCTGCTGCAACTGCTGATTGAACTGATCCCGCAGTTTGGCTGAATCCGGCATCTTGCGTGGGAACATCACGAAGCTGTCGTTGCGCAGAAAAGGGGTCTGACTGTGGGTGATGAGTGCCGCGCTGGCGGGGTCGAGCTGGCTCTGCAACTCGGCCAGACCGACTCGCAGCTCTTGTGGATAGAGGTCGATCCGTCCGCGCAGCAGCTTGCCGAAATTCTGTTTCACGTCGGTGACTTTCTGTTGAGTTACCTGGCCATCGGCCACCATCTTGTCCAGCTCGGGTCCGTAGCTGTAGGCGATATCGCCCCCCAACTGCATGCCGATGATCTGCTCAAGGCGCTCGGCCTGCAGCTGCCGTGATTTGAGGGAGAAGAAGACAAACTGCTCCTGCAGCACCGCTTCGCTGAACAGAAAATCCAGCTCCCGCTCCGGTTTGTGCATCCAGACTGCGGTGGCATCGTAGAGCTGGCTGTTGGCCGCCAGCGAATAGACCCGACCCCAGGGGGCGAAGTGGAACTTCACCTGATAGCCCGCCTCCTTGAACAGATCGCTGATGAGGTGGGCCACTGGCCCGTGCTGTTTTGACTGCTCGGAGACGAAAGGGGGCCATTCACCCACGATGATGTTGAGCACCCGGCCCGGTGCGGCGAGAGCCGACTGGCAGGTCAGAAACAACCACAGAGCAAGCAGCGGGATCAGGCGCATGGCTGAAAGAAGGGGACGCAGGCTGGCAGAGGCGAGGGCATCAGATCACTCCCGGCTGTGATGCGGTGAAAGGGGCTGGGTTGCCCGCAATGCTAACATGAGTCTCATTCCTTGCCGTGGATATTTGTTTCGCCGGGGTCGCCGGGCGCCTATTTTGGCCGCAGGGTATGCCCAAGCTCACAAAACCGATCGAGTAAACGTCATATGATTGATTTCATTATGAGTCTTGCTCTCCTGCCGAACGGCAATTTCACGTAAATCAAAGAGAATGACTATGGCTACCGGACAATATCTGCTGTGGAAAGATGCACAGGGACAGGATTTTCGCCCCGTTGCACTGACCGGCACTGATCTGCTTAACAATCGATACCTCAACAAGGGCACGGCCTTCACCGAACAGGAGCGGGCCGATTTTGATCTCGATGGTTTGCTGCCGCCTCAGGTACAAACTTTTGAAGCCCAGCTCGAGCGAGTGTATGAGGGGTTCAAGAGCGCTTGCAGCGATATCGAGAAGTACCAGAACCTGCGTGCCCTGCAGGATCGCAACGAGACTCTCTTCTATGCCCTGTTGTCACGCCATGTGGAGGAGATGACTCCCTACATCTATACCCCGACCGTGGGCAAGGCGTGCCAGGAGTTCAGCCACCGCTTCCAGAAGCCGCGCGGCCTCTACATCACCCCGGACAACGTGGATGACATGGGCAGTCAGGCCCGTCACTTCGATGCCAAATCGATCCGCATCATAGTCGTCACCGACAGCCAGGGCATTCTGGGGATCGGTGACCAGGGTGTTGGCGGCATGGGCATCCCCATCGGCAAGCTGGCGCTCTATACCTTGGGGGCCGGTATTCACCCCGCCTGCTGCATGCCCATCGCGCTGGATGTGGGCACCGACAATCAGAAACTGCTCGATGACCCCATGTATCTGGGCCGCCCCCACAAGCGTATTCGCGGCAAGGAGTATGAAGAGTTCATCGACAAGTTCGTGCAGGGGGTCAAGCGCCACTTCCCCAATGCGGTGCTGCAGTGGGAAGACTTCAGCAAATCCAACGCCTTCAACAATCTGGCCCGCTACCAGCAGGCACTGCCGTCATTCAACGATGATATTCAGGGCACCGGTGCCGTGGTGCTGGCCGGTATCATAGGAGCGGTCAAGGTCAAGGGCGAGACGCTGGGCCAGCAGAACTATCTGGTCTATGGCGCTGGCGCCGGCGGGGTTGGTGTCGCGGATCAAATCTGCGCGGGGATGATCCGCGAGGGGATGGATCCGCAGGCGGCCCGCGATCGCATCTACATTCTGGATACCCAGGGGCTGGTGTGCGACAACCGGGACGGACTCGACGAGTACAAGCGTCGCTACGCCAAACCGGGTTTGCTGCTGGCGGGTTGGGAGACCGAGGTGCCCGGCAAGGCCAATCTGGCCGATGTGCTGCGTCATGTGCCCATTACCGTGTTGCTGGGTACCAGCGGCTCGGGCGGGGCCTTCCAGGAAGAGCATATCCAGCTGATGCTGCAGCATTGCGAGCGCCCCATGGTGTTCCCGCTCTCCAACCCGACCGCCAACTGTGAAGCGCTGCCGGAAGATATCTACCGCTGGAGCAAGGGCAAAGCCATTGTCGCGACTGGCAGCCCGTTCAAGGATGTGAGCTACGAGGGGCAGGAGTTTCGGGTCGGGCAGGGCAACAACGTCTTTATCTTCCCCGGTGTAGGTCTGGCGGCCATCGTCAGCCAGCTCCGCGAGATCACGCCCGATGTATTCACTACCGCCGCCTTTGCGCTGGCCGAGTGCGTGAGTGAGGTTGACCTGGCGAAAGGGGCCGTTTATCCCCGCATTCGCGAGCTGCGCAGCATCTCGGTGCATGTGGCGACCGCCGTGCTCAAGGATATCGTGCGTCGGGATCCCTCCCACCCGTTGATCGGTCAGGATCTACAGCAGCATATCCTCAACCACATGTGGGAGCCGGTTTACCTGCCCTATCGTCGGGTATAACCGCATATTCACCGCTCGGATAACGGGTCGGTAAAGATGACAAGGGGGTAGCGCTGCTACCCCCTTTCGTTTACCCCGTGGCATTCACTAAGTTCGCAATGGCCGCCAGCGCCCTTGCTGACTGCGACAGGCGGTATCCTGCCACTGCTGGCTCGCCTTGCCGATATAGAGTTGCTCGCGATAGTCGCGGCACCACTCCCCGCTGGTATGGCGGAAGGTGCGTAGCGGGGTGACGCTACCCGAGTGACGGTTAGCCGGATTGAACCAGGTGAGGCTCTGCCCTTTGGTGCGGGTTTCCAGCGCCTTGGCAAGGGCCTGATTGGCCAGTTGAACATCTGCCTTATCCATTTGATGGTAAAGCGGCGGAGTGTCGACCGTGGCGCAGCCAGCGAGGCCGAGCAGGAGGAGTGGTAACAGATATCGCATCATGGTTGCCCCTGTTGGCGAAAACCGTTGTTGAGCAGCGCCCGCTCCTGCTCATCGGTAAGCACTTGCTGGCGATCATCGATCGAGCCATCACCCCTGAGCTTGTTGCCATTGGCATCGACAGCATCCACACCGTTGTCATCGACCGTGCCATCGCCCCTGAGTTTGTTGCCATTGGCATCGACGGCATCCACACCGTTGTCATCGACTGTGCCATCGCCTCTGAGCTTGTTGCCGTTGGCATCGACGGCATCCACACCGTTGTCATCGATGGTGCCATCGCCTCTGAGCTTGTTGCCATTGGCATCGACCGCATCCACGCCGTTGTCATCGATGGTGCCATCACCCCTGAGCTTGTTGCCGTTGGCATCGACGGCATCCACACCGTTGTCATCAACGCCATTGCCAAACCCGCGGCCACCCCCATGGCGTTCTCCCCCTGCATGTTTTTCTCCACCAGCATGCCGTTCACCTCCACCATGCTGCTCTCCGCCGGCATGCTCGCCTTGGCCGCCACTGTCATCGCTGCCCCCATCGCTGCCACCGCCGCTGCCACCGCCGCTGCCACCGCCGCTGTTGCTGCCCCCACCGCTGTCGCTGCCACCGCCGCTGTCGCTGCCTCCGCCGCTGTTGCTGCCCCCATCGCTGTCGCTGCCACCGCCGCTGTTGCTGCCTCCGCCGCTGTTGCTGCCTCCACCACTGCTGCCCCCACTGCCACCATCGCCATCTTTGTTGTGAACGATCAGCTCATTGGCGATGTAGCTGTGGCTGCCATCGAGCAGCAGATTGAAGAGTGCGGTAGTGGGAGATGCCTCGATCCAGCAGAGTGACTCAACCAGCAGTAATTCCGGCTGGGGTTGCAGGGCCAGATTGCCCGTCACCATAACAGGTGCGGGGCGACACATTATCTGCATGCCGGTAAATAGCGGCAGCACCGCCAGTTGCGGGTTTTCGGTTCGTGTCATGGCCGGTGAGATGGCTGCCCAGCCCCGAGTGGTCAGCAGAGGGTGCTCTGCGGTAAAGAACGGGGGCAGATCATTGATCCCATAGAGTCTACGCTTGCCCAGTATGACCCGTTCGACCGCCAGGATCCGGTTACTGCCGCCGTGCTGATCCAGCACCTGTTCACCGACCCGGAGCGTCTCTATGGGGCGGGTGGAGCCATCGGCCATCGTGATGCGAGTGCCGGCGATAAAGCAGGACTTGGCATAGGCCTGATTCATTTGCCACTCATTGTGGGCGAAATCATAACTGAACGGGTTTGCAAACAGGGCGAGTGCGATGGCCGAGCCAATAAGCAATCTGCGCTGGTTGGCCTTGAATGGGGGCTGTGACATGGGGACTCCTTGTCCATCTTGATTCACAGGATCCATTATAGAGCGCCCTCTGGCGGCGGCATTTTTGACCATGAACACAATAAACATGATGGAAAAACGATTGGCGTTCGTCATAATAATGCGTAAAATCGCATACTCGATGCTTGTAGCAACGAATCCCGCCTAAAAAGCCAGTTTCATGCCCTTCCCAAGCAGTAAAAGGTAACAAGTGGCGAATTTGTGTTCATTTTGTGCCTTGAAAAAGTCTTGTGATAACTGAAAAGTGATAAATATCCCCATCAGTTATCAAAAAATTAAGGACATCCATGTTTTCCTTAGTCAAGCAAAGTGTCGCCGGGCTGCAAATCCTGTTTGTCGCCTTCGGCGCCATGGTTCTGGTGCCCCTGCTCACCGGACTGAACCCCTCCATGGCCCTGCTTGGCGCCGGTGTGGGCACCCTGTTGTTCCAGCTCTGCACCCGCCGCCAGGTCCCGATTTTCCTCGGTTCCAGCTTTGCCTTCATCGCCCCCATCATCTACGCCACCCAGACCTGGGGATTGCCATCCACCATGTTTGGCCTGTTTGCCGCCGGTTTCATGTATTTCATTCTGGCTGCGCTGATCCGGGCAAAAGGGATGGGGTTTGTGCACAAATTGCTGCCCCCGGTGGTGATTGGCCCGGTGATCATGGTCATCGGTCTTTCTGTGGCGCAGGTTGCCTGCAACATGGCGATGGGCCGTGCCGGTAGTGAGCAGGTGGTACCTGCGGGGACTGCGCTGACGCTGGCCGGTATCTCGCTGGCGGTCACCCTGATTGCAGCTGTGTTCTGCAAGGGATGGATCAAGCTGATCCCCATCCTGTGCGGCGTGATTGCCGGTTATGTCTCGGCGGTGTTCATGGGCCAGGTGAGTTTCGATGGCATGGTGAACGCCCCCTGGCTGGCGCTGCCCCACTTCGAAACCCCGGAGATCAACTGGGCTGCTGCGTTGTTCATGTTGCCGGTAGCCATCGCCCCCTGTATCGAGCATATCGGTGGCGTGTTGGCGATTGGTGGTGTGACTGGTAAGGATTACACCAAGGAGCCGGGTTTGCACCGTACGCTGGCCGGTGACGGCATCGGCGTCTGCTTCGCCGGTTTCATCGGTGGCCCCCCTGTGACCACCTACGCCGAAGTGACCGGTGCCGTGATGATCACCCGCAACTTCAATCCGGTCACCATGACCTGGGCTGCGGTGTTTGCCATCATTCTGGCCTTCTTCGGCAAGTTCAATGCGCTGCTTACCTCCATCCCCATGCCGGTGATGGGCGGTATCATGCTGCTGCTGTTCGGATCCATCGCTGCCATCGGTCTCAAGACGCTGGTGGAATCCAAGGTGGATCTGGGACTGTCACGCAATATCGCCATCGTTGCCGTGACTCTGACCGTCGGTGTCGGTGCGCTTGAGATGAAGATTGGCGACTTCGCGCTGGCCGGTGTTGGCCTGGCCTCTGTTGCCGCCATCCTGCTCAACCTGATCCTGCCTGCGCACTCCGAAGAGGGGGTGATGGACGCGGCCAAGGATTGAGTTCCACCAGACGTTCATTGTTGATTTGGAGAAGGCCACCTCGCGGTGGCCTTCTCATTTTCGGGTATCTAGCGCCACTTTTTGGCTCGACGGAGCTCATCTGGAATCTAATTTGGAAGCAGATGAGGGGGTTAGCATTCTCATTTGACGTATCTCTTTTCGTGACCTTAGCTAAAGGACAGGTTTGGCTCTGAGGTCTCCTCGAGCAGTATGGGAAAATGGATGTTGGCGTTTTCTATCATTTCTCTCCCAGACCCCTGTTATAAAACGATGCGCTTTTTCTTTGCCACGGCGCTGTTGTATGGCAGAGGCTTATCCGCCCCACTCCACACTCCCCTTATGCTGCCCTGGCATGTTTCCTCCTCGATTTGTTGTGAGCCTCCCTCGCCGGTTGCGTTTCGTTGCGCACAGGCAAAATCCGGATCTGTTTGCTGCTGCACATGGGTGGGCGGCGAGCCGTGAAAGCCGGCATGACCCCAGCGGGTCAGACGTGCACCGCCATCGGTAACGGCGGATGTTCAGGGATGAATGGCAAGCAAAGCGAGGTTGCAATGAACTATCAACTGCTGTGGAAAAGTGCAATTTTTTCAGTCTCTTCCATGATGGCGATAAGCGCTGTTCAGGCTGCGCCACTGAACGTGATGACCGAGGATTACCCGCCATTCAACATGCAGGGAGAGGGGGGCAAGATTGTCGGGCTGTCGACCGAGGTGGTCGAAGAGCTGTTCAAGCGTGCTGGAGTCGAATACAAGCTGACCCTGATGCCCTGGAAACGGGCGTACGAAGATACCCTCGGTACTCCCAATACCGCCCTCTACTCCACGACCCGTACTCCGGAGCGGGAAGCACTGTTCAAGTGGGTAGGGCCGCTGGTCAATAACAACTGGGTGTTTTTCTCCAGCTCGACCGCCAATATCACGGTCAAGTCGCTGGAAGATGCCAAGCAGTATTCGGTGGGTGGCTATAACGGCGATGCGGCCGCCGAATATCTCAAGGCCCAGGGATTTGCCAAGTTGCAGTTGGCTGCCAACGATACCGCCAACGTGAAGAAACTGGAGGCCGGCCGCATCGATCTATGGGCAACCGGCCAGTATCTGGCCCCCTATCTGGCCAGCAAGGAGAAGGTGGCCTCACCCAAGCCGGTCTTCGTGTTCAAGGAAACCCAGATGAGCTTGGCGTTTAACAAGGACACGCCCGATGAGCTCATCACCAAGCTTAACGAGATCCTCGCTGCCATGAAGGCGGATGGCACCATCGACAAGATCAATGCCAAGTACCAGTAACAGTACCAATAGGCAAGTGCCGCTCAATGGCACTGCGCCGGCTGCCGTAAAACCGGGAGGAAACCATGGATTGGAAAAGTCTGACGTTCAGGATTGCCGTGTTGACCTCCCTGTCGGTGAGTCTGCTACTGGTGTTGTTTGGCGCTTACAACTACCACGCCGTCAAGGCGGAGAGCTACAGCAAACAGAGTGCGCTGGTCGAACAGGCCATCGGCCGGCTGCAGCTCTCCCTGCCCGGCCCGCTGTGGAATTATGAATCGGCCTTCATCGAGGCATCGCTCAAGTCCGAGCTGGCGGCCGATATACTCAGTGCGTTGCTGGTGGTCAACAAGGACAAGCTGGTAGCCGGGTTTGCCCGTGACTCGGCGGGGAGCATTGCCCCCGTGACAGCCATGCCTGCCGATACCGCTGCCTACGGAGGGTATGATCTGGTCTATGACGACAGTGGCCAGAAAAACACCGTGGCCCGATTGCTGGTGCAAACCAGTGATGCCGCCATTCAGGCCCAACTGCGCCAGCAGTTGATCACCACCGTCTGGCAGATCCTGATGCTCGATCTCTGCATCATCGCGCTGCTGATGGTGCTGATTCATCGCAACGTGCTCAGGCCGCTTCATCAGATGAATCAGGCGGTGTTCGATCTGGCCAAAGGAGAGGGGGATCTGACCCGGCGTCTAAAGATCAGCCGCCAGGATGAGATGGGCGCGCTGGCCACCAACATCAACCACTTTATTGCCAAGTTGCAGGAGATGGTGGCGGAGATCAACGAGCTCTCTGCCGGTGTGTTGCAAACCGCCGAACTCTGTGACTCCCTCTCGGCAGATACCCGGGTAGGCAGTGACGCCCAGCAATCCGAGCTGGATCAGGTCGCCACCGCCATTACCGAAATGAGTCAGGCTGTGCAGGAAGTGGCTGGCAATGCGGTGAAAACCTCTGGCGCTACCGATGAGGCCAACCTCTATGTGGAGCAGGGTTACAATCTGGCGGGCCATGCCAATGAGGCCATCCATCAACTGGTGGGGGAGGTGGAGCGAGTCGCCACCCTGATGCGCACCCTTTCGACCGAAAGCAGCAGCATTGGCACCATCATCGAAGTGATCAACGGCATTGCCGAGCAGACCAATTTGCTTGCCCTCAACGCGGCCATCGAGGCGGCGCGGGCGGGTGATCAGGGGCGCGGTTTTGCGGTGGTGGCGGATGAGGTGCGCACCTTGTCGGGCCGTACTCGCCAGTCGACGGAGGAGATCAGTGCCAGTATCAAGCGGTTGCAGCAAGCGACCCAGAATGTCGGGGCCGGCATGCAACAGAGTCAGGAGAAGGCATCCCGCGCCGGCATCGAGGCGGCAGATGTGCAGATATCGGTGGAGAAGATTAAAAATCAGGTCAGCCTGATCCGCGAGATGAACATGTATATCGCCCAGGCATCGGAAGAACAACACTCGGTGGCGGAGGCGGTCAGCCACAGCGTCAACCGGATTGCGACGCTCAACAGCGAGAGTGCGGCCAGAGTGGCACAGGTTGCCGAAGCCAGCAGCGATCTGCGGCAGCTGTCGGCCCAGCTCGACACCCTGCTCAAGCAGTTTCGGGTCTAGTCAGTTCACTTCGCCCCGTTGGATCATCCTGCGGGGCAGGTCGGTCCCCATTATTTTGAGGCGCTGCGAGATGTCGTGAGGGGCAAGGGGTCTTGTCCTGCAGCGCTTTTCGTCATGTCCATGTCACTGTTCAGCTGATATTGGCGTGACCGCGATAGGCGAAACTCGCAGCATCATGCTCTGCCCGATACGCAGTCCGACAGTGCTGGACGCATATTTTCATTTTCCCCGCTCATGCCTGCCTGCATCTATTGTGCCGCTGATCTCGACCCTTTAGAATTTCGTTTAATTACAGCGAGTCCTGAGCCGCCATCTGGCTTTATCAGGTGTGGAATCCCATCTTCTTCATGATGAATGCAAATAACAGGTGGTTGGTATGACGGGGGTTGCGCCAGGCAATAACATATCAGCCTATCACTTCGGTGATTATGTCTTTGATGTCAAAAGGCGAGAGCTGATCTTCTGTGCCGACAAGGACAACTTGCAAAGCGCCCGGGTGGTGCGTTTGTCATCGGCAGAGAGCCTCATTTTCAGCTATCTGCTCGATCACCATGACGAGGTGTGCGACAAGGATCTGTTGCTCGAAATCGGCTGGTTGGGTCGCCCCATCAGCCCCAACTCACTGAACGTGGCCATCGCCAATATTCGTCGCCACTTCACCTCATCCCCCCAGACGCTGGATATCAGAAGTACCCCGAAAAAAGGGTACTCCCTGCATCTGAACTGCAAGATGAAGAGCTATTACGGCAAGGCACTGCCAACAGAGAGTGAGCCCTTGTCCGAGCCGATGAGCGAGCCCACGCCTGCAGTGGCTGCGCAGTCACCGTCGACATCACCAAGCTCCGACCACGAGGTCATCAAAGAGCCTGCTGCTCCCCGTTCTTTTGGTGAGCGCGCCAAACTTGCCTTTCTCAGTGGTATCGGGCGGCCAATGCTGGCAAGGGGCCTGATATACGTCAATCTGCTACTGGTTGTGTTGGTGGCGTTTGTCGCCAGCTATCTCCATTTCGAGTGGCTCCATGTGAACTGCACCGACTCGCCGACCGGCGTTGTTTGCCAGATGGAGGCACGGAGCGATGTGCCACCAGTCAAACCGGCATCGCTGGTGCTGGTCTCCGGCCACCAGGTTCGCGTGCTTTCCTATAAAGAGCTCGAAAAAACGCTGTAAGGGATCTCTGATGAAACGAACGCTGAAAAATACCTTGCTGCTGTTGCCACTGCTTGTCGTGCTGCTGTTTGTGGTCGGGATGTTTATCAACAGTCTGGGCTGCCATTACGACCTGAAAATGTCGGCCAATGGAGTCAACTATCACGGGGTGTGCCGCTGGGGAAAAATCACCGTGATCGAAGAGGAGGAGGCGACCAGGGAGAAGTGGCGGGTGACCGGTTTTCAACTGACCTTCTTCAACCAGCTTGTTTACCTCATCGACAGTCGTACCCAACTGCACGAATCGGGTAACGATGACTCCTATCTCAATGAGTACAACCTGATCCAGTCGCAATATGCGCTGGTCAACTATGCCTGGGTGCCGCTGACTGAAAACAAGGTGGCGATCTTCCAGCGCGATCCGGTGCATGAGGTCGTGATTGCCCAGCGAGATGGCTGGTTCGATCTCTACCGCTGGTTCTTCCCCCCGGCACCGCTGGTGCCTGTTCAGCCACAAAGCGAAGGTGCCGGGCGTCCCGCTAGTTTCTAAGCAACTTGCACCAGGGGCCGGTGACCTCGCAGTGGCCTGTCTCATCACTGTTTTGCCAGCCCAGCCGATGGTAGAAGGCTACTGCCGCCGTGTTGCGGGTCGCAACCTTGAGCGAGCCGTGCGGCGAATCAGCGAGGCCCCGCTCCAGCAGGGCGCGCCCGATCCCCTGGCCGTGCCAGTCGCTTGACACATAGAGGTGATGGACGAAGTGATCGGGCTGCCAGATGGCGATAAAGCCGCAGATATTGCCCCCCTGCTCGGCTACCCACACCTGTTCACCTTTGGTCTGTTCCTCGAAATCCTCGAGTTGGAAACGGGCGGGATCGACCCAGTGAAAGGTGTGGCGGCGGCTTTTCAAAAACAGCCGAGCCAGTTGTGGAATGTCGTGTTCTTCCATGAGCCGGATCATGATGCCCTCCCGGATCAAGCCAATGTTCATTGAGGCAGCTGCACAGCGGCAGGTTAATCGATGCAAATGACAAGGGTGTGATTAAGCACTGTCCATTGTATTTGCCATGGGGCTATACTGCCGGAGTCCCTTGTATGGATGGCTTGAGGATCGCTGATTTATGGACAATAAACTGATTGAAGGCAACATTTTTGTTCCGGCGCACATAGACGATGTCTGGCACGCCTGGACTACCGAAAGCGGTCTGCGCAGTTTTCTGGCTCCCGAATGTTTGATGGTGGCCGAACCGAATGGTCCTTTCGAGATCTACTTCAGGCCTGATGCCCCGCTGGGTGAACGTGGCAGCGAAGGGTGCCGGGTCATGGCCGTCATGCCCTATGACCTGCTCAGTTTCAGCTGGAATTTCCCGCCCAGCCTACCCCATATCCGCCAGCAAAAGACCCAGGTTTGCCTGCGATTTGTGCCGGAAGGGCAGGGCACTCGCCTCTACTTCCTCCAGAGCGGTTGGGCCAATGATCCGGATTGGGATCAGGGTTATGCCTATTTTCGGGAAGAGTGGCTGGAGACCAGCCTGCCACGGTTGCAGTACCGTTTTACCCACGGTCCCATCGACTGGAACAATCCGCCAGACAAGGCGCAGTTGAAGGCGCTGGCCCAGTAATCCCGGATATCAGACATAAAAAAAACCGGCCAAAAGGCCGGTTGAAACAGTTCAGGCTTGTCAGGTGACAAACGTATCCAGCGGATGAGAGTCGCTTTCCACTCCTTGTGAAGCACAACCCTCTTGGTTACGTGCGGCTACTATATGCCATTCACACTGAATCGAGGCTGAACCATGGATGATCCCGCTTCGTTCCCCTCTTCAATCAGATAGTGATCCCCATCGACTGACGCAAGTAAGCGCCCGCACCGAGCAGCCCCGGCCCTTCATGGGTGATCAGAAACACCGGGATCTCCTTGAGGTAGGACTTGAAGCGCCCCTTGTCTTCAAAGGCGACCCGGAAACCGGAACCGGTAAAGAATTCCTGGAAGCGCGGCACTATGCCACCTGCGATATAGACGCCGCCAAAGGTACCCATATTGAGGGCCAGATTGCCGGCAAAGCGGCCCATCAGCACGCAGAACAGGCTCAAGGTGCGACGGCAATCGAGGCACTCACCCGCCAGTGCGCGCTCGGTAATGTCTTTGGGGGCGAACGGCTCTGGCTCACGACCATCGGATTTCACCAGCCCGCGATAGAGATTGACCAGACCCGGGCCGGAGAGGAAACGCTCTGCCGAGACATGGCCCAATTCGCCACGCATCACCTGGAGCACCGCATCTTCCTCTTCGGTGTTGGTTGCAAAATCCACATGACCACCTTCACCCGGCAGGCTCAGCCACTGCTCACCCGCCTTGACCAGATGGGCGACCCCAAGGCCGGTGCCCGCACCATAGATGGCGATGGGCTTGCCCGCTACCGGCGCGGCGCCGCCAAGCTGGATGCGATCCGATTCAGCCAATACCGGCACTGCCATCGAGACGGCGGTAAAGTCGTTGATCACTTGCAGGCGTGCCAGCCCGAGATTGCCCTGCATCTCGCTGATGGAGAACTCCCAGCTGTGGTTGGTCATGGCAACCCAGTCACCGTTGATGGGGCAGGCGATGGCGATGCAGGCTTCAGCCACCTGTACCTTGTGTTCCTCCAGATAGAGGCGTACCACGGCTTCAAGGCTGGGATGGGCCAGACCTGAGTAGGTCTTTGCCTGAGAGATAGTACCGGTGGCCAGCTCACACAGGGCCAGACGCGCATTGGTGCCGCCGACATCGCCGACCAGCGCATGGGTATGCTGCATAATAACTCCTTCGTTACAGGATGGGGACGACTCTGGTGTCCCGAGATTATTGTTGGATTATGACGGTCCATTCTATCCGAGCTCAGGCTTGCTCACCTGCCGGATCGATACAAACGTGCGCCTGCTCACAGTGTTGTTGCTTTGCAACATTTGTAAGCGCTTTCATGGCAAGGTGACGTTTTGTAACGAAAAGTACGAAATAATTAGAGATGAGTCATACTTTGTATGGCAGGCGTTAGTTGCCATAACCGCTTGTCTTGTATAGTCCTTAGCTTGAATGGAAACTTGCTTAGCCGTAGATTGAGTGCAAAGACACTGAAGCTAAATTACAAAAACGCCTGGTGGTGATGATGAATACCCTTGATAAAATTACGAACAACTTGGAAAGTTTCAGTAAATCAGAACGCAAGGTTGCCGAGGTGATCCTGGCGTCTCCCCAGACCGCCATCCACTCCAGCATCGCCGCTCTGGCCAAGATGGCCGACGTCAGTGAACCGACCGTCAACCGCTTTTGCCGCCGTCTCGATACCAAGGGCTTTCCTGATTTCAAACTCCATCTGGCCCAGAGCCTGGCCAATGGCACCCCTTACGTAAATCGTCATGTGGAAGCGGAAGATGGGCCTGATACCTACACCGCCAAGATCTTCGAATCCACCATGGCCTGTCTGGATGCCGCCAAAAACAGCCTGGATATCTCTGCCATCAACCGCTGCGTCGATATCCTGACCCAGTCCAAGAAGATCAGCTTCTTCGGCCTTGGCGCCTCCTCCGCCGTTGCCCGCGATGCCCAGAACAAATTCTTTCGCTTCAACATTCCGGTAGTGAGCTTTGACGATATCGTCATGATGCGCATGAGCTGCATCAACAGCAGCGAAGGGGATGTGGTGGTGCTCATCTCCCACACCGGCCGCACCAAGGCACTGGTCGAGATCGCCGCGCTGGCCCGCGAGAACGACGCCACCGTGATCGGCATGACCGCCAAGGACTCCCCGCTGGCCCGCGAGTGCAATCTGGTGCTCTCCATGGATGTGCCGGAAGATACCGATGTCTATATGCCGATGGCATCCCGCATCGCCCAGCTGGCGCTGGTGGATGTGCTGGCGACCGGTTTTACCCTGCGCCGGGGGATGAAATTTCGCGAAAATCTGAAGAAAGTAAAAGAGGGATTGCGCGAATCCCGCTTCGAAACCCCGCACTCTTCCTGAACCGTCGGGGGCTCAGGCCCCCGACTGTCTATGCCACCCGCCTTGGTGTAGTATTGTAATTTAATAACAAAAACCACCCAGATGGTTTGTAAACGGGTGCATCGAGCCATGGGCTTGATGGGGCAGAATCTCAAGTCATATCAACTTCATATTGGAGTCTTTCATGCCTAGACGTACAAAGATTGTAACCACACTCGGTCCGGCTACCGACCGCGAAGGGATCCTCGAAGGGATCATCCGCGCCGGGGCCGACATGGTGCGGATGAACTTCTCTCACGGCACTGCTGAAGACCATATCCTGCGCGCCAATCAGGTGCGTGACATTGCTGCCAAGCTCGGTCGTCACGTCGCCATCATGGGTGATCTGCAAGGCCCGAAAATCCGTGTTTCCACTTTCAAGGATGGCAAAATCTATCTGGCCATCGGTGACAAGTTCATTCTCGACGCGGCACTCGGCAAGGGTGAAGGTTGTCAGGAGCAGGTCGGTATCGACTACAAGAGCCTGCCAGACGATGTGGTACAGGGCGACATCCTGCTGCTGGACGATGGCCGTGTACAGCTGAAGGTCGAGCAGGTTGAAGGCACCCGCATTCACACCACGGTGACCGTGGCCGGGCCGCTCTCCAACAACAAGGGCATCAACAAGAAAGGGGGCGGTCTCTCCGCTCCGGCCCTGACCGAGAAAGACAAGGAAGACATCAAGACCGCTGCCCGCATGAATGTGGACTATCTGGCTGTCTCCTTCCCCCGTTGTGGTGATGACCTGCGTTATGCCCGCGAGCTGGCCCGCGAAGCCGGTTCCAATGCCAAGATCGTGGCCAAGGTTGAGCGCGCCGAAACCGTCGCCACCGATGAGGCGATGGAAGACATCATCCTCGGTTCCGATGCTGTGATGGTCGCCCGTGGCGATCTGGGTGTCGAGATCGGTGACCCCGAGCTGGTTGGCGTACAGAAGAAGCTGATCCGCCACTCCCGTCGCCTGAACCGCGTGGTGATCACCGCTACCCAGATGATGGAGTCGATGATCAACGCGCCGCTGCCGACTCGTGCAGAGGTCATGGACGTGGCCAACGCCGTGCTGGATGGTACCGATGCGGTGATGCTCTCCGCCGAGACTGCCGCCGGTCAGTTCCCCATCGAGACCGTGACCTCCATGGCAAGCGTCTGTGTCGGTGCCGAGAAGCACCCGAGCCTGAACGTCTCCAACCACCGCATGAGCTACACCTTCACCTCGGTAGAAGAGGCGGTGGCAATGTCCACCATGTATGCGGCCAACCACCTGGAAGGGGTCAAGGCGATCGTGGCACTGACCGAATCCGGTACCACCCCGCTGCTGATGTCCCGTATCAGTTCCGGTCTGCCGATCTTCGCCATGTCTCCCCACAACAAGACCCTGGCCTGGACCAATCTCTACCGCGGCGTCACTCCGGTGATGTTTGACGGTGACGAGACCAAACCGGTCTACGAAGTGTGCCGCGACGCGCTGGCCGTGCTCAAGGAGAAGGGGCTGCTGCAGAGCGGAGACATGGTGCTGCTGACGCACGGTGACAAGATGGAAACCGTGGGTAGTACCAACACCTGCAAGGTGATGATGGTCGAATAAGCCCGTCCGGTTTTACTGTGCTTAACAAGGCTGCTCCTCTTTGATGAGCAGCCTTTTTGTTAACCGCAGTCGGGCTGTGGCGGTATAAACAGGACTCAATGATTGCTTAACCGGATTCCCCTTCCGATAATGCGGGAGTGATTTTCAGCGGGTAGCCTGTTGTAGGTGATCGCCCCAGGTAACCCAGACACTCGACAATACGGGAGTGAAAAAATGAACAAGCGTAACTGGTTGCTGGCCCTGTCACTGAGTCTGGCCTTCTCACCCTGTTATGCCGACTGGGCCAAGCTCAAGGCCGCAGCGTCCGATCTGGGAGCGGCAGTGAGCGAGACCAGCAAGGAGGTGTGGCAGGATCTCAGCGATTTCTCCAAGAAGAGCTGGGCTTCCATCTCTGCATGGGGTGAAGAGGCGTTCAATACCGCCGGGGTCTGGACCGACAAGAGCATCGCGACCGGTAAGGAGTGGCTGAAGGCAGCCGACAAGGAGCTCAACGAGATGCTCAACCCCAAGACGGCGAAAGAGGCGAGGATCGCGCTCAATACCATGGCCGACACTGCGCTGATCCGGTTGTTCAACGAGCAGCCATCAGCCAAGTTGTTGTTTGACAAGGCTTATGGCTATGCAGTGTTCGATTCGCGCAAGTTCTCCCTGATGCTGCATACCAATCAGGGGGCCGGGGTGGCAGTCAATCGCAAAACCGGCAAGCACACCTATATGAAGATGTTTGGCGCAGGTCTGGCGGCCGGGATTGGCGGCAAGTTCTATCAGCAGGTGATCCTGTTTGAAGACAAGGCCAGATTCGATGCCTTCGTGACTCAGGGGTGGGAGGCCACCTCCGAAGTGGGTGTGGTGGCCGGCAAGGAGAGCGCCGAGCTGACTGCCAAATACAATGGCGGCATGGCGATCTACCAGATTGGCGAGAAGGGCCTGCTGCTCGATGCCAATATCTCCGGTTCCAAATACTGGATTGACAAGGACTTGACTGAAACGAGCCGCTAATCCCGCCGTTATCGGTTGCTCACTGCACGCCATGCGCTTGTCGTGATCTCGCCAACAGGCCCGCAGTGCGGGCCTGTTTGTTCTCTCGGTGTCAGTGGGCTGAATAGACCTGCTTGCCCTTGAACATGGTCCAGAGCACCTTGGTCTCCTTGAGCTCTTCGCTTGCTACCTGTTCCAGATTGCGATCCAGCAAGATAAGGTCAGCACTCTTGCCCGCGCTGATGGAGCCAATCTCCTTCTCCCGCCCAATCACCTTGGCGGCGTTGAGGGTATAGGCCTGCAAGATGGCCTGACGGCTGATCTGCTCGCTGGCGGGGGGCAGCAAGCCAAGCTCACCTTGGCGGGTGATCGCGGTATACATGGCGAGGAAAGGGTTGGGGCTGGAGACCGGCCAGTCACTGGCGCCGGCGATAATGGCGCCGCTTTGCAGCAAGCTGCCTGCCGGATAGAGGCGGGCTAGCAGTGCCGGGGGCACTTTTCCATCAAGCAGCAGGGTGGTCGCCACGTTTTTCCCGGCCCACAACAGTTGCATCGATGCGGCCACATTAAGCGGTTTGAAGCGGGCAATACTGGCCGGGCTCACTACCTCCAGATGGGTGATGCTGTGCAGCAGGCGGTGATCCCGATTGTGGGCCCGGGCATAGGCGATGGCATCGAGGGATTCTCGGACGGCCCGATCGCCGATGGCATGAAAGTGAGCGATAAGTTGATGGGCATCCGCGGTGCGGATCAGCTCGTTGAAACGCTGCTTGTCCAGATCGTTCTTGCCGCTGTAACCGGGACGGTTGAGGTAGGGATCGCTCAACTTGGCGGTCTGGGATGGATACTCGATGACACCATCTTGCAGGATCTTGATCCCCACCAGTTTAACGTCCGGGGCATCTTGAAACTGCTGTTGCAGCGCCAATACGTCATCAATGATGGCGGGTGATGCGTGGATCCCCACCAGTGCCAGTGCGGATACATGTCCGGTCAGTTTGTCTTCCCGGGAGAGCATGCTGTACGCCGGCAGCAGGCCGGTATCGCGGCGATCCGGCTCGGCGTTGAAGATGGGGGCAAGGGGGCGAATGTTGCTGATAGGGTCCATCCAGGCGGTAATGCCCACCTGATTGAGTTGTTTGGCGGCAGTCATGATGGCACTGGCAATCGTCTCGTCGCTGACGGGGGGCAGCGCCTTGAGGATGGCATCCCAGCCGCCTTCCGAGGCAAAGCCATTGAGCTTGCCGGATGGGGTGAGGCCAAAATTGCCTTTCAGCGGAGCATAACGACCGTCAAGGGTGTCGGCATCAATGCCAGCCTTGCGCAGCATGGCCTGATTGGCCCAACCGGTGTGGGCATCCGAACCGGCAAGCACTACCGGGATCTGCCGGTATTGCGGGCCATTGAACACCTGATCGAGCAGGGGAAGCTGATGCCAGTAGTCGAGGGAGACATTGCTGTATAGCTCTACATCGCCCAGTGTCAGGCGGGGATCATCCTTGCTGCGGGTCAGAAATTGCTGCACCTGCTCAACCTCACTCATGGCGTCAGGAAAGTTAACCGTCATCCCCTGAAAACCGGCAAATGCCGCATGAACATGGCTGTCGATGAGCCCCGGCATCAGGTACTTTCCTTTCAGATCAAGACGCTTGGCATGGTTGCCGAGGCGGGCACTGACCTCCTGATAGCTGCCGACTGCCACGATCTTTTTACCTTCAATGCCGACCGCTTCCGGGTGAGGGTTCGCCGGATCACCACTGTAGATGGTGCCGCCAAAGATCAGTGTCTGGCTCTGTGACTGGGCATTGGCGGCAGCGGGAAGCGTTACCAGCAGGCTGGCGAGAAACAGCGTTTTGATATTCATGGGCATGACTCCGTCGCTTCGGTGCCCGAAGGCACCGAAGTGGGTAAATGGAAATGAGGTATCGGCTTATCGGTTGATCAGCGGGATACAGATATCAAACACGTAATGCTCCCGGTCGGGGTCCGTGCCTGCGTGGTATTGCTCGTAACACGGGCGATCGTCGCAGTTCAGCCCTTGGCCCACTACCCAGCGAAACGCCGTTTCCCAGCAGGCAACCAGTTGATCGCCGCGAGCGATAAACTGACAAACCGCATAGGGGCCCGCGGCGATGGTCTGGGTGGTTAACTGGCGCCCAGCGGGGATCTCTGGCCCCAGCTCGATGCAGATGTCAGTACGGCAACGGGTCTCATCGGTGATATCGGGGATATCCCAATAGAGACTCAGGGTACCAGCCGGTGTCATCGCCTCGTCTGAGGCGAACAGCGCGAGCAAATCCCGATGAGCTTGCTCACAGGTCTCTTTGCCATAGGGGCCCAGGCGGCGCATGTACGCCACGCGCCGGGCGGGCATCAGCCTGACGCTTGCCCCCTGCAACAGACCCGGGTGTTCGGTGACCGGGTGCATGACCAGGCCATCATAGGTGTCAAAGGGAAGGGGATCGTTTCCAATCTTGCTTTTCCAGTTTCCCCCCTGCTGCTGGCGGTATTCCGAGGGGCTCATGGCGAAGTGCAGGCGAAAGGCCTTGGCGAAATTCTGCGAGCTGGAGAACCCGGCGGCCAGTGCGAGGGTGGTGATATCGCTCTGGGGAGAGGCGAGCAAGCGACGGGCTGCGCGCTCCATACGCAGGCGCCGGGTAAATCCGGCAATGGTTTCGCCGACCATCGTTTTGAAAATACGGTGGAAGTGGAAGGTGGAGATGGCCGCCGCCGCTGCGACCTCATCCAGGCCCGGATTGTCATCCAGATGGTGGCTGATGTAGTCCATCGCCTTGAACACGGGTTTGCGATAATCCAGAGCGGACTCCTTGCCAGCCAGCAAAAGTGGGCGTCAGAGTCGGATTTAATCAGAGCCACCTGCCGTTGTCGAACCCGCCCAACCTGGTCTGGCCACTCATCTGCATCGCGCTTTTAACTCATTGGCACTCTAATTGCTTGTTGCATGCCAGCGTCAATGATTTGTCTGGGGATGGAAAATGGAAATTAGTGCAAGCAGCCTGATGCAAGAGATGCAGGCGCTCAAGATCGAAGCAGGCGCAACGCCGCTGGCACAACCCGGTCGTCAGGTAACCTCCGACTTTGGTCAGCTGCTGCAACAGGCGCTTGGCAACGTCAACGAGCTGCAAGGGGCCGCCAATGACCTGCGTACCCGTTTCGATATGGGTGACAAGTCGGTGGATCTGGCCGAGGTGATGATCGCGGGCCAAAAATCCTCCATCGCCTTTGAAGCCACGGTACAGGTGCGCAACAAGATGGTCGATGCCTACAAGACCATCATGAACATGCCGGTATAAGCGACGCCAATAAACCATGACGACTGAACATCATGAACATGTCAGCAATAAGGACATAAATCGTGGCTACTGACCAAAACGGCGATCTGCTGATAAACGATGAGGGCACCGCCGCCCTCGATGAAAATGAGCAGAAGAGTTCGGCGCTGGGCTTCCTGTCCAACACCGATGTGCTGCGGCAAATCACCCTGATCCTGGGGCTTGCCATCTGTCTGGCCATTGCGGTGTTTATCCTGCTGTGGGGCAAGGAGCCGGACATGCGTCCCCTCGGCACCTACACCACCCAGGAGCTGGTGAAGACTCTCGATTTCCTCGATCAGCAGAAGATCCCCTATGAAGTGGATGGTAAGAGCGTGCTGGTCAACGCCGAAAGCTACCCCAATATCCAGCTGGCCCTGACCCGTGCCGGTCTTGCCAATGCCACCGATAGCAGCATCGGTGGTGAAGATATCCTGCTCAAAGATTCCAGTTTCGGCGTCAGCCAGCGGATGGAGAGTGAACGTCTGAAGCTGAGCCGCGAGCGCCAGCTGGCGAGCGCCATCGAGCAGTTCCAGAATGTGGCCAAGGCCCAGGTGCTGCTGGCTATCCCGAAAGACAACGTGTTTGCCCGCAACGAACGCAAACCCAGTGCCACCGTGGTGCTCAACCTGAAAGGAGCGGCGCTGGGGCAGGGGGAGGTGGACTCCATTGTCGATATGGTTGCCTCTGCCGTGCACGGTCTCGAGCCGACCCGCGTCACCGTCACCGACCAGAATGGCCGCCTGCTCAACTCCGGCTCGCAAGACCCGATCTCGGCCCAGACTCGCAAAGAGTTTGCCATGCAGCAGAAGCAGGAGCTGGAGTACAAACAAAAAATTGACGCCATCCTGATCCCGGTGCTGGGGGCCGACAACTATACGGCGGAAGTGGATCTCTCCCTCGACTTCTCCCAGCAGGAGCAGACCCGCAAGACTTACAACCCTGACTTGCCTGCTGTGCGCTCCGAGATGACCATGGAAGAGAACAGCGCCAGCGGCAGCAACGGTGGTGTGCCTGGTGCACTCTCCAACCAGCCCCCTGCCGCCTCCAATATTCCCGAGGAGGCGACCGGTGGTGATGGTGCCAGCGCTGCTGCTTCGGGCCGTTCCCGCAAAGAGGCGACCCGCAACTTCGAGCTGGATACCACCGTCAGCCATACCCGTCGCCAGATGGGAGGCATTCGCCGCATGACCGTCTCGGTTGCCGTGGATTACAAAGCGGTGCCCGGTGCCGACGGGGCCGTGACCCGTGAGGCGCGCACCCAGGCAGAACTCGATACATTGCGTCGTTTGCTGAGCGGTGGCCTTGGCTTTGATGTGACCCGTGGTGATACCCTTGAGGTGGTCGCGATTCCGTTCAATCGCCCAGAGCTTGATACCGTGGCCGAGGTGCCGCTCTACGATCAGCCCTGGTTCTGGCGTGCGGTGCGGATTGCCGCCTCGGTACTGGTGATCATCGTCTTGATCGTCACCGTGGTTCGCCCCATGCTCAAGCGACTGCTCTATCCGGATGCCAAACCGGAAGGGGAAGTGGATTTCGACAACCACACCGTACTGGGTGGCGACGACGAGTTGAGTCTGCTGTCAGCACAAGTCGAGAACGATCAGGTATTTGGTGTACGCGATGGTCAGCTGAAACTGCCGGATCTGCACCGTGACGAAGACTTGCTCAAGGCGGTACGTGCGCTGGTGGCGAACGAGCCGGATCTGGCCGCTCAGGTCATTAAAGAATGGGTAACGAACAAAGATGCCTGAAGAAAAGAAGAGTCAAGTCACCGGCAATGACATCACCGACAGTCAGCGCCAGATCCTCGACCAGATGTCGGGGATGGAGATGGCTGCGGTGCTGATGCTCAGCCTCAATGAAGAGGATGCCGCCCAGATCTTCCGTCATCTCGAGCCCAAGCAGGTGCAGCGGCTCGGTATGTCGATGGCCTCCATGTCCGACTTCAGTCACGATCGGGTGGCGGCGGTGCACCGTCAATTCATCGACGATATCCAGAAGTACACCAACATCGGTATCGGCAGTGAAGACTTCGTGCGCAAGGCGTTGGTGGCGGCCCTTGGCGAGGACAAGGCGAGCAATCTGGTGGACCAGATCATTCTCGGTTCCGGCGCCCGCGGTCTCGATTCGCTCAAGTGGATGGATGCCCGTCAGGTGGCCAGCATCATCCAGAACGAACACCCGCAGATCCAGACTATCGTGCTCTCCTATCTGGAGCCGGAGCAGTCAGCCGAGATCCTGAGCCAGTTCCCCGAGCAGGTGCGCCTCGATCTGGTGATGCGTATCGCCAACCTGGAAGAGGTACAACCGGCGGCGCTGCAAGAGCTGAACGACATCATGGAGAAACAGTTCGCCGGTGCGGCCGGTGCCCAGGCAGCCAAGATGGGCGGCCTGAAGGCTGCAGCCAACATCATGAACTACCTCGACACCAACATCGAAGGTCAGCTGATGGACTCCATCCGCGAGTCGCGAGGAGATGAGCCAGCAGATCCAGGATTTGATGTTCGTGTTCGAGAACCTTATCGATGTGGACGACCGTGGCATCCAGACCATGCTGCGGGAAGTGCCGGGGGATCTGCTGCAACGCGCCCTCAAGGGTTCCGACGATCAGATGCGCGAGAAGATCTTCAAGAACATGTCCAAACGGGCGGCCGAAATGCTGGCAGACGATCTGGAGGCCATGGGGCCGATCCGGGTCTCCGAAGTGGAAGCGGCCCAGAAAGAGATCCTCTCCATCGCCCGTCGTCTGGCGGATGCTGGCGAAATCATGCTGGGTGCCGGTGGCGGCGAGGAGTTCCTCTAAGCCATGGCCCATAAACAGAATTGCGATGCCAAGCCCGCATCAGGCAGTGGTAAGGAGCCGCGCAAAGCATGAACAACAAACTGCGTGGTTATGTGCGCCCCGACGGCGATGATGCCCGGGTAGAGACCTGGGGCTGGCCCGAGATGGAGGTCGAGGTAGAGGCGGGAGCGCCTACCAATGCTCTTGGCCTGGCCCCTGACTGGTATCAGCAGGAAGAGGAGGTGGTGGAGCCGGAGCCCGAACAGGAGCCGACCCCCAGCATCACAGCCGAAGAGCTTGAAGCGATCCGTCAGGCCGCCTGGGAAGAGGGGATGGCCGAGGGGCGCGAGTCCGGTTATGCCAAGGGTATGGAAGAGGGCAAGCTGGAAGGATTGCAACAGGGTCATTCTGCCGGTCTCGAACAGGGGCGCGAGGAGGGGCTGGCCATGGGCCGCGAGCTGGTAGAGCAGGAGATCGCTCACTGGCAGGGGCTCGCCGCCCGCCTTGCCAATCCGCTTAACGAGCTGGATCAGGCGGTGGAGCAGCAGCTGGTCTCGCTGGTGATGCAACTGGCCCGCGCGCTTATTCGTCACGAAGCGGAGACCTCCCCCCGCATTCTGCTGGAGGCGCTTAAAGAGGGGCTGGCCTTGCTGCCTGCCGCCGAACAGGGGGTGACTCTGATGTTGCATCCCGACGATATCGCGCGAATCGAGCAGGCATTTGGCGCCGACGAGTGCGCCAAGCGCCACTGGCGATTGCAGAGCGATCCCACTCTCTCCCCCGGCGATCTGCAACTGGCTACCGAGCTCTCCAGCATCGATCTGACCCTCTCCGGGCGCATCGATCAGTTGCTGCGCAACTTCTTGCGGGACAATGCGTCGCAGAAACCGGCTTCGCAGGACTCACGCCCATAACCGATGCCGGACGTTGCTGTCCGGCTGCACTTTTTAGCTCTCAGGAGGCCAGATGAGCGGCTCGCTACTGAACCGGTTGCAAGGGTACAAGGTACGCGACAGCGCCCCCAAACCGCCGGTCGCCGGCAAATTGACCCGGGTGGTGGGGCTGACCCTCGAAGCCATTGGCTGCCGCGCCGCCATCGGTGCTCTCTGCCGCATCGATACCCTTGATGGGATGCTGGAGGCTGAAGTGGTCGGTTTTTCTGGCGATCGCCTCTATCTGATGCCGAGCGAGCAGCTCAAGGGGGTGATCCCCGGTGCCCGAGTGGTGCCCATTACCGAAGAGCACGGCATTCCGGTCGGGATGAACCTGCTTGGTCGGGTCATCGACGGCATTGGTCAGCCACTCGATGGCCTCGGCCCCATTCTCTCCTCCCAGACCGTGCAGTTTGCCCAGCACCGCATCAACCCGCTCTCTCGCCGCCCGATCCATCAGCCGATGGACGTGGGGGTGCGCGCCATCAACGCCGTGCTGACGGTCGGTCAGGGCCAGCGGATGGGGTTGTTTGCCGGTTCCGGTGTCGGTAAATCGGTGCTGCTGGGCATGATGACCCGCGGCTCGGTGGCGGATGTGGTGGTGGTCGGCCTCATCGGTGAACGGGGCCGGGAAGTGAAAGAGTTTATTGAAGACATTCTGGGAGAGGAGGGCCGTGCCCGCTCCGTGGTGGTAGCGGCTCCCGCCGATGCCTCGCCGCTGATGCGGCTAAAGGGGTGTGAAACGGCGCTGGCCATCGCCGAGTATTTCCGCGATCAGGGGCTCAATGTGCTGCTCTTGATGGACTCCCTCACCCGTTACGCTCAGGCCCAGCGTGAGATCGCGCTGGCGGTGGGCGAGCCGCCGGCGACCAAGGGCTATCCTCCCTCGGTATTTGCCAAATTACCGGCGCTGGTGGAGCGGGCGGGTAACGGCAGTGACGGCCAGGGCTCCATAACCGCCTTCTTCACCGTCCTGACCGAGGGGGATGACCTGCAAGATCCCATTGCCGATGCGGCGCGGGCGATCCTCGATGGCCACATAGTGCTGTCGCGCGAGCTGGCCGATGCGGGCCACTATCCGGCTATCGACATCGAGAAGTCCATCAGCCGGGTCATGCCCATGGTGACCTCGCCGGAACATATGGATTTGGCGCGCACCCTCAAGCAGTTCTACTCCCTCTATCAGCAGAACCGGGATCTCATCACCATCGGCGCCTACAGTCAGGGTTCCGATCCGCGTATTGACCGCGCCATCATTCAAAAACCCTATCTGGATCAGTTCTTGCAGCAGGGGATGCGCGAGGTCATTCACTACGATGATGGCCTGCAAGCCTTGCAGATGGTGGCGATGCCATTGATGCGCTGATGATGGTCGGTAACAGAGAGGTCGACGATGAGTAAAGGGTTGGTATTGTTGGCCGATCGGCTGGTGGAGGCGGAGCAGCAGTGTGCGCTGGCGCTGGTGAAGGCGCAGCAGGATCTCAAGCTGTTTATGGATCAGCAAAATGCCCTCAACCAGTACCGCCAGATCTATCACCAGCAGTGGACCGATCGCGGCCTGCAGGGGATTTCACCTCAGCAAAACACCCAGTATCACGCCTTTATCAACAAGCTCGAACAGGCAGCGACCCAGCAGTACGAAGGGGTGTTGCAGGTGCGTCAGGCGCTGGAACAACGCCGTGAAGAGTGGCTGGCGGCCCAGCAGCGGCGCAAGGCGGTAGAGCTGTTGCTGGAGAAGCAGGCGAGCCGCGAGCAGCAGAAAGCCCAGCGTCAGGAGCAGAAGATGCTGGATGAGTACGCCATGTTGCGACGTTTTCATCAATCTGGCCTGTAACTTGCTTTGATATGGACATTGTCGGTGGCCATCTCTTTGGGGGCCACCAGAATTCAGGGATCCCATCATGATGCAGACACTGTTGACACAAACGCCTTCGGCTGCGGCCAACGGGTTGGATAAAGCGCCTCTGAGCGGTTCCGTCGAGAGCAAAAGCATCGATGGTGGGACCGGCAGCGACAGTAAGGGGGATTTCGCCACCCTGATTGCCAAGGCCCGGAACAGCGAACAGGGCGCCGCCGAGGCCACTCAGGGCGGTAACCATGTCCGATCAGCCAAATCTTTGGCGACCGAGAGCGCCTCTCCCAAAGAGGAGACCGGCAAGGAGCAGGCTTCTGACGCCGACAACAAGGTGGAGGAGGTCCCTGCCACCGACTTTCTGCTGCGTCTGCAAGACTCCCTCAAGCTCGATACCTCGCTAGTGACACCCCAGCTGGCGGTAGCAGCCCAACAGAGCGCCACTGTGGTAGACGGCAATCCGTTGCCGCAAGAGGGTGAGCTGGAGGGGATTGCGCTTGATGAAAGCGAGCAGACTCCTGCCGCTGCCAGAATTGCCAGCCAGCTTGCCGGTCAGACCGGGGCGCAGTCGCCGCTGGCGACGACCGCCAATTCGACTTCAGAAACCACCGTATCGTCCTCAGCGGCGCGAGTGGTGGCGCAGGGCGATGCCTCTGCTGCCGTTCTCTCCTCTGAAGGTGAAGATGTCGCCACTATTGCGGATGGGCAGGCCGGGGAGAAAGCCTCTGCCAAGGGCGAAACCCTCGGGGCTGATGGCAAGCACACCAAGCCCCTAACGGGGGCAGAGCGAATGGCCCTGCTGGCCAAGGTGCTGCCGGTCGATGAGTCGGCAAGCACCGCCAAATCCGTGGAGTCTCTTGCAACCAAAGAGACTGGCGACAGCAAATCCGATCTCGTCGCCGGTAATGTTTTGACTAACAAGGGGCAGGCGACGCAAGCCGCGACTCAGGGGGCTGCGCTCAAGGCCTTCAGCGAGGGGCTCAAGCAGCCTGAAGCTGGCGCTGCAACCACCTCAGCAACTGCGGATGGAAGTGGGGTAGCTGGCAAGGGGGCAGAAAAGGGGGCCGCCGAGGGTAGCCAGCAGCAAGCCACCGCCGCTAATCAAGGTTCGGCGCACGTGACGACGGCGCAAAGTGCCGCAGCCCAGAGCAGCGTAACGACAAATGCGACGGCTCCGACCGATAGTGCTGCCGCCCCCGTGATGGTGGCGCCGCAGCAGGTGTTGGCACAGGCTGAATCTCAGGGGCCGCAAGCGCCGCTGTCGACTATTTCAGCCGGCATCAAGCAGATGGAAGTGACCGGCACCGACGAGGTGCGCAAAGCGGTTTCGCTTGAGGTAAAACCGAAGGCCGGTGAGGCGGAGAAGAGCCTGGTTGCGACGACATCTAGCAGTGAGAGCAGCGCGAGCCAGACCGTTCAGCATAGCCAGAACAGCCAGACTCAGCCACAGGTAGCCGATAGCCGGGCGCCCGCCGCTGAGACGACGTTGCGCCGTGAGTCGCAGAATTTACCTCATTTGAAACTGGCCAGTCAGGAAGCGCCTGCCGAATTGCACCAGAAGGTCAATGTGATGCTGGCCGAAAAACTGCAACAGGCGGAAATTCAGCTCGACCCCCTCGGCCTTGGCAAGATGAAGATCCAGATCCAGATGGGGGCCGACAGCCAGGCCAACGTCCATTTTGTGGTACAACATGGACAGACCCGCGAGATGCTGGAGCAGGCGATGCCCCGGCTGCGTGACATGCTGGCAGGGCAGGGGATCCAGCTTGGTCAGACGCAGGTGCAGCAGCAGTCGCAACAACAGGGCCAGCCCACCTTTAACGGGCAGGGGCAGCAAGGTCAGAGTAGTGGTCAGCCGCGGTCCGGTAACGGGCTGGTTGAAGGGGATCTCACCACATCCAACCCCAGTTTGCTGGTGGAATCGACAAACGGTTCCGGAATTGATTTCTATGCTTGATGCAATCCCGAGTAAGTTTATGATATCGAACAAGTTTGAGACTAGGGTGGATAAGGGATGGCTGACGATAACGAGTTGACGCTAAAAGACCCGGCTGCGGGCAAGAAAAAGAAGCTGATCATTATCATTGCCTTGGCGGTAATTTTGCTGGGCGGTGGTGGTGCTGGCGCCTTCCTGATGCTCTCCGGCTCCGATAAACCGCCCGCTGAAGCGGCGGAAGGTGCCGAGGCCGCACCCAAGGAGGAAGCGCCTAAACCTTCCCTCTATGTCGGTATGCCGCGCCCCTTTGTCTTCAACGTCGCAGGTGCCCAGCGAGATCGACTGGTGCAGATCAAGATCCAGCTGATGGTGCGCGGTACCGCCGACGAGACGCTGGCCAAACAGAATATCCCCCTGATTGAAGGCACCTTGTTGCGGGTATTCAGTGCAGCCAGTGCCGAACAGCTGATGACCTTCGAAGGCAAGGAGAAGCTGCGCAAGGATTCACTGGAAGAGTGCCGTAGGGTGCTCAAGGACCTGGTCTCTTCCCCCGTTATCGAACAAGTGCTGTTTACCGGCTTTGTAATGCAGTAGGTGAAGCGTGAGCGATCTGTTAAGTCAGGACGAAATTGATGCCCTCTTGCACGGTGTCGATGATGTCGAAGAGGAAGAGATAGGCGGCGCTGGAGACCCCGGCGTAGCCCAGTTTGACTTCTCCTCCCAGGACCGCATCGTCCGTGGTCGCATGCCGACGCTGGAGCTGGTGAATGAACGTTTCGCCCGCCATATGCGGATCAGTCTGTTCAACATGATGCGTCGTACCGCCGAGGTCTCGATCAACGGCGTGCAGATGCTCAAGTTTGGCGAGTATGTTCATACCCTGTTTGTGCCGACCAGTCTCAACATGGTGCGCTTCCGCCCGCTCAAGGGGACGGCGCTCATCACCATGGAGGCCCGACTGGTCTTCATCCTAGTGGAGAACTTCTTCGGTGGCGATGGCCGTTATCACGCCAAGATTGAAGGGCGCGAATTTACCCCGACCGAACGGCGCATTATCCAGATGCTGCTCAAACTGGTGTTTGAGGATTACAAGGATGCCTGGGCGCCAGTGATGGATGTGGGGTTCGAGTATCTCGACTCCGAAGTGAACCCGGCAATGGCCAACATCGTCAGCCCGACCGAGGTGATCGTGGTCAGCTCGTTCCACATCGAGCTCGATGGTGGCGGCGGCGACTTCCACGTGGCGATGCCTTATTCCATGCTGGAACCGATTCGCGAGCTGCTGGACGCCGGTGTGCAGAGTGACAAGGGGGATACCGATGTACGTTGGAGCAAGGCGCTGCGTGACGAAATCATGGACGTCAAGGTGGAGCTGCGGGCCAAGCTGCTGGAGACCGAACTCACCCTGCGTGAACTGATGGAGCTGCGACCCGGCGATATCATTCCGGTCGATATGCCGGAAAATCTGCTGGTTTTTGTGGAGGACTTGCCCACTTTCCACGCCAAGATGGGCCGCACCAAGGATAATGTGGCGCTCAAGATCACCGACAAGCTCAAACGTCCGGAAGGGGTCAAGACGGAGATGCATCTGGTGACCCGGGGCGGGGTACGAATTGATGGCGAGGCCGAGCTGGAAGAGCTCGAGCGCAGTATCGAAGATCAACAGCGATAATTGACGGTTTATTACGGTAAACGGTCACGAAGTAGCATAAGGAAACAAGATGAGCGGAACTGAGGAAGAGGATCTGATGGCTGATGCCTGGGCTGCGGCTCTGGAGGAGCAGGTGACGGCGGAAGCCAAGCCAGCCCCGCTGGAAGAGTTGAAAGATGATGCCCCCATCAGTGCCGAGGAGCGTCGCAAGCTCGACACCATTCTCGATATTCCGGTCACTATCGCCATGGAGGTGGGCCGCAGCCAGATCAGCATCCGCAACCTGTTGCAGCTGAACCAGGGCTCGGTGGTGGAGCTGGATCGGGTTGCAGGCGAGCCGCTGGACGTATTGGTCAACGGTACCCTGATCGCTCACGGCGAGGTGGTTGTGGTGAACGACAAGTTCGGTATCCGCCTGACTGACGTCATCAGCCAGATTGAACGGATCAAGAAGCTCAAATGATGCGCCTCCTGTTGTTATTGCTGCCTGTTCCGGCCTTTGCCGAGACAGCGGCATCTGCCAACGTGCCTAGTCTGAGCTCCTGGTTGCTCTCCAGTCTGATGGTGATTGGTCTCATTCTGGTGCTGGGCTTTCTGCTCAAGAAGAGCAAGCTGGCGACCGCCATGGGGGGCGACCAGATGCGGGTCATCGCCTCGTTGCCGGTGGGTTACAAAGAGAAGCTGCTGGTGGTCAAGGTGGGCGAACAGCAGTTGCTGGTCGGCGTAACACCGCAGCAGGTCAACTTTCTCTACCGGCTGGAGGAGCCGCTGGACGAAAACCAGCCGCAGGCGTTTTCCCAGCAGCTTGGCAAATTGATGGGCAAGCATGAAAAAAGCTAACGGCTTATGGCTGAAAACGGGGCTGTTGGTCAGCCTGCTGATACCACTGTTTTGCTCCTGGCCAGCGCTGGCACAGGACGCCATGTCGGCGGTGACCGTCAAGACCATGGGGGATGGCTCTCAGGAGTACAGCCTGACCCTGCAAGTGCTGGCGCTGATGACCGCGCTCTCCTTCTTGCCGGCCATGGTGATCATGATGACCTCGTTTACCCGCATCATAGTGGTGCTGGGTATCTTGCGCCAGGCGATCGGTCTGCAACAGAGTCCCTCCAACCAGGTGTTGATCGGCATTGCCCTGTTCATGTCGTTTTTCATCATGTCGCCGGTGCTGGATCGCATCAATGATGAGGCGCTGCAGCCCTATCTGGCCGAAACCATTCAGGCAAAAGAGGCGCTGGAGCGGGCCGAGTTGCCCATCCACCAGTTCATGTTGGCCCAGACCCGGATCAAGGATCTCAACACCTTTATGGAGATCGCCAACGTGCAGGTGGAGAAACCGGCCGATGTGCCGCTACGGGTGCTGATCCCGGCGTTTGTCACCAGCGAGCTGAAAACCGCCTTCCAGATTGGTTTTATGCTGTTCTTGCCATTTCTGGTCATCGATCTGGTGGTCGCCAGTATTCTGATGGCGATGGGGATGATGATGCTCTCGCCGATGATTGTCTCGCTGCCTTTCAAGCTGATGCTGTTTGTGATGGTGGATGGCTGGAACCTCATTCTGGGGTCGCTGGCCAACAGTTTCGGACTGGGTGCCGGTTAGCCGGTCGAGCGCAAGGAGCCCGAACATGAGTCCTGAAACCTTTGTCGACGTCTTTCGCGAGGCGCTCTGGCTGGTCAATATCATGGTCAGCGCCGTGATCCTGCCCAGCCTCGCTATCGGACTGGTGGTAGCCATCTTTCAGGCGGCCACCTCCATCAACGAACAGACCCTGAGCTTTCTGCCCCGTCTTATCGTGACCCTGCTGGCCTTGGGAATTGGTGCTCACTGGGGAATGCAGAGTCTGATGGACTTCTTCATACTGATGGTCAATCAAATCCCCGAGGTGGTGGGATGACCTACACAACCGCTCTGATCATGGAGTGGTTGTCTTCCATCCTCTGGCCGCTGGCGCGGGTGAGCAGTCTGCTGATGGTGATGGCGGTGTTCGGCAGCCGCCTCGCTCCTGCGCGGGTACGGATGGGGCTGGCTTTGGCCATCACCTTTCTGATTGCTCCGTTGCTTCCGAAAATGCCTTTCATTGAACTCTTCTCGGTCGGCAGCTTTCTGGTATTGGGCCAGCAGTTGCTGATCGGAATTGCCCTCGGCCTGATGACCCAGTTTCTGATGGAGAGCTTCGTGATGGCCGGTCAGGTCATCGCTATGCAGACCAGTCTGGGTTTTGCCACCCTGGTGGACCCGATGAATGGCCAGTCTGCCCCCGTGGTGGGTCAGTTTTATCTGATGCTGGCGACCTTGGTGTTTCTGGCGCTGGATGGTCATCTGGTGATGCTGCGGCTGGTCATTCTTAGTTTCGAGACACTGCCTGTCTCCGAGCACGGCCTCTCGGTTTCATCCATGAAAACCCTGAGTGCGTTTCTGGGTGTGATGTATCAGGCTGCTTTGGTGATGTCGCTCTCAGCCATCGTCGCCTTGCTCCTAATCAACTTCGCCTTTGGTGTCATGACCCGGGCGGCGCCGCAGCTCAACATTTTCAGTATCGGTTTTGCGGTCAGTATGATGTCGGGTCTGCTCATCCTCTGGCTCACTATCGGCGGGTTCCTCGGTCACTTCGACATCATGTGGGAGCGGGTGCAGGAGGTTAGCTGCGAGCTGATCAACACCCAGTGCTTCGGGGGCGCTCATGGCTGATACCGACCAGGAACGTACCGAACAACCCACGGGCAAACGACTGCAACAGGCCCGTGAAAAAGGGCAGATTGCACGTTCAAAAGAGCTGGGGACCGCCAGTGTTCTGCTCTCGGCGGTATTTGGCCTGCTGATGCTCAAGGGCTCGCTGGCGACAGCCATGATCAAGGTAGTCACCATGGGCTTTACTCTGGACAGGGAGCAGGCTTTCGATCCCAATGCCATGATCGCTATGGTGCCGGCGCTGCTGGGGGAACTGGTGCTTCCGCTGGGACTCTTGTTTGCACTGGTGGCGATTGCCGCTTTTATCGGCAACACCCTGATGGGGGGGATGAACTTCTCCACCGAAGCCATGATGCCCAAGATGAGCAAGCTGAGCCCGCTCAGCGGCCTCAAGCGAATGTTCGGGGTGCAGTCGCTGATCGAGCTGGTTAAATCCATCGCCAAAGTGGTGTTCATCACCCTGTTTGCCTGGTGGATGTTATCCAGTCAGTTCAATCATCTGCTCAACCTCTCCATGGAGGGCTTCCCCGGCGGCATTATCGATGCGCTGGAGTTGTTTCTCTGGATGTTGATCATCCTCTGCTGCGCCCTGCTTCCCATCGTTGCCATCGACGTGCCGTTCCAGCAGTGGAACCACATGCGTCAGCTCAAGATGACCAAACAGGAGGTCAAGGACGAGTTCAAGGACAGCGAAGGCAAGCCCGAGGTAAAGGGCAAGATCCGTCAGTTGCAGATGCAGATGGCGATGCGCCGGATGATGGGGGATGTTCCCAAGGCCGATGTGGTGATCACCAACCCGACCCATTACTCGGTAGCGCTCAAGTATGATGCGGGCAAACCCGGTGCCGCGCCCAAGGTCGTGGCCAAGGGCACCGATGAAATTGCAATGAAGATCAGGGAGATCGCCAGAGAGTACGAGATCCCCATCATGCCGTCACCGGCTTTGACCCGGGCTATTTACCACTCAACCGAGCTGGGCCACGAGATCCCGGAAGGGCTGTTTGCGGCGGTTGCCCAGGTGCTCGCTTATGTCTTCCAGCTCAAGAAATTCCGCCGTGGTCAGGGGCGCCGTCCCCAGCCGCTGGCTAAAGATCTGCCCATTCCGACCGAATATCGAAAATGACAAAGTTCTGACGTAGTCAAAATAAATCCATTGCATTTCAATGCCTTGCATTGTTGGCTTGATGTTTGCTTTAATCTGGCACCAGCAGGTTGAAATTGAGAAGCGCGATGGAATTCAAGGCAGTATTGGGCCAGTTCAAAGAGTACCGGGGAGTTTTGGGCAAAGGCCTTGGCACCCCTCTGCTGGTATTGGCCGCGCTCGGCATGGTGGTGTTACCCATCCAGCCGCTGATGCTGGACGTGCTCTTCTCCTTTAACATTGCCCTCTCCATCGTGGTGCTGCTGGTATCCGTCTATACCCGCCGCCCCCTCGAATTTGCAGCCTTCCCGACCGTACTGCTGCTCGCTACCTTGCTGCGGTTGGCGTTGAACGTTGCCTCGACCCGGGTGGTGTTACTGGAAGGTCATAATGGTAGTGCGGCGGCCGGCCATGTGATCGAGGCGTTTGGTAACGTGGTGATCGGCGGCAACTATGCGGTCGGCATCATCGTTTTCACCATCCTGATGATCATCAACTTTGTGGTCATTACCAAGGGTGCCGGGCGGATCGCAGAAGTGAGTGCCCGTTTTACCCTTGATGCGATGCCGGGCAAACAGATGGCCATCGATGCCGATTTGAACGCCGGTCTCATCAATCAGGAAGAGGCTAAGAAGCGTCGTCAGGACGTGACCCAGGAAGCCGACTTCTACGGCTCCATGGATGGTGCCTCCAAGTTTGTCAAAGGGGATGCCATTGCGGGCATCATGATCCTCTTTATCAACATCATCGGCGGCTTCATCATCGGGATGATGCAGCACCAGCTGACCTTCAGCGAATCGGCCGAGATCTATACCCTGTTGGCCATCGGTGACGGTCTGGTGGCGCAGATCCCCTCCCTGCTGCTCTCCATCGCCGCCGCCATCATAGTGACCCGTCAGAATACCGATCAGGACATGGGAACTGCGGTGCTAGGTCAACTGTTTGACAATCCAAAGGCGCTGATCATCTCGGCCGGGATTCTGCTGATGATGGGACTGGTGCCGGGGATGCCGCATTTCGCCTTCCTGAGTCTGGGGGCTCTCGCCGCTGCCGGCGCTTGGTGGTTGCTGCGCCGCGAGAAGCTGGCAGCCGCCAAAGCGGCCAAGGGCGAGCTGCTGCCTGCCACAGCCGAACAACCTCATGAGCAGAAAGAGCTGAGCTGGGACGATGTGATGCCGGTGGACATCATCGGGCTGGAAGTGGGTTATCAGCTGATCCCGCTGGTGGATCGCAATCAGGGTGGCGAACTGCTCAACCGGATCAAAGGGGTGCGCAAGAAACTCTCGCAAGAGCTGGGCTTTCTGGTCCCGGCCGTCCACATTCGCGACAACCTGGATCTGGCGCCAAATCAATACCGCATCACCTTGATGGGGGTCAGTACCGGCGAGGCCAATGTCTACCATGATAAGGAGATGGCCATCAATCCGGGGCAGGTGTTCGGCCAGATCCAGGGGATAGCGACCCGGGATCCCGCCTTCGGGCTGGAAGCGGTCTGGGTTGCCAAGGAGATGGTCTCTCAGGCACAGACGCTGGGGTATACGGTGGTGGATACCGCGACCGTGGTGGCTACCCATCTGAGCCAGATCCTGACCAACCATGCGGCTCTGCTGCTGGGCCATGACGAGGTACAACAACTGCTCGACATGATTGGCAAACATCAGAGCAAGCTGGTCGAAGGCCTGGTACCGGAAGTGATCAGCATGGGTAACCTTGTGAAGGTATTGCAGAATTTGCTCAATGAAGGCGTGCCAATCCGCGATATGCGCACTATCCTGCAGACCCTGGTTGAATACGCGCCGCGCAGTCCGGATCCGGAAGTGCTCACGGCCGCTTGCCGGATTGCCCTGCGTCGCCTGATTGTACAGGAGATTGCAGGCCCCGATCCCGAGCTGCCGGTGATTACCTTGGCGCCGGAATTGGAACGTATATTGCATCAATCCCTGCAGGCAGGTGGCGGTGATGGTGCCGGTATTGAACCGGGTCTGGCTGAGCGGATGCAGCGTTCGCTGGTGGAAGCCACTCAACGACAAGAATTGGAAGGCCAACCGGCCGTGCTTCTGACATCGGGGATCTTGCGCAATACCCTTGCGAAATTTGTCAAGAATGCCATTCCTGGATTGCGCGTTCTGTCTTATCAGGAAGTGCCCGACGACAAGCAGATCCGCATCGTCAGTGCGGTAGGGCAGAACTAGTTAGCGGAGACGACGGGTGAAGATTAAGCGGTTTTTTGCCAAGGATATGCGAACGGCTCTGGCCGAGGTCAAGGAGACTCTCGGGCCGGATGCCGTCATCATGTCCAACAAGAAGGTCACCGGAGGGGTAGAGATAGTCGCAGCAGTCGATTATCAATCCCAGGTTCCGGGGCCCAAAGATGCGCCGGTTCGCCGTCAGCTGAACGATGAGAGCGTCAATATTTCGTCTGCTGCACGGCAGATGATCCGCCCCGAGCCGACGCCGGCGAAGGAGCAGAACGAACATTATGCCGATACCCTGGCCGCCTTGCTGGCGCGCCAGCAGAAGCTCAAGCCGGGCAATGGGGCGCCAATGGGCAATACCCAATCGGCCGGGCTGGCCGCTGCCAATGCAGCGCCCAGAACATTGGCCGAGCAGGGGCAGTGGGGCGGAGCCCCGGAGCCTGCCAAGCCCAAGGCCCGGGTTGCGTCCGGCCAGCGCCCCCCTCAACCTGCCCAGCGGGATCAGGAGATGGAAGGGATGCGCAAGGAGATGGCCAGCATCCGCAAATTGCTGGAGCACCAGATCTCCGGACTGATGTGGCAAGAGGTGGAGCGCCGCGAACCGATGCGGGCCCTGTTGATCAAGGAGCTCAAGAAACTGGGCTTTGATGATGCGTTTGCCGATCAACTTGCGGGACTGATCCCCGAAGATATATCCATCCATCAGGCGATGGCCCAGTTGGCCGAGGTGCTGACGGCCCAGCTCAAGATCAGTGAGGACGAGATCATGCGTCAGGGCGGCGCGGTTGCGCTGCTTGGCCCGACCGGGGTGGGCAAAACCACTACCATCGCCAAGCTGGCTGCCCGTTTCGCCATGAAGTATGGCGCCGAGCAGGTGGCGCTGATCACCACCGACAACTACCGGATTGGTGCCCATGAACAGCTGCAGACCTATGGCCGCATCATGGGTTGCCCGGTACGGCAGGTGCGTGATGCCGAAGAGCTGGCCAATGCCCTTTATCAGTTCCGCCACCGTCGGCTGGTACTTATCGATACGGCCGGGGTTGGCCAGCGGGATATCCGCCTGACCGAGCAGCTCGATACCTTGGTCAAGAATGCCAAGGTGCGGATCCGCAGTTATCTGGTGATGTCGGCAACTTCCCAGCGTCGGGTGATGCAGGAGGCGGTTGACCATTTCCGGCGTATTCCATTAAGCGGCTGCATACTTACCAAATTGGATGAAAGTCTGAATCTGGGCGAAGTGATTAACGTGTGTATCCAGAATTCATTGCCCATCAGCTATATCACTGACGGACAAAGGGTTCCGGAAGATATTCAGGTTGCCAATGCGGCGCAGCTCGTCGGGGCAGCCATGGGCTCGCTGGAGCGAGAAACAGAGGAGCCCTATTTCTGGGGCGCAGGCTTTGGCGAGGCCGAAGATTCGGAGTTTTATGAGTAACATGTATATGGATCAGGCGAGTGGTCTGCGCAAAATGCGTCAAAACAATCGAGTAAAAGTAATCGCCGTTTCCGGTGGTAAAGGTGGCGTGGGCAAGACCAACGTGACCCTGAACGTGGCCGGAGCCATGGCCGCCCAAGGCAAGCGGGTGATGGTGCTGGATGCCGACCTGGGTCTGGCCAACGTCGACGTCATGCTTGGGCTGCGGGTTCATCGCAACCTCTCTCATGTCCTGGCGGGTGAATGCACCATCGACGATATCATCGTCGAAGGTCCCTACGGCATGATGATCGTGCCTGCGACCTCAGGCACCCAGTCCATGGTCGAGCTTTCTCCGGTGCAGCATGCCGAGCTTATCCGTGCCTTCAGCGAGATGAAGACCCAGGTCGACATCCTGCTGGTGGATACGGCCGCGGGGATCTCCGACATGGTGCTGAGCTTCACCCGAGCCGCTCAGGACATCATGGTGGTGGTCTGCGATGAGCCGACCTCCATCACCGATGCCTACGCCCTCATCAAGATCCTCTCAAAAGATCACGGTGTGTTTCGTTTCAAGGTGGTGGCCAATATGGTGCGCAGTCTGCGCGAAGGGCAGGAGCTCTTTGCCAAACTGACCCGGGTCACGGATCGTTTCCTCGATACCTCGCTGGAGCTGGTCGCCTGTGTACCCTATGACACCAATCTGCGTGCCGCCGTGCGCAAGCAGAAGCTGATTGTCGAGGCGTTTCCCAAGTCGCCGGCCGCACTGGCGTTCCGGGCCCTTGCCAACAAGGCGGCGAGCTGGCCGGTTCCCAACCAGCCGGGCGGCCATCTGGAGTTTTTCCTGGAAAATTTGTTGCAGAAACCGGCCACAACACAGGAAGGTTCCCGTGAATAAAGCCCAAGCGTACTTGCGTCATCAGGATTCCTACGTGCTGGTGGAGCGTCATGCTCCCCTGGTCAAGCGAATTGCCCAACATTTGTTGGCTCGCCTGCCCAGCAGTGTCTTGCTGGATGACCTGATCCAGGCAGGTATGATTGGGCTGCTTGAAGCCTCCCGCAACTTTGACGGTAGCAAGGGGGCCAGCTTCGAGACGTATGCCGGGATCCGCATCCGAGGCGCCATGCTGGATGAGATCCGGCGTGGTGACTGGGTGCCCCGTTCAGTGCATCGCAACAGTCGGGCTATTGCAGAGGCGATCGAGAATGTCGAGCAGACTCACGGGCGTGACGCGCGAGATACCGAGGTTGCTGCCGAGATGGGGGTCTCCATCGCTGATTACCATGCGATGCTGCAAGATGTCTCCTGCGGCAAAATTATCGGCATCGAAGATCTGGGGGTCAGTGAGGATGTGATCGGCAACCCCGATGATGCCCCTTCAGGCTCCGGATTCGATGAATTGGCTGCCGAGCGATTTCAGATTCAATTATCCGAGCAAATTGGTCGTCTACCAGAGAGAGAAGCTTTGGTTCTCTCTCTTTACTACGATGAAGAGCTGAATTTGCGTGAAATTGGCGAGGTTTTGAATGTCAGCGAGTCGCGTGTGAGCCAGATCCACAGTCAGGCAATGCACAGATTGCGTGCTCGTTTGAGAGATTGGCATCTATAAGTGTTTGTACTGGCTACACTGAGATGAAACTCTAAGGCATAATCCGCACGACACAACCCGTTTTTAGCATCATGTAAGTGAGCCACTCTGGTGGCTATTTAGGAGGGAATTTTGGACAAGAACATGAAAATCCTCATTGTTGACGATTTTTCAACGATGCGCCGGATTATCAAGAACTTGCTGCGCGACTTGGGATTCAACAATACCCATGAGGCGGATGACGGCAATACAGCGCTGCCGATGCTGAAAAATGGTGATTTTCAGTTTGTAGTTACCGACTGGAACATGCCTGGCATGCAAGGTATTGACCTGCTTAAAGCCATCCGTGTTGATGAGAAGCTCAAGCATCTGCCGGTACTGATGGTAACCGCTGAAGCCAAACGTGAGCAGATCATTGAAGCCGCCCAAGCTGGCGTCAACGGTTACATCGTCAAGCCCTTCACCGCAGCAACGCTCAAAGAAAAACTCGACAAAATTTTCGAACGAATTGGCTAAGGAGCTGCAGGGATGATGGCCAAAACGAGAGCAATGATTTCGCTCGACCAGGCAAGGATGCTTGTTGCTCATCTGGAGCAAGGCGAATTTGAGCTGGCCGATGAACTGCTTGCCGAAGTATGTGCCCCCAACGCAGCCGATCTGTTTGAAAAAGTAGGTCAGCTGACCCGACAACTGCATGATTCACTTCAAGAATTTCGCCTCGATCCCCGTATTCCCGATTTGGCTACTCATGATATTCCCGATGCTCGGGAGCGCTTGAGCTACGTTATCGATATGACCGACAAAGCGGCCAATCGCACAATGGATGCGGTGGAAGCCAGTTTGCCGATAGCGGATCGCCTGAATGACAATATCCAGCTGGTGATGCCGAACTGGAATGCCCTGATGTCTCGTGACATGAGCGTGGGGCAGTTCAAATCCTTATGTCACCAACTTGATGATTTTATTAAGGCTTCAGAGTCTGATGCCGATAAATTACGGCAACTGCTGACAGAAATCCTGATGGCACAAGATTTTCAGGATTTGACAGGTCAGATGATCCGCAAGGTCATCAAGCTTGTTCAGGAAGTTGAAACAAAATTAATAGAAATGCTGACCATGTTTGGTGAGGCTTCTGCTGAGCATTCAACTCGTAGTATTCCTGTCAACGGGATTGAAGCAGAGGGCCCTATCATGAACCCCGAGGCTCGTGCCGATGTGGTCAATGGTCAGGATGATGTGGACGATCTGCTGTCTAGCTTGGGATTCTAATGGAGTGACGCATGGCCTTCGAAGTTGATGAAGACATACTGCAAGACTTTCTGGTCGAAGCATCCGAAATATTGGAACAGTTGTCTGAACAACTGGTCGACTTGGAAAAGCGGCCCGATGACAAGAACCTGTTGAATGCCATCTTTCGCGGTTTCCATACCGTGAAAGGGGGGGCTGGTTTTCTGTCGCTCGGTGAACTGGTTGATGTATGCCACGGTGCGGAAAACGTGTTCGATATCTTGCGTAATGGCAAGCGAACCGTTACTGCGGAGCTGATGGATGTAATCCTGCAAGCGCTGGATGCCATCAATGTCATGTTCGCCCAGGTTCAAAATCGCGAAGCACCCAGCCCTGCGTCAGATGATTTGCTTCATGACCTCCACGAGTTGTGCAAGCCGGAAGGGGAAGAGCAACTGCGCACTGCTACCAGTGCGGCTGCGGCTGTAGAATCTGAACCTGCAGCACCGGTAGTTGTTGAAGAAGTTGCTCCAGAAGTTGTTGAACCCGCAGCCATCAGCAGCGAGCCTGCTCCTGTCAATGGCGGCGGCTCGATCGATGAAATTTCTGCAGACGAGTTTGAACGTCTGCTGGACGAGCTCCACGGCGTGGGTGGGGCACCGACCAAGACGGTTGCAGCAGCGCCTATCGCTGGTGGCTCTGGCGATATCACCGATGATGAGTTTGAGGCCTTGTTGGACCAGTTGCATGGTCAGGGACAGCACATGGGGGCGCCAGAGGTGAATCCTCTGAAATCGGTGCAAAAAGAGGTGGACGAGCTTATCGATGATGATGAGTTTGAGCGTCTGCTTGATGAATTGCATGGTCGTGGTCAAGGGCCTCAGAGTACTATGGCACCTGCCGCACCTGCCGCACCTGCCGCACCTGCCGCACCTGCCGCACCTGCCGCACCTGCCGCACCTGCTGCGGTGACTCCGCCCAAACCGGCCACTCCTGTAGCCAAACCAGCACCGGCTGCCCCCGCAAAACCTGCCGAAGCAGCTAAGACACCAGCGCCTGCCGCCAAGGCGGCACCTGCGCCAGCAGAAAACAGTGCCGTACAAAGCGATACGACGGTGCGGGTGGATACCAAGACCCTCGATGTCATCATGAACATGGTAGGTGAGTTGGTACTGGTCCGTAACCGTCTGGTGAGCCTGGGTATTGCCAGCAATGATGAAGAGATGTCAAAGGCGGTTGCCAATCTGGATGTGGTAACGGCTGACCTGCAAGGTGCGGTGATGAAAACCCGCATGCAGCCAATCAAGAAGGTATTTGGTCGTTTCCCGCGCGTGGTACGTGATCTAGCCAGAACCCTCAAGAAAGAGATTGAGCTGGTGATGGTGGGGGAAGAGACCGATCTTGATAAAAACCTGGTGGAGGCGCTCGCCGATCCTCTGGTTCACCTTGTTCGCAACTCATGCGATCACGGGGTCGAAATGCCGGATGTGCGAGAGAAAGCGGGCAAACCGCGTCAAGGGACAATAACCCTTAGTGCCTCCCAGCAAGGTGACCATATTCTGCTTTGCATCGAGGATGATGGGGCAGGGATGGATCCTGAGAAACTCAAGTCCATCGCAATCAGTCGCGGTGTTCTGGATGCAGATACTGCCGCTCGCATGAGCGACAACGATGCCTATAACCTGATCTTTGCTCCGGGCTTTTCAACCAAGGCCGAGATCTCCGATATCTCTGGCCGTGGTGTCGGAATGGATGTGGTTAAAACCAGCATTGTCAGCCTCAATGGATCGGTGCACATCGATTCCACCTGGGGGAAAGGTACCCGTCTCGAAATCAAGGTTCCGTTGACGCTGGCCATTCTGCCAACTCTGATGGTGGAAGTGGGTGAGCAGACTTTCGCACTTCCCCTTGGTTGTGTGAATGAGATTTTCCATCTGGATCTGAAAAAGGCCAACATGGTTGATGGCCAGCTCACCATCATTGTGCGCGAGAAGGCGATACCGCTCTTCTATCTGCACAAGTGGTTGATTCGTGGCGCCAACAAGCGTTCACGTCAGGATACCGGACATGTGGTGATTGTGCAGATTGGCACTCAGCAAATCGGGTTTGTGGTAGACAGCCTGATTGGTCAGGAAGAGGTGGTGATCAAGCCACTCGATAATCTGCTGCAAGGCACCCCTGGCATGGCCGGGGCGACGATTACCAGTGATGGCGGAATTGCTCTTATTTTGGATGTGCCGAGTCTGCTCAAAGCATATGCGCGTAGACATTAATAGCTCAGGCCCAAGGAGTTAGAAAAACAACAATGGCAGTCAAGGTATTAGTTGTCGACGATTCGAGCTTCTTTCGCCGTCGGGTGAGCGAGATCATCAATCAGGATCCCATGCTGACGGTGATTGATACGGCCCAGAATGGACGTGAGGCGGTGGACAAGGCGATGTCGCTGCGCCCTGATGTGATCACCATGGACATAGAGATGCCCGTGATGGATGGCATCAGTGCGGTGCGGGAGATCATGGCCAAGTGCCCGACCCCCATTCTGATGTTCTCCTCCCTGACCCATGAAGGGGCCAAGGCTACGCTTGATGCGCTGGACGCCGGAGCCCTCGACTTCTTGCCCAAGAAGTTTGAGGACATTGCCAGAGACAAAGATGAAGCGGTCAGACTGTTGCAACAGCGGGTAAAGGAGATCTCCCGCAAGCGCTTCCTGATGACATCAGCTGCTCGCCCCAAAGCACCTGAACCGGTTGCTCGTGCTCCGCTGGGTAGCCCAGCGCCCAGAACTTCAGATCGTCAGCCTGACCTGCAACGTACTGTGCCAAGTGCTTCATTCAAGCGCAGTGGCAAGAGTTATCAGTTGGTGGCGATCGGTACTTCTACCGGCGGACCTGTTGCTTTGCAAAATGTGCTGACCAAGTTGCCGGGGGATTTTCCTCATCCCATCCTGCTTATCCAGCATATGCCAGCCACTTTTACTGCCGCGTTTGCTGCCCGTCTCAACGGGTTATGTCAGATTGGCGTCAAGGAAGCGGAAGATGGCGATGTGCTTAAACCCGGGCATGCCTACCTTGCTCCCGGTGGCAAACAGATGCTGCTGGAAGGTCGTGGTGCAGGGGCTCGCATTCGCATCGTGGATGGCAACGACAAGGTAAATTACAAGCCTTGTGTGGACATCACCTTTGCCTCTGCGGCCAAAACCTATGCCGACAAGGTACTGGCGATTGTGCTGACCGGTATGGGCGCAGATGGCCGTGATGGCGCCAGACTGCTGAAAGAGCAGGGATCAACCATCTGGGCTCAGGATGAGGCTTCCTGCGTGGTATATGGTATGCCCCAAGCAGTAGCCAAAGCGGGGATTGCCAGCGAATCACTCCCTCTGGACAAGGTGGCCCAGCGTATTCTGGTTGAGTTGGGGCGCTAATCATGGGCTTGCTCGGTCTGCTCCTGGCATTGGGGGCTATTGCCATTGCCCAACTGTGGCATGGCGGCTCCCTGTTGACGCTGGTGGACGGCCCCGCTTTTTTGATCGTACTGGGTGGTACCGTTGGTGCCGTCACGTTGCAGACCCCAGCCAAGTACATCTTGCTGGCGTTGCGCCAGCTGTTATGGATTTTTACCCCTCCCCGCCAGGATCTCGCGACGCAGGCCGAACGGTTGCAGTCATGGGCCGTCTTTGCGCGCCAGCAAGGGCTGCTTGCCCTTGAAAATCAGGCCGAGCAGGAGGAAGACAACTTTACCCGTCAAGGGCTCGGCATGATTGTCGATGGGGTCTCCACAGAGGATATCCGTATGCTGCTGGAAGCGGACATCGATATCGAGCAGGAGCGCAATGAACATGCCGCCAGGGTATTTGAAGCTATGGGGGGGTACAGTCCGACCATCGGGATCATCGGTGCCGTGCTGGGCCTGATCCAGGCCATGTTTCATCTCGAAGACCCGTCAGCGCTGGGGGCGGGTATCGCAGTGGCATTTGTGGCAACCATCTATGGAGTGGGGTTTGCCAACCTCATCTACCTGCCTATCGCCAACCGGCTACGCGCATTTCACTATCACTACGCACTCTTTCAGGAGATGACCCTGGAAGGGCTGCTGGCTATCGCCCATGGTGAAAACGGCTTGCAGGTTGAACGCCGGCTCAGGGCCTATTTGAAAGGAGAGTAGCCATGCGCAAGCGCTATCGGTTGCACTTGCAGGGTCGCGAGCATCTTGACCGCTGGCTGGTCTCCTATGCCGATTATATGACGCTGATCTTTGCTTTGTTCGTGGTGCTTTACTCTGTTGCGCTGGTGAACAAGGACAAGTATCGCGCGGTGATTGATGGTATGAGCCAGGCGTTCAGTGTCATGCAGTCTGGCGGCAATGGCTTGCTTGAAGGGCAGGGTAATTCCCTGCTGGATAACGCGGTATCTGCCTCTCCATCGTTGCTGGAAAGCCCAGCATCCCCCTCTCCTTCACTTGCTCCCATTTCTGGAGTGCCAGTACTGCAAGATGGCACGACACTTGCGAAACTTGATATGCAGTTGCAACAGAGCATGGGGTCGCTGGTGGATGCCGGTATCGTCAAAGTGACGCAAGATGAGAACTGGCTGACGGTTGAACTCAGTTCCGGCTTGTTGTTTGGCAGCGGCAGTGCCTTTTTGGGACCAAACGCTGCACCGGTCATTAATACTCTTTCAAGTATTCTCAAACCGGTCGATAACTATGTAAGGGTTCGGGGTTATACCGATAACCAACAGATAAATAATGAAATTTATCGTTCTAACTGGGCGCTTTCTGCTGCTCGGGCCGAGGCGGTACTGAATGGCTTGATTGCTGATGGGATCGCCCCCCAGCGTCTGGCGTTCGAGGCATATGGCGAGTTTTCCCCCTTTGCTGACAACGGCAGCGAGCAGGGCAGACTGCAGAATCGCAAGGTTGTGGTCGCTATCTCCAAGTTTGCCTGGGTGCCGCCAGCACCTGTGGTTGCAACGCCTACGGTAGTTGCTGAACCTGTTCCTGCTGTACAACAGGCGGTGGATGCAGGAGAGATAAAGGTGATCACCTTGCCCGGTGGTGGCATACGCATAACAACAAGGCAGGATTGATACAGTGATTGTTTGGACGGTTGCCAACCAGAAAGGTGGTGTGGGTAAAACCACCACAGTGGTCTCGCTTGCGGGGATCCTGGCCCAGCGTGGCCAGCGGGTGCTGTTGATTGATACCGACCCCCATGCTTCGCTGACTGCATATCTTGATTTTGATTCAGATCGCCTGGATGGAACCCTCTATGAGTTGTTTCAAGCTGTCAAACCGACAGCCGAGCTTGTCAATAAACTGACGCTCAAGACCAAATTCGAAAATATCAACTTACTGCCAGCATCTATTACCTTGGCGACCCTTGATCGGGTGATGGGCAATCGTGAGGGGATGGGACTGGTACTGAAACGGGCACTGCTGCGCATTCAGGATCAATATGATTACGTGCTGATCGATTGCCCGCCAGTGCTGGGAGTGATGATGGTCAACGCGCTGGCTGCCTGCGATCGCATTCTGGTGCCTGTCCAGACCGAATTTCTGGCCCTCAAGGGGTTGGAGCGGATGATGAAAACATTCGAGATCATGCAGCGTTCCAAGCGTGACAAGTTCCGTTATACCGTGATCCCGACTATGTTCGACAAGCGCACCCGTGCTTCTTTGATGACCTTGAAATCGATTAAGGATCAATATGGAGATTCAGTGTGGAATGCGGTGATCCCTATTGATACCAAGTTTCGGGATGCCAGCTTGCTGCATATCCCCCCGTCTATCTATTCTCCCGGGAGTCGTGGAACCTATGCATATGAAACGCTGCTCAATCATCTTGATGCCCTTGAGCGGCAACGGGTTCATGAGGTGACGGCATGAGAGATACCATTCAAGTTCGGGCGATGGATGACTATTTCCACTCCCTGCTGCTCGATGAGCCACTGGTGCTGGATGAGGTGGAAGAGGTTCAATCTGCCCCTGTTTTACAGTTGCAACGTCAGCCTCAAAGCGTCCCTGAGGTAGTCGCCGCACCTTACCTTGAAAGCGATCCACGGCTTGCCCAGCTCGGTGAGCTATTGGCTCAGGTGGGACAAGTCCAGTTCGAAAATGATGCCTTCACCCAGGAGATAACACTCACCGCACCTCTGGAGATTGTGGCGGAGGAGTCACTGTTGCCGGTGGAGCCTGAGTGGCCTGCGGAGGTGCTGCTCCCCGAGGTTGCGGAGCCCCATACTACTATCCTGACCGAGACAGCGCTGGAGGTTGCTCCGGTAGAGGCCAGTGAACCGGTTGCTTGGGAAAATATCGATACCGGTAAAGAGTTTCAGGCCCTTTTCTTTGAAGTCGCGGGCGTGACGTTTGCGGTGCCGTTGACCGAGCTGGGTGGTATTCATCAGCTGGGCGAGATCACCTCCCTGTTTGGCCAGCCTGGCTGGTACAAGGGGATCATGACCTCCCGCGAGCAGAAGATGAATGTGGTCGATACTGCCCAGTGGGTCATGCCGGGTCAGCATCTCGAGATGGATGATTACAAGTATTTGATTATGCTTGGTGAATCGCCGTGGGGATTAGCCTGCCATCATCTCAAAGGGACTGAATTGTTACACCGTGACCAAGTGAAATGGCGCCATCAGGAGGGCAAGCGCCCCTGGTTGGCGGGCATGGTCAAAGAAAAAATGTGTGCCCTGTTACACGTCCGCGAACTGCTCCTGTTGCTGGAGCGTGGGGTTAACATAGAAGGTCGCTGATAACTTCTGCAATCGAGCTGTTTTATTGCTAGTTTTAGCAGTAGACGTTTTCATAAAAGGAATAAAAACATGACAGAAAAGCGCAATATTGCACAGAATCTGGCCGAAGATGAAGTGCTGCAATGGGTAACCTTCCAACTGGAAAACGAAACCTACGGCATCAATGTGATGCAGGTTCAGGAGGTGTTGCGCTACACCGAAATTGCACCGGTGCCGGGTGCGCCGGAGTACGTACTGGGGATCATCAACCTGCGTGGCAATGTGGTGACTGTCATCGATACCCGTTCCCGTTTCGGTCTGCCTTCCGGTGATGTGAGTGAAAACTCCCGGATTGTGATCATCGAGGCCGAGAAGCAGGTGATCGGCATCATGGTCGACAGCGTGGCGGAAGTGGTTTATCTGCGTTCTTCCGAGATCGATGCGGCACCTGCGGTCGGTACTGAAGAGAGCGCCAAGTTTATTCAGGGGGTGAGCAACCGCGATGGGCAACTGCTGATCCTGGTTGACTTGAACAAGCTGCTCTCCGATGAAGAGTGGGAAGATATCGGTTCCCTCTGATAAGTAAGGTGATGTTTTGATAATCGAGATGGTTGCCTTGGGGATGTCCCTGATTGCCTTGGTGTTTGCCTCTTATATCTGGTTCAAGAGCAAGCGCAGCAAGCAGGAGTCCGAGGCCAGTGTGGCAACCCTGCAAGGTCAGTTGGAAAGCTTGCGCAAGCAGATGATGGAGCTCCATACCGGTGCCATTGGCATGGGTCAGCGTCTGCAGTCGGTGGAAGGGGCGATGCAGCAGGTCAACGAGCGCCAGCAAGAGCTGACCATGCAGGATCCCGAACGCAGGCTCTACAGCCGAGCGGCCAAGATGGTCGAACTGGGCGCCGATCTTGATGAAGTCATGAGTGAGTGCGAGTTGCCAAAGGCAGAGGCTGAGCTCTTGATATCGTTGCGAAAAGGTCGCTCTTGATGATTCAGGAAGGCAATTGCCTTCCTGAATTTTATGGCGTGTAGCCGCTTGTCCCCCAGCTGCGTTGAGCAGGGGGGGGTCTACCATATTTTCTTTGTGATCCTGGTCGCCAGTCAGTTCAATTGTTGCATCTTTGAAAAGACGTATTCCAATACTGTGTTAAGATGCAGACCGCTTCATTTTCTCTGAAAAAATCCCCATGCTGCTTCAAGTTAACAATCTGAGCTGCGTGCGCGAAGATCGCACTCTGTTTGAACACCTCTCTTTCTCTGTTGCGCCCGGCGATCTGGTGCAAATTGAAGGGCCCAACGGTGTTGGCAAGACCAGCTTGTTGCGGTTGTTGACCGGGCTGTCGCAGCCGTTTGCCGGTGAGGTGTGCTGGAATGGGGAGAATATTCGTCACTGTCGTGATGAGTATCATGCCAATCTGCTCTATCTCGGCCATCAGCCCGGTGTCAAAGCGGCGCTGACCCCTTTTGAAAACCTGAAGTTCTACCAGCAGCTACATCACCCGCAGCAAACAGAGATCGACTTGTGGCAGATATTGGCCCGGGTAGGGCTGGCCGGATTTGAAGAGAACCCGACCGGGCAACTCTCTGCTGGTCAGCAACGCCGGGTTGCCCTGGCCAGACTCTGGCTGTCACAAAAACCGGCGCTCTGGATCCTCGATGAGCCCTTTACCGCTATCGACAAGCAGGGAGTCAAGGTGCTCGAGCAGCTCTTTCTGGTCCACGCCGAGCGGGGCGGCATGGTGATCCTCACCACCCATCAGGATCTGACCCTGATGCAGGGACGGCTGAAGACTATCTCGTTGACCCCCTTCGCCTCGACATTGCAGGAGTAACGCCATGTTGCGCGCTGTTATGCACCTTATTCACCGTGAACTGCTGATGGCCCTGCGCCAGCGTTCCGATATTCTCAATCCGCTCTGGTTTTTCCTCATCGTCATCACCTTGTTTCCGTTAGGCATTGGCCCGGAGCCCAAACTGCTGGCCCGTATTGCCCCGGGGATTATCTGGGTGGCGGCGCTATTGGCGGCCATGTTGTCGTTGGAGCGGCTGTTTCGCGACGACTTTGTCGATGGCGCGCTGGAGCAGATGATGCTGATGCCGCACCCGCTGGGCTTGCTGGCGCTGGCGAAAGTGGTCGCTCACTGGCTGCTGACCGGCTTGCCGCTGCTGCTGATCTCTCCCTTGTTGGCGATTTTGCTGTCGCTGGATATGAACACCTATCTGGCTGTCGTCGCGACGCTGGCACTGGGCACTCCGGTATTGAGCCTGCTCGGCGCGGTCGGGGTCGCGTTGACGGTGGGATTGCGCAAAGGCGGGGTTCTGCTCAGTCTGCTGATCCTGCCGCTCTATATTCCGGTACTGATTTTTGCCACCTCAGCCATCGATGCCGCGGGGATGAGCTTGCCCTATGGCGGGCAGCTTGCCATTCTGGCCGCCATGCTGGTGGGGGCTTTGACACTGACGCCGCTGGCTGTGTCGGCGGCGTTGCGGGTCAGCCTCAACTGATGGCCGTGAGCTGAACTGAATTTGGCTCCGAATGGGGTCTTTTTGCAAAAAATAATGTTGCGATGGATCAAGGAGAGTGCCGCTTATTGCTTTCGGGGTATTTGATGCTGCCCCGTGGCCGGTATGGTAGGCCTCGCCAAACGATTAATAACAAAAAGGTTTTGTGAGCTATGTGGAAATGGTTGCACCCTTATGCCAAACCGGAGCGGGCCTATCAGCTGGCAGGCACGCTGTTGCCCTGGTTTGCGGTGATTAGTCTGCTCTCGTTTGTGATCGGTACTGTCTGGGGCCTCGCGTTTGCGCCAGCGGATTACCAGCAGGGAGATTCGTTCCGGATCATCTATATCCACGTGCCTTCCGCCATTCTCTCCATGGGAGCCTACTCCACCATGGCGGTGGCCGCCTTTATCGGCCTGGTGTGGCAATTGCGGATGGCGGACATGACGGTTGCAGCCATTGCGCCGGTCGGCGCCGTATTTACCTTTATTGCCCTCTTTACCGGTGCCGCTTGGGGCAAGCCGATGTGGGGAACCTGGTGGGTGTGGGATGCGCGGCTCACCTCTGAACTGATCCTGCTGTTTCTCTACCTCGGCGTGATTGCTCTTTACAACGCCTTCAGCGACAAGGTGGTCGCTGGCCGTGCGGCCGGCATTCTGGCACTGGTTGGGGTGATCAACCTGCCCATCATTCACTACTCGGTGGAGTGGTGGAATACCCTGCATCAGGGAGCCACCATCACCAAATTTGACAAACCCTCCATTTCACCCGAGATGCTCTGGCCGCTGCTGATCATGATCCTGGCGTTTGCCACGTTTCTCGGGGCCCTGACCCTGATGCGTTTTCGCAATGAACTCCTGATGCGGGAGTGGCATCGCCCCTGGGTCAAAGAGATTGCAGAGCAGGAGAAGTAAGCATGCACTTTGCCTCTTTCAGTGATTTTATGGCGATGGGCGGTTACGCCTTCTATGTCTGGCTCTCTTTTGGCCTGACGCTGGTGTGTCTGGTCGGCATCATTATTTCTACCCGCATGAAAACCCGCAGCCTGCTCGCCGAGTTGCGCAGCAAACAGGCGCGTGAGGCCCGTCGCAAGGCGGCCCAGCAGATGGAGAACACCCTATGAATCCGAGACGCAAAAAACGCCTCACCATCATTCTTGCCATCACCCTGGGTCTGGCGACCGTCAGCGGGCTGGTGCTCTACGCCCTCAGTCAGAATATCGACCTCTTCTATACCCCGAGCGAGCTGGTGGAGGGGAAGGGGCCGGACAAGATCAAGCCGGAAGAGGGGCAGCGCCTGCGCATCGGTGGGTTGGTCGTGCCGGGGTCGGTGCAGCGGGATCCCCAGAGCCTCAAGGTTGCCTTCAAGCTGGTGGATAACGGCGGTCATCTGGTGAAGGTCGAGTTTGACGGCATCCTGCCGGACCTGTTCCGTGAAGGGCAGGGGATTGTTGCCCAGGGCACCCTCAAGGATGCCACGACCGTAGAGGCGTTCGAGGTGTTGGCCAAGCACGATGAGAACTACATGCCGCCGGAAGTGGCCGATGCCACCAACGGCATGCACTTCAAGCCGGAGTATACCGAAGCGCAGTTGAAGGGAGCCAAGCAGTGATCCCTGTGGTGTTTGCCTTTTCCGCTTTGCCTGCCGTGTGTGGTGCGGCTGTTGTCACCGTTCAATTGAAAGGAATGCCTTCATGATCCCGGAATTAGGTCAGTTTGCGCTGATCCTGGCCTTTGCCACCGCCCTGCTGCTGGGTAGCTACCCGCTGCTGGGCGCCAGTTGGGGGCGTCTTGGCATGATGTCGGCGGCCCGTCCGCTCGCCTATGCCCAGTTCTTGCTGCTGCTGCTGTCGTTTCTCTGCCTGACCTGGGCTTTTATCGATAACGACTTCACCGTGCAGTATGTGGCCACTAACTCCAACAGCCTGCTGCCGCTCGCCTATCGCATTTCCGCCGTATGGGGGGCCCACGAAGGTTCCCTGCTGCTGTGGGTTCTGACCTTAGGGGGCTGGACTGCGGCGGTGGCCATGTTCAGCCGCCGTCTGCCGCTCGATGCTGTCGCGCGGGTACTTGGTGTGCTGGGGCTGATCTCGGTCGGCTTCACCGCCTTCGTGCTGTTCACCTCCGATCCCTTCACCCGCACCTTGCCCTATTTCCCGGTCGATGGTCGTGACCTCAATCCGCTGCTGCAGGATCCGGGTCTGATCTTTCATCCGCCGATGCTCTACATGGGTTATGTGGGCTTCTCGGTGGCATTTGCCTTCGCCATAGCCTCATTGATGACCGGTCGTCTCGATGCAACCTGGGCCCGCTGGTCGCGCCCCTGGACCATGGCTGCCTGGGTATTCCTGACCCTGGGCATAGTGCTCGGCTCCTGGTGGGCCTACTACGAGCTCGGCTGGGGCGGTTGGTGGTTCTGGGATCCGGTAGAAAACGCCTCGTTTATGCCTTGGCTGGCGGGTACCGCTCTGCTTCACTCGCTGGCGGTGAGCGAGAAGCGCGCCACCTTCAAGGCGTGGACCGTGCTGCTGGCCCTCTCTGCCTTCTCGCTGAGTCTGCTGGGTACCTTTCTGGTGCGCTCCGGCGTGCTGGTGTCGGTCCATGCGTTTGCCTCCGATCCGACCCGCGGTCTGTTTATTCTCGGCTTCCTGCTGGCGGTGATCGGCTCATCCTTGCTGCTGTTTGCCTTCAAAGGCTCGCAAGTGAAGAGCCACGGCAAACACGAGCTGTGGAGCCGCGAGACCCTGCTGCTTTGCAACAACATCATGCTGGTTGCAGGTCTGCTGACCGTGCTGCTCGGTACCTTGCTGCCTCTGGTGCACAAGGAGCTGGGGCTGGGGAGCATCTCTATCGGCACCCCCTTCTTTAACCACATCTACAGCTGGCTGATCATCCCGTTTGCCCTGCTGCTGGGGGTTGGCCCGCTGTTTCGCTGGCGTCGTCAGGAGCTGGGGGAACTCAAAAACAAGGTGGTTGTGGCACTGGTGCTGAGTCTGGCCGCAGCCTTGCTGTTGCCGCTGCTCTTTGCCGAAACCTTCAAGCCGTGGGCGGCGGTAGGGATTGGTCTGGGGGCCTGGATCATTGTCACCAGCGTGCAGGAGACCTGGGCGCGAGCGACCCACAAGCACAGCTTTGCAGTCGGTGTGCGCAAGCTTGGCAACAGCCACTGGGCCATGATCCTCGGCCATGTGGGGCTGGCAGTCAGCATCATAGGTATCGCCTGCACCCAGAACTACAGCATCGAGAAGGATCTGCGGATGCTGGCGGGTGATCGGGTGCACTTTGCCGATTACGAGTTCGTCTTTGCCGGGATCAAGGAGAAGAACGGCCCCAACTACGATGGCTTCAAGGGCGTGCTGGAAGTGCACAAGAATGGCAAGCAGGTCGCCCTGCTCAAGCCCGAGAAGCGGATGTACAAGGTGACCCGGATGCCGATGACCGAAGCGGCCATCGATGCCGGTATCACCCGCGATCTCTATGCGGCGCTGGGGGAACAGCTCGACAACGGAGCCTGGGCGGTGCGGATCTACTACAAGCCGTTCGTGCGCTGGATCTGGTTCGGCGGCGTCTTTATGGCCATTGGTGGCGTGCTGGCGATGCTCGACAAGCGTTACCGTTTCGGCCGTCGTGAGGAGGAGGCCAAGGCATGAACAAAAAGACCTGGTTGTTTTTAATCCCCTTTATCGTCTTTTTGCTGGGGGCTGTGTTCCTGTTCAAAGGGCTTTACTCCGATCCCACCAAGCTTGAGTCCGTGATGGTGGGCAAAGAGGTGCCGGTGTTCACCCTGCAGGACATTTACGATCTGAACAAACAGCACGATCGCAGTATCCTGACCGGTCGCCCCATGCTGCTCAACGTTTGGGCCACCTGGTGCCCGACCTGCTACGGCGAGCACACCTACCTCAAACAGCTGGCGGGGCAGGGCATTCCCATCATTGGCATGAACTACAAGGATGAGCGCGACAAGGCGATCAAATGGCTGGCTGAGCTGGGCAACCCCTATCAGGTCAACCTCTATGATCCGGACGGCATGCTGGGGCTGGATCTCGGGGTATATGGCGCGCCGGAAACCTTCTTTATAGACAGCAAGGGGATCATCCGGTATCGCCACGTGGGGGATATCAACCCCGAGAACTGGGCGTCGACCCTCAAACCCATCTTTGATGCCATGAAGTGAGGGGAGTCTTGATGAGAGTATTTATTGCTTCCCTGCTGCTGTTGCTGGGATGGGTGGTGCAAGCGCCGGCCATGGCCGCTATCGATGTCTACACCTTTGACAACGACAATCAGGAGCAGGTCTTTCGCGAACTGACCAAGGAGCTGCGTTGCCCCAAGTGTCAGAACCAGGATATCGCCGACTCCAATGCTGGGCTGGCCAAGGACTTGCGCGACAAGACCTACCAGATGGTGCGCGAGGGCAAGGATAAAGATGAGATCGTGGATTACATGGTGGCCCGCTACGGCAACTTTATCCTCTATAACCCGCCCCTGATGGCCTCCACCCTGATCCTCTGGCTCGGTCCGCTGCTGGTGATCCTGATTGGTGGCGCCGTGGTCGTGATGCGCAGTCGCCGGACTCCTGCGGTGAAAAAACAACTGGATAACGCCCTGAGCGAGGAGGAGCAGCGCCGACTGGCCGAGCTGCTCAAAGAGGAAGAGAAACAATGACCGCTTTTTGGATAGTGATTGCGGGTTTGCTGGTGCTGGTGAGTCTGGCGCTCGTCGTGCCGCTGTGGCGTGGTGAAGGCAAACAGAGCATCAGTCGCTCGGCGCTCAACAAACAGCTCTATCGCCAGCGGCTGCTGGAGATTGGCGAAGAGCGCGAGCAGGGTGTCCTGGCTGAGGAGTCTGACTCGCTGGTCGAGCTGCAACGAAGCCTCTTGGATGATATTCCCGATGTGGAGCAGACAGCCCGCAGTGGCAAGAGTCTGATCTGGATCCCGGGTGTGCTGGTGCTGTTGGTGGTGAGTCTGGGGCTCTACTACAAGTTGGGCTCCTGGCAAGAGGTGAGTCGCTGGCAAGATGCCAGCAGCCGTCTTGGCGAGCTGAGCAACCGCATTCTGGTGGAACGCGATGCCCAGGTGACCGAGCAGGATCTGCTGGATTTCACGCTGGCACTGCGTACCCGCCTCAAGGATGAACCGAACGACTACCGCGGCTGGCTGCTGCTGGGACGCTTGGCGCTGGATGGCAATGATCCCGAGATGGCCAGCGAGGCGCTGGAGCGGGCCTACACGCTGGCTCCCCAGAAATCGCTGGTGGCGGTACCCTACGCGCAGGCGCTGATGATGACGGGGGATGAGGCGCAAGCGGATGCCCTGTTGCAAGCGGCTATCGCGCAGGATCCGGACAATATCGAGGCGCGCTCTGTCTATGCCTTTATGGCGCTGCAAAAAGAGGACTTCCAGACCGCGCTGGCTCGCTGGCAGGCGATGTTGCCACTGATGGAGAAAGGTACTCCCCGTTACGTGATGGTCGAGCGCTCCATGGAGTATGCCCGCGCGCAGCTCAAGCAGCGCGGCATCGAGGTGACGAATTCAGGCGCAGCCAAAGCGGGCGCAGTTGAGGGACAACCGCTGGCGGTGAAGGAGGGGGAATTCCCCATCCACGTCACGTTGGCGGCGGGCATTCAGATGCCGGAAGATGCCCATCTCTTCGTCTTTGCCGTGGTGCCCAACGGGCCGCCCATGCCCATCGCCGTGAAGCGTATCGCAGGGCCAACCTTGCCTGTTACCCTGTCACTCGGGGATGGCGATGCCATGATGGAGGGCAGCAAACTGGCGGCCTATCCGGAGCTGCAGTTCAAGGCACGTCTCTCGCGCGGCGGCAATGTGATGAACAAGGAAGGAGCCTTCGAAGGGGTATCCGTGCCGGTCAAGACGGCCGAGATCCCTGCTGCTCCGATTGACATCCGCATCGATCACGCCCTCTAATATGCCTTTGGATAACCCGGCTCCTGGATAGGAGCCGGGTTATCTATACTTCTGATAAATCAAAATAAAACGTCAGGACAATCATATGTATCTTCGTTCAGGGGCCATACTGGCAGCCCTCTTGCTGGCTGGCTGTGCCGGTGGCCCACCCAAGCCTGGCCCAGAGAGTCTGGATCTCAATCCCGGCATGAATAATCCGGGTGCCACCAGTACGGCGGCCGATCCCCGCGATCCCTTCCAGGGGGCCAACCGGGCCATGTGGGCGGTCAACTATGATGTGCTGGAACCCTATGTGGCACGTCCTGTGGTACATGCCTATGCCCGCTACATTCCGGTAGGGGTGAAGGATGGCATTGCCAACTTTGTTGCCAACTTTGATGAGCCAAGCAGCATGGTAACCATCTGATCACCGGTGATTTGAAGGGGGCGGGCACCAACCTGGGGCGCTTTACCCTCAACACCACGGTCGGTCTGCTGGGTATCTTCGATGTGGCCAAACATGCCGGCCTCGAGCGTAACAAGCTGGAGATGGACACAGTGCTGGGCAGGGCCGATATCGGTAATGGTGCCTACATCATGGTGCCTGTCTACGGTCCGACCACCACCCGGGAGCTGGTTGGTGATGCGATTGACAGCTTCTACTTCCCCTATGCCCTGTTGACCTTCCCGATGAAGGTCGCACACTGGGCGCTGGATGGCTTGGGCACACGTGCCAAGCTGATCGATCAGGAGCGGATCATCGACAACTCCCTCGACCCCTATGCGCTAACCAAGGACTTCTACCTGCAATATAATCAGGGCAAGGTGACGGGCAAGCAGACCGAGCTGAAAGCGTCTCAGCAAGAGCAGGCCGACGATGCCAATCTGGATGAATATATGGACGAGTTGGACCAGTAAACGGGCTATCTCGATATGTAAAAGGCGCCTGCGGGCGCCTTATTCATTTACGCAGCCATATCGAGATAAAAAAACGCCCCGCAGTGCGGGGCGTTTTGGCAAGCGAGGCTGATTAAGCAGCCAGATTCTTGGCCACGAATTCCCAGTTAACCAGAGCCCAGAAGGTTTCCATGTACTTCGGACGCAGGTTGCGGAAGTCGATATAGTAGGCGTGCTCCCACAGGTCAACGGTCAGCAGCGGGGTGGTACCGGCTTCAGTCAGCGGGCAGCCGGCGTTGGAGGTGTTGACGATAGCCAGAGAGCCGTCAGCTTTCTTCACCAGCCAAGTCCAGCTGGAACCGAAGTTGCCGATGGCTGATTTGGTGAAGGCATCTTTGAACTCGGCGAAGGAGCCGAATGCCTTGTTGATGGCATCAGCCAGGGCGCCAGTCGGCTCGCCACCGCCATTCGGGGAGAGGCAGTGCCAGTAGAAGGTGTGGTTCCAGATCTGGGCGGCGTTGTTGAAGATGCCGCCGTTGGAGGTCTTGATGATCTCTTCCAGAGACTTGCCTTCAAACTCGGTACCCGGCACCAGATTGTTCAGGTTGACCACGTAGGTGTTGTGGTGCTTGCCGTGGTGATATTCCAGAGTTTCCTGGGAGATGTGCGGTTCCAGAGCGTTGATTGCATAGGGCAGAGCGGGAAGTTCGAATGCCATTTTCTACTCTCCATTGGCTGGACCGTGCGAAGGCGACGGTTGCAAGACATTGCGTACTCTTTTCTATATGTGAAAAGAGTTGTTTTTAAAATGATGGGGCTGGGTAGCCCAAAGCCAAGGGATTGTAGCAGTATCAAAGATGGCCTAACAACTCTTGATTGGCGCCATGATCGCGATCAATCCTGTGTGGGTTCTTTGCACAATTCGAGCCGGGTCACCCCTTTGTCAGTTTGTGCTCGGGCAAGATTGCAGTAGAATGGCCGCCGAAATCGCTCTAGTGAGGCACCTATGGAAACTATTGAAAAGATTAAGCAGCAGCTGGCTGACAACCCCATCATCATCTACATGAAGGGCTCCCCCAAGCTACCCAGCTGTGGCTTCTCTGCCCAGGCCTCCCAGGCTCTGATGTCCTGCGGCGAGCCGTTTGCATACGTTGATATCCTGCAAAATCCGGATATCCGCGCCGAATTGCCAAAATTCGCCAACTGGCCGACCTTCCCCCAACTGTGGGTTGAAGGTGAGCTGATCGGTGGCTGTGACATCATGATCGAGATGTTCCAGGCTGGCGAGTTGCAGGCTCTGATCAAAGAGACTGCTGCCAAGTACAAGAAAGATGATGCTGCAGCCGAGTAATCGGTTCTGTGTTGTCAAAAGGGGGCCATATAGGCTCCCTTTTTTATTGTCCCGGTTCTGGCAGGCAAGCAACTGATTGCCGGTTGCAAAAAGCAACGCAATTGCCCTGAAAAATCTAATCTTTACGGCTTTGTTTTGGAGTTGTTAATTATATTATTTGCCAATATTTGATTACTTTTTTTAATCCATTTGGATTCAAGTGTTGCTGCCATCACATTTTTTGATAATTTCACCGTAACGCAGTCTCTTTGTAGATTTTTTTGTGTTTATGCTCACATTAATTGCAAGTGATAGAACCTAGTATCGCTTCGCCCTGTGAAATAAAACCCTACAAATTAATAAATAAAAAGAGATTTGCGATGAAGATGTATAGCAATCTGCCCATTGGTCTTCATGATATTACTGAAGCCAAAAAAAGACTGACCAATCATATATACAAGACCGCGCAACTACCCTCTAACTACATCAGCGAACGTTGCCATGGCGAGGTTTACCTCAAGCTTGAAAACATGCAACGTACAGGCTCTTTTAAAATTCGTGGTGCCTTCAACAAACTCAGTTCATTAAGTCTGGAAGACCGACAAAAAGGTGTTGTCGCCTGCTCGGCGGGCAATCATGCCCAAGGTGTATCACTCTCCAGTGCCATGCTGGGAATTGATGCCAAGGTGGTCATGCCTTGCTGTGCCCCCAAATCCAAAATTGCTGCAACCAGTGACTATTCAGCCAAAGTGATCCTCCATGGAAATAGCTTCAATGACACCATTGCCAAAGTCAGCGAAATCGTGGAGATGGAAGGCCGCGTATTTATTCCCCCCTTCGACGATGCAAAAGTGATTGCCGGCCAGGGCACCATTGGCCTGGAAATTATCGAAGATTTGTATGATGTCGATAACATCATAGTGCCGATCGGTGGTGGTGGTTTGATTGCCGGTGTTGCCATGGCTATCAAATCTATTAATCCGACCATCAAGGTGATTGGTGTGCAATCCGAGAATGTGCACGGTATGGCGGCCTCTTTCTATGCCGGTACCATGACCAATCACAGAACCAGCAGCACGCTAGCCGATGGCTGTGATGTGGCAAGACCCGGTTCACTGACCTTCGAAATCGTCAAACAATTGGTGGATGATATTGTACTGGTCACCGAGGATGATATTCGTCATAGCATGGTTGACCTTATTCAGCGCAACAAGGTGATTACCGAAGGGGCGGGAGCTCTGGCCTCGGCAGCGCTGCTCAGTGGCAAGCTGAAACATTATGTCGAAGGTAAAAAGACCGTCAGCATTATTTCGGGTGGCAATATTGATCTGACCCGGATCGCCGAAATTATCGAACAGAACAATATTCGTCAATTTAGCCTGTAAGGAATGCAGTCATGATATTAGACAGTGTTGTCACCGGCAGTAAAGAGAATACTCGTGCATGGCGTAAATCGGATACCACATGGGGATTAGGTCTGTTCGGTACTGCTATCGGGGCGGGGGTCTTGTTCTTTCCAATCCGGGCCGGATATGGTGGCCTGATCCCAATATTAATCATGTTGGCGTTGGCTTACCCCATTGCATTTTATTGCCACAGGGCATTGGCCAGATTATGTCTTTCTGGCAATAATCCATCGGCAAATATTACCGAGACCGTTGAGGAACATTTTGGCAAAATGGGTGGAGTGGTAATTACCTTCCTCTATTTCTTTGCTATCTGCCCACTGCTGTGGATATATGGTGTGACGATCACCAATACCTTTATGGCATTTTGGGAGCATCAACTACAGTTGGTTCCGCTTAATCGAGGTGTGGTTGCACTGGCATTGTTGATGTTGATGGCATTCGTGATCTACTTCGGTAAAGATCTGATGGTCAAGGTGATGAGCTATCTGGTCTTTCCCTTTATTGCCAGTCTGATCGTTATCTCTCTCTCCCTCGTCCCGTACTGGAACAGTGCCGTCTTTGATCAGGTCAATCTGAGCGAGATATCGATGTTTGGTCACGATGGTATTCTGGTTACCGTCTGGCTGGGGATCTCCATCATGGTCTTCTCCTTCAACTTCTCGCCGATTGTCTCCTCTTTCATCGTCTCCAAACGGGAAGAGTATGAGCAGGAGTTCGGTCGTGATTTTACCGAGAAGCGCTGCTCGAAGATTATCTCCGGTGCCAGCATGCTGATGGTGGCCGTGGTGATGTTCTTTGCCTTCAGCTGCCTCTTTACCTTGTCACCGCAAAATATGGCGGAAGCCAAAGCCCAGAACATTCCGGTGCTCTCCTATCTGGCCAACCACTTCTCCTCAATGACGGGCAGCAAGTCTGCGTTTGCCACCACTTTGGAGTATGCGGCGTCCATCATTGCGCTGGTTGCCATCTTCAAATCCTTCTTTGGCCACTATCTGGGGACGCTGGAAGGGTTGAACGGCCTTATCCTCCGCTTTGGCTACCAGGGCGACAAGAGCAAGGTTTCCAGTAAAAAACTCAACATGGTCAGTATGTTGTTCATCATGGGTTCGACCTGGCTGGTCGCTTATGTGAACCCCAACATCCTCGACCTGATTGAGGCCATGGGGGCGCCGATCATCGCTTCTCTGCTCTGTCTGCTGCCGATGTATGCGGTGAGCAAGACACCGGCACTGGCAAAATATAAAGGTCAGGCCAGCAACTTGTTTGTCACCATCATAGGTGTGCTGACCATCCTGAATATTGTTTCCAAGCTGTTCTGAAAACCTTTTCTGCAAGTCATCAACCATTCAGGCCCCCCTGGCGGGGTCTGGATGGTGCAGTCAGGCATGAGCAATAACCGGTTCTTCGTTGGCCCAATTGTGTGGGCCCCGGGCAAGGCTATCCATTATTTGGCCACCAAAAACATTGGCAAAGATGCTCTGACTGCAGTGACTCGACATCATAAATATCGAGGCGATGTAATGAAGTTTGATTCGTTGGTTCTGGTTATCAATTGCGGCTCTTCGTCGGTCAAATTCTCGGTACTGGACAGTAAAACCTGCGAGGTGGTGATCTACGGTATAGCGGATGGTATTGAGACAGCCCATCCACAATTGCAAGTGGGTAAAGAACCCGCAATGTCATTAGCTGAAAATAACCACACCTGTGCATTGGCTGCCATCGCGGAGGAATTGAAAAAAAGGGATCTGCTGGATGCCATTGCACTGGTGGGTCATCGGATTGCGCATGGTGGTAGTGAATTTAGCGAAGCCGTGATCATTGATGAACATGTATTGGCCAAAATAAAGCAGGTGTCACCCTTGGCTCCCCTGCACAATCACACCAATTTGAGTGGTGTGATGGCGGCTCGTCAGCTATTTCCCACACAACCCCAAATTGCGGTATTTGATACCGGTTTTCACCAGACCCTGAAGCCGGAAGCCTATATCTATGGGCTGCCTTACCAATATTTGCAGGATTATGGCGTGCGTCGCTATGGTTTCCATGGCACCTCCCATCGCTATGTTGCCGAGCAGGCTTGCGTATTTATGGGGCTGGATGAGCAACATGCCGGTCTGGTCATCGCTCATCTGGGCAATGGCGCCTCTATTTGCGCGGTGCAGGATGGCAAGAGCGTCGATACCTCAATGGGGATGACGCCGCTGGAGGGGCTGATCATGGGCAGCCGCAGCGGCGATATCGATTTTGGCGCGCTGGCCTATATCGCCAGCAAGACGGGTCAATCCATCGAGGATATCGAGCGGGTATTGAACAAGCAGTCCGGCCTGCTGGGTATTTCGGGGCTCTCCTCCGATATGCGGGTATTGGAAGCTGCCTATCACGAAGGACATCCCGGGGCAAAATTGGCCATTCACGCTTTTGTCCATCGTATTGCCCGCCATATCGGCGGCCATGCCACCTCATTGCGCCGACTGGATGCCGTTATTTTCACCGGCGGGATCGGCGAGAACTCGGCCTTTATCAGAAAGCTGGTATGCGAACGACTTCAGGTATTTGGCGTAGCGATCAGCGAGCCGTTTAACCAGCGTCCCAATAGCGAGGGCTGCCGGGTAATTTCGGCGGCAGAGTCCATGGTGCTGGCGGCGGTTATTCCCACCAATGAAGAGAAAATGATCGCGCTGGATGCCATTCGTCTGGGGCAGCAGGTTCGTCAGGCCGAGTGCGTCTGAGATCTTCCACTGTAATGTCATGAGTAGTGAATGAGGTTTATTTGATGAAAGTTGATATGCAATTGGATCAGGATAAATTCCGACAGGCATGGCAAGGTTTTGCCGGTGAAAACTGGAAGCACGAGATCAACGTCCGTGATTTTATCCAGCAGAACTACACCCCCTATGAAGGTGACGAACAGTTTTTAGCAGATGCGACCGAAGCGACCACCACCTTGTGGAACAAGGTGATGGATGGGATCCGCATCGAGAATGCCACCCACGCGCCAGTCGATTTTGATACCAATATTGCCACGACCATTACTGCCCACGGACCCGGTTATATTGAACAGGGGCTGGAAAAGATTGTTGGTCTGCAAACAGATAAACCGCTGAAAAGAGCGCTGCACCCCTTTGGTGGTGTAAATATGATCAGAAGCTCTTTTGAGGCATATGGTCGGGAGATGGATCCCGAATTTGAATATACCTTCAGCGAATTGCGCAAAACCCATAATCAGGGGGTGTTCGATGTCTACTCTCCCGAGATGTTGCGCTGCCGAAAATCAGGGATTTTGACCGGTTTGCCGGATGGTTATGGACGTGGTCGCATTATCGGAGATTATCGTCGGGTCGCGCTCTATGGAATAGATTATCTAATCCGTGAGCGGGAGCTGCAGTTTGCCGATCTGCAACCGGCGCTTGAGCGGGGAGAGCAGCTGGAGCAGGTGATCCGCCAGCGCGAGGAGCTGGCCGAGCACAAGCGGGCACTGGTGCAGATCAAGCAGATGGCAGCCAGCTATGGCTTTGACATCTCCGGGCCGGCACGCACAGCCCAGCAGGCGGTGCAGTGGCTCTACTTTGCCTATCTGGCGGCGGTGAAGTCGCAAAATGGCGGGGCCATGTCCCTCGGTCGTACTGCCACCTTCCTCGACATCTATATCGAGCGGGATCTGAAGGCGGGGCTTATCAGCGAGCAGGATGCCCAGGAGCTGGTCGATCACTTCATCATGAAGATCCGCATGGTACGTTTCCTGCGTACCCCCGAGTTTGACTCCCTCTTCTCCGGCGACCCCATTTGGGCCACCGAGGTGATTGGTGGCATGGGGCTGGATGGTCGCACCCTGGTGACCAAGAACTCCTTCCGCTACCTCCACACCCTCAAGACCATGGGGCCAGCGCCTGAGCCCAACCTCACCATCCTATGGGCGGAAGGGCTGCCGCGGGCCTTCAAGATCTATGCTGCCCGCGTCTCCATCGATACCTCATCCCTGCAGTATGAGAACGATGATCTGATGCGCACCGACTTCGAGAGCGATGATTACGCCATCGCCTGCTGCGTGAGTCCCATGGTGATCGGCAAGCAGATGCAGTTCTTCGGTGCCCGCGCCAACCTCGCCAAGACCCTGCTCTATTGTATCAACGGTGGGGTGGACGAGAAGCTTAAGATCCAGGTTGGCCCGAAAGTGGCGCCCATCATGGACGAGGTGCTGGATTACGACACTGTCATGGCCAGCCTCGACAGCTTTATGGATTGGCTGGCGGTGCAGTACATCAGCGCGCTCAACCTTATTCACTACATGCACGACAAGTACAGCTATGAGGCCTCCCTGATGGCGCTGCACGATCGCGACGTCTATCGCACCATGGCCTGCGGTATCGCCGGTCTGTCGGTGGCGGTCGATTCGCTGGCGGCCATCAAGTACGCCCGGGTCAAGCCTGTGCGCGATGCTGATGGGCTGGCGGTCGATTTCGTGATTGAGGGGGCGTATCCCCAGTACGGCAACAGCGACGAGCGGGCCGACTCCATCGCCTGCGATTTGGTCGAGCGCTTCATGAAGAAGATCCAGGCGCTGCCGACCTACCGCAATGCAGTGCCGACCCAGTCGATCCTGACCATCACCTCCAACGTGGTGTATGGCCAGAAGACCGGCAACACCCCGGATGGCCGCCGCGCCGGTGCCCCGTTTGCCCCGGGGGCCAACCCGATGCACGGTCGGGATCGCAAGGGGGCGGTTGCTTCACTCGCCTCGGTGGCCAAGCTGCCGTTCAAATACGCCAAGGACGGGATCTCCTACACCTTCTCCATCGTGCCGGGGGCGCTCGGCAAGGAGCCGGCCAATCGCGAGAACAATCTGGTGGGGCTGATGGATGGCTACTTCCATCATGAGCGGGATGTGGAAGGGGGTCAGCACCTCAACGTCAACGTGATGAACCGCGAGATGCTGCTGGATGCCATCGACAATCCGGACAAGTATCCCAGCCTGACCATCCGGGTCTCCGGTTATGCGGTGCGCTTCAACGCCCTGACCCGCGAGCAGCAGCAGGACGTCATCTCCAGAACCTTCACCAACATGATGTAACTCTCATGCCCGGGGTGAGCAGGCTTGCTCCGGGCCTACTCTTTGTTTGTCAGCACGAGGAAGTAACAGATGCGACAGGTTATCAGTACCAAAGCGGCGCCGGGCGCCATCGGCCCCTATGTGCAGGCCACCCGGATTGGCAACATCCTCTACACCTCCGGTCAGATCCCGCTGGACCCGGTGAGCGGCGACGTTGCGGAGGGGATCGAAGCGCAGACCCTGCGCTCCCTGCAAAACGTACAGGCGATTGTCGAGGCGGCAGGTGGCGAGGTGCGCAACATCTTCAAGACCACGGTGTTTGTCTCGGATCTGAACGACTTTGCTGCGGTAAATCAGGTCTACAACGACTTCTTCACCGAGCACGATGCCATGTATCCGGCTCGCTCCTGCGTAGAAGTGGCCCGCTTGCCGAAGGATGTGAAGATTGAGATAGAGGCGATTGCTGCGCTGGAGTCCTGACGCGGCGATCCTTATCAATAAAAAGAGCGGCAGCCCGAGGGCTGCCGCTCTTTTTTATCGAACCCGCCGTGCGCGATAAGGGCGCAAGGAGCAGGTCATTCTGGATCAGGCGATCCGTTCGATACGAGCCATGTAGAAGCCGTCGAAGCCGGTCCCGGACGGGCTCACGGTGTGATCGTCACGCAGACGGAAGTTTTCGTTGGCGGCGAGGAACTTGTCCACCTGCTGGCGGTTCTCCTCGGGCAGGATGGAGCAGGTTGCATAGACCAGCAGGCCGCCGACTTTCACCATCTGGCTGTAACGCTGCAGGATCTCTTCTTGCAGCGCGACCAGCACCGGCAGACGCTCGGCGGTATCACGCCACTTGGCATCCGGATTGCGCTTGAGTACGCCTAGACCGGAGCAGGGCACGTCCAGCAGTACGCGGTCGGCGCTCTCTTTGAGGCGCTTGACGGTCTTGCTGCTGGTGATGACCCGGGTCTCCACGTTGTGGGCACCGGCGCGACGAGCGCGTTGCTTGAGGTTTTCCAGCTTCCACTCTTCCACATCCATCGCCAGCAGACGGCCTTTGCCCTGCATCATGGCGGCGATATGCAGGGTCTTGCCACCGGCACCGGCGCAGGCGTCGATAACGCGCATGCCTGGGGCAACTTCCAGCGCAGCAGCAACCAGCTGGGAGCCTGCGTCCTGCTGTTCGAAGCAACCATCGGCAAAGGCCTTGGTGCGGAACAGGGCTGCGTCGGAGGTGACCTGCAGGGCAGTCTCAACACCTTCAACCGGAATGGTGGTGACCTGCTCTTTGGCCAGCATGGCTTGCAGCTCATCACGGGTGCACTTGAGGGTGTTGACCCGCAGGTAACGCTTGGGCATCCAGGCCAGGGCGGCACGCTCGGCAGGCCAGGCTTCACCCAGCTGCTCGCTACCCAGTTTCTCCAGCCAGCTCGGGCAACCATCCATCAATACCGGGTTCTTCTTCGCCTCGGTCAGACGGCGGCGGAATGCTTCTTCATTGAAGCGATCCAGGGTCGGGTGGTTGGGCTGGGCAATTTTGTGGAAGGCGTGCCAGCTGTTCAGCAGTGGCCAGACATTCTTTTCGGCCTGACGCACCTGAATACCGGTGAGGAAACAATAGAGGCTGAGACGGCGCAGCAGGTCGCCGGTGACCAGGGCAATCCTTGCCTGTTCTTGCGGTTTGAGTTCGATGCCGGAGAAGTGACGGGCATAAGCGCGGTCGAGGGTAAGACCCTGACCGAGCACATCGTCAACAATGGCAACGACCAGATCCCCGAAACGGGGCAACAGTGGGGATTTGAGCATGAGATTAACCTTGGCCAGATAAAGATGAACCATCCGAGTAGCTGTGGATGATTCTAAAACAGATAAACCGGCGCAATGATAGGTGTAAGGGTCATGCGGTGCAAGGTGGATATATAAGGTGTTGACTGTGACTACGCCTGAAATTGGCAAGAGCAATTGCCGAAGTGTTATCTGTTCTGCGTTGGAGCAGCTCGGCTGTGTTATGGGTTGTCACTGAGAGATGAGCAGAGCACAATGCCTGCGTCACTCTCTTGATGGTCGTGGAACCATTATTTATTTGAAGGAAAATCAAGATGATGGATGTTGCTGATCTGCGTCGTGAATACTCCCGTGGCGGGCTGCACCGGGCCGTGGCGGGCTGCACCGGGCCGATCTGCCGGCCGAGCCGCTGGTGCTGTTCGAGAAGTGGTTGGCGCAGGCCTGTGAGGCCAAACTGACCGATCCCACCGCTATGGTGGTAGCGACGGTGGATGCCGATGGTCAGCCCTGGCAGCGCACTGTGCTGCTCAAGCACTACGATGCCCTGGGAATGGTCTTTTACACCAACATGGGTAGCCGCAAGGCGCAGCAGCTGGAAGGCAATCCTCGTATCAGCCTGCTCTTCCCCTGGCATACGCTCGACCGTCAGGTGCATGTGACCGGTCGGGTGGAGAAGATGAGCACCTTCGAGGTGATGAAGTATTTCCACAGCCGTCCCAAGGATAGCCAGATCGCTGCCTGGGTCTCCAAACAGTCGACCCGCATCTCGGCCCGCGGCGTGCTGGAGGCCAAGTTCCTCGAGCTAAAGCAGAAGTTTGCCAATGGCGAAGTACCGCTGCCGAGTTTCTGGGGTGGCTTCCGGGTGGTGATCGAGACGGTGGAGTTCTGGCAGGGGGGCGAGCACCGGCTGCACGACCGCTTCTACTACACCCGTGACGGGGATGGCTGGCATATCGAGCGTCTGGCTCCCTGAGCGCGCTGTTCAAATCTGTTTTCACAAGGAGTGTGTATGCATCTGTATGGTGATCTGCGTTCCGGCAACTGTTACAAGGTGTGGCTGCTGGCCCGCTGGCTAGAGCTGCCCCTTGAGTGGGTAGAGGTGGATATTCAGGCGGGGGATACCCGTACCCCCGCATTTCTGGCCATGAACCCCAACGGCAAGATCCCGGTGCTGGAGATTGGCCAGGGCGATACGCTGGCGGAATCCAACGCCATCCTCTTCTATCTGGGGCAAGGCAGTACCTTGTGGCCAACCGATCTGCGCCAGCAGGCCGAGGTGCTCAAATGGATGTTCTTTGAGCAGTACAGCCATGAGCCCTACATCGCGGTGGCCCGCTTTATCGTTCACTATCTCGGCCGACCCGAGTCGCAGGAGGCGAGGCTCGACGGTCTGAAAGCCGGTGGCGAGAAGGCGCTGGCGGTAATGGAGCAGCAGCTGAAACAGAGCCCCTACCTGTGCGGTGATGCGCCGACCATCGCCGATATCGCCCTTTATGCCTACACCCATGTGGCAGAGGAGGGGATCTTCTCTCTGCAGGGGTGGCCCGCTATCCGTAGCTGGATCGCCCGTATCGAAGCCCATCCCCGTCACCTGACGCTGCCAGCGGCCTGTCAGGCCAGCTGATGGAACTGCTGATCGAGGCTAGTCTGTGGCAACCGCAGTGGGCTGCGCTGTTGCCGCACTGGCAGCAGCAAGGTCATCGCTGGCAGCTGCTGCTGGGCAAAGAGGCGGCGGCCGCCCTCGATCAAACCGATGCACCCTGGGCGAGCAGTCCTCCTGACGGAGTGCTCTGCCCGGGGGCCCTGCTGGCTGCTTGGCTCGATGGGGATCTGCTGGCGGATTTTCATGTTGATCCCAGTCGCCAAGTCCTGATCAGCGCCTCCACCTCGCTGCTGACCCTCGCCAGGGAGCAGGGACTGCTCACCCTTGGCCCTGTGGGGGCCGATCTGCCGCTCACCCCCGAGGCCGATTTGGGCGCCGTGCTTAATCGCCTGCTGGCGCGCCGCGTGACGGTGCCGACCCTGGTTGAGAGGCATTCGCTATCAGGCGTCGTGCTGCGACCACTGCAGGCCGACGATGAGCGCGAGATAGTGCGCTACTGCAGCGACGAGGCGCTGGCGCGCTACACCCTCAATATTCCTCACCCCTATCCGCCGGAGGGGGCCCGCGACTGGCTGGCGCTCAGCTGGCGCAAGGCGGCGCTTGGCCTTGGCTGGAGCTGGGCCATCACCTTGCCAGAGGAGCAAGGTGCGGCGTTGCTTGGGGTGACCTCCCTGCACTGGAATGGCGAGCTCGCCTGGTGGGTGGGCGTGCCCTGGCAGAATCGCGGTCTGGCGACCCGGGCCGCCAGCTTGGTCAAGGAGTTTGCCTTTGATCAACTGCAACTGCCTGCGCTGACGGCTCGCCATATGCCGGACAATTTAGCCTCCGGCCGGGTGATGGCAAAAGTGGGCATGCACTATCGCGGGCGGCGCCATATCAGTGGTCGCCAGCCGTGCGAGGTGAGCTACTGGCGACTGGATCGCGCACCCTCTTTACCCAATCCCTTGCCCGAGGAAATTTCCAGCTGGCTTGCTGATGAGCGGATCGCCGTGGTGATCCTGTATGATCCCGCAACGACCAATCGGCAGAGTACCAACGGCAAGCTTGCCATCTCGCTCTTTGTGGATGAGAGGGGCGCGGGGGAGAAGCCCTGTTTTCTGCGCTGCCCGCCGCATCTTGAGAGGTTGCTGGCTCTGCACTGTTACTCCGTCGAACTGCTGGAGCAGGCCGAACCGGAGCAGTTGTCCCATCTTGGCGGCGTCTTGCTGAAAGACAGGGATGAACAGGGGCTGGCGTGGTTGCTGAAACTGGCCGCGCTGCAGCGTCAAGGGCCCGAGCTGCTTAGCCGCGAGGAGCGCGCATCACGGCGCCACTGGTTCAACCAATTGATGGCGCAGGCGCTGGGCGGCAACGGTGACTCGTCGCAGATACGCTATCAGCAGTTACGGCTGCTGGTGGAGCTGCCGGAGCTGGTCGATGAGCTGGATGGCTGTTGGCATCAAACGCCCGAACTGACCTTTGATCGGTTGGCGCGGGAGGCTCCTGCCCTCTGGCTGGCCTACCGCGAGGCGATGAACAGGGTCACCCCGGCTACGCTAACCGCCTTGCAGCAGCAGTTTGCCGCTCGTTTTCCTGAGTGCACCCTCCCATTTTTGGACAAAGGTACTCAGAATGACCAGCCGTTGTGTGGAATAATGCCCGCTCTGCTGTACGAGGAGTAATACCTGATGTTGAGAACCGAGCGCCCCGGTGACATGCTGCCGGTCTATGAGCTGCTGAGTGCCGCCTTCGGTCGTTCCGATGAGGCCGAACTGGTCAATCGCCTGCGCGAATGTGGTGCTGCCGTAGTGACCATGGTCGAAGAGGAAGAGTACGAGTTCATGGGGCACCTGATGCTAAGCCCGATCACCATTAACGGCATGGAAGGGCCCTGGCTCGGTCTGGCGCCGGTCGCGGTTCATCCCGACTGGCAAGGTCAGGGGATTGGCTCTGATCTCATCCGTGAAGGGCTTGATACGGCGCTCGAGATGGACTGGAAAGGGGTGGTAGTACTCGGGGATCCGGCCTATTACAGCCGTTTCGGTTTCCGCCCGGCCAGCGAGTTTGGCCTGCACTGCATCTATGAGGTGCCTGCCGACTGCTTTATGGCGATGGAGCTACAGGAGCGCGGTTTTGCGGGTGTGCAGGGTGAGGTGCTCTACCACCCCCTGTTTGATGAACTCCCCGACGAGCTGCCGGACGCGCAGGCAGAAGAGTCCCATTTATAGCGAGACGTCGCAGCGACAAGCTATAACGAAAAAGCCCTCATCGAGGGCTTTTTCATCTTGTATTGGTCCCTACCGGGCTTATTCGAGCAAATTGGCTCAGGCAATGATGTCGAGCTGGGTGCCCTTGCGATTATCTTCGCCCACAATGTCACCCATCTGCTGGGCGAGCGGGCTCTGCTGGAATTGCATGTAGTCACTCAGATTCTGCTGGCGCTGGTAGCGATTGGCCGCCTGATAGAGTTCAGCAGTGCTCGGGCCCGACTTGCTGTCGGTCTCCTGACCGCTGGCTTCCAGGTAGCGCTCCACCACGGCTTTATCTTGCTGGTTAGCCGTATAAGAGACCGCCAGGGTTCTGCGAGCCGTTGCTTTCTCTTCGTTCTGTGCCTGCAATTCATCCTTCTTGGTCAGTGCTTCGTTACGGGCTTGACTGACCTGCTCGGGTGTGACAGCCGGAGAGGAGGGGTATTTGCCGTAATCAGGCAGCGGCATGGGCCGGGAGGTGATTTGCATGGTGGCGCTTCTCTTTTGAACAGGTACGGACGCATGATACCCATCGATCTTAGTTCAATAAATCACCACTTGTCGGTTCATCAAGAGTGGGTTCAGCTTCACGCATCGATTGTTAATTGGACAGCATCTGAATGACAAAAAAGGCGCCATAAGGCGCCCCTTTATCCTTCGGTTACCACCGGATCAGTTGAAGAACCAGTAACCGCGGTTGACCAGACGGGTCAGCAGTTGCAGGAAGCCAGCCTGATCGGCCAGCTCTACCATGTCGGCCTGAGTGATGATGTCTTTGTCACACAGGAGCGAAATGGCTGCCGCGTCTTCGCTCTGCAGCGTCCAGGCTTCGCCGTCGATGAAGCACTGCTGGCTCTCGCCGCTAAACCAGACGGTGCGCAGGCCCGGCACCTTGATGGCAGGTTCGCCCTGGGTCAGCAGATCGGCTACCTCCTCGGCGCTATAGTCTGGCTCGACCGGATTGACGTCCAGGTCGTGCTTGGCCTCGGAGATCATGGTGCCGAACCACTCCTTGAACAGGGTCTCGTCATCGAGGGCCTGTTGCATCAGCTCGCGCAGACGGTGCAGCTCGTGTGGCTGGATCTCGCCGTGACGGGCGCGGGGCTTGAGATCGGCATCGCCGTAACGCTCGGTACGCACCTCGTTATCGATCAGGTGATCGGCAAAGGAGGAGATAAGCGCCTTGGCATCTGGTGCGCGGAAACCCACCGAGAAGTTCATGGAGGGCTCGATGGCGTAGCCTTCGTGGGGGAATCCGGGCGGAATGTAGAGGATGTCACCCGGCTCCATGATGACGTCGATGATCGCCTCGAACGGCTCGCAGTGCAGCAGGGCGGCGTGGGCGGCGAACTCGTTGAGCGGCTTGGCATCACCAACGCGCCAGTGACGCTTGCCCAGACCCTGGGTGATAAACACATCGTAATTGTCGATGTGGGGGCCAACACCCGCATGGGGGGTGGAGAAGCTCACCATCACATCGTCAAAGCGCCAGCCCGGAATGAACTGGAACGGTACCGCCAGCTCGTTCACCTCGGGAGCCCAGTGGTTGCAAGCCTGTACCAGAATGGTCCAGTTCTCTTCGCCCAGATGGTCGTAGGATTCGAAGGGACCGTGGGCGGCATCCCACTTGCCGTCGAAACGGGTGACGAGGCGGGACTCTACCACCTCTTCCATGGCCAGACCCGCCAGCTCGTCCGGGCTGATAGGGTCCTGAAAGTCGGTGAAGCCACCCTTGATAAGGAGCGGGCGCTTCTGCCAGTAGTGCTCGAGGAAGTGAGCGATATCCAGATTGAGTTCGTACATGCTGTTTCTCGTGTCTCGCAAAGAGGTTTTGCCCAAGGCAGGCTTGGGAAAAGCCACTCGGGACCCTGCCGTGGCAGGGAAAATAACAGGGGCCCTGTGGCGTATCGTGCACAGGGCCCCTTCGTCAGTAGCGGCTGGCTTACTTCAGCAGATCAACCAGACGCTGGGCGTCACCGATGTAGTTGGCCGGGGTCAGCTTCTTCAGCTCAACCTTGACAGCTTCCGGCAGCTCCAGGGTGTCGATAAAGGTACGCATCCCTTCGGCATCGACGCGGCGACCACGGGTCAGCTCCTTGAGCTTCTCGTAGGGTTTCTCGATACCGTAGCGGCGCATCACGGTCTGGATCGGCTCGGCCAGCACTTCCCAGTTGGCATCCAGATCGGCAGCCATGGCTGCGTCGTTGGCTTCCAGCTTGGAGATGCCCTTCAGGGTCGCCTGATAGGCAATCAGGGAGTAACCCACTGCCACACCCAGGTTGCGCAGCACGGTAGAGTCGGTCAGATCACGCTGCCAGCGGGAGATAGGCAGCTTGCTCGCCAGATGCTGGAACACGGCGTTGGCCAGACCCAGATTGCCTTCGGAGTTCTCGAAGTCGATGGGGTTGACCTTGTGCGGCATGGTGGAGGAGCCGATTTCCCCCGCGATGGTGCGCTGCTTGAAGTGACCCAGGGAGATGTAACCCCACACATCGCGGTCGAAGTCGATCAGGATGGTGTTGAAGCGGGCCATGGCGTCGAACAGCTCGGCGATATAGTCGTGCGGCTCGATCTGGGTGGTGTAGGGGTTCCAGGTCAGGCCCAAGGAGGTAACAAACTCCTCGGAGAACTGGTGCCAGTCCACATCCGGGTAGGCGCTGAGGTGGGCGTTGTAGTTGCCGACCGCACCGTTGATCTTGCCGAGGATCTCCACCGCCATGATCTGCTTGAACTGGCGCTCCAGACGGTAGGCGACGTTGGCCATCTCCTTGCCCATGGTGCTCGGGGTTGCCGGCTGACCGTGGGTGCGGGAGAGCAGCGGCATGTCACGGTACTCGTGAGCCAGACGCTTGATCTCGCTGATCAGCTTCTCGCAATAAGGCTTGATGACCTCTTCGCGGGCAGTTTTCAGCATCAGACCGTGGGAGTTGTTGTTGATGTCTTCCGAGGTGCAGGCGAAGTGGATGAACTCGCTGACAGCCGCCAGCTCCGGGTTCACTTCAACCTTCTCTTTGAGGAAGTACTCCACCGCTTTCACATCATGGTTGGTGGTGCGCTCGATCTGTTTGATACGGGCGGCGTCACTCTCGTTGAAGTTGCTGACGATGCCGTCGAGCAGGGCGTTGGCTGCCGCGCTCAGGGCAGGGACTTCCGGGATCCCGGCGTGGCTGGCCAGTTTTTGCAACCAGCGCACCTCGACTTCGACGCGAAAACGCAGCAGGCCGAATTCGGAGAAGATAGGGCGCAGGGCATCGGCCTTGTCGCCATAACGACCGTCAATCGGGGAAACAGCAGTCAGCGCGGACAGCTCCATGGGGTGAACTCCTGATGATTTGTGTGGGGGATCCGTATCCACTCGCACGTGGGGCTGAGTCGTCATCAAGGCGGATGTGCGGCTATTTACCCTGATGTCGACCTCGCTTGCCCGCACGCGAGCCGATGATTAGTAACGTTTGGCCAGCTCCACCATCTTCTTGCGAGCGAAGATGATTTGGGTGCGGCTGCCACCGAGCTGACGCCACAGCACGCAGGCACGAATGCCTGCCAGCAGCAGGGCGCGCACTTTGTGCTGCACCAGCGGCTGCTGCAGGAACAGCGGGGTACCCGCCACCTGGATACGCGGCCCGATGGGGCTGATAAGATCGCTGTAGATGCTCGCCATGTTGGCCAAAATCTGCTCGTCGAGCAGATCGAAGTGCTGTTGCTGGCGGCCAATCTGGCTGATCCGCTCACCCAGCATATTGAGAATGTCCTTGCGCTTGGCCAGCTTGCGCTCTAGCGCAATCAGGCTCACCACGTAGCGGGTCAGCTCGGCATTCTTCTGGCTGCCGTCGGCACCCAGCTGCTCGACCAGCGCACGGTAGCCGTCGCGAATGGCCAGATGGGTGTTGTTGAACACCTCGAGCGGCTGGCTCGGGTTGGTCACCAGAATGCTGGAGAGGCTCTCGCGCAGGGCGGCCTCGTCACAGCTGCCGTCTCGGGCCACCTTCTGCACCAGATACGCGGCCTGGCAGATGCCGGCAAAGGCCATTGTTCTGTCTTGGAATTTATCGCTCACGTCTGCTGCCTTCTGTTAAGGATTCAAACCGGATGGCTGAAACGTTGTTCGATGATGCCGCCGCCCAGACACACTTCCCCGTCGTAGAAGACGGCGGACTGGCCCGGGGTCACCGCAGCCTGTTTCTCGTCGAAGATGACCCGGATGGTCTCGTCGTCGATGGGCTGGATCAGGCAGGGAATATCCTGCTGACGGTAGCGGGTCTTGACGGTGCAGCGACGCGGCTCGCGAATGGGAGTGCGATCCACCCAGTGCAGCTGGCTGGCGATGAGGCCGTCGGAGTAGAGGCGGGGATGCTCGCCCTGCGCCACCACCAGCACGTTGCGCTCAACCTCTTTGTCGACCACATACCAGGCCTCTTCGGTGGCATCCTTTCGACCACCGATACCGAGCCCCTTGCGTTGGCCCAGGGTGTGATACATCAGACCCTGATGCTCGCCGATCACCTTGCCATCCACGGTCTCGATGTTACCGGGCTGGGCGGGCAGGAACTTGGCCAGGAAGTCCTTGAACTTGCGCTCGCCGATAAAGCAGATACCGGTGGAATCTTTCTTCTTGGCGGTGATGAGATCCATCTGCTCGGCGATGCGGCGCACCTCGGGCTTTTCCAGGTCGCCAACCGGGAACAGGCTCTGACCCACTTGCTTCTCGCTCAGGGTATAGAGGAAGTAGCTCTGATCCTTGTTGGTATCGAGACCGCGCAGCAGGCGCGGGCGGCCTGTGCTGTCGTCACGGCGCACATAGTGGCCGGTGGCGATGTAGGTGGCACCCAGCTCTTCGGCGGCAAATTCGAGGAACGCCTTGAACTTGATCTCCTTGTTGCACAGGATATCCGGGTTCGGCGTGCGGCCAGCCTTGTACTCTTCGAGGAAGTGCTCGAACACGTTGTCCCAGTACTCGGCCGCGAAGTTGATGGTGTGGAGTTTCATCCCCAGCTTGTCGCAGACGGCCTTGGCATCAGCCAAATCCTGGGCGGCAGAGCAGTACTCGTCCGTGTCGTCTTCTTCCCAGTTCTTCATGAACAAGCCTTCGACCTGATAGCCCTGCTGCTGGAGCAGGTAGGCCGAGACGGAAGAATCCACGCCGCCGGACATGCCGACGATCACCTTGATTTGGCTGTTGTCTGTCATTAGTCGAAGTTACCAGTTCGTTTAAACGGGGCGTATTCTACCAGAGTTTTGCGCCCCCGGTCACATATCCATGCCGCAGTTCCCATCAGGAGCCTGATAGCAGGAAATCGTTTTTCTGCTGTTGGCCTTTGTCACCGAAAAAGAGTGTCAAATGGCCTCATATAAAGGCCTTGAGGGCCGACAGTGGCAGCCGTGTCCCCGCCAGATAGTCCTGAATGCACTGCCATACCAAGGGGCTGCGCAGGGCCGGTTTGCATTCCGCTATTTCTTCCAGAGTGAGCCAGTGGCAAGCCAGCACATCGCCGTCAGGATCCTCTGGATGGTGCTGACCCGGCGCTTTTTCAAGGTCGAAGATGATGGCGGTGCGCACATAGGTGGCCTCGCTGTCGGCCGGTTTGTAGAGATAGGTGCCAAGCCAGGCGGTCGGCGTGGCGGTCAGCCCCGTCTCCTCTTTCAGCTCACGACAGGCCGCTTCAAGCAGGTTTTCCCCCGGCTCCACATGGCCGGCGGGTTGGTTGAAGCGGCGCAGGCCTTTTATCTCCTCCTCCACCACCAGAAAGCGCCCCTGCCACTGCACCAGGGCGGCGACCGTCAGGCGCGCCTCCATGCGGGCGTGGCTGGTGGTCGATTGCTCTGCCTGATTGCTCATCATGACTCCTTGTCGTTGCCATCGGGATTGCCCGCACGGGCGGGTCTGCGTGCCGTTCCTCGCCCGCTGCTGCGGGGTTTGCCGCTGGTCGGGTTTGAAGTTGAACGCTCGGTTGGGTGAGTGCTGTGGGGACGCTCGTCCCGTCTCGGCTGGCTGGGCCGCCGTGGCGCCTCCCCTGCCGGTTTGGCCGGTTTGGCGGTATGAGCGCCTGAACGGGATGAGGAGGGACGCGGGCGGCTGCTGGAGCTCGGCGCCAGCTCGGGGGCGGGCAGGCAGCGGCTCTCGCCGGGGGCCAGTCCATCCAGGGTCCAGTCACCGATGGCGTAGCGAATAAGGCGCAGGGTGGGGTGGCCGATATGGGCTGTCATCCGCCGTACCTGCCGGTTGCGCCCCTCGATGATCTTGATCTCCAGCCAGCTGGTGGGGATCTCCTTGCGCTCGCGGATCGGCGGATTGCGCGGCCACACCGCAGGTTCATCCATGATACGCGCCCCGGCGGGCAGGGTCATGCCGTCATTGAGCTCCACACCGGCGCGCAGGGCGGCCAGTTTCCCTTCGCTGGGGATGCCTTCCACCTGCACCCAGTAGGTCTTGGGGGTCTTCTCCCCCGGCTGGGTGAGGCGCGCCTGCAGCTTGCCGTCGTTGGTGAGCAGCAGCAGCCCCTCGCTATCGCGGTCAAGCCGGCCAGCGGCATAGATGCCGGGCTCGCTGATGTAATCCTTGAGGGTCTCGCGGCCCGCCTCGTCGGTGAACTGGCAGAGCACCATATAGGGCTTGTTCAGCAGGAGCAGCTTGCGATCCTCGGGGGCCAGCTCCGGCTTGCGCGCCGCAATGTGGCGGGATTCGGCTGGTCGGGCAGCAGGGCGGGGGGCGCCATCGCGGGCGGGACGGTTTGGCAGCGAGAGTCGGGAGCGGGCAGATTTCATCGGATAGCGGATTGGCAAGTGGGAATGGCAGCGAGTGTACCACAGGGGGCTGACGGCAGGATGAATGGGAGTGGCTGTCGTGAAGAACGCTTGGGAAATGGGGCCCGGTTACAGCCGGGAGTCAACCGAGCAGGTTTTCAATCACGATGGCTTGTCTGGCGGGGGCTGAGCTTGCTTGCAGCAGGGCGTGGCTGACCACATCGTCGATCATCGCCTGCGCCAGTCGGGTGAGGGGGCGCAGGGTCTCCCGTCCGCTACCAACCGGCACCGCCAGCAGAATAATGGTCTGCACCGGCCCTATCTGAGAGCCCCATTCTATGGGCTCTTTGCAGCTAAGCAGGGTCAGCGCTGGCTGGCTGATCCCTTCGCTCAATACATGGGGCATGGCAAGGCCGGGGCGGATGATGGTGGCCGAGACCTGCTCGCGCCGCTCTACCGCAGCGGTCAGTGTGGCGCGGTCGGTGATCAGCTCGGCGGGCAGCAGATCGATCAGATGCTCGAGCGCTTCGGCCTTGGTCACCGGTTCGGGGCTGTAGGCAAGCTGGCGCAGGGCAAAATGGTAGTCGGGCAGGGTGTTGGCCAGTCGCAACTCCGCCAGCGCGGCGGTGCGCGGGCGCACCAGTGGTTGACCCAGTTCCCCGCACCAGCAGGTGAAGGCCATGTGGGCCAGCTCGGCATCGCACCCTTCAATCTGCAACTGGCAGAGATCGCCGGGTTGGGTGGCGAGGGTCAACAGGGAGAGCTGGTTGTTGGCGGCAACGGTCTGACGCCGGGTGAGGTTGGCGCAGCGGATGGTGGATTTGAACATCCCCGCCAGCCGGTTCAACTGCTTGGCCTGGGTGATGCTCAACCCCTGCTGGCAGTAGAAGGTGATTTCGCGGGTCAGCATCAGGCCGGGATCGGCAGGGCCTTGAGTGCGGCGTTGGCATCCAGCAGCACGGTTTCCAGTCTCACCTGATGGATGGTGCAGCCGAGGAAGCGCTCTTTCTGCTCAATCTCGATATCGGAGGCAATCAGCACCAGGTCGGCGCTGGCAATATCGCGGGCGGTCAGCATGTTCTCCATGCCCATGGCGCCCTGAGTCTCGACCTTGATCTTGAGTCCCAGCCCAGTGGCGGCTTTTTGCAGGGCATCGGCAGCCATATAGGTATGGGCAATACCGGTCGGGCAAGCGGTGACGGCAACGATCTTCATCTGCTCTCTGTGATGCTGACAAGGGGGAGCAACAAGATAGCGCCAGCGGGGGGCTTTTACCAAAAGCGCATATGAAAAGTGGGATCTTGATGGGGATATGCCCGTCCCTTGAACGGCTGTGCAGGCTGATATGGGCCAGCCGGGAGTGGGATTTTCCCAAACAACAAGGGCCACCCCTGTGGGTGGCCCTGAACAATCTGCGTCTGTTGTTATGGCTATCAGGCGGTCTGGGCAGCCAGTTCGGCGGCTTTCAGTTCGCGCTTGATGCGGCGGATCTTGCGCTCTTCGGCGACCGCGACACAACCCATCAGTACCAGACAGGCGGCGGCTGCGATATCCAGCGCCGCGAAGGTGCCAGTCCAGCCGGTCAGACCGAAGATGGGGGTGCCATCGGCGATCATGCCCAGACCCAGTTTGGCGAAGCTGTCACCAATCAGGTAAGCGAAGGTGCCCTTGACGCCATCGGCTACGCTGATGCCCTGCTTGGGGACGAAGCCCACGGCGGCGACGCCGATCAGCAGTTGCGGACCAAACACCAGGAAGCCCAGGGTGAACAGGGAGCCCAGGAACATAAACTGGGTAGTCGCATGCTGGTAGAGACCCAGGGTGGCGATGATCAGCGCCAGTGCCACACAGGCAACCAGACCACGACGGCCATTGGCCAGATCGGAGAGGTAACCCCACATCAGGGTGCCGACCAGAGCGCCCACTTCGAAGAAGGTAAAGCCCTGAATGGCCACGTCTTTGGAGAAGCCCAGCTCCTGGTGGGCATAGACGGTAGACCACTGGTCGATACCGATACGCACCACGTAGAGGAAGATGTTGGCAAAGCAGAGCAGCCAGATCACCTTGTTGAGCAGCACGTACTTCACGAAGATCTGCCACTTGGTCAGCTGCTGCTCCTCGGTGGCGATATCCTCTTCGCTCGCCACTTCGTCAAACAGCTCTTCCACCTTGCCAAGGCCATAGGCTTCCGGTGAATCGCTACCAAAACGCAGGCCGATAAAGCCGACGATCAGTGCGATGATGGAAGGGAAGATAAACATGCCGAGCACGTTGCCATCAAACAGGTAGTTGGCACCGAACAGCGCCACACCGGCCGCACCGGCACCGCCCACGTTATGGGAGAGGTTCCACATGCCCAGATAGGTGCCGCGCTTGTTGCGAGGGGTCCACTTGGTGATGGTGGAGTAGCTGCAGGAGCCACCACAGCTCTGGAAGAAGCCGCTCAGGGCATAGAAGAAGATCATGAAGTAGAGGCTGAAACCGGTGCCGCCCATGCTGGCACTGAAGCCCAGCATGCAGAGCGCGGAGAGGATCAGCATCAGCGGCAGGAACTGCTTGGTGTTCTTGCCATCGGCGTAGTAGGAGACGATGGTCTTGCCCACCCCGTAGGTGATGGAGAAGCCAAGGCCGATCATGCCAAGCTCGGTCATGGAGAGACCGTACTCCTGGATCATGTCATTTTGCGCAATGTTGAAGTTCTTGCGGATCAGGTACATGGTCAAATAGCCAATAAATACAACCAGATAAGATTGCATAAACGGCTTGAACCAGAGCTTGCGCCGGGCTTCGACCGGCAGGTCGAGGGTGGGGACCCGGACCTGTTGGAGCAATTTCAACATCTTCGTTCATCCTCTGCGAGATAGACGGTATTTCCGCCGCGCCCCTCATTTGTAGATAGGTTGTTCGAGGTCACGCCACGGAAGGGGGAACGGAACGTCGGGGCTGTCAGCCGTTGCTGCGCTCGACGCTCCATCCATATAAACCCGGGCCCGGCACGGGATGACGGGGCGCATTGCCCGTCGCGGTGCGGGTCACGACATCAGGTGGGGTGACTCTAATAAGAGGGGCAAAAAATGGCTTGAGAGCCATCCCTAGTGGAGCTAGGAAATTTTCCTAGTTTTTGCGCTTTCGCGGACAAAGCGTGAGAAACATCACACCGCTGACGCCAGATTGCTGCCATTTCAGCCAGTTTGGCGCTCTGTGTGAGTGCTGGGCTGGTGGGATGGATAGGCCAGAAGGGAGCCAGGGAAAGGCAAGGGGAGAGGTGAAGGCAGAGATAAGGGAAGAGTGCTTATCGACCACCATTTCGTGAGTGTCGATATTGGGGAATACGGCCCACCAGCCATCCCCAAAAAACAAGAGGCCACCCCATGGGGTGGCCTCTTTTTATGCTCTATGAGCCGCGATGGCGAGAGGGACTCAGGCCGCCTTGGCCAGAGTTATCTCATCACTCTTTTTGACCCGCAGTTTTTTCAGGGCAACCGCCACCACGCCGGTGACGATGGCACCGCAGATCATGCAGAGCAGGGCCAGCAGCGGCTTGTTGACGGCGCCCAGCAGGGCCACGATGGGGCCACCGTGGGCAACGCTGTTGGTGATGCCGAACAGGAAGGCCATCACAGCTGCGGTCATGCTGCCCAGAATGTTGGCCGGGATCACGGCCAGCGGGTCACGGGCGGCGAACGGAATCGCCCCTTCGGAGATACCCACTAGACCCATGGCTCCGGCTGCTTTGCCCGCTTCGATTTCAGAGGCATCGAAGATACCCAGCTTGCGGCCGAGCACGGTAGCCAGCGACATGCCAAGGGGCGCAGCCGGGATGGCGCAAGCCATGGCACCCATAAACTGGGTCTGACCGGAGGCGATCATGCCGACCGAGAACAGGAAGGCCACCTTGTTGACCGGGCCACCCATATCAAAGCCAGCCATACCACCCAGCACGATACCCAGTAGCACCAGACTGCCACCGCTCATGGAGAGCAGCATGGCGTTGAGGCCAGTCATCATGTCGGCAATGGGAGCGCCGATGATGAAGATGAATACCGCAGCGATAAAGAGCGACCCGACGATGGGGGCGATCAGGATCGGCACCAGCGGTTGCACCATCTTGTGGTACTGACGAGTGGCAATCCAGCGCACCAGATAACCGACCAACAGGCCCGCGATGATGGCACCGATAAAGCCGGTACCGGCGTCAGCGCCGTAGAAGCTGCCGTTGTTGGCGATCCAGCCGCCGATAAAGCCCGGTGCCAGCGCCGGACGGTCACCGATGGCGTAGGCGATATAGCCGGCCAAAATGGGGATCATCAGGGTGAAGGCGGCCACGCCGACGTTGAGGATCTGGTTCCACATGCTCCCTTCCGGGATCTGCATGCCGCTCGGGGTCGGGTTGCCGCCGATGGCGAGTGCCAGCGCAATCAACAGACCGCCGGTCACCACAAACGGGATCATGTGCGATACACCGTTCATGAGAAAACGATAGAGATCGGAACTGCCGCCCGCGCTCTTCTCTTCACCTTTTTTATCTTCTTTGCCAGCCACATAGGCGGGGGCTTTCAGGGCCTGCTCGATCAGACCCTTGCCATCCTTGATGGGGGCCTTCACGCCGGTCTTGATGAGCGGCTTGCCGGCAAAGCGGGCCATGTCCACCTGCTTGTCGCAGGCGACCACGATGGCGGTGGCGCGGGCGATCTCGTCCGCGGTCGGGCTGTTCTTGACGCCGATGGAGCCGTTGGTCTCCACCTTCACCTCATAACCCAGCTCCTTGGCGGCGCGCTCCAGCGACTCGGCCGCCAGATAGGTGTGGGCGATACCGGCCGGGCAGCCGGTGACACCGATGATAAAGCCTTTGTTGGTGGTCGGGGCCGCGCTCTGCTCCTCTTTCTTGGCCAGCAGCAGCGCCAGCGCATCGGCCGGGGTGTTGGCCGCCAGCAGCTTGGCGATAAAGCCCTCTTCGATCAGCTTGGCGGAGAGCTCGGCCAGCACCTCGATATGGTGGTTGGCGCCGCCATCGGGGGAGGCGATCATAAAGAAAATATGGGATGGCTTGCCATCTTCGGCGCCGTACTCGATGCCGTTGCGGCTGATGCCGATGGCGACCGCCGGATTGCACACCGCCGCACTCTTGGCGTGGGGCAGGGCCACGCCCTCTTCAAAGCCGGTGTTGCCCAGCTCTTCGCGGGCCCACAGATCCTTGATAAAGGCCTGCTCGTCGCTGACCTTGCCTTGCGACGCCAGCAGGCGGGCCATCTCGGTGAAGACCTCTTCCTTACGCGTCGCTTTCAAATCGAGGTTGATCAGATGTTCATTGATCAAGGTGGTGATCATGGCGCTCTCCCCGCTTCCGGTGACGGAAGCTATGCGTGAGTACGTATCGACGTACTGGATAAAAATGACCTGATCATTATCGCGGCTCGCCCGCACCCTCCCTATCGGACAAATGTGCTAATCACTGGATTTTTGTGCGCATAAAAACGAGATGTGATGAAGATCTCGTTTTCAGGCAGGACTCGCCATTTTCAGTCGGCCATCAATTTTTTCTTTAAAAACAGATGAATGCATTTATGTCAGGCTCACCGTCAGGTTTGTAATGAGCCATATCAATAAATTAATCATCAGCATGGTCTGGATTTATATGTGGTTAAACGGTGCCATCAGATGTGACCCTTCTCACAAAAAGTCGCCATTTCGCCGGGCGGATTAGGATTTTTATGCGCCTGATGGCGGAGGCCAATCGAATTGGCTGGGCGAGCGCAGAGGGGTGTTGTTTGGGAAGAAAGTGTGGTGGCAAGAGAGGGATGGCCGAAAAGAGAGATGTGATAACACGAACGTTCGAATACGCTGCGCTATTCGAACCTGCGGATTACACAATATGCGCCACCGACCCCAGCCAGTTGGGAACTTGTTGCCGATACCACTCCAGATATTGCTGTGCCTGCGGCTTCTCTCTTCTGGTCAGCAGATTGGTGACCTCAATAATCAGCCAGCACTTGGCCATGACGAGATGGCGGAGCAACCGGTCGCCAGAGAGCAGCGAACTGTGGCGCAGATAGCGTTCAATGATGGTTTCATATTCAGCCAGCGAACCCATCCGCGGCACCAGCGGGGCCAGATCGATGGCCGGACTACCATAACCAAATCGCTCCCAGTCAAACAACACCAGCTCACCATTGTCGCGGGTGCCCCAGTTTCCCTCGTTGCTATCTCCCGAAATCAGGTATGACTCCTCGAATAGTTCGTGGCCGACTTGCTGGATATGGCGGATCTTCTCGTTTACCGCTTCCGGCAGGCAGAGTACAGAGAGCGCCTCGTTGGTGTCGGCGAGCGACCAGCCGTGAGTTTTCACCGCAAAGTCGGGCTGATAGTTGGCGTTATGCAGGCAGGCCAGCTGAGCAAAGGTCTGTTCGTTGTGGTGCAGCTGCGTGAGCGTGACCGGATGAGGGATCTGCTCAAGGAACAGGGTCTCCCCTTCGACCTTGAGCAGGGAAGGAGTGTTGAGCCCGCTCAAATGCAGTGCGGCGCGTTGGTAGAAATGGCGCTCGACAGGCGATGCGCAGCTTTTTCTGATACAGGGCTTGCCATCCAGCAGCTGGATATTTACCGAAGCGCCCCCCATTTTCGCCAACTCCTGTTGCGTCATCCTCTACCCCGTTAGCTATGAGTGGTCAGTTGCGTGAGATAGCTATTTACCTCTGTGCGAGTCGTGAAATGGTGCTTGTCGTTTGGGAATCGATCAAACAACTCGTGATGGAATTGGCGGGAACTTTTACCGGCTCGCTGCCCATATTCCGATGCCCACACCAGCAGTTGTTGAAAGTTCTTTTCAGCTGCCACTGCATCGCGCTGTTTGGCACTTTCCGAGCCGCGCAACAGCAGCGAATCACGGCATACAGACCAGTCGAGATCCAGAAAGAGCAGGGTATCAGCGGCATCAAGCAGTTGCTCGGCCAGGGCACCAAATACCCCTTCGACCACCCATGATTGCTCTTGAACAAGTGTCTGAATGGCATGGTCAATCTCATGCTGGGGCCGTTTTTGGTTAAACCCGCCCGGTTGCCAGACAATGGTGTCCAGATTGACCTCGCGGATAGTTAACCGTTCAGCCAGCTGCGCCGCCAACCAGCTTTTGCCCGATCCCGAGTTGCCAATAATCAGAATACGTTTCATCTCTGGGGGCTCTTTTCTGGAACAGATATCTGGAGGCTGAAAAATAGAGGTGCAATACGCTGTGCTTATTGCACCTCTACCGAGATGGTGTTGATTACGCGAATATATGAATACTCTTCACTGGATATTTACAGCCCTCGTTTTAGTTGTTGGGTAATGTGCTAAATAGTTTGTGACGTTAAATGAAAGAAATTTTAGTTTTTAGCACCTGTATTACAGTATGGGTGCATTAGTGCACCATTAGATGCAGTTCCCTTTCCTCCATCTCGAACTCGTTGAATATGGTCAAAGCTTATTGAATTTGTATGAACAAAACCTTTGCAATGCGCGCATATCATACTTTTTGGTAATGACTCCTGAATGTAAATTTGAGATTTTATTTCCCCTGAGAATCTACTAGATGTAATTTCTATCTCATCATTACGGGATAAAAAAGAAAACTCAGAAAGAATTTGCTCAACAATATATTCATCAGTCTCTTGCTTCTGCATCATTCTAATGATTTTTAACATTACCTTGTGAATGTGCTTGTTACTTTTTAAACCACTCCCATACTTTGCATTTATGCCTGAAATAAAGTGCTTATATTTAATTAAAAATGACTCCAATCTATTTCTTATATGTAAAAAAGAAGCTAAAGATGATTTGGTTTTATTTATATCTGCTATTATATCGACCCATGCTAGAATCGCAGAATATATATGGTTCCCTCTCTTGTTGTAGAAGTATACAAGAGGGTGTAATCCTAATGATGAAGGATGTGATGAGTTAATGATTCGAAGAAATTTCAAAACGTTTTTAAGGTGATTAATGGTTTCTGAACCATCGGTATCATCCACTATAGAATCAGTCTTCCCAGAAATTTTATTGCATTTTTTTACTAAATCGAAAATAAAACTATTAGTTTGTGGGGCGTTATGTTTTTTTATCAGAGGAAGGTCTAATGTCTTTACTGGACCAGCAACCTTGGGATGGAAAATTAGTTCATGAATTTCTTTTGCTATAGACTCAATTTCTATGATTTTTTCCGGTGAAAATTTTGACCAGTACTGATGTCCATTTCCTGCTCTAATGATCGCCCTTGAAGCAATGGAAAAAGATTTTCTTCTGGATCTCAATAACTCAATTTCTGTTTCATTTATTTTTGATGCTTTTTGGTTTATTTTGAAAAAAGATTCTTCTGCTTTTTTTGAACCCCCTGTGACCCATTGCAGTTGAATGGATGTTCTGCCTAGACTAAGAGCCTTTCGCAACATATCCTGATCACCATCTAGGTTATTTATAATCGCCTGTTTGTAATCACTATATGGTTTGACTGTTCTTTTTATTTTTTCTCTGGTTTTATTGGCTATCTCTCGTTGCTCATCATCTATTTCGTTGTTGTAGAATTTTTGTGAGATAGTTCCATCTCCATAGTCATCGTTTATCCAAGCGATTAATGCTCCAAATCTATGAGCACCATCAATAACGAAGTTATATGGACCTGAATTCCATAAGATTACGGCAGGTATTAAATCGCCATCGATAAAGCTCTGGATGAATTCACAAAGTTGGTCATCACTCCAATCTGAAGTTTCACGTTGAAAGTCAGGCTTTCTTAAGCCAGCATAGAAAAACTCTCCGCGCTCTAAATCTTTCACACTTACATTTTGGTTAAATGAGGATGCATTTGATGCATTATCAATAACTTCAAAATCTTCTCTTGAAATCAAAGCATCTAGATTTACATTTGGCATTTATATCACCATATTAAAGTTTTATTTTAAATTTTCGCTAGGCTACTAATATAAAAGTATTAATTAAGTCAGATTTAATCTTTAGGAAACATTTTTAATTATGAACGAATTTGGTTTGATTAAATGTCTTTGAACAACAATGTGTTTGTAATAAAGGGGTTAACCGCACTGTCATTTCCGCCTTGTTGTTTTCTAATTTTTTCTTTTGCAGAAAATAATTTTACTGCCTCTGGCAAACATCTTCCAACCACTCATGGTAGTATTTTTAATATATATTTTTAATTAATTTGAAGCGAAGCTTGCTATTCATACCTTATGCCTACGCGGGCACGCTGGCCAAAACTACCCTCTTTTGAAGGTTATTTGTAAGTCCTAAATTACATCAGTGTGGATATATAGAGTCTTATTGATGACCTTTCTAATTATCCAGAGTGTCTGCGCTCGTTCAAAAACGACTTTTTATCTGAGGGCGTTCTTTACAGTAATGCCCCCATGTTTCTATCTCCTCAATGGTGGCAAAGTTACAGGGCTTGTACATCCATCTTATTGGGGAGCAAAATTCCACGCTACCGCCCGTGGATTACAGCCTCCAGCCTGCTGCTGTTTTCCGGCGATGTGGTGGATGGCGAAACGGCTGCACAGGGTTATCTCTGCAAGAGTGGTTGCCAAGTGGGGCATATTAATCGAGAGAGGGGCAGGGTAAAACCGCCGTCGGGCAAAAACCTGCCAAAGATCAATAAATTGCTCATTAAGTGGGTGTTATTTGTCCGCTTGGCGCTCTGAGCGCAAGCAGAGCTTCATTTCTTGCCGGGTGCTACCGCCACTCAATACTCCAGAAACTTCTCCCCGCAGCGTTCGCAGATCAGATGTTTTACATGGGTGGTCTGGTAGGCCAGTGTTTCACCAAACGCCCAGTTGGTGATGCTGCTGGAAGTAAAGGCTTGCCAGAAGGCTTTGCGCGGATCCTTGGGCATGATGTCCTGGCTGTGATCGCGGGCGACCAGCACCACGATATGGCGGGTACGTTCCCTGCATTTGTCACAGCGATGGATTTCAGTTGGCGGATTCTGGTCGTGCGGGTTGCTCATAAAGAGGCTCGTGAAGAGAGTGGACGCCCATCATATTCCTCTCCACTTGGCTCTCAATCTCTCCTTGCCAGCGCAGTGAGCAGGCTCACATTTTGGCGTGCTGTTGGCTTGCAGAAGGAGTGAATTATCAAGGCGCGGGCGTGAGCCCCCGCCGTGATATAAGGTTCAAGCCGACTCGTGCAGAGTGTTGGCATGGGCAAGCCAGGCTTCTTCGGTGACGATACGTACCGAGTGTCCTTTCTCCTGCAACAACATGGCCTTTTCGATTTTTCTGCCGTATGAGGAGAAGCGCCAATCCCGCGAACTGAGCTCACCGATGATGAGGTAATCAAGTTTCTGGGTGACAGAATCTTGGGGAGTTGCCCCCAATAGCAAGGCTGTTTCCTCGCACTGTCGGCGTGTACCGGAAAGAAACATGCCGGTGAAGCAAACAGTACAGTCATATAGGGTATCTATTTCGGAGTCACTGATGGCCAACTTGGTTGCCATACCCGTGACAGCCCCCTGCTCGAAGGGATTGCCGATAAACAACATCAATTGTTGCTGCAACTCCTCTCTCTCTTCGGCAGTAATAATGCCATCCAAAAGGATACGCTCCACCGTCTGATACAGCTGTTTTCCGGGATAGTGGGCCCTCAGCATGCTGTTTTGTTTCATCCACCAACTCAGGTAATGGATCTCGTCATCGGACAGCTGTTGATCTCCCATCAACCCCTGACAGAGCCCCTCGAGTAATAGCTTGTCTGATTCCTCTGAATAGAAGTCGACACCCGGTAAATGACGATATGTTTCCATCAGACGGGGAAGCGCACTCATAAGGTGGATTTTTTCTTCTTCACACAACTTACCGTCTTGCAGCACATTAGCGACCATTTCTCGTAGCTCACGAAAGATCCAGCCGTTGAGGCTGGCACTCTCTTTGAGCCAAGTATCCAGATAAAGGATCTCCTGCTCATCGATGAGACTGTCTGCGATTATGCCATCCAAGATCCCCATCAGATTATTCAACTGCTTGTCGCGGTTGCGTGCTGCATTGTAGTTAGCGACTGGCTGGCCATGACGATTCAATTCACCCATTGCATGATCCCTTGCTGGTTACAAAGAGAGTGGGAACTACCCATAGAGATATGGCTCGCTGCGGGTGAACCTAATGACCTCATCATATAAAAGATGGCTTCAATCAGGCCAGAAGACTTGTCTGCCATTCGTCACGCATGTGAGCTTTGTCGAGAAATAGTTCCCAAGAAGATTGGAGATAAATGTCCATGCTTGCCGGGTGGTGGGCCAACTCATGTTCATCTAGTAAATGGCGGGAGCTCAGGCCGACTCCCGCTTTTGCAGATTGGGGGTGATGATATGGCGGTTGGGGGCGAGCTCGGGTTGCTGCATCCGGGTCAGCAGCCGCCTCGCCGCCTGACGGCCGATTTCGCGGGCCGGTGAGCTGACGAAGGTGAGGGCGGGGGAGGTGAGTTCGGCCTCCGCCACATCGTCAAAGCCGAGCAGGGCCACCTGCTGGCCGATGTAGTTGTCCTTGCCCACGGTGCGGCCGCTCGCCTCGACGCCATAGATGGCGCCGAGCGCCACCTCGGGGTAGTGGCAGAGCACGGCGGTCACCTTGGGGTGCTGATGCAGCAGCTGGGCGATGGTGTCGGCGGCGCTGCGCTGGGTGCGCTCGCACTCGAGTACCCACTCCGGTTTGAAGGGCAGGCCATATTGCAACAGGCTGGCGCAGTAGCCGCCGATCCGCTCGGCACGGGTGAGGGAGTCGGCTCGCCCGCCGACATAGGCGATATGGCGGTGGCCTTGCTCGATAAGGTAGGTGGTGGCCTGCTTGGCGGCGTGGGTGTTGTCGGGGCCGATAAAGTCCACGTCATCACGATAGTAGGAGCGGGCGGCGCACACCACCGGCAGCTCGGAATCGAGCAGGGTCTCCAGCGTCTTGGCCGCCGCGCCGCGCACCGGATTGAAGATGATGCCCGCCACCCCTTGCCGTGACAGGGAGTGGATGCTCTGCTGCAGCCGCTCCGGGCTGTGGCCGCACTGGGTCAGAAACAGCAGATAGCCCTGCTGCTCCAGCACCTCGCTCACCCCGGCGGTCACCTCGGTATAGAAGGGGTCGGTGATGTCGCGCAGGATCAGCCCCACCAGATTGGACTGCTGGCTGCGCAGGTTGGCGGCGGCGCTGTTGGGTACGTAGTCGAGCTCTTTTATCGCCTGCTGCACCCGATCGGCGGTGGCCGGGGAGATGCGCCCCTTGCCGTTGAGCACCATGGAGACGGTGGTGACCGACACTCCCGCCCGCTGGGCGACATCGGTGATCTTGGTGGCTTTGGCAGAGAGGGATTTGGGCGACATAGGGCGAACGGACGACGGACAGTTGAAAGCGAGGCCCCAGCATACCTGCTCAGATGCTCAAGTGAAACGTTACATCACTATCTGGCCGATCCGGCTCACAAATTTGGAACCTGCTGCCAGCCAGCCCCCTTATTCTGTGATCCTGTCGGCACTTGTAAATTGATAAAACGTTTTATCATCCAGCAAAACCTAATGCTGACCCGCGCCTTTGTTTCGAGATTGCTTCGAGATTGCCTCGAGCGGGGGAGGGCAGCCGCAGATATTGCTGTCTATTCACAAGGAGCCGTTTCATGGCCAAGCCTCAAGCCAAATCCACCATCTGGGAGTTCCTGCAGAGCCTCGGCAAGACCTTTATGTTGCCGGTCGCCCTGCTGGCCTTCTCGGGCATCCTGCTCGGTGTCGGCAGCTCGCTCACCAGCGATGCGGTCAAGCAGAGCATGCCCTTCCTCGACAATACCGTGCTGCAACTGCTGTTCCTCTGGATGACCAAGGTGGGGCTGGTGGCCTTTATCTACCTGCCGGTGATGTTTGCGGTGGCCATTCCGCTCGGGCTGGCGCGAGAAGAGAAGGGGGTCGCGGCCTTTGCCGGTTTCGTCGGCTATGCGGCGCTCAACCTCTCCATCAACTTCTATCTGACCGTGGCCAACGTCATCGGTGACGCGGCGGCGGAGAAGGCCTACGGGGTGAAATCGATCCTCGGCATCAGCTCCATCGATACCGGGATTCTGGGGGCCATCATCGTCGGGGTGATCGTCGCCAAACTGCACGCCCGTTTCTACACCTACAAGATGCCCGATGCGCTCGCCTTCTTCGGCGGTGCCCGCTTCGTGCCCATCATCACCGCGCTGGTGCTGGGTGTGGTCGGTCTGGTCGTGCCGTTCGTCTGGCCCTGGTTTGCTGCCGGCATCAACGGCATCGGGGCGCTCATCTCCCACGCTGGTCCCTTCGGCCCCTTCCTGTTCGGTACCGGTGAGCGTCTGCTGCTGCCGCTCGGTCTGCACCACAGTCTGGTGGCGCTGATCCGCTTTACCGAAGCGGGCGGCACCCAGCTGGTATGCGGTCACGAGGTGAGCGGCGCCCTCAATATCTTCTACGCCGAGCTCTCCTGCGCTGACACCACCGGCTTCTCGGTCTCTGCCACCTCCTTCCTCTCTCAGGGCAAGATGCCTGCCTTCCTCGGCGGCCTGCCGGGTGCGGCGCTCGCCATGTATCACTGCGCCCGCCCTGAAAATCGCGGCAAGATCAAGGCGCTGCTGGTTTCTGGCGTGGTGGCCTGCGTCATCGGTGGCATCACAGAGCCGCTGGAGTTCCTGTTCCTGTTCGTGGCACCGGTGCTCTACGTCATTCACGCCATCCTGACGGGTCTGGGCTTTATGACCATGGGGCTGCTCGGCGTCACCATCGGCAACACTGACGGCAACCTCATTGATTTTCTGGTGTTCGGCGTGCTGCAAGGCACCGCCACCAAGTGGTATCTGGTGCCGGTCGCCGCGGCCATCTGGTTTGCCATCTACTACAGCGTGTTCCGCTTCGCCATCGTGCGCTTCAACCTGAAAACCCCCGGTCGTGAAATCGAGACCAGCGAGGCTGCCCAGCCCGCAGGCAAGAAGGCAGGCAACAGCGGTTACAACGGTGAAATCATCCTCAATGCGCTGGGCGGCGCTGATAACATCCTCGCGCTCGATAACTGCATCACCCGCCTGCGGATGTCGGTGCAGGACATGAGCCGGGTCGATGACAAGGTACTGAAAGCGAACGGCGCCATCGGGGTGATCAAGCTCGACGAGCACAACCTGCAGGTGGTGATCGGCCCGCAGGTTCATCTGGTGAAAAACCGGCTGCAGAGCCTGATGGGGGCCTGAACCGGCCAATAAGATCCGAACGGGGGGCGCAAGCCCCCCTTGTTTGCCTCTCCCAATATGTCTCCTGTTTATGGAGGGAGAAACTTCATGCACGATATTTATGATTTCGACCGCGTGGTCGACCGCCACGGCACCTACTGCACCCAGTGGGACTATGTAGCCGACCGTTTTGGCCATGCCGATCTGCTCCCCTTTACCATCTCCGACATGGATTTCGAGACCGCCCCCTGCATTCGCCAGACTCTGGCAACCCGCCTTGAGCACGGGGTATTTGGCTACAGCCGCTGGAATCACGACGACTTCAAGGGGGCGGTGAGCAACTGGTTTGCCAGCCGTTACGGGGCGAGCCTTGAACCCGAGACGCTGGTCTACGGCCCCTCGGTCATCTATGTGATTGCCCAGCTGGTGAGCCTCTGGTCGGCGCCGGGGGAGGGGGTGCTGGTGCATACCCCCGCCTACGATGCCTTCGGCAATATGCTGGCAGCCAACGACAGGGTGCTGCTGCCCTGCCCGCTTAAAAAAGAGGAGGGGAGTTACCAGATCGACTGGGAATGCTTCGAGCAACAAGCGGCTCGTCCCGATTGCCGGATTTTGCTGCTCTGCAGCCCCCATAACCCCACTGGCCGGGTCTGGACGCGGGATGAACTGGGCCGGATGGCCGCCATCTGCCAGCACCACGGGGTCAAGGTCATCTCGGACGACATCCATATGGATGTGAGCTTTGCCCGCTACCTGCCGTGGAGCGAGGTAGCGCCGGACGATCACTGGGCGCTGGTGAGCTCGGGCTCCAAATCCTTCAATATTCCTGCCCTTGGCGGCGCCTACGCCTTTATTGCCAACGCAGCGGCGCGGACCGCCTATCTGCAGCGGCTCAAGGCGGCCCATGGTCTCTCATCGCCCCCCATTCTCGGGGTGCTGGCCCATATCAGCGCCTATCGGGATGGCGCTGCCTGGCTCGATGCCCTGAAAGCCTACCTGCACGGCAACCTCACCCATGTGGCGGCGCGGCTCAACGCCGCCTTCCCCGCCATCGACTATCGGGTGCCCGAGGGAACCTACCTCGCCTGGATTGATCTGCGCGGCCTTGGCATCGACTCCACCAAACGGATGGATGCGCTGCAAACCTTGCTGGTGGAGAAATACCGGGTCGCCATCATGCGCGGCGACACCTACGGCCCGGAAGGCTCAGGCTATATTCGCCTCAACGTCGGCTGCCCGCGCTCGAAGGTTGACCAGGGACTCAACGCCCTGATCGGCGTACTGGGGGAGGTGGTGTAAGGCAAATCCATTCAACATGAGAAACATAACGGGGCCATCAGTGATGGCCCCGTTATGTTTGCGCTGTTTTCCCTTATGAGCAGACGCCGATATCAGGCGCGAATGGTCGTCGGGATACCGTAGTTCGGGCGTGACATGGCTGGTTCGATTGCGGGTTCGCTGAGCTCGGTAGCTGCTAGTGCAGTGCCTTGGGTCAGGGCTTCAGCCTGATGCAGCATGCGGCTGACAAGCTCAATCAGAAGTTCCACATCCAGCTTGTCCAGCCACTCGCGACACCAGAGCAGGGAGCTCTGCTCGCTGTCTCTACTGAGTTGCAGCACAGGCCAGTCGGCCATGGCGGCGAGGGAGGGGGTCTGGATATCCCCCAGCGGGATAAACAGGGTCACCAGTTGATCCCGCTCGCGAATATGGAGGCTGAAGGGGCCCGCCTGCAGATCCAGCCCCTCTTCGTGCAGGCACTCCTGCGGCAGGGATAGCTGGCGAACGAGGGTTGATAGCATGGCATGGAACATCATTAATCCTCCCGATGGGTGTTATCAAAGACCGACTCTGTGGGCGGCCACAGGTTGGCGATAGGGGGGCGGGCAGGGGTACCGACCAGTGGCGCCCCTATGGTGGCGGCCCAGGGGTCGACTACCTTGGCGTGTGGCCCCCAGCTTTCCGGCTTGGTGAGTTCACTCCCCTCGGCGCGGCCAATCACCACAAAGCAGTGGGTCTGGGCGTGACCTTGTGCACCACGATGGGCCAGCACTTCGATCCGCTGGTCACTGTTGTGGCGCAGCAGTTCGGCCGCCGCCGAATAGGCCAGGGTCGAGCAGCAACCGGCCTTGGCGTCATCCACCGCTTTGGCGATGTTTTCCATGGTGCGCAACGAGAGTGGCTGCTTGTTTCTGGTGATCTGGATGGCGGCCATATTGGCGCTGTTGTTGGCGCGCTGGTTGGCCGCCAGGCGCTGGGGATCCTGTCCGAAGGCGTTGAGTTTGCCGATGATCTTCTGATAGCTCGGGTTGTTCGGCTGGACAAAGGTCTGGGCGTCGGTACAGGCGTAGCTGCCCAGTTTTTCCAGTCCGGCCATGCTCTTTTGCAGCAGGGCCTGGGTGCCACCCGCCATCACTTTCGGTTCATGTCGCGGGGCGGCTCTGGTGATAGCGCCCTGTTCGGCCAGCGCCTGTTTCAGTTCGGTCAGACGAGCGCCACGTGCAGCCACCTCTTTGGGGTGGTGCTGCTCCCAGTGCTGGATCGCATCCTGCACCCGCTGCGCTTTGCCGCTATCGGGGGCGCTTTGCAACTGGCGCAGGGCGCTGATGACCTGCTTGAGATCGCTGCTCTGGAAGTGGCCGATGCCACGCTTGACGGATTGTTCGAACAGCTTGTTACCCTTGGCCAGCAGCGGGCTGGCCTCTGTCTGTTGGGGTGAGACTGGGCGGTTGAGGTGAATGTGTCCACCGATTGCTGGTAAGGCCATGATGTGATTCCCGACAGGGTTGACGATAAGGGGATGATACCGAGCCGTGACGGCGCGCTATATCAGGGAGCGGTCGGGGATTTGTCAGTTTTTCGCGTGTTGCGCAGTTTGTTTGGCCAGTCGGGCAGCGTGCTGCCCTACCACTGTGGCCCTTCGCTCTGGCGCCACTGCTCCAGCCAGCGCAGAACCTCGGCAGTCGCCTCGATCTGGTCGGCGGGAATGTAGTTGTTGAGCTGGGCATCCCGATAGAGGGCTCGGGCCAGTGGAATGCGTTGCAGCACAGGGATCCCCTCCTCTTCGGCAATCTTGCGCACCTGCAGCGCCTGGGCATCGGTGAATTTGAGGGTCACCACCGGCAGCGGGGTTTCTCCCCGCTCGTAGCGGATACCGATGGCGATATGGGTCGGGTTGGCGACGATGACCGAGGAGCGCTTGACGTCGGCGCGCATGTTGCTCGACTGCAACTCCTGATGGAACTGGCGGCGCTTGCTCTTGATCTCGGGGCTCCCTTCCATCTCCTTGTACTCCCGCTTCACCTCGTCCTTGCTCATCTTGAGCTGCTTGATGTGCTGGTAGTGTTCGAAGGCGTAGTCAGCGATGGCGATCACCACAAAGCCCATGGCGCAGACCGCCATCAGCTGGCCCAGCATGCCTCCCAGCACCGGGGTGATGCAGCTCATGCCGCAGCCGGGCAACTGGAGCATCGCCTGCAGATTGCCCTTTATGGTGACCCACACCAAGAGGCTCAGGAGACTCACCTTGAGCAGTGATTTGACGAACTCCATCAGGCTCTTGATGGAGAAGATCTTCTTGGCCCCCTCCACCGGATTGATCTTTTTGATATCGGGCTTGATGGACTCGCCGCTCAGCAGAAAACCGTACTGGGCGAAGTGGGAGACGAGCACCACCAGCGCCGACACCGCTAGGATCGGGATGCAGAGATAGGCCATCTCCTGCATCAGGTTCTCCACCACATGGTTGAGCGCCTGGGTAAAGGGGAGGTTGATGTGGGATTCCGGGATCATCATCAGCTTGCCCAGATGTTCGAGGTAGTAGTCGGACATCGCCATCAGCATGCCTACCAGACTGAGGATGATGGCGGTGGAGACCACCTCCTTGCTCTTGACCACCTGCCCCTTCTGGCGTGCATCCCGCAACTTTTTGGGGGTGGGTTGTTCGGTTTTCTCGCCGCTCATCGCGCCTCCAGAATGGGGATCAGCAGTTGCAGCGGATCCATCACTGCCAGCACCTGTTGATAGGCGTGATCCATCATCAGTTTGATGTAGATGACCAGTAACAGGCTGGCGACGGCGCTTTTTATCGGCATCGCCAGCACGAAGACGTTAAGTGAAGGGGCGAAGCGGCTGATCAGCGCCAGCCCGAATTCGGCCAGAAACATGGCGATCAAAAGCGGCGCGGCCAGCAAAGCGCAGAGTAGCAACATATGGCTGAACTGGCTGTAGAAAAAGTTGACCCACTGCTCGTCGATGGTGGGGAAAAAATGCGCCACCGGCCAGCTGATATAGCTCTGGAACAGGGCGGCCAGCAGGGCGAGAAAGGCGCCGCTGGCAAAGAAGAGGGTGATCAGGGTCTGGGTCAGCAGCAAGCCGGTGGGACTGGTCTGGCTGCCGAGACTCGGGTTGAACAGGGAGCCCATGGCGGCACCCCGCTGGTTGTCGATCAGAAAACCGCTCGCCTCGATGGCCCAGAAGGGGATGGCGGCGACAAAGCCGATCAGCAGGCCGAGCAGCACCTCCTTGGCGATCAGCATGGCCAGCGCCATGCCGTCGATCTGATCCGGCAAGGTGTCGGCGACTGTGGGGTAGGCGTAGAGTGCCAGCGAGCAGACCACGCCGTTGCGGATCATCGCCCCTCCCAGCATCTGTTTGCTCAGCACCGGCAGCATCACGAAGCAGCTGATAAAGCGCGGCAGCAGCAAGGTATAGGCCAGCATCTGGGCCTGCAGGCTCTCCAGTGTCATTGGATCTGCGGCACCTTGAACAACACCATATCGGCAAAGCTGTAGAGCTCGTTACCCAGCCAGGCGGTGGTGGCAAACAGGGTGATCACCACGGCGATCAGTTTGGCGACAAAGCCCAGGGTCTGCTCCTGGATCTGGGTCAGCGCCTGCAGCAAAGAGACAAGGGTGCCCACCAGCGCCGCCACCAGCACAGGTGGCATCGAGAGGATCAGCACCAGCCAGAGCGCCTGGCTGGTGAAGTGAAGGATATCGGCGTGACTCATCCTAACCTCCGTAACTGATGACTAGCCCGTGGGTCAGGCGGGCCCAGCCATCGAGCAGCACGAACAGCAGCAGCTTGAAGGGCAGCGAGATGGTCATGGGGGAGACCATCATCATCCCCATCGCCAGCAAGATGTTGGAGATGATGAGGTCGATGGCGATAAAAGGCAGGTAGATCAGAAAGCCGATTTCGAAGGCGCGGCTCAGCTCGCTCACGGTAAAGGCGGGCAGCAGGATCAGCAGGCTGTCGGGCTCCAGCCGGTCGGCATATTTGCTGGGCCAGAGTTGCTTGGTGCTGTCGATAAAGAAGGCGTGTTCCCGCGGTTTGATCTGCTTTTTCAAAAAGTCGCGGTAGGGGGCAATCCCCTCATCGAGGAACTTCTCCACCGATTCGGCTTTCGCCAGCGACACCTCGTTCTGGCGCAGGTAATCCTGGGTGGTAAAGCCGACCGGCGCCATCACATAAATGCTGAGAATGATCGCCAGCCCGTACATCGCCATGTTGGGGGGGATCTGCTGCACCCCGAGGGCGTTGCGCAGCAGCGAGAAGACCACCGCCAGCTTGACGAAGGAGGTGGCCATCACGGCGATAAAGGGGAGCAGTGCCAGCAGGGCCAGCCCGACGATAAGGTTTAGCTCGTCTGGCAACTGGATCATGACTGTGACTCGTTGTCGAGGCGTTCGACCCTTACCCCCAGGCGCCCCTGGATCTCCACCAGTCGCCCCACTCCCAGCGAATGGCCGTTGCTGATGATGCGCACTTCGCCATCGAGGGGCGTGCCAAGATCGATCAGGGCGCCCGGTTGCAGGCTGGTGAGGGTATGCCAGTCCAGGGTCTGGCGGCCCACTTCGAAGCTCACCTGGATCGGCAGTTGATCCAGATCGGTCGGGCCGAAGGGTTCAGCGGAGGCAGCATTATGCATGGCAGTCAATTCCAGATGTTGTTGATGGGGTTGGCAGTAGGCAAAGGGGCGACCCTCCACGCAGATCAGCAGTTGCTGGCCGAGTTGCGGATGGGGTGGCGGCAGCAGCACATCGCCGATAGCGAGGGTAGCGAGCTCATCCATGGTCAGCCCCATTTCGCCCCACAGCAGGGAGAGGGTGAGGGGCAGCGGCAACCGCTGCTGCCGTGGCCGTGGTGGCAACTTGCTCAGCAAGGGCTCGGGCTGCGGCAGCCACAGAGCGAGCGTGGCCCCCTCCCGTTGCAACAGCAGTTGCAGGGCTGGCTCATCGGTCTGAACGTTACTCTCCGGTCGGGTCAGCGCCGTGCAGGTGAGGCCACCGAGGGGTTGTCCCAGCCGTTCGATCAGTGCCAGTTGCAGCGGCTCGGGCAGGCTGAACAGCGCCGCCTGTTGTAGATCCGGCGCCAGCCAGTGAGCCAGATCTGCGCCGTGGCACAACAGCGGCAGAGAGAGCCCCTGCCACTGCAGTTGCAGCCGGGTATCGAGCGTCGCAGGCGGCAAACCGATGGCGAGGAGCAGCTCGCCGCCACTCCAGCCAAAGTGCTGGCGGTATTGGCTCAGGGTCTGCTGTAAAGTCAACTCCGCCAGCGAGGCGGAGGTGAGGATAATCGGTGTCATGCGTCGGCATCCCACTCTTCGTAGATGGATCGTTTATGGCGTGAGCCCTGCTCACTGTCGGGCTGGCCGAAGAGATCGAGGGCGACCCGCTCGCCGGGATAGAGCCGTTGCAGGCGGTCGACCAGATCGCTGCGCCCCTGATTGAGCAGCAGCTCACCTTGCGCCGTGGCGAGGATCTCGATCTGCAGCTCGCCAGGGTGGTGAGCGATGCGAATGGAGAGATCGCCCAGCTGTGGCAACGTCAGGCGCAGCAGTGGCGGGCGCTCCGGGCGGCCCAGCTCCTGATAGATATCCACTGCCAGCCGCTCCAGCAATTGACCCAGCTCCCGATTGTTTTCGGCAGGTGCCAGCCGTGCGAGCTGCAGATCCCCTGGGGTTTTCACCTGTGGGGGGATCGGTTGACCGCTGGCTTCGGGCATCTCGTTGCTCAGAGTGAGCGCATTGATGTCAGTGTCAGCGGCGAGCGGCTCTGCGAGCTCACGGGCATCGACTAAGGATGCTTCGTTCAGTTGCTGGGCGGCTTTTTCGGTCACTAGCGCCCTGTCCAATCCAGAGGTGTCACCTGTTATCAACGTGTTATCCGTGCCCTTATCGGAATATGCCGGGTGCTTTTCCTGTGCCGATGACGATGTGGACAGCGAGCTCTTTTGTCCTGGTAGTGACCATGCTTCTGGGGACAGGTGTGCGCAGCCCTCCAGCTCTTTATCCTGCGAGTGTTGATCTGCTTGTCGCTCTGTTTCCTTCTGGTCACGGGCGGCCACTTCAGAGAGGGAAATGCCGAGTTGCTCCTCTTTGACGAGCGGCTCTGGCTGCCGTTTTTTTGACCTTTCGTGAGCGGCGGCAAGCTCCTGCTGTTGGGCCTTATCGGCTATCTCTTTTTTCTGTTGCTGCGCCTGCAATAGCTGTTGATGCAACGGAACCCTGCTCTGGTGCAGGTTATTTTCCCGGTGTTGGTGAGCTGTCTTTTGTTCCTGATCAAGCCGCATTGCCTGCTCGAAACTCTGTTGTTGCGACCGATTGGCTTCAGCCATCTGGGTATCACCCCGGGCTGTCACTGTGCCCTGTATCGGGAGGATTCGGTTCATGACTCGTTACATCCTGATCTGCTGGCGGAACTCTTCCTGTTCCTGCTCTTCGTTGTAGTCACGCAGGGCTTGCTGTGAGGCCAGCTCCTGACGGTGTAGTTCGGCAAATTTCTGTTGCTGCTGGCGGGCTCGGTGTACCGCCTGCTGGCGCTCCTGCAAGCGGATGCGCTCTTCGGCGACCCGCTCGGCCTGCTCGGCGGCAGTTTGTTCAAGCTGGGCCTCTTTCTCCCGCAGCAGCGCCACTTGCTGTTGCCACGCCTTGAGCCCCTTGCGATCGAGTTGCTCCGCCTGACAGATGGCAAATAGCCGCTCCTCTTCGGCAAGGCGCCACTTGCGATAGTCGAGACTCTCCTGCTCCGCTTCGCGTTGGCGAACGCGGGCGAGTTGCACCCGAGCCTGCTGGGCGGCGAGCTGCTGCTCGGCCCGATCCAGCCGCAGGTCTTTTATTCGTTGCAGGCGGCCAATCATCGGGTCAGCGCCTCCAGAGTCGAGAGGGCTTCCGGCAGTGAGCTGGGTTCATGGGTGCCTTGCCTGAGCCACTGGCGAATAGTCTCGATGCGGGCGATCGCCTCGTCGGCTACCTTGTCCTGCCCTTTCTGGTATTCGCCTATCTGCAGCAACAGCTCCACCTCTTCATATTTCGCCAGCCAGCTGCGCAGTCGACCTGCCTGAGCCTGATGCTCGGGCTCGATGATCTGGTTCATCACCCGGCTGGCGGAGCGCAGCACGTCGATGGCCGGGTAGTGGTTGGCCGCCGCCAGTTTGCGCGACAGGATGATGTGGCCATCGAGGATGGAGCGGGTCTCGTCGGCGACCGGCTCTGTCATGTCATCCCCCTCTACCAGCACGGTATAGAGGGCAGTGATGGAGCCCTTGTCTGACTGACCGGCCCGCTCCATCAAGCGGGGCAGGGCGGCAAACACCGACGGCGGATAGCCCCGTCGGGTTGGTGGCTCGCCAGCGGCCAGACCAATCTCCCGCTGGGCACGGGCAAAGCGGGTGACGGAGTCCATCAGCAGTAGTACCCGCTTGCCTTGATCTCGGAAATACTCGGCGATGGAGGTGGCGACAAAGCCCGCCTTGGCTCGCTCCATGGCGGGACGATCCGAGGTGGCCACCACCAGCACAGCCTTCTTGAGTCCCTCTTCACCCAGGTCTGCTTCGATAAATTCGCGTACCTCACGGCCTCGCTCACCGATCAGCGCCAGCACGGTGACATCTACCTCGGCGCTGCGAATAAGCGACGCCAGCAGGGTGCTCTTGCCACCACCGGCGGCCGCGAAGATCCCCATCCGTTGCCCCTCACCGCAGGTGAGCAGGCCGTCGATGGCGCGAATACCGAGCGAAATGGGCTCGGCGATGCGCTTGCGGCTCATGGGGGCCGGCGCATCCCGATAGACCGGATACCAGGCATCGGGCTCTGGCAGATGGCCGCCGCCAAAGGGGTTGCCGAGGCCATCAAGCACCTGGCCAAGCAGATGTTCGCCGACCCCGACCTGATGCATGGCACCTGTCGGGCTCACCTCGGTGTTGGAGGAGATGCCGAACATCTCGCCAAGGGGGGTGAGCAGAGCCTGATGCTGGGCAAAGCCGATCACCTCTGCCTGCAGGGAGAGAGTGTTGTCCGGGTTGCGCAGATGGCAGAGCTCACCGATCCGCACCCCGGGGACGACCGCCTTGAGCAGGGTGCCGGTCACCTGGGTGACCCGGCCACGGATCTGAATCAGGCGGCACTCGTCGATGGCGTGACGAAGCTGGTCGGGAATGTGGTCGAGGGAGAGGGTCATAACAATCTGCGCCATTGAAACTGGTGGCCACTATAGGGGATGGGGGGCTACGGGGATTTCAGCGCGAGTCGGGACTTTTTAGAAAACCGTTGGGGGCGGGCTAAAAATTCACGGCCGATTTTGGCATAGGGGGATGAGGGCGATTTTTATAATGCCATCCTCGTCAATCCATTCGTCACGGGAGTTTCCATGGCCATTATCCAGAGCAACCCCTATGCCCCTGCCGCCCAGCCCGAGCTGCGCGGAGCAGAGGTCGCATCCCGTCAGGCTCCCCTGCAGGGTGGGCAATTTCAGGGGGAGCGGGTCGTGCTGGCCAGTGCCGCCCAGTCGCTGGCCGATGCCGCCGAAGAGCTCACCTTTGTCTTCTCCGAGCGATCCGAACTCTCGCTCGCCAAGCGCAAGCTGAGCGACAGCCACGCCCGCATCAGCGAGATCGAGGCACTGGTGGGGGATTACCTCGACAAGGTGCCGGAGCTGGAACGCCAGCAGAAGATCAAGGAGATGGTGAGCCACCTCGGTAGCGGTCGGCTGGCCAACCTCTCCCAGTTGCTGGCCTACCTCGAGAGCTATTCGGGGGAGGTGAGCGAGCAGTTCGAGGCGCTCTGCCAGGCGCGCAAGGCCCTCGCCGGACGACCGGAGATGCAGGGCACCCTGGCGCTGGTGGAGCAGGCGCTGGCCAAGCTGGCGGACGAGCAGGGCAGTGCCATCGTGCTGGGGGCGCGCATTACCGGCCCCGCGGCCGAAGCGGCCAAAGCTGGCGTGGGAGCCGAGCAGGATCTGCGGGATCTCTATCGCGATGCGGTGCAGGACTACCGTGCCCTTTCTGCCGCCTGGCGCGATATTCACAGTCGCTTTGGCAACGGAGCGCTGGAGAAGGTGACCGGCTTCATGATGAAGGCCCTGAGCGCCGATCTCGACAGCCAGCAGCGCTGGCTCGACCCGGTCAAGCTGGAACGGGTGATGAGCGACATGCACAAGCTGCGGCTGCTCAACACTCTCTCGGCGCAAGTAGACGAGCTGTGGCAACGGGTGAAGGAGGGCTCGGCCCATGGCATACGGGCCTTCTGATCTGATGGGCGATCTGATCGCCCTGGTGGAGAAACGCTGGGCCAGCGTGCGGGATGTGGAGCAAGTCGGTGTGGCTCTTGAGCTGTCAGATTGTCGCCAGCAGGTGCTGCTCTATCAAGAGCTCAAGCGGCTGATCCGCCTGCTGCCGGTGGAGCTGTTCAGTGAGGAGGAGCAGCGCCAGAACCTGTTGCAGTGCTGTCAGGGGGCGCTCGATAACGCCATCGAGCGGGAAGAGGATGAGTTGTCTGGAGAGTCGTCATGAACTGGATTGAACCCCTGCTGGTGCAGTTTTGCCAGGATCTGGGCATCACCATAGGGGATAACCCCCATTCGCTGATCCAGCTTGAACTGGAGCAGAGCGGCACTCTGCAACTGGAGCGCCATCAGGGGCAACTGACCCTCTGGTTGGCCCGCGCCGTGCCCTGGCATCAGAGTGGCGAGGCGATCCGCCGCGCCATGACCTTGACTGCCGCGGCGCAAGGGCCGGCACTGCCGGTGCGCAGCGGCTGGTTGGGGGAGGATCAGCTGATCCTCTTCGTCACTCTCGATGAGCGGGCCGTGACTTTGCCCCAGCTCCATCAGGCCGTGACCACCCTGACCCGGCTGCAGCGAGAGGTGCTGGCGTCATGAGCCGGATCACTGCTGCCCATATCGGTATCGAGCAGCTCAGCGCCATCTCTCTTGACGATCAGGAGCGAAGCCTGCCGGGGCGTTATGCCCTGTTGCCCGATGGCCAGTCCATCGAACCCCATATCAGCCGCCTCTACCCCGAGCGGCTGGTGGATCGGGCGCTGCTCGATTTCGCCACCCCGGATCGCGGCTTTCACGATTTGCTGCGGCCGGTTGATTTCAATCAGGCGATGCAGGGTCTGCGCAGTGTGCTGGCAGAAGGGCAGAGCCCGGAGTTGCGAGCGGCCGCTGCGCTGCTCGAACAGATGCACGCCGATGAACAACTGATGCAGATGACCCTTCATCTGCTGCACAAGGTATGACCATGGTGCTTACGTCACAGCAGCAGGATGCGCTGCTGCTCACCGGCTGGCTGCAACTGCAATATGGCCACCCCGACAAGGCGAGCGTCCTGCTGGCCGCCCTGCTGCAGATCCACCCCGACCATCAGGGAGGGCGACGGACCTTGCTGGTGGCCCTGCTCAAACAGGGGGAGGGGGAGGCGGCGCTGGCCCATGTCGATCAGCTGATGCAGCAAGGGGAGGCCGACGGCCCGCTCTTGCTCTGTCGCAGCCGGGCCTGCCAGTTGGCAGGGCGGCTGGATGAAGCCCGTTTTGCCTATCAACAATACCTCGAACTGGAAGAGCAGAATGAATCAACGCTCCCTTGAGCTGCTGCGCCGGATAGGCGAGCGCAAGGACATCATGCTGGCGATCCTGCTGCTGGCCATCGTCTTTATGATGGTCTTGCCGCTGCCGCCGGTGGCCCTAGATATCCTGATTGCCATCAACATGACCATCTCGGTGGTGCTGCTGATGATGGCGGTTTATATCAATTCGCCGCTGCAGTTCTCCGCCTTTCCGGCGGTGCTACTGATCACCACCCTGTTCCGGCTTGCCTTGTCGGTGAGCACCACCCGGATGATCCTGCTGCAGGCCGATGCGGGGCAGATCGTCTACACCTTTGGCAACTTCGTGGTGGGGGGCAATCTGGTGGTGGGGATCGTCATCTTCCTCATCATCACCATCGTCCAGTTTCTGGTGATCACCAAGGGCTCGGAGCGGGTCGCCGAGGTGAGTGCCCGCTTCTCCCTCGATGCCATGCCGGGCAAGCAGATGAGTATCGACGGTGACATGCGCGCTGGGGTGATCGACGTGCACGAGGCGCGGGAGCGCCGCGGGGTCATCGAGAAGGAGAGCCAGATGTTCGGCTCCATGGATGGCGCCATGAAGTTTGTGAAGGGGGACGCCATCGCGGGCCTCATCATCATCTTCGTCAACATCCTCGGTGGGGTCACCATAGGGGTGACCCAGAAGGGGTTGTCCGCCGCCGATGCGCTGCAGCTCTACTCCATCCTGACGGTGGGTGATGGCATGGTCTCCCAGGTGCCGGCGCTGCTGATCGCCATCACCGCGGGGATCATCGTTACCCGGGTCTCTTCTGAAGAGTCTTCCGATGGGTACCGATATCGGTGCCCAAGTGGTGGCCCAGCCCAAGGCGCTGCTGATCGGCGGTCTGTTGCTGGTGTTGTTTGGTCTGATCCCGGGCTTCCCGATGATCACCTTCTTTGCGCTGGCAGCCATCGTCACGGCAGGCGGTTATTTTATCGGCTTGCGTCAGCGCAAGGCGCAGAGCAGCAACAGTCAGGATCTTCCTGCCGTGCTGGCGCAGGGGGCGGGAGCCCCCGCCGCCCGCAGCAAGCCAAAACCGGGCAGCAAGCCGCGGGGCAAGCTGGGGGAGAAGGAGGAGTTCGCCATGACGGTGCCGCTCCTGATCGATGTGGATGCCGCTTTGCAGGCCGAGCTGGAGGCGATTGCCCTCAACGACGAACTGGTGCGGGTGCGCCGCGCCCTCTATCTCGATCTCGGAGTGCCCTTCCCGGGTATTCACCTGCGTTTCAACGAGGGGATGGGGCCTGGTGAATACCTGATCCAGCTGCAGGAGGTGCCGGTCGCCCGCGGTCTGCTGCGCCCGGGCCATCAGCTGGTACAGGAGAGCGCCTCCCAGCTCGATCTGCTGGGGATCCCCTACGAAGAGGGGGCGCCGTTACTGCCGGGACAACCGACCTTGTGGGTCGCTAATGAACATCAGGAGCGGCTGGAGAAGTCACGGCTGGCCAGCCTCACCACCGATCAGGTGGTGACCTGGCATCTATCCCATGTGCTGCGGGAATATGCCGAGGACTTTATCGGCATTCAGGAGACCCGCTACCTGCTGGAGCAGATGGAGGGGAGCTATGGCGAGCTGGTGAAGGAGGCGCAACGCATCATCCCGCTGCAGCGTATGACCGAAATTTTGCAGCGGCTGGTGGGGGAGGATATTTCCATCCGCAACATGCGCGCCATCCTCGAGGCGATGGTGGAGTGGGGCCAGAAGGAGAAGGATGTGGTGCAGCTTACCGAGTACATCCGTAGCAGCCTCAAGCGCTACATCTGCTACAAGTACGCCAACGGCAACAACATCTTGCCTGCTTATTTGCTCGATCAGCAGGTGGAGGAGCAGATCCGCGGCGGCATTCGCCAGACCAGCGCCGGCAGCTATCTGGCGCTCGATCCCACTATTACCCAGAGCTTCCTCGATCAGGTGCGCCATACCGTCGGTGATCTGGCCCAGATGCAGAACAAGCCGGTGCTCATCGTCTCCATGGATATCCGCCGCTATGTGCGCAAGCTCATCGAGGGGGATTACCACGCCCTGCCGGTGCTCTCCTATCAGGAGCTGACCCAGCAGATCAATATCCAGCCCCTCGGGAGGGTCTGCCTGTGAGGGGGGACCCGTTAACCTCTGACCCCCTGATCCCCTGGCTGCAAGCTAGGGGTGTGGCGGTAGCCCCTCACCATTTGGGGGCAACCCCCATCCAGCTCGGCCACGGTTTTTGCTATCGCCAAATTTATCTCGCTTGGCGCTTTGATCCTGCGACCAGACGGGTCTGGATCCTGCTGGTGCGCCGAGAGGGGGAGTGGGCTGGACTGGCCAATCCCTTTGCCGCCCTCTATCTGCTGGCCGAAGCCACTCTGGCTGTACTCGGTCCGGGCCATTTCCTCTACGGCAACGTCGATGTCTTTCGCGGCAGTAGCCTGAGCGGTGAGCGGCTCGGGCGCTTCTACCTGCGCTGGACGGGAGCCTGCGAACCCGAGCCCGGCTGGTTCATGCTGGCCGCCGAGCAGGTGTGTTCCCTGCGAGATATGCGAAAACGACAAAAGCACGGCCTTGCGTGACAGGCATGTCCAAAAGGGCCTCATAGAATAGGAGCCAAGATGAAACAACCGCGTTTTGCCGACCATAGCGAGACCATTTCGCAGGCAGAGCAGGCCATTGCCGACAGCGATCACCGCAACGCTCTGTTGCAAGAGATGCTGGCTGGCCTCGCTCTCTCGGATCAGACCTGTCAGCTGCTATTCGATGCGCCGACCGAGCAAGTGGCCGTGGCCGAGCAGGAGTTGCTGGCTGAGATCCAGCGCAGACAGGCGTTACTGCCGGCACAGCCGGGAGAGGGCCGCAAGAGTCGCCGTCCCACCATGATGCGCGGACTGATGATTTAAGGAGTCGTGATGAGCACTATCCCTGACTACAACACCAACCCGGGCGCGTTCGTCGGCTGGCTTGATGGGCAAGCGCTGGACGCATTGCCGGGCCATAAAAACCCCAAGTTGACCGAACTGGTCGAGCTGCTCAAGGGCAAGATCACCATCAGTGCTGACTCATCGACTGCGCTGAGCAAGGAGCAGCTGGAGAAGTTGCTGGCTGCCTATCTGACGGATCCCGCCTCGATCAACGGGGGTTGGGCGATGGGCCAGTTCCAGGGGGGGCAAGATGCGGCCATTGCCGCCATCAAGGGAATGATCGAGCGGGGAGCAAAACAAACCCCGCCAGTCACCCACTGGACCGTCCCTGAATTTATGCTGCTCTCCCTCAGTGCGCTGACCATGGATCGCATCGATGACGATCTCATCACGACCTTTACCGGGGTGATGGCGTTTCAGGACAACCAGCGTAAAGGGCTGCGGGACGAGCTGGCAGAGATGACCGGTGAGCTGAAGATCTACGGGGTGATCCAGTCCGAGATCAACAAGGTGCTCTCTGCGGCATCCAGCCAGACCTTCAACACCAATTTCAATCTGCTGGATTACAAGCTCTATGGCTATCAGTCTCTGGCCGAATTTATGGATGGTTCAGAGTTCAAACTGTTGTCAAAAATGTTTACCGATGGGTCGGTGCAAAAAGCACAGCAAGATTTCACCAACGCTAAAAACGAGCTGGAAAAAGTAACGTCTGCCAGCCTCGACCCCAAAACGCTGGGGGAGGCCAAGGCCGATTATGAGCGTAAAAAAGCCAATTTTGAGAAGATCGTAGCAACGCAGGTCATCACAGTTAAAACGTTCCTCGAAAGTGATCAGAAGAAGAGCGGCGCGATGAAAAATATCGAAGCCAGCTACAGCTATGACAAGGACAACAACAAGCTTGGCAACTTCTCCACCAGTGTGAGCGACCGTTCTCGCCCGCTCAACGATCAGGTCAGTGAAAAGACCACCCGCCTCAACGACGTCAGCTCGCGCTATAACGCCGCCATCGAGGCACTCAACCGCTTTATCCAGAAATACGACAGCATCATGCGCGACATTCTTGGCGCAATTTGAGGAGAGATCATGCAGACCGATACCACCCTGACCCCGGAATATGAAGCAGAGCTGGAAGCCTTTATGGCTGACGGTGGCACCTTGGCCATGCTGCAGGATATCTCGGGCGACACCCTGGAGCAGCTCTATGCCCTGGCCTTTGGTCAGTATCAGGCCGGCAAGTGGGAGGATGCTCACAAGATCTTCCAGGCCCTCTGCATGCTGGATCACTACGAGCCGCGTTATTTCCTCGGGCTGGGTGCCTGCCGTCAGGCGATGGGGGAGTTTGAAACGGCGGTTCAAAGCTACAGCTTTGGCGCCATGCTCGACCTGAAAGATCCCCGTTTCCCGTTTCATGCTGCCGAGTGCCGGCTGCAACAAGGTGATTTGAACGGGGCCGAGAGTGGCTTCCACTCGGCCCGACTGCTGGCGGACACAGATCCCCAGCAGGCAGACCTGGCGGCAAGCGCCAAGGTTATGTTGGAAGCCATCGCAATCAGAAGGGATCTGCAAGATGAACCCGATCAGCAATGAAAGACAGGTTTCCCCGCTGGGAAACACAGGTGATGTTGCGGGCCTGGTGCCCGTAACCCAACCTCGCAGTGAAACACGGCTCGATGCCGCCACGGTGCAAGTCGCCGGTCAGGCCCGCAAGTCAGGGGTCTCGCTAAACGCACCACTGGCGGTAAGCAATAGCCAGGTCAGTGCGCAGCAACTTGGTGAAATCGGCAAGTTGGTGGCTTCGGTGAAAGAGAACACCCGCTTGATTCTGCCGCACACCACCGGGTTGGTGACAGCAGCCTTTACCTCGCCCGAAGCGTTCGAGATTGAGCTGGGCAAGCTCACCAGCGATCTGGAGAAGACCCAGACCAAGCTGAAGCTTGATGATATCCGACAAGCTCGCACGCTGAACGAGAAGAAGATCGGCGAGAACCAGGCGAAGATCAAAGAGGCAGAAGAGAGTGCTCAGGAGGCCAAGAAGGCCGGTATCTTTGGCAAAATTTTTGGCTGGATCAGTGCCATCGCTTCGCTGGTGATCGGTGCCATCATGGTGGCAACCGGGATTGGTGCTGCCGCCGGTGCCCTGATGATCGCAGCTGGCGTCGTTGGCGTGGTCAACATGGCTGTGCAGCAGGCTGCCGCTGATGGCCTTATCTCCAAGGAGGTGATGGAGAAGCTGGGGCCAGCCCTGATGGGGATAGAGATTGCATTGGCAGTGATTTCGGCCGCAGTCAGTTTCGGCGCGACCATTGGCGGTGCGATTGCCAAACTGGGCGCCAAGATTGGTGGCAAGGTTGCGGATGTTACCGCCAAAATCGTTGCCAAGGCGGGTGAAGTGGCCGCCAAATTTGGTGCCAAAGCAACCGCTGAAGCGGTGAAAGTGACCAGTCAGGTGGCGAAAGTGGCCAAGATGGCCACCCAGGGGGCCGATATCCTCATTGATGTGAGCAGTGGCGTGGCCAAAACGGTCCAGTCGGCGAAAGAGTCCGAGTCGCTCGATGCTCAGGCTGATCTTGCCTTGAGCAAGAGCGAGATGACCGAGTTGCAAGGGGTCATCGACAAGCTCAAGGAGGCGATAGCCCAGATGATCGAGGCGTTCCAGCAGACCATGGAGATGATCTTCCAGATGATCAATGCCAAGGGCGACATGATGAACAACCTGGCCCGCAGACCTGCCGCTATCTAAGGAGTACCGACCATGATTAACAGTGATTATGCAAATAGTGTGACCCGTACCGCCCCGCTGACCGAGGTGCAGGCCGGTGAGCCGCAGCAGGTTCGCAGTGCGACCACAGCCCATGAGGCCGCCCCTTCGACTCGTTCGCAAGGGGCAGAGAACAAGAGCGTTCCTACTCTGCCACGTCCCTCCATTCCCTTCGATACCAAAGGGGTGACCCAGATGGTTGCGCAGCTGGACAGTGCGATGGATATGATGTCCTTGCTGTTCAAGCTGGCCCGTCAGGCCCGTGAGGAGGGGTTGCAGGTTCGGGATATCGAGAACAAGCTGGTCATCAGCAACCAGCAGGCACAGGTTGACGAGATGCGCCACGGCGCCAAGCTGATGATCGCCATGGCGGTGGTCTCCGGCGTGATGGCGGGGTTCTCTGCCATTATGGGCGGGATCAGCCTGGGCAAGGGCGCCAAGACTATCAAGCAGCAACAATCCCTTGATGGCAAGATTGCCGGTCGCGAGGCCTTGATTGACGCCAAGGTTGATAGCTTGAGCAAGCAGGGCCAACAGGTTGACCGCGCTGATGTGGGCAAAGTCTGGAAACAGGATCAAGTTGCAGACAGTAATGCGAGCCGATTGTTGGACAAGAAATTTGCTCGCACTTCCGAACGGGGGCAGGTGTTCAACACTGTAACCCAGTCTGTGGGGCAAATGAGCAACTCTGCGGTGCAGGTGGCGCAGGGTGACAGCCAGGCCAATGCGAAAGAAGACGAGGTCGAGGCGACTATCAGTCAGACCGAGAAGCAGAAGGCCGAGGACAATATGTCCTTCAATGCCAACTTTATGAAAGATCTGCTGCAACTGATGCAGCAGTATTCCCAGAGCCAGAATCAGGCCTGGAAAGCGGCATTCGGCGTTGCATAAACGTCATGGCAATCAAGGCGCCCATTGGGGCGCCTTTTTGTTTTTCCGGCCATTTTTCTTAAAAGTGCCGCCCTTGAGTGACAGCCCGCATGGCGGTGGCAGGCTAACATCTCTTCCTCTCTGCTGGAGGAAATCATGGATGTAACTGTCATCATCAATCGACTGCTCGCTGAATTTGCCACCAAATATGGTTTGCCATCCCTGGCTCTGAATCAGGAGGGGGTTGCGGCGCTCTGCTTTGACGAGCAGTTGCAACTCAGCCTGATCCTGGTGCCGGAGCGGGATCAGCTGGTGTTGCAGGCCGACGTGGCCGAGCTGCATCAGGTGGGCGAGGGGATTTTCCGTCAGTTGGCCAGCTTCAATCGTCACTGGTATCAGTTCAATCTTCACTTCGGTTTCGATGAAGAGAGTCTGACGGTGCAACTCTATCGCCAGATGGCGGCAAGCCGGTTGACCCTGGCGTACCTTGAAGAGAGTCTCGCCAGCATGCTGGAGCATGCCGAGTTCTGGCAGGAGTTGCTGCAACCCGGTACGCGGGAGGCAGGCAGCAGTGATCAGGTGATGGGAGTGCGGGTATAACCATGAAGATTCAGGAATCACAAGGCGCGCTGGCCCTGCATGGGGCAGAGGCGGGCAAGGTGGGGGCATTTGCAGGCAGAACCGTGAGTGCCCGGTCAGCCAGTGCGAGCCAGGTTCCCCTGTCGGCACTGCTGCGACGCTCCATTACCCTCAATCAGGTCCAGGAGCTGACGCTGCAGCGACTGCAACAGGGTGAGCACACACCGCTGAGTGAGCGGCGGATCCGGGTGTTATGAGAGGTCTGCTGGCACTGATGTTGTCGGCCATGCTGGCCGGTTGTGTCACCACCCCGGAGCTGAAGCCATCGCAACAGCAAATCAAGGGCGAGGTGCATTTCCCGCAAGCCTTGCCACGTCCAGCGACGGTGGAGGTGGCTGTGCTCAGCGTGATCGGGGGGCGTCCGTTGCAAGTGGCAGCCACCCGTTATGAGGTGACCATGCTGCCATTGCTGTTTGATCTGCGTTTGACCCCTCTGCAACTGGCGGAAGGGGAGATCTATCTGCGTGCCCGCTTGCAATTTATGGATGGCACTGCGGTACAGGCTATGAGTCAGCAGAAAGTTTTTAAGATTTTTAATGACAAAAAAATGGTTATTCAATTGCAGCCAAAAGCTTGTTATCCACAATGTCAGTAATGATTGTGTTTAAATAAAAAGCCTCAAATCAATAATTTATTAATTTGTCAGTTAAGATTGAAGGTTTCTTTTTGTAACGAAGTATCTTTTGCTGTAAGCACACCATTAAGTATGAGTCGTTGCACTGGATAAATAGTGTGTTAGCTCTAATTTTAGGCTGGTTTTTCTGCTTGTGACTGTTGTAGGATCCCCCCTCATTTCAATGGTGATTAATTTTTGAATTCACCAGCGAATGACTTGATTACAAAATAATAAATAAAAATAACAGCAATAATAAAGCACCCGAGAGCGACCAGCTTCCGGAGGTGTTACTGGTACTACACGCAGATTCAGGAAAATAAAACATGAAGGGCATTACTACCACAGAGAAGGGCGATATGGCCCTGATCCAGTGGTGCATGTCTGCTTTTAACGTTATCGAACATCCGCAAGAGGGAATTTATATTCTCCTGGAAGGATCGATGAAGTGGCAGGACTGTACCGATACCTATGAATTATCCCCCAACGAACTTCTGTTCGTGCGCCGTGGCAACTACGCGGTCTGTACCGGTGACGGCCCCTGCCGCCTGCTTTGGCTACCTCTTTCAAACTCCTTTTTGCAAGGCTTCTTGCAACGTTTCGGTTCACTGCTGAGTGAAGTCCCCCGGCTGGAGGGGATGGCCCCCACGCTGTTGCCGTTTCACTCATCCCCCTTGCTGACCCAATGTATTCAGGGGCTGCGCGGGTTGACCGAACATGAACATCCCCCCGCACTGGCCCAATTACGCACCGAAGAGTTGCTGTTTCTGCTCGCTTTTGGCGAACAGGGGCCGCAACTGATGTCTATTTTGCGCCAGCTGAGCAATCGCCAGGTCGAGCGGTTGCAACAGTTTATGGAAAAGCACTATCTGATGGAGTGGAAGCTCAGCGAATTCGCCAAAGAGTTCGGTATGGGATTGACCACTTTCAAGGAGCTGTTTGGCTCGATATATGGTGTTTCTCCACGCGCCTGGATCAGTGAAAGGCGGATCCTTTTCGCTCATCAGTTATTACTCAATAGTGAAATGAGCATCGTCGATATTGCGATGGAGGCCGGTTTCTCCAGCCAATCCTATTTTACCCAGAGTTATCGTCGTCGTTTTGGCTGTACGCCAAGCCGTGCCCGACACGGCACAGATTAACGCCGGACTAAAATAATCTGACGTTTTTTATAAGCCGCGGAGCGAGGCAATGGATAGAATAGCCAGCATATCGAAACATCATTCCATTATTGCCCGCAGCAAGATGAGCAAGGCATAGCATGAGTCAGCAAGATCACCATTCACCTAACCAGGGCCTGTTTGCAGGTCGTCGGGTTACCGTTGTCCAGCCAGATACCCTGAGTCGGGATCGTCTGGTCGGCCAGCTGTCCGTGCTCCGTTATCAGGATGCCGGCGTGATCACTTCGCAGCAGATGGCCCTGTTGCAACGACTGTTGCCAAGAACCCGACTGGAGAGTCTGTTGGGCTCCATCTGGTTTCAGCGCCGTCTCGATGCCGCGCTGACCGTCTCGCGTGAGGAGCTGCAACAGATCTTGCGGCTGGCAGGCAGTGAGCGTTGTGACTGGATGCAGCAGCTGGGGGACCGCATCAATCTGGCGGATCGTCCCTTGCTGTGGCACTGGGTGCTCTATCCCTTGCACCGCTGGTGGGTTCAGCGTCTTGAACCACTTTACGGCGCCTGGCTTAACGAACTGGAGCAGTTGCAGGTGATGCGCCGCCAACTCAATGCCCAGGCCGTGTTCTGGCAGACCGTTGTCGATGTACCGGCGGATCTGGAGAGCCGGATCGCCGATCAGCTTGAGCAGTTGAACCAGCGCGAGCAGGAGCTCACCCGGCTGCAGAGTGATTGTGAGACACGTCTCCAGCTGGCCTGGCCTGCCTGGTATGCGCAAACGAGCAAGGAGGGGGACCCGGTTCACCTGATGCCGGTACCGCTTGAGCTCGGCACATTTTGGCATGCCCTGCAGGCTCTGCCCCATCAGGACGAGGCAGCCCTAACCCTGCATGAGTGGCTGGCCGGCCGGGGCATTGCCCTGGGTCAGGATCACTTCTACTGGCAGCCTCCTGCGCCCTAGATAGCCCGAGGAACTATGCAAACGCTACTGAATCGATTGGCCGCAAACCTTGGCCAAGGGCCTTTTATTGCCGACGCACAGGGAAAGTACCATCTGCGGATCGATGGTTATCCCCTTTTTCTGACCCCCAGAAACGGTGAATTGCTGCTGAGTACCCCGCTTGCAAGCAGCCAGAGGAATGACGCTGAGGCCCATGATCCGGCGCTGCTAAAGCGTCTATTGCAACAGGTGGTGGCCTGGGGGCGTCATGCCCCCCATGCTCTGGTGCTGGACGATCTTGGCAATTTGCAGCTGGAGGCGCGGCTCGCGCTGGAGTGGCTCGACGAGGCGCTGCTGGCGGAGCGCCTAAGCCAGCACATCGCCCTGCTGGAGCGGTTGGAACCCCAATTGACCGAGGCCGCCTTGGCCCCCCAATGGAGACAGATGATATGGCACCCTTGAGTGTGCAACCCCTGCTGCGTCCCCTGTTGTGGATCTGCCTCGCCGTGATGGCGTGGCAGCGTCCCGCCATGGCACAGGAGCTGGACTGGGTGCCCATGCCTTACAGCTATGTGGCAGAAGGGGAGAGTCTGCGCGACGTGCTGGTCAACTTCGGTGCCAACTACGAGGTCTCCGTGGTGGTCAGCGACAAGGTCAACGATCAGGTCAACGGTCAGTTTGAGCATGACGAGCCGCTCGCCTTTTTGCAGCAGCTCTCCTCCCTCTACAACCTGGTCTGGTACTACGACGGCAATGTGCTCTACGTCTTCAAGAACAGCGAAGTGCAGTCCCGTCTCATCAATCTGGAGCAGACTGGTGCAGCAGAACTCAAACAGGCACTGCAACGAGCCGGGATCTGGGAGCCCCGTTTTGGCTGGCGCCCCGATGCGGATAACCGGCTGGTCTATGTCTCCGGCCCGCCTCGTTACCTTGAACTGATCGAGCAGACCGCGCTGGCACTGGAGCAACAGTCCCAGCTGCGCAGCGAGAAGACCGGGCCGCTGGCCATCGAGATCTTCCCCCTCAAGTACGCCTCGGCGACTGACCGATCCATCCAGTACCGCGATACCGATGTGGCGGCGCCCGGTGTGGCGACCATTCTGGCCAAGCTGCTGAGCGATGCTGGCGTGCAGATGGTCAACGGCGAGGGTAGCAAGGCAGCGACGGCCACCTCCGGTCAGGCCATCGTGCAGGCCGATCCTTCCCTCAATGCGGTGATCGTGCGCGATGCTCCGGAGCGGATGGCGATGTACGGCAAGTTGATCGCCGCGCTCGACAAACCGGCGGCCCGTATCGAGGTGGCGCTCTCCATCATCGACATCAATGCCGAGGATCTCTCCCAGCTGGGGGTGGATTGGCGAGTGGGGATCCGCACCGGTTCCAACCAGCAGGTGATTATCAAGACCACCGGCGATCGCAAAGGAATTGAAGGGGGCGCTGCGCTCGGCAGTCTGGTGGATTCCAAAGGGCTCGACTATCTGCTGGCCCGGGTCAATCTGCTGGAAAACGAAGGCAATGCCCAGGTGGTCTCCCGCCCGACCCTGCTGACCCAGGAGAACACCCAGGCGGTGATCGACCACAGCGAAACCTATTACGTGAAGATCAGCGGTGAGCGGGTGGCCGAGCTGCAGGGGATCACTTACGGCACCATGTTGCGGATGACGCCCCGGGTGATCCAGATGGGTGACAGACCCGAGATCAGCCTGAGCCTCCACATCGAGGATGGCAACCAGAAACCCAACAGTGCGGGGGCCGATGGCATTCCCACCATCAGTCGCACCGTGGTCGATACCATCGCCCGGGTCGGCCATGGCCAGAGTCTGCTGATAGGCGGTATTTACCGCGACGAGATGAGCGAGAACCTGAGCAAGGTGCCCTTCCTTGGTGACATCCCCTATCTGGGGGCGCTGTTCCGTAGCAAGGACACCCAGACCCGTCGTTCAGTGCGGCTATTTATCATCGAGCCTCGTCTGATTGATGACGGTATTGCCCACTATCTGGCCCTCGGCAATGGTCAGGATTTGCGAGCCGGGGTGCTCGGGGCTGATGAGATCTCCAATCAGAGTCTCTCCCTTGGCAAGGTGCTGGGCGGTGCCCAGTGCCAGCCGCTGGCAGCGGCGCGGGATGTGCAGAAACTGCTGCGTCAGGGGGGCAAGAGCTCCGCCCTTACCCAGTGCCGGATGGGCAATGAGCTGGGCTGGCGTCTGGTCGAGATGGCGAAGGATCAAAAATGCACCCCGGCGGCCAGCTGGTGTATGCAGGCGACTCCGGCCGGAGCTGGTCGATGAGCTGGAAGTGCCGCGTATATCGCGGGCTTAACCGCGGGGTAGAAGTAGCCCTGCCGGAAGGGCGTCTGGTCATCGGCTCCGATCCGCTGCTGGCCGATCTGGTGCTGGTGGACGAGGGGATGGCTGCCGAGCATCTGGTGCTGCTGGTGTCGGCCGAAGGGATCAACCTGCAGGGGTGGGCTGAGGGCATCCTGCCGACTCAGGATGGCGCGGCACTGGAGGCGGGTGCCCAGCTGATGGCCGGTACCCGGCTGGAGGCTGGCCCCCTGCTCTGGAGTTTTTGCGACAGCAGCCGGTCGCTGCCCGAACAGCTGGAGGCGTTGCCTGCCATGGCGGCACCGGCGCGACCACGACGGCGTGCCGGCAGTGCCGAGTGGTGGCTGGTTGGCCTCTGCCTGTCGCTGGTCATGGCGGTGGTTGTGATGCTTGGTCACGGCTGGTGGCAGGGGAGCAGCGAGAGCGATACCGCTCGCAATGAGCTGGAGCTCAAGCGCTTTCTGGCCGCGCCAGCCTATCGCCAAGTGGTGCTCAACAGCAGTGACCCCGAACTCTGGCTGCTCTCTGGTTATGTGGATGAGAACGGCAACCACCTCGCCCTGCAGCAGTATCTCGATGGCAAGGGGCTCAGCTATCGCCTTGACCTGCGCACCATGGAGGATCTGCGTCAGGGCGCCGGGTTCATCCTGCAAAAACTCGGTTACGAGCAGTTGCAGATCCGCAATGGCAAGGAGCCAGGCTGGCTGCGCTTGAGCGGAGCCATCAGTGTGCAGGATGAACGCTGGAACAGCATTGAATCCCTGCTGAAGCAGGAGGTGCCTGGGCTACTCGGCATCGAAAACCGGGTGCAGGTAGCCGGTGCCCACCGCAAGCGACTCGATGCCATGTTGCAGGAGCAGGGACTGGCCGGTTTGCTGCGGGTGAGTGAATCGCGCGACCGGATCGAGCTGTCAGGTCAGCTGGATGAGGCGAGGCTGGCGCAATTTCAGCAACTGCAGTTGCAGTTTCGCCGCGAGTTCGGCTCTCACCCCATGCTGGAGCTGATCAACCAGAGCCGTTCGCCCCGTCAGGATGAGCTGGAGTTCGAGGTGCGCAGTGTCTCCCTCGGCCGGGTGCCCTACGTCACCCTGGCGGACAACCGCCGCTACCCGGTCGGAGGGGCGACAGCCAACGGAGTTCGCATCCTCTCTATCCAGCGCGATGCGGTGGTGGTGAGCAAGGGCAAGCAGCAATACATCGTCAGATTGAAAGGGGGCGAAAGCCATGATGACCAGTTTGGAAACGCGACTGTCCGGCGCTGATCCCGCCTTCGCCCGCGCCCTGCAGGAGCAGCTGGTGCAGGCGTTGGGGGAGGTCAAGCGCCAGCTGATGCGCGGGGGATCTCCGCAGCAGTACCGGCAGTGGCAACAGGAAGCGGACGCCATCGAGGCGGGCATGCAGATACTTGAGCAGATCAAAGGAGCATAAGAGATGGCAGAACCCATTTTTAACCCGGGGAATACCCTGGATAACGTAGCCGAGGCGCTGAAGAAGCAGGCGAACGATGCCAACAATGACGTAAAAGCTGCGATTGACGCACTGAAAGATAATCCCGATGACCCCGCCAGGCTGGCCGAGCTGCAACACAAGATCAACAAGTGGTCGGTGATCTACAACATCAACTCTACCGTGACCCGCAGCATGAAAGATTTGATGCAGGGCATCTTGCAGAAGGTGTGACGATGGATCGCCAACTGAAACGGCAACTGGCCGAACTGGCGGTGGCCGGCACCGGTCATCATTGTCACTCGCAGGCCGCCGCCATCGCCGACTGGCTCGCAAGCGATCCGCAGATGAGCGAGTGTGTCACCCTGATCCGCCTCTCCTCCCTGATGAACCGGGGAGATTACGAGGGGGCTCTGGCGCTGGGCAAAGGGTGCGATACCCCCGAACTGGAACCCTGGCTCGCCCTGTGCGAATGGCGGCTGACGCGGCTGGATGCACTGCAGAGCCGGTTGGCCCGGCTTGAGCAGAGTGAGCTCTCCTCCTTGCAGCAGTTTGCCGCAGGCATGCGCGAACAGATTGCCTCATGAAGGTCGATGGTAACGAGCTAGGCATCCGTCCGCTTGCGGTAACGCCGCCGGGCTTGCCCCCGCCTGCAGCGGCAGAGCGGCAACAGTTTGAGCGGCTGCTGGCCAAAGAGGAGAGCAGTGCCCTGTTGACGCGCTGGAAAGAGGGGACGCCACTGGAAGCGCTGCTGGAGGGACACTCTCCCGCCACCCGGCGCGAGCTGCTCTGGCAGGTCTATCAGCAGGATGAGAAAACGGCCGGGGTCGCCGACCAGCTCTTCAAGCCGGTTGCGAGCAAGCTGATTGAGCGCTTTGGCGAGCGCCAGCTGCCAGTGGTGGCGGCCATCGACCTGCCAGAGCTGCGTACCCTGATGCGGGAGTTTGACCCGCTCTCGTCGCGGCGGGAGACGGTGCTGCTCAAGGTGATGGCAGAGCTGCGGGGGCAGGGGGCATTGTCCGGTAACGACTATCTTGCCGAGCTGGCCCGACGCGAACTGATGACCCTGATCCCGCACAACGGCATGGTCAACAATCTGGTGCGTCATGCACACAAACTGGATCTGGAGGAGTGATGGAGATAGCACAAAGCGCGCAGGCCGTAGTGACCAGCCTGGATGAGCTGAAAGCGGCGGATGTTCCCGGTGCCCAGATCGCCACCTTCGAGCAGGCGATGGGCGGCAGCGCTCAGGGGATCGGCGGTACATTGCTTGGCGAAATCGGCGAGATCAAGCAGCAGTTTGTCGAGGCCAAGCAGAGCCTGCAGGCCGAACTGGCTACGCCGGGCGATGATCCCAACAGTTTGATGCAGATGCAGTGGTCGCTGATGCGGATCACCATGCAGGAGGAGCTCATTGCCAAGACCGTGGGCAAGATGAGCCAGAACGTAGAAACCCTGTTGAAGACCCAGTGAGGTAGTGTGAAGAGATCGATGCTGATGGGGGTGCTGTGCACCTCCTTGCTGCTCAGTGGCTGCAAGGTGGAGCTCTATACCGGGGTGAACCAGAAAGAGGGCAACGAGATGCTGGCGCTGCTGCGTACCGAGGGGATCTCCTCGGACAAGCAGCCTGACAAGGATGGCAATATCAAGCTGCTGGTCGAGGAGTCCGATGTGGCGCAGGCGGTTGAACTGCTCAAGCGCAAGGGGTATCCGCGCGAGAGCTTCTCCACCCTGCAGGATGTCTTTCCCAAGGATGGCCTCATCTCCTCGCCCACCGAGGAGCGGGCTCGCCTCAACTACGCCAAGGCCCAGGAGATCTCCCACACCCTCTCGGAGATCGACGGCGTGCTGGTGGCCCGCGTCCATGTGGTATTGCCCGAAGGGAACGAGGGGATCAGCAAGAAGCCATCGCCCGCTTCGGCCTCGGTCTTTATCAAACATGCGGCGGATATCCAGCTCGACACCTACATCCCGCAGATCAAGCAGCTGGTCAACAACAGCATCGAGGGGTTGGCTTACGACCGGATCAGTGTGGTGCTGGTACCCTCGGCCGATGTACGCCAGAGCCCGCTGATGCCGCGCAATACCACCCTCTTCTCCATCGAGGTGAGTGAAGGCTCCAGATGGCGGCTGGGTGGACTGATCGCGCTCCTGCTGGCGCTGGTGGTGACCACCAATCTGGCCCAATTCATGTGGCACCGGCGTCGGAGTCGTTGATGGCGGTCGGCCTTACCCCCTATCAACTGCGCTTTTGTCCGGCCAGCTATCTGCACGAGGAGCACTTCCCCGCCTCGTGGCGCTGGCTGCAGGCGAGTGTGCCCGAGTGGCGCACTCTGCCTGCCTGCAATCAGGCCCTGCTCGACGAGCTGGCACTGGCTATCGACTACGAACTGCCCGCGCAGCTTGGCGGGCTGGCGCTCTTTCCGGCCGAGGCGCTGGCGCTCGTGCTGCGCCAGCTTGGCGCCGTGCTCCATGGCGAGGCGATCCGCCACTGCCTGCAAGCGCCTGTGCTGCGCCAAATCATCGCGGTGTTGGGAGAGGAGGGGCACAGGTCGCTGCTTGCTCGCCTCGACCTCTTGATCGGCCCCTGGCCTGCCGGCTGGCAGCAACCGCTGCCCGCCACGCTCGATAGTGCCTCGCTGGAGGCGGCAGGCTTGGGATTCTGGCTGGCTGCGGCAGGGGGGGCTCATCCCGCCTGGGCCCGTCGCCTTGCGCTACGTTTGCCGGTATCACCCCTGCGCCCAGGCTGGTCACTGGCTGATGCCGAGCTGCCACTCGCTCGCGCACTCTGTCTCAAAATTGCCAAACAGGTAACGCCACAATGCTGCCATTTGTTGAAATAAAGAGTGAACACCTGCAACTGGCTCCCGGTCAGCGGATCCTGCGCAGTCACGATTATCAGGCCTATCTGAGTGCTCAGGCGCTGGTCGATGCCGCCCGGGCACAGGCTGCCGATATCGTCGAGGAGGCGCGTGCCGTTTATGAGCAGCAGAAGCAGCTTGGTTGGCAGGCCGGTATCGAGGAGGCTCGCCGCGAGCAGGCTGTGCTGGTGCACCAGACCCAGCTGCAGTGCCAGCAATACTACCGCACGGTGGAACAACAGATGAGCGAGGTGGTGCTGCAGGCGGTGCGCAAGATCCTGCACGATTACGATCAGGTGGCGCTCACCCTCAAGGTGGTGCGCGAGGCGCTCTCGCTGGTGAGCAACCAGAAGCAGGTGACGGTGCGGGTCAATCCCGAACAGGTGCAGGCGGTACGCGATCAGATTGCCCGGGTGCACAAGGATTTCCCCGAGATCGGGTATCTCGAAATCTCTGCCGATGCCCGCCTCGATCAGGGGGGCTGCATTCTCGAGACCGAGGTGGGGATCATCGATGCCAGCCTCGACGGCCAGCTGGAGGCGCTCTCCCTCGCCATGAGCTCGGCGCAGGAAAAGCGTGGTGAACAGCAGGCCCGACTCGCCGGGGCGAATACCGCGGTTGAATAAGGCGGCTGAATATATGGCCGCCTACGTGAGAGAATATTCATCTGACAAGTCCCGCCGGTTGTTACCTGCGTAAAACAAAACCGCCCCGGAGATCCGGGGCGGTTTTTTATTTAGCGATACCGAGATGAGCCGTGGGCGACATAAGGGCTCAGCGATAGCGGCCACGTACCGAGCTGCTGGCGCGGCCTGCCATCTTGATCAGGCTCTGGCGGGTGTGCAGGTGGCAGAGCGCGACGCCGAGGGCATCTGCTGCGTCCGCCTGCGGGGTGGCGGAGAGTTTCAGCAGATGGGTCACCATATGCTGCACCTGCTCCTTGGCGGCGCCGCCAGTGCCGACCACCGCCTGCTTGATCTGGGTGGCAGAGTATTCGCTCACCGGCAGATAGGCGTTGACCGCGGCGACGATGGCGCTGCCCCGGGCCTGCCCCAGTTTCAGGGCCGAGTCGGCGTTGCGGGCCATAAAGACCCGCTCGATGGCAAACTCGGTGGGTTTGAACTGGGTGATGATCTCGCATACCCCGTCATAAACCTGCTTGAGGCGCTCCGGCAGCTCGCCGCAATCGGTGCGGATGCAGCCAGAGCCCAAGTATTCGGCCTTGCCGCCCACGACCCGGATAACCCCGTATCCGGTGATCCGCGAACCCGGATCGATGCCCAAAATAATGCTCATGGGTGTTGATTGCTCTAAACGCGAGTGATGGCCGCCAAGATAGCAAACTGTGGCCCGTTTGGCTGTATGTCCCGGGTCAAGCGGGCAAAGATTGGCCAGCCTGCGTCGGGCGTGGCTACCCCTTGAACAATTCTATGGTATCGCCATCCTGCAGGCTGCCCGCGCCACGCACCACCACCCGGTCCCCCTGCTTGAGGGCGCCGCTCACCGCCACCTGCTGGCTGTCGCCAAACAGCACGGTGACCGGCACCCGATTCACCTTGAGCGCCTTGCCGCTTCTCGCCACCTGATAGACCACGCTGCCATCGGTGCCGAGCACCAGGGCATCTCGGGGCAGCAGCATGCTCTGCTGATCCCCCAGTGGCAGGGCAACCCGTACCGGCGAGCCGATGATAAAGGTGCCCGCTTCCGGTTTGAGGCGCAACTCGATGAGGCGCGACTTGGGATCGGCGCTGGCGGCTCGCTGGTAATAGACGCCGTGACCGCTCAGCTGCTCCCCCTCCACCCGCAGCCGGGTTTGCGGCGCCAGCTGTTGGGCCCAGAGGATGGGGGCCTGCAGGCGGATATCCGGCTGATCCGGGTTGACCAGCTCCAGCGCCTGCTCGCCCGCGTCCACATGCTCGCCGGGCTGGATGAAGTGGTTGTTCACCACCCCATCGAACGGGGCATAGATGTGGCTGCGGCGCAGCTGTTCTTCAATCTGGTTCACCTGTATGGCGGCCAGCCGCTCGGCCAGAGCGGCCTGCTCCACATCGTAACTGGCCTTGTCGTACTGGCTTTGGGAGGCGCTCTTTTGCTGGTGTAGCCGGGTGATCCGCCGGGATTCGGCGCGGGCGAAGCGCAAGTTGCTCTGCCATTTCGCCTGCTCGGCGCGAGCCTGCTCCAGCGAGAGGCGCAGTGCTGCGCTGTCGAGGCGCAGCAGCTCGTCCCCTTTTTTGACCCGGCTGCCAAATTCGGCGATCCATTCCACCCGGCCGCTCACTTCGGCACTGAGCGCCGCCTGCTGGCGACTCGCCACCGTGCCGCTGACCCAGATATTGGCGGCCGCATCCCCTTGGGTCACATCCGCCAGGGTCACCATCTTGCCCTGATCGGCCAATACCGGTAGCGCACTGCCTGCAATCAGCGCAGCGCCAGCCAACATTCGGGTAATCATATGTGTCATCGATGAGCTCCTTGCTCAGGCCCGCTGGCGCAGGGGTTGTGGGATCGCTACCTGCTCCCCGAGACGCAGGAAGGCAGGCAACAGGATCAGGGTAAACAGGGTGCTGCAACTCATGCCGCCGACAATGACGGTGGCGAGCCCGCGGTAAATTTCGCTCCCTTCGCTCGGGCTCAGCATCAGCGGCAGCATGCCGAAGATGCTGGTGAGGCTGGTCATGGCAATGGGGCGCATCCGGCTTTGCAGGGCATCAGCCACCGCCAGCTGACGGCTCATACCGTCCCGCTCCGCCGTGCGGGTCTGATGCACCAGCAGGATGGCGTTGTTGACCACCAGTCCCAGCAGGATGACAAAGCCGATGATGGTGAGCAGGTCCATCGGCAGCGGCACCAGCAGCCCGCTCAGTTGCAGCGCCAGCACGCCGCCAACCGAGGCAAGGGGCAGGGTGAGCAGCACCAGCAGGGCATCCTTGATGGAGGCAAATACTCCCCACAGCAGCACCAGCAGGATCACCACGGCGAACAGGAAGATGGTCCCCAGATTGTCGAGCGCCTGTTGCAGGCTGTCGGCGTTGCCGGCAATGCGCAGCTCGCCACCAGCGGGCAGCAGGGGGCGGATGGCGGCAAAACTGCGGTTTTTCAGGGTGTCGATCACCTGCTCCATGGTCATGCCCGCCGGAGGTGCTATCTGCAGGATGATGCTGCGACGCCCATCGGCCCGGAAGATACTGGCCGGGCCCATGTCGTGCTCCACCCGCAGCAGCTCGCCAAGGGGGACGATGCGCCCGGAGGGGGTGGCCAGCGGCACTGCCTTCAGTTCGTCCGGATTGGCGGAGCTCTGCCCCATCAGCATGATGTCGAGCCGATCCTCGCCGTCGAAATACTCGCCAACCCGCAAGCCGTCGCCAAAGGTCTGGATGATGGTGGGCAGGGGCGTGCGATCCCAACCCACTTCGGCGAGGCGCCGATCTTGCGGCACCAGTTTGAGCTCGGGGGCGGTGAAGTCGAGACTCGGCTCGGGCCGGATTTGTGCTCCCGGCAGGTCCTTGCTGAGGATCCCCATGCTGGCTCGGGCCGCCTGATAGAGCTCGGGCAGGTTACCCCCCTGCAGCAGCAGGGAGACGCCGTTCTCGCTGTCAAAGCCGCCAAACAGCGACCCCTGACCGCCGAACACCCGGGTGTCGGGAATACCCACCAGCAGCTGTTTCATCAACAGGCTCTCCAGCTCCTTGATGCGGGTCTCGTCCTTGGGTCGCACGCCAATCTGGGCGCCCCCCGGGTAGCGCAAGATGTAGTAGTTCTTGAGGGCTGGCTCTTTCTCCCCCTTCATATAGGGGGCGAGGCGGGCGATCAGAGTATCGATCACCTCTTCGCGCTGGGCCTTGAGATTGACCCCGGGGGTGAAGTTCATCCAGACATCCACCGCGTCCCGTTTCACGTCCGGCAGATAGTCCATCTTGGGCAGCAGCGCCCAAGTGGCCAGTGCCGGCAGACTCATCATCAGGGTGATGACCGTCCAGCGCTGGCGTGAGGTCGAGGTCCAGCGGATCACATGACGAGTGGTGCGCTGCCACAGCGACTCATAGGGATCGGTCAGCGTTTCATGTCCCATCCAGCGCGCCGCCACCGCAGGCAGCACGATGACGGCGACCAGCATGGAGACAGTCACGGCGCAGGCGATGGTGAGCGCCAGATCGGCAAACAGCTGACCCTCCACATCGTTGAGCAGCAGCACCGGCAGGAAGATGGCGACCGTGGTCAGGGTGGAGGCGACCAGCGCCGTCCACACCTGACGGGTACCTTCGAGCGCCGCCTCCGCCTTGCTCAAATCTCCCCGCTCGTGGCGCCGGTAGATGCTCTCCAGCACCACGATGGCGGCATCGAGCACCATGCCGACGGCAAAGGCGATGCCCGCCAGCGAGATGATGTTGAGGGTGCGATCCATCACCTTGAGCAGGCAGAAGGTGAGCATGATGCTGATGGGGATGGCGAGGGCAATCATCAGGGTCGCCTTGAGCTGGCGCAGGAAGAGCCAGAGGATGGCGCAAGAGAGCAGCACCCCGAGCCCCAGGTTGGCAGTGACCATGCTGACGGCGCGATTGATGTAGAGGGAGGCATCGAACGATTGCTCCATGTGCAGCCCGACCGGCTCCAGCACCTCGCGGTTGAGCTCGTTCACCCGGGCCTTGATCGCCTCAAGGGAGGCCAGGGCATTGGCACCGCTCTCCTTGAAGATCTGGGCGGCGATGGCGGTATTGCCGTTCTGGATCCGCAGCACCGGGTTCTCTTCCCTGGCCACCCTTACTTCCGCCACATCCCGCAGATAGATGGGCAGGCCATTGCGCCAGTCCACCACCTTGTCCCCCAGCGTCTCGACATCGTAACGACCGGCGAAGCGCAGCTTGTACTCCCAGCGCCCGATGTCGAGGGTACCGGCCGACACGTCCCAGCCGGTGGTGGCGCGGCTGGCCAGCACCGGGATCTCCACCCCCAGCTCGGCGGCGCGATAGGGGTCGAAGCGGATCTGGATCTGGCGCTCGTTGATCCCCTCGACTGCGACCGTCGAGACCCCTTCAATGCGCTCCAGCTCGGGTTTGACCCGCGCCTCGATCAACGCCTGATGATCATCGATCACCCCTTTGGCGCCGGGCAGCTGCTGGATGAAGAAGAAGGTGAGGGTGTCGTTGCTGCTGTAGTTGTTGACGTAGGGGCCGCCAATCTTGTCCGGCAATCCCGAGACCCGGTTCAATCGCGAAATCACATCGAGCTGGGCCCGTTGCATGTCGGTGCCGAGGGCAAACTCCATGTCGATTTCGGTAAAGCCGGGATAGCTGTTGCTGACAAGGCTCTTGAGCCCCTGAACCCCCTGCATCTCCTGCTCGATGGGGTCGGTGATCTCCGACTCCATCTCTTGAGGCGAGGCTGAACGCCAGCTCACCGAGATGTTGAGGTGTGGACGGTCGATGTCGGGGAACAGCTGGATCGGCAGTCCCCGGATGCTGAGCAGGCCCAGCAGGAAAATCAGCACGATCGAGACCGCCACCCAGATGGGGCGTTCGATCGCCGTTTTGGCGAGGTTCATTCACTCTTCCTGAGTTGTTGTTATCGGCCATTCCGCTGGCCTTGCTTCCAAAGCCCCTGCAAAGGGACTCAAGCATTTAACTGGAATTCTCCTTGCTTGTAAATGCATGGTTAACAAACAAAAAACCGGCCACGAGGGCCGGTTTGGTACAGGGTTGCCAGGGGATCAGGCGGCGTGTTCGACCTTGTTTGGCTGCTTGTTTGCTTGCTGGGAGAAGCCTTCCAGCTCGCCCGGGGCGAAGTTGTCTACCTGAATCGCTTCGTAGCGCAGGGCATCGGCGGCCAGCAGCTTCCGCTTCGTCCTTGCTCAGGATGGAACCGGCCAGCGCGGCGGCGACCAGTTCCGGCAAGGCCAGTTTGCGGGGCAGTTTGCCCTCTTTCTGGGCCTGCACCAGCTTCTTCTCGTAGGGCTGCACAGCGACCATGGCCTGGAAGGCGCGCTCCATCAGGCCGACCGGATCCGCCTCGTCCTTGCCTACGTAGCAGAGGGCGGTCAGACGGTCGCGGAACTCGCCCGGCTTCATCATGGCCAGACAGATGGCGTGGCAGCGATCGTCGGCCGGCATCTTGTAACCGACGCCGAACGGGAACACCACGCGCTTGAGTACGGCACCCACCACCTTGTTCGGGAAGTTCTGGAAGAAGCCCTCGAACGCCTTGCCAATCAGGTAGAGGTTGCGCTCCACCGCGTACTGCACGAACGGCAGATCGGAGACCATGCGGCCCTGATCCTCGTAGTGCTTGAGGGTGGCGGAGGCCAGATAGAGGTGGCTCAGCACGTCACCCAGACGGGCGGAGATCATCTCCTTGCGCTTGAGATCGCCACCCAGCATCAGCATGGAGACGTCGGCGCACAGGGCCAGCCCTTTACTCATGCGGGAGAGCTGCTTGTAGTAGCGGGCGGTTTCACCGGCCACCGGCGCGCTGTTGAACTGGCCCAGGGTCAGCCCCTGGAACAGGGAACCGAAGAAGTTGCCGGCGCCGAAGGTGATGTGCTTCATCAGCAGGGCGTCAAACTTCTCGAGACCACGCTCCACGTCGGTATCAGCCGCCGCTTCCAGCTCGGCAAACACGTACGGGTGGCAGCGGGTGGCACCCTGCCCGAAGATCATCAGGTTGCGGGTCAGGATGTTGGCCCCTTCCACCGTGATGGCGACCGGAATACCCATGTAGGCGTAGCCGGTGTAGTTTTTCGGGCCTAGCTGGATGGCACGACCGGCGTGGATGTCCATGGAGTCATCCATGATCTGACGCGCCATTTCGGTCATGTGGTACTTGGAAATCGCGGTGACGATGGCCGGTGCCTGACCCAAATCCAGCGAACCGGCGGTCATGCGACGGGCCCCTTCCAGCTGATAGGTGAGGCCGCCGATACGGGCCAGCGCTTCCTGCACACCTTCAAATTTGCCGATGGACATGCCGAACTGCTTGCGTACGTAGGAGTAGGCACCCACGGTGCGGCTCGCCATATGACCGCAAGCGGTGCCAAGGGCTGGCAGCGAGATGCCGCGACCGGCGGAGAGACACTCTACCAGCATGCGCCAGCCGCGACCGGCGTAATCTGGGCCACCGATGATCCAGTCGAGCGGAATGAACACATCCTTGCCGAAGGTCGGGCCGTTCATGAACGCCAGACCCATGGGGTAGTGGCGATCGCCGACGCGCACGCCCGGGTGGTTGGTGGGGATGAGCGCGCAGGTGATGCCCAGCTCCTCCTTGTCACCGAGCAGTTTTTCCGGGTCATAGAGTTTGAACGCCAGCCCCAGCACGGTAGCGCGGGGCGCCAGGGTGATGTAGCGCTTGTTCCAGTTGAGGCGAATACCGAGTACCTCTTCACCCTTGTGCATCCCTTTGCAGACGATCCCCTTGTCAGGAATGGCACCTGCATCGGAGCCCGCTTCCGGCCCGGTCAGGGCGAAGCAGGGCACCTCTTTGCCATTGGCCAGCCCCGGCAGCCAGAAATCTTTCTGGGCCTGGGTGCCGTAGTGCATCAGCAGCTCACCCGGGCCAAGGGAGTTCGGTACCATGACGGTGACCGCCACGCTCAGGCTCTTGGTGGCAATGCGGGTGACGATGGTGGAGTTGGCAATCGCCGAGAATTCGCGGCCGCCATAGGATTTCGGGATGATCAGGGAGAAGAAGCCTTCCTTCTTCAGATAGTCCCACACCGGCTCTGGTAGGTCTTTGGTTTCGTTCACGATCTTGAAGTCGTCAACCATGGCGAGCAGGGTTTCGACCTGATTGTCGATAAAGGCCTGCTCCTCTGCGGTCAGCTCGGCCTTGCCGTAGCCGTGCAGTTTTTTCCAGTCGGGGTTGCCGCGAAACAACTCGCCATCCCACCAGACTGAGCCGGCTTCCATGGCCTCCCGCTCGGTGGCTGACAAGGGCGGCAGTATCTTTTTGAAGATGCCGAACACCGGACGGGTTACCACCTTTTTACGGATGGAGGGTACGCCGAGCACAACGGCTATCGCCAGCACCAGCAGGACAAGCAATGTGATCATACCGAAGTTCCTTCTATTTCACTGTTTCCGTTGATTTATTGTTGGTTGTTACACGGCCAGGGAGAGCCTGGTCGACTCCACGGGCGCCCCGACTCCGGACGCCAGATAAGGAATAACGTTGCGCACCAGCCCTTCCACATCGAGCTGCTGGCCAAAGTCGGCCAGGGCGATGTCGCGCAGCGCATCGGCAGAGGCCATGGTGAATACGACGGTGCCCAGAGTGAAGTGCAGGCGCCAGAAGAGGTCCGCTGGCGACAGGGCCGGATTGGCCTTGGAGATGGCCTGGGTGATCCGCTGCAAAATGGGGCCATAGTGGGCGGTGATAAAGCGGCGCAGGTGGCCCTGGCTGTCGATATAGCCGCGCCCCAGCAGCTGCATGAAGATGGCCGGTCCGTTGGCCCGCACCGCCGATAGCTTCATCAGCGGCTCGACAAAACTTTCAAACAGTTGCAGCAGGGTCAGCTGCTCCTGCTCCATCAGTACCCGCAGGCGAGCATCGAGATCGGGCATAAACAGGCTCAGATAGCGGTCGAGCACCGCCTGGATCAGCTCCTTCTTGGAGCCGAAGTGATAGTTCACCGACGCCAGATTGACGTCGGCCTCACTGGTGATCAGACGCAAAGAGGTATCGGCGAATCCCCGCTCGGCAAACAGCACTTCAGCGGCGTCGAGAATACGGTTTTTGGTATCGATTTTACTCACTGGACACCTCACTTAAACGAATGTTTAAAAAGTACGTTTCATAACGTGAAGTGTCAAGAGAATGTGAATGAGTGTTAGCGGAATGTTTTTCGATGAAAAAAGCAAAGTGGGCGGAACTTAGTCAAAAAGCAGGACTCTATATCTATGCCACTGCAATTAAACATTAAGTCTCGCCCAACCTGCTTCTTGCTAGTTGGGCATTTTTTTGCCCGGTTGGCTGTGGCAGAGAGTAACAAACAGGCAAAAAAAACCGCCGCAGGGCGCGACGGTGGGGAAAGTGAGTTCGCGTCATCCTGACGGCAAACTGTCGATGCGAGTTCAGGCATGTATCGACGGGGGCAGTATGCCAGCCAGAGCCCCTCAGACTATGTCAGCTTCGCGGTATTTTGTGACAAAGTGTGGCAAGCACTGGCGTGGCCCAAGCTGCCGCTCTTTGCTATGCTGCCCTTTCAAAATATGAGGGGAGAGAAGATGAAGTACCCGGTCGATACCCACACTCACACCATTGCCAGCACCCATGCCTACAGCACCATCCACGACTATCTGCCGATAGCCAGGGCCAAGGGGATCAAGCTGTTCGCCACCACGGATCATGGCCCCGAGATGGCCGATGCCCCTCATGTCTGGCATTTTGCCAACTTGCCGATATTGCCAAGAGTGGTGGATGGGGTAGGGATCCTACGGGGTATCGAGGCCAACATCAAAAACCTCGACGGGGAGATCGATTTCCCAGAGCGTTATGAGTCGCACCTCGACATGATCATGGCGGGTTTTCATGAGCAGGTATTCCCTCCCTGCGATCAGGCAACCCATACCCAGGCGATGATCAACGCCATCAAGAGCGGTCGGGTCGACATGATCAGCCACCCGGGTAACCCCGCATTTCCCATCGACATTCAGGTTGTGGTCAAGGCAGCGGCGGACTATCGGGTAGCGCTGGAGATCAACAACTCCTCCTTCATTCACTCGCGCCCGGGCAGCGAAGGCAACTGCCGCGCCATAGTCGAAGCCGCGCGAGATCTGGGGGCCTATCTCACTTTCGGCTCCGATTCCCACGTGGCATTTACTCTTGGCGATTTTGACCACTGCCACCGTCTGGTGACCGAAGCGGGCTTCCCGCAAGAGCGGATCCTGGTGCGTTCCCCCCGCGCCCTGCTCGAATTTCTCGAAAGCCGCGGCCGGGCCCATATCCCCGAGTTTGCCGATCTGTAAATCGGGTTCTAACACCATGAGCCAACTCATAAAATCGAGCTGGCTCAATTGACTTGCCGGTCATTTTTCATGAATGTGGAGAGCAACAAGCCGGTATAGCTCAGTTGGTAGAGCAGCGCATTCGTAATGCGAAGGTCAGGAGTTCGATTCCCCTTATCGGCACCATATAAAACAAAGGGTTAGCTTCGAGATGAAGCTAACCCTTTGTTTTATATGGTTGGTGGCCCCTTTTCATACCCCTGTCCCGTCCTGAATATGGTTTACACCTTTCCCCCCAATAAATGGAGAACCCGATGGGACAAGGTGTGAAACGGACACAGCGCGATTACTCGCTGACTTTTAAACTGGCACTGGTCGAGCAGATTGAAAAAGGCGAGCTCACCTACAAACAGGCTCAGGTGCGTTATGGCATTCAGGGCCGCTCCACCGTTCTGGTATGGTTGCGTAAACATGGTCGGCAAGATTGGAGCCAGGGGGCTTCTGTACGTGCCGGCAGGAGCATCACCATGCCTGACCCCGACAACAAGACGCCCGAACAGCGTATCAAGGAACTCGAGCAGCAGCTGGCGCTGATGAGTCAGAAAGCCCAGTTCTTTGAGGCCGTCGTCGATGTACTGAAGAATGACTACGGTGTCTCCATCGTAAAAAAGCGACCCGGCAAGTCCTCTCGCAGCGGCAAGTCGAGAGGCTGACCATTGTCAGGGCTTGCCTGTTTCTGGGGATAAGCCGGCAGGCTTACTACAAGCGCAATCGGGTCGCCGACGAGCGCCATGCACAGGGATTGCAGGTGGTGCGCTTCGTGCGTCAGGTTCGACTGCGACAACCGCGGGTGGGCACCCGCAAGCTGCATTATCTGCTGCAGGGTCAGGATGATGGCGGGCTCAAGGTCGGGCGGGACAGGCTGTTTCGGATATTGGCCGGGCACCGCCTGCTGGTGCCACCCAGACGGGCGTATCACACGACCACCCACAGTTTTCACCGTTTCTACCGTCATCCCAACTTGCTCAAGGCGGGGCCAGAGCAGGTCACGCCGGTGGCCCCGGAGCAGGTCTGGGTCGCAGATATCACCTATCTGCCAGCCAGGAGCGGGCCGCTGTACCTGAGCCTGGTGACGGATGCGTACTCACGCAAGATAGTGGGCCATCACGTGCACGAAGGGATGCACGCCGAGTCGGTGGCGATGGCGTTCAAGAAAGCACTGAAGTAACGACGTGGCGGCGGTGAACTCATCCATCACTCGGACCGCGGCGTGCAGTATTGCTCGGGGCTGTATCAGCCATTACATGAACGGTACGGGGTGAAATGCTCGATGACGGATGGGTATGACTGTTACCAGAATGCGTTGGCGGAGCGGGTGAACGGGATTTTGAAAGGAGAGTTATTGTTGCAAAGCCCGCAGGATTTGGCGCAAGCGCGGGAGATGGTGCGTGAGGCAGTGGATATTTACAACGCGGAGCGGCCGCATCATGCGTTGAAATACAGAACCCCCGATGCGGTACATAGGGGGTTCTGAGTAGAGAAATGCTAGTTGAAAATGTGTAAACCTATTTCAGGACTAGACACCCTCTTTTGCTCTCGCAAAGTCAAGGGGGGAAGGGTCAGCGGGCCAACCCTTTCGGCAGGCGGTTACTCAGGTTTTGCTATTCCCTTCAGGCAACCTCGATGTCTGGCTTGGCTGGCTCCTTCTGCATGGAGAGCTCTCCAGTTTGCGACGGGGATTCCAGCTTGTCGATGCGCACCGCTGCCACCTTGAACTCGGGGATCTTGGCGTGGGGGTCGGTGGCATTGATGGTGAGCCGGTTGGCCGGGGCTTCGGCAAAGTGGAACGGGATAAAGACCACTCCAGGCTGCATCCGCTTGGTGACGAAGGCGGGCAGTTCGATATGGCCGCGGCGACTGGTGACTTTTACCTGCTCGCTGTTGCTGATTCCCAACCGCTGCGCATCCACCACGCTCATCATCACCCGCGGGCCAGCCAGCTTGTCGAGCCCCTTGGTCTTGCGGGTCATGGTGCCGGTATGGAACTGCTCCAGCAGGCGGCCGGTAGTGAGCACGATGGGATAGGTCTCGTCGGGCAGTTCGGCGGCATAGCGGAACGGGGTGGCGACCATCTCCCCCTTGCCACGGGTGAACTGCTTGCCGTGGAGCAGGCGAGTGCCTTCGGGCGCCGCGTCGTTGCAGGGCCACTGCAACCCTTCCGGCCCCACCTTGTCCCATTGGATGCCAGCGTATTGCGGTGTGACCCGGCAGATCTCGGCGGTGATCTCCTGCGGGTATTGATAGCGCCAGTCACCGCCCATGGCGTTGGCGATCTGCTGGATGATCCACCAATCCTCTCGCGCTTCCCCCGGCGCCTTGAGGGCGGGGGAGATGCGCTGCACTCGCCGTTCGGTGTTGGTGAAGTGGCCGCTCTTCTCGGCAAAGGAGCAGGAGGGGAGCACCACATCGGCGAGTTGGGCGGTTTCGGAGAGGAAAATATCCTGCACCACCAGAAACTCCAGCTGCTTGAGCCCCTCGATGACGTGATGCTGATCCGGATCGCTCAGCACCGGGTTTTCTCCCATCACATAGAGCCCCTTGATGCTGCCCGCGCAGGCGGCATCGATGGTCTCGGTGAGGGTAAGGCCGGGCGTGCGCGGCAACCCTGGTTGCTGCCAGGCGGCGGCGAAGCGGGCATGAACCTCGGGGTTGGCCACCTTCTGATAGCCGGGCAGGCAGTTGGGCAGCGCCCCCATGTCACAGGCACCCTGCACGTTGGATTGGCCCCGCAGCGGGTTGATGCCACCCCCTTCGATGCCGATGTTGCCGCACAGCAGTTGCAGGTTGGCGATGGTCCGCACGTTGTCGTGGCCGGTAGTGTGCTGGGTTATCCCCATCGAGTAGTAGATGGCAGTGCGCTCGGCGGTGCCGATGAGGCGCGCGAGCTCGATCACCTGCTCGGCCGGTACGCCGGTGACAAGAGCCACCTTGTCCGGGGCATAGGTCGGAGAGAGCACCTCCGCTTGCAGCGCCTCGAACCCTTCTACTCGTGCGGCGATATAGGCCTGGTCGTGCCAGTTGTTCTGGATGATCTGCTGCATCAGGCCGTTGAGCAGCATCACATCGGTGCCGGGGCGGTGTGCCATATAGAGGCTGGCATGGTCGGCCATCTCGATCCGTTTCGGATCGGCCACTACCAGCCGTGCCTTGCCCGTTTTCACCACCCGCTTGATATGGGAGCCGATGATGGGGTGGGCCGCCGAGGTGTCGGAGCCGATGATGAAGATGAGATCCGAGTGGTCGATGCTCGGGATGTCGTTGGTCATGGCGCCGCTGCCGAGCGACGCCTCCAGCCCGGTGACGGTGGAGGCGTGGCAGAGCCGCGCGCAGTGATCCACGTTGTTGGTGCCCAGCTCCCGGCGCATGAACTTCTGGAACAGGTAGTTCTCTTCGTTAGTGGTTTTTGCCGACGAGAAACCCGCCAGCGCATCGCTGCCATAGCGCTGGCGCAGGGTGGTGAAACGCTCGGCCACCAGGGCGATGGCCTCTTGCCAGCTGGCTAGCACTAGCTTGCCATCTTTGCGGACAAGCGGCGTGGTGAGGCGCTCCTCGCTCTGGATAAAGTCAAAGCCGAAGCGCCCCTTGACGCAGAGCAGACCCTGATTGACCGGCGAGTTGCGATTCCCCTCCACATAGCGGATGCGGTTGCGCGCCTCATCGACGTAGAGGGTGACACCGCAGCCGACCCCGCAGTAGGTGCAGATGGTATTGACCGGCGTGAGCAGTTCGGTGCGCCCCTGCGACTTGTCGCGGGCATCCACCAGGGCCCCGGTGGGGCAGACCTGTACGCAGGCGCCGCACTGCACGCAGTGGGAGTCGCCCATCGAGAGTCCCGTGTCGAACTGCGGCCGGTTCGAGAGGGTACCATCGTTGTTTTTGGCAAAGCGCAGCACCCCCTGCACCGCTTGCTCACCACAGGCCTGCACGCACTGGCCGCAGCCAATGCAGCGGTTGGCATCAAAGACGATAAATTCGCTGCTGCTATCTACTGCAAACTTCTGGCATTGACTGGTATCGAGAGCGCTCTGCTCGACTTTGTATTCGGTGGCGTAGTCGCGTAGCGCGCAATCAGTGTTGGCCTGACAGCCGCACTCGAGGCAGCGGCTGGCTTCGCTGCGGGCATCGGCATCACTCAGCCCACGCTCCACCTCGGCAAAGCTGCCCTCGCGATCCTTCTCTGCCAGATGGGGCATGATGGTGCGGGCGACTTTTTTCAGGTGAGCAAACTGGGCGGGATCGACCTGCTTGAGTGTGTGAGCCTTGCAGGCGTTGAAGGGCCGCACCGGGTCGATCATGTCACCGTGGAGGAACTGAACGATGGCCAGCGCCGCCTTGCGGCCATCGGCGACCGCCTCGATGGCGGTGGCGGGCCCGCGGCGCAGATCGCCGATGGCGAACAGGTTGCCGTGGCCGCTGTGCATGGTCTCGGGGTGGGACTCCAGCGTCTGCCAGCGGGTGAAGGGGAGGGTGAGGGGCTCCCCTTCCATAAAGCTGAGATCCGGCTGCTGCGACACTGCCGCAATCACGGTATCAAACTCTTCAAGGAAGAACTCACCGGTGGGCTCCGGGCGTCGGCGACCGGAGGCGTCCGGCTCGCCGAGGGCCATCTTCTCGAGACGCACCTGACAGACGCGACCAGCCTCATCGGCCAGATTCTCCACCGGATTGGTGAGCATCAAAAAGCGCACCCCTTCGTGCTCCGCCTCGTCGATTTCGTAGGCTTCGGCGGGCATCTCGGCGCGGGTTCGGCGATAGATAAGGGTGGTCTCGGCGCCAAGGCGTACCGCTGTGCGGGCACAGTCAATGGCGGTATTACCACCCCCGATCACCGCAACCTTCTTGCCAGTGGTGAGCCGCTTGGCCAGCATCCGATCCTTGAGGTAATCGACCCCGAGATAACAACCTGCCAGGGTGCTGCCCGGGTAATCCATCGGCACCGCCTTGGAAGCGCCAACCGCCAGACAGACCGCATCATAGTCGCGGCACAGCGCCGAGAGGGTGATCTGGTGGCCCAGTCGCTGCTGGGTGTGGATCCGCATACCACTCTGGCACATCAGCGCTATCTCCTGATCGAGGATCGCCTTGGGCAGCCGGTATTCGGGGATACCGTAGCGCAGCCAGCCCCCCGCTTCGGGCATCGCCTCGAACAGATCGACCTCGAACCCCTCGTAACCCAGATAGTAACCGCAGGTGAGGCCGCCCGGGCCGCTGCCGATGATGGCCACCCGCTTGCCCTTGGCGGGCTTCTTTGCCGGTTGATAGGGGGCAACCTCTGCCAGATCGAGATCGGCGGCATGGCGCTTGAGTTGGCGAATGGCGAGCGGCTCATCCACCAGCGCGCGGCGGCACTCTGCCTCACAAAAAGCGGGGCAGACCCGGCCAATGGAGAGGGGCATAGGCAGGGTCTGCTTGATGACGGCCATCGCCGCCTCGTGCTCCCCCATGGCGATATGGTGCAGATAGGATTGAATGTCCACCCCGGCCGGACAGGCGCGCTGGCAGGGGGCTTCGCAATCGGCGTAGTGATCTGCGAGGATGCGGCCGAGCGCCTGCTGGCGGTGTGCGCGCAGGGCCTCGCTTTGGGTCGTGATCACCATCCCTGCCTCGGGGGGCGTCTCGCAGGCACGGCGGATGCCGAGACCGGCAATCTCCACCACGCAGAGATCGCACGGTGTCTTGGGGGCACTGGTGTTGTCACCGCACAGGGAGGGGATATCAGTCTGGTGCTGTTTTGCTATCTGGAGCAGGGTTCTGGTCGGGTCAACCGTCAACTGAGCCCCATCGAGGGTGATGGTGATCATGGCGTCATAAACTCGCTTTCAAGGCGCAGAAAATGCTGCATCTGGCGGAGCCAGCAGGGGAAGCGACAGGGCGGCCGCTTGCTATACGCTCACCATAACAAAGATTATTTACAACTTTATTTGATTTTAGACAGCTTATTGTTCAAAAGGGAAAACGATTTCAGGTTGTCTTGTCTACCTCATCGGCTCGGCGCATCGTTGAGAACTATTCCTTTTAAAGCAGGATATTCATTGTTTTATTGTCAGTTGATGCGTCTGGTAGAAGAGAGGCTGCTCTCGCTCGCGATAGGCATTATCCGCCAGTAGCACCATTTGTGATGCAACTTATTTTGCATAAATGGTGACTCAAGGCATGCGGCGTATACAGAGCAAAGGGGGTGGGTGGCACTCGGTTGGATAAAAAGGTTGGTGGATAGGGGGCGGGCATGCGTGAGTGGCGAGTCCTAGATAAAGAAAATGGCCACCTTTTCCAAGGTGGCCATTCACGTTGCCGATCGGCGCGCTGTTGGCCCAAAGGGTTGGTTGCGGAAGATCACCCGGATATCAGGGTGGGCAGCCGGGCTTGCCAGATCTGGTGCCAGTGCTGCAGTTCGCTGCGTGGCATCGGGCGGGCGGTAAAGAAGCCCTGGCAGATATCGCACCCCAGCTTGGCCAGCAGTTGCCAGGTCTGTACATCTTCCACCCCTTCGGCGACTGATTTCAGCCCCAGCTTGCGTGCCAGCTCGATGCTCGATTCGATGATGGCCAGACGGGAGGGGTCGGCATAGCAGCGATCGACAAAAGATCGATCAAGTTTGAGCTCGGTAAACGGCAGCAGCGCCAGCTGCTGCATCGAGGAGTAGCCGGTACCGAAGTCATCGATGGAGAGGCCAAAGCCGTGCATCCGCAGCCGGGTCAGCACCTCCAGTGCCTTGCCGATATCCTCGACAAACGAGCTTTCGGTCACCTCCAGGGTGATCAGCTCGGGATTGACGCCCCAGCGCTGGCACTGGTTGATCAGGAAGTGGCAGAGATCTCCCTCAATCAGCGAGGTGGTGGAGAGATTCATAGACAGATTGAGGGATAGGCCGGTCTGCCCCCACAGATGGCAATCCTGCAGCGACTTGTTGATGATGACATCGGTCAGCTGGTCGATAAGGCCGTTGTTTTCCGCCAGCGGGATAAACATGCCGGGGGAGATCAGCCCGTATTCCGGATGCTGCCAGCGGGCCAGCGCTTCCATCCCCACCCACTGGCCGGACGCAAAGCCGACCTTGGGTTGATACCAGGGCAGCAACTGGTCGTTGTCGAGGGCGCGTTTGAGCTCGTCCACCGAGAGGACGAGGCCATCGTCCTTGCCCGAGGGGGCCGACTTGGGTGCCCAGGAGTCGATCAACTGGCGCAGCCGCTGCGGGTTGGAGGGTTTCTCGATGCGACCCAGCACATGAAGACCATAGGCCGCGCTCATGCGCAGCACTGCTTCCACCACGTCATCTTCCAGCGCGCTGGAGAGGATGATGCCGCCCCGAAAGCCGCCCAGCGAGAGGCGGCGCAGCAGCGCCATGCCATCCATGCCGGGCATCCGCAGATCGCAGAACAGGATGTCGACAGTGTGGCTCTGGCATAACGCCAAGGCTTCGATGCCGTCTGCGGCCTCCAGCAGTTGCTGATAACCGAGCGCCCGGATTTGGTGCATCAGGGTCTTGCGTTGAAACCCGTGATCCTCGACCACCATGATGACCAACTCGTCTGCCGTTCTACTCATCGAGCCACAATCCCATTTCACGTTCAATATTGTTCATCTGTTCTTCCACTCTCTGTGTCAGCAGCGCGAGCTCGCTCAACTGTTTGAGGCGGGCCACCGATTCCAGTTGCGCCGCCTGCTCGGCCAGGGAGAGCTCCCCGACCATTCTGGCTGCCCCTTTGATGCGGTGGGCGATCTCCACCAGCTCCTGGCTATCATCGGAGGAGAGCGCGCTCATCATAGCGTGGCAATCTTTCCGGTTGGAGGCCAGATACTCCCTTGCCATGCTTTTGGCAATCTCTTCATCGCCAAAGAGATGCCAGCGACCGATCATGTCGAGATTGATGGCCTGTCGTGCGGGCACTCTCTCTGTGATCGTAGTCGCGGGCAACCACCGCAGCAGCATCTGGCGCAGTGACTCCAGCGAATAAGGTTTGCACAGCATGCCGTTCATGCCTGCTGCCGTCATATTGGCTGCCGCCTCCTCCGAGGTATCGGCGGTGACGCCGATAATGGGGGCTTGCTCCCCTTGTTCCCGCAGGTGGCGGGTCAGGGTGTAGCCATCCATGTGCGGCATGTGGCAGTCGGTGATCAGCAGGGCGAAATCCCGGGTTTGCCAGGCGCGCAACGCCTTCTCGCCATCTTCCACTACCTCGCACTCCACCCCCAGAATCGCCAGCTGACGGGTCAGCAGGGCGCGATTGACCAGATGGTCATCGGCGACCAGCACCCGCCCGCCCATTTTTTCGATGCTGGCGGCATGGGTGGTCACGGCTCGCCCGGTGATCAGTTCGCGGCAGCTTTCGAGCAACAGATCCGGATAGAGGGGGGATTGGCCGAGGCGCCACCAGTTCTCCGAGCCCATGCGCCCCCGCAACGCTTCGCGGGGGGAGAGGATGACCCCCTTGAGAGTGCCGGACTGCAACAAGGTGTGCCAATCGCTCCCCAGACTGGATTCCAGCGCGGCCTCTTCCGCCAACAGCAGTCCGTCGAGATCGGCGGTGAACTGGTGGATATCGAGGGGGCTCAACCGGGCGCCGAGCCGTGCCATGGTGGCCTGCAAGGCGGCATCGCTACCCAGCCACCACCATTCGCTGCCCGCCAGTGCGGGTGGCTCCCACAGGCCATTGAGCAGCGGGATGCTAAAGCGGAAACAGGCCCCTTCACCGAGCTGGCTCTTGACCGTCAGGGTGCCGCCCATCTTCTTCACCAGCTGATCACAGATGGCCAGGCCCAGACCGGTGCCGCCAAAGCGGCGATTAATATCGGATTCCACCTGCTCGAACGGGGTAAAGAGCAGCGCTTGCTTCTCTTCGGCGATGCCGATGCCGGTATCCGTCACCGCGATAACCAGCTGCTGGTCGTGACAGCTGACCTGGATCGAAATGGTGCCCTGCTCGGTGAACTTCACCGCATTATTGAGCAGATTGGAAACCACCTGGCCCACTCTGACCGGATCGATATCGGCCAGGTCGGGGAGTTGATCATCCCACTGGAGCGTGACCTTCAGCCCCTTGCTGTAGGCCAGTGCGGCATGGCCGCGGATCACATCGCACACCACAGGTTGCAGACGGCAGGATTGGCGATTGAGGTGCAGCTGACCCGCCTCGATTTTGGAAAAGTCGAGGATATCGTTGACCAGATAGAGCAGGTGGTTGGCCGAGCTCTCCACATTGCGCAGCAGATAGCGCTGGTCATCATTGAGCTCGCTCATGCGCAGCAGCTCCAGCATGCCGTGCATGCCCGAGATGGGGGTTCTCAGCTCATGGCTCATGGTGGCCAGAAAAAGGCTGCGAGCCTGCATCGCCTGCTCGGCCGCGGCGCGCGCCTCACGCAGCTCATGCTCCTGTTGCTTGATGGCGGTGATGTCCTGCACCACGCCGTTGAGCAGGCGATCATGGCCCTGTTGCGCCACAAAGTTGCCGCGGATCTGGATATAGCGCTCCCCCTGAACAGAGGGCACCAGCACCTCCATATCGAGCGGCTCAAGGGTTTGCGCATGTTTGGCCACCTTATCGATAAAGGTTGCCATAGCCTCATCGTTCAAGCCGAGGATCACGCCGCCAGACTCGGCTGCCATCAACTCTTGATGGGTCATCCCGAGAATGTCGCTGGCTCCTTGGGACAGATAGAGGAATTTCCCCTTGCCGGCCCCTTGCCAGAGATATTGATAGACCAGACCCGGCATGCTGTCGGTGATGTCCCGCAGCCTGCCCTCCACTTCCCGCACCTTGTTTTCGGCGGCCTTGAGGGCACTGACATCGGTCAATACCGTCAGCACCCCCTGAATGGCGCCGCCTGCTGCGCGATAGGGCAACTTGACGTAGACCACGTGAAGGGGAACATCCCCCTCGCGCTGGGTATAACCCGATCCTTGGAAGATCTCGCCGGTTTCCCAGACCGCACGCTCCTCGCGCAACATCTGTTGCCGCTCGTCCTCGGTCATATAGCCCCAGCGATCACCTTCTTCCCCATCACCGACAAACAGCTCGCGGTATGCCCGGTTGCTGAGGGTCAGGCGATGATCGCGATCCCGTAGCGCCACCATATTGGGCAGGGAGTCGAGCAGGGTCTGGATGAACACCAACTGCTCATTGAGCGTCTTCTCGGCCCGTTGTCGCTGCACGATCTCCCGTTTCAGGGTACGGTTCCAGGCCCAGAACAGGGTAAACAGCAGGGTGGCAGTTGCGCCGCTCATTACGAACCAGAACAGCACTGTTTCGTTATTGATGCCGGTCTGCACGCTCATGGAGAGCCAGCGTCTCTCCACTTTATTGAGCTCCTCCGGCGGTATCGAATAGAGCACCTTGGTAAGGATCCGCTGCAGCATGGGATCTTTGCGCGTGGCCATGGCGACCGGCAGGCGCAAGTCTTTGCCGGCATAGACCACCTGATAGCGTTCGCTCACCCGCTTGTTGATGGATGGCAGGGTGACCATCACGTAGTCGGCATCGCCCGTGTCCAGCAGCTCCAGCAAGCGGTTGTCATTGTTGACCTCTACCGGATGGGCGCCGATGTGGGTCAGTAGATCTTTATCCAGCGAGCCATGCACCATGCCGACCCGTTTCCCTCGCAGCAGTGAGAGATCGGTGATATCGGCACTGCGTTTGGGGGCAATGACTACCCGATCGACAAACAGATAGCCAGGGGTGAACAGCGCAAACTGGCCGCGGTCGTGGTTGGGGGAGATGGCCGGAATAAAATCGATCTGCCGCAGCTTCAGCATATTCTGGGTTTCACCCCAGCTATTGGTGCGAACCAGAGAGAACTTCAGCCCGGAGACTTGCTGCATCAGCGCCATCAGGTCCGCCACATACCCGACCAGTCGGCCCCGGTAATTGAACTCGCTCATGGAGGTCCAGTCCGGGGAGACGCCGTAAGTGAGCTCAGGATGCTGGTTGAGCCACTCCTGCTCCTCAGGGGTAAACTGGACAGACTTAACCGCTCCTGAGTCCGCATGTTGGCTAGTTGTGGTAGCGGCCAGCATGTGACGACGATCTTCAACCGGTATCTCGTTGAATGCCTTGCTCACCAGGCTGACCAGTGCCGGGTCGCTCTTGTGCATATTGATAGAGAGAGACGTGCCGCTTACCCATTCCGGGGTGGCAATGGTGAAACCAGCCTTGGGGTGCTGATCTTTCACCATCACCAGTGACGGCATGTCGGCAAGATAGGCGTCAGCCATGCGCTTTTTGAGCATAAAGGCCGCTTCGCCGCGACTCTCTGCCTCGGTCACACGGGGAAATCCCAGTTTTTTCAATTCACTGCAAGCATTGACTCCCGTGACACAGACCCAGTGCAAACCATGGGCATCCTGTCGTGACAACTTCGTTTTGCCATTGTTGAGCAGCACGCCGCGCGGCATGGAGAGCAAAAACGGCAGGGAGACAATATTGGAGCGCCATTGTTCGCTTGGTTGGTCGTTCACCAGCATGTCGATTGCGCCGTGGTCAAGCCCGGTCAGCGCATCCACGTAGGAGGGGTAAACCTTGTAGCGCAGGGTCAACCCGAGCGTTCTGGCAATCTGCTGCGCAATATCGGGGACTGGGCCGGTAAAACGTTGATCTGCATCTTTATAGCTGTATGGAGGGTCACCCATCATCGGCATGCCGATGACCAGCTCCTGGTGTGATGACAGCCAGGCGCGCTCAGACAGATCAAACTCGTCTTCATTCAGACTGGTAATGGCGTGCGCCGCCACGCCCCAGAGCAGTAGCAGGAGAAACAGGAATAGACGATCACATTGGCGGAGCATCAGAAGGAATCCAACAGAATTGGGCGCATATTGTAAGTGCATTAAAATGCAGCGGCCAACATCAATTTACTCAATATTGGGCCACGACATGCCACAGTGCGGCTGTGAGTTCGGCTAGTACCGGGATGGCAACCTGATGATAAAGCCTGCGCGGTGATGCGCCTGATTTTTTTGCCAAAGGCCAGTTCAAGGGGGATATTGGAAAAAATCCAACCAGTTTGATATCGGTAAACAACATGGACATGGACAAATAAAAAGGGCCACCTCTTGCGAGGTGGCCCTTTCCAAACGTTTGGTGGAGCTGGGGGGATTTGAACCCCCGTCCAAAATTACTACATCCTTGGCACTACATGCTTAGTCACTCTTTACATTCGCCAACCCGCTGCGGAGAGACACGCCACGAATTGACTAGCTCGATTGGTTTTAATGCTTCCGCCCCGAGCAGGACTTCCACACGATCCTGTGAAGGATGACCTTCCGATTCCCTAGGACACAGGCAAGCTAGGGTAGAAGGGCTCTATGCAGGTTATTAAGCTGCTAGTGCGTAGTTTTCGTCGTTTGCGACTATTTTTTTGCGGTTTATTAACGAGGCCTACCGCACCTCGGCATGCACCTTGGGTTTCGTGAATCTTGTCGAATCCAGAATCAGCCCCAAGTTGTTAATTGCGATTGTACGCAAAAATGCTGTCATAGCAAGGCGTTGATACCCATTCCCTCTGGCAGCCAGTCTGTTTGCCGATTTATTGTACGCAGCTGAGCCTGAAGAGCCAGCTGCGCCGGGGGAAGGTGAACTGGCGTCCTGATCCTGCCAGTCGCAGGTTAGCCGCGATGCTTGTTCTTCATGATGCGCGCTTTTTCCCGATCCCATTCGCGGGCCTTGGTATCTTCGCGCTTGTCGTGCTCTTTCTTGCCCTTCACCAGGCCGATCTCGACCTTGACCCAGCACTGTTTCCAGTAGAGGGCGAGGGGAACTATGGTGTAGCCCTGACGGGCAATCAGGCTTTCGAGCTTGTCGAGTTCACGACGGCTCAGCAGCAGTTTGCGGGTGCGGGTCGGGTCACATACCACATGGCTGGAGGCCGCTTGCAGTGGCAGGAAGCTGGAGCCGAACAGGTAGGCCTCGCCATCGCGGAAGATGACATAGGCTTCGCTGATGTTGGCCTTGCCCGCCCGCAGGGATTTGACTTCCCACCCTTGCAGGGACAGACCCGCTTCGATCTTCTCTTCGATGAAGTATTCGTGGCGCGCGGTTCTGTTGAGTGCAATGGTGCTGGACCCGGCTTTGTTTTTACTGTTTTTTTTGCTCATGACGGGCGATTTCCGGCAATGACTAGGAGGCTCGTATTATACGTAGGCAGGGGCGGCTGTAAAACGCGCAGCAGGTCAAGTGGTGGCTTTCTGAGCGGTTTGGCTGAGGTTTTACCTCCACAACCCCAAACATGGTGATAAAATCGCGCCGATTGGATGAGGAAAAGCCATGCCCCGAATTACGCGCAGTGCCCTGGTGATGTTCAGTGCAGAACAGATGTTCAAGTTGGTTAACGATGTGGATGCCTATCCGCAGTTTTTGCCCGGCTGTGTCGGCAGCCGTGTCCACGAGGCTGGCGATGACTACATGATGGCGTCGGTCGATGTGGCCAAGGCGGGGATTGCCAAGACCTTTACTACCCGCAATCAGCTGGATGTGAACCGCCAGATCAGGATGGAGTTGGTGGATGGCCCGTTCCGCAAGCTGGCGGGCTGGTGGACCTTTACCCCGCTCGATGTGGATGCCTGCAAGGTGGAGTTTGATCTCGATTTCGAGTTTACCTCCAAGCTTATCGAGGTGGCCTTTGGTCAGGTATTCCGCGATCTGGTGAGCTCCATGGTCTCCGCCTTCTCCAACCGGGCGAAGGAGGTCTACGGTGTCTGACCAGCTCAATATCGAGGTTGTCTATGCCTTGCCGCAGCAGCAGACGGTGATTGCCCTGCGGGTGGCGCCCGAGACCTGCGTTCAGGCGGCCATCGAGCAGTCCGGCATCGTACAAAAACACCCCGAGATCGATCTGGCGGTCAACAAGTTCGGTATCTACAGCCGCCCGGTGAAAGGGAGCGAGCCGCTGCACGACGGCGATCGTATCGAGATCTACCGCCCGCTCATCGCCGATCCCCGCGAGATGCGTAAAAAGCGCGCCGAGAAGGCCAAAGAGGAGGGGAGAGCCGATAGCGTGACCGGTGGCCGCCCCGATGTGCATCGCAAGCTCCGCGAGTAGTGCTCAGGTTTTTCTTGCAGAAAAAAGGCGCCGAGGCGCCTTTTTTTGATCCCGTTAGCCGGTGAGCTTGCCGAGGGGATATCAAGAGAGGGCTGCTTCTGCCACACCCAGTCGGGCACGGGCCCAGGCGGCCAGTAGCTCTACCCCGCTTTGCATAACCCGCTCATCGAAATCGAATTCGTTGTGATGGTGTGGTGCCGCCAGATCGGCCCCCAGGATGAGGTAAGCTGCTTCGCCCCCCTGTTTTTGCACCCGCTCCATCAGAAAACCGGCATCTTCGCTGGCGCCAAAGCGGCGAGTCTGGATGGTGGCGAGCCCCTGCTTGCGGGCCAGCGCCGCCAGCTCGGCCTGCAGCGCCGGGCTGTTGTCGAGCGCAATGGCCTCACCCTGCTTGATGATGCGATAGGTGACACCGTGGGCGAGGGCGGTACCTTCGACGATGCGCTGTACCTGACTGAACATGTAGTCGTTGAGCGCGCTGTCGGCGCCGCGGGTTTCACCGCGCAGCTCGGCATGATCGGGGATGACGTTGCGGCCGCTGCCAGCGTGAAGCTGGCCGACGTTGATGCGGGTCATGCCGTCGCGGTGGCGGGGAATGCCGAGCATGGCGGTGGTGGCCATGCAGGCGGCAGCCAGCGCATTGCTGCCGGCATTGGGCTCGAGCCCTGCGTGGGCGGCAGTGCCCATAAAGTGGACGTCGAACTTGGTGGAGCAGAGAAACTCGGTGGGGTTGATCACCAGCTCGCCGCTGCCAGCGTGAATACCGATATGGAGCGAAAGCAGGGCATCCACGTCATCGAGTGCGCCACCGGCAGCCAGCGCCTTGCCACCGCGGCACCCCTCTTCGGCGGGCTGGAAGAAGAGCTTGATACGACCGCACAGCTGCTCCTTCATCGCCATCAGGCTGCTGGCCAGCCCCATGCCGATGGCGGTGTGGCCATCGTGAGCGCAGGCGTGCATCCACCCCTTGTTGTGGGAGGCGAAGCCCTCCTGCTGCGGTTGGTGCTGTTCGGCATCGGACTCTTCCACCTCCACCGCATCGATGTCGAAGCGAAAGGCCAGGGTCGGGCCGGGACGGCCGGTATCGAGCTCTCCCATCAGGCCAGTGACATCGCCAATCCGCTCCAGCCAGTCGGGATGGGCCCCCTGACGGCGGGCGCGAGCCTTCTCGGCCGCCACATCCACATCACGCCCCATCATCAGATTGCTGGCCAGCAGCTTGTCGCCGAGCACGATGCGATAACCGAGCTCGCTCAGGTGGTGGGCAATCAGGCTGGTGGTGCGAAACTCTTTCCAGGCGGCTTCCGGCAGGCGGTGCAGGTCGCGGCGCCACAGGATCAGGTGCTCAAGGGTCATCTTGGCTTCCTTGGTGATTCGATTTGTCGGCTATTGTGCCTTTTTTCCCGGCTGACCACACGGGGCCAGCAGCTGGTCGGGGGAGCTGTGAGTGCAAGTGGTGGCTGTTCGGGCCGTGAATAGTGGTGAGCGCCCATAAAAAACGCCTCCACAAGGGAGGCGTTGTCGATAGGTGGTTATCAAGCCGCGTGATGGTAAGCGGAGGCTTCAAACAGCTTCTTGTTGGCCACCAGATCGATGGGGTCAAAATCATCGACGTTGATGGTGCGCAGGCGACTTACCTCGGCGCGGCGCAGCAGCTCGGCTTCGCTCTGGGTCAGTACGCCAGCGGCCAGGCCGATGTCGGCCACCTTGTCCAGCGCCATGAAGGGACGCTTGATACCATCGCTCTTGCAGACTTTCTCGAACAGCGGCTCGGCGGCCAGCACGTCATCGAGCGCCTGCTCCAGCAGGCCGAAGGGGTTGCCCTCTTCGCGCGTCAGGTATTGGCCCTTGGCCAGGCGGCTGCGGGTCTCGCTCGGGGTTTGCAGCAGACGGGCAACCTGTTGGTCCAGCTTGTCGCACGGACGGTTCAGGTCACGACCCAGCGGCAGCACCACGGCGCGCAGGGCAAGCCCAATCCAGCGGTTCGGGAAGTTGCGCAGCAGCTCGTCGATCGCCTCTTGTGCCTTGAACATGGCATCTTGCAGTGCCCAGTGCAGCAGCGGCAGGTCGGCCTGCTGGCGTCCCTCGTCCTGATAGCGCTTGAGGGCGCTGGAGGCGAGATAGAGCTGGCTCAGCACGTCGCCAAGGCGGGCGGAGACCCGCTCCTTGCGCTTGAGCTCGCCACCCAGGGTGCCCATCGCCATGTCTGACAGGAACGCCAGGTTGGCCGAGAGGCGGGAGAGCTGCTGGTAGTAGCCCTTGGTCTGATCCTTGTAAGGGGCCGCGGCAAAGCGGGCGCCGGTGATACCGAGCCAGAAGCTGCGTACCAGGTTGCTGATGGCAAAGCCGACGTGGCTGAATACCGCCTTGTCGAAATCTTTCAGCGCCTGCTCCTTGTCGGGATGGCTGGCGGCCAGCATCTCCGGCAGTACATACGGGTGGCAACGGATAGCGCCCTGACCATAGATGATCATGCTGCGGGTCAGGATATTGGCCCCTTCCACCGTAACGGCGATGGGCGCACCCTGATAGCCACGGGCCAGATAGTTGTTGGGGCCCATGCAGATGGCCTTGCCGCCGTGGATGTCCATGGCATCGATGATGCACTTCTGGGCTCGGTCGGTGAGGTGGTATTTGACGATGGCGGAGATGACTGACGGCTTCTCGCCAAGGTCGATACCGGTCACGGTCAGGTTGGCTGCGGCGCCCATGATGTAGGCGTTGCCGCCGATGCGGGCCAGCGGCTCTTCAATCCCTTCCATCTTGCCGATGGGCAGCTTGAACTGGCGACGGATGCGGCTGTAGGCGCCGCTCGCCAGGGCCAGCATCTTGACGCCGCCAGTGCTGTTGGAGGGCAAGGTGATGCCGCGACCGACCGACAGACACTCGACCAGCATGCGCCAGCCCTGACCGGCCATGGCCGGGCCACCGATGATGAAATCGAGCGGGACGAACACATCCTTGCCCTGGGTCGGACCGTTCTGGAACGGCACGTTGAGCGGGAAGTGGCGACGGCCAATGCCGACCCCCTTGATGTGAGTGGGAATGAGGGCGCAGGTGATACCGAGCTCTTCCTCTTCACCCAGCAGGTGCTCGGGGTCACGCAGTTTGAAGGCGAGACCCAAGACGGTAGCGATAGGGGCGAGCGTGATGTAGCGCTTGTTCCAGGTGAGGCGCATACCGAGCACCTCTTTGCCTTCCCACTCGCCCTTGCAGACGATACCGAAGTCGGGGATGGAGCCTGCGTCCGAACCTGCCTCCGGGCTGGTCAGGGCGAAGCAGGGGATCTCTTTGCCTACCGCCAGGCGGGGCAGGTAGTAATCCTTCTGCTCGTCAGTGCCATAGTGTTGCAGCAGTTCGCCCGGGCCCAGCGAGTTGGGTACGCCAACGGTGGAGGCGAGCACGGCGCTGGCACCGCACAGCTTTTGCAGGACACAGGACTGGGCGTAGGCCGAGAACTCCAGACCGCCATATTTCTTCTTGATGATCATGGCGAAGAACTTGTTGTCCTTCAGGTATTGCCACACCTCGGGGGAGAGATCCGCGCGCTCGTGGGTCACTTCCCAGTCGCTCACCATGCGGCACACTTCCTCGACCGGACCATCCATAAAGGCCTGCTCTTCGGCAGAGAGGGCGCTGACCGGGATGGCGTGCAGCTTTTTCCAGTTCGGGTTGCCCGCGAACAGATCGGCTTCCCACCAGGTGGTGCCCGCTTCAATCGCCTCTTTCTCGGTGCGGGACATCTCCGGCATGATCGATTTGTAGATCTTGAACAGTGGCTTGGTTATTTGATTGCGGCGAAATTCCACCAGATTGAGCGGGATGGCGATCACCGCGAACAGCGCCCATACCAGCAAGGGCACATGACCATAGATGGCGCCAAGCACCAGGGCGGCGCCGGTGACCAGGGTGGAGATGAACAGGGATGCCCGGCGATAGGCCAGGGCTCCGATAACCAGGATCACCCCGAGCAGAGTGAGGGTCGTCGTCATTGCTTGCTCCTTGCGTGTATAAATGTGCCAACGTGGTGTAACTCATCCAGAGGTCTGACCTGTTGGATATGGCCCCTGTTGTAATTCATACGCACAAAGTTATCAAGCTGTTTACATCTTCATTACCTTCTCTCTGTGATCCCCATAACGCTCACGCGCCGCCAGCGCTGTGGCTCGCAGGGGGGCGACTGTGCGATTCGCTTGTGCGAGAATAGCCGGGATCTACACGCACACTAAAAACAGTGGAAGAGACATCATGTACCAAGAATTGATCCGCAATGAACTGACCGAAGCAGCCAGCGTGCTGCAGGCCTTCCTGGCTGATGAGCAGAACCTGAAAAACATCGAAGCGGCCGCCAAACTGCTGGCTGACTCTTTCAAAGAAGAGGGCAAGGTGCTCTCTTGTGGCAACGGTGGCTCCCACTGTGACGCCATGCACTTCGCCGAAGAGCTGACCGGTCGTTACCGCGAGAACCGCCCGGGTTATGCCGGTATCGCCATCTCCGATCCGAGCCACCTCTCCTGCGTCTCCAACGACTTTGGCTATGACTATGTCTTCTCCCGTTACGTAGAAGCGGTTGGCCGTCGTGGCGACGTGCTGCTTGGCATCTCCACCAGCGGCAACTCCGGCAATATCCTGAAAGCCATCGAGGCAGCCCGCGCCAAAGGGATGAAAGTGATCGCCCTGACCGGCAAGGATGGCGGCAAGATGGCGGGTCTGGCGGATGTCGAGATCCGGGTTCCGCACTTTGGCTATGCCGACCGTATTCAGGAAGTGCACATCAAGGTGATCCACATCCTGATCCAGCTGGTCGAAAAAGAGATGGCCAAGTAATCAGGCCATCGTCACCAGACAAGGGCAACGCCGGTAACATGGTTCGCCATCGGCCGGTTGTTGCCAGTCACAGGGGAAGGGATTGCGCCTCCCCCTGCTGTCTGTCGAACCAGCGTGCTGGTCGAACATGACACAAGCCAAATCATGAAAGGAGTCTGCCGGATATGTGCGAACTGCTCGGCATGAGTGCCAATGTGCCGACCGATATCTGCTTCAGCTTTACCGGGTTGATGCTGCGTGGCGGTAAGACCGGGCCCCACAAGGATGGCTGGGGGATCACCTTCTACGAGGGGAAGGGCTTTCGCACCTTCAAGGATCCCGAGCCCAGCGCCCAATCTCCCATCGCCAGACTGGTACAGGCGCTGCCCATCAAGAGCTGCGCCGTGGTCAGCCACATTAGGCAGGCCAACCGTGGCTGCGTGTCGCTGGAAAATACCCACCCCTTTACCCGTGAGCTGTGGGGTCGTTACTGGACCTTCGCCCACAACGGTCAGCTCACCGGCTACAAGAAGCTGCTAACCGGCCGCCACCGGCCGGTGGGGGATACCGACAGCGAGCACGCCTTCTGCTGGCTGCTCGATCGGCTGGAGCAAAAATATCCCAAGCGTCCTGCCAACTTTCCCGCCATGTTTCGCTATCTCGCTACCCTGTGTGACGAGCTCAGAGCGTTCGGGGTGTTCAACATGCTGCTCTCGGACGGGGAGTATGTGATGAGCTACTGCAGCAACAACCTGCACTGGCTGACCCGCTGTGCGCCCTTTGGCGAGGCGAGCCTGCTGGATGAGGAGGTGGTGATCGACTTTCAAAGCGAGACTACCCCCAACGATGTGGTGACCCTGATCACCACCCGTCCGCTGACCGGCAATGAGAATTGGGTCAAAATGGCGCCCGGCGAATTCAATCTGTTTCGCATGGGAGAGCGGGTGGCGACCAATCAGGTCGCGCTTGAGCAAGATAAAAAAATACCAGGGTAGATACCTACCCTGGTTCTTCGCAGCAGCCATAAAAGGCAAAAGGGATGAGAGGTGTTGCTGAGCATCATCACTCTGATGGCATTGAGTGTTGATCAATTGTTAATTTGTGGCAATCAAGTTGTTGTCTTGACGGGCGTTTCAGCATCGCTATTTCGATATTGATCACATTTTTTGCCACTTTATTCCCTGAGCCATCCAATCGGGTGCTTCATCACAGCCTGGTCGTGAGCCACGACATCGAAAACTATCTATAGTATGGTCTGTTTGAATACCGTTCAGGAGGAGCCTCGCATGGAGTGGGTGGATCGCAAGGTGTTGCAGCAGCTGGCAGAGGATATCGGTCCGGATATGCTGCCCGTGGTCATCGCAGTCTTTATTGAAGAGGTGGGCGAGCAGCTGAGTCAGCTCAGACCCCTCTATGAACAGGGAGAGTGGGAGGCGCTGGCTCGGGTGGCGCACAGCATGAAATCATCCTGTGGCAGCTACGGCGCCATGCCGAGCTATCAGCAGGTGATGGCGCTGGAGATGGCCAGCAAGCAGGCCGATGTGGCCGAGGCAGAGCGCCAGTTGCAACTGCTGGAGGCATCCTTGCCTCAGGTACTCGCGTTTCTTGCCGATTATCAGTAACGGCGCCATGCAGGGGGGCCGGGGCGCCGTGACCGTTGCCTAACGCTGGTTGAGAAGTTGCTGGATGATCCGGTCCAGCGCCAGTTTCAGCTTCAATCGATCGTGCCGATGGGGCAGCTCAAGCTCGCCCAGCTCGGCTTCGATCACACGCCCTTGCCAGTCCCCCGCATCACCCGCGCCCTGTGGGGTCAGGATGGCATCCAGTCGACCCTGGCCGACCCGGGACTCCAGCCAGCGACACTGACTCATCAGATCCAGCTGACTGGCAGGACCGTTCTCCGCCACCAGATTGCAGACGAAAACCAGCATGGCGCTGCTCTCGTTGATGGCCTGGGCGATCTCGGCCAGCAGCAGTGGCGGCATGATGGAGGTGAGGAAACTGCCCGGCCCTAGAATGATCATGTCCGCCTGCTGCAATGCCAGCACCGCTTCCCGGGTCGCTTGCACCTCCGGCATCAGGCCGAGGGAGAGGGGCGGTGTTGCCAGTTGATCGATGGATACCTCTCCCAGGATCTGGGTGCCACACTCCATATGGGCGCAGAGATCGGTGGGAAATTCAGACATGGGTAGCAATTGTGACTCGATTTTGAGCATGTCACTGATCAGCTTGATAGCATCAAGAGGACGGACACAGAGATTATCGAGCGCCAGCAGCATCAGGTTGCCAAGGTTGTGGCCCGCCAGCTCGCCTTTGCCGGCGAAGCGGTACTCGAACAACAGGCTGCCGATACTGGGATCGGTGACCAGCTGGTTCAGGCAGTTGCGCAGATCGCCCCAGGCGATGCACTCCTGACTCTTGCGCAAGCGTCCGGTCGAGCCACCATCATCTGTGGTGGCGACGATGCCGGTGAGCCGTTGACCGAGAAACGAGAGGGACGAAAGCACTCGTCCCATGCCGTGGCCACCACCGATGGCAACGACCCGATCGAAGTCATTGATGTTTTTTTGCCACATATGGGCGTCCTGTCATTGGTCTCAGTTGACCGCTATGTTAGCAAGTGAAGCGAGATAATTGTTTGATAAAGGTATGATTTTTGCTTGAGGCTGCCATTCGATAAAACAAGGAGATGGTGTTGAAATTTCTGACCGTTCACTCCCTCGCCCAGAATTCATCGCTGGCGGCCCAAGATATCTGCGCGCAGCTGCGCCACCATGCCGCTCAGGCCCCCTCCCTGCTGTTACTCTATTTTACCCAAGCCCATGAGGGGGTGATACTACGCGACGCGCTCAAACGCCAGTTCCCGACGACCCGCCTGCTTGGGTGCAGCTCTTGCGGTGGTGTCATGACCGAGATGGGACACCACGCCCGAGACGGATATGGGCTGGCTGTTGCTGCTCTTTACGATGAGAAAGGGGCATTCGGGGTAGCCGGTGCCAGCGGTGACGGGGTGGATGTGCGGCAGTTGCTGCGCCGAGCCATGAGCGACTGTGGTCGGCCGGGCGAGCTGCCCCAGTTGATCCTGTTTCATGCCAGTCCCGGCAAGGAGGAGGGGCTGCTGGCCGGTATCGAGGCCGAACTCGGTGCCTCGGTGCCGGTGGTCGGTGGATCCGCGGCTGATAGCAGCGTCAGCGGTGACTGGCAGCTCTGCTGGGATGAGGCGGTGGCTCAGGATGGCATCGGTCTGGCGGTGCTCTATCCCGATTGCCAGCTCGCTTTTCAGTTTCACTCGGGCTATGTGCCTGCCGAATTCAGCGGCGAGATCACCGCCTGCAACGGGCGGGAGGTACTCACCATCGATCACCAGCCAGCCGCCGAGGTCTATGCCCGCTGGTGCGGGCGCGAGCAGCCTTGGCCGGTAGGGGCGATTTTGCGGGAGACCACGCTCACCCCGCTGGCTCGTCAGGTGGGAGCACTGGATGGCATTCCTTACTACAAACTTTCCCACCCCGAAGCTGTGACCGAACAGGGCGGGCTGCGGCTCTTTACCGATGTGGTGCAAGGGGAGCGTCTGCTGTTGATGTACAGCAGCCAGGAAGGGTTGTTGCAGCGCAGCCTCAATGCCATGCGCGTCGAGCCAGGGTACGGGGTCGATGTGGAATTGCAGCCTATCGGCGCTCTCATCATCTTTTGTGCTGGTTGCCGTTTGGCGCTAGGTGATATGTTGTGCCAATTTGTCGAGCAGAGCCAGGCTCGCCTCGGCAACATCCCCTTTATCACCCCCTTTACTTTCGGCGAGCAGGGGCGGCTGCCCAATGGCGAGCTGGCCCACGGCAACCTGATGGTATCGAGCGTGATTTTCCTGACCCGTTGAGTCGGCAGAACATAACAGAGCAGGCAACAAGATGATTGGCAACAATGAACTGGAAGCCCTCGGCGACAAATTGCAGACCACGCTGGTCGACCTTATGCGTTGCCGCGAGCGCGAGGCCAAGTATCGTCACGAGTCCCAGACCCTGCTGGGGGGGGTTGCCACCCTCGCCGATGCCAAGACGCTGGAGCAGGTGCTGGAGAGCCTTATCCAGGTGCTCAAACCCTTTATCGGCTTTGAGCACGCGGATGTGGTGGCCTGGGAAGGGGAGCAGGGAAGTACCCACCTCAGTACCGAGCCGATGCTATCAGCCCGCAGTTGGCGCATGACCCCGGCATTTGCCCGCGCCATCTCGGGTGAAACTCTGGTGATTTACGATCCCGCCCAGCTGCCTGAGCTGGCGCCGCTGGCGAGCGAGCCGGGCTGGGCCAGCGTGATGCTGACCGGGCTGCAGGCCCCCGGTTTTACCGCCACTCTCATCTGTCGCCACGCTCGGGCGGGCACCTTCGATCTCACCAGCAAGGCCGCCATGGAGCGTTGCCGTCCGCTCATCGCCCAGGCGCTGGTCAACATCACCTATCGGGCCCGCTTGCAGGAGCAGGTCGCGGTAAAAACCGAGGCGCTGCAGGCCAGCGAACGCCGTTTTCGCAGCTTTGCCGCCATGGCTTCGGACTGGTTCTGGGAGACAGATGCCGAGCATCGCCTCAGTTACGCCTCTGAGCCGGGTTATCTGGATGAGATGACCCCGCAGGCGACCCGGCCGACCCTCTATGACTACGTCTGCAACAAGCAGAGCTGCGATGCCCAGAAATACCTGCAGCTTTTGGATCTACGCCAGCCGGTGCGAGGGGTGCGGATGCAGGTTGCGCTGCAACACGGCCCCTGCTGGATGGAGGTGAGCGCCGAGCCCTGCTTTGACCATGATGGCCAGTTTATCGGTTATCGCGGCACTGCCCGGGATATCAGCAACCAGATCCGTAGGGAAGAGGAGCTGGCGCGGGCACGGGATGAGGCCGAAGCGGCCAACCGTGCCAAGTCCCAGTTTCTGGCCATGATGACCCACGAGATCCGCTCGCCCATGAATGCGGTGTTGGGGATGCTCGATCTGGTGCAGCATGCCGAGCTGGCGCCGGAGCAACAGAGCCTGCTGCGCCATGCCACCCACTCGGCCAGATTGCTGCAAACCATCATCGACGACGTACTCGATTTTTCGAAAATCGAGTCGCAAACCCTGGTGTTTCACTGCGAGACCCTGCAACCCGTCCAGCTTTGCCAATCTCTGGTCGAGCCGCTGCAAGCTCGCGCGACCGCCAAGGGGATTGCGCTGGTTTATCGGGTCGATGAGTCGGTCCCCCGGGAGTTGCAGGGGGACCCGATGCGTCTGTCGCAGGTGATGGGCAATCTGCTGGACAACGCCCTCAAATTTACCGAGCAGGGGCAGGTGACACTGCACCTGGGTTGGCAGGATGAGAAGTTGCTTATCTCGGTCTCCGACACCGGGATCGGGATCGCCGATGCGGATCAGGCGCTGCTGTTTGAACCCTTCTCCCAGGTCGACAACTCGGCCACCCGGCGTTTTTCCGGTACCGGCCTCGGTCTTGCCATCAGCAAGCGTCTGGTGACGCTTATGGGGGGAGAGATCCACCTGAAGAGCGAGCCGGGCAAGGGAAGTTGTTTCTGGTTCGAACTGCCTGGCATGGCGTTGCCTTGCCATTGTCAACCACAGCGGGAAGAGAGCGTTGCTACGTTGCTGCCGCTGGATGTGCTGGTGGTGGAGGATAGCCCGGTGAACCAGTTGGTGGTGTCGCTGATGCTACAAAAACTGGTGGGCAAGGTTCGGCTGGCTGCCAATGGTCTGGAAGCGCTGGCGCAGGTGGATGAGCAGATCCCGGATCTGATCCTGATGGATATGCGGATGCCCCTGATGGACGGACTGGAAGCGACCCGACGCTTGCGTGAGTTGGGATGTACTATGCCTATCGTCGCCCTGACAGCCAATGCAATGGCGGAGGACAAGGCCTGCTGTCTCGCGCAGGGGATGGATGACTTTCTCGCCAAGCCTATCACCTTGTCACGGTTGAGAGAGTGTTTGCAGCGTCACTTTGGTCAGCGATTGCCGACGCGCGGATAAAAAAAATGGTCAACTTTGTGGGTTGACCAGTTCTTCAGCAAATACTGAAGAGAGCACGGGATAAATCGGGTTGTATCAATCTATATGAAAAATCTGTGCCAACTTTTTTAGACTCTTTTGTGTTCAATTTTGGCCGTTTAGCGCAGCCGCTCTCTCTTGTTATGGCGTTCTGCGTTCCTACTCACTCGCAAAATGCGAATTTCACATTTTCATTGTTGGAATAATTGCATTTTGCAACGCTGTTTTTGTCATTGTGAAATCAGGCGATGCAGAAATTTACGGGCTGCCTCGCTGTTTTGTTTGGCAATCAGCATCTGCTTTTCATAAATCGGCATCGGCAATATCTCGAGCCAGCGCTGGCAGAGCCAGGCGGCATCTTCAAAGCGCTTGTCCGGATAGAGCTCATCAAGCTCCGGATACTGCTCGAACACTTCCCGCAGGCGATTGACCAGCAGCTTGTCGTTGAAATCTGAGTGGGTGCTCGGCCAGTTGGGCAGCATCTCCACCTTGGCCCGGCGCAGGCCTATCTCGTCTGTTTCCATCTCGTGGATACAGAACCGCTCCAGTCCCAGCACCGTCACCCCCAGCAGGCCATCATTGAGGGTGTAGAAGTCAGTCACCTTGACCCGGGTGCCCACCGGCAGAATGCGGCCGGATTGTCCCGAGGTGGTCGACTCTTCCATCACGATGCCAAAGCCCTGATCGTTGATGAATGACTCCTTGAGCATCTGCAGGTGGCGTGGCTCGAACAGACGCAGAGGAAGCTTGCCGCCCGGCAGTATGTGGGAAGGCAAGGGGAACAGTGCCAAAGGTTGTAGTTTCATGTTCCATCCTCCATTGAGTAGTTGCTGAATATGACAATGCAGCGACTGTGCCAGAGAATGAAAAAAGCCACCGGAGGGTGGCTTTTCGGGCGGTTGAGGGCGCTTAGTTGCGCTGCTCCAGATACATGACAGCCGCTTCCACACGGCTTTGCGCCTCGAGTTTCTTCAGCAGGCTCTTCACGTGAACCTTGACCGTTCCCTCGGAGATATGGAGTACCGAGGCGACCTGTTTGTTGGAGAGGCCTTTTGCAATTTCGCGCAGGATTTGCATTTCGCGACGCGTTAAGCTTTCCAGCTTCTGCTGCAGGTGATCCAGCTCGTAGATGTTTTCGAGATAGGGGCGCAGCGGCTCGCTCAGGATCTGCTTGCCGGTCATCACGTCGGCCAGCTGGGCCAGCAGCAGATCTGGCTCGGTATCCTTGAGCAGGTAGCCATCAGCACCCGCCTTGAGCAAAGCAACCACATCCTGACGGGCATCGGAGACTGTGAGGATCACCACCCGGGAGGTGATCTCTTCGGCCCGCAGCGCCTTGAGGGTATCGAGGCCGGAGAGCCCCTTCATGTTGAGGTCGAGCAGGATCAGGTCCGGCTCGGACTCTTTGGCCAGCGCCACGGCATCTGTGCCGTTGGAGGCTTCACCGGTCACCTCCATGTTCTCTTCCAGAGCCAGCAACTGCACAATCCCTTTGCGCATGAGGGGATGGTCATCTACGACCAAAACTGTGTATTTCATCTCGTCCATCAGGCGTCTCTCGCTAGACTGGTGGGAAAGGTCAGATGCACGCAGGTGCCTTGTGGTTGCTGCTCGTTGATGGTCAGCAGACCGTGCAGTTTGCTGGCGCGCTCGTTCATGATGCTCAAACCGTAATGGTTGATCGCCGAGCTGGCGAGTCCGATCCCGACACCGTCATCTGAAATCTGAACCTCAATGTTACCACTGGCGAGGGTCTCACAGCTAACATCAATCACTTGCGCGTTGGCATGTTTGATGGCATTGAGCACTGCCTCACGGATCAACTGCAAAATGTGGATATGCTGGCCCGCCTCCAGGTCGTTGTCGGCCAGTCCGTAATGGAACCGGATTTCGGCCTGGGTCTGAGGCTGCAGTTGATCAAGCATGACGCGGATCGCTTCCCCCAGATTGGCATCGCCAATGGTGAGACGGAAGGTACCGAGCAGTTCGCGCAACTGGGTATAGGCATTGCTAAGCCCCTCGTCGATCTGCTGCATCGCCTCCTGCGCCTTGTCATGCTGCCCCTTGGCGTAAGAGCGCTTGAGCAGGGTGGACTGGATCTTGAGATAGGAGAGGGCCTGCGCCAGCGAGTCGTGCAGCTCCCGGGCGATCACCGCCCGCTCCTCCATCAGCAGCAGTCGCTGCTGTTGCAGCAGGGTCTGGTCTTTGTGCAGCACCTGAGCCAGCAGCATGGTGAAGTTTTTAATCAACCGCTCATCGATGGGGTGTTGGCTGATGATGTCGAGGCGGCCGAACTCCTGCTCATCCATCTGCAGATAGAAGCTGGCGACCGCATCGAGATCGCCGGGCCAGCCGGTGCGCCCCGAGATGTAGACCGGCATGGCGTTGTGCTCGAAGCGGGTCAGCCGGATGTGGTCGATATGCTGGTGGGCGGCGGCGCGGTCCAGCAGTTTGATAAGGGTACGGGTGCTGAGCGGGGCAGCGTGCAGCTTCTGGGCGGTCGAATAGAGAAACGAGAGGGTGTCATTGGCCTGCTGCAGCTTGGCGGTTTTCTCTTCCACCTTGTTTTCCAGTTCCCGATAGAGCTTGCCCAGCTCGTCCGCCATGGTGACGAAGGCGCGCGACAGCTCCCCCAGCTCATTTTCGCCGTGGGCGGGCAGCTTAAGATCGAAATCCTGCCGCTGGATCTGGCGGGCGCAGTAGACCAGCTGGTTGAGGGGGGCGACCACCTGCTGGCGGGTGAAGCGCACCGTGAACCAGGCGATGGTGATGATGGCCAGCAGGCCGAGCCCCTCTGCCAGTGCCAGCATCCGCACCTTGAATTCCACGTGGTACTGCATCTGATTGACGAAATTGTCGATGGCCGCCACAAACTGCTCGGTGTTATCGGTGTACCGTCTGGGGGTGCGATCCTCGATGTGCTGGCGCATCACCTGCCACTGGCCGAGCACCTCGCCATAGGTGCGACGCAGGGAGGGGAGTGATCCAGCGCTGGGTCTCCTGCAGCTCTTCGGCGTGCAGGGTCTCTTCAAACTGGGAGAGGCGCCCCAGCACGCTGTCGCCCCGCTCGATTTCGTAGGCCATCCGGTAGGCCTGCATCCGCAGCGAACCGGAGAGATTGATCGCCTTGGCATCGGGTACCGAGTAGAAGAGGGTGACCATGGCGACCAGCGCGATCAGGCTGGCCATAAAGAGGATCAACACCATGGCGCGCCCGATGGCACTGCTGACCGAATGGACCCTGAACCGTTTTCCCATACTGATGCGCACCTCTGAATAGTGATAAGGACCCCGCAAGATGCGTGGGAGTGTACTCCAACTTGTGTTAGCATCGAAAAACTAGATGAACTCCGAGCGGTTTTGCCTAAGTCCTAGCGATAGGGGGAAACCAGCCGTCAGCCGACGTTCGAGCTGTAAGGGTCAGGAAAGAAATGCCCTGGCCTCCCGTATTTGGAAAGGTGTTTATGTTGCCACTTGAAGATGGTTTTTCCCGTCGTTTTTACTATTTGCGTCTGTCGGTGACCGATGTGTGCAATTTCCGTTGCACCTATTGTTTGCCTGACGGTTATCGCCCCCCCGAAGGTCACAAAGCGGGGCGTCAACCCTTTCTCTCGATTGACGAGATCCGCCGCGTGGTCAGCGGTTTTGCCGCCATGGGCACCCGCAAGGTGCGCATCACGGGGGGCGAGCCATCCCTGCGCCGCGATTTCACCGAGATCGTCAAGGTGATTGCCACCACCCCGGGTATCGAGAAGGTCGCCATGACCACCAACGGTTATCGCCTCAAGGAGCGGGCTCAAGAGTGGTTTGATGCCGGACTCAACGCGCTGAATGTCAGTGTCGACAGTCTCGACCCGCGCCAGTTTCACCAGATCACCGGTGAGAACAAGCTGGCCGAGGTGATGGAGGGGATCGAAGCAGCACTGGCCGCCGGTTTCAAATCGGTGAAGATCAATGCGGTGCTGCTCAAGGGGCTCAACGACTACCAGCTTGATGCCTTTCTGGGCTGGATCAGGTACAAGCCCATCGAGCTGCGCTTTATCGAGCTGATGCAGACCGGCGAGATGGATACCCTGTTTCGTGACCACCATGTCAGCGGCGAGCAGATCAAACAGCGCTTGCTGGAGAGCGGCTGGGTGCAGCAGTTGCGGGGCACGGATGACGGTCCGGCGCATGTCTTTATGCACCCCGATTCGCAAGGTGGGGTGGGGCTCATCATGCCCTACAGCAAGGATTTCTGTGCCGGTTGCAACCGGCTGCGGGTCTCCTCGCTGGGGAAGCTGCATCTGTGCCTGTTTGGTGACAACGGCATCGACCTGCGGGATCTGCTCGGCGCAGATGCACAATCCGATGAGCTGCAACAGCGCATTCGCGCGGCACTGGCGGGCAAGAGTGCTACCCATCGTCTCCATGAGGGCAATGCCGGCATCACCCCTCATCTCGCCTCGATCGGCGGATAACCGCAAAAAATCGCCAACGATTAAATAGCAATCCTCACATGGAGGTATTTTAACCGACACCTCCATTTTTATTGCGCTGCAAGGCTTTGATCTGGCGCAAGAATCCCCCCTGTTTATCTCCCTGGTGGTATATCCCTTACCTTGTCAGGGCCGCAATATACACCCACTCTTATAATTGGTATCAAGAATGCCAATCATGGACTCGCACTGTCCCCTTTTTCACCAGAACAGGAGTCAACATGCCGGATGAGATCGATCTTGCCCGCCGCGGCCTGTTCCGGGGGCGGCTGAGAACTGCCGAACCGCCGGTGCAGTTGCCCTGGTCAGTCAACTGGTCGGCATTTGTCGCCGACTGCACCCGCTGCGGGGACTGTCTGGCGGCCTGTCCGGAGCAGATCCTGGTGAATGGCGAGGGCGGTTTTCCGGTGGTCGATTTCCAGCGTGGCGAATGCACCTTCTGCACCGAGTGCGCCACGGTCTGCAAGGCGCCTGTGTTTCGCCCGACCAGCGAGTCCCCTGGCACTACAAGGCCCATATCGAGGCCAACTGTCTGGCCAATGGTCAGGTGTTCTGCCAGCGTTGTCAGGACAGCTGTGAGCCCAATGCCATTCGTTTTATTCCGGTGCTGGGGCGTGTGCCCACCCCGACGGTCGAGCCGGATCGCTGTAACGGCTGCGGCGCCTGTGTGCAGGATTGTCCGGTTGGCAGCATCAAGGTCGACGGGCGAGCCGCCCCATCCGGTGGTGCGAGCCAGCCCACCCTCAAGCAGGAGTCAGAATGAGTCAGAAGCCGTGTGACACAGAAGCCACAATGGATCAGGAGTTCCATGTATCGAGTCTGGTGGTGCTGACCCAGCCCCCCTTGCGCTATCAGCTCGCCGAGCAGATTGGTGCCCTTGAAGGGGCCGAGATCCACGCCGTCAGTGACGAGGGCAAGCTGGTCGTGACCCTGGAAGGTCCGAGCCAGCGGCCGATCATGGCGGCCATTGATGCGATACAGGCGATGCCGGGTGTGCTCTCTGCCGCCCTGATTTACCACCAGTTCGATGAACTGGGCGGTCACTGAAAAGAGTGATGGGATGCCGGGCGTGCCCTCTGCCGCTGATGGCTGGCTCCCGTTCGACAGATTCGACAACTATTACGCGATAAGCAATGTGAGGATATGCCATGAAGCTGAGTCGACGCGACTTTATGAAGGCCAACGCGGTGGCAGCTGCCGCTGCCGTGGCCGGTGTCAGTGCCCCCACGCTGGCAGCCAATCTCATCACCAGTACCGACAAGACTGCCATCCATTGGGATAAGGCTCCCTGCCGCTTCTGCGGTACCGGCTGCTCCGTGCTGGTGGGCTCTCAGGATGGTCGGGTCGTGGCGACTCAGGGTGACCCCGATGCACCGGTCAACCGTGGCCTCAACTGCATCAAGGGTTACTTCCTCTCCAAGATCATGTACGGCCAGGATCGCCTGACCCAGCCGATGCTGCGGATGAAGAACGGCCAGTTCGACAAGGATGGCGACTTTGCCCCCATCAGCTGGGATCAGGCGTTCGACATCATGGCCGAGAAGTTCAAGGCGACCCTGAAAGAGAAGGGGCCGACCGCCGTCGGCATGTTCGGCTCCGGCCAGTGGACCGTCTGGGAAGGTTACGCCGCCGCCAAGCTGATGAAGGCCGGTTTCCGCTCCAACAACATCGACCCCAATGCCCGCCATTGCATGGCCTCTGCGGTCGTCGGCTTCATGCGTACCTTCGGCATGGACGAACCGATGGGCTGCTACGACGATATCGAACAGGCCGATGCATTCGTGCTGTGGGGATCCAACATGGCCGAGATGCACCCCATCCTCTGGTCGCGGATGTCCGATCGCCGTCTCTCCAACCCGGATGTGCAGGTGCACGTGCTCTCGACCTTCGAGCACCGCAGCTTCGAGCTGGCGGACAACGGCATGGTGTTCACTCCGCAGACCGACCTGGCGATCCTCAACTATGTTGCCAACTACATCATCCAGAACGACAAGGTGAACTGGGACTTCGTCAACAAGCACACAGTGTTCAAGAAGGGGGCCACCGATATCGGTTACGGCCTGCGCCCGACCGATCCGCTGCAGCAGAAAGCGAAGAACCCGGACAGCGGCGATGCCACTCCGATGACCTTCGAGGAGTTTGCCAAGTTCGTGGCGGATTACGATGTGGAGTCGGTCTCCAAGCTCTCCGGCGTCTCCAAAGAGAAGCTGGAAAAGCTGGCCAAGCTCTATGCCGACCCGGGCAAGAAGGTGGTCTCCTACTGGACCATGGGCTTCAACCAGCATACCCGTGGCGTCTGGGCCAACAACCTTTGCTACAACATCCACCTGCTGACCGGCAAGATCTCCGAGCCGGGTAATGGTCCTTTCTCACTGACCGGCCAGCCCTCTGCCTGTGGCACCGCGCGTGAAGTGGGTACCTTTGCCCACCGTCTGCCTGCCGACATGGTGGTGACCGAGCCCAAGCACCGCGCCATTGCCGAGCAGATCTGGAAACTGCCGGAGGGGACCATTCCCGACAAGGTGGGTTTCCACGCCGTGCTGCAGGATCGCATGCTCAAAGATGGCAAGCTCAACGCCTACTGGGTGATGTGTAACAACAACATGCAGGCTGGCCCCAACATGAATACCGATCGCCTGCCTGGCTATCGCGATCCGCGTAACTTCATCGTGGTCTCCGACCCTTACCCGACCGTCACTGCCCAGGCTGCTGACCTCATTCTGCCCACAGCCATGTGGGTGGAGAAAGAGGGGGCCTACGGCAACGCCGAGCGCCGCACCCAGTTCTGGCACCAGCAGGTGAAAGCGCCGGAAGGGGCCAAGTCCGACTTGTGGCAGCTGATGGAGTTCTCCAAGCGCTTCAAGGTTGAGGAAGTGTGGCCGGCTGAGCTGATTGCCAAGATGCCGGAAGTGAAGGGTAAAACCCTGTTCGACGTGCTCTATGCCAACGGTCAGGTCAACCAGTTCCCGAAAGAGCAGAGCAAAGGTCTGCTGAACGACGAGGCCGAGCACTTCGGGTTCTACGTCCAGAAGGGTCTGTTCGAAGAGTACGCCACCTTCGGTCGTGGCCACGGTCACGATCTGGCGCCGTTCGATCAGTACCACGAAGCCCGTGGTCTGCGTTGGCCTGTGGTAGATGGCAAAGAGACCCTGTGGCGCTACCGCGAAGGGTTCGACCCTTATGTGAAAGCGGGCGAGGGGGTACGTTTTTATGGCAAACCCGATGGCAAGGCGGTCATATTCGCCCTGCCGTTTGAGCCCGCCGCCGAGTCGCCCGATAAAGAGTACGACCTGTGGCTCTCTACCGGTCGCGTGCTGGAACACTGGCACACCGGCACCATGACCCGTCGGGTGCCCGAGCTCTATCGCGCCTTCCCGGATGCGGTGCTCTTCATGCACCCGGACGATGCCAAGGCTCGCGGCGTGCGCCGTGGTGAAGAGGTGATCGTCTCCTCCCGCCGTGGCGAGGTGAAGACCCGGGTCGAGACCCGTGGTCGCAACCGTCCGCCGAAAGGACTGGTCTTCATGCCCTTCTTTGATGCGAGCCAGTTGGTCAACAAGCTGACCCTGGACGCCACCGATCCGCTCTCGAAAGAGACCGATTACAAGAAGTGCGCCGTCAAGGTGATGAAGGCCTGAGGCGGGGGAGCGCGAGATGAGTCGTAGTCGTCGCCAGTTTCTGGCCGACATGGCCAAGGGGGCCTGCGGTGTGAGCCTGCTTGGCGTGGGGCTCGGCGGCATGGCACGCCAGCAGGCACAAGCCGTGCCTGCCCAGGCGCTGCGCCCGCCCGCGGCTCTCGATGAAACAGAGTTCCTCGGCGCCTGCGTGCGCTGCGGACTCTGCGTCGAGGCGTGCCCCTACGACACGCTCAAGTTGGCCCGGCTGTTTGACCCGGTGACCACTGGTACCCCCTATTTCAAGGCGCGTGCCGTGCCCTGCGAGATGTGTGATGACATCCCTTGCGTGGTGGCCTGTCCGAGCGGTGCGCTGGATCAGCAGATGACCGACATCGATCAGGCGCGGATGGGGGTGGCAGTGCTCATCGATCACGAGACCTGCCTCAACTATCTGGGTCTGCGCTGTGATGTCTGCTATCGGGTCTGTCCGCTGATTGACAAGGCGATCACTCTTGAGCTGCAGCATAACCAGCGTACCGGCAAGCACGCCATGTTCCTGCCCACGGTACACAGCGATGTCTGCACCGGCTGTGGCAAGTGCGAGCATGCCTGCGTGCTGGAGGAGGCCGCCATCAAGGTGGTGCCACGCCAGCTTGCCAAAGGTGAGCTGGGTCATCACTACCGGCTCGGCTGGGAAGAGAAGGCCAAGGCGGGGAACAAGTCGCTCATCGGCGACAGGCTCACCCTGCCCACCCGCAAACCGGAGGGGTTATGAGTCGTTATCCGGGGGAAGAGGCTCGCATCAAGCTGGGGTGGTGGCGTTCCCACCGCTTCCTGTTGCTGCGTCGGCTGAGTCAGTTGAGCGTGCTCGGGCTGTTTTTGCTGGGGCCGCTGGCGGGTATCTGGATCCTCAAGGGCAACCTCTCCAGCTCGCTGTTGCTGGAGACTATGCCGCTGACCGATCCGCTGACCCTGTTGCAGTCGCTGGCAGCGGGCCACTGGCCCATCACCACCCTCTGGCTGGGGGCTGCCATTGTGCTGGCCGGTTACTGGCTGGTGGGGGGGCGGGTGTTCTGCTCCTGGGTCTGTCCGGTCAACCTCATCACAGATGCGGCGGCCTGGCTCAGGGGGCGCCTTGGCCTCAAGGGCAATGGCCAGTTCAGCCGTGCGACCCGCTACTGGCTGCTGGCCATGGTGCTGGTGGTGCCAGCGGTGGTCGGGGTGATGGCGTGGGAGTTGGCCAATCCGGTGTCGCTCGCCATGCGCGGTCTGCTGTTTGGCATGGGGGCGGGCTGGGCCCTGCTGGTGGCGCTGTTCCTGTTCGATCTTTTCGTGGTTGAGCGGGGCTGGTGCGGTCATCTTTGTCCGGTGGGGGCCTTCTATGCCCTGGTCAACCGGGTCGGATTTATCAAGATTTCTGCCAAGGGGCGCGAGCGGTGCAACAACTGCATGGATTGTTATGCGGTCTGCCCGGAGCGTCCCATCCTGCGCGGGCCTGTTCACGGTGCCAAGCGCGGTCACGGGCCCTTGATTGCGGCTCAGGAGTGTACCAACTGTGGCCGCTGCATCGATGTCTGCGCGGAACAAGTTTTTGAAATCACTGTAGGTTTTGCCGTCAAGGCAGAAAAAACGTCGGAGAACAAATAATGAAAAAGCTGATTGGAGCAATGCTGGCCTGCCTGATGGCGGGATCCTTGATGGCAGCGGCCCCCGAGATCACCAACAGTACCGGTGGCCTCAAGTCCGAGCGTGGCGCCACCGATCTGGTGACCGATGCCACCGCCGCGCCCCTGAAAAACTTCCGCAAGGATGGTGCGCCCTACGATCGCCAGTACATGCATCAGCCGCCGCTGATCCCCCACGACATTCGCAACTACGAGGTGGATACCAAGGTCAACAAGTGCCTGGCTTGCCACAGCTTCAAGAATGCCAGTGCCATGAAGGCTCCCAAGATCAGTCCGACTCACTTCGAGACCCGCGATGGCCTGACCCTGGGTGAAGTGTCGCCGCGTCGCTACTTCTGCCTGCAGTGCCATGTGCCGCAAGCGGATGCCAAGCCGCTGGTGGAAAATACCTTTAAACCGGTTGAAGCGCTGAACTGAGGAATCCATAGATGAAATTACCCGGCTTTATCCAGCGTCTGTGGACCACCTTCAAGTCACCGTCGAAGGCGGCTCTCTGGGTCATCCTGCTGATGGGCTTCTTCGGTGGCGTGATTTTCTGGGGTGGTTTCAACACCGCCATGGAAGCATCCAACACCGAAGCCTTCTGCACCAGCTGTCACGAGATGAAGGACAACGTGTTCGAGGAGTACCGCGACACCATCCACTACTCCAACCGCTCCGGTGTGCGCGCCAGCTGCCCTGATTGCCACGTACCGCACGAGTGGACCTACAAGATCATCCGCAAGGTGCAGGCTTCCAAGGAGCTGTGGGGCATGATCACCGGCAAGGTGGATACCCGTGAGAAGTTCGAGTCGCACCGGCGCGAGATGGCGGAGCGGGAGTGGCAGCGGATGAAAGAGACTGATTCGCGCGAGTGCCGCAACTGCCACAACTTCGAGTACATGGACTTCTCCCTGCAGGGGCAGCGTGCCGCCAAGATGCACTCTACCAATCTGGCCAGTGGTGAAAGTACCTGCATCGACTGTCACAAGGGGATAGCTCACCAGCTGCCCGACATGACCGGGGTGAAAGGGTTCTGATCCTGCGACGACAGGCCGGGTTTCCCCGGCCTGCGTTTTGTTCATATATGGGACAAGCATCAGATTTGTGTGTCTTTTAAATCCCATATCTCGTGAAACCTTTGATAGAATCAGCCCGCCGTCACACGCTTGAGCAAGTTGGTCACCCCTGTCTGCGTCCGTTTTTGCGCTCTGACAGCTGGCCTTTCATACCCCTTCTCTTCCTGCCTCGTTGACGGCCCATAGCCACAAGGAGCTGCCCGATGGGACAGAAACACAACGCATTTATTCCCCTCAAGATCGCCGTGCTGACGGTCTCCGACAGCCGCACCGCCGCCGATGACAGCTCGGGCGACTATCTTGTCTCGGCCCTTACCGACGCGGGCCATCAGCTGGCCGATCGGGCACTCTGCCCGGACAACCTGTTTCGCATCCGCGCGCGGGTGAGCGAGTGGATCGCCGATGAGGGGGTGCAGGTGGTACTGATTAACGGCGGTACCGGCTTCAATGAACAGAACCGGGTACCGGAAGCGGTCGGTGTGCTGTTCGAACGCACCGTACAGGGTTTTGGCGAGATGTTCCGTCAACTCTCTTTTGCCGAGATTAAAGGCTCCGCCATGCAGAGCCGTGCGCTGGCGGGACTCGCCAATCGCACCCTGATCTGCTGTCTGCCGGGCTCCACCGGCGCCTGTCAGCTGGGTTGGGAGCAACTGATCCGCGATCAGCTCGATGCCCGCACCAAGCCGTGCAACTTTGTCTCCCACCTCTGAGAGCAAGTGATGAACCAGACCGATACCAAGCAGACCCAGCCCAATCTGACGCATCTGAACCAGAGCGGCGAAGCCCATATGGTGGATGTGACCGACAAGCAGGTAACCGAGCGTGAAGCCTGTGCCGAGGCGTTTGTTGCCATGGCCCCCGAGACCCTGGCGCTGATCCTGAGCGGCCAGCATCACAAGGGTGACGTGTTCGCCACCGCCCGCATCGCCGGCATCATGGCCGCCAAGAAGACCTCTGATCTGATCCCACTCTGCCATCCGCTGGCCTTGACCAAAGTCGAGGTGGAGATTGTGCCGCTGGCCGAGCAGAATCGGGTGCATATCCGCACCCTCTGCAAGCTCTCCGGCAAGACCGGGGTGGAGATGGAGGCGCTGACGGCCGCGTCGGTAGCGGCGCTGACCATCTACGACATGTGCAAGGCGGTACAAAAGGACATGGTGATCGAACAGGTGCGGCTGGTAGAGAAAAAGGGCGGCAAGTCCGGCCATTTTCAGCTGGGGTCAAATAGCGGGGGGCAAGCATGATCAAGGTACTGTTTTTTGCGCAAGTAAGAGAGCTGGTGGCCTGCGATGAGCTGAGCCTGCCGTGCGACTACGCCACCGCCGAACAACTGCGCGCGGCGCTCTGTGAGCGCGGCGACAAGTGGGCACTCGCCCTCGAGTCGGGCAAACTGCTAGTGGCGGTCAACCAGACCCTGGTGCCCCTCGATACCTCCATCAATGATGGCGATGAGGTGGCCTTCTTCCCGCCGGTGACCGGAGGTTAAGGATGAGCGAGGCAACCATGACCGATCGCATTCTGGTCCAGCGGGAGGATTTCTCGCTGGCGGACGAATATGCCCGCCTCGCCACCCGCCCCGACAGTGGCGCTATCGTCACCTTCGTTGGCAAGGTTCGCGACTTCAATCAGGGGGAGGAGGTGAAGGGGCTGGCCCTCGAGCACTACCCCGGTATGACCGAGAAGGCGCTGGCCGATATCGTGCAGGAGGCCCGCCGCCGCTGGCCGCTGCAGGAGTGTACCCTCATTCATCGTATCGGCGAGCTGTGGCTTGGCGATCAGATCGTGCTGGTGGCGGTGAGCAGTGCCCACCGCGACGCCGCCTTTGACGCCTGTCACTTCATCATGGATTTCTTGAAAACCCGGGCGCCGTTCTGGAAAAAAGAGCTGACCGCCGAGGGTGTGCAACGCTGGGTCGAGGCCAAGGAGAGCGACAACGCCGCCGCTGCCCGCTGGCAAGCCTGACCTGTTCATCACGAGGGGCACAGGTTCAACGGGAACCACGGCCCCGCCAAGGGGCGCGGATGTGCGGGCCCCATCAGGAGAAAGGGAATGAAACCGCTGTTATCTGTTGTCATCGCCGGCGTCTGCGCCGCCACCTTGCATACCGGTGCCGTGCAGGCCGATGAAGTAAAAGTGGCCGTGGCGGCCAACTTCAAGGGCACCATAGAGCGTATCGGCAAGGAGTTCACCGCCAAGACCGGCCACACTCTGGCCATCTCGTCTGCCGCCACCGGCGTGCTCTACACCCAGATCAGTCACGGCGCACCGTTCGATCTCTTCCTCTCCGCCGATGCGGCGACCCCCGAGAAGCTGGAAAAAGAGGGCATGGGGAGCGATCGCTTCACCTACGCCATCGGCCAGCTGGGGTTGTGGAAGAAGGGGGGGCCGGCCCCTGACGAGGCGACCCTGCGTAGCTGGAAAGGCAACCTTGCCATCGCCAATGCCCGCACTGCTCCCTATGGTGCTGCCGCCATGGCGACCCTCACCCATCTCAAGATCGATCCCAAGCAGTACCGGTTGCTGACCGGCGCCAACATCGGCCAGACCTGGCAATTTGTCGACACCGGCAATGCCGAGCTGGGCTTTGTCGCCTGGGCCAATCTGGTTGAGGCGGGCAAGACTGGTGAAGCCTGGGCAGTGCCAGCGAGCTTCTATCCTCCCATCGAGCAGCAGGGGCTGGTATTGAAGAAAGGTGCCGCGGTCGAGGCGCTGGTCGCCTGGCTCAAGGGGCCGGGTCAGGCGCAGATCAAGGCAGCGGGTTATGCCTTGCCCCAATAAGGGGATGGGCCTGATGCGATACCCTGAGTGGTCGGCCTTCGGGTCGGCCACTCTTTGCAATAAGGATGGATACCATGCCGTTGGGGGCATTTATCAACCGGGAGGTCGGCAATGAGTGAAGGGGATCTGCTGGCGGTCTGGCTCACCCTGAAGCTTGCAGCCAGTACCACAGCGATTTTGCTGTTGCTGGCTCCGCCGCTGGCCTGGTGGCTGTCGCGCAGTCAGAACCGGCTGCGGCCGCTGGTGGAGGCGCTGGTGGCGCTGCCGTTGGTGCTGCCCCCCACAGTGCTGGGGTTTTATCTGCTGCTCGCCTTCTCCCCCGAATATGGCTTCGGCGCCTGGTGGCGCGACACCTTTGGCGCCCCGCTCGCTTTCAGCTTTCTCGGCCTGCTGTTTGCCTCCATCCTCTATTCGCTGCCGTTTGTGGTGCAGCCGCTCACCTCCGCCTTCGTCAACATGGGCAACAAGGAGCTGGAAGCTGCTGCGACCCTGGGGCTCGGCCCGCTGGAGCGCTTCTTCCACATCATCTTGCCGATGACCCTGCCCAGCTTCGTGATGGCGGCAGCGCTGGGCTTTGCCCACACCCTGGGGGAGTTTGGCGTGGTGCTGATGATTGGCGGCAATATTCCGGGCGAGACCCAGGTGCTCTCGATTGCCCTGTTTGATCATGTGGAGGCGATGGATTACCAGAACGCCCATATTCTGGCGGGCGGCCTGATGGCCTTCTCGCTGGTGATGCTGGTGCTGGTCTATGGTGTGTTGCAGCGCCGACAGCGGAGAGTGTTTGGATGAACCAGCCCGCTACTATGCCGCCAGTGAACGAGCCGCACCGCCATGCCTTGAACCTCGATGCCCGGCGCGAGTTTGGCTCCTTTACCCTCGATTGCGCACTGACCCTCGAGCTGGGGGGGATCCTCGGCCTGTTTGGCCCCTCGGGCTGTGGCAAGAGCACATTGCTGCGCATCATCGCCGGGCTCGATCGCCAAAGCGGGGATCGCTTATGGTGGCGCGATCGGGAGTATGCTCAACTTCTGCCCGAAGCGCGCCGGATCGGACTGGTGTTTCAGGACGCGCGCCTCTTCCCCCATCTGACGGTGCTCGGCAATCTGCAACTGGCGGCCCGCAAGGGGCGAGGGCGCTGGCAGCCCGAGGCGCTGGCGGCGCGACTCGGTTTTGCCGATCTGCTGGGGCAGCCTGCCCATGCCCTCTCTGGCGGTCAACGCCAGCGGGTAGCGCTGGGGCGGGCGCTGCTGGCCGAGCCTGATCTGCTGCTGCTCGATGAGCCTTTGTCTGCGCTCGATCGGCGCAGCCGCATCCATCAGGCCCATGTGCTAAAGGGCTTGCAGCAGGAGAGCGGCATCCCGATGATCTTCGTCAGCCACGCCATGGAGGAGGTGAGCCTGCTCTGCGATCAGCTGGTGCTGCTGGAAGGTGGCAGGGTGGAGGCGCAAGGTAGGCCGAGCGAGATTTTCGCCCGAACCGATCTCTCGCTTGCCAGCCGTGACGATGCAGGGGTGATGCTGGCGGCGACCCTCTCTCACTACGATGAAGAGGAGCAGATGGCGACCCTGCAGCTTGGTGAGCAGCAACTGCGGGTCACCATGACCCATGTGCCGGATGAGAGCGGCCCTTTGCAGATCAAGGTGGCGGGGCGCGATGTGGTGATTGCCACAGCACCTATCGAGCACTCCAGTCTCTCCAACTGTCTCGTCACCCGTCTGCTGGCGGTGCGCGAGGTGCGCCCCGGCCAGACCCTGTTGCAGTTGGCGCTGGGTGAGCAGATACTGCTGGCCCGGATCACCAGCCGCTCCGCCAGGCGGCTGGCGCTGGCGCCGGAGCAGCAGATCTACGCTTATATCAAGGCGGTGAGTCTGGTCAGCGAAGGCTGATTGGGCGCCGTGCTGATAACGTGGCAGGATGGCCACGGGCAACATAACAACAAGAGATGGTTCAGGTGATGAGTCGAGAGGCAATACACTGATGCGCCGCAATCAGGTGATGAAATTCAACGGTCTTGCCCTGCGCAGTGCGGGGGAGGGGCCCTTGCTGTTGCTGCTGCATGGGCTGGGCTCCTCCAGCCTCGACTGGCAGGCGCAGATCGAACGGTTTTCCGAGCACTACCGGGTGGTGGCGCTGGACTTGCGCGGCCACGGCCAGAGCATGCAGGAGGGGCCGTTCGATGTGGCGACCCTGGCAGCCGATGTGGTGAACTGGCTCGATGCACAGCCAGAACCCGCCTGGGTGGTGGGATTGTCGCTGGGGGCCATGGTCGCGCTGGAGCTGGCGCTGCAACTGCCCCACAAGGTGCAGGGGCTAGTGCTGGTCAACGGTTTTAGTGAGTTTCTGCTGGAGACCCCCAAAGAGCAGGAGCGTTACGCCCAGCGCCTCAAGTGGCTGCGCTGGTTTGGCATGCGCCCCCTCGCCTGGTGGCTGGGACGCGAGCTCTTCCCGGGCCCGGATCTGGCGCAGGTGCGCCACACCTTCCGGCTGCGTTTCGTGCGCAATAAAAAGAAAACCTACAAGGCGCTGCTGGAGGCGTTACCCGGCTGGTCGGTACGTGCCCGGCTCGGCGCCATCTGGCAGCCGGTGGCCATCATCTCCACCAGTCACGACTACCTGCCGCTGGCCAAACGGGTAGAGCAGTTTGCCGCCTTGCCCAACGCCACCATCCACACCCCCAACGGCCACCACGTCTGGCCTGCGGAAGATCCTTCCGGATTTAATCATTTGCTTCACCGGATTTTAGAAACCCATTAAACTTGTCGCCCTTTTACCCCGTGTATGTATTGGTTCGATCGCCTTGCCAAAGGCATAAGGCAAGGCAATCGGACCCATTTCTGATCTATTAACAGGTGTTTCCTCATGTCTGAAGTAATGAAAATGGCCATCGATGATGGCTCGACCAACGTCAAGGTGAGCTGGATTGAGAACAAGGTGCTCAAGACCATCATCTCTCCCAACTCCTTTCGCAAGGACTGGAAGAGCGCCGCATTGCGTAAAGACAAGAAGATCTACAACTACGAGATAGGCAACACCAAGTACACCTACGACGCGACTTCCGACAAGTCTCTGGCCACCACTCATGTGGAGTACCAGTATGACGATCTCAACTTACTCTCCGTGCATCATGCCCTGTTGCAGACCGGTGTGACGCCGTGCGATGTCGCCATTACCGTGACCCTGCCCATCACCGAGTTTTACAACCCGGACGATTGCCAGCGCAACGAAGAGAAGATCGAGAAGAAACGTCGCAACCTGATGCGTCCAATCACCCTTAACAAGGGCGAGCTGTTCAATATCGTCAGTGTCGAAGTGATGCCGGAGAGTCTGCCTGCTGCGCTCTCCCGTCTGATTGGTTCAGGCTGCAACGAGTTCACCAAGACTCTGGTGATCGACTGTGGCGGCACCACTCTGGATATGGGGATCATCGTCGGTGAGTTTGATGATGTCTCCGATGTCTACGGTAACAACGAGATCGGTGTCTCCATGGTGACCGACGCTACCCGCAAGGCGCTGGCCGCAGCAGACAGCGACTCCAGCTATCTGGTGGCCAACGAATTTATCAAGCGTCGTCACGACATGAGCTTTGTACGCGATGTGGTCAACGATGAGAGCCAGATCCCCAAGATCCTCGAGAAGATGCAAAACAAGATCGACGAGCTGGGCACTCAGGTTGCGCATGAAGCGAAGAAGTTCGCCAAGAACCCGAACCGTGTCTATCTGGTCGGTGGCGGCGCATCTCTGATTTATGATGCGATCAAGGCGGCCTATCCCACCCTGGGTGACCGTGTCGAGCTGCTGGACGATGCCCAGTCCGCGCTGGCTCGTGAAATCTGCCTCTACACCACGGAAGAGGATGAAGTCTATCGCGAAGCGCCTGTGATGGCCGAGGTTGACGATGAGTAGTCAACTCAAGCGCATGACCTTCTCCATCTACATGGATCCGGGGGCGCTGGAGTCTGATCGCTATGCGGTCGGGGTATTGCAGAACTGGTATCAACGGGCGCGAAAGATCCAGGATGGCACCGAGGAGTTTGACTTCTCCAAGAGCCGTTTCCACAAGGATATCTACCTCTCCGGCATGTTCATGTACGTGCTGGCGCCCAACCTCTGCAAAGCGATTGCCAATGCGCTGGGGCCGGAGCAGGTGAGCATGACGACCCTGCGTCATGCCTTTGCCAGCTGTGGTTTCAATCTGGGTGAGGTCGCTGGCGAGGCGCAGCCTGCCGCAGATGTGATGATCAACGAGATAGTGGCCAGACTGGCCCCACAGCTGGGACAGAGTGATACCACTTCACTGGTGGACGAGATTGTCAGCCGGCTCGGCGAGCAGCAACCCAGCGAGATGTGGGATGAACTAGGGCAAGGACTGCCTGCCGCACTGGATCATGACCAGCTGGCCGAAGCCATCGCTGGCAAGCTGCCATCAGCAGGGGCCGAGCAGGATCTGGCTCCCCTTGCCACCAGTATCCAGCTGATCTCTCGCCAACTGGAAGAGCAATCCCGGCTGATCCGCGAGCAGCACAGATTGATCCAGCGACTGGCCAGTGCCCCTGCTCGACAGAGTGTTGTCGGCACAGAGGCAGAACCTTTGATCGAGGATCTCTCCAGTCAGGTGGCCAGTATGAAAAAGGTCAAAGCCAAGGGGATCTTCTGATCCCCGATACCGTTGCTAAATCGGAATACAAAAGCCGAACCACAGAGTTCGGCTTTTTTGATCCCGTTTGCGTCAAGGGTGGGAGCAGACCGGGCAGTCGGGGCGCTTGGGCAGCTTCATCTCGCGAAAGGTGCCGCTCAGGCCGTCGATCATCAGCAGGCGGCCGTTGTAGTTCTTGCCCATGCCGGCCAGTAGCTTGATGGCTTCGAGCGCTTGCAGGCTGCCCACCAGACCCACCACGGGGGCGAGCACTCCCGCCTCGACGCAGGTGAGGGCCTGCTCGCCGAACAGGGCGCTGAGGCAGGCGTAGCAGGGCTCATCTTCCTGCCAGGTGAAGCTGCAGAGCTGCCCCTCCAGCCGGATTGCGGCGCCACTGACCAGCGGCACCTTGTGCTGGCGTGCCTTTTGATTCAGCAGGTTGCGAATGGCCAGGTTGTCGGTGCAATCGAGCACCAACTGATGTCGGGGCAGCAGGGTATCGAGCAGCGCCTCATCGGCCATGGCTGCGTGGGTCTCCACCTTGAGCCAGGGATTGAGGGCACGCAGCGACTGCGCTGCTGAGTCCACCTTGTAGTGACCGATGCGCTCATCGTTGTGTAGCACCTGACGCTGCAGGTTGGAGAGCTCCACCTTGTCGAAATCGACCAGGGTGAGTTGGCCAACCCCGGCCACCGCCAGATACTGGCTGGCGGCGCAGCCAAGGCCACCGGCACCGATCACCAGCACACGGGCCTGTTTGAGCGCCTCCTGCCCCTCGAAATCGAAGGATTTGAGGATGATCTGGCGGTTGTAGCGCAGCAGTTCGGCGTCGCTCAGGATCTCGCTCACAGCAGCAATCCCCCGAATGGCTCCACGGTCACTGTCTCGCCCGCGGCGACGCGGCCCTGTTCCCGTTCAAGAACGATGTAGCAGTTGGCTCGCGACAGGGAGCTGAACACGGCGGAGTCTTGCGAGCCGGTGCTGCGCACCTCGAGGCCGTTTGGCCCCTGACTCAGGATGCCGCGCTGGAAGTCGAGTCGGCCCGGGCTCTTTTTGAGTGGCTCGGCCGCAATGGCTTGCAGCTGGAGCGGGCGCTCGAAGTGCTGACCTGCCAGCTTGGCCAGCGCCGGTTGCACCAGCTGATCGAAGGTGACCATGGCGGAGACGGGGTTGCCCGGCAGGCCGAAGAACCAGGCGCGGGGCAGACGGCCAAAGGCAAACGGCTTGCCCGGCTTGATGGCCAGCTTCCAGAAGCCAATCTCGCCGAGCTCGTCCAGCAGCTGTTTGGTGAAGTCCGCTTCCCCCACCGAGACGCCGCCGGTAGTGATGAGCACATCGGCCTCTTCATCGGCGCGGATAAAGGCGGCGCGTAGCTGGGCGGGATCGTCGGGGATGATGCCAAGGTCGAGGCAGTCGCAGCCCATGCGCGCCAGCATGGCCCGTACGCCATAGCGGTTGGAGTCATAGATATCGCCGTGGGCGAGCGGGGTACCAACCGGTTTGAGCTCGTCGCCGGTGCTGAAGATGGCCACTTTCAGCGGGCGACGCACCGTGACGGTAGCCACGCCGAGGGAGGCCAGCAGTGGCATTTCGCGCGGGGTGAGGCGAGTACCGGCTGGCAGCACGCAGGCGCCCTTGCCGATATCGCTGCCGGCGCGGCGGATATTCTGGCCCGGTTCGGGTTGTGCCAGAAAAGTGATCCGATCGCCGTCGGCCTGCGTTTCTTCCTGCATCACCACCGCATCTGTGCCTGCGGGAACCGGGGCGCCGGTCATGATCCGCACGCAGTGGCCGGCGGGCCACTCGCCCTGATAGGGCTGACCGGCAAACGCCTTGCCCGCCATGATGAGCGGGGTGCCGCTGGCGAGATCCGAAAGGCGCACGGCGTAACCGTCCATAGCGGAGTTGTCGAAGGGGGGCACGGCGAGGGGAGAGGCTATGTCGCTGGCAAGAACCCGGCCAAGGGCCTCTGGCAGGGGCTGCTGCTCGCTGTCGCAGCAGCAGGCGAGTTGTTCCAGCATCCCTTGCAGGGCATCGCTTAAGGGGAGTAGTCCGCTGGTATCAAATCCCATCGTCATGACCTCTTTCTATGATTGAAGGCGGGATTATCACAAAAATCCCCGGGTATGGGCAGGTTATCTCAAGGGAATCTCGGGGTAATCGGCGCCAAAACGGGGGTAGATGGCCATAAAGTATGAGGTGACGCACAAGTTGACTTGAATCTTGGCGGCAATGGCCGTTTACTATGCCGCCATAACAGATGGCCGTTACATCCCGAGTGGCGACCATTACAGCGATACCGTCGGCCCTGTACGCCGCCATAACATAAGGGGTTGCTCCTTGAGCAGCCCTCACAGTCCCTGAGCGTGGGAGAGAAGATAATGCCAACCTTAAGTCCGGAAGCCTTGCTGGTCAGGGCTGCCCTCGAAGCCCAGGGACTGGAAACCCCCCTGGTCACCAACGAGCTGAACAGCCAGCAGAAGCGGGAGAAGATCGAAGGCCATATGCGCGCCATCATGGAGACGCTGGGGCTGGATCTGACCGATGACAGTCTGGCCGAGACGCCGCATCGCATCGCCAAGATGTACGTCAACGAGATTTTCTCAGGCCTCGACTATTCCACCTTCCCCAAGGTGACGGTGATCGAGAACAAGATGCAGGTGGACGAGATGATCATGGTGCGGGACATCAGCCTCACCAGCACCTGCGAACACCACTTCGTCACCATCGACGGGCTGGCCCATGTGGCCTATATCCCTCGTGGCAAGGTAATTGGCCTGTCGAAGATCAACCGCATCGTGCAGTTCTTCGCCCGTCGTCCCCAGGTGCAGGAGAGACTAACCCAGCAGATCCTGCTGGCGCTGCAGACCCTGCTCGGTACCAAGGATGTGGCCATCAGCATCAAGGCGACCCACTACTGCGTCAAGGCGCGCGGAGTGATGGACTCCACCTCCTATACCACCACCACCTCCCTCGGCGGGGTGTTCAAGACCCAGCCCGATACCCGGGCCGAATTTCTGGGCGGCCTGCGCGGATAAGATGGCGGTTGTTTTGTAACCGCCACGCTGAATAAACGAGACGCCAGCAGCCATTGCTGGCGTTTTTCATTGGTTCCGGATGAGAGTGGCGGCCTGCAACGGCTTGGCCCGTGCGGCTTGCACTATGCAAACGTTATGTATTTTTTCGATTTATTCATCTGAGCGGTATATTTAATCGAGTACGATAAATCCCTCGTTTTCACCTTACAAAAAGTAACCGGACAGACTCTTTCCGAACCATCACAATCCGGTTACTCTAGCGCCCCCTCACGGCTCTCGCTGCCGCTCATGGAATTCAGAGATATTCATCAAGGTTGGATGGTGCGCCACTGAACAGGTGGCCAGATAGTTCATGCCAAGAGGGCGTGAACCGGACGAGTGCTACGAATTTAACGACCACCAGGATATCCCATGAATACCAGTACCATGACCATAGGCAAAAAACTCACCGCCGGCTTTGCCGTGCTCGGTTTGATGGTCGCCTTTATCGGCGGTTTTTCCCTTGTCCAGTTTGGCAACATGAATGATGTTGCCATCCGGTTTACCGACAGCATCTTGCCAGCGGTCAATCGCACCAGCGCGATCGGGGATTCTCTCGGTGAGTTGCGTCGTTATGAGCTGGGTTATTTCGTGGTGGCTGCCGAGCCGTTGAAAAGGGCTGAATATCGGAATATTGCCAGTCAACAGCTTAACTCGATCGCGCAGCAGCTGATTGCCCATGACAAGACGATCTGGCCTGAGGATGTGGCGGAGCGCCGTACCTTCGATACGGTGAAATCTGACTGGGATCGTTACGTCGCCCTGCACCAGCGAGTCAAACGGCTGCAAGACAGCGAGCAGCTTGCCGAAGCCCAACGCATCTTCCTTGAGGAGGGGGTTCCCCTTTACACCGCGCTGAGCAAGTCAGTGGCCTCCCTTATCCAGATTAACCATGGTTATGCGTCTGAATCCCGCAGCGACATTGTCGACTCTTATCAATCCGCCAATCTGAGTGTCACCATCGCGCTGGTGATCGGCCTGATCCTTGTGGTGGTGCTCTCCGTGGTACTGACCCGCCAAATTCGCGATCCGCTGATCATGCTGGCCCGTCAGGCCCAGCGTATTGCCAATGGCGATTTGGGTCAGGGTGAACTGCAGCAGTGGATCCGTGACAGCCGCTTCAACCGCGATGAACTGGGCCAGCTGGGTTCCGCCATCAACCGGATGCAGGGTTCCCTCTCCGATCTGGTGAGCGAGATCGCCGGCTCCGTGAGCCAACTCAGCAGCGCAGTGGAGGAGGTGAGCGCCATCTCCAGCCAGTCAGCCAGCGGCATGGCCATCCAGCAGAACGAAGTCTCCCAGGTGGCGACCGCCATGAACGAGATGCAGTCCACCGTCAATGAAGTGGCCCGCAACACTACGGATGCCATGAGCGCCGCCAAGGATGCCTCCCGCACCTCCGCTGCCGGCAGCGAAGTGGTACGCAGCTCCATTGCCAGCATTGAAGAGGTGTCGGTCAAGATTGAACAGGCGGGCACAGTGGTGCAGCAGCTGGAGGCCGACAGCGCCAACATCAGCGTGGTGCTGGATGTGATCCGCGATATCGCCGGTCAGACCAACCTGCTGGCCCTTAACGCGGCCATCGAAGCGGCCCGTGCCGGTGAGCAGGGTCGTGGTTTTGCGGTCGTTGCGGATGAAGTGCGTTCATTGGCCCAGCGGACCCAGGACTCCACCGCCGAGATCAGCAAGATGATCGAGCTCTTGCAGAGCCGCGCCGCCGAGGCGGGCAACGCCATGCAGCTGAGTCGTCACCAGATGCAGGAGAGTGTCGGTCTGGCACGGGATGCCGGTACCAGTATCGAGACCATCAACGGTGCCGTGGTGCGCATCACCGACATGAACACTCTGATCGCCACTGCCACCGAAGAGCAGAACGCGGTGACCGAAGAACTCAACCGCAGCATCGTCAACATTCACAATGCCGCTGACGAGAATGCCCAGGGCGCTCATCAGATCGCCCAGGCTTGCGTCGAGCTGAGCAAGCTGGCCAACACCCTGCACCATATGACCCAGCGCTTCACCCTCTAAGGGTTGATGCATGGATAACAGAAGGCCCCGCAATTGGCGGGGCCTTGTTGTTTCTGGCGTTGTGGAAGGGCTCAGCTCAGGCCGACTATCTCGCCGTTCTCATCGATCGATATCGATATGGCGATAGGCAGGCAAACTGCCCAGCCCCGGCATGGTCATGATGGGGCCCGCCAACGCATAGACGAACCCGGCACCGGCGCAGAGCTTCACCTCGTCGATGGGCACCTCGAAATCGGTCGGCACTCCCTTGAGGGCGGGGTCGTGGCTGATGGAGAGCGGCGTCTTGGCCACGCAGATGGGCAAGTGATCCCACCCTTCGGCGGAGAGTTGGGCCAGCTGCTGGCGCGCTCTGTCGGAGAGCTGCACTCCGCGGCCGCCGTAGCCGCACTCCACCAGGGTCGCCAGTTTGGCGTCGAGGCTCGCCTCGTCGGGGTAGAGTAGTTTCACCTTGCCGGGTTGCTCGCAGGCGGCCACCACGGCGCGGGCCAGCTCGCTGGCACCGGCACCACCCTGGGTGAAGGCGTTGGAGATGGCCGCGCCACAGGCACCGGCTTGCTGCGCTTCATGGGCCAGCAGCGCCAGTTCGGCCTCGCTGTCGGTGGGGAAGCGGTTGATGGCGACCACCACCGGCACCCCGTAGCGGCGGGCGTTCCGGATATGCCAGGCGAGGTTGGCGCAGCCCTGCTTGAGGGTCGGCAGATCTTCCTCTTGCAGGCTGGCTGGCAGCGGCTGGCCCGGGCGGATATCGAGCAGGCCGCTGTTGGCCTTGAGGCCGCGCACCGTGGCCACCAGCACCACGCAGGCGGGGGTAATACCGGATTGGCGGCTCTTGATGTTGAAGAACTTCTCCAGCCCCATGTCGGAGCCAAAACCTGCCTCGGTCACCACATAGTCGGTCAGGCCAAGGGCGATACGATCGGCGATCACCGAGGAGTTGCCGTGGGCGATGTTGGCAAAGGGGCCGGCGTGCACCAGCACCGGTGTCTGTTCGGTGGTCTGCATCAGGGTCGGTTGCAGCGCATCTTTGAGCAGCACCGTCATGGCGCCCGCCACTTCCAACTGTTCGGCGGTAATGGGCTCGCCGTGAATATCGCGGGCCAGCTGGATGCGGCCGATGCGCTGGCGCAGGTCTTTCAGATCGCTCGCCAGCGCCAGAATGGCCATCAGCTCGGAGGCGGCGGTGATGACGAAGCGATCGCTGCGCTCCACACCATCGGCAGCGCCCCCCTGTCCAATCGTGAGGTGGCGCAGTGCGCGGTCATTCATGTCGAGGGTGCGTGGCCAGAGGATGTTGTCGGCATCGATATCGAGCCGCGGCAGGCCGGTTTTGGCGGTGAACTCGGAACCCAGTTTCTGTTCGTGGAACAGGCGGGCATCGAGGGCTGCCGCCGCCAGATTGTGGGCTGCAGTCAGGGCGTGAAAATCGCCGGTGAGGTGGAGGTTCATCTCCTCCATCGGCACCACCTGGGCGTGGCCGCCACCAGCGGCCCCCCCCTTGACCCCGAATACCGGCCCGAGGCTCGGTTGGCGGATAGTGGCGATGCTGGGCTGGCCGATATGGTTGAGCCCCATGGAGAGGCCAAGGGTGGTCACCGTCTTCCCTTCACCGAGCGGGGTCGGGGTGATGGCGCTCACCAGTACCAGCTTGCCGCGCTGTATGTGTTGAGACGTGAGCAGGTCGAGGCTGAGTTTGCCTTTGTAGTGGCCATGAGGGCTGAGCAGGTGCTGGGGGATGGCGAGGCGTTCGGCCAGCGCGTGGATTGAGAGACGGGGGGACTGGCGGGAGATCTCGATATCGCTTAGCATCAGCACCTCGTTGGCATATCGGGGTAAAATATGCGGCGCAGTCTAGTGGAATATAACGGGTAATCCAATGACGAAAACGATTTTATTTGGTGGGGGTGAGGTTCGTCAGAATCCTGTTCGGTTGGATCTCAACGCACTCTATCATCCCCCCAAGCAGCCGATGACGGCGCTGGGGATTGTCAGCGCGCTGGTGCCGTTGTTCGGTTTCGGCTGGCAGGCGATGACCCAGGACCCCGAAACCCAGCTGTGCCACGAGATCCGCAAACGGGTCAACAAGCACAAGACCGACGAGGCAAACCTCATTTTGATCCTGCAGCTGGCCGCCATGTTTGACTGCCCCGAGATTGAAGTGGCGCTCCCCTATGCCCTCAGTGAGCAGCAGTTGTCGGTTGTCCGCACCCGACTGCCACGCTGGCAGTTGCACCCCGAGCAGGAGCGTCTGCTAGCCAAGCTCACCCCTGTTGCCGCATCCACCAACGCATCCGGCCAGCGTTAGGTTTCAAGCCGGACCAGCAGGCCGTACCCTCTGCTCTGGCAATCAGGTCGGCGCATCCCACTGTAGCGGGGCGAGATAGCGCTCCTGCACGAACTCGATAAAGCAGCGCACCTTGGCCGAGACGAAGCGGCGGTGCGGATAGACCGCATAAAGTCCCACATCTCCCTTGTCCCACTCTGGCAGCAGGCTGACCAACTGTCCTGACCGCAGCGCCTCCCCCACGATAAAGGTGGGCTGCAATATGATGCCCTGATCATCACAAGCGGCGCGGGTCAGCGCCACCCCGTTGTTGGCCCGCAGTGGCCCCTGTGGCCGGATGCTCTGCTGCTCGTTTCCCCGTTTGAAGTGCCACTCCGGCTGGGTCAGGGTGTAGATCAGACAGTCGTGCTGCTTGAGATCCTCGGGCTTTTCCGGTCTGCCCTTGCGTGCCAGATAGGCGGGGCTGGCGCAAAGCTCGACCCGAATGGTGGCCAGCTGGCGCGCCACCAGCGAGGAGTCGCTGAGGTGGCCGATCCGCAGCGCCAGATCGAACCCCTCTTCCACTAGCGCGACCCGCCGGTCGCTGTACTCGATATCGAGTTTGAGATCGGGAAAGCGCTGGCGAAACAGCGGCAGGGCGGGGGAGAGGTGCAGATAGCCAAAATCCATCGGCACCGAGAGCTTGAGGGTACCGTTGGGCTGCTGGTTGTGGTGGGTCAGCTGGCTGTGGGTATCTTCCAGCTCTGCCAGCAGGGCGAGGGAGCGCTGGTAGTAGAACTGCCCCGCCTCGGTGGGATTGACCTGACGGGTGGTGCGCGACAGCAGCCGGGTGGCGAGGGACTCCTCCAGCTGCTGCATCAGTTTGGAGGCCATGGCGACCGAGATGCCGAGCTGGTTGGCGGCCTTGGTAAAGCTCTGGCACTCCACCACCTTGATAAAGGTGCGCATGGCGGCGATCTGGTCCATTTTCCATCCTCAGTAAATAATGAATTTAATAAATCACTGATTATTCATCTTCAGAACGAGGTTAGCATTTTAACCACTGATGTGAACCCCAAGATGAAGGAACGAACGGATGAAAATGACCAAGGCTCTGCTGGCCTCCTGCCTGTTTATGGCTACCCCTCTGATGGCGGCGGATTACGATGTGGATGCGGCGCACACCACGGTGCAGTTCAAGGTGGGTCACCTGGGCTTCTCCGAGCTGGTGGGTCGCTTCAACACCTTCAGCGGCACCTTCAGCATGGATGATGCCAACCCGGCGGCGGCCAAGGCGAGCTTTGAAGTGGATGCCGCCAGCGTCGACTCCAACCACGAAGCCCGCGACAAGCACCTGCGCAGTCCGGACTTCCTCGACGTGAAGCAGTATCCCAAGATGACCTTCGTCAGCTCCGCTTACGAGGGCACCAAGGATAAAGGCGTGCTGAAAGGGACCCTGACTCTGCACGGCGTCTCCAAGGAAGTGGCCTTCGATCTGGTCAAGATCGGTGAGGGCAAGGATCCCTGGGGCGGCTACCGCAGCGGCTTCAACGCCTCCACCACCATCAAACGCAGTGACTTTGGCGTGAGCTACATGCTGCCCGGCATTCCGGACGAGATGAACATCAACCTGTTTGTCGAAGGCGTGCGCAAGTAATGGGCGCGGAACTTCTGCTGCAAACCCTGGCGGCTCCTCTGGGAGCCGCTTTGCTATCGTGGCGCTGGCCGCGATTGGGGTATCTGTGGGGCGCGCTGGCGCTCTGGCTGGTGGGATCCTGGCTCGGTGGCCTCTATGGCATACCGGAAAAGGCGTGGCAGTGGCTGCCGCTAACCCTGCTGGTCCCCGCCATTGCGGCTCAGGTGAACGATCTGCGCGGCTCGCTGCTGCTCTTTGCCGTGTTCAGCGCGCTGGTGTGGTGGCAGGGATTGGCATCGGTATTGGCGAGCGAACCCGGGATCTGGCTGGCGCTACTGCCCGCCATCTTCTGGTTTGGCTGGAGCACCTTGCGCTGTGATAGCCGCGAGGGGCTCGGGTTTGCCCTCGGCTGTATCTGGCTGGCGCTGGTGATCGGCATCGATGGCAGTCTGCTGATTGCCCAGCTGGCCGGTGCGCTGGCCGCTTTCGCCGGTTTTCGCGCCCTGCTTGCCACCTTTGTTGGCATCAAGGTAGCACCCGCCGGTCTGGCGCTGGCCCTCGCCTTCGTCCAGATGCTGGCCTGGCAATATGTGGAGGTGCCGCTGGTGGTGTTGCTGCCGGTCTGGTTGCTGCCGCTGCTGGAGTGGGTGTTGCGTGACAAACCCTGGCCAGTGCGTTGGGGTGGGCTGATCTTGCTCGCCGCGGCGGGAACCGGGCTCAGCCTGTGGTGGGTGTGGCCTGCTGCTTCTTTGTACTGATTTTTGCATGAAAAACAGGCAATTACAGTCATTTTTGCATACCCGCTCATACTCTTGGCAGATAATGATTGAGCCACCTATGTGTTTCAGATAAAAAGGTTTTTCATTTTATTTGGACACACACAGAACCCGGCCGCGCCGGGTTCTGTTTGCCTGCTTTGCGGCACATAAGGAGGCCACAGTTGCGCAGTCAAGGATCTGAGCATCTGTTTTTTCGCCATTTCACCGGACAGGGACGTATCGATGGTCTCTGCATTTTGCTGGTCACTCACCTGCTTCCCGATCGCCCCCGTTTTATCGAAGCGCTTTCCCGGATTGGGCGGATTGGCGCCATTTTGCCCAAACCGAAATCGGTACACGGTCCGACCCTGGAGTGGGTATCCCAGCACTATCCGGTGCTGCCCCTCAACCGACGCTGGACCAATGAACCCGACAGCCTCATCCAGCAGATTGCACCGCTGGTGGCCCCCCATGAGCGGTTGCTGATCCTCGATATTGGCGGTTACTTTGCCAAAACCCAGGTGATCTTGAGTGAATACTTCGGCCCCCGTTTCCTCGGGGTGGTGGAGATGACCGAGAACGGCCATCAGCGCTATGAGCAGGAGGTGCTGGCGACCCCGGTGGTGTCGGTGGCACGCAGCCCCCTCAAGCAGGCCGAGGATATCCAGATTGGTTTGAGCGTGGTCTACTCCGCGGAGTCACTGGCCCGCAACCTCAACCGTACCTTCAACGTCTGCGAAGCCGTGCTGTTTGGCTATGGCAAGGTGGGGCGCAGCATCGCCCGCGACCTGCGCTGTCGCAACCTCCATCTCGGGCTGGTGGAAACAGATGTGCTGCGACAGGTCGAAGCGCTCTCTCACGGTTTTCGCCTGATCACCAAGGCTGAGGCCTTGAGCCGCGCCGAGCTGGTGATCTGCTCTACTGGCAACGGCTCGCTGGACTTGGCGGATCTGCAGGCGCTGCGCCCCGGCACCATGGTCGCCTCGGTCACCTCGGCTGACGACGAGTTCGCCTTCTCGCTGGCCCAGTTGCCGTGGCCGAGCGAAGAGGTGTGCCCCCATGTGCTGGCCCTCAACCGGCCGGATGGTACCCAGATCTACCTGCTCAACCGGGGCGAGGCGGTCAACTTCGTCCATGGCGCCGTGATTGGCGAATATGTCTATCTGGTGCTGGCGGAGATTATGGAAGGGATCCGGATGCTGGCGGCAGGCCCTCTTGCACCCGGCCTGTTCGAGCTGCCAGAATCGGCGATGCGTACCATTGCCCGCCATTGGCTGGCCGATTTTCATGGGGTTGATCAGCACTGATTTGACCGAATCGGGATCGGCCATTGGGCGGCGGTACGCCACTTACTGCCATTGGCCGATTTTTTATGGAGTCCCTCATGACTGAATCCGAAACCCTGATCAGCAAACCCCGCATCGAGATCCGCTACTGCACCCTCTGTCGCTGGATGTTGCGCGCCGCTTGGCTGGCACAGGAGCTGCTCTCCACCTTCGACAGCGATCTGGGGGAGGTGGCGCTGGTGCCGGCCAGCAAGGGGGAGTTTCGCATTCTGGTGAGCGGGGTGCAGGTGTGGGATCGGGTGGTCGATGACGGCTTCCCCGAGGCCAAGGAGATCAAGCAGCGGGTACGCGATGTCATCGCCCCAGAGCGGGATCTCGGCCACTCGGATCGCAAGGCGGCCGAGTAACGCCTGATGGGCCGAGCGCCTCGAAAAGGTGCTGAGCATGAGAGTGGAAGGAGAGGGAGGCGATGGCCTCTCTCTCTTTTTTGCATTTGGCTGTTTGCCTGGCGCCAGCAGGGTTATAAGTGCGACTCGGCCAGATGACTGCCGATATAGCGGGCCCGCTTGTGGGACTTGATGCGGCTCACATCGACCCACACCAGCCCGTCGATGCAGTGGTTGAAGTCGGGGTCGATGCCAAAATCCATAAACTGGACGCCGCCCGGCTCGCACAGTTCGGAATACTGCTTGTAGAGGGTAGGGATGGCGCAGCCCAAATTGTCGAGGCGGGCCTTGAGAGCTTTGAGGTCGGCGCCGTAATCCACCCCTTCGAACAGAGGCTGCGTCTCGGGGTAGGGACGGCGGGAGGGGGCCAGCGCCAGCTCGGGGGCAAAGTGCTGGCGGTAGAAGCTCACCAGCAGATCCTTGGCCGCCGGCGGCAGGCTGCCGGAGAGCGACACCGGGCCAAACAGGTAGCGGTAGCGGGGATAGCGGGCCAGATAGGCACCGATGCCGAACCAGAGATAATCGAGCCCCCGCTTGCCCCAGTAGGCGGGCTGGATAAAGCTGCGGCCAAGCTCGATGGCCTGCTCCAGCCGGGGCAGCAACTTATCCTCGAAGCCGAACAGGGTATGGCTGTAGAGACCATCCTTCCCCTTGCTGGCCAGCAGCTCCGCCACCGGGGCGAACCGGTAGGCACCGATAATATCGAGCCGGGCCGGATCCCAGAGGATCAGGTGGTGATAGTCGTTGTCAAAGCCATCGAGATCCCGCCGCTTGCCGGATCCTTCCCCCACTGCGCGAAAGGCGATCTCCCGCAGCCGCCCCAGCTCGCGCAGGATCACCGAGTGGCTCAGTTCGTGGCGGCGGTAGAGGTAGATCCCCTGACCATCCGGGGTGGTGCCGAGCTGTTCGCAGCTTTCGATGGCCTGTTTGAGCTGGCGGCGATCCTCCGGCAGGGCGATGGGGGCCTCGGTCTGCAGCCGTCCCGCCTTGCCACGGCCAATCCGGTAGAGGTGGTTGCGCACCAGCCGCGCCGCCGTCTTGGCGGGTAGATCCTGAAAACTGCCGAGTGGAATGCGCGCCCCTATGGTCACCGGCAGGGTCTGCCCCTGCTGGCGAAACAGCTGGCGCACCAGCAACAGGGCTGAGGCGGGCTTGTTGAGCCAGGAGGCGAGATAGAACCAGAGGCTGTTGCGCCCTCCCAGATGGATGGGCACCAGCGGGGTACGGGTGCGCTGGGCCAGCTTGATAAAGCCTGCCTGCCAGGGGCCGTCTTTCACCCCCTTTAGGCCAAGCCGCGAGACTTCGCCTGCGGGGAAGATCACCAGCGCCCCTTCATGGGCGAGGTGTTCGTTCATGGCGAGGATGGCCTGTCGATCGGTCTTGCCCTCCATATTGTCCACCGGCAATAGCAAAGGGCGCAGCGGCGCGAGCTGGGCCAGCAGCTGGTTGGCGACGATCTTCACATCGGGGCGGATGCGACCGAGCAGTTGCAGTAGCGCCAGTCCATCCAGCGAGCCGATGGGGTGGTTGGCAACAAGAATGACCCGGCCGCTGGCGGGAATATGCTCCAGTTGCGCCTCGCTGACCCGATAGTCGAAATCGAGCTGGGTCAGCGCCTGCTCGACAAAGTCGAGGCCGCGCAGGTGCGGGTAGCGGGCGGCAAAGTCGGCAAAGGCACGTTCGTTGAGCAGCCAGCCCAGCAGCCGCTTGAACAACGGGGTAAGCAGGGGGTAGCCAAGCAGGCGGGGGAAGTGCTGGGTCAGCAGGGTATCGATAGTGAACATCTGGAGGGCTCCGGCGATCCGTTGCTCCCAGCATGATGTGGCACTGTTCCCGCGACATGTCAGCGGGATGACAGTTTGATGGCAGCGGCAGCCAGTTGCTCCTGAGCGACTCTCCCCGGTTTCCCTTTCCTGATGGGGGATGGCCAGATAGCAAGGGGAGAGCCGGTTAACCGGCTCCCCCCTTGGTTGTCATGGTAATCGATTAACCGCGCCAGGCTGCGGTGAGGCGCACCAGCTCCACCAGGGTGGCGACCGATTTCTCCATCGATTGCAGCGGGATGAACTCGTGCTTGCCGTGGAAGTTGTGGCCACCGGTGAAGAGGTTAGGGCAGGGCAGACCCATAAAGGAGAGGCGGGCGCCATCGGTACCGCCGCGAATGGGCTTGATTTTCGGCACCACGTCGGCGGCCTCCATGGCGGCCTTGGCCAGCTCGACGATATGCATGTGCGGCTCAATCTGGCTGCGCATGTTGCGATAGCTGTCGGTCAGGGTCAGCTCGATGCGGGCCTTCGGATACTCGGCCTGCAGGGCGGCCACCCGGTTCTGCATCTCGGCCTTGCGCGCGGCGAAGTGCTCGTCGTCGAAGTCACGGATGATGTAGTGCAGGGTGCTCTCCTCCACCGTGCCGCTCATCTGGGCCAGATGGAAGAAGCCCTCATACCCTTCGGTGCACTCCGGGGTCTGCTCGGCAGGCATGGCGGCGTGGAAGCGGGCGGCCAGGGTCTGGCTGTTGATCATGCTCCCCTTGGCGGTGCCGGGGTGGACGTTATTGCCGATAAAACGCACCGTGGCGCTGGCGGCGTTGAAGTTTTCATACTCCAGCTCGCCCAGTTCGCCGCCATCCACGGTATAGGCCCACTTGGCCGGGAATCTCTCCAGCGGGAACAGGTTGGCGCCGCGGCCAATCTCTTCATCCGGGGTAAAGCCGACCCAGATATCGCCGCGGGGGATCTCGGTGGGCCTGCAGGTGGTCGATGGCAGTGAGGATCTCGGCGATACCCGCCTTGTCGTCAGCGCCAAGCAAGGTGGTGCCGTCGGTGGTGATGAGGTCCTGACCCAGATAGTTTTTCAGGAAGCGGTAGTCACGGATGGCGAGCACCTCGTCACCCTTGCCAAGGCAGATGTCGCCGCCCTGATAGTTTTCGATGATTTGCGGTACTACGTGCTCCGCCTCGTAGTCGGCGGTATCCATGTGGGCAATCAGGCCGATGGCGGGGGCGTCCGGCTGATTGCCCGGCAGGCAGCCGGTGAGGTAGCCGTGCTCATCCAGAGTGACCTGGGTCAGCCCCAGCGCCTTCATCTCTTCTTGTAGGGCACTGGCAAAGATCAGCTGGCCTTCGCTGCTGGGGCAGGCTGGATTGGTCTCATCGGAGCGGGTATGAAAAGTTACGTAACGCAGAAAACGCTCAAGCAGGGTATCCATTAGTCAGCCTCTAACCGATTGTGAGCGGTCATTGTGGCCAATCCGTGCGGGGCACTCATTGCGTCAGCGCAGGTTTTTCACATTTTTTGACGCAAGGGAAGAGCGGCGAATGTGCGGCGCGCAGGGCAACGTCCGGGAGGGAGGTCGCATAAATGTGGCATTTATTACGATATTTAGGCGCTGGCGGTGGCGACCAAATTCCCCTCAGCTACCGCACTGCAAGGCGCCAGCCCAATCATGGCGTTTTCACACACTTTTCAAGGGGAAACCGGGCTGTCGCATAACCTGCGCCATCCCAGAGCCCGCCTGCTCGCCAGCAAGATTTGATCGACTTATTAAAAGGGGATTTTGAACACTATTTTTTATTGTCACTGCCCGCGGTAAGTGTGTACACTCCGCGCCGATCCAAGGGCAACCCTGAAGCAGGCAGAGCCGCCAGAAACCCGACCGATCATACGCCTATAGGGCGAGGCACGCAGAAACGACAGACACTGCTGGGGAATGGTTTCTTTAATACCGGTTAGGCTCCGGTATCAGGGAGAACAACAGACTCTCATCCTTCATTTGACCGAGTGGGCCACCGGCTCATCATCTTCCCTTGTCATGGGCGGTCACTGACGGTGAGGTGGGCTGTGGTTGTTGTCGTCTATCAACACGCATGCGTGCTGGCGCCTTCGCTTCTCTTCCTTGGAACCCTCTCCTTCTGTCGGGATCGCTGCCGAATGATGAACTGACGGCGTGGCTGATGTCGTCTGTCATCAAAGTACCGCGGCGCTACGGCATAGTGGCACCGCATACCGTTGAGCTTGATGTAAAGCCACCAGCCCCACATCAAGACTCGTTACTTCCCCAAGATCCACCAGGCAGCCTCTGGCTTGCCGCGATGTGCAAAAGGTTGGTTTGGGTGGCTGCGTCTCGTGATGGCAGCGCTCGCCGTACTCTGCACTAGATGGTCTGGATGTGATTGAGGGTAACGAAGGCGACTTTGGGTCGCTCATTTGCGAGGCATAGCCCATGACTAACTGGTCCAGCAAGGACTCCTTGAAGGTCTACAACGTTCCCTACTGGGGTGCGGGTTTTTTCAATATCAATGACGCCGGTCATGTGACCGTCGCCCCCGACAAATCACGCCCTGACGCGCATATCGTGCTCTCTGACGCCATCGAACAGTTGCGTCAGTCCGGGCTGACCACCCCCGTGTTGCTGCGCTTCCCTGACATCCTCAAGAGTCGGGTCGATGCGCTGTTCAACGCTTTTGGTCAGGCCATCGAGAAGTCTGGCTATGAAGGGGACTACCTCTGCGTTTACCCGATCAAGGTAAACCAGCAGCGTCGTGTCATCGAGACCATCAGCCAGTCCTACAGCGACAAGCCCCGGCTTGGCCTGGAAGCTGGTTCCAAACCGGAACTGCTGGCCGTGCTGTCCCATCACCATGAGCAAGGCTCGGTGATCGTCTGCAACGGTTACAAAGACCGCGAATATATCCGCCACGCCCTCTTGGGCAACCTGATGGGCCACAAGGTCTACATCGTGGTGGAGAAGCCCTCCGAGCTGGAGATGGTGCTGGACGAGTCAGCTCGTCTCAACATCAAGCCCAACATCGGGGTGCGTGCCAAGCTCGCTTCCACCGGCTCCGGCATGTGGGAATCGAGCGGCGGCTCCATGTCCAAATTTGGTCTCTCCGCCTCCCAGATCCTGGCGCTGATCGAGCGTCTGCGCGGGCTGGGCAAGCTGGATTGCCTGCAACTGCTGCACTTCCATCTGGGCTCCCAGATCGCCAATATCCGCGACATTCAGGGCGGCATCCGCGAGTGCGGCCGTTTCTACGCTGAACTGCGTCGCCTCGGTGCCAACATCGAAGTTGTGGACGTCGGTGGCGGCCTGGGGGTGGACTACGAGGGAACCCGTTCCCAGAGCCACTGCTCCGCCAACTACAGCCTCTCCGAGTACGCCAACAACGTGGTATGGGGCATCGGCGATGTCTGCCGCGAGTTCGATCTGCCGCACCCGACCATCATCAGCGAGTCTGGCCGTGCCTTGACCGCCCACCACGCCGTGCTGGTCACCAATATCATTGGTGCCGAAGGGGTGGAGATGAACGACATCAGCGCGCCGGACGAAGATGCACCGACCATTCTGCAGAACATGTGGAAAGGCTGGCTGGATCTGCGCAGCGAAGATCCCTCCCTGCTGGAGATCTTCCATGACTCGGTAGCCGATCTAGGTGACGTGAATACCCAGTACACCATGGGCCTCTTGAACCTTGAACAGCGTGCCTGGGCCGAGATGCTGCACCAGAACACCTGTCTGGCACTCAAAGAGCTGCTCAACCCGGTCAACCGCAACCACCGTGCGCTGGCTGACGAGCTGAGTGAAAAGCTGGCGGACAAGTGCTTTGCCAACTTCTCCCTGTTCCAGTCCCTGCCGGATGCCTGGGGTATCGGTCAGGTATTCCCGGTGATGCCGCTGGCTGGTCTCGATCGTCCGCTTAGCCGTCGCGGTATCCTGATGGATATTACCTGTGACTCCGACGGTCAGGTCGAGCACTATGTCGACGGTCTGGGGGTCGAGAGCACCCTGCCAATGCCGGTCTACGGCGAGAACGAAGAGTGCCACGTCGGCTTCTTCCTGGTCGGTGCCTATCAGGAGATCCTCGGCGACCTGCACAACCTGTTCGGTGACACCCACTGCGCGGAAGTGTGGCTGGACGAAGAGGGCAAGATGGACATTCGCAACGTGGTGCGTGGCGACACCGTCGACCAGCTGCTGCGTTACGTCAACATCGACCCGTCCGTGATCCGCGAAAACTACCAGCGGATCGCCGCTCACCCGGCGCTGGACGATGCCACTCGCAAAGCCCTGCTCGACGAGCTGGAGCTGGGCCTGCAAGGCTACGCCTATCTGGAAGACGAATAAGCGCCCGCGCTTGATGTTCGCCGTGAAGGCATAAAAAAGGGAGGCATTTGCCTCCCTTTGTTCTATCGGTTCCTCCTGTGGCGGTCAGGTCTGCGAGCTCAGCGCCTTGTGCAGATCCCGCTGTAGCTGCTGATTGTCGTCTCTTTGCAGCTCCACAATACCCAATTGCAGTCCCTGCTCGATGGAGAGCGACCCATTCAACATGGCATTGATGGCGGCTTCACTCAGCAGCATCACCCGGTCTTTTGGGTTTGGGCCGCTGGTGTGCAGCTGGAGCAGTAGGGACTCCTTGCCTCGTACTCTGGACCAGAGTCCTGAGTCGATAAGCAGGATGGAGATCCCGCCGCCTACCCCTGCCTGCTGGAGTCGACTTTTGAGGGTTTGGAGCCATGCCTGGCTACGGGAGAAGCCGGCTTCGCCTGTCAGGGCTGCCAAGGGGGGTAACTGCTCACGGCTCACCGCAGTCGCTGTGGCCATGGCAATATTGACCGTCCCCGGCCAGCTCTGTTCGAACGGATTGGGATAAAGGGCATCATAACCACAGCTCTGCCCTATCCCGGGGATGAGGCAGAGGAGGACCATGCATGCGCGCAAGGTGCGTTGCATCATGGCGTCACTATGTTGAACCAGAAGTTGAACTTGTCGAGCAGCGTGACGAAGTCGCTGAACGTCTGCTGATCACCCTCTATCTTGATCTCGCCGTTGGCGATCTTCTGCTCCATGGTGCCCTGACCGAGCTGGATATCATCCAGCGTCTTCTTGCTCAGGGTAATGGTCACATCAGGCTTGGCGGCATAGCGGGTTGTGTGGTTGAGCACCGAGTTCTCCAGACTCAGGGTATGTTTCTCCTCTATGTCGGTGAACGCCATGTTGATGACCATCTTCTTGCCCGCCGCTTTCTCGGGGTTAATGCGCACCGAGAGATAGTCAAACAGCATGCTGGGGCTCATGGCCCGGATGGTATCCGGTGAGGCGGTGACTGTTCCGCCAACATTGGGAACGCCATTGCGCAGCTCATAGGCGCCTTGCAGATAGACGGAGCGCCACGGGCCGGATTCAGCCTGATAGCCCAGCTGCTCCAGTGCATCTGCCAGCAGCAGCTTGCCCTCTGTGTTGTTCGGGTTGGCAAACACCAGATGCTTGAGCACTTCTGCTACCCAGCGATATTCCCCCTTGTCGAACGAAGCTTTGGCTTTTTTCAGTACCTCCTGCTCGCCCCCCATGAACTCGATATATTTGGGGCCGACCATTTCTGGGGGCAGGTTGTCGAGATCGGAGGGGTTGCCGGAGTACCAGCCCATATAGCGCTGATAGATGGCGCGGCTGTTGTGGCGCAGGGTGCCGTAATAACCGCGGTTCGGCCAGAAGTCGTTGAGCTCGGGGGGAGGGTGATCTGTTCGGAGATCTCCTCACCGGTGTAGCCCATGTTCATCAGGCGCACCGACTGGTCGTGGATGTATTTGTAGAGGTCACGCTGCTTCTTAAAGTAGTCGACGATATTTGCATTGCCCCAGCGTGGCCAGTGGTGGCTCTGGAACTTGACCTCGGCCTGATCACCCCAGGTTTCAATGGTCTCGTTGAGAAAGCTGGCCCACTTCAGCGCATCGCGCACCTGGGCGCCGCGCAGGGTGAGGATGTTGTGCATGGTGTTGGTGGTGTTTTCGGCCATCCACAATGCTTTGCTGTCCGGGAACCAGGTGTTCATCTCGGCCGGGGCTTCAGTGCCCGGGGTCATCTGGAAGACCATCTTGACGCCATCGACCGTCAGCGTCTCACCGGTTTTGGTGATAAAGCGGGTCGGCAACAGCAGCGAGGGCACGCCGGTGGAGGTGGTTTGCCCCAGACCGCCGTTGACGCCCCCCTGCGGGTTACGCGGCAGCAGGGCGCCGTACATGTAGACGGCGCGGCGAGCCATGGCGTTGCCGGCGATGACGTTCTCCGACACCGCGTGTTCGGTAAATCCTTCCGGCGCGATGATCTCGACGCCGTTCTTTTTCACCTCGTCCAGCGAGTTGAACAGACCGGCGGCACCGCCGTAGTGATCCACGTGGGAGTGGCTGTAGACCACCGCAGTGACCGGGCGCTCCCCTTGGGTCTTGTTGATGAAGGCCAGCGCCGCCTTGGCGGTTTGCGGGGAGATCAGCGGATCGAACACCACCCAGCCCTTGTTGCCTTCGATAAAGGTGATGTTGGAGAGATCAAAGCCGCGAATTTGGTAAATCTTGTCGGTGACCTTGAACAAGCCGTACTGCATGTTGAGCTGGGCATTGCGCCACAGGCTGGGGTTGACGCTGTCCGGCGCGGCCTTGTCGAGGCCGATGTAGCTCTTGTACTGCTCCAGATCCCACACCACGTTGCCCTTGTCATCCTTGATGGTTAGGGTCTCCGGCTTGGCGATAAAGCCACGCTGGGCATCCTCGAAATCCTGCTTGTCATTGAAGGGCAGGGTATTGAGCACCTGCTGGTTTGCCTTGATGGTAAATTCGCTGGCAGGCTTGGGGTCGATGGCGGCCTTGGCCGACTGCACAAGAGCAGGTTGCACAAGCAGTGCGCCACAGAGCAAGAGCGAGAAAATCGTGGGGGTGGAAAGCCTCGGTTTCATCGGTATGACTCCAGATGGTGGTGTGGGTCGACAGGGCTAAGTGTAGTCAGGCTCAAGTCAGGGAAGAGAAGAAAGGAGGACTTGCGCTGCACAACGCCATCCGAGAGGAAAACTGCGGGAGTTGCGTCCGCAGGAGCACTGCCGTTGCACATCTTGATCTGTATCAAGATAGGTCGCAGCGGGTTGTCTTACGGTCAGAAGTGATGTTGATGGAATGTAACAAAAGGATGTGCATATGGAACTGAAAAGGGACCCGAGATGCTATACCGACGTCTGTATCGACGGTAAGTGGTATCACTACGACCACTGCAGCACCAACGTCTACATGCTGATGGGAGGCGCTGCGCCGAGCCTTCAGCTGGCCTATGAGCCGAGCAGCGAAGAGGAGCTGATCGAGATGCTCCAGCAGCTGGGGCGCTTCTGACTTACCGAATTGATGTCTTGCCATATGGCCATCGGGCGCGTTGCCACGATGGCCACCACTCTTTACCGCTGCACCTAATCTCGGCGGGTTTTATTGCCCAATAACCCCTTGCCAATCTCCAGCATGGCGACGGCCGCGGCGTAGCTGCTATCGGACTTGCCTATCTCATCCGCTATATAGAGAAAATTGGATTGGTACTTCTCGACGGCCTCTCGCGGGCTGGTTGCGTCAATAAAGTCCTCCTCCACCTCGAATCCTTGGGTCAGCAGTGCCGCCTTTTCACTCAGAAAAGTCGGAGATGCCATGTCGATAAAGGTGTATTGCTGCCGATTGGACGCCGGAATGGTAAAAAACTGGTATCTGGCCATGGGTAAATCCTCGCTTGAAGCGGGTGATAGATGACGTGACGCTGGTTTTAATCTGTGGCTCGCAGGCGGCTTGCTTGCCTCGACGTCGCAGACCGTGCGTGTCGGGAATGCCGCATTTTGTTTTCGTTCGAGACTACTTTGTTGGCATTTGCCCGGCAAGTGGGTCGCAGAGATTTTCTGGATGATCCGAGCAACCGAGATGTTGTTGGCAGGGGCGAGACCGGATAATGCCGGGCTCACGTTGAGCCCGGCTTGTCAGCGCTCTGTTACAGCACGAAGCTCTGTACCATGGCGCGCAGCTGTTCGGTGAGCTGGTGGATCTGGCGGGCGGCATCGCGGGCGGCGTTGGCCACTTGCAGCGCCTCGTCGCTGCCATCGGAGATGCGCACCACGTTGCGTTCGATCTCGTTGACCACGGCGCCCTGCTGCTCGATGGCGCTGGCGATGATGGCGTTGGTATCGACCATCCGATCCACCTTCTCGGTGATGGCGCCGAAGGCCTGTTTTGCCTCCTGCGCCAGCCCGACCCCCTCCTGTGCTTCATGGCTGGCCGCTGACATGGCGGTGACCGAGGCACGGGCGCCGGATTGCAGCTGTTCAATCATCTGCTGGATCTCGACGGTAGCCCCCTGGGTGCGGTTGGCAAGAGAGCGCACCTCGTCGGCCACCACTGCAAAGCCGCGACCCTGCTCACCGGCCCGGGCCGCTTCGATGGCAGCGTTGAGGGCCAGCAGGTTGGTCTGTTCGGCGATGCCGCGGATCACGCTGATGACGCCGCCAATCTGGCTGCACTGCTGCTCCAGTTGGCCGATGGTGTCGGCGGTGCGCAACACCTCGCGGTTGATATGGTCGATGGCCTTGATGGTGCGCTCCACCACATCCTCGCCCTGACCGACCACGTTCTGCGCCTCCTGGGTCATGCGGGCGGCTTGCAGGGCGTTGCCCGCCATGTCTTGTGAAGTCGCAGCCAGCTCCTTGATGGCGGTAGCGACCTGATGGGTCTCCCCTTGCTGATCGGCAATGACCTCCTGCGAGCGGCAGGTGCGCGCTTCGATCTCGGTAGCGCTCTCCACTACTGTGACGCCATTTTCCCGCACTCGCAGCATCAGGGTGCGCAGGGTCTCCAGGGTCACGTTGTAATCCCGGCTGATGGCGGCCAGCTCGTCCTGACCAACGATCTCGATATGCTGGCTAAGATCCTGGGCGTTGACCCGAGCGGCAATATCACGCACCCGCCCTACGGTGTCGCGCAGGGAGATATAGGCACCGATCATCAGGTAGAGGTAGAGCAGCAAGCTGACGGTCAGCGGCGCGGTGACCCACCAGAAGTGTCGCTGGTTGGCGGCCAGCCGATGATGCAGGTCGGCCTCCAGCCGCTGGCGTACCTGGCCTGCCAGCGCGGTGATGGCCTCGTCCATCTTATCCCCCAGCGCCTGCACCTCCTTGGTTGAGAGTTGCACCAGCTGATCCTTCATCATCTTGTTTTCCATGGTCTCGAGCCCCTGACGCACCAGCTGTATCAGAGCATCGGTCTGCTGACCCAGCTCGGCGCGGTAGGCCGGTTCGATCTGGTAGAGCAGGGTCAGATCGGCCTCCAGCTCCTGCAGAGTGGCGCTGATCAGGTCGAGACGAAAACGCAGGCCGCTGTAGCCCTCGGCCTGAAACAGGCCGAAATCGGCGATGGTGGCGGCGCGATCCCGCACCTGAGCCAGCAGGTCGCGCAGTTGCGGCAACCGCTCACTGGCGAGGATCACCATGTAGTAGGTACCGAGCGCCGGATCCTGGATCAGGCTGCTACTGGCGGTAATGTGCTTGTAGAGGTGGCGCACCTCAGTCAGCAGCTTGTCGTGGCGCAGGTTGCTCTGCTCCACTTCCAGCTTGCCTGTTTCACTCTGCAGGGCGGCCCAGCCCTGCTGGATCACCTCAAAGGAGGGGTTGTTCTGGCGGGTGTCGGCAAAGGCTTGCAGGCTCTGAGCAACTATTTGTGCGGCTGCCTTGACCTGATCATCACCGACCGGATCCACCTCATAGGCGTGACGGGTCACCAGATTGCGATGGGTGAGCAGGGCCTGTTCGATAGCGGGCACGGGGTTGAGATTGGCCACTCCCGCCAGCTCGCGGTTGGCCTGGACGTTGTCATCCTGCAGCCGCCCCAGCAGATTGGCCATGCTGTAGGCCAGTGGCAGCAGCATCAGGCAGGACCAGAGCAGGAATTTGTATTTGAAGGAGAGCTGATTGCCCAGCCGGATGGCGGGGTTGAAAATCCATTTCATGTGAAGCCTCGATACCGGAGTGCGGGCGTGAGTCGTGTTGCCTGAATAGTACTCCGAGCGGCCTCCCTTGGGTGATGGCCGGTTGCAAGTTGTGATCCCCTTGGCTTTTTACTTCCGGGCGGGGGCGCGGTCAGCCGCACCAATAGAAAACGGGCCACCCGAAGGTGACCCGTGGTCGATAAGGGGAAACCGATCAGTTGAACGCCAGGAAGGGCGAGACACAGAGCAGTAGGCCGGTGACGATGATGATGTAGAGGGAGGTGCCCTTGTACTTGTGCAGCGCCGGTACCTGATAGACCAGATAGGCCGGGATGAGGCAACCCACCATGCCGAAGATGGGGCTGCAGATGGAGGTGAAGCTCAGCACCGGTGCGTTGAGCACGATAGCCCCCCAGGAGAGCATGACGGTAAACACCATGATCCCTTTGCCTACCAATCCTTTGTTGATGCTGTTTTCCGGCAGCACCCGGCGCAGCAGGTTCATCGCCAGACCCTGACAGGCTTCACGGAAACCGAGGTAAACGCCGAAGTAGGCGGTCATTACCGCAAAGATGTTGAGGGTGAGGCTCAGGAGCTTGAGGGTCTGGCCGGGCATCCCCTGGGCTACCATGGCCAGCGCGGAGATGTTCTCTTCGGAGGCTTTGACCGCCTGATCGTGGCCCATGGCCAGGGTGAAGGAGACCGCGTAGAAGAACACCACCACGAACAGGATGCCGAAGGCGATATTCATGGCGCGCATCGCCTTGAAACGGGCCACCTCCAGCGACTTTTCCCGCGAGCGGTAGGAGATCACCATGGGGCTCAGGCTCTGGATAAAGAGGATGGAGGTGAGGGTAAAGGGCAGCATGATGATGGCATCCTTCATCCAGTCACCGGCAGCGGGCATGGCGGTGATGTTGGCCGCATCCCACTTGTCCACCATCATCAGGCCGAGCACCGCTACCACACTGATCTTGGTCAGCACCATAAAGGTGGAGATCTTGAACAGCAGGTTTTCGCCGCGCGAGGCCAGTGCCACCAGACCGCAGATCAACACCAGACCGTAGAGCGGGTTTTCGGAGAGCAGGCCCTCGGTGACGCCGAAGCTCTGCAGGAAGGAGGCGCTGTCATTGGTGATGGCGGTGGAGTAGACGAAGACCCAGATCACCAGCATCACGAAGTAGAGGGCGCCGAGCAGCACACCCCAGTTCTTGCCAAGGTAGCCGGTGATGACGCTGGGGTAATCCTTGCACTCCGGCGAGGTGGCCAGGGTGTTGATAAAGAGGCGCTGGAACATGTACATGGCGGGGTAGCCGATCACCGCCGAGAGCAGAAAGACCCACAAGCCCATCAGACCCACCTGTACCGGCAGGAAGACGATCCCTGCGCCGATGGCCATGCCGATGCTCATGATGATCCAGCCCCAGTCGGTGCTGTCGAAGCGAACCGCTTCTTTCCATTCCAGCGTGCCCATCACGGGGCTGGCGAGTGTAGTGCTATGCGCGTCCATTAAAACCTTCTTTTTTGTAGGGATGTGGGAAAGCGGCGCAAATATAGTTGAATGAAACTGTCATAAACAATGCCCATAAGAGTACTTTTGTTCAAATCAGGATGGTGATCACGGTTTATATTGAGGCCGAAAGGTGCCTTTAAACGCCATTTTTGTATCTTTTTGTTGAATGGATAAAATAAAAAGCAAATAATGTTGAACGGAATGAGATTCATGGTTGCAAAAAAAATTGCACAAACAGGAGTGGCTATATGAAACGCATCATCACAGCAGCAGCGGCACCTGACGCTATCGGTCCCTACAGCCACGGCACTGCCTATGGCGACCTTATCTTTACTTCCGGTCAGTTGCCGGTCTGCAAGCAGCAGGGTGGTGTGGTGGAAGGGGGGATTGCCGCCCAGACCCGCCAGTCACTGGAAAACCTGAAATCCGTGCTGGAAGCCGCTGGCGGCTCGCTGGATACCGTGCTCAAAACCACCTGCTACCTCGCCGAGATCAGCGATTTTGCCGCGTTCAACGAGGTCTATAAAGCCTATTTCCAGAAAGATTGTCCGGCGCGCAGCTGCTTCGCAGTGAAGGATCTGCCGATGGGCGTCAAGGTTGAAGTGGAAGCGATCGCCCATATCGCTCGTTAATGCTGATAAAAAGGTTCAAGTGATGAAACAAGCGTGGCAGCAGTATCTGCAGATTATTCAACAGGTTGTCAAACCAGCGCTGGGTTGTACCGAGCCAATCGCCGCCGCCTATGCCGCAGCGGTCGCCACCCGGCAACTGGGCTGTGAGCCCGGTCGCCTCGAGGTTGCTGTGTCGGACAATCTCTATAAAAACTCGATGGGTGTCTATGTGCCGGGCACCGGCAAGATCGGTCTGGCCATTGCGGCCGCGGCCGGTGCTATCGGCGGTAACGCCGATGCCGGGCTGGAGGTGCTGGCCGCGATCCAGCCAGAACAGGTGGAGCGTGCCCAGCAGCTGATCGATGCCGGCAAGGTGCAGGTGAGCCGCACCGCCGCCCCCGAGTTTATTTTCTGCCGCGTGACCGTTTATGGCACTGATGACAAGGGTGAAGAACACAGCGCCGAAGTGACCCTCTGCGGCGGTCATACCCGCATCGTCGAGCAGCGCCGCGATGGCGAGGTGACCTTCACCGCTGATCAGAGCCAGGGCGGCGCCACCGGTTCCATCTGCGATGGGGTAGATATCAGCATCGCCGCCATCTACGAGTTCGCCACCCAGGTGGAGTTCGAGCAGATCAGGTTCATCCTCAAAGCCTCCGAGCTTAACGGCAAGCTCTCTGCCGAGGGGATGAATAACCCCTATGGCCTGGAGATTGGCCGCACCATGCAGCAGAACATCAATGCCGGTCTTATCGGCGAGGATGTGATGAACCGCATCGTGATGATGACGGCGGCCGCCTCCGATGCCCGCATGGGGGGCGCGACCCTGCCAGCCATGAGCAACTTTGGCAGCGGCAACCAGGGCATTGCCGCCACCATTCCGGTGATGGTGATTGCCGAGCGTTTTGCGGCCAGCGAAGAGCAGCTGGCTCGCGCCCTCATCATGAGCCATCTGGGCGCCATCTATATCAAGTCCCACTATCCGCCGCTGTCGGCCTTCTGTGGCAATACCGTGACCAGCGCGGCCGCCTCCATGGCCATGGTCTATCTGGCGGGCGGCAGCTTCGAGCAATCCTGCTTCGCCATCCAGAACGTACTGAGCGACAGTGCCGGTATGGTATGTGACGGGGCGAAAGCCTCCTGCGCCATGAAGGTCAGTACCTCCTCCGGCGCGGCGGTGCGCGGTTTCCTGATGGCCCTCAACAGTCACTCGGTGTCGGGGCAGGGGATCGTCGCCGGCGACGTGGATCAGACCATCCGCAACGTCGGCCAGATGGTGAAGGAGGGCATGTCTGCCACAGACAGCACCATTATTGATATCATGTCCGCCTGATGTCCCTGTCGGTTCTGCCCGGCGCACATTGCCCGGCAGCAACCCTTGCAAGAAGGTCCCATTGTGAAGCTGCAAGAGTTGAGTCTGAGCGATTTTGAGATCCTCAAGTCGATGGAGAACATAGTGGATGGCATCGCCGCCATGTATGGTCAGCACACTGAAGTGCTGCTCCACAGTCTGGATGCGCGCAATCCCTCGATCGTCAAGATTGCCAACGGCCATATCACCGGTCGCAGTGTCGGCGCTCCCATCACCAACCTGGCGATGATGAAGCTCAAGAGCGGGCAGGATATCTCCAGTCCCTACATGACCAAGTGCGCCACCGGCAAGACCCTGCGCTCTATCACGACCGTGATCCGCAACGGGGAGCACAGGGCCATCGGCTTGCTCTGCATCAACAGCGACATGGACGCTCCGCTGCAATCTGTGCTGCGTACCATGATGCCGGAGTGCATGCATCCCCACGAGAGCCATGCCACCCCGGAGGTGTTCGCCCGCAACATCGACGAAGCGCTCAACAGCACCATCGACACCGTCAGTGCCGAGGTGCGTGGCAACGAGGCGGTGCCCCCGTCCCAGAAGACCCGGGTCATCGTCAACCAGCTGCACGACATGGGGATCTTCGAGCTTAAAGACAGTGCCCAGATTGCGGCGCGCCAGCTCGGCATTTCGGTTCACTCCATCTACCGCTACCTGCGGGAGATCAAGAAGGGCTGAGCCAGTTCACTCTGGCCAAATTGACAGCAAACGGGTCGGCACTGACCCGTTTTTTACGCCTGCGTTTACACGTCTGTTTGGGCCATCCACCTGGCTCATCTGCTATCATCGTCCCCCTTATTTTTCTATCTCTCTGAACGTGCTGGAGAAATCATGTCTCGACTCATCTATCTGCTGCGCCATGGCCAGACCCGCTTTAATGCCGAGCAGCGTCTGCAGGGGCGTTGCAACTCCGATCTGACCGACAAGGGTGAGGCGCAAGCCATCGCCATGGGGCGGCGCCTTGCCGTCGAACTGGCGGATCCCGCCCGCTGGACCGTCTATGCTAGCCCGCTCGGTCGCGCCCGTCAGACTGCATTGCTGGTGTGTGAGCAGTTGGGGCTGTCAACTGATCGCATAATCTGGGACGATCGATTGATGGAGTTAGGGATGGGGGAGTGGGAGAGCTGCCAGATCCCGGTGCTGCGTCTTGCCCACCCCGAACTCGATACCGGCAAGGGGGACTGGTATCTGCAGGCACCGGGGGCCGAGAGCTTCGAGAGCATTCAGCGCCGGGCACACCAGTGGTTGCAGGATCCTGCCATCGCCGAGCGGGCCATCGTTATCTCCCACGGTCTGCTCGGTGCCATGTTGCGTGGCGTCTATGCCGATCTCGACTATGAGGCGATCTGGTCACAGGAGTTGCCCCAAGATGCCTTCTATAAGCTGCAGGATGGCCACATCACTCGCATTGCTTGCTAGTTTCGTGGACGTTGCCGCCATCAGTGCATGGACGATGCAGGCTGCAACGCGCTACGGATTTTGCTTTGCGAAGATTAGACATCAACGAAATGATGAATAGACTCAAAAAGCGCATTATCAATAAGGGCATTAGCCCTTCTTCTGCGGTGATGTGTTTAAGGTCTGGTTTTGCGAACAGGTTGCAACTTGCATTGCACTATGGTGCACAGACCGCGCTTTTTAATGAGGTAAGCGGGTGATTGTATTGAAATGAGTGGTCGCGTGATGCTTGGTGTATCAATTGCATATTAAACGACCAGTGGCCTGAGTATGAGGACGACACCATGAAAGGGATCTCGGTTCGTAGCAAATTATTGATGCTGGTTGTGGTACCGCTGTTTTGTATGATTTTGCTGTGCACTCTCTCCCTTTGGGGGATGCGCCTGATGAATCAGGCTGCCCATCAGGTGAATGAAGAGGAGGTGCAGCAGTTATCCGAACTGAAGCTGATTTCAGACTTGTATGCGGTCAGTGTCGTTGATGCGATCAATAAAGCGCATGTTGGATTAATCACCCGTGAAGAGGCAAAACGTTCCGTTACTGAAGCGCAGTTAAAAGCAGCAACGGAATGGAAGCGTTACATGGCCCAGAAGATGTCTGCGGAAGAGCGGGCGATTGCGGAGTCTGCCCAGGTATTGATGAACAAAGCCGACATTACACTGGATGGTATTAAGAGTGATCTTTCATTAAAAGCTCCTCTTGATAAGGCAATTCATCAGTTATACAGCACGGTTGATCCTTTTAATGAGGAGCTGGGCAAGCTGGTTGAACTCCAGCTGAGATTTGCAGATGAGCATGTTGGTACCCTGGAAAGTCTGGCCGTTGATTTCTCATTTGCCTTCCTCTCCATCACCGGGATTGCCCTGTTCGCTTTATCCGTGCTGGGGATCTGGATTTTTCGCGGGATCAGTCAACCGCTCACCGCTTTGCGCAGAGCGCTTTACAAATTGCAGCATGAGCAGGATTTGACCGTCACCGTCCCCGTCATTCGGGAAGATGAATTGGGGCAAGTCGCACGGGCGCTGAATGATATGGTTAGCCATTTCCGCAGATTGATTGGCGAAATGGATGACGTGGCCGAACAGTTATCGACAGGCGCCGATGCACTGAACGAGCTGGGGCTAACCAGTGCAGAGCAAATGGCCCAGCAGCGTCTGGAGACAGATCAGAGCGCTGCGGCGATGAATGAGATGAGCGCAACGGTTAACGAAATCGCCCAGAATACAAATAGTGCTGCAATTGCCGCCCGTCAGGCTGAAAACAAGGCGGAAGAGGGGCAAGCGGTTGTCAAGGAGACCATTGGGAATATGGCTCTGCTCTCTGGTCAATTGCAAAATACATCCACTGTGCTGCAAAACCTGGCCATCGAAAGCAATAACATTACCCAGGTGATGGGGGTTATTCGCTCGATTGCCGAACAAACCAATTTACTGGCACTGAATGCGGCAATTGAAGCCGCCAGAGCTGGTGAGCAGGGGCGTGGCTTCGCTGTTGTGGCTGATGAAGTCCGGGTACTTGCTCAGCGCACCCAAAACTCTACCGGAGAAATCCAGAATACCGTCAATCGCCTGCAACAGAATGCAACTATGGCTGTTGATAGTATGAATATCGGATTATCTGAAGTGGAGAAGACGAATACCCTGATGCTGACCTGCGGCGTCTCTTTGGAAGAAATTGTGAGTGCCGTGGATGATCTGAATAATCTCAATGTGCAGGTCGCCGCTGCAGCCGAAGAGCAAAGCAAAGTCACCGAAGAGATGACGCGCAGCATGGTCAATATTGCCGATATCGCAGTACATACCTCGGACTCGGCAGCCCATGTATCGGCCAAGTGTCAGCGTCTTGATGAGATGGCCAAGTCAATGAGAACACAGATTAATCATTTTAAATGGCGCTCACATGCCGCTTGATATAATTCGATGACATTACCCCCAGGCCCCGAGAGTTCGGGGCCTTTTTGTATCATGTTGGTCGTACTGCACCTGCGTTGAAACATGTCATCGGTTTCCATAGATATGGGGAGATTCATTACCGGACTGATGAAGTGACGCTTTCCGAAAAATTGTGCATTTTTGACGGCAGCCGTCACCCTGAATGGCCATTTTTGCCGCAGTTCAACACATCAGAGCACCTTATCGCGGCAAGATGAGGTATCTTATGCCCCGATTTCATCCATTAAACGGATCCGAGACCCCATATGATCATCAAACCAAAGGTTCGCGGCTTTATCTGCACCACCACTCATCCGGTCGGTTGTGAAGCCAATGTTCGTCGCCAGATCGCTTATACCAAGGCCAAGGGCACCATCGAGAATGGTCCCAAAAAGGTGCTGGTGATCGGCGCTTCCACCGGTTATGGCCTGGCCTCCCGGATTGCGGCTGCCTTCGGTAGCGGCGCCGCCACCCTCGGCGTCTTCTTTGAAAAAGCGGGCACCGAGTCCAAGACCGGTACCGCTGGCTGGTACAACTCTGCCGCCTTCGACAAGGCCGCCAAAGAGGCGGGTCTCTACGCCAAGAGCGTCAACGGCGATGCCTTCTCCAACGAGTGCCGCGCCAAGGTGATCGAGCTTATCAAGCAGGATCTGGGTCAGATTGATCTGGTTGTCTACTCCCTGGCCTCTCCGGTGCGCAAGATGCCGGAAACCGGCGAAGTTGTGCGCTCTGCCCTCAAACCCATCGGCGAGGTCTACACCACCACCGCCATCGATACCAACAAGGACCAGATCATCACCGCCACCGTCGAGCCGGCGAACGAGGAAGAGATCCAGAACACCATCACAGTGATGGGCGGTCAGGATTGGGAGCTGTGGATGGCTGCCCTGCGTGATGCCGGCGTGCTGGCTGACGGCGCCAAGTCCGTGGCCTACTCCTACATCGGTACCGATCTGACCTGGCCAATCTATTGGCATGGCACTCTGGGCCGCGCCAAGGAAGATCTGGACCGCGCCGCCACCGCCATCCGTGGCGATCTGGCTGCCAAAGGCGGCACCGCTCACGTGGCCGTGCTCAAATCCGTGGTGACCCAGGCCTCTTCCGCCATTCCGGTGATGCCGCTCTATATCTCCATGGCCTTCAAGATCATGAAGGAGAAGGGCATTCACGAGGGCTGCATGGAGCAGGTGGATCGCATGATGCGCACCCGTCTCTACGCGTCCGACATGGCGCTGGACGAGCAGGCTCGCATCCGCATGGATGACTGGGAACTGCGTGAAGATGTGCAGCAGACCTGCCGCGACCTGTGGCCATCTATCACCAGCGAAAACCTCTCCGAGCTGACTGACTACACCGGCTACAAGCAGGAGTTCCTGCGCCTGTTCGGTTTCGGTCTGGATGAGGTCGATTACGATGCGGATGTAAATCCGGATGTGAAATTCGACGTGGTCGAGCTCTGAGTCTGACTCAAGTGAAAACAGGGCCCCGCGGGGCCCTGTTTTTTTGGCAAACATTCCGCTAATTTGCGGAATTTTATTATCAGCGATCACCTTTTTCCCATATCAAACCCGCTAGTCTTGCGCTGATCGGATCACAGACGGCATTGCCGAGGTACGGAAGCTATGACCACTCCAAACGAGGCGCCCAAGAAGCGCCAACTCCCCACTGTTTATACCCTGCTTTTCATCATCATCGCCCTGATGGCCGCCCTGACCTGGGTGCTGCCAGCGGGCAAATATGACTATGTCACCGCCAAGACCCAGCAGCCGGTGGCGGCAGCGGCCGTGGCCGATTACAGCGGCGACGAGCGGCTGTTGCCGGTGCCCGGCAGCTACACCGAGTTACCCGCCCACCCGCAAGGGGTATTCGAGGTGCTCAAGGCGCCCATCCAGGGTTTTCACAAGGCGGCCGATGTGGCGCTGTTCGTGCTCATCATCGGTGGTTTTCTCGCTGTGACCATGCAAAGCGGTGCGCTTGATGCCGGGGTAGGGGCCATTGTGCGTGGCTTTGCCGGGCGTGAGCGGCTGCTAATTCCTGTGTTGATCGCCCTGTTTGCCCTCGGCGGCTCCACCTTCGGCATGGCGGAGGAGACGGTAGCCTTCTGGGCGCTGATCGTGCCGGTCATGATGGCGGCTGGCTTCGATCGCATGGTGGCTGCGGGCATTATCCTGCTCGGCTCCGGGGTCGGGGTGCTCGCCTCCACCGTCAACCCGTTTGCCACCGGTATCGCCTCCGGTTTTGCCGGCATTCCCATCGGTGAGGGGATCGGTTTGCGGGTCATCCAGTGGCTGCTGCTGGTGATCTTTGCCTCCTGGTTCGTGATGCGCTACGCCAAGCAGGTGCAGCAGGACAAGTCCCGCTCCGTGCTGGCCGACATCACCTATGACGACGAGTTCTCCCAGATGAAGAGCGGCAACCTCGCCTTCACCGGCAAGCAGAAGCTCACCATGCTGGTCTTCTTCGGCACCTTCCTGCTGATGATCTATGCGGTGGTGCCCTGGTCGGACTTGGGGATCGATGTGCTGCCCACCTTTGGCTGGTGGTTTGACGAGCTATCCACCCTGTTCTTCAGTGCCTCCATCCTGATCGCGCTGATCAACCGGATGCCGGAGTCCAACTATGTGGCGACTTTCCTGAGCGGCGCTCGGGATCTTATCGGGGTGGCGCTGGTGGTGGCGGTGGCGCGCGGCATCTATGTGGTGATGGAGCAGGGCGTCATCATCGACACCATTTTACACTGGGCCGAAGGGCTGGTGACCGGACTCTCCTCGTCGGTCTTCATCCTGATGGCCTATCTGGTGCACATCATCCTGAGCTTCTTCATCCCCTCCACCTCGGGGCTGGCGACCGTCTCCATGCCGCTGATGGGGCCGCTGGCGGACTTCTCCGGCATCTCCCGGGATCTGGTGATCACCGCCTATCAGTCCGCCTCCGGCTGGATCAACCTGTTCGCCCCTACCGCCGCCCATCTGGTGGCCGGTCTGGCGCTCGCCAAGATCCCCTACGATCGCTTTGTGCGCTGGGTGCTGCCCTTTATCATCGGCGTAGCCCTCATCACCATGGCGGTGCTGGTAGCCGGTGCCCTGCTGCACGGCTGATGGCACGGATAAAACCACAGATAACAAAAAGGCTCCCGCGGGAGCCTTTTTCATGAGCCTTGCTTACTGCTTGTAGCCCTTGAGGAAGCGGGCGAGGCGGCCGATGGCATCTTCCAGCTCCTCTTCGCGGGGCAGGAACACCAGCCGGAAGTGATCCGGCGCCGGCCAGTTGAAACCGGTGCCCTGTACCAGCAGCAGCTTCTCCTGCTGCAGCAGGTCGAACACCATCTTCTGATCGTCGCGTATGTCATACACCTTGGGGTCGAGGCGCGGGAACATGTAGAGCGCCCCCTTGGGTTTGACGCAGGAGACCCCGGGGATCTCGTTCAAGAGCTCCCACGCCTTGTCCCGCTGCTTGCGCAGGCGACCGCCCGGCAGGATCAGCTCGTTGATGCTCTGATAGCCACCAAGGGCTGTCTGGATAGCGTGCTGCATCGGCACATTGGCACACAGCCGCATGGAGGCCAGCATCTCCAGCCCTTCAATGTAACCGCGAGCACGGCCTTTGGGGCCGGTGATGACCATCCAACCCTGACGGAAGCCGCAGGCGCGGTAGGCCTTGGAGAGGCCGTTGAAGGTCACCACCATCACATCGTCGCACAGGGTGCAGACGCTGGTGTGGGAGATATCGTCGTAGAGGATCTTGTCGTAGATCTCGTCGGCGAAGATGATGAGATTGTGCTGGCGGGCAATCTCGATCACTTCCAGCAGGAACTCGCTGCCGTAGACGGCACCGGTCGGGTTGTTGGGGTTGATCAGTACCAGGCCGCGGGTGCGCGGGGTGATGCGGGCGCGGATGTCGTCGAGATCCGGGTACCAGTCAGCCCCTTCGTCGCAGCGATAGTGCACCGCATGGCCACCGGAGAGAGTGACGGCAGCGGTCCAGAGCGGGTAGTCGGGGGAGGGCACCAGCATCTCGTCGCCATTGTTGAGCAGCGCCTGCATCGCCATCACGATCAGCTCGCTGGCGCCATTGCCAATGTAGATGTCGTCGATATCGACCTTGCGCATCCCTTTTTGCTGGTAGTACTGCATCACCGCTTTACGGGCAGAGAAGAGCCCCTTGGAGTCGCAGTAGCCCTGGCTCAGCGGCATGTTGAGGATCACATCCTTGATGATCTCTTCCGGCGCATCAAAGCCGAACGGGGCCGGGTTGCCGATGTTGAGCTTGAGAATGCGGTGGCCTTCGTCTTCGAGACGGCGAGCCTCTTTATGCACCGGGCCGCGGATGTCATAGCAGACATCGTCGAGCTTGTGCGACTTGTCGATTGTGAACATGGTGACAGTGATTCCTTCCCCACAGGGACGCGTTGGCGAAAAAGGCGATTTTTAGTATCAAATTTCTTTTCCCCTATTCTTCACAGAATTGAATGCTAGAACAATCCTCTTTTTAGAAGAATTCCCTGATTTTTAGCCCTAAAACAGGGTTGCTAGAACGTTAAATTCAGCACGATCTTTGGTGCTAACCAAGGTTAACTAGTGAAACATGGGGAACGAATTAACAAAGCTGCCTGACTGTGTTGCAATATCCGGATCCTGTGGCACGATTGGCTTGTGTAAAAAATCGTCTTCGTCCCCCTTTTCGATGAGTTGACTGGCACTCATGGTGTCATCTTTATGTGGTTCGCTCATCGGTGTTCACTTCTGCGAGGTTTTCCCATGCAAGCACCCGTTCCAGGCCGCTATCGCCACTTCAAGGGGGGTTACTATCAAGTGCTTGCCCTGGCTTTGCATACCGAAACCCAGGAGCAGCTGGTCATTTATCAATCCGAGCAGGATGGTCAGGTCTATGCCCGTCCCGTCGCCATGTTTATGGAGTGGATTGAGCATCAGGGGCAGGTTGTCAGCCGTTTTGCCCCTGCAGGAGACTGACCACGCCTCCGTTTTTATCGTTCAAGGGATGAGCACTCGAGCTAAACGGTGTCACAAGTTGTCGCATGACGCCCTTGGGTATGAGATGTGCAGCCGGCTGTCTTAATGATAAATCCCTTATCTAATCAACTAATTGTGACGAACATCACATTCAATGAGCTCTGCCTGCCGGGTTCGCAATCTGGACTCACACTCCCATAATGCTGCGCTTGTTCAAGCATGGGCCCTTCTCGGGTCTTGTTCGGTGTTATCTCAAATGGGAGAAATAATGTGAAACCTGTTGCTGCTGAGTTTATGGGCACTTTCTGGCTGGTATTGGGCGGTTGCGGCAGTGCCGTGCTGGCTGCTGCCTTCCCTCACGTCGGGATTGGTCTGCTGGGGGTCTCGCTGGCTTTCGGTCTGACCGTGCTGACCATGGCGTTTGCCATCGGCCATATCTCCGGTTGCCACCTCAATCCGGCCGTGACCGTCGGTCTGTGGGCGGGTGGTCGTTTTCCGGCATCCGGTGTACTGCCGTATATCGTGGCGCAAGTGTTGGGTGGCATTGCCGCCGCTGCCGTGCTTTACGTGATTGCCAGCGGTCAGGCAGGGTTTGATCTCTCTGCCGGTTTTGCTTCCAACGGCTATGGTGAGCACTCTCCGGGTGGTTACAGTCTGACTGCCGCACTGGTATGCGAAATGGTGATGACCGGTTTCTTCCTGTTTGTCATCATGGGGGCCACTGATAGCCGTGCGCCTGCCGGTTTCGCGCCGATCGCTATCGGTCTGTGCCTGACCCTGATCCACCTCGTCAGCATTCCGGTGACCAATACCTCGGTCAACCCGGCCCGCAGTACCGGTGTTGCGCTGTTTGTCGGTGACTGGGCTATCAGCCAGCTGTGGCTGTTCTGGGTTGCCCCGATTGTCGGTGCCATTCTGGGTGCGCTGGCTTATCGCCTGGTGGCGACTGAGCAGAAGTAATCATTTGCGAAACAAAGTGTGGTATCGACACGCCTGCGGGCGTGTTTTTTGTTTCTGGAGGGGCGAGAAAAGAGCATTAACCGAGGCTAACCTCAGAGCCCTTTGGCCTGTAGCATCTCTTTGTAGCGCAGGTGGAGGAGCTGGACGCGCTCTACATAGGCACGGGTTTCCGCATAGGGCGGGATACCGCCATGTTTTTGTACGGCGCCCGCGCCGGCGTTGTAGGCCGCGGTCGCCAGCGCCACGTTGCCGTCATACTGCTTGAGCAGTCCCGCCAGGTATTTCACCCCGCCGAAGATATTCTGCTCCGCCAGCAAGGCATTGCCGACCCCCAACTCCCGCGCTGTGGCGGGCATCAGCTGGGTCAGACCCATCGCCCCCTTGCGGGAGACCGCCAGCGGATTGAAAGCGGATTCCGCATGGATCAGCGCCCGGATCAGCGCAGGCTCAACCTGATAGGTTTTGGCAGCCGCCTTGATGGTGCTGGCATAGTCATAGAGAAACAGCCCTGTAGTTTGCCAGTTGACGCTGGATTTGGGATCGCAGGCGAAGCAGTCGTTGAACAGCAGCAGCTCGTAATGGCCCTGTTCGGGTGCCATATCGGAGTAGCGAACCACCCCGTTTTGTTGCACCGATTTATAGACCTGGATCTGCTTCTTGCCGTTGGTGGCGACTGCCGCTGTTTGAGCGGTGTCGGGTTGTGGGACGGGTGTGGCATCTTTGCTCGGACGCAAGGGGGAGGGAGCAGCGGTCAGGAAGATCACCTCCGCGGGAGGGGGAGTCTGGCTCCATCCGCTCAGGGGAATCAACAACATATGGCCTGCCAGCATCCATGCTTTCAACCCTGATACTCCTTCTTGTGATGACCATGTTGAGTAAAGCATCATGACGAGGGCAGAACAAGCGGCCAACAGGGGGCAAATGATCCGATTCGGTGACCGGGATCAAAGTATCCGCCGCAATACAGGATTGTCATCATAAAGCACGGTTTTGGCCGTCAGGCGGTGGGTAATGGCCTCTTCCACCGGGTAAGCAAGCTGCCCACGACGTCCGCTTTTTTGTTGACGAAAGGCATGCTATCGTGCTGGCGTCATGTGGTCGGATTAGCGCACCGTATCTGGCACTAATAACTGATTATCAAAGGATTTGTCTGTGACAAGCAAGCTGGCGATGGAACTCACTTTCGAAGAGTACTGCGACGCCGACCTCTCCCTTATCAGGGACTATTACGAGACGACGTTTTCCCACTATGTGCCGGATCTGGCCGAGCGGATCTTTGTCGTGCGTGATGCTCACTGGCTGGTGGGGGCGGTACGGTTGCGGGACGAGGAGGAGTTTTACCATCTGTGCGGCTTTCGCCTGTTGCCCCACTACCAGTCGCTGGGATTGGGATCTCGGCTGTTGCAGCACGCCTGTCACGGTCTGTTGGACAAACCTGTGGTCTGTCAGGCGCTGCCCTTCGAGAAGCCTTTCTATCTCAAGGCCGGGTTTGCCGATATGCCCCTCAACCAATTGAGCGGGTCGCTTTTCTCCCTCTACGAGCGGCAGCAGCAGCAGGGTTATCAGGTGGAGCTGCTGGTACGGGATACCACCCAGCCCCTCCTGAATTGAGCGGTTTAGCGCGGTTTGGTCAGCAGGTGGATCTTGCCCGGTGACAGCTCCAGCCCCAGCAGATTCTCCTTCAGCCAAGCCTGATCCGGATCCTTGTCATTGAGTTTGTAGACCGGTTTGGTCTCGAGCCGCTTCTCCATGCTCTGCAGCAGCATGTTGAGCATCAGCCCGAACTTCTTCTCGGCCGCCTCCGGCTCCAGCTTGTACTCCACCAGCTTCATGTTATCGAGAAACAGCGCGCTCTGGCTCTTGTCATAGCGGGGCCTCGCCTCATAGGTCATCTGCAGGCGGGCGTCATATTCGGTATTGTCTGGCAGGGCGATTTTGAGCTTGCCCTTGCCATAGACCCGGGCGGTATCGGGGCGTTGGCGACCGATTTGGACGTCGCTCTGCTCAAGCGTCACATGGGCCTTGATGATGCCCGGCAGCTCCAGCTGTTTGTCGACTTGCACCTGAGATTGCAGGTACTGGTTTATCTGTTGCTCATTGATGTCATATGAGCCTTGGCCTAGCATGGCCAGGCTGAGCAGCATAGATTGCAGGATCATGCGTGCGACCTGATAGAATGGATTTGCCTTACAGCATACCATCCCGGCCGGTTGGGGTCTGCCCACCGCGCTGTTTGTCGATTAGAAGGAGTCCCCGTTGTTTAACGGTCTGGAACACGATCTTCAACTGCTGTTTTCCCGTTTTCTGGGTTGGCTGCTACTGCTTTTTCATACCGTGATTGTCACCGGGGTGTCGTTTCGGGTGGTGATGAAACGCCGTCCCATCGGGGTGTCGCTGGCCTGGCTGGCGCTGATCTATGCCATTCCGTTTGCCGGGGTGGGTTTCTATGTGCTGTTTGGTGAAATAAAGCTGGGGCGCCGCCGTGCCGAGCGCGCCCAGGCCATGTATCGCCCTTATGCCATCTGGATCCGTCAACTGGCCCGTCTGTTCCCGCAGCACTGCTGCGAAGTGGGCGCCAAGGCACAGCCGCTGCACGATCTGATCCAGGGACGGCTCGCCATGCCGATGCTCTCTGGCAACCGCATGACCTTGCTCAACAGGCCAGACTGGATCTTGCGCGAGATTGCCCAGGATATCCGTCGCTCGACGCTCTCCTGCTATCTGGAGTTCTACATCTGGCATCCAGGCGGCGATGCCGACGAGGTGTGCGAGGCGCTGATTGAAGTGGCGCAACGCGGCGTGGATTGTCGCTTGCTGCTCGATTCGGTGGGCAGCAAGCAGTTCTTCCGCTCCCACTGGCCCAAAAAGCTGCGCAAGGCGGGGGTCAAGCTGGTGGAGGTGCTGCCGGTCGGCGCCTGGCGCATTCTGTTCCAGCGTCAGGATCTGCGGATGCACCGCAAGTTGGTGGTGATCGATGACAGGGTGGGTTACACCGGCTCCATGAACATGGTGGATCCCCGTTTCTTCAAGCAGGATGCAGGGGTCGGCCAGTGGGTCGACATCATGATCCGGGTGCAGGGGCCCATGGTGCCGCTGATGTGGTCGATCTTTGTCTGGGACTGGGAGATGGAGACCGGCGAGCGGCTGCTCGACAGTCTGCAGCATGAGCCGGAGGCCTGGCCCCAGACCAACTACCGCGCCCAGCTGATCCCGTCCGGCCCCTTCGTCGGCGGCGACTGCATCCAGCAGAGCCTGCTGCTGGCCATCTATCAGGCACGCAGCCATCTAGTGCTGACGACCCCTTACTTTGTACCCGACGATCCGCTGGCGGCTGCACTCAGCTCGGCAGCGGCGCGCGGGGTGCAGGTGCAGCTGGTGTTGCCGGCACGCAACGACTCCATCATGGCCAATTACGCCTGCAACGCCTTTATGGAGGAGCTGCTGGCGGCCGGGGTGGAGATCTACCGCTACGATGCCGGTCTGCTCCATACCAAGAGCGTGCTGGTGGATGATGACTTCGCGCTGGTGGGGACGGTCAATCTGGATCGGCGCAGCCTCTGGCTCAACTTCGAGGTGACCCTGCTGGTGGACAACCCCTCGTTCGTGGCCCAGATGACCCGGCTGGTACAGGGCTATATGGCGGAAGCCACCCCGATGACCCTGGCCCAATGGCAGGCCCGCCCCTGGTACAAGAAGGCGATGGAGAACATCTTCTATCTCTTCAGCCCCTTGCTGTGATGTTGTGGCGAGCCGCAAGAAAGTGGACTCGCCATCTGATTGGACTTGCCTAGCCCCGAGTCCGCCCCGTAGAGTGCAGTGACAACTCCCTGGAGACACATGGATATATGAAAAAGATAGTGGCCCTCGCCGTGGGTGCGGCACTGGTAGGTGGTGGTCTGGCTGCGTGCTGGTACACGGGCAACAGCTTCGACAACATCATGGTGGAACAGATCGCCAAGGTAGAGCAAGAAACCGGTATCGATATGCAGTGGCAGCCGGGTAGCAGCAACCTCTTCACCCGTGACGGGGTCCTGAAGGTCGTGGTGACGCCGGAGGAGCTGGCTACCATCGACAGCGAGCTGGAGGGCAGTCAGCCCATCGAGTTGCAACTGGTGGTCAAGAGCCAGATCCTGCCGCTCTACATCAAGAGCCACTTCCTGCTCGATACCCATAATGGCACTCTGGCGCCGGTTTTCACCGCACTGGGCATGGAGCAGTGGGAACTCGGTCTGGAGTCGGTCACCAGTCTCTGGACCCAGGGTAACAGCAGCCGTTTCTGGGCCAATGAATTCAAGATCAAACAGGGGCTGGACGAGTTCAGCTTCCTGCCCCTGAGCGGCGAGTTCCACGGCAATCTGGAGGGGAATGGTCACCTCACCATGACTTGGCAGGGGATGACGGTTCACGAAGAGCAGAGCAAGATGGACTTGGTGCTGGCCGATCTGAAAGGGAGTGCCGACATTGCCGAGATCAGCGGTGTGCTCCTCTCGCCCCAGAGCGAGATGACCCTCTCGGCCCTCACGGTACAACTGCCTGACAGCGTCAAGGTCGCCCTGCAGGGGATGACAACCGAGACTCAGCTGACCGGTGATGATGCCCAGACCCTCTCCAGCAGCTATCAGATGAAAATTGCCAAGCTGGATCTGGAGAACGAGACCGACACCCTGGCGGTGACCGACAGCAAGTTGGCGCTCAACCTCAACGGTCTGGATCTGGAAGGGTATCAGGGGCTGCAGGCCGCCGGTGGCAAGGGGGTTGAAGATGCCGCCATCCAGCAGGCGCTGGACAAGATGCTCAAACGTGGCGCGACCCTTGAACTGGCCGATCTCAGTGCCAAACTCAACGGTGAGGCGGTGACCATGAAGGGGGACGTGAAGTTGGCCTCCACCTCGCTGGAGCAGCTGTTCAACAGCGACGCGGGCATGCAGGCCCTCTCCGGCATGCTGCATGCCAGCCTCAGCGACAAGCTGGGCAAGGCGGTGCCGCAACTGGCCCCCATGCTCGATCAGCTGACCCTGATGGGTTATCTGAAGGCCGACAAGCAAGCGCTGACCTCCGAGCTGAGGCTGGAGAAGGGCGCTGTGACGGTAAACGATCTGCCGCTCTGACACATGATGTAGAAACAACAACGGCTCCTGGGGGAGCCGTTGTTGTTTCTGGCGTTTGCATACGTGCGTGTGGGCGAATTACTTGAAGACTACCGTCTTGTTGCCGTAGACGAACACCCGCTCGTTCAGTACCAGCTCCAGCGCGCGGCTCAGCACCGATTTCTCCACATCCCGACCCGCCTTGGCCATGTCGTCCGCACTGAAGGCGTGACCGACGTGGATCACGTCCTGTTCGACAATGGGGCCTTCATCCAGATCGTCGGTCACGAAGTGGGCGGTGGCGCCGATCAGCTTGACGCCACGGTCGAACGCCTGCCGGTAGGGGCGGGCACCGATGAAGGCGGGCAGGAAGGAGTGGTGGATGTTGAGGATCTTGCGCGGGTAGGCCTCGACGAAGCTCGGGGTCAGCACCCGCATGTACTTGGCCAGGATCACATAGTCAGGCTCATAGCTGTCGATGATGGTGCGAACCTGCTCCTCATGTTCGGTCCGGCTCAGATCCTCGTGACTGACGGTGTGGAACGGGATATCGAACTTGCCGGTGAGCTCGGCCAGGGTGTCGTAGTTGCCGATCACCGCGACGATATCCATATCCAGCGCGCCCGCGTAGTTCTTCATCAGAATATCGCCGAGGCAGTGGGTCTCTTTGGTCACCAGGATGACGATGCGCTTCTTGCCTGCCTTGACCAGACGGCGCTGGGCGCCGATGGGCAGGGCATCATCGAGGTCGGCCAGCAGGGTCTCGTCGTTGAAGCGCCCCTCCAGCTCGGTACGCATAAAGAAGCGGCCATTCTCGTGATCCACAAACTCATCGTTCTTGATGATGTTGAGCTGATGCTTGTAGCAGATGTTGGTGATCTTGGCGATGAGCCCTTTGGCATCCGGGCAATCAGTGAGCAGTATTTTCTTTTCCATCTCTGTCATTTTCCGTTTGTGGTGTTGGCGCTGCTGTCTGCGCCGGCAGCGTTGTTCAGGCTCTCTTTTCGGGCCCTGTTTTTTTGTTTCGGGAACTATGCCATAAACCGATCCGAGCCATAAAGAAATTCGCCAGTCATGGCCTCGCACGCTGGCGAGCGTGCCGCAGAGCGGGATCCCGGGCGCAATGTTGAAACGCTTTTCAGCCTGCGGGGGATTTTGACTGGTATCTGCAACCGTTTTTCTTTAGGCTGTCTGCGCTTATTCTCAGGGCGGGGTGCAATTCCCCACCGGCGGTATCCCGATTGACTCGGGGAGCCCGCGAGCGCCCGACTTGGCTGATTGCCGGGTCGGGGTCAGCAGATCCGGTGAGATGCCGGAGCCGACGGTCATAGTCCGGATGAAAGAGGATAAGACAGACCTTGCCGTGTTGGCCCTTGTGGGCTGGCTGCTGCATACCCGTCTCTGTCTGCCTTTCCATGCCCTGATTCTGGTCCTTGTCTTGTTTAGGAGTTTTACCATGAATCAGTCTCTACTCAGTGAATTCGGTGATCCCGTTGCCCGTGTCGAAACGGCCCTGTCTGCCTTGCGTGCCGGAGGCGGCGTGCTGGTGGCCGATGATGAAGATCGGGAGAACGAGGGCGACCTCATTTTCGCCGCCGAATCCATGACCAATGAACAGATGGCGCTGATGATCCGCGAGTGCTCCGGTATCGTCTGCCTCTGCCTGCCCGACGAGCGGGTTCGCCAGCTCGAACTGCCGATGATGGTGGAGGCCAACTCTAGCCACTACCAGACCGCCTTTACCGTGACCATCGAAGCGGCGCAGGGTGTCACGACCGGTGTCTCGGCGGCAGATCGCATCACCACCATCCGCGCGGCTATCGCTGACGGTGCCAAACCGGGCGATCTGCACCGCCCGGGTCATGTTTTCCCGCTGCGGGCGCGAACCGGTGGGGTGCTTACCCGCCGTGGTCATACCGAAGCGACGGTCGATCTGATGCAGCTGGCTGGCCTCAAACCGTTTGGTGTGTTGTGTGAATTGACCAAAGAAGATGGCTCGATGGCGCGTCTGCCAGACCTGGTTGCGTTCGGTCGCAAGCACCAGATGCCGGTGCTGACCATCGAGGATCTGGTGCAATATCGTCAATTGTTGTCAGAACGTACAGCCTGAGCCTCATACGAAATTGTAATAAGGCAAAAATTTGGTTAACCTTTGTCCGTGCCCCCACCACACGGCACTCATTTTTTAGACGAATCTGGACAAAAACTGTTCATTCAAAAAAAAATGAGGGTTTTAATGCATTTATCTGTGGTGGGGACTATGCAAAGTAGGATTTTTTTGTGCCATAATCACGCCGCTTGCTAAACGTCTGGCGAGTTCAAGGGAGCTTTAAAAATGAAAAAATTGTTGTTGGTAGGTGTTGTTGGTCTGTCCGCTCTGCTGGGCGGTTGTGCAAACACCAGCGAACTGGAAACTTCCGTTCAGAATCTGTCTAACAAAGTTGACCAACTGGCTCAAGATGTTAGCGCAGTTCGTGCTGATCAGTCCAAAATCGCTGCTGATGTTGCCGAAGCCAAGCAAGAAGCTATGCGTGCTAACCAGCGCATCGACAACATGGCTACTTCCTACAAGAAGTAATCCATGCGAAAAAAATGGCGCAGTTTTGCGCCATTTTTTTTTGCCTGAAATTCACCGTATTTCCACTATTCCCAGAGCACCTTATTCCCACAATACCTTCTTCGTACTTGACCCATGAGGTCATGCCGGTCTCCCGGCACTCCCCCATCATTACCAGCCAGTTCGATTCCGCTCAGTAGAGCAGACTATAGAGTTTGCGACGGTAGCTCTGTGCCGCCGGTGTGCTGCCCATGGTCGCCAGAATATCGAGATAGGTCTTTCTGGCATCGCCGAATGCCAAATCCCGCTTGAGGATCTCCAGCAGCAGTCCCAACGCCTCTTCCTGACGACCAGCCTGGTTGTATTGCACCGCCAGCTCCTGAGTCAGGGCATAATCATCAGGCTGTTCTGCATGACGGGCTTCCAGCGCGCGCAGCTCCGGGCTGTCTGCCGCTTGCAGGGCCAGCGCCAGTCGTGAGCTCAGGGTATGGAAGTGGCCATCCTGCGCCGCCATCGGGATGGTGCCGAGGCGCTCCTGTGCTTCATCCAGCAGGTTGAGGTCGAGCGCAGCTTGAATGAGCCACAGGCTGATGTCGTGACGTTCAGGAGCCAGCTGGTGTGCCTTGGTCAGATGGGCATAGGCGATGCTGGGCTGCTCGTCAGCCAGCGCCTGTTGCCCCTTGGCCAGCAACTCTTCCTCTTCTTTGGGGGCGAAAGCGGCGAAATACTGGCGCAGGGTGGCTTCATCCTGCGGTCCTTCGATGATCCCCTGTTCGTCAGGGCGCCCCTGATGGAACAGCACCAATGCGGGCAGGGCGCGTAGGCCGAGCTGACTGGCCAGCGGCTGCAACTGGGGATCGTTCATATCCACCTTGGCCAGGGTAACCTGCTCATTGGCGGGCCCAACCAGTGATTCGATCAGCGGTGTCATCCCCTGGCACTCCGGCATCTGCGGAGCATGGAAATAGATGACAACCGGCTTCTTCATGGACGCATCGATAAGTTCAGCGTGAAAATTCTGGGGAGTAATGTCGACGATCATGAGTTGGACTCTTCAGAAAGGGTGTTGAGTAAGATGGGGTTAAGCAAGTGGCAATTCAAGCGCTCATCCAGCCGGTAAAAGGTCACGGGGGCTGCCGTCGCCGCGAGACTGAGCCAGCCGCTGGCAAAGGGCCAATCTTGTACCTGATAAGGGGTGTCATCGAGCCGGTTGTCGAGTCGCCATCCTTCCTCCGGGATAAACCGCACCTTCTCCAGCCCCGCCGCTATGCCGCCACCGTGGGCTTTCAGTACCGCCTCCTTGCGTGACCAGAGCCGATAGAAGGCGCTCTCCTGTTCTTGAGCAGGCTGTGCGCAGAGCCACTCATATTCACTCTGTGCATAAAACCGGCGGGCCAGGGGGAGGGGGTGATGCCGCCGTTTGCCCAGTTCGATATCCACCCCAAGCGGCCCCTGTGGGCAGATCGCCAGCACCAGCCAGCTGCCACTGTGGCTCAGATTGAACTGCCAAGCATCATCATGCAGTCGGGGCTTGCCGTGGGGGGCGTTGCAAAATTGCAGGCTGGCTGCGGGTTGTTGCAGCCGCTCGGCCAATAGCTGGCGCAGCAGGGCGCGGCTCACCAGATATTCCTGACGCCGTTCAGGATGGGTCATGGCTTGCCAGATATGTTGCTCATCGGTTGACAGCCATTCAGGCAATTGAGCAAGCAGATCCTGGCATACCCTGGCCGGTTTTAACAAAAAAAGATCGGTTTCGATCATGATTTTTCACTTTAAAAAGGTGCTGAAGCAGGGATAAAAGCCAGTTATCTATGAGGCCCAAGGCTCTTTTTGCGATTGTATATTGTTTGGGCATGATCACATTAATTATGAAAAATCGTGCATTTCCTTGCAAAAATGTGAGCTTGATAGGGATTTTCACTTGCCTCGATAGAATTCTTGGATATAGTCGGGTGCTGTTGCCTTATAAATTGCCCTTTGGGGCCGTATTTTAACAAGATTTACTATTTAGCGGGGATAAAGGATTGCGCCACCTGATGCTACTGCTGGTCGCGCTCGGAATGGTGGGTTGTGCCTCGGCACCCCAACCCGAGGTCGCGAGCAAGATCGAAGTTTCCATGGTTGAACCTGTCATCGAACCGGAAGCTTCCCAGACACCCGATGTGAATGAAATCCTGACTGTATATAAAGAGTGGCGTGGTGTTCCGTACCGTATGGGTGGCAGCAGCCAGCGCGGTATCGACTGTTCCGCCTTTGCCCGTGAAGTGTTCCGCAATGCCGTCGGTATCGAATTACCCCGCGATACCCGCTCCCAAGTCCATGAAGGGACGCGCGTTTCCAAGCAGGATCTGGTCGAGGGTGACCTGGTCTTCTTCAAAATCAATCGTCGTCTCAACCACGTTGGTATCTATGTCGGCAATGGTGAATTCATCCACGCCTCGACTCGCGCCGGTGTGACACGCTCCAAGCTGGATAGCCAATATTGGCGCAACAAGTTCTGGCAAGCTCGCCGGATCGATATCTGAGTCAGGCTGGACAAACGGCTCGCAGTACGGACTGTTTTTCCAACCTCACTTGAACCGGGCTCGATAGCCCGGTTTTTTATTGCCCTCGTTTAGACTTTCCCGAGTCAAATCACTATAGTGTGGGCCCGTTTTCTTCGGCAGGCTCAGCATGAAACCCCGCATCCCATCAGCCGGTGGCCCCAAGTCGGGCGACCGCACATCCGGACTCCACTCCCGTAATCGCCATCAGGCGGGTTACGACTTTGAGGCGCTCTGCCTGCGAACTCCCGAGTTGGCTGCCCACGTCTTTATCAATGACTACGGCACCCGCACCATCGATTTTGCCGATCCCGATGCAGTGAAGACCCTCAATCGCGCCCTGCTGGCCCATCACTACGGGATTGCCCACTGGGACTTGCCTGCCGGTTACCTCTGCCCACCCATCCCGGGACGGGTGGACTACCTGCACTGGGCAGCCGACCTGTTGGCCGAGAGCGCAGGCCAGCTCCCTACCGGCAAGGGGGTGAGGGTGCTGGATATCGGGGTGGGGGCAAACTGCATCTATCCGTTGCTGGGTGCCCGCGAATATGGCTGGCGTTTTGTTGGATCGGATATCGATCCGGTCTCGGTCAAGGCGGCCACCCTGCTAGCCAAGAGCAACGGACTCGGCAACCAGATTGAGTGTCGTTTGCAGGGTAACCCCAACCATGTGTTTCGCGGCATCATAGGGCCGAAGGAGCGCTTCGCTCTGACGCTGTGCAATCCGCCGTTCCATGCGTCGCTGGAAGAGGCGAGCAAGGGGACGGAGCGCAAGCTGCGCAATCTGGGCAAGGAGGTGACAGGCGCTCCTGTGCTCAACTTCGGCGGCCAGAAGGCCGAGCTCTGGTGCGAAGGGGGCGAGGCGGCGTTTCTGGCCAACATGATTGCCCAGAGCAAGGAGTTTGCCACTCAGTGCCTCTGGTTCAGCTCGCTGGTGTCGAAAAAAGAGAACCTGCCGGGGGCAAAAAAGGCGTTGAGCCGGGTGGGGGCGCGTCAGGTACGGGTGATCGACATGGCACAGGGCAACAAGGTGAGCCGGATCCTCACCTGGTCCTTTCTGGATGAAGAGGGATTGCGTAGCGGCTGGTCGAGCGCGCGCTGAGTCCCCACCACAAGGCCCGATGAGGGCCTTTTTTCATGATGAGCACCGCGAATTTCCCCTGCTGGCGGCATCTTTGGCAATCGATTTCCTCATTGGCAGATCGTGCTGGTTTGCATGGTGTAAGTAGTTACTTCCGCCTTGGTACAGGTGTACGCCGAGATTTTTTTGCACTTACAGCTGAAACTTTAATAAAATAGGACTGGTTAGACCTCTTTACAGGCATTGAATCAAATAGGGATCGGTAGATGAAAGTTGTCGATTTTCTGAAGCGCAAGCGCGAAATTCTGGCGCAGCACCCCTTTGAGCTCAAGGATTGGCTCTCTCCGGCGATCCGCGACTACTGGCGTGAGTTTCAGCAAAAGGCACATCTTCATCCTTTGCTGGGGCGTGTGCTGGACTTGCAAGCCGAGTCCCAGAGCGAGCAGCAACAGGATGCAGCAACCGTGGCACAAGTAGCCAACGGTCAGCCTGCCGTCGCTCAGGAACCCGCTGTTGAGCTGGGGGCCGAGGCGGCCGAGCTCTATGCCGCCCTGCAGGCTCGCATTGGTGAAGAGACACATGTCGGCGAGTGGCTGCACGTCAGCCAGCAGATGATCGATCAGTTTGCTGCAGTGACCGGGGATCACCAGTGGATCCACACCGATCCGGAGCGTGCGGCCGCAGAGTCGCCTTTCAAGACCACCATCGCCCACGGCTTCCTGACCCTGGCGCTGCTGCCGCAGTTGACCGGCTCGGTCGATGAGGCCACCCCCGAGTTCCCGACCGCCCGCATGGTGGTGAACTTCGGGCTGGATCAGGTACGTTTCCCGTACCCCATCAAGGTGGACAGCAACATCCGCGCCCGCACCAAGCTGGCCCGGGTTACCCCCATCAAGGGTGGGCTGGAGTTGCTCAAAGAGATCAAGGTTGAGATCGAAGGGATCCGCCGCCCGGGTTGCGTCATCGAGTCGGTGACCCGCATCTACTTCTGAGCCCCCCATCGGCATGAATGGTGAAACGGGCCCGCTGTCGTGTGCAACGAACAGCGGGCCCGTTTTTTTGCCTGTTTGTTGCAAGGGTTGAGGCGTCAGCCATTGCGCGCCGACCCCAGCTTGATATGACTCACAAAACGGTGCGCCGTGCAGTTAGCCAGCTCTCATTTTGGCGAGTTGGCCGCGTGAGGCGATAGCATGTTATGCCACTATTGGCTTCTTACTCCCGATCCTGGAGACAATAGTGCCCATCAATAACAAGATTATTCTGCCACTGCTGCTGAGCCTCACCATCCTGCTGATCCCGACCCACTGGATCCCGCTCGAGGGGATCACCGTCATCGAGCAGCGGGTCGTGGCCATTTTCGTGCTGGCCGCCCTCTGCTGGATCCTGGAGCCCATCCCTATCTTTGCTACCTCGGTGCTGATCATCGTGCTGGAGCTGCTGCTGCTCTCCGACAAGGGGCTCTGGTTCATGACTGCCGACAAGGCCGAACCGGGGTTTGGTGAGTTGCTCAAGTCCACCGAGGTGATGGCGACCTTTGCCTCGCCGGTCATCATGCTGTTTCTCGGCGGTTTTTTCCTCGCCATTGCGGCGACCAAATACCATCTGGACGTCAATCTGGCGCGGGTGCTGCTGCGCCCGTTCGGTCAGGATCCCCGGATCGTCATGCTGGGGCTGATGTTGATCACCGCCACCTTCTCCATGTTTATGAGCAATACCGCCACCACCGCCATGATGCTGGCCATTCTTACCCCGGTGCTGGCGGCGTTTCCCGACAAGGACCCGGCCAAAATCGGCTTTGTGCTGGCCATTCCGCTAGCGGCCAACCTCGGCGGGATCGGCACTCCCATCGGCACTCCGCCCAACGCAGTGGCCCTCAAATACCTGACCGGCGAGCATGCCATCTCGTTCGGTCAGTGGATGGGATTTGCGGTGCCCTTCGTGGTGCTGCTGTTGCTGCTCGGCTGGTTCCTGCTGGGGCGTTTCTTCCCGAGCACCCTCAAGCGGATGGATCTCAAGATTGAAGGGCGCTTTATGCAGACCCCTCGCGCCTGGGTGGTCTACCTCACCTTTATCACCACCATAGTGCTCTGGCTGCTGGGGGATCTGCACGGCATGAGCTCCTACGTGGTCGCCATGATCCCGGTAGCGGTGTTCCTGACCACCGGCATCATCACCAAGGACGATCTGCACAAGATCTCCCTCGACGTGCTCTGGCTGGTCTCGGGCGGTATCGCGCTGGGGCTGGCGCTGGAGGACTCCGGGTTGGCCGAGCGGCTCATCACCCATATTCCGTTCCACGAATACTCCACGCTGGCGGTACTGGTCGGGGCCTGTCTGCTGGCGGTGGTGATGGCCAACTTCATGTCCAACACCGCGACCGCCAACCTGCTGCTGCCACTGGTGGCGGCGCTGGCGGTCAGCATGCCGGAGCTGGCCGAGTGGGGCGGCAGTCATACCCTGATCCTGGCGGTTACCATTTCGGTTTCGCTCGGGATGTCTCTGCCCATCAGTACCCCGCCCAATGCGCTGGCCCACGCCACCGGTCTGGTGGAGAGTCACCAGATGGTGCGCATCGGCGTCATCATGGGGTTGGTCGGCACCCTGCTGGCGATGGTATGGATCTACCAGATTGCCGCTTGGGGACTGATCTGAGCGTACGGCCGGTTTCTCATCTGTTGCCTGCTCCATCATTGGAGAAGTGCCATGGCAGGTGATGACCAAAACAGAAAGAGGAGCCAACTTGGCTCCTCTTTCTGTTTGCAGTTGACTCAGAAACTGGCGCCCAGATTGAGCAGGTGCCTGAGTTCGGTCTCTTTGTACTTTTGCTCGAGACCGACGAAATGTACTTCGCCATCTTCCCACTCCATCTCGCTCGACCAGGAGAGGCGCAGGTGGTCGTTGAAGTAGTAGCGCAGGCCCACGCTGCCGGTCACATCTCGATTCAGAGTGATATAGGGTGATGGTTGATCCAGATAGAGCAGATAGCGCCCCTGACTGAACAGCTCCAGTTTTTCCCGCCATATCGGGATGGGTTGGCGATAATCCCAGTTCATGCTGGCAAAGGGGTAGTCAATGATCCGGTTGCCTTTGAAGAGCAACCCAATCCCGCTCTCTTCTCTGAAGTAGGCCTTGCGCAGACCCCCTTGCGCCACGAACTCCAGCCGACGGCGCTTCTCGTTCCAGAAGCGGTAACCCGGCCCGGTACCATAGTCGAGGCTGAGGTAGTTGCTTTCCAGCATGTCATATTCGGCATTGAGCGAGCTGCGCACAAACCACTGCTGATCGAAAAAGTAGTCAATGGTCGGGTTCAGTTTGTAGTCGTGGTTATCGGTGACGCTGTCAGACGTTTCGTAGGAGTACTCTCCGGAGAAGCTGTAGCGCCAGTCCAGATTGGCCAACTCGGTCTTGCCCTTGAAGTTGACGTTGTTGGTGTGCTTGTCCTTGTGTTTGAGCTTGATGTTGAGATCGCCACTACCGGTCCAGAGCCAGGCCTTGCGTTCATCCTGCTCATCCTTGAACAGGGTGAATCCACCTTTGGCGGTCGCCTTGGGTTTATCCTGATGCTCTAGTCGCCAGCGCTTGATGGCATCCCGCTTGACGGTAACGGCACCGGTATAGGGCAAAGAGATGCGTACCGACTCATCGCCAATCTCTTCGATGGTACCGGTCAGACGGTCGCCATTGCTCATCCAGAGGATGTCCTTGGCCCACAAGGAGTGACAGGCCAACAGGAGTAGGAGGGGCAGGAATTTCATGAGATAAGGTGACTCCGGTGCGACTTGGGCGCTGGTGACTTAGCCACTGACAAGTTGGCTGCTGATGGGGCGGGGCAGGCCGTTTTTGCTCTCCAGCGCCGCCGTCACCTCATCCTGCATCACGTCAGGTGCACTGATAAAGCTCTCTATGGCCGGAGATAGCACCAGCGGGGCGCCATTTTCAAGCTCCTCTTCGGTGCGGGAGAGCGGGGAGTGTACCTCCAGCCAGCGGCGACCATCCGGTTCGATGGCCACCTTGACCGGTTGGTTGATGACCCGCACCGACGTGCCAATCGGCACAATCTTGAACAGGGCCTCAATATCGTCAGGTCGCAGCCGGATGCAGCCTGCACTTACCCGCAGGCCAACGCCAAAATCCTTGTTGGTGCCGTGGATCAGGTAGTCGCGCTTGCCATAGCCAAGGCGCATAGCGAACTTGCCAAGGGGATTCTCCGGGCCGGGGGGCACCACGGCGGGCAGGGTGATCCCTTTTTGCTCCAGCCAGGATTTGCGCACCATGGGACCGGGTACCCAGGTCGGGTTGGGATTCTTCTCGATGACCGTGGTGGTCATCTCCGGAGTCTCACGGCCGATATCGCCAATTCCGATGGGCAGCACGATGACCTCGCTCTTCCCTTTGGGGAAGTAGTAGAGACGCAGTTCGGGCAGATTGATGACGATCCCCTCGCGAGGCACATCAGGCAGCAGCATCTGGGTGGGCAGCGTCAAGCGGGTGCCAGGCTTGGGTAAATAAGGGTCTACACCCGGATTTGCCTCAAGCAGCGCCAAAAATCCAATTTGCGTATTTTTGCCAACCAGCTCCAGATGTTCATTCTGCTGGATGATGTAATCCTCCAGCTCACCGATGAGACGACTCCCGGCAGCTGGCAGCGGGTAGCGTTTGGCCTCTGCCGGCGCCGCGCAGAGCAGGATCGCTGCCAGCAGCAGGGAAAGGGCGGGCGTTAAGGGTAGGGGCTTGAGTTTCGGCAATCGCATAAGAAGATCCATCAGTTCAATCGGGGCGGAACATCATCAATACAGCCGCCAGGATGGCGCGATTGTTCCTCAATCAGCCCATGATTACCAGCTTGCCGCGCACTCGCAATGATGTGGGGATACATAGGAAACCGGCCAAAATCGGCATCACCCATAAATTTGAGCGCCAAGCAGGAAAGAGAGACGCCTGATGGCAATGGGTGAATATCACGATATGGATAATGGCCGGGTGTGCGAGCGGGTTAATGTCGGGTGGATGCAGGGTGGCCTGGCAACGCGAACAGCACGCGCCGCATTGTGAGCCTGCTCCCAGATATCTGATTCAGCCATTTGATATCTAAGAAATTTTTATTGCATCCTCGGCCCTGCTTGGGTAAAAATCTCTCCCCACGGAGAGATGCCGGAGTGGCCGAACGGGATTGACTCGAAATCAATTGTGGCAGCAATGCCACCCAGGGTTCGAATCCCTGTCTCTCCGCCACATACCAAGCCCAACCTGTTTCGCAGGTTGGGCTTTTTCTTTTGGTGATGTGCTGAGGGACTATCCGGCCGCCTGTGTATCTGTGGTCATCGAGCCGGATGAATGCGGTTGGATGCTCGCCGTGCCCGCCAGGCCTGAATGCGCGCCTGGGTGCCGATGACGAAGACGAAGAAGACCGGTACGAAGAAGATGGCCAGCAGGGTGCCGCTGATCATGCCGCCAAACACGCCGGTGCCGATGGCGTGCTGGGTCTCCGCGCTGGCGCCACTGGCGAGCATCAAGGGCACTACCCCGAGGGTGAAGGCCAGCGACGTCATCAGAATGGGGCGCAGGCGCAGGCGGGCAGCAGTGACAGCCGCATCAAGCAGTGAACGCCCTTCGCTGTGCAACTGGCGCGCAAACTCCACGATGAGGATGGCGTTCTTGGCCGACAGACCGATGATGGTGATCATGCCTACTTTAAAGAAGACGTCGTTGGGCATGCCGCGCAGCATCACTGCCGCGACGGCACCGAGCAGGCCCAGCGGCACCACCAGCATCACCGAGAGCGGGATCGACCAGCTTTCATAGAGTGCCGCCAGCACCAGGAAGACCACCAGTGCCGACAACAGCATCAGCAGGGGGGCCTGCTCGGCCGACTGGCGCTCTTGCAACGACTGTCCCGTCCAGGCCAGGGCGAAGCCTGGCGGCAATTGCGCCACCAGACGCTCCATCTCCGCCATCGCCGCTCCGCTGGAGATGCCGGGCGCTGCCCCCCCGGCAATACGCACGGCAGGGAAGCCATCGAAGCGCATCATCTGTTGCGGCGATTCGCGCCATTCCGGTGTCACCACCTCCCGCAAGGGGACCATGCCGCCGCTGGCATTGCGCACCCGCAGGCCGAGCACATCATCGAGCTGCATGCGCGCCGACGCGTCGGCCTGCAGAATGACCTGCTGCATGTGCCCGCCGTTGGGGAAGTCGTTGACGTAGAGCGACCCCATTGCGGCCGACAGGGTACTGCTTACGCTGGCGAACGAGAGTCCCATGGCTTCGGCCTTCTGTCGGTTGATCTCGAGGTGAATGCTCTCGCCGGGAGGCAGATTGTCGGGATACACATCACTTACTACCTGGCTTTTGGCGGCCAGTTCCAGCAGTTGGGCCTGAGCGGCCAGCAGCGCGGCGTCCCCCCGATTGGCCCTGTCTTGCAGGAACAGGGTGAAGCCGGAGGCGGTGCCCAGCTCGTCGATGGCGGGCGGCAGCAGACTCATTACCGTGCCTTCAGGAATGTTTGCCATAGCCGCTTGTGCCAGCTCTGCCTCTTCGGCTGCCGTGGCACCATGACGCTGATCCCAATCTTTGAGCATGGTGAAGGCCATGGCGGCATTGGGGCCTGCGCCGGAGAAGCTGAAGCCCTGCACCACCAGGTTGGTGTCCAGCACCTCGCGAGAGGCGACGTGAGCTTCGAAGGCCTTGACCACCTCAAGAGTACGCTCGCTGGTGGCGCCGGTTGGCAACTGGATGGAGGTCATGAAGTAGCCCTGATCCTCGTCCGGCAGGAAAGAGGAGGGCAGCTGGGCGGCGGCGATGGCCAGCACGGCGCAGAGGGCGGCAAAGGTTGCCATCATCCGTCCGCTGCGCCCGACTAGCCGGGTTACCCGCGCACCGTAGCCAGCCGTGAGCCGCTCGAAACCCCGGTTGAAGGCACCGAAGAAGCCGCGCTTCTCATGATGATCCGGGCTGACCGGACGCAGCAGGGTGGCGCAGAGCGCAGGCGTCAGGGTCAGGGCGAGGAAGGCCGAAATGAGGATCGACACCGCCATCGACAGGGTGAACTGCTGGTAGATGACCCCCACCGAGCCGCTGCCAAACGCCATGGGAAGGAACACCGCCGTGAGCACCAGGGTGATGCCGATCACCGCCCCGGTGATCTCTTTCATGGCCTGCGACGTCGCCTCCCGGGGCGACAGCCCCCGGGTGGCCATCAGGCGCTCGACGCTCTCCACCACCACGATGGCGTCGTCGACTATGATGCCGATGGCCAGCACCATGCCGAACATGGTGAGGGAGTTGATCGAAAAACCGGCCAGCAGCATCACCGCGAAGGTGCCAAGCAGAGCGATGGGGGCGACGATGGCCGGGATCAGGGTGTAGCGCAGGTTCTGCAGGAAGAGAAACATCACCAGAAACACCAGCACCATGGCTTCCTGCAGGGTATGGACCACCTTTTCGATGGAGACCTTGACGAAAGGGGCCGAGTCAAACGGGATCGAATAGGCCATGCCCGCCGGCAGGGTGGGGGCGAGCTGGGCGAGACGGGTGCGTACCGCATCTGCGGTACGCACGGCGTTGGCGCCGGGGGAGAGCTGGATGGCGGCGCTGGTGGCGGCCACGCCATTCTCCCGGTTGGAAAAGGCGTAGGATTGCGCCCCCAGCTCGACCCGGGCGACATCACCCAGCACCAGCTTGGCGCCATCACCACCAGCTCGCAGCACGATGGCGGCGAACGCCTCGGGGGTTGTCAGCTGCCCTTGAACCGTGAGGGGTACCGTCAGGCGCTGGCCAGGCAGGGCGGGCTCGTCACCGAGACGTCCCGGTGCAATCTGGATGTTCTGCTGCTCGATGGCCTGTGCCACCTCGCTGATGGTCAGCCCGTAGGCGGCGAGTTTGGCCGGATCTACCCAGATGCGCATGGCCTGCTCGGCGCCGAACAGCTGCACTCGTCCTACCCCGTCGATGCGGCGCAGCTCCTGCACAATATTGCGTGCCATGTAGTCGTTGAGGGCAACTTCATCGAAGCGGCCATCCGGTGAGGTCATGCCGACCATCATCAGAAAGCCGGATGAGGCTGACTCTACCTGCAGGCCGGTTTGCCGCACTGCTTGCGGTAAACGGGGTTCGACCGCCTTGATGCGGTTTTGCACGTCCATCTGGGCCAGCTCCGGATCGGTGCCCGGCTTGAAGGTGGCAGTGATCTGCGCGCTGCCCGAGGCGTCCACAGAGGACTCGAAGTAGAGCAGGTTCTTCACTCCCGACAGCTCGCGCTCGATCAGGCTCACCACCGCATCATTCAGTGTCTGCGGCGTGGCGCCCGGATAGGTGGCATAGAGGGTCACCGACACCGGCGCCACCGAGGGATAGCGGGAGATGGGGAGCTTGGGGATGGCGATGACCCCTGCCAGCACGATGAACAGGGCGATCACCCAGGCAAACACCGGGCGATGGATAAAAAACTGCGGCATGGATAACTCTCCGATTCAGCGAATGCCGCTGTCAGCCGGTTGGCTGACGGCGGGTGGTTGCCAGAGGGAGGCAATGACCTGAACCCCCGGGGTCAGACGGTCGATCCCTTCGATCACCACTTGTTGCCCGGCACTGAGCCCGGACGCGATGCGGTACTGGCTATTCACCAGTTCAGCGGTGTTGACCGGAACCAGCTGTGCCTGCCTCTGGCCATCCACCACCCACACGCTGGTCTGACCCGAGGTGCGAACTACCGCTTGCTGGGGCACGGTCAGGGCGTTGGCATAGCGGGCCCGGGGAATGCGCGCCTGCACGTAGAGACCGGGCAACAGCCGCCTCTCGGGATTGTCCACCAGCACCCGCAGCAGCACGTCGCCGGTTCCGGCATCGACCTCGATACCGGAGAAGAGGATGTGCCCCTGCATGCCCAGTGGTGTGCCATTGCTGCCGAGGATCTCCACTGCCAGTTCCGGTGCCGTTGCCGTTGAGCCAGCCTGTTGGCGCAGGGATTCCAGCGCCGAGGCAGGTTGGCGCACATCGACGTAGACCTGATCAATCTGCTGGATCCGGGCCATGGGAGTGGTATCGGTGGGGGACACCAGGGCCCCTTCACTCACCAGCGCCTGATCGATACGTCCGGCGATGGGGGCCTCCACGCTGGCAAATTGCAGGTTCAGTTGGTGCCGGGCCAGAGTCGCCCTGGCCTGGGCCACATCGGCGGCCGCCTGATCCCGCTGGGAGATCGCATCGTCATAGGTCTGGCGGCTGATGGCGTCGGTGCGCAGCAGCGGCTTCAGGCGCTCAATCTGGATGCGGGCGCGGGCCAGCACGGCCTCGGCCCGTTGCAATGCGGCGGCAGCGCTGTCGACATCGGCCTTGAAGGGGGCCGGGTTTATCTGGAACAGCACGGTACCTGCGCTGATCTCGGCGCCCTGCTCGAACAGGCGGCGCTGTACGATGCCGCTGATCTGGGCGCGAATGTCAGCGCTGCGCAGTGCCGCCACCCGGGCGGGCAGATCCTCGCTGATGACAAGCTCCCGACCAGTCAGAGTCAGCACCGACACCTGAGGCAGGGCGGGGGCCTCCTGCTCTTGCGGCGCGACATCGCAACCCGCCAACCCGAATGCGGCAATGACGGCGAGCAGGGCGCCCGCATACCGCTGTTTGACAAACATCATCCACTCACCTCGTTAAACCGTCTCTCCGGTGTGATGTGACCGGAGAGTGCATCGAGCGGCCATTATGGCGAGGGGCTATTGCGAATGATTCGAGGCTTTGTGGAGAATCCATGGAGGCGATGATAAAGTTCAACGCCACCTTTTTTCGAGTCCGACTATGTCCCATCTCAATGCTCCCGCCAGCCCGGCGGGCCAGTCACTGGTACTGATTGCAGAGGATGAAGCCGAGATCGCCGACATCCTCGCCGCTTACCTGCAACGTCATGGCTTGCGCTCCCTGCACGCCGCCGATGGCCGTGAAGCGCTGGCCATGCATCAGGCATTCAAACCCGATCTCCTGCTGCTGGATGTGCAGATGCCGCAACTGGATGGCTGGCAGGTGCTCAGCGAGATCCGGGCGCGCGGCGATACGCCGGTGATCATGCTGACCGCCCTCGATCAGGATCTCGACAAGCTGATGGGGCTGCGCATGGGGGCGGATGACTATGTGGTCAAACCCTTCAATCCGGCCGAAGTGGTGGCGCGAGTGCAGGCCGTGCTCAGGCGCACCCGGGCCGTAAAGCCTGCCACGGCGAACGTGTTGCGGGTCGGTCAGTTTCAGATCGATCTGGAGAGCCACGAGGCCAGCATTTTCCGCGATGACCAGCAGCAGGTGCTGGAGCTGACCCTGACCGAGTTCAAGTTGCTCGCCTCTTTGATGCGGGCGCCGAAACGGGCGTTCAGTCGCGCCGAACTGCTGACTCACTGCTTGCCGGAGGGGGATACCCAGGAGCGTACGGTGGATAGCCACATCAGCAAGTTGCGCAAAAAACTGGAGACACACGGCATTCAGGGGGTCCCCGCCAGTGTCTGGGGGGTTGGCTATCGCTTCGGGGGCGATGCATGAAATCGGCGCCCGGCCTTCGCAGGCAGATCATCCGCTCTCTGGGCTTGATGACGCTTGGCATCATCTCCCTCGCGGTGATCGGCACCTATGTGTTTTATGGCATCGCCGTGGCGTTTGTGCCGGGCAGCATCTCCGAGACCTGGGTGCCCTCCAGAGTCGAGATGTTATGGATCGGCTCCACCATTCTCATTGCATTGGGGATGGCGCTGTACGTGGCGGTGCGCCTCTCTCGCCGCATCCTGACACCCCTCAACTCGGTGGCAACCAGCCTGCGCGAGGTGGCCGAGGGCAAACTCGATGCCCGCGTGCCGGAGGATGAGCAGGCGATCGGGGAGACGGCGCAACTGGTGCGCGACTTCAACGCCATGGCCGAGCGGCTGCAGAGCATGACCCGCGAGCGGGAGTTCTGGAATGCCGCCATCGCCCACGAGTTGCGTACTCCCGTCACCATTTTGCGCGGCCGTTTGCAGGGGCTGGCCGAAGGGGTATTTCCTCCCAGCAGCGAACTCTTCGAGGGGTTGCTGCGTCAGGTGGAGGGGCTCAATCACCTGATCGAGGATTTGCGGGTATTGAGCCTCAACGACAGCGGCCATCTGGAGTTGCAGCGGACCGAGGTCAGGCTGGCCGACGAGCTTGCCGTGGTGCTTGAGGCATTTGCCAGCCCTCTGGCGGCGAGCGGATTTGTGTTGCAGCGGGAGCTGGATAGCGAACTTCATGTTTGCTGCGATCTGTTTCGTATCCGTCAGGCTCTGATGGCTCTGTTGGAAAATGTCCAGAAGCACGCGCTGCCGGGCCTGCTGACCGTGCGGCTGCATCGCTCGGAGAGTGTGTGCGTCCTGAGTGTGGAAGATGAGGGGCCAGGCATCAGCGAGGAGATCGCCGTCTGTATCTTCGATGCGTTTCGTCGCGGAGATCCGTCACGCTCGCGCAAGAGCGGCGGCAGCGGACTCGGACTCGCCGTGGTCAAGGCGATTGCAGAGGCGCACGGCGGCAGCGCGGTTTGCCAATCGACCGGACGGGGAGGGAGCCGATTCGTGCTCTCCTGGCCCATCTCGGCCATGTCCGGTGGCCCTGAAACCTAGCCTGCGGGCGGCAGGTTCTGATGAAGCTATACAGCTGCCCGCACAGGGGCGTTCGACAAGCGACCGTTATAGGGTTTTCTACCGCTTGTGCCGGGTGAGCAGGAGGGGTTTGGACATGGCTCATTTGGCGCGAAATCATGGTCTTTTGCCGCTAAAAATTGAAACCGTTTTCAGAAATCCTTTTCAACTGTGATCCGCTTCAAAGCTTTTTCGGGCGCCAACCTCTAGCATTGGCTCCACGAATTAGGGGCTAGCGCTCCCGATTTTCCCGCTGTGGGAGGTAACCGGATGATCCGGCTATTTCCTTCGTTACTTTCGACGGTCATCATGGATGGCCGTTTTTTTTTGAGTTATTTCACGGTAAAGGGTCGAGCCGCTGGCGCTTTACCGTTAAAATTCCGCTTTTGCACTTGCCCGTGAGTCTTGATGTCTGCGTCCACCCTCTCTTCGGATAGTTATGCCCTGCTCGCCACCCTGCAATTGCAGCGCGTTGCCAGTACCCGTTTGCTGCAAGAACAACTGGCGATAGGCCATGCCCTGATCGATAAACTGACCCGACTGCAGGATGCGGGGCTGGTCAGATTGCGCGGGGAGCAGCAGTGGAGCCTGACCGCCGAGGGAACGCTGGCGCTGATCCTGGGGGTGCGTGCCGGTCTCTGCCCGGCGCCGGACTGGAGCCGGGTGCCCTCATTGACCGGGCAGGATCTTACCCATGCGGTGGTGCGCGAGCTCTGCCGCGGCAAGGCGGGGGAGATCCCGACCTATTTCTCGGCCAGCGATCTGCTGACCCTGCTCGATACCCCGGACGCTCACCAGTTGCTGGCGGGCTCCAGCCCCGCCTGGCAGCAAATGTTGCTGGAGCACTTCTCGCTGCAACTCTTGCTCGATGCCCCCTATGAAGAGCGCTGGCCGCTGGCCAATGCGCTGGTGCGCTGCGCCCCCGAGGTGCAGGCACGGGCCAAAGCGTTCGAGGCGGAGTGGCGCTGGCTCTGCGGGGATGGCGAGAGCACATCGCCAACCGGCGAGGACAAGGATGCCGCCCCCGGCTGGCCAGCCCTGCAGGCGCTGGCCCAGCAGAGCCAGAGCGGCCCGCTTGGCGAGCGACTGCTCACCGCGCTGGGCCAGTGGCAGGGAACCGATGAGGGTGAAGCGGGCCAGTGGCCCCGTTCATTCAGCGCCCTGCTCTGGCTTGGCTGGTTGCAGCAGGCCGATCCCGTCATCGCCAGCGAACAGCGCAAGAAGTGGCAGCGCAGTCTGACTGGCCAGTTCCCCCTGCTTGCCGACCTGCTCAGCCAGTGGGCGGGCGATCGCCACGGTCAGGCGGTCGGCCTGTTCGATACCCTGCAGCTGCCGGTGGAGGAGCTCCACTGGGGCTACCTCTGGCTCGATCTCTGCGCGCTGGCCCGTCACGGTGCCCAGAGTCCGCAGGTGGCCATGCTGCACAAGTGGGATCTCACCCATTTGCTCGATGCCGAACCCCATCATCGCCTGATGGCATTTTGTCAGGATCTGCTGCGTATCTTGTTGGGCGAGGCGGCCAAAGGGGCGCCCTTGTGCCAGCTGCGCGGCAGTGAGGAGAGTGCGCAAGAGGGCAGTGACGAGCAGGATGATGACGGGGACGAGGATAAAACCGCGGCCTCTGCCAGCTGGCTCAACTGGTTGCAGGGGCTGGGACGCGCCAGTGGCGTACGCAAGCCGCAGGAGCGGTTGGTGTGGCTGCTCCATGCCGATGGCCCCGAGCTGGAGTGCAAGATCCAGAAACTGAGCACCAAGGGGGAGTGGACCGCCGGTCGCCGGGTCGATCCGGCCCTGCTCTCTACCCAGTATGCCGCCATGCTCGATGAGCACGACTGGGCACTGGTTCGCACCCTGCCACGGGTGATGGGACGACTGCCGCGGGATGTCTGGGCGCCGCTGGCCGATCACCCCCGTTTGTTCAACGCCAAGGGGCAGAAGCTGCAACTGGCCATCAGCGCCCCCCTGCTGCAGGTGGTGGCCACCGAGCAGGGGATGAGCGCGCAGCTCTGCCCCGATGCGGCCGCCCGCGGGGCCCATATCATGCCGCTGGCGCAGGATCTGTGGCAGCTCATCCTCACCCCGCAGCCGCTGCTCGACCGCTTGCCAGCGCTCGAATCCATCCCGCTGCTGCCCGCCGAGGGGCTGGCCGAGCTGCAACGCACCCTGGACGCCATTCCCGAGCTGCCCTGGCACAGTCAGGTTGCGGGGCTTAGCGGCAACGCCGAACTGGCTCCCTGGCCGGGCATTCCTTCGGTGCAACTGGATTGGCAGGATGGTCAGCTGTCGGTCAAGCTGGTGACCCGCTTTGAGGATCTGCCGCCCCAGCCCCTTGGCAAGGGGGAGGCGATCGTGCGGCAGGGGATCAAGGCGTACCACTACTGGCAGCGGGATCTCGCGGCCGAGAAGGGGCAGGCCCAGTTGCTGCGCAATCAATTGCCCATCGGCCTGCCCGGCAGCGAGTGGCTGCTACAGGGGGAACAGGCGCTGGCGCTGGTCAATGCCCTGCCCGAGCTGGTGGATGCCGGCGTGGTCATTCACTGGCATCAGGACAGCGCTCGCCTCAAGAGCCTCGATGAAGCGGCTCTGAGCCTGCGCATCGAGCGGCGGCAGGACTGGTTCCAGGTCGAAGGGGCACTGGCGCTCGATGAGCACCAGATCCTCGATCTGCGCCTGATTTTGCGCCAGATGACCCCGGGGCAGCGCACCGTTCAGCTCGACGAGAAGACCAGCCTGATGCTGAGCGACAAGCTGGTGGAGCGGCTCACCATGCTGGGGGCCATGCTCGATGAAGAGCAGCGAATCAACAACAAACTGGCCTATCCGCTCACTCGCCTGCTCTCGGTCATTACCACCGAAGGGGATGCGGCGTGGCAATCCCTGCAGCAGGAGTGGCAGCAGGAGGTCGAGTGCCCGGACGAGCTGCTTACCTCCCTGCGGGACTATCAGAAAGAGGGGGTGCGCTGGATGGCGACCCTGGCCCATCACGGTTTTGGTGCCTGTCTGGCCGATGACATGGGTCTGGGCAAGACGTTGCAGGCGCTTATCGTGTTGCGGATGCGCCAGCATCTTGGCCCAGCGCTGGTGGTGGTGCCCAAGTCAGTGGTCACCAACTGGCAGGAGGAGGTGACCCGTTTCGCCCCCGAACTGGATGTGGTTGTGTTCGAGAACCCGGCCGAGCGGGAGGGGATGATTCGCGAGGCCAAGGCCGGTCAGGTGATCCTCATCAACTACGGCATGCTTGGCAGCCTGGCGGAGGCGCTCAAGTCCCGCCGATGGTCCAGCATGGTGCTCGATGAGGCGCAGCAGATCAAAAACGCCGGTACCCAGCGCGCCAAGCTGTTGTTCCAGCTCGACGGCGATTTTCGCCTCGCCCTCTCCGGCACTCCTATCGAGAACCATCTGGGGGAGCTGTGGAGCCTCTTTACCTTTATCAACCCGGGGCTGCTCGGCAGCCTTGGCGAGTTCAAGCGTCGCTTTGGCAAGGCGGTCAAGGATCCCCAGCACATGGCGCTGCTGCGGGCGGTGATCAGCCCCTTTATCCTGCGTCGTCTCAAGCAGCAGGTGCTGACCGAGCTGCCGGACAAGACCGAGATCATTCACCACATCAGCCTCTCCCCCGAAGAGCGCCAGCTCTACGAGGCGACCCGGCGGGAAGTGGTGCAGCAGGTGCAAAGCGCCGATGGTCGCGCCCTGATGCATGTGCTGAGTGGCCTGACCCGGCTGCGCCGTCTCTGCTGCTCACCGGAGCTGGTGATGCCCGAGTGGTCGCAAACCAGCAGCAAGCTGGACGAGGCGATGGCCCTGCTGGAAGAGGCGATCGACGGTGGTCATCGGGTGCTGGTGTTCAGCCAGTTTGTCGATCTGCTGAGCCTGCTGCGGGCCCGCATCGAGCAGAAGTCCTGGGACTACTGCTATCTGGATGGGGGCTGCTCCGCCAAGTCCCGTCAGGACTCCATCCTGCGTTTTCGTCATGAGGAGGTGCCGCTGTTCCTCATCAGCCTCAAGGCGGGGGGGACCGGCCTCAACCTCACCCAGGCCGATACCGTGCTGCACCTCGATCCCTGGTGGAACCCGGCGGTGGAAGATCAGGCGAGCGATCGGGCGCACCGGATGGGCCAGACCCAGCCGGTGACAGTGTACCGGCTGGTGTGCGAGCAGACGGTGGAGGAGAAGATCGTCGCTCTGCACGACGAGAAGCGGGCGCTGGCCGATGGCCTGCTGAGTGGCCAGTCCGAGGTGCGCGGGCTGGATGTGGAGAGCCTGCGGGCCCTGCTGATGGGCTGATTGGCGACGCCACCTTTCATACCGCCTATCGAGACAGAAAAGGGGAGAGCATCCAGAGATGTTCTCCCTTTTCTCGTTTGGGACGCAGATGCGGGATACTCGTTTATCGCGACAAGGCGGCGCAGTTATCCCGGACCAGCTATCCCTGATCCAGTCATCCCTGATAGAGATAGAGGTGCAGCCGTTCGATGATGGGTTCGCCGCCAATCTTGCGATCCCGCCGCGCCTGTCGGCTCTTGGGGGGATAGTTGCCCAGATGGGTGACTGCAGGCGGGGTATCCGAGCAGAGCAGCAGAGGCAGGCTCGCCTTGATCTGCTGCTTGCGCGGGGTGCGCTCCAGCCAGAGCAGATTGATCATCGGGTGGGTCTTGACCGGGCGGCGGATCCGCAGCTCTGCATCGGCCGGCAGACGGCGAATGTCGTACACCTCCTGATCCACCATCTTGCTCCACTCCTCGTTGTTGGAGAGGGCCGGTATGTAGCGGCGGCTGCGCTCCAGCATCTCAAGCACCTGCTCGCGACTGAGGCGATTGATGGTCTGCTTGTCAGCCCAGGTAAAGCCAAGGGATTGCAGCTCTCCCGCCAGCAGGGTCAGTTTGCGGTAGACCTGCAGGGTGATCACCCCGGGCAGGGCGGTATGTACCAGCTCGAACTTCTCGTCCCGTCCCCCGCCTGCTGCACCAGCGCCTTGAAATCGAGCTTGTGCTGGTTGATTTGGTCGATCAGCGGTTGCAGCAAGGGGGCTGCGGCGGCAGGAAAGCGCAACCAGCCGGGCAGCCGATGAGTCGCCTTGGTGGAGCAGCCGGGACGGGCGCTGTGGTCCCGATAGGCGGCGAGGGTGGCCGCCAGCGCGGCTTCACCGTTGAGATAGCCCACCTCAATTTGCTCGATCGGGTCGTGCTCTTCCCCCTGTGCAACCGGGGGGAGAGGATAGACATGAGCCTCCTGCAGCTCGAGTTGGCCAAGCAGATCGGCCAGCTGGTTGAGAGAGGCTTCAATGGCGGCCATCTGTTGACGCAGGGCGGCGGTCGGGGTAAAGGTATCCATCGATGATCCTGTGGTCTGACCCGCTGTTGACGACATCAGGTATGACATCGCTGCGGGTAGCAAAACTACTGTATAAATAAACATACCAGCATGCTGTTAGAGTGCCAAGAGGCACTTTGAGTAGGGGGCAATGTGCGCCTCAGAATGGGGATGCGGTGCTGGTTTTATTTATGTTTCATTGTGTTAAATAAAGATCGTCACAAGATCATTAAATTAACAATTTCGTGTAACTCCGCTGTTGCCAGCTGTTCACACCTTGTCCATCCCTGCATATGTAAAGCAGTAAAATGCATATATAGATGGGTGCCATGCAGCACAATATGCTGTGCGACTCTGCTGGCCAACTGTTAAAATAATTTTTTGTTTAAAATCAAAGCGTTAAAATTAAATCCTGCCGTTTTTAGACATTAGATTTACTAATGTAACGTATCAAAATTCGTCAATTGAGTCGGTCTGACTCCCTGACTAAGCTTTGCGCATCAAATAAAGCCCAGTGCGTAAACAAATATTCAGAGGAGCCACATCATGGCCAACATGACTTATACCGAAACCGGTTACCAGCATTCCAGCCAATTGAATCTGGTTGCTCGCGTTAAAATGACCGTTCTGACCTGGCTGGAGCGCAGCCGCAGCCGTCGCCAGCTCTCCGAGCTGCCCGAGTACCTGCTCAAAGACATCGGCCTGAACGAAGCTGACCGTTATCAAGAGACCACCAAGCCGTTCTGGCGTGGTTGATCTACCTGGCATGGATGCCTTGTTTTTCTGCTGAGTCGTTTGCTGTTCTGCCCCTGTGGGGACCAGCCGCCAGGTCTGTCATTGTCTGTTTTATCCTCCCCCCGTTTTTCCCCGTTATTTATTGATCCTTTTTCCTTTCATATTTATTCCATATCGCTACCGTCATTGCTGTCATCGTTCGATTGTTATCACACTTGTATCGTTAATGTTTGAATTTGTTTAAAAAATGATTTTAAGCCGCGATGCCTTGCGTATAATCCGGCCATAGTATTCCAGAGCGAGAGGGTGAGACTGATGATTCCCCAGCACGATTTTTTGGCCTTGACCCGCAGCCATGAGTGGCAGCTTGAGCCCTTTGAATTTGCCCTGCCCGATGGTGCGCGGGTCAGCGTCTGGGATACGGGCGTGCTCTGTCTGGAGCCTGCCAGTGGCGCGGGCGGCCAGCCGGGAGGGCGCAAGGATATCGTCCTCTCCTGCGGTATCCACGGCAACGAGACCGCTCCCATCGAGATCTGCAACCAGCTGCTGAGTCGTCTGCTCTCAGGCGAGCTGAGCGCCCGCCATCGGGTGCTGTTCATGTTTGGCAATCCGGCGGCGATGAATCTGGGGCTGCGGGAGGTGGAGGAGAACATGAACCGGCTCTTCTCCGGAGCACACAGCAAGGGGGAGGGGCTCTGCAATCGGGAGCGGATCCGCGCCATGCGCCTCGAGCAGTATGTGAGCCGCTTCTTTGCCGATCAGGCTCGTCCCCGCTACCACTACGACCTGCACACCGCCATTCGCGGTTCGCGCCACGAGAAGTTCGCCGTCTACCCCTTTCCCCACGAGCGGCCCCACTGCCGCGAGCAGGTGCAGTTCCTCGGCGCCTGCGGGGTGCGTACTATTCTGCTCTCCGCCAGCCCGACCACGACCTTCAGCTACTACAGCTCCCGCCAGCATGGTGCCCACGCCTTTACGGTGGAGTTGGGCAAGGTGCGCCCGTTTGGCGAGAACGATATGACCCGCTTTATCGAAACCCGCCAAGCGCTGCAGGAGCTGGTCACTCAGGATGAGGTGGCGCTGGAGCCGTGGCGGGCGGATGATTTCACCCTGTTTGCCATCGATCGGGTGATCACCAAAAAATCGGCGGACTTTCGCTTCCTGTTCGCCAGCGATGTGGACAACTTCACCGAATTTCCGCAAGGGTTCGTGCTGGCCGAGGATGGTGAGCTGCGTTACACCGTCGAGAAGCCGCGTGAGGCGGTGGTCTTCCCCAATGCCAACGTGGCGATCGGTCAGCGCACCGTGCTGATGGTGGTGCCGACAAGGCTCTGGGAATAGCGGTGATAGTTTGCCTGCAGAGCGGTGATGCATCCGCAGGTGGCGTCAAGCCATTGTTTTAGTCGGCGGCTCAGACACAGCAGCGGTTAGCCGCAGTAATAAAAAACGGGGCCAGTCAGATGACTGGCCCCGTTTTTTATCGGGTTCAAGCGGTGAGGCTTAGCTGTTGTTCTTCACAAACAGGGTCAGCTCCTGACCGGGCTTGAGGTAATCCCCTTTGTCCAGCTGGTTCCAGCGCATCACATCGTTGATGGCCACCTGGAAGCGAGCCGCGATGGAGGAGATGGAGTCGCCACGGCGAACCTGATACACCATCGATTTGTCGCTCTTCTTCCCTTGCTTGGGATAGACCACCAGCTTCATGCCTGGCTTGAGCGCCGACTTGGCATTCAGACCATTCCACTTGGCGAGCTCTTCGTGGGAGACGCCGTGTGCCTGGCTGATGCTCCACAGGTTGTCACCCGAGCGCACCTTGTAACTGACCTTGGCCTTCTGGCTGCTGCCACGGCTTGCCAGCTGTTGCGGTTTGCTGGCGGAGCTGGCCTTGCTGCTGACCTGACCGTGGGTCGGGATCACCAGTTGCTGACCGCGACGCAGGTTGTTGCTGCGCAGATTGTTGGCCAGCTTCAGCTCGTTCACGCTGACGCCATGATTCTGGGCGATGCGCGACAGGGTATCGCCACTGGTGACCTGATAGGAGCGGGTACGAATACGCTCGCTCTTGGGCAGATCGGCCAGTGCCAGCTCCAGGGTATCGGCATACTCTACCGGTACCAGCAGGCGGTAAGGGCCACGGGGTGACATCACACCACGGCTCAGGGCCGGATTGACCTCCTTGAGCTGTGAGGTGCGCAGACCTGCCAGTTGGGCGGCCACGTTCAGATCGATCTGGCTGCCGGTCTCCACCACTCGCAGCTTCGGCTCGTTGGCGAGCACCGGCAACTGGATATTGTACTTGTCCGCATTGCTGATCATGTCAGCCATGGCGAGGATCTTGGGCACATACATCCGGGTTTCGCGGGGCAGATCGAGCGACCAGTAGTCGGTCGGTTTGCCTGCGCGCTGGTTACGCTGTATGGCGTTGCGCACCCGTCCTTCCCCGGCATTGTAGGCGGCCAGCGTCTGCAGCCAGTCACCGTCAAAGAAGCGGTTCAGGTACTCCAGATAGTCGAGCGCCGCATTGGTGGAGGCCAGCACATCGCGCCGTCCGTCATACCAGTTGTCGTGGCGCAGACCGAAGTTTCTGCCTGTCGCTGGCACAAACTGCCAGAGTCCGACGGCATTGCTGCGGGATCGGGCATGAGGATCAAACATGCTCTCGATCATCGGGACAGTAATAAGCTCCATTGGCAGCTCACGCCGTTCAATCTCCTCTACCATCAGATAGAGGTAGGGTTCAGCCCGGCTGGCAATGGTCGCCAGATGCTTATCATTGCGCAACAGCCACTCACGTTGCTGGCGGATGCGCGGGTTGTCCGGAGTTTCCAGTTGCATATCATCGCTGATACGCACCCACAGATTGTCCGTATCTTCCATTTCGTCCAGCTGTTCATCGCCAAACAGGAAATGGGAAGAGTGTTTTTTATGCGCTTTTTTCTTGACCTGGGGGGACTTGATCGGCTCGATTGCCGTTAGCGCCCGGTCATCCTGATGGCTCAGGTTTTGGCAGCCGCTGAGCAACAGCGCTGCCAATAAGGCCGTTCGTACCTTCATCTCGTTCCGGTCATTTTTAGGAAAAACAGCTCGCATCATAAGGGGCAATGGCCCCCTGATCAAGGTTTGTTCAAAAAACGTCCTTCCACTGACGCAGGATGGTGAAGGTATCTACCGGATTTTCCACGCATTTTAGCCCATGCTTTTCAGCAGAAAATTTCACTGAATCCTGTTCGCATCGCAGAAAAATGTTGAAAGTGCGTTCGTCACCCAGCCGGGTTGGCAGGCTTGGCAGCCCTTGTTGCCGCAGTTTGCTGATCAGCCCGATCTGGCGGCGGATCGCCGGGTTGTCCGGCTCGACCGCATAGGCAAAACGCAGGTTGGAGAGGGTGTACTCGTGGGCACAATAAATGAGGGTCTCATCGGGCAGGGCGGCGAGTCGTTGCAGCGAGTGGTACATCTGCTCCGGCGTCCCTTCAAACAGGCGGCCACAACCGGCCGAGAAGAGGGTATCGCCACAAAACAGCATGCCGTTGCCGTGGTAGGCGATGTGGCCGCGAGTGTGCCCGGGCACATGGATCACCTCGAGGGCGAGGCCGTGCCAGTTGATCTGATCGCCATCTTCCAGCCACTGACCGTGGTGATCCGGCATCGGGTCAAGTTTGGGGCCATAGAGCCGGGCGTGGGGGAAGTGGGCAAGCAGGTCGGTGACGCCCCCGACATGGTCGTGATGGTGATGGGTCAGCAGGATGGCATCGAGCACCAACTCCAATGCCTCGAGCCGCTCCAGCACGGGGGCGGCATCGCCCGGATCGACCACCAGACAGTGATTTTCGTGGCGGATCAACCAGATGTAGTTGTCATTAAAGGCTGGAACTGTGATCACTGGATACATGAGTCTGCTTCTCTTTAGGGAGGGTATCTTATATAACAGGATGGCGTTCGAAACCCCGAGTTGAGCCCTATTATGCAGGTGGCACGTACCGAACAACAAATCGAGATCCCGACCAGCTGGTCTGCATTGCCTATGGGGGACTGGGTGGCGGCCGAGATCCAGGATCGGCTCGACAACTGGTGTCCCAATCTGTTTGGGTATCATCTGCTGAAAATTGGTGCTCTGAGCGCCGAACTCTCCTGCAAACGCTCCTCCATTCGTCACCAGATCGGGGTCGCCCCCGGCGGGCGGCTGCTCGACATGTATGGCGATCCCCTCGATCTGCCGGTACGGACCGGCAGCGTCGATGCCTGCCTGCTGGCTCACTGCCTCGATTTCTCTGCCGATCCTCATCAGGTGTTGCGCGAAGCCGAAAGAGTGTTGACCGACGATGGCTGGCTGATCATCAGTGGCTATAACCCCATGAGTCTGGTCGGGATCGGTCACTGTGTGCCGTTCTTGCGGCGCAGAATGCCCTGGTCGGCACGGATGTTCACCCCGGGGCGGGTGACGGACTGGCTGCATCTGCTGGGATGTGAGGTGATGTTCGACGAGCGTTTCGGTTACTCGTTTATGGGTAAACAGAGCTGGCACAGTTGGTGGCGGGAGAGTATCGGGCGGGATTATTGCAGGGCATTTGCATCGGTATACGTGATTGCGGCCCGTAAACGGCGCTTTCCACTGATCCCGGTGCGGCGCCGCTGGCAGCTGCCAAAGTCCCTCGCCACACCGGGAATGGCCCGTCAGGGCTGGTAGCCGGTATCTTCGGCCAGATCCTTGCCACAGGCTGCATCTCTGGCCAGCTCGTCGCACCGTTCGTTCTCCGGATGGCCGGAGTGACCCTTCACCCAGAGCCACTCAATCTGGTGGCGACCCACTTCCGCATCCAGCTCCTTCCAGAGATCGACGTTCTTGACCGGTTGCCGGTTGGCGGTCATCCACCCTTTCTTCTTCCAGCCGATGATCCACTGGGTGATCCCCTGGCGGACATACTGGCTGTCGGTGGTGAGGCGTACCTTGCACGGTTCGTTGAGGGTGCGCAGCCCCATGATGGCGGCCATCAGCTCCATCCGGTTATTGGTGGTCAACTTGAATCCGGCGGAAATCTCTTTGCGGTGCTTGCCGTAGACCATCACGGCCCCGTAACCACCCGGGCCCGGATTGCCGAGGCAGGAGCCGTCGGTATAGACATCAATCTGTTTTAACATGAGCAATCAATCTGTTTTAACATGAGGCTTGGGGTAAACTAGCGAGTAAGTAAAGCCGAAGTTTGACATAGATTGGATCATGAACACACCCCACTGAATCGCCAGATCATTCTGGATACTGAAACCACAGGTATGAATACGGCGGGTGGCCCTGTCTATCTGGGGCACCGCATTATCGAAATCGGCTGTGTGGAGGTGATCAACCGCAAGCTGACCGGTAACCACTATCACGTCTATATCAAGCCTGATCGTCTGGTCGACCCGGAAGCGATCCAGGTGCACGGTATTACCGACGAGTTCCTGCGTGACAAACCGTCGTTCAGCCAGATCGCTGACGAGTTCCTCGACTTCATCCGCGGCGCCGAACTGATCGCCCACAACGCGCCGTTTGACGTGAGCTTCATGGACTACGAGTTCAGCAAGCTCGGACTCAACTTCAAGACGGCGGATATCTGCACCATCACAGATACCCTGGCGATGGCGCGGGATCTCTTCCCCGGCAAGCGCAACAACCTGGATGTGCTGTGCGATCGTTACGGTATCGACAACTCCCACCGTACCCTGCACGGGGCTCTGCTCGATGCGGAGATCCTGGCTGACGTCTACCTGCTGATGACCGGCGGCCAGACCAAACTCAATCTGGCTACCGAGAGCAACGAAAACGAAAGCAATCAGGACACCAGCATTCGCCGGTTGGAGAGCAACCGACCCGCCCTCAAGGTGGTGCGTGCCACTGCCGAGGTTCAGGCCCTGCACGAAGCGAGACTGGATCTGGTACAGAAAAAGGGAGGAAGTTGTCTGTGGCGGCAATGAGCAAGTGGTGTGCCGGTCTGCTGTTGTTGCTCTCGCTGGGGGCGGCGGCGACCGAGGTATTTGCCCCTTCCGATATTCCGCTGCTGGATAACCGCTTTCGCATCGATTACGGCGTGAAGGAGATCACCTTCATTATCAAGCGCAAGCCGGGCACCCCGTCCGTGATCCTGGTTCGCCCCGATGGCAGCAAGCTTTACGTGGGCAAGGTCAAACCTGCCGATGTGGGTTGGCTGGCGCTGCCGGAGCATGATCTCATTACCCTGCGCAATCCCATGCCGGGCCCCTGGCAGGCGATTGGCGAGGTGGATCCCGATAACCGGGTGCGCATTCTCTCCGATATCCGGCTCGATATCGCCGCCCTGCCGATGCAGCTCTATCAGGGGGAGGTGGTCAAGCTCAAGGCGTGGTTGCTGATCAATGGTCAGCCGCCGAAAGATAAATACTATCTCTCTGACCTTGGCATGACCGTCAAGCTGCAATCGTTCAACGATGCCGATAAGAAAGAGGTCGTGCTGGATCAAGTACTTGGCCACTATCGCGATGATGGCAAGGGGCTAGATGAGGTGCCGGGCGATGGCATCATGACGGCGGAAGTGACGCTTCAGGATATTCCCGGTGGCAAGTACCGCGCCATGTTCAGCACGGGCAATCAGGTGTTTGTCCGTGCCCGTTATCAGGATGTTCTGCTTTACCCCTATCCGTTCAGCTATAACTTGTCGCCGCCTTCGGATGAGCTGGGTGCCAAGCTCTCACTGCTAATCGACCGTGATGAGCTGGATCCCGCCTCCGTGGTGATCAAGGGGAGTGTGACCAGCAATGTGGGCGGCCTCTACGAGTTCAGCGAGACCGCCAGCGACCCCAAGCTTGATATCGATCTCTCCAACATCAAGGAGGTCGGTCAGCATGAGGTGAAAGCAACCCTCTATGGCACCACTCGCCTCGGCCGTGAGCTGAAAATCGAGTTGCCGGTGAAAACCTTCAATGTATTCCCGCCACCGCCGCCTCCTGTAGAGGTGGTGTCGGCCGCCGCACCGGCCTCCAGTGCCGAGGCGACCCATGAAGCTCCGGCAGAGGAGGAAATGGGCTGGCTGGTCTGGGCATTGGCGGGCGGTGGTGTGCTGCTGGCGGTATTGGGTGGGGTCGGGTTCGTGGTGATACAAAAACGGCGTGCCCTGAAGCGTGCTCTGGCCGCTGCGCAGGCCGAGAATCAGCAAGCCGGACAACCTGCTGCCAAGCTGGATCTCAATCTGCCAGAGCAGTAACCCTCGTACTGAAGTGGCGTGATGCCAGAGATAAAAAACCGCCCTGATAAGCAGGGCGGTTTTTTTGAGTTCATAAACAGAACAAGCTGGCTATCAGTGTTCGCCGATATAGACATCCTTGTTCTGCTCGCGGATCTCGAGGAACTTGTCCAGATTGGCCATCATCAGCTCGACCAGCTGGGGGTCGAAATGCTGCCCCTTCTCCTCTTCAATCAGGGCCAGCACCTTGTCCAGCGGCCACGCCTTCTTGTAGCAGCGATCCGAACCCAGGGCATCGAACACGTCAGCCAGCGCCACAATTCGCCCCTCCAGCGGAATATCCGTCCCTTTCAGACCGCGGGGATAGCCACTGCCATTCCACTTCTCATGGTGATTGCCAGCGATGGTGGCACCAATCTGAAACAACGCCAGATCGCTGCCGGAGAGCATATCCTGCCCGAGCTGGGCGTGGGTTTTCATGATCTCCCACTCCTCCGGTGTCAGCTTGCCCGGCTTGTGCAAGATGGCATCGGGAATTCCCACCTTGCCAATGTCATGGAGCGGCGAGGCGCGTTTCACCAGCTCGCTCTGCTCTTCGCTCATACCCATCAGGTGGCAGAATTGTTCGGTATAGAGCGCGACCCGTTTGACGTGCAGTCCTGACTCTTTTGAACGGGTTTCGACCAGTTCGCCGATGCGATAGATGATCTCCCGCTGGTTGTCGGCGATCACCTCATTGAGCCGGATATTCTCCAGCGCCACTATGATGTTTTCAGTAAACAGGGTCAGCAGACTGGTATCGATCTGGCTGAGCTGGCGGGTGGTCTCGATGTGGAACAGCAGGTGGTGGCGCGGATTCTGGCAGTAGAGCACCATCTGGGTGGCGTTATAGACATTGCTGCGCTTGCTCATAGCCTGGCGCAGGATCTCCGGCGCTTCTGTGAGGAGCATGGCGGGATGGCCGGGGAGCAGGGGCTCCAATACTTGATCCTTCACCTCATAGGCGTATTGCTTGACGTCGTATATCTGGGTTTCCCCAGATGGAGCAGGGCGCTGAGCTGCTCCTGAGCGCCTTCGACAAACTGGCGCAACGCCCGTTTCTCAAAGATCCCCTTGGAGGCTTCGATGACTTTTTCCAGCCCCTGACGGTTACTCTCCAGGGTGCGGATATCCCGATAGGATCGCAGGCTGGCCCGCAGCAGGGTGCGCAGCTTCTGGGAGGTGAGCTCGGTTTTATCCTTGTAGTCGTTGATGTCGTAGTTGGTGACCACGTCATCTTCCGGCGCCTGGCCGGGTTGGCCGGTACGCAACACGATGCGTACCATCTTGTTTTGCAGATCTTCACGGACGTATTTGACGACATCGAGGCCGGCGTGGTCGACCTCCATCACCACGTCCAGCAGCAACAGAGCAACGTCCGGGGTGGTGGCCAGCAACTCTTTGGCCTGTGCCGCGGAATAGGCATGCAGAAAATCGATGGGGCGATTGTCAAACTCGAATTTGTTCAAGGTGATCTTGGTGATGCGATGCACTTCAGGCTCATCGTCAACAATCATCACCTTCCAGCCCGCTTGCTGTGCGTCGGGGAGGGAGAGATCGTCATCATCAATAATCAGGATCTGGTCATCCATCATACAATCCTGTTTGGCATCCTGTGCTTACATTAACTGCTTCACTAAGGATAGGAAACTTATTGGGAAATAAAATTTGATCTCGAAAAACTATGGTCGAAATAAGCAAATGGAACCCTTTGTAACTGTGGCGTTGTCCGGCTGCTTTCTTTGCCCAATCATGGAGCTAGCGTGCATAAAGCCTATTTCTGGATTGGGGTGTGTACGCCAGTGGTTGGGGATGTTTGAATCCAGTTTGTAGCTATTAGACGAGAAATAATCTTATTTGATAGTAATTCCTATTTGCGTGTAGCATGGGCGACACATTCAACGAGGAGCCTCATTGTGTCCCCATCTCTGCCTCCCAATCGTCCCCGTCTGCTGACTGTCAAAGCCATTACCCAGATCACCCCCCATTTGCGTCGCATCACCTTTGGTGGCAGCGAACTGGCTGACTATCCCTTTACCTGCGGTGGGGCCCATATCAAGGTGATGCTGGCCCAGCCCCATCAGGTAGAGCCGGTGCTGCCTGCCATGACCCCGAGCGGCCCGCGCTGGAGTGACCCGGCTGACAAGCCGGTGATCCGCACCTACACCATCCGCGCGTTTCGCCGTGATGAGCAGGAAATTGATATCGACTTCGTGCTGCACGGTGACGGCGGGCCCGCCAGCGCCTTTGCTACCCATGCCAAGCCGGGAGAGAAGGTGATCCTCTCCGGGCCGGGTGGTCCCAACCCCATGCTGCAACCGGCCGATCACTACTGTCTGGTAGGGGATCTCACCGCCTTGCCCGCCATCATGGCGATGTGTGAGGTGATGCCTGCCGAGGCCAGAGGGGAAATTGCGATTCTGGTGCCGGATCAGGCCGATGCTCAGCCGTTGACGCTGCCGGTCGGGGTGCGCTGTCACTGGTTTGTCGGTGAGCCAGTCCAGCGGCCTGCTGGAGCATGTGATTGCTCTGCCGCTGGTGCGCGATGGTGGCTTCTTCTGGCTGGGTGGGGAAGAGGCGCTGGTGCTGCCGCTGCGCCGCCATTTTCGTTCCGTGCTCGAGGTGGATCGTCAGTCGCTCTACGCCGTGCCGTACTGGCGCCGGGGCAAGAGTGAAGAGGCCTATCACCAGACCCGTCACGATGTGATGGATAATTAAGCGGATGCGAAAGAATACCTGATTCACGCTTGCAAATAAAAATGATTTGCATTTAGTATTGCGCCGTCTGGGTATTCGTCCGGGCGGCGTTTTTATTTCCGTTGACACAAGAGTGCCCTGTTTTCACGTCGGTTTGGCTGCATGTTGTCAGACCCAACGCAAGGAGTCGTAAAGGGTGGTTAAGTACCAGACCCCTCTGTTCTGGCTGGCATTGTTCCTTCTCTGCACGCTGTTTTGCCTCTCGCTCGCCACCGGTGCGGGTGTTCGCCACCGGTGCGGGTGTTTATGGTGCCCGCGAGGTGTTCGGCTACCTTATGGATTACGCGCCTTGGGCGAGTGACGAGAAGCTCGCCATGGTGCTCAATACCTTGCGACTGCCGCGCACCCTCTGCGCCATGGTGGTCGGCGCCTCTTTATCTCTGGCTGCCTCCTTGTTGCAGAGCGCGACCCGCAACCCACTGGCGGAGCCCGGCCTGCTCGGGGTCAACGCCGGGGCCGTCTTTGCGCTGGTTGTGGGGCTCACCTGGTTCGGGGTGGAGTCTGCCTATGGCTATCTGCTCTGGGCTGGCCTCGGCGCGCTGCTCGGCAACGTTATTGTGCTGGGACTCGGCATGATGATTGGCCGCTCCAATCCGCTGAAGCTCATTCTGGTCGGGGTGGCGCTCTCCGCCACCTTCGGCGGTCTCTCCAGCTTTTTGCTGCTCTCCAACAAGATGGTGCTGGAGCAGTACCGCTTCTGGAACCTCGGCTCCCTGTCGGCGGCCAATCTCGATGCCATCATTGCCGTGCTGCCCTTCGTGCTGGCGGCGTTTGTCATCACCTTGCTGCTCTGTCGCCAGCTGACCCTGATGCAGATGGGGGACAGTCAGGCCCAGGCGCTGGGGATCCGCCCCAACCGGGTGCGAATTGGCGTGCTGTTGGCCGCCACCCTGTTTACCGCCAGTGCCATCGCCATCGCCGGCCCCATCGGCTTTGTCGGCTTTCTGGCCGCCTACTGTGGCCGACTGGTAGAGCCGGTGAAACTGTCGGTGCAGGTCTGTTTCTCCGCCCTGTTTGGCATGCTGTTTCTGCTGTTGGCCGACATTCTGGCGCGCTGGCTGATCCAGCCGTTCGAGCTGCCCAACGGGGTCATTCTGGCCCTGATCGGGGCACCTGTGCTGATCGCCATTGTCCACCGCGGGGGCTTTCGTACCCTGCTGACCGTCAAGTGAGGGGCTGATGCGCACACCTACCGATATGCTCTGCCTGCGGGCTGGCAACCGCTCTTTGCTGATCCATCTGCCGAGTTGGCGCTGGTTGGCTCTGCTGGCCATGGCGCTGCTGGCGCTTGCGCTGCTGGCCTTGAGTGTTGGCGGCGGCAAGCTCGGCTTTGCCGGGGTGGTCAACACCCTGCTGGGGGAGGGGACGCGGCTTGAGCAGCTTACCTTGTTCAAGATCCGGCTGCCGCGCATCCTTGGGGTGGTGGTGGCGGGGGCCGCCATGGGGCTCTCCGGCTGTCTGGTGCAGACTCTGGTTCGCAACCGGCTGGCTACCCCCGACATGGTGGGGGTCAACAACGGCGCCTCTCTGGCCATCATCGTCTTCTCCCTCTACCTGACGGTAGGCAGCTGGCCCTGGTGGGCTGCCCCCATCGGCGCTATCTTCGCGGCGCTGGTGCTCTATGCCCTCTGCCGCAAACCGGGTGAGCAGGGCTATCTGTTCGTGGTGATCGGCATCGGCCTCTCCGAGCTGTTCGAGGCGCTCGGCCAGTTTGTGATGTCCACTCAGGCCCTGCTGCACCTGAGCTCCCTCTATCTGTGGAATATGGGCAGCTTTATCGCCGTGGGTTACAGCACCATCACCCCTATCGCCATTCTGTTGCTGTTGCTCTGCCCGTGGATCGTCTATCTCTCCCGCGAGCTGGCGGTGCTGCGCTTTGGTCCCGAGATGGCCAGAGGGCTTGGCGTCAACGGCGATCGGGTACAACTGGGCATTCTGGCCCAGGCCATTCTGGTGGCGGCGCTCGGCACCGCCATCGGCGGCCCCGTGGTCTTTATCGCCATGGCGGCCCCCATTCTTGCCTCCTGGCTGGTGAAAGACCGAGTGGTGCCGCTCTGGCTGGCGGCACTCAGCGGCGCCTTGCTGCTGCTTGCCAGCGATACCTTGGTCCGGGTGCTGGCCAGCCCTCACGAGGTGGCGACCGGCATCATGACCCGCATTCTCGGCGGCCTGTTGCTGCTGTTTCTTCTCGTTAACGATCGCCAGAGGGCTGACTGATGACGCTCACCGTAAATCGCCTCCACTTCGCCTATCAGCAGACCCCCATTTTGCGGGACATCTCTTTCAGCGTGCCGAGAGGCAAGCTGGTGGGGATCGTCGGCCCCAACGGCTGCGGCAAATCGACCCTGCTCAAGCTGCTATCCGGCCAGATGAAAGCCCAACGCGGCGAGATCCTGCTCAAGGGCAAGCCGCTCGCCAGCTACCCCATGAAGGGGCTGGCGCGGGAGCTCGCCTATCTGCCCCAGCGGCCGACCCTGCCTGCCGGCATTCTGGTGGAGCAGTTGGTGCAGTATGGCCGCCACCCTCATCAGGGTTGGTTCAATCAGTGGGGTGAGGAGGATGCCCGCATGGTGCGTATTGCCTGCGAGCGAATGCAGCTTGAGGGGATCTGGCAGCAGAGCGCTGCGTCCCTCTCCGGCGGGCAGGCACAGCGGGCCTGGCTGGCGATGATCCTGGCACAGGACAGCGACATGGTGCTGCTCGACGAGCCCACCAGTGCCCTCGATATCGGTCACCAGACCGAGGTGATGGAGGCGATCCATCGCATCACCGCCGAGGGCAAAACCGTGCTGCTGGTGATCCACGATCTGGCGATGGCGGCCCGCTACTGTGACGAGTTGATCGCCATCGGCGAGGGGACCATTGCCGCCATGGGCCCGGCCCGGGAGGTGGTGACCAAGGATCTAATCGACCGGCTCTACCAGACCAGTATCGACATTCTGCATGCCCCCGGCGACGGGGCGCCCATTATCGTGCCCCGTCGCCACGAACATGGCCGCACCCTGCGTTCGGCGAGTTGAGTCATATGGGCCTGCTCTGCGGGCCCGCCGAGTGTATTCACGCGGCCGATTATCCGGGCCGTGCAACGAGAAGGAGTGAGATGATGAAGCGTTTTGCCGCTCTGGCAGCAGCCATCCTGATGTTGGCCGCGCCGCTGGTTCAGGCGCAGGAGATGCGTGAAGTGACCGATGCGTTTGGCCAGAAGGTGCAGGTGCCAGCCCAGCCAATGCGGGTGGTGGTACTGAGCGAGCTCGAACTCGACAGCACCCTGACCCTGGGGCTGACCCCCATCGGCGCCGTCAATGGCCGTGGTCAACCCACCTTGCCCCGCTATTTGCTGAACAAGGCGGGCATGGGTATCCAGGTGATCGGCGATCTCGACAGCCCCAATCTGGAGTCGCTGATTGCGCTGGAGCCTGACCTTATCCTGATAGGCCAGACCCGTCCAGAGCTGCTGACCTTGCTGGGGGAGATCGCGCCGACCGTGGTGACCAGCAAGTGGGGTGAGCCGTGGCAGGATAGCTTCCGCCGCACCGCTCACACCCTCAACCGCGACCAGCAAGGGGATACTTTTTTGCTGCAGTATGCCGAGCGGTTGACTCAGGCCCGCAGCAAGCTGACCAAGCATCAGGGGGAGAGCATCAGCATAGTGCGCTGGAACCCCAAGGGGCCGAGCTTTATGTATCAGGGCACCTTTGCCAGCAGCGTAGTGGAGTCGATGGGGCTGGTACGCCCAAGCAAGCAGCAGGGTACTGGCGCACCCCACTCACCGGCGCTGAGTCTGGAGTCCCTCAACCTGCTGGATGCAGACTGGCTGGTAGTCGGTACCCTGAGCGCCAGCGGTGATGCGGTGGATGCCATGCGTCAGGCGGAGCAGACTCCAGCGTTCCAGCAACTGCCGGTGATCAAGGCCAAGCGCTTTGGCGCCGTGGACGGGTCGCTCTGGACCTCCAGCGGCGGCCCGCAGGCGGCCCTCAAGGTGATCGAGGATGTGGAGCAGTTGCTGGCAACCCGCAGCTGAGTGCTATCGCGTGCCAGAGGTTGACCGCATGAACAGGTTGACCAAAGAAGAGGGAGGCTGATGCCTCCCTCTTGCGTTGTCACTGTCTATCGTGACCTTTTCGGCGAGCCAGAGCCGTTTATTGCGGCTGGATGGCTGTCACTGTGAGCTTGCCGCTCTGGCTTTCGGCATGAAAGTGGATGGCATCCCCCACCTTGAGCCCTTTGAGCTGTGCCGGATCTGCCACTCGAAAGACCATGGTCATGGCGGGCATCTTGAGATTCTCGATCGCCTCGTGCTTGATGCCGACCTTGCCGCTCCCCTCATCGAGGCGGGTAATGACCCCCTTGGTCATCACCATTGCGGCCTGTTCGCTCATCTCACCCGTCTGGCTCATCTCGTGCCCTTCATGGTGCATCATCTCTTCGGCCTGCAGGTTGGTCTGGGTGGCAAGGCCAAGCAGCAGGGTCAGGGTCAGCGTTTTGTAGTTCATGATGGTTTCCTTATCGCTCAGTCAATATGGATCGTGAAATCGGGTTATTCAGATTGCGGGTTCACGCCCTTGCCAAGGCTGCGACTGCGCCACAGGTAGTAGGCCGCTGGCAGCACCAACAGGGTCAGTACCAGCGCGCTCACCATGCCGCCGATCATAGGGGCGGCGATGCGCTGCATCACTTCGGATCCGGTACCGTGGCTCCACATGATGGGCAAGAGGCCGGCGATGATAGTCACCACCGTCATCATCTTGGGACGCAGGCGCAGGGCGGCGCCGTGGATCACCGCCCGGTGCAGACCCGCCTTGTCCGGCTTGCCGCTGGCAACGAGATCGTCCCAGGCGTGGTTGAGGTAGACCAGCATCAAGACGCCGGTTTCCACCGCCACCCCCGCCAGAGCGATAAAGCCCACTCCGACCGCCACCGAGAGGTTGAAATCGAGCAGCCAGAGGGTCCAGATCCCGCCCACCACTGCCAGCGGCAAGGTAGTGAGAATGAGCAGCACCTCCTGGAAGCGGCGAAACGCCAGATAGAGCAGCAGCACGATAATGGCGACCGTGAGCGGCACCACGTAGGCGAGGCGCGCCTTGGCCCGCTCCATGTATTCGAATTGACCGGACCAGGTGAGGGCGTAGCCCGCCGGCAGCACCAGCTGCTTGTCCACTTGTGCTTTGGCTTCATCGACGAAGGAGCCGATGTCGCGGCCGCGAATATCGACGTAGACCCAGCCGTTGAGGCGCGCGTTTTCACTGCGCAGCATGGGCGCCTCGTCGCTGATGTAGACCCGCGCCACATCCGCCAGCGCGATGCGCGCACCGCTCGGAGTCACCAGCGGCAGCAGCTCGAGGCTCGCCACCGAATCGCGATAGCTCTGGGGATAGCGCAGGTTGATGGGGTAGCGCTCGCGCCCCTCGATGGTCTGGCCCACCTCCATGCCGCCCACCGCGGTGGCGAGTACCGCCTGTACGTCGGCGATGTTGAGGCCGTAACGGGCCGCTTTGAGCCGGTCGATATCCACCTTGACGTAGCGGCCACCCGCCACCCGCTCGGCGTAGACCGATGAGGCGCCCTCCACCTTGCCAACGATCTGTTCGAGCTGTTGGCCGAGTTGCTGGATCACCTTGAGATCCGGCCCCGCTATCTTGATGCCGACCGGGGTCTTGATACCGGTGGCCAGCATGTCGATGCGGGTCTTGATGGGGGGCACCCAGGCGTTGGTGAGGCCGGGGAAGCGAATTAGGGAGTCGAGCTCCTCTTTGAGCTTCTCCGGGGTCATGCCGGGGCGCCACTGATCGCGGGGTTTGAGCTGGATGCTGGTCTCCATCATCACCAGATCGGCGGGGTCTGTGGCGGTCTCGGCGCGGCCCGCCTTGCCGAACACGTTTTGCACCTCGGGCACGGTACGAATGAGCTTGTCGGTCTGCTGCAAAATCTCCCGCGCCTTGCCCACCGAGATATTGGCCGCTGTGGTGGGCATATACATGATGTCCCCCTCATCGAGCGGCGGTATGAACTCGGAGCCGAGGTACTTGAGCGGCCAGAAGCCCGCCACCGTCACCACGGCGGCGATGGCCAGGGTGGTTTTCGGGCGGGCCAAGACGGCCTTGAGCAGCGGCACATATGCCTGGCTTAAGCCACGGTTCAGCGGGTTGGCCTGCTCCGCCAGCACCTTGCCACGGATGAAGTAACCCATGATCACCGGCACCAGCGTGATGGCGAGCCCGGCCGCGGCGGCCATGGCGTAGGTCTTGGTGTAGGCGAGGGGGTGGAACATCCGCCCCTCCTGCGCCTCCAGCGCGAACACCGGCAGGAAGCTGATGGTGATGATCAGCAGGGAGAAGAAAATGGCGGGCCCCACCTCTATGCTCGCCTCGGTGATGATGCGCCAGCGGTTCTTGTCGGTGAGCGCCTCCCGCTCCATGTGTTTGTGGACGTTCTCGATCATCACGATGGCACCGTCCACCATGGCGCCGATGGCGATGGCGATGCCGCCCAGCGACATGATGTTGGCGTTGATCCCCTGCAGGTGCATGACGATAAAGGCGGTCAGGATGGCGATGGGCAAGGATATGACCACCACCAGGGATGAGCGCAGGTGGAACAGGAAGGCGAGGCAGACCAGCACCACCACCGCGAACTCCTCCACCAGCTTGCCGGAGAGGTTGTCGATGGCGCGCTGGATAAGGTCGGAGCGATCGTAGACGGTGACGATCTCTACTCCTTCCGGCAGGCTGCTCTTCAGCTGGGCGAGCCGCGCCTTGACCCCGTCGATGGTGTGCTGGGCATTCTCGCCATAGCGCATGACGATGATGCCGCCCACAACTTCCCCTTCGCCGTTGAGCTCGGCCAGACCGCGCCGGCTCTGGGGGCCGGTGACTACATCCGCCACGTCACCCAACAGCAGCGGGGCACCGCGCACATTGGTGCCGAGCGGGATCTGCTTCAGATCCTCGACGCTTTTCAGATAGCCGTTGGAGCGCACCATGTACTCCGCTTCCGCCATCTCGATGACGGAGGCGCCGGTCTCCTGATTGCCCTGCTTGATGGCGGTCTCGATAAGGGAGAGCGGGATGCCGTAGGCGCGCAGTTTGTCCGGATCGACCCGCACCTGATACTGGCGCACCATGCCGCCCACGGTGGCGACTTCGGAGACCCCCTCCACCGTCTGCAACTCGTACTTGAGGAACCAGTTTTGCAGCGAGGTGAGCTGGCTGAGGTCGTGCTTGCCGGTTCTGTCCACCAGCGCGTACTGGTAGACCCAGCCCACCCCGGTGGCATCAGGGCCTAGCTGGGGGCGGGCGGAGGCGGGCAGGTTGGGGGCGACCTGACTCAAATACTCCAGTACCCGGGCGCGGGCCCAGTAGAGATCGGTGTTGTCGTCAAACAGCACATAGACAAAGGAGTCGCCGAAGAAGGAGTAGCCGCGCACCGTGGTGGCCCCCGGCACCGCCAGCATGGCGGTGGTGAGCGGGTAGGTGACCTGATCCTCTACCACCTGCGGTGCCTGGCCCGGGTAGGAGGTCTTGATGATCACCTGCACGTCGGAGAGATCCGGCAGGGCGTCCACCGGGGTCTGTTTGACCGACCAGAGCCCCCAGGCGGTGAGCATGAGGGTCAACAGCAGCACCAGAAAGCGGTTGCCTACTGACCAGCGAATAATCGACGGGATCATGATTGAACTCCTTTCTCACCAAGTAGAGAGAGCGGAGAACGGTTGCCTGCTAGGCAGCGAATGATGGAAGGGATCATGATTTCTTCTCCATCTCGGGCATCGTCATCTGATGCTGGCTATGGTCCATGCCTTCCATCTTCTCCATCTCATCCGTTCCACGCTTGGCGTCGCCGTCAGTAGCGGGTGCCTGCTCCTGATGGATGGTGGTGATGCGGTACTCATCCCCCTCCTGCATCACCTGCAGATGGAGGGTCTGCCCCTCGACCAGCTTGCTGATATCGACCCCGTCGGCGACGGTGAACTCCATCTCCATTGCGGGCCACTGCCACTCGGGGATGGGCTGGTGGGAGACCATCAGGGTACGGTTGGCCAGATCGATGCTTTCAACCTCGCCCTGGGTCCACACCTGTGCAGGACGCACTGCCGTCATACGCTGGAAGTCCGAATCGATGGCCGACTCGGAGTCGAGCAGGAACTGGGCCGAGCTGACTATGCTGTCACCCGCTTCCACCCCCGCCTTGATGGCGACCTTGTCGCCAAACTGGGGGCCGAGGTTGACGGCCACCGACTTGAAGTTGCCATCCCCCAGCGCCAGCACCAGCCGATCCTGACTGCCGGTGCGGATCACCGCTTCGCTCGGCACCACCAATTGCGGCTCTCCCTGCCCGGTGCGAATGCTTACCTTGGCAAACATATTGGGTTTCAAAAACTCGTCCGGGTTGTCAAAGCGCAGCCGCACCTTGAGGGTGCGAGTAGCGGCATCGAGGGTCGGATAGAGGTAATCCACCTTACCTTGCCAGCTGCGGCCGGGGGCATAGTCGAGGGTCATGGTGACCGGATCCCCCACTTTCAGCTGGGCGGCTTGACGCTCGAACACCTCGGCACTGACCCACACCTGCTTGAGGGTGCTGATGTTAAAGAGCGCCGCAGCGGGCTCCACATACTGGCCCTCGCGCACCTTGAGCTCGGAGGCATAACCGCTGCTGGGGGCGTAAATGCTGATGGTTTCGCGCACCTGACGGGTGCGCTTGAGGGCTGAGATTTGATCTGCCGGCACCTGCAGGGACTTGAGCTTGCCCTCGGCGGCGCGGAGCAGCAGTGGGTTGGCGGTGTTGAGTGCCAGCAGGTATTCGTGCTGGGCGTTGACCAGGTCCGGCGCGTAGAGCTCGTAAATAAGGCTCCCCTTGCTCACCTGTTGCCCCTCGCTCTTGATGGCGAGGGTGCGGATCCAGCCAGCCATGCGGGCGTTGACTGCCTCCAGCCTGTCCTCGTCATAACCGACATAGCCCACCGTCTCGATCTGCTGGTGGATAGGCAGCTTCTCCACTTTGGCCAGCCGCACCCCCAGGTTCTGCTGGATCTCGGGGCTGATGGTGACTGTGCCCGGCGAGCCGTTTTTCTGCTCCTCATAGACGGGGATAAAGTCCATCCCCATGTTGTCCTTGGCCGGGCCGTCGCGCTTGTCGCGGGGATCCATGGGGTTGACCCAGTAAAGGGGCGTCTTCTCTTTGGCGCTGGCGCCATCGGAGGTCTGTTTGGCGGCCCAGTAGCCGCCACCAGCGCCAAGGGCAAGCAGCAGGGCCGACATCAGGATGATCTTGTTCATGACTGGTCTCCGGCGCGGATCTGCATGCAGAAAGTGCAGGAGGGTAATGCGCCCGCAAAGGCAGCAACCTTGGACGGTGAAAAGTGGGCTGGTGACATAATACGTCTTCTCTTTTGCAGGCCGCCGGTCGGGTGAGGTGCAAGGCATCACCAAAGGGGCTGGCGGCAAACGGGGCGCAGCTGTATCAGTGCGCACGGCTCCCTGTGAGCGGACCGGTTTGGCCGGGGCACAGGGTCAGGCAAGGCGGCAGGAAACGGGCAAGTTAAAGCTTGCCTGTGCCGCAAGAGAAGGACTTTCTAGTGGCGTAACACCGACAGCATCAGATGTCGGCGCGGCCAGGAGGGAGGGTGAGTGCCGCGCGATCGCAGGAAGGGATCCCGCAACCAGTTATCAAGCAGTGCAGTTGCGACGTTGTGGCCAAGTAGCAAGGGAAAGAGCAGCAGAGCGACCAGTACCCCAAGCAGAGTCATCGCGCCGAAGGAGGGGGCATTGATGCCTGTCTGCATCTGGCACTCATCGCCCATGGCTGACCCCTCGTCTCCCTGATGGCAGGAGAGGGGCATGACATCGCCCGGGTTATCCATCGCGGGCATTGCATGAGAGATATCGCCATCCGCCATCGCCATGGATGAATCGAACATCACCATCGATTGGGCGCTGCTTGGGGTCGGCTCGGAGGAGAGGGGAGAACCATGCCAGCTGATGCAGAGGGTCAGATTGCAGACGAGCAGCAGCGCCAGCAATAGCCGGGCCAGAGCAACAGAGGGCAATCTTGCAGCAAGCTGGGTGAGTGACAATCCGGGCATCCTTCGGGAGCAGATGGCGGGACTGTAAACCTTGCCACGAGGTGAAGGTCAATGGCGCCGGTGATGTAATAGAGATGCTGTGTTGGGGGGGGATATTTAAGCAATGCTTAACCATTGCGTATGCCCAACCCTAATGAAGCATGCCCCTCATCCCGTTAGGATGCCCCCTGTCAGTTACCACGATGACGTGATGGTTCACTCTTTTGCTTCGGCATAAATGACTGCGGCAGGAGTGCTTGCCGACCTTATCCATCCCGTGACGCCATGAGCGAGCAGTATAAAGCCGCAGGTCTCCCGGATGCTGACAATCAAAGAGTCAAACCGTGTTTTTGAGCAGCACACCTTGCCGGGTGCTCACCATGTTCACTATTCAGGAGTATTGAAATGCAGCCACGACAGCTGTCGCTGATGCTTGCCGCTTTGCTGAGTCCATCAGCCATGGCTGGCGGCCTTGCCCTCTACGAGACCAGCACTGCCAACAGTGCGCTGGCCAACGCAGGGTCTGCCGCCCGTGCCCAAGGGGCAGATACTATCGCAAGCAACCCGGCCGGTATGACCAAACTGGAAGGTACCCAGTTGCAGGTCAATGGCGGTGTGGTATACGGCGATCTTGAGCTGGATCTGGACAACGGCGGTAACAACGGTGGAAATGCCCTGCAGACCGCGCCGCTCGGCAGTCTCTATCTGACTCATGCCATCGACGATCAATGGGTCGCAGGTATCGGCGTCTTTGGCAGTCACGGTCTGGGTATCGATTATGGCGATGGCTGGGATGGTCGTGGTTATACCCAGTCGGCCAAGCTGACCGGCATCGCCTTCGCTCCGAGTCTGGCGTACCGCATTGACTCAAATTGGTCGGTGGGAGCCAGCCTGATCGCCATGAATGGTTCGCTGGAAGCCTCTGTGGATCTGACGTCCGGGATGGGGGAAGGGCGGGAATTCTCCAACAGCGACTGGGCGTATGGCGCCTCCTTCGGGGTACTTTACGAGCTGGATCAGCACTCCCGTATCGGCCTGAGCTACTTCTCCGAACTGAAGTGGGAGCTGGAAGATCAGCTCTTCCCACGTGCTGATGTGGCAGGTCTAGGGGTCGAGATCATGATTCCGCAGACCATTACGCTAAGTGGCTATCACCAGCTCAACGACCAGTGGGCCTTGCTGGCCAGTGCCAACTGGCAGCAGTGGTCCCGTTTTGGCGATATCGGTGTGGCATCTGCCATGGGCAGCCAAACCATTGATATGAATTACAAGGATACATGGCATGCCAGCCTGGGGGCACAGGTTGATGTCACCCCTGCACTGCGTTTGAGCAGCGGAATAGGCTATGACAGTAGTGCAGTGAGTGATGAGTACCGTACTGTGATGCTTCCGGTGGGGTCTGGTTGGCGCTGGGGTCTGGGGGCCAGTTATCAGTTGAGCCCAGCCACCAAGGTGGAAGCCAGCTATACCCTGGCCTGGCTGGGTGATATGCCAGTGGATCAGGACGGGATCGGTCGCCCGCACTTGTCCGGCAGCTACAACAACAGCTACCTGAACTTCTTCAACATCGGTGTGCAACACCAGTTCTGAGTTGCAAGCCTTCACTGGTTGGGGGCTTCTCCACCCAGCCCGTCGCGCCGATCCGGCGCGTTATTAGCTGGGTGGCTCGTGAGGTCCACTTGTTTGCTCATCCGTTACTCAAGGAACAACATCAAATGTCATCACAATCAACCTCTGCGTTAGCGCGGTGGCTTTGGCGCCTGACGTTTATATTGGTCACGGTCGCTCTGGTTGTCTTCTTCTCGAAAGGTGCCCACATCGATCCAATAGAGGCGACCAAGTTCAACCATGCTTTGCCAGCCATCATGGTACTGCTTGATTCCGAGATCTTTATGGGGGTGATTACTGTGATCACTCTCTATGTGGTCCTCTATCTGGTCTATCTGCTGTGGCAACTGCATGAGATCGCTGTGCATCGTGCCAAGGTGTCTGAGTCGGTGCATATCACCCTGGTGTTTGCGCTCTCCTTGTGCGGACTGTTTATCGACAAGACCTGGTGGGTGCTTGCCGTCATCATCGCCTTTGCCCGTTGGGATGTGCTGAGCGAGCGGATGAGCCTTATTATCGGCCATGGTATTCGACGTGGCCGTCATGAGGGGGAGGCATCATGAAAGAGATCCTGCTGCCCTATATCCTGATCGTCTGGTTGCTGGTCAAGCTGAACATATTGCCTTGGAACCTAAAAACGGGTTTTTGGAGTACCGCAATTGGCGCGTTATTGGCGCTTGGTTTATTGACTACCTCTCGCCATTTGGCTCCGGTGGATTTTACCGATTCGGCGACGGTCAAGGCACCTCATGCGGTGTTGGGACCCTTACTAGGCATCAACCAGTTTCATCAGATAGATCAGATTTATGTTGCGCATAATCAGCGTGTTGCGCGTGGTCAGCCCATTTATAGTCTTGCAGACTGGGAGAGTAACGGTAAGTCTCGGGCGTTGAGCTATCAGATTGACGTCCAGCATGCCCAGGTGGCGTCAGAGGTAAGCCAGCAGCGAGCGATCCAGTCACGACTGAACCTCAATCACAAGGAATTGGCTCGGCTGACCCAGTTGGGTAACTTTGCCAGTATTCAGAGCCGTGACCAGCTGCAGACCCAAATTGATGGCGATCTGGCGCAACTGAGTGCCAGTGAAGCGAAGGTTCAGTCGATTGAAGCTCAGGTGTTGAATCTAGAGACAGAGCTGGCCTTGCAGGAGCGACGGAATGAAGAGAAGGTGATCAGGGCTCCGTTTGATGGTCAGGTCTCGATAGTCAATATTGCCAGCGGTTCCCGTACCGGCAACATGCACCTATACGACACTTCTCGCAAGTTTCTGGAGTTTCGCATTCCGGATCAGAGTTTTCGCAACATAGCACCAGGCCAGTTTGCCGAGTTTTATGTAGATGCCTATCCCGGGCGCATCTTTCGGGCACGGGTGCACTCAGTACTTACTGGTACGGGGGAGGCCCAGATGAGTGTTGCGCAGGGGGATCAAGATGTACGGCAGCATGTGGGCAACAACATGTCCAGCCATGGCCGGACAGTGGTGCTCGACATGCTGGAGCCGGAAGGGGTCGTGCTGCCCATCGGGGCGACCGGTTCGGCCTGGATTTCGGCACATAAACCCCATCCGCTGCTTGGCTTTATCGACATCATCGGTGCCGCTACCGTACGCCTCAAGGCGATGAAGGCCTATCTGTTTGCGATGTAACGGAGTGACATAAAAAAGCCCCTCCGTGAGGGAGGGGCTTGGTGAGCTTTACCAGAATAGTCAGGCCCTTTTTTCCGATCCTCTCATGATGAGGCGGAAGAAGAGCGGGATAAAGAAGATGGCGATAAAGGTGGCCGCCAGCATACCGCCGATCACCGGCCAGCCGAGAGCGTGACGGCTTGCGGCACCGGCCCCGCTGGAGGTGACCAACGGCACACAGCCGAGGATGAAGGCGAGCGAGGTCATCACGATGGGACGGAAACGCAGGCGTGCCGCCTCCAGTGCCGACTCGATGAGGCTCATCCCCTCTTCGTGCTTCATCACCGCGAACTCCACGATCAGGATTGCGTTCTTGGCGGCAAGGCCGACCAGGGTCACCAGCCCGATCTGGAAGTAGACGTTGTTGGTCAGCCCCACCAGCCAGGTGGCGAGCAGGGCACCGAACAGGGCGAACGGTACGGCGGTGATCACCGCAAACGGCAGGCTCCAGCGTTCATACTGGGCGGCCAGAATGAGGAAGATCATCACGATACCGAAACCAAAGGCCATGCCTGCGCTGCCTGCGGCCGCTTTCTCCTGATAGGCGGAGCCGGTCCACTCCAGCTTGGCGTCGTTGCCAAGAGCCTCATTGGCGACCTCTTCCAGCGCGGCGATGGCTTGACCCGAGCTGTAGCCAGGGGCGGGCTGGGCCATGATCTTGGCGGCCTGGAAGATGTTGAAGCGTTCGACCAGTTCGGGGCCGGTGGCATCACGCACCGTCACCAGACTGCTGAGCGGGATCATCTCCCCCTTGTCGGAGCGGACATAGACGTTGCGGATGTCGTTCTTCTTGGCGCGATAGTCTGCCTCGGACTGCAACTGCACCCGGTAGGTACGGCCGAACTGGTTGAAGTCGTTGACATAGACCTGGCCGAAGGTGGCTTGCATGGTGTCGAACACTGCGTTGATGGGCAGCCCCAGCGCCTTGGCCTTTTCGCGATCCAGGTCCAGATAGACCTGTGGCACGTTGGCGCGGTAGGTGCTGGTGACGCTGGCAAACTCCGGGCGCGCCTTGGCCGCTTCGAGGAAGCGTTGCACTTCGCCTGAGAATGCCTGGGCGTTGCCGGTGCCACGGTTCTGCAGATAGGCTTCAAGGCCACCTGTGGTGGACATCCCCTGAATGGGAGGCGGGTTGAAGGAGGCGACAAAGCCATCCGCCAGCCCCATCAGGCTCAAGCCCTGGAAGGTCTTGGCCAGCGAGAAGGAGTCCTGCCCGGCCCCCTGACGCTCGCTCCAGTCCTTCAGGGTAATGAAGGTCATGCCGCTGTTGCTGATGATGGCATTGGAGAGAATGTCAAAGCCCGAGAAGGTGATCACATCCTTCACATGGGGGTTGGCCATGGCGATCTTGTCGAACTGATCCGCCACCGCCTGGGTCCGGCTCATCGCGGCGGCATCCGGCAGCATGACGGCGGAGATGAGGTAGCCCTGATCTTCGTTTGGTACCAGTTCGCCCGGCACTTTCAGGAAGAGGCCGTAGATGGAGAGGATCAGCACGGCGATGATGGCAAAGGCGACCCCCACCCGACGGTTCAGGAAGGCCACACCCCGTACATAGCCGCGGGTCAGCTGGTCAAATTTATCGTTGAACCACACAAAGAAGCGGGCCGGTTTGTGATGTCCCTCTTTCAGCAACACGGCACAGAGGGCCGGGGAGAGAGTCAGTGCCACCAGACCGGAGATGGCGACCGAGACCGCGACCGTGATGGCAAACTGTTTGTACATCACCCCGGTCATGCCGCCCATAAAGGCGACCGGCAGGAACACGGCGCAGAGCACCAGCACGATGGCGACCACCGGACCGGAGACCTCCTGCATGGCGAGGATGGCAGCCTCCTTGGCGGAGCACTTCTTCTCACTCATGATCCGCTCGACGTTCTCGAGCACCACGATGGCGTCATCCACCACGATACCGATGGCGAGCACCATGCCGAACAGGGTCAGCAGGTTGATGGAGAAACCGAGCACCAGCATGCCGGCGAAGGTCCCGATGAGCGACACCGGCACCGCGATACAGGGGATCAGGGTGGCGCGGAAGTTCTGCAGGAACAGATAGACCACCACGAACACCAGTACGATCGCCTCGAACAGGGTGTGTACCACCTCTTCGATGGAGATCTTCACGAACTCGGTAGTGTCGTAGGGGATCTGGTACTCGATATCCTGCGGGAAGCGCTCCTTGAGTCGCTCCATGGTGGCATGTACCGCATCGGCGACCGCGACGGCGTTGGCGCCCGGTTGCAGATAGGTGGCGATACCGATGGCCGGTTTGCCGTTGGCGCGGGCGACCAGATCATAATCCTTGCCCCCCAGCTCGACCCGGGCGACATCGCGGACCCGGATCTTGGAACCATCGGGCATGGAGCGGACGATGATGTTCTGGAACTCCTTCACATCCTCAAGGCGCCCCTTGGTCTGCACCGTGTAGGTGAAGTCGATGGGGGCCGTGGTGGGCTGGGCACCGATCTTGCCTGCCGCGAACTGGGTGTTCTGCTCGCGAATGGCGCCAATCACGTCGCTCGGGGTGAGCTCGAGCTGGGCCAGTCGATCCGGCCGCAGCCAGATACGCATCGCATAGTCGGTACCGCCAAACAAGGTGGTATCACCGATGCCGGGAATCCGCTTGAGCTCGTCGATGATGTTGAGCAGGGCGTAGTTCGACAGATAGGTGGTATCAAACGAGCCGTTCGGTGACTGGAGGGTGACCACCTGCAGGATGGAGGTCGATTTCTTCTTGACCGTCACTCCCTGCTTTTTCACCTCTTCCGGCAGCTGGGCCATGGCGGCCGAGACCCGGTTGTTGACGTTGATGGTGGCCTGATCCGGATCGGTGCCGATCTCGAAGTAGACGTTGAGGTTCATTTGGCCGTTGGAGGCCGACCCCGACTGCATGTAGATCATCCGCTCGACGCCGTTGATCTGCTGCTCCAGCGGCGCTGCCACGGTCTGGGAGATCACCTCCGGGGTTGCGCCCGGATAAAACGCCGTGACCGAGACCACCGGCGGGGTGATCTGGGGATATTGCTCGATGGGGAGCGCCCGCATCGCCGCCAACCCGCCCAGCACGATAATGATCGAAATCACGCTGGCGAAGATGGGACGTTCTATGAAGAACTTGGAAAACATACGGGCTCCTTACTTGGCCGCAGACTGGCTGACCACCTTGCCGGTGATCGCCTTCATCTCGTCGGCAGAGACAGGTTTTACCACGGCGCCGGGGCGAGCCTTCATCAAGCCTTCGACGATATAGCGCTCACCTGCCTGCAGACCGCTCTCGATCAGCACGCCTGAGTCGACTGCCGTGCCCAGGGTAACCGGACGGGGCACTACCTTGTTGTCGGCATCGACCACCATCACCATGCGGTCAGCCTGGGACTGGACGATGGCGCGTGGCGGCACCACGATGGCGTTTTTGCGGGTGCCCAGATCGATGGTCATGCGGACAAACTGGCCGGGCAGCAGTACGCCGTCCTTGTTGTCGAAGATGGCACGGGCACGGATGGTGCCGGTCTGGGGATCGACCCGGTTGTCGGAGAAGTTGAGCTTGCCCGCCTCCGGATAGAGGGATCCATCGGCCAGACGAATATGGGTGCGCCAGGTGGTGGCATCCTTCGCCTCAATCACCCCTTTTTTTACCGAGTTTTCGAAGTTGAGGCGATCCTGCTCCGAGTAGGAGAAGTTGACGTAGAGCGGATCAAACTGGGTGATGGTGGTGAGCAGGCCGTTGTCGCCGCTGGTGGAGATAAGGCTCCCCTCGGACTGGGAGCTCTTGCTCGCCATGCCGTTGATGGGGGCGGTCACCTGGGTGTAGCTGAGGTTGAGCTCCGCCTCTTTCACCTTGGCCTGAGCGGCCTGATGACTGGCGATGGCCGCTTCGTAGTTGGCGATGGTGTCGTCATAGTCCTTGCGACTCACCACCTGACGCTTGAAGAGGGGAATGATGCGATCCCGATCGGCACGGGCCTTGTTGAGACGGGCCTGCTCCTGAGCCAAGGTCCCTTTGGCCTGCTCCAGCGCCACCTTGTAGGGCTCCGGGTCAATCAGAAATAGCTCCTGACCGGCGGTAACCGGCTGGCCTTCCACATAAGTGCGCTTGAGCAGGATGCCACTGACCCGGGAGCGCACATCAATCTCGCGAAAACCGGCGGTCTCTCCCACCATCTCGGTGGTGAGCGGTACATCGGTCAGCTTGACCTCGGCGACCACCACAGGGACGGCGGGCATGGTCTGGGCCGTCTGGGTCGTCTCGCCGCCACAGGCACTCAGACCGCTGATCAGCGCCAGGGTCAGCAAGCTGCGTTTGTAAACCTCTCTTCCGGCATTGGGCACCTTCATCATCACACTCCTGTTGGATCGATTTCGGCTGCTGCGTTCAGCATGTTTCTCCATATACATCATTAACTTCATGATTAAAAAAACAACTTCTTTATGATTGGAATGGGAGATGATAGGGCGGCAACCTTGAACACAACCTTCTCAAAGTGACAATTAGGGTTGCCGATTGACGAAAAAAGTCTGACTTTTCCGATATGGGCGGGGGGCTTCGGGGATGTTCATCCCGGGCCAGGGCTCTTCGCAACCGTATCACGCCAGCCACTCCTTGCTGCAAAAAAATAAGGTGCCATAAGGCACCTTGTCTGGATGGGTTTTTTACGCCCTTTTATCGCCGGCAACCGCGAGCCGCTTCACAGTTTACGAATTCGTCGCGGCTCATCGGTTAATCTTGCGCCGCATCAGGCAAAGCAGGCCCAGATGGGGGCGTGGTCGGAGGGTTTCTCGATGCCGCGCAGCTCGTAGTCGATGCCGGTCTCGGTCACCTTGTCCTTGAGTGCATCGGAGGCCATGATGAGGTCGATGCGCAGGCCACGGTTCTCGTCAAAGCCCTTGGAGCGGTAGTCAAACCAGGAGAAACGCTCGCACTCGGTGGGGTTGGCGGCGCGAAAGGTGTCGGTGAGACCGAACCCTTTCAGTCGCTCCATCCATTCGCGCTCGATGGGCAGGAAGGAGCATTTGCCATCCCGCAGCCAGCGTTTGCGGTTTGCCTCGCCGATGCCGATGTCGAGATCGGTGGGGGAGATATTCATATCCCCGATCAGCACCAGCTGGTCGTCCGGGGTGTGGTTGGTCTCGAGGTAGTGCTGCAGATCCTCGTAGAACTTCTGCTTGGCCGGGAACTTGGTCTCGTGATCCTGACTTTCACCCTGCGGGAAGTAGCCGTTCATCACCTTGATGAGGGTGCCGTCTTCACGTTCGAAGGTGGCCATGATCATCCGGCGCTGGGCCTCTTCGTCATCGGTGGGGAAGCCTTTCTCCACCTTGACCGGCTTCTGCTTGCTCATGATGGCGACCCCGTAGTGGGCCTTCTGGCCGTGAAACTCCACGTGATAGCCCATGGCCTCCACATCGGCCAGCGGGAAGGCCTCATCGTGCACCTTGATCTCCTGCAGGCCGATCACATCGGGCTGGTGCTTGTCGATGATGGCTTGCAGCTGGTGCAGACGGGCGCGCAGGCCATTGATATTGAAAGAGATGATCTTCATGTCCGGGATGCTCATGTCATTTTTATAAGTGGCTATTGGACTAGGAATCGGCGGTGGATGCAAGTTCGGGGGCTGTGACTGGTGCAACTGCTTGGTAACCTGTTCACGATCCGTCGCGAGAGGCTGTCAGCAAGGTGAAGCGCAGCGCAGGAACCGGATTGTATATGTATACATGAGGATTCCGAGCAGCACATGAGCCTTGATCACAGCCTCGCAGTAGGATCGTGGACAGGTTTTCAGCGGGTCATCTTCTTGACGAAAACCACCACAAACAGCGCCAGCGTAAAGCTGCCGGTGAAAGCTTCGAAGGCGGCGAAGATCCTGGAGAGCCCGACCGGAGTGAAGTCGCCGTACCCCAATGTGGTGAAGGTGACCACGCTGTAGTAGAGGCATTCGAGCAGGAAGATGGCATTTTGCTCGAGCGGGGCACCGGGTTGGTAGATGAGGTGCTCGCCCTGAAAATGCAGTCCGCAGAAGAAGTAAAAAATGCTGCAGATAAAGATGAGCAGCAACGAGAAGAGCACCACCCGCATCGGGGCCTCGCCATAGCCGCAGAAGAGATCGACCACCCAGGAGGTGAAGCGCTGGGTCGACCAGAACGGCAGTTGCAGGCGGCGCATGGTGAGCTCCTGCTGGATATAGTTGCCAGACATGGTGAAAATCCCCTGTGCCTCGGAGGCTTTGCGCAGATCCCGGTAGGTCTCTTCCGCCTCCTTGAACCAGATGCGCGCCTGTTTGGGATCCCGTTCGCGGCGCCCCTTGCGATCCTGCATCACCCGTTTGCCGGTCTGCATGTTGTCGAGCCGGGTGTTGTGCCAGCGGATGCCGAGCAGATTGACGTCATCGAGGGTAGCGCACTGGAGGTTGGCATCACTGAGATCGGCCTTCATCAGGCTGCCGCCCTTCATGCGCAGGCCGTAGAGGTGACCACCGCGCAGGTTGGCGCGATAGAGGTTGCACTGCTCCAGCAAAAATCCCTGATCGGACTCCTTGTTGACCAGATTGAGGCCCGCCAGATTGGCCCGTGACAGCTGCAGGCCGTGGCAGAGTCCGCCTGCGCGAACGTACTGTTCAAGCGCCTCGGCGGTGTGGGCTTCCTGATGGGTATGGTGGGGATCATGCCAGTGGCAGAGATCGTGATCGCCAGCCTCTTCACTGCAGTGGCGGCCATCGGCCACCAGATAACGACACATCGCCATCTTAGTTTCCCTCGCATTGCCGAACTGGTTTCAGCATAGGCGGGGAAAAGGGGGCGCGGCGGCGTCTTAGCTGAACTGGTTGAACTCCTGACGCAGCTTGCGAAAACGCTCCTGCTGGGCCGGGTTGAGGGGGATGCCGTCGAGCACGTCCAGGGTGTCTTTGCACTCGGCACCAAATTCCGGACTCTTGCGGTTTTTCTGCATCAGTTGCAGCAGCACCTGGATCTTGTTGAGAGCCGCACCGGTATTGGCGGGAGCGCGGCGCAGGGCCTCGCGAAAATGGCCGAGGGCCTGCTCCAGCTCGCCGCTCTGATAGGCTTTGATCCCCAGATCGTTGAGCTGCTGGTAGCGCTGACGCCGCTCCAGCACCGTCTTGTCATCGCGGGTTGCCTGAATGCAGGTGGTGAGCAGCCGATCTTCGTCCTCCGCCAGCAGCCCTTGCAGGCTTTCGGCATATTCGAACTCGCCGAGCTGGTAGAGGGCAAGGATGGTCTCGCCAAGCAGGGTGGGGGGCATGGTGGCCGGTTCATCGAGCCAGTTCTGATTGGCGCGATAGAGCATCTTCTTCCCCTTGAGCAGCTCGCCCAGCGCAATCTGCACCCGGGCCTGACAGATCTGCTCGAACACCGGGTAGTTGAACTCCGACATCATCAGCGAATCGCGGATGCGCGACAGGGCCGAATTGACCTGCTTTTGCAGGTTGGCGATGTGGTAGCTGTCGTTGCTGTTGAGGGCGTAGAGGGTCAGGGTCTGGATATAGGCCCCCAGATAATGGGGCGTGCGATGGATGGAGTTGCGTGACAGGTCGATCAGTGACATCAGCACATCCTTGGCCTGGGCGTAGTCGTGGCGCTGCAGGCAAACCTCCGCCAGTCGTCGGGAGAGTTGCACCGACTGGGGGGATATATCCACCGCCCGTCTGAGCTCCTGCTGCGCCTGCTCGTCATTGCCAAGGGCCAGCAGGGATTCTGCCAGCCAGAGGTGAGCCTCCACCATCAGCGGGGTATTTTTGAGGGTCGCCTGCAGATGGCTGACCGCCTCTTCGTGGAGCCCCAGGGTGTTGCACGCCTTGCCCAGCGTCAGGCGGGCCCAGCTGTTCTCCTGCCCGGCCAGCAGCTGGCGCATTAAAGAGCGCGCCTCCTGCGCCTGACCCAGCTTGAGGTGGGTATCGGCCTGCAGGCAGCGGCAGTAGTTGGCAAAACGGGGCACCGCATCGGCCCGCTCGGCACAGGCGGTAATGAGGGCTGCCAGATTGTCATCGGCCAGCGCGGTAAAGACGCTGGCCAGGGCGTTGCGCCGGGCGAGGGCACGCTTCAAGCGAAACGAGAACTGCTCTTGGGAGAAAGGTTTCATCAGGTATTCGTCGGGCTCGGCCTCCAGTGCGCTCAGCACCATGGCGCGGGAGCTGTCGCCACTCACCATGATCACCACGCTCTGGGGCGGGATCAGGTCTTTGTCGCGCAGGCTTTCGAGCAGCTGGCGACCATTTTCGCCAACCCCGAGATCGTAATCGATGAGATAGATGTCGAAACTGCCCTTCTGGCAGCGGCGCCGCGCATCCTCGGCGGTATTGGAGTAGGTGATGTTGCTGATACCCAGATTGAGCAGCATCGCCTTCATCATCACCTGAAACGAGCGCTGCTCATTGACCATCAGAATGCGTTGTGGCTTGGCTGGGCTCTTTTTTTCTGGCTCTTGTTCAGGTGTCTGCATCTGTCTGGGTCGAGGCGCTACGGGCTGATGGGAGAAAGTGTGCCACCAAAGCGCCCGAAGAGGCAATTGGCCAAGTTGTCGATTGCGAACCATCTCCGTTTGTCCGCCTTTTGCCCGCGATGAGTGAAAGAGAAAGGCCCTGTTGCCAGGGCCTTGAACTCACCGTTTTTTCTCTGCCAGATAGGGAGCAAATTGCGGCGTGTACTCGGCCTTGAACCCCTGTTCGGTCTTGATGATGAGATAGACCGCCAGCTTGTGCTGTTTGGCAAATGCCAACCCCGCTTCAGGCCCCATCACCATCAGGGCAGTATCGAGGGCATCGGCCTCCAGTGCGGTCGGGGTGATGACGCTGGCGGAGACCAGCTTGTGGGTGACCGGCTGGCCGGTGGCGGGGTCGATGATATGGGAGTAACGCTGGCCATCCAGCTCGTAGTAGTTGCGATAGCTGCCTGCAGTGCTGAGCGCCATGCCGTTGGGGATGACGATATCGGAAAACGCTCCCGGCTGATCAGAGGGTTCGACGATGGCCACTTTCCATGGCGAGCCCTTGCTGTTGTTGCCCTTGCTGCGCACCGCACCGGCCACTTCGATCAGGTAGTTGTGTACCCCCTTGCCTTCGAGCAGGGCGGCAATCTCGTCAGAGGCGGCCCCCTCGCCAAGGGTGGAGAGGTCGAGATAGAGATCCGGGATCGTTTTTTCGAGCAGGAAGTGATCCCCCTGCGGGGTCAGGCTCAGCTTGTCGATCCCTACCTTGTGGCGGGCGGCGGCGATGGCTGCCTCATCGGGCCGCTTGACCGGCCGTTTGTCCGGGCCAAAGCCCCACAGATTGACCAGAGGCCCCACGGTCACATCCAGCTTGCCGTCGGTCAGCTTACCGGCATCAATCCCCTGCTGGACTATGATGGCCATGGCGAGCGGGATGGCAAACGGGGTATTGGCGGGCCCCTGATTGAAACGGGAGATGAGCGAGCCCGGATCGTAGGTGGAGATCTCCTTGTTCATCCGGGCCAGCAGGCTCTCTACGTCGCTTTTGAGGGCGCGCTCCCCACCGAGATAGCTATCGCTCAGGGTCACCACATAGTAGGTGCCCATGGTCTTGCCCTGAATACGGGTCTGGGCAGGCGGGGTGGGCTGGCAGCCGGCCAGCGCCAGCAGCAGGGTCAGCAGCAGGCCGCGCAGGGCCGCCACGGGGGTTATCGCAATCATCCGGCGCTCTCATCTGGAGAAGGTTCATATCGGGGCGCTAGCTTAGCCAAGGGGCGCCCGCCGGGCGAGCCCTGATAGGGCCAATCGGAGGGAAAAGGGCAGAAAAAATTAAACAGTTTTGAACCTGTGACAGCCGAGCGCCGTATCGTCCATCCGTGAGGGAGAGAGTGGCGAGTAGAGCACCGTCTGGTGACCTGGCCCGCAGCTTTGGCCAAAAGCCATAGCCGATTGAAGACAATTGAGTAAAATGAAGGTCGATTTAGACGGCATCTTTGCGAAGCGTTAACCGCATCCGCCAAGTCGTTGCCATCCATTGCCAATCAAAGGAGAAGATGATGAAAAAGGCGATTACCCTGCTGTTTCTGAGTACCCTGGCTGCCCCCGTGCTGGCGGATGAGTGTGCACTGGTCATCGAAGGCAATGATGCCATGCAGTACAACCTCAAAGAGATGAGCGTGCCGGCCACCTGCAAGGAGGTGACGGTCACCCTGAACCACACCGGCAAGCTGCCTGTGACCGCCATGGGTCACAACTGGGTGCTGGCCAGCACCGCCGACTATCAGACAGTGGCGACTGCCGGGATGAGCGCCGGGGCCGAGAACGGCTATCTGCCCAAGGATGATCCCCGTGTACTGGCTCACACCAAGCTGATCGGCGGTGGCGAGAGCAGCAGCGTCACTTTCAAGACCGACGGTCTGGCGGGCAAGGATCTCACCTTCTTCTGCTCTTTCCCCGGCCACTTCGCCATGATGAAGGGCTCCTTCAAGGTTAACTAAGGCGCTGATCGGCACGAGCCGGTTGCCTCGATAGCAAAAGCCGGGATTTCCCGGCTTTTTCATCTCTGCTGTTTGTGTGTGGCGTGGCATGACTGTACACCGCCGACTTTTGCGCTATTTAGTCTGCAGGGTAAAGAAGGCGATGGTGGTCTTCTTCTGGCATTCGAAGTGAATGCTCTCTTCCCCGGTCACCACCAGCGTCTCGTTGATGGCCACCTCTTTGCCCTGCACGGCCAGCTGGCCGCTCAGCAGGTGACAGAGGTAGGTTTTCTCTGGCTCGAGGGTAAGGGTCAGCGGGAAGGGGAGGTTCAGCACCCGCACGTTGGCGCTGATGCGATCCGGGTGGTAGATAAGCCCGAGATCGGTCACCTCTTTTTTCAGCAACTCGCAGTGGGTCTCCTCATCGCCGCTAAAGTGCGCCGCCTCGAAGGTGGCGTAGGGGTGGCCGTTGAGCACAAAGCCTGCCCCGCTCACCGGCAGCAAAATGCGCTGATAGCCGGGAAAGGGGGAGAAGGGGCCCGCGCTCTTGATGGGGGCCGAGCTCAGTCGATAGTCAAAGTCGAGTTTGGCAAGGCTGCTCCCCTTGGGGGAGATGAGGATCTGGCTGGTGGTGCCCTGCTGGTTTTTCCAGGGCATCTTCTGGTGGTCAGACTCTTTAATCAGGGTGATCACGGGCACTTCCTCATGATAAAAAAACGCAGGGAGCCGGGGACATCTGCCCCGGCTCCCTGATAGAGAGTGGCGATGGTAAAGGCGATCAGCCCTGACCATCCAGCGCAGCCTGCCGCGCTTCCATGGCGGCGAGACGGCTCTTGAGCTCGCTCACCTCCTGCTCCAGCTCGCTCAGACGGTCAGCGGCAGGGGAGGCATAGGCCGCGGCGGGGGCGGCATCCATCATCGCCTGAATATCCACTTCGCCGCTAAACAGGTGGGCGTAGCGGGATTCGCGCTTGCCCGGCTCGCGCGGCAGCTTGACCACGTAGGGGCCACGCTCGATGAGTTGGATCAGTACCGCATCTACCTCGGTGACATCATCGAAGCTGCAGAGGCGGTTGGTGCGCGAGCGCAGCTCCCCCGGGGTTTGTGGGCCGCGCAGCAGCAGTTCGCAGACGATGCCGAGCTCCTGGGCACTGAATTTCAGCTCGCCAAATTCGGTGTTGCAGAATCTGTGCTGGTAGCGGGGCACCCGGGCGTTGAAGCCGGCGGTGTTGACCACCAACCGCTTGCGGATCAGCTCGTCCACCACGGCGCGGATATCGAGCTCGGAGAGCTCCAGCACCGGCTCGCGGTTGCTCTTCTGGTTGCAGGCGTTGACCAGTGCATTAAGGGAGAGGGGATATTGATCCGGGGTGCAGATCTCTTTTTCAATCAGACAGCCGATGACACGGGCTTCCAGTGGGCCAAGTACTAACTCCATTTCCTACTCCCTTCCAAATCGAGACATCAAGAGCCCCTATCTTAGTCATGGTCCGCGCCGCGTCTAGCGTTGCGCGCCATTTTTGCGAGCTGATCAGGGCGTTGGCGAAAGGCTCGCCAACGCCAGAGGTCTCCGCTTTTAGCGCTGCCCCTGATAGAAGCGCGCCTTATTGGCATACATGGCGTCGTCAGCCACCCGGCTCAGCTCCGCCAGCGGGGTCTGGTCGCTGCTGCTCCAGCCGATGGCAAAACGCAGCGGGAAACTGTGCTCCCCATGCTGCACAATGGCGTGCTGCTGGCTTGCCTCCAACCTGCCTGCCAGCTGCTGGCTGGCGAGGTGATCCGCCTCCGCCAGCAAGACGAACTCGTCGCCGCCGATGCGGAAAATCTTCTCATCCTGACGGCAGAGGGTGCGCAGCTGGCGAGCCATCTGGATTAGCAGGGCGTCGCCCGCCTCGTGCCCATACTGGTCGTTGGTGCGCTTGAGGCCGTTGAGATCGAGCATGAAGAGGGCGAGGTGACGCTCGGGATGGCGTGCCAGCACCGCCTGATAGTGATGGAAAGCCTCTTCGAACGCCTGCCGGTTGGGCAGCCCGGTGAGGTTGTCGGTGCGGGCGACCCGCGCCAGCTCGTCGGTGAAGAGGCGCCCCTCGATGCCCACCGCCAACTGCTTGGCAAACAGCCGCAAGATGGCCCTGTCTTCAGACTCCAGCCCTTCTGCGCTCACCATCAGATAACCAAACAGCACGCCACTTTGGCTACCGGGTAGAGTCATGATCTTCCAGAGAGCGTCATCCCACTGGCATTCGGAGTGTTTAACCTCCTCATCCATCAGTTGAGCCAGTTTCTCCTGCAAGGCATCCCGCAAGGGGAGATCGACCCCCTGGGTCAGGGAGTAGTGGGGCTGCCCGTCTCGGCGGATCACCAGTCCCCAGCGGTGGCCGGGATAGAGCTGCGAGAGTTGCAGCAGGGCGGAGCTGGCCAGCTCGGCAATATCGATATCCAACTGCTGGTGCAGACCGAACTGCAGCCAGGATTGCAGGATATGGCGGCTGCGCTCCTCCCGGCTCAGGGCCGAGCGCAGGGCGGTCGTTTGCGAGGCAACCTCTTGCTCCAGTTCGTCGTTGAAGCCGAGCAGCCGCTGGTTGAAGGCCTCTTTCTCGCTATTGGCCTGCTGCAGCTGTTCATTTTGCTGATAGAGCGCCCGCACCTGATCCGAGATGGTGCTGGCCATCTCCTGCAGCAACTGGCGCACCTCGTCGTACTCCACAAAGCGCAGCGGTGCCTGCCGTTGCTGGTAGTTGCCCTTGCCATAGCTGCGCACCAGCGCGGCCAGCGAGCGCAGCGGTCGGGTGAACCAGCGGGTGAGCCAGATGCAGCCGATGGCCACCAGCAGCAACATGACAGCGATGCTGACGGTCAGCAGCTGTTGGGATTTATTGAGCTCGCTGACCCTGTCATTGCTGTAGCTGTAGAGGGTGATGGTGGGGGTGATCTCTTGCTCCAGCTGGGGCCAGCCAATGGCCAGGGGCTGCGCCAACTTGCTTGGCTCCCTGTCATCCATGGCGTTGGTGTTCTGGTGAGCCCCTTCGTAGAGACGGTTCTCGCCCTGGGAGATCACCAGATATTCGCTTCCCTTGAGATAGGGTTCCAGCAACTGGGCCATCTGCCGCCAGGGGAGAATGGCCATCACGAAGCCGGAAGGGGTCTGCATCACCCCAGCGCGCTGGTGGTTGCGATAGATGGGGGCTACCAGCGCCAGCCCGCCGCTGCGGTTTTGCTCCATGTCGTCGACCAGCACGGGATCATCGACGGGCAGCAGCAGATGCTTGCCCTGTTTCGCCTCGCGGGTCTTGCCCCAGGCCATCAGCTGCGGCATCAGGTCGCTCGACTCGAGGTGGGAGGCCTGACCATTGATGTACTCCACCACCAACCCCTTGTCATCGATGAGGTAGGCTGAGGTGATCAGGCTGTTGGATTTGACAAAGGTGGCCAGTGCCAGTCGGGCATGGCTGGAGAAGAGGAAGTTGTCGAGGGCCTGATGGAGTACCCGATCCTGGCTGAGCTGATTGATCTGGGTGCCGATCAGCTCGCTGCGAAAGCGGGCCTCGCGGGTCATGCTGGTGAGGGCCCGCTCCAGCTGTGACTGCTCGCTCTGGGCGATGATCTGGTGCTGGCGGATCAGCAGCACAGTGCTGGCCAGCAGCGCCGGCAGCAGGGCGACGGTGAACAGGATGATGATGAGGGTCGGGCCGAGCCGAAAGGTGCGATGTTTCATGGTGTTTTGACCTGCCGGTACTGCTGATCGGCCAGCTGCTGCATATAGCGGGCGGTGTCGGCAGCACTGATCCCCTCTTTAAATCGCTCGAACCCTTTCTCCATCGCTTGCCAGGCGATGGACATGGCGCTGTCGGAGGGCATGGGGGTACTGAGGGTGAACTGTTCCAGCAGCACTTTTTCCTGAGGCGTGGGACGGCGGCTGATGGCGGTAAAAGCCTGCTGATTGACCGGCAGCAGCGCCCCCTGATGATAGATGGACTGCTGAATATCCTGACGCTGGATAAAGGCCATCAATGCCTTGATGATGGGTTGCCGATCCTCATCGTCCATCGCCCCGCGGGAGGCTCCCAACACGTAGGCGCCGCTCATGGAGTGCATGGGATGGCTTTGCCAGCGGGGCAGCAGGGCAACGCCCAGCTTATCCCCCATATTCTTCACCAGATCATTGAACGCCCAGTCCCCATTGATGAGGTAGGCGCTCTTGCCCTCATTGAAGCGGGTGAGGGCGGTGTCATAGTCGCACTCGGGATCGACCCACTGTTCGCTGGCGACGGTGCGGTAGGCCTCCAGCGCCTGCACCATGGCCGGGCTGTCGAGGGTGATGCGCCCTTCGGTCACCGGCGAGCCACCAAAGGTGTGTAAAAAGGCGGCGAAGTAGTACATGTCGTGATAGGGCCAGCTGACGGGGTAGACCCCCTTTGCCTTGAGGGCCAGGGTGATAGCAGTCAGTTGCTGCCATTGGGTCACCGGAGTCGAGACCAGCGCCTTGTTGTAAAACAGCATCAGATGGTTGCCCTGCATCATGGGCATGCCCCAGCGTTGCCGATCCAGGGTGACATAACGCAAGGCGCTGGCCATCAGCGCGGGGGAAAACCACTCGGTCGGGAGGGGGGAGAGGGTCATCTGGCGATAGAGGCCGATAAAATCGGAGGGGATTAGCATCAGGTCGGGCAGCCCCCTGGCCTGAGCTGCCAGCAGTAGATCCGCCTTGATCTTGCCCGGCTCAATCTGGGTGACCCGCACTCTGTGGTTCCCCTCCTGATTGAAGCGGGCGATCACGTCGTCGATCACGTAACCGGCTTGCTGGGAGTGCCACAGCTCCAGTTCAGGCTCCTGAGCCTGCAGGGGGTGGCTCAATGCGAACAGGCAAAGCAGCAAGAGATGATAAAAAGATCGTTTTCTGCTCATGTTATCATCACCGTTATTCCCTGAATTCCAAGGGAAAAATGTAACAAACTACCAGCAAGATCGGTAGGCTCGGGTGTCAACTAATTGACTGAAACAACAAAAAGCCCGGCGCGTGGGCCGGGCTGGGGGATAAATTGCTTATCCGCATATTCTTCGAGGCATCTATTGTGGATGTTGTTTGAGGATGTCGTATATCTCCTCTTTCAGTTTGAGTTTCTGTTTTTTCAGATCTCTCACCTCGGCGCTATAGTCGCTGGCGTGATGCTTTTCCAACTTTCTAATCTCCGCATCCAGGTCGTTGTGCAAGTCAAACTTCTTCTGGAAATGGACATCACTGCTCTTCAGTTTCGAGATGAGTTCTCTGTACTCTGGGAACATGTAATGGAGCCTCCTTGGTTTCGTTTGATTGTGCCTGTAAGACCAAAGCTACCCCTTAGTGCCGGGGATAAATGTGATCCTGATCGGATTTGGGGGCAATGATTTGGAGTATTCGGCGGGATATTTATAACTTGTTGAATCAAAACAAGATAAGTGATTTATCAATCTGAATGGTGAGCCAAACTGTGCGACAAGTCACAACAGAGGCAGTGTTGGCGTGAGGGTGCAGGATCAAAAAAGGGGCCGAGTGGCCCCTTTTTATGGATGTAGGCAACGTTACTCTTTCTCTTCGTCCGCCTGCTCTTTTTTCTTTTTCTTCTCGGGCAGCGGCTTGCCGTCGCGGTGTATCACCTTGCCCGCCTCAAAGCCAATCTGGGCGGCCAGCTCCTCCAGATCCGCCGACTTGGCCTGATCACCGATGGCGTAGCGATAGTTGGCAATGGAGAGCTTTTCGGCCACCGGCGTGCCCGGGACGATAGGCTCGCGCCAGCCCTGGCCGATGTGGGCCACCAGGGTGCCGTTCATCAACAGCTCGCCGACGATCTCCTGGGTTGGATTGCCCTTGCCGTAGGTGAGACCCTGCGGGTGCTTCTTGCCGACCAGCGGCTCGTTGCTGGCGGGGATCAGCTTGGTGCGGATCAGCCACTTGGGCTTTTTGGTGTTGCCCACCGCCTTGCCGGTTTGGTACTCGTTGATCTTGATGGTCTTGATCTCTGGGCCATGAAGTCCTTGGTCAGCGCCTTCTGGGCGTCGCTGGTTTCATCGATGGCGATGGGGGCCACATACCAGGTCTGGGTGGCTTGAGCCTTGGGAGCGGCAGGGGCAGTTTGCGCCATGGCCAGGGGGCTGAGCAGGATGGCAGCCAGCAAGAGTCCTATCTTCTTCATTGTGATTCCGCTTTTGTTTCAACAAGAATTTTGTTTTGCCAGCGACGACTGCGCCAGCGCCAGAACATGGCCAGACCGCGCACCCACTCGTCGCAGGCCAGCGCCAGCCAGATACCGACCAGTCCATAACCCTGCATGATACCGAGGAAATAGGAGAGTGGCACGGCAATTCCCCACATGGAGAGCAACGCCATGTAGAGGGGGAAACGGGCATCCCCGGTGGCCCGCAGGGCGTTGATCACCACCAGATTGAAGGTGCGGCCGGGTTCGAGGATAAGGCTGATAAGAAACAGCTGCGCCACCTCGGTGATGATGTCGGCATCATCGGTAAAGAGGCTGATGATGGTACGGCCATTGAGGGCAGCCGCCACGGCGATGACGCAGGTGACTGCCAGCCCGAGCTTGAGGCTCTTGAGCAGCTGTTGATAGGCGCGATCGAACTGTCTGGCCCCCGCCAGATGACCGATGATGATCTCGTTGCCAAGGCCGATGGAGAGTCCAAACAGCAGGATAAACAGGCAGATCTGAAAGAAGTAGGATTGGGTCGCCAGCGCCTTGTCACCCAGCAGTCCGACAAAGGCTGTCACCACCATAAACTGCAGCATCCAGGAGAGGTTCTCTCCTGCCGCCGGCAGGCCGATATGGAGCACCTTGCCCAGCATCTCCCGGCTGGGGTGGACGATATCGCGCACCACCAGTCGAATGCCGGTCTTGCGTGCTACCAGCCACACCAGCAGCACCACGCCGACCAGTCGGCCCGCGACCGTGCTGATGGCGACACCGGCGACGCCAAGCTGGGGCAGGCCGAACCAGCCGTAGAGCAGCAGCAGGTTGCCGACGAAGGTGATGAGGTTGACGATCAGGGTCACATACATCGCCTGACGGGTGTGGCCGTGAGCGCGCAGGGTGGCTGCCAGACAGAGGGCTGCGGCCTCCGGCAACAGGCAGAGACCGATGATCTGCAAGTAAAGCGTCCCGTCGCTCATCAGATTGGCAGGCAGGTTCATCAGCGCCAGCATGGTGCTGGCGCCTGCCATCACGCCGATGGCTGCCACCAGACCGATCAGCAGGTTGAAGCCGATGGCGGTGTGGATCACCACCCGACTCTTCTCCCGATCGCCCGCCCCCAGATACTGGGTGATCACCACGCTGGTGCCGATACTGACGAAGCTGAACAATGTGATGGCGAGGTCGAACACCTGATTGCCGACCGCCAGCGCCGCCACTCCCTGATAGGAGACGTGACCCACCATGAAGGTATTGAGGGCGCCGGTCAGAAAGTGCAGGGCGAGATCGATAAAGAGCGGCCAGGTCAGCGCAAAGAGCGTGCCCGGGCCTGCGTGGGATTGAGATTGCATGGCATGTCCAACAGCTGGGAGGACACGGGGGAGTGCCCTCTGGGGGCGCATTTAACACCAAGGCCAAGGCCGGTGCAATCCTTGTGCAGGATTGCATCGGCCAGGGGATCAGGCTGGCGTGGCGCCCGCCTCCTGTTCGCTTGGCAGGGTGAGGCGCGCCGAGTCGGGCAGGGCATCATCCTGCGGCCAGTTGGAGCGGATGGCCTCAGTGGTGCTCTCCACCACCGCATCATCCTTGAACACCGGCTCGCGGTAGCAGCGGGTCAGGCGCAGAGCCTGATACATATCGGGGCAGAGGATGATCCCTTCATAGCCCACCCGCACGCCCGCCTGCTTTAGCCAGTGGGTCATCTGGCCGTGGCGACCCGCCATCACCATATGGATGCCGCGCCGTTTCAGCTCTTTGTGCAGCTCTCCCACCATGCTCATCACGCTGATGTCCTGATGGGTGAAGCAGGCGACCGCATCGATCACCAGACACTTGGGGGCTCGGGGATCCTGCACCAGCAGGGCCAGCACCCGCCGCTTGAAATAGGGGGCATTGAAGTAGGTGAGCGGCGAGTTGAAGCGATAGACCAGAATACCCGGGATCGCCTTGGCCTGTTCGTTGTCCCCCAGGGTACGTACTACCCCCTCGTCATCCATGCCGAGTAGTTGATCGGTGGGACGCATCACATTGCGCAGGAACTGGAACAGCCCCAGCAACACGGCAAGGGTGATCCCCGGGATCACCCCCATGGTGAGCACGCTGATAAAGGTGACCAGCGCCAGCCAGAAAGCGGAACGATCGGAGTTACGCAGCGCCCACAGTCCGCGAAAATCGGTGAGCGACAGGGAGGCCATCACCAGCACCACCCCGAGGGCGGCGGTGGGAATATATTTGAGCGGCGCCGTCAGATAGAAGGTGATGAGGGCGATCACCGCCGCAGCGATGATGGAGACCAGCTGGCTCTTGCCGCCGTTGGCGTCGTTGACCGCGGTGCGTGAATCCGCGCCGCTGATGGCAAAGCCTTGCGAGACCGCCGAGGCGAGGTTCGCCATACCGAGGGCCCGAAACTCCTTGTCTGCGTCGATTTCGTAACCGTTTTTGGCGGCAAAGCTGCGGGCGGTCAGCATCATGGAGACGAAGCTCACCATGGCCAGGTTAAGGGCGGGCAGCACCAGCTCCCGCATCAGACCGGGGGGAAATTCCGGCATCTGGAAGGCGGGCAGGCCGGAGCCCACCGTCCCCAGGGTGGCGATATCAAACTGGCCGAGATTAAAGCCCCACACCAGCGCAGCGGTCACCACCATGGCCACCATGGAGGAGGGCCATGCCGGTTTGTAGCGCTTGGCCAGCAGCAGGGTGAGCAGGGCCACCATACTCATGGCCAGAGTGGGCAGATGGGTCTGGGTGATATAGGTAGCCCCGCTGGCGATCCGTTCGATGAGGTAACGTTCGCTGAAGGTGAAGCCGAAGATCTTGGAGAGCTGGCCCACCATGATGGTGATGGCCACACCATTGAGCAGCCCCATCAGGATCGGGCGGGAGAGAAAGTCCGCCAGCACCCCCAGCTTGAAGCGGCTGGCAATCAGGCACCAGAAGCCGGTCATGGCGGTCATGGTCATCACCAGTTGCCAGTGACGAGTTGGGTCGCCTGCGGCCAGCGGCGTTACCACGGCGGCGATGACCGCACAGGTGGCGGCATCGGGGCCGACAATCAGCTGTCGGGAGGTGCCAAACAGGGCATAGACCAGCATGGGCAGGATGCAGGAGTAGAGGCCGACGATGGCACCCACCCCGGCAAGCTCGGCATAGGCGATGGCGACGGGCAGCGCCACTGCCGCCACCGAGAGTCCGGCGCGAAGATCTGGCATCAACCAGGCGCGCTGGTAATGCAGCAGGGCGGCGAGGCCCGGTAGCCAGCGTTCGAGAGAGAAGAAGTCGCGCATTATTTAACCCATTGAGTTACAACCAGCTTTTCCCCTAGTGTGCCCAAGGTTATCGAAAGATTGCAATCAGGTTATGGCCAGTTTACCTGAAGGTCAGGCCAGATAGCCTGCCAGCGTTTCTCCTTGATGCGCTGGGTAAAAATCTGTTTGTCCTGGCGACATCTGGGGTTGGCACTCACTTGCAGCGACCAGTTGATGGCAAAGCCGTAGGGGGCGAGCCACTCGAACTCGCCATCCTGATTCAGGCGTACGCCGATGCAGGTGGGCACTTCGACCCAGTGGCTCAGCGCCTCAAGGCTGCTGGCAAACGGCGTTACCAGCTGGCGAGTGTGCATGCGGGCCTGATTGCGCACTTCCCACTGCTGATCCGGCAGCCGCTTTGCCAGCCAGGCTTCATGCTCCGCTTCGGCCAGCCCTTGCGGATCGGTTTTATCGAGATAGATAAGGTCGATATCGTTGAGCGGGGTGGGCTCCGCCTTGTGGTGAAGGTGATCCCAGATGAGGTTGCGGATAAAACCGGCCCCCAGCGCCCAGTCGGGCAGATTGAGCTCGGCCGCGGCTTGCAGGCAGGCCATCCGCTGCGGATCGGCCCGCAGCAGGGCTTCTGTTTTGGCTTGGAATTGCTGTTCGAGGACGGTGTTCAGAGGTTCAGTTGTTGGCATTGCGGCGTAACCAGACATCAATGTAGCGGCAGCTCGGCACTATAGTGAGCCCCTCCGCCTGAGTCCAGTTGAAGAAGGAGCGCGCCAGCTGATCGGCAATCCCCTGCACCCGCAGCTCGGGCGGTACGAAGGTGCTGTAGGCGTCGATGGTCTTGGCATCGAGCCGCCGGTAGCGCAGTCTCGACTCTTTCCCCTCCACCATACAGATGAACTGCTGCTGGTTGGCCTGATGGATGATGTCGCTCATGGTGGGCACCTCTGGCATAAAGTTGGGTCTCTCGGCACAACATAACTGTTAGCCAAGGTATAGAACAGATAATGAGAGCCCGTGGTCAATATCATCCCCCTTTGACAGAGGGCGCATCGATATCGCGATGCAGATCAAGGTGCCCGATGGTGAGTCGGGCACCGCGTTTGTGTCAGCACAAGAGTGTTGGCAAAGGGGAGGGATCAGACCCAGGCTCGCTCCAGCAGGGTGAGTAACTGCTCACGGTCGGCGTCCTTGCGATTGAACAGCAGGGCACCGTCGTTGATCGCCAGATCGCGGATCTCGGTCAGTAGCGAGCGATCGCTTACCCCAGCCTCGCTCATGGTGCGCGGCAGCTTGACCGCTTGCCACAAGGTGTCGCGCAGGGTGCGAATGGCTGTGATGGTCGCCTCCGCCCGCTGATGGGCCGGGGTGGCAGCAAAGCGCTCTGCCCCCACCAGCGGCAACAGCAGCCGGGCCAGCTCGCTATCCACCTCGGGGCGGTTGTAGTCGAGCACGGTCGGCAAAAAGAGGTTCATGCACAGCCCGTGGGGCAGATGGCAGCGGGCTCCCAGACTGTGGCCGAGGGCGTGCACCAGCCCCACCATGGAGTTGGAGAATGCCATGCCAGCCAGCGTGGAGCCTTCCGCCAGTTGCAGCCGCAGCTGTTTGTTTTGCGGGTCGTGGATGATTTGCGGCAGGGCGCTGGCGATCTTCTCCACCGCCATCAGGGCCAGTGCATCGCTCACCGGGTTCTTGGCGGTACCGATAAAGGCCTCGATGGCGTGGGTCATGGCGTCCATGGCGGTGGCGGCGGTGATATTGAGGGGCAGCCCCTGGGTCAGGCGCGGGTCGAGCACCGCCAGTTGGGGCAGCAGGAAGGGGGAGGTGAAGGGCACCTTGCGCCCGCTCGCCTCATCCTTGATCACTGCAACCAATGTCACTTCTGATCCTGTGCCCGCCGTGGTGGGCACCACCGCCAGCGGCTTGAGGGGACGGGTCAGGCAACCGGCGCCCGAGTAGTCGAGCAGATGATCTCCCCCATGGAAGTGAGAATGTTGACTGCCTTGGCTGTGTCGATGACCGAGCCGCCCCCCAGCGCCACCAGACTGTCGCAGTCGAGCTCGCGATAGCGTTTGGCGATCCGCTCCACCACGGCGGTGGAAGAGTCGGCCGGGATCTCGTCCCAGATGGCGGCGACCGGCAGCTCCCCCTCGGCCAGCACATTGGCCAGCAGGGTGGCAAGGCCGGTGGCATTGACCCCCTTGTCGGTCAGCAGCAGCGGGCGACGAGCACCCAGGCTGGCCAGCTCGCTGGCCAGCTGCTCCAGCGCCTGTTCACCGGCCAGCAGTTTGACCGGGCAGAAAAAATCGTAATAGCGGCTCATTTCAAGGCTCCTTGCGCGTTAGCCGGTCACCAGACCCAGATAGATGTTGCAGGCCCGGCCAAGCTTGTTGGTCGGGGCGGGATAGTGGCGCAGCAGCGGCCGCGCGATAAAGGCGGGCAGGATCAGGGACTGCAACTGCTCAAGCCCCCGCACCAGATGCATGGCAACGGTCAGGTCTCCCTCCACCAGCAGCCGGTTTTCGCCAAATGCCTGATTGACCCCGAGCCGAAAACTCAGGGCGCGAAAGGCGATATTGGGATGCTTGAAGCGCACCCGTAGCGGATGGATGGTGGCATGAGGGGCGGCTGGCGCACCGGGATACCAGCGGCCACCCTGCTTGTGCATGTTCATGGCGTAGCCGATGCCGCCTACTTCGAGGCGGATTGCCAACCCGTCCGGCAACGGCGCCAATTCACGGCGGACTGCCTCGTCGGTGCGGGCGGCGCGACAGAGTGTGCGACCCACCACCCAGAGCAGAGTGGTGATCCAGAGGCGGCGACCAAGGGCGGCTAGAGATTCAACGGTCGGAGTTGTCATAGGGGTTGGCTCCTGAGATGGCTGACCAGAAGAGGGCGAACGCACTGGCTTGCCAGTAGTCGTCCTCTCCCAGCTCCGGTTGATCGACAAACAGTGATGCGCAGGCGAGGAACTGGCCCTGACACACCTCCAGCAACAGTGGCGCGGGGGCCTGCATCAGCTCGCCGCTGGCCTGCCCCTTTGCCAGCAGGGCAGGCAGAAAGCGCAGGGCATCGTTCAGGATCTGGCTGCGGGCCGGTCTGGCCAGCAGCGGAGAGTGAAAGAAGCCCAGCACGAATTTGAGCTCATTGGGATGCGCGAGCATCCACCCCATCGCCAGCTGCCAGTAGTGGCGGGTCTGGTCGTACAGCGACAGGGTGGGATCTGCTTCATGGATGGCGCTCCCCATCCGGGTTTTCACATCCTGATAGAGGGCGAGGATCAGCGCCTCCTTGCTCGGAAAGTGGTGGAACAGAGTGCCGTTGGCCACCCCGGCCGCCTTGGCGATGCGGGCGGTGGCGGCCCCCTGCAGGCCATCTTCGGCGCAGAGGGCGAGGGCGGCATCCAGGATCTGGCGGCGCTTGTCGGTCATGGTTTGTGGCTGCGGGATAGCCTGGTTCATGGTCATCTCCATCAGCGCAGGAAGAAGGCCATCATCAGCTTCTGGATCCAGCTGTGGTAGGGCGGATGGATCAGGGAGCCGGTGGTGAACTTGCCGCGGGTCAGCACGGTTTTCGCCTTGGAGAAGGTAAGAAACCCCTCGTGGCCGTGGTAGTGGCCCATGCCGGAGGCGCCGATGCCGCCAAACGGCACATCATCGGCAGCCACCTGAAACAGGCTCTCGTTGATCGCCATGCCGCCGGAGTGGGTCTCCCGGGTCACCCGTGCCTGCAACTCGGGATCGAAGCTCATCAGATAGAGGGCCAGCGGGCGGGGCCGTTCAGCCACATAGGCGAGCGCCTCCTCCAGGGTGTCGTAGGTAATGAGCGGCAGCAGCGGGCCAAAGATCTCCTGCTGCATCACCTGACACTGACTCGGCACCCCGGTCAGCAGGTGGGGCACCAGCAGGCGACGCTGGTCGTCGCGGGCCGGGTTGCCACAGGGGTGGAGCTGGGCACCCGCCTGCTCGGCTTCATCCAGCCAGCTGACGAGACGTTGATACTGGCGGTCGTTGATGATGGCGCCGTAGTCGGCGCTATTGAGCCCCTGCGGGTAGAGCTTGCTGAAGTGGCGGCGATAGGCGGCGATAAAGTTATCCACCTCGCTGCGGGGCAGCAGCACATAGTCGGGGGCGACGCAGATCTGGCCAGCGTTGAGGCTCTTGCCGAAGATCATCCGCTCGACCGCGGTGGCGACCGGCATGTCGGGGGCGATGAGACAAGGGCTCTTGCCGCCCAGCTCAAGGGTGAGGGGGGTGAGCTGGGGCGCGGCAGCGGCCATCACCAGCTTGCCCACCATGGTGGAGCCGGTAAAGAGCAGGTGATCGAACGGCAGTGAGCTGAACGCCGCCGCCATCTGGGCATCTCCCTCGATGATGGCGATCTCGTTTTCGTCAAACACGCTGGTGAGCATGGTGCGCAGCACGGCGTTGGTATGAGGGGTGAACTCGGAGAGTTTCAGCATCGCCCGGTTGCCCGCCGCGATGGCGGTGATGAGGGGGCCAAGGCTCAGCATCACCGGAAAGTTCCACGGCACGATAATGCCGACCACCCCGAGCGGCTGGAAGTGCACCTCTACTTTGGCGGGGGCCAGCAGCAGGCCGGTGTGACGGCGGTGGGGCTGCATCCAGCGCTTGAGCCGCTTCTGGGTGTAGTTGATCTGCATGATGCAGGGCAGCACATCGGCGATCAGGCTGTCGTAGTGGCTGCGCTGGCCATAATCTGCCGCCAGCGCCTTGCACAGCTCTCCCTTGTGGGCGAGCAACGCCTGCTTGAGTTTGGTCAGCTGCGCCCGGCGCTCGGCCAGGGTAGGCATGGGGTGAGCCAGACTCGCCCGCTTGAGCCGCGCCAGCTGATCCGGCAGGGACAATTTGATGGCGAGGATATCCTCAGGAGTGTGTTGAAGCTGCGCCGCACCCATGTTGTTCTCCGCATGAAAAATGACCGACTGATTAGTCGGTCTAAATCTAGCTGTTTGTTACCGGAATGTAAAGCTGGCAAGCTGTCTGCCGTTCACCACGAGCCAGACGCAAGAGAGAACTGTGTGTCTCCCCACACTTTTGTGGTTTGCTCGTTGGTGACTTATCTAATAAGGGGTAGTTTTTGGCTATTAACCTACACGGAGAGAGCACTATGACCAGGGAACTGAACAGCTTGTTGGCCCGGCTTGAAGATGTGGTTGAGCGGATGCCGGATTGCTTCAACACCTACGAATTCGCCCAGAAGCTGGCACTGCAATATCAGCCGGAATTCTTTGCCGCGGGCCACTCTCTGGCCGAGCACGAGGGCAAGGTACTGCGGGTGCTGCACCAGAAGATCGCCGAGGCGCTGGCAGGCAGCGAGATGGTGATTGAAGGGGCGCTGCTCCCCTGCGTCACCCCCTGGGGAGAGAAGGCGACCTCACCGCGCTGGCACCGCAAGCACTGAGGGGCGTAGTAAGGCAGATCACTGCCAGATAGCAGATAACGAACAACGATAAAGGGCGCGGCGCTGGCAACAGGGCCGCGCCGTTTCTTGTGCAGATTGTCGCCAGCAGCGTGTCGTTGCCGAGAGCAAAGGCCCGCTCTGTGATCCCATGCCGGGATACGGGGCCGTTAGCCGGGTAGACTCTCCCTTTTGTCGCAGGGTTTGTCACCGTAGGAATTTCTCATGACCCATAAAATCATTCTGGATACCGACCCGGGTATCGACGATGCCATGGCCATCCTGTTTGCCGAGGCCCACCCCGCCATCGACCTGCTTGCCATCACCACTGTTTTTGGTAACGCCACCATCGACAATGGCACCCGCAACGCCCTCTGGCTCAAGCAGAAGTACGGCATGAAGGCGGATGTGGTCAAAGGTGCTGCCGCCCCGCTGCTGCGCGAGCCGGTCGGCCCTACCACCATAGTCCACGGCCCGAGCGGCTTTGGCGACATGGAGGCGGGGGAGGTGACTATCGCTCCGGATCCCCGCCCCGCCTGGCAGTTCATAGTCGAGGCGGTGAAAGCTGCGCCGGGGGAGATCACCCTGGTCACTATCGGCCCGCTGACCAATCTGGCGCTGGCGCTACAACAGGCGCCCGAGATTGTCTCGCTGGTGAAACAGGTGGTAGTGATGGGAGGCGCCTTTGGCGTCAACGGCCATCGCGGCAACGTCACTCCCTATGCCGAAGCCAATATCCACGACGATCCCGATGCCGCCGACCGGGTCTTTACCGCCGATTGGCCGGTGGTGATCATCGGGCTTGATGTGACTCAGCAGAGCTTCTTCAGCAGCGCCTATCTGGATGAGCTCAGGGACAAGGCGGGGGAGCCGGGCCGCTTCCTGTGGGATGTCAGCCGTTTCTACCTGCGCTTCTACTCGGAGAAGCTGGGGCTCTCCGGTTGCCACGTTCACGACCCGTCCGCCATCGCCTATGTGATTGATCCGACCCTCTTTACCCTGCGCGAGGGGCCGGTGCGGGTTATCACCAGCGGCGCGGCCATCGGCCACACCCTGCAAAAGTTCGATGGCAAACGCCACTCCCACGATGACTGGGCAGCCTATCGCCCGCAGCAGGTCGGGGTGGCGGTGCGCGATGAAGCCTTGCTGGCGCTCTATCGCGAGACGCTGGTGGGCTGGGGCAAGGATTGCTGAGCAAAGGGGCGCTATTGCGCTGAGGCGGGGGCTGTGATCGGCGCCAAACAATCGGAGCGCACGGCCGCTTATACTGCCTGATATCAAGAGCTTGGGAGGGATGAAGATGGCCTGGATTTCCTTGATAGTTGCGATTGCGCTGATCTGGTGGTTGATGAAGCTGGGGCGTGGCGCCCTGTTCGAGATCCGTCTTGCCCCCGGCAAGGTAGTGGTCAAGCAGGGCAAGGTGTCACCCGCCTTTATTGAGCATGCCAAGCAGATCCTGCGCCACGACACGGTGCGCGGTCGCATTGTGGGGCAGCGTGATGGCGATGGCGTGAAGCTGATCTTCTCCCGCTCCATCCCCGAACCGGTGGCCCAGCGGTTTCGCAATATCTTCCCCTATGGCGATTACCGCCAGCCAACGGCGCCGCAGCCGGGGCCCAAATCCCGCAAGGGATAAGCACCGGAACCTGGTTCATCAATAGCAAACGGGCCTCCAGTGGAGGCCCGTTTTTTATGGCACTTGGCCAAGAGAGAGCTGACAGCCCTTACTCCTTGCCGTGCAGCTCGCGTTGGGCCTTGACCGCCGCGGCTTTGACGGCGGTGCCTTCATTGCCCCAGGAGGCGCGCAGGGTGTTGACCAGCTCGGCGAGCCGCTCGTCATCCATGGTCCAGCCATAACCCGGCATGTGGTAACCCAGATGGCCGTGGGTGACCGGTGTTTCGGCGCCGTGCAGCAGCACATTGATCAGGCTCGACGGATCGCTCGCCAGCACGGTGCGGTTGTTCACCAGCGAGGGGATGACGTGGTCATTGCCCCGGCCGTTGACCCCGTGACAGGTGGAGCAGTACATGGCGTAGTCCGCCTTGCCGCTGGCACTGGCGTAGGCGCGGGCCCCTTTCTCCGCCACCGGTTCATCTTTCAGATCGGTGAGATAGGTGGCGATGCTGGCCAGATCGGCGTCGCTGAAATACTGGCTGCTGTGAGTGATCACTTCCCCCATGGGGCCTGCGACCGCTTCATGCTGGCTGCGGCCGGTTTTCAGCAGATCGATCAGCGCCTGCTTGCTGTAACGGCTGCCACGAATGTCGGGGGCATACCAGCCATCCAGCGCCGCACCGCTCAGGTAGACAGGATCCGCCTCGGTCAGCGCTTTCTCCTGCATGCCAAGCCCGCGCGGAGTGTGGCAGCTGCCGCAGTGGCCGGCACCCTGCACCAGATAGGCGCCGCGGTTCCACTCTTCGCTCTTGCCTGCGACCGGGGTGAAGCGGCTGTCATCGTGGTAGATCCAGTTCCAGCCCATCAGCGGCCAGCGCATGTTGAGGGGCCAGGGGATGTCGCTCTCCTTGTTGGCGATGGCCAGCGGTTGCACCTCCTTCATCAGATAGTGATAGAGATCTTCGAGATCCTTATCGCTCATCTTGGCGTAGGCGGTGTAGGGCATGGCCGGATAGAGGCGATGCCCATCGCGGGCCACCCCTTCGCGCATCACCTTGATGAACTCCGGCAGGCTGTAGTTGCCGATACCGTGGGTCTTGTCGGGGGTGATGTTGGTGGCAAATACGGTGCCGATGGGAGTCGGGAACCCTTTGCCGCCCGCCAGCGGCTTGCTGGTTTCGCTGGTGTGACAGGCAGCGCAATCGCCGAGCTTGGCCACGTATTCGCCTGCCGACATGGCGGGGGCCGCGTTGGCGGCAAGGGCGGGCAGGGCCAGCAGCAGGGCGCTGGCGGTCAGTGACAGGGCGCGGCTCATTGGGCACCTCCCTTGCTCATGGCTACCAGCTCGTTGACGGCGCGCCACGCTTCGTCGATGGCGGCGTGGGCGTAGGGGCTCCAGCCTGCATCCGAGTTGGCGATGGTGATGTTGCCGATCGGCTGGCGACCCAGTTCAATCCATTTTTCGCACTGCGCTTCGTCATCAAACAGGGTGTTGGTGACATAGGAGTAGCCGTGAGACCAGCGGTTGACCGTGATGGCGAGGATATCCTGCTCATGGTTGAAACCGGCGCTGCCGAGCATCCCCTGCAGCTGTTCGCGGATCATCTGTTCATGCTGCTCGAACGGCATGCCGAGGATCATGGCGCGCCCCTTGCGGGACTGTTCGCGGGCCGACAGACCGCTGCCCGGCAGGGTCGGCACATAGACCATGTGCAGGCACATCGGCTGATCCGGGCTCTTGGGATGCTCGTAGCCACCCATGCTGACCGGATAGTCGAGCTTGACCCGGCTGTAGGGTGCGGCGGGGGAGTAGACCTCGTGTACCCCCAGCTTGACGAAGGCTTGCCAGTTTTTGATCACCACCTTGGTGTAGACCAGCGGCGCCTTGGCATTCTGGCGCAGCGCCTCCTTCTGGGGCTCCGGCATCTCGGGCACCATGTAGGGGATCATCATGTTGTAGCCAGCCATGATCGACTGCTTGGCCCGCACCCGGTGCAGTTTCCCCTCCTTGATGTAGGTGACATCCACCGCCAGCTTGCCGTCGGCGAGGCGCACGTTTTTGGCCTGCAACGCCGTGCTGCCAAGGCGCAGTTGCACCTTGTGCTCAGGCAGGTCGAGCTTGCTGTAGTCAAACTTGGCCAGCACCACATCCTGCATGGTGTGACCCGGCGCCACCTGCGGAATGAGCTTGCGTACCATCAGGCGGGTGAGACCGGCGTTGCCATCGGGGAAGTGGAAGATGTAGGGATCGTCCAGTTCCGCCTGCTCCTCCGCATCCAGTGGCGTCAGATTGAGGCCGTCGAACCCCGGCAAGGCGCACAGACGCGCATCGGCGCAGGCGGTGGCGTCGATGCCGACCGCCTGGAAATCGTTGGTGCGTTGCTGGAAGTAAGTGATCGCCCGCTCGCTCAGGCCCACTTTATCGCGCAGGAAGGTGGTGTAGCTGTTGCGGGTCACCCACTCGTCCTGCTGCTCGCGGGTCATGCCGCTCAGGTAGTCGATCTTCGATTCGTGCAGGGCTAACAGGGCGGCCTTGTCGGCATCATCGAGGGGGAAGTCACCGATAAACTCTGCCAGCGGACGACCGTTCAGGCGATCGCGGGGGATATCGTCCGCCACGTTGTGGCCCGGATCCCCGCTTACTATCTTGTTGACGCCAAAGTGCTTCTCGTCGAAATAGACGCCGCGGCTGAGCCCCAGATCCGGATAGAAGGTCTGCTGGAAACCGGCGGCCAGCTCGTCGATGTTGACCTCCAGCGCCTTGAGCAGACCGAGCGCAACCGGGCTGTAGACCGAACGCGGTGATTGCAGGGATTCACTGCCGCCGTAACCCAGACGCAGGCCATCGGGGGTGGTGAACTCGTTGCGCTTGGCGTGGCCGCCGAAGTCATCGTGGTTGTCTAGCAGCAGGATCTTTTTATCCGCGCCGAGCAGTTGCTGGTAGAAGCAGGCGGCGGCCAGACCGCTGATCCCGGCGCCGACGATCACCAGATCGTACTCTCCCTCTAGGGGAATATTGGCAAAATCATACTGCTTGCCGTCACGGGCAATGCTGTGGGCCGGTTCGAAAGAGCCCGGATGGTTACCGCGCAGGCCGGTGAGGGCGGGCGGGTAGGCCAGGGTTTTATCCGCCAGCGCGCTGCCGCCTTCGGCAGCCTTGAGCAGATTGATGGGGGCGACGCCTGCCGCAATGGTGATGGCAACGCCGTTGAGAAAATCTCTGCGTGTAATACTCATGGCTATCCCTGTGTTAGGAGAAGTAATGAATAAGTGGATTCATTATGGGAGGGAGACACAGATCCTGTTCAGGATTGGGCGCCGAATCTACCGCTATCCTCACGCTGAGTCCATACGATTGCTAATGGATTATTAAGCACCATTTTCCTGCTTGTGACGAGAGTGATGCGCTGATGGGGGTGATTTGCCCTGTTGCAGGGCAAATTATCTTCCGGAGCGGTCGGTCAATGATTGCCGCAGCTGATTAGTTTGGGAGGCGTTCGGGCATCATTGTCGACTCGGGGGGATGATCGCGCTAAGCTCTTAACTACTTGTTTTATCGACTCTCTTTTTATTCATAGGCATAAAGGCCACTCAGGAGGCGCAATGAACTGGTATATCTCGGTCCTCAAGCAATATGCGGTATTCAGCGGGCGGGCCCGTCGCACCGAATACTGGATGTTTGTGCTGTGCAACGTCATCGTTATGCTGCTGCTCGGCATGGTGGACAAGCTGATCGGCGGCGACAATGAGCTGATTAGCTCCATCTATTCGCTGGCGGTGCTGCTGCCATCGCTGGCGGTGGCGGCCCGTCGCCTGCACGATACCGACCGCAGCGCTTGGTGGCTGCTGCTCGGGCTTATCCCAATCATCGGCACCCTGGTGCTTATCTACTTTATGGTCTGCAATGGCCAGCAGGGGCCGAACCGCTTCGGTGATGATCCCAAAGCGGGCCCCTCGCAGGGCTTTATCGTCAGCTAACGGGCGCGGCTTGGCCAATCATCGGTCAATAAAAGAGAGGGAGGCATCACGCCTCCCTCTCTTTTTCGTGTTGATGGCCGATCAACGCTCAATCAGCGGGGCGGAGCGATAGCTCCACATGCCGTAGGTGCGCAGGGCGTCGCGGTAGATGCCGAGCAGCTCGCTCTCGCTCGGGGTGGCCAGCTCCTCGAGGGGCTTGTCAGGGTAGCTGACGCTCGCCACCTTGATGTTGGCCGGGCCAATCTGGTCGCAGGCGATTTCCAGCACCGTCTGACCGCGGCGCACATGGCTGGCTGAGCTTACCAGCACCGCATAGTCAATCTGGTGGCGGGCGAGGGCATAGGCGCTGTAGAGGGCGTTATCCACCGTGCTGGTGGCGTAGTTCTCTTCAATCAGGCGGCTGCGGTCGATGCCGTGGTTGGCCAGCCAGTCGGCCATCAGCTTGCCCTCGGTCTGGCGGTTCTGGGGCACGCCGCCGGTCAGGATGATCAGCGCTTCCGGGTCGGCCTTGGCCAGCTCAAGGGTGGTTTGCAGGCGGCCCAGCAGGATCTTGTCCATGCTGCCGTCGGGATTGAGGGCGTAGCCCAGGGTGACGATGGCGCGTTTGCCCTCCCTGCTGGCCTTGACCTGATCCTCGGTCAGTTCGGTCTGCAGCGGGGCGGCGGTGAGCCGCTGCACCCGGGCGATGATCTCCTCCAGATCGGCGGCGCGGCCACTGTTGCGATCCGCCACTTTCGCCAGATAGCTGCGGGAGGCATCCTTGTTGCCCTTCACCAGCTGCCAGATGGCGAGATAGCTGTTGATGTCGAGATCATCCGGGGCGACGGCCTGCGCCTGCTCCAGCAAGGTGATGGCGCGGCTCAGGTTACCGTTGTAGATCTGGGCGTTGGCTGCCGAGATGAGCAGGTCGGTGCGGTAGGGCTCAAGCTGGTAGGCGGCCAGCAGCCGCTCGGTCACCAGCTCCATATTGCTCGGCATCTTGGCGGTAAAACCGGCGTGGGAGATCTTGGCAGGCGACTTGTAGATCTGCAGCGCTTCGCCGAGCAGCATGTCCACTGCCTGGCGTTTGCTGACCAGGGTATTGAGGTCGTGCTCCATCTGCATCGAGCTTTCAGCCGCTTGCAGGGCGAGGGGGGAGAGCGCCAGCAGGCCGCCGAGGGTGAGGGCAAGAAGGGTCTGTTTCATCAAAAGGTCCTCTGTCGGGCTGAATCGCGCCGTGGCGCAGCGGTTTACGGGCCAATGCGACGAGGCAAATGTGCGTCAATTCAGTCTGTTAGTGCCAAAGAGAGGGCAATATAGCAGTTAACGGCGTGGCAAACTGTGAGTCGGGGCGGGTCGTCGGGTGATGCCACACCAGTGGCCGCAACGGGTCAGCTGCCATCTGAAAATGGCAGGGGGAACGTAACTCCCCCTGCTGGGAGGGGCGCTGGCCCCTCCCTCTATCTCTCGCGATTCAAGATAGATGGGGTGTCAATCTATCTGCTGATGAGTATTCGCGGTCAGTTCCACATCTGGGAGACGCGGGCTTCCAGCGTCTCTTGCTGCTCTTCGGGCATATCGCTGAAGAAGTTGAGCTGGGTCTGCTCTTCCACCTCGCGTACCGAGACCCGGTAGTCGGCGATCTGGCTGATGGGCACCTCTTCCTGCGGCATGATAAAGGCGATGGCCTGCAGTCTGGCCGGGTCCATCACGATCTTGTAGTAGGCGCTCGGGATCGCCACACCCTGACCGATGGACTCTTCAGAGCCGGTAAAGATGGGGCCGGTGATCACCTGCACATCCTTGCGGGAGACCGCCCACTTGTTCACCTTGTCCTCCAGCACGCGCCACGCCTTCTGGTTGAGCACCCCGATCTGCGGCGTCATGTTGCTCAACAGGAAGCTCTCTTTCATAGTGTTCTTGTTCGATTTCATGTCCCCCGCCGGGGCCTGATGGCCACGGTCGTAGCCCGAGCCCTTGTAATCGGAGAGAGTGGCGCGGTAGGCAACCGGGATCTCCCTGTCCTCGGCGAAGGCATCCTTGCGCGGCACAGTGCCCTGTGCGCTCTGGGCTGTCATTCGGTAGGAGACCCAGTCCGCCACCTTGTAGTCGTAGTTGTAGCCGACGGCATACCCTTCACGGCAGAGCTTCTGATCCGATTCGGAGGGGAGGCCGAAGCGCACGTGCTCACCGCACTCCCAATGGGCGGCCAGCAAGGGGGTGGCAGTGAGGGTGAGGGTAACAGCCAGAACCAATTTATTGATTTTTATCATTTTTGTGATGCTCCAGTTTAGTAGGCGGAGCCATTTGACATGAGATCTGACCAGCGCTTCAATTGCTGTTTTTTTACACGTCACCGTTCTGTGACGGCTAGCCAAGATCCGTGATGTGACTGGTTAATATGTTTTAAATCAGTGGCTTGGTCGGTGGGATGATATGCGGTTGCTCGGCAGGCAACGAAAAGGGGCCCGTGATGGGCCCCTTGTACTGGTTGGTCTGACTGCTATCAGGCGGCGTTTTCCTTGTTGCCCAGCGTGCGGGCCAGCAGTGCTTCCGGATTGTGGATCGCCTCCTTGGTCTTCACATCGATGACCTCGATATTGGTGAAGCGTTCGCGGTTCTTGATAGCCACGTCGTGGGCGAAGATGACGCAGCGGGCGTTGGCGACATCCTTGGCGGTGATGTGGTTGATGATGCCGTTGGCTCCCTGGGTCTCGACCTTGATCTTGATCCCCTGCTTGGCGGCGGCCTTCTGCAGGCTCTTGGCGGCCAGGAAGGTGTGGGCCACGCCAGAGGGGCAGGCAGTGATGGCCAGTACGTCCGCTTCTCCTTCCGCTTCAATGACTTCGAAGTTGGTTTGGGTGGCGGTCACGTCATCTTCTTCGCTCACCGGCTTCTTCAGCAGGTTGACGATGATGGCGGTGGTCAGGGCGCCGAGGATGGTACCCAGGATGTAGCCCATCTTGCCTTCAACAACCGGCAGGACAATCCAGCCACCCCAGGGGGCGTGGTTGATACTGTGCATCATGAAGCCGGTGATGTTGCCGACGATGCCGCCTGCGACGATGGCCGGGATAACGCGCATGGGGTCAGCGGCGGCGAACGGGATAGCACCTTCACTGATACCGATCATACCCATGATGGCGGCCGCTTTGCCGGATTCACGCTCCTCTTTCTTGTAACGCTTCGGAGACATAAAGGTCGCCAGCGCCATACCCAGCGGCGGTACACAGATGGCGATACCGACGCCGCCCATCAGCCAGGGCTGGGTGTTGACCTGAGTCTGGGCAAACAGGGTAGCAACCTTGTTGACCGGGCCGCCCATATCGAAGGCGGTCATACCACCCAGAATGGCCCCCAGCATCACTTTACCTGAGCCCGCCATGCTGGAGAGCCAGTGGTTCATCCCTTCCATCATGGCGGCGATCGGGGCACCGATCCCCCACATCACGATGCCACACACCAGGAAGGTACCGATCAGCGGATAGATGAAGATAGAACCAAGGGAGGTCATGGAGTCAGGCAGCTTGATCCGTTTGAGCTGATTGACCACGAAACCTGCGATAAAGCCCACCAGAATGGCGCCGAGGAAACCGGTTTGATAGTGCTGAACGGCAATCCAGGAGCCGATCATGCCCGGGGCCAGGCCCGGCTTGTCAGCCAGCGAGTAGGCGATGTAGCCACCCAGTACAGCGGTAAACAGGGTCAGACCGGCGATACCCATGGTCGCCATGTCTTTGAGGAAGCCCGCTTCCGGCACGGCGCCCTTGCCGCTCATCATCACCGACAGTGACAGCAGCACACCGCCCGCCACGATGAAGGGGATCATGTGGGAAGTACCAAACAGCAGGTGCTGCTTCATGGTATTGAGGCGATCCTTGAAGGTGCGATCGGTGGGTTCAACCGGAGCAGAGGCCTCCGGTTTGGCGGCTGGCGCCGGTTTTTCCGCTTTCGGGCCTTGCTTGAGCAGAGTCAGGGCTTGCTCGACGGTAGTGGCCGCTTTCATCTGCTCGATAAAGCCCGGCTCCAGCAGACGGGTAGAGAGCTCCGCCAGCACTTCGATGTGGTGGTTGGCACCTCCATCCGGGGAGGCGATCATGAAGATCAACTGGGTCGGTTTGCCATCTTCGGCGCCGTACTCGATACCTTGGCGGCTGACACCGATGGCAATGGCCGGACGACTGACCGCCTTGCTCTTGGCGTGGGGCAGGGCGACACCCTGCTCGAAGCCGGTGCAGTCCAGCTGCTCGCGGGCCCAGATATCCTTGACGAATTGCTGTTGATCAGACACGGCGCCATCGCGCGCCAGCATCTGTGCCATCTCGTCGAATAGAGCCTCCTTGCTGGTGGCCTTCAACTCCAGGCAGATTAGTCTGCCGTTGGTCATGGTGGGTAACATATTACTCTCCTGGCTCCGTTGCTGAGCCGCATGATGGGGGGAACAATTGACCTGGATATTGTTCTCCCGTTGGCGCGGTGCCGAAATCGGACAAATGTGCCGTTTACTGGATTTTTGTGCTGTGCAAGTCGCCATGTGACCCAGCTCGCATATCATCATGAAAGCCAATTCATACCGATATTTTTATTTTTTAAATAAAAACAATGTATTGTGAGTGCGTCTTGCTACTTGCATGAGTGCAACGAAAAGGTTTCGCCTTCGGAGGTATGGAGATTTGTGTGCTGCTTTGAGGGTGGAAAATGTGAAGGTGCTGGCAAAATGCGTTGAGAGAACAATCAGAAAGAGGGAGGGCTGCTCTTGATGTGAGTTAATCCATCTACTGATCACTTGTTATGTGCAGCATGGGTGTCTTCGGGTTTTGTATGGTTCCTTATTTGACAAAGCCCGCCACTTTTATGAATGGCGGGCTGTTTAGTGCTTCAGCCTTATTGGGCTGATGAATGAGGGGGGCAATCGGGGCTATGTCCGAAACTTGCGTACAACCTCCTGCAGTTGTGTTGCCAACAGGTTGAGGTCGTTGCAAGCCTGAGCCATTTGTTTGGCTCCGGTCGCCACCTCTTCCGAGGCATTGCTGATGTTGACTACATTGCGATTGAGCTCCTCGCTTACCGCCCCCTGCTCTTCGGTTGCGGTGGCAATCTGAATATTCATGTGGGAGATACTGTTAACCGAGCTGCTTATTTCGGCAATAGAGGCTCCCGCTTCGCGAGCTGTGTGGACCGTCTCGGACATCATATCCTGACTCTGTTGCATGGTAACGCCCGCTTCGTTAGCACGCTGCTGCAGTTCGGAGATGATGTGGTTGATCTGGGAAGTGGAGTCTTGGGTTCGTTTGGCCAGAGTGCGGACTTCATCTGCAACCACGGCGAAACCACGACCTTGTTCACCGGCTCGGGCTGCCTCGATTGCCGCATTCAGTGCCAGCAGGTTGGTTTGCTCGGCAATCCCCTGAATGACTTCAAGCACCATGCCGATATTTCGGCTGTCATCACCCAGCTGGCGGATCACCAGAGCTGTCTCTTCGATGGCGGTAGCCACCTTTTCAATCCTGCCGATTGAGTCATTGACGGTCTCGCTGCCTTGTGCGGCTGTGTCGCTGGCCGACGTTGCTGCGCTGGCAGCGTCGTTGGTGTTGCGGGCCACCTCCTGTACCGTGGCTTGCATCTCGTTCATGGCTGTGGCCAGCTGATTGAGCTCATGTTGCTGGGCGCCCATGTTGTTGGCCGATTGCTGTGCCACCGCGCTGATCTCTTCGGCGGCCGCGCCCAACTGCACCACCGAGCCGGAGACCTCGTTGACCAGCATGCGCAGATTGGATTGCATCTCGTTGAACCCCTGAGCCAGCTTACCCAGCTCGTCATGGGAGAATTGCTTCATGTCGAGTTGGCTGGTGAGGTTGCCTGCCGCTACCTGGCGTGTCTGCTCCAGCAGGGTCATCACTGGATTGCGGATCTGCCGGATCAGCAGCCAGGCCACAATAACGACGAACAGCAAGGTTAGCGCACCGACTGTAGTGCTCAGCAGTTTGGCCCGTTCATAGGAAGCCTCACTCTGCTTGGTCAGCAGGTTGGCGACCCGATCGTTCTCCTTGCGAAGCTCCAGACCATCCTGTCCGGCCTGCTCGAGGGCTGCGCGGGATTCGTTTTTGATCAGCGACTGCACCTTGGCAATATCTCCCTGCCGTATGGCTGTTTCCAAGTCACCATGGGCTGAAAAGTATTTGGCTGCTGCAGTTTTCAGCTCTGCAAACATGTTGCGATCTCGCTCCGACACAAAAGGCATAGATCCATACCGTTGCTCGGCGGCCATGTACTGACTCTTTGCCGCTTCGAAAGACTGTGTGCTGCTGTTGAGGGAGTCGGGATCCTTGCCCAGTGCATCTATCACCATGTTCAGTTCGGCACGGCGCGCGTCCAGCAAGGACACATGCATCTGGCTGGATGCCCGGATGGAGGGCACGATATTGTCGCTGACCTCACTGGCGTCACGGTAAATATTGGAGAGTTGTAAAGTGGCAAACCAGGCAAAACCCAGCATCAACACAGCGAGAGTGGTAAACGCCATGGTCAGCTTTTGCCCAATTGTCATTTTTGTCAGCATATATCCTCTTTTATCTCTTTTTGTCAGGGGATCTTTGTGTGAAATTTATATCGGCGAATAGATGTGATACCTTAAAAATAAATCAAATAAAAGAGATCTTAATCACAGAGGGTATTTAAGGTCTATTTCTTTACTGCAATGAGGTTTGGCTGGCATATCAAAAAATAAATATCAAATCTCTCATTATTCTGCCTTTAAATTGATTGGATTGTCAGTTAATGCGGCTTGGCTTTTTTACGGATTACGTCAATTTAAAGTAGAGTTAAAAATAAATCTGTTTATATATCAGTGTTTTAATGTTGATTTCTTATGCTGTTATTCTCAGCAAAGATCGAATGGTCTGCTTGGAATTAAATTATAGAACGACTAAAGAATAGGGCCGCATCTCGAAAATTCAAAAGAGATCCCTTTCGTTTGCATTATTAATGGTTCTGTATGACTACGGCTGCTAAATGTTTACAGACCGAATGATGATGGCCTGGGAAAGGTTTAATGGCGATGCATCTATGTGCTGTTTTAGCTTTTATCAGGGGGTGAAAATAGTAGAGTTGTTATTTTTATTGCCTCCATTTTTTCGGATACTCAGAGTGTCGCCGTTGCTTGTGCAGGCTGGAATTTTCTTCGTATCAGCAAACCCAGTCATCTGCATCAGGGGTGCGCCAAGCTTGGGCGACAAACCTGTGGAGCTGGTTGTGGGCAGGATGCAGTCAGGGATGTGCTTCAGAGCGAGATGCCTGAAGGAAGGTAGGAATAAGAGAGTTGTAGAGATACAGACTGACTTGATTGGTAGGCCATATTGCTCTGTTGGGAGGGGGAGGCATATTCCCCCTCCAACGAGAGTCGGCTCTTATGCTGATTAGCAGCGGTTGCCGGCGCGGGCGACCCGTCCTTCGGCCAGCAGTTGATAAGTGCCAGTCGCTGCAGGAATAAAGGCAGATTGCCCCTTTTCCAGACGCAGTGACTGTTCGCCCTGCTTGAGGGTCACTGTGTCATCGATGGCAAACAGGATCTCGGCGCTGGTAGTGGTGAGCTGATGCTCGCCAGCCGGGTAGACGCTGAAGGTGAAGTCAGGTACCGGCACGTCGAAGTGCTGTACCGCGCCATCACAGCGGGGGGACAGCAGGATCTGGTCGTCCGGCTTGGGCAAGCAGCGCGTGCAATCCAAAAGCTCTGCCACATCGATGTATTTGGGGGTGAGACCGGCGCGCAGCACGTTGTCCGAGTTGGCCATGATCTCGAGGCCGGTGCCGCGCACATAGGCGTGCGGGGTGCAGGCATCGAGGAACATCGCCTGACCTGGCTCAAGCGTCACCACGTTGAGCAGCAGCGGCGAGAAGAGGCCTACATCTCCCGGGTACTGGGCCGCCAGACTGGTGATAAGGGCAAACGTCTCCTCATCCTGATGGGCTGCGGCATAGGTCAGCAGCCCTGCCAGCGCCTCCTCCTTGCGCGCCCCTTCCAGTACCAGCAGCTGGTGGAAGAAGTGCTGCAGGCCTGCTTCATTCTGGCTGGCGGCAAGGGCTGCGGTCAGATCGGTGATGGCCGCCAGATTGACCCGCTCGAACAGTGCCAGAATGGCGGGAATGGCGCGAAAGCCGTTCATCGCCTGATAGGGGGTGAGGGCAAAGACCAGCTCCGGCTTATGGTTCGGGTCCTTGTAGTTGCGATTGCTCGCCTTGATATCGATGCCTGCGGCCTCCTCTTTGGCAAAGCCCGCTTCGGCCTGAGCCTTGCTCGGGTGCACCTGAATGGAGAGAGCCTTCTCGGCACACAACACCTTGAACAGGAACGGCAGGCTGCCAAAACGGGCGAGGGTGGCCTCACCCAGCGCAGCGGCCGGAGCCCTGTCGATCACCGAAGAGAGCTTTTGCACACTGCCCGCCAGCGTCACCTCGGAGCAGCCGTTGGGGTGAGCCCCCATCCAGAGCTCGGCCTGGGGTTTGTCTTGCGGGTTGGGAATGCCAAACAGGGTGGTGAGGGAGTCATGACTGCCCCAGTCATAGCCTTGAATCGGGTTTTGCATCAACAGAAAGGAGGGCAGATCGCTACTGCTCATAAGGGACGCCTCGTCTAGTTTGAAGAAAATCGGGTGCAGAAAAGGGTGGCATTACTGCTGTGGACCGGACTATAACATGGGCGGTCGTGCGCGCCGCAACCGCTTGCCTCTCTCTTGATCAGGATCACCATGTCTCTCATCTTCAGCCAACTGCTCGACGGAGCCCTGAGCGAACAGGTTCCATTTGACCAAATCTGGTTTGCCAGTGAACAGGGGGTACCACCCAGTTTCAGCTATCAGGTCAACTTTCCCCGCCTCGAGCTGGTCTTTAGTGGCGAGTATCTCAACCAGATCTGGGACCGGGAGGAGGGGGTCAGAGAGATCAGTGTATTGCCGGGACAGGCGCTCTATATCCCTCCCAACGGCTGGAACAAGCCGCTTTGGACCACCGACTGCTCGGTGCTGAGCCTGCTGTTTGGCAAACGCCAGCTGGGGTTCAGCCTGGTGAGCAAGCGCCGTGAAGATCCCGATTTCTTCGATGTGCAAAAGCACAGCATCATGGCGCGGGCGGGCCATGTGATCGAACACATTTTGGCGGCGCTGAACGTACTGACCGAGGATCCTGGTCGCTCCCCCACCGATGATCACCTGCTGCAGGCTCTGCTGGCGAGTGCCCGTCAGCTGTTGCTGGAGTCCGCCACGGATCGGCCACGGGGGGCAGAGCTCTTTCACGGGATCTGCATCTATATCCAGGAGAACTTTCACCGTCCCATCACCCGTGACTCCATTGCCCACCGCTTCAACGTCTCGGCCAGCCATCTCTCCCACCTGTTCCGCGAGCAGGGTCATATGCGCCTTGCCGATTACATCAGCTGGGTGCGGATAGATCGGGCCAAATTCATGCTGAAAAAGTACCGCTTTCGTCTTGAAGAGGTGGCCAGTCGCTGCGGTTACAGTGACGTGAACTACTTCTGCCGGGTGTTCAAACAGAAGACCGGCTTGACCCCTTCCCAGTACCGTTCCCTGAGTCAGCCGCAGGCGGCGGCCAGCGAGCTGGAGGGATAACTGGGCTGGGTCGGGAAGGCGTGGTGACGGCGCACTGGCGGGTGGCTACCTCTTTGGTCTGACATGCTTTCTTGTCGTTTTATTATGAAAATGAATGGGCTAAGATGGCCGCGCGCAACAAACAAGTTGATAACAAACGGAAGTTAGGAGATGCCGATGGAAAGCAAAGTAGTAATCCCGACCCAGGGTCAGAAAATCACAGTCGATGCCAACGGCAAGCTGCAGGTTCCCAACCATCCGATCATTCCGTTTATTGAAGGGGATGGCATCGGTGTTGACGTAACCCCGGCCATGTTGAATGTGGTGAATGCTGCGGTCGAGAAAGCCTACAAGGGCGAGCGCAAGATCGCCTGGATGGAGATCTATACCGGCGAGAAATCGACTCATGTCTATGGCGAAGGTGCCTGGCTGCCGGCCGAAACCCTGGATTTCATTCGTGAATATTGCGTGGCCATCAAGGGCCCGCTGACCACGCCGGTCGGTGGCGGTATTCGCTCCCTCAACGTAGCCCTGCGTCAGGAGCTGGATCTCTACATCTGCCTGCGTCCGGTGCGTTACTACGACGGCACCCCGAGCCCGGTGAAACGTCCTGATCTGACCGACATGGTGATCTTCCGCGAAAACGCCGAAGACATCTACGCCGGTATCGAGTGGAAGGCCGACAGCGCCGAAGCAAACAAGGTGATCGCCTTCCTGCAAAACGAGATGGGCGTGAAGAAAATTCGCTTCCCCGAGTCCTGCGGGATCGGCATCAAGCCGATGTCCAAAGCCGGTACCGAGCGTCTGGTGCGTGCCGCCATCGAGTATGCCATCGACAACGATCGCGACTCCGTGACCCTGGTGCACAAGGGCAACATCATGAAGTTCACCGAAGGTGCCTTCAAGGATTGGGGCTATGCTCTGGCCCAGAACGAGTATGGTGCCCAGCTGATCGACGGCGGCCCCTGGTGCTCCTTCAAGAACCCGAAAACCGGCAAGACCATCGTCATCAAGGATGTCATCGCCGACGCCTTCCTGCAGCAGATCCTGCTGCGCCCGGCCGAGTATGACGTCATCGCCTGTATGAACCTCAACGGCGACTACATCTCCGACGCGCTGGCCGCTCAGGTAGGCGGTATCGGCATCGCGCCGGGTGCCAACATCGGTGACGGCGTGGCCCTGTTCGAAGCGACCCACGGTACTGCACCGAAATATGCCGGTCAGGACAAGGTTAACCCGGGCTCCCTCATCCTCTCCGCCGAGATGATGCTGCGCCACATGGGTTGGGTCGAAGCGGCCGATCTCATCATCAAGGGCATGGAAGCGGCGATCCGCAACAAGACCGTCACCTATGACTTCGAGCGCCTGATGGAAGGGGCCACCCTGCGCTCCTGCTCCCAGTTTGCTCAGGACATGATCGACCAGATGTAATCTGCTGTTTGCCAGAAACGCAAAACCGGCGCCATGTGCGCCGGTTTTTTTATCGCGAAAGAGTGAAGGGGCTTATTGCGCCTGCTCTACGTGTTGCTGATAGCGTTGCTGCCATTTGCTGGTTTCTGCTTCATCACCCTGGGCCTTCCAGAAGGCGCAGATGGTGTTGGCAAGTTCCGAAGCCATCGCGTGATCTCCGTCACGTCGACTCATCAGATAATCTCCCAGCCAGCTTTGATATTGTTTCATTACCCGATCTCCTTATCTCATGTGCCCTTGAGGGTGCCCACCTTGACGGGAGCCTGTCGGCTCATCTTGGGGGGAACATCATCAGGCATGATGGTGCAAATTCACGACCCGGGCAGAGAGCCCGATGGGCCATCTGGCGGCGAACGTGACGCGAGATGTCAAAAAATGAGCGCCATTTTAGCACAAACTGACCAACTTGGGGAAATTGTCGCCATGGATTGCGACAGAACTGCCCCATCCCCTTGTTCCCAAAACAGAAAACCCGCCGTGATGGCGGGTTGATTTGCAGATAAAAGTGGCAAAAAAGCCTAGATCTTGGCGCTGGCCAGGTACTTTGCCATCTCTTCGGCGGGCACCATGCCACCGCCGGTGGCCCACACAAGATGGGTGGCCTGTGCCATGGTTGCGGCATCGAAACCGCGCACGGTGAGCCACTCGGGATTGGCTGCCACCCGCCACGGGCCAGCCATACCAGCCAGAGCGGAGGGCTCGAGTGTGATCTGCTCATCGCGCGCCAGCAGTCCCAGCAGGTCATACATCTCCTGATCGCTCAGGGTGTAGAAGCCCGCCAGCAGCCGCTCCATGGCGCGGCCGACGAAGCCGGAGGCGCGACCTACCGCGAGGCCGTCGGCTGCGGTGAGGTTATCGATGCCCAGATCCTGCACCGCAATGGTATCGTGCAATCCTGTGTGGACCCCCAGCAACATGCAGGGGGAGTGAGTGGGCTCGGCGAAGAAGCAGTGGACGTTATCCCCGAACGCCAGCTTGAGACCAAAGGCCACGCCGCCCGGGCCGCCACCCACGCCGCAGGGCAGGTAGACAAACAGCGGGTGGTCGGCATCCACCTTGATACCCATCTGGTCGAACTGCTTTTTCACCCGCTCGCCCGCCACCGAGTAGCCGAGGAACAGGGTGCGGGAGTTCTCGTCGTCGATAAAGAAGCAGTTGGGATCGCGCTCGGCCTCTTTGCGCCCCTGTTCCACCGCCACCCCGTAATCTTCGGCATATTCGACCACGATGACGCCGTGTTCGCGTAGCTTGCGCTTCTTCCACTCCCGCGCATCGGCCGACATGTGGACGGTGACGGTAAAGCCGAGCTTGGCGCTCATGATGCCGATGGACATGCCAAGGTTGCCGGTGGAGCCCACTGCGATGCTGTACTGGCTGAAGAACTGGCGAAACTCGTCGCTGAACAGTTTGCGGTAGTCATCCTCTTCCCGCAGCAGACCAGCCTTGATCGCCAACTGTTCGGCGTGAGTCAGCACCTCGTAGATACCGCCTCGCGCCTTGATGGAGCCTGAGATGGGCAGGTGGCTGTCTTTTTTCAGCAGCAGCCTGCCGGTGACTTCAACGCCGTAACGCTGGTTGAGCGTGGCCTGCATCGCCGGAATGGCGGCGATCTCGGACTCCAGAATACCGTTGCTGGCGTGGGTCTCGGGGAAGGCTTCGCACATGTAGGGGGCGAAGCGGGCCAGCCGAGCGGAAGCGTCCGCCACATTGTTGTTATCGAGCCCCACATAGGGCAGACCGGCAGCCAGAGTGGTGGTGTTGGGGTTGAACCAGGTGACTGGCTCAAGCGCGATCAGGGATTGCACCAGTGGAAATTGCGCTGTGAGCTGTTGGACGTCGATGTTTTTCATAGTGTTCTCGGTCTTGTTACACGATAAAGGAGAGCAGGAAGGTACCGGCCAGCGCCATCAGGGAGGCAACAAAGGTGGCGGTGGTGTAGTACTTGAGCGTTTCGTTCAGGGTGGCGCCGCAATACTGCTTGACCAGCCAGAACAGGGAATCGTCACCATGGTGCAGCCAATGGCGCCGGAGCCGATGGCCAGGGTCATGATCTCCGGGCTGATATCCGGGTAGTGCACCATGATGGGGGAGACGATAGCGGTGGCGCCCATCATGGCGACGGTGGCGGAGCCCACGGCGGCGTGCAGCACGATAGCCACTAGCCAGGCCAGCAGAATCGGGTGCATATCCAGCTGGGAGAGGATGATGGCCAGGCTATCGCCCAGGCCGCTTGCCTTGAGCACCCCGTTGAAGGCGCCACCCGCCCCGATGATGAGCAGGATATTGGCGATGGAGGAGAAGCACTCCTCGGTCTTGTTGAGCAGCACCTCCATCTTCATCTGCTGGCGGATCCCCAGCACGTAGTAGGCGGTGAAGGCGGCGATAAACATGGCGGTGATGGGGTTGCCGATAAACTCCAGCACGGTGTAGAGGTGGCTGGCGTGATCCATGTTGAGCTCGGCGACCGTCTTGGCCAGCATCAGCAGGATGGGCAGCAGCACGGTAAAGAGCGAGGCGCCTAAAGTCGGGAGAGTTGCTTCATCGCGGGCCTTGATGTCGGCAAAGGCAGCGGGCACCTCCTTGAACGGGAGCCGGTTACCCAGCAGCTTGAGGAACAGCGGGCCGCCCACCAGCGAGGCAAACAGCCCGACCGCGAGGCCATAGACGATGACCGAGCCGACATCAGCCCCCAGCTGATTGGTGACGTAGAGGGCTGCCGGGTGGGGCGGCACTATGCAGTGCACGGCCATCAGGGCGGTGCAGAGCGGAATGGCCAGCTTGAGCAGCGAGGTTCTGGTCTTGCGGGCAATGGAGAAGGCGAGCGGGATCAGCAGCACCACCCCGACTTCGACAAACAGGGTGATGCCGCACACCAGACCGACCAGCACCATGATGACCTGAGGCGAAAGCCAGCGGCATCTCTGCAGGGCGAGGCCAATGCGCTCTGCAGCCCCTGACACCTCCATCATCTTGCCGAGTATGGTGCCAAGACCGATGACGGCGGCGAGAAAACCGAGGGTGCCACCAATGCCCGCTTCCATGGCATTGACCATGTTGACCGGGTTCATCCCCATCAGGGTGCCCACATAGAAGCTTGCCAGCAGCAGGGCAAGGAAAGGATGCACCTTGCCCTTCACTATGGTGACCACGATAAGAACGATGCTACTTAGCAAGGTAGCGATGACCCATACCTCTGAACTCATACTGCGCCTCGACATCTGTTGTGTGTGATTGTTTATGCGCTTATTGAATGAAAATGAGGCGGGGCTGACAAATGATGAAATCAGCCACTTGGATGAGCTGAGGTGATGCAAAGGCGCTACATTGGTCACAATTTATCGAAATCACACTCTTTGGGTCTTTTGGTTTCATCCTGAAGGTGGCCTGTGGGTGTATCATCGGCGGCCATTGCGAAGAGGGGGATGAATGTATAACGGGGATAATTACATATCGCGCAACAAGCTGCTGAGTGGCTACCAGCTGGCCAAGCTGCACACCTTCGAGGCGGCCGCCCGCCACGGATCCTTTGCCATGGCAGCTGATGAGCTGTCGCTGAGCCCCAGTGCCGTGAGTCACCGGATCAGCGCGCTGGAAGAGGAGCTGGGGTTCAAGCTCTTTGAGCGTTTTCACCGCAAGGTGGTACTGACGGCGGATGGGCAGCGGGTGTTCTGGGCGCTCAAATCTTCGCTGGAGTTCATCAATCAGGAGATCCTGGAGATCAAGAATCAGGAGCTCTCCGGTACCCTGACAATCTATTCGCGTCCCTCCATCGCCCAGTGCTGGCTGGTGCCCAGGTTGGCTGATTTCTCCCGCCTGCATCCGCAGATCGAGCTCAATATCATCACCGGTAACGAGAACATCAACCTGCATGGTTATGGCATCGATTTGACCCTCTATTTCGATGAGAAGAGCCCGGAGCGGCTTGCCATCCACCCGCTGATGGATGAGTTCATGCTGCCGGTCTGCAGCCCGGAATATGCCGAGCAGCACGGGCTTGTCGGCAATCCAGCCAACTTGTCCTTGTGCCGTTTGCTCCATGATCGGCAGGCATGGGGATTTGACTCGGATACCGACGAGTGGAGCAGTTGGGCTCGCCACGCCGGGGTCAGCCTCGAGGTATGTCAGCTGAGCATGGGTTTTGATCGTTCGGATCTCGCCATCATCGCCGCCATGAATCACGCCGGGATCGCCATGGGGCGCAAGAATCTGGTGAGCAAGCGACTGGCACGCAACGAGCTGGTGGCCCCTTTCCCCGGCTTGGAGATCAAGTGCGAGCAACGTTATTACATGGCGACCCTGCCCAACCGGGCGAGTCCCAAGATCCAGGCCTTTATCGACTGGGCACAGGGGATGGCGGCCGAGATGGAATGAACCGAGGCCGGTGCGCAAGAGCAACATGAAGATGGTAAAGCGCGAGTGAATGAAGGTTGCGGTTTAACGTAGCGGGAAAATTGGGGGAGAGGGGTTGGCTGATGGTGGTTGGTCGCGAGTTGCCTTGCTGCCAACCGTGGCTGGCAGCAAGGCAACGGTCGGGATCAGGTGGTCTTTTCCAGATGGTTCTGGTAAATCTGCTGCCACTTGTCCAGTTCGTTTTCATCTCCCTGCTGCTGCCAGAACTCGCAGATGGAACTCGCCATCTCGCATGCCATGGCGTGGTCACCGTCACGGCGACTCATCAGGTATTGCCCCAGCCAGCTTTGATACTGTTTCATTGCACGATCTCCTTATCTATTTAACCCTTGATACTGCAGCTGTGGGCCACCCGTCCGGCAGTGTTGCGCCACACTCCACTTTCGCCGCGCGCTGCTTGTTATTGCCTCGCTTGTTGTCAATCAGGACAGAGAGCGTATGAGAAAAAGGCGAAAGTGTTAAAAATTGGCCACCACCTTATCACAAAATGGTGTGATATGCAGGCTTTGGGGCCAATTGAGTTATAAGCGCGGGTTGTGTGTCCCGACATAGCGACAGGGATTGACGGAGAGTATCGGCACGCAACTTGTGCCGCAAGCAGGCGTTTGAGCGGTTACTGGGTCACCCGACGTGCCTGCCAGTAGCGACTGTTCCAGTAGACGTTGTCGAGGCGGGAGCGGATCACTCCCTTGCTGGTGGAGGCGTGAATAAACTCGCCGGCACCTGTGTAGACCCCCACATGGTACTGTTGCCAGCCGGTTTTGAAGAAGACCAGATCCCCGTGTTGCAGCCGGTAGCGATCCACCGGTTTGCCAATGCTGGCCTGAGATTCGGTGGTTCTTGGCAGGTTGAATCCCAGCACCTGACTGTAGGCGAGCTGGGTGAAGGCGGAGCAGTCTAGCCCGGCGCGGCTGGCGCCGCCCATGCGGTAGGGAACACCGCGCCACTGTTGGTAGAAGCCATCAAAGGCACTGCTCTGCCGGGGGGCCGGAGGCGGCTCCGGCGTGCTGGAACAGGCGGCCAGCAGCAGAGTCAGCAGGGATAGCAGCAGCTTGCGATACATCGGGCTCTCTCCACGGACGGGTCTACCAAACGAGACATTTATCGAGCGCCATATCCTGCCAAATCGTTCTGGGGGCAGGAGGGCACGCGACAACTTTTCCATCATAAACAGGGATCTGGCTCCAGACCTAGTCTCCGAGAGGAAAAATGTGGCGGGGAACTGAAAAACGCCAACCCGAGGGCTGGCGTTTGTTGTCACTCGTTGTGGCTGATCAGCGGTTTAAGCAGCTCGGCCAGCTTGTAGAAGGTCTGTACCCGGGTGGTGCTGGGGCGCCAGACCAGCCCGATTTCGCGATAGGAGGTCTCTCCTGGCAGCGGGATGGCCACCAGATCGGAGTTGGCAAGAATGCCGGCATCGATGGCCATCTGCGGCAGGAAGGTGGTGCCAAGACCCGCTTCCACCATCTGTACCAGGGTGTGCAGGCTGGTGGCGGCGAACGGGTTGATCTTGCTCTTGTCCCGCAGGCGACAGGCGCTCACTGCGTGCTCGGTGAGGCAGTGCTCCCGTTCCAGCAGGAAGATGCTCTGGTTGGGCAGCTCCTTGTAGTCGAACGGGGTATGCAGGCCGGCCGCCATGCTGGCGGGCATCACCATGTGGAACGGATCCTGACCGACGGTCTTGCAGTGAAATCCCCCGATCTCGATGGGCAGGGCGAGGATCAGCAAGTCGAGCTGACCCTGTTCCAGCTGCTTGAGCAGATTGCTGGTGGTGTCTTCACGCAGCAACAATTCGAGGTCAGGATAGGTTTTGCTGCACTCTTTCAGCAGCTTGCTGAGCAGGAAGGGGGCGATGGTGGGAATGCAGCCAAGACGTACCGTCCCCTGCATCACGCCACCTTGATGTTGCCCGAGCTCCATGAGATCCCGCGCATCGGAGAGCAAATTGCGAGCGCGCTCGACGATTTCCATGCCGACCGGGGTCATAATGAAGCTCTTGTGGTCCCGCTCCACCAGTTGCAGGTTCATCATGTCCTCCAGCGTCTGGATCCCGGTACTCAGGGTCGACTGGCTGACATGACAGGCCTTGGCGGCGCGGTTGAAGTTCTTGTGCTCATCGAGAGCGACCAGATATTGCAGCTGTTTGAGGCTGGGCCAACGTTGCATAGAAAAACCCGATTAATGCTATCTATTTAATTTGATTTAACTAATCTACCACCGGGTCTATAGTTTGTCGCTTGAATTAGATGGACTTGGCTCTAGGTAGCCCAATCCTCACCGGATTGTTCACTTCACATAAAGAGGAATTGAATATGGTATTGGTAGGCCGTCCCGCACCCGATTTTACCGCCGCAGCTGTTCTGGGTAATGGCGAGATCGTTGATTCATTCAACCTGTCATCCCACATCGAAGGCAAAGCTGCCGTTGTCTTCTTTTATCCGCTCGATTTCACCTTCGTCTGCCCGTCCGAGCTGATTGCCTTCGATCACCGTTATGAAGAGTTTCAGAAGCGTGGCGTGGAAGTGATCGGTGTTTCCATCGATTCCCAGTTCTCCCACAATGCATGGCGCAACACCAAAGTGGAAGATGGCGGTATCGGTCAGGTCAAGTACCCGCTGATCGCCGACGTGAAACACGAAATCTGCAAAGCCTATGATGTTGAGCATCCGGAAGCCGGTGTGGCGTTCCGTGGCTCATTCCTGATCGACAAGAACGGTGTCGTTCGTCACCAGGTTGTCAACGATCTGCCGCTGGGCCGCAACATCGACGAGATGCTGCGTATGGTCGATGCCCTGCAATTCCACGAAGAGCACGGCGAAGTGTGCCCGGCTCAGTGGGAAAAAGGCAAAAAAGGTATGCAAGCCTCTCCGGACGGCGTTGCCAAGTACCTGTCCGAGAATGCTGACTCCCTGTAATCGGGTCGTACTCTCCTTGAAGAACCGGCGTCTTGGCGCCGGTTTTTTTATACCTGAGATTTATCCATCCCCTGACATTGCGGTCACACTCTTCTCACTCCATCGCTATTCCAAGCAGCCGTTCGCTGGCGTACTCGTCGTTTCGAAATGAGGTGCTGATCCGAATGGCTGGGTGGGGGGATATGCCGACAGACAATAGCCATAAAAAAAGCGCGCCACAGGCGCGCTCAGTTCACAAGCAGAGGCGCTATTCCTCAAAGATCCCGAAGTGATCCTTGGCGAAATTGACCCGCTGCTCCACGTTCATCTTAACCTGTCCCAGTTTCTCGATGGTCTTGAGATTGGGCACCAGGCCGCGACCGTTGGCGATCTGGATGGCAAGGCCGGGACGGGCATTGAGCTCCAGCAGCATGGGGCCGCGGAACTTGTCCAGCACCATGTCGGTCCCGATATAGCCCAGACCCGACATCTCGTAGCAGGAGGCGGCCAGGGTGAGCAGGGTATCCCAGTGGGGCACCTTGAGCTCATAGAGGTCGAGGCCGGTATCCGGGTGGTGACGCAGCGGATTGCCAAACTGCACCGCCCGCAGGGCACGACCGGTACGCAGGCACAGACCCACCCCCACGGCGCCCTGGTGCAGGTTCGCCTTGCCGTCGGAGGCGGCGGTGGAGAGGCGCATCATCGCCATCACCGGGAACCCCTTGAAGATGATGACCCGGGCATCGGGTACCCCTTCAAAAGAGTAGCCGTCGAACACATCATCAAAGTTGATGAGGCCTTCGACCAGTGCCACGTCAGGCTTGCCGCCAAGCGAATAGAGCCCCGCCAGAATGTTGGAGACATGGCGCTCCAGATCCTGACCGTTGGAGGCGCTGCCGTTGGGTTTATAGAAGAGGCCATCTTCCTGACGCAGGATCACCAGGATCCCCTTGCCGCCCGAGCCACGGGCCGGCTTGATGCAGAAGCCCGGCCAATCTTTTACCAGCTCGGTGATGCGACCCACATCGTGCTGGGCACGGATGGTACCGATCAGCTCAGGCACGGTGACCCCTGCATCCAGCGCAATTTGCTTGGTCTGCAGCTTGTCATCCACCAGCGGATAGAGGCTGCGCGGATTGTAGCGGCTGATGTAGGAGTGGTTGCGCTTGTTCATGCCGAGGATGCCTGATTGGGACAGGCTCCACGGGGTGGTGTATTTTTCCCAGAACCACATCGGTTACTTGTCCTTACCCGGGGTGACGCCAGATTTCATCTCGTCCACCAGCGGCTTGAAGCGCTTCAATTCGCTCAGCTTGTAGCCGGTGTAGTTACCCATCAACAGCACGGTCGCCATCAGCACCAGCTGCAGGCCGAGGAAGTTGAAGGTGAGGTGACGAATAAGCTCGTTATCCATGGCCAGATAGGCGATGACGGCAACCAGCAGAGAGCCGCCGCCCTGGCGGAACACCTCTTTCGGGCCCTCTTCTTCCCACAGGATGGACATCCGTTCGATGGTCCAGGAGAGGATGATCATCGGGAAGAAGGTGATCTTCATGCCGTCGGTCAGCCCCAGCTTGAAGGCGAACGCGGAGAAGATACCGATCATCGAGATAACCATGATGATGATGGCCGATATTCGGGCGACCAGCAGCAGGTTAAGCCGAGACAGATAGGAGCGAATGATGAGACCGGTGCCGACGATCAGCAGGAAGCCGATGAGACCGGTGACCAGCGAGGTCTGGATAAAGGCGACCGCGATCAACACCGGCATAAAGGTACCTGAGGTCTTGATCCCCACCAGCACCCGCAGGAACACCACCATCAGCACGCCGATCGGGATCAGCAGCAAGCCCTTGAACAGGGTCTGCTCTTCCAGCGGCAGGCTGTGGATGGAGAAGTTCATCATCTCTGATTTTTCGAACTTCTGCGCCAGTGCCACGCTGACTGGCTGCTCCTGCTCGATCATCGAGAAGCTGACACGGGAGTTGTGACCACCGGTCACGTCCAGCAGGGCGCCGGAGTTGTATTCCCACAGCAGCAGGTTGGCCGGACGACCCTGTTCACCGGTTTGCGGGTTGAACAGCTTGTAGTCGGTCGGGCTGTTGAATACCTGCAGGTAATCCACCAGCTCCTGACGACGGCGGCCATCTTCCAGATTCAGGGCATGCACCACGCGGGTGGGGACGTCAGCATTGTTGAGCAGTTCGGCGATCAGGTTGGCGCGGCTCTTGTGCTTTTTCAGCAGCTCGGCGTTCTGCTCCTGCTTCTCGATCTCCTTGATGATCTCGCGAGTCAGGGTGTAGCCGTCGGCAGAGCGCTCCTGGGCCCGCTCGAGGATCTGCTTCATCGCGGTGGCGTAAGGCTCACTCTCGATCTGCTTCTCGATGGCAGGCGGCTGCGGATTGGCGGCCGGTTTGGCATGGGCATCCGCCATCATGTCGACGCGGTAGTAGAGCTCCTGACGGCCAGAGGCGGTGCGGATGGACCACTCGGCGCGGGCATCGCCATCTTTCTCAACAAAGGAGAGGCCGTAGCCCGGGCTGGCGGCGTTCTCGTTCATCAGGGTGAAACCGGGCTGGGTGCCCGGAATGGCCAGGGAGGCGATCACCGGCTCACCGGTCGCCTCAAACTCCAGCTTGGCTTCGATGGACCAGATCTGGCGCTTTTCACCGGGCGTCAGCGGCACATCCAACGCGATATGGTGATAGATCGTCATCCCCAGGCCGACAATGTACAGCAGGGCTACCAGCAAATAGAACGGCTTACGGGAAACCATGGATTATTTCACATCCTTGAGCTTGGGTTTGGGTTGGATATATTCGCGGGCCACATCAACCACTGCGATGTCTTTCAAAAATTCGCGACCCAGCAGCACAGGGAAGGTCATGTCGCTACGGTCTTTCAGGGTAAATTCGGCTTTCTCGGTCATGTCGCCAATGCGCACGGCCAGACGCACCACCGGACGGCGGTCCAGATCGTCGGCAGAGGCCTGACGCACCCGTACATGGCGTACCAGCGGCGCTTCGATCTGGATCTTGTCGTCCACTTCCTGATGGCTCAGGAAGAAGCGCACCCAGTTTTTGCCGTTGCGCTCGAAAATGGTGATCTCCTGCGCACTGATGGAGGAGGTGGTCGCACCGGTATCGACCCGCGCCTGGAAGGCATCGTTGGCCGCATCAACCCAGATCCACTCGGCTTCACCGACCATCAGCTTGCCATCGATGGTGTGACCCTGATTGGGGGCCGGGCACTTCTCGGTGGGGATGGCCATCGGCTTGGGCGGCTCGGAGGGGAGGGTGGCGAGCTTGTGGTCTACTTGCTTGACGGACTCTTTCATATTGGTGACATCTGTGTTGAGCTGAACCAGCAGGTGCTGTTGCTGCACATACTGCTTCTGTTGCTGTTCCATGGATGTTTGCAGGCGTTGCTCGCTCTGGCTCAGCTCGCTACGAAGCTCGGCCAGCGTCAGAGCAGGGACCTGAGGCGCTTTTTCCATATTGACACACCCGCCGAGACTAAGCAGGGAGAGCAGGGTCATTCCTTTTAATTTGCTTTTCATGTCATTCATTTAACTGTGCTTCCTGGAATTGGGTCAGTGTAACTTCCTGAATCGCCATCGGCTAGTCTTTGGCCTTGCGGGCAATCAGTACGGCACGTTTCGGCGCCGGGTGTCCTTCTACCGTGAGTGCCGGATTGTCTGGATCCAGATAGTCACTCAGGGATTCATTAATCATCCAGTCGGTACGACGCTGTTCGTCGGTGCTGGTCATATTCTCGTCTACTATCCGCACGTCGGTGAAGCCGCAGCGCTCGACCCACAGCTTGAGGGCGCGGCTTGAGGGAATAAACCAGACGTTGCGCATCTTGCCGTAACGGTCAGTGGGCATCAGCACGTCGTTGACCCCGCCATCAATCACCAGCGTCTCCAGCACCAGCTCGCCATCATCTTTCAATTGATTGCGCAGCTGCTCGATGTGCTCGATGGGGGATTTGCGGTGATAGAGCACCCCCATGGAGAAGACGGTGTCAAAGGCACGCAGCTCCGGCAGCTCCTGAATACCGAGCGGCAGCAGGTGGGCGCGCTGATCATTGCCTGCGAAGTGGCGAATGGCCTCGAACTGGCAGAGGAACAGCGGACTCGGGTCTATGCCGACCGCCAGCTTGGCCCCTTCACCCACCATGCGCCAGAGGTGGTAACCGCTGCCGCAGCCCACATCCAGCACGTAACGGCCTTCGAGCGGGCTGATATGGGGCAGCACCCGATCCCACTTCCAGTCAGAGCGCCACTCGGTATCGATATGGATGCCGTGCACGGTGAACGGCCCTTTGCGCCAGGGCATGAAGTGGCGCAGCAGGCTCTCGACCTTCTTGCGTTCACCTTCGCCAAGGCTCTCGGCCGAGCCAATCTCGACCTGGCTTTTCAGCTCTACGTTGCCGGGGGAGACCACCGGCAGCTTGTTGAGGGCGCGATTCCAGCGCGGCAGGTCGCCATGCTGGTTGTCATGTTGCCAGGCGTGCAGCTGGGCGGGCAGGGTATGCAGCCAGTGGCTCAGCCGGTTTTTGGCAATCAGTTGATAGAAATTGGCAAAGTCGATCATGGCTGGGCGTCGCTGGATTTGATGGCAATCATGGAGCCGAAGTTGAAGCACTGGAACCAGAGATCCTGATGGACGAAACCGGCGTCCCGCAGGCGAGCCTGATGCACCGGCAGGCTGTCGGTGCGCATCACGTTCTCAAGGGCGGTGCGTTTCTGGCTGATCTCCAGCTCGCTGTAGCCATTGGCCCGCTTGAAGTCGAGATGCAGATCGATGAGCAACTCGTTGACCGGTTCATCTTCGAAGCGGAACTTTTCGCTCAGGATCAGGATCCCGCCTGGGCGCAGCCCATCGTGAATGCGCTGGATCAGGGCGGCCCGTTTCTCTGGTTCGACAAATTGCAGGGTGAAGTTGAGCACCACCACGGAGGCGTTCTCGATCTCGATGTCGCAGATATCTGCTTCCACCAGCTCCACCGGCACCTCGGATTTGAAACCGGAGAGGTGGGCGCGGGCGCGCTCAATCATCGGATGGGAGAGATCCACCGCGGTGATGCGGCAGCCGGGCTGGCTGACATGGCGACGCATCGCCTGGGTCGCGGCGCCCAGTGAGCAGCCGAGATCATAGAGTCGGCTCTCGGGTTGGGCGTAGCGGGCGGCCATCATGCCGATGGCAGAGATGATGTTACTGTAACCCGGCACCGAGCGCTGGATCATATCGGGAAAAACGTCGACGACCTGTTCGTCAAAACAGAAGTCTCCCAATCGGGCGATCGGGGCGGCAAAAATTTGATCTTTGGTATGCATGCTGGCGCAACCTGACAGTCGGGACATCACCCGGCTGTATTGTTCAATTGAGTCGTTGGGTGACACCCATCAGAGTAGATTTATCACCTGTTTACGAACGGGGTGGCTGGTCATGAAATCCTTTGGACCTGTCCTGTTCGTACGGGCCATGTTCCGGACCCTTACTTGGGGCGGTAGTGTAGAGGATTGATGGCCGTTTGTCTTGACGCCAGGGCTTGCCACGCCACAAAAAAGCACTTTTTTTGCAGCGAAACGATGGCCGTAGAATGGGTTGGCTAAAAGCGCAGCACTCCCTGCCGTGCGCGATCGTTTTCCCCCGGCCAGGGGGCCATCTCCTGCTCCAGCAAGCGGGTGATCTGGCGGGCCAGCTCAGGTGCCTGGGCGTTGTCGGCAGTATGTATATAGAGGTAGAGATCCTTGCCCTCGGAAAGCCACTGGCGCCAGTGGGGGAGCCAGCTGGGCAGGAAGGGGTGATTGGCCGCCGGATCCGGCAGGCCGATAAAGCGCACCATGGGGGCGTTGGCGGTGGCCAGCAGATGCACCGGCAGGCGCGGTTTCTTGCCCTGGGCATCGACAAGGGCTGGCGTGGTTGCTGGCACCGAGAAGAGTGGCCGGCTGTCGAGCATCACCCGGTTCACACCCTGTTCCATCAGCAGCCGGTTCAATGCCCGCTCGGCTTCCCCCTTGGCGAAGAAGTCAGGGTGACGCACTTCGATGGCGTAGCGAAACGCCCGCGGCAGCCGATCGATGAAGGCCGCCAGTCTGGCCAGCCCCTGTGGCCCGAAACGGGCGGGTAACTGCAGGGTGAGCAGCCCCAGCTTGTCGTGCAGCGGGGCGAGCAGGCGAATAAAGTCGGCGACTTGCTTGTCTGCGCTCACCAGATCGCTCTGGTGGCTGATGGTTTGCGGAAATTTGAAGTTGAAACGAAAGTGATCGGGCACCGCATCGGCCCAGCGCTGTACCGTATCGGGGGTCGGCAGGGCGTAGAAGGTGGTATTGCCCTCCACCGAATTGAACACGGTGGCGTAGTGGGCAAGGTGTTCGGCAGGCTTGGCGCCAAGGCCCAGCAACTGGCCGGGCCAGCTGGGGTGGGACCACTGCGGCAGGCCCAAATAGAGGCTCATGATGGCTATTCTCTTCGCTCTTGGTGCATTCGTGCCGATTTTTTGCCCGCTTTTTGCCATCGAGTGCAAAAAACTGGCGAAAGGAGGCTGCTGGCCATTTTACCCAAAAGGGGGTTTTCCTCTATAATGCCAGCCCTTTTGTTTTTCAATTTCTTGTGACCCATGCCTATCTACGAATATCGTTGCGACGTCTGTGGCCATGAATTGGCAAAACTGCAAAAGCTTTCCGATGCCCCCCTGACCGACTGTCCGGCCTGTAGCAAGCCGAATCTGGTCAAGCTGATATCGGCGGCAGGCTTCCGGCTCAAGGGAACCGGATGGTACGAGACTGATTTCAAACCGGGTAAGAAAAAGAATCTGGCCAGCTGTGAGACAGACGGTGCTTGCCAGTCGTGCCCGGCGGCCCAAGGTTAACCGTCTCTCTACAATTTCGAAGGAAGAAGTCCATGCGCTCTATCTATTGCGGACAGGTCAATGAGGCCCATGCAGGGCAGACCATTACATTGTGCGGTTGGGTTCATCGTCGTCGTGATCTCGGCGGTCTGATCTTTATCGATATGCGCGACCGGGAAGGGATCGTTCAGGTGTTCTTCGATCCGGACAAGCCGGACGCGTTCGCCCTGGCCTCCGAGCTGCGCGGCGAGTTCTGCATCCAGGTGACCGGCGTGGTGCGCACCCGTCCCGAGTCCCAGCGCAACAGCGACATGGCCACTGGCGCCATCGAAGTGTTCGCCCACGAACTCAACATCATCAACCGTGCCGAGCCGCTGCCGCTGGACTTCAATCAGGTCAACAGCGAAGAGATCAGCCTCAAGTATCGCTACCTGGATCTGCGTCGTCCCGAGATGGCCAAGTACCTGAAGACCCGTGCCAAGGCCAGCGCCTTCGTACGCCGCTTCATGGACGAGCACGGCTTCCTCGATATCGAGACCCCGATGCTGACCAAGGCCACCCCGGAAGGTGCCCGTGACTATCTGGTGCCGAGCCGCGTGCACAAGGGCAAGTTCTACGCTCTGCCGCAATCCCCCCAGCTGTTCAAGCAGTTGCTGATGATGTCCGGCTTCGATCGCTACTACCAGATCGTCAAGTGCTTCCGTGACGAAGACCTGCGTGCCGACCGCCAGCCGGAATTCACCCAGATCGACGTGGAGACCTCCTTCATGACCGCGCCGCAGGTGCGTGAAGTGATGGAAGAGATGATCCGCAAACTGTGGCTGCACATCCTGAACGTGGATCTGGGCGACTTCCCGATCATGACCTTCGACGAAGCCATGCGTCGCTACGGCTCCGACAAGCCGGACCTGCGTCTGCCAATGGAGCTGGTCGATGTGGCTGATCTGCTGACTGCTGTCGAGTTCGCCGTGTTCGCTGGCCCCGCCAACGATCCGAAAGGCCGTGTGGCTGCCCTGAAAGTCCCGGGTGGTGCCGAGCTCTCTCGCAAGCAGATCGACGAATACACCAAGTTTGTCGGCATCTACGGTGCCAAGGGCCTGGCCTGGATGAAGGTCAACGAAGCGGCCAATGGTATCGAAGGCGTGCAGTCTCCGGTTGCCAAGTTCCTCTCTGACGCCATCGTGCGCGAGATCCTGGCTCGTACCGGCGCTGCCGACGGCGACATCATCTTCTTTGGCGCTGACAGCAAGAAAGTGGTCTGCGATGCCATGGGTGCCCTGCGTCTGAAAGTGGGTCGCGATCTGGGCCTGCTGGAGAACAGCTGGAAACCGCTGTGGGTCATCGACTTCCCGATGTTCGAGGAAGATGGTGAAGGTGGTCTGGCCGCCATGCACCACCCGTTCACCGCGCCGAGCAACATGAGCCCGGCCGAGCTGAAAGCCAACCCTGTGGGTGCTTACGCCAACGCCTACGACATGGTGATCAACGGCTACGAAGTGGGTGGCGGCTCTGTCCGTATCCACAACAGCGAGATGCAATCCACCGTGTTCGATATCCTGGGTATCACCCCGGCCGAGCAACGCCTGAAGTTTGGCTTCCTGCTGGATGCCCTGAAGTACGGCACCCCGCCGCACGCCGGTCTGGCCTTCGGTCTGGACCGTCTCAGCATGCTGCTGACCGGCACCGAAAACATTCGGGATGTCATCGCCTTCCCGAAAACGACCGCGGCTGCCTGTCTGATGACAGACGCCCCCAGCCTTGCCAATGCCGCCCAACTGGGTGAGCTGGCGATTGCAACCACCGTCAAGGGCGACGAGTAAGCCGATACCGGCACCGGAGGCCGCCGCCGTGCGGCCTCTGTGTTTCCCTTGGGTTAGTCATGATCAGTGTTACTGACATTTAAAAAATAACGGAGAGTCTCTATGGCAGGTCACAGTAAATGGGCCAACATCAAACACCGCAAGGCCGCTCAGGACGCCAAGCGTGGCAAGATCTTCACCAAGTTGATCCGCGAAATCACTACCTCCGCGCGTCTGGGTGATGCCGATCCGGCCAACAACCCGCGTCTGCGTGCTGCGGTGACTGCCGCCCTGACCAACAACATGACCCGCGACACCATCAACCGTGCCATTCAGCGTGGCGCCGGTGGTGGCGATGGCGAACAGCTCGAGACCATCGTGTACGAAGGTTACGGCCCGGCTGGCTCTGCCGTGATGGTAGAGTGCCTGACCGACAACCGTAACCGTACCGTAGCCGAAGTGCGTCACGCCTTCAGCAAGTGCGGTGGCAACCTGGGTACCGACGGCTCCGTTGCCTATCTGTTCAGCAAGAAAGGTCTGCTGACTTTCGTGGGCCTAGACGAAGATGCCCTGATGGATGCCGCGCTGGAAGCGGGCGCCGATGACGTGGTGACCGAAGAGGATGGCACCATCGAGGTGTACACCACCCCGAACGACTTCGGTACCGTGCTGGACGGTCTGGAAGCTGCCGGCTTCAAGGCCCAGAGCGCCGAAGTGACCATGATCCCCTCCACCGAAGCGGAGCTGGATGCAGAAACTGCACCCAAGCTGATGCGTCTGATCGACATGCTGGAAGATCTGGACGACGTGCAAGAGGTGTATCACAACGGCTCCATCTCCGATGAAGTCGCTGCGACCCTCTGATCGCTGAATTGTGCTCTCCCGATGGCAGCCTGATGGCTGCCATTTTTTTATCTTTGCATCGTGGCAACTGCTGATGTGTCAGTTGAGCATCCGGTGCAACAATTCTCTTCCCTGACAGTCTTTCCCGCTTTCTCTGCGCATTATCATTGCTCTGTCCCTGCCAGTCGGTTGGCCCTGCACGTACGCCAGTCGCAGTTCTGCTGCATTGCGTTAGCGAGGCTCCGCTTATCCTGTTTATCACACCTTTAGCTCTTGAGATGGCGTTGACTGCTCACATCTGCCCGTCAGGGTAATTGCGTTGCGTTGCGTTGCGTTGCGTTGCGGGTAGGAGAGAGGAGGTGATGGAGCGTGCTCTTGTTATCACAGGTGGTCCATCAATACAGAGTCACAGGTTGGGATGTCGATAACGGATTGGCTGGGGCGAGTTGGTTGGTTGGTTGGTTGGTTGGTTGGTTGGTTGGTTGGTTGGTTGGTTGGTTGGTTGGTTGGTTGGTTGGTTGGGACGTTAGGGGCTGCACTACCGCAATCGGCTGGAGAGAGGATCGCTGCGATAAGTGGCAGATAAAAAAAAGCCCGCGCAGTGCGCGGGCTTTTTATCTCAGGACTAGTTATCAGGCCTTGGATTTCTTCTTGCCTTCAACCTTGGCTTCAACCGGGGCAGCAGTTACCGGAGCGGCTTCGGTGAACGGACGACCGTAGTAGGAGTCCAGCAGAACCTGCTTCAGCTCGCTGATCAGCGGGTAGCGCGGGTTGGCGCCGGTGCACTGGTCATCGAAAGCTTCGATAGCCAGCTGGTCAACCTTGGCCAGGAAGTCAGCTTCAGTCACGCCAGCTTCGCGGATAGAGGCCGGGATACCCAGGGTCGCCTTCAGCTCGTCCAGCCAGGTCAGCAGCTTCTCGATCTTGGCTGCGGTGCGGTCACCGGCAGCAGTCAGACCCAGGTGGTCAGCGACTTCGGCGTAACGACGACGAGCCTGCGGACGGTCGTACTGGGAGAACGCAGTCTGCTTGGTCGGGTTGTCGTTCGCGTTGTAGCGGATGACGTTGCTGATCAGCAGGGCGTTAGCCAGACCGTGCGGAATGTGGAACTCGGCACCCAGTTTGTGAGCCATGGAGTGGCACACACCCAGGAAGGCGTTGGCGAACGCGATACCGGCGATGGTGGCAGCATTGTGCACCTTCTCACGAGCGATCGGGTCGTTGGCACCGTTCTGGTAGCTGGACGGCAGGTACTCTTTCAGCATTTTCAGGGCTTGCAGCGCCTGGCCGTCGGAGTACTCGTTAGCCAGTACGGAAACATAGGCTTCCATGGCGTGAGTCACGGCATCGATACCACCGAAGGCACACAGGGACTTCGGCATACCCATGACCAGGTTGGCATCAACGATGGCCATGTTCGGGGTCAGCTCGTAGTCAGCCAGCGGATACTTCTGACCAGACACTTCATCGGTTACTACCGCAAACGGAGTGACTTCAGAGCCGGTACCGGAAGTGGTGGTGATACAGACCAGTTCGGCCTTCACGCCCATTTTCGGGAACTTGTAGATACGCTTGCGGATGTCCATGAAGCGCATGGCCAGATCTTCGAACGCAGTGTTCGGGTGCTCGTACATCACCCACATGATCTTGGCCGCATCCATCGGTGAACCACCGCCCAGCGCCAGGATAACGTCCGGTTTGAAGGAGTTGGCCATCTCGGCACCCTTGCGAACCACAGCCAGGGTCGGGTCAGCTTCTACTTCGTAGAACACTTCCACTTCCATATTCTGTGCTTTCAGCAGGCTGACCAGCTCATCGGCGTAGCCGTTGTTGAACAGGAAGCGGTCAGTCACGACCATGGCACGCTTTTTACCTTCCAGGTCGCTCAGAGCGATCGGCAGGGAACCACGACGGAAGTAGATGGATTTCGGAAGTTTGTGCCACAGCATGTTTTCTGCCCGTTTTGCGACTGTCTTCTTGTTGATCAGGTGCTTCGGACCCACGTTTTCGGAGATGGAGTTACCGCTCCAGGAGCCGCAACCCAGGGTCAGGGACGGTGCCATTGCGAAGTTGTACAGGTCACCGATACCGCCTTGGGTAGACGGAGTGTTGATCAGGATACGCGCGGTCTTCATCTTGTCGCCGAAGTACTTGATGCGGTCAGCGTTGCGGTCCTGGTCGGTGTACAGACCGGAGGTGTGGCCGATACCACCGATGTTGACCATGTCACAGGCCATATCAACGGCGTTTTCGAAGCTGCTAGCACGGAACATACCGAGCAGCGGGGACAATTTCTCGTGAGCAAACTCGTCTTCTGCACACAGCTTGACGCCTTCACCGATCAGGATCTTGGTATCAGCCGGTACAGTCACGCCTGCCATCTCGGCAATCTTGGTGGCTGGCTGGCCAACGATGTTGGCGTTTAGGGCACCGTTGATCAGGATGACTTTACGTACCTTGTCAGCATCTTCTTTGGAGAGCACGTGGCCCTTGTGGGATGCAAAGCGCTCTTTAACCTGGTCGTAGATGGCATCAACAACGATGACCGCCTGCTCGGAAGCACAGACCACGCCGTTATCGAAAGTCTTGGACATCAGGATGGAGGCAACGGCACGCTTCACGTCGGCGGTTTCGTCGATAACGATAGGTACGTTACCGGCACCCACACCGATAGCAGGCTTACCGGAGGAGTAGGCAGCTTTCACCATGCCCGGGCCACCGGTGGCCAGGATCAGGTTGATGTCTTCGTGCTTCATCAGGGCGTTGGAGAGCTCAACAGACGGTTGGTCGATCCAGCCGATGATGTCTTTCGGTGCACCAGCGGCAACAGCTGCATCCAGTACCAGCTTGGCAGCGGTATTGGTGGAGTTCTTGGCACGGGGGTGCGGGGAGAAGATGATGGCGTTGCGGGTCTTGAGCGCGATCATGGATTTGAAGATCGCAGTGGAGGTCGGGTTGGTGGTCGGAACGATACCACAGATGATACCTACCGGCTCGGCGATGGTGATGGTACCCATCTGATCATCTTCGCTCAGAATGCCGCAGGTCTTCTCGTCTTTGTACTTGTTGTAGATGTATTCGGAGGCGAAGTGGTTCTTGATAACCTTGTCTTCGATGATACCCATACCGGACTCTTCCACGGCCATCTGGGCCAAGGGGATACGGGCGTTGTTGGCGGCCAGGGCGGCGGCACGGAAGATCTTGTCTACCTGCTCTTGAGAGAAGCTGGCGAATTCACGCTGGGCTTCCTTAACGCGGGCGACCAGTGCATCCAGTTCAGCCAAATTGGTTACTGCCATGTTTATCTCCTGATTATTTGAAAACTGTTTAGTAAGACGTTGGCAATGCCCGGCAATTATAGTCGCCCTGTCAAGACGGTATCGTTGCAACAGCTTTTTCACATGCCTTACTAAATCGCTTTCTGAGTCGATTATAGAGCGGGGCTGACTCAGAAAAACTTGATCTGGATCATGTGTAACAAAAGAACAAAAGAAATTTTATTTCACAATCCTTGTTTGACTGATGTTATCGGAATGTGCATCAAAGGGAAAGGTGAGAGACTTGTTAATGCAGTGCAATAAACCACATTTATCAAGTGGTTAATTGCACTCAGCCATAGTGTTACAGAGCTATTGTGGCGGTATAGGTTAGCAAATATGAGTGAATTGGTTTCAAAATCACCGACAAACGCACTTTATTCCAGCGTTTGTTGCAAAAATGATTGTTGTTTTAATCCATGACTAATCCGCTTTATTCCCCAAGGGGGCCATTTCTGCCCCCTTTCCCGGTTTTTGCATTGTGGCTCTATTGCCGAGTCAATGAAGTGATGTCTGGCCTGAAATAGTAGGAAGGCAAAGCTTGGATTCTCTCGAGTCGCTTGGTCATTCGGTCAGTCATCGTCGGACTCTCTGGTCATGATTAAGCAGGCTTGCGCTCACTTTTCTGGCGCGTGTCGGGCGGTAGAAAGGGCTTTTGGCATCGGTTTATGCCAGTTAGCGCGGATGCATTAGATGAACTAACTAAAAAACCCTCAAAATGGTGAGATTATTTGATTGGTGCCCGCTCTGGCTATGATGTAAATTTACGCACGAAATTAATGGACTGGCCCGCTGGGCCCGAAACTCTATTGGAAGGCGCCTATGGCAGCAATTGACGTCTCGTTGTATCTGAAGTTTTTTGTCGGTTTGTTCGCAATTATCAACCCGCTTGGTTTGTTGCCGGTGTTTGTCAGCCTGACCAGCCACCATACCCAGGCCGAGCGGATGAAAACCAATACCACCGCCAATATCGCGGTGATGGTGATCCTGCTGGTCTCCATGTATATGGGGCAGCTGATCCTCGATGGCTTTGGCATCTCGCTGGCATCGTTCCGTATTGCCGGTGGGTCGCTGATTACCCTGATTGCCTGGTCGATGCTGCAGGGCAAGCTGGGCGAGGTGAAGCACAACAAACAGGAGAAGGGTGAACTGGCTGTGCGCGAGTCTATCGCCGTGGTACCGCTGGCGTTGCCGCTGATGGCAGGTCCCGGTGCTATCTCCTCGGTGATTGTCTATGCCAGCCAGAGCCACTGGCAGCAGTTGCTCGGCATGTCAGTGGTTGTCGTGGTCTTCTCTTTCTGCTCCTGGCTCATCTTCCGCGCCGCGCCGCTGCTGTTCAAGATCATGGGCAACACCGGCATCAACGTGGTGACCCGTATCATGGGTCTTATCATGATGTCGCTGGGTATCGAGATCATGGTGGCCGGTATCAAGGGGGTTTTCCCCAGCCTGATGTGAGCCAGCTCCGCTTTATGAAAGCCGGTCCTCGTGACCGGCTTTTTATTGGTTGCTTTTTGCCCGGTCTTTTCTAGAATCGGTCGTTTGTGTGAAAAATGAGCGCCTTGCTGGTGTTTTAATACTGAAAAAGCGCACCTCAGCTGATTTTTTGACCAGAAAATGACGATTACCCTGACAATATCTGTTGCATTATCGGAATTGGCAGGGAATTATGCTGGGAGCGGGTTTTAACCCCGTCACTTTAAAAAACGCATGGAATGTTCTTGTTGGAGTAGGGAAATGACTCATAAAAAAACAATGATTAACACATTGCTGGTGGCTGCACTGTTTGGTGGCGTCAATGTGGTTCAGGCTGCCGATGTTCCGGCGGGAACCAAGCTGGCTGAAGTCCAGCAACTGGTAAAAGGCAACGGCTCCGAGCCTGCGACCCTTGACCCGCACAAGACCGAAGGAACGGTCGAATCCAATATCCTGCGCGACCTGTTCGAGGGGCTCGTTGCTTCCGGCCCGAAAGGGGAAATTCTCCCGGCTGTGGCTGAATCCTGGGAAACCAAGGATAACAAGCACTACGTCTTCCACCTGCGCAAAGATGCCAAGTGGTCCAACGGTGACCCGGTCACTGCCCACGATTTCGTTTTTGCTTTCCAGCGTGCCGTTGATCCGAAAACCGCCTCTCCTTACTCCTGGTATCTGGAGATCCCGACCATTGCCAATGCCTCCGAGATCATCGCAGGTAAAAAGCCGGCTGATACGCTGGGCGTGAAGGCGACCGACGACTACACCTTCGAAGTGCAGCTCGAGAAAGCGATCCCTTACTTCGTCAGCATGCTCTCCCACACCACCACCTATCCGGTACCGAAGAAGGTGATCGAGAAGTTCGGTGACAAGTGGACCCAGCCGGAAAATATGGTATCCAACGGTGCCTATACCCTGAAGAACTGGGTGGTGAACGAGCGCGTCGAAGTGGAGCGCAACAAGCACTACTGGAACGATGGCAAGACCGTCATCAACAAGGTGGTCTATCTGCCCATCCAGTCTACCAACGCTGACCTGAGCCGCTATCTGGCGGGCGAAGTGGACATCACCTATCAGATGCCCATCGAGCGCTTCAAGCAGATGAAGAAAGAGAAGCCGGACGAGCTGAAAGTGACCGGTTATGTTGGTACTTACTACTACCAGTACAACGTCAAGAAGAAGCCGTTTGACGATGTGCGCGTCCGTACTGCGCTCTCCTATGCCATCGATCGTAACGTGATCGCCGACAAGGTGATGGGGCAGGGTCAGACGCCCGGTTACACCCTGGTGCCGGACTTCGTCGATGGCTTCAAGCCGGTAGCGCCCGAGTGGTCGAAGATGACCCAGGCCGAGCGTGATGCCAAGGCCAAGGCGCTGCTGCAAGAGGCCGGTTTCGATGCCAGCAAGCCGCTGAAGTTCGAGCTGCTCTACAACACCGATGACAACCACAAGAAAGTGGCTGTGGCCGTGGCCTCCATGTGGAAGAAGCTGGGGGTGCAGGTGAGCCTGGTCAACCAGGAGTGGAAAACTTACCTGGAAACCAAGAAACAGGGTCAGTTTGACGTAGGTCGTGCCGGCTGGATCGCCGACTACAACGAAGCCTCCTCCATGCTGGATCTGATGCAGACCACCCACGGCAACAACGACGGCAAGTACTCCAATCCGGAGTTCGACAAGCTGATGGATTCGTCCCGTGATCAGGTTGATGTGGCGGCCCGTAACAAGCTCTACGTCCAGGCTGAAGAGATCCTGGCCAAGGACATGCCGATCGCCCCCATCTACCAGTACGTGACTGCCCGTATGGTCAAACCCTATGTAGGCGGCTATCCGGCCAACCCGCTGGATAACCTCTACAGCAAAGATATGTACATCATTGCTCACTGATTTAAAGCAACAAGTCGCATAACAAGCAGGGCCCGCCGGACGGCGGGCCTTTATTACAACCGCGACCATTTGGAAGCAGTACAGGACAGGAAATGTCTATGTTGAAATTCATTTTTAAACGGCTATTGGAAGCGATCCCGACTCTGCTGGTCTTGATCACCGTCTCTTTCTTCATGATGCGTTTCGCCCCCGGTAACCCCTTTACCAGCGAGCGTTCACTGCCCCCCGAAGTCATCGCCAACATCGAGGCCAAATATGGGCTCGACAAACCCATTGGCATGCAATATCTCACCTACCTGGGCAACCTGGTGCAGGGTGATTTGGGACCCTCTTTTAAATACAAGGATTTCACCGTCAATGATCTGGTGAGCCAGGCGCTGCCTGTTTCCGCCAAGATCGGGACCACGGCCTTCTTCTTCGCCGTGCTGCTGGGGGTCACCTTCGGCACCATAGCGGCACTGAAACAGAACACCATCATCGACTATCTACTGATGTCGTCGGCCATGGCCGGGGTGGTGATCCCGGGCTTTGTGCTGGCGCCCTTGCTGGTGCTGTTTTTCAGTATTCATCTGGGTTGGTTCCCTGCCGGTGGCTGGCAGGGGGGTGGCATCCAGTTTATGGTGCTGCCGGTGTTCGGCATGATGATGTACTACATCTCTGCCATCTCGCGGATCATGCGGGGCAGCATGATCGAGACCATGAACTCCAACTTCATCCGTACCGCCCGTGCCAAGGGCTTGCCGCTGCGCCACATCATCCTGAAACACGCGCTGCGTCCGGCTATGCTGCCAGTGGTCTCCTATCTGGGCCCGGCCTTTGTCGGCATCATCACAGGTTCCGTGGTGATCGAGACCATCTTCGGCCTGCCGGGGATCGGTCAGCTGTTCGTCAACGGTGCCCTTAACCGTGATTACTCCATGGTGCTCGGTCTGACCATTCTGGTCGGCGCCCTCACCATCACCTTTAACGCTGTGGTCGATATTCTCTACGCCTTTATCGATCCCAAGATCCGTTACTAATTCGGGAGTTCATCATGGTTGTTTCAACTGAAAAACGCGATGCCGTCGAGGCGTTCGCGCAAAAAGTGGAAGTGGTGGAGGGGCGCTCCCTGTGGAAGGATGCCCGTTGCCGTTTCCTGCGCAACAAGGCGGCCCTGACCAGCCTGATCATTCTGACCATCATCGGTCTGGCGGTCATCTTTGGCCCCCATCTGTCCCAATACACCTTTGACGATCCGGACTGGGGCGCCATGCAGTCGCCGCCCGATATGGAAGCGGGTCACTACTTTGGTACCGACAGCCTGGGGCGCGATCTGTTCGTGCGCACCCTGCTGGGCGGTCGCATCTCCCTGATGGTCGGCATCATGGGCGCCATGGTGGCGGTCATCATCGGTACTTTGTATGGCGCTGCCTCCGGTTTTATCGGCGGGCGGGTCGACAGCCTGATGATGCGGGTACTGGAGATCCTCAACGCCTTCCCCTTCATGTTCTTTGTCATCATGCTGGTCACCTTCTTTGGCCGCATCTGGCACTCATCTTTATCGCCATCGGGGCGGTGAGCTGGCTCGACATGGCGCGGATCGTGCGCGGCCAGACCCTGAGCCTCAAGAGCAAGGAGTTTATCGAGGCAGCCCACGTCTGTGGCGTCTCCAAGTGGAAGATCATTACCCGTCACATCGTACCGAACGTACTCGGTATCGTGGCCGTCTACGCCACCTTGCTGGTGCCGGGCATGATCATGTTTGAATCCTTCCTGAGTTTCCTGGGCCTTGGTGTTCAGGAACCGATGACCAGCTGGGGTGCCCTGCTGGATGAAGGCTCCAAGTCGATGGAAGTGGCCATCTGGCAACTGCTGTTCCCCGCCTGCTTTATGGTGGTGACCCTGTTTTGCTTCAACTTCCTCGGGGATGGTCTGCGTGACGCCCTCGATCCGAAAGATCGTTAATCGAGCATCGGGTCGACAGGAAAGCATCACGAAAGATCGATAAGGAGTTTTTATATGAAGTTACTGGATGTGAAAGATCTGCGGGTCGAGTTCAAGACCCCGGACGGCAATGTGGTGGCGGTCAACGACCTCAACTTTTCTCTCTCTGCGGGTGAAACCCTGGGGATCGTCGGCGAGTCCGGCTCCGGCAAATCCCAGACGGCCTTTGCCATCATGGGGCTGCTGGCCAAAAACGGCATTATTACCGGTTCCGCCAAGTTTCAGGGTGAGGAGATCCTCAACCTGCCGGAGTCCAAGCTCAACAAGATCCGCTCCGAGAAGATCGCCATGATCTTCCAGGACCCCATGACCTCGCTCAACCCCTACATGAAGGTGCAGGACCAGCTGATGGAAGTGCTGATGTTGCATAAGGGCGTCAGCAAGGCGGAAGCGTTCGAAGAGTCGGTACGGATGCTCGATGCGGTCAAAATTCCCGAAGCACGCAAGCGGATGGGCATGTATCCCCACGAGTTCTCCGGCGGCATGCGTCAGCGGGTGATGATCGCCATGGCACTGCTCTGCCGGCCGCAACTGCTGATCGCCGACGAACCGACTACTGCACTCGACGTGACCGTACAGGCCCAGATCATGACTCTGATGAACGAGCTCAAGCGCGAGTTCAACACCGCCATCATCATGATCACCCATGACCTTGGCGTGGTCGCCGGTATCTGCAACAAGGTGCTGGTGATGTATGCCGGTCGTACCATGGAATACGGCAAGGTAGACGATATCTTCTATCGCCCGAGCCACCCCTACACCGAAGGCCTGCTGCGCGCCATTCCCCGCCTCGATACCGAAGGGGAAGTGCTGCCCACCATCCCGGGCAATCCGCCCAACTTGCTGCGTCTGCCCACCGGTTGCCCCTTCCAGGAGCGTTGCCACCGGGTCAGCGAGATTTGCGGCCAGCAGTCACCGATCCTGACCCCGTTCAACGATGGTCGGGAGCGTGCTTGCCACTGGATATCTGATGCCATCAACGCCAAGGAGGTAAGCGTATGAATGCTGTTAACTGCGGCCAGCAATCATCCATGCCTCTGAAGCCGTTCAACGACGGTCGGGAGCGGTTTTGCCACTGGCACTGGGTTTCGGATGCCATCAACAAGGGGGCCAACTAAATGGGTGCCGACAAAAAATTGCTGTTGGAAGTGTCTGATCTCAAGGTCCACTTCAGTATCAAGAGTGGCAAGGCGTGGCCCTGGGCCAAGCCGTCTGACCTCAAGGCGGTCGATGGTGTGACCTTGCGTCTCTATGAGGGTGAAACCCTCGGCGTGGTGGGGGAGTCCGGCTGCGGAAAATCGACCTTTGCCCGCGCCATCATCGGTCTGGTACCGGCCACCGATGGCAAGGTGGTGTGGCTGGGTGACGATCTCACCAAGCTCGATCAGAATGCCCTGCGCGAGAAGCGCAAAGAGATCCAGATGATCTTCCAGGACCCGCTGGCTTCTCTGAACCCGCGCATGACCATTGGCGACATCATCGCCGAGCCGCTCATCACCTTCTACCCCAACCTGCCGCGGGAAGAGGTGAAAGAGAAGGTGCGCGCCATGATGAGCAAGGTGGGGCTCTTGCCCAACCTGGTCAACCGCTATCCGCACGAGTTCTCCGGCGGCCAGTGCCAGCGGATCGGGATTGCCCGGGCGCTGATCCTCGAGCCCAAGATGATCATCTGCGACGAGCCGGTGTCGGCGCTGGACGTATCCATTCAGGCGCAGGTGGTCAACCTGCTCAAATCCCTGCAAAAGGAGATGGGGCTGTCGCTCATCTTCATCGCCCACGACCTGTCGGTGGTCAAGCATATCTCCGATCGGGTGCTGGTGATGTATCTGGGCAACGCCGTCGAGTTGGGGACCCGCAAGGAGATCTTCGCCAACCCGTTGCACCCCTACACCAAGGCGCTGATGTCAGCGGTGCCGATCCCGGACCCTGAGCTGGAGCGCAACAAGGTGATCCAGATCCTGGAGGGGGATTTGCCCTCACCGATGAACCCGCCGTCCGGTTGCGTGTTCCGCACCCGCTGCCCGGTGGCTGGCCCCGAGTGTGCCAAGACCCGCCCCGTGCTGGAGGGGAACTTCGATCACGCGGTCTCCTGCCTCAAGGTCGATCCGCTCTGATGGGGATGTGTTGAACCTGTTTGCGGGGCTCCTTGATGGGGCCCCGATTTATTTTTGACGGCAGTGAAGATGCCTCTTGGCGTTATCTTTTACCGCTGCTACTATCCGCTCAACAAGGGGAGTAACTTCTCGCCGGTTTGTCGTCATTACGGTGCACCCATTTCCTGCAGTGCACCCGGCAGCCGGGCAGTTGATGCAAATCAGCTGTAAGTGAGACCTTGCCGAGAGGCAAGGTGTATCTGCTCCAAACGCAAACCCACGCCTCTCGGTCGTGGGTTTTGTCGTTTTTGGGAGAAGTGAACATGGGTGAATGGTGGATGTGGACCGGTTTCTTCAGCATAGTGCTGGTCCTGTTATGGATAGACATACGCTTTGTCGGTGGTGGCAAGTCACACAAGGTGTCCCTCAAAGAGGCGGGTGTCTGGTCCCTCATCTGGGTCAGCGTGGCGCTGCTCTTCAACCTGGCTATCTGGCTCTGGCTGGATCACAGCGCGGGCCGTGAAATCGCCAATCAGAAGGGGCTGGAGTTCCTTACCGGCTACCTCATCGAGAAAGCGCTGGCAGTGGACAACGTCTTCGTCTGGCTGATGCTGTTCGGCTACTTTGCCATTCCGGCCGAGCTGCAGCGCCGGGTACTGCTCTACGGGGTGCTGGGTGCCATCGTGATGCGTGCCGGTATGGTGTTCGCCGGTAGCTGGCTTATCGAGCAGTTCCACTGGATCCTCTACCTGTTCGGCGCTTTCCTGCTGCTGACCGGTGCCAAGATGTTGTGGGCGGCCGACAAGGAGCCTGACTTGGCCAACAATCCGCTGCTAGGCTGGATGCGCCGTCGCTTCAAGGTGACCGAGACCCTGGAAGGGGAGAAGTTTTTCGTCTGGCGTGACGGTGTGCGCTATGCCACCCCGCTGCTGTTGATCCTGGTGCTGGTGGAGGTGAGCGATCTCATCTTCGCGGTGGACAGTATCCCGGCCATCTTCGCGGTGACCACGGATCCCTTCATCGTGCTGACCTCCAACATCTTCGCCATCATGGGGCTGCGTGCCATGTACTTCCTGCTGGCAGGTGTGGCTGATCGCTTCGCCCTGCTCAAATACGGTCTGGCGCTGATCCTGATGTTTATCGGGGTCAAGATGCTACTGCTGGATATCTTCAAGATCCCGACCGGCATTGCACTGGGCGTAGTTGCATTGATCCTGCTGGCATCCATGGGGCTGAGTCTGTTTGTGACCCGTAAAAAGGCCGCTTGAGCGCGGCAGACAATTAAGCAATAACAACAAGGGCTCCCGCGGGAGCCCTTTTTCATATCGTCTTATCAGCGTTTGATCTTCTTGGGGTTGGTGTAGCCCCAGATGGTGTACATGTCCGCCAGCAGGGCGCCGTTGTACTCCTCCAGATCCGCCTGTTTCACTTCGGCTTCACCCTGACGGCCAAACAGCACCACCTCGTCGCCGGGTTTCACCCCTTTCAGATCCGTCACGTCCACCATGATGGTGTTCATGGAGGTCTTGCCGACCACCGGCACCTTCTGACCCTGGATCAGCACATAGGCTTTGTTGCTGAGGGCGCGGCGATAGCCATCGGAGTAGCCCAGCGGCAGGTTGGCGAGCCAGGAGTCACGCTTGAGGGTAAAGGTGCGGTCATAACCGACGGTGTTACCCGCTGCATAGTGGTTGACCGAGGCAACCTGGGTCTTGAATGCCATCACCCGCTTGTACTCGGTGTGGGAGGGGATGGAGTCGCCGTAGAGCAGGCCGCCCGGGCGCACCATGTCGAAGTAGGCGTCCGGCACGGCCAGGGTGGCGAAGGAGTTGGCGGCGTGGATGGTGATCTTGCTGCGATCCAGCTTGCCCGCTTCCAGCAGCCACTGGGAGTCCAGTTTGAACTGGGCCAGCCCCATCTTGACGTCCTCTTTCTCCTCCACCGGGAAGTGGGTCATGATGCCGACCGGGGTGATCCCCTTTAGCTTGAGCATGGCCAGCGCATCCTGCTTGGCATCGGCCAGACGCAGGTCGATGCCGTTGCGGCTCATGCCGGCGGAGTTGAGTGCAATATGCACCGGAATGGTGGTGTGGTGGCGCTGGGCGATATCGGCGATACCCTGGGCACTCACCAGACTGCCGATCAGCTCCTCCATCTTGTAGGGCAGGGCCTGCTCTACTTCATCCGGGGTGGCGGCACGCACCCGCATCAGACGGCCGGTAAAGCCCTTCTCGCGGGCGACGCGCGCCTCTTCGTTGCTGGCGATGCCGATGCAGGGGATATTGGCCTTGACCACGGAGGGGACCAGCAGGTCGATGCCATGACCATAAGCGTCGGCCTTCATGATGGCGCAGATCTGCGGGCCCTTGTCGCCGAGGCGATCCTTGAGGGTCTGGATATTGTGTTCAAAGGCGCCCAGATCCACTTCCAACCAGGCGTTGCTGGCGGTTTGCTCCTGGCCGCTGCGATGATCCGTCGCAAGGGGCAGATAGGGAGCCGCAACGGCTTGGCCCGCGAGCAGGCCGAAGATCAGGGTAGCCAGCAGAGTTTTCTTGTGCATGGTGATTCCTTTTTGTTGTTCGCGTTGGATAGTTTGGACGGGGTCGGCCACATTGGTGGTGGTTTAACCACAACTTGTTGTTATTATTATGATCTTTGTCACTCTCAACAGGCGCTGACTGGTTGGGAGTCTACCGCAACACGGGTTCGGCCGACACTCGTCAGGGGAATAAAATGGTCAATCTTGAGTTACGTTTGCCACCACCGCTGATCTTCCTGCTCTGTGCCGGGGCCATGTGGTGGCTAAGAGGGGAGAGCCAGCCCGGCATCTGGGCAATGGCGCTGATTGCTGTGCTGGTCGTGGCGGGGGCCATCATGGGCTTTGGGGCCCTGCAACGATTTCGTCACCACCAGACCACGGTCAGCCCCACCAAACCTCAGCACACCAGTCGTCTGGTAACCTGCGGCGTTTATCGTGTCAGTCGCAATCCCATGTATCTGGGCTTGCTCTGCTGGCTGGCCGCCTGGGGCTGTTATCTCGGTGGAAGTTGGATCTGGGTTGGGCCAATCGTGCTGGTGGCCTGGCTAACTCGCTTTCAGATCATGCCGGAGGAGCGGCTGCTGCGCGCCCGTTTCGGCGACGAGTATGTGGCGTATTGCCAGCGCGTTCGCCGTTGGTGCTGACTGGCAGTGCTCTTCGTGAGCTGAGGGATAAGTCGGGCCAGCCGTGCTGGATAAAGAGAACCCCGGGCTGGCCCGGGGTTCTCGAGGGGCTAGTTAGAAAAAATCGCCCTTCTCGTCCTTGGTGGGTTCGAGGCTCCAGCCGGTGGCATCGCTGCTGCTGGCAATCTGCCCCTTCTCCTTCCACAGCTTGATCTTGAGGCGCAGGTTGTTGGCCGAGTCGGCGTTCTTCACCGCCTCTTCTTCCTCAATTACCCCTTCCACCACCAGATCGAACAGTGCACTGTCGAAGGTAACCATGCCGAGGGCCTTGGATTTTTCCATCACCTCTTTGAGGCCGCCAAATTCGCCGCGCTTGATCATGTCGCGGATGGTGTGGGTGCCGAGCATGATCTCCACTGCGGCCCGGCGGCCACCATCGGTGGTTTTCACCAGCCGCTGGGAGACAAAAGCCTTGAGGTTGTTGCCCAGATCGTTGAGCAGCTGGGGGCGGCGCTCCTCGGGGAAGAAGTTGATGATGCGATCCAGCGCCTGGTTGGCGTTGTTGGCGTGCAGGGTGGAGATGGCAAGGTGGCCGGTTTCGGAGAAGGCCAGCGCATGTTCCATGGTCTCGCGATCGCGGATCTCGCCGATAAGAATGACGTCCGGCGCCTGACGCAGGGTGTTTTTCAGGGCTGCGTGGAAGCTGCGGGTATCCACGCCAACCTCCCGCTGGTTGATGATGCTCTTGCGGTGGCGATGAACGAACTCCACCGGATCCTCGATGGTAATGATGTGGCCGCCGCTGTTGCGGTTGCGGTGGTCGATAAGCGCCGCCAGCGAAGTGGATTTACCCGAGCCGGTACCGCCGACAAACAGCACCAGACCGCGTTTCTCCATGATGGTGTCGAGCAACACAGGCGGGAGTTTGAGATCTTCAAAGCGGGGGATTTCGGTCTTGATGTTGCGGGCCACCAGAGAGACTTCGTTGCGCTGCTTGAAGATGTTGACCCGAAAGCGGCCGATCTGGGGCAGGGAGATGGCGAGGTTCATCTCCAGATCCTTCTCGAACTGCTGCTTCTGCTCGCCATCCATGATCTCGGCGGCGATCCGCGCCACTTCACCCGGTTCCAGCGGCGTTTCGTTGAGGGGGCGCAGGCCGCCGTTAAATTTGGCGCAGGGGGGCGCGCCGGTCGACAGATAGAGGTCTGAGCCATCCTGCTTGGCCAGGATCTGTAACATATCTCGCAATTCCATTTTTTTGCCTCGTCGATCAATGAGATGCCATGAGCGGGATGATATTGAGTGTACAGCCTCAGGCGCCGGTCAGTTTCTCGCGAAAGACAAAAAAGACCGCACCGAGAATACAGAGCCCTGCCCAGAGATAGTCCCATTTCAGATCTTCCTTGAGATAGAAGATAGAGAAGGGGACGAATACGGTGAGTGTGATCACTTCTTGCAGGATTTTCAGTTGGCCCACGCTCATCACGGTGTGACCGATGCGGTTGGCGGGCACTTGCAGCAGGTATTCGAACAGGGCGATACCCCAGCTCACCAGGGCGGCAATGATCCAGGGTTTATGGTTCATGCTCTTGAGGTGAGCGTACCAGGCGAAGGTCATAAAGACGTTGCTGCAGAGCAGCAGACCGATACTGGTGAAAATCGGGTTCATAGGGTTCTCCTTGAAAATCCGGCGCATTTTATCCCTGAACCACGGGTTTTCATACGTGGTGCGGGAGGGTATTTTTAACCAACAGGATAAGCCGTGCGAGGTATGCGACGGGATGGGCAAGTTATGCGGGATAGTGTTGTTACTGTTATTTGCCATGCCGGTGCGTGCGGCCCCGACGCTGACGGTAGCCACCGATCTGTGGCCGCCATTTCGCATCCTGCAAGCGGATGGCCGGTTGCAGGGGCTCGACATGGACATCCTGCGCCGGTTGCAACAGGCGAGCGGCATTGAGTTGCAGGTACGGCGGATGCCGTGGGGCAGGGCGCTCAAGCAGATGCAGACCGGCCAGGTCGATCTGATGATTGGTCTCGCCTATACCGCCGAGCGGGCGCAGTTTATCGACTATCTGAAGCCTGCCTACTACCAGTGCTGGCCCGCGTTTTATGGTCAGCCGGTCAATGTGGCCCGGATCCACCAATACCGCGATCTGCAGGGGGTGAAGGTGGGCTATGTGCTCAACTCCGCCTACTTTGAGCCCTTCAACAGTGACAGCCGCCTCGACAAGCACGGAGTACCCACCGAAGATCAGCTGCTGCGCATGGTGCAGCGCGGTCACCTGCCGCTGATGATTGGCACCGACTGTCAGGTGGACTATGCCTTGAGTCAGGGAAATGCCAGCCGGATAGGCAAGGCGGATTACCGCCCCGCCACGCCGGTGACCCTCTATCTGGGGATGAGCAAGCACTCACCTCACCAGTCGCTGCGCCAGCCCTTGCTGGTGGCGCTGCAAAATCTGGTGGCCAGCGGCGAGATAAGCGTGATGGCAAAGCGTTACCAGCCTTGACCTTGGGTGGCAAGCCACTGTTATCATGCCCTTTTACTGCTTCTCCCCCGGCGCTGCGACAGGGCCGGGGGGAAGCCTTGTTATTCGGGGATCATCCTTGTACCTCTCCCTTATCGCCCGCCAGCAGCGCTGGCAGCGGCGCTGGCTCTGTGGCCTGACGCTGCTGACCTTACTGCTGTTTCTCTTCTCCCTCGTCTGGGGCGAGTTTGTGCTGCTGCCCTGGCAGCCCCTTGGCGATCTCGAACAGCGCATCCTGCTGGAGCTGCGTCTGCCGCGTGCCTTGCTGGCCCTCTTGGCTGGCGCCGCGCTTGCTTGTGGCGGCGCCGTGTTGCAGGTGATGCTGCACAATCCGGTGGCGGAGCCCGGGTTGCTTGGCGTTTCAAGCGGGGCAGGCCTTGCCGCCATGGTGGCGATGGCGGTGGCCAAATCCCTTGGCTTCTATCTGCCGGGCTGGGGGCTGTCGCTGGCGGCCTTCGGTGGCGCCTTGCTGGTGACCATGTTGCTCATTCGGCTGGCTCGCCGGGCGCGTCTCGGTCATGCCCGCTTGCTGCTGTTTGGCGTCGCCATCGGCATTCTCACCAATGCCGCCATGACCTGGTTGATGTACTTTGCCGATGATGGCTCCTTGCGTGAATTCATGTTCTGGATGATGGGCAGCCTCTCTTACGGCAGCCAGCAGTTTGCTTGGTGGTGGCTGGTGCTGCCGCTCACCCTGTGCTGGCTCTGCTGGCAGGGCAAGGCGCTGCAACAGTTGTTGTTGGGGGAGACCCAGGCCCGCCTGATGGGGATGGATGTAGACAAGATGCGGGTGCGGCTGGTGCTGGCGGTCTGTCTGCTGACCGGTGTGGCGGTGTCGTTGTGTGGTGTCATCGGTTTTGTCGGGTTGGTGGTGCCCCATCTGCTGCGGCTCTGCGGTGGCAGCGATCAGCGCTTTCTGCTGCCTGCCTCGGCGCTTGGCGGCGGGGCCCTGCTGCTGGCGGCCGATCTGGTTGCTCGATCCACCCTGAGCGCGGGGGAGTTGCCTATCGGCGTCATCACCGCCTCGGTGGGGGCGCCGCTCTTTATCTACCTGCTATTGAGGCAAACTGCCGATGGTGCTGCATAAATATCTGCATGATTTGGTCGGGGCGCGCAGTCTCCTTATTTACCCGTTGTGGAGGCAAGATGCCGATGTCACCCGCTGATCCCATGCCGGTTTCTTCTCGTGCTACTGTGCCGCTGCTGGAGGCGCGCGCACTCGCCATTGCCGGACGGCTCTCTCCCCTAGATATCCGCTGGCATGGCGGCCAGTTGGTGGCGCTGCTTGGCCCCAATGGCAGTGGCAAGTCGACCCTGCTCGGGGCGCTGGCGGGGATTTTACCCGCCGATGGCACAGTGCTGCTGGGGGGGAAAGTGCTTACTGACATGAGTTGGCCCGAGCTTGCCAAGCAGCGTGCCATGCTACCCCAGCGTCAGCCCCAGCTGTTTCATATTCCGGTGTTTCAGGTGTTGAGCCTCGGGCTCAATGAGGCGGTTGCGCCCGCCAGACAGAACGAGGCGATAAATGCATTGTGCGAGGCATTGGAGCTGGAAGCTTTGCTGGCTCGTGATTTCAGCCGGTTGTCGGGGGGCGAGCAGCAGCGGGTGCTGATTGCCCGCACCCTGCTGCAGGTGTGGCCGGGCCTCAATCCGACCGGCAAGGTGCTGCTGCTGGACGAGCCGCTAGCAGGGCTCGACCTGCATCACCAGCTGGCGCTATTGCGCTTGCTGAAAACCCTGGCCGGGCAGGGATTGCTGGGGGTGCTCGCCATCCACGATATCAATCTGGCCATCGACTGGGCCGACCGCATTCTCTGCCTGCAACAGGGCGCGGTGGTGCGCGAAGGGGGTGTCGAGCTGGTGGATGAGGCGCTGCTGGCGCAGGTATTCCAGATCCGCACCGACCGCATCGAAGCGGCAGGGCGCGTGTGGTTTATGCCCAGTTTGTAAGTAGGGTGTACAGGAAAGAGGGCGCATGTAGTGCCGATTAGCGAAGCGTAATCGGCTGACAGCAAGAAGAAGGGGCCGGTATCAAAAATACCGGCCCCATTGGTTTTATTCGCAGTTCAAGCCTGTTTGCTCAGGCGCACCTGTGCGGCTTCGGCCAGCATCGCCAGCAGGGTTTCGGTGTCGCTCCATGACAGGCAGGCATCTGTGATGCTCTGGCCAAAGGTGGCGGCGCAGCCGTTCTCCACATCCTGACGCCCTTCCACCAAGAAGCTCTCGGCCATGATGCCGGCGATGCCGGTACGGCCGCGGCGCAGCTGATCGCAGATATCTTGCGCCACCAGCAGCTGACGGCGGTGATCCTTCATGCTGTTGCCGTGGCTGAAATCGACCACCAGACGCTCCGGCAGGCCCACATCGGCCAACGCTTCACACGCTTCATCGACACTGGCGGTGTCGTAGTTGGGTCGGTGGCCGCCACGCAGGATGACATGACCAAAGGGGTTACCGGCGGTGCGGTAGATGGTCATCTTGCCGTCTTTGTCCGGCGAATAGAAGATGTGGCTGTGACGGGCGGCGCGCACCGCATCGATGGCGATGCGGGTATTGCCGTCGGTGCCGTTCTTGAAGCCGACCGGGCAGGAGAGAGCCGAAGCCATCTCGCGGTGTACCTGGGATTCGGTGGTACGAGCGCCGATGGCGCCCCAGGTGATGAGGTCGGCAATATACTGGCCGGTCACCATATCGAGGAATTCGGTGGCGGTTGGCATGCCGATCTCGTTGATGTCGACCAGCAGTTTGCGCGCCAGTTTCAGCCCTTCGTTGACGTCGAAACTGCCATCGAGGCGCGGATCGTTGATGAGCCCTTTCCAGCCGACGATGGTGCGCGGCTTCTCGAAGTAGGTGCGCATCACGATGCAGAGACTCTCTTTATACTGCTCGCGCAGGGCGTTGAGGCGCAGGGCATACTCGCGAGCAGCAGCGGGATCATGGATAGAGCAGGGGCCGACAATGACTAGCAGGCGCTGATCGTCTCCGGCCAGAATGGCTTCCACTTCGCGACGGGCATCCAGCAGATTCTGGGCAATGGTATCGGTGATCGGAAACGCGTGGGCAAGCTCGCTCGGAGTGATCAGTGACTCCAGGCGACGGGTGCGCAATTCATCTGTGTGAATGGACATACAACTCAAGTCTCGAGTGGGTGGTGTCAGCCGCAAGGGGCGAAAAAGCAAAGAGATAAAATAAAGCAAAAGTCCCCTGATTGAAACCTTGGGGGGCTCTGATAGGATGTGAGGCCAAAATCGATTCCAAATGAGGTAGATAGCGTGGCAAAGCCAGGGGCAACCGGGGTCACCCGCATCATCAACGCAACCGGTTACAGCATGAAGGGGCTCAAGTCAGCCTGGATTAACGAGGCGGCTTTTCGGCAGGAGCTGATGCTGATCCTGTTGCTGATGCCACTTGCCTTCTGGCTGGGGGATTCTCTCAACCAGATCCTGCTGCTTATCGTCATCAGCTGGCTGGTGGTGATCGTCGAGATCCTCAACTCCGCCATTGAAGCTGTGGTAGACAGGGTTGGCTCCGAGCATCATGAGCTCTCCGGTCGCGCCAAGGATTTGGGCTCTGCCGCCGTCTTTATCGCGTTGGCCCTCAATGCCCTGGTGTGGGGCGCGCTGGTAGGCCGCAACCTGTTGGGGTGGTGGTAAGCCACTACGCTGCTTTGAGGTTCTGCTTCATACAAAAGCCCGTCATCACGACGGGCTTTTTGGTGCTTGGATAAACGGGTCTATCAGTGGAGGATGCGGGCGCGGATGGTGCCGTTGATCTCCTTGAGCTTGGCGAGCGCCTTCTCGCTGTGTTCGGTCTCCACGTCGATCACTACGTAACCGATATGGCTGCTGGTCTGCAGGTATTGACCGGCGATGTTGATCCCCTCTTCGGCGAAGATCTGGTTGATCTGGTTCATCACGCCCGGCTGGTTGCGGTGAATGTGCAGCAGGCGGCTGGAGCCCTTGTGGCCCGGCAGCGACACTTCCGGGAAGTTGACGGCGGAGAGGGTGGAGCCGTTGTCGGAGTATTTGACCAGCTTGTTGGCCACTTCCAGCCCGATGTTCTCCTGCGCTTCATGGGTGGTGCCACCGATGTGCGGGGTCAGGATCACGTTTTCCAGCCCCCGCAGCGGGCTTTGGAACTCCTCGTCATTGGACTTGGGCTCGACCGGGAAGACGTCGATGGCGGCGCCGGCAATATGGCCGCTTTTGATGACGTCAGCCAGCGCATCGATATCCACCACAGTACCGCGGGCGGCGTTGATGAAGATGGCGCCCGGCTTCATCATCCGCAGTTGCTCGGCACCGATCATGTTCTTGGTGGAGGCGGTCTCCGGCACGTGCAGGCTGATGACGTCAGACATATTGAGCAGCTCGACCATGCTCGGCACTTGAATGGCGTTACCCAGCGAGAGCTTGTTCTCGATATCGTAGTAATAAACTTTCATGCCGATGCTCTCGGCGATGATGCCAAGCTGGGTACCGATGTGGCCGTAGCCGATGATGCCAAGCTTCTTGCCGCGCGCTTCCACCGAGCGGTTGGCCAGTTTTTCCCACACGCCGCGATGGCACTTGGCATTCTTCTCGGGGATGCCGCGCAGCAGCAGCAGGATCTCGCCCAGTACCAGCTCGGCGACCGAACGGGTGTTGGAGAAGGGGGCGTTGAAGACCGGAATACCGCGGATCTGGGCCGCTTCCAGCTCGACCTGGTTGGTACCGATGCAGAAGCAGCCGATGGCGACCAGCTTGTTGGCGGCGTCGAGGACTTTCTCGGTGATCTGGGTGCGGGAGCGCAGCCCGATGAAATGGACGTCGCGGATCTGCTCGATCAGCTCCTCTTCGGAGAGCGAGGTCTTGAGATACTCCACACTGGTGTAACCTGCGGCACGAAAGGTCTCTACGGTGTTGGGGTGAACCCCCTCCAGCAGCAGAACCTTGATTTTATCCTTGTCCAACGAAAACTTGGCAGTCATGACGATCCCTCTGTATGTGCAAACGTAAGTGCAGATTTGGTGTGCGAAGAAAACCGTAAAGTAGCAAAAACGTTTGGGAGAGGGAATATTTGTGACGAAAGTCAAATTCTTTGAAGTTATCAACGAATGTTGTAAACATCCGTATGCAACTTGTTGAGGGATAAATAAAAACGGCGCCATCAGGCGCCGTCATTTATTCACAGTGCAATGTTTGGGTCATATCCCATCCCGGGGCTCAATCAACGCCGCTGCTGCGTCAGAGGTTGCAGAGTGGCGCTGGCGAGGGAGGGAGGGAGGATGCCGCTGCACTGTGCTACCGGTGTCGGGATTACTGGGTAATCACGCCGTCCGGCGTACCGATCAGGACCACATCGGCGCCGCGGGCGGCGAACAGGCCGTTGGTGACCACACCAACGATGGCGTTCAGTCGTACTTCCAGCGCCTTGGCGTCGGTAATGGCCATGCCTTTCACATCCAGAATGTGGTTGCCGTTGTCGGTGACCACGCCTTCACGCCACACCGGGTTGCCACCCAGTTTGCGAATTTCGCGGGCCACGTATTCGCGGGCCATCGGGATCACTTCCACCGGCAGCGGGAACTGGCCCAGCACGTCGACGGTCTTGGTGTTGTCGATGATGCAGATGAACTTGTCAGCGACGGCGGCAACAATCTTCTCGCGGGTCAGGGCTGCGCCACCGCCCTTGATCATGTCGCGGGTTGCGTTGATCTCGTCGGTGCCATCCACATAGACGGAGAGGGCGTCGATCTCGTTGAGATCATATACGGTGATGCCGAAGCCCTTGAGGCGCTCGGTAGAGGCCACGGAGCTGGATACCGCCCCCTTGATCTCGTCCTTCATGGTCGCCAGCGCGTCGATAAAGTGGTTGACGGTAGAGCCGGTGCCCACCCCGACGATGGTGCCGGGAACCACATACTTGAGCGCAGCCCAACCGGCCGCCTTCTTCATTTCATCTTGAGTCATGATCGTTCCTTAAGAAAAAAGCGGGCGCATTATATCCAACCCGGTACCCCGTCGCGACCTTGTTGCTCACATTCCGGGGCAAAAAGAGGGAGTTTGTAAATCGTTTGCCTGTTTATTCTGCGTTTGCGCGCACAAAGCAGGGGCTGCCGGCCAAAAACAGCCTATTCAAAGCGCCAGTAGTGGCTCGGGGTGATGATCTGGGGCAGCGGCACATCCCACTCCTCTTGCGGGACGGCATCCACCTGCTGGCAGTCGTGGGCAATGCCGAGCGGCTTGGGCCCCAGCTTGTGCTCATGCCAGATGGCGAGAGTGCGATCGTAGTAGCCGCCCCCCATGCCAAGACGATTACCCTGAGCATCGAAGGCGACCAGCGGGGTGCAGATAAGATCGAGCGTGCTGTGGGGCACCACCTGCAGGATATCCAGCTCCGGCTCTTCGATGCCGTAGCGGTTGCGTACCATGGGGCTGGTGGCGGTATAGCGCAAAAAGAGCAGGTGACCCGGGGTAAAGGGGTGGAGCACCGGCAGGTAAACCTCTTTGTGCTGGGCCCACAGCCAATGGATGGTGGGCAAGGGGTTGATCTCCCCGTCATTGGCCAGATAGAGGGCAATGCGTTTGGCGGCGAGGATCTCGGGGTGTTGCTTGAACTGGGCCAGCAGCTGTTGGGCCGCCAATTGCTGCTCGGCCGGACTCAGATTTTTGCGGCGTTGACGAACCAGTTGGCGCAGGGATTGACGTTCGGGTTGGGACTCATGCATGGGGAACCTCTGGTATAGCTGCGCATCGATGGCTTGAACGCGCTCTACCTTAGCACATTCACTCTTGACGTTAAGGGGGGCAGGGGAACCCCGCCCGGGACGGTGGGATAAATGCTGGCGGATCCGATAGTGAGTCAACAAGTGCCAGGGTGTGGCCCCTGTTGATGGCATGTCGGCGCGCCAGCCTCTGGTCTGTTACTTGTCAGCTTTGCCGCGCATCTGGTGCTTCACAAACACTGCAATGAGTGCCGCTACAGAGAGTGCCATCGGGTAGAAACTCATGCTCACTACCGCCAGCGGTGACAGGGCGAAGATGGAGCCCAGCAGCAGCGCCTGTGCGCCCCAGGGGATCAGACCCTGTACCACGCAAGAGAAAATATCGAGCATGGAGGCGGCGCGGCGCGGGGTGACACCGTGGTGTTCGGCCAGATCCCGGGCTACCTTGCTGGCGACGATAATAGCCACCGTGTTGTTGGCGGTGCACAGGTTGGTGAGGCTCACCACCCCGGCGATGCCGAGCTCGGCGGCTTTCTCGTTCTGTTCACCATTGTGCTCGCGAGTGAAACGGGCAATCAGGGCGCTGATGCGCTCGCTGATCCAGGCCAGTCCACCCTGACGTTCCATCAGGGCGCCGAGGCCGCCGATCAGCATGGAGAGCAGGAAGATCTCCTGCATGCCGGTAAAGCCCTGATAGATATCCTTGCTGAACTGACCGATGGCGTAGCCGTTGATCATGCCCACCACTCCGGCGGCCAGAATGCCGATCCCCAGCACCACAAACACATTCACTCCGGCGAGCGCCAGCCCCAGGATCAGCAGATAAGGCATCACCTTGAACAGCTCGATGGCGCTGCCGCTGGCAGGGGATTCACCCACTGACCCCAGGGTCAGATAGAGCAGGATCACCGCGATGGCAGCTGGGGCCGCAATCTTGAAGTTTTCGCGGAACTTGTCCTTCATCTCGCACCCCTGGCTGCGGGTTGCTGCTATGGTGGTGTCGGACATGATGGAGAGGTTATCGCCAAACATGGCGCCGGAGAGAATGGTACCTGCCATCAGCACCGGATCGATACCGGCCGCCTGCGCCACACCGAAGGCCACCGGCGCCACGGCACCTATGGTGCCCATGGAGGTGCCCATGGCGGTAGCAATAAAGGCAGAGATGAGGAACAGTCCGGGCAGTAGCGCCCAGCCGGGGATGAGCGACAGACCCAGCGCTACGGTGGCATCAACGCCGCCGGTGGCCTTGGCCACGCTGGCAAAGGCGCCCGCCAGCAGATAGATAAGGCACATCGCCATGATATTGCTGTGGCCGACCCCCTTGAAGAAGGTCTCCAGATTGCTGTTGAAGCTCTCTTTGCCAAGCAGCAGGGCCAGCATCACCGCAGGCAGGGCAGCAACCGGAGCGGGCAGCTGATAGAAGGCGAATTCGACCCCCTGCAGGGTCAGCCAGGTACCGGTACCGATAAAGAGTGCGAGAAAAACCAGAAGTGGCAACAAGGCCCTGGCACTGGGTTGGATCTGGATCATGTGTTCCTCTGAAATTGAACAATGACCTCCTGTCATAAACTGCTTTGTACCTGTATCTGATAGGGATAGGGGGAAAACAGGGCGGGCATCCTGCCGCATTGGGGTGCCCACAGTAGTGAGTCAACCTCGCTTGGTCAAGATAGACGTCCAGATGGATAGGTGTTTTTGTTTGATGATTCTGGTGTTATTGAGATATCCAAAGAATATTCGGAAAAAGAAGTTAGTATTGTTTATTGTTCATTGCTGTTCTGGCGCAGTCCGCGGGTATCTGGGGGTATCGCGTGCCTTTAATAAGGAAAGAGGTAAACGATAAGATCTCTGCATGCCATCTTGGGGATTTCTCCCGCTGCCAAACGTCAGCCGCACCTCTCTCTATCTCTACGTGAGCATGGTGCGGATATTTCCAGAACGCGTGGACACAAGACCTGTGCTGTGTGGTTACTGTGTCAGTTTCTCCACCGCCTGAACGGCTGTTGTGATGGCGTCCTGTTCCAGCATCAGGGGAATGTGGCCAATACCGGGCAGCAGGGTGACCGGCCAGGAGATGCCGAGACGTCTTAACTCAGGTTCAAGTTGATCTGTTTGGAAGGCTTCGTCATTTGCACCCGCGATCACGGCGCAGGGGCGTTGCACATTGCGCAAATTCTGCTGATAGTCGCGCTCCGGCTGAAAGTTAGAGGCAAGGTTGAAGGAGTAAGAGGGGGTCAGCAGGGATTTCGCCTCATCATTAAGGGCAAAGTTCAGCACGGTCAGATGGTTGAGTGCGGAAATATGGAAACCGTTGAGGATGCTCAGGGCGATGAGGCGAGGCAAGCCGACACGCACCCAGCCACCGCTGTTGGGCCGGTAGTTGGCGGCGGTGGGGCCAAGATAGGGGGAGAGCAGCAGATAGCTCTCGAACAGGGTTTGTCGCGTGCTGCCAGCAACGCGCAGTACAAAGCCACCCCCTGACGAGAAGCCGATGAGTGTTGCAGGCTTGCCGGGGGCCACCGACTTGATGAAATCTTCCAGATCGTCTTCAAGCTGACCGATGTAGGCAATGGTGCCTTTGTTGCCCGATGCGCCATGGCCGCGAATATCGAGGGCGTAGGCGTCGTATCCCGCTTGCGAAAAGGCGCTCGCCATCTTGTGCATGCTCTGACTGCTGGCAGAAGAGCCATGAACCAGTACCACGCTGCCCTTGACCTTGTTGTTCTTCGTATTGCCCTCTGCGCCATAGTGCCGATAGGCCAGCTGCGTGCCGTCACGCGCCGGGTATCTTGAGAGGGGTGTCATGTTGCTCCAGCCACTCCCCTTGAAAGGGTCGTTGATGCTGGCCATCGCCGGTGCCGGGCTCGGCCCGCCAAACAGCAGAGCTGCGGCCAGCATGACCAGGGGCAGTGATACCAACACCACTGCAAACAGCAATCCTGCGCTCATCCTTGCACCTCATTTGATATCGACACGGGCGTTGCCCTGATTTTGCTTATTCTGGCATTTCACTCGTTCGAACCTATCAGATGGCACCTGGTCTGCCAAATGATGGAATGAGACGATGAAAAACGGCCTGTGACCAAAAGGAAGTTCTTGGCCAGCCAGCGGGCGCTGCCGTTGGCGAGTGCAGCAAGGAGTGGTGGCATCATGGCTTTTCAAACCCGGCGCGGGCTGGTAAAACGGTCTCTTTCCATAATTAAAAGAGATGAGAGGGTGGAGATGGACAATCCGATCCGTGTGGCCGTGATGGGCTGTAATGGTCGTATGGGCAAGGTGCTGCTGGAGGCCATCACCAACACCGATGGCGTAGTGGTCGGCGCCGCGCTGGAGCGGCCGGGTTCGGCGGTGATAGGTCTCGATGCCGGTGAGCTCAATGGGCTGGGCCATCTGGGTGTGGGCATCAGCGATAGTCTGGACAAGGTGCGCGATGAGTTTGATCTCATCATCGACTTCACCCGCCCCGAGGTGACCCTTGCCAATCTGGCCTTTGCGCTGGCCCACCACAAGCAGATGGTGATCGGCACCACCGGTTTTGACGATGCAGGCAAGGCTGCTCTGAAAGAGGCTGGCAAGCAGATCGGTATCGTGTTCGCCTCCAACTACTCGGTCGGGGTCAACCTGGTGTTCAAGCTGCTGGAGCAGGCCGCCAAGGTGATGGGGGATTACACCGACATCGAGATCATCGAAGGCCACCATCGCCACAAGGTGGATGCGCCATCCGGTACTGCGCTCTCCATGGGGGAAGTGGTCGCCAAAACGCTGGGCCGGGATCTCAAGGAGTGCGCCGTCTATGGTCGCGAGGGGATCACTGGCGAGCGGGATCGCAACACTATCGGCTTTGCCACTATTCGCGCTGGCGATCTGGTGGGGGAGCATACCGTCATGTTTGCCGATATCGGCGAGCGGGTGGAGATCAGCCACAAGGCCTCCAGCCGCCTGACCTTCGCCAACGGTGCTGTGCGGGCGGGCAAGTGGCTTGGTCAGCAGGGTGCCGGTCTTTATGACATGCAGGATGTGCTCAATCTCAAGTGATGCCTCTGAGCGGCACTTTCGTACTACTGCTACTCCAGTGAAAAACCCCGGCTTGCCGGGGTTTTTGCTGTCAGTACGCCAGAGTTTGTGTAAAAAGACACGCTATCGTCAATTTTCATCTGAATGCCTTATAAATCACACTATTGCGTTATCCGGCAGATTTTTCCTTCCTGAATGTCATCACCAGGTAACAGATTTGAGCATCTTTATGGCTGATGAAGCCATTTTTTTACACCGGCAAGAAAAGACTAAAAATTCAAACATAGAAAAACGTTTTCCATTTTTAATGTTCACTCTTGTCATCATAAAAGCGTTAAATCTGTCATTAATGTTTTTTGTGTGAAAATAAATGTAATTGTTTTAATTGGTTTTTTTGTTTGTTTTTGTCGCTATTGCTGGCTTGGTGTCATCTTTTGGTGGTGGTTTTTCCTTTTCTTTCATGGGAGGGGGTTGCAAAGCGATCGAGTGCATAGATAATGGGTAATGTTGCTTTTTTATTGAATTTAGATGCATTTCATCTGAGAAAAGACGTTGAAATGCCCCTTTTTTTAAGTAGAATGCGCCCAATTTGCCAGAAATCTGCCGGGTTCGAGTACTGTCCAAGACCGGAACCGAGCCCGCAACACCCAGGTAAATTGCTGAATTTAAAGCTAAATAACTGGAGGTTGTCTTGAATCACACTGCATTGCTAGTGCTGGAAGATGGAACTGTGTTCAAAGGCGTGTCGATAGGCGCCGAGGGATGTTCCGTTGGTGAAGTGGTTTTCAATACGTCGATGACGGGCTATCAGGAAATCCTCACCGATCCCTCTTATTCCCGTCAGATAGTCACCCTCACTTACCCCCATATAGGCAACACCGGCACCAACAGCGAAGATGAAGAGTCCAGTCAGATCCATGCTCAGGGATTGATCATCCGGGACCTTCCGATACTTGCCTCCAATTTCCGCAATCAGCAATCCCTCTCCGAATACCTCAAGTCTCACAACATCGTTGGCATCGCCGACATCGACACCCGTAAACTGACCCGCATCCTGCGCGAGAAAGGCGCTCAGGCTGGCTGCATTCTGGCCGGGAAACAGGTCGATGAAGCCTATGCCCTCGAACAGGCCCGCGCCTTCCCCGGTCTGAAGGGGATGGATCTGGCCAAAGAGGTGACGGTTGGTGAGGCGTACAACTGGACCGAAGGGAGCTGGCAGCTTGGCAAGGGGCATGTCACCCCGGATGCCGACCAGCTGAAATATCACGTGGTAGCCTATGACTTTGGCGTCAAGCGCAACATCCTGCGGATGCTGGTTGACCGCGGCTGCCGCCTGACCGTGGTACCGGCCAAGACCCCAGCCGCCGAGGTACTGGCGATGAACCCGGATGGCATCTTCCTCTCCAACGGCCCCGGCGACCCCGAGCCGTGCGACTACGCCATCGAGGCCATCAAGGCTTTCCTTAATACCAACACGCCGGTGTTCGGCATCTGTCTGGGTCACCAGCTGCTGGGTCTGGCCTCCGGTGCCAAGACCGTCAAGATGAAGTTTGGCCACCACGGCGCCAACCATCCGGTGAAGAGCCTTGATGACAACACCGTCATGATCACCGCCCAGAACCACGGCTTTGCGGTAGACGAGAACAGCCTGCCGGATTGCCTGCGCGCCACCCACGTCTCCCTGTTCGATGGCTCCCTGCAAGGCATCCATCGCACCGACCGTCCGGCCTTCAGCTTCCAGGGTCACCCCGAAGCGAGCCCGGGCCCGCACGATTGTGCCGGTCTCTTTGACCACTTTATTGAATTGATTAAGCAGTATCGCGCCTAAGAAATAGAGGAAAGAGTTTCATGCCAAAACGTAATGACCTTCAGAGCATCCTGATCCTCGGCGCTGGCCCCATCGTCATCGGCCAAGCCTGCGAATTTGACTACTCCGGCGCCCAGGCGTGCAAAGCCCTGCGCGAGGAGGGCTACCGCGTCATTCTGGTCAACTCCAATCCGGCCACCATCATGACCGACCCGGAGATGGCGACGCCACCTACATCGAGCCCATCACCTGGGAAGTGGTGCGCGAAATCATCAAGAAAGAGCGCCCGGACGCCATCCTGCCCACCATGGGCGGCCAGACTGCGCTTAACTGCGCACTGGCGCTGGAGAAGCATGGCGTGCTGGCCGAGTTCGGTGTCGAGATGATCGGTGCCACCGCCGACGCCATCGACAAGGCCGAAGACCGCTCCCGTTTTGACAAGGCGATGCGCAGCATTGGCCTCGAGTGCCCGCGTGCCGGCATCGCCCACAACATGGAAGAGGCATGGGGCGTGCAGCAGATGGTCGGCTTCCCCTGCATCATCCGTCCCTCCTTTACCATGGGCGGCTCAGGTGGCGGCATCGCCTACAACACCGAAGAGTTCGTCGAGATCTGCGAGCGCGGTCTGGACTTGTCGCCGACCAAAGAGCTGCTCATCGACGAGTCGCTGATCGGCTGGAAAGAGTACGAGATGGAAGTGGTGCGGGATCGCAACGACAACTGCATCATCGTCTGCGCTATCGAAAACTTCGACCCCATGGGTATCCACACCGGTGACTCCATCACGGTCGCGCCAGCCCAGACGCTGACCGACAAGGAGTACCAGCTGATGCGCAACGCCTCCATGGCGGTGCTGCGCGAGATCGGCGTCGAGACCGGCGGCTCCAACGTCCAGTTCGGTATCAACCCGAAAGATGGCCGCATGGTCATCATCGAGATGAACCCGCGGGTGTCACGCTCCTCCGCGCTGGCCTCCAAGGCAACCGGTTTCCCCATCGCCAAGATCGCCGCCAAGCTCGCCATCGGTTACACTCTCGACGAGCTGATGAACGACATCACAGGCGGTCGCACTCCGGCCTCCTTCGAGCCGGCCATCGACTACGTGGTCACCAAGGTGCCGCGCTTCAACTTTGAAAAATTCGCCGGTGCCAACGATCGTCTGACGACCCAGATGAAGTCGGTCGGTGAAGTGATGGCCATCGGCCGCAACTTCCAGGAGTCTCTGCACAAGGCGCTGCGCAGCCTCGAAACTGGCAAAACTGGCTTCGACCCCATGGTTGACCTCAATGCCCCGGACTCCCTGACCCGCATCCGTCACGAGCTGCAGGACGCTGGTAGTGACCGTATCTTCTACATCGCCGATGCGTTCCGCGCCGGTCTCTCCATGGATGGCATCTTCAAGCTGACCAAGATTGACCCCTGGTTCCTGGTACAGATTGAAGACCTGGTGAAACTGGAAGAAGAGGTGAAAGAGCGCGGCATGGCCGGTCTCGATGCCGACTTCCTGCGTGCCCTCAAGCGCAAAGGCTTTGCCGATGCCCGTCTGGCCAAGATCCTCGGTGTGGCCGAAGGGGAAGTGCGCAAACTGCGCGCCCGCCACAACATCTTCCCGGTCTACAAGCGGGTCGATACCTGCGCCGCCGAGTTCGCCACCAACACCGCCTACATGTACTCCAGCTATGACGAGGAGTGCGAAGCGGCCCCGAGCAACCGCGACAAGATCATGATCATCGGCGGCGGCCCGAACCGCATCGGTCAGGGTATCGAGTTTGACTACTGCTGCGTGCACGCGGCGCTGGCCCTGCGCGAAGACGGTTACGAGACCATCATGGTCAACTGCAACCCGGAGACCGTCTCCACCGATTATGACACCTCGGATCGTCTCTACTTCGAGCCGGTGACCCTGGAAGATGTGCTGGAAATCGTGCGCATCGAAAAACCCAAGGGCGTGATTGTCCAGTACGGTGGCCAGACCCCGCTGAAACTGGCCCGTGCACTGGAAGCCAACGGCGTACCGATTATCGGTACCAGCCCGGATGCCATCGACCGCGCCGAAGACCGCGAGCGCTTCCAGTCTGCTGTCGAGCGCCTCGGCCTCAAGCAGCCGGAAAACGGCACAGTCACCGCGCTGGAGCAGGCCGTGCTGCTGGCCGAGCGCATCACCTACCCGCTGGTGGTTCGCCCCTCCTACGTGCTGGGTGGCCGCGCCATGGAAATCGTCTATGACGAGCAGGATCTGCGTCGCTACTTCGCCGAGGCGGTGAGCGTCTCCAACGAATCGCCGGTACTGCTGGACCGCTTCCTGGACGATGCGACCGAGCTTGATGTGGATGCCATCTGCGACGGCACCGACGTGGTCATCGGCGGCATCATGGAGCACATCGAGCAGGCCGGTATCCACTCCGGTGACTCCGGTTGCTCCCTGCCTCCCTATACCTTGTCCAAGAAAATTCAGGACGAGATCCGCGAGCAGGTGCGCAAGCTGGCGCTGGAGCTCGGTGTTATCGGCCTGATGAACGTGCAGTTCGCGGTCAAGGGCGATGACATCTACCTCATCGAGGTGAACCCGCGTGCCGCCCGTACCGTGCCGTTTGTCTCCAAGGCGACCGGTGCTCCGCTGGCCAAGATTGCCGCCCGTGTGATGGCCGGTCAGTCGCTGCAAGAACAGGGCTTCACCAAAGAGATCATCCCACCCTACTACTCGGTGAAAGAGGTGGTACTGCCGTTCGCCAAGTTCCCGGGGGTTGACCCGCTGCTGGGGCCAGAGATGCGCTCTACCGGTGAGGTAATGGGTGTGGGCAGCAGCTTTGCCGAGGCCTATGCCAAGGCGCAGTTGGGTGCCAACCACGCCGTACCGAAAGAGGGTCGTGCTCTCTTGTCAGTGCGTCACAGCGACAAGGCACAGGTGGTCGACTTGGCCGCCAAGCTGCTGGAGCTGGGCTACGAGCTGGATGCCACTCACGGCACCGCGGTCGCGCTGGGTGAAGCGAGCATCAACCCGCGCCTGGTCAACAAGGTGCACGAAGGTCGCCCGCACATTCTCGACCGCATCAAGAATGGCGAGTACACCTACATCGTCAACACCGCCGAAGGGCGGGTGGCGATCCAGGACTCCAAGCAGCTGCGTCGCGCCGCCTTGCAGAACAAGGTGGCGTATACCACCACTATGAATGAGGCGTTTGCCACCTGCATGGCCATCAGCGTGGATGCCACCGCCAACGTCAACTCGGTGCAGGAGCTGCACCAGAAGGTGAAAAACCGCTAAGAGTTTGCAGCGGGCATCAGCCCGACTTGCCAGACGACCAACCCCCGCCAGCGATGGCGGGGGTTTCTTTTTATCTGTCGCTCACCGTACGGTTCTGGCCGGGTGAGCCATTGAGGAAGGTCATGAGTTCCGCATCGCAGACAACGGATGGCGCGTGGGGTGGTAAAAGCAGGCTGGGGGAGGGGATGCTGCGAGCGCGGGTTTCAACTGCGGCAGGCAATCCTCTACAATGGCCCCACTTTGCTTGTCAGTGCAGTGCCAGCGGCGCTGCCTGTAGGGCCTACAAAAAATGGACATGCTTATGACCGCTTTGCCTTCCTGTCGTCTTCTTGCCTTCTGCTCTGCCTTGTTGCTGGCCGGTTGTGCCAGTGATCCCGCCTCCGCGCCTGCCAAAGAGGCGAGCATGAGCAACCCCAAAACTCCCCCTGCCATGCAGCCACGCAAACCGGCGGATATGAAGAGCCGCATCGTGCGCTTCTTGCCCCGTCAGGTGCCTGACAAACAGGGGTGGGCCAACGACGTGGTGACGGCGCTCACCACCCAGGGGGTGACGGTCAATGATCACAACGTCTGTAGCGTGCTGGCGGTTGCAGAGCAGGAAGCCACCTATCAGGCCGACCCAGTGGTGCCGGGCCTTGGCAAGATCGCCTGGAAAGAGATCAACTCACGGGCCGCCAAGCTGCTGATCCCCGAATTTATGGTGCGGGCCGCGCTCTCCATCAACTCGCCCACCGGCAAGAGCTACGCCGAGCGGATCGACAAGTTGCGTACCGAGCGGGAGATGAGTGAAATCTTCGAAGATATGATCAGCATGCTGCCGATGGGCAAGACGCTGTTTGGCAACCTCAACCCGGTGCATACCGGCGGCCCGATGCAGGTGAGCATCGCCTTTGCCGAGGCCAACGCCCGTGGCTACCCCTATCCAATCAAGGAGTCCATCCGCCACGAAGTCTTTACCCGTCGCGGCGGCATCTGGTTTGGCACCAAGCATATCTTTGGTTATCCCGTCGACTACCCGGATACCCTCTACCGCTTTGCCGATTTCAACGCCGGCTGGTACGCCAGCCGCAATGCCGCTTTTCAAGCCGCCGTCAGCCGTTTGAGTGGCAAAACTCTGGCGCTGGACGGGGATCTGATCCGCTATGACTCGGATCTGCCGGGCAACACCGAGCTGGCCGTCTACACCCTCGCCAACCGGGTCAATATGAGCAAGCAGGCAATCCACCAGAGCCTGCGTAAAGGGGATACCGCCGAATTTGCCGAGACTGATCTCTACCATCGCATCTTTACCCTGGCCGACAAGCAAGCGGGCAAGCGACTGCCCCGCGCCATCCTGCCCGGCATACAGCTAAAGAGCCCAAAAATTACCCGCAACCTCACCACCGCCTGGTTTGCCAAGCGGGTGGATGACCGAGAACAGCGCTGCGTGCGGCAGATGGCGACGATTCGGTAAGAAGCATCAAGGGCGGCCAATTGGCCGCCCATATTTATATCAATAGATAATTTAAGAGTTATCCCTTTCTTTTAAATAGCCTCAACAAGCCTTTCACAGTAATATCTAGGTGACTACCTTCATCATACAGAGCAGGAACAACATAATCAGCTCTCTCTTCAGAAATGAGTTTTTCAACTTTGTCTTGAGTTGATTTCAAAGGCCATTTTTTGTTATCAAAGACTGCTATAGATCTACCACCTTGATATCTGACCATCTTCATGGATGGAATGTCTGTATCACCATCACCAAGATATATCATCCTCTGGAAGGGGATATCTCTATCTTGAAGTTCAATAAATTTGTTTACTTCTCCATTATCCCAAGAATTATGTATCCCTTTGTTTATTCTAAATAGAAACTGGGTCTTTGTTGTATAGTTTATTGCTTGAGCTGGCCATGTTGCGTAATACTTGTCATCTGAGTAGTGATACTTGCAAGCGTAAATGTCACGAAATTTATTTCCAATGCAAGTACCTCTGATCATTGCATCAAGACCGCTTGATATAATGTAATGCTCTAATTCTAGGTCAATACTTTCAGCAAACCTGTCAATTCTGTCAAACCATGACTCGACGCCACTGAATAGGGGGATAGATTGTCCATGCATCATTAGTTTTTCTGTACTAAGGACGTCAGATTTAAGCATGCGAGCCCTTTCTGCCAGCATGCCAAGATAGGTTAAAATTTCATCGCCGTCATCGTCCTTTGCTCTACGCTTAACACTAGCCCAAAATTCAGGAATATCTGTTATCTCTAATTCGGGCATAACCCCATGCTGGGCGCAATCACCTTCAGCCAAGGTTCCATCAAAATCATAGATCAGTGCACATTTCATGAATAATCCTCGAAGTGTTAAATCGGCCAGTTCTGCTCAATCCATAATATTTCCTGACACACTTTTTCCTCCATTCGGTCTCTGTTAGAGGTAAGTCTGAACTCTTGGCCTGAATGTAAATCAAGAACGATATATTCCGCACCAACCTCTTGAATTGCTTCATGCATTAAATAGCAGATGTAGTCCGCTCGCTCCTTTGTCATTCTCTGTGTCTCGGTGAAATGGAGCTTGACATGAGTTCTAACCCCATTTATTAATGCGCTTAGCTCGGGGTTACAATGAATAGTTGTACTATTAAAAACGAAGGACTCGCGCAATGATGCATAAACATCAATTTTCTTACCTGACTGCCATTGAATAAAATTTTGAGCGAGGCGTTCAAATTTTATTTTTTTACTAGAGTCCTTTTGCCTTCGTGATATGTCAATCAGGTATGAAACGTGTCTCTTTTGGCTAAAAAGTGACTTTATAGCTGTTCTAAGTTGCAAGTAATAATCTTTATAGTGTGCGTAGTCACCTCTAAGAGCGATCTGTCTAAGTTTTGTGTTTTTAGGTGAGCCCGTTGCAACAGCGATATTAGTGAAATCTGAGATAGCTAACTCTGGCATACAACATCCTTATTTTAAATTTATGAATTTAGTGATCTGTTCAGGATCAAGTGATTTTTAATTCGATGCTTAGTTCTCAATAGGGAGCAAGCTGCGGCATTGTGGATAGCCGGGACAGCCCCAGAAGCTATTGCCCTTGGTGTCCCCCCGCTTGCTGATACGCAATACCATAGGGGTACCGCATTTGGGACAAGCTGGTGCCGGAGCTGTATTGGCGGTCGAGGTATCATGCTCGTCACTGTCGCTTGCGACGCGCTCCAACGTGATGCGAACCTCTTCGCTAACCCGGATAATCCGTTGGGCTTCATCATAGGCATCACGGTAAAGGTCATGATCTTCCGAGCGTTGGATCAATACCCCCATCTCGTTGTTATTGACCTGACTGAACTCGTAGAGATTGAGGCTGGTGACAATGCACATCTCTTCATTGAGATAGCACTTGGCATGGAGGTTTTTGCAAAAGCTGGTGCGGATATAGGTGAGCTCTTTGAGCCAGCTGATCTCTTCCGGTTGCAGCTCGCTTTTGCCATAGACGATCCGCACATCGATCTTGAGGCGGTTCTTGTCGGTGAGCAGCTCCTTGATCCTGTCGTTGAGCTTGAGGAAGGGGCTGATCAGGATCAGACGCTCTTTGGCATCTTTGATAAGTTCTTCAAGAAAATAGTTGGTTGCGCTGGTATTCAAAAACTTGGCCATGACAAAAATCTCTATCCCTGTGGTGTAACTGGTGGCGCAAATACTTGGCTGGCGTTCGGCAGGCCATCTCCATTCCGGGCGCCGTGATCACCCAGCAAGTGCGGCTGGCAATCGACATCATGGTTTCATGCGGATAATTGGGCGCCGAACTGAACCATCCTAACAATTTCATCAATAGGAATATGTGACAGATTGCACTAACTCTGTGGCAAGGCTGGATTTTTCGGGGCGGGCTGTGGTTGATGGTAAATCGCAGGTGCAAAAAAGCCCCTTGGCGGGGCTTGGTGTCTGGCAAGGCCGGTGTCGGGATTATCAATCGAACAGGATGCGGCCGCTGGTGCCGGCATCGCTGTCTTTCCAGCTGGCGCCGCTTTTGCGCAGGGTGTAAGTGATGGTCTCCTGCTTGAATTTCAGGTAGTCGCTGCCGCTCTGGCTCGGTTTGACCTGATTGCCATCGATATAGGTTTCCCCTGTGGTATCGACGTGAATTTCGGCCACGGTGCGGCCATCGTCAGTGACCGCCTTATAGTTGCCAGCCCACGGGCTCTCGTCGCCATACTGCACGGCCCCTTCCTGAGCGTGCGCTTGGGCATGGGTCTTGTGGCCGTGATGGGTTTTGGCCACGGCACAGCCGGAGATACCGACCGCCAGCAGGCAACCGAGGGTGACATTGAGCAGAGTCTGTTTGGATTTCATCTTCATTTACCTGTATCAAATAATTGCAATGGATAAGGGGTGGAGCCCCCACGGTCGGTGTGGGCCCCGCTGAGCCGTGGCTCGAAATCAGTCCTGATTGATGCCAGAAATATGGCCGCGGGCGTCGGTGAGGCAGTGCCAGAGCCGGTCATGGGGCCCCTTGATATCAATCATCATCCCCGCCTGGGAGTCGGCCACATAGTCGAGGGTCAGTTTGCTGCGGCTGACGCCCGCTTTTCTGGCAACGGCGTTCATGCAGGCGTTCTCGGCAACCTTGGTTTGTGCAGTGCTGCCGTTGTAGGCACTGCTACTGGCGCTCTCATCATCATCGCCGTCGTCATCGTTCTCATCGTCATTGATCTGGCAGGCGCCGCTGTCGCCATTTTTGACAAAATAGGTGATGCCCCAGTCGCCATTTTTCACCATGGAGAGGGTGGTGCGCCCCTTGCTCGCCTCGTAGAAATTTGAATTCACTTTTTTAAGTGGAACTTGCTGGTTATTGATATAAGCCGTGCCATCTTCGACGCGAAGATTAATATGTCCAGGACAGCTGGCGGATAAATCAGGCACCCCTGCATATGCGGTTCCGGTTATGACCAATACAGAGAGAGCAAGCAGCGTTTTTTTCATCAGATAACCTCAAATCAACAAGGATCAGCAAGTGTGATGTCGTAAAAATAACGGTTGGCATGAACGTTATTTCTGTACTCATTGCACACCTGTTATCGGTAGCCCGCAGTCAGTCGTTTCAGTGCACCTCGTCCTGCCGGGATGACGCCAAATTTAGCAGTCGGGTGATGTAAGTAAAATAAAACAGGATTATTTGGATTCATAAAATATGAAAAACTATAAATCATTTAAAACAATAAGTTAGGTGCGGCTCAAGTCACTGTGAAAATGATGGGGGACCTCCGGGTTGGTTCCTTATGGACATCGATAAAGTTGGCCGTCGGTCTGTGATGTCGGGCGTTTGGTATTTTTTCTGTTGCAAGCGGGCGCAGGCTGGCGACATCACTGGGCCATTGCGTGCCGTAAATATACAGACAAAAACTCCAATATTCGGTGTGCGAGGGTGGCAAAATGGGCCTGCCAGCAGGTGGATATTTTTACCTGATATGACAGGGTGGTGAGGCATATGAAAGGGTCAGGATAAATAAACCCTCCATCAATAGAGGCATGATTATCTGGAGTGTTAATGTACTTTTCCTGAGGATTGCCCACTCGTGGCAGGAAAATATAACGACTTAGAAACTCATGGCCAACCCGATGGAATAACCGCTGGTATTGTGGCTGAACATATAGCGGGCAACCAGCCGGGTACGGGTGACTATGATGTCGTACTTGCTGCTATCCAGCTCCAGACCGGCGCCGATAGAGTTGAGGGAGTCAAAGCCAAGCAACCCCCGCTGTTCCCCCAGATATGCGGTATGAGCCCCCTCCAGTACATAGCGCACCGGTCTGTCGAGCAGTGTCCAGTGGAATAGCGGGGCCCGGCGGCGCAGATAGAGACCGAGGTTCTCCGCCTCGGCGTGACCACTGACGCTGGTCGAGGTACCGCCAAAGCTTTGCAGGTGTTGGTAGGAGTAGCGCACTTCGATATCGATATCCTGCGCCTTTGAAAAGAGCTCGTAGTCGAGCATCAGCGAGCCGCCCAGTCCGTACATATTGAGCTGTCCACCATCGAGAAAATCCAGCGAGTAGCCCTTGGTTCGCTCCAGCAGCCAGTTGCCGATCCGCAGATCGCTGGCCATGGTACCGAGCGAGACGTTGGCGATGGGGCGCAGCACCCAGTGGCCACCGCGCGGGTCTTCATGGAGGGCGATATCCCAGCCGATCCCGCCAGAGGCGGTCAGGCTGTTCCATTTGGTCGGGAGGGTGCGGCTCTCGGTGCCGTTGCTCACCACAAACTGGGGATCGTAGCGGCTAAAGCCGATCGCTCCTTCCAGATATATGGGCACGGCTTCGCTCATGGTGGCGCCGCCACCGATCTGGGTCATGTTGAGGGCGGCAGATTGATTGGTGCCGCTGCCGATATCGAGGTTGCTGGCGGTGATGTCGGGCACCACGGTGAAGGTCATCAGCGAGAGCACAGCATTGGCGCGCTCCTGTGCCCACTCCTGATCCTGTGTTGCGGCCTTGACGGCGCTGCCGGATAGCGCCAGCAGCATTGGCAACAACATCTGCAATAAAGAGAAGCAAGAGCGGTGCATGAGTGTGGTTCCCGATAAGCGGCGTCTGATTGCCTTGGCTTTACTGTAGCGAGCTTCCCGCCGGTTGGCACGGAGCTAAGAGGGGGGAATAAGCGCCGCTTGCGGTCGTTTGCCGCTGAGGGGCAAGCCTTTGCCACACCAACGGCACGCCTTTGCAGTTTGTCGCTAAAGCTTGGCCTCTTGCCGCCGATATCTCTTGTGAGATCGTGTGGAGGGCAAGCAATTGAACGCTTGGGTGTTGGGGTTGGTCAGCATATCCGTGAGTATGCAGTTACAGGCTGGGGTCACCGAATTTGGTGCCGGTCTGGATCAATCCGTCTGGCGTTTGACCTCCGATACCCAGATTGAGTGTCGCCTCGAGCACCCTATTCCCAACTGGGGAACGGGGGCTTTTGTCAGCCGTGCCGGGCGCAAGATCAACCTCGACTTCGAGCTCAAGGGCAAGCGGCCGCAGGCCCAGACCCAGACTGTGAGCCTTGGCATCATGCCGCCGGTATGGCGCCCGGGGATCGCAGGGCGAGAAGTGAGCCAGCTGCGCTTCTATCAGCAGTTCGATGGGCTGGTGGAGGGGCAGACTGCCTGGACCATGCTCGACGAGCTGGAGGGGGGGCGGATGCCGACCTTCCAGTATCGGGACTGGTATCGCCAGAACCGCGCGGTGCGGGTGTCTCTCTCGTCGGTCAACTTTCGGGTCAAATATCAGGCCTTTATCGACTGTCTGAGCGGGCTCTTGCCCTACAGCTTCAACGACATCGCCTTTAGCGTGCTCACCTACGACAAAAATAGCGATCAGCTCTCCATCCCCTCCAAGCGGAGGCTGGCGATGATCAGCGAGTTTATCAAGGCGGACAAGAGCATCGACGTGGTGGTGATCGACGCCTACAGCGACAGCTATGGCGGCCGCTGGCCGAACCTGAAACTCTCCGAGAAGCGGGCCGATGCCATCAAGAAGGTGTTTGTCGATCTGGGGATCGATCCCGGCAAGATCTCGGTGGAGGGGCATGGCGAGAAGCAGCACGTTGCCTCCAACGAAACGGAGCAGGGTCGTGCCAAGAACCGGCGGGTGGTGATCAGCATGGGGCGCAATGGCGAGATCTAGCGTCGTCCCCGGCAGCCGGATATAAAAAAGAGCGCATCTGCGCTCTTTTTTGATCCTGCCATTAGGCCGTGAGATTAGGGCAGCTTAGAAGCTGTTACCGAGGCCAGTACCGGCATCTTTCTTGGCGATCAGTTCAATCTTGTAACCGTCCGGATCTTCGACGAAGGCGATGACGGTGGTACCGCCCTTGACCGGGCCCGGTTCGCGGGTGATCTTGGCACCGGCGGCGCGCAAGGCATCGCAGGTGGCATAGATGTCGTCCGCTTCCAGCGCGATGTGGCCATAGGCTGAGCCCAGTTCGTACTCGCTCACCCCCCAGTTGTAGGTCAGCTCGATCACCGCTTCATCTTTCTCGTCACCGTAACCGACGAAAGCCAGGGTGTACTTGTACTCACTGTTCTCGCTCTTGCGCAGCAGCTTCATGCCAAGGACACGGGTGTAGAAGTCGATGGAGCGTTGCAGATCGCCGACACGCAGCATGGTATGCAGAATTCTCATTGCTCAGTTCTCCGGGTTGGTGATGTGTACTGCTTTCAATCTCGGTTGCGAGGCTATCAGCTTTCTGGATAGACCTTCTCTTTGTACTCGCACAAGTCCTCAATGATACAGGAACCACAACGGGGCTTGCGAGCCAGACAGGTGTAACGTCCGTGCAGGATGAGCCAGTGGTGGACATCCAGCTTGAACTCGGCGGGCACTACCTTGAGCAGCTTCTCCTCCACCTGATCCACGTTCTTGCCTACCGCAAAGCCGGTGCGGTTGGAGACCCGAAAGATATGGGTATCGACGGCGATGGTGGGCCAGCCAAAGGCGGTGTTGAGCACCACGTTGGCGGTCTTGCGGCCGACGCCGGGCAGGGCTTCCAGCGCTTCGCGGTTCTCCGGCACCTCGCCGCCGTGGCGCTCCAGCAAGATGGCGCAGGTCTTGATGACGTTCTCGGCCTTGGTGTTGAAGAGGCCAATGGTCTTGATGTACTCCTTGAGCCCGTCCACCCCGAGATCCAGCATTGCTTGCGGGGTGTTGGCCACCGGATAGAGTTTGTCGGTCGCCTTGTTGACGCTGACATCGGTCGCCTGCGCCGAGAGCAGCACGGCGATCAACAGCTCGAATGGCGAGTTGAAATTGAGCTCGGTGGTGGGGTGGGGGTTGTTTGCCCGCAGTCGCTCGAGGATCTCTCTGCGTTTCTGATTGTTCATGCCTTGCGTCCGATCATAGTTCGGTCGCCCGGACGCGAGCCGGGGCAACGTTGCAGTGGGCCACTGTGGCTGCCTGTTTGCGATCACGCCAGTCGTTGATGGCGTTCTTGGCGGCGATCAGCAGTCCCAGCCCGATAAAACCGCCCGGCGGCAAAATCGCCAGCAGCAGGCTGGCATCGGCGTGGTACAGCTCGATGCGCAGGGATTTGGCCCACTCGCCCAGCAGCAGCTCGGCGCCATCAAACAGGGTGCCCATGCCGATGATCTCGCGCATGCCGCCCAGTACCAGCAGCACCAGGGTAAAACCAAGGCCCATCATCAGGCCGTCGAGGGCCGCCAGCAGCGGCGGGTTCTTGGAGGCATAGGCCTCGGCGCGGCCGATGATGACGCAGTTGGTGACGATCAGGGCGATAAAGATGCCGAGCGCCTGATAGAGGCCATAGGTGTAGGCGTTCATCAGCAGCTGCACGCTGGTCACCAGCGAGGCGATGATCATCACATAGACCGGGATGCGAATATCCTTCGGCACCCAGTTGCGCACCAGCGAGACGGCGAGGTTGGAGCAGACCAGCACCGCCATGGTGGCAAGGCCCAGCCCCAGCGCATTGGTAAAGGTAGAGGAGACGGCGAGGGTCGGGCAGAGCCCCAGCACCTGCACCAGCGAGGGGTTGTTCTTCCACAGCCCCTGACTCATCAGCTCCTTGAGCTCGCCTTTGCGGCTTTCCAGCTCGGCAATCGGGGTTGCGCCCGTTTCAATCTGTTCCATCTGGTTCATGATGGCTCGACTCCGTTAGTTCGCCGCCGGACAAGCCGGGGCGTTGCTGAGCAGTTCGGGTTGCTCCTGCTGCAGTTTAAGCAGGTTCTTCACCGCCTTGACCACGGCTCGCGGGGTGATGGTGGCGCCGGTAAAGGCATCGAACTCGCCGCCATCCTTCTTCACCGCCCACTGGGGTTCGTTGTCATGGGTCAGGAATTTTCCGGCAAAGCTGTTGATCCAGTCCGATTTCTTCAGCTCGATCTTGTCACCGAGGCCCGGGGTCTCGTTGTGAGCGAGCACGCGCACGGCGGTGATGGTGCCCTTGGCATCAAAGCCCGCCACGATGCGGATCGCCCCGCTGTAGCCATCCGGCGCGATCGCCTCCAATGCATAGCCGGTCACCACGCCATTCTTGCTGGCGGTATAGAGGGCCTGCGGCTGATCGCTGCCGAGATACTTCCTGCTGGTCACCTGTTTGCAGCTGGCCACCAGATCGTTGTCATAGCTCCCCTCCGGCAGCAATACCGAGAGGGTCTGCTGCTTCTCCAGCTGTTGCTGGTGGGCGATTTTATCCTTGGTCAGCTCGTTGGTCAGTACCACCAGCGCGGTACAGCCGAGCGCGAACATCGCCAGAATAAGGCCGTTCTTGCGCATGCTCTTTAACATGTACGGGCTCCGTCAGCTGTGATGGGGGAAAAGGGCAGAAACATCATTGGCGACGAGCTCCATACACTTTCGGGCGAGTCAGCGTGTCGATAAAAATGGGCAACGCAGAGGTTGGCCAGCAGCACTCGATACGTTTCGGCGTTATCGTCTTGGTCATTGGCGACGGGCTCCGTATACCTTCGGACGAGTCAGGCTGTCGATAAAGGGTACGCAAAGGTTGGCCAGCAGCACGGCGAAGGCGAACGCATCTGGATAGCCGCCAAAACGGCGAATGATGTAGACCAGCACCCCGATCAGCACGCCATAGACCAGTCGGCCACGCGGTGTGGTGCAGGCACTGACCGGATCGGTGGCGATAAAGAAGGCCCCCAGCATGGTAGCGCCGCTGAATAGATGGAACATGGGCGTGGCAGTCGCATCCGGGCTTACCAGATAGCCGATGGTGGAGGCCGCCAGCAGGGCACCGAGAATCGCGGTGGGAATGCGCCAGTTGATCACCTTCTGCTGCAGCAGGAACAGGCCGCCCAGCAGATAGCCGAGGTTGACCCAGCTCCAGCCGATGCCGCCCCAACCCTCGAATAGCGGGCCGCTCAGGATCTCGCCAGTGGTGAGCCCCTGAGTCAGGCCGGTTTTCAGGGTATCGAGAGGGGTCGCCATGGTGAGACCATCCACCCCCTGCTTGAGCTGCGCCATGCTGTAGCCGTCGAGGCTAAAGCCGGTGAAGATCACCGACGCCGCATCACCAAAGCCGAGGCTGTAGGCGCGCACGCTCTCCGGCGGCAGCCAGCTGGTCATCTGCACCGGGAAGGAGACCAGCAGCAGCACATAGGCGACCATGGCCGGGTTGAACAGGTTCTGACCCAGTCCGCCGTAAAGGTGCTTGGCGACAATGATGGCAAAGGCCGTGCCCACCACCAGCATCCACCACGGCAGCAGCGGCGGCAGGGAGAGACCGATCAGCACGGCGGTGAGCGCTGCACTGCCATCCATCAGGGCAGGCTTGATGGCGCGGCCACGGAGCTTGAGCACCAGCGCCTCGCACAGCAGCGCAGTGACCAGCGCCAGCAGGATTTGGATAAAGGAGCCCCAGCCGAAGAACCAAGTCTGGGCCAGCAAGCCCGGCACGCAGGCCAGGATCACCAGCAGCATCAGGGTTCGGGTCTGTTTGCGGTTATGGGCAAACGGCGCAGTCGCAATATTGAACATGAGTCTGTCGATTACCTTGTGGTTGTTCGGTCGGCTGACGGGACATCTTCAGCGGCGGTCCCGGCGGCTCTGGCTGCCTCGGTCGCCAGCTTCTTCGCCTTGGCGCGGGCCACCGCGGCTGCAATGGCCGCTTTTTTCGGATCAACCGGGGCGTCAACCGCTGGAGCACTCGCTTCAGGAGCCTCTGCTACGGCAAGTGCTTGCTCACTGCTGGCTGCATCGCTTTGCATCGGCTCGGCCGGTGCGCGCTCACCCTCAGCTCCGGCACTCTCTACCTGAGTAGCGGCACTTTCTACCTCAGCATCGGCATTTTCTACCTCAGCACTGGTACTTGCGCTCTGCTGGGCCAGCTTTTTGGCCTTGGCGCGGGCGATGGCTGCGGCGATAGCGGCCTTCTTGGGATCGACCGCTTCGCTTGCAGCCGTATCGCTTTGGCTGGTGGTTACTTCGCTCTTGGCTACCGTCATGTCGCGGGTCTCCGTGCTGGCAGCTGGCTCACTCTGCGCACCTTCAGCACCGGCATTTTCTACCTCAGCACTGGTACTTGCGCCCTGCTGGGCCAGCTTTTTGGCCTTGGCACGAGCGATGGCGGCAGCGATAGCCGCTTTCTTGGGATCAACTGCTTCGCTGGCAGCAGATGGCGCATCGCTTTGGGTTGCTGCCGTTTCGCTGGCGCCAGCATTTGCAGTCAGATCGCCCTCAGCGCTGTCACCCTGCTGGGCGGCCTTCTTGGCCTTGGCCCGGGCGATGGCAGCTGCGATAGCTGCTTTCTTGGGATCGACCGCTTCGCTGACAGCAGATGGTGCAGTGCTTTGGGTTGCAGCGGATTCGCTGGTGCCAGCATTTGCGGTCAGGTCGCCCTCAGCGCTGTCGCCCTGCTGGGCGGCCTTTTTGGCTTTGGCTCGGGCGATGGCGGCAGCGATAGCCGCTTTCTTGGGATTAACTGCTTCGCTGGCAGCAGATGGCGCATCGCCTTGCGAGCCTGCGTCTGCTACCGCGCTGTTGGCTGTGCTTACCGGTTCACCATTCGCCTCGGCCTTTTTGGCCTTGGCACGGGCAATGGCGGCAGCAATCGCCGCCTTTTTCGGATCAACCTCTGCCTTTTGCTGATCAGCATTTACTACCGCAGGGGCAGCAACGGCTTCGGCAGACACAGGCTCGGCGCTATCGCCAGCCTGAGCGGCTTTCTTGGCCTTGGCGCGCGCCAGTGCGGCGGCGATGGCTGCTTTCTTGGGATCGCTGGCGGGGTCAACCGCCTCGGCGGGTTGCGCCGCAGCGGCTGTTTCGCTATTTGCGCTCTCCGCCAGCTTGGCGGCGCGGCGCGCTTCCGCTTCCCGTTTGCGGGCTTCGCGTGCGGCGATCACGGCGCTGTTGTCAGGCAAGCCCTCGGCGGTGGCGGCAATGGCTGTGATGGGCGCATCCTGCTTGGCCTTGATGCGGGCCAGTGCCGCTGCCACCGGATCTTCCCCGCCTGCGGCCGTCATGGTCTGACGGCGCTGGGCGGCGGCTTCGGCATGGCGCGCTTCACGGGCCGCTTTCTCCCGCTCGAAGCGGGCCTGCTTGGCCTCAAAGCGCTGCTTGGCACGCTCGGCTTTTTCGGCCTCGGCGCGGGCTTCGCGAATGTCGTCTTTGGCGATCTTGTAGTACTGCACCAGCGGGATCTCGCTCGGGCAGACCCAGGCGCAGGCGCCGCACTCGATGCAGTCCATCAGGTTGAGTTTCTCGGCCTTGTCATACTCCTTGGCCCGGCTGTACCAGTAGAGCTCTTGCGGCAGCAGGGTGGCCGGGCAGGCATCGGCACAGGCGCTGCAACGGATGCAGGGCTGCTCCGGGCCGGGGGCGGGCAGTTCAGCCTGCGTCGGCGCCAGCAGGCAGTTGGTGGCCTTGACCACAGGCACCATGGCGTGGGGCAGGGTAAAGCCCATCATGGGGCCCCCCATGATCACCCGCTGCTCCGCTTCCGGTTGCAGCTCGAAACGCTGCAACAGCCAGCGTACCGGCGTACCGAGGCGTACCCAGGCGTTGCCGGGCTTTTTGAAGCTGTCGCCGGTGAGGGTAACGATCCGCTCGATCAGCGGTTCGCCGTCGATAATGGCGCGCTTGATGGCAAACACGGTGGCGACGTTGAGCACCATGATGCCGATATCGACCGCGCGGCCGCCTTTGGGCACCTGACGGCCGGTCAGCAGCTCGATGGTCTGCTTGGCACCACCCGAGGGGTACTTGGTCGGCACCGTCTTGACCAGCACATCTTCGTCGGTGGCGTGACGGGTCAGCTCGGTGATCGCCTCGGGCTTGTTGTCTTCCACCCCGATCAGGGTGAGTTTCGGTTTGAGCAGGTGCTTGAGCACCCGAATGCCATCCATGATCTCGTCGGCGTACTGCTGCATCAGCCGATCGTCGGTGGTGATGTAGGGTTCGCACTCCAGCCCGTTGACGATCAGGATCTCGGTGAGCTGGCCGCGGCCATCGAGCTTGCTGTGGGTGGGGAACACGGCGCCGCCAAGACCGGCAATGCCCGCCTGCTGGATGCGCTCGAGCAGTTCGCCCCGCTCCAGATTCCAGTAATCGGGTTTGCCATTGCGCTCGCCCCACTCATCCTCGCCATCGGGGGTGAGGATGACGCAGAGATCGTCAAGCCCGGAGGGGTGAGCGACCGTGTGGTTGGCAATCTCGGTGATGGTGCCCGAGGTGGAGGCGTGCACCGGCACCACCCGCCCTCTGGCGTAACGGGTCAGCGGTTGACCCTTCTTGACCTTGTCACCCACCTGCACCAGCAGGTCGCCAGCAGCGCCTGCGTGCTGGCGCACCGGAATGATGAGGCGCGGTGGCAGACCGGCCTGCTCGACCGGGCTCTGGCTCGATTGCAGTTTGTTGTCGGCGGGGTGAATACCACCGTGAAAGTCCCAGATATTCCCGGCTTTGATGCGTTCAAGTAAAGACTGCATGGTTACTCCACCAACTTGACCGGAATCTTGCCCGGAACATGCACGTTATTGAGATCCCACTTCCAGTTATCGACCGTGGTGGGCACCGGGATCATCTCGATGCAGTCGGTCGGGCAGGGATCGACACAGAGATCGCAACCGGTACACTCGCTGGCAATCACGGTATGCATCGCCTTGGTGGCGCCGACGATGGCGTCCACCGGGCAGGCCTGAATGCACTTGGTGCAGCCGATGCACTGATCTTCGTGGATAAAGGCGACCTTCTTGACCGGCACTGCGGCCTCGTCACTGCCGCCCAGCGGCTGGGGTTCGACCCCCATCAGGTCGGCAATCTTGCGCATGGTGGCCTCGCCACCGGGTACGCACTTGTTGATCTGATCGCCGTTGGCAACCGCCTCGGCGTAGGGTTTGCAGCCGGGATAGCCGCACTGGCCACACTGGGTCTGGGGCAGCAGGGCATCGAGCTGATCGACGATGGGGTCTGCTTCCACATGAAACTTGACGGCGGCAAAGCCCAGGATAATCCCGAACGCCAGCGCCAGAAGGGTCAGCACCAGAATGGCAAAAAGAATATGGATCATGGTTATATCTTGATGAGGCCGGTAAAGCCCATAAAGGCCAGAGACATCAGACCGGCAGTGATCATGGCAATGGAGACCCCGCGAAACGGCGCGGGCACATCGGCGGCGACCAGTCGCTCGCGCATGGCGGCAAACAGGATCAGCACCAGCGAGAAACCGGTGGCGGCGCCAAAGCCGTAGATCACGCTCTGCACGAAGTCATGACGCTCGTTGATGCTCAGCAGCGCCACCCCGAGCACCGCGCAGTTGGTGGTGATGAGCGGCAGGAAGATCCCCAGCAGGCGATAGAGGGTCGGGCTGCTTTTGCGCACCACCATCTCGGTAAACTGCACCACCACGGCGATCACCAGAATAAAGGCGAGGGTGCGCAGATAGGCGATATCCAGCGGCAGCAGGATATAGTGCTCCACCAGATAGGAGCTGGCACTGGCGAGGGTCATCACGAAGGTGGTCGCCAGCCCCATGCCGATGGCGGTTTCCAGCTTGCCGGAGACCCCCATAAAGGGGCAGAGGCCGAGGAATTTCACCAGCACGAAGTTGTTAACCAGCACGGTGCCGATCAATAAAAGCAGGTACTCAGTCATCAATTACCGTCACTGAAAGTCGGGTTATCGGGGTTTGAAGGCGGGCGGTATTATCTGACGTTAGGGCCAGTTAAACAACCGCAAGGCCGCATGGTTATTATGCAACTGGATAATTTAGCCGGGGTTTTGCGCAAGATTGAGGCAGTTTGGCAAGCTGTTCGCATGAGCACCATGACTAGAGGGTACTCAGAGAGTTTCGAACTCAGGCCAGTCAAGAAAAGAAGTTGTTCCCCTTACCCGTTCCGGCAGCCAGCCCAATGTCTGAAAATCGGCATTTTTGAGTCCGCACTCCCAAATCCTGAACACTCGCCAGCCAGCTTCATGCAGCTGTTTTTCAACCAGTTCATCACGAGCTGTATTGGCCACAAATTTCTGCCGCCAGAATTCGGTATTGCTTTTGGGGGTTGCAGCAAAGCGGCAGCCCGGATGGCGATGCCAAAAACAGCCATGAACGAAAATGCAGAGCCGGTAGCGGGGAAGAACGAGATCAGGTTTGCCGGGAAGTTCTTTGACATGCACTCGAAAACGAAATCCCAATCCATGAAGAAATCTGCGCAGTGCCAGTTCAGGGCGTGTGTTTTTGCTTTTGATGCCAGCCATCATGGCTGAACGAGTTGCAGTATCGACAACATCCATGCTTTTGCTTCCTGCTTGGCAAGCTTCCTGGTATCTTTATGGCCTGATCAAAAACACAGTAATTACCAATGAGCATTTTTTCATCATCCATCCCCGTTGTCGATTTGTTTGCCGGTCCTGGTGGTTTGGGTGAGGGGTTTTCATCTCTCAACGATGGCAAGGCATTCGAGATCCGGGTTTCCGCGGAGAAGGACCCAATAGCACGTGAAACCTTGAGACTTCGCTCCTTTTATCGCCTGCTCAAATCATCGGCGAGATTGCCTCCAAGATTACTACCAGTATTGCAATGGTGACGCTGACCAACCTTACACGGAAAAGACTAATGACCTCTGGGAGAAGGCTGGTTTGGAAGCCATGTGTCTGGAGATCGGCAGTGAATCTGGCAATCAACGACTTGATCAGGCAATAACCAAGGCGCTTGAAAACAGAAACGAATCCCAGCCATGGGTGTTGATTGGTGGGCCTCCCTGCCAAGCATACTCCCTTGCAGGGCGTTCCAGAAACAAGGGCAAATCCGATTACAAACCGGAAGAAGACCATCGACATTTTTTATACAAAGAGTATCTGCGGATTATTCAAAGAAACAGGCCAGATATATTTGTCATGGAGAATGTCAAAGGTATCCTATCTTCAAAAATAAATGGGGATTTTATTTTCCATCAGATACTTCGAGATCTGGCAAACCCCAATGCTGCATTGGATGTTTCTGATGATGATTTGCGTTACCAGATTGTGTCACTGGTTAGCGACGAGGTATTCAGAGATGGCGATGACCCCAAAGCAATTGATGCAAGAAAGTTCATAATTAAATCAGAGGAGTATGGTATCCCACAAGCTCGTCACCGAGTGATTTTGCTAGGTATTCGGGATGATCGCATATTGACTGAATTGCCGAAATTGTCACAAGAAGAACCCATCACGGTAAAACAAGTAATAGGTGATCTACCTGTCTTGAGAAGCAAGTTGAGCAAGCAGGAAGATTCTTATGAAAATTGGGTTTCTTCTGTTAATGATCAATTGATGGAGCTTGCCCTGAATGCTCCACTGGGGGCTGAACATATAAAGCCTCTTGCCAATAAATTGTCCGCAGTGGCTGAAACTCTTGAGGCAAGCCATCCTGGTTCATTGCGTCTTGAAAAAGATGAAAAGTCCGTTTTTATTGGTAATTACAAGTTAGAGAAATGGTATTCGGATCCCAAGCTTAAGGTATGGTTGAATCATGAAACCAGAGGGCATCGTATTGATGATTTGGCCCGTTATGGTTTTGCGGCATGTTTTGCTGAAGAATATGGTCGTTCACCAAAAGGCCATACAGATTTTTGTCTGCCAGGATTGGCTCCGGATCACAAAAACTGGGAGTCCGGCAATTTTTCTGACAGATTCAGAGTGCAGCTGGCTGATGCACCATCAACAACAATCACCAGTCACATTTCGAAGGATGGGCATTATTTCATCCACTACGATCCAAGGCAATGTCGCAGTCTGACAGTGAGAGAAGCCGCCCGCTTGCAGACATTTCCTGACAACTATTTCTTCCAAGGGGGGAGGACACAGCAGTATCATCAAGTTGGTAATGCAGTGCCGCCGTTGCTAGCAAATAAAATAGCGAAACTGGTTTTAAATATTATATTATCAAAACACAACCATCATAAATAAACTATGTAGTGTGGTCAGTAGAATAAAAAGGCGAAGCAAGTTATAAGGTACCTACTTGCTTCGCCTTTAAAATGAAATTATTTTTCCGAATTCTCTAAATTAAATTTAACCCGTGAGGCATATTTTCTAAGGATACAATCAGCCTCAGAGGCTGATATCGCCTCAAATAAAATACCGCCAGCGTCCCTATTCATTTCTTTCATGAATTCACGAAAAATAACTTCAGAGGAAGTTAGCCAAGGAATAGCATCCATTGCACGCACTATTGCCTGAGCAAGATGTTTTCGCGATGCAATATTTGGTCGCTCTACAATAGCCTGACGAATATCGGCAGTTTTGAGTATTAGTTGAAGTGCACTTTCTGGGGATTCTGGATTTGCGATTGTTGCGACATGCATATTCCACCATAATCTAGATATTGCATTATCATCACGAACACCGGTACGTCCTCTGGCAAAAAAATGCTTTTTTACGGTGTTATCCAAGGCTTCGTCATTAACATTTTTTATCCATCTAGCTCTGCTATATTGCAAGCATTCAACATGAGTCAGTCTAACCCATAAACGTTCTTCTCTTGCTAATGCCGGGGTCATACCTTGTAAGGACTTGTAAACAATCAGGGAGTTTCTGATGTCAGCTTCAGCGGTACTTTTAGTGCCATTGAGTTCATTTAGTGCATCTAGATCAACATTTACTGTATTGCTTTTTATTTCCCATCCATTCTCCTTGGCAAGGTCTGAAAAGTCCCCGCTAATGTACCTTTCTCGATTAGATGAGATATCATTACCAAGTGAGTCTAAAACACTTTGTGATAAATATTTAAGAGGCACATAAGACATTTTTTATTCCTCTGCAATTTTTCCAAGATGAGATATTGGATGTTCCAAAAGACATTGTGCTGCTTCAAGAATTGAATGGTTTGATTCTATGTCGATACCCTTTGCATGACACTTGGCAAGAAATGGCTGGTACCAGCGCTGCAATTCATATTCCTTGCTGTCATTACGGAGTATGTCTAGAACCTCCATTACCGCAGGAAGATATATCGAACTCATCAATATATCTTTCGAGTGTGACTGTAATCTCAGCTCACTAAGAGTCTGAAATGTTTTTTCTGAGACAAGTAAACCAATACAGGATCCAGATATGTCTACCTGTAACTCTCCATCGGGAATCCTTTCTGACTTAACAAGCTCGAAAATACTCTCAATAGGTGTCAGCTTCGCTTGCCCGACGCTTATCATTAACTCGTTACCAATTGCAATAATATCGCTCTTCTTGAGAGATATAGGAGGGGAGAACTCAGAATTGATCGTACCAGGATCCCAATTATCCAAGTCTTTTTTCAACCAAACGATTGGGAGAAAAGTAACCTGATTAAGTAATTGATTTGGAGGGAAATCTGTTATCCCGGTTGACCAAGTCATTTTTTTGAGATCGCTGAAGAAGGTATCAGCACATTTTATTATGCATCCAACCGATGCTTGATTACTCTCAACTAGAGCTCGAATCGCTGGTTCAGTTAGAGTGATTGCATGCTCCAAAGTTACTGTACCTGCAGACCGATCTTCTTTGACTTGTATTTGTATGCTAAATTCCCCAGCGACAAAGTCACCGCTATCAAGCCCGAGCACTGGGTGTGGAAATCTAGTATTTTCAGTTATCCTCATTTTGTTTCTCCCATGCTGGAGATTTTTCTGGCGTAAATTTCAATGGGGCCATCATAAGGTTCATCAAACTCGACATAAATGGAGTTTCTTGTCCCCTCTTTTACATCAAGTAAAAGTTTTTTATTATTGATAGATGCACCGTTTGCGTTTACTGGATGTAAGCTCTCAGGGGTATTGACACCTGTTGCTTGTAATATCAACTCAATTTTCCCCGTGACAGGAGAACTAAAGTATAACGTTCTTGACTTAGCTATGCCTTTATCATCAGGGGCTATACGGTTCCTTACATCCAATAGATTTAATGCGGTATGCATATCCGATCTATCAGTATCTTCAGCTCCTTTAGATATTGGTTGAGAGCTGCTTCCTCCATTGGATGTTGTGCTATTACGTGCTTTGTGCCTGCCATTCTGCCCGTCATCTTTAACATTATGGCGATAAGTACTATTTTTTCTGGTATTAACATGAGCTGCTGAATATGTGTATTTTTCAGGGTCGTTCTCACTGTTGGGATCTGGTTCTGTATCTGATGTTCCCTTGTAAGAAAAGAACTCTCCCAACTCATCTAGTGTTAATGAGTCCTGAACTGGTATGGTTGTGTATGATTTAATTATGTTTCGTAATTTTTCACCCAATTTACGCATTGCTTTTTCCGTAGTACGTCGCCCTTCAGGGTCAGATATACGTTCTGCAGAAAAAGCATTGTGCGCAGGATTCTCCAGCTTTTTAAGAACCTTGCTTGCGGAATCATCATTGGGTTCTACCAACGCGATGAAATCTGCGCCATTGAACCTTGCAAGAACATGGCCAAAATTCCTGAGGTTATCGGTAATAAGCATGCCATTTCGAACAAATCCAACCCGTCGCGGCATGCCAACTTCCATTAGTATCCGGACTTTCATTTTTCCCAAGTTAGGGATATCAATGATTTCTTCTGTAGCAGTTTCCGCAACTAGACATTTGTATAGTTGACGTGCAAATTCCAACTCGGAAGAGTGCCCAGATTTATCAGCTGTTTCTTCAATAGCATCATTCGATAATAATTCCTCAAGGGTATTGCTGTTTATTTTTATTTTTCCAGAATCTACCTCGAATTCCATGTCTTCATTTTGAATAGCTACAAAAAAATTGGAAACAAGCGAGAATGCCATCCGTTCAGCCCAGTCTTCCGACTCGCGAAATCCGACACAAAATATAGAAGTTCCAACATCTGAACGTTGCATCCATGCTGGAACTTGAGAGGCGTTGGTAATGGCTCGGAAGTTATCAGAGAATCCCCAGTACCCTATAGCACGCCTATGAACGTTGTTCCCGTCAGTATGAGATACTAGCTTTACCTTACCTTGTGCTGCAAAATGATGCTCATTATCTTCTCCGACATAAAGTGTCGAATACATAACTGTTTGCAGGTCTGAAACTGCAAAATTTGCATTTTTCCCTATTCCGTAAGACCCTCCTGAGGTTTCGCTGTCTTTTTTGCTTACTCCTGATGACTTCAGCAATGAGTGAAATGCCGTTCCACTTTTCTCTGGAGGTCCTATAAGTCCCTTCGTATTGAAGTCGGATATTCTCAAAATTGGTAATGTATCTCTGGACATTACGGCACACGCATTTTTGAAAAACTCCTTTTCTTTCTCTGCATGAGCTTGGCTGCTGCAGCAGTTCAAGGTTCTCGCAAGTGATGCATGAAAAGGGATATTTGCAATATCTTCCTGTTTCAAATCGAACGTCATTCGGACTGGCTTGCCATCAAGGCCAGCATCGCGTGAGTTTTGACCAGCCTCTCTGGCACAGCTTGCATATGGATCATCGCGGAAGGTTTCGATACCTGCGTCGGAAAGTCCTTCTTCTTCACCGGCTTCATTTTTCAGGAATTCAAGTTCTGGAACGGTCATTTATGGGATACCCCCTAGGATTGTGAGGTGCAAGCGACTTGCTTCTTGAAGTCACTACCCGATGCATTTTCTGTATCGTTTAAGTGAGTTGTGGCTTCGTCTCGTCTCGCGACTTTTGTTACTTTCTTCACTTGGTCATTGGCGAATCTGTAATTGCTACGGTTGGATGGGGCGCCAACTAGCTGTTCAACGTTGTTCATGTGATTTTCACACGGCCAGAAAAGTTGTATGGATTTTCCATGATTTACATACATTTCTCAGAAACTCTAAGATGGATCGCAAATATATAAGAAGGTACTTTGAAATAGTTATAAAATGCTTAAATGGTATCCAGTGGTTTTTGTAAAGGCAAGATGAATTATCTCGTATTCCTATATGCGTCGAAATTTTTCAACGAAGGAAATTTGGTAACTCTTTATTAAAATAACTGGATCTAGATACCATTTTTTGCCCGTCGCCTGCCGTATCGGTATGCTGTCATCTCAAGTGTTGTTGCAATTGACCGCCTTGTCGGCGTCACTAGGAGGTAACCATGATCAGCCATATCGACCATCTGGTATTGACGGTCAGTGATATCGAACGGGCCGTGGCGTTTTACAGTTCGGTGCTCAATATGGAGGCCATCACCTTCGGTGCGGGGCGCCGGGCGGTAGGGTTTGGCAACCAGAAGATCAATCTGCAACTGCTGGGGCAGGAGCCGCGCAATCGGGCGCAGGTGGGGTCGGGAGATGTCTGCCTTATCACCCGCTGGCCGCTGGAGCAGGTGATGGCCCAGCTGGCCTGCCACGGGGTGGAGATTGTCGAGGGGCCGGTGACCAAAAGCGGTGCTTGCGGGGCCATCGAGTCCATCTACTTCCTCGACCCGGATCAGAATCTGATAGAAGTGAGCATCTATCCCTGAGCCCACCAAGCCATCACTCCCATCGCCATCATCAATAGAAAGGGGCCGTCACTTGACGGCCCCTTTCTTGTATCGCTATCGACCCAGCGCCAGTGGCTCTTTGCCGATACTCCAGAAACGCCCTAGAAAGGCGTGCTGCTCTCATCGATCTCCTGTAAAAACTGCTCCAGTTCGGCCTGATAGGCCGCATCATATTGACTGCTGCTGGCAGGGATTACGGCGGCAGACGGGGCGACGGGAGGGGCGGTGAGGGTCTCCATCACGCGCTGCTGCAGATAGGGGTAGAAGGGGTTGGAAGAGGTGCGGGTGAGGGCGCCGGGGTTGACGATCAGCACGCCGCGCTCGCCACGCAGGGCCAGACCGCCGAGATTGATGCCGTATTGCTCCCGCTGCTCCGGGCGCGCAGCCATGCCATAGAGGGGGTCGTCCATCGGGAAGGGGAGCGCCACATGGGAGAGGGAGTAGATCTCCTTGGGATAGTCGATGCCCAGCGGGCGGAGCTGTGCAGGCTGGTCTGCGCTGGCCAGCGTTCTGGCCTGCGTCGCGGGGGAGGTTGGCTCGACATTGCCCACCACAGTGAGGCGATAGTGCTCGGGGGCGTTTGGCTGCAAGCGGTGCAGCGCCAGCTCGGAGGCCGAGCTCATCAGTGGGCCAAACAGGGTGCTGCGGTTGATATCAAACAGCACCAGTTCGCTGCCGTTGGCCGGCAGGTAGTGGTAGAGATCGGCAATGATGGAGCGGGTGCTGACGGTGTAGTCCATCACCGACTGGAAGGTGAGGGCGGGGGGAAACGCCGCCAGCTCGCCACTGGCGGCCAGCTGGCGCACCTGCTGCTGAATGGCGTGGGTCAGGCGGTAGGACTGGCGCGCGCCGTTGACCGGAAACGAGTTGTATTTGAACGGGTTGAACTCCGGCATGGTGTCGAGCCAAGCGGCGTTGGCAAAGGCAGGCAGCAGGGCAGGCACGGCCTTGAGCCCGGCGAAGCGGGCAAAGCGGGTCACCCCGATCATCGGGGAGATCAGCACCAGCCGATCCGGTTTTGCCAGCGTGCCGCTCGGGTCGGCCAGCGCATCGAGCGCATATTTCACCGCTAGCGCGCCGCCGTTGGAAAAGCCCACCAGATGCAGCGGCCGCTTGCCCGGTGCCAGCAATCTGGCCTCCCGCACCGCCAGTCGGGTGGCGGCCAGCCAGGTCTCCCAATCCACATCTACGAGGCCAGCGGGCACGGTGCCGTGGCCGGGGATCCGCAGCCCCAGCGCGATAAAGCCCTGCTGCTGATAGCGTCTGGCCAGATGGCGCAGGCTATAGGGGGAGTCGGTCAGGCCGTGCAGCAGCACCGCCACCCCTTTGACTTCCCCCTCGGGGCGCAGCAGGTAGGAGCGATTCCAGTTTTGCTGAAAGCGGGCGGGGTTGATGGGGGCGTCCTGATAGTAACGATTGCTGGCCAGTTGCTGCTCGGGTGGTGTCTTGGCGACTACCTCGGTGGCCACCAGCTCGAACAGCTCTGCTTCGCGGGTCAGATAGGCTTGCCAGTCGCTGTTATCGAGCTCATCGGCGCTGAGCTCTGGGGGCACCACTGTGTGCCACAGTTGCAGCGGCGCTGCTTGCCAGGCGAAGTAGGCAATCACCGCCCACGCGGTCAGCAACAGCAGCAACAGGGTCAGCAGAGCACGGCGAACAAGGCGGCGAGTGTGAGCCAGCATGGTGCAATCCTTGGCGATAGAGATGGGGCCGCTTCTGGGCGGGCGAGTTTGGCGCAGCACATTGGGCGCGGCCAACCGGCTTAAAGCCTAATGGAAACAAGGTGATATGTATAGTTGATGGCGTTCGTCCGCGCTGGCTGTGGGCGCCTGATCCCGCTGTTGGCATCAGGCTGGCCGTTCAAAGGTTGCATCGCGGGCCATCTGGCGGCGTGAACTTGTCCTCGGATGCCCGCTTGGGCGCTGCGACTCTGCAACTATCTGCCCCTGAGAGGGGGCAATTATGCTACTGTAGCGGCGTTTTTTGATGGATAAGCTGGCATTGGCCTTTTTTGAAGATGGAATGGTATGCAGAACTTTGACGTAGTGAATTGGCTGATGCAGCAGACAGCCTCCCCGGCGCAGCCGGAACAGGCGATGGCACAACCGGGCGCGGCCCAGAACCTGTGGCAGGTGCACCATGCTGGCTAACGAATCCATGCGCCTGAACAAATACATCAGCGAGAGCGGTATCTGCTCGCGCCGCGAGGCTGACCGCTTTATCGAGCAGGGCCATGTCTTTATCAACGGCAAGCGCGCCGGGATTGGCGATCAGGTGCAGGTTGGCGATCTGGTCAAGGTGAACGGTCAGGTGATCGAGCCGCGCGAGGCGGACAGTCTGGTGCTGATCGCCCTCAACAAGCCGGTGGGTATCGTCAGTACCACAGAGGCGGGCGAGAAGGACAACATCGTCGATTTCGTCAACCACAGCACTCGGGTCTTCCCCATCGGGCGTCTCGACAAGGATTCGCAGGGGCTGATTTTCCTCACCAACCACGGCGATCTGGTCAACAAGATCCTGCGGGCGGGCAACGATCACGAGAAAGAGTATCTGGTGACCGTCGACAAGCCGGTGACCGACGAGTTTGTGCGCGGCATGGCGGCCGGGGTGCCGATCCTCGGTACAGTGACCAAGAAGTGCAAGGTGAAGAAAGAGGCGCCGTTCGTCTTTCGCATCACCCTGGTGCAGGGGCTTAACCGCCAGATCCGCCGCATGTGCGAGTACTTCGGTTTTGAAGTGACCAAGCTGGAGCGCATCCGCATCATGAACGTCAGCCTCAAGGGGCTGCCGGTGGGCGAGTGGCGCGATCTCACCGACGACGAGCTGATCGATCTGTTCAAGCTGATTGAGGACTCCTCTTCCGAGGTGAAACCGGCCAAAGGCGACAAGCCCAAGGCGGCCAAGGCCCCTGCGGTGCAAAGCGCCAAACCGGGGCAGGGCAAGAAGCCGCGCCGCGATGATGATCACGAGATTGGCGGGCGTCCCAATGTGCCGGGCCCGGAAGCCTTCGAGAAGAAGCTGCCGGTGGGCAAGGGTGGTGCGGGCAAAGGTGCAGCCAACAAGGGCGGTGCTGGCAAAGGGGCTCCCAAGGGAGGCAAACCGGCCGCTGGCAAGCCGCGCACCGCTAACACCGGACGGCAGAAGAAGGGGCGCTGAGTTGCTCCCCTGAGTGGCGTCAGCCTACCTTGTCATCCCTAACACGGTTATCCCCAACACACCGGCCTCAGGCCGGTGTGTTGCTTTGGGTCGCAGAGTCGGTTGGGCGGGGCGCCGAAAGGGTTGGCTCGCTGGCGGTCGGTAACCGCATAACGCGGGGATAGTGGCGTGGGTCGAGGCGCAGCACCAGCAGGCTCATCAGCAGCAATCCTCCCAGTTGCCACTGCCAGGCGGCCGCAAAGTCGCCCACATAGTGATAGAGCCGTGCCGCCACCCAAGGGCCGGTGGCCGCCAGCATAAAGCCGAAGCCCTGCATCAGGGCGCTCAGGGTGCCCGCGCGGCGCGGGTCTGGCAGGTGATCGAGCGCAATCACCATGATGAGCGAAAAACTGCCGCCAAGACCGGCGCCGCACAGCATGCACCAGAGAATGGGGGCACTGGCTGCGCCAGCCAGAGACCGCCGAATCCCGCCAGCTGCATGGCGATGGCAAGGCCCATCCATGGTCGCCGATCCATCTTGCGCGCCGCCAGCAGCGGCAGACCGAGGCCGCTGGCGGTTTGCGCCAGCGCCAGCCAGGCGACCAGCTCGCCCGCCTGCGCGGGGCTCCACCCTTGCGCCATATAGGCGGGGGCCAGCCAGGCCACTACGATGCCGTAGCCGCTGTTGATGATGCCAAAGCAGACGATCAGCAACCAGCTGCGGGGCAAGGTGATCAGCTTCTGTTCGCCGTGGGGAATGGCGACCGCGGCGGTGCTTGGCAGACGCACTTTCCACCCTAGCCAGACGAGGGCCAGCAGCACCGGCAGGCTCCAGAGCGCCAGCGCCCGCGACCAGTCGAGGCTGACCGCCAGCCGTGGCGTGAGACTGGCCCCCAATGCCCCGCCCCCCATCATGCAGGCAGAGAAGATCCCCATCACTTGCGGCACCTTGCGGGCAAAGTGCTCCTTGATAAGGGCGGGCAGGACCCCCTGCACCAGCGCCGAACCCAGGCCGCAGAGGGCGGCGGTGGTGATCAGCAGGGCGCCGCTCTGGGCATCAAAACGCAGGGCACTGCCCGCCGCGAGCAGCAGCAGGGCCAGCCCCAGCAGGGTAGTGGCACTGGCAATGCTGCGCAGGCGCGGGGTGAGCAGCACGCCGACCCCGATGAGCCACAGCGGCAGCAGGGTGAGCCAGGCCAGGGTATCCATCCCGAGCGACAGGGCGCGGCCAATCTCGCCGCTCAGCGGGCCGATGGCGGTAAGAAAGGGGCGCAGATTCAGGCCAGTCAGGATCACCAGCACCAGCAGGGCGGCCTGGCCTGCGGGTTGATCCGCATTTCGTTGATTCATTGGGTGCAGTTTCCGGTTCTGGGAGAAACAGGGCGCATTCGGGACGCGGAGTCATCGGGGCTGAACATGGCTGATCACCGTCAAAGGAGGCAAAAGCGCCAGCCTAGCGGGCTCAAAAGTCATTTGGAAATAAAATGATAGAATGGGCTTCAGTGATTTTGTAAATGGAGTGCCCCATGCTGGATCCCCTGTTATTGCGCAGTTTTGTCGCCATTATCGACACCGGCAGCTTCACCCGGGCCGGTGAACGGGTCCACCTGACCCAATCCACCATCAGCCAGCAGATGCGCAGGCTCGAACAGCAGATCGGCTGCCCGCTGCTGGATCGCTCCGGTCGGCAGGTGGTGGCGACGGCCGAGGGGGAGCAGCTGTTGGGGCTGGCCCGCCGCATTCTGGCGCTGCTGGCACAGGCCGAGGAGCAGGTGAGCGAGGGGAGCATATCGCTCAGCCTCGGAGTGCCGGAGGATTTCGCCGCCGGTGCCATCACCCCGGTGCTGGCCGCCTTTGCCCGCGACTACCCCGAGGTGCGGCTGGAGGTGGAGAGCGGCCTGAGCCATCACATCTGGCAGCGCTTCGCGGCGGGGGAACTGGATCTGGCGCTGGTCAAACAGGTGCGCGGACAGGGCTCGCCGCTCGCCAGCTGGAGTGAGCCGCTGGTGTGGGTCGACAGTCGCGACTGGCCCGCACGGGAACGGGATCCGCTGCCGCTGGTGGTGTTCCCGAGCGAAGGGCTCTATCGCCAGCAGATGACCGAGGCGCTCTATGGCCTGGGGCGGCGCTGGCGTATCGCCTATGTCAGCGCCAGCCTCGCCAGTTTGCAGGGGGCGGTGAGCGCGGGGATCGGGGTGAGCTTGCTACCCAAACGGCTGATGCCCGCCGATCAGCTGGCCCTGACCCAGTGGCCCAAGGTGGCGTCGGTGGAGCTGGCGCTCCATGCCGGGGTAGGCGGGAGCGAGCCGCTTAGCCGCTTGAGTTCGGCCCTGATCGCCCTTTGTGACGAGGTGATGGGGCCGCAGTAATTTGCAGTATGGGGAAAAGTTGAAGTCTGAAAAAGCGCAACAAAGTGTGAGGGCCGATCAGAGATCCTTCCCCTCCGCCAGCTTGCGCTCGTAATCCTGTTTCACGATGGCCAGTGCTGCCAGCACCAGCTCCGGGGCCAGCTGGTTGGTCTCCAGCAGTTCAATCAGATCCACCGCGAGTTTTACCTCGGGCGGGGCAGTTTCCAGTGACATGGGCAGGGTTCCTGTTGCGGGAAGAGGGGGGATTATACAGGGGCGCCGCCGTTGGCCGAAAGCGCCCGCTCTGTCGGGTTGTGAGCCACCAAGGTCAGAGGTGCTGGCGCATCTCCTTGTCGATCTCCTCGCGCAGGGCGATCAGCTTTTTGGCGTACTGCTGCAACTGCAGATCGCTCTCGCTCACCGGCTGCCACTGGGGCACCGGGGTCGGTTTGCCCTGCTCATCCATCGCCACAAATATGATGATGCAGTGGGTGGTCTTGTGGCGCTCGGTGTCGGTGGGGTGGCGGCTGTAGACATCCACCGCCAGATGCATGCTGGTGGTGCCGGTATGGATCACCTGGGCGTGAACCTCCACCAGCTGGCCAATCTGGATGGGGCGCAAAAAACGGATCCCCCCCACATAGACGGTCACCGCATAGCCGCCACACCAGCCGGCTGCGCAGGCATAGCCCGCCTGATCGATCCACTTCATCACCATGCCGCCGTGTACCTTGCCGCCGAAATTGACGTCGGAGGGTTCGGCCAGAAATTGCAGGGTCAGTTCGCGATTGGGCACAGTTACATCCTTATTGCCTGAAGGGTTTCCCTGAGCTTTGCCCCATCGGCCTGCCCGGTCAAGGGTTCATCCCCGATTCAGGGGGGCGGGGTCACTATCTTGCTCTATCGACGGGAACATAGCCGCAGGAGTGACACCATGAAACAGATGCTGGAACAGTTGCTGGGGGCTGGCAAAGGCTGGCTCAACGAAGGCGGAGACAAGCGCAAGGGGCAGATGCAGGGAGCGCTGGCCGGCGGCGCGCTCGGTCTGCTGCTGGGCAATAAAAAAGTGCGCAAATATGGTGGCAAGGCCGCTGCCGTGGGCGGCGCCGCAGCCCTTGGCGGGCTGGCCTACAAGCTCTATCAGGATTGGCAGGCCCAGCAGGCGGCACCGGCCCAGCCTACCCATCCCATCAGCGGGCTGGAAGGCAATGCGCTGGATGCCCGCGCGGCCCTCTTGGTGCGCGCCATGGTGGCGGCAGCCCGGGCCGATGGCCATATCGACGGCGCCGAGCGCCAGAAGATTCAGGAGTACCTGACCGAACAGGGCCAGAGCGATGCGGCCCGCTGGATTGACGCCGAGCTGGCCCGCCCCCTCGATCCCCACGCGCTGGCGCGGGAAGTGACCGACATGGAGCTGGCCACCGAGGTCTATCTCGCCTCCCTGCTCGCCATCGAGGTGGATCACTTTATGGAGCGCGGTTATCTCGACGAGCTGGCGCGCGCCCTCAAACTCGATGACAACCTCAAAGGGAGCATCGAGCGGCAGGTGGCCCAGCTTAATGCCCCCGCCTGATACCCTCACCGCCATGGATTGCCGATAACGCCCCGCTCAAGGGGCGTTGTTGTTTCTGCTGCCCGCCAAAAGATGCGGATGAGCCTATTTGGATTGCGGGATACAGCCCCTAAGATGGAGCAGGACCATCACCATTTTTGCAAGGAGCAACTGTTGGAGATACGCAAGGCAAGCGAACTGGATATAGACGCCATTGTCGAGCTGAACCGGCAGATAGGAGAGATCCACCATCAGCACTATCCCGAAGTGTTCTGCCCCCCTTCGCCAGAGGAGCGGGCATTTTTGCTCGATGCCATTGCCGCAGAAGGGCGTCTGTTCTGCGTTGCCGAGCAGGATGGCAGGGTGGTGGGCTTTTTGACGGCGCGGATCGGCATCAATGAGAGCGTGCCGTTTCTCACCCGTGCGCCGATTTGCCGCATCGGCTCGGTGGTGGTGGATGAGTTGCACCGCTCTCGCGGGATTGGCAAGGCGCTGATCGCCCATTGCGATGAGTGGGCCAAGGCCCGTGATGCTCAGCAAATCCGGCTGGAGGTGATGGCCTTCAACGAGCGCGCCAAAGCCCTCTACGAGGCGCTGGGGTTCAAGGTGCAGTCGCAGATCATGGCCAGATGATCAGTTTTTGATGGCAAGACAAGGCGCGTCCCCCCAACTACACAGGGCCGTTACGGGCCTTTGTTCGTTTCGTCAGCGGCTCTTTGCCTCGTTACTTTTCACCGAGTTGTGCGGCAATCAGTGCGGCCAGCCGGGTGAGGGCCTGCTCCAGCTGTTCGCTCCAGGGATGGGAGCTGTTGAGGCGCAGGCAGTGGTTGTGTTGCCCCTGACTGGAAAAGAGCGCGCCGGGGGCTACTGAAAAACCGTTGCCCAGAGCCTTGGCGTGCAGGGCGCGGCTGTCGAAATGGGCAGGCAGCGCCAGCCAGAGAAAGTAGCCGCCATCGGGGGAGGAGATCCGCACCTCGTCCGGCAACAGCCGTTGCAGGGCCGCCCGCATCTGCTGCTGGCGCTGGGCCAGGGTGTGGCGCAGGCGGCGAAAGTGGGCATCGACCCCGCCCTGGCGCAGCATCTCGGCCAGCGCCAGCTGGCTCGGCACATTGGTGGAGAGGGTGGACATCAGTTGCAGCCGCTGTACCCGCTCGGCATGGGGCCCCGCCACCACCCAGCCGACCCGAAAGCCCGGCGCCAGACACTTGGAAAAGGAGCTGCAGAGCAGGCTGTCGCCACGCTGATCCCAGTGGCGGATCGGCTTGGGACGCTCGCGGCCGAAGTAGACCTCCGCATAGACGTCATCCTCCACCAGCGGCACCCCGTGGCTGTTGAGCAGCGCCATCAGCCTCTGTTTGTGGCCATCCGGCATGGTGTGACCCAGCGGATGCTGCACATTGCCCATCAGCCAGCACGCCTTGATCGGCATCTGGCTGAGGGCGTCTTCCAATAGCGCCAGGTCGATGCCCACCCCCGGGATCACCGGGATCTCCACCGCTTTGAGTTTCAGCCGCTCGATGGTCTGCAGGGCGCCATAGAAGGTGGGGGACTCCACCACCACCCAGTCACCGGGCTCGGTCAGCACCTGCAGGCTGAGGGAGAGCGCCTCCATGGCGCCGGTGGTGATGATGATCTCCTGCGGATTGACCGCTACCCCGTCGCTGGCGTAGCGCTGGGCGATGGCGCGGCGCAGCGCTTCGTTGCCGGGGGGCAGGTCGGCCACCGTGCTGAAGGGATCGAGCTTGCGCATGCAGCTGGCCAGGGCCCGCCCGAGCTGGGGATGGGGGAACAGAGTCGGGTCTGCTACCGACATGCCAAGGGGCACCAGATCCCGCGATTTACTCGCCTGCAACACCTCGAACACCAGATCGTTGATATCCACCGAGCCGCTGTAGTGAGTCTGGCTCGGGGTGTGCTGCACGAGCTGTGGTGAGGCGGCTTTGACGTAGTAGCCGGACTGGGGGCGGGCGAGGATCCGCCCCTGACTTTCGAGCAGTTGATAGGCCTGCAACACCGTCATGGGGCTGAGCCCGTGGGTCTTGCAGCTCTGGCGAATGGAGGGGATGCGCTCCCCCGGTTGCCAGATGCCATCGTCGATCTGGCTTTGCAGGCGGTCGGCCAACTGCTGGTAAAGGGACATGATCTGGATCAACTGTTATAGGTGTAATTCAATATAACTGCATCTGTTATAGGTGTCATGCTCCGTGATGTACTTGTCACGCACGAAACGTGCAAGGCAAATACAACAAAAGAGAGTGACGCATGATCAATCCGGATGACGTGGTCAGCCTGTCTCGCCTGCAATTTGGCGCCACGGCCCTGTTCCACTTCCTGTTTGTGCCCCTCACGCTGGGGCTGTCCTGGATCCTGGTGATCGCCGAGTCGGCTTATGTGATGACCGGCAAGGTGATCTATCAGGACATCACCCGCTTCTGGGGCAAACTGTTTGGCATCAACTTCGTCATGGGGGTCACCACGGGGATCACCATGGAGTTTCAGTTCGGCACCAACTGGGCTTACTACTCCCACTATGTGGGGGACATCTTCGGTACCCCGCTGGCCATCGAGGGGCTGATGGCCTTCTTCCTCGAATCGACCCTGGTGGGGCTCTTCTTCTTCGGCTGGGACAAGCTCTCTCGCGGCAAGCACCTGCTGGTGACCATGCTGGTGGCGCTCGGATCCAATCTCTCCGCGCTCTGGATCCTGATCGGCAACGGCTGGATGCAAAACCCGGTGGGGGCCGAGTTCAACCTGCTGACCCAGCGCATGGAGCTGGTGGATATCGCCGCCGTGCTGTTCAACCCGGTGGCGCAGGTGAAGTTCGTTCACACCGTCGCGGCGGGCTATGTGGCGGCCTCCATGTTCGTGATGGGGGTGAGCAGCTGGTATCTGCTGCGCAAGACGGAAGTGCAGTTCGCCCTGCGCTCCTTCGCCATTGCCTCCGGCTTCGGGCTGGCCGCCATCCTCTCGGTCATTGTGCTCGGGGATGAGTCGGGCTATCGCACCGGCGAGGTGCAGAAGGTCAAGCTCGCCGCCATCGAGGCGGAGTGGGAGACCGAGCCAGCACCAGCCTCCTTTACCCTGTTCGGCTTCCCGGATCAGCAGGCGCAGACCACCCACGCCGCCATCAAGATCCCGTATCTGATGGGGATCATCGCCACCCGCTCCATCGACGAGGCGGTGACCGGCCTCAAGGATATCAAGGTGCAGAACGAGGCGCGCATTCGCAGCGGCATGGTGGCGGCTGAGGCCCTCGACCAGATCCGGCAGGGCGCTGATACACCTGCCAACCGCGCCCGCTTCGAGCAGCACGGCAAGGATCTTGGTTACGGCATGCTCCTGACCCCCTATGCCAGCAATATCGCCAAGGCCGGTGAGGCGGAGATTGCCAAAGCGGTCGATGACTCCATCCCGCCGGTGGCGCCGCTCTTCTGGGGCTTTCGGGTGATGGTGGGGCTCGGTGTCACCATGCTGGGGCTGATGGTGGTGAGCTTTGTTCAGCTCTGCCGCAACCGGCTGCAAGACTCGCCACGACTGCTCAAGACCCTGCTCTGGAGCATTCCGCTGCCCTGGATTGCCATCGAGGCGGGCTGGCTGGTGGCCGAGCTCGGTCGTCAACCCTGGACCATCAGCGATGTGCTGCCGGTCTCGGCCTCGGTCTCTTTGCTTCAGCCGGGCCAACTCTGGTTCAGCCTGATCGCCATCTGTTCCATCTACACCCTGTTGCTGGTGGTGGAGCTGTTCCTGTTGCGCCATGTGATCCTCAAGGGGCCCGCCATTCTCCATACCGGCCGCTACAGCGGTGAACAACCCGAACTTGCGAGGATCGCCTGATGGATTACGCAACCCTGAAACTCATCTGGTGGGCGCTGGTGCTCTTCATGATGGTCGGTTTTATCGTGATGGATGGCTTCGATCTCGGCATCGCCATGCTGCTGCCGGTGGTGTCGAAAGATGACGACGACCGCCGTCTGGTGATCAACAGCGTGGGGCCGGTGTGGGAGGGCAATCAGGTGTGGCTGATTGCCGGTGCCGGTGCCCTGTTCGCCGCCTGGCCGCTGGTTTATGCCGCCGCCTTCTCGGGGCTTTACATCCCCATGGTGGTGCTGCTGCTCGGGCTATTTTTGCGTCCGGTCGGCTTTGACTATCGCAGCAAGCTGGCCGATCCGGTTTGGCGCCGCTGGTGGGATCGGGCACTGGTGGCCGGTGGCCTGATACCGGCGCTCATCCTCGGTGCGGCTATCGGTCTGGTGATGGAGGGGCTGCCGTTTCGCTTCGACACGGCGCTGCGTCTGCACTATGGCGCGTTCGACTTCCACTGGGGCTGGCTACTCTCGGTGCTGGCCACCGCCATCAGCCTGTTGCTGCTGCACGGCGCCGGTTTTCTGCAAGCCAAGGTGACCGGCACCCCTGCGCTGCGCGCACGGGGGATCGCCATCCTGCTGGCCCCGCTGGTGAGCCTCTGCTACCTGCTGGCCGGCTGGCATCTGGTGGATCTGCAAGGGTTTCAGCTGACCGGTGTCGGCACACAACCCTTTGACCCGAATGCTGCCATCAGCCCGCTGATGAAGGGGGTGATCCCCCATGCCGGTGGCTGGCTGCGCAACTATTTTGACTATCCGCTGCTGTGGTTGGTGCCGATCATCGGGACGCTGGCGCCGCTGGTGAGCGGGATTGCCTCCTGGCTGGAGCGGGGCCGGATTGCGCTGCTGGCCAGCGCTATTGCCTGCGCCGCCATGCTCTGCTCGGTGGCCATCGCCCTGTTCCCCTTCGTGCTGCCCTCATCCCTCGATGCGGTCAGCAGCCTGACCCTGTGGGACAGCACCTCCAGTTACAAGACCCTGGCCATCATGTTCGGCCTCGTGCTGGTGCTGATGCCGGTCAACCTGGGCTACACCGGCTGGGTCTATCGGGTGGTGCGCGGCAAGCTCGACCGTGCCCGCATCAAGCGCGACAGCCATCAACTCTACTGACCTCAAGGGATCTGCTATGTGGTACTTCACCTGGATTTTGGGTCTCGGATTCGCCCTGCTGCTGGGCCTGTGCAACCTGCTCTGGCTGGAAGCGCGCTGGCAGGCGGACGAACGGGACGGTAACTGACGGCGGGGGCTCGCGCCCCGCCATGGCCGGTGGCTGGCGTTCACTCGTCGCCATCGGCCCCTCTCTCCCCCTCTTTAAACGACACAAACGACACACTTTCAACCGACAACCAACCGACAACCAACCGACAGGTAATTGTGATGAAACAGAGATTGAAAGCGGTGGCGCTGGCCATCGGGTGCGCGCTCACCGTCGCCCCGGCCTGTGCCGAACCGGTACAACTGACGCCACTGGATAAAACCTTCACCCTGCAGGTGCTCGGCAGTGGTGGCCCCATCTCCGACGACCTGCGTGCCTCCTCCAGCGAGGTGATCTGGTGGAAGGGGAAATCCCGCATCCTGATCGATGCCGGGGGCGGCGTCTACCTGCGCTTCGGTCAGGCGGGGGCCAAGCTCGAAGAGGTCGATTTTATCGGCATCACCCACTTCCACACCGACCATGTGACCGACCTGCCCGCCCTGCTCAAGGGGGCCTATTTCTTCGAACGCAGCGATCCGCTGGATCTGGCGGGGCCAGAGGCCGGTTCGGCCTTCCCCAGCATGAGCGGCTACTTTGATGCCCTCTTCAACAAGGACAAGGGCGCTTATGCCTACCTGAGCGGTTTCAAGGATGGCACCGATGGCCTCTTCCCCATCACCTTGCACGATGTGCCCTACCAGAGCCCGCAGCCTCACACCGTCTATCAGCAGGATGGGCTGACCATCACCGCGCTCGGCATCCCTCACGGTGACGTGCCCTGTCTGGCCTATCGCATCGAGAGCGCCGAGGGGACCATCGTTATCTCGGCGGATCAGAACGGCAGCAACCCGGCCTTTGTGCCGTTTGCCAAGGGGGCCGACATTCTGGTGATGCCGCTCGCCATCCACGAAGGGGCCGACCCGGTCTCCGCCTCGCTCCATGCCAAGCCGTCGGTGGTGGCCAAAATTGCCGCCGAGGTGAACCCCAAGCTGCTGGTGCTCAACCACTGGATGGGGGTTGGCCTCAATCACAAGAAAGAGGCGATGGCCATCGTCAAACAGCAGTTCCACGGCCAGATCGTGGCCGCCCGCGATCTCTCCAGCTACCCCGTTTCATCCGTCAAGGAGTCCGCCCATGAGTAACTCAAGCAGCAACAAAACCACCGGCAAACTGACTCTCTCCATCGCCATGACCAGCCTGATTGCCCTGACTCCGGGGCTGGCGCTGGCGGCCACCCCGAGCGATGCGCCGGTGAAAGCCGCCCCCAGCGAACAGCACGGCGGCAAGTGTGCGGCGGGCAAGTGCGGCACCGAGAAGCGCTTCGAGAAGCAGGCCCTCGACAGTGATCCGCAGGGGCGGCTGGTGCGCGCTCGCGATGGCAAGTGTGGCGTGGCGGGCGAGGGGATTGATGGCAATACATCCAGCAAGGGCAGCAAGATGACGGAGGGGGTATGCGGCCAATAAGCTCCCGCAGTCGGGGGATCGGGCTGCGTCAGGAGCATCTGGATGCGCTCTGCGCCGGCCCCGTCCGCCCCGGCATCGACTTTCTCGAGCTGGCACCGGAGAACTGGATGGCTATAGGCGGAGCCAAGCGGGCGCAGCTGCATCAGCTGGCCGAGCGTTACCCGCTGGTGGCCCACGGCCTCAGCCTCTCCCTCGGCGATTGTCAGCCCCTCAACCGCACCCTGCTCAGCCAGATCCGCACCTTTCTGGATGAGTTCGGTATCGGGATCTACAGCGAGCACCTGAGCTTTTCCCGCGACCAACAGGGTTATCTCTACGAACTGCTACCGGTGCCGCGCCAGTGGGAGAACATCCCCTATCTGGCCGAGCGGATCGCGCAGGTGCAGGAGGCGCTGGCCCGCCCGCTGGTGCTGGAAAATATCTCCTACTACCACGGCTATGACTACGAGATGCCGGAGGAGGATTTTCTCGCCGAGCTGGTGGCGCGCAGCGGTTGCGAGCTGCTGCTCGATATCAACAACGTCTTTGTGAACAGCCGCAACCACGGTTACTGCCCCAAGCGGATGATTGCCGGGCTGCCGGGCACTGCTATCCGTTACTTCCATATCGCCGGTCATCTGGAAGAGGCGGATGGCACCTTGCTGGATACCCATGGTCGTCCGGTCTGTGAGGAGGTGGTGGCGCTGGCCCGTTATACGGTGCAGACCCACGGCCTGCGTCCCTTGTTGCTGGAGCGGGATCACCATCTGCCGCCGCTGGCAGAGCTGGAGGCCGAGCTGGCGCGGGTGCACGGCGCTTGTTGCGAGGCGATCGACAGTCAGGTGCGGGAGGTGCGCTATGGATAGACGGTTATCTCTTATCAGCACGTCCAAAACGGCGCCGCAGCGAATGCAGCAGCAGACCGCCTGGCTGGCGAGCCGGGTGCGGCTGCCGCAGGATGGCATCGCCAGCCACTATGCCCGCAGCGTGCGCGCCAATGTGGAGTCGGTGCTGGAGAGCGCTTTTCCGCTCACCCACGCTCACTGGGCGCCGGTGGACAGAGGGCAGCTGGTGGAGGGCTTTGTTATCGCGCACGGCGCCGAGGCCCCCGAGTTTCACCATATCGCCACCGAGTTTGTCCGCTATGTGCAGCATCGCCACGGAGAGGGTTCCCTCAACTGGCCCAGGCAGCGGCTGGCGCTGCTGGAGTATGAGTGGGCCTGCCTCTGTGTCGAGATTGACCAAGGGGTGGTGCCGCAAGTGTTGCCGGGGGAGGAGGTGACGGCGGAGAGTTCGCTAGTGCTCAACCCTACCCTGCAACTGCTAGAGCTCCCCTTTGCCATTCGTCGCAGCGGCGTGGTGCCGACCCGGCAGGGCAACCACTTCTATGGCCTGTTTCGCAGCCCGGATCATCAGGTGGTGACCCAGCGGCTGCGCGAATGGGATGTGGCGCTGATCCAGCTACTGCAACAGCAGCCGGGGATCACCCAAGCCGCGTTCCAGCAACAGGTGCAACAGGTTCGCAGCGATTTTGATCTGACCGAATGGGCACGCCATTTTTACCGGCTGGGTCTGCTGATCTTGTCCGTTGGCGAGCGCCAGTCTGGCGCGCCCTTGCCCCCATTTAGCAAACACCAAGGAGAATTCCCATGAACAACACCCTGATCCAGTGGTACGAGCGGGCGGTAGCCCAGTGCAAGCGGCTCGATTTTCTGGCCCTGCTGGCCATTCGCCTCTATCTCATTCCGGTCATCTATGTGGGGGCCCACTCCAAGGTGGTGGGCTTTGCCGGCACCGTCGCCTGGTTTGGCGCCCCGGTCTCGGAAGGGGGGCTCAACTTGCCGTTCCCGACCCTGCTCGCCTTTCTGGCGGCGGGCACCGAGGTGCTGGGCTGCATCTGTATCGCCCTTGGCCTCTTTACCCGCATCATGGCCATTCCCACCATCTTCCTGATGAGTGTGGCGAGCGCCATGGTGCACTGGAAGCACGGCTGGGACGCCATCGCCACCGGCAGCATGGAGGCCACCTTGCGCCTCAACGGCTTTATCGAGTGGCTGGCTGCCAACTTCCCCGGTCGCTACAACTACATCACCGAGCTCGGGGATCCCGTGATGCTCAACAACGGGATGGAGTTTGCCGCCACCTACTTCGTGATGCTGCTGGTGCTGCTGGTTTACGGCGGGGGCCGCTACGTCAGCCTCGACTACTGGCTCAAGCGGGCGGTGACCGGCAAAGCAGGTGTACAACAGGCGGCATAAGGCTTGCCCACGGATAACAAAAACCATAACGACAGAGCGTGAAAAACAGCGAGCGGCCGGGTGCCGCTCGTTGTGTTTGTGCTTTATGGGGTGGGAATGTCAGCTGCGTCAGCCGTTACTGGTAGCGGCCGACTGCGATGGGGGACTCCTGCTCAATCTGGCCAAGGCGTTCGGCCCACTGGGCGAGCCAGGCTTCCCGCTCTTCTTGCGAGACCCGCACCGGGGCATAGCAGATATGGGGGCGCAGCACGTCGAAGCCGACAAATTGCAGGATCCCGCGCTGGATGGGGCGCAGCACCCCGTCGATATCGCCGTTGAAGCCGTCGGGCAAATAGGTCTCGGCGGGGCCGCCGGTGGTGAGGCTCAGCAACGCCCGCTTGCCGCGAAACTTGCCGCTCTCGTAGATATGGCCCTGACCATAAACCCGCCCCATGGCAAAGACCCGATCCACCCACCCCTTGAGAATGGCGGGCAGGCCAAACCACCAGAGCGGGAACTGGAAGATCAGCAGATCGGCCGCCTCCAGCTTTTGCATCTCCTGCTCCAGCTGCGGGGCAAAGCTGCCCTGCTCGGTGGCAGCCAGCTCTTCGAGTTGCAGCTTGAGGAAATCGGGATCGCTGGCGGCAGTGAAGTTGCGCCGATCCGAGACAGGATCAAAGCCCATGGCATAGAGATCGCTGGTCATCACTGTGTGGCCCGCCTGCTCCAGCGCCCTGATGGCGTGGCAGAAGAGGGCACCGTTGAAGCTTTTGGGTTCGGGATGGGCATAGACAATAAGCACCTTCATAACAGACTCCGTGGCAAATGATCCGAGGGTGACTGGCTTGGTTGCTGAAACAGTTGCTGAAATGGTTGCCGGGTTAACGCTGTGTCACAGCATAGAAGCCTGCCGCGCCGATTGCAGCAGGCGCCACGCCCTTGCGTGACGCCTGCTGGCGCAGCTTATGCCTGACAGGCAGCGAGCCGGAGGGCTTCGCGGCGCTCGCTGATATGGGTCAGCCCGTAGGCCAGCAGCACGATAAGGGCGCCGATCCAGGGGGTGTGCATCAGGCCGAGGTGTTCCACCACAAAACCACCGACCACGGAGCCGAGCGCAATGCCGACGTTGAAGGCGGCAATATTGAGGCCCGATGCCACATCCACCGCCTTGGGGGTGTGCAGTTCGGCTTGTTTCACCACCAGCACCTGCAGACCCGGCACGTTGCCGAAGGCAAAGGCGCCCCACACCAGCACGGTCAGCACGGCCAGCACCGGATGGGGGGCGGTGAAGGTGAGGGCCAGCAGCACCAGCGCCAGACCGGCAAACAGCAGCTTGAGCGCCGGCAGGGGACCCATCTTGTCGGCCAGCTTGCCACCACAGATATTGCCGATGGCGACCGATACCCCGTACACCAGCAGGATCAGGCTCACCGCACCGGCGCTAAAGCCGCTCACCTGCTGCAGGATGGGGGCGAGGAAGGTGAAAGCGGTGAAGGCGCCGCCATAACCGAGGGCGGTCTTGGCGTAGACCAGCAGCAGCGGCTTCTTGGTCAGTACCGAGAGCTGTTCGCGTATGGTCGAGGCTGCCCCCTTGGGCAGGTTGCTCGGGATCAGCAGCAGGCTACCCACCATGGCGACCAGGCCCAGCAGGCTTACCACCAGAAAGGTTTCGCGCCAGCCAAAGACCTGACCAATCCAGGTACCGAGCGGTACGCCGGTCACCAGCGCCACGGTAAGACCGCTGAACATGATGGCGATGGCGCTAGCCGCCTTCTCTTTGGCCACCAAGCCGGTGGCAATGGTGCTGCCCACCGAGAAGAAGACCCCGTGCGCCAATCCGGTCAGGATACGGGCCACGATCAGGCTCTCGTAACTCGGGGCCTGCCAGGCCAGCAGGTTGCCGGCGGTAAAGAGTGCCATCAGCCCAACCAGCAACCACTTGCGCTGCACCTTGCCGGTGAGTGCCGTAAGCACGGGGGCGCCGATGGCCACGCCAAGGGCATAGAGGCTGACCAACAGGCCCGCCGAGGGGAGCGAGACATTGAGCTGCTCGGCGATGGTGGGGATGAGCCCCACGATCACAAATTCGGTGGTGCCGATCGCAAAGGCACTTAAGGTAAGGGCAAATAACGCCAGTGGCATAACAACTCCTTGGTTAGGGACTCCCGACGGGAGAATGGCGCCAGTATGCCGATGGGTTTTGTTGGCAAAAATGACGGTGACATCAAATTACTTTTGCCAAATCAGCAGCAATGGCGATGAGTGGGAGGGGGTTGTGTTGCCCGCGGCGTGAGCGCAACGCAGTGATCTGCCTCGCAGAACGGGATGAACGCTGCTCCTTTTCTGAGCTTGCTTAAGCTCCAGTACAAGCTGGCCGCCATAGGATTTTCCCTGTGAAACCCTCGTGTGTTGAACCCATGTGCGCCGCCGGTGTTGTGATGGCCGTGCGCTTTCATCTACAGGCAATAGACAGGCAATATCCAGCTGACAGGTAACATGATGACCTTGAATCGACTCTCCTCTCTTTTGCTGCTGTGCGGCGCCTTTGCGGTACAGGCTGGCCAGAGCGATCCCCTCTCTGCCTGGAATGACACGGCAGCAAAGCAGGCGATCACCCGCTGGGTAACCAATGCCACCGATCAGCAGCAGCCCACTTTTATTCCGCCAGAGAAGCGCCATGTGGTGTTTGACAATGACGGCACCCTCTGGCCGGAAGCGCCCATGACCTATCAGCTGCAGTTTGCGATGGACGAGATCAAGCGCCTGGCGCCGGAACACCCGGAGTGGAAGGCCGACCCCATCGTCGCGGCAGTGCTGAACAACGACCTCAAGGCCGTGGCCAAATCGGGGGAGAAGGGGCTCGCCAAGCTGGTGGGACTGACCCACAGCGGCATGTCCACCACCGAGTTTGCTAAGCGGGTCATTCGCTGGGTCAACAGCAGTAAGGATCCCCGTTTTGGCTGCCACTACGATCAGCTCGGGTATCTGCCGATGAAGCAGTTGCTGGGGTATCTGCGGGATAATGGCTTCCAGACCTGGATTGTCTCCGGCGGCGGCGTCGATTTTATGCGGGTGATGTCCGAGCAGATGTATGGCATCCCGCCCCAGCAGGTGATTGGCTCTTTTACCCTCGGCGAGTTTGACCTGACTGGGGAGGGCAGCGAGATCCGCAAGACCATGAACGGCGCCTATTTCGATGACAGCAAGGCGAAACCGGCCGCCATTCACCTCTTTATGGGGCAGCGTCCGGTCGGCGCCTTTGGTAACAGCGATGGCGACGTGCCCATGCTGCAATACACCTCGACCAACCCGGATTACCACACCTTCGGCCTGCTGGTGCACCACACCGATGCCAAGCGCGAATACGCCTACGACAGTCATCCGCCAGCCAGCGGCAAGCTGATCGACGGGCTGGCACAGGCAAAAGCGCGGGGCTGGGTGGTGGTCGATATGAAATCAGACTGGAATCAGGTGTTCGATCCCGCCCTTTGCCAGAACGCGCCCTGATTGCGGGGCTGTATCTGGTATCAATATGGCGACTGGACGTTCAGCAAGCGCGGCAAAGCGTGAGGCAAGAAAAGAGACAGGGAGAGCATGATGCTCTCCCTGTTTAATTTGGCTTGCTGGCGAGCCAGCCTTTCTTTCGCGTTAGTCTCACGCCTTTCGCGTCAGTCCCATGCGGGGGCAAAGTCGGGATTGGCGCAGCGCTCGCCCCGATCCAGCGTGGCGATGGCGGCCATCTCCTCGCTGCTCAAGGTGATATCGAGGGCTGCCAGATTGGCGGCCTGATTCTCCCGCTTGGTGGAGCTCGGGATCACTGCCATGTCCTGCGCCAGCAGCCAGGCCAGCGACACCTGCGCCGCCGATACCCCGTGGCGCTGGCCAATCTCCATCAGCAGCGGCTCGCTCAGCACCTTGCCATAGGCGAGCGGCATATAGGCGGTGACGGCGATACCCTGGGCTTTGCAGAACTCGACCACCTTGCGGTTTTGCAGCAAGGGATGAACTTCGATCTGCTGGTGAGCGATGGCCCCCGGCCCCAAAATCTCGATAGCCTGTTTGAGCTGGGCCACGGTGAAGTTGGAGACCCCGATCTCCCGGGTCAGGCCCCGGGCCTTGGCCTCGGCCAGCTGCTCCAGATAGACCGCCATCGGCACCTCATCCTTGGGGGAGGGCCAGTGGATCAGCGCCAGATCCAGATAGTCAGTGCCCAGTTTTTCCAGGCTCACCTCAAGGCTCGGGATCAGCTTGCCCGGGCCAAACTCGCTGGTCCACACCTTGGTGGTCAGGTAGATCTCGTGGCGAGCAACAGTGCTGCGGGTCAGCACGGCACCGACCTCGGCTTCATTGTCATAGATCTGGGCGGTATCGATATGGCGATAGCCCAGCTCCAGACCGTTGGTCAGGGTGGCAAGCAGCGGCTCGCCCTTCAGGCGGAAGGTGCCCAGACCCATGGGCGGCATATTGATCATCTTGTTCCTCAATGGGGTGGTGGTTGGCCCTTGATGGGCTAAGTGGAAAGTGGCACAGGGGTCAGTCAAGCGCCCAGTGGCTGATAGCGGCGAATGGTGCTGCTGGCAAACCAGGGCTCGGCCTTGGCGACAAATTCGGTAAAGTGGGGTTGGCCCTGATGGACGGTGAGGGCAGCTTCGCTCTCCCACACCTCGTAGAGCATCCAGCTGTGTGGATTGTCCAAGTCCTGATGCAGCTGATAGCGCTGGCAGCCCGCCTCTTGCAAGGTGGCCGCAATCAGCGGCTCAAGGGCGGCGCGAAACTGGGCGGCGAATTCGGGTTTGGCTTCAAGCTGGGCAATCACAATCACGGGTGATGACATCTGAACCTCCTTGGCAAAAACGAAGGGTCAGTATGCCTGCCGTGACTTGCAGGAAACAGGGCGCTGGTCGCAAAACAGTATTGGGGGGAGAGCAGCAATAGCAGTAGTGAGAAATTTTTATGAATGATTGTCTGAATTTGTAGTCAACACCCCTGTTTCTGCATGAGTCACCAGCTCACCTTCGCTGATTGCGCGTTCAATGGCAAACCACCTAAAACCCGCAAAGAGATATTACTGGCCCGTATGGACGCTTGATCCACTGCTTATCTCACAGTGAGGGCACAACTGTTTGATCATCTGGTGAACTACTTGATTGAACGTTCAAGCTATGGCCAATCACTACAAGGCTGCCATGATGGCCGGATGAAGCTTTTTTGCGATCACCATGCCAAGGAAAATGGAGGCAAATAGAGGGAGAGGATCCCAGCTTCGTTGATAGCTGCGCCAGTTGCCATTGTGGTGGCGGAAAAGCCTGTAGGCGAGAACCAAGAGGCCAATGGCGGTTTGGATGAGGCAGTTAATTGAAAAGCTGATAAAAAATTTAACGAAATCTGGCAAGGTGAGAGTCCGAGTCTGTGAAAGTGTGCTCTTCAGAGCCTGTATTGCACCCAGTTTCAATCGGCAGCAGGAACTTTGACCTTCTTCTCTGAGCCTTCACTGATGTGCTGGTGCTCCAACTGCTCCCATGGGGTCAATCCAAGCTGCCGGCGTTTGAGCCAGAGTCCAATTAAGGTGAAAAGACCAAATACGCCAGCGAACATGGCTGTGTTGAACAGGGCTGATAAAAGATCCCTTCCCTCTGGATGCCAGACGAATGTCCACATAATCAGACCCCATAACGGCGCAATAGAGAGGCCGGAACAGAGGAAATTGGTAAGCCAGCCCGCGTAATAAGGCGGCTTGACGGAGACGCCGAGTTTACGCAGCAATTTGAACAGCCACGGATTGTAGTGAAATTCCTTGAGGCCACTGTCAGCCAGTAGTTGATGGGCAATAGCCAGCCGTTCTTCAAACTCCATTAATGTATCCCCTTGATAATATGGTTTCATACGATTCCTCTTGATCGCATTCTACTGATTAAACAGGGTGAGAGATAGTGATTCTCTCTAGTTATTTCTCTTCGAAAAACAAGATCGTCAGTCTGAGCACGCTTGCCAATCCACAGCGGCTGCGCCTATAAAGGCCCATTACTCTTGTCCGGATAACAGCAATGAAGACCCATTCTGATGAACTGACCCTGTTTGTGGCGGTGGTGGAGGCGGGCAGTTTTCGCCAGGCGGCGGAGAACCTCGGCATGGATAACTCGGTGGTGAGCCGTGGCATCAAGCGGCTGGAGGAGAAGCTCTCCACCGTGTTGCTCAATCGCACCACCCGCCGTGTCAGCCTGACCGAGGAGGGGAGCTGGTTCTATCAGCGGGCGGTGAAGATCCTGACCGAGATGAGCGAGGCGGAGGGGCATCTGCTGATGCGCCGGGAACAACCCGAAGGGGTGTTGAGAGTCGATGCGGCTACCCCCTTTATTCTGCATCGGCTGGTGCCGATCATCGGCGAGTTTCGCCGCCGTTACCCCGCCATCGAGCTACAGCTGCACAGCTCGGAGGGCTTTATCAATCTGATGGAGCGGAGGGTGGACATGGCCATCCGCATCGGTGAGTTGACCGACTCCTCCCTGCGTGCGCTGCCCCTTGGTCGTTCGCGGTTGCGGCTGCTGGCCTCTCCTGCTTACTTGAGCGAGCGCGGCACCCCGCGCCAACCGGCAGATCTGCTGAGCGGTCACGAGCTGCTTGGATTTTTGCATCCCGATCACCTCAACCACTGGCCGCTGCTCAGTGCCGAGCAGGGGGATCGCTTTGCCATCACCCCCAGTCTGCGTGCCAGCAGCGGTGAAACTTTGCGTCAGCTGGCGCTGGCGGGGCAGGGGATTGTCTGTCTGTCAGATTTCATGACCGGGCCGGATCGGGAGAGCGGCGCGCTGGTGGAGGTGCTGGCGCGCAGCAACAGCGGCGCCTCGCGCCCCATCAATGCGGTCTTCTACTCCGATGCCCAGCGGGATATCCGACTGCGGGTCTGGCTCGATTTTCTCAAAGAGCAGCTGGGCAGCCATACCCTGTAGTTCAGGTTGGTTTGTTCGGTTTGTTTGAACGGTTCGTCGCTGCGGTTTGCTTGGCGAAGAACAAGCCGCGCCTTCGTTGCGGCCAATCAGCATTAGCCTGCCGGCAGATAAACAGACGGCCGACTTGAGGGTCGGCCGCCGGTTCGGGAAGGTGTGTGAGTTGAAGCGCAGTTAGCGGGGCAGTTTGCCCCATACCCGGCTGAGCAGGGCGCCGCCGATCACCGGCGGAATGGCCAGCAGCAGGGTCCACTGCCAGGAGAGGCCGCCGACAGTGGCGGCCAGTACGATGCAGGTGAGCACCACCAGTTGGGCCACCATCATCAGGAAGGTGCCTTCGCGGGGGGTCAGTGTCTCTTTTTGAGTGGCGACGTGGGCTACGGGCGCTTGATTGGTGGTCGGTTTCATGGCGATATCCCTCTGTTGAGTCTGATATCATTAAGCAATGGCCATTCCACATTTTTTCATGTTAATTATCAATTGTTTGCGAGTTTCGTCGTCATTCCCGTTTCGAGAGCGCAGGCAAAATGATTTGCAAAATGAAAACGCCACCCTGTGGTGGCGTCTTGGTTATTGAGAGGGAGAGAGGGAAGTGCCGGGTCTAGCCAATCCGGTATTGGCGGATCTGCTCGTCGATGGCCTTGGCCAGTTCGAACAGTTCGCGGCTGGCGGCATTGCTCTCCTGCGCGTGTTCCCGCTGGTGTTCGGCCACCATGGCCAGCTCGTCCAGCGCCGTTCTGGCTTGCCCCATCTGTTGATTCTGCGCCTGCGCCAGCGCGCTGATCTCGTTGATCTCGAGGGCGGTCTGGTTGATCTGGCTGGTGGCATCAACCAGCACCTCTCTGGCCTGATTCATCCGGTTGTATCCCTCTTCGCTCAGGTTGCGGGAGTCTGCCATCGAGCTGCTGGCCTGCCGGGTTCCCTCCTGCAGGCGCAAGATAAGATCCTGTACATCCTTGGTGGCGGTCTGGGTACGCACCGCCAGTTGGCGTACCTCGTCGGCCACCACCGCAAAGCCCCGTCCCATATCCCCCGCCCGGGCCGCTTCGATGGCCGCATTGAGGGCCAGCAGGTTGGTCTGGTTCGAGACATCGCGGATGAGGTTCATGATCTGGGTGATGTTGTTGCTGTCTTTCACCACCTCATCGAGCAGGGCCGAGGAGCTGCCGATGCTGCTGCGCAAGCTGTCGAGTTGCACGGCGCTCTGGGTCACATCCTGCTCGATGCTGAGCATATGGTTGGCGATGCGTTGGGTTACGTCGTTGACCCCTTCCGAGCGGCTGGCGATCTGCTCGGCGTTGTCACCGATGGTGGTGACCACAGTGGTCAGCTCCTGAATGCTCTGGGCCTGCTGGCACGCTTCTCCTGCCAGTGCCTGGGCCTGTTGCATGGATTGGGACGACTGGGCGGAGAGGGCGCTGCCTGACTGCTGGAAGCGGGAGAAGCTCTGGTTCAGGCTCTGGATCAGCCGATTGAAGCTTTGGGCCATCAGCCCCAGCTCCGACTCGTCAGAGAAGTCGAGGCGGGTTGCCAGATCCCGATCGGCAGTGATGTGGTGCATGCCATCGGCAGCCTGACGAATGGGGCGACTGATGGAGTGAGCCAGCCAGGCGGAGGCCAGCATGGCGATCCCGCCTATGGCGAGCGACACCATGATGATGAGCTGGCGGGATTCCTGCAGTCCCTCTTCCAGCTCGGCGCTGTTGATCTCGCCAATCAGCAGCCGGTTGAGGGTGGGGATGTAACGTACCGCGATGAGGTAGGTTTGCCCCTCCAGTGTTAGCGCCTCTACGGCCACCTGTTCCCGGGCATTGGGAATAAGCCGTTTGACGGTATCGAGGAAGGATTGTTGGTGGTGGGCGGCCCCCTCAACCTCCTGCTCGGGGTGGATCTCGATATTGCCCTCCATGTCGGCCAGATAGACCTGACCGCTCTTGCCGATCCGGTAGCCGCTGATGAGCTTGCTCAGGGCGCTCATGTCGATGGAGGTACCTGCCACCGCCAGGGTCTTGCCCTCGTGGGTGACGGCGGTGTTGATATAGAGGGAGGCGCGCTTGTCAAAATCCGAGATGTCGAGGTTCAGCTCATAGGGTTTGCTGCGTTTGAGAAAGCCGTAAAACCACCCATCTTTCGGGTCTGATTCGCTCAGCGATTTCTGGGCGGTGGGGCCGCCGCTGAAGTTGATCAGGGTGTTGCTCTGGCGGGGGGCGATAAAGACGTTGCCGCCGATCCGCCGTTGCAGATCCTGAAAGTAACGCTCCATGGCGGGCCACTCTTGCTCTGGCATGCCAGCGGTCAGCCAGTCGATGACAAAGCGGTTGCTGGCCAGCGCCTGTGCTTCGGTCAGGTGCTGGATAAGCTGCGCTGTCAGCTGGTTGGCAATGCGATCCACGCTGCTTGGCAGCTCGTAGCGTTCGACCCGCTGCTGGGCCTGACTGTGGGATATCTGCTCGAGGATCAAGGTGATGCAGCTGATAGCGATGGCCATCAGTATCGCCACGCCAGCGAGGATCCGGGTGCGGATCCCGAGCCCTGACCAGAGTGAGTGCAGTGTAAAACGGTGTATCGCCCTCTCCATATCGCTCTCCTCATAAATAAGGTCGCATATGCGACCCAGATGATGATTATAGATAGATAGCTCAATTGTGTTGTGGCGGATGGTAACAACAGAGGGCGGCAGAAAAAGGGAGGGAGCAATTAGCGGGAAGGGGGCAGAAAGCGGCAAGGGAAAGCATAAAAAGAGAGGCCGACATAGCGGTCGGCCTCTCTGGTGTTTATCTCAACGGAATGTCGGGTGCCCGATCAATCCTCTTCAGCCCAACGGCGTGAACGCTCAACTGCTTTTTGCCAGCCGCTGTAACGTTTGGCGCGATCGTCTCTGTCCATCTGCGGGATGAACTCGCGGTCCACGCTGAACTTGTCTTCCAGTTCGTCCGAGCTCTTCCAGAAGCCGACGGCCAGACCGGCCAGGAAGGCGGCGCCCATGGCGGTGGTCTCGATGCGGGTCGGACGTACCACCGGGGTGTGCATCATGTCAGCCTGGAACTGCATCAGGAAGTCGTTGGCTACGGCGCCGCCGTCTACTTTCAGCGCTGCCAGCTTGATGCCGGAGTCCTGCTGCATGGCATCCAGCACATCGCGGCTCTGATAGGCGATGGATTCCAGCGCGGCACGGATGATGTGGTTGCGGTTGGCGCCACGGGTCAGACCGACCATGGTGCCGCGAGCATACGGATCCCAGTAGGGGGCGCCCAGACCGACGAAGGCTGGTACCAGATAGACGCCGTTGGTGTCACCCACCTTGGAGGCGAAGTAGTCGGTGTCGCGGGCATCGTGAATGATCTTCAGCTCGTCACGCAGCCACTGGATGGTGGCGCCGCCCATGAACACTGCACCTTCCAGCGCGTAGTTCACTTCCCCTTTCGGGCCGATGGCAACGGTAGTCAGCAGGCCGTTGCTGGAGCGAACCGGCTCGGTGCCGGTGTTCATCAGCATGAAGCAGCCGGTGCCGTAGGTGTTCTTGGCCATCCCTTTTTCAAAGCAGAGCTGGCCGAACAGGGCAGATTGCTGGTCACCGGCAATACCGGCGATGGGGATGCGGGAGCCGCCGCCACGGGTGGTGTAGCCGTACACTTCGGAAGAGGGTTTCACTTCCGGCAGCATGGACATGGGGATGCCCAGCTCGTCCAGCATCTTCTCGTCCCACTTCAGCTCGCGGATGTTGTAGAGCATGGTACGGGAGGCGTTGGTCGGGTCGGTGACGTGCACTTCGCCATTGGTCATCTTCCAGACCAGCCAGGTATCGATGGTGCCGAACAGCAGTTCGCCGTTCATCGCTTTCTCGCGGGCACCTTCCACGTTGTCGAGGATCCACTTCACCTTGGTACCGGAGAAGTAGGCATCCAGCACCAGACCGGTGTTCTCGCGAACATACTCTTCCAGACCGCGTGCTTTCAGCTCTTCGCAGATGGCGGCGGTGCGGCGGCACTGCCAGACGATGGCGTTGTAGATGGGCTTGCCGGTGGCCTTTTCCCATACCACTGTGGTTTCACGCTGGTTGGTGATACCGATGGCAGCGATCTCTTCACTGCGCAGGCCGGTCTTGGCCAGCACTTCGGTAAAGACGGAGGATTGGGTCGCCCAGATCTCCATCGGGTCGTGCTCTACCCAGCCCGCTTTCGGGTAGTGCTGGGTGAATTCGCGCTGGGAGGTACCGACAATGTTGGCATCCTGATCAAACACGATGGCGCGGGAAGAGGTGGTTCCCTGGTCCAGAGCGACGACATATTTCTTTTCAGCAGACATGATGTTCTCCACGTTTCTATTTTCCACGTTTTTATACGTTGGAGGGGACCGCTCTTATGCGGCAGCCTCTTCTTTGGCGGTTTGGGTCGCTTGCTCGGTGGTGACGACACGGTTGCCCGGGACGCAGGGAGCCAGCACTTTGACATACAGAGCGGTACCAATCTGGGCGCCAACGATGGGGCCAAGGATCGGAACCCAGAAGTAGGGGTTGTCACGACCACCGGTCAGGGCAACATCACCCCAGCCAGCAAAGAACGCGAACAGTTTCGGACCAAAGTCACGGGCCGGGTTCATGGCAAAACCGGTTAACGGGCCAAGGGAGGCTCCGATCACCGCGATCAGGATACCGATCAGCAGGGCGGCCGCGAATCCTTTGGGGGCGCCGTTGTTGTTGTCACCCAGCGCCATGATGCCCAGCATCAGGACGGCAGTGATCACCAGCTCGACGGCAAAAGCTTGCATGTTGGTCAGCAGGGCATTGGGGTAGGTGGAGAAGATCCCGGCGGTGCCGAGGCTCTCGACGCTGCCGCGCACCACGTTATGGGTCACTTCCCACTGGGTGAAAAGGTTACCATAAAGGAAGTAGACAAGGGCGGCGAAGCAGAAGGCACCGGCCATCTGGGCGATGATGTAGGGGACCACCTTGCGCTTGTCGAACCCGCAGAAGGTCATCAGCGCCAGGGTTACAGCAGGGTTCAGGTGAGCACCTGAAATGCCGCCGGTCACATAGATGGCGATGGCCACACCCAGACCCCAGGTAATGGAGATTTCCCACTGCCCGAAGTTGGCGCCTGCCAGCACCAGTGCAGCCACACATCCGACGCCGAAAAATATCAGCAGGCCGGTTCCGATAAACTCGGCGATGCACTCGCCAAGCAGGGTATTGGGTCTTTGTATGCTCATACTTTTGTTCCTTATATCCACCCGTAGAGGTTTGATGTTCCGTTTTATCTTTTTGTGTCTATCCGTTGCCGCCGAAAACGTTTCCTTGTTGTTTTTGCGTCTTGCGCAAACGTTATGCTCGTTTGCGCTCGTTATCGGTCGTGACAGAAAATAACCCTTCCCAATAATTTCACCATCCCCCCGCCATAGGAAATGTGGACAAGATCCCACTCATTGCTAAGAAAATGTGACGTAAAGCATCTTGATAACCGCCAGTTACCACTTAGGGGGTAGCTCGCAACCCTTGCCACACAAGGGCTGGCGCTTGCTGAGTGATTTCTCATTTGGAGCTTTTATTTGTAATAAAACTGCAATATTTGAGCATGCATCACAGATTAAATGAGCGCATATGAGCACAATAGGCTCGCTTACGAATTAGTGGACTCACATGATTCGTTGGAATGGTCAGGGCATCCTCAACCGCCCATAACAACAATAAGGAAGCAGAACATGCTTAGTCTCTTCAGGCCTGCGGCGCACATCGACAGGCTCCCGGCTGACAAGGTCGACCCCTTCTACAAACGCATGCGTTGGCAGGTGTTTTTCGGGATCTTCTTCGGTTACGCCGGCTACTATCTGGTACGGAAAAACTTCAGTCTGGCGATGCCCTATCTGATCGAGCAGGGCTTCTCCCGTGGTGATCTCGGTTTCGCGCTCTCCGGGGTCTCCATCGCTTACGGTTTGTCCAAGTTCCTGATGGGGAACGTCTCTGACCGTTCCAACGCCCGTTACTTCCTCTCCGCCGGTCTGCTGCTCTCGGCTGCCATCATGTTCATGATGGGTACCATGCACTGGGCCACCTCCAGCATTGCCATCATGTTTGTGCTGTTGTTCCTGAACGGTTGGGCACAGGGCATGGGCTGGCCGCCCTGCGGTCGCACCATGGTGCACTGGTGGTCACAGAAAGAGCGCGGCGAAGTGGTTGCGGTCTGGAACGTGGCGCACAACGTGGGTGGCGGCATGATTGGCCCGCTGTTTATCCTCGGGATGGGCTGGTTCAACGACTGGCGCAGCGCCTTCTATGTGCCAGCGGCAGCGGCGGCCGCCATCGCGGTGATCGCCTTCTTCGTGATGCGTGATACCCCGCAATCGGTCGGTCTGCCTCCCATCGAGGAGTACAAGAACGATTATCCGAAGGATTACAACGAGAGCCACGAGCAGGAGTTCTCCGCCAAGGAGATCTTCGTCAAGTACGTGCTGCACAACAAACTGCTGTGGTACATCGCGATCGCCAACGCTTTCGTTTACCTCATTCGTTACGGTGTGCTGGACTGGGCGCCAACCTACCTGAAAGAGGCCAAGCACTTCACCGTTGACAACTCCTCTTGGGCTTACTTCCTCTACGAGTGGGCCGGTATTCCGGGCACCCTGTTGTGTGGCTGGATCTCTGACAAGATGTTCCAGGGCCGCCGTGCACCGGCCGGTATCCTGTTCATGGTGCTGGTGACCCTGGCTGTGCTGGTCTACTGGTTCAACCCGGCCGGCAACCCGACCATCGACATGATGGCACTGGTGGCTATCGGCTTCCTGATCTACGGCCCTGTCATGCTGATCGGCCTCTATGCTCTTGAGCTGGCACCGAAGAAAGCAGCCGGTACTGCGGCAGGTTTCACCGGTCTGTTCGGTTATCTGGGCGGCGCCGTGGCAGCCAACGCCATGCTGGGTTATACCGTTGACCACTTCGGTTGGGATGGCGGCTTCATGGTGCTGACCGTCTCCTGCGTGCTCTCCATCATCCTGCTGGCGATGACCCTCAAGCATGAGAACATTGCCGTTGCGGCCAAGAAAGCGGCTGCCCATAAGGCATAAAACGTGATCCTCAGCTTATTGATCCCAAAGGGGATCAGGTAAACTGCCAAAAGGCCCCGCATCTGCCGGGGCCTTTTTTTGTCTCATCATCGGAGTGCAAGCGTGAAGCAAACCCAACGACATCTGGAGATCCTGGACGTCCTGACGCGGCAGGGATTTGTCTCGACCGACGATCTGGTGACCCACTTTGACGTCAGCCCCCAGACCATTCGCCGGGATCTGAACGATCTCGCCGAACAGAACAAGATCCGGCGCCATCATGGCGGTGCCTCCCTGCATTCGAGTACCGTCAATACCGCCTACAGCGCCCGTAAAGTGATGCAACTCAAGGAGAAAGAGCGCATCGCCCGCGAGGTAGCGGCCAATATTCCCGACGGCTCATCGCTCTTTATCGACATAGGCACCACCACCGAAGCCATTGCCCGCGCCCTGCTCGATCACCGTGAGCTGCGCATCGTCACCAACAACCTCAACGTGGCCAGCATTTTGACGGCCAAGGATGACTTCACCGTCATCATTGCCGGCGGCGAGATCCGCAACCGCGATGGCGGCATCGTGGGGGAGGCGACCCGCGACTTTATCGGTCAGTTTCGCATGGACTATGGCGTCATCGGGATTTCGGGGATCGACAACGACGGCTCCCTGCTCGATTTCGACTATCACGAGGTGAAGATCGCCCAGGCCATTATCGCTCACTCCCGTCAGGTGTTCCTGGCCGCCGACCACACCAAGTTCGGTCGCAATGCCATGGTCAATCTGGGCAATCTCAGCCAGATCCACGCCCTCTTTACCGATCAGGAGCCACCGGAAAAGCTGACGCGATTGATGGCGCAACACCAGATCGCCTGCCACATCTGCTGACGGCGAAACACGCCCAGGCTGTGCCGGTCGCCCGTCAGGGCGGCCTCCTTTCTCTTTATCTCCCCCATCCCTGCACCCATCTCACCCCTTTATAGGTATTGCAAAAACCACTATTCAATCTGGTTTTTTTGGCTAGTAACCCGCTGATTTCGGCCCGACGCCATTTGCTCCGCTGACCTGTCCCCTTTGCCACCTCTGGCGGGCTGTGGCGATCACACTTTCGCCATAAAATGTTCGTTTGTTGTATTTTCATGTTCTAAAATGAGCGAAATCAAACATTGCTGTTATAGCAATCATAAAAATGAAAGTAGGTGAACATGAGCGAACATTATGATCTGGTCGTCGTCGGTGGCGGCATCAACGGGGTCGGCATCGCAGCCGATGCGGCAGGACGGGGTCTGAAGGTTGCCCTGTTTGAGGCGCAAGATCTCGCCTCTGCCACCTCGTCCAACTCCAGCAAGCTGATCCACGGCGGTTTGCGCTATCTCGAACATTACGAATTCCGGCTGGTGAAAGAGGCTTTGGCGGAGCGTGAGGTGCTGCTCGGTATGGCGCCTCACATCGCTCGTCCCATGCGTTTTCGCCTGCCGCACCGCCCGCACCTGCGTCCGGCCTGGATGATCCGCGCCGGTCTCTTCCTCTATGACAATCTGGCCAAGCGCGACAAGCTCAAGGGGAGCTGCGGTGTGCGCTTTCTGCCGCAAGATGGCTTGACCGCGGGGATCAACAAGGGGTTTGAATATTCCGATGCTTGGGTCGACGATGCCCGGCTGGTGGTACTCAACGCCATGATGGCCCGTGACAAGGGGGCCGACGTGCAGACCCGCACCCGCTGCATCAAGGCGGTGCGCGGTTCCAAACACTGGACGCTCACTTTGGAGCGGGAAGGGGGCGAGCAGTTCACCGTCACCTGCCGGGGTCTGGTCAATGCGGCGGGCCCCTGGGTCAAGACCTTCTATGACGAGAGCCTGCACGAAAAATCCCCCCGCGGCATTCGCCTTATTAAAGGCAGCCACATGATAGTGCCGCGCATCCATGAGCGCGAAGAGGCCTATATCCTGCAAAACGAAGACAACCGCATTGTCTTCGTCATCCCTTATCAGCAGGATTACTCCCTCATCGGCACCACCGATGTGGAGCATCACGGCAGCCCGCGGGAAGCGAAGATCAGCGAGGCCGAAATTACCTACCTGTGCAAGGTGGTCAACGCCCACTTCACTCGCCAAATTGCGCCGAAAGATGTGATCTGGACCTATGCCGGGGTGCGCCCGCTCTGTGATGACGAGTCAGACTCGCCGCAGGCGGTGACCCGCGACTACACCCTCGAGCTCTCTGGCGAATCCGACGGTGCGCCGCTCTTGTCGGTGTTTGGCGGCAAGCTCACCACCTATCGCAAGCTGGCGCAGGCCGCCTGCAACAAGCTCAAGCCCTGGTTCAGCCAGATGGGGGATGACTGGACGGCGACCAGCCGTCTGCCCGGCGGCGAGTTTGACTGCTCGGTACGCGAGCTGGCCCGCGCCTTTGCGCTGGAGTTTGACTGGCTCGATGATCGCAGCGCCCTGCGCATTGCCGAAGCTTATGGCGCCCATGCCCGTCTTTGGCTGAAAGAGGATCGCGGCATTCACTTCGGTGGTGGCCTCTACGAGTCGGAAGTGCGCTATCTCATCGAACGGGAGTGGGCCTGTTCACTGGATGATATCCTCTGGCGCCGCAGCAAGCTGGGGCTGCGCCTGAACGAGTCAGAGCAGCAGATGCTGCAGATCTGGCTCGACCAATACCATCAGGCTCTGCGCAAGGCGAGCTGATGAGTAACGGTGGGCAGTGCGCTGCTGCCCACCGCTCTCCACCGTAAATGTGCAACAAACCTCTGATAGAACAATTACCTACACACAATAATAAAGAGCATCACATATGAAAAAACTCGCCGTTTCCCTCATCGCCTTGAGCCTTGGGGCATCCCTCTCATTACCCGTGTTGGCTGCCGATGAAGGCAAGGTGGTGATCGCCCACCGTGGCGCTTCCGGCTACCTGCCCGAGCATACCCTGGAGTCCAAGGCGCTGGCCTATGGCATGGGGGCTGACTATCTGGAGCAGGATCTTGTGATGACCAAGGATGACCAGCTGGTGGTGATGCACGATCACTTCCTCGATGGTATCACCGATGTGGCGGCGCGCTTCCCCGGCCGTGCCCGTCCAGACGGCCGTTACTATGTGGTGGATTTCACCCTGGATGAGGTGCGTTCCCTGCGTATGACCGAACCGTTCCAGCTGGTGGATGGCAAGCAGGTGCCGGTCTATCCGGCCCGCTTCCCGCTCTGGAAGTCAGACTTCAAGATCCACACCTTCCAGGAGGAGATCGAGATGATCCAGGGGCTCAACAAGAGCACCGGCAAGAACATCGGCATCTACCCGGAGATCAAGGCGCCCTGGCTGTTCCGTCACGAAGGCAAGGATATCTCCAAGGCGGTGCTGAAGGTGCTCAAGGAGTACGGCTACACCGGGAAGGATGACAAGGTCTATCTGCAGTGCTTCGATGCCGATGAACTCAAGCGCATCAACAGCGAGCTGATGCCCGCCATGGGTATGGATCTGAAACTGGTGCAGCTGATGGCCGAGACCGACTGGAACGAGACCATGGTCTACGACGCCAAGGGTAAGGCGACCCCCTACAACTATGACTGGATGTTCAAGCCGGGAGCGATGAAAACCATCGCCAGCTATGCCGAAGGGATTGGCCCGTGGAAACCGATGATCGTCACCGAGCCGGGCACTTTGGGCAAACCGGTCTTCACCGGCATGGTAAAAGAAGCCCATGCGGCGGGCCTGAAAGTTCACCCCTATACCTTCCGTCAGGATGAGGGGCAGATCCCGGCCTATGCCAAGGACTTCACCGATCTCCTTAACATCTTCCTCTATCAGGCCGATGTGGATGGGGTGTTCAGCGACTTCCCCGACAAGGCGGTGGCCGTCATCAAGGCCCATCAAGAGGCGGCCAAATAGCACTCTGGCGCCATTTGAATGCAAAGCGAGGCTAATTGGCCTCGCTTTTTGTTTCAGGTTCCCGCAACGGGAGTGTGCGCCCTGTCAGAAAATAGCCAGATCACGTCATGGTGTGCCGGATCTGCATCATTTTACGCAGTTTTTACGTAGCAGATCGCTGGCATGAAATCGGCAGAGCGGTTAGTCTAGCGGCGTTGAACCAACCCCATGAGGTACAGATGAAAACCGTATTGCGTTTTAGCCTGCTGGGCGCCTTGTTGCTGGGTGGCCATGCCTTCGCCGCCGAGCCGAAAAAATTTGATATCAGCATGTTCCCAGCCGCTGACGTGAATCAGGAACGTGTGGTGATCCGCCTGCCTGAAGTCGAGAAAGAAGCCGACATGATGGTCGAGCTGCAGGTCGGCAAAAAGATGATGGTTGATTGCAACGTACCGCGTTTTGCAGGCAACCTGGAACAGCACAGCGTCAAAGGCTGGGGCTACAACTACCTGAAACTGGGCAAAGTCTCCGACCCCATCAGCACCCTGATGATGTGCCCGGATAATCAGCAGAAAGAGACCTTCGTCCAGATCTACGGTCAGGGCTTCTTCGTGAACTACAACTCAAAACTGCCGTTCGTGATTTACGTGCCGCAGGAGTATGAAGTGCGCTACCGTCTGTGGCGTGCCGACAACCTGGCCCAACCGGCAATGATTGAGTAAGCATGTTTGAACCAAAGGTTCAGCTGGTTCACCTGATGTGATAAATAAAGCGCCGTATGGCGCTTTATTTTTGCCTGCACAGTCCAGAAAGTGACGTGCAAATTGGCTGCACGTTTACATAAGTTTATTATTTATCAACGTTTTTTGTGTGTTATGCCACAAAATCGGCGTCAACGATGGGGCAAAGTGACTTCGATAAAAGATATTTATTAACATAGTGAGAAAATTGATTTTGCACTCAGCGATGGCCTGATGATACTTGCCCGCAAAGGTCAAACTAACCAGAAAAAAGAGCACTATGAGCTTCGAATCAGACAAGCGTTTCAACGACTTCAAACATTTTCCCCGTGGCCTGCGTCGCAGTGGCGAATTCACTGTGGCCGAAGCGGACAGTCTGGAAAAGTATGGTACCGCCATGCTGGCACTCTACCAGGGCAACTTGGCACCCCGTGACGATGTCGAGTCCGCCTTCGTCGAGCAGGTCAAATCCGGCGCAGCCGGTGCCAACCCCCATGCCAAGGTGTGGTTCAAGTACCTCAAGGTGATCGGTCCCAAGCGCGTTCATCGCCTCTGCACCGTCGTTGGCGGCGCCAGCGAAGAGAGCAGCGGTGGCGGCAGCTTTGATGTCGGTGGTGGCAGCGGTGGTGGCAGTGACGAGTCCATCGATTAATGGATACCGAGCTGCTTCGGACCTTTATCGAGGTGAGCAAGACCCGGCACTTTGGTCGGGCTGCTGAAAATCTCTACCTGACCCAGTCGGCGGTGAGTTTCCGGATCCGCCAGCTCGAGCAGCAACTGGGTGTCAGTCTGTTTGCCCGTCATCGCAACAACATCCGCCTGACCGCCTCTGGTGAGCGTCTGCTGCCCTATGCAGACGCCATCTTGCATACCCTTGGTCGTGCCAAGCAGGATGTGGCGCTCTCGCCGGGATTCAGCCAGCAGTTGGCCATCGGCGCGCCCGCGGTGTTCTGGGAGCTCGATTTCAACGACTGGCTCAATCACATCTATGCGCTGGCGCCCGGTTTGGCGGTGCGGCTGGAAACAGCCTCCCGCGAGCACCTCTGCCGCCAGTTGCTGGAGCGCTCCCTCGATCTGGCCCTGCTCTCCGAGCCCACCAAGATCGACGAGATTGCCCTGCATCCCATCGGTGAGCTGGTGTTCGAGCTGGTGAGCCGGGATCCGGCCGCCAATGCCGACAACCTGATGCAGATGCCGCACATCCACCTCGACTGGGGCACCAGCTTCGAGCCGCAACCCAGCCGCTTGCAGAGCCTGCAAAAGACCCCGGTGCTGCACTCCAGCTCCGCCAGCATGGCGTTGCAGTTCGTGCTGGCCAACGGTGGTGCTGCTTACCTGCCACGGCGGATGGTCAGCCCCTTCCTCGAGAAGGGGGCGCTCCATCTGGTGGAGGGGGGCCAGCCGCTGAGCCGTCCGCTCTATCTCGCCTATCTGGAGAAATCCGATCGCCGGGAGCTGATCGATCAGTTGCTGACCCTGCCACTGGGTTGGCACGATGCCGAGTTGCGTCTCAACATCGAATAAGCATCGAGTGTTATCCAAGAAAGAGCCCACCCCACGGTGGGCTCTTCTGTTTGGGGAAAATTGCAGGGAGCGGGGTCACGTAATTGGCGCGGGAGGCTTGGCGTCATCGGCCTGTAACGGTACCTTTTCAGGCAGTTTATCCGATTGAGCACTGACAGGGATGGATTGTAATTGATCGACTTTAGTCACCCCGAATGGCGGGCACTGGCGCAGCAGTTGCTGAGCCACTCACCTGTGGTGATCCGTGGCCGCCAGTGGCAACCGCTGGTGGGCCTGCTCAAGGATAACCAGCTGCTGCTTGCCCATGGCAGCCACAGCTATGAGCTCACCCCGGCTGGACGGCGCTATCTCACCCGCGAGCTGATGCTGGCCGAGATCGCCACCGCCCCCCCTGAGCCCGAGGAGTGGTTGCATGCTCAGGGCTGGCAATTGGGGGAGCAGGTCAACGAACGGGTGCTGGCGGCGCTCTATCGCAAGAGCGAAGTGAACTTCACCCCCAACGAGCAGATCGATTTCGAGGACAAGGGGATCCGGCTCTGTGCCGATCAGCTGTTGCGCTTGCGCGCCGCCCAGCCGTTCAGCCTCTTTTTCAGCGGCGGCACCCTGATCGACGCAGCCCCTTGGTTGCAGGCGCTGGGGGAGGTGGCGCTGCCCGAGCGCACCTTGGCGGGTCTTGGCAAGATCCTGTGGGGGGAGGGTAGTATCGAGCGGGTGATCACCACAGATAGCGTCGGCGCCTTTGCCGAAATGCCCCTTGATGCTGGCACCTTGCTGGTGTGGGCTCCCCCATCGGCTCCTTTTGCCTTGCAGCAGGTGGTGGCCGCCTTGCCCCCCAATGTGTTGTGGAGTCATCTCACCGCTCTCGACCCTGCCGGGGTGGATCGGCTGCAGGCGCTGGCCCAGCGGCTGGGCCGTCCGGCCAGCTGGTGGTTGCCCCGTGATCTGGCCCCCATTCTCAGCGCGTATGCCCAACCTTTGACTGAGGCTAGGCACTGGGAGCCGAGCCGGATCCCCAAGCCATTGTTAGCAGTTTGTAGCGGTTTGGTTGAGTCCAATGGTGGCTTGTCGGCCGAGGTGTGCGCGCTGGCGCCAGCGTGGCATGCCGTTGGTTGAAATTGGCCTGAAAGCGAGCCAAAAAGCGGTTTTCCCCCATTGAACGCGGTGATATAAAGAGTTGACGAAGCGCTCGCCAGATGAGCGCTTTTGTTTATCAAGCCGCTTTGCCACCCAACGAACTCAACGGAATACAGGGAATACCATGTTTGAAAAGGTTGTTGCCGCCCCAGCGGATCCGATCCTGGGCCTGACCGAAGCCTTCCGCGCTGACTCTCGCAGCCACAAGATCAATCTGGGCGTAGGGATCTACAAGGACGAGTCCGGTGCTACCCCCATTCTTCACTGCGTCAAGAAAGCCGAGCAGAAGCTGCTGACCGACGAGAAGACCAAGAACTACCTCGGTATTGAAGGCAATATCGAATATGGCCGCATCGTACAGCAACTGCTGTTCGGGCAGCACTCTGCGCTGGTTGCCAGCGGCCGCGCCAAGACCGCGCAAGCACCGGGCGGCACCGGCGCCCTGCGTATCGCGGCCGAATTCGTGGTGCGCAACGGTCTGGCCAAGACCATCTGGATCTCCGATCCCACTTGGGCCAACCACGTCAGCGTGTTCCAGGCCGCCGGTCTGACCGTCAAGTGGTACAAGTACTACGATGCCGCCACCAAGGGGCTCGACTTTGCCGCCATGCAGGCTTCGCTGGCCGAAGTGCAGCCGGGTGAGCTGGTGCTGCTGCACGGCTGCTGCCACAACCCGACCGGTATCGACCCCACCAGCGATCAGTGGCGCGCACTGGCCAAGCAGAGTGCTGCCGCTGGCTGGCTGCCAATGTTTGACTTTGCCTATCAGGGCTTTGCCCGTGGTATCGAAGAGGATGCCGAAGGTCTGCGTATCTTCGCCGAGTGCCACGACGAGCTGCTGGTGGCGAGCTCCTTCTCAAAGAACTTCGGCCTCTACAACGAACGGGTCGGCGCCTTCACTCTGGTGAGCGCGACCAAAGAGATCGCCGACGTGGCCTTCACTCAGGTCAAGACCGTGATCCGAGCCAACTACTCCAACCCGCCGTCACACGGTGCCGCTGTGGTCACCGCCGTGGTGAGCGATCCGGCTCTCTATGCCGAATGGGTCGAAGAAGTGGCCGCGATGCGGGTGCGTATTCGCGAGATGCGCGAGCTGCTGGTAGAGAAGCTTGCTGCCCTCGGCGTGAGCCAGGATTTCAGCTTTATTCGCGAGCAGAACGGCATGTTCTCCTTCTCTGGTCTCTCCAAGGATCAGGTTGCGCGCCTCAACAGCGAGTTTGCCATCTACATCGTCGGCTCCGGCCGGATCAGCGTGGCCGGTATTACCCGCGCCAATATTGATCCCCTGTGCGAGGCGATCGCCAAGGTGCTGTAACCGCATCACCTTGTGCTCTGGCACTATGCGGCTCTTTGCGCCACTATGCCATGAAAAAGCCCGTCACCTTGGTGACGGGCTTTTTTGATCGCCAAGTGCTGATCGCCAAACAATGGGAAGGATGACTCAGTGGTGGCGGGCGCCTTGCCACAGTTTGCGCAACTGCAGTAGCAGAGCGGTCAGGGCGCCGCCGCTCAGGGCGGTGACTACCGCCAGCAGCAGGCTGCCGAGCAGGAAGGGAGGCACCAGAGTGGCCGCCTCCTGCTCCAGCCAGTGCAGGGTCCAGCTGAGGTGGAAAGGCTCCGGCGTCTGGTGCAGTACCAGACAACCGGTGCGATAGGCGTAGAGATACATGAACGGCAAAGTCAGCGGATTGTTGAACCAGACCGCCAGCAGCGCCAGCGGCAGGTTGAGGTTGAATGCCAGCGCCAGACCGACTGCGATAAGCGAGTGCATCGGGATGGGGAACCAGCAGGCGAAGATCCCGGCCGCCACCGCGCCACTCAGGGCGCGAGTGCCCCCTTGCCAGAGGGCAGGGGCAAGCAGTCGCTCACCAAACAGGGCAAACCACTTCTGCTGACGAAGCGTGTCGGGATCGAGCTTGAAGCGGGAAAACCAGCGACTCAGCATGGGCGGGCCATCTTGCGTTTTTGCCACTGGCGCACCGTGCTGATCCGCCAGAAGGTGCGGATCAGGGTGTAACCGATAAGAGAACTGAGCAGGGCAAGGATCAGCGAGCCCAGCAACAGCGGCGGTGCCACAGTCCCCAGTACCGAGACCAGCCACTCCCAGGTGAATTCAATCTCTATCTGCTGCGCGGAATGTCCCATGAGCTGGCAACCCACCAGATAGGCGCCATAGAGCAGGGGAGGCATGGTAAAGGGGTTGGAGAGCCAGACCAGCGCCACCGAGAGCGGCAGATTGACCCGGCACAGGATAGCGCCACCGGCGGCCAGCAGCATCTGGCAGGGGAGCGGCACCCAGGCCATGAAGAGGCCCACCGCAAATGCCCCTGCGGCCGAGCGACGGTTGAGGTGCCAGAGGTTGGCATCGAGCAGCAGTTTGCCGAACAGCCGCAGGTGCTTGTGTTCTTTCAGGGTTTGCTGATCGGGCATCCAGCGTTTAATGAGTCGTTTGGGCATATTGAAACCTTGCTAAATACTTGCTCCATGGATCTGCGTCTGTTGTCGTTTGCCCTGGGGGCAAGCTCCTCACTGCTCTGGCCATGGTTACCTTCACTCGCATGGGGGGGCCTGTTGCTGTCCCTGCTGATCCCCCTTGCATATTGCCGTGCATGGCGGTGGCTGTTTCTCCTGCTCGGCATCCTCTGGATGCAGGCCAATCTTGCCTATCGGCTGGCCTGGCTGGAGCGGTTGGGCGATCAGACGAGCCACATGATAACCGCACAGCTGCAAAGTGCAGAGCCCGAGGGGGATAAATTTGTCCGGCTGCTGCTGCGGGTTAGCTCCCTCGACGAGCAACCGGTGACACCTGAGCCCCTGATCCGGGTCAATGCCTATCAGGCATTACCCGCCATGACGGTAGGCAGCCGGATCACCCTGGTGACCTCGTTGAAACCGGCTCACGGTCTTGCCAACGAGGCGGGGCTGGATGGGCGGCGTCTGCTGCTGGGCAAGGGGATCACCGCCACCGGCAATCTGCGTCGGGTGATCGACATTCAACAGGTACCTGCGGGTTGGCGTGAACGTTGGTTGGGGGCCGCGACCGAGAGTTGGCGCCAACTTGATCATGCCCCCTTGCTGGCGGCGCTCACTTTTGGCGAGCAGAGCGGCATCACGGATGCCCAGTGGGAGCTGTTTCGCGGCAGCGGCCTGACCCATATCATCGCCATCTCAGGGCAACACATCGCGCTGGTGGCGGTGCTCGGGTGGTGGCTGGGCAGGCTGTTTGGTCTGCGCGGCGCCATCATCACCTCCCTGCTGTTTGCCGCCGTCTACAGCGCGTTGGCCGGATTTGCGGTGGCCACCGAGCGGGCCCTCATCATGGTACTGGTCTGGAGTGTGCTGCGCTGGAGCCGGCGGGAGTGGCCGGCCTGGCGCATCTGGCTGTGGGCCTTTATGGTATTGACCCTCTGGGATCCCTTCGCCCTCTATTCGGCCGGCTTCTGGCTCTCGTTTCTGGCGGTGGCCATCCTGCTGCTGGTGGGATATCTCCACGACAAGCCGGGGCTCTGGCAGATCCAGCTCTGGCTGCTGCTCGGTCTGTTGCCGCTGCAGTTGGCGTTGTTCGAGGGGATAGCGCCCCTTGCCATGGTGATCAACCTGTTGGCGGTGCCGCTCTTTTGTATCGCCATCATCCCGCTGGCGCTGATCGGTGTGCTGCTGGCGCCGCTCTCCACCTCGCTTGCCTATGGCCTGTTCTGGCTGGCGGATCTGGGGCTCGGGTGGGTGCTGACGATCCTGAACTGGCTGGCCGATCAACTGCAACTGTGGTGGCCACTGCCTGGCTGGTGGCTGCCACTCTGCACCCTGCTGTTGCTGCTCTGGTTCGCCGCGCAGTGGCGCCCGGCACGCTGGCTCTGGCTACCGGGTCTGTGTGCGCTGTTGCTGGCGCTCTGGCCAACGCCTGTCCGCTGGCAACTGCGGGTGCTGGATGTGGGGCAGGGGCTGGCAGTGCTGATCAGCAAGGGGGAGCGTGCCATCCTCTATGACACCGGTGATCGCTATCCCGGAGGCTACAACATGGCGGACGCGGTGATCCTGCCTCAGCTGAGCCATCTGGGGATCCGGGTCATCGATCGTCTCATTATCAGCCACAAGGATCGGGACCATGCCGGCAATCGCAAGCGACTGCTCAGCGCCATGCCGGTGCGCTACGAGCTCTCCTCTTACCCTTTTAGTGAGAGAACGACGCTCTGCCAGCGTGGGCAACAGTGGCGCTGGCAGGGGCTCTCGTTTGCAGTGCTCTGGCCCGAGCGCCCCGGTGGCGGGCGCAATAACGATGGCTGCGTGGTGCGTATCAGCGATGGGCAGTGCAGCGTGCTGCTCAGTGCCGATATCGAACGGCAGGCAGAGCTGAGACTGGTGGCACTGGAGGGGGAGGGGTTGGCCAGCACCTTGCTGGTGAGCCCCCATCATGGCAGTCGCACCTCCTCCACGCCCTCGTTTGTCGCGGCGGTGGCGGCAAAGGATGTGATCCACAGCGCCGGTTTTATGAATCAGTGGGGCTTTCCCCGTCCCGATGTGGTGGCCCGCTATCGGGATGCCCGCCAGTGGATCACCGGCCAGCAAGGGGCGATGCTGGTCGAACCCACAGCAGCGGGCTTGAGCGTCACCGCCGAGCGAGATCTGGGGCCCTGGTACCGACATAGTGGTGAGTGGTGGCGACCGCGAGTGTGGTTTGAACAATAATCCGCCATTTCTGCCGTGTAGGAATGCGATATGGGTGGCGGCGCTTGGTGTAAGCCTGCGCTTTGGCTAGAATAGCCCGTCATTTCCATTACTAACGGCTATTCATGCAACAAGAAACCTCACAAGAGAGCTGGCCAGTATTCAAACGCCTGCTCGGTTATGTCCGTGATCGCAAGCTGGGCCTGGTCGGTGGCATCATCGGGATGCTGGGCTACGCCGCCGTGGATACCACCTTTGTCTACTCCATCAAGCCGTTGATCGATCAGGGCATCAATGGCAACGACAGCACCGTTTTGAAATGGATGCCCTTCTTCGTCCTCGGCATCGTGGCCCTGCGCGGTGTCGCCAACTTTCTCTCCAACTACTGCATGGCCTGGGTCGGCAACCACGTCGTGATGCGTCTGCAACAGCAGGTGTTCAATCACATGGTGGCGATGCCGATGAGCTTCTTCGACCGCCAGAACACCGGTCATTTGCTCTCCAAGGTGACCTATGACGCCAGTCAGGTCTCCTCGGCGGCGAGCACCACGCTGGTGACCCTGGTGCGGGAAGGGGCGACCGTGGTCGGTCTGCTCGGCCTGATGTTCTGGCACTCCTGGCAGTTGTCGGTGATCTTTTTGGTGGTTGGCCCGCTGGTGGGGGTCATCATCGGCCTTATCAGCCGTCGTTTCCGCCAGATCAGCCGTCATATCCAGCAGGCGGTAGGGGATATCACCACCTCCACCGAGCAGATGCTCAAAGGGCACAAAGAGGTGCTGATGTTTGGTGGCCAGAAGGTGGAAGAGAAGCGCTTCTTCCAGGTCAGCAACAACATGCGCCAGCAGACCATGAAGATGGTCGCCGCCGATGCCATCGGCAGCCCTGTGGTGCAGATGGTGGCCTCCATCGCGCTGGCGGCCTTCCTCTATGTCGCGACCATTGACAGCGTCAAATCAACCCTGACTGCCGGTACGTTTACCGTCATGATCACCTCCATGATGATGCTGCTCAAGCCGCTGAAAAGCCTGACCGACGTCAATAACCAGTTCCAGCGGGCCATCACTGCCTGCCACAGCCTGTTTGGTCTGCTCGACACCGAGCCGGAGCAGGATACCGGCACCCGCACTCTGGAGCGTGCTCGCGGCGAGATCGAGTTTCGCAACGTCACCTTCACCTACCCGACCAAGGACACCCCGGCGCTGCACAACGTCAGCTTCAAGGTGGAGGCGGGTAAATCGGTGGCGCTGGTGGGGCGTTCCGGCTCTGGCAAGAGTACCATTGCCAGCCTGTTGACTCGCTTCTACGACATCGATCAGGGCGAGATCCTGCTGGACGGCATCAACATCCGCGAATACAAGTTGAGCGAGCTGCGCAAGCAGTACGCGCTGGTCTCCCAGCATGTCCACCTGTTCAATGACTCGGTGGCCAACAACATCGCCTACGCCGCAGAAGACAAATACAGCCGCGACCAGATCGTGCAGGCCGCCCGTATCGCTCACGCCGACGAGTTCGTCAGCAAGATGAGCAACGGGTATGACACTGTGGTTGGCGAGAACGGTGCATCCCTCTCCGGTGGTCAGCGCCAGCGTGTTGCCATTGCGCGCGCTCTGCTGCGTGATGCGCCGGTTCTGCTGCTGGATGAGGCCACCTCGGCCCTCGATACCGAGTCCGAGCGCCACATTCAGGCGGCTATCGACGAGCTTTGCAAGGCGCGTACCTCGCTGGTGATCGCCCACCGTCTCTCCACCATCGAGAAGGCGGACGAGATCCTGGTGATCGACGAAGGTCATATCGTCGAGCGCGGTAACCACGAAGCATTGATGGAGCAGCGCGGCACCTATGCCCAGCTGCGCGCCATTCAGTTTGGCAACGCGGGAAGCAAGGCCTGATGCTGGAACGGCTCTGGTATCGCAAAAGTGGCTGGCGCTGGTTGCTGGCCCCCTTTGCCCTGCTGTTTGCCATCATCAGCGGCACCCGCCGCTACGCCTATCGTCACGGCTGGTGCAGGGGGTATAGCGCCTCCTTGCCGGTGATCGTGGTGGGCAATATTTCGGTGGGGGGCAACGGCAAGACGCCGGTGGTGGTCTGGCTGGTGGAGCAGTTGCAAGCCCGCGGCTATCGCCCAGGGGTGGTGAGCCGTGGTTATGGTGGCAAGGCGCCCCATTACCCCTATCGGCTGGATGAGACCAGCACTACGGCGCAGGCCGGAGATGAGCCTGTGCTGATTGCCCGGCGCTGCGGCTGCCCCGTGGTGGTTGCCCCGAAACGGGCCGACGCGGTACGACTGCTGGAGCAGAGCGGTGAGGTGGATATCATCATCACCGACGATGGTCTGCAGCACTATGCGCTGGCCCGCGACATCGAGCTGGTGGTGGTGGACGGAGCGCGCCGTTTCGGCAACGCCTGCCTGCTGCCGATGGGGCCGCTGCGCGAGCCGGTCACTCGTCTCAAACGGGTGGACGCCATCATCTGCAACGGCGGCGAGCCGGGCAAGGGGGAGTACCCCATGCAACTGGTTGCCGACACCCCGCGCCGGGTGCGCGACGATGCCCCGCTGGCCGCCCCCTTGTCGGGGCCGGTTGATGCGCTGGCGGGGATTGGTCATCCGCCCCGCTTCTTTGCCACCCTAGAAGGGCTCGGCTATCAGCTGGATCAGCAGGCCGCCTACGGCGATCATCACCCCTTCGATCGGGATGAGCTGGTGGGGCGCTTTGCCAGCAAGCCGCTGCTGATGACCGAGAAGGATGCGGTCAAGTGCCGCCCGTTTGCCCTCGATAACTGGTGGTATCTGCCGGTCAGCGCCGAGTTGCCCGCCTCCTTGCTCGATACCTTGTTGCACAAGCTGAACACGAGTGGAAAGGCGCAAGGCGTAACCAAGGCACAAGATTAATCTCTCTCGCCTCGGCGGGGGAGCAGGGGGGGAATATGCCCCGCATGGAATAGCTGGTTGCTCGACATCCATCGCTGGCGTGATGAAGCCGCCAGCGCGACATCGTTGAAGGAGTATCGTTTTGGCTTTGGACATCAAGTTGCTCGACATCATCGCCTGCCCGGTCTGCAAGGGTAAGCTGCATTACAACAAAGCAGTTCATGAGCTGGTCTGCCGCTTCGACAAGCTGGCCTATCCGCTGGAAGAGGGGATCCCGGTACTACTGGAGAACCGTGCCCGTCCGCTCAACAGCGATGAGCTGCCGTCATGAGTTTCGTCGTCGTCATTCCTGCCCGCTATGCGTCAACTCGTCTGCCGGGCAAGCCGCTGGCGGATATCCATGGTAAACCCATGGTGCAGCACGTGGTGGAGAAAGCTCTGCAATCAGGTGCCGATCGAGTGATCGTCGCCACTGACGATGCCCGGGTACAGCAGGCACTGCTGAGCACCGGCGTCGAAGTATGCATGACCTCACCGGATCACCAGTCTGGCACCGAGCGTCTGGCCGAGGTGTGCCGTCACTACGGCTTTGCCGCCGATACCATCATCGTCAATGTGCAGGGGGATGAGCCGCTCATTCCGCCCGCCATCATTCGTCAGGTAGCGGATAATCTGGCCGCTGCCACGGCGCCGATGGCGACCCTGTCTGTGCCGATCAAGGATGCCGAAGAGGCGTTCAATCCGAACGCAGTGAAAGTGGTGACTGACAAGGATGGCTACGCCCTCTACTTCAGTCGCGCCAGCATTCCCTGGGATCGGGATCGCTTTGCCAAGAGCCATGAGCAAATTGGTGACAACTACCAGCGTCATATCGGTATCTATGCCTATCGCGCCGGCTTTATCCAGCGTTACGTAGACTGGGCACCGAGCGTGCTGGAGCAGGTCGAGGCGCTGGAGCAGTTGCGGGTGCTCTGGTACGGGGAGAAGATCCACGTCGCCCAGGCCCTTGAAGCGCCACCGGTCGGGGTGGATACCCAGGCCGATCTTGAGAAGGTGCGCGCCTTTTTGGCCAAGTGATGGCCACAGCACTAACGTCATGAAAAACGGTGTCGCAAGGCACCGTTTTTTGTTTTGAAAATTTATATAATTATTTGATTTTAAACGCTAAACATGGGTTTTCTCAAACTTTTGGCGTGCATGGTTTGCCAAAGCGACGAGTTTGGTTATGATGCAAGACGCCCTGTTAACCCTAACCGGGCGGCTAAAACGAGATAAAACGGGGTGTTTGGGTGATAAATGTATTCCTGGTCGATGATCATGAGCTGGTGCGTACAGGGATAAGACGCATTCTTGAAGATGTGCGCGGGATCAAGGTGGTGGGCGAGGCACAGAGCGGCGAGACCGCAGTTACGTTCTGTCGCCAACACCATCCGGACGTGATCCTGATGGACATGAACATGCCGGGTATTGGTGGTCTGGAAGCGACCCGCAAAATTCTGCGGATCCGCCCCGATGTGCGCATCATAGTGCTGACCATTCATTCAGAAAATCCGTTCCCCACCAAGGTGATGCAGGCCGGCGCCGCCGGTTACCTGACCAAGGGGGCTGCCCCTGACGAGATGATCCAGGCGATCCGGTTGGTGCACTCCGGTCAGCGTTACATCTCCCCGGAGATTGCCCAGCAGATGGCCCTCAGCCAATTTGCCTCCGCTGACGAGAATCCCTTCAAGTCCCTCTCCGAGCGCGAGCTGCAGATCATGATGATGATCACCAAGGGGCAGAAGGTGACCGATATCTCCGAGCAGCTCAACCTGAGCCCGAAGACGGTCAACAGCTACCGCTATCGTCTGTTCAGCAAGCTGGGGATCAACGGTGACGTGGAACTGACCCATCTGGCCATTCGCTATGGCATGCTGGATGCCGATACCCTCTAATCGGGTGGCGTGTGGTCACAAAGGCGGCGCGTGCCGCCTTTTTGCTTTTCTGCCCTTTTGCTTTTCAGGCGGCGGGGGCAGTATGCTCTGCCCGTCAATTTTTGCCTTTGTGTGAGCCGAGTAGCTGATGACCCTCTCTCCCGAACCTCTCTTCGACAGCAAGGCGTTTCTGAGCGCCGTCACCCATCAGAGTGGCGTCTACCGCATGTATGACAGCGGTGGCACCGTGATCTACGTGGGCAAGGCCAAGGATCTGAAAAAGCGGCTCGCCTCCTACTTTCGCACCAACGTCGACAGCATCAAGACCCGCACCCTGGTGCGCCAGATCGCCGATATCCAGGTCACCGTCACCCACACCGAGACCGAGGCGCTGATCCTCGAGCACAACCTGATCAAGCAGTACCAGCCCCGTTATAACGTGCTGCTGCGAGACGACAAATCCTACCCCTGGATCATCATCACCGCGCACCAGCATCCGCGCATCGGCGTCCATCGCGGCGCTCGCAAGATCAAAGGAGAGTACTTCGGCCCGTACCCCTCTGGCGGCGCGGTGCGTGAGAGCTTACACCTGATGCAGAAAATATTTCCGGTACGCCAGTGCGAGGATGCGGTCTATGCCAACCGCACCCGTCCCTGTCTGCTCTATCAGCTCAAGCGCTGCGCCGGCCCTTGCGTACCCGGGTTGGTGAGCGAGGCCGAATATGCCCAGCAGGTGGAGCTGGCCAAACTGTTTCTGGCGGGCAAGAACCAGCAGGTGATTGGCGAGCTGGTGGGCAAGATGGAGTCCGCCAGCGGCGATCTGCGCTTTGAAGAGGCAGCCCGCTATCGGGATCAGATCCTGGCGCTGCGCCGGGTTACCGAACAGCAGTCGGTGAGCGGCAACGTGCTGGACGAGCTGGATGTGGTGGGGGTCGCCTTCCAGCAAGGTGCGGCCTGCATCCACGTGCTCTTTATCCGTCAGGGCAAGGTGCTCGGATCGCGCAGCTACTTCCCGAAAGTGCCGGCTGACACCCCGCTTGACGAGGTGGTGCAATCCTTCCTGCTGCAGTTCTATCTGTCGGGGCAGGGGGGACGGCAGATCCCGAGCGAGGTGCTGCTCGACGTGGCGTTGGAGGACGAGAGTGTCATTGCCGAGACCCTGAGCCAGACCGCAGGCTACAAGGTGCGGGTTGTGAGCCGAACCCGCGCCGAACGGGCCCGCTTTATCAAGCTCGCCTCCATCAACGCCGAGACGGCGCTGCGCTCGCGGCTGGCTCACAAGAGCACCATTACTGCTCGCTACGATCAGCTGGAAGAGCTGCTGGAGCTGGAGCGCCCCATCGCCCGCATGGAGTGTTTCGATATCTCCCACACCATGGGGGAGCGCACCGTGGCCTCTTGCGTGGTGTTCAACCGGGAGGGGCCGCTCTCATCGGAATATCGTCGTTTCAATATCGACGGCATCACAGGTGGTGATGACTACGCGGCGATGGAGCAGGCGCTGGAGCGCCGCTTTGGCAAGCAGCAGGAGCCGGACAAGGTGCCTGATGTGCTGTTTATTGACGGTGGCCTCGGCCAGTTGCGCCGCGCCGAAGAGATCCTGGCCCGTCAGCTGGAGTTCCTCGGCGGCAAATATCCGCTGCTGGTGGGGATTGCCAAGGGGGTCACCCGCAAGGCGGGGTTGGAAACTCTCATTATGGGGGAGAGCCACGAAGAGCTGCATTTACCGGCAGATATGCCCGCTTTGCACCTTATTCAGCATATTCGCGATGAATCCCACCGTTTTGCCATTACCGGGCACCGGGCCAGACGGGCCAAGGCCCGCACCAGCAGCAGTCTTGAGGATATTCCGGGGGTGGGGCCAAAGCGGCGGCAGGCGCTGCTCAAATATCTGGGCGGCCTGCAGGAGGTCAAAAAGGCGAGCGTGGCTGAACTGGCCAAGGTACCCGGCATCAGTCAGGAGCTGGCCCAGATCATCCACGATGGCTTGCACAGCGCCTGAGCAGGGTTAGCGGCATGGCATAATCGCTAACTCCTTGATGCACAAGAGCCGTGACGCGGGGGGGCCGTAAATGCCATAATGGCCCTCGCATTTTGAGAAGATTGATGGATTAAAAAGACCAAGACGGGCGCCAGTGCGGTTGCATCGCAAATCGGCTTTGGCGCACTATGTAGCGACGTACAAGAAGTGGCTGAAAATAATGACAAACATACCTAACCTGTTGACGTTTTTCCGGATTTTGCTCATTCCCGTCTTCGTCATCCTGTTCTATCTGCCTTATCAATGGTCCTATCTGGCTGCTGCCATCATCTTTATTCTGGCCGCTGCCACCGACTGGTTTGATGGCTATCTGGCCCGCAAGCTCAATCAGTCCACCGCCTTTGGCGCCTTCCTTGACCCGGTTGCCGACAAGATCATGGTTGCCGCCGCACTGGTGGTCATTGTCGAACACTACAACACCATCTGGGTGACCATCCCCGCCATGACCATGATTGGCCGCGAGATCATCATCTCCGCCCTGCGCGAATGGATGGCCGAGCTCGGCAAACGCTCCTCGGTGGCGGTCAGCTGGATTGGCAAGTGGAAGACCATGATCCAGATGGTGTCACTCACCGGTCTGATTTGGCAATACAACGTCTGGATGGTGTGGCTCGCCTATGTGATGCTCTATGTCGCCACCGTGCTCACCTTCTGGTCGATGTTCCAGTACATGAAGGCAGCCTGGGGCGATCTGACCCACCACGCCAACCTGTGAGTCACTTGCGCCGCAAGGTGAGGTTTCCGCTGATTTGAGGCAGGAAACGGCCAAAGGCACTAAAACTGTTCAAAAAGGGCAAAAAATGCCCGAACGATCAGGTAATTAAATATTTCTGGTTGACTGGGCGAGGAACATCGCTAGAATGCGTCCTCGTAGTCAGGCAGTCAGCCAGACCAATGCGGGAATAGCTCAGTTGGTAGAGCACGACCTTGCCAAGGTCGGGGTCGCGAGTTCGAGTCTCGTTTCCCGCTCCAAATTCAGACAATAGAGAGCCAACTCTCTTTTGCATGGCGCGTTAGCAAAGCGGTTATGCAGCGGATTGCAAATCCGTTTAGTCCGGTTCGACTCCGGAACGTGCCTCCATATTGACAAGCCCGCCACGCGAGCTTGATACCGATTGCGGTGCCCGAGTGGTGAAATCGGTAGACACAAGGGATTTAAAATCCCTCGACGTTCGCGTCGTGCCGGTTCGATTCCGGCCTCGGGCACCATTAAAATCAAAGAGTTACGAAAGGCCACTAGAAATAGTGGCCTTTTTATTTTTCTTCAGTATCCACATTTGATCCACACAGATTTATTCCGGCAGCTCTGCCAGTTTCACTTCGAGTTGCAGGCGGTTGGTGTAGCCCTTAATTGTGAGGTCGACCACTGAGATGAGGAGCAGATCAAAGGAACGCCGATCAGTTGATCGGCGTTTTGTCTATGGGAAGCCTGAAGGTTTCACACTCAGCTGGCTTCACACCCTGTCTGTTTAATGATGGGCGACTTAAAACAGCAGTTGCGTCAGGTAGCCCATCAGGATCGCCATGCCGAGGATCACGGTAAGGAAGGCCGCAATCATCGGGGTTCTGAACATGGATTTGAGCAGGATCACCTCGGTCAGACTGGCACCGGCACTGCCGATGATCAGCGCCATGACGGCGCCCATTCCCATCCCTTTGCCCAGCAGTACCGACGCCAGCGGGATCACGGCCTCGGCACGGATGTAGAGCGGGATCCCGACGATGGCGCTGAAGGGGATGGCCAGCGGGTTGTCGGCACCAGCATGGGCGGCGATCCACTCGGCCGGAATAAAACCGTAAATAAACGAGCCGATGAGCACCCCTAGCAGCAGGAAGGGCAATACCGCTTTGAACTGCTGCCAGGCATCGAGGCATGCTTTGACCCAGGCGGTGGGGAGCTGTGGCGCACGAGTCAGGGTTGCCGTGCCATCGCCGCAGCAGGAGAGGGTGGCCTGTTCTGCCATCTCTGGTTGCGGTGCCGGGCAGCACGCTGCCCCGTTGAGGGGTTTGATTGCACGAATGGCGCTGCGTTGGTTGTCACTGCAATGTGCTTGAGTGGTGGCGCGGGTCGCCGGGCCACAGCCGCTACCGCAAGAGGGGGTGGCCTCTTTGGGGTCGATGACATGGCGCTCGAACCCGAGCCTGTCGAGCAGCATGCTCGCCATGATGGAGACGCTGGCAGCGATCACGGCGTAGAGCAGGGTCACTTTCCAGCCAAAGGTGGCCCACATCAAGCCGACGATGATGGGGTTCAGCAGTGGCGAGATAAACAGAAAGGTGAGGGTGGGGCCAAAGCCAGCCTTGGCCGAGAGCAGCCCTCTCAGCATGGGGATGGTGGAACAACTGCAAAAGGGGGTGACGGCGCCGAGCAGGGCAGAGAGCAGATAGCCCTTGCCGTGGCGGGCCCCCAGCATCCGCTGGATCTTCTCGTCGGGGATCTTCTGGCGGATCAGGCTGACCCCGGCGCTAATGACCAGAAACAGCACCGACAGCTCGACAGCCAGAAACAGGAACATCTGGGCTGCATCGGTCAGCATGGTTAACCACTCATTCATTGTCGTATCCTCACCTGGTTTCTATGTTTCCAAAATAATCGAAATGAATGGCCGGTCAAGATATTTCTGGTATTATCGAAATATCAAATTTGTGGAGGGCGCAGAGATGCAACTGGAAGAGGTCGCCAAGGCATTGAAAGAGCTGGGTCATCCGACCCGGCTGTTTATCTTCAAGCATCTGGTCAAGGCAGGAGAGCAGGGGCTGCCGGTGGGTGAGCTGCAAAAGCAGCTGGCGATCCCCGCTTCCACCCTCAGCCACCATATCGCGGCGCTGGTCTCGGTGGGGCTGGTGAAGCAAAACCGGGAGAGTCGCACCCTGCTTTGCGTCTCTCAATACGCGGTGCTGGAGGAGATCATCGCCTTTTTCCGCGACGAATGTTGCGTCAGCAGCCCGGAGCATCGGCAAGATCAAAGGCAAGCGCTGCCTTCCTGAGGGCTACGGCTGCTAGTAGTGCTGCGCGCAATAAAAAAACGCCGATCATGTGATCGGCGTTTTGCATTGTTTTTCTCAGCTGCGGGTATTAACCCAGATTGGCTGCAACCTTGCTTTGGGCCTGTCCCTTGCGCTTGATGACAAAGCCGATACCCAGCACGACCAGCCATGCCGGGATCAGTTCGACCGAGATGCGGAAATCGGGGGTCATATACATGATCACCAGGATGCCAGCCATGAACGCGAGGCAGAGATAGTTGCCGAAGGGATACCAGAACGCCTTGAACTTGGGCTGCACGCCTTCTGCGACCTTGGCCTTGCGGAACTTGAGGTGCGCGAGGCTGATCATCGCCCAGTTGATCACCAGTGCGGAGACCACCAGCGCCATCAGCAGGCCGAACGCCTTGCCCGGCATCAGGTAGTTGATCAGCACGCAGAGCAGGGTGGCGATGGCCGAGACCGAGAGGGCAACCAGCGGCACGCCGCTCTTGTTGGTTTTGAGCAGGGCTTTCGGGCCGTTGCCCTGTTTGGCCAGACCGAACAGCATCCGGCTGTTGCAGTAGACGCAGCTGTTGTAGACCGACAGTGCCGCCGTCAGTACCACGATGTTGAGTACGGTGGCGACCAGATTGCTGTCCAGAGCGTGGAAAATCATCACGAATGGGCTGCCGCCGTCCACCACTTTACCCCAGGGATAGAGGGACATCAGGATAGCCAGGGCGCCGATGTAGAAGATGAGGATACGGTATATCACCTGATTGGTGGCCTTGGGAATGCTCTTCTCGGGATTGTCCGCTTCGGCGGCGGTAATACCGACCAGCTCCAGACCGCCAAAGGAGAACATGATCACCGCCATCGCCATCACCAGACCGCTGATGCCGTTGGGGAAGAAGCCCCCTTGTGCCCACAGGTTGGTGACGCTCGCCTCGGGTCCGCCGGCACCGGAGAGGAGCAGATAGCCGCCAAAGCCAATCATGCCGATGATGGCGACCACCTTGATGATGGCGAACCAGAACTCCATCTCGCCAAACGCTTTGACGTTGGAGAGGTTGATGGCGTTGATCAGCACGAAGAAGAAGGCTGCCGACATCCAGGTCGGGATCTCGGGCCACCAGTACTGGACATAGATGCCCACCGCGGTCAGCTCGGCCATGCTCACCAGCACGTAGAGCACCCAGTAGTTCCAGCCGGACGCAAAACCGGCAAACTCACCCCAGTATTTGTAGGCAAAGTGGCTGAATGAACCGGCTACCGGCTCTTCCACCACCATTTCACCGAGCTGGCGCATGATCAGGAAGGCGATAAAGCCGCCGATGGCATAACCCAGCAGGACTGAGGGGCCTGCCATCTTGATGGTTTGGGCAATGCCCAGAAAGAGGCCGGTGCCGATGGCGCCGCCCAAAGCAATCAACTGAATGTGGCGGTTTTTAAGGCCGCGCTTCAGCTCCTCACCGTCTTGTTTCAAATCCATGGGTCTGTCCTTACGTCTCTGTTGTCTCTGGTCGGTGTTGGGCTCATCCTGAGCAGGCCGCAGTGCGTAGCCAAAACCTGACGAAAGTTGTATTTATTTCGTTACGCTATGCCATTTTCAATTTTTAGTGTTGGCTGGCAACCGAAGCAGAATAGTGATAATCCGCCATGAATGCACCTATTTTCCATCTCTAATGGCCGTGTTTTGTACCAAAGGCAGCTTTTTCATGATCTGAAGAGGCTTCTTGGTAGTTTCTGGTTGATGTTTGTGCAATCGAATTCTGTTTTATTGACATTTTGTCTTGTTGGTGCTCTTTGTGGTGCCAAGCCACAAATGGATGCAAATGATGCCAAACAAGCGAGAGTACAGGGAAGAGTGCAGGGAGTTGGAGTACAGAGAGCGCGAAAGCGTGCTGCAACAAGGGGTTGCCCGGGGTGTGCTGGTGGCGCTCTGGTTAGGGATTGCCGCCAGTCCGCTGTTGTTGCTGGTGGCCGCGATTATGTTGCTGGGTTGGCTGTTACTCGGTGATCAGGAGTTGCTGCACTACTGGCAGTCGCTGTTGCTGGTGGGTGGGGTAACGGGGGCGCTCGTTGGCGGCTGGCTGGCGGAGCGGGTTCGCCTGCGCCACGGTTTGCTGGCCTTCTATGCCCGGTTGATGAACAACCCTGAGCTCAATCGTTAGTTAACGCTGGCTGTTTGCCGAGCGCAGCAGAACGGAATCGAATAGCGGCTAACTGGCAGCGGGTGACAAGGGCACAACGGCAAGGTCGACAAGAAGAGGGATAAGCATTTGTTGTGCTTATCCCTTTTTTATCCACGCTTTTCACTGTCATCTATGTGAATTGCAGTTCGCCACAGCTGACTTTCGCCGCGACACTGTAATTTTTATCTTTTGTTGATGCCGATAGCTGTCAAGTTGGCTTAACAGAGCTGGCGGCGCAGACCGGTTGCCTCGAGGACCTTGGCGCTGATCTCCTCCACCGAGTGGGAGCTGGTATCCAGGAAGCGGATCGCCTCCTGGCGAAACAGTCGCTCCACGCAGGCCAGCTCCTGCTCGCACTGTTCGATGGAGGAGTAGCGGCTGTTGGCGCGGCGCTGGTTGCGGATCTCGTGCAGCCGCTGCGGCGCTATGGTGAGGCCAAACAGCTTGTGACGGTTGGCCTTGAGGGGGGCGGGCAGCTCCAGCATCCCCATGTCCTGCTCGATAAAGGGGTAGTTGGCGGCGCGAATGCCGAACTGCAGCGCCAGATAGAGGCTGGTGGGGGTCTTGCCGCAGCGGGAGACCCCGATCAGGATGATGTCCGCCTCATCGTACTCCCTGGTGGTGATGCCATCATCGTTGGCCAGTGCGAAGTTGACCGCCTCGATGCGATCGTCATAGAGCTTGCGGTTCTCCATACCGTGGGTGCGGTGGAGGCGGGGCTCGGCTTTTACCCCCAGCTCCTGCTCCAGCGGGCTGACGAAAGTGTTGAGAAAGTCGTGGCCGCACGCCTCCGATTTGAGTACCTCTTCCCGTACCAGCGGGTCGACGATGGTGTGAAACAGAATGGGGCGTACCCCGGTCTGGCGAAACTGCTCGTCGATCCGCATCCGCACCTGACGCGCTTTCTCCAGTGTCTCCACAAAGGGGATAGTGATCTGCTCGAAGGCCAGCGGAAACTGGCTCAGTACTGCGTGGCCGAACACTTCGGCGGTGATGGCGGTGCCGTCTGAAACATAAAATACGGTGTGCACGTAGGGCTCCTGTGATACCGCGGGTGGGGTCGCATGGGGTAAGGGGTGAGAAGTATCTCCCGAAACCATACCAGTTTTGTCAACCGGTCTGCTGTGCCCAAGTTGTGAAGTGGCTTGCAAACCTGAATCGTTATCTTTTTGTGTCGCCATTGTAGAATGTTCCGGTCATTCGACCATCCCCAACTCTTGCTCGGGGATTTTTTTGAAAATCAGTAGAAAACGTTTTCATTGTCGTTGGCAACAAAAGAAACAGACAATAACGCACCTGACTTACCCATAACCTCATCGATTAAATCGGGCGCACGAGGTGCTATGGCATCGGTGCCCACCAACCTGGAGACATCCAAGTGCAACAGTACGTGCTCTGGTACGAACAACTCGGAATGCAGGACGTAGAACGAGTTGGCGGCAAAAACGCATCCCTTGGCGAGATGATCAGCAACCTCTCTGGCGCTGGTGTATCCGTGCCGGGGGGCTTTGCCACCACCGCCTTTGCGTTTAACGAGTTTCTGGAGTCAAGCGGCCTCAACGGCAAGATCCATCATCTGCTCGACAATCTGGACGTGGACGATATCGCCGCCCTCAACCGGGCCGGTCAGCAGATCCGTGACTGGGTGATCGACGCCCCGTTCCAGCCCGAGCTGGAGCAGGCGATCCGGGTTGCCTATGAAAAGTTGAGTGCAGGCTTGGGTGATGGCATGAGTGCCTCGTTTGCGGTGCGTTCCTCCGCCACTGCCGAGGATATGCCGGACGCCTCCTTTGCCGGTCAGCAGGAGACCTTCCTCAACGTACGTGGCATCGATGCCGTCATGACGGCGGTCAAGCATGTGTTTGCCTCCCTGTTCAACGATCGCGCCATCTCCTATCGGGTGCATCAGGGCTATGACCACAAGGGCGTTGCCCTCTCGGCCGGGGTGCAGCGGATGGTGCGCTCGGATCTCGCCGCCTCCGGCGTCATGTTTACTCTGGATACCGAGTCCGGCTTCAACGACGTGGTCTTTATCACCGGGGCCCATGGTCTTGGCGAGATGGTGGTGCAAGGGGCGGTCAACCCGGACGAGTTCTATGTGCACAAGCCGACCCTCAAGGGGGGGCGCCCGGCGGTGGTGCGCAAGACCCTCGGCTCCAAGCTTATCAAGATGACCTATTCGGACGATGCCGGTCACGGCCGCCAGGTGAAGATTGTCGACACCAATGAGGCCGAGCGCAGCCGCTTCTGCATCACAGATGCGGAGGTGATGGCGCTGGCGAAACAGGCCCTCATCATCGAGCAGCACTATGGCCGCCCGATGGATATCGAGTGGGCCAAGGATGGTCAGGATGGCCAACTCTACATAGTGCAGGCCCGCCCGGAAACCGTGCGCAGCCGCCAGGAGGCCAACACCCTCGAGCGTTTTGCCCTCAAGCAAGCGGGCAAGGTGCTGATCGAGGGGCGGGCCATCGGTCACAAGATTGGCGCGGGCCCGGCGCGGGTCATCTCCTCCATCAGCCAGATGGACGAAGTGCAGCCCGGCGACGTGCTGGTGACCGACATGACCGACCCGGACTGGGAGCCCATCATGAAGCGGGCCTCCGCCATCGTCACCAACCGGGGAGGCCGCACCTGTCACGCCGCCATTATCGCTCGCGAGCTGGGCATTCCGGCGGTGGTCGGCTGTGGCAACGCCACCGACCATATTCAGCCGGGCCAGCGGATCACCGTCTCCTGTGCGGAAGGGGATACCGGTTTTATCTATGACGGCGAGCTGGACTTCGATGTGGCGGTGACCGAGGTGGGCAATATGCCGCGCCTGCCCATCAAGATCATGATGAACGTCGGCAACCCGGACCGCGCTTTCGACTTTGCCCAGTTGCCCAATGCAGGGGTTGGGCTGGCGCGCCTTGAATTCATCATCAACCGGATGATCGGCGTGCACCCCAAGGCCTTGCTGGAGTTTGACCAGCAAACCCCAGAGCTGCAGGCCACCATCGGCAAGATGATCGCCGGTTACGACAGCCCGCGGGAGTTCTATGTGGCCAAGCTGACCGAGGGGATCGCCACTCTGGGGGCCGCCTTCTGGCCGGAGCGGGTGATCGTGCGGATGTCGGACTTCAAGTCCAACGAGTACGCCAATCTGGTGGGCGGTCGTGGCTACGAACCCCACGAGGAGAACCCGATGATCGGTTTTCGTGGCGCATCCCGCTACATCGCCGACAGCTTCCGACCCTGTTTTGCCCTCGAGTGTGAGGCGATCAAGCGGGTGCGCGATGTGATGGGGTTGACCAACGTCGAGGTGATGATCCCCTTCGTGCGCACCGTGGGCGAGGCGGAGCAGGTGATCGACATCCTGGCCGAGAACGGTCTGCGCCGCGGCGAGCGGGGGCTCAAGGTGATCATGATGTGCGAGATCCCAAGCAACGCCCTATTGGCAGACAAGTTCCTCGAGCACGTGGATGGCTTCTCCATCGGCTCCAATGACATGACCCAGCTCACTCTTGGGCTGGATCGGGACTCGGGGCTGATTGCCCATCTGTTCGACGAGCGTAACGAGGCGGTCAAGGCGCTGCTGGCGATGGCGATCCAGGCTGCGCGCAAGGCGGGCAAGTACGTGGGGATCTGCGGTCAGGGCCCATCTGATCATCCGGACTTCGCCGCCTGGCTGGTGGAGCAGGGGATCGATTCGGTGTCTCTCAACCCCGATACCGTGGTCGATACCTGGCTCTATCTGGCGGAGCAGCATGGTGCCAAGTAAGCCACTATCAAAATGAGCAGTACAGAAAGGGGGCCATAATGGCCCCCTTTGTTATTTGTGTGTCGCGACCTATTTCGGCTGCTGTTCGGCCCCCGACAGCTCGATCTGCACATTCACCCCTTCGCTCTTGAGCTTGGTGGCGATGGCGTTGAGATCGGTGCCCGGTTTGGCCTCCAGCAGGGCGATACCACCACTGCTCTGTTTGAAGTTCAGGCTGTGGCGAGTCGCCAGCGCCTTGGCGCTGGCATCGTCAGCTTCCACCAGCAGGGTGCCGCTTACAGTCAGCTCCGGGCTGGCGGCCCCTTGCATCAACACGTCACCGCGGCGCAGGGTCTGTTGCGGGACCTTGCTGTCAAGGCTGCGGGCGACCCGCTTCTTGCTGCCGTTGTCAGGAATGAGGTAGGTCTGGCCGTTCACCTCTATGGTGCTGTACTGCTTGCCATCCATGGTGACGGACTCCTGGGCGCAGAGCTGTCCCGAGAGGGGGGCCAGCAGGGTTGCCAGAAGCAAGGTAACAGGTTTGTTCATGGTAATACTCCTAGCGTGTTAGCTGCGGTTGGCATCGTGACCCAGGACCCGCAGGGACCATGAGATCAGCTTGCCCGGTTGGCGATTGTTGCGCTCGGTCAGGGTGGTACGCTCACGGGTCTCGCGATTGAGCAGAGAGACCTGACGGGTACCGTTGGCAACATCGGTTACTTCCAGTCGCCACTGGCCTTCGGCCGATTCACCGTAAAACTTGTTGGATAGCATCCGCATGTCACGCAATCCCTTGGTTCGTACAAAGCCCAGCTGCTGCTGGTCGAGAGATTGGCCGACCAGGCTGTTGAAGGGGCTCAGCAGGATGCTGCGGGTGCCGGCGGGGGAGACCAGTTCGATCAGCAGATCGGGCAGACGCTGATGATCCAGACTCACCATCACCTGAACCGCTTCTACCGTCAATGGTGTCGCGATGCGGGTGGTGGAACGGGTAGGGCTGTTGCCCACATCCGCAATGGCGGCGGCACTGCCGGTGACATTGATCTTCTGCCATGGCAGCTGTACCAGCGGGGGCAGGGGCTGGTGATTGGCTGCCAGCTCAAGGGCCTTGTTGACGTCGATCAGACCGAAACCGTAAGTCGGGCTGAACCACATGCCGGCGGCATTGCGCTCCCAACCTTCCAGTCCTTTCACGTCGCGCACCTTGCCGGTGCTGCTGGTGTAGCTGACCATCACGGGCTGATGTTTGGCATCGACCCGGGTTGCGCTGCGCGCCAGCAGATCCCGCAGGTCACGTACCGACAGATCCGGGTAGGCGGACATCAGCAGCGCCATGGCGCCGGAGGTGCTGGGGGTGGCGGAGGAGGTGCCGTTCATCACGCCGTTGTAGTCGCAGCTGGCATCCAGTTGCGGGTTGCCGTGCAGCCGGTTGGTGCTGGGATCGTCGGTGCGGTTGTAACCCATGTCGCAGCCGGGCAGATCCGTGGTCACCATCGCCGGAGAGTCGGTACCGTATTCGCCGCCGGTCGCGCTCAGGAAGATGTTGCTACCGACGCTGGAGTAGGAGGATCTGACGCCATCGGCGTTGAGCGCGCTCACCACCAAGTTCCAGAAGTTGCTGTTGGAGGGATCAAGGTTGCTGTTTTCAAACGGCAATTTGGGACCATTGCCGGTGCGGTTAAGCACATAGCCGCCCGCCGCTATCTTGTTGAAGCCGTTGCCGGCGGCCTTGATATAGGCCGCGCCCTGCACCTTGAGGGTCTGCTGTTCAAACAGACGATCAAGTTGGGATTGATCCAGAGAGTTGGCAGAGCGGGGATCCACCACACTCATGCCGTAGCTCTGGTTGAACACCCGGTTGTTGCGGCTGGCATCGCTGTCGCCAAGGGCGTAGAGCCAATCTTTCTGCAACTGCTGGCTGTTGTCATCCAGCAGGTTGAACCCCTGCAGCTGGGCTCGCGGGGCAATTCCCTTGGTCCCGATGGCGTTGTCTACCGCCGCAATAATACCGGAGACCGAGGTGCCGTGGGCCGTATCCGGATCGGTCGGTGTCGGGTCATCGCTGCCGGTTACCACGTTTTTCGAACCCGGACGCACGTTCTCCGCCAGATCCGGGTGGGTGATGGCCAGACCATCATCCACCACGGCCACATTGACTCCCTGGCCCAGCACGCCGGTGCGATGAGCCCACCAGAGGTTGAGATCATTGCCCGCTATGCCGCCACGGCCGCTGAATCCATCCTGGCCGCTGTTGAGCAGATACCACTGCTGATCCTGCAGGGGATTGGCACCTGGCAGGCAGCGCTCGGTGCTGCTGCGTCCGATATCCATGCCGCTCTCCTTGCCGGTGAGCGGCGCACAACCTTCATTTGCCTGAACGAGCGCACTGGGCAGGGTCGACAGCAGTGCTGTGATCGCCAGTGCTAACGATGTTTGCTTCATTATTTTTTTAACTCCATCTTGGATCGCACCATCCTGAGTGCGACGGAAATCTATACACGGGTGGTAGGGGTTCAAAAAGAGCCATTTTCAAAAAACGCAATGAGGTTCAAAGAAATCTGATCTGGTTTATGGTAGGTATTCCAATGGCGCTGATTATGTGTTTTATTGAGAATGGTTCTCACCGCTCGCTACTGATCTTTTTATCTGTAATTCACTCCTCTCGCGACTCTCCTTCGCCGCAGCCATCTCGATTCGGGGCAATCCCGAGGGGAGCTCGTGCGCTCTTGAACGTGAGTGGCATGGTTGTGTGTGCCAATGTGATACAGCTATGCATTCGGGGGTGACAGCAAGGGTGATGAGGTGGAACTAGCCGTTTATTGCTTGGCGGCGGTGGATGGCTCTGTTATGGTAGCCAAAATAGCCGTTTGGATGGCTAGATTGCTGCGGTTTGAGGGGGAGAATCTCTGAGATCCACCCCGCCGCAGTCCCATAGCTTGATGCGTACCTGACAGGGAGTCCCTATGCCGTTTCGTTCCTTCTTATCTTCTCCTTTGACTGCTTCCTTGCGCGCCACTGCTGGCGCCAGCACCTTTATTGCCGCGATGGCGGTCGGGAGCCTCTCTTTTTCCGCGGTTGCCGCCGATGCGTCCTTGCCGACCAAACAGGAGATCGTGATTGGTACCACTGTGGGGGATTTTGCCGACATGGTGACCGACTCCATCAAGCCGCAGCTGGAGGCCAAGGGGTACAAGGTCAAGCTGGTGGAGTTCACCGACTATGTGACTCCCAATATTGCTCTGGCTGACGGATCACTGGATGTGAACTGCTTCCAGCACAAACCTTATCTGGAGAGTTTTGCCAAAGATCGCGGCTTGTCGCTGGCGCCCATTACCCAGGTGCCAACCGGTCCGATGGGACTCTATTCCGGCAAGTTGGCAGCACTCGACAAGGTGAAAGAGGGGAGCACGGTGGCCATCCCCAACGATCCCACCAATCAGGCGCGGGCGTTGTTGATGCTGCAGGATCTTGGTTGGCTGACCCTCAAGGAGGGGATAAACCCGCTAAAAGCGAGCGAGTTTGATGTGGTGAACAATCCGCACAATCTCAAGCTGGTGTTGCTGGAGGCAGCACAACTGCCCCGCTCGCGCGAGGATGTGGACTTCTCGGTGATCAACGGTAATTTTGCTGCCTCCAGCGGTATCCCGTTCAGTGAAGGACTGTTTCTGGAGCGCAGCTACGATTTTATCAACTGGGTGGTGGTGAAAAGCGCAGATGCGGATCAGCCGTTTGCCAAAGATGTGGCGGCGGCCTACAACTCGGCGGCTTTCAAAGCCTATGCAGCCAAGCGTTTCGTCGGCTACAAGTACCCGCAAGGGTGGGGTGGCTAACAGTCTTGAACGTGGCCCGGCTATACAACGAAAAACGCCCCGAATTCGGGGCGTTTTTTATGGTATCAAGCCATCAACGGGCGCTTCACTGGTTGCGATAGAAGCGGTTCAGCTCGTTCATCACCTGGATCATGGCGCCCATATCCGGGGTGCCGTGCTTGATCGGGCGATAGCTGTTGCGCTCCAGCAGTTCGAAGTCACCCTGCTTGTTGAAGTGGGTGATGGTCTCCCCTTCATAGATGGCGAAGTCGTTCTGATCCCCGGCCAGCAGCCAGTTGCGCGGGCTGGTATCAAACAGCGAGCGGCCAACGCTGTAATCGCGCGCCGGATTGCGCACGCCCAGCATCCCCTGCATCAGGGTCGGCGCCAGATCGAAATGGCTGCTCGGTTGTTCCCGAACGTCACTGCCGCGCCCCGGCCAGGCCAGTACCAGCGGTACCTGCACCTGATAGGGTGAGTAGTTGCTGCCTGCGCCCCAGCTGTTGCTGCGGGTGTCGTTGAACTCCTGACCGTGGTTGGAGGTGATGACGACGATGGTGTTGCTGTCCATCCCCTGCGACTGCAATTTGGTCAGCATCTGCTCAAGCAACTGGTCGGTATAGAAGACCGAGTTCTTGTAGCGGTTCTCCAGTTTTTGCAGGTTCTCCGCCCGATAGGCGGTCGCCGGATTGAAGTTGGCAAGCTCCGGCTGGAACGGCCCCTTCATGGTGGCGGGCAACTGGTAGTCGCCGGGGCTCGAGAGATAGACCAGCGAGAACCAGGGGCGCTCGGGAGAGCGCTTCTCCAGCCATTGCTGCCAGTCGGTTAGCAGCTTGCCATCGTCACTCTGTTCGGAGACAAACACCTGTTTGCGCAGACCGGCGAGGATGCTCTTGCGATACTTCTGGGCATCTTCCATCGCGCCGAACAGCCCGAACTGGTAATCCTGACGCAGCATCTCGTCGAACAGCACAGGCGGACGCTTGTCGCTGCTGATGTCCTTGTAGTAGTGACCGGGCAATCCGTAGAAGAGGCTGAACATGCCCATCAGGTCGTCGTTGCCGCCACTCAGGTGATTGCGGAACGTCAGATGCTGATCCGCATAGCGCTGCAGATTGGGCATGTTGATGTTGTTGAGCATGTCAAATCGCAGCGAATCGACCACCACAATCAGCAGATTGTTGTGAGTCAGGGGGGCGTTGACGTTGAGCGGGCGCAGCGGATAGTGCATCCGGCTGTCGCTGTTATCCCCCTGGGAAGCAGCCTGCTTCTCGTACTGATCCAGATCCAGCCAGCCATGTTTGGCCAGGAAGGAGCGGGCCGTCATAGGGTAGGAGAGGGGGAAGTTGGCTCTCTGCATGGTGATCGGCTGATAGAGGGTCGCATCCGCCCAGCTGTTGACCACGTGGGTCAGAATAAAGCAGATCAGCAGAGCCAGCCCCACCTGATTGCCGTACTGGCGGCGCTTGCGCTTGTTGATCTTGCGCCAGACATAGGCCGACAGCAGCAGTTGCAGCAGGAAGATGGTGGGCACGGCAACGAAGATGATGCTCCAGATTGAGCCCTCTTCGGTTTGCGCCTGATCCAGCAGCAACTGCCATACCTGACTGTTGAGGTGGAACTTGAACAGCCGGAATACCTGGGTGTCGATCAGCAGCAGCACCAGCGCCAGGGTAGCGATGATGGCCGAGATGAACCGCAACGACTTCTCCTTGGGCAGCACGAAGCTGAGCGGGAAGATCGTCAACAGGTAGGTGACAAAACTCAGAAACGAGAAGTGGCCAATCCAGCTTACAACGAGATAGATCACGCCAAGCGTGGTCGATGGCCAGCTGATGGCACCCAGATAACGGGTGGCGATGAGCATGGCCAGAATAATGTTGAAGAAGGAGAACCAATGCCCCCAGGTGATCAGGCGAGAGACATTATCACGATAGGGGTTACCGGTTTCGACCATAGTGATCCATCTGCGTTGAGAAACGTCAAATCAACAGAGTCTGGGACTCAGTGTGCGTCGTGGCGATTATCGACCGATGCGGTCAGGGCCTGGACAAACTTTTCAGTGATGGCCTGGCGCTGGGCCGGTGCCATACCGTTGATGATATTGGTGGTCAGATTGCCAAGCACCATAAGGCTGAGATCTACCGGCGCTTTATGCTTTTCCAGCGCGGTGATCAGGTCGTTCATCAGGGCGTCAAATTGCTCGTTATTGTACTTTGATACGATAGGCATAATCTTCAGTTCATCTCGGTTCAAAGCGCCTTATAATACTTCACCCTTTCGGCTAACACTATGGCTTTGTGACATGAGTCTCGATATCGACAAGATCATTCTTCACTCCTTGCGCCAGGGCGGCGATGGTCAACCCCACGCCGATACCCGCAGCCAGACCCTGCCCCCTGATGAGGCGGTACAGGGACTGATGGCGGAACTGCATCGGATCTACAACGGCAAGGGTGGCAAGGGCTTTGGCTTCTTTGCCGACCCCGAGGCCGCCGTCGCCGAGCTGGCCGACGGTGAAGAGGCTCCCAAGCAGCCTTCACCCGCGTTTCGTATCGCCCTCGAACAGCTGCTCGCCGAGCAGACCGAATTCGTTCCCTTTTCGGTCACTGTGACCCAGATGCTGGTCAAGCAGCTGGTGGAGCACGCCCTCGATGAGCAGGGGGTGCTGCTGTTTGCCAAATATAACTACGTCGGGGTCGATTATCTGCTGATTGCCCTGCTGGAGGGCAAGGAGAGCGTCACCGTCAGCGAAGCGCTGGAATTGCGCCATATCCAGTATCTGGATATCGGCAAACTCAATCTGGTGGCCCGCATTGATTTGACCGAATGGAAAACCCAACCGGATTCGCGCCGCTATATCACCTTCAGCAAGGGGCGCATTGGTCGCAAACTGGGCGACTTCTTTATGGATCTGCTGGGTGCCCGCGAGGGCATGGATGCCAAGGTACAAAATAAAGGCTTGCTGCAGGCGGTTGAAGATTATTGCGACAGTCGTCAGCTCGAACCGACCGAGCGCAATGACTATAAAAAGCAGGTCTTCAAATATTGCACCGAACAGGCGAGTGCCGGTGAAGAGATCGAAATCAAGGAGCTGTCTGCAGAATTGCCCGGCGACGGTGACCTCGATTTTTACAGCTTTATCGGTCAGGAGTATGAGCTGGAAGAGCGTTTCCCGGCGGATCGCTCTACCCTGCGTGGTTTGACCAAGTTTGTCGGCTCCGGCGGCGGTCTGACTCTGAGCTTTGAGCAGAAGCTGTTGAACAGCCGGATCTTTTACGACCCCCAGACTGACACCCTGACCATCAAGGGTGTGCCGCCCAATCTCAAGGATCAGTTGCTGCGCCAGTCGTAGTCATGCTCCCTAGTGTGATCAACTCGTCATTTCTCGCAAAAAGAGACTCCGCCCCGGCGGGGTCTCTTTTTTTATTGCGCCCGGGCAGACCTCGAAACTGGCGCGGTACTTTGTTAACAAATCAAACAAAATAAACCAGCTGAAAGGGTTTTCATTGAGGTGAAAACCCTTTCATTCATGAAATTTTATTTCATTTTGGTAATTATTATTCTGTGACTGTCTGGAATTAAGCCGATAAATGGCCGTAATCCCCTGAAATAAGAAAATGTTTTCAAAACTTTCTGGAAGGAAATACGTAATTGCATTTCAAAAATGCGAGTTGCGTCATGTGAGCCGTTTGCCGCTTGGGATAATATTCATCTCGCACACAATGCTCTTACAGCGCGGAACTAATACAAGGAAAGGCTCATGAAAAAGAAATTGCTGTCATCCCTGATCGGTCTGGCCACTCTTGGCGTCGCTTGCTCTGCTACTGCTGCCATCGATGAAGGCCAGCTGACCATCTGGATCAACGGTGACAAGGGATACAACGGTCTGGCTGAAGTGGGTAAGAAGTTTGAAGCAGAAACCGGCATCAAGGTTACTGTGGCTCACCCGGATCAGGTTGAAGTGAAATTCCAGCAAGCCGCCGCCACTGGCAACGGTCCGGACATCTTCTTCTGGGCTCACGACCGTTACGGTGAGTGGGTCAAAGCCGGTTTGCTGGTTCCGGTAACGCCGAACGCTGCCACCAAAGGCAAATTTGAACAGCTGGCATGGGATGCCATGACTGTTGATGGCAAAACCTATGGCTACCCGGTTGCCATGGAAGCTGTCAGCCTGATCTATAACAAAGACCTGCTGCCCGAGCCGCCGAAAACCTTCGAAGAGATCGCCAAGATTGACGAGACTCTGAAGAAAAACGGCAAGCGCGCCATCATGTGGGCTTATGACACCCCGTACTTCAGCTATCCGCTGGTGGCTGCCAACGGTGGTTACGCCTTCAAGAAAACCGCTACCGGTTATGACGTTAAAGATACCGGCGTGAACAACGCAGGTGCCAAGATGGGCGTGGGCTACATCTCCGAGATGATCAAGTCCGGTCACCTGGAAAAAGGCATCGACTACGGTGTGATGGACGCCAAGTTCAACAAGGGCGAAGTGGCCATGATGATCAACGGTCCCTGGGCCTGGAGCAACCTGGACAAGAGCGGCATCAAGTACGGCGTAGCGCCGCTGCCGACCCTGAACGGCAAGCCGGCCAAAGCCTTCGTTGGCGTACTGGGTGCCACCATCAACGCTGCCAGCCCGAACAAGGATCTGGCTATCGAGTTCCTGGAAAACTACCTGCTGACCGATGCCGGTCTGGCGCCGGTTAACGCCGACAAGCCGCTGGGGGCCGTTGCGCTGAAATCCTTCCAGAAGACCCTGGAATCCGATCCGCACATCAAGGCCACCATGCTGAACGCCCAGGCTGGCGAGCCGATGCCATCCGTTCCCGAGATGAGCCGTTTCTGGTCTTCCTTCGAAACTGCCCTCAAGAACGTGACCTCCGGTCGTCAGGGTGTTGACGAAGCTCTGGATACTGCTGCCAAGCGTATCGTTCAGTAAGCACGCACTACCCGGGAGGCCGTCATGGCCTCCCACTCTCTCAAATCTCTCTTGGCGTTATAAAGGTTAATTGGCATGGAAGTAGTACCTTCTGTTGAGTCCTATGCCGGTCCGAAGGATAAGCACACCTGGCTTAAGTGGACCATAGCGGCCCTGGTTGCCATCCTCAACGGCTACGCAGCCGTGATGATGTACGCCAGTGGCGAGTGGGTATTCGCGCTGCTGGATCTGGTGGTGGTTTCCGTCGGTCTGTATGTCTTCATGAACAAGAAGACCTATGCCCATCGCTACATCTTTCCGGGTGTTGCGGGCATGGTTGTGTTTATCATCTTCCCTCTTGCCTACACCATTGGCATTGCCTTCACCAACTATTCGGGGTCCAACTTGCTCTCCGTGGAGCAGGCGCGGGACTACCACCTGAAGAAAACCTACAAGGTGGCGGGCGGTGAATTCGATTTTACCCTGCTGGGTGGCGACAACGGCCAGTTCCAGCTGCTGCTGACACAGGATGATCAATCCTTTATCAGCCAACCTGTTTCCCTGATGACCAACAAGGCCCGTGAGCTGGCGTCCCGCGAGGGCCGTGTGCAGAACACCCAGCAAGTGGTCGAGCTGCAGCCCTTCACCGGCGAAGCGGCCAGCAAGGCCGCACCGATCCGCGCCATTGTTGAGCATCGTACTCACCTGAGTGACCTTGATCTGGTGCTGCCGGATGGCGGTACCCACCTGACCCTGAGCAGCCTGCGCAAGTTTGCCGCCCAGAAGCAGCACTACACCCGTCTGATGGATGGTGCCGTGCTCAAGTCCGGCGTGGTGATCAAAGACAGCAACCTGCTGCGTGATACCCAGAATGGCGAGCTGATGCTGCCCAATGGCGAGACCGGCTTCTATCAGTACATCGACGATCAGGGTCAGTTTGTCGGCAAGGGTATTGCTCCGGGCTTTGTGGTGAGCGTCGGTTGGAAGAACTTCGCGCGCATCGTCACCGATCCGGGTATCCAGTCACCCTTCCTGCAGATCTTCATCTGGACCGTGATCTTCTCAACCTGCTCCGTCGCTTTCACCCTGGCTATCGGCATGGTGCTGGCCTGTCTGGTGCAGTGGGAAGAGCTCAAGGGGCGCGGTTTCTATCGGGTCATGTTGATCCTGCCCTATGCGATCCCGGCGTTTATCTCCATCCTGGTGTTCAAGGGGTTGTTCAACCAGAACTTCGGTGAGATCAACATGTTCCTGGAAGCGGCGTTTGGCATCAAGCCGGACTGGTATACCAACCCCTTCCTGGCCAAGGTGATGATCCTGATTGTCAACACCTGGCTCGGCTACCCCTACATGATGATCCTCTGCATGGGCCTGCTCAAAGCCATTCCGGAAGATCTCTATGAAGCGTCCGCCATGGACGGTGCCGGTCCGGTACAGAACTTCTTCAAGATCACCGTGCCGCTGCTGATGAAACCGCTGACACCGTTGTTGATTGCCTCGTTCGCCTTCAACTTCAACAACTTTGTGCTTATCCAGTTGTTGACCAACGGTGCGCCCGACATCATCGGCGCCAGCACCCCGGCCGGTACCACCGACCTGCTGGTGAGTTATACCTACCGGATTGCGTTCCAGGGATCGGGTGGTCAGGACTACGGTCTGGCCAGTGCCATCGCCACAGCTATCTTCCTCATCGTAGGTGCGCTGGCGCTGCTCAACCTGAAATTGTCCAAAGCCGACAAGCAGCTGTAAGGAGGCTTCAACATGGCAATCGTACAACCCAAATCAGTCAAATACCGGGTGTGGGCAACCCACCTGGTCATGTGGGGCTTCCTGGCGTTGATCATCTTCCCGTTGATCATGGTTATCGCCATCTCGTTCCGTAACGGTAACTTCGCGGTAGGGGAGATCATCCCCTCCAATCCGACGCTGGATCACTGGAAGCTGGCGCTGGGCATGTCCATCACCAACGCCGACGGCAGCATCACGCCGCCGCCGTTCCCGGTGCTGACCTGGTTGTGGAACTCCATCAAGATCGCCGGCATCACTGCCCTGATGATCGTGACGCTCTCCACCACTTGTGCTTACGCCTTTGCCCGCCTGCGTTTTCGTGGCAAGTCCACCATCCTGCAGGGCATGCTGATTTTCCAGATGTTCCCGGCGGTGTTGGCGCTGGTAGCCATCTACGCGCTCTTTAACAAGATTGGTGACTATATTCCCTGGCTGGGTCTCAACACCCACGGTGGCCTGATCCTGGCGTACATGGGGGGGATTGCCCTGCACGTCTGGACCATCAAGGGCTACTTCGAGACCATCGACTCCTCCCTGGAGGAGGCGGCGGCCATCGACGGTGCGACCCCGTGGCAGGCATTCCGTCTGATCCTGTTGCCCCTGTCGGTGCCCATCCTGGCGGTAGTGTTTATTCTGGCCTTTATCGGTTCCATTACCGAGGTGCCCATGGCCTCCATCCTGCTGCAGGATGTGAACAATCTGACCCTGGCGGTCGGGGCCCAGCAGTACCTCTATCCGCAGAACTATCTGTGGGGTGATTTCGCGGCGGCCGCAGTGCTCTCCGGTTTCCCCATCACAGTGGTCTTCCTGTTGGCACAGCGCTGGTTGGTTGGCGGTCTGACTGCTGGTGGTGTGAAAGGTTAAGTTTATGGCCGGGGGAGCTGACTCCCCCCGCTATCACGATTTGCAAAGATTCTAGAGCGGAGCTCGTCATGGCTGAAGTAGTACTCAACAACGTTCGCAAAAATTACGATCCGGCTGTTCACAAGGACACCCTGCGCAACATCAACCTCTCCATCAAGGAGGGCGAATTCATCGTCTTCGTCGGCCCGTCCGGCTGCGGTAAATCCACCCTGCTGCGGATGATCGCGGGTCTGGAAGACATCACCAGCGGTGAGCTGACCATCGGCGGTCGCTACATGAACGACGTGCCGCCGGTAGAGCGCAACGTCGGCATGGTGTTCCAGTCCTACGCCCTCTATCCGCACATGAACATCTACGAGAACATGGCCTTTGGCCTCAAGCTCAAGAAAATGGACAAGGAGAACATCCACAAGCGGGTGATGCGTGCCGCCGAGATACTGGGTCTTGAGCCGCTGCTGGACAGAAAGCCCAAGGCGCTCTCCGGTGGTCAGCGTCAGCGTGTCGCCATCGGTCGCTCCATCGTGCAGCAGCCGCAGGTGTTCCTGTTTGACGAACCGCTCTCCAACCTGGATGCCGCCCTGCGGGTCAAGATGCGGATCGAGATCGCCAAGCTGCACAAGGAGCTTAACTCCACCATCATCTACGTGACCCACGATCAGGTGGAAGCGATGACCCTGGCCGACAAGATTGTTGTGCTGAGCCCGCTCAAGGCCGAAGCTGCCACCAACCTGGAACAGTTCGGTTCACCGCTGGATCTCTACCACAACCCGGACAACAAGTTCGTGGCGGGCTTTATCGGCTCTCCCAAGATGAACTTCCTGGCGGGCGAGTTGCTGGAGATTGGCGAGCAGGAGTGCCTGGTCAAGTTGACCTCTGGCGATACCGTGCGTGCCCGGGTCGATGCCCGCAGTGGCGCTGTGGGTGACAAGGTGGAGCTGGGTATTCGCCCCGAGCATCTGATGCCGCTGGATCACCCCCATGCGCACAGCAAGGTGAGCGGGATCGTGCAGGTGGCCGAGCACCTGGGCGCCGAGTCCTTCGTTTATATGGATGTGGATGGTCACGACTTTACCGTCAAGGCCACCTCGGATGTGGATGTGGCGACCGGTCAGACCTACAGCGTGGGTATCCCGGCCGAAGCCTGCTACCTGTTCGATGCCAAGGAGCAGGCGTTCCCACGTACCGCCAAATATATCCGTACCTGATTTTTTGTTGTGCCGGTTTTCCTTTCTTAATAATCAATGCCTTTTTGCCGGTCGTCAGACCGGCTTTTTATTGCCTGCGATTTGAACATGCAGATAGGCAAGGTAACCCGGTCAAGCCTCGAGTTCGGCGGTAATATCGGGCACAAAGGTCTGGCTGGCCAGCGGCGGGCGCTCATACCCTTCGGTCTTGATGGGGGGGAGCTTGATGGGCTCGTAGTGGATCGCCTCGTAGGGCACCTTGCTCAGCAGATGGGCGATGCAGTTGAGGCGGGCACGGCGCTTGTCGTCCGCCTCCACCACGAACCAGGGGCAATCCTCGGTGTCGGTGTAGGTGAACATGTCATCCTTGGCACGGGAGTACTCCACCCAGCGCGACCGGGATTGCAAATCCATCGGGCTGAACTTCCAGCGCTTGATGGGGGTGTTGATCCGCTCTTTAAAGCGCTTCTCCTGCTCCTCGTCACTGACCGAGAACCAGTATTTGATCAAGGTGATGCCGGAGCGGATCAGCATCCGCTCAAACTCGGGGCAGGCGCGCAGAAACTCGCGATACTCGGCGTCGCTGCAAAATTCCATCACCCGCTCGACTCCGGCCCGGTTGTACCAGGAGCGGTCAAACAGCACCATCTCGCCAGCGGCGGGCAGGTGGGCCACATAACGCTGAAAGTACCACTGGGATCGCTCCCGATCGGAGGGGGCGGGCAGCGCCGTGACCCGGCAGACCCGGGGGTTGAGCGGTTCGGTAATCGCCTTGATGACGCCCCCTTTACCGGCGGCGTCCCGTCCCTCGAACAGTACCACTACCTTTAACCCCTCCTGCTTGACCCACTCCTGCAGCTTGACCAGCTCCTCCTGCAGATGGGCAAGGTGGTGCTCGTAGCACTTCTTGTCCAGACGCGGCCGCTTCTTGCTCTTCTCCTTCGCCATGGGCTTCTCCTTTTGGCATCCTTTCATGGGTGACTTCTTTGAGTCACTGTCAGCTTGCACCAGGGAGGCGTCACCTGCCAAGGGGGACGTGATACACTGCCCGCCCATCGCTGGCAACAGGAGATAACATGAAGCATTTTATGGAGATAGCGGGCCGTCGGATGGCCTATCTGGACGAAGGGCAAGGGCCGGTACTGCTGTTTGGTCACAGTTATCTGTGGGACAGCGCCATGTGGGCGCCGCAAATCGAGGCGCTCAAGGGCAGCTATCGCTGCATTGTTCCCGAGCTGTGGGGCCACGGTGATTCCGACCTGCTCCCCGAAGGTGGCTGCACCCTGGCGACTCTGGCGCGGGATCACCTGGCGCTGCTCGATGCCCTCGGGGTTGACGAGTTCGTACTGGTGGGCCTCTCCATCGGCGGCATGTGGGGTGTTGAGCTGGCGCGCATGGCGCCAAACCGCCTCAAGGGGCTGGTGCTGATGGACAGTTTTGTCGGCCTGGAACCGCAGATCACCTGCGAGCGCTACCTCGGCATGTTGGCGATGATCGAACAGCTCGGCACCGTGCCGGCGCCCATCATCGAACAGGTGGCGCCTATCTTCTTTGCCAACCAGCCCGATGCCGACTTGCTGGCCGATTTCAAGGCGCGTCTGGCCGCCTGGCCAAACGAGAAGATTGCCGCCATGGTGGCGGTGGGCCGCAGCTTTGTGACCCGCGAAGATCGTATCGAGTGGCTGGAGGAGATCACCACTCCCGCACTGGTGATGACCGGCTGCGAGGACAAGGCCCGTCCGGTGCTGGAGGGCTATCTGATGGCCGAGGTGCTGGGTTGCCCGTTCAGGGAGATCCCGATGGCTGGCCACATCTCGTCGCTGGAAAATCCGGCCTTCGTCAATCAGCAGCTGACCGAGTTTCTGGCGGCGCTGTAAGCCTGAATTGGCAGCTTGAGCAGGCTGTACGACCAGCCTGATGGTCGTGGAAAAGGGAGCCGAGGGCTCCCTTTTGTTTGGTCGTGTCTCACGGTTCAAGATTCATAACCGTTACCAGATATAGCCCAGCGCAAAACCCGCATAGAGCTCGCCGTCGTGCTGGACGATGGGGCTGTTTTTGATGTCCCGATCATACCATTCGTAGTTCATGGCAAACATGCCAATCCAGTTGGGGCTGAAGCGGTAGCTGGTGATGAGGGCCGCCATCGGGGATAGGGTGGTACCGGTATCCCAAGCGGGTCGCTGGGCGGTTGCCTCGCTCTCGGAGATGCCGCCGAAGTAGTAGTTGGCCATCTTGTCGCTGCGCAGCATCATCCCCATCCCCGGCATGATCAGCAGGTTGTCGCGCAGGATGGGGAAGTCGGCCCACAGCAGCAGCTCCTGCCCCTTGCTGCGGCCGGTGACATCGCTGTTGGCCCGCACGGTCAGCAGGGCATAGGGGGTGATGATGTTGCCACCGATCCCGCCTTCCAGCTGCCATTTTCGCTGCTCCATGCCGCTGAAGGCGGGCGAGTCCTCGGGATCCAGATTGCCAAAACGGACCCGGCCATAGCCGTAGAGGGCCACGTTCTCATCCTTGTGGAAGTAGTAGCGGGCCCGATCCCCCAGAAACATGAATTGGTCGCCGAAGTAGATAAAGCCGGGGATGGCGTAGATGGCGTTGTCCTGCGCTTCATAACGGGCCTGTCCCCCGATGAGCGCCGCACCGGCGACAAAGCCCTGTGGCACCGGGCTGGTAGGGCTGTCGCTGGTGAGCAGATCCATGGCGCCAAGATCGATATCGGCACGCGCTGGCATAGCGGCAGCGAGGAGCAGGGCCGTCAGCCCTGCCGCTCTGATTTGACGAAAAAAGGTCATGGACACTCCGTTGTCACGATTGCAGGGGAAGCAGGTTATTTTGCGGCACCGGGCATCTCTTCGCGTTTTGGCCAGGCATTGATCACCGCCTTGACCAGGGTGGCGAGGGGAATGGCGAAGAAGACTCCCCAGAATCCCCACAAGCCGCCGAAGACCAGCACGGCGATGATGATGGCCACCGGATGGAGGTTGACCGCTTCCGAGAAGAGCACCGGCACCAGCAGGTTGCCATCGAGGGCCTGAATGACCAGATAAGCTACCATCAGCCAGGCGAACTCGGGGGTGAGCCCCCACTGGAACAGGGCCACCATGGCGACCGGAACCGTCACCACGGCAGCGCCGATATAGGGGATCAGCACCGAGAAGCCGACCGCGACCGCCAGCAGCACCGAGTAGCGCAATCCCATCAGGGCGAAGGGGACATAGGTGGCGATGCCGACGATGAGGATCTCGATCACCTTGCCGCGGATGTAGTTGATGATCTGGTTGTTCATCTCGACCCACACCCGGTTGACCAGGGTGCGGTTGCGCGGCAGGAAGCGGCGCAGGCTGCCCATCAAGACCCGCTTGTCCTTGAGCATAAAGAAGACCATCAGCGGCACCAGAATGAGGTAGATCATGATGGCGACTACGTTGACCAGCGAACTGAGGGAGGCGCTCACCAGATGCTCGCCGCCACTGAGGATGCGCTGGCGAATATTGTCGATGACGGTCTCCACCAGACTGACGTCGATGAGCTCGGGGTATTTGTCAGGCAGGGTGCGCACATAATCCTGAGCGTGGGTCAGCATGGCCGGCGCCTCTTTGGCCAGATTGATCCCCTGACTGACCAGCGTCGGGATAAGACCCAGCAAGGAGGCGACTGCTACCGCAATAAAGAGGATCAGAATGACGCTGGTGGCCAGGGTGCGCGACAGCCCCGCTTTTTGCAGCCGGGCGACCGGCCACTCCAGCAGATAGGCCATTACCAGCGCCACCAGCAGGGGGGCCAGCAGATCGCCAAACAGCCAGATGATGGTGAAGCAGAACACCAGCAACAGAAAAAGGGTAACGGCATCGGGATCGGAAAAACGGGTCTGATACCAGCGCTTCAATACTTCTAACATGACGGCATCCTTACATCACTGGGGCTCAAGATGGTTGTTTCGCCCCGACAACCAACTGCAAAGAGAGGGTTTTGTCCGCTTCTTGCTGCACCTCGACATGGTGGCCCTGACGGTGCAGATAGGCCGGAATATCCTGCCGTGAGCCCGCATCGGCCAGCCGGATGGTGACGGTTTGACCGCTTTTGGCCCCCCTTAACCAGAGCTTGAGCCGGATCAGCGGCTCGGGGCAACGCCAGGGGGTCAGGTCGAGAATTTCCATGGGGGCTCCATCAGGCAGGTGGCCGCTATTATGGCCGTGATAAGAGCATGAAACAACGCTTGTAGCCCTTGATGGGCAAGGGTATTCTGCCGAGGCCCTTTCTGATGGAGATAGAGATAACGTGGCACGTTTTTCCCCCCTGATGGCATCACTTCCCCTGCTGGCTTCCCTGATGGGCGCCACGTTTCATGCCGAGGCCAACAATCAGCTTCCCGACATCGGCACGGCCGGGGTTGCTGCCCTGCCCATCGAGCAGGAAGTGCGTTACGGCAACGCTTTTATGCGCTTTGCCCGTGCGGGTCTGCCGATCATCGATGATCCGGTGCTGAGCCAGTACATTGATGATCTGGGTCAGCGATTGCTGACCAACGCCGATGGGGTACGTTTCCCGTTTACCTTCTTCCTCATCAATGATCCCAGCATCAACGCGGCCGCCTTCCTCGGCGGGCGGGTCAAGGTGCACACTGGCCTCTTCCTCTACGCCGACAGCGAGAGTGAGCTGGCCTCGGTACTGGCCCACGAAATCACCCACGTGACCCAGCGCCATATCGCCCGTTATATGGAGGCGCAGGCGAGCAGCTCGGCGGTGACCCTGGCTGGTCTGGTGGGCTCCATCGCGCTGGCAGTGATCAATCCGACTGCCGGTATCGCCGCGCTGCAGACCACGCTGGGCCTCTCCATGCAGTCGGCCATCAACTACACCCGCGACAACGAATATGAAGCGGATCGCATCGGCATGAAGACCCTCTATGATGCCGGTTTCGACCCCATGGGGATGGCCAACTTCTTCCAGAAACTGGCTGCCGAATACCGTTACGCCAGCAAGCCGCCGGAAATGCTGCTCACTCACCCGCTGCCGGAGACCCGGATCAGCGAGGCCCGCGCTCGGGCGGGTAGCTATGGTCGCCGCGACTTGCCGCCCAGTCTCGACTTCTGGCTGGCCAAGGTGCGGATTCAGGTGCGTTTTGGTACCGATACCCCGCAGGGGCTGCTGAGCTACTTCGATAGCCGGATCCAGAAGGGGGATTATCCGCTCAAGGATGCCGCCATCTATGGCAAGGCGCTGGCGCTGATCCAGCTCAAGCGCACCGACGAGGCGGATACCCTGATGCAGGAGCTGGCGGCCCGTCATCCGGAAGATCTCTTTATCGTCGATGCCCAGACCGACATCGATCTGGCCAAGGGGCGCAGTGCCCAGGCCATCGCGCGCCTCGAGAAGTTCCGCAGCCGGATGCCGGATAACGAAGTGGTGGTGGTCAATCTCGGCAACGCCTATCTCGAGAGCGGCAACTACAAGAAGTCCATCGCCATCCTCGACCCCTATGCCCGTGCCCATGAGGAGAACAATCTGGCCTGGAACCTGCTGGCCGATGCCTATCGCAAGGCGGGCAGAATGACCGAGCTGCATATGGCGCGGGCTGAGATGCTCGCACTGCGCGGGGATTATCAGGCGGCCATCGACGAGCTGATCGTGGCACGCGGTACCACCAGCGACCGGATGACCCTGGCTCGTCTGGAGGCGCGCATCACCGAGCTGGAGCGGGCCAAGAAGGATCTCGACAGCCTCAAGGGCTAACGAAACCTATCAAACAAGGGCGCACTATGGTGCGCCCTGGTTGTTTATGGCGGTGGCGTTGATGTGGGGGACGGTGATAGCAGCGATGGGCTAGTGACTCATGCTGCTGGCGGTCGCCTTGAGCATCTCGATCTGCTGCTGGTCGAGCTCGCCGACCAGCGTCTGCTTGAGCTTGCCCTCGCTATCGAGCAGATAGCTGGTGGGCAGGCCGCTTGGGAGAGGGAAGGGGAGCCTGGCATCTTCATTGGCAATAAGGAGCGGCACCTTGATGTGATACTGCGCAGCCAGCTTGTTCAGCTCTGCTGGCGTGGTCGGGTCGTAGTTGATGGCCACCACTGTGATCTGGCCTTCTGCCGCCAGCGCGTTGAGGCGCGGCATCTCCCGCAGGCAGGGAGCGCACCAGGGGGCGAAGTAGTTGACCAGCAGCGACTTGCCGGCAAAGTGGCGCAGGCTGATCGGCTGTCCTTTGGCATCGGTAAATTCAGGGGCGGGCGTGCAGGCGCCCAGCAGGCCCGCCACAATCAGCCAACAAATTCGTTTCAATTCCTTTCCACTGCCGCTTACCCTGACCATCACTTTCCCCTACAATAGCGCCGTTTCTAGTCCCATCTTGCGATTAATCAGGGAGTTACCATGAGCGAGACCCAAATCTACCACAATCCGCGCTGCTCCAAGAGTCGCGAAACCCTGGCCCTGCTGGAACAGCACGGGATCGCCCCTGATGTGGTGCTCTATCTGGAGCAGGCCCCGAGCGAAGATGAGATCCGCAACCTGCTCTCTCTGCTTGGTTTTAACGATCCCCGCCAGCTGATGCGCACCAAGGAGGATCTCTACAAGGAGCTGGGCCTCAGCGAAGTGAACGGCGACGCCCTTATTCGTGCCATGCACCAGCATCCCAAGCTGATCGAGCGCCCCATCGTCATCAAGAATGGTCAGGCCCGTATTGGTCGCCCGCCGGAGCAGGTGCTGGAGATCCTCAAGTGAGCACCCGCTTCGCACGTTGGCTGACTCTGGTCGGCTTCTTCGGCCTGCTGGGCTGGGTCATCCTCTGGCATCTGTGGCTGTCACCCCACCCGGACCTCAACCCCTGGCTGCTGCCGGTGATCTGGACGGTGCCGCTGCTCTTTCCCCTCAAGGGGATAGTGCAGGGCAATCCCTACACCCACGCCTGGGGCAACTTCGTGTTGATGCCCTATTTCCTCCACGCCCTCACCCTGATCACCACGGATGAGGGGGAGCGGTGGCTGGCGGTGGTGGAGCTGGTCTTCACCACTCTCGCCTTTGTCGGCACCATCTATTACGCCCGACTGCGTGGTCGGGAGCTGGGCTTAAGCATTCGCAAAAAGAAAGACGAAGCCAACTGATGACAAATGCCCCGCAAGGGGCTTTTTTTATGGGGAAGCTGCTTTATCCAGAGGGATCACTGTGCCCCTTGGGCTGCCCGATATTGGGCCAGCTGCTGCTGGCTAAAGTCCATCAGCTGGGGATAGAAGCGCAGAAATCCCGCCTCGCATGTTTGCCACTGCGACTCATCGAGGGTCAGCAGCGCCTCTCCCAGTTGTACCGGGCGGCGCAGTCGGCGACCTATGCCATTTAGCGCTTGCCCCAGCCCCTCCCTGTGGCGGTAGGAGGCGATCCAGTTCTGCTCGGCCATCCGTTTGAGGGGGAGTGGCAGTCCGTCCGGCAGGCGTGGGTGATCCGCCAATAGCTGCTCATAACTGCGTTGCAGGAAGCGGGGCAGGGGCTCGGTGCTGAACAGTCCCCAGTGCAGGCTCAGCCAGTGGTCGTAGATCATATCAACCACTATGCCGCCAAAGCGGCGCCAGGGGGCCTCGAAACAGGCGACGGCCGCCTTGTGCTCGGGGTGGCTGTCGGTGAAAGCGTCAATTTTGCGGTGTAGCCAGATCCCCTCATCGAAGTGGGCGGCAAGCCCAGTGGGCAGCGTGCCTTTGACGAAATCGCCGAGCAGATTGCCGGTGAGAGAGCTTCGGGTGTGGGCAGCCAGATGGAGATGGGCCAGAAAATTCATCGGTCGCTGTGGGTCTGTTATGGGATGGCAAGGTGCTTCGAGCCTAACGGATCCCGCCTGCCTTGACCATGATCGGGATTTTGCTACTGCCTGGCGGCTGCCTCTTGCCGGGCAAAATTCGGGCGTGCTAAGGTGATTGCCATCTTTGTCACAGGACGCGACAAACCACCATGATGCGCAAAGCCAGAGGCTTTTTTCTGGCCTTCTACTTCAAGCCTTTCTATCTCTCCGAGTGGTTCGACGAATAGATCGAACCTCTGGAGCAGTTCACTGACGCCCGCTCGGGCGTGATCTCGCTCATCCAGATTTTGCCACTTTTGGTCATCGCATGCATTCGCCTGCGGTGCCTTGTCCGCGCCTGTGCGCTTTTTATGTAATGGAGTACTCAAGATGAAGATCAGACTGACCCTCTCAGCCCTGTTTGTTGCCAGCCTGCTGGCTACCCCCGCCATGGCCAAGGAGTGGAAAACCGTGCGCTTCGGGGTGGAGGGGGCCTACCCACCCTTCTCCTGGACCGATGCGTCGGGCGAGATCAAGGGGTTTGATATCGACCTCGCCAACGCCCTTTGTAAGCAGATGGCGGTCAAGTGCGAGTTGGTGGCGCAGGATTGGGACGGCATGATCCCGGCCCTGCTGTCGCGCAAATACGACGCCATCATAGCCGCCATGTCGATCACCGACGAGCGGCGCCAGAAGGTCGACTTCACCGAGAAATATGCCCATATTCCCAATCGCTTTGTGGCGGCCAAGGGGACCGAGCTGACGCTGACCCCGGAAGGCATGGCGGGCAAGCGTATCGGGGTGCAGCGGGCCACCACCCACGACAAGTACCTGACCGACAATTTTGGCTCGAATGTCACCATCGTCCGCTACGGCAATGCCGATGAGGCCTATCTCGATCTGAAGGCGGGTCGGGTGCTGGCCCTGCTGGCCGATGCCTCTGCCATCGAGCAGGGGCTCCTTGGCAAAGAGGGGGGCGACAAGTTCGATTATGTGGGGCCCGCCCTGACCGATCGCCAGTGGTTTGGTGATGGCATGGGGATCGCCGTGCGCAAGAGCGATAAGGAGCTCAAGGGCAAGCTGGACGAGGCGATAAAGGCACTGCGTGCCAATGGCACCTATCAGCAGATCAACCAGAAGTACTTCAAGTACGATATATATGGTGGTTGACGGGGGGAGGGAGCTTGCTCCCTCTCTTTTCATTGGGCAAGCGACAATCGTGCAAGGAGGATCGCCATGTTGACCCTGATCGAGGGGGCCGAGATCTTCAGCCCTACCCACCTTGGCCAGCAGGATCTGCTGGTGGCCGATGGCCGTATCGCCTGGATGGGCAAGGGGTTGACGGTGCCCACAAACTGGCCGCTGCACAGGGTCGGTGGTCGAGGCCGCTATCTGGTGCCCGGGCTGGTGGATCCGCTGGCCCATATCACCGGCGGCGGCGGTGAGGGGGGCTTTGCTTTTCGCACCCCGGAACTGGCGGCGAGCGAGGCGCTCAAGGCAGGTGTCACTACCCTGGTGGCGGCGCTTGGCACCGACAGCCTGACCCGCACTCCCGCGCAGGTGCTCGGCAAGGTGCGCGAGTTTCGCGCCGCCGGGGTGAGCGCCTTTATGTATACCGGCTCTTACCATCTGCCGGTCAAGACCCTGACCGGCACGGTGGAGTCGGACATCATCCTGATCCCCGAGGTATTGGGGGTGGGGGAGGTGGCCATCAGCGACCACAGATCCAGTGCGCCGACCCACGACGAGCTGGCCAGGCTTGCCAGCGAGGCGCGGGTGGCCGGGCTGCTTGCGGGCAAGAGCGGGGTCAGCTTCTTCCATGTCGGGGATGGCAAGGGGGCATTGGCCCCCCTGAGGGCGCTGCGCGATGAGACCGATATTCCGCTGCGCCAGCTCTATCCCACTCACTGCAACCGCAACCCCTGGCTCTTTGCCGAGGCCATCGAGTGGGGCAAGGCGGGAGGTTGGGTCGACCTCACCACCTCGAGCTTTCCCGATCTGCTGGAGGATGGCGAGCGGCTTGCCGCCGATGCGCTCCTCGAGCTGCTGGCCGCCAATGTGCCTGCCGAGCGCATCACCTTCAGCTCGGATGCGAACGCCAGCCTGCCGCGCTTTGATGGCGAGGGGCGGCTAATCGAGATGCGCTGCGGCCAGATTGCCAGCCTGTGGCAGCAGTGCGTGCGCGCGATCCGGCTCGGTGTCTCGCTGGAGAGGGCGTTGGCCGTGGTGACAAGCAATCCGGCGCAGGCGCTGGGGCTCTGCAGCAAGGGCCGTATCGGGGTCGGGCAGGATGCGGATCTGCTGCTGGTGCACGACCGGACGTTTGCTATCGAACGGGTGATGAGTGGCGGCCAGTGGCGCGAATAAGGCTGCGGGCAATATCGCAGCCAGTGCGAGTGCGTGGTTGCTCCAAACAGCAAAAGCCCGACAACAAGGTCGGGCTTTTTTATCTGCAATGTGGGAATCAGGCTTAGATCGCCAGAAACCCGAGGATCAGGATGGGGCCGAGCAGGCTCAGGATAAAGCCGGAGACAATGGCCACCGGCACCACCTGAATGCCCCCTGATTTCTGGATGACCGGCAGGGTGAAGTCCAGCGCCGTGGCGCCGCCATAACCGATGGCCGCCGAGGGGTGGCGTCGCATCAGGACCGGGATGATCAGAATAGCGATAAGCTCACGCCCAAGATCGTTGATAAAGGCAGCAGAGCCGAGCACCGGCCCCAGTTTGTCGGCCACCAGAATGCCGGAGAGCGAATACCAGCCGAAGCTCGAGCTCATCGCCAGACCATGGGCAAAGGGCATCCCCAGCAACTGGGCCGCCAGCAGGCTGCCCAGCCAGCTGCTGAGGATGACGGTGGCGGCTATCTTCATCCCCCAGGGGTTGAGCAGGATCTGGCGCAGCCGCATGCCGGAGTTGCGCATCTGCACCCCGATGAGAAACAGCAGCAGCATCAGGGCCCACTCGCTCCACTTGTCGATGGGCAGGGCGCGCAGATCCACCAGTAGGCCCAGCAGCACACCGCCGAGCACCACAAAGCAGAGCTGCAGGGATTCCCACAACAGGTGCAACTTGCCCGGCATCTTGGCATCGCTCGCCTCGTGGGTCGGCGGCGTGCGTTTGTCGAGCCACCAGAGGGCCAGCAGGTTGCAGACCGTGATCGCGGTGAGCATCACCCCGGCGACCTTGAAGATCACCGCCAGATTGCTGCCCAGGTTCTCCACATAGGCAAGCCCGAGCCCCATCAGAAACAGAATGAGGTAGACCATCTTGCCCAGACTCTGGTTGACCAGCTTGATCAGCCGGGCAGAGGAGAGGGGAATCAGATAGCCGATTGCCAGTGGCAACAGGATCAGCAACACATTGAACAGCATCGAGGCCTCGATCACAAAAACTGATAAAAACACCACCTTATCATTACTTATTGGCTCTGTGTCACATATCTATCGCTTTCATGGCCGAAAACAGCCCTTTTGGGGGCAGATTGTTACTTTTTTGCCACAACCTCTCTGTTTGATAAGGTTCTGTGCGAGCCCGAGTGCACCAATGAAATCAAGTTGATCCAATCGGGGGGCCGATATTTCGCTCGGCAAGGGGGTGCATAAAGCCATTTTGGTGCCGGTTTGGCACACATCACGCTTTTCTCTTGCCACTGATATGATTGGGGTATAAAAAGGCGTTATCGGAATAGCCATTGAAACGGCTGTTTATGCAAACAAAGTGCTGAAAAATACGCAAAGAGCGAATAAAAATAGAGCGAATCCCCTGAAGACCCTCGTTCTGTATTGTTTTTTCACTATACGGGTGATATTTTCGCTGAAGGTTGCCATCGGTTAACTTTTTGTTAAATGGACGATGGTTGAGTCACGCCCCCTGCGGCGTCTAGGGACAGACAAGGTTGTAATGGATGAGCGACGTTGCCGCACTGGAAGTACGTGATCTGCACAAATATTTTGGCACCCACGAAGTGCTCAAGGGCATCGACATGACCGCCCACAAGGGGGATGTGATCTCCCTTATCGGCTCCTCCGGCTCGGGGAAGTCGACCTTTCTTCGCTGTATCAATCTGCTCGAAACCCCCTCATCCGGCACCGTCTCGCTCCACGGCGAGTTGATCCGGATGAAAACCAGCCGCGCCGGCGAGCGGTTGCCCGAGGATATGCGTCAGGTGGAGCGGATCCGCAGCCGGCTGGCCATGGTGTTTCAAAGTTTCAATCTCTGGTCACACATGACCATCATGCAGAACATCATCGAAGTGCCGATCCAGGTGCTCAAGGTACCTCGCGCCGAAGCACTGGCCAAGGCAGAGCAACTGCTCAACCGGGTTGGACTCTGGGAGCGGCGTGACTACTATCCCGGCCACCTCTCCGGTGGTCAGCAGCAGCGGGCCGCCATCGCCCGTGCGCTGGCGGTAGAGCCCGAGGTGATGCTGTTCGATGAACCCACCTCGGCGCTGGATCCCGAGCTGGTGGGGGAGGTGCTCGGCCTGATGCGCGAGCTGGCCGAAGAGGGGCGCACCATGCTGGTGGTGACCCACGAGATGTCGTTTGCCCGGGATGTATCGAACAAGGTGATGTTTCTGCATCAGGGGCGGGTGGAAGAGGAGGGCAACCCCAAGGAGATTTTCGCCCATCCCAAATCCGAGCGGTTCAAGCAATTCATCTCCTCCATCTACTGATGGCGGGATGCCTGGTTACCCAATCAACTGTTTTATCAAGGAGAGATACATGAACAAGCTGATGCTGGCGACAGCCGTAGTTACTGCCCTCGCGTCCGGTAGCCTGATGGCCAAGGAGTGGAAAGAGGTCCGGATCGGGGTTGAGGGTGCCTATCCCCCCTTCTCCTGGACCGAGCCCAGTGGCGAGGTGAAAGGTTTTGATATCGACATCGCCAACGCCCTGTGCGAAGAGATGAAAGTGAAGTGCACTCTGGTCAAGCAGGACTGGGACGGCATCATTCCGGCGCTGTTGTCGCGCAAGTTTGACGCCATCATCGCCACCATGGACATCACAGAAGAGCGCAAGAAGAAGGTGGACTTCACCCAGAAGTACCAGCACATTCCGGCCCGCTTTGCCGCCAAGAAGGGCACTGATGTGCAGCTCGACAAAGCCTTTATGGAAGGCAAGTCCGTCGCGGTGCAGCGTGCAACCTCCATGGATACCTTTATTACCGACAACTTCCCCAATGCCACCATCAAGCGTTACGGCACCGCCGATGAAGCCTATCTCGATCTGAAATCCGGTCGTGTGGACTATGTGCTGGCCGACTCTGCCGCCATCACCGACGGTCTGCTGAAGAAAGAGGGCGGTGATGCCTTTGAATTCGTCGGCCCGAAACTGACTGATCCCAAGTGGTTTGGCGAGGGGGCCGGTATTGCGGTGCGCAAGGCTGACAAGGATCTGAAAGAGAAATTCAACGCCGCCATTCTGGCGCTGCGTGCCAACGGCAAGTACAAGGAAATCAACGACAAGTACTTCGAGTTCGACGTATACGGCGAGTAAGTCCAAAGACGTCTACGGCAAGTAACGACAGGTTGATCCCGTCAGTAGTCATCGGGCCCGTCACCTCCCTGAGGGAGTTTACGGGCCCGCATTGATTGCAATGGAGCTGCATATGTTTGATTTGAAAGGATACGAAGCCTCGCTGCTGGAGGGCGCCTGGGTCACCCTGGAAGTGGCGCTGGCCTCCCTGCTGCTGGCGTTGCTGCTGGGGATGCTGGGGGCGCTGGCCAAACTCTCTCCCTACAAGTGGGCCCGGGCCATCGCCACCGGCTACACCACCATTATTCGCGGCATCCCCGATCTGGTGCTGATGATGCTGCTCTTCTTTGGCGGTCAGGTGCTGATCAACGGCATCTGCACCTGGGTCAACGAGACTTACAATAGCTGGTTACTGGAGAGCAATCCCAATCAGGAGTGGGTCTCCCTGCTTCCGGACTATATCGACATCAGCCCCTTTGTGGCCGGTGTCGCGACCATCGGCTTTATCTTCGGCGCCTACATGACCGAGACCTTTCGCGGCGCCATTCTGGCAGTGGACAAAGGCGAACTGGAGGCCGCACGGGCCTTTGGCATGCGGGCAACCCAGGTGTTTGTGCGGATCCTCTTCCCCCAGATGATGCGCCACGCTTTGCCGGGGTTTGGCAACAACTGGCTGGTGCTGCTGAAAACCACCGCGCTGGTCTCCATCATCGGCCTTGATGACATGGTGCGCAAAGCCTCGCTGGCGGCGGGCTCGACCCAGCAACCCTTCACCTTCTACATGGCGGTGGCGTTGATCTTCCTGATCTTCACCGCAGTCTCCACCTCGGCGCTCAAGTGGGCCGAGCGTCACTATGCCATCAAGACGAGGTAAGCCATGTCGTACTCAATGCAGTCATCCGTTTACTGTGAGTGTCGCAGTGCCAGTGCCGAGCGTCACTACATCACGATGAAGACGAGGTAAGCCATGGATTTCTCAATCATTCTCAAAGAGTGGCCCACCTACTGGGAGGGGCTCTATACCACCGTCTGGCTGGTGGCTCTCTCTCTGATCCTCGGCCTGATGCTGGCGGTGCCCATGGGCATCCTGCGCAATAGCCGCAACTGGCTGATCAAGGGGCCGATCTGGGCCTATATCTACTTCTTTCGCGGCACCCCGCTGCTGGTGCAGCTCTTTATCATCTACTACGGCGCCGCCCAGTGGGAGTGGCTGAAGAACAGTGCCGCCTGGTCGCTCTTCTCCGAAGCCTGGTTCTGTGCGCTGCTGGCTTTCACCCTCAATACCGCCGCCTATACCGCCGAGATCGTGCGTGGGGCGGTACACAACATGCCGCGCGGCCAGATTGAGGCAGCCAACGCCTTTGGCATGACCCGCTGGCAGACCCTGCCCGGATCATTTTGCCCAACTCGTTTCGTCGGGCACTGCCGGCTTACAGCAACGAGGTGATCTTCATGCTGCAAGGCTCGGCGGTGGCGGGCATCATCACCATCGTCGATCTGACCGGCGCGGCGCGGATCATCAACTCTCGCTACTACAGTCCGTTCGAGGCTTTTTTGACCGCAGGGCTGCTCTATATGCTGCTCACCTTTGTCATCGTCTGGCTGTTCAAGAAGTGGGAAGCGCGCTGGCACGCTCACCTGCGCCCGCGCAATGTGTAAGGTGTGATCTGCCAAGATGAGCGAAAATGGCCCCGCCTGTTGCAGGCGGGGCCATTTTTTATCTTTATCCTCTGCCCGTCCGGTTTGCCAAATGGCGGACGAGCAGGGAGAATGCAGCACTCCCGAGCGCCGCCAGTCGTTGGCTGCATGCCTTATTCCCCAGTTCCCGAGGTTTTATGTACCGGATATTGTTTGAGCATCCCGCTTTCCTGGTTATCGACAAGCAGCCGGCATCGGCATGCACGACGAGAAGGGCGACGGTGAGTCGGTCAATCCGGGGCTGGTCAATCGGGTGAAGGCCGATACAGGGCTCACGCTCTATCCGGTGCACCGGCTCGACAAGATGACATCCGGCTTGGTGCTGCTGGCCCGCAGCACGGAGGCGAACCGTGAGCTGAGCATGGCTTTTGCGGCCCGTGAGGTGAGCAAGCAGTATCTGGCGCTCTCCGATCGCAAACCCAAGAAGAAGCAGGGCTGGGTAAAAGGGGATATGCAAAAGGGGCGCGGTGGTAGCTGGATGCTGGCGCGCACGCTGGATAATCCTGCCATCAGCTGGTTTGATTCGGTGTCGGTGCGCGAGGGGCTGCGGCTCTATCGCATCAAGCCCCAGACCGGCAAAACCCACCAGATCCGGGTTGCCCTCAAAAGTATCGGCGCCCCCATTCTCGGGGATGAGCGCTATGGCGGTATGCCAGCCGATCGCGGCTATCTGCACGCCTGGCGGCTCAGCTTTACCCTGGCGGGCGAGCCGTTCGATTTTGTCTGCCCGCCCGATGTGGGGAGTGAATTTGTCACTCCCGAGCTCACGGCAGCCATCGCAGCCCTTGCGCCCTGATGCTTATGCGCCCAGCGTCTGACACCATTATCCATTCAGCAAAAGAGCGTGATGCATCCAATGCCTCTGACGGGAGCACTCCGCGCTGGATCCTGGCCGACTTTGACGACACCCTGGCCCCCGGCGACAGCCACGCCGGTCTGCTGCGCTATATCCTGCGCCGCCGGATCTGGCCGCTGCTGCTGTTGCCAGTGATTGCGCTGGGTGGCTTGGTCTATCTTCTTCCCAGCCAGCGGCGGCGCGGTATCTCCCTTATCTGGTGGGCCATCACGTTGGGGCTTTCTCCTTTGGGCTGGCGCAAGCTGGTGCGTGCCTATTGCCGCACCAGGCCGGGGCTGTATCGTCAGGCTCGCGAGTTGCTGCAAAGCGAGGGGGCGCGCTGCTGGGTGATCTCCGCCAGTCCCTGCCCGCTGGTGCGAGCCCAGCTCTATCAGCAACTGCCCGGCCAGTTGCCCCACCGGATCATTGGCTCGCAGATGCACTACCGTTTTGGCGGCCTGATGCCGCGCTTCTATTGCCACGGCCAGCACAAGCTGTTGCCGGAGATCTGCGCCCTCGATGCCGAGCTGGCGCTTAGCGACAGCCTGCACGATCTGCCGCTGCTGGGGTTGGGGAAAGAGGCGTGGTTGATCAATCCGACGCCCACGCGACTGCAAAAGGCCCGGGCCTGCTTGCCCCATCTGATGGTCAAAAACTGGCAACTGTAAGGCAAAGCTGACAGCCATACTGGTCGTCACCGTTTGATCCGCAGGGCTGCCGCTTGAATGTCACAATTTATTTACATCTTTTGCTGCCAGCTGCGAAAAACTATCTGCAACCCGCCTCTTCTCTTCCTGCTACGCCCTGCTTCTAATGAAACAAGTTGTTAACACTTGCCGCGCCGCGGGGTGCTGCAATCCGTTTTAACCGAATCAAGAGCAAGGAGCGCCCGATGAATGCCACCTCTTCCGCCACCCACACCATCAATCCGTTAGGCACAGATGGCTTCGAGTTTGTCGAGTACACGGCCCCCGATGCCAAGGGGATTGCCGCCCTCAAGAGCCTGTTTGTCTCGCTCGGGTTTGCCGAGGTCGCCAAGCACAAACACAAGCAGTGCTGGCTCTACCGGCAGGGGGATATCAACTTCGTGGTCAATGCTGAGCCTCACTCCCAGGCGGAGCAGTTTGCCAGCCTGCACGGGCCGAGCGTTTGCGGCATGGCATTTCGGGTGAGCGATGCGGGCAAAGCCCAGCAGTACGCCATCGCCAAGGGGGCAAAGCCTTTTGTCGGCAAGATTGGGCCGATGGAGCTCAATATTCCCGCCATCTACGGTATCGGCGAGAGCACCCTCTCCTTTGTTGACCGCTATGGCGACAAGGGCTCCATCTATGACGTGGATTTTGTTTTCTACCCCGACTGGCAGGCCCGGATGGCCGAGGTGGATGCCGGTCTTATGGAGATCGATCACCTGACCCACAACGTCCATCGCGGCAATATGGATGTCTGGTCCAACTTCTACGAGCGGATCGGCAACTTCCGTGAAATTCGCTACTTCGATATCGAGGGCAAGCTGACCGGGCTGCATTCACGCGCCATGACCGCGCCTTGTGGCAAGATCCGCATCCCCATCAACGAGTCGGCGGATGACAAGTCCCAGATCGAGGAGTACCTACGCCAGTACAAGGGGGAGGGGATCCAGCACATCGCCATGGCCTCCAGCGATATCTACCACACCATCCGCACCCTGCGCAGCCGCGGTACCGGCTTTATGCCGACGCCCGATACCTACTACGAGAAGGTGAACAGTCGGGTCGAGGGGCATCAGGAGGATCTGGCGGCCCTCAAAGAGCTGCGCATCCTCATCGACGGCTCCCCTACCAAAGATGGCATCCTGTTGCAGATCTTCACCGATACCGTGATAGGCCCGGTCTTCTTCGAGATCATCCAGCGCAAGGGCAACGAAGGGTTTGGTGAGGGCAATTTCAAGGCACTGTTTGAATCGATCGAGCTGGACCAGATCCGCCGTGGCGTGCTGGATGGCGCCGAGGATGAGAAGGGTGCCCGCAAAGAGGGAGCGAGCGATGCGTAACTGGATTAACTTCCCCCATCGGGAGGGGACCCACTCCCGGCAAGCCCATGCCGACCTGCCGGAGCAGGCCATCTATGAGCGCGAGCTGGGGCGAAGCGGCTTTTTCGGCCCGGCTACCCACATGCACCACAAGCATGCCCCCACCGACTGGAGCAGTTGGGAGGGGCCGCTGCGGCCACGGCTGTTTGACTTGAATGCTCTGCAAGAGGAGGTAAGCTCGCTCTCTCCCTGGGTGGCTCCCGACATTCTCAGCAACCCCCACTGCCGCTATCGCATCTGGCGGCTCTCCGAGGCGATGCCGTTTCTGGTGCGCAATGCCGATGGCGACGAGCTGCTCTTTATCCACGAGGGGAGCGGCGAGTTCTTCTGCGACTACGGCCACCTGAGCCTGCGGGACGGTGACTATGTGGTGATCCCCCGCGGCACCATGTGGCGCATCGAACCCAGCGTGCCCATGTTCATTCTGATGATCGAGGCGACCAACGACAGCTACCAGCTGCCGGACAAGGGGCTGGTGGGCAATCACGCCATCTTCGACCCGGCGGCGCTGGATGTGCCCGCCATCAACGAGCGCTTTTTGGCCCAGCAGGATGAGAATCCCTGGTCGCTGCAGGTGAAGCGCCACGACGAGATTAGCGTCATCACCTGGCCGTTCAACCCGCTGGATGCACAAGGGTGGCACGGGGATTTGTGCGTGGTGCGCCTCAACTGGCGGGATATCCGCCCGCTGATGAGCCACCGCTACCATCTGCCGCCGTCGGCCCACTCTACCTTTGTGGCGAGTCGCTTCGTGATTTGTACCTTCGTGCCGCGCCCCATCGAAAGCGATCCCGGCGCCCTCAAGGTGCCCTTCTATCACAGCAATGATGATTACGACGAGGTGCTCTTCTACCACGCCGGGGATTTCTTCAGCCGGGACAACATCGAGCGGGGCATGGTTACCTTCCACCCTGCCGGTTTTACCCACGGCCCCCATCCCAAGGCGTTTGCGGCGGGGCAGGCCTATGCCAAGAAGTTCACCGACGAGGTGGCGGTCATGCTAGATACCCGCGATGCGCTGAACGTCGGCAGTCTGTGCGAAGGGATCGAGAATACCCGGTATGTCTCCAGCTGGCAGCGCCCGGACGCTGCTGCCGGCAAATAAGGAATCGCTTATGAAATTGGCAACATTGAACAATGGCAAGCGCGATGGCGCTTTGGTGGTGGTGAGCCGGGATCTGACCCGGGCTGTACGGGTGAGCGAGATTGCCCCGACCCTGCAGGCCGCCCTCGACGAGTGGGCCGAGGTTTCCCCCAGGCTCGAGGCTGTCTATCAGCAGCTTAACGAGAGCCGCGTGGCCGAGGCGTTCCCCTTTGACGAAGCGTCTTGCCTCTCTCCGCTGCCGCGCGCCTATCAGTGGGCCGATGGCAGCGCCTACGTCAACCATGTGGAGCTGGTGCGCAAGGCGCGCGGCGCCGAGATGCCGGAGAGCTTCTGGCACGATCCGCTGATGTATCAGGGGGGCTCCGACAGCTTTTGGGCTCCCCGTGGGCCGATTGTGATGGGTTCGGAGGAGTGGGGGATCGATTTCGAGTCGGAAGTCGCCATCATCACCGACGACGTGCCGATGGAGGTGAGCCCGCAGGGGGCCGCCAGCCACGTCAAATTGCTGATGCTGGTCAATGACGTGAGCCTGCGCAACCTCATTCCGGGGGAGCTCGCCAAGGGATTTGGCTTCTTCCAGTCCAAACCATCCAGCGCCTTCTCACCGGTGGCCATCACCCCGGATGAGCTCGGCGATGACTGGCGTGATGGCAAAGTGCATCTGCCGCTTCTGACCCACCTCAACGGTGCCCTGTTTGGTGCGCCCGAAGCCGGGGTGGACATGACCTTCAACTTCTTCGAGCTGATTGCCCATGCGGCCAAGACCCGCCCCCTTGGTGCGGGCTGCATCATCGGCTCCGGCACCGTCTCAAATTACGATCGCAGCGCCGGTTCATCCTGCATCGCCGAGCGCCGCATGCTGGAAATTCTTGATTGTGATCAAGCTATAACCCCCTATTTGCAGTTTGGTGATAGAGTGTCGATCGCGATGGAGGATCGCTCTGGCCAAAACCTGTTTGGCACCATCTCTCAACAGGTGGTGCCAGCGAGCGGTCAGGGAGGTTGATGGCCAGCGCCGGTTGACGGCAAGGATATTCGGGATATGTCCGGATCACGACGAGCCCTCAACCGGTGCCGGATACACAAGGAGGCAGGTGGCGAGCACCTGCCGGGCTTCGGGCCCAGATAAGATGCAGGGACAGATTATGTTGCAGTTGTTTGGCTATTGGCGTTCGTCGGCAAGTTTTCGGGTGCGGATCGTGTTGCAGCTCAAGGGGCTCGCCTATGAGCTGCACCCCATCAATTTGCGGCAAGGCGAGCAGAGCGAGAAGGCCTATCGCCGGATCAACCCGCAAGGGCTGGTGCCGTTTCTGGTGGATGGCGATGTGCAGATCGGTCAGTCGGTCGCCATCATGGAGTACCTTGACGAGACCTATCCCGCCTATTCTCTGATGCCCTCTTCCCCCGACGCGCGGGCCCGGGTGCGCCAGATCGTCAACATGATCGCCTGTGATATTCACCCGCTCAACAATCTGCGGGTACTCAACTATCTGGAAGAGCACTTCAGGGCCAACAACGAGCAGGAGGCCCGCTGGTATCGCCACTGGATTGACGAGACCTTCACCGCCCTCGAACAGCTGTTGATGACCACCGCCGGTGTCTACTGCATCGGCAACGAAGTGACCCTGGCCGACTGCATGCTGGTGCCCCAGGTCTACAACGCCCGTCGCTACGACATGACCCTGGACGATTACCCCACCATCCGCCGCATCGTCGCCAACTGCGAACAGTTGCAGGCCTTTATCAAAGCCGCCCCTGCCAACCAGCCGGACGCGCAGTGACCTACTGACCTGAATCGCGGGATGGCATCAACACGCCATTCATAAACAAGGGCCCCACTGTGTGGGGCCCTTGTTCGTTAACGGCACTCCAGTTTGCTGGCGTGCCTCTTTCTGTTCAGAGGGGATCAGGCTCCCTGCTCCGGGCGGGCGTCCGGGATCAGCGGATCGGCTTTGCTGCGGCGCAGCAGGCGTACCAGCGGGGGCAGGGTGATCACTACGATGGCCAGTACCAGCAGGGTCTGGCTGATGCCGCTGCTCCACAGGATGGCGGTGTCGCCATTGCTGATGGAGAGGGCGCGGCGCAGGTTCTGCTCCAGCATTTCACCCAGCACGAAGCCCAGAATGAGCGGCGACATGGGGAAGTGCATCTTGCGCAGCAGGTAGCCAAAGACCCCGAGGGCCACCATCAGCAACAGGTCGAAGGTGGTGCTGTGCACCGCATAGACTCCCACTGCCGAGACGCTGGCGATGGCGGGCACCAAAAACCAGAGCGGGATGGAGAGCATGCGGGTAAAGAGCCCCACCATGGGGATGTTCATCACCAGCAGCATGACGTTGGCCAGCAAGAGGGCGGCGATCAGTCCCCACACCACATCGGGCTGTTCGGTGAACATGGTGGGGCCCGGAGTGATGTTGTAGAGGGTCAGTGCCCCCATCATAACCGCCGTGGTGCCCGAACCCGGCACCCCCAGGGTCAGCATGGGGATAAAGGAGCCACAGGCTGAGGCGTTGTTGGCCGCCTCCGGCGCGGCCACGCCGCGAATGTCCCCTTCGCCGAATTTGGCCTTGGGCCCCGCCAGGCGCTTCTCGGTCATGTAGGTGATGGCACTGGCGATGGTGGCACCGGCGCCGGGCAGAATGCCGACGAAGAAGCCGATGGTGGAGGAGCGCAGCATGGTGCCGGTGCAATGGACCAGCTCCTTGAAGTTGAACAGCATCCGTCCGGTGGTGCGCACCAGCTTGCCGCCGCCACTGGTGTGCTCCAGCATCAGCAGGATCTCGCTCACCGAGAAGAGGCCGATCACCACCACGATAAACTGCACACCGTCCGAGAGGTGAACGCTGTCGAAGGTGAAGCGATAGACGCCGGTGTTGGCATCCACCCCGACGGTGGCGAGTCCCAGCCCAATCAGCGCCGCCATAAAGGACTTGAGCGGGTTCTGGCTCATCATGCTGCCAAGGCAGGCGATGGCGAACACCATCAGGGCGAAATACTCCGCTGGGCCGAAGGCCAGTGACCAGCGCGCCAGCGCCGGGGCGAACAGAATGATCCCGCCGATGGCGAGCATGGAGCCGACAAAGGAGCTGACCGCCGAGATGGAGAGGGCCACTCCCGCCTTGCCCTGCTGGGCCATGGGGTAGCCATCCAGCGCGGTCATGATGGCGGCGGCATCCCCCGCACGTTGAGCAGGATCGAGGAGATCCGCCCGCCATACTCACAACCGATATAGACGGTGGCGAGCAGAATGAGCGCCGATTCGGGGGGCAGTTTCAGGGCAAAAGCCAGCGGCAACAGGATGGCGACCCCGTTGATGGGGCCAAGGCCCGGCAGCAGGCCGACTACGGTGCCGACAAAGCAGCCGATCAGGGCAATCACCAGATTCTCCGGGGTGAGTGCCACCGCAAAGCCCTGGGATAGGTACATCCAGGTATCCATATTGACTCCTTAAGAGAACCAGACGCCGAGGGGCAGGGTGACATCCAGCAGCCGGTCGAAGGCGAGATAGAGCACCAGACCGCCGACAACGCCGGAGAGCAGGGCGGCTTTGGCAGAGGCGCCAAACAGGCGCCCCAGAACAAAGGTGAGCAGGGTGGTGGCCAGCGGAAAGCCCAGCCACTCGAAGCTGGCACCGTACCCGGCCAGCGCCACCACCATGATGGCGAGGTGGCGCAGGGTACGCAGCGGCGGCCAGGTAACGGTGTCCGGCTGGCGGCGCAGCAGCAACAGGGCGCACAGCGCCATCAGGCCGATGATGCCGAGCGGGAAGGGGCGCGGCCCCAGCGGCTCATAGCTGTATTCGCTCTGGATCTGCCAGGCGATGGCGGCGCCTGCCAGACAGAGCAGCAGCCAGATGGCGGCGAAGATGCGATCGCTCATGGCTGCGGCTCCTATTTGGCCAGACCGAAGGCTTTGGCCTGCTCGCGATATTGCGCTACCTGCTCCTTGACGTAGCTGTCGAGGGCCTCGCCGGTGAGGTCAAACTCGAACAGGCCGCGCAGATCCCGCTGCGCCTTGAAGGTGTCGGTCTTCACCAACTGATCGAAGGTCTGCTTCCACCACTGGTATTCGCTGTCGCTCACCTTGGGGCCGACATAGAAGCCACGGATCACCGGCCACACCAGGTCATAACCCTGCTCCTTGGCGGTGGGGATGGTGGCCAGCTTGCCGGGCAGCCGCTCGGCAGAGAACACCGCCAGCACCCGCAGTTTGTCGCCACCTATATAGGGCACCATCTCGCTCAGATCGCCGGAGACCGCCTGCACATGGTTGCCCAGCAGCGCGGTGACCGGCTCGCCGCCCCCTTCAAAGGCGACGTAGCGCATCTTGTGAGGGTCAACCCCGGCCTGTTTGGCCAGCAGCGCCGTCTTCATCCAGTCCTGACTGCCGATGGAGGCACCCGCGCCGATCACCACGCTGTTGGGATCGCGCTCCATGGCGCTCACCAGCTCCTTGAGGTTCTGATAGGAGGCATCGTGGCGCACCGCGATCATGCCGTAATCGGTCCCTACCGCCGCCAGCCAGCGCACATCATCCACCCCGTAACGGCCAAATTTACCCTGTGAGAGGTTGAGCAGGGAGCCGCCGGAGAAGGCGACCACAGTCCCCGCCTCGGCAGGGCGCTGGGCCACGATGGCGTTGTAGGCCACGGCGCCGACCCCGCCCGGCATATAGGTGACCCGCATCGGTTTGTCGATGGTGCCGGTCTCCTGCAGGCTCACCTGCAGCAGCTTGCAGGTGAGATCGAAGCCACCGCCCGGTTTGGCCGGTGCGATGCATTCGGTACGGCTCGGGGTCGTGGCACTTTCGGCCGCCTGCAGTGGCAGGGCACCGAGCAGGGTCAGCAGGGCGAGGGCATGACGTGTGCGTTGCTTCATGGTTGTGTGCTCCATCTTGTCGTTGTTTTTCCTGGGTGTGACTCCGTCGATAGACGAAGTGATGCGAAATTGTTAAAACAACAACCTTTCATTCACCTTTCAATCGCTGACCAAGAGCCGGGAGTGTGACCCTGATCGCACCTTCTCCCGCAATAGCAGTGATGAAGGGATGCAGTTGAAGCACTGCGGCTGAATGCCGTGGTTAGGAACAAGGGGAGAGGGATGCGCTTGCTGTTGGCAGAAGATAATCACGAACTGGCCCACTGGCTGTCGCGGGCACTCACCAGCGCCGGTTTCGCGGTGGATTGGGTGGCTGACGGGGCTCAGGCTGATCACCTGCTGCGCCACGAACAGTACGCGCTGGCGGTGCTCGATATCGAGATGCCCAAGCTCGACGGGCTGGCGGTACTCGGCCGATTGCGCAGTAGGGGGCAGGGAGTGCCGGTGCTGCTGCTCACCGCCCGCGGCGCGGTGGAGGAGCGGATCTGTGGCCTCAATGCCGGTGCCGATGACTATCTGGCCAAGCCGTTCGATCTGGGAGAGCTGGATGCCCGGCTGCGAGCCCTGCTGCGGCGCAGCGAAAGTGGCGGTGCCGAGCTGCGGCTGGGTCGCCTGACCCTGCACCCCGACGGCTATTTTCTGCTGGCCGATGCCCGGCTGGCCCTGACTCCGCGCGAACTGGCGCTGCTGACAGCGCTGATGTACCGCCACGGGCGGCCGGTCGCCAAGGGACAGCTGTTCGAGCAGGTGTTCAACCTCGATGACGAGGTAGGGCTCGACAGCATCGATCTCTATATCCACCGGCTGCGCAAAAAGCTGGTGGGCAGCGGGGTGGTGATCACCACCCTGCGCGGTCTCGGCTATCTGCTGGAAGCGGCGCCGGAGGCCTCCCATTAGCCGCTCCCTGCTCCATCAACTGCTGCTGTTTCTGGGGGGCCCCTTGCTGATCCTGTGGGCTGCCTCGGCCTGGTACAGCTACTACGGCGCGTTGGCGGCGGCCACCTCGGCCTATGATCGCACTCTGCTCGCCTCGGCCCGTACCGTTGCCGAGCGGCTGACGGCAGCCGAAGGCAGCCTCAGGGTGGATGTGCCCTATGTGGTGCTCGACAGCTTCGAGCGCAACATGCGCGATCGCCTCTTCTATCAGGTGCGCGGTATCGACGATAGGGTCATCTCCGGCTTTGACGACTTGCCCCCCATGCCGGACGGTACGCCACTGACCGACCGCTATCCGGCGCTCGCCTACTTCTATGACGGGCTTTATCAGGAGGCGCCGATCCGCGCCGTGATGCTGCTGCAACCGGTAGGTGAGGGGGGCGTCAACGGCATGGCCCGCATCACGGTGGCGGAAACCCTGCTTGGTCGCCAGCAGTTGGCGGAGCAGTTGCTCTGGTCGGCCCTGCTGACCCAGGGGGCACTGGTGGTGCTCACCCTGCTGCTCGCTTATCTGTTGCTCAAACGGCTGCTCACCCCAATGCGCCGTTTGTCGCGGGAGATCCTGCGCCGCGATGCCGCCAATCTTGCCCCCTTGCCGGATTTGCTCCCCTGGCAGGAGACCCGGCCGTTGGTGCAGGCGTTCAACCGCCAGCTGGCTCGATTGCGCCAGCTGGTGGCCCGGCAGGAGCGCTTTAGCGCCGATGCCGCCCATCAGCTGCGGACGCCGCTCACCATTTTGAAAACCCAGGTGGAGGTGGCGCGCGGCAGTGGCGATCCGGCCCTGATGAGCGAAAGCCTCGATGCCATGGCCGTGCGGCTCGATCACACCATCGCCCTGACCGAACGGTTACTGTTGCTGGCCCGGCTCAAATCGGACGAGTGCTCCGGGCTGCGCCAGCGTGAGCCTATGGAGTTGACGGCGCTGGTGCAGCAGGCCTGTCTGTCACGGTTGGCGCAGGCCCGCAGCAAGGGGATCGATCTCGGTTACGAAGGGGAGGAGTCCGCCATCATGGTGGCGGGGGAGCCGCTGCTGCTGGGGGAGCTTTGCGCCAACCTGCTCGACAACGCCATCAAATACACCCCACCCCACGGCACCGTGACGGCGCGGGTGGTGCGAAGCAACGGGCAGATCTGGCTGGAGGTAGAGGATAGCGGCCCCGGCATCGCCCCCGAGCTGGCGGAGCGAGTCTGGCAGCCGTTCCAGCGCCTCGAGCAGGGAAGCGAACAGCCGGGAGCGGGGCTTGGTCTGGCGCTGGTGCGCGATATCGCCCACTACCACCACGGCGAAGTTGTGTTGCTGCCGGCCACCCAGCTGGGGGGCTTGCTGGTGAGGCTGATCTTGCCGCTGGCAACATCGTGAGGGCGATAAAAAAAGAGAGGGCACCTCGCGGTGCCCTGTTTATCTACACATAGATGGCGTTGGGTTGTCAGCTGCGGATCTTGTTGAAGACAAACAGGACGATAAGGGCGCCCACGGTCGCCAGCGCGATGCTCGGGATATTGAAACCGGTCACTGAGCCCAGCCCCAGCAGGGTACCCACATAGCCGCCAACCATGGCACCGACAATCCCCAGCAGGGCGGTCATGAAGAAGCCACCGCCATCGCGGCCCGGCATGATCCACTTCGCCAGAATACCCACCAACAGTCCCAATACGATCCAGGTGATAAAGCCCATGGATTAATCCTCTCTGTGTGTTTGAGCCCGCATTATAGGCAGGGATGCCGGGATGCGAAGGGCCAGACGGCGCTGGCCGGTCACAAGCTGTCGGACGGCGGCCAGTGCTGGTCGGGCTGCACAGTCCGGTTATGAGCGGCTGAATGGCGGTATGTGCACCGCCAAACAGGGGCGGGGATGGCCCACGTAAAGGCCAAAATGAGAAAAGCCCGTCAGCGGGGCCGGGTTTGTGACGGGGTTGCACCCTCACTTCTTGAGGTATTTTCTGATCGCCTTGCCTGAGGTGCCGACTGCCTTGACCGCCCGTTTCAGCTGGACTTCGGTGCACTCGAACATTTTGATCCACTGCTTCATCTCATAGGGATCGTTGACATTGATCTTCTTGGCATCGAACGGGTGAGCGACCGCATTGCTGTCAGGCATACAAACCTCAACTTGTTGAAATACTGGCGAGAAAGACGTTTCTGCCTGAGCGCTATCATCCTCTCAATCGGCAAGGGGCAAGGTGACGGGGTTCACACAACCCGGGGACGGAAGGAGGAGTGCAGGTTTGCTTTGCTGATCTGTGAGCGATCGCCACTTATTCGCTCGCGCCTGATGGGCAGTGAACCGGATGGCGCGAACGATGGGGAGTGATGGGGGGGCCGGCGCTTGGTGGTCAACCGGACTGGCGGGCTATCAAGCCTCTGCCAGCGCCCGCATTTCCAACCGCTGCTCGCCGGGGCGACAGACCAGCACCGAGCCTTGCTCGAACCAGTCTCCCAGCACAATGCGGCGGGCGGGCTGGCCATCGAGGGTGAAGTCGTGGATGGCGGGTCTGTGGGTGTGGCCATGGATCATCATCCGGCAGTCGTGGGCGCGCAGGGTGTCGTCCACCGCCGCGGGCGTTACATCCATGATGATCTGGCTCTTGTGGGCATTTTCCATCCGGCTTTGGCCGCGCATCTTGCAGGCGATGGCCTGACGGCGGGCGAGCGGCAGCCGCAAAAAGAGCCAGCGCAGCCATTTGAGCTGGGTGATGCGGCGAAACTTCTGATACCCCTCATCCAGGGTGCAGAGCAGATCGCCGTGGCTCAGCACTACCCGCTCCCCATAGAGCTCGATAACGCAAGGATCCCCCAGCAATGTCATCCCCGCGCGCTTGGCAAACTGTTGCCCCAGCAGAAAGTCACGGTTGCCGTGGATAAAGTAGATGGGCACGTTCTGCTGGCTCAGGGCCAAAAAGGCATCGGCCATCTGTTGATGGAGCGGATTGGGGTCATCATCGCCAATCCAGAACTCGAAGAGATCCCCCAGCACATAGAGGGCATCGGCGCCGGGGGCGTCGTGCTCGAGAAAGCGCACCAGTGCCGCGGTCATATCGGGCCGCTGGGCAGAGAGGTGAATGTCACTGATAAAGAGGGTGCTCATGATGTGGGGGTCGGGCTCTCGGTCGAAACAGGGCAAACAGGGATGGCAGAGATAGTAGACACAACAGGGGACGAATCGTGCGCTGCGGGCGCCATCGCGCCAGTTGAGGTATGGATATCGTCACGGGATGGCGGCTGCCATGACAGCTCGGCCAGATTGCGTCCCTCCAGCGTCAGTAGCGCTTCATAAGGATCGCCCGCCAGACCCAGCAAACGGCACATGGCTGCTTCCCCTTTCAATCCCTCCTCAAGGCGCAGACGCAGCACTTCGCGGTAGAAAGCATCGCCAAACCGCTCGAGCAACGCGGCCATCATGGTGAGGTGGCGCCAGCCGTTCAGCGTCTCGATGGGGGCGGGGGTGACATAGAGCTCCAGCGGCCAGCTGGCATCGCTTTGATCGCAACCGCTAACAGCGCAGCTCTGCTCGAGACAGGCAAAGGTGCGCTCCAGCAGCCAGATATTCTCGTCTTTGGCGCTCGCCTGCCAACCTTGGGCTGCAAGCGTCGCGGCAAACTCGGCGGGATCTGGATGCTGGCAGAGGATATCGAGATCGCTGCCCGGCCGATCGAGGCCGATGGCGAGCGTGCTCACCAGCGCCAGATCGGCGCACTGCGCTGCCAGCTCATCCCACACACCGGCGGTGAGCAGGGCATGGGCCGAGCGCTGGCGCGGGTTGCCGTGGGCCAGATAGTCGAGGCGGCGCCAGTTTGGGTTGGCTGTGGAGGAGGCAGATGGAAAAACTGCGGCCGGGGCCGCAGTTTTGTCAGTGCCGAGTCGGCAGAGATCAGTCAGCAAGGGTCACCTTGGTGATCACCACGTCTTCGGTCGGAACGTCCTGATGGATACGGCCGTAGTTGCCGGTCTTGACGCCCTTGATCTTGTTGACCACGTCCATGCCGGCGGTCACTTCACCGAATACGCAGTAGCCGAAGCCCTGAGTGGTGGCGGATTTGAAGTCGAGGAAGTCGTTGTTGTTCACGTTGATGAAGAACTGGGCGCTGGCAGAGTGCGGCTCCATGGTGCGGGCCATGGCGATGGTGCCGATCTTGTTGGACAGGCCGTTGGCCGCTTCGTTCTTGATGGGGGCGCGGGTGTCTTTCTCTTCAAAGCCCGGAGCATAGCCGCCGCCCTGGATCATGAAGCCGTCGATAACGCGGTGGAAAATAGTGTTGTCGTAGTGACCGTCACGGCAGTATTGCAGGAAGTTGGCCACGGTTTCCGGGGCTTTTTCAGCATTCAGGGTGAGGGTGATGTCGCCGTGATTGGTGTGCAGAGTGACCATGATATGTCCTTTCATTTGGTGCGGACGACGAAGTGCCCGCAGGTGTATGGCATAAAGTGGTGGCAATTCTAGCCCATCAGGGGCTGGCGGCATAGTCTCTCAGGCGCCGTAACCGTGCTGGCAGGCGGGATTGGCCCGCTTTTCTGCCTCGTTTTCTGCCCCTGAACGGGGTATTATGACCAACCATTTTACTCACAGGCAGTGGTTAGAAGATGCTGAAGATATACAACACACTCACTCGTCAAAAAGAAGAATTCAAACCTATCCACCCGGGCAAGGTGGGCATGTATGTGTGTGGTGTCACCATCTACGATCACTGTCATATCGGCCACGGCCGCACCTTCGTCGCCTTTGATGTGGTGGCTCGCTACCTGCGTTACGCCGGTTATGACCTCACCTATGTGCGCAACATCACCGACGTGGATGACAAGATCATCAAGCGTGCCGCTGAAACCCGCGTCACCTGCGACGAGCTGACCGAGCGTCTGATTGGCGACATGCACGCCGACTTCGACGCCCTCGGCATGGTGCGCCCGGATATCGAACCGCGCGCCACCCAGCACATCGAAGAGATCATCGAGCTGGTGCAATCCTTGCTGGAAAAAGAGCACGCCTACGTGGCGGACAACGGCGATGTGATGTTTATCGTCGAATCCTATGCCGACTACGGCAAGCTCTCCGGTCAGGATCTGGAGCAACTGCAAGCCGGTGCCCGCGTTGACGTGGTCGATGCCAAGCGCAACCCGCTCGACTTCGTGCTGTGGAAGATGTCCAAGCCCGGCGAGCCGACCTGGGAAAGCCCCTGGGGCCCGGGCCGTCCTGGCTGGCACATCGAGTGCTCCGCCATGAACTCCAAGCACCTTGGCAACCACTTCGACATCCATGGCGGCGGCTCCGATCTGCAGTTCCCGCACCACGAGAACGAGATCGCCCAGTCCTGCTGCGCCCACGGTGGCGACTACGTCAACACCTGGATGCACAGCGGCATGGTGATGGTGGATAAAGAGAAGATGTCCAAGTCCCTTGGCAACTTCTTCACCATCCGCGACGTGCTGGCCCACTACGACGCCGAAACCGTCCGTTACTTCCTGATGTCTGGCCATTACCGCAGCCAGCTCAACTACTCGGAAGATAACCTCAAGCAAGCCCGCGCCGCGCTGGAGCGGATGTACACCGCCCTGCGCGATCTGCCGGTAGCCGTTGCTGCCGGTGGCGACGAGCAGGTAGCGCGCTTCAAGGAAGCGATGGACGACGACTTCAACACCCCGGAAGCCTACTCCGCCCTGTTCGATCTGGTGCGCGAGATCAACCGTCAGAAAGCGGAAGACATGGCCGTCGCCGCCGCGCTGGGCGCCCGTCTGCGCGAGCTGGGTGCCGTGCTCGGCATCCTGCAGCAAGACCCCGAAGCTTTCCTCAAGGGTGACGAAGCGGACGAAGAGGTTGCCGAAATCGAGCGCCTGATCGCCGAGCGCAATCAGGCCCGTGCCGACAAGAACTGGGCTGCTGCCGATGCCGCCCGCAACCGTCTTACCGAGATGGGCATCGTGCTGGAAGATAGCGCTGGCAAGACCAGCTGGCGCCGTGCCTAAGGCCGGTTGGCCTTGTTGGCGTCTGGTGCCAACAGGTTGAGCCAATAAAAAACCGCAGCCCAAGGGCTGCGGTTTTTTTTAAATTAAATTCCTTCTTTAGCTCTAGCTAGAAAGTTAATTTCTACACTAGATAGTTGGTTTGTATATTTTAAGTTCTTCAAAGCAGCCAGAGATTTATCTAGCTCACCTTCCGAAGATAATATAGACTTGAACTTCAAAGATACCTCGAGAGGTAATCCATATTCCTCAAGTGCCACAATTGATGGGTCAAGAAAATAATTTTCTATCATAATTGAGTAAGCGCTATAGTCACATAAGTATTTGGCACCTCTCATTTTTTGAACGTTGTTCACTATTGACGCTATTGCTCTAAGTAGTCTCGGAAAATGAAAATTTGCCCAAAGTCTCCTGAAGTCTAAAATTCTACTTATTATCACATCTATTTTTTCATTAGGTCTGTATCGCTGAGATTCCTGAATTAGTTGCCATATGGGTTTATTCATCGATAATTCACGAATTTTGAATGATAGTTGAGAAGCTGAAACAACACTTCTATTACCTAGCTTAGCCCCTTCAAAAAACTCCCAAATCAAACTACAAATAAATTTAAGTTGGTCATAGCTTGGATATCCTTTCCATAGTAAGTTATTAATCCAAAGTTCATATTTTTTGTTTAAAGCTCGAGCAAAATCAATTTGCTGAGTAGGCTCTATGGTCTTATTTTCTCTTATGGTACTTAGTTCTAAGTCACTCTGCTCTACGATAGCGCGAATTCTTTCTTTAGAGCGTGGAGTAAGATCACTTTGGTCCATATTTACAAGTAGAGATTCAGGAGTATCTGGTCCCTGAGAATAGACGGGAATGTCTACATAAGGTAGTTGTTCGGTTGGTGGGGGGGCTAATAAATAAACATTACCAATGAAGTGTTTAAACATCCGACCACTTCGACCCGCTATATTATTGAATGTGAAGAAATCAATGTTTGTCCTATTTATTTTATTATCGTAGCAGATGATGTTTTTAGTGGAGGTATTAACGCCTTCAATTAATGTCGACGTGCATATTAAAAATTTAATTTTCCCCGTATTAAATAAATCTACAATATATTGCGATATGCTACGGGGTATTCTGGCATGGTGAATTCCTACTCCACATCTTAGAGCATTAGTCAAAACCCACTCTTCGTGATAATTCTCAGCTAGCCAGTCTGCTAGATTTATTGAATCATCTTCTCCATCAAGGTCAATATTACTGGCAATCAGTTCGGCCGCTACGTTTGCTCTTGCTGGTGAGCTGCAAAAGACAATTGTTTGACCGTCAATGGATTCGCATAGGTTAACTAAGGTATCTTCTTTCTCGGAGGATGTGAGGTCATGAAACTCTGTGACAACAGTACTGAAACTAAATTTAATAAATTCGAATTTTACATTTTCAATAAAGTCACCAACAACCCCCTGTATATTAGGGCCTAACATATAAAAGTGATTGCATTTCTTATATAGCCTATAGAACGCCTCATTTAATAATGAGCATCTATTACCACTATCAGCCCAAGGACTCAACTTATAAAATTCATCAATTACAAAAAAATCAACATCATCAATAAAGTTTTCTTCTAGTACACGTTCTTGTGTCAAAACGAAAATGTTTTTTTGACCTTTTGATTGTAATGAATGCGTTACAATTTTAAATTCAGAACTAAACTTTGAAAGTCGCCTTCTTGTTTCATCAATTAAGGAAATAGTAGGGACGACTATAACAATGTTATTAAATTTGCCACTTGCAATCAGTGCATCTACGATTAAGCTTTTGCCAAAGCTAGTTGGTGCACTTAATACAACGCTTTGGCCACTAATTAATTTATAATACACTTCGGCTTGTGGGCCATGAAAATAAATATCTTCACTGCCAATAGATGCTCTATGAACTTCGACTGCTAGCCTATCTCTAAGTGTCAGCTTATCCATATTTAAATATGGAAATAATCCTAACTCTCTTACCAATGAATCAATTATGTCACAAGATTGTCCAAAATATTTATATTTATCCATCGCTCTTAATACAAGATCTTGGACTTTTGAAATGGATTGAGAGTCTGCGTTATTGTAAAGTGTGACCAGTGCTCTTGTAATTGCAAAGGATTCACGTTCAATCGTCTCTATGTCCTTTAATTTTTCACTAAGAACATTTAACTCCATGATTGCAGCTCCTCATGCAATTTTTTCTGAATACTTTCTTTTGACTTTAAAGGCAGCAATATTAATCTTATATTTACAAATTCAGGTGGTTCTTTGTCTTTAAATTTTTTCCAATTGGCACGGACTTCATTTTCAAATGCAGATTCAAAATCTTTAGTTATTTTAGTGTGACTATTTATAGTATCGCTATCATAAGTAAGTAAAATAGGAATTGATACAGAGGAAAAAATTTCGTCAAGTGAGGTGTGTTCATCTAAAAGGAGTTTTAATTTATCAGAATCAGGCCAAGTGTCATCAATTTTGTTGATTATTGCAGTAAACTCATCTCGTAGATAATCTCTTTCTGTATGATCGTGTAGTTCATTAATAACATCCCTTATTGCGGATGAAATTTCTTTGTAAAATTTAACTTCGCCTATCCATAGTTCGAGTTGACCCTCTTGAGAAATGACATGAACACAATCAAAGCCTTTTACAGTATCATTTCTTGAGTCCTTGTAGTGAATTTTACAGATCGCTGGAATTGTGCCAAAAACTTGTCTCAGTATCATATGAAGAAACAATTCACCAAACTCTCCACGACTTTTAAATTTGTCAGTGTTGTATAACGCTTTTGCAGATTTTCTGAGTAACCTCACTGCATTGGATGCACCGAGGGAGCTCCATTCACTATATTTAAGAGCAAACTCAGGGAGCCATTCCATAGCGTGCTCAACTAGTTGAGACTCCCTCCATTCACCTTTTTCATATCCTGCACACATTGCTACCAGCCATGGCTCAGCATTGAAATCTGACACTCTTATTTTTAATAGTGGAGCCGGATGTTCAATTGCTTTTTTTCTGGGCATATGATTATTCCTAATAACTTATATCAATGCTTAGAACAGATTGAAGAAATATAAATGCATACTCGAGGGACCAATGTTAAATGTTGGGCATCAGATATATTTCTATTGGCTGAACTGGTTATTTGCCGTCTTTAGCTGTACTCACTTTGACTTTCCCTCTATGAAACCAAGCAGACTTTACTTGGGGAATTAAGAGTGACAATCTAGCTCGTAGATTCGATTGGCGAAGCGTAATTGGACGTTCGAGAAATAAGGTGTTATCACGTTGAAATACTCACTATCGGGCCTTCAATATAAAACCGTTTCCCGATAGGGATGGGCACCGCTTGCCGTTATACCCGCCATGATTTTTTCACCTATGCAACCATGTCGATGGCGCTTGTTGCGTAGGTGCGACAATCTGATCTCGCCATAGGGTGAGTGAGGGGGGCCGGAGATAATGGTTCCCCCTATCACTGCTTCGAAAGCACAAGGGCAACGAATGAAATGAATTGGACATCAATGTCTAAGAACGGCTTTCAATCTTCCAATATTTACCATCGTTACATGCTTTATCGTCTTTATTGCATCGAGTTACCTTTTTTTTGCCATCCCCCATATCGAGTTTAAGCAGAAGTAACTCAGAGTTTTTAAATATGAAGTAGGCGGGGTCTTCAATATTTATTTTTTGTGGCTCTTTAGGACTACAAATTAAAAAATGAGGTCTTACATTTGGCCATGTATTTTCATTGCCGAAAATAGCTTTAAATCGTTTGTTTTTACTGTCTAACTGCCCATTGCTAAAGTAGCTATCACCTTTCGCTTCAATCATCACTATATGGGTGGTGTTTTCGTGATCAACGAAGGCAATAAGAAAGTCTACATCCTCTTGAGTGCCTGATATTTGCAAATCAACCTTTTTATTATTATCGATGAAGTTGCGTGGAAATATTTTTCCACCATGTTCTTGGGTGAGAAATAAGCTGGCATAAATCCAGTCAAGGTGGTAATCCATTGCAGCAAAGTATTTTCTGGGGATGGTGAGACCGATTAGATTTGATATCTTATCAAGCTGGTTGTCATCCATGCGAAATTCTGGGTTTCCCAGCATTTGGCCAATTAGGTAAAACCGCTCTTTGCGGTTAAACGATTTTAAATTATCAATTAGGCTGTTGCTCATATAAATCTCGAAAATGTATCTTTTCTGATAGGAAATAATGCAATAGAAATCGGTGTATGTCGTAGGGTGTAATGAACGAAGTGAATTACACCTCTATCTCAGATCGGCATGAATCCTGTGTTTGATCTTTTCCTCGGGGCTACGGGTCGGGTGTTGCCCCCTGTTGTTCGCCGAGCGAGCGCCGCTGGGACAAACGGGTGAACCGGGAATCCGACGCAGGAGGGCGAACAAGTGGGGGTGGCCGCTCGATTGGTGACTTTTCTTTGGCCACGCAAAGAAAAGTCACTCGCCAAGCCGCGCAGCGGCGGCGAAACCCCGTCGAGGACGGAGTCCTCGCGTCCTGCATGGCGAAGCCATGCCAATTAGACGGCGATATTCCGCTATGTAATGACGTTACCGACCCCCCTCACCCTAGCCCTCTCCCGCAAGGGGAGAGGGGACGGTTACCGCGGACGATTACGCTTCGCTAATCGACCCTACGCTAAAGTCGCTACCGCCCCTGACTGTCGCTACCAGATTGCGCCGTTGACCATTGATCTCGGAAAAGGGGTCAACAGACGCCCATCGCCATATTACGGAGCCAGAGTGGTCTTATCTATGGTTTTGATGAGCTAACTATCAGAAAAGAGTGATTTTTTGCGCTGGCACAAACTTTTATTAATTAGTGATTAGTTGATGATTGTCGGGGCTTGGCAGTGGCAGGGTGGTGGGGTGACGCCGCGAGAGGCGTGCAAAAGGTAAAAAGAGGGAAGCACAAACAGTAAAAAGCGAAGGGGCCAGCGGTGGGCCCCTTGTTGTTGGCGCTCGACGCCGCGCCGCTATTTGGCGGCGGGGGTTGGGAAGTATTTGCTGTGCAGCAACGGGTATTCGCTGCTCGCCAGCACCTGGGTCAAGCCGGTCTGGAACTCCTTGACCAGCTCGTCGCTCACCGGATGGCTGAAGGCGAAGCAGAACTGCTCCGAGCTCAGTACCCATTGCTCCTTGAAGCGGGCGGGATCGAGTTTTTGTTCGACGATCAGCTGCTCCATGGTGGTCTTGTTGGTGGAGACCAGATCGACCCGGCCTGAGGTGAGCATCTTCAGCGCCTGTGCCAGCCGGTTGGCGGCCATCAGCCTGGTTTCGTCAAAGCCGTTGTTGAGCAGCAGTTGCTCCCCCACATCGGCCCGCACCGCCCCGATATTGAACGCCTTGGCATCGTCGAGCTTGGTGATGGTGATATTGCGATCGGCCAGCCCCACCAGCACGATCTCGGCATATCCGATGGGGCAGGCCCACTTGAACAGGGGATCCCGCGCCTGGGTGCGGGCGGTGGAGAAGAGCACCGCATTGGGTTTTTGGGTCAGCAGGTAGTAACCACGCGCCCAGGGCATGATGGTGACGGGCTGCGCCGGTGTATTGGTCTTTTTCCATACCAGTTGCAGCAGTTCGACCGCGAGGCCGGTGGGGGCGCCGCTGGCATCGGCGTAGTTGTAGGGTTTGTACTCTTCGGTGATGTAGTGCAGTTTGCCAAGCTCAGGACTCGCCTGTGCGAGGGTGGCCAGCAGCGCCCCGGCCAATCCAATCCATGGTTTCATTTTTGCCATCCTGATCAAGGGAATATCTGCTCAAGTGTGACCAAGCTGGCCGATTTCGCCAAGGCGACGGAGCATGTTTGGCAAAAAAGCGCGGGTGCACAGTCCCATCCCGCACCCAATGTCGGCGGCGATCGAGGCGTTAGCGCAGCGGCAGGTATTTGGCTTGCAGGGCCGAGAAATCCGCCGAGGCGACGACCTGGGTCAGCGCCTGCTGAAAGAGGGCGACCTCGCTGTCGGGCACCTGACGGCTGAAGGCGTAGCAGAGCGGTCTGGCATCCAGCACGAAGGCGACATGAAAGTCATCCGGCTTGAAGCCAAGCTGCTGCAGGGTTTGATAGCCCGCCAGCTTGTTGGTCGCAAACAGATCGGCGCGACCTGAGGTGAGCATTTTGGCCGCCTGGGTGAGGCGGTTGGCCAGCATCAGCTGGCGCTCATCGATACCGCGCTCGAGCAGCAGCTGTTTGGAGACGGTAGAGCGCACCACGCCGACCTTGTAGCGGCTGATCTCGGCCACCGAGCCGAGGGTGATGTTGTCCGCCTTGCGCCCCAGCAGCACAAACTCCGAGTGATCGATGGGGCAGGCCCACTTGAAGAGTGCTTCCCGCTGCGGGGTACGGGCAGTGGCAAACAGCACCACATTGGGTTTTTGTTGCAGCAGGTTGTAGCCCCGGGCCCACGGCATAATGCGGATTGGCTGGGGCGACACGCCGCGCGCTTTCCAGATAAGCTGCATCAGCTCTACCGACAATCCGGTCGGCATCCCTTGCTGGTCGCTGAAATTAAACGGGGGAGAGATTTCGCTCAGATACTCGAGTTTGCCCGGATCGGCCTGCGCGAAGGTGGCCCACAAGAGCAGTAGCAGATGAGGTAGGTGCCATGTCCGCACGGGAAAGATCCTTCACAATCAACTATGTAGCCCAGTTTGACTGCTTGCGGCGGGAATAGCTAGCCACCTCTATTGCATCTTTCATCAATAAAATGGGCAGCGAACTGCTGCCCAGCGGGTGAGTGAGTGCTCAGCGCACCGGCAGGTATTTGGCCTGCAATTTTCGAAACTCCTCCGAGGCGAGGGCGCGGGTCAGGCCCTGCTGAAAGAGGGTGATTTCGCTGTCGGGCACCTGACGGCTGAAGGCGTAGCAGAGCTGCTCGGCGCTCAGCACCATGGCCACATTGAAGTCGTCGCTGCTCAGCTTCAGTTCGCGGATGGCGTCATATCCCGCCAGCTTGCTGGTGGCGAGCAGGTCGGCGCGGCCGGAGAGCAGCATCTTCAACCCCTGCGACAGGCGGTTGGCCGGGATGATGTTGTTGTCATCCATGCCGTTGTTGAGCAGCAGCTGCTCGGCGGCGTCCGAGCGCACGGCGCTGATCTTGTACTGGCTCATCTGTTCGAAGGCGGTCAGGGTGATGTTCTGCGCTTTGCGGCCAAGCAGTATGTACTCCGAGTAGCCGATGGGGCAGACCCACTTGAAGAGATCCTCCCGGGCCTGGGTGCGGGCGGTGGAGAAGAGCACCACGTTGGGCTTCTGGGTTAGCAAGTAATAACCCCGCGCCCAGGGCAGGATGCGCACCGGCTGGGGCGTCACGCCGCTGTGCTGCCAGATCATCTGCAGCAGATCGACCGCAAGGCCGGTGGGCTGGCCTTGCGGATCGCTGTAGTTGTAGGGGGGGTACTCTTCGGTAAGGTACTCGAGCTTGCCCAGATCAGCCCGGGCCGTCGAGGCCCAGCAGAGCAGCAACAGATGACAGATCAGCCATATCCTCATTGGGAACATCCTTAGCGATCAACCTTCCCTTGAGTGTGACCATGAACAGAGTAAATAGCCACTCACTGCCGTTACCAGCGGGCGCGGATCTGCCCGATGGGCTGGTAGGCCTCATCCCGCAGCCCCACCAGCAGGGTCTTGCCATCGGCTTGCAGCCGGAACTCGCCGTAGCGGGCCGCTTCGTACTGTTCCCCCGTGCCCTCTTCAAAGAAGTAGGCATCGGGGCCGATCTGCCACTGCTGTTCGCTCTGGTGAACCTGCAATAGCCGCTCATCGCTGGCGAGCCGATCCGGTTTGCCATCGGCCACCAGAGTGGCCACATGATGGGCATCGAGGCGGATCACCAGGGTGTCGCTGCCCTTGTTTTGAGTAGTTTGGGCGTCGCGGCTGGTCAGCTCGCGGGCAATTTCATAGTTGAGCCGCATGTAATCCCCCTGCATCAGAGAGCGGGGATCGACCGGAGCGAGCCGCAGCAGCACCACTTCGCCGCTGCTCATGGCGTGCTCATAGCGCCAGACGGTGGCATTGATGCCTGCCAGGATGGCGAGGCCGCTCAGCAACAGGGCGAGTTGTCGGGTGACAGGTTTCATGAGTCGCTCCTTGCCGCAAAGGTGGTGAGCAGTTGGCGGGCCCCCAGCAGCAGGATGCCGGAGCCCAGCAGCAGCCAGGATTTGGTCATCAGGGTGAGCCCGAGATCGTAGTAATAGAGCGAGCCATAACCGAGCAGCAGCAGGGCCGAGAGGGTCATCAGCCCCAGACTACCGGCATAGAAGCCGAGGATCAGCACCAGTGCGCCTGCCCCCATGCCGGGGATGATGGCGCTGATCAGCACCAGTGGCAGGCCAAACAGCAGCGGGAGCCTCAGCTTCACCATCACCGCCAGCAGCAGGGCGGCGCAGATCAGGGGATTGAGCCAGCTCGGCAGGCGGGACAGCCCCAGCTCGTCCAGCACGCTGCTGCCGCCATCCCAGAGCGGATGGTGCAGACGTCCCAGCACCAGCAGGGAGAGGGCGAGCCCCAGCGTGATGGAGTGGTAGAGCTGGTGGCGCTCTGGATCCCTATCTGCCCGCAGCCAGCAGAAGGTGATGGCCGCCATCACCAGCGGCAGGGCCAGCAGTTGCAGCCCGAGGCAGGCAAGGCCAAGGGTGAGCAGCAGGGCCGCCGCCACGCTGTGAAACAGCCGCACCAGCCAGTGATCGAACAGCACTGCGATGGCGAGCGACAGCAGGCACAACCCAAACCAGAGCAGGGCGTGATGAAGGTCCAGCTGATCGAGCAGGCCATAGAGCAGCCAGGCATCGGCCGCCAGGGTGAGGGCCAGCACGAACTGATCCCAGAGATCGCCGCTTTGGCTGCGATTGAGGGCGTAGGCCCCCGCCAGCAGAACGGCCCCGAGCAGCAGGGCACTGTTGGCCTCGCGGGTCAGCTGCTCGAAGGTGAGAAACAGGAAAAAGAGCAGGAACAGGGCGGCAATCCAGCCCACCAGCCCCAGCAGAAAGCGGCTCGACCAGTGGGGGTGGGTATCACGGGGCTGATCCCCTTCCACCAGATTGGCCTGTTGCAGTGCTTGCCAAAGGGTCAGATCACTCATGAGACCTCCGTTGTTGTTGCAGCCAGCGGGCGGCGGTGACCGAAAGGCCGATGGCAATCAGGCTCAGCAGCAAGAAGCCGTTGATGTCGGGCTCCATCCACTTGCCCAGCGCCGCGAGGATGACGGCAATCAGACTGAGGCACCCCATGGCGAGTCCGGCGATAAATCTATGATGCCAAAGGGCATAGGCCGCAGCGAGCCAGCCAAGCCAGAGCGGCCACACCAGCGGGGAAGCGGCATCAAACAGCGCCAGCAGGGTGAGCAGGGTGGCTCCCAGACCGGCGGCAAGGCCCGCCAGCCAGCTTGGCATCAGGCGCCAGCGGTTTGGCGCCAGCAGAAGCAGACCCCAGAGGGCGGCGTTGAGCAGGGTAAGGCACCAGCCCAATCCCTCTTCATCGAAGGTAAAGAAGAACGTGAACAAACCGAGCCGCCAGTAGAGCACCAGTGCCAGCTGGCCGAGCAGCCAGCTTAAGGTCCAGAGCAGCGGGCTTTGGCCAAATACCGCCAGCGGCACCAGCATCAGCGCCCAGGTGGCGAACAGCTGCCAGGGATCGGCACCGGTCTGGTAGGTTTGACCCACCAGCGCCAGCAGGGCGCCGATATTGAGGGCGATAGCGAGCAGCAGCGCCTGACGGGGGGTATCCCCCAGTGCTTTGCGCCACAGCAGAAGCAGCATGGCGAGCAGCGGCGCCTCCAGCAGGGCGAGGCGGGAGACCCGGCCCAGCTCTTGCCAGTTGAAGGCGACGAAGAAAATAAGGCCAGCCCCGATACAGAGGGCGCCGAGCCAGAGCAGCAGCCGGTCAAACAGCCACTGCCAGCGCGCCGGATGGGGGGGAAGATCTGCGAGGGTCAGGGCGTCCGCCAGCTTCTCTGGCGCCAGCCGTCCTTGTTTGACCCATTCGAGAAGCGTCTCTCTTGATACGTTGTGCATGGGGGGACTCCACGAGGTTTGCCCCATTATGGCATGAGGCACCCGCAACCGTGCACTGCCCCTTGGCTCTACGGCTGGTGGTTGCGACAGCGGATTACGCAATAGACAAAGCTGCAAACAAAAAAGCCCTCCACAGGGGAGGGCTTGGTCAGCGGAAAAGGCGATCAGGCAAAGATCAGAGTGCTCACCCCGAGGCCGACGAAGAGGATGGCGCAGGCGATGCGGATCCCCTTGAGCGGCAGCTTGTCTGCCCCCAGCTTGCCGATCAGCACCACAGGCACGTTGGCCAGCATCATGCCGAGGGTGGTACCGGTAATGACCTGCACCAGCGAGTCATATTTGGCGGCCAGCAGCACGGTGGCAATCTGGGTCTTGTCGCCAATTTCGGCAATAAAGAAGAGCACGAAGGTGGCCATAAAGGGGCCGTATTTATCCAGCGAGCTCTCCTCGTCATCCATCTTGTCCGGCACCAAAATCCAGATAGCCATGGCGATAAAGGCGATGGCGACCAGCCAAGTCATTATCTTGGGATCGAGCCAGCGGCTGATGAACTCACCAATCCAGGCCGCGCCCGCATGGTTGAGCAAGGTAGCCGCCAGCATGCCGGCGATGATGGGCCAGGGCTTGCGAAAACGGCAGATGAGCAGCAACGCCAATAGCTGGGTTTTATCGCCGATTTCGGCAATAGCGACGCTGAGGGTTGAGGTTAACAAGGCTTCCATAAAAATGACCGGGGGACGGAATTGTTATAAACCAAAGACAAGCCTGCGCCATCCGTCCCCGGTATTGGCACTGGCCCGTCAAAGGTCTTGTCAAATCCATGGCTGGCATGGATCACCCTGACCATGGTGATTTGGCACCAAGTATGTTGATCAGGGTCGCAAACCGGTATTCATGCAATGGATGGCACCGGTGTGCGAGACTACTCCCCCTCGATGGGAGCGGGCATTCTAGGGAAAAACCGCATGAGTGACAAGGGGATCAGCCACCCACCAGCTTGACGCTGAAACCGGCTTTCTCCAGCTCGGTTTTGATCAGGTCCCGTTTATCCCCCTGGATCTCGATCACTCCCTCCTTGATACCGCCTCCGGTGCCGCACTTTTTCTTGAGCAGGGTGGCCAGGGATTTTTGCTGATCGGCGGGTACGCCATGAATGGTGATCACCCCGGCACCCTTGCGCCCCTTGGTCTCGCGGCGAATGCGCACGGTGCCGTCGGTGGGGAAGGGGGAGGCGGATTGGGGAGCGCTCTGCTCCTTGATCATGCCGCCATCTGTGCTGTAAACGAGGCGGCTGTTGTTGTCGTGACTCATGGCAATACTTTATGGGTTAGCTAAGCGGAGTTTGATTTTACTCAAATAAAAGTTGAAGACACAGCTTATAATGCCCCAAGTAAAAGCGAATTATTATTGTTTAACTTCAGGAGTCAGTCATGGTACTCACGCAGTTGTCACCGGGACAGAGTGCTCGCATCAAGAATATGAATCAGCTCGCCCGGCCGCTGCGCCGCAAACTGATGGTGATGGGCCTGTTGCCCCAGACTGAAGTCATCTATCTGCGCTCCGCCCCCCTGGGGGACCCGCTCCAGATCCAGTGCCAGGGGATCTGTCTCTCCATGCAAAAGAGTCTGGCCCAGCAAATAGAAGTCGAGCCGGTATAACCCCCTGCTCGGCTGCCGCTCCGGTCAAGAAACGTCACCGGGAGCGGTTCAGAGACAAGAAGTCGAACCTGCAAAGCGGCTTGCCACACGCACGCGGCGGGTTCAGAAGAAAATAGAGGTAGAGCTGGTATGAATTATTCCCTGGTAACGGTAGGTAACCCCAATAGCGGCAAGACCTCCCTGTTCAACGCCCTGACCGGCGCCCGCCAGCAGGTAGGCAACTGGAGTGGTGTCACCGTCGACAAGAAGATGGGTGAGTTCAGCGCGGGTGAGCATCACTTCAAGCTGATGGATCTGCCCGGCATCTATAGCCTGGCCAGTCAGGATGGCAGTCTGGACGAGCAGATTGCCAGCCGCTTTGCCCAGGGTCAACAACCCGACCTGCTGCTCAACGTCATCGACGCCGCCAATCTGGAGCGCTCCCTCTACCTCACGCTGCAACTGCGCGAACTGGGCCTGCCCATGGTGGTGGTGCTCAACAAGCTGGATATCCTGCAAAAGCGCCGCATCGTCATCGACGAGAGCAAGCTCGGCATATCCCTCGGTTGCCCGGTGGTGGCCCTCTCTGCCCACAACAGCAAGCAGGTTGCCGCCTTCAAGCAGCAGATCCGGCAGTTTATCGGTCAGCCGCAAGCCGCCTTGCAGCTCGATTACGGCAACGCGCTTGAAACCGATCTGGCGGAGCTGGAGACCCTGCTCGCCCCGCATCACCTCACTACCCGTGGCCGCGCCCTGCGCCTGCTGGAAGAGGATGCGGTGATGCAGGAGACCCTGCTGCCCGGTCAGCAGGCAGCCGCCGCCAATGTAGTGGCTCGCGCCCATCAGGGACAGGATATCGACCTGCAACTGGCGGATATTCGCTACGGCCATATCCACCAGTGGGTACAACAGGCTCGTCAGCAGAAGGGCAAGCTCACCGAGGCCCAGAGCGAGTGGCTGGATCGGGTGCTGCTCAATCGCTGGATTGGCATCCCCTTCTTCCTGTTTGTCATGTATCTGATGTTCCTGTTTGCCATCAACGTTGGCAGCGCCTTTATCGACTTCTTTGACATCATGGGCGGCGCCCTGTTTGTCGATGGGGTGCACCACCTGCTGGGACTGGTCAATGCCCCCGAGTGGCTGGGCGCCATTCTGGCAGACGGCTTTGGCGTTGGTTTGCAGACCGTGGCCACCTTTATTCCGGTGATTGGCTGCCTCTATCTCTTCCTCGCGGTGCTGGAGAGCTCCGGCTATCTGGCCCGTGCCGCCTTCGTGGTGGATGCCCTGATGCGCCGCCTCGGCCTACCGGGCAAGGCGTTCGTACCGATGCTGATGGGCTTTGGTTGTACCGTCCCCTCGGTGATGGCGACCCGTACCCTCAACTCCGAGCGGGAACGGCTGATGACCTCCGCCATGGCCCCCTTCATGTCGTGTGGTGCCCGTCTGCCGGTTTACGCCCTGTTTGCGGTGGCCTTCTTCCCCGAGTCTGGCCAGAACCTGGTGTTCGGTCTCTACCTCATCGGCATTCTGGTGGCGGTGCTCACCGGCCTGTTGCTGCGTAGCACCCTGCTGCCGGGCAAGAGCGACTCCATGCTGATGGAGATGCCGGATTACGAGTGGCCGCGTCCGGTCAACGTTGCCATCAAGACCTGGCAGAAGCTTAAATCCTTCGTCTTTGGCGCCGGTAAAACCATCGTACTGGTGGTTGCCGTGCTGAGCGTGCTCAATTCCCTGGGTACCGATGGCAGCTTTGGCCATCAGGAGCAGGAGAGCTCGGTCCTGAGCAAGATCAGCCAGGCGGTGACCCCGGTGCTGCACCCCATAGGTGTACGCGATGACAACTGGCAAGCCACGGTCGGTATCGTCACCGGTATCTTCGCCAAAGAGGCGGTGGTCGGAACCCTCAACAGCCTCTACGCCGGTGGTGGCGATGCAGAGGAGGAGAGCGAGTTTTCGCTGGTGGCCAGTTTCCACGAGGCGATCGATGCCGTGGCGGCTAATCTGGCGGAGATCAACCCGAGCGACCCCATGGGATTGTCTGTCGGTGAGCTGGATGATCAGCAGGCAGCTGCCGAAGCGCAGGAGGTGGATGTCTCCACCTACGGCAATATGCAGACCCACTTCGACGGGGCAGCCGGTGCCTTTGCCTACCTCTTGTTCGTGCTGCTCTACATGCCTTGCGCCGCCGCCATGGGCGCGCTGGTGCGGGAAACCGGTCGTCAGTGGGCGCTGATGACGGCGGTATGGTGCAACTATATGGCCTTTATGTGCGCCACCCTCTTTTATCAGGTCGCGACCTTTGCCGCTCATCCGGAGCAGAGCCTGTTCTGGATCGTCAGCTACGGCCTCTCTCTGGTACTGCTCTGGTGGGCTGGTCGCCGTCACGGTGACATCGTTGCCCGCAAGGTGGTGACCTTATGATTCTGCGCGAGCTGGGGGATTACCTCGCCGCGCAGCAGAAGGTGAGCCGGCGTGATCTTGCTCGCCACTTCCACACCTCGGAAGATGCGGTGGAGGCCATGCTCGGCGTCTGGATGCGCAAGGGGCGGGTCATCAAGCGTGAAAGCCGGGTCTGTGGTGGCAGTTGCTGCGGCAAGAGCGAAGAGGTGATGTTCGAGTGGTGTGATGCCGGCCAGATTGGCATCAAGATCCGCTAAACGACTACCCAACCTCATCATCAAACATCGAACAATAAAAAACGGCAGATCCTGCACAAGGGTCTGCCGTTTTTATTGTTGAAAACAGGCGGGATCAGGCGCTCTGGCGGGCCTCGCTCAGCAGTGCCAGCGCCGGTTGGGCGTTGTCCGGCATCAGCCGGTAGGCCTTGTGATGTTTGACCAGGGTGGTTTTCTTGTTGCCCTGGCTCAGCAGCAGGCCGTGCTTGAAGGCCGCCTCGGCCAGCACCTTCTCGTCACCGCGCACATAGAGGGTGAGGGGTTTGACAAGCTCACCGTCCTCGATATGGCCTTCATATTCGCTATGGCTTACCACCAGACTCGCCTGACCGCCAGATTGCAGGCGCAGCTTGGCGTTCACCTCGCTCTCGGTCAGCACCAGCCAGCCTGCCGCTGAGAGCTCCTCCAGCAGGGCAGCCAGCTTGGCTCCCAATTGCTGCGGATTGGTCATGGCGCACTGGTATTGGAAGGCGATGCGCTCCAGCAATCCCTTGAGATCGGCGCCCGCACCCAGAGTGCGGCCAAGCTGCACCCAAGCTTTCAAATCTTCCATCACCAGACGGGAGAAGCGCTTCTCCTTGAGGGAGTCGGCCATCCAGGTGCAGAGAAAGTGGCTCTCTTGGGCCGGAGTGCGCTTGCCCGCCTTTTGCTCGGCGGTGCGGGCCAGTTCGGCCAGGCTCTGGGTGGCCATCTCGAACAGGGCCTGATTGTAGGTCGGAGAGGTCATAAGCAATCCTTGAGTTGACCACCTGGGGCCAACACCGATGACAGAGATGGCAAAGGCGCCAGTGGCGCCTTTGCGGTTCAATAGAGCAACTGCCCGCCTTATTTCGGCTGACGGGGCTTCTTGGCTGCAGCCAGACGCTTGAGGCGCTGACCCTGCAGCTTGGCTTCGGCCATCACCTGAGCCACGGCGTTATCTTCACGCTGCGGGCGTTTGCCAAAGCGGCGACGCTCCTGCAGCTGCTTGATCAGCTCGTCACGGCTGCTCACCTCATAGCCCGGCACCATGATGCGGCGGATCTTCTGGCCGATCAGGGCCTCGATCTCCAGCAGGGTACGCTCCTCTTCACGGCTGACAAAGGAGATGGCCATGCCGCGCTTGCCGGCACGACCGGTACGACCGATGCGGTGCACGTAATCTTCCGCCAGGAACGGCAGATCATAGTTGACCACGTATTCCAGATCCGGAATGTCCAGACCACGGGCGGCCACTTCGGTGGCGACCAGTACCCGTACCTTGCCTTCCATGAATTCGCGCAGGGCGCGGCGACGATTGCCCTGGGCCTTCTCGCCATGGACAACGGCGGACTTGATGCCGTCGAGGTTCAGCTCCTCGACCAGCACATCACAGCTCTCGCGGGTACTGGCGAACACCAGCACCTGCTGCCAGTTCTGCTTGCCAATCAGCTCTGAGAGCAGCTCACGCTTGCGCTTCTGCTCGACCGGATAGACGGTGTGGCTGACGGTGTCGGCGGTGGAGTTCTGCTTGTTGACGCTGACGATCTGCGGGCGATCCAGCATCAGGTTGGCCAGCTTTTTCACCGCATCGGAGAAGGTGGCGGAGAAGAGCAGGTTTTGACGGGTCTTGTTGACCGCTTGCAGGATCTTCTGCACATCGGCGCTGAAGCCCATGTCGAGGATGCGATCCGCTTCATCCATCACCAGACACTCGACGCCGGAGAGGCTGAGGTTGCAGGCGGTGAGGTGCTCCAGCAGACGGCCCGGGGTGGCCACAATGATGTGAGCGCCCGCTTTGAGCTTCTTGGCCTGCACGTCCTGCTTGCCACCGCCGACGATGGTGATGGTGGTGATATCGAGATACTTGGCGAAGTCATTGATGTTGCTCGCCACCTGAGCCGCCAGCTCGCGGGTCGGGGTCAGGATCAGCACACGGGCGTTGGAAGGCTGGACCGGCGCCGGATTGTCTACCAGACGCTGCAAGATGGGCAGGGCGAAGGCGGCGGTCTTGCCGGTACCGGTCTGGGCGCTGGCCAGCACATCGCGGCCACGGCGAATGGCCGGGATCGCCTGTTGCTGCACAGGGGTCATCTCCTGATAACCGCAATCTGAGACAGCACGCAAAATCTCGGGGGCAAAATCGAACGATTCAAATCTCATAATGGGTTCCTGTGTTCCAGCTGGGCTGTGTTTGGCTTGGTTAGCTCGGCATGAGCGAGACGGAGGTTGTAACCACCGACGGCTGCGCCTGACATCAAGTCAGAGAGTGAGCCGGAAAATGGCGGGCGCGAAGTGTAACAGATAGACGTCACAAATTCTGCCTCAAATGGTTGTCCTTTTCTCATCCTTTGTGGTGTGAATGGTGGTTGAAAGCAATCATTTGACTCCCAAAGTCCAAGCCAAGGGTGTGGGGTAACGGTTTTGGGCAAGGACGAAAGGGATATCGATGGAACTGGAACAGTTAAAACGCCAGCTGGAGCAGCTTGGCGAGCGCAATGACAGCATGCAGCAGGCCCGCCACCGCAAGCTGCTCAATATCACCCGCGACACGGGGGAGTTGCTGTCAGTGCTGGTGCAGACCCGTGGGGCGCAGGCGGTGCTGGAGATTGGCACCTCCAATGGTTACTCCACGCTTTGGCTGGCAGAAGCGGTGCGTCGGCTTGAGGGACACGTGACCACCATTGAGCTGGATGAGGATAAGCGCGTACAGGCCCATGACAACTTTCAGAGGTCAGGGGTGGCCCCTTGGGTAACGTTGCTGGAAGGGGATGCGAGTGAGCTGTTACCGACCTTGCCGCAAGCAGGCTATCAGCTCATCTTCCTCGATTCGGATCGTCAGCACTACCGGGCATGGTGGCCGCAGATCCGCCGCCTGCTGGCACCCCGTGGCCTGCTGGTGGTTGATAACGCCATCTCCCATCGCAGCGAGATGGTGGAGTGGATGAACGAGGTCGGGCAGGATCCGGCCTTTGCCACCTCGCTGGTGCCGGTCGGCAAGGGGGAGTGGCTGGTGGTGCGTTTGTAGGGGGTAGCTACAAAAAATCAGCCTCGCATTGGCGAGGCTGATTGTGAAAGCGCATCAGGGTCTTGGTCGGTCGGATCAGACCGCCAGATAGTCCATGATCCCTTCGGCCGCTTTGCGCCCTTCGTAGATGGCGGTCACCACCAGATCGGAGCCACGTACCGCGTCGCCACCGGCGAACACCTTGGGGTTGCTGGTCTGGAAGGCATATTCCGCCTGCTCGCGGGCCTTGATGCGATCCCGGTTGTCGAGCTCGATGCCGAACTCCGCCATCCAGGGCTGGGGGTTGGGCTGGAAGCCAAACGCCATCACCACCGCATCGGCAGCCAGCACCTGCTCGGAGCCCTCGATGACCACCGGATTGCGGCGGCCATTGGCATCGGGTTCACCCAGCTCGGTGCTCACCACCTTGATGCCGACGGTGCGACCGTTGGCATCCAGCTCGACCGCCACCGGTTGCAGGTTGAACATGAACTCAACCCCCTCCTCGCGGGCATTTTTCACCTCCCGCTTGGAGCCCGGCATGTTCTCCTCGTCGCGGCGATAGGCGCAGATCACCTTGGCGGCTCCCTGACGGATGGCGGTACGCACGCAGTCCATGGCGGTATCGCCACCGCCCAGCACCACCACCTGCTTGCCGGCGAAGTCGATGTAGTCGGCTTGTGCCTTCTCGAAGCCCAGCAAGCGGTTGGCGTTGGCGATGAGGTAGGGCAGGGCATCATAGACGCCCGGTGCCTCTTCGTTGGCAAAGCCACCCTTCATGTACTTGTAGGTACCGACCCCGAGGAAGACCGCATCGAACTCGCCGAGCAGATCGGCGAAGGTGATGTCCTTGCCCACTTCGGTCTCGAGACGAAACTCCACGCCCATCCCCTGGAAGATCTCGCGGCGACGCTGCATCACCTCTTTTTCCAGCTTGAAGGAGGGGATTCCGAAGGTGAGCAGGCCGCCGATCTCCGGATACTTGTCAAACACCACAGGGGTGACGCCATTGCGTGCCAGCACGTCGGCACAGGCGAGACCAGCCGGGCCTGCGCCAATAACGGCGACCCGCTTGCCGGTCTTGACCACGTTCGAGAGATCGGGCTTCCAGCCCATCTCGAACGCCTTGTCGGTGATGTACTTTTCGATATTGCCGATAGTCACCGCACCGAAGCGATCGTTGAGGGTACAGGAGCCCTCGCAGAGGCGATCCTGCGGGCAGACCCGACCGCACACTTCCGGCAGGCTGTTGGTCTGGTGGGAGAGCTCTACCGCCTCCAGAATGCGCCCCTCTTTGGCCAGTTTCAGCCAGTTGGGGATGTAGTTGTGGACCGGACACTTCCACTCGCAATAGGGGTTGCCGCACTCGAGGCAGCGATCCGCCTGCATCTGTACCTGCGGCTGATTGAAGGACTCGTAGATCTCCACAAACTGGATTTTGCGGATCTTGAGCGGCTTCTTGGGCGGGTCGACCCGCTGGACATCGATAAACTGAAATACGTTCTGGCTCATAGGGTTCCCTCCTTATTGCGCCTGGATTCTGAGTTCTGCACTGGAACGGCTGGTGTGACCCAGCAGCGATTTCACGTCGCTGGACTTGGGTTTGATCAGCCTGAACTTGGGCACATAGGAGTCGAAGTTGGCCAGGATCTCCTCGGCGCGCGAGCTGCCGGTCTCATTGAGGTGCGCCGTGATGATGCCGCGCAGGTGCTCCTGATGGATGGCGAGATCCGCCACGTCCAGCAGTTCCACCAGCTCGGGGTTGGTTCGCTTGGCGAAGTTGCCGCACTCGTCGAGCACGTAGGCAAAGCCGCCGGTCATGCCCGCCGCAAAGTTGACGCCAGTCTGACCGAGCACGGTGACGATGCCGCCGGTCATGTATTCACAGCCGTTGTCGCCAATCCCCTCGACTACCGCCAGGGCGCCGGAGTTACGCACCGCGAAACGCTCGCCGGCAGTGCCCGCGGCGTAGAGCTTGCCGCCGGTGGCGCCGTAGAGGCAGGTGTTGCCGATAATGGCTGCTTCATGGGATTTGAACGCCACGCCGACATGGGGCTTGATCACCAGCTTGCCGCCGGTCATCCCCTTGCCCACGTAGTCGTTGGCGTCACCGGTGAGGATCATCTCGAGGCCACCTGCGTTCCAGACGCCGAAGCTCTGGCCTGCGGTGCCGTTGAAGTGCACCTTGACCGGATCTGCCGCCATCCCCTGGTTGCCGTGCCGTTTGACGATCTCGCCCGAGAGGCGTGCACCCACCGAGCGGTCGGTGTTGCGAATGTCGTAGCGGAACTCGCCGCCGCTTGAGGTTTCCACCGCCTCAAGCAGATCCTCCACCATTTTCAGGTTGAGCGGCCCCTTGTCGAAGGTGGGGTTGTGCTGCTGGCTGAACAGACTGGAGCCTGCCGGCGCAACCGGACGGGCCAGAATGCCGGAGAGATCCAGCTTGGCCTGACGGGCGGTGAGGCCGGGCAGGGCTTCCAGCAGATCGGTGCGGCCAATCAGGTCGGTCAGCTGGGTGACGCCGAGCTGAGCCATCAGCTCGCGAGTCTCTTCGGCGATGAACTTGAAGTAGTTCATCACCATCTCCGGCAGGCCGGTGAAGTGCTCGCGACGCAGCTTCTCATCCTGAGTGGCAACGCCGGTAGCGCAGTTGTTCAGGTGGCAAATACGCAGGTATTTACAACCGAGCGCCACCATGGGGCCGGTGCCAAAGCCGAAGCTCTCGGCGCCGAGGATGGCTGCCTTGATGATGTCGAGGCCGGTTTTGAGACCGCCATCCACCTGCAGCCGCACCTTGTGGCGCAGACCGTTGGCGACCAGCGCCTGCTGGGTTTCAGCCAGACCCAGTTCCCACGGGGAGCCGGCATATTTGACCGAGGTGAGGGGGCTCGCGCCAGTGCCGCCATCATAACCGGAGATGGTGATGAAGTCGGCATAGGCCTTGGCCACGCCGCAGGCAATGGTGCCAACGCCGGGTTCGGAGACCAGTTTCACCGACACCAGACAGCTCGGGTTGATCTGCTTGATGTCGAAGATGAGCTGGGCCAGATCCTCGATGGAGTAGATATATGGTGCGGCGGCGGCGAGATCAGGGTCACGCCGGGCACGGAATAGCGCAGCTGGGCGATCTGGGCGGTGACCTTGTCGCCGGGCAGCTGGCCACCTTCGCCGGGCTTGGCACCCTGCGCTACCTTGATCTGCACCACATCGGCGTTCATCAGGTAGTGGGGGGTGACGCCAAAGCGGCCGGAAGCCACCTGCTTGATGCGGGAGTTCTTCTCGGTACCGAAGCGCTTGGGATCCTCGCCACCTTCGCCGGAGTTGCTCTGACCGCCGAGGCGGTTCATGGCGACAGCCAGCGCCTCGTGTGCCTCAGGGCCGAGGGCACCGATGGACATGGCGGCGGAGTCGAAGCGGGGGAACAGCTTGTCGGCCGGCTCAACCTGATCCAGTGCGACCGGATTGTCGACCTTCTTCAGGGCCAACAGGTCACGCAAGGTGGAGACCGGGCGTTCGTTGACCAGACGGGCGTACTCCTTGTAATCGGCATAGTTGCCGGAGCGTACCGCGGTTTGCAGGGTCTGCACCACATCCGGGTTGTAGGTGTGGTACTCGCCGCCGTGAACGAACTTGAGCAGGCCGCCGTGGGCGAGGGGCTTGCGGGCCAGCCAGGCCTGACGGGCCAGCTTGAGCTGATCCTGCTGGATGTCGGCAAAGTCGGCGCCCTGAATACGGCTCGACACGCCACGGAAACAGGTCTCGACCACGGTTTTGGCCAGACCCACCGCTTCAAACAGTTGGGAGCAGCGGTAGCTGGCGACCGTGCTGATGCCCATCTTGGACATCACCTTGTAGAGCCCCTTGTTGATGCCGTTGCGGTAGTTGACCATCGCCTGGCGCAGGGGCATGGCGAGCACACCCTCTTCAACCTGTTTGGCCAGGGTTTCGTAGGCCAGATAGGGGTAGATGGCGGTCGCGCCAAAGCCCAGCAGCACCGAGAAGTGGTGCGGATCGCGCACGCTCGCGGTCTCCACCAGAATGTTGGCGTCGCAGCGCAGGTTGTTGTCCACCAGGGTGCGCTGTACCGCGCCCACCGCCATGGCGGCCGGGATCGGCAGGGTATCGGCGCTGATATCGCGATCCGACAGCACCAGCAGCACGGTGCCACTCTTGGCAGCGGTTTTGGCCTCCTCGCAGATGCGCAAGATGGCCGCTTCCAGCCCCTCTTCGGGCTTGAAGTTGAGGCTGATCACCTGATGACGGTAGTACTCGCCTTCCAGTGCCAGCAGCTGGTGGAAGTCGGAGTAGAGCAGGATCGGTGACTGGAACAGCACCCGGTGGGCGTGGCCGAAGGTCTCGTTGAAGACGTTCTGCTCGCGACCGATACAGGTGGCGAGCGACATCACGTGATTCTCCCGCAGCGGATCGATGGGCGGGTTGGTCACCTGCGCAAACATCTGGCGGAAGTAATCATAAAGGGTGCGAGCGCTGGAAGAGAGCACTGCCATCGGGGTGTCATCCCCCATGGAGCCCACCGCTTCCTGACCATTTTCACCGAGCACCCGGATGATCTGGTCCAGCTCCTCGAAGGAGTAGCCAAACAGCTTCTGATAGGTTTTCAGCTGCTCATCGGAGAACTCGCGGCTACCGGTCTGGCTGTCGTCCATCTGCTCGAAGGGGACCAGCCGGCGGCAATGTTTGTCCATCCACTGTTTGTAGGTGTGGCGGCTCTTGAGATCGTCATCGATCTCGAAGCTGGTCCACACCTTGCCGTTGCTGGTGTCGACCACGAACAGCTCGCCCGGGCCGACTCGGCCCTTCTCCAGCACTTCGTCCGGGGTGTAGTCCCAGGTGCCAACTTCGGAGGCCAAGGTTATGAACTTGTCCTTGGTGATGACGTAGCGGGCCGGACGCAGGCCGTTTCTGTCAAGGGCGCAGGTGGCGTAGCGGCCATCGGTCATGACGATACCGGCCGGGCCATCCCACGGCTCCATGTGCATGGAGTTGAAGTCGTAGAAGGCGCGCAGGTCGTCATCCATGTTCGGGTGTTTTTGCCATGCAGGCGGGATCAACAGACGCATGGCGCGGAACAGGTCCATGCCGCCGGCGAGGAAGAGATCCAGCATGTTGTCGAGGCTGGAGGAGTCAGAGCCGGTGGTATTGACGAAGGGGGCCGCTTCCTGCAGATCGGGAATGAGCGGGGTGGCAAACTTGTAGCTGCGCGCCTTGGCCCACTGGCGGTTGCCGGCGATGGTGTTGATCTCGCCGTTGTGGGCCAGATAGCGGAACGGCTGGGCCAGCGGCCAGCGCGGGCTGGTGTTGGTGGAGAAGCGCTGGTGGAAGACGCAGATGGCTGCCTGCATACGGATGTCGGCGAGATCCAGATAGAAGCGCGGCAAGTCCACCGGCATGCACAGCCCTTTATAGACGGTGACCAGGTTGGAGAGGCTGACCACATAGAAGTAGTCGTCGTTGACGCGCTTTTCGATGCGGCGACGCACGATATAGAGGCGGCGTTCGAGATCCTTGTCGACCCAGCCGGGCGGGGCGTTGACAAAGACCTGTTCAATGCTGGGCAGGGAGGCTTTGGCGATGGTACCGAGTACGTTGGTATCGACGGGCACCTTGCGCCAGCCGACCAGACTCAGGGTCTCTTTTTCCAGCTCCTCGTCGATGATGTCGCGAGTTGCCTGGGCCAATACGGGGTCAGGGTTGAGGAACAGCATGCCGACCGCATAGTTGCGGCCAAGGTGCCATCCCTTCTCCTCGGCGACAGCTCTGAAGAAGCTGTCCGGTTTTTGCAGCAACAGGCCACAACCGTCGCCGGTCTTGCCATCGGCGGAGATCCCGCCGCGGTGCTGCATGCGAGCCAATGCTGACATCGCGAGACGGACAAGCTTGTGGCTGGCTTCCCCTTCCATGTGGGCCAACAGGCCGAAGCCACAGTTATCCCTCTCCAGCTTTGGATCATATAGTGACATTGCATATCTCCCTTGCTCGGCCTTGCATCGCACAGTCATCGTCTGACTGCATAAATTGCGACTGGCTCTTGTGGTTCCGTCTGCCTGACGTGGCGAATCTCCAAACTAATGGGATTTTCTGGCGAGGTCAATCGCAGGTCAGGTTTGTCTTCATGGTTACATTCGCATAACAAAATGTCGGGTTAGGGGGATTCGCTCGCAGTTATGGAGTGTTTATTCTGTGTAGTTTGATTTTGTTGGTTAAATATATCGTCATTGGCGGGCTCAATGGTGCGCTCGGCGACGATGGGCGAATGTAGTAATTTTACCAACCCGATGTGGCCGACAGCGGAAGGGATCACATTTTCAATATCCCATGCTTGCAATTGTGTGCTGTCGGGTCTCTTTGAATTTTTCATTGTTCAACAGTGGGTTATCAGGTCTCATTTTCATATGGATGTTTACTGTTTGAATCGTCAAAGAACTGTAAAAATCCTTTTTTTGCGCTTTTTCTCTATATTTATTCAAAATTGGTCGGGTATTTATATGTTTTACCCTCTCCGCTAGCTTGATCCAGCTCAGCCCCTGTTTTACGCAAGCTCGTACAATGGCGCTCCTTTAGCGGAGGTGTCATGCAGTTACACGAACTCGTCAATACATTCGGTCAGGATCTCAAGCAACGTCATGGTCAGAAGATCCACAAACTCTCCATCCACGGGGCCTTCACCTGCCCGAACCGTGACGGCACCCTGGGCCGTGGTGGCTGCACCTTCTGCAACGTATCCTCTTTTGCTGACGAGTCGGCTCAGCAACTCTCCGTGGTGCAACAACTGCTGGCTCGCCGGGACGAAGTCACCCGTGCCAAACGCTATCTTGCCTATTTTCAGGCCTATACAAGCACCTATGCCGAGGTCGAATATCTGCAGCGGATGTATGAAGAGGCGCTGTCGGTGAGCGATATGGTGGGGCTCTGTGTGGGCACTCGCCCCGATTGCGTGCCGGATGCGGTGCTGGATCTGTTGGCGGGCTATCAGGCCCGGGGTTACGAGGTGTGGCTGGAGCTCGGGCTGCAAAGTGCCAACGATAAGACCCTGCAACGGATCAACCGCGGCCACGGTTATGCCGCCTATGAGGATGCGGTAAGACGTGCCCATCAGCGCGGCATCAAGGTATGTGCTCATCTGATCGTCGGCCTGCCGGGCGAAGTGCCGATGGACAGCCTCGATACCCTACATCGCATCGTTGAGACCGGTGTTGAGGGGATCAAGTTGCATCCGCTTCATGTGGTTGAAGGCAGTACTCTCGGCAAGGCGTGGCAGGCGGGGCGGCTTGAGGTATTGACGCTGGAGCAGTATGTGGAGGCGGCTGTCGCCATGATCCAGCACACGCCGCCCGAGGTGGTGTATCACCGGATTTCGGCATCCGCGCGCCGTCCAACCCTGTTGGCACCAGCCTGGTGTGAAAATCGCTGGACGGCCATGGCGGACATTGCCAAAGCACTCTCATTGAACGGCCCGCAAGGTCACGCGTTGGGCAGACCCTTCATACTTCCTGACCTATAATTGAGCGCAAGATTATTATTTTCACGTAAAACATAGGGTTATATAAAAAACTTCATACCCTAAACTATAGTTTTGGTACGTGCCGGTTGATATAGTGGTGCGCCATAATAAATGTCATTATCAATTAACTCCGACATTCACCCTGATTGCAGTGTTAGCATGGTGTTGATGAGCCGATTATTTTTACCAATAACGAATCATGCCGCCATTGCTGCTGTGGCGGGAAATTGGCGATGAGTGTCGCGATCTATCTGGACAGGTTTATCCCCTGATCAGTCTCATCAGCGGGAAGGCCACTCGGTTTTAGCGTGGCTATAGCAGGGAAATAGGAGCGATGAACGCTCTTATCTACCTCATTTATGCAGTGACAGGATGCTATGCAAGCAGAAACAAGTCGTATTGATGAGTTATTGGAGTGTCTGGTCTTCTTGACCCGTTTTTATGGTGTGCCCAACAGCCAGGATGCCCTGACGACCGGGTTGCCACTGGTTTCCGGACGCCTGACTACCGCACTCTTTTGCCGTGCTGCCGAGCGGGGCGGGTTATCCGCCCGTGAAGTGATCCAGCCACTGGCCGATATTTCTCCCTTGCTGCTGCCTTGCGTATTGCAGATGCGCAGTGGTGGCGCCTGCATTTTGCTGGAGTGGAACGAAGATCGCAGCCAGGGGAAAGTGATCTTCCCGCAGGCCGGTGATGCCGCTCAATGGCTGACCGCAGCCCAATTGGGTGATGAGTATCTGGGGCGCCTCTTCTATGTAAAGAAGCAGTTCAAGTTTGACGAGCGCTCTCCCAAGGTGCTGGAAACCCGTGATGGACACTGGTTCTGGAGCACCTTGTTCGAATCCCGCGGTATCTATCGCGATGTGCTGATCGCCTCCATTCTGATCAACCTGTTTGCCATTGCCAGCCCTCTTTTCACCATGAACGTCTATGACAAGATTGTGCCCAATCTGGCGTTTGATTCGCTCTGGGTGCTGGCGGTCGGGGCCATGGTGGTCTTTACCTTCGATTTTGTGATGCGGCAGTTGCGCAGTTACTTTATCGATATCGCTGGCAAAAAGTCTGATGTGCTACTGTCTGCCAAGATTTTCGCCAAGGTGATGGGCATGCGGATGGAATCTCGTCCCGCTTCCACTGGCGCGTTCGCCAAACATCTGCAGGAATTTGAATCGGTGCGGGAGTTTTTCACCTCCGCAACGGTTTCTACTCTTATCGATCTGCCCTTTGCCGTCTTCTTCCTTTTTATTATCTGGATGTTTGCAGGCGTAATGGTGGTGGTTCCCATCGTCGCCATGCTGATCCTCATCGCCTACAGCCTCTATATTCAGGAGCCCCTCAAGCAGTCCATCGAAGAGGGGTCACGCCTGGCGTCCCAGAAGAACGCCAACCTGATTGAAAGTATTTCCGGGCTGGAAACCGTCAAGATTTTCGGCGCCGAGAGCATGTTCCAGCATCGCTGGGAGCAGGCCGTCTCCCATATTTCCACCTGGGGCGTACAGACCCGCCGCATTACCAACTCCATGTCCTCGCTGGCCAGCTATATCCAGCAGGTGGTGACGGTCGGTCTGGTGATCGTCGGTGTTTACCAGATCTCCGAAGGTTTGGTCACCATGGGGGGCATGATTGCCGCCGTGATGCTCTCCAGTCGCGCCATTGCGCCCATGGTACAACTCTCCGTGTTGTCGACCCGTTATAACCAGGCCAAGTCAGCACTGGATATTCTGGAAAAAATCATGCAAACCCCGGGTGAGCAGGAGGAGGGCAAGCAATATATCCATCATCCGGTGATTGCCGGTCGAATTGAATTCGAGAATGTCTCCTTCAAATATCCCGGCATGGAAACCAGCACCCTGCACAATATCAATTTGCGCATTCAGCCGGGCGAAAAGGTGGCGATTATCGGCCGGATTGGTGCGGGTAAAACGACCCTCGAGAAGCTGTTGATGGGACTGTATCGACCGACCGATGGCTCGGTACGTATCGACGGCTTTGAACTCGATCAACTGCCACCTGCGGTGATCCGTCGCAATATCGGCTGTGTTCCGCAAGATGTCATTCTCTTTTTTGGATCGGTGCGGGACAACATCATGCTGGGTAATCCGCTGGTGGATGATGTGAGAGTCTTGCGCGCCGCCAAGCGGGCGGGTGTCACCAACTTTACCAACCGGGATCCCAACGGGCTGGATCGGCAGATAGGTGAGGGGGGGCGTCAGCTTTCCGGTGGCCAGCGTCAGTCGATCCTGCTGGCACGCGCCCTGCTCAATGATCCCCCCATTCTGGTGATGGATGAGCCGACCTCCAACATGGACAACCAGTCCGAGATGCAGGTCAAACAGGAGCTCGCCAGACTGGGCCCGGAAACCACATTGATCCTCATCACTCACAAAACCTCGATGCTGGATGTGGCATCGCGAGTGATCGTTATCGAGCAGGGGCAGATCGTTGCTGATGGCCCCAAAGAGGTGGTGTTGCAGCAGTTGAAGGAAGGCAAGGTGCGTGTGCAGGAGGTGTCCCATGGTTAAGGGGCTCATGGACTGGTTCAAGCGCAGCAAAAAGACGCCTTCCGGCGAGGTATTGCCGGCACCCGAGCATCTGGAGTTTGTCGATGACGGCGCGGCAGCTGTACTGCTGACCACGCCGACCGGAGCTCGTATCCTGCTATGGTGCTGTTTCCTCTTTTTCATGAGTGCCATCGTCTGGGCGGCCTGGGCCGAACTGGATGAAGTCACCGTGGGTCAGGGCAAGGTTATTCCGTCCCGTCAGCTGCAGGTGATCCAGAACCTGGAAGGGGGGATCGTCAAAGAGATCTTCGTCAAAGAGGGGGACATCGTCGAAAAGGGGCAGCCGCTGCTGCGTATTGATGACACCCGTTTCCGCTCCGACTTTAGAGAACGGGAGCAAGAGGTCGTCACCCTGAAGGGGGATGTGGCCCGTCTGCGCGCCGAGATGGCCAGCGTCGAGGTGAAAAACGACCCGGCACTGGGGTGGCGTGAGCAGGTAGTGGTAGGCGAAGCGCCAATCCAGTTCCCCGATGGTTATGAAACCGTCTTTGCCGAATATGCGCACCGTGAGCGCTCTGTACAGCGGGATCGCCTCAATAACCTGAAGAACCAGCTCTATATTCTTGGTCAGCAAATCGAACAGAAAGAGCAGGAGCTGATTGAACTTAATGCCAAAATTCGCACCGTGAATCGCAGTGTGGATCTGGCCAGACAGGAACTGAATATTAGTCGTCCGCTGGCGAAAGAGGGTATAGTGCCTCAAGTGGAGCTAATCAAGCTTGAGCGGCAGGTCAACGAGATGCAGGGGGAGCTGGAGAGCAACCGTCTGCTGATCCCAAAACTCAATTCGGTACTGCGTGAGACCATCTCCAAGCGTAATGATATTGCGCTGAAGTTCAGAGCAGACTCCCAGACTGAACTGAATGAGAAGCAGGGGCGGCTTGGCCAGTTGTCAGAAGGGCAGGTTGGCTTGCGAGACAGAGTTGACCGGACCAGCGTGATTGCTCCGCTCAAGGGCACCATCAAGAAACTCAAGATCAACACCCTGGGCGGCGTGGTTCAGCCCGGCATGGATTTGATGGAGATTGTGCCGCTGGAGGATACCTTGCTGGTAGAAGCCAAGGTGTCACCGAAAGATATCGCTTTCCTGCGACCGGGGCTGGATGCCATCGTCAAAATTACTGCCTACGACTTTACAATCTATGGAGGATTGCATGGCAAGGTTGAACAGATAAGTGCGGATTCGATCCAGGATGAGGAGGGGAACTCCTTTTATCTGGTTCGGGTTCGAACAGAGAAGAGTTACTTGGGCGATGAGCTTAACGCACTTCCCATCATCCCCGGTATGTTAGCCAGTGCTGATATCATTACTGGTAAAAAAAGTGTCCTAGACTATTTGCTTAAGCCGATTTTACGGGCAAAGCAGTCGGCACTGAGAGAACGATAAGCCAACAATCTAAAAACAAAACATGACTGGAGATAACATGAAAAAAACGATTGTTGCCATGCTGGTCAGTGGCTGCATCCTGATCCCGAGTTTGGGTCAGGCCCAGACTCTGGAAGAGTCGGTGGCACAGACACTTGCTACGCATCCCAAGATCAAGGAAGCGTTTGATCTGTATCAGGCACGACTCTATCAGCATGATGGAGCCAAGGGTGGCTATTATCCTACGATCGATCTGCGTGGCGGCGTAGGCTATGAAAAAACTGACAGCCCTTCTACCCGCGCTGCCAGCGCCAACAGCAATATTGATGATTCCATGACTCGCAAAGAGGCTGGACTCAGCCTGCGGCAAATGTTGTTTGATGGCTTTGATGTCAGCAACAACATCTCCAGAACCGAAGCAGAAGCCAATGCCCAGCGTCTGGCGATGATCTCCGAAGCAGAGAATACCGCGCTTCGAGTAGCTGAGGTCTACCTCAATATGCTGCGTCAGCAGGAGATCCTGGAGCTTTCCAAACAGAACCTGGAAACCCACGAACAGATCCGCAGCGACATCAGCAAGCGGACTGATTCAGGGCTTGGCTCTACTGCGGATCAGACCCAGATTGAAGGTCGTGTTGCCCGGGCCTATTCAAATCAGGCCGCTGCTGAAAACAACTATCGCGACGCAGAGAGTGAATTTATTCGTGTCGTGAACGAGGTGCCCAAAGATCTGGTACAGCCGGTTCCCAATACCGAGCTTATCCCGACCAGCCTCGATAGTGCGCTGAAAACAGCGACCGAAGTCCACCCGACCCTGCTTTCCTCCTTGCAGGATATCGAAGCGGCCAAGTATCAGCATGAAGGTGCCAAATCCGGTTTCTACCCCAATGTAACATTCGAGGTCGATCAGAACTGGAATGAGGATATCGATGCGGTCAAAGGGCGCAACGATGATCTGACCGCAATGGTGCGCATGCGTTACAACCTGTTCCGTGGCGGTTCTGATGTGGCAGAGAGCAATGCAACATCGGCTCTCTACTCTCAGGCGAAAGACATTCATTTGAATGCGTTTCGCCAGGTGGAGGAAGGCACTCGTCTGGCCTGGAACGCGAAAGAGTCGCTGGCCAAGCAGAAGACCTTCCTGAAAGAGCATGTTGACGCCAGCTATGACACCGTACAGGCATACAAGAAGCAGTTTGGTTTGGGTCAACGGACATTGCTGGACGTATTGAACACCGAGAACGAACTATTCGAGGCGCGTCGCAGCTATATCACCGCTGAGTATGATGCACTGCTGGCTGACTATCGCATTCTCAACGCGACAGGTAGTCTGCTCAATGCATTTAGCGTCAAACAACCCGCTGAATGGCAGGCCAGGCAATAACCGTTTGTTCATGATCCCGCTGGGATCATGAACGCCAACATGGTGACTGCTGCTGGCAGTCACCATGTTTGGCTAACGCAGGTTGTTGTACGAGCTTTGAGGAGTGCAGCAGTAATAATGCAGCAGGAATATGACGTGACACTCCAGCGTGGTACCGGTAGCCGATGGTGTTATCTTCTCAATGAATGGAGATACCGATCGCTACGTGCTCTGCGCCACTCCTTGTGGATCCTGCTGTTACCCTTCTCACTTCTGCTCTGTGCCAGTCAGCCTCTGCCACAGGAAGATCTCAACTTGATCAAGCGGGCGGAGCAGACCTATGGCGCCAGAGCTGGCAAGCGTGTAACCAGTTGGCGTATGTTGGTCATGGAGACGAAGGGCAGGGCCCTGAGCGAAGAAAAAAAGCTTGAGCGGGTTAATAATTTTTTCAATCGGATGCGTTTTATTGACGATATCAAGTTGTGGCGCAAAAAGGATTATTGGGCAACCCCGCTGGAATTTTTGGGAGCCGCCGGGGGAGACTGTGAAGATTTCAGTATCGCCAAATACTCTACGCTGCTCGAGATTGGGATCCCTGATGATAAAATGCGGATGGTGTACGTCAAGGCTCTTGATTACAACCAGTTTCACATGGTGGTGGCATATTATGAGACACCCTCTTCCGTTCCGGTGATTTTGGATAATTTGATAGGCTCGATTCGCCCTGCCACACAGCGGCGTGATCTGGTGCCTATTTACAGTTTTAACGGTAGTCACTTGTGGTTGATGAAGGCACGAGGCCAAGGGGAACTGGCTGGTCAATCATCCCGCTTGGGATTATGGAATGATTTACGCAATCGCATGACCTCGGGGCGATTGGCTCGGCCAGTGGTGAATTTGGATGATTAACCTATGACGCTCTATCGACAGTTATTAGCCACTATGCTGCTGCTGTTTGGATTGTTATTTGCGGCCACATACTGGGTGCAATTCAATTCAACCCGCACTTATCTGGCGCAGCAACAGGAAACAACGGTCATCAATACGGCAACTTCGCTGGGGCTTGCGCTCACTCCCTATCTGGAAAACGGTGACAAGGTCGGTGCCGAGTCGGTGATCCAGGCTATTTTTGATGGCGGCTATTATCGACTGGTTCGCCTGGATCTGCTGGCCTCAAAGGATGTCATCGAACAGGAAAATACCAACAATATTCAGGGGGTACCGCGGTGGTTTGTAAATTTGGGACTGTTTCCTGAGGTATCCAACGAGTCAATTCTGACGTCTGGCTGGTTGCAGCTTGGAAAATTAAAAGTAGTGGGTCACCCCGGCCAGGCTTATTACGAGTTGTGGCGGGGGATGAGCGAGCTGGCGAGCTGGTTTCTGGTCGGCTTTTTGATCACCACCATTTTGTTGATGAGAGCACTCAACTACTTGCTCAAGCCACTCAAACAGATCTGTGATCAAGCCGTCGAGATTGAGCTGCACCATTTCGGTCATACAATCCCGGAGCCTAAAACTCATGAATTGAAGCAGGTCGTTCAGGCGATCAACACCCTCTCAAGCAAGTTGGCGTTGCAGTTCAAAGAGCAAGCCGATGAGGCCGAGAAATTGCGTGAGCGGGTTTATGTCGATGCCGTATCGGGACTTGGCAACCGAGCCTATTTTGTGGGTCAGGTAAACGCATGGATAGCGGAGGCTGGCCAAGGTGGCGTCATGCTGGTTGCGGTCGACATGCTGGATGATATCTATCGCGATGAAGGCTTTGCTGCCCGCGACAACATGGTCAAATCGATAGCTCAGGCTTTGAAAGAGCAATTAAAAGGGTGGGATGGCGCAGCCTTGGCACGGATCTCCGCGACGGAATATGCGCTGCTCTGTCCAACTGACGATCTGACTCAGCTAAAAGAGCTGGCTGAAGTGATTAATAGCCGCATTGCCGATCTGGTGGTGAATCCAATGGGCGAAGGGGATGCGCTCTCCGTCATCGGTATTGCCGGTCGTGATGGTAATGATGATCTCTCTGCCTTGTTGACCAAAGCCGATAATGCGCTTGGCAAGGCGCGCAATGAACGCCGTGGTGCTGTGGTGATGGAAGGGGGGGCCGAGCAAGGTTTGATGGGGCGTTTGGCCTGGCGAGATCTGGTACAAGATGCCATTTCACGACAACTTTGGCGCTTCAAAGCCCAACCAGCTTGCCGGTTTGATAATGAAGCAAGGTTGCATGCCGAGCTGTTTGCTTCTATCTCTCGGGATGGCACTGATTATTTTGCAGGTCAGTTCTTGCCCGCGATTGAACAGTTCAAATTGGGTGGCGAGTTTGACCAAGCGGTGCTTGATGCTTGCGTTCCATTACTGCAAAAACAGTCTGATCTGGTACTGGCGATCAACATCACTGCTGGCTCGCTCTGCTCGGATGAATTTTTAACCTGGCTGACGCGCTATCTGACCGAGCATGCAGAGCTCAAAGAGCGGTTGTTATTTGAAATACCTGAAGCTGCCATCATGAAACATAAAGACAACGTGGCTGCGTTGGTTGGCACCTTGCAAGCTCATGGCTTCCAGTGGGGGGTTGACCACTATGGTCGTCACTTCCAGTCTCTGGGCTATCTGGAGGAGCTGTCGCCGGCTTATGTCAAGGTCGATCACGGTTATACCAGTCAGGTCATGGAGCCGGGGGCTGACACCTCATTCCTGGCCGCAGTGTGTCGCGCCGCACACAATGCCGGAGTGACCACCATTGCGACCCGTGTCGAGGATCAACATCAAGTGGAACTGCTTTCCAAGTTGCATATCGATGGTTACCAGGGATTTGTTCATCCTGCCTTCCCATTGTCTTGAACTAAATGCTGGAAATGGCCCCGATAGGGGCCTTTTTTATACCAGTCACTTCTCTTTTCGCCATTTTTCTATAACCAACTCAAGGTCAGCCTTGAATGGGGCTGTGTCTAGGATTCTGATTTGTATTAAGAAATTCCAACTCTTCGATTTTTTTCCGTCCATTTGTTGAATTCCTCTCGAACGTACGCTTTTTTGCAACGGAACAGCGCGCTATCTCCTTCTACGGTGTAGACATCAAGATCTGTCACCTTGGAGCAATGGATATGCGTACCCAAATCATCGACAAGTCCGTGGTTGTCTCAGCTATAGAAGGCAATGTGGAGATTGTGCTGGCTGATGGAAGCAGCCGCCCTCTGCAAAAAGGGGAAATTCTCCAACCCGGAGCAAAATTGGCCATAGCTGATGACGCCAAGCTGGCTCTTTCCCCTTATGACGATACTCCAGCATCGGATGTTCCGGCCGGTTCCGAGTCCGCTGAACCTGCTCAACCGCAAGTGGCGGCCAGCCAGGAAGGCGCACCTTCAGATATTGCCGCATTGCAAGAATCGATTCTGCAGGGTGTTGACCCGACTCAAAACTTTGAGGCTTCTGCTGCTGGTGGGGCTCCAGCGGCCGGTGGTGGTGGCGGTATTGGTGGGGTTGCGGGGGCCAGTGGTAATGGTGGTTTCGTCACAATTGATCGAACTGGCGATGCCACGATAGCGGCTGCAGGGTTTGATACCACCTACGATACGGCCGCTGTCATCAATGAAAATCAGGCCGAAGATTTGATTCTTGAAAATCAGCTTGATGATTTGGGCGAAACCGCCGTAACCCTGGAAGACACTCAGGTCAGTGGGAATTTGCTCGACAATAGTACCAATCCAGATGGACCCGCTGATGCCTCCATCGTTTCATATGACTGGGGTATCAATATCGGAGTCCCTGCCGGTGTTGCTGCCACCATTACCGGAGTGGGCACGCTGATCATCAATCCGGATGGGAGCTATACCTTTACTCCGGCTCCTAACTATGATGGTGCAGTTCCGCCGGTGAACTATCAGGTAACTGATGGCCAGGATACAGTGACTTCAACACTCGTTATCTCCATTACTCCGGTAGATGAGGCGGTAGGCCTTGATGGGCTGACTCTGGAAGGGGGAGAGGTGTTGGTCAGTGATGCCAACTTGGTCGACGGTTCGGCACCTAACGCTGCCGCGTTAACTCAAAGTGGGGTGTTTACTTTTAATGCCCCTGATGGTGTGCAAACGCTGGCAATCGGGGCGATCCAGTTGATCAGCAATGGCACCGTGGTTGCTCAGCCTGTATCCATTGAAACGCCGCTTGGCAATGGATTGCAAATCACCGCAATAACCTACGATCCCGTTACCGGTAACGGCAGTGTCTCCTACAGCTATACCCTCCTTGATAATGAAGCTCATCAACAACCCGCTTCTGACCTGCAATTGGGTGAGAGCCTAACGGTGACCTTGACTGATGATGACGGTGATACAGCCAGCGCAACATTGGACATCGTTATTCAGGATGATGGTCCGACCCAGGATGTGGGGGTGGCCGAAGAGGCTAATTTGGGTGGATTGTCGGTCAGTCTGGACGAGACGGTCGGCAAAGAGGATACCTACAGCGGCAGTGATGTGAATGACGGCTATGTCAGTGATGATGTAGAAGATGCATTGGCCCAGGCCACGACCGCGATTGAAGGTGGTTTGCTGTCACTGTTTACCAGCAGTGGCAGCTACGGAGCTGATGGTGCAGGTAGCATCACCGGCAGTTTCAGCTTTGTCGGAATTGGCGAGGCGGGGGTTGCCACCAACCTGTCGGCCACCAGAGGTGGTGCGATTACCCTCAATGCAGTGAGCGCGACCGAGCTGCAAGGGGTTGATGGTGACGGCGATGTGGTCTTCAGCATCAAGATTGTGGTGGTAGATGGGGTATCCCAACTGCAGACCACCCAGTTTGAAGCCTTGCCTCATGACAACACCGGTTTGTTTGATGAATCACTGTCGCTGCTGCTCAGTGGACAGAACAGTCTGGGACTGCAATACAGCGTGACCCGTGTGGACGGAGATGGCGATAGCGTGACCGACAGTGCCACTGTCAGTTTGATTGCGGGCGAGCGGTCGGTATTCAGCTTTGATGATGACGGTCCGAGCGTGACGGCGATGACGCTGACAGGCAGTGTCACCACCGATGAATCGACCCAGCTGGGTGTCACCGTGGCCAGCGTTGCGTCGATCTTCAGTGGTGGCGTGGGCAGTACAGGCGTGGACGGTGGCACGACCGATGTGTCGCTGCGTATTGATGTGGCGGCCAGCGGGCTGGTGACCACGGTGGGCAACAAGGCCATCACCCTGGTGGCGGACGGTGCTGACAGCGACATCGTGTACGGCAAGTTTGACAGCGATGGCGACAATGTTCTGGACAGCAATGCATTCAAGCTGGAGATAGGGGAAGACGGCACACTGAGCGTGACCCAGTTTGTAGCTATCAAACATCCGGATAGCCCGACCAACTATGACGAGCCGGTAGACCTGGCAGGCAAGCTGTCGGCGGTGGTGACCACCACCGATGGTGATGGTGATGTGGCGAGCAAGAGCGTGAGCATCGGTGCTGGCGTCCAGTTCGAGGACGATGGTCCGAGCGTGACGGCGATGACGCTGACAGGCAGTGTCACCACCGATGAATCGACCCAGCTGGGTGTCACCGTGGCCAGCGTTGCGTCGATCTTCAGTGGTGGCGTGGGCAGTACAGGCGTGGACGGTGGCACGACCGATGTGTCGCTGCGTATTGATGTGGCGGCCAGCGGGCTGGTGACCACGGTGGGCAACAAGGCCATCACCCTGGTGGCGGACGGTGCTGACAGCGACATCGTGTACGGCAAGTTTGACAGCGATGGCGACAATGTTCTGGACAGCAATGCATTCAAGCTGGAGATAGGGGAAGACGGCACACTGAGCGTGACCCAGTTTGTAGCTATCAAACATCCGGATAGCCCGACCAACTATGACGAGCCGGTAGACCTGGCAGGCAAGCTGTCGGCGGTGGTGACCACCACCGATGGTGATGGTGATGTGGCGAGCAAGAGCGTGAGCATCGGTGCTGGCGTCCAGTTCGAGGACGATGGTCCGAGCGTGACGGCGATGACGCTGACAGGCAGTGTCACCACCGATGAATCGACCCAGCTGGGTGTCACCGTGACCAGCGTTGCGTCGATCTTCAGTGGTGGCGTGGGCAGTACAGGCGTGGACGGTGGCACGACCGATGTGTCGCTGCGTATTGATGTGGCGGCCAGCGGGCTGGTGACCACGGTGGGCAACAAGGCCATCACCCTGGTGGCGGACGGTGCTGACAGCGACATCGTGTACGGCAAGTTTGACAGCGATGGCGACAATGTTCTGGACAGCAATGCATTCAAGCTGGAGATAGGGGAAGACGGCACACTGAGCGTGACCCAGTTTGTAGCTATCAAACATCCGGATAGCCCGACCAACTATGACGAGCCGGTAGACCTGGCAGGCAAGCTGTCGGCGGTGGTGACCACCACCGATGGTGATGGTGATGTGGCGAGCAAGAGCGTGAGCATCGGTGCTGGCGTCCAGTTCGAGGACGATGGTCCGAGCGTGACGGCGATGACGCTGACAGGCAGTGTCACCACCGATGAATCGACCCAGCTGGGTGTCACCGTGGCCAGCGTTGCGTCGATCTTCAGTGGTGGCGTGGGCAGTACAGGCGTGGACGGTGGCACGACCGATGTGTCGCTGCGTATTGATGTGGCGGCCAGCGGGCTGGTGACCACGGTGGGCAACAAGGCCATCACCCTGGTGGCGGACGGTGCTGACAGCGACATCGTGTACGGCAAGTTTGACAGCGATGGCGACAATGTTCTGGACAGCAATGCATTCAAGCTGGAGATAGGGGAAGACGGCACACTGAGCGTGACCCAGTTTGTAGCTATCAAACATCCGGATAGCCCGACCAACTATGACGAGCCGGTAGACCTGGCAGGCAAGCTGTCGGCGGTGGTGACCACCACCGATGGTGATGGTGATGTGGCGAGCAAGAGCGTGAGCATCGGTGCTGGCGTCCAGTTCGAGGACGATGGTCCGAGCGTGACGGCGATGACGCTGACAGGCAGTGTCACCACCGATGAATCGACCCAGCTGGGTGTCACCGTGGCCAGCGTTGCGTCGATCTTCAGTGGTGGCGTGGGCAGTACAGGCGTGGACGGTGGCACGACCGATGTGTCGCTGCGTATTGATGTGGCGGCCAGCGGGCTGGTGACCACGGTGGGCAACAAGGCCATCACCCTGGTGGCGGACGGTGCTGACAGCGACATCGTGTACGGTAAGTTTGACAGCGATGGCGACAATGTTCTGGACAGCAATGCATTCAAGCTGGAGATAGGGGAAGACGGCACACTGAGCGTGACCCAGTTTGTAGCTATCAAACATCCGGATAGCCCGACCAACTATGACGAGCCGGTAGACCTGGCAGGCAAGCTGTCGGCGGTGGTGACCACCACCGATGGTGATGGTGATGTGGCGAGCAAGAGCGTGAGCATCGGTGCTGGCGTCCAGTTCGAGGACGATGGTCCGAGCGTGACGGCGATGACGCTGACAGGCAGTGTCACCACCGATGAATCGACCCAGCTGGGTGTCACCGTGACCAGCGTTGCGTCGATCTTCAGTGGTGGCGTGGGCAGTACAGGCGTGGACGGTGGCACGACCGATGTGTCGCTGCGTATTGATGTGGCGGCCAGCGGGCTGGTGACCACGGTGGGCAACAAGGCCATCACCCTGGTGGCGGACGGTGCTGACAGCGACATCGTGTACGGCAAGTTTGACAGCGATGGCGACAATGTTCTGGACAGCAATGCATTCAAGCTGGAGATAGGGGAAGACGGCACACTGAGCGTGACCCAGTTTGTAGCTATCAAACATCCGGATAGCCCGACCAACTATGACGAGCCGGTAGACCTGGCAGGCAAGCTGTCGGCGGTGGTGACCACCACCGATGGTGATGGTGATGTGGCGAGCAAGAGCGTGAGCATCGGTGCTGGCGTCCAGTTCGAGGACGATGGTCCGAGCGTGACGGCGATGACGCTGACAGGCAGTGTCACCACCGATGAATCGACCCAGCTGGGTGTCACCGTGACCAGCGTTGCGTCGATCTTCAGTGGTGGCGTGGGCAGTACAGGCGTGGACGGTGGCACGACCGATGTGTCGCTGCGTATTGATGTGGCGGCCAGCGGGCTGGTGACCACGGTGGGCAACAAGGCCATCACCCTGGTGGCGGACGGTGCTGACAGCGACATCGTGTACGGCAAGTTTGACAGCGATGGCGACAATGTTCTGGACAGCAATGCATTCAAGCTGGAGATAGGGGAAGACGGCACACTGAGCGTGACCCAGTTTGTAGCTATCAAACATCCGGATAGCCCGACCAACTATGACGAGCCGGTAGACCTGGCAGGCAAGCTGTCGGCGGTGGTGACCACCACCGATGGTGATGGTGATGTGGCGAGCAAGAGCGTGAGCATCGGTGCTGGCGTCCAGTTCGAGGACGATGGTCCGAGCGTGACGGCGATGACGCTGACAGGCAGTGTCACCACCGATGAATCGACCCAGCTGGGTGTCACCGTGGCCAGCGTTGCGTCGATCTTCAGTGGTGGCGTGGGCAGTACAGGCGTGGACGGTGGCACGACCGATGTGTCGCTGCGTATTGATGTGGCGGCCAGCGGGCTGGTGACCACGGTGGGCAACAAGGCCATCACCCTGGTGGCGGACGGTGCTGACAGCGACATCGTGTACGGCAAGTTTGACAGCGATGGCGACAATGTTCTGGACAGCAATGCATTCAAGCTGGAGATAGGGGAAGACGGCACACTGAGCGTGACCCAGTTTGTAGCTATCAAACATCCGGATAGCCCGACCAACTATGACGAGCCGGTAGACCTGGCAGGCAAGCTGTCGGCGGTGGTGACCACCACCGATGGTGATGGTGATGTGGCGAGCAAGAGCGTGAGCATCGGTGCTGGCGTCCAGTTCGAGGACGATGGTCCGAGCGTGACGGCGATGACGCTGACAGGCAGTGTCACCACCGATGAATCGACCCAGCTGGGTGTCACCGTGGCCAGCGTTGCGTCGATCTTCAGTGGTGGCGTGGGCAGTACAGGCGTGGACGGTGGCACGACCGATGTGTCGCTGCGTATTGATGTGGCGGCCAGCGGGCTGGTGACCACGGTGGGCAACAAGGCCATCACCCTGGTGGCGGACGGTGCTGACAGCGACATCGTGTACGGTAAGTTTGACAGCGATGGCGACAATGTTCTGGACAGCAATGCATTCAAGCTGGAGATAGGGGAAGACGGCACACTGAGCGTGACCCAGTTTGTAGCTATCAAACATCCGGATAGCCCGACCAACTATGACGAGCCGGTAGACCTGGCAGGCAAGCTGTCGGCGGTGGTGACCACCACCGATGGTGATGGTGATGTGGCGAGCAAGAGCGTGAGCATCGGTGCTGGCGTCCAGTTCGAGGACGATGGTCCGAGCGTGACGGCGATGACGCTGACAGGCAGTGTCACCACCGATGAATCGACCCAGCTGGGTGTCACCGTGACCAGCGTTGCGTCGATCTTCAGTGGTGGCGTGGGCAGTACAGGCGTGGACGGTGGCACGACCGATGTGTCGCTGCGTATTGATGTGGCGGCCAGCGGGCTGGTGACCACGGTGGGCAACAAGGCCATCACCCTGGTGGCGGACGGTGCTGACAGCGACATCGTGTACGGCAAGTTTGACAGCGATGGCGACAATGTTCTGGACAGCAATGCATTCAAGCTGGAGATAGGGGAAGACGGCACACTGAGCGTGACCCAGTTTGTAGCTATCAAACATCCGGATAGCCCGACCAACTATGACGAGCCGGTAGACCTGGCAGGCAAGCTGTCGGCGGTGGTGACCACCACCGATGGTGATGGTGATGTGGCGAGCAAGAGCGTGAGCATCGGTGCTGGCGTCCAGTTCGAGGACGATGGTCCGAGCGTGACGGCGATGACGCTGACAGGCAGTGTCACCACCGATGAATCGACCCAGCTGGGTGTCACCGTGGCCAGCGTTGCGTCGATCTTCAGTGGTGGCGTGGGCAGTACAGGCGTGGACGGTGGCACGACCGATGTGTCGCTGCGTATTGATGTGGCGGCCAGCGGGCTGGTGACCACGGTGGGCAACAAGGCCATCACCCTGGTGGCGGACGGTGCTGACAGCGACATCGTGTACGGCAAGTTTGACAGCGATGGTAACGGTAGCCTGGACAGCAACGCATTCAAGCTGGAGATAGGGGAAGACGGCAAACTGAGCGTGACCCAGTTTGTAGCTATCAAACATCCGGATAGCCCGACCAACTATGACGAGCCGGTAGACGCAGGCAAGCTATCGGCGGTGGTGACCACCACCGATGGTGATGGTGATGTGGCGAGCAAGAGCGTGAGCATCGGTGCTGGCGTCCAGTTCGAGGACGATGGTCCGAGTGCTGTGGCTGATACCATTACCAGTGGCACTAATGGCACTGTCAACCTAGTGTTGGTTCTCGATAGCTCAGGCAGTATTGGTGATACCAATATGCAGGTTATCAAGGATGCTGTAACGAATCTGATGAACAGCTATGGCAACTCGTTGGTCAAGGTGATGCTGGTTGATTTTGCTGGCTCAGCCACCGTCAAGAGTGTCGGTAGTCAGGTATGGCTGACTAAGGACCAGGCGACTGGTCAGCTGACAACTATCTCTTCCGGTGGTTCGACAGACTACGATGATGCCTTGCAAGCGGTACAGGACAACTATGGAACACCGCCTTCGGCTGATAATACCTTTGTATTTTTCATCTCGGATGGTGTGCCCAGTTCGACCGATGACGCTATTAACACCGCAGAGCGTAATGAGTGGACGAATTTCCTGACGCAAAAAGGTATTGATGGTGCGTATGCCGTGGGAATTGGCTCAACCAGCGTGCTTGATGCCGACTTGCAAAGTGTCGCTTGGTCACCTAGTGGTGCTCACAACAGCAATGTGGTGGTGATCAATACTGCTGGTCAGTTATCGGGAACTCTGACCAACCTGACGCAGGTAATCGATGGTAATGTCACAACCAATGACAGTGCCGGTGCTGATGGTTTTGCTACGCCCAAGCTGGTTTCTGTGGAGTACAACGGAACAACCTACACCTTCAATAACAGCAATACCTTTTTCTCTATCGCATTGGGTACCAATAAGGGCTCCCTCTACATTGAAAATGATGGTGATTACCGATTCACACCACCATCAGGAGGAGCTGAGGGGGCTCCTGTCGAGGTCACTTACAAGATCAAGGATGGCGACGGTGATACCAGCAGTGCCAAGTTGACCATTATCAATCCGGTACTGGTGGTTGGTAGCAATGCCAATGACACAGGTTCCGGGGCAAGCACGGCCATTGACGATCACGCTCGTCCGAACCCTCTTCTTGCTCCGGATGTGGATGGGGCAATAGTGGGTGGAGTTGGGGCAGATGTATTGATCGGTGATGTTGGCGGAGTGACTTCGGGTAGTTACAACCTGACATTCATGATCGATATGTCGGGAAGTATTAGCGGCACTGAATTCCAGCTCATGAAAGATGCCATCAATAACTTGCTGGCCAAATTCAGTGGCATATCACAGTTGCAAGTCGAGATTGGTACGTTTGCAGATAATAGCAACGTTGTGGGTACCTATTCCTCGGTTACCGCTGCTCAGCAGGCTGTCAGTAATCTAACTCGCTCAGGGGGGGGGACCAACTATCAGGCTGCGTTGACAACTCTCAATACCATGATGACCGGGGATCCTGTCGCGGATCACAAGTATGTCTACTTCCTCACGGATGGGGAGCCAACTGTTGGAAGCTGGACCAATTCAACCCAGATTGCTGACGGTATGGCAGCCCTGAATGCGTTGACGGCTCCTGGGGTGGTGATTAATGCGGTCGGGATTGGGGTGCCATCCGGTGCATCATTTGGCAATAACCTCAATGCGATTGACAACACGCCAGACAACTACCTCGCCGTAGACAGCTTTGATGACCTGTCCAGTGGCTTGGGTTCGCTCTTTACCGCTGTTAGTGTCGGCTCTGACCTGTTGCAGGGCGGTGCAGGCAACGACGTGATTTTTGGTGACAGCATTCATGCGGACAATGTGGATGGTGGCTGGTTCGAGTTTGTGGCAGACAATCCGGGCAAGAGTGGTGGGCAACTGCTCAACGAACTTTACAGTCAGCATGCAGTGTATGGTAAGGAGGGGGCTGTCGGTGGCGATGATACCCTTGAAGGTGGCGACGGTAATGATGTGCTTTATGGCCAAAAAGGGAATGACATCCTGATTGGTGGTGACGGTATCGACATTCTGATTGGTGGAACAGGGTCTGACACCCTGACTGGAGGGGTAGGCAAGGATACCTTCAAGTGGATGGCTGGGGATGTGGGTGGTACCGATGTGATCAAGGACTTCACTACCGGTACCGGTGGGGATGTACTGGATATCAGCGAACTGCTTACTGGTGAACATGCCAATAAGAACTCGCTGGATGCCTACCTCACCTTCTCCAGTGGGCCAGGGAGTGGCAAGTCTACGCTCACTATCGATCTTGATGGTTCAGGGGGAAGCAGTACGACTCATGTCATTCGGTTTGACAGCATTGATCTGACACTGGGAGGGACGCGTAACGATCAGACCATCATTGAAGATCTGTTGAATCAGGGCAATTTGAAGGTTGATCCGTAACCTTGTCTCGGGGCCGGGCTTGCCTGGCCCCTGTTTTTTCCTCAAGGGGATGGATAAGATAGCGGCAGTAGAGGAGAGGGGGAATCATGCAGTCATTCAACTGGGTCGACATTGATGGCATCCGTTATAGCTGGGATGGGCAGGGGAACATTACCTGCGCAGGCCAGTTTGGCTATCAGGCCTCGATCGCGGGGGATCGGCTGGATGGGATGGAGATTGAGAATGAGGCCGGTGATGTAGCGGGCTCGCTCTATGTTGACTTCGCTACGGCCTCTATCACTTATGTGCCGGTCATGGATACCGAGTCTGCCCATAACATGATTTTGGTTGGCCATCATCAGGGGCAGCAGGAGTATCCGCTGGCCAGTTTTCACTCTCCGTTGTTGCAAGATTTGCTAGGACCATCTGATACCATCCCTTGGTCTGCGATGGAGGAGGATAGTGGTGGCCCCGATAGCGGACAGGCGGTGCAAGGACACGTTCTGTCGTGGGACTCGTTCCATTTCGATGATGAGGTGTTGGTCTGTGGCGCGGCTCCTGCGCTGGATATGGCAAACCAGAGCCAGGATCCCGGCAGCATGGTCACCATTAGCCTCGATCTGACCAATCAGATACTGGATCAGCTCCCCCCTTGCATGATATATGAATCCCGTAACTGCACGGGCATAATGACCTTAATCTTTCCGATTGAGGTTTTTTTCTATGTGGCGTCCCCTTCTTACTCTTTCCGCTCTGGTTGTCAGTGCTCCGCTGCTGGCGATTGAAGTGCCGCAAGCGCCCCATCTGGTGGTGAGTGGTTATGCCGAGCAGAAGACCGAACCCGATATGCTCACCCTCAATGTGGCGGTGAGTGCACTGGATAAGCAGGGCCTCAAGGCCAAGCAGCAGGTCGATACCAAGGTCGCAGCCTTTTTCAGCCAACTGGAAGGGTTGGGGATCAAGCGCAGCGATGTTGAGGCTGGCAACCTGATGGTCTCTCCGGAATATCAGTATGGCGAGAACAAGAAGCCGGTATTGTTGGGGTATCGTGCTCAGCGACAATTGGCGGTGAAGCTCTATCAGCTCGACAAGTTGAGCCCCCTGATGGATACCGCACTCAAAGCCGGGCTGGAGTCCGTATCCCAGATTGAGTACGGGTTGAAATCGCCGCAGGTCATCAAGGCGCAGGCCCGTCTGAATGCCGTTGAGGATGCCAAAACCAAGGCTGAATCTCTGGCCAAGGCGTTCGGGATGAAGCTTGGCAAGGTCTACAGTGTGGAGTACCGCAATGCTTCGCCCATTACCGCCTACAGCCGCAACCTGAAGGTGGTGCAGGCCATGGCGATGGCTGCTCCTGCGGCGGATATGGCGGACAACAGCTATCAACAACAGCAGATCACGGTAAGCGATAATATCGAGGCTGTTTTCTTGCTGGAGTGATGCCCGTCGTTGAAGTCCAGTCATGAACAACCCCGCCATTTGCTGCGGGGTTTTTATTGCGCATCGATGCAGATATAAAAAAGCCGACGCTCGTGTTTACTTAATCGAGCGTCGGCTTTTTGTTGCGCTGGTTTTATCAGGCGGTCACAGCATCAGCTTTGGTCGCTTCCGGCGCCGGGTTGCGGATGAGGTAATCAAACGCACCCAGTGCGGCGGTGGCGCCAGCACCCATGGAGATAATGATCTGCTTGAACGGTACCGTGGTGGCATCCCCTGCGGCGTAGACGCCGGGCAGGGAGGTCGCCCCTTTGGTATCGATCTCGATCTCGCCAAAGCGGGTCAGGGCAATCTCGCTCCCTTTCAGGAACTCGGTGTTCGGCACCAGGCCGATCTGGACGAAGATACCCGCCACCGCCAGATGCTTGATCTCACCGGTGGTGCGATCCTCGTAATCCATGCCCACCACCTTGCTGCCATCACCGATCACTTCGGTGGTGCGGGCGCTCATGATGATGTCGATATTGCCCATGGAGCGAGCCTTCTTCTGCAGCACTTCATCGGCTCGCAGGGTGTCGGCGAACTCCACCACAGTCACATGCTCGACGATGCCAGCCAAGTCGATCGCTGCCTCGATGCCGGAGTTACCGCCACCGATTACAGCTACTCGCTTGCCCTTGAAGAAGGGACCATCGCAGTGCGGGCAGTAGGCCACACCCTTGGTGCGGTACTCGAGCTCGCCTGGTACGTTCAGATCACGCCAGCGGGCACCGGTAGCCAGGATCACGGCGCGGCTCTTCAAGGTGGCGCCAGAGGCGAGATCCACGTTCACATATCCATCTTTGCTGATGGCGGCGGCGCGCTGCTCGGTGATCACTTCAACGCCGTACTCTTTGACGTGCTGCTCCAGGCTGGCGGCCAGCTTGGGGCCTTCGGTGTAGGGCACGGAGATAAAGTTCTCGATACCGACGGTGTCCATCACCTGACCACCGAAACGCTCGGCAACGATGGCGGTGCGAATGCCTTTACGGGCGGCATAGATGGCCGCTGCGGCGCCAGCCGGGCCACCGCCCACCACCAGTACGTCGTAGGGATCTTTCTCATTCAGCTCGGCAGCCTTGCGCTCGGCGGCACCGGTGTCGAGTTTGGCGACGATTTCTTCCAGCGAGATCCGCCCTTGGCTGAACGGTTGCCCGTTCAGGTAAACATTCGGTACCGCCATGATTTGACGCTCGGCAACTTCTTCCTGGAACAGGGCGCCGTCGATCATGGTGTGAGTGATGCCGGGGTTCAGGGTCGCCATCAGGTTGAGGGCCTGTACTACGTCCGGGCAGTTGTGGCAGGAGAGGGAGATATAGGTCTCGAAGTGATACTCACCCTTGAGATTGCGGATCTGCTCCTGCACGGCCGCATCGGCCTTGGAGGGGTGGCCGCCGCTTTGCAGCAGGGCGAGCACCAGAGAGGTAAATTCATGACCCATGGGGATACCGGCAAAGTGAACGCGCGGGGCTTGGCCCTGCGGCGCGACACTCATGGAAGGCTTGCGAGCGGCAGTGCCAGAGGTCTGGGTGATCTTGGAGGACATCTCGGCGATCTCGCTGGCCAGTGCCAGCAGCTCTGCAGATTTGTCGCTGTCGTTGCCGGACACGCTGATCTCGATGGGATTGACGATGTACTGCAGATAGGTGTTCAGCTGTTGTTTGAGGTTGGTATCCAACATGGTCGAATTCCTTCTTGTAATGGCGAGTTGGCATTAAATGTGAGTCGGTCTGCTTTCAGGCCTATTTGGCAATGCCGGAAAGCAGACCGGCCCTTATGCGGGCCGGTCTTGGAAGCGGGAGGCTTAGATCTTGCCTACCAGGTCCAGGGACGGGGCCAGAGTGGCTTCGCCTTCTTTCCATTTAGCCGGGCACACTTCACCCGGGTGGGAGGCAACGTACTGGGCCGCTTTGACTTTGCGCAGCAGTTCCAGTGCATCACGGCCGATGCCGCCAGCGTTGATCTCGACGATCTGGATGATGCCCTGCGGGTCAATTACGAAGGTACCGCGGTCAGCCAAGCCAGCTTCTTCGATCATCACGCCGAAGTTGCGGGTGATGGTTCCAGTCGGGTCACCAATCATCGGGTACTGGATCTTCTGAATGGTGTCAGAGGTGTCGTGCCATGCTTTGTGAGTGAAGTGGGTGTCGGTAGAGACAGAGTAGATCTCGACGCCCAGTTTCTGGAATTCAGCGTAGTTGTCAGCCAGGTCGCCCAGCTCGGTCGGGCAAACGAAGGTGAAGTCAGCCGGGTAGAAGAAGACCACGGACCACTTGCCTTTCAGGTCAGCGTCAGACACCTGAACGAATTTGCCATTGTGGTAGGCGGTAGCATTGAACGGCTTGATTTCAGTGTTGATGTAGGTAGACATGTAATTGCTCCTTGGTGATGTACATATGCCGGTCTGGTGTTGAAGAGTTTTGCCAGACGAGGCGCTTAACTTTCGATGGATTCATCATAGGGGCTTCCGCTAATCGATAAAAGCCGCAATTTTGAATCGCTTAAATCTACTTATTAGATAGCTCACTATGGCTGTACCTAACATGAATATCTCTGGCCTACTGAGATAACTCCTTGTCGTGGTTCAATATCTGTGCGCTACATCGCCTTTTCAAGGCATGAGAAGATGTGTGCAGAGCCACGATAACGCGATGAGATAAACGGTGGTGCAAACAGGTGGCGCAGGAGGTTGAGGCAGCTGTTCGCAGCGATGGGGGATGTGCTGGTAAGGGGGAAGCCGAAAAGCGCAGATAAAAAAATCCCGGCGCTATCGCAACGACAGGGCCGGGTCATCAAACAAGGAATGGCTATATAAACAAATGCTTTACAGCAAAGACTAACTACGGGGTGTGCAAACTTGCAGACATATGAGAGGAAGATAATGGGTGCACAATCCCTCGTCTCCCCCTCGGCAACTATTGCATGAGAGGGATGATAGTGTGACGCAGATCACAAGGCAAGCATTTGGTGTAATTTTTCAATCAAAATGAAAGTGTTTCATCATTAAAGCTTATTTAGACGGCTGAAAACGCTTTTATTGTAATTTAATTACATTCTGATCTGTCAAAAGTCGGTAGGTGGTTCCTGCTCTTCCATCAATTCCAGCAGGTTGATGGCCACGGCAATGAAGTCCGACTCGGTGACAATGCCGATCAGCTTGCGTCCTTTGAGTACCGGCAGGCAGCCATATCTGTGTCGCTGCAGGTAAAGTGCCGCCTCCTTGATACCGGCGTGAGGATCTACGCTCGCCACTTGCCGTGTCATGATCTCGTCGAGTTGTACGCTGTCGGTAAATTCTGCTTCCCGCTCCGGGCTGATGAGCAGCAGCTTGGATTCCCGGGTGGCCAGGATATCGGTGAGGGTCACCAGCCCCAGCAGGTGGTGCTGCTCGTCGACGATGGGAATGTGGCGGATCCGCTCCTGCTGCATCAGGTCCATCGCCTGTTTGACACTGTTTGACGGACCCAGAGTGAAGGGATGTTCGGTCATGATTTCGGATAGGGTCATCATGGTGGGCCTCCTTGTGTATCTGCTTTCACCCTAGCCCAGCGCCCATTGGCAAAACATGATCAGGGTCAATACAGAACATTAAAGAATCATTAACCGGAGGTGTGTCTCAATATTGCTCGCTACCCCTTGTCTCTCTTGGGTTTTTGGTCTTTTGGGTTGCCTTGGAAGATGGGGATAACTAGACTAGCCGCCGATTCCCCCCGAGGTGAAAGATGCAAGTATCCGATTTTCATTTTGATCTGCCAGACGAGCTGATTGCCCGCTATCCGATGGCAGAGCGTACCGCCAGCCGCCTGTTGCAGCTCGATGGTCAAACTGGCGCCCTGCGCCACGGTCAATTTGTGGATGTGCTGGATCAGCTCAATCCGGGTGACCTGCTGGTATTCAATAACACCCGTGTCATTCCGGCGCGCATGTTTGGCCAGAAGGCCAGCGGCGGCAAGCTGGAGGTACTGGTCGAGCGCATTCTGGACGAGCACAGCGTGCTGGCCCATGTCCGGGCCTCCAAGGCGCCCAAGCCCGGCACCCGGATGATCATGGATGGTGGTGTGGAGGCAGAGATGCGCGCCCGCCACGATGCTCTGTTCGAGATCCACTTCCTCGACCCGCGTCCGGTGCTGGAAATTTTGGAGGCCATCGGCCACATGCCGCTGCCCCCCTATATCGACCGTCCCGACGAGGATGCCGACAAGGAGCGCTACCAGACCGTTTACAATCAAAAGCCGGGCGCCGTCGCGGCCCCGACCGCCGGTCTGCACTTTGATGAGCCGCTGCTTGAGAAAATTCGGGCCAAAGGGGTTGAAACGGCCTTTGTCACCCTGCATGTAGGGGCGGGGACCTTCCAGCCGGTGCGGGTTGAGAAGATTGAAGATCACCACATGCACTCCGAGTATGCGGAAGTGCCGCAAGAGGTGGTGGATGCCATCGCGGCCACCCGTGCCCGTGGTGGCCGAGTGATAGCGGTGGGGACCACATCGGTGCGTTCGCTGGAGAGCGCGGCCAAAGTCACCCTGGCACAGGGCAAACCGCTGGCGCCCTTCTTTAGTGACACCGATATCTTCATCTTCCCTGGCTACCAGTTCCAGATTGTCGATGCCATGGTGACCAATTTCCATCTGCCGGAGTCGACCCTGATCATGCTGGTCAGCGCCTTTGCCGGTTATGACAACGTGATGGCGGCCTATCAGGCAGCTGTGGCCGGGCAGTACCGTTTCTTCAGCTACGGGGACGCCATGTTCGTCACCCGTCGCCAGGTTGAAGCATAAGCTTCAGCTTATTTACCGGGCCGTGAGCGGCCCTCCTATTGTCAGACTGTTTATCTGACGCAGCCGAGGTAGCAATGAAATTTGAACTGAAAACCACCGACGGCCGTGCCCGTCGCGGTCAACTGGTCTTCGAACGTGGTGTGGTACAAACGCCTGCCTTTATGCCGGTCGGGACTTACGGCACCGTCAAGGGGATGACCCCGGAAGAAGTGCGTGAAACCGGCGCCCAGATCCTGCTGGGTAACACCTTCCACCTCTGGCTGCGTCCGGGTCAGGAAGTGATGCGTGCCCACGGCGATCTGCATGACTTCATGAACTGGCAGGGCCCGATCCTGACTGACTCTGGTGGTTTCCAGGTGTTCAGCCTGGGCCATATTCGCAAGATCACCGAAGCGGGCGTCCACTTCCGTCACCCCATCAATGGCGAGAAGATCTTCCTCGACCCCGAGAAGTCCATGGAGATCCAGTACGATCTGGGCTCCGACATCGTGATGATATTCGACGAGTGCACCCCGTACCCGGCCACTTATGAAGAAGCGCGCAAGTCCATGGAGATGTCCCTGCGCTGGGGCAAGCGCTCCCGCGACAAGTTTGATGCGCTGGGCAACAAGAACGCCCTGTTCGGCATCATTCAGGGCTCGGTCTACGAAGATCTGCGGGATGTCTCCCTCAAGGGGCTGCTGGAGATCGGTTTCGACGGTTATGCGGTCGGCGGTCTGGCCGTGGGTGAACCCAAAGAGGACATGCACCGCATCCTCGAGCACGTCTGCCCGAAAATTCCGGCTGACAAGCCGCGCTACCTGATGGGTGTCGGCAAGCCGGAAGATCTGGTGGAAGGGGTGCGCCGTGGTATCGACATGTTCGACTGCGTCATGCCGACTCGCAACGCCCGCAACGGCCACCTGTTCACCACCGATGGCGTGGTGAAGATCCGCAACGCCCAGCACCGCAACGACACCAGCACCCTGGATGCCGAGTGTGATTGCTACACCTGCAAGAACTACAGCCGCAGCTACCTGCACCATCTGGACAAGTGCAACGAGATCCTCGGTGCCCGTCTGAATACGATTCATAACCTGCGTTACTACCAGCGTGTGATGCAGGGTTTGCGGGACGCGATCGAGCAGGGTAAATTAGACGACTTTGTAACAGAGTTTTACCGTCGGCAAGGGAAGCCTGTGCCTCCGTTAGCTGAAAATGACGTTAAATAACAACAACATATAATTTTGTTTTTTTAAATCTACATCAATAAGAGGTTGTTAAATGAGCATTATCTCCAAGGCGTATGCAGAAGGCGCAGCACCGGGTGCACAGGGTGGTGGTATGGAAATGATCATCATGCTGGCCGTATTCGGCCTGATCTTCTACTTCATGATCTATCGTCCCCAGGCCAAACGTGCCAAGGATCACCGCAATCTGATGAGCTCCTTGTCCAAGGGTGATGAAGTGCTCACTTCCGGTGGCCTGGTTGGCAAAATTGCCAAAGTGGCTGCAGACAGCGATTACCTGGTGATCGCCCTGAACGACCAGACTCAAGTCACCATCAAAAAGGACTTCGTCTCTGCCGTTCTGCCCAAGGGTTCTATCCAGTCCCTTTAATCTCCCAAGGAGCACAGCGTGTTGAATCGCTATCCGCTGTGGAAATACCTGATGGTGATCTTGGTGATCGCCATCGGTTTTCTATATGCAGCCCCCAATCTTTACGGCGAAGATCCGGCTTTGCAGGTTTCTGCCAGCCGTGGTGCCGAAGTCAAGCTAGATACTCTTGATCTGGTGAAAGAGACCCTTGAAGCGGCCAAGATCCCGGTCAAACATGCTGCATTCGAGCACGGTTTTATCCTGATCCGTTTCAAGAACACTGAAGACCAGCTGAAGGCGCGCGATATCGTTGCCAACAAGCTGGGCGACAACTTCATTACCGCACTCAACCTGGCACCTTCCACTCCCGCCTGGCTCGAAGCCATCGGTGCGGCGCCTCTGAAGCTGGGTCTTGATCTGCGCGGTGGTGTGCATTTCCTGATGGAAGTGGACATGGCCGAAGCACTGACCAAGCAGCAAGAGCAGATGGTGCAGGATTTCCGCTCCGAGCTGCGCACCCAGAAGATCCGTTACTCCGGCGTGCGCCGGGTCGGTGATCAGGTGCAGGTGATCTTCCGTGACGAAGCCGATCAGGAACGCGCCGTTTCTCATCTGCGTCGTCAGAACCCTGATTTGACTTTCACTACTGAGCAGAAAGGGGATGAGTTCATCCTGCTGGCGGGTCTGAGCGAAGCCAAGATCAAGGAAGTGAAGAAGTACGCCCTCGAGCAGAACATCACCATCATCCGTAACCGGGTCAACGAACTGGGTGTGGCCGAGCCGCTGGTACAACAGCAAGGTGCCGAGCGCATTGTCGTTGAACTGCCCGGTATTCAGGATACCGCCCGCGCCAAGGAGATCCTGGGTGCAACCGCGACCCTGGAATTCCACATGGTCGATGAGACTGCCGACATCCAGGCTGCGGCCGACGGCCGTGTCCCGCCCAGCTCCAAGGTCTATAACGATCGCAACGGTCGTCCCGTGGTGCTGCAAAAGCGGGTGATCCTGACCGGTGACCACATCGTGGGTGCCCAGTCCGGTTTCGACGAGTACAGCCGTCCCCAGGTCAACATCAAGCTGGATGGCCAGGGTGGCAACAAGATGGCCAACTTTACCAAGGACAACGTCGGTAAAGGGATGGCGACCGTCTTCATCGAGTACAAGCCGGTCGGTCAACCTGGTCCGGATGGCAAGCGCAAGTTCCGCAAGCAGGAGGAGGTGATCAACGTCGCCACCATCCAGTCGCGTCTTGGCAGCCAGTTCCGTATCACAGGTATCGACAACGCCAACGAAGCCCACAACCTAGCGCTGCTGCTGCGTGCCGGTGCCCTGATCGCCCCGATCCAGATCGTGGAAGAGCGCACCATTGGCCCGAGCCTGGGTCAACAGAACATCGACAGCGGTATGGAAGCCATCGGCTGGGCCATGCTGGTGATCGTGCTGTTCATGGGGATCTACTATCGCGCGTTCGGCTGGGTTGCCAACTTGGCGCTCTGTATGAACCTGGTGTTGATTGTCGGCATCATGTCGATGATTCCGGGGGCCACCATGACATTGCCGGGTATCGCCGGTATCGTCTTGACGCTGGGTATGGCGGTGGATGCCAACGTGCTGATCTACGAGCGTATTCGTGAAGAGATCCGCAACGGTCGGGGTGTTCAGCAAGCCATCCATCTGGGCTTTGATCGAGCATTCTCCACCATCGCCGACTCCAACGTGACCTCGCTGATCACCTGTGTGATCCTGTTCGGTATCGGCACCGGCGCCATCAAGGGCTTTGCCCTGACGCTGGGCATTGGTCTGACCGCCTCCATGTTTACTGCCATCACAGTTTCCCGTGCCATTATCAACCTGGCTTGGGGTGGACGGCGTATCGACAAGCTGCCCATCTGAGGATAGAGAGATGTTTCAGATTCTACATTTTGAAAAACCGATCCCGTTTATGCGCTATGCCAAGCCGGGTGTGGTTTTCTCTTCCGTGCTGATGGTGGTAGCCCTGTTCTTCCTGTTTGATCGGGGTCTGAACTGGGGTCTGGACTTTACCGGTGGTACCACCATCGAGGTGGGGTTCCAGCAGTCGGTGAGCCTGGACAAGGTCCACGACGCTCTGGAAGAGCAGAAGATTGAAGGGGCAACCCTGCAACACTTTGGCTCCAGCCGTGACGTGCTGTTCCGCCTGACCCCGAAAGAGGGGGTCAAGGTAGAACAACAGGGTAACGAAGTGCTGGCGGCGGCCAAGCAGCTCGACGAGGGCGCAGTGCTCAAACGCGTCGAGTTCGTCGGCCCTTCCGTGGGTGATGAACTGGCGACAGACGGTGCGCTGGCCATGCTGGCCTCCATCCTCTGTATCTTGGCCTACGTGGCAGTGCGTTTCGAATGGCGTCTGGCGCTGGGGGGCATTCTCTCCCTGGTGCACGACGTGGTGATCACGCTGGGTGTCTTTGCCTACTTCCAGTACGAGTTCGACCTGACTGTACTGGCGGCACTGATGACCCTGGTGGGTTACTCCCTGAACGATACTATCGTGGTGTTCGACCGCTTGCGGGAGAACTTCCGCAAGGTGCGTAAAGGGGATACCGAGTACATTCTGGATCTCTCCATGACCGAGACCCTGAGTCGTACCATCATCACCTCCGGCCTTACCTTTATCGTGGTGCTGGCGCTGCTGCTCAAGGGCGGTGCGCTGATCCACGGTTTTGCCGTGGCCATGGTGATCGGTGTGGCGTTCGGTACCTACTCCTCCATCTATGTGGCGAGTGCGTTTGCCATGTTCCTCGGCGTCAAGCGCGAGCACATGCTGCCCACCCAGGTAGAGAAAGAGGGTGCGGACCAACAGGAAATCCTGCCGTAACAGTGAAGAGCGCCTCATGGCGCTCTTTTCTTATCTCTGCGTGTCGTTTGCTGACGCACATGATTTAAACAACAGGAGTTTGTCATGCATCACAATCCCCGTTTTTTGGCGCTGGTTGACGGGATCCGCTCCCGCATCACCGAAACCGATGTTCACCAGATCAAGCGCTGGCAGGATGAAGGGCGCACGTTTCACCTAATCGACGTGCGGGAAGAGAGCGAGTGGGCCAAAGGCCATCTGCCCGGTGCCCGATATCTGGGTCGTGGCGTGATTGAGCGGGATATCGAGACCCAGTTCCCGGATCTTGAGACCGAGCTCTACCTCTATTGTGGTGGTGGTTTTCGCTCCATTCTGGCGGCGGACAACCTGCAACAGATGGGTTATCGCAAGGTGATCAGCGTCGACGGCGGGTTTCGCGGTTGGTGCGATGCCGGATACCCTGTCGAATCCTGATTTATTTGAGGTAGAGGGGCACAGCTACATGACAAAGCGGCTGTTGACCTTTACCATATGCGGGGTCAAGCGTAAGCGTCGGAGTGTTCATTGAACGTCAGGAAAGGGATTGGATACCTCCTCGGTATCCTGTTGTTGCTTCCCATGTGGGGTTGCAGCAGTAGCAGTCAGGTTAACACCCCCAAGGTTCCCAAGCCGCAGCCTGCTTCACTGGTGTTGGCGACCCCCCTGCAGGTCTCCTACCAGAGTGAGCTGGCGCTCGCCCGACTCGGGCAGATGCTCAGTGAAATGGAACTGACCACCGAGCAACGGGCAGAGTTGTTCTATGAACGTGCCGTGGTGTTTGATCGGGTTGGTCTGCGTTCCCTCGCGCGGCTCGATTTCAACCGTGCCCTGCGGGAGAAACCGGATTTCGCTGAAGCCTACAACTTCATCGGCGTCTATCTGGTACAGCAGCAGAATTACGACGAAGCCTATGATGCGTTCGATTCCGCCCTCGAACTGGCGCCGGACTATGACTATGCCTATCTCAACCGTGGCATCGCCCTCTATTACGGCAACCGTCCCGAACTGGCTGCGGCCGATATGAAGCGTTTCTACGAGGCGCAGCCGGAAGACCCTTATCGGGTGATCTGGCTCTATCTGGCCGAGCAGAAACTCGACCCGTCGGCCGCTATGAGCCGGATGCGCGAGCGTCTCAACAAATACGATGACGATGCCTGGAACTGGGATCTGGTACGCCTCTATACCGGTGAGATCAACGCTTCCCAGCTGATGGGCAACGTAGTGAAAGGGGTGAAGGATAACCGGGAGCTTGCCGAGCGCCTGTGTGAAACCTACTTCTATCTGGGCAAGTTCGAGCTGGGCAAAGGCAACCGCAAGGAAGCCATCAGCTACTTCAAGCTGGCCTTATCTAACAACGTCTATGACTTCATCGAGCACCGCTATGCGCTGCTGGAGCTGGAGTTGATGGCGCGCAAGCCCTTGCCGCCAGGTGCCCAGAGCGCTCGTAACAAGGGTGATCAGCCCTCCTGATCTACTGCCAGATAGTGGTAAAAAAGGCCTCGCGATGAGGCCTTTTTGTTGGGCAAATGGCGGGTTTACTCCACCAGGCTCATGCCGGGGATCTGACGCCAGTAGCCGTTGCAATCGCTTCCTTGCTGCAAGGAGAGGGGAGCCTGGCCTTGCCGGTTGGCTTTGAAGCGGGCCAGCATCTCCAGCGTTTCCATCCCTTGCGGCGAAAGCCTGACCACATCTACCAGACCTTCCATACCAGCCAGCTCGTTACCCAGGTTGTAGCAGTAGCCGGACTGGGTCTGGATCCCGTTGAGATTGAACACCCGCTCCCCCTCGCGGCTGTTGGCCAGTCGTCCGGTGGGGTAGTTGATGCAGGCGAGCTCGCAGTTGTCTTTCGGTTTGTCGAGGGAGCGGGCGGTGAAGCAGCGCGCCGAGTAGGCGAGCGGCAGATGGCCGTAGGCAAACACCTCCACCTCAAATTGGTCGCGCAGGGAGCCCAGATCCTGATTGAGCTGGATCAGCCAGTCACGGGAGAGCTCCACCGGCATGACCCAGCGTTTCATCCCCTGTTTGAGCAACATGCGCAGCACATCGGCGTTATAGGCGTTGATGGCGGGGCCACAGACGAAGGGGATCCCTGCCTCCCAGGCGAGTTGCACCGTACCGAGATCGTTGGCTTCGACCATTAGATCGCCATTGTCGACCAGTCGCTTCACCTCCTTGAGTTCGGAAGGGGCGGAGATAAGGGCGAGGGTCGAGAGCACCACCTGCTTGCCGGAGCTGGCCACCTGACGGGCCAGCGCAATCCAGTCATCGACTTTGAGTTCTCGCCGCTTGCTGCAAACGGTCTCTCCCAGATAGATGATGTCGGCCTGACTATCGGCGGCGGCATGGTAAAAGGCTTCGGTATCGGCTTTGGGCCAGTAGAAGAGCAGAGGCCCGAGAGAAAATTGCATGGGTGGACTCCTTATTGCCACTGACGATGGTAGGCACCGAGGGTAGTCTGGCTACCTTCGGAGACGCGGGCGAGCTGGGCATCCCACTCAGCTTTAACCTGATAGGCCTCGGGATTGGCCTGATAGGCATCGATGGCTGCACGCCAGACCCGGGTCACCTGCTCCACATAGGCGGGGCTGCGCTGGCGCCCTTCAATCTTGACCGACTGGATACCGGTCTTGAACAGCTCGGGCAGGAGACCCAGGGTATTGAGACTGGTGGGCTCTTCCAGCGCGTGGTAGGTCTGGCCATCCACGTCGAAACGCCCTTTGCACAGGGTCGGATAGCCAGCATTTTCGCCCGGGCCATAGCGGTCGATCAGCACCTCGTTGAGCCGCGACTCGAGACCATTCGGGGTCTCTTCCCAACGGACGAACTTGGCCGGTGAGCAGGCGCCGACGGTGTTGGGACTCTCGCCAGTCATGTAGGAGGAGAGATAGCAGCGCCCCTCGGCCATGATGCATAGGCTGCCAAAAGCGAATACCTCAAGGCCAACATCGGTCTCGCGGGCCAGCTGCTTGACCTGATGCATGGAGAGCACCCGGGGCAGCACCACCCGTGTGACATTGAATTGCTGCTGATAGAAGCGAATGGCGGCGGCATTGGTGGCGCTGGCCTGCACCGAGACATGGAGTTCCATCTCGGGGTAGTGGCGGCTGGCATATTCCAGCACGGCGAGGTCGGCGATGATCAATGCATCGGCGCCAAGGGCTACCCCGCGATCAACCGCCTGTTTCCATCGCGCATCGGCCCCGGGATGGGCAAAGGTATTGATGGCAATATGCAGCTTGCGACCATGTTGATGCACATAATCCACCGCCTTATCCAGTTTGCTGTCGGTAAAGTTGAGACCGGCAAAGTGGCGGGCATTGGTGTCATCCTTGAAACCGATATAAACGGCATCGGCCCCGTTATCCACGGCGGTTTTCAGTGCCGGCAAACTGCCTGCCGGACAGAGTAATTCCATTGGTACGCTCCGAGAGTGCATATGAAGGGCAAACGAGCCTGATTGTATGCAGTCATGCACTCCCGCTTTTTGACCTGAGGCAGCTTTGTGTGGCTTTACCCTTCTTGAGGTAACCCTGCACAAGTTTGATTTCCAACAGGATCTTGCCACTCTCCCTGTGTTTGAATGCGCAAAAAAGGGAGTCTATCGTGTTTCAACAACTGCAACGCCGCCTGGTCGAACAGGCTCCGCGCTTCTTGCGCCATCCCCTCAAGCTTGTTCCCTTCAATCTGCAAAAGCAGCTGATGGAGAGTTTGCTGGCCCGTGTTTTCAAAGAGGCTATCGAAGATGACGATTTCGAGTTTCTGGCAGACAAGTGGCTGAAAGTCGAAGTCTCTGATCTGGAGCTGTGCTGGTTTATCAGTGAGCAGAATGGCCAGCTGGTGGTGGCTCGCGAGTGTGACAAGGCCGATGTCTGCTTCAGCGGTACCGCCAACGACCTGATCCTCATCGCTGGTCGCAAAGAGGATCCGGATTCGCTCTTTTTCCAGCGCAAGCTGAAGATAGAAGGGGATACCGAACTGGGTCTTGAGGTGAAAAATCTGATGGACAGTCTGGATCTCGATGGCTTGCCAAGCCTGATGAAGTATCCCCTGATGGATCTGGCGACGTTTATCGAACGCGCCCGCACCGAGTCAGCGCAGGCTCCGGTGCAGACGGTGCCGGGCGGGATCCCGTCTTAAGTGGGCAATCACCCCATGGGCATGGCGACGATAATGGTGCCGTGCCCAGAGGCAACGACAGGCCCACAGACAGGGCACCAAGGCGATGAGTGCCGCAGGGGCGGGCAGCTGTGACATGGCCAGCCCCGCAGCCAGCCAGATGAAGGGCTGCGCTTCATACAGCCACTCCGGCTGCAGCCAGCGTTTGGTCGGAAAGATAATCAGATCGGTACGCCGGTAGCTGGAACGCATCATCCAGGTCACCGCTCCGGCGATAAACAGCAAGGCGCCTGCAAACCAGAGCAGGGGCTGTTCACTCAACGTAATCATGGCAATGGCTGCCAGCAGATAGAGGCTGGGCAATCTCTCATAGATAAAGGGAGGAAGCATGGCGTGGTGTCTCCTGTGCCGTTTATCGGATATCCATCAAGTTTAGTCCCCCCCTCTCACTTCCCTCATGCTGGTTTGTTATACAAACGGGTGGTTTTGTTCTGAAATGGCTCGGCTTTTACGGTGCCAACATCGTGTTCTCTTATGTTACAATTACGCGCCATTTTTGACTGAAGATTGACTGGGCATGTTGGATCAGATTCGTATCGTTTTGGTAAACACCTCTCATACCGGCAACATGGGGTCTGCGGCACGTGCCATGAAGACCATGGGGTTGACCCAGCTGGTATTGGTTGATCCGCAAGCCTTGCCGGATGACAATGCCTTCGCCCTGGCTGCTGGTGCCAGCGATGTGCTTGCCAATGCCCGTATCGTCCCGACACTGGACGACGCGATCGCCGATTGTGGTCTGGTGATTGGCACCAGCGCCCGCTCTCGAACCCTGAGCTGGCCCATGCTCGATCCCCGTGAGGCCGGCGAAAAGTCGGTGGTTGAGGGGATGCAGCACCCGGTTGCGCTGGTGTTTGGTCGTGAGCGCACCGGTCTCACCAACGACGAATTGCAAAAGTGCCACTACCACGTGGCCATTCCGGCCAATCCTGATTACAGCTCTCTCAATCTGGCCATGGCGGTGCAGACCCTCTGTTACGAAGTGCGGATGCGCTGGCTACAGGGGCAGGCCGCCGAGCCTGAAGAGGAGATGGCCTATCCGAGTGCCGCCCAGCTGGAAGGGTTTTATCAGCACCTGGAACAAACCCTGATGAAGACCGGTTTTATTGCCGATGATCATCCGGGTCATGTGATGAGCAAGCTGCGTCGCCTGTTCAATCGGGCTCGGCCGGAAGCAGCTGAGCTCAACATTCTGCGCGGTATTCTGACCTCGGTGCAGAAAGCGCGCGTACCGGATTAATCCGACTGATTTACTCAACCATATACTTGACTGATTTGGTCGGGTATGTGACCATGTGCCCCATTAAATTGCTTCGCAAGACGGTAAGGCACATGAGACTGACTTCAAAAGGACGTTACGCTGTAACCGCCATGCTCGACGTGGCGCTGCATGCAGAGCAGGGGCCCGTCCCCCTTGCCGATATTTCCGAGCGCCAGGGCATCTCGTTGTCCTATCTCGAGCAGCTCTTTGCCCGCCTGCGCAAACATGGTCTGGTGAGCAGTGTGCGTGGCCCGGGCGGTGGTTATCGCCTCGGTTTGGCCCCAGGCGAGATTTCGGTTGGTCAGGTGATCACCGCGGTCGATGAGTCGGTCGATGCTACCAAGTGCCTCGGCAAGGGCGGCTGCCACGGCGGTACCCAGTGCCTGACTCACTCCCTGTGGCGTGATCTGAGTGAGCGGATCTCCAGCTTCCTCGGGGATATCACCCTGGCCGAGCTGGTACGCCAGGCCGATGTGCGCCGGATTGCCGGCAAGCAAGATGAACAAATGAAGACCGTGTTGTCCCTGGTTGAACGGGCAGAACACGGCGATGTGAGCTTGAAAGTCCAACTATAAACGTGCTTTCCACAGCGGGACTCTGTATGACCCGGACTGTGACGGAGAAAAACATGAAACTGCCTATTTACCTTGATTATTCGGCAACCTGTCCGGTGGACCCGCGTGTCGCAGAAAAAATGATGCAGTGTCTCACCATGGATGGCCTGTTCGGCAATCCGGCTTCCCGTTCTCACCGCTTTGGCTGGCAAGCCGAGGAGGCGGTGGATCTGGCCCGTAATCAAGTGGCAGATCTGATCGGTGCCGATCCCCGCGAGATCGTCTTCACTTCCGGTGCGACCGAATCCAATAACCTGGCCATCAAGGGTGTTGCCCACTTCTATGCCAGCAAGGGCAAGCACATCATCACCTCCAAGACCGAACACAAGGCGGTGCTCGATACCTGTCGCCAGCTGGAGCGTGAAGGGTTCGAGGTGACCTATCTTGAGCCGATGCCCAACGGCCTGTTCACTATCGAGATGATCGAGAATGCCATGCGTGATGACACCATCCTGGTCAGCATCATGCATGTGAACAACGAAATCGGCGTGGTTCAGAACATTGCCGCCATCGGCGAGTTGTGCCGTTCCCGCAAGATCCTGCTGCACGTGGATGCCGTTCAGAGTGTGGGCAAGATCCCGGTAGATGTGGAAGCACTGAAAGTGGATCTGCTCTCCGTCTCTGCGCACAAGGTGTATGGTCCTAAAGGGATTGGTGCACTGTTTGTTCGTCGCAAACCCCGCGTTCGTCTGGAAGCCCAGATGCACGGTGGCGGCCACGAGCGCGGCATGCGTTCCGGTACTCTGCCGACCCATCAGATCGTCGGGATGGGCGAAGCTTTCCGCATTGCCAAAGAAGAGATGGTGAGTGAAGGCGAGCGTATCTTGGCACTGCGTCAGCGTCTGTGGAATGGCATCAAGGATATTGAAGCCGTCTACATCAATGGCGATCTGGAGCAACGTGTTCCGGGCAACCTCAACGTCAGCTTTGCCTATGTGGAAGGGGAATCCCTCATCATGGCGCTGAAAGATTTGGCGGTCTCTTCCGGTTCGGCCTGTACCTCCGCCAGCCTGGAACCTTCCTATGTGCTGCGCGCACTGGGTCTGAACGACGAGCTGGCACACAGCTCCATCCGTTTCAGCATGGGTCGCTTCACCACCGAGGAAGAGATTGACTACGCGGTCAAGCTTATTCGTGACTCCATCGGTCGTCTGCGCGAGATGTCCCCTCTGTGGGAGATGTACAAAGACGGCGTCGATCTGAACACGGTCGAATGGGCTCATCACTGATCTATCTGGTCAGTGAGCAACAGAATTAGCAGGAGTGAGATATGGCTTACAGTGAAAAAGTAATCGACCACTACGAGAATCCTCGCAACGTCGGTGGTTTCGACAAGAATGATCCCAGCGTTGCAACCGGCATGGTCGGTGCGCCCGCTTGTGGCGACGTGATGAAGCTGCAACTGAAGATCAGCGACGAAGGCATCATCGAAGATGCCAAGTTCAAGACCTACGGTTGCGGTTCTGCCATCGCCTCCAGCTCCCTGGTGACCGAATGGGTCAAGGGTAAGACCCTGGACGAAGCAGCTGGCATCAAGAACACCGATATCGCTGAAGAGCTGGCCCTGCCACCGGTGAAGATCCACTGCTCCATTCTGGCTGAGGACGCCATCAAGGCCGCCATCGCCGATTACAAGCAGAAGAAAGGTCTCTAAGCGCCGGAGAGCAGTATGGCTATTACCATGACAGATGCCGCCGCGGCACGGGTTTCCTCTTTTCTGGCTAACCGGGGCAAGGGCATTGGCCTGCGCCTCGGCGTCAAAACCACCGGCTGCTCCGGTCTGGCCTACGTGCTTGAGTTCGTTGATGAACTGACCGATGAGGATCAGGTGTTCGAGCAGCAGGGCGTCAAGATTATTGTCGATGCTAAGAGCCTGATCCATCTGGATGGCACCGAGCTGGATTTCGTCAAGGAGGGCCTCAACGAGGGCTTCCAGTTCAACAATCCCAACGCCAAAGGCGAGTGTGGTTGCGGCGAAAGCTTCAGTGTCTGAGATGTTTGACGTCAATGATCCTTCGTCTGTGGTTGAGCGGGTCGCCCATGACCCGTTCAACCACATCTCATTTGCCAGGGGCGAGTGAGGTTGTGGCGAACGTTTCCAAGAGGTTTGCATGAATCATTTCGAGCTGTTTGGGCTGGTTGAAGGCTTCGAGCTCGATACCCGTCAGTTGGCTGATACCTACCGCCAGCTGCAAACCCAATTCCATCCTGATCGTTTTGCCACCGCCCCCGAACGGGAGCAGCTGGCTGCGGTGCAACGTGCCGCCCAGATCAACGAAGCATTCACCATCCTCAAGGCGCCGCTGCGCCGTGCAGAATATCTGCTCTCCCTGCGTGGCACCGATATCCGTGGTGAACAGCAGACTCTGCAAGATACCGCGTTTCTGATGCAGCAGCTGGAGTGGCGCGAGCGTCTGGCCGATCTGAAAGATGACGCAGACCCTGAGCGCGCCATCAAGGATTTTCGCAGCGAGATCAGGCATGATCACCAGATGTTGATGCAGCAGCTGACCGAGTCTCTTGCCGCCGGCAAAGATCTCGTTGCCGCTGATTGCGTTCGCAAACTCAAGTTTGTCGACAAGCTCCTCGAAGAGCTGGAACGATTCGAAGACTCGCTTCTCGAGTCTTGATCCTTTAACGCTGGAAGTTTCATTACCCATGGCATTACTGCAAATCGCCGAACCCGGCCAGAGCGCTGTACCTCATCAGCACAAACGTGCCGTCGGCATCGATCTCGGCACCACCAACTCTCTCGTCGCTGCGGTTCGCAGCGGTCACGCCGATACCCTTTGCGATGAGCAAGGGCGCGACCTGCTCCCGTCAGTCGTGCACTATCAAAGCGACGCCATTCGAGTGGGGATTGATGCCAAGCGCGAAGCGGCGCTCGATCCTCACAACACCATCGTCTCGGTCAAACGGATGATGGGCAAGGCGCTGGCCGATATCGATACCCGCCAGCAGCCTTACCAGTTTGTTGCCGCCGACAATGGCATGCCGCAACTGCAAACCCGTCAGGGGTTGGTCAATCCGGTGCAGGTATCGGCCGAAATTCTCAAAAAGCTGGCCGAGCGTGGCGCCCAGACACTCGGGGGCGATCTCGATGGCGTGGTCATTACCGTGCCCGCCTATTTCGATGATGCCCAGCGTCAGGGCACCAAGGATGCGGCCCGTCTGGCCGGTCTGCACGTGCTGCGGCTGCTCAACGAGCCGACCGCAGCCGCGATTGCCTATGGCCTTGACTCCGGTCAGGAAGGGGTGATCGCGGTTTACGATCTGGGGGGCGGCACCTTCGATATATCCATCCTGCGTCTGCACCGCGGTGTGTTTGAAGTGATGGCGACCGGCGGCGATTCCGCCCTCGGCGGTGATGATTTTGATCACCTGCTGGCGGACTGGATCAAGGAGCAAGCGGGCCTCTCCGGCGAGCTGGATGCCCATCTGCAGCGCGAGCTGCTGGATGTGGCCGCTGTCGTCAAACACGGCCTGACCGATGCCGAGCAGGTGGCGTGCACCTTTGCTGGCTGGCAGGGTTCAGTGAGCCGTAGCCAGTTTGATGAACTCATCACCCCGCTGGTGAAACGGACCTTGCTGGCTTGTCGCCGCGCCCTGCGCGATGCCGGTCTCGAGCAGGTGGAAGTGTTGGAAGTGGTGATGGTCGGTGGCTCCACCCGGGTGCCGCTGGTGCGTGAACTGGTGGGTGATTTCTTCCAGCGTACGCCGCTGACCAGCATCGATCCGGACAAGGTGGTCGCCATTGGCGCCGCCATCCAGGCCGATATTCTGGTGGGCAACAAGCCCGATGCAGAGATGCTGCTGCTGGACGTTATCCCCTTGTCGCTGGGTCTGGAGACCATGGGTGGCCTCGCCGAGAAGGTGATCCCGCGCAACACCACCATCCCGGTTGCCCGCGCCCAGGAGTTCACCACCTTCAAGGATGGTCAGACCGCCATGGCCATTCACGTGGTACAAGGTGAGCGCGAACTGGTGGCCGATTGCCGCTCCCTGGCCCGCTTTACCCTGACCGGTATTCCGCCGATGGCAGCCGGCGCCGCCCATATTCGCGTCACCTTCCAGGTGGATGCGGATGGTCTGCTCTCGGTCAGCGCCATGGAGAAATCCTCCGGCGTGCAGGCCGAGATCCAGGTCAAGCCCTCTTATGGGCTGGCGGAGCAGGATATCCTCAACATGCTGAGTGCCTCCATCGAGAACGCCCAGCAGGATATGGATGCCCGCATGCTGGCCGAGCAGCAGGTTGAAGCCGACCGGGTGGTCGAGAGTCTCAATGCGGCGCTGGCCGCCGATGGCGATGCCCTGCTCAATGCTGCCGAGCGTGCCGAGATTGATGCCGCCATCGCCCATCTGCTGACCATGCGCAACAGCGGCGCAACCCATCAAATCAAAGAAGCCATTGAGGCAGCCGATGCTGTCAGTGGCGAGTTTGCAGCCCGCCGGATGGACGCCTCCATCCGCAAGGTGCTGACCGGACAAAACGTCAACAAGGTGTAATATGCCAAAACTGATCATTCTTCCTCATCCCGTACTCTGTCCGGATGGCGCCGCCCTCGAGGGGCAAAGCGGCGAGACCATTCTGGATGTGGCGCTGCGCAACGGTATCGAAATCGAGCACGCCTGCGAGAAATCCTGTGCCTGCACTACCTGCCACTGCGTAGTGCGCGAGGGCTTTGACTCGCTCGAGCCAAGCGACGAGCTGGAAGACGACATGCTGGACAAGGCGTGGGGGTTGGAGCCGGAATCGCGCCTCAGCTGCCAGGCAAAACTGGCGGACGAGGATCTGGTGGTGGAACTGCCCAAGTACACCCTGAACCTTGCCTCTGAACGCCATTAATTACACATGAGTGAATTGCACGTGCAGCATCCTGTGGTGCTTCAGTGATATGGTGGAAGGCCGTGACCCTCGGGGGCACGGCCTTTTTGTATTCGTTATTCTCTCTTTGCCAATAAGCTCTTTCCCATAAAGAGTGCTTATTCATAGTGCCAGTAAAAAGGAAGCAAACACGATGGCTGACATGATGAAGGTAGCGTTATCCACCCAGGCTGCGGCCGCCTATTGGGGCGAGGGCGCCCAGCTCAGTTTCAATGGCGACGAGGCACTGATCCATCTTGGTGCCGCCAGTCAGGAGAAGGATGTTCTGCGCACCGTTCAGCGCGCCGCCCGTCGCCTCGAATCGAGCGGGATCAAGCGGGTGACGCTGGTCGGTGAAGGCTGGGATCTGGAGAGTCGCTACGCGTTCGCCCAGGGGTTCTACGCCGCCAAGGGTGCGCGTGAACTGGATTTCGGCCAGCAGAGCGACGCGGAAGCCCGTGAACTGGATGCGCTGCTCAAGGCGGCTCGCTGGGTACGTGACATCACCAATGGCTGTCCGGAAGAGATCTACCCCATGAGTCTGGCGGAATCGGCCCTGTTGCTCATTCGTGGTATCGCCGGGGATAAGGTTACTGCCCGCATCACCGCCGGTGAAGCGCTGCGTGAGTCCGGCCATATCGGGATCTGGTCGGTTGGCCGTGGCAGCGAGCGCGAGCCTGTGCTGCTGGAGCTTGACTACAACCCGACCGGTGATCGCAATGCGCCCGTGGTGGCGGCGCTGGTGGGCAAGGGGATCACTTTTGATTCCGGTGGCTACTCCATGAAGTCCTCTGACAACATGCTGCCGATGAAGTCCGATATGGGGGGCGCAGCCATGGTGACCGGCGCACTGGCGCTGGCTATCAGCCGCGGCCTGAACCAGCGGGTGAAGCTCATTCTCTGCTGCGCCGAGAACCTGGTCTCCGGCCACGCCTTCAAGCTGGGCGACATCCTCACCTACAAGAACGGCATCTCGGTCGAGATCCAGAACACCGATGCGGAAGGTCGTCTGGTACTGGCCGATGGCCTGATGGCGGCCTCCGACAGCGGTGCAGCTTATATCCTTGACGCAGCCACCCTGACCGGCGCCGCCAAGATGGCGCTGGGCCGCGACTACAATGCGGTGTTTGCCCTCGATGAGACCGAACAGCTGCGTGCGCTGGCCGCCGCCAAGGTGGAAAACGAACAGGCGTGGGCGCTGCCGCTGGAACCCTGGCATGCCAGCCAGCTCACCTCGGCCTTTGCCGATCTGGGCAACGTCGCCTCAGCCGAAGGCACGGCCGGTGCCACCACGGCTGCAGCGTTCCTTTCCCGCTTCGTGCGCGATGAGGGCAAAGGCTGGGTGCACCTGGATCTGGCGGCCTCTTATCAGAAATCGGGCAACGATCTCTGGGCGACCGGTGCCAAGGGGCACGGTCTGCGCACCATCGCACGTTGGCTGCAGGAGGTGACCGCATGAATGTCTGGTTAAGTCGTGAATTTGCACCGGCCGAGTGGGGGGAGGGGGCGCTGCTCTCTCACCGTGCCGACGGCATGGTGATCCATCTGGTGACGGCCAATCCGCTGCTCGATATCCAGCAGGCGGCCCGTCGCCTCTGCCAGCAGGGGATCCAGAAAGTGACCCTGGCTGGTCACTGGGAGCGTGAACAGCAGTGGGCTTTTGCCCAAGGGCTGCAAACCCCCAAGGCGGAGGTGCAACTGCAGTGGGCCATGTCCTCGGAAGAGGACAGAGAGGAGCTGGAAGCGCGTTGGCTCTGCGGCCGCTGGGTGCGCGAGATGACCAATGCCACCCCGGAGCAGTTGGGCCCGCTGGAGCTGGCGGTGGAAGCTGCCTCCTTTATTACCGAGCTGGCGCCGGACAAGGTGAGTCATCGCATTTTGAAAGGCGAAGCGCTGCAACAGGCGGGCTGGGTCGGCCTCTATCAGGTGGGCCGCGGCAGTGCGCGCGAACCGGTATTGCTGGAGCTCGACTTCAACCCGGGGCGTGACCCCAAGGCGCCGGTAGCGGCAGCGCTGGTGGGCAAGGGGATCACCTTTGACTCCGGCGGCTACTCCATGAAGAGCTCCGAGGGGATGCTCACCATGAAGTGCGACATGGGGGGCGCGGCGATTGTCACCGGTGCGCTGGCGCTGGCCATGCTGCGCGGGCTCGACAAGCGGGTGAAGCTGATCCTCTGCTGCGCCGAGAACCTGGTCTCCGGCCATGCCTACAAGCTGGGCGACATCCTCACCTACAAGAACGGTACCACGGTCGAGATTGTGAATACCGATGCCGAGGGGCGGCTGGTGCTGGCCGACGGCCTGCAACTGGCGAGCGAGTCCGGCGCACCGCTGATCATCGATGCCGCGACCCTGACTGGCGCAGCCGTGATGGCGCTGGGTGGGCGCTACAATGCTCTGTTCGGCCTCGATAAAGGGCTGGTAAGCCGAGCCATGACCTATGCCGATGCCGAGCATGAGCCAGCCTGGCCGCTGCCGCTGGAGCCCTGGCACCGCCAGCAGTGCCCCTCCCATTACGCCGACACGGCCAACAGCCGTCCGGTGAAGGGGGGCGGGCCGGGTGGCGCCTCCAACGCTGCGGGTTTCCTCTCCCGTTTCGTTGCCAACGAAGGGATGGGCTGGTTGCATATCGATCTGGCCGCCTGCTTCAGTGACAACGGCGATGCCCTCTGGGCTCCGGGGGCCAATACCCTGGGGATGCGCACCATAGCGCGGGCCTTGCTGGCGGAAGCCAAATAGGCGAGACAAGGCACCTTCGGGTGCCTTTTTCATGCTGTTCGAATTGTGAACAAAAGATGGGGTTTTGGCGGCTTAAGGTAACTATCGTGCGCAAGCGCACATATTTTCCGGCTCTGCTCGGTCAAGATGAGTGTGGATGTTGATTGCAAGGGAGTGATGTTTAATAAAAAGTTGCTTGTTTGTGTGTTTTTCCGGTTTTTGTTTACGTATAATCGCCAGCGAACATGGATTCTAACAATAAAACTCTGTAGTTAAGGAAAGATATCAATGGCCATCGAACGTACCTTCTCTATCGTTAAACCGGATGCTGTCAGCAAGAACCTGATCGGTGCCATCTATAGCCGTTTCGAAAGCGCAGGCTTGAAAGTGGTGGCATCCAAAATGCTGCACATGAGCAGTGAACAGGCTGCCGGTTTCTATGCCGAGCATCAGGGCAAGCCTTTTTATGACAATCTGGTCAGCTTCATGACCTCTGGCCCTGTCATGGTGCAGGTGCTGGAAGGGGAAGACGCCATTCGTCGCAATCGCGAGATCATGGGGGCTACCAACCCGAAAGAGGCGCTGGCTGGTACCTTGCGTGCCTGTTATGCCGAGAGCATCGATCGCAACGCAGTACATGGCTCCGATGCACCGGCATCCGCAGCCCGCGAAATTGCCTACTTCTTCTCTGACAACGAGATCTGCCCGCGCGGCTGATTCTTGTGGATGATGACCCAAGGGAGCCTCGGCTCCCTTTGTTGTTTTCGCCGTTTACGCAATATCCCTCTATTCTCCAGGTGGAAAGCCAGACCCATTATTTGTACAATGCCGCCCCCTGACGTCGTCAGCCAATAATTGATGAAGTGTTTGAACTGAGGCCATTGATGAGCGAAACAAAAATCAACCTGCTGGATCTTGATCGGGATGCCATGCGTGCCTTTTTCGTCGAACTGGGCGAGAAGCCATTCCGGGCAGATCAGGTCATGAAGTGGATCTATCACTTTGGGTGTGATGATTTCGATCAGATGACCAACGTCAACAAGGTGCTTAAAGAGCGCCTCAAGGCGATCGCCGAGATCAAGGCTCCCGAGATCAGCCGCGAGCAGCGCTCTGCCGATGGCACCATCAAGTGGGCTCTGCAGGTGGGCGATCAGGAGGTAGAAACCGTCTACATCCCGGAAGATGACCGCGCGACCCTCTGCGTCTCCTCTCAAGTTGGCTGTGCGCTGGAGTGCAAGTTCTGCTCCACGGCTCAACAAGGCTTCAACCGCAATCTGAAAGTCTCCGAGATCATCGGTCAGGTGTGGCGTGCTGCCCGTGTGGTCGGTGGCAAGCGTCCCATCACCAACGTGGTGATGATGGGGATGGGCGAGCCGCTGCTCAACCTCGCCAACGTGGTGCCCGCCATGCGTCTGATGATGGATGACTACGGCTTTGGCATCTCCAAGCGCCGGGTGACCATCTCTACCTCTGGCGTGGTACCGGCGCTGGACAAGCTGGGTGACCAGATCGACGTGGCGCTGGCTATCTCCCTGCACGCCCCGAACGACAAGCTGCGCTCCGAGATCATGCCGATCAACGACAAGTACAACATCGAGGAGTTCCTCGCCGGTGTCCGTCGTTACCTGGCCAAATCCAATGCCAACGGTGGTCGGGTGACCGTCGAGTATGTGCTGCTCGATCATATCAATGACGATATGCAGCATGCTCACGAGCTGGCCAAGGTGCTCAAGGACACTCCGAGCAAGATCAACCTGATCCCGTTCAACCCCTTCCCGGGCAATCCTTACGGCAAGCCGAGCAACAGCCGTATCGATCGCTTTTCCAAGGTGCTGATGGAGTACGGTTTCACCGTGATTGTCCGCAAGACCCGTGGTGATGACATCGATGCCGCCTGTGGTCAGCTGGTGGGTGACGTGATTGACCGTACCAAGCGAACTATCAAAAATCGGATGCAACAGGATGGGATTTCCGTCAAAATGGTTTAAATGCTAAGCCATTGTATAGACAGGGAATGGATACACGTACATTGATCGTAGTGGCAGCGCTCTGCGCGCTGCCAGGCTGTGTGACCGAGACCACTTACGCTGGCCAGAACTCGACCCAGCGTGAAGTGGGTCCTGACCTCAAGGCGGCTGCCCAAACCCGCCTCGACCTGGGTATCCAGTACCTGCGTCAGGGCAATGCCGAGCAGGCCAAGTTCAATCTTGACCGCGCCCTCCAGTATGACCCCTCCAACCCCCAGACCCAGATCGGTTTTGCCTACTTTTACCAGAAGGTAGGAGATTTCAAGGCAGCCGAGACCCATTACAAGAACGCACTTGCCATGGATCCGTCCAATGCTGACGCAATGAACAACTATGGTGCCTTCCTCTGTGATCGCGGCAGGTATGCCGAGGCAGATCAGGCGTTCAACCAGGCTGTTATTCAGCCAGGCTACGTAAAAATTGCCGATACCTATGAAAATGCGGCACTTTGTGCGCTGCAAAATCGCAGAAATGATAAAGCAGGCGAGTACTATCGCCTGGCCTTGGGGTATAATCCCCGCAATCCAGGGTTATTGCTGGACTTGGCCGAGCTTTCCATGAAAGATGGCAAGCTGCCTGATGTGCAGTCCTACCTCGCCCGTTTTGCCGATGTGTCAGACGAGAACGAGGAGAGTCTCTGGTTGAGACTTCGGCTGGCACAGGCGATGGACAAGCCGGCATTACTTCACCAATTCGGGACTGAGCTGGTAAGGCAATATCCCACTTCGCAACAAGCCAAGCGTTATTTAGCCAATGACTATTGAACAGCAACACGATTTCCAAGACGACTCCCAGGCAGTAGGCCCAGGCCAATTGCTGCGCAACGCCCGTGAACAGCTTGGCTGGACACGAGAACAGGTTGCGTCCCGCATTCACCTTCGTCTGACCCTGATCGCCGCTATCGAATCGGATACCTACGACAAGCACACCTCCCATACCTTTATTCGGGGCTATCTGCGTACCTATGCCAAGCTGGTCGGGATCCCCGACGAGACCATTCTGGCTGCTTACGACAAGCTGGGTCTGACTCCTCCCGACAATATCGACATGCAGAGCTTCTCCCGTCGCTCCCGCCAGCAAGCCAACGACAGTCGGCTCAAGGTGGTGACCTGGCTGGTGATCCTGGTGTTGATTGCGCTCTCGGTCGCCTGGTGGTGGCAGAGTACTTCACGCCGCTCCGCCGGTGATGAAGCGCTGGCAGCCACCGAGATGAGTGCAACCGGTTCGACTCCGGCTGAACCTGCTATCACGCCGCCCGATGCGATCAACACCGCTCCGGTGGAAGGCGCTACCATCGCACCGGCCGCCACGGACGTGGCTGCCCCTGCAGTGGTCTCTGATGCGACGGCTACCCTGGCGCCTGCTTCTGCGGCTGTTGCCCCGACCGATGTCAGTGCGGCTGTCGGCACTGCGACCGATGCAGCGGTATCCGGCGCCAATGGCACTGAATCTGAAGAGGCTGTCGTTGATCCGGCGACTGCGCCGCAACTGAAGATGAGCTTCACCGCCGATTGCTGGCTGGATGTGAAGGATGCCAACGGCAAGACCCTGTTCAGTGGTCTGAAGAAGGCCAACGACGAGCTGGTGCTGGAAGGCGCCGAGCCCCTGAAGTTCATCATTGGCGCGCCCATGGCCGTCAAGCTTGACTACAAGGGTCAGTCGTTTGATATGAGCCGTTACAACAACGGTCGTACAGCCCGCTTCTCACTGCCGCAGGAGTAATCTGTTTCCCATGTCATCTCACGAATCCCCCATCATTCGTCGTAAATCCAGACAGATCATGGTTGGTAATGTACCGGTTGGGGGCGATGCCCCCATTACCGTGCAGACCATGACCAACACCAAGACCACAGATGTCGCCGCCACCATCGAGCAGATCCAGCGGATCGAGCGGGTCGGTGCCGATATCGTCCGTGTCTCCGTGCCCACCATGGAGGCGGCGGAAGCCTTCCGGCTCATCAAACAGCAGACCCGCATCCCCATCGTCGCCGATATCCACTTCGACTATCGCATCGCCTTGAAAGTGGCCGAGTACGGTGCCGACTGCCTGCGTATCAACCCGGGCAACATCGGCAACGAGCAGCGGGTGCGCTCGGTGGTCGATTGCGCGCGCGACCTCAATATCCCGATCCGTATCGGGGTCAATGGCGGGTCGCTGGAGAAAGATATTCAGGAGAAGTACGGCGAGCCGACCCCCGAAGCGCTGGTGGAGTCCGCCATGCGTCACGTGGACTACCTCGATCGCCTCGATTTCCAGGACTTCAAGGTGAGTGTCAAGGCCTCTGATGTGTTCCTGGCAGTCGGTGCCTATCGCCTGCTGGCCAAGCAGATCGAGCAGCCGCTGCACCTTGGCATCACCGAAGCGGGCGGTTTCCGTGCCGGCGCGGTGAAGTCTGCCATCGGTCTGGGCATGCTGCTCACCGACGGCATCGGCGATACCCTGCGTATCTCGCTGGCGGCGGATCCTGTGGAGGAGGTGAAGGTCGGTTTCGATATCCTCAAATCCCTGCGTATTCGCTCCCGTGGCATCAACTTTATCGCTTGCCCATCCTGCTCACGGCAGGAGTTCGATGTGATCGCCACTGTCAACGCGCTGGAAGAGCGGCTCGAAGACATCATCACCCCGATGGATGTTTCCATCATCGGCTGTGTGGTGAATGGCCCGGGCGAAGCACTCGTCTCCGATCTTGGTCTGGCGGGTGCCGCCAACAAGAGTGCCTTCTATGAAGGGGGCCAGCGGGTCGATCGGCTCGACAACAAGGATCTCATTCCAACTCTGGAGCGCCGCATTCGCGCCCGCGCCGCCATGCTGGATCCCGCCAACCGGATCCCGATGGACAAGGAGTGAGCGAAACAGGGCCACATTGGGTGGCCCTTTTTCCAGGTGACTGATTTTAAATCCCGCATCCGGATTCCCTGATTTTACCTTGGGGGGGAAAATCCCTATAATGCGGCCAAATTTTACCTCTTTTTCTCGAGTATCAACGTGGCAAAACAGATCCAAGCTATTCGCGGTATGAATGATTGCCTGCCGGAGCAAAGCCCGGTATGGCAGAAGGTTGAACAGATCCTGCGCCAGGTCGTTGCCAGCTATGGCTACAGCGAAGTGCGCATGCCGATTGTCGAGCAGACTCATCTGTTCAAGCGCGCCATCGGTGAAGTGACCGACGTGGTCGAAAAAGAGATGTACACCTTTGAAGATCGCAACGGCGACAGCCTGAGTCTGCGTCCGGAAGGGACCGCCAGCTGCGTCCGTGCCGGTATCGAACACGGTCTGCTCTACAATCAGGAACGCCGGATGTGGTACATGGGCCCCATGTTCCGTCACGAGCGTCCCCAGAAGGGCCGTTATCGTCAGTTCCACCAGTTCGGTGTCGAGCTGTTTGGCATCAACGGGCCGGACATTGACGCTGAGCTGATCATGCTGACCCACCGTCTGTGGCGTCTGTTTGGCATCAGCGAGCATGTCACCCTGCAGCTCAACACCTTGGGTCAGAGCGCCGAGCGTGCCGCTTACCGCGATGCGCTGGTGGCCTATCTGGAGCAGTACAAGGAGCAGCTGGACGAAGAGAGCCAGCGCCGCATGTACAGCAACCCGCTGCGGGTGCTCGACTCCAAGGATGAAAAGGTGCAGGCCATTTTGGCGGGTGCCCCGCGTCTGTTCGACCATCTGGGCGAAGAGAGCCTGGCCCACTTCGAGGGGCTCAAGCGCCTGCTCGAGTCTGCCGGTATCAAATACGAAGTGAACGAGCGTCTGGTGCGTGGTCTTGACTACTACAACCTGACCGTGTTCGAGTGGGTCACCAGCAGTCTGGGTGCCCAGGGCACCGTCTGCGCCGGTGGTCGCTACGATGGTCTGGTAGAGCAGCTGGGCGGTCAACCGACCCCGGCCGTGGGCTTTGCCATGGGCATGGAGCGTCTGGTGTTGATGCTGGAAACTCTCGAGCTCAACGCCGATATCCGCCCGGCGGTGGATGTCTATCTGGCGATGGTGGGCGAGGGGACCGAACAGGCTGGCTTCCAGCTGGCCGAGCGTCTGCGCGATGCCCTGCCGGACCTGCGCCTCATGAGCCACTGCGGTGGTGGCAACTTCAAGAAACAACTCAAACGTGCCGACAAGAGCGGCGCGGCAATCGCCCTGATCCTTGGTGAGACCGAGGTGCAAAACGGGGAGATCACTATCAAATATCTGCGTGGTCAGGCCGAGCAACAGACCGTCAAGGTTGACGCCGCCATTGCCCTGCTGGCAGCCAAAGGAGAGTAAGCTGTGGAAGTCTATACCACCGAAGAACAACAGGTTGAGGTTATCAAGGAGTGGTGGAAAGAGAACGGAACCTCGGTGATTGCCGGGACCGTGATCGGTCTGGTCGGTCTGTTCGGCTGGCGCTATTACAACCAGCACCAGCAAGAGACCATGGAGGCCTCCTCCCACTCTTACAACCGGGTGATTGAGCAGCTGGCCAAGGGCGATGCCGCCAGTTTCGAGCAGGCACAGCAGTTTGTCACCGCCAACAAGGGTGACTCCTACGGTGAACTGGCCGCGTTGCAACTGGCTGCCGCTGCCGTCAAGGCGGGCAAGCTGGATCTGGCTGCCGAGCAGCTGGAGCTGGTGGCGACCACGGGTGACGAGAGCATTCGTCCCATCGCGGCGCTGCGTCTGGCCCGTGTACTGAATGATCAGGGCAAGGCAGATGAAGCACTGGCCAAGCTGGCGACCATCCAGAATGAGGCCTTCAAGGCGCAGGTAGCCGAAGCCCGTGGTGATGTGCTGCAAAAGCAGGGCAAGACCGAAGAGGCTCGTGATGCCTATCAGGCGGCGGCGGATGCCGGCGGCCTGCAGGGTAGCGCCGAGCTCAAGCTGAAAATGGACGATCTGGCCCTGCCGGCCGTTGCGACTGGTGAGGCACCGGATGCGTAATCTATTCAAGATGGTGGCGCTGGGGGCTGCGGTCTCCTTCGCTCTGCAGGGTTGTTCCCTGTTCAGTTCCGAAGAGGATCTCAACCCGATGGCGCCGCTGCCCAAGGTTGAATCTGCCTTCACTGCCGACACCGCATGGTCATCTACTGTGGGTGATGGCATCGGTGACTTCTACTCCCAGCTCAAGCCGGTGGTGGAAGAGGATCGTATCTACGCGGCGGCCCGCGACGGCGATGTCAGCGCCTTTGACCGTGTCAGTGGGGATCGCCTCTGGACTGTCGATCTGGCCGACCTGCCGGTCAACGCCGACAAGCGCAGCGCTCGTCTCTCCGGTGGTCTGGTCTCCCGTTACGGCAAGCTGTTCCTCGGCTCCGAGAACGGGGTGGTCTACGCCCTGAACGAAGAGAATGGCGAAGTGCTGTGGCAGACCAATGTGCCCGGCGAAGTGGTGGCAAGCCCCGCGGTGGAAGATGGCCGCGTGGTGGTGTTGACCACCTCCGGTCGCCTGATCGCCCTCGACACCGACGAAGGCAAGATGCAGTGGTCGCTCTCCGAAGAGCAGCCGCCGCTGACCCTGCGCAGTGCCGGTGCACCGGTGATCACCAACGGCGCCGTGATTTACGGTCGTGCCGATGGCAAGGTGGGCATCGCCCTGCTGAGCAACGGCCAGCCGGTGCGCCAGTCCAAGGTGGCTGATCCGCGCGGTGCCACCGAGCTGGACCGCATGGTTGACGTCGATGCCAGCCCGCTGATTGCCGGTGATGAGCTCTACGCCATCGCCTACAACGGTCAGCTGATGGCGCGCAAACTGATGACCGGCGATGAAGTGTGGAAGCGCAAGTATTCCGGCTATCGCGATCTGGCGATGACCGGCAATGCCATCGTGCTGACCGACAGCCGCAGCCACCTGTTTGCCATCGACCGTCGCAACGGTCTGGAGCTGTGGTCCAACACCCAGCTGGAAAATCGTACCGTCACTGCACCTGTCATCTTCGGTGACTATGTGGTGGTGGGTGATGTGGAAGGATACCTGTATTGGCTTGATCGTACCGACGGTACCATCAAGGCGATGCAGCAGCTCGATAGCAGTGGTCTCTACGCCGCCCCGCTGGTGGATGGCGAGACCCTGTATGTGCAGAGCCGTGACGGCAAGTTGTACGCCCTCAAGCGTCCTTGATCGTCCGATAATGTGAATATCCGGCTCCTGGTCTTCGGACCCGGAGCCTTTGTCGTCTTGAGAATGAGGCTTTTATGACTCCTGTAGTAGCCCTGGTGGGCCGCCCCAACGTGGGGAAATCCACCCTGTTTAACCGCTTGACCCGTACTCGGGATGCCCTGGTTGCCGATTTTCCCGGTCTGACCCGGGACCGTAAATACGGTCAGGCGAAGTTGGGCGAGCTGGAATTTATCGTGGTCGATACCGGCGGTATCGATGGCACCGAAGAGGGGATCGAGCTGAAGATGGCCGAGCAATCCCTGCTGGCCATCGAAGAAGCGGACGTCGTGCTGTTCATGGTGGATGCCCGTGCCGGTCTGACCGCGGCGGATCAAGCCATTGCCGAGCACCTGCGCAAGGCCCACAAGAAGGTATTTCTGGTGGCCAACAAGACCGACGGTATCGACGGTGATTCCGCGGTCTCCGAGTTCTACGGTCTGGCGCTGGGCGAGGTTTACCAGATCGCGGCCGCCCACGGTCGTGGAGTGCTGAGCCTGCTGGAACTGGCCCTGGCTCCCCATCTGGAGACCCTGGTCGACTCCGCTACCGATGAAGATGCGCAGGATGAGGAAGAGGAGGACTTCGACGAAGAAGCCCTGCTGCGCATGGTGGCTGCCGGTGAACTCGATACCAAAGAGGACACCAAGGAGACCCCGTTCGCCGACCTGCCCATCAAGTTCGCCATCGTTGGCCGTCCCAACGTCGGTAAATCTACCCTGACCAACCGCATGCTGGGTGAAGATCGGGTCATCGTCTATGACATGCCCGGCACCACCCGTGACTCCGTTTACATTCCGATGGAGCGTGACGAGCAGAAGTATGTGGTTATCGACACCGCCGGTGTGCGTCGTCGTGGCAAGGTGCACGAGACGGTGGAGAAGTTCTCCGTTATCAAGACCCTGAAAGCTATCGAAGATGCCAACGTTTGCCTGCTGGTGATCGACGCCCAGGAGACCATCACCGATCAGGACTTGAGCATCCTTGGCTATGTGCTCCACGCCGGTCGCTCCGTGGTGCTGGTGGTGAACAAGTGGGATGGTCTGGATCAGAAGGTGAAAGAGGATGTGAAGAACGAGCTGGATCGTCGCTTGGGCTTCATCGACTTCGCTCGCGTCCACTTCATCTCCGCCCTGCACGGCAGTGGCGTCGGCCATCTGTTTGAATCCATTCAGGAGGCTTACCAGTCCGCCACCCGTCGTACCAGCACGGCCATGCTGACCCGCATCATGCAGATGGCGCAGGAAGATCACCAGCCGCCGATGGTCAATGGTCGCCGCGTCAAGCTCAAATATGCTCACGCCGGTGGCTACAACCCGCCGCGCATCGTGATCCATGGCAACCAGCTGAACGACTTGCCGGACTCCTACAAGCGGTATCTGATTAACTACTTCCGCAAGTCCCTCAAGATCATGGGCTCGCCGATCCGGGTCGAGTTCCAGGAGTCGGTCAACCCGTTTGAAGGCAAGAAGAACACCATGACCCTGAGTCAGGAACGTCAGCGCAAACGCCTGCTGAAAATGAAGAAGAAATAAGTCCTTGCGGCTGCCCTCACCGGCAGCCGCTTTGTTATCCTCGCCATGTTAAGGTGAGGAATAAGGGGAGGGGGATCTGCCATGGAACAAGACCATGGCAGATCCACTTTTCGAGGAGTTGATTATGGAAGCCCTGCTTTGCCCGTCATGCCAGGCTGAACTGGATACCCGCAGCAAGGAGCAAACCTGTGGCCAGTGCCAGGCCCCTGTTCGGGTTACTGCCATCTGCCCCACCTGCCAGCAGGAGCTGGAGCGTCTCAAGGCGTGCGGCGCGGTGGATTACTTCTGCAACCACTGCAACTCGCTGATCTCCAAGCGGTCGGTACAGTTCAAGGCGGCGCTGGTGTAAGACAGTATTCAGGTGAGAAAGAAGATAAAAAACCCGGCGAATGCCGGGTTTATGCTGTGTGCTCTGCAATAAGCAGGGTATAGGATCGATTTCTGCGCCACAGGTTGCGCTTGATGTCATTAAGCTTGAGTTTGCGTCTGGGGCTCCAGCTGCACTTCGCTTTTCTGACCAGACTGATTTTTCTACGTTTTTGCATCTTGGTCTCCTCCCAACTCAGTTGGCCATCCCGGCCTTGGGTCATTGATGGAGCCCATCCGAAATTGCTGTTATTTAATCTCTCAACATAATGAAAACAATGCGATTTCGGATAGGCTCCGATGTGAATCGATGGTAACAGAGAAGTTTGCGTGAAAACAGCCGAATAATGGCTGGTTAGCGCATGGTGATCTGATTGACCACTTCGGCAATGGCGGTGGGGCGCTCGGCCAGCTCGGGCTCGCTGTCGTTGTCGAGACTCTCCCGCTGATGTGCCTTCTGCTGCTCGTTGTCGAGCCAGAGCAGACTCTGGTAATACTGGCGCACGTTGTTGACATAGTTGCGCGCCTCGCTGCCACGGGCATAGCCGTAACGTACCTTGCGGTGCCAGCGCGCCTGTTGCAGCAGCGGCAGCACCTCCTTCACATCGCTCCAGGCGTCGGGATTCTTGCCAAGCTCTTTGGTCAGGCGGCGGGCATCCATCATGTGGCCGTAACCGATGTTGTAGGCGGTGAGGGCAAACCACACCTTCTCATCATCGGGCACCGAATCCGGCACCTTCTCCATCATCTGTTGCAGATAGAGGGAGCCACCTTTGATGCTCTCTTCCGGATGAAGCCGGTCGTTGACTCCCATCGCCTTGGCGGTGGGCTCGGTCAGCATCATCATGCCGCGCACGCCGGTGTAAGAGCGGGCCTGCGGGTCCCAGTGAGACTCCTGATAGCTGATGGCGGCGAGCAGACGCCAGTCGATATTCTTGGCGTGAGTCTGGAACAGCGGCTGGTACTTGGGCAGCAGGCTCTTGGCGCGCTTGAGGAAGGTACGGGTATCGACAAAGTCGAAGTTCTGCACGTGGCCGAAGTACTTCTCGTCGAGCTTGGCGATGGCACCATCCATAAAGCGCTGACCGAAGAAGTCGATCACGCTGGCATAGAGGCTGTCATCGGGCAGCTTGCTCATGGCCCAGGCAACGGTCTGCTTTTGGGCTAGGGTCAGCCCCTCGGTGAGCTCCGGGTAGTAGCGCTGGGTACGGGCCAGCACGGTATCTTGCACCACCGTGTAGTCAATCTTGCCATCCACCACCTGCTTGAGCAGCTCCTCCACATCGGCGTTGTCGCTGGTGCTCCAGGCTAGTTTCGGATTCTCTTTGCTCATCTCTTTGAGCAGATCTTCCCCGGTGGAGCCGGCGGCAACGACCAGCTTGCCCTTGATATCGTTCAATGAGGCCGGCTTGGGTTTGCCGTTGCGGTAGACCAGTTTGGGGGAGACCTGGTAGAAGCCCGGGCCGAAGCGAAACAGCTCGCGTCGCTCGGGGGTGACCATGATGGCGGCCGCAGCCAGATCGAGTTTGCCCTTTTTCAGCAGGGTGACCAGTTGGTCAGTGGTGTCGACCGGGATGATGGTGAGTTTCACCCCCAACCAGTCGGCATAATTTTGCGCCAGCTCGTAATCGAACCCCTGGGCGAGGTCATCACGCTGGTAATAGGAGGTGGGACCATAGATGGTGCCAACCCGGATCTCGCCTCGCTGGCGGATCTGCTCCAGCTGGCTGGAGGGGCTATAGAAGTCGCAGCCAACCAGCGTCAGCGTCAACAACAGCCCGATAAACAGTCGAAAAATGCAGCGCAAGTAGGTGAGTACCTTTGTTGAAAAAATCGGCATTTGTCAAAAAAGAGGCACCTTTATACCAGAGAATATAAGGGCGTTCGATAAGTGATTGAGGGGGAACGGCAAAACATAACATACCATATCTGAGCTTATCTTGCTCTATCCAAACTAGCCCTCCCTATCTAGTTGGGTGATTCCAATATCTAAAAGCATCACAACTTCTCGACCAGCGCGGCGGCCTCCTGATTCCCCGCATTGATATAGGTTCGGGTCTGCTGCAAGCTGGCATGGCCCATCAGTTCCGCCAGTATCCGCAGGTCTCCCCCCTCATTGGCCAGTAGCGTCCCGAAGGTATGCCGCAGCACATGGGGCCGAGCCTCGAACCCGAGCTTGGCCGCTACCCTCTTCATCTGCTTGCGTAGCGCTGTCGCGTCCTTGTGCCAGCGGTTCCCTTGGCCATTGCGCCAGAGTGCACCAGAGACGCTACCGTGCTGCCGGATCTCTTCCTGTACCTTCGGATGCACCGGCACCCAGCGTTCGCGCCAAAGCGTCTCGCTGCCCTTCCTGTGGCGCAGTCGGCACATCAACGCCGTGCCCATCTGCTTGAGGTCATCCACCTCTACCAGTCGGGCCTCGCAATACCGTGCGCCGGTATAGACCATGAAGGTTGCAATGGCCCTGGCTTCATCCGTCAGCCCCTCCAACAGCTTGGTCAGTTCGGGCTTGGTCAGAAATTCAGCACGGTGTTTGCCTTCGGTTGGCACCTTGATCCCCTTGGGCGCGAGGTCAAACTCACGGCACCCGTACAGGTAGACCGTGCGGGCCTGCCTGCACATCCGCGCCTTGGTTGCCTGGGCCATCCCTGTAAGCCCCTTGGCATAGTCGTCCATCGTCCGCTGGTTCACATCGACCAAACGAAACTGACCCCAGAAAGGGGCCAGTTTCGAGACGATATGAGTGGTCGAGTACGACCTTTCTCTATCGGATAGGTAGCGCAGGGCAGCGTCCATCATGGTCGGCAAGCCCTCGCCATCAATCATCCTCGTCTTCATGTCCAGCACCTCTTCCCTTGCTTGGCCGGTATAATGCGTAATGTGGGTCTTCATCCTTGCTTAGGTGAGCGTACTCTTCACCCCAGTTTTTCGGCAACCCACCGCTGATCTCGACATACACATTGTCAGCCACGCTACCGATGGCACGGCGGGCCTTAAATATCAGGTCGGATCGATTGTCCACGCCCCACTTGGTACGGATGGCCTTGGCTTGAGTCTTGATTGTATTAATCGAGACCCCAATTCGTTGAGCCATCTGGTCGTAATTGAACCCTTCAATAAACAGCAAAAGGATTACGTGTTGGCGTGGAGTTAGGTCGCTAAGAATACTTAGCGAGTCGTTATCATGGCATGGAGCTGCGCCAAATGACGCTAAGTGCTGACGCATTTCAGCAAGGCTCGTTTCGAGCTTCCCGATAGTCTCCATCGCCTTGGCGTGGTCTTCCAGCAGATTGGAAAACTTCTTATCCAATACGCGGTTTTGCAGTTCCAAACCTTGAAACTTGTGCAGAATTTGTTCTAGTTCTAGATCACCCATTTTAAACTCCATTTGCCTTGCGAGCCGCGAATCTAGCCTCGCACTCGCTCTCCACTTGGCTGATAGCATCCTCGATCTTCACACCTGACTTGACCCGCTGGGCGACAAGCACCCACCAGTTTGGGTTCTTAACGAGACTTCGCCTATGCACGGGAGCCATCCTAATCCAGCTCAACCTAATCCTATATGCCGGTCTAGCTTTCATACTCTCACCCCCGCACCACCAACCATAGTACACTTCGAGCTGGTTTGTGACGCCTTTAACACTTCTCTGACAACAGAAAGAACAACATCCTCCATCTGCCCGATTGAGGCTAATGCTACATGATTATGGAAAATCTCTGCAACTTTAGATTCGCCAAAACCAATCGCAATAATTGTTACATCTTGTTTCCGTGCCTCGATTGTCGCGGCAATAGTATAATTATTCAATGATTTAGATAGCATTCCACGCGCATATGGAAAGCCATCACATAGCATTAGAATAATTTTCCGCTTCTGTTTACAAACCTTAATTCTATTGACAGCAAATTCAATAGCGCGGTTGTCGATGTTATTGGCTCCGTACACACCCACTAAATAGGGCAACCTTTCGATCACGTCTCGGGCGTTTCTTATTCTCACCCCAAACCCTAACAAATTAAACATGACCAACGGGTCGGATGAGATATACCCTTGGGCACTCGTCAACGCGCAGCCGAGAGCGTACACCTCGTCCGCGTTGAGTGAGTGGCCCAGCTGATACCGCTCATACGCCTTGATGGCCAGCCTCTCAACCACCTTGCCAGTTCGCCCGCCCTTCAACTTCCGTCCGGTCTGGTCGGCGTTCTGGAACTTGAATGAAGCAAGCTGGGGATGGCGTTTGTCGTTGGCAAACTCGAACACCTGATCCACATCGGCCTTGGGGTAGAGGGCGTAGTTGTTCAGCGCCATGGTGGTGTGACCCAGGATCGACAGCGGCACACCCAGCGAGTCGAGCGCATCGCCCAGCATCAGCGCCGTCTTGGTGGCCCACTCAATCCGTTCGCCCCTCATGCTGGCACTCATGTCAATCAGCAGGGTGACGGCGGTATCAAGCTCGGGGTCTTTGGTGCGCAGCCGGTAAACGTCATCCTCGCCTTGGTAGGCCCGCACCAAGTCGTTGGCATCGAGCAGGCCATGAACACGGCCACCCAGCCAGCGGCTGTCATCAACACCTATCAGCGCACGTTTGAGAATGCTCTTGGCATGGGAACCCATCGGACTGATGGCGACCTTCTCCTTGGCCGAGAAGGCTACGCCACACACATGGGCGTCATCGTGCTTGTACTCGAACAGTTGGAGGTTGAACTTGGGCAAGCCCACCTCACGGCTGGCCATGCCGCTCAGGATGGCCGCCTCGTCAATGAGCGGCGCTTGCTGTTCTCCTTGGCCATCACCATCCCCGCCATCCTCTTGGCCCTCGTCACCTTCTCCATCCTCACCAATGCCCTTGGGCTGCCCATCCTCGCCCTCGTCCTTGTCATCCCCTTCGCTTGGCTCCTGCTCGGGCTCAGGCGCTTTCTGTGGCTCCGGCTCAAAATTGAGCCGCTCACGCAGTTCGTCAACGAGCGCCGCTATCTCTTGGGTACTCTTGGCCGCCATCGAGCGGGTCGCAAACTCGCTGGCGAGTGGCTGGTACTGCTCCGGTATCATGGCCACCAATTGCCGCTGTACGTCACCACCGTGGCCCATCATCTGGGAGGCCGTCCACTTGACCGCCCCGAAGATCAGCCGCCCCCAGTCGAGCAGATGCGGCGGCACCTTGGCCAGTGCATCAAGCTGGAGTTGTGCGGACACATGACGCATGGCGTTCAAGCTACTCCATGCACCAGAGTACTGCTGCTGGTAGGCCGCCTCGATCCGTGGGTCTTCCAGATAGTTGATCTGGTCGGCCTTGGTCTTGTCGTGTTGCCGGAAAAACTCAAAGTCAGTAAACAGCGAGTGCGCAGTCTCATGGTCGGTATAGCCACGCATCATCGCTACCTTGTCGTCACTTACCTTGCCCGCAGCTATCTCGGGCAGGCGGATCAGGGAGCCGTCATTCCACGCCTCACTCCCTGCAAACTCTACGCGCACCTGTGATCTGCCCAACACGCGGGCTATCGCATTGCACTCAATTACCAGATCGGTCGAGTTCATTTTCATATCTCCATGACATAAAAAAAGGGGGCCGCCTTGGCCCCCGTTGCTACCGCTCGGTTACATTCGTTTCGCCTTACCAATGGAACGGGTGTAGTACCCGTCCCCCCAGTCGAAGGATGACCGGCCACACGGGCAGGTCACGAACGTCCTTGGTCTAGTCTCTTCGGTCATTTGGGTAAACACCACCTTGCACTCGTCACACATGATCTTGAGTTCCTTGTGGGTCTGCTTGAATTGAACGAAGGGGGGAGCCGTCATTAGAAGTACCCCCAGCTCTTGGCTCTGGGCGCATCCCTACGCAGCAACGGGGCGCGTTCACGGTACAGCTCCTGCTCACGGTCGTCATAAGCGAGGTACATATCAGCCAGCTTGGCCACCTTGGCACCGCTCTGTTCAAGCTCACGCTCGACCCGCTTCATTGCAGTCTCCAAGGTTTCGTGACAACGAGAACGGCGAAAGAACCGATACCAATCACCCCGATCTCCATGCTGAACCAGCTCACTTATTGACAGCATTCTTCTCTCCTTCCTTGGCGGCCCATACCTTGAGCCTGTTGATGTCGATATGCTTGGGAGCCTCAATGTCTATCTTGGCTCCTCGTCCTTGCCACCCATCCAGGGTGATGACAAACTCCCCAACGACAACCTTTTCTCCGGGGATCATTCTGACTTTCAAACCCATCACATCCTCCTTATATGCTTAACCGTTGTGCGATGCCCGTCATCTTGACGCGCTCATGTGCAGGCATGGCATTGAAGACCACCAACTCCATGGCCTCCCATACTCCGTCCTGCGGCAACACGCCTGCATGTTGGGACATGAACATCATCCGGTTGGCCATCGTGACCAACTGACGGTACGAGATCGGAGTGAGCACCTCACGTCTGCCAAACGCTTCCCGATGCTCCTTGGCATACAGGCACAGCTTCTCGCAGATGTGGGTAGGCAGGCGGGTCTCACGCTCCAGCAAGGCCGCCTCCTTGGGCCACTCCATGTATTCAAACTCGATGAAGGTCTGGAACCGGTTGAGGAATGCGGCGGACTGCTCACGCGCCCCTCGGTACAGGCCGACATCATCACCTTGGCCACAGGTATTCGCTGCGGCCACTATCCAGCACTGCGGATGCACCGGTACACGGCGACCGTTATCACCTGTCAGCACCAGTTCATCCCCCTCCAGCACCGCCTGCATGACGTAGGCAAGGTCGGGCCGGATGAAGTCCAGTTCATCGAGCAGCACCACCCCAACGTGCGGGAGAGCACGGGGCAGCACACCCTCAATGAACCGGCTCACGGTCGTGCCGCCATCGTTGAGCAACTCGGTCTTGCCAACGAGGTCAGCACGGGTCATTTCCGAATCGAAGTTGATCCGCACCAGCGGCAAGCTGCACCGTGCGCAGATCTCCCTGATAGCCGCCGTCTTTCCGGTGCCGGTATGACCGAACAGCCATGAGCGAAAGCCCATAGCCATGGCGGTCAAGACATCGTGAAAGATGGGGGTGACTTCGTAGAAGGGATTGATCTGGGGGACGGAGTGCGGGGCTTGGTCAGCCCATTCAATGGTGGGTATCGGGACACGTAGCGTGGTATCGAACATGTCCTTGGCCAGACGGTAACGCAGCATACCCTTGCACCCGTCTATCTCCACCGCCACCCCAGCGCCCAAGTCCTCCTTGGGCTTCTGCTTCACACCGATAAACTCGAAGAACGAGTCACGGTCGCCAGCGTCTGGGGCTTTGGGCTTGCCGGTGAACATCATGCAAGCTGCCAGCGAGGCGAGATCCTGCTGGCTTATCGGTGTCTCCAGCCCTTGGGCAACCATCCAGTTGGACGCCAAGTGGGCCAGCTCCTGCCACGATTTGTTGACGTGCTTGCTGGCTTCAATGATTAACGAGGCGACTGCGGCTGGTTCCATAAGGCTATTGTTTACATCGTTCATTTGACTACCCTCACATTAAGAAAACATAACGTCCAAGTCCATATCTTTTTGGGTGATTGCTATCACACAACCAAAGACGTTGATCATAAACAACTCAATTACCGGACACGCCCGTAACAGGCATATCAAGCAGGCTTAACACGGCGCGGGCACCATCCTTGATACTGCCGCCGTTCTTAATCATCTTGGCCCCCAACATCACGTTGCCCTGCCAACCGAACCAACCCTTGTCCCAGTCGGCTTTACGCAGGTGAGTGAGCCCGTTCAATCCCTCCTGTTCCATCAGCACCTTGGCTACCCAGACCAGCACCATCAGGCCCACGGCAGTGCCGAGCACCGAGCCTTCACGCAGCTTGGCCACGTTATCCCCTGAACCGGCTGCGGTTGTGACCGGCACCCGCTTCATGATCAACGCCCAGATCTTGAGGGCTTCAACCTTGGCCTCTTCGCTCCACGCCTCGCCGTCACGCATCCCCATCAGCACGTTGTTGGCATCAATGAGCGTCTTGAACGGGTACAGGAACTCACTGCGGCCACCACAGGTGGTGCGCTCGAAGTCGATAAGCCCAGGGAACACGGCGTTGGCCACGGCCCGAGCCACTTGGCTGCCATCCTTGCGGTGGTTGTAGAGGTTGTTGATCGAGGCGTTCGGCTTGACCGCCTTGCTGTTGAGGTCAGAGAACAGCTGCTGCCGTTCGTCCAAGGTGAGGCCGGTATATAACTGGATGATTACCGACTCACCCGCAAGCGCGGCGTCACTCTCCACCTTGCTGACGATGGCACTCGCCCGATGTTGGCCATCAGCCAGCAAGATCTTGGCTCCCATGTCGATGGCGAGTGTGCCCATGTGGTCGCCGGTAAACTCGGCCTTACCCTCGACACACCCAGTCAGGGCTGGCAGGGCGTATCCCGCTTGGCCCATGTAGTCCACAAGGTCAGTCACCCGAGACTTGTTCACTTCACGTTGGGCTCGCTCGATAGCGGCAAAGCCGGTCTGGATCTGCAACAGACGGGCGAGTACCCGATAGGGCATGGTCACGGCGTAGTAAGCACGGCCACCCTGCAACCCACGCAAGGCGGGCACGTTGAATACCCACTCGTCCCCCTTGGCCTCCGCCTCCTTCGGGGTGCTCGCTTCGCTCACCCCCTCAGTCGGCTGCGGAAGTGCGCCCACTGCCTCCATAAAGCTCTTGGATTGCAGCTCGTCCAACTGACCCAGGGCGGTATGCTTGGCTTGCCCCTTGAACACCAAGAGGTTCGCCTTGACGGTGGACAGCACGGCGTCATCAGCCCTTATGCCCCACTTCCTGCTTGAGGTGGTCGATGTCCTCGTTCAGCAGGTTCGACAGGTGCATACGCAAGCTCTGCTCGGTGGTGCGCCCTGTCACCGAGCCAAAGCAAACGTGCTCACTCGCCGTGCGGCTCCAGCCCATGACATCCTTGGTGGCACCCCGACCGGTCAGTCTGACCTTGGCCTTGTTGAAGTCCTTGAGGATGTCGAACAGGTCGGTGATGTTGGCGTACAGGGTGGTTTCTACTTTTGCGTTCATAGCATTCTCCAGATGTGAAAAGGGCCAGTCCCCAAAGGAACCGGCCCCATTAAAAAGGCCGACCGGATTGGTCAGCCCAAGATTTAAGAGACCCTTTAGGGGCTCTTTAAAAACCGTGTACGCAGTGACAAAAAACCCCGCACGAAGGCGGGGAAAACTGACACTACTTACTACAAGGTGGACTTACTGAGCCTTACCGTTCATCAATGATTTGGGTATGGGGCTCACATACACTGCGTCAACGTCAGCGCGAGGTTTCACTCCCGCTAACACGCAATCCTTTGGTACAAGACTGAACATCTGCAAGACCGCCATATACATTTCGGCCTCGCCAATGCTGTTCACTGGGATGGTGAACACCTTCTGCATCTTGCGCTGGGCCTCGGGGTCAGTCTCCCGACCATGCCACTTGACCACCTCTTGCAAGGCGATGATGAAGGTGGGCAGATCGTCCAGCGGGATAACGTGCATCCCACTTGGCCGGATAGAAACGAGGTTGCCATCTTGGATAAACATCTGCTCGTCATCGGCCAGCTGGACGCCGTTCATTCCAATGATCTCTTCGGTCATTGCAGCACCTCGCCATTCATGGGTGGCAGTGCCGTAACGAAGAGGGCGTTATCATCCCTGACGGTCACGGTGGCAGGCACCAAGCCGCTTGGCATCAGGCCCGCCTGTTCCAGCTCGGTCATCAGGAAGTTGACATCATCAAGCCCATCCAGTGGGAACAGGAAGAACGGTCTTGGCCTCCAGATCTAGCCCGTCCTTGAATTGGATGAAGCTACGCAGGCCAGTGGCCAGCTGATCCGCCATTTCGACAGAGAGGTCGAAGTGCTGCCCGTTTAATTGCACCTGCATTCCGTTATCGGTGGGCACTATCTCGCCATGCTCGGCGAACTTCACCCCAGTTAATCGCTTAGTCACAATTGATCCTCCATCCATGTCATCAACTCGTCCACTTCCTCGGGGGTCAGGCGCTCACCCATCGACACCACCTGCCCGTTGTCGAGGCGGGTGATCATGACCGAGTACCCTGGCCCCCAGTATTTGCCACGCACCACGCTTAGATGCAGCTCGCCACATTCCTCAATGGCTTGGTGGCCGAAGTCCTCCGGCGTCACCCCCATCTTGGCCATCTGCTCGGCGATGTCGTCGTAGTCCTTGCCCAAGTCGGCCAAGTCCTGCGCCATCGGGTGGATGAAGAACTCCAACCGGTCGAACTTAGTCCGCATACGGCCTCCCGTTCGGGAAAACCGATGATGTGAAGGTAAGGAACTGGCCACGGCTGACACAATACATCGCATCCACCACCCCCACGAACGTGTGTTCAGCGGCCACTTCATCGACCACCTTCAACGGGCGTACCTTGAACTCGGCCAGTTGCTCTTGGGTGAACTCGTCATAGCTCCCCCCCCGAAACAGCAGGCCGTAATGCTCACCGTCTATGTGCAGGCACACGCCTATCTCGTTGGGCAGTTCATCCATCACGGGCTCACCGGCCTCAACCAGCTGCCCCATTCTTAGCGTTACCATGTAATCCCCTTTAGGTTCTCCCGTGCCACGATCAATTCGTATCCGGTGAACCTGTCTGCTCCCTTGTAGTCGTCTCTTCTTGGCGGGGTGATCTCCTTGCCACGTACCACGCCGGTCAACAACCAGCGGCGCAGCTCACCCACATGCAGGTTCAGCATCTTGGCGGCGAGGTCTATCTTGTACGACTGCTTGAACAGCAAGTTGTCCTTCACCTCGTCATAGGTGCCAGCCTGCATGGCCAACAGTGCCCGTTCGGCAAGTAGCTTCGCTCCCGCGCCGAACCGGTTCTCGCTATAGGTGATTCGCTGCCCCTTGTAGGCGGCGACCCATTGCTTCTTGCCCTTCATGTAACTGAGCCCAGGTGTGAGCCCTTCCGTTACTTCGCTTTCTTCCAAGTCCATATCCGGTTCAGTTCCTGATCACGACTGCGGGTTATGAGCCCAGTGAGTTGGTGCTCGTGATGGGGTCGCGACAAGATGCGCTTGTTGCGGTGGGTGTATGCGTTGCCCACCATGATGTAGTCGGCACGGCGCAGGATCTTGTCCTCTTCCACGCCGAATACGTTGCCGTCCTTGTCGCCAGCCCGATACTTGTGGGTGATGAACAGGCCGTATACCACCTCGGGTTTGTGCTTGATGACTGCATCCATCGCCTCACGCCGCTCCACGTTGCCGCCGTAGGTCACGAACGCTTGGCCCATCTGACGCATCGCCTCCTGCCCCTGTAGCCACAGCTGTTGATGCTTGGGCTCGGGCCGGTAGTCAGGGGCTTGGCTGTAGTTGTCGGTCGCTCTGATGCCCAAGTGCTTGGCCAATGCGCCGTTGCCTGCACCAATCTCCATGACCGATTGCCAGCAGCACTCGGCAACCAGCCAGTCAGCCAGCTCGATGGTCGGGAAGACGTAGAGACCGTGCTTGACCATCAACCTCATGCGTTGGTTCTCGGAGAAGCGGTCGAACACCTCGGCACTCACCACCCTGGGTATCCCGTGACTCTCCATGACCAGCGACTCCAGCTCGCTGATGTCCTCGTTGGCAAGGATGGTAGCGTTGCCGCTCACCACGGCGTTCATAAATACGTGGTTCATTCTTGGCTCTCGTTATGCGTGACCGTCAGCCGGTCACGGTAGGCAACCAATGCCACCCACGTCTGATCGTCTATGGCGATCTCGTTGACCCCATCCATGGCCTCGGTGCGCAACCATATCTGGTAGCCATCGAACGAGGCATAGACGCCATCGCCAAGGTAGGCGGGGTGTTGGGTGGGGTCGGTCACTGGCTGGAACATTGGCTGCCTCTGGTTCAGTTGGTCTTCTTGCGTATCTCCATGCGCCGCACGTTGGACATGACATCCTTGGTACGGCAGCGCACGGTTTCGATTACCCGACCCGACACCTTCAACGACACCGAGAAGTGATCGGGGATGGACGTTAACTCGCTGGCCGTGATGCCGCTTGGCAAGCGGACACCATCGAAGTAGTCACATGGTCGGCCTGATTGCGCTCGCCGTGTGGTCAAGTAATCCACACTGCTCCACGGCTGCGGCTTGTAGCTGCGCTTCTTGGCCCACTCCTTAGCCTGCTTGAGCAACGGCTCCAGTTGCGGGCCGTGGAACAGGTGGAAGACCTGACGTGGCTGGAAGCCTCGCCGTTGTCGGCTGGACAGGACAAGGTAGTGACCGTCCGCTGTCTTGCCGGTGTAGATGTTCAGACCGAGCTTACCCTGCTCGACCAGTGGGCCATGTCGCCACAGCACATGGTCAACGAATCGCAGGTAGCGATTGGTCAGCTTCTGGGTGTACCCCTGGGGCTTGTCTACGTGGTCGCACTCGGCTATCGAGTGGCGGATAGTCAGCTTGGGCCATGGTGTGGTGGCGCTGATGTAATGGAACTTCACAGGTTGCCCCTCTTGAGGAATCGCCATAGGTGGGCGGGCCAACACATGCTCTCCCTGCCTATGGCCCAGAAGTATTTGGCAAACGTGGGCTGCGTCGGCGGCAAGAAGCCGGTCGCAGGCATGACACACAGGCCGACCTGAAACCACAGCAACAACACCTCATGTATTTGGAACGGGGGGAGTAGCAACATGCCTAATTGCATGAATGCCAGCAACACCCCGATCCAATTCAAACGCCTAAGTAGCATCATTACTATGCTATACCTACCCTTTTGGGTGAGTATGTTATGTTTTGCCAACAGTAATTGACACTTCACACAGCGTGTTTTGTGAAGTACCTCACGATTTCATTGGCTACCCACACGCCCTTGTGGAACACAACACCATTTCCAATCATGCGATAAGCATCGCTATCGGGGGCATCAAAGGTGAAGAAATCAGGCAGCCCCATCAACCTTGCGTACTCGCGAACCGTGTAAGGGCGCGGATTGTGGGTTACTGGGTCTATCACCAATCGAGTGCCCTTGTCCTTGGCGTAGTGGGCTAGACAGGTGGGTGCGATGTCACCCTTAAAGGGGTCGCTAATGATGGGCTTGTCACGGTACTGCCCGTTGAGGCGGGCATAGACCGAGGGCGGGATGACTATCTCGGGGTCACGTTCTAACAGCGACATCAGGCTTGGCACCTTGCCCTTGTCGGGTGCATTCCATGTGAACGGACGGCGACTGCCCATGATGATCAGCCGGTCACGGCGTTGGGGAACCATGTGCTCGGCCCGCACGGGGTTGAACGTGGTCACGTAGTAGTCCGGCAACTGGGTCATGGCCTCCATCACCACCGGAAACTTGGTCATCCCAGGTACGTTCTCGACCACGTAGACTTCGGGCCGCATCAACGCAATGTGGCGGAAGAAGTGGAGGAACAAGTCGTCACCCGTGCGGGTGCCCTTGATGTCGGCAATGTTGCTGTACTTGGTGCATGGGTAGGTGCCGATGATCACATCGGCTTCACCTTGGCCAGTCACACACAGCTGGGTCACGTCCACGTTCTCAACGTGGTCGCCAAGGTTGGCAGCCTGCACCTTGCAGGCCAGCGGATCTAACTCGAACGAGCGGGCGATGGGCAGGCCACCGAAGATAAGGCCGGTGTCCATCAGGCCAGCGCCAGAGAAGTAGGAGTGTACGGTTGGTTTGAACATGATGATTCTCCATGAAACAAAAACCCCGCTGTTAGGCGGGGCGGTAGATGTCGATGTAGAGGTAGCCATAGCTACGCCTTGGGCTGGCCTCACACACCCAGCCCTTGTGTTCGAGGCGGAATACCTCATCCATGTCGGTGCATATCTGGTATGCCTTGGCCATCTTGGTTAGCTGCTTGAGGAAGTGCGGCAACACCTTGTCGCACTCGGCTTGCCACTCTTCACTTGGCTCGCCGTACACACCGGCACGGTCGCCCAGGAAGTCCACGTTTCCCCGATGCAAGATGGCCCGAGCCCCAAGGCGGGGCAGATTTGGGGTGTTCAACCCCCATGTCATGTTCTCGAAGATGCTCATGTGTGGCTGCTCCAGTTCGGGTTGTCGTTGGTGCCGTGGTTGAAGTAGGCACCCACGATGGTGCGTTGCCACTCCCCAATGGGTTGGCCACATTCGTTGCACTCACGTTGCCAACGGGCAAAGCCAATCTCTCTTGGCAGCGTGTCCACCATGTCCCGTGGACTCACGTACAGCGTGGTCTTATACATGCGGGTGACAGGTTGGATCTTGTCGGGGCCGGTACGCTTGCCGGTCTCGTCGTAGTCGTGAGCCCACTTCGGGAAGGTGAGTTGGTAGGCAATGAGGTCGTGCAACTCGCCATGTGCGCTCATAGCCTGAGCGACTGCGACTTGAGTGAAGCTATCGTTGAACTCGAGCATGTTGTTTCTCCTTGAAACAAAAAGGGCTGCCGGAATTGGCAGCCCATGATTTAACTCTCCCTTTAGGGAGAGAATTAGTTGCCCAGCAACGAGCTGAACAACCCCCACGGCGCGTCCTCCCACGCCTTGAGGGACTGGAACACATCGCAGGTGATGGCCTGATCGAACTCGCACAGCAACGTGTAGTTGCGTGGCTCGGTGCTGAACTCGGCGCACTGGTACAGCACACTGCCCATAAACTTGGCCATCTCAACGAGCTGTTGCTCCGTTGGCCTCGTTCTGTTGTTGCGCAGCTTGGCAACGCGGGTGTATTCCCAGCGCGGTGCATCGTGGCGGTAATCCCCAGTGCGGCCCAAGGTGTAGCGGTGCCACATGGCACGGCGATTCATCAGTAGCATCAGGCGGCACAACCTGCCTACCTGCCACGCAAGGTGGTTATCCTGTGAGTGGCTGTACTTGGGTGCCCACGGGTCGTATGGCCACACCTTGTTGAGCAAGGTGCGGGTTCTGTGACCGTAGAAAGTGGAGTTGCAACTGAGAAAGCGGGTCAGGAAGGTGCCAAAGCTGGCGACTTCGGTATTGGTGTTCATGTATGCGGACATGTTGTTTCTCCTTGAAACGAAAAAAGGCAGCCACTATGGCTGCCTCTCTCGGGGGATACGTGAGCGTTACCTCTCACATATGTGGACGAGTGAGCGGTGTGCTATGCCGCCCGCGTATTCGCTGCGCCAGCCCATGTATTCACCGTGGTCGGTGAGCATGAAGGGCGTCAGGTGTTGGGCCTTCTTGCGGATGTCTCTCACGCAACGTTCGGGGATGGAGCGCAAGCCTCGGCTGGTGCCCCAAGACATGATCGCCTTGGCAAGAGCATCCCAGTCCTCGCTGGTTGGTTCGCCCTCGATAGGCCGGATGAATAACCTGCCGTGCAGGTCGATAAACAGCACGTTGTCCATGTTGTGCTCCGGTTCACATTGCCTCGGCCTCAAGGCGACTGGCCTTGCTCGCATACTCACGCAGCGCGTGGACACGGGCAAGGACATCGGCTTTCGGCACTGACTCGTAACGCTCCCTCAACACTTGGCTGATGGGCACGTTGCGGGTCTCGGCCTCCCTAATGACATCACATGGGACGGTGACGCTGCCCCATGCGCACGTGATACAGACCACCGAACCGGTATTGGTCACGGTGGCCCACGGTTGACGGAGCATGGCGTTACTCCTTGGCATCCTTGATGGTTGCCAACGCTTCGCTCACGATGGATTCATTGAGCGCCACCATGTCGAGGACGATCTCGGGTTGGTCAGGGCGCTCAACGGATGTCGGTTGCACGGGCTCAAGATGGCCAATCATGGGTGCAGCCGTGGGCTGCGGTGGCAGCTCGGCAGCATGTGCGTACCCCAGCGGGGCGAACACAAACGGGATGGCAACGAGGGCGAGCGCAATCAGCAGGGCGATAATGGATTTCATGGTGCGTACCTTTTGGTTTGGGCATAAAAAAGCCCCCACGCTGTCGCGTGAGGGCCGGTTTGTTGCGGGTGTGGATTACTTAGCTTGGGTGAGTTCGACGAACAGCATCCCAACGCTGGACAGGAAAGACTTGTCTGACGCAGCACGTTCACGGAGCAGGTCGAGCAACTGGTCGTTGCTCAACGCATCCGCGTTGGCGTCAGCGGCCTTGGCCGCAGGCTTGGCCGGTGCCTGCTTCGCAGGTTGCTTTGCAGGCTGCTTCGCAGGCTTGGCTGGCTTGGCTGCCTTGAGGGCGTCCACGGGATTGGGCAGCGTAGCTGCCGTTGGCTTGGCGCGTGGCTTGAGGTCTTCCAGCTCCTTCAGGAGCTGCACACTCGGAGCGCGTGGCTTGCGGCCTTCGGCCTCGGCCTTGGCGATACGAGCACGGAGCACAGCCTTGGCATCGGTCACGGAGACCTTGCCATCTACGATGGCAGCGTGGAGTTCTTGGGCAGTCATAGCGGTAGTTGCGACGGTGTTCATAGCGACCTCCATGGTCGAAGTAAATCCGGTCGGACTATCCGAGCCGGTCGCCCCAAGATTTAATACCCCCTTTAGGGGGTGCTCAGGCAGTTCGCTAAGTTATTGGGATCTGGGTGAGGCCATTTGTAAAAGGCGAGAGTATCGTTAAATGCGATTGAATAGCGTGGGATTGATAGGGAATAGCTATGTTATGAAGGGGGTTATGTTCCTGTAATAGGAAACGTACTATTAAATAATATCAATGACTTATGAATCGACTGGGCGCGGGAAAAGAAAAAAAGAAGCCCGCGAGTAGAAAAAAAGGGGGGGGAGGGGTTCGGAAAAAGGAGGGGGGGGAGGACGACCCCGCCGAGCGCGGTCATTATTTTGTCACCCAGCACCGTCTACATTCGCGCCATTTTTTTGAAACGCTGGGAGCGCCACCATGAAGATCCCCGACAGCCCGACCGGTCGCCGCGCCCGTGGCCGCCCTTCCGAGATCGAAGCCTACCGTGGCAAGTCTGCCGCCGAGTTAGCCATTACCAAAGAAGAACAGATGATGGTTCGCCGCTCCTGCTATCACACCGTCATGTCCCGTCTGGACACCGTGCGCGATGTCCTTGATGGCGCAGTCGAGTGGTCGCCCAACCAAACTCGCCTCTTCACCGCCCTGCTCAACAAGGTTTTGCCCGATCTCAAGGTGAGCCAAGCCACCATTGAGCACACCCACTCCCGTCCCGACCAGCTGACCCGTGAGGAACTGGAGCGGATGGTGGCCGAGTCCCGCGCCATTGAGGGGGAGCTGACAGGGAGAAAGATCGGATGACCAAAGGCATCAGCTGGCTCAATCCGGCCTCCGTCCTGCCGCCTCACTTTGACCGTGCCCTCATTGGCTATCGAGTCGAGCAAGCAGGCGACCACCACCAAGCCCGCGCCGTGTACTCCATCGACAAGATCCTGGAGGTGCTGGTTGACCACGAAGGCATGACCCCCGATGAAGCCGTGGAGTGGTTCGGATTCAACATTGAGGGCTCTTACCTTGGCCCTTCAACGCCCATCTATGTAGACGAAAACGCAGAAGCAGAAGACGAGGACGAGTCATGGGACGAATGAAGCTGCTCAAGCCGTTGGCCTTCGAGGTACGCGGCATCCGCAACCACAACCCAGGGAACGTGATCTGGAACGGCACCGAATGGGAAGGCTTGGCCGAGTGTAAACACGATGGCAAGTTCTGCGTCTTCACCTCTCCCGAGTACGGCATTCGGGCGATAGTACGCATCTTGCGTAGTTACAGTAAGCAGAAGAGACTCCCAGGGTACGGCGCGGCCAATATCGACACCGTATACGAGATCATCATGCGCTGGGCTCCCCCGCAGGAGAACGAGACCAACCGCTATGTGTGGCGCTTGGCCAGCTATTGCGGCATCAACCCTGGTGAACCGTTCAACGTCTTCTTGCCGAAGACGATGCGCCGGATCATCAAGGGCATCATCCGCGAAGAGAACGGCTGCCAGCCTTACAGCGATGCACTCATTGACCGTGCCATTGAAATGGAGAACCCGCTCCTATGATCACCAAGAGCGAAGAGAATCGTATCCCCACCAACGTCAGCCTCCAGTGGTTCGTGGAAGCCATCCACTCCCTTGATCTAACCCGCATCCCACTCGACAGGCGTAGTGACGCCATGCACGAACACTTGATGCGGATCATGGCACACACCATTGATGACCCGCAGACACAACAACAACTAAACCAAGCCATCGAAACGATGGAATTTAGAAAGAAAATGGCCATCTGACTATCTTGAAAGGGGGGTGTATGTTGTGTGAGGATCGCCCCCGTTCAAACCAAAAGGAGGATTGGTGGCAAATTACATAAACAACCAAAAAGCGGAGGCAGATCTCAATACCGAGATCCGCAAACGCCTCATGAGTGGAGGCACTCATGTGGCTCCAGAGCAGTTGTGTGTGAACGAATTGGTGCAAAAGAGACCACCCTCAAGAACTGGGAAAAGGGATACCGGCAAGTGAACGTTCTGGCCATCATGGCATGGCACAGGAACGGCCTCATAAGCAGTGAAGAGAGGGATTTCATTCTCTTCGGGCATCCCACACTGTAGGACGACCGCCCCCGCCATTCTCCCTATGGTGGCTCCCAGTAATAGGGGGCCACCATGACACAGCAAACCAAAGCAGACCTCGCCAAGTACCTTCTTCGAATCCGCGACGCAGGCGAATCTTTTGTCTCGTTTGTCACTCTCTTTCACCCAGAATGGGTGATCCCAAAGTTTCATTATAAGTTGGCATTCCTTTTAGATAGGCTCGAAAAGGACACGCTCTACAGCGACTTTGAAGACGAGTTTGCCCGCTTCTGGACATGTAAGCAGAAGGGCGTCCCGTTCCATTACGAGCGAAAGCCGGACGCCAAGAAGGTCAACAACGCGATGGTCAACATGCCACCGCGTCACAGCAAGTCCAGCTACTGCACCGAGCTGTTCCCCGCCTACTACATGGGCCGCAGAGCATCACGCTACTGCATGACCACAGCGTACAACTCCGACTTGGCCAGCGGTTTTGGTCGCAACGTGCAGATGATCATCGAAGACCCGAAGTTTTCCCAGGTCTTCCCCGACTTTATCCTCAACGCCAAGGCCACCGCTGTGGACAATTGGCGTACCAGCGAAGGCGGCGCGTATTACTCCATTGGTGTGGGCGGCACCACCTCGGGCCGACCGGCCACCCTCTTGATCGTGGACGACCCCGTTAAGTCACGCATTGAGGCCGAGTCGCTGACCCAACGCAACCGCGTATGGGACTTCTACACTTCGGCCCTTGATACCCGTCTCCAGCCAGAAGTAGATGGCACTCACCCAAAACGCTTGGTTATTCTCACCCGTTGGCACCCAGACGACCTTGGCGGGCGCATTCAAAACACCGAAGAGTGGAGGGAAGGCGAGTGGCTACACATCAACTTCAAGGCCATCGAGTACCAAGACTCCGGCATCAAGGTGCGCCGTGACGACCTGCCCGAAGACCACCCCAAATACCTGCCCACCGCCCAACTCAAGAAGGGGGGCGGCAACTGGGTCTACAAGCCCATGGAGACGGCTCTATGGCCCGAGCGGTTCCCCCTCGACTGGCTGAAAAAGAAGAAGCGCCTCAACGAGCGCGACTTTGAAGCCCTCTACCAGCAGAACCCGTACATCAAGGGCGGCAACCTCATCAAGGAATCCTGGTGGCAGTTCTACACCGAGCTGCCCGAAATGAGCGCCCTGATCATCGGCGTGGATACCGCCTTCAAGACCAACGAGCGTTCCGACTACTCAGTGATGTTGGTCGCCGGTCTCAGTCGTGCCGGTGACATCTACGTGCTGGATGTCCACCGAGGCAAGTGGGCCTTCCCCGACCTCAAGCGCAAGATGCTCCCTCAACGCCATGTATCGCGGGCAGGGTCTGCGCGGCTTCTATGTGGAAGACAAGGCCAGTGGCCAAAGCCTCATTCAGGAAATGCGCCGCGAGTCCGGCGTGAGCGTCATTCCCTACAAACTGCCGTCCGGTGACAAGGTAACGCGGGCCAGTCTGGTCACGCCGCTGATCGAGGGTGGCCGCGTCTTCCTGCCACGCTCTGCCCCTTGGCTGGACGAGTTCACCCTCGAATGCAGCCAGTTCCCCAACAGCGTCAATGATGACCAGGTTGACGCCCTGACCATCAGCCTCGACACCTTGAGCCGGTACGCGATGCCAAACTTTTCAACCGTTACTGGCACAAGTTTGTTGCAAGCAGTAAAGCTGGGACAGTCAAATGTTTTGCACTATAAGGGGCAATGGCGCAGGTTAGGGAGCTAACTTTTTATCAATTAAAGACAAGACATGATTTCGATATTCCATATAAGTCCGAAACATCTGGTGTCTATATTTTCTTCCCTCTTTGGATTTAGCATCAGATGACATGATTTCAGCAATAAAAGTATCCACCTTATCTTCGATGCCATATGTTAAGTGAGTTTCAAGAACTCTATCTAAGTCAACTAAAGGGCGATATAAAAATAATGCTGAAATATACTCCTCTCGGCAGTTTTCCAGCCTTGAAGCAGCATCATTTAGTTGCTCATCACTGCTAGCTCGGTATACATCCAGAGCAGAAACGGTATAGCGATGAAGTGCCTCTCTGATTTTTACAAGATTATCAATGTGGTAGGAGAATAAACTTTGCCGCCGCCATGAAGTGTACGCCATATATGCAACAGCTAGCGTTAATATGGCAGCAATACTTTGAACGAGGGACGAAATTGTACCTAGTAATGAATATATCTGAACAGGCTCAATACTTGATAGCGAGTTACCAATAATAACACCGGTCAATATTAGTCCAAAAATCATACTAATTATGCTGATACGCTGCATTTCTCACCCCCTGATGAATGCGAGTGTAACGTAGCACTAATCACATATCAGGAACAATTCAATAATAGGACGACCCAAGGCTCCCTCTCTCTGAGAATACTGGCATCATCGAAGGAGTAAGATGCCGTGGCCAACTATCGTGACCGCCCCGCCCAAGCCGATCAGGGTCTACTGGTCGATCTCAGTCAATTCAAGGCCGCCCTTGAGAACTATGACGACATCAGCCCGCTTCTGACCGATGAACAGGAGCGCAAGCTGGTGGACTACGCCAAGGCCATGCTCGACATGAGCCACGCCAGCATCAGCAAGCGGTACAGCCACTGGAAGCAGGCCGACCGCGCCCATGATGTGTACGTGCCGCCAGAGGCAACCGAGTTCCGCGAGAAGGCGGTGATTGCCGACACCCGCGCCATCAGTGACACCGTGCTCACCTACATGATGGCCGCCCTCACAGGCCGCAACCCCGTGTTCCAGCTGGAAGGACTCAACCGCAAGAGCCGTCAGGCGAGCGCCATCATGGAGCGGGTGCTGCACCAGCAGATGCGCCGCACTGCCGCCGAAGCGCGGGTGGCCCAGCTTTGCCTCGACTCCATCCGCTACGGCTACGCACCCACCAAGGTGGTGTGGAACAAGAAGACCAACAGCAACGAGTTGATCAACGTTGACCCGCGCCGCTCCTTCCACGATCCCCGCGTTAACTGGGGCGACTGGGAACGGATGCAGTTCATTTGCTTTGCCGACTTCGCCAGCTACCACGCCCTTATCCAGACCGGCCTGTACCCCAAGCTCAAGCAGTTCCCGCAGCTTGGCGAGTCGCCTACCTCATTCGGCTGGAGTGCCCACAAGTGGACACGGGAAGAGGGGCGCGGCCTCTCCATCGACCCGAACACCGAATGGAGCAAGGAGAGCGACAGCTACTTCAACCTTGGCAACGCACACGTCACGGACGAGTGCTGGTTTCGGGTGGCCGGTTATCAAATTGGTATCCCCGACTGGGACGAGGTGTGGCTGGTGATGACCGTCTATGACGAAGAGGCCATCATCCGCTTCCAGTTCAATCCCTACGGCAGACAGTTCCCCGTCACTATCGGCGGCCTGTTCAACGATGTTCACAAGAGTCACGCCCAGTCCCTCTACGACTTGCTGCTCCCGCTGCACGACATCGCAACTTGGCTGCTCAGAAGCCGCGTGGACAACGTACAGGCCAGCCTGAACAACCTGATCTTTGCCGACCCCACCATGGTCAACATCAACGACCTGATTGACCGCAACCCGTGGGGCGTGGTGCAGACCATGCCTGGGGCAAAACCAGGGGAGGGCTTCTTCGTGGCCCAAGTGCCCGACATCACCCGTGGCCACTGGAACGACATCGCGGCCCTCTCCGACATGAAGCAGCGCCTTGCCGCCGCCAGTGACGCGCAGCAGGGTATGCCGACCGCCGATGGCATCCGTACCGCCACCGAGATCCAGCGCCTGACCCAGCTTGGCAGTCAGCGCCTTGGCGTCATCAGCCGCGTCCTGTCCGCCACCACTGTCCGGCCCATGGTGCGGATGATGGTCAGCAACATCCAGGACGCGATGGCCTACGAGGGGAGTATCCGCCTCGACCAGTCGAACATGCCCAGCAACTTGGCCGGTATGACCCAAGAGGGCTACCTCGACTACGGCGTCAAAGACCTGCAAGGCAACATCGACTATCTGGTCGTGGACGGCACCCTTCCCATCGAGCCGACCCGCAGCCCCGAGACGTGGATGAACATGCTCCAAGTCCTCAACCAGACCGGCATGATGATGGAGTTTGACATGCCTCGGATCGTGGAAGAGGCGATCCGCTCCATGGGCGTCCCCGACCTCGACCAATTCCGCATTACCCAAGAGAAGCAGGCCCAAGGGCCGACCCCCTCCCAGCAGCTGGCCATGCTCGAAAAGATGCGTGGCGCGTCCGTCCAGTCCGAAGAACAGGTTCAGTCCGAAGTGAAGAAGGGCAACCTGATCCCGCTCAGTCAAGCGAGGAAGCAGCAATGACCATCGAGCAACTGACCGCCACCATTGAGGCCATCAACCAGAGCCAGTCCGAGTTTCGCCGTGCGGTGTACGCCGAGCTGGACGCCATCAAGCAGACCGTGGCCACGATGCCGAGCCAGTCGGCCATCGACAACGCAGCCGCCGAGATCTATGCCCGCCTCTCCGTCATCGAGCGCCAAGTCGAGGGCGTCCAGTCCGTTGACCGGTACGCGGCCAACCGTGCCGCCTTGCGCAAGATCGTGCGCGAGATCCTGAGTGAGGGTCAGTGATATGAGCGACCAGCGCACCCGTCCCGCAGCGGAAGACCTTCGCTTTCGCTCCAACGCGACCGGCGAGCACATCCTCGACATTTACCTGGAAGCCTGCGAAATGGGGGGCAAGCCGCTCCCCGAGTTGTTGTCTCTGGTGTTCAACGAGCTTGGCGAGCTGGACTCCGACAACTTCGAGTTCCGCGTGAACGAGAGCACCCGCCGTCTGCAATACCGATTCGGTGTCTTCATCACCCCCGAAGAGGGCTGGTATGACGTAGCCGGTGGCAGCCTGCTGCAAAGCCGTGGAGCGTGGCAGGCCGGTATGCCCTATGAGCAGACCGACCTTGTGACCTACAACGGCGATGTTTACCTCTGCTTGGTCAAGCACAGCGGCGCGACCTTCAACACCTCCCTTTGGCAGCGGCTGATCCAGTTCAGCCACTTGGACACCTTGCGCCAAGAGGTCGCCACCAATACCACGCAGGTGGCCAACGACAAGGCCAGCGTCACCACCATGAAAAACCAAGTGGCGACCGACAAGACCACGGCAACCACTGCCGCGAGCCAAGCCGCCACCAGTGCCGCCAATGCCTCTACCAGTGAGACCAAGGCGAAGACCTCCGAGACCAATGCCAAGGCATCGGAGACTGCCGCCAAGACCTCCGAGACCAACGCGGGCAACAGTGCCACCAACGCGGCGGCCAGTGCCACAGCGAGCGCCAACAGCGCCACCACCAGTGGCACCAGCGCAACCAACGCCGCGAACAGTGCCACCTTGGCCAGCAACTGGGCCAGCGCCCCGCAGAACACCCAGGTAACGGCGGGCAAGTATTCCGCCCTGCACCACGCGACCAATGCAGCCAACAGCGCCACCGCTGCCAGCACATCGGCCAGCAACGCGAGCACCAGTGCCAGCAACGCTTCCACCTCTGCCGCCGCTGCGCTCACCAGTGCCAACAACGCCGCTGCCAGTGCGACCGCTGCGAGCACCTCCGCGAGCAACGCCAACCAGAGCGTGATCGACAGCCAAGCGGCCCGTGACGCGGCGATCACCGCCAAGAATGACACCCTGACCATCAAGGGGCAGGCCGAGACCGCCAAGGTTGACGCCGAGGCCGCTGCGACCCGTGCCGAGAACGCGGCGACCGCTGCTGCCGGTGGCATGGTGGATGGCGGCAGCGCCGACTTGAGCGGGGGCGTCTATCCGGCCCCGTTGCAAGCCGGTGGCCAGAACGTGACCACCCTTTGGAAAGTGACCGTGGGCGGCACCGTGGGCAGTGACACCTACGGCGTGGGTGATACCTTGGTGTACTCCAAGACCTTGGCCAGCTACTACAAGATCGACAACACCGAGGCCGTCACCAGCGTGAATGGCAAGAGCGGCGTGGTCTCCCTTGTCGCCGCCGATCTGCCCACCCTCCAGCCCAAAGACGCGACCCTGACCACCATTGCGGCGCTGACCCCGACCACCGACCAGCTGATCTACTTCACGGCATCGGACACCGCAGCTACCACCCCGCTGACTGCGACCGCCCGCACCTTGCTGGATGACACCAGCACGACCGCCATGCGTACCACCCTTGGCGTCTCGGCAGCCACCGACACTGCCCAGCGCAAGTATTCGTCTGCTACCTTCACCACCGTGGCCGGTACGTGGTATCGGATCGCCAGTTCCGCCGTCAACATCGTGCGCAACAGCGGCCTGTTTCGTATCCATTGGGGCGTGGGCAACGAGTCCGGCAGCGCCCGCTTCACCTGTGACCACAACAACGGCGTGGCCACCTCCATCGAGCAGATTGGCTTTGTGGAGCAAGGCACCCTTGGCTTTGACGCGATCCGCGTGGTCTACCACACCACCGCGACCGCCAACTATGCCTACCTTGAAATGCGGGCCAGCGGCGCAATGACCTCTTGCGTGGTCAGCACCGAGGTAGTCGATCCCCTTGGCTGGACGTTGACCGCACCGAACACCGCAGGGAGCATCCCTGGTGGCTACACCAGCACCGAGTTTTACTTTGTGCCGGATCTGGCCCCAGGTACTTACACCAAGGTCACGACCAACCGAGAGGGGCGTGTTGTCAGCGGCACCACCTTGGCCGCCACCGACATCCCCGACTTGGACTGGTCGAAGATCGCCAGTGGCAAGCCAACCACCGCCAGTGGCTACGGCTTCACCTTGGTGGCCAGTGACATCCCCAGCCTCGACTGGAGCAAGATCGCCACCGGCCTCCCTACCACCTTGGCCGGTTATGGCATCACCGATCAGCTCCTGCCACTCAACGGCAACGCCGTGAGCGCCAGCAAGCTGGCCACCGCGAGAACCATTACCCTCTCCGGTGATGGCACCGCCACGTTCACCTTTGACGGCACGGCAGACGCCACCCCAACCCTCACATTAGCCACCACAGGCGTGACCGCTGGCACCTTCACCAAGGTCACAGTGGATGCCAAGGGGCGCGTGACGGCAGGGGCTACCCTTGCCGCGACCGACATTCCGGCGATCGACTGGGGCAAGATCACCACCGGTAAACCCACCACCTTGGCAGGGTACGGGATCACTGACGCCTTGGCTGCCAGTGCCAACGCCGTCAGCGCGAGCAAGTGGGCAACCGCAAGAACCTTGACCCTCACGGGTGGCGTGACCGGCAGCGTCTCCATTGATGGCAGTGGCAACGTCTCGCTCGCCGCCACCGTGACCGACAGCAGCCACGCGCATACCATCGCCAACGTGACCGGCCTGCAAACTGCCCTGGACGGCAAGGCCGCCTCCAGCCACACCCACGCCTACATGGCCGATGGGGGCAGCTACGGCACTATCTACCTGAGCAACTGGTTCCGTTCAACCGGCGCATCCGGCTGGTACAACGAGACCTATGGCGGTGGCTGGCACATGACGGACACCACATGGGTTCGCGCCTACAACGCCAAGAAAGTCTTAATCTTAAACACCGAAGCGGACTCGCTGAACACATCAGGCGGTATTTACGCGGGTGGCAACGGCAACTTCAACGATGTCTACATCCGCTCCGACATCCGCTTGAAGTCCAACATCGAGCCCATCAAGTCCGCCTTGGCCAAGGTCAAGCGCCTGACCGGCAACCTCTACGACAAGCAGGGGCAACGGGAAGCGGGGCTGATTGCGCAAGACGTGGGCAAGGTGCAACCGGAGTCGGTCTTTGTGAACGAGGATGGCACTCTCTCCATCGCTCACGCGGGCGTGTTGGCCTTGATCGTGGAAGCGGTCAAAGAGCTGGATGACAAGCTGGAGGCGTACCATGCCGGTTCCCGCTAAACCCTTCTGGCTCTCGGCAGCCTATGCCGAGTTCGGCGGCAACCGCTGGATGAGTGACACGGCCAACCGAGCGGGCATTCCCGCCCCTCGGTGGTTGGGTGACTTGGCCGGTCGCAGCGCATGGACGTGGAACGCCACTCCGTCCACCTCTATGGCGGCAACGTACCCCCCAGGAAGCACCAGCGGTACGGCAACGGCAATCGTCTGGATCAGGAGCCTCAACGGGCTCACCGGCATGAACGCATCTGGTGCCTCAGAGGTTTATATCTCACCCTCTGGCCCCGTGCAGGTTCACGCTACCTTCGTGAGCGGCAATGCGATGTCGGGTACGTTCGGTCAATGGATCACTCCTGGCACTACGGCATCCACATGGTCACTGAGCACACCCAAGGTAGGTAATGCCTACTACACAGCCGTAGTTGACTTTACATTCAGATCGCAAGCAAACAACGCGATCTCCCGCGTCCAGCGGGTCAACTTCACGGCAGAAGTGTCGAACGAAATGTAAGGACGACCGCCTAACCCACCACCGGCAACATGGCAGCAAGCCCCCATCAGGACACTGCCATGTTGCCAGCCATCGTCCCCCTTGCCCTTGGCCTCGCAGGCCGCTATATCCCCGAGGCCATCAACTGGCTCAAAGGCGACAAGGCCGAAGAGGCCGCCCGTGATCTGCTCGATGTCGCCAAGAAGATCACCAAGACCGAAGATGATGAATACGCAGTCGATGCCATCATCAACGACAAGACCCTCGGCAACGAGTTCCGCCTAGAAGTCCTCAAGCTGCATCACGCCCGTGACGAGCTTTATCTGGCCGACCGGCAACATGCCCGCGCCACCTACGTGAAGAAGCCCACCACCGCCGACAAGATCGCAACCGGCGTCATGGATCGCAGTCTGGTGCTGATCATCATCTTGGTCGCCGCCAACTTCGCCGCCCTTTCCCTGCTTGGCGACAAAGCCGAGCTGGTCGCGCTGATCTCCAACCTCATTGGCGTGGTGATCGGCGCACTCCTGAACGAGCGCAACAGCGTGATCTCGTTCTTCTTTGGATCATCCATTCAAAGGTAGGTTACATCATTAATCAGTTCATAATTTTCGATTTGCTATTTAGTCGCATTTATATAGTTGGCATTGGTAATGTAATGATTCAATACTGATAGTTCATCAAAATCCCTTGGGAACCATCGAACATAATACCAGGAGCAAAAGCTAATTTTTGTTCATATGGGGTGGTAAAAAAATAGCTAAAGCCGCTTGCAATGACTGCACTTGCTATCACATCCCGCCAATAGTGATTATCAGAGTCGACTCTAGACCATCCCACCGCACCAGCCGCGATATATGCGGGCAATCCATAATCCCAGCCATAGCGCATGTGTAAGTAACTGGCACCACTAAATGCCCAAGCAGTATGCCCAGATGGAAAGCTTTTGGAGCCACCATTTGGACGTGTGGCATCAACAGTGTTCTTTAAAACCTCAACAGTTGCAGTCGTAGCCAAGAATGAATAGCCAAAATCTTTAAGTCCCTTATAATCGTCTTTATACCATGAAATACTAGCGGCAATGGCTGGTATGGCAAATTGACCAATGTCACCATACGTTTCAAATGAATTGGATGCTTGAGATTGATTAAATGTTGAGCAGGAGATGATGGTAAACAATAAGTATTTTCTCACCTTAAAATCCTTTTTTATTGTGAATTTTGCATGTAACCATAATGAAATTGATGTTGCTGTCAACAGTGATTTAATCAAAAATTGATATTGAGACCAAATAGACTTTTTACACTACTCCCACAGCAATGCGTGATTGTTTAATTTGTGAGCGTTTTTGTTATAAGTGTTTAGTTGTAGCGGGTGAAACTATTTTTAAGTGCCATCTTAATTTTTCCTTAAGTTTCTTTTGCAATGATTACTTTTTGCATTGTGTCAAGTTGTCAAATATGGCAATGTAGTAAACTGTCAGTAATGGCATAAGATAATGAAATTTAAGGGAGTGTTGTTGTTATGAAGGGGAGTTCGTTCGGCTTGTTCAAGATGAGAATCGTTCCTTTTGTTCTTGTCGTTTCAGTATTGTTTTCTTTACTGCAAAACTGGTCAATCCTGCTGCATTTTGCAAAGATACTGTTGGAGTTGGAACACTTTAAGATTGGCTTTGTGGTTTCAATTCCGATAGTTTTGGTTGCTGCACTAAATTTTGTGTTAATGCCATTTTCCATACGTTATTTCGTTAAGCCTTTTTTTGCATTTTTATTTATAACTGGTTCAATGGCTAGTTATGCCATGATTAAATATCGCGTAATTTTTGATCGTGATATGGTTCAAAACGTACTGGAAACAAATAGTGGTGAGGCAAGTTCCTATCTGAATTTTAACTCTGTTTTATGGGTGCTGCTTATTGGTGTGTTGCCAGCAGTGCTGATTTTTTTGATTAAAATTGAATACCCTCAACGATGGTATAAAGGATTGTTCGTGCGGGCGGCTTCTATGGCGGCATCACTGGCAATTGTTGGGGTTGTATTGGCATTTTATTATCAGGATTACGCATCGGTTGGTCGAAATAACACAACTCTTAATAAAGAAGTTGTTCCGGCAAATTATGTGTACGCCACAGCTAGATTTATCTATAAACGATATTTACAGGCGCCGATGCCATTTGAAAAAATAGGTGAGGATGCTGTCCGAACTCCAAACCAGACAAAGCCAACACTGATGTTCCTAGTGATTGGTGAGACTGCTCGTGGTCAGAATTTTTCCATGAATGGTTATCACAAGGAGACAAACCCGTTTACTGCAAAGGAAGAGGGGATTGTGTCGTTTAACGATGTTCGCTCCTGTGGGACAGCTACTGCTGTTTCTGTTCCCTGTATGTTTTCAAATATGGGGCGCAAAGAGTTTGATGGGAACAGGGCTCGTAACAGTGAAGGCTTGCTGGATGTGTTACAGCGCACCAAAATCAGTGTGTTGTGGAAAGAGAATGATGGCGGTTGCAAAGGTATATGTGACAGGGTTCCAACGATAGAAATTCAACCAAAAGAGTTCCCTAAACTGTGCGATAAAGACACCTGTTTTGATGAGGTCTTACTGGAGAATCTACCTCAAGAGATTGCTAAAATGAGCGGAGATAAGGTGATTGGCTTTCATCTTATTGGCAGCCATGGGCCTACTTACTACAAACGTTACCCACAAGAGTATCGTTTTTTCATGCCGGATTGTCCCCGCAGTGATATCGAGAACTGTTCAAATGAAGAACTCGAAAACACCTATGATAACACAATTCGTTATACCGACAGTGTAATAGCAAAAATGATTAACCAGCTTAAACAATATGAGAGCAGCTACAACACGGTGTTGGTCTACTTATCGGATCATGGCGAATCTTTAGGGGCGTTGGGTCTCTACTTGCATGGAACCCCTTACAAGTTTGCGCCGGATGATCAGACCAGAGTGCCGATGCAAGTTTGGTTTTCCTCAGGCTTTATTAAAGATAAAGGCATGGATATGGAATGTCTGCGTAATCAGGCTAAGGCTGAACGTTATTCACATGACAATCTGTTCTCATCTGTATTGGGGTTGTGGGATGTCAAAAGTCATGTATATAACCCGCAATTGGATATATTCCAATCATGTCGGTCATCACAATAATTCATTTGTTAGCGGGGAAATCATAGATGGCCAAACCAGGAGCTACAGGGCTGATTCGTGTAATCCATGCCACTGGTTATAGTATGAAAGGGTTACGTTCGGCATGGCTGCATGAGGCAGCCTTTCGCCAAGAAATGTTGCTAATAGTGTTATTGACTCCATTGGCTTTTTTCGTCGGCAAGGAGTTACCACAAACGTTATTGTTACTTATGCTTACTTGGCTCATTGCTGTAGTTGAAATTTTGAACTCAGCAATTGAGGCGGTAGTTGATCGCATTGGGCATGAACATCATGAGCTATCAGGACGAGCTAAAGACCTAGGCTCTGCTGCGGTCTTTATCACATTAATGATGAACCTGGTGGCTTGGGGGGCTCTGGCAGGACGCAATTTGCTTCATCTGTGGTAAAGCATAGGGTATAGCAAGGACGACCCTGCAAAAATTTTACATAAATAATGGCCCCACCAACCAGCGGGGCCATTTTCATGCACCTCACACTTCGTACTCACAATATTGATGGCATCGGCAGCTTTGGCAAACTTACCCTTGATGGGCAAGTGGTCGCTTACACCTGCGAACGTGAGTGGCTGGACAACAGACCCTGCGTGTCCTGCATCCCAGCTGGTGAATACCGTCTTATCCCCCATATCTCCCCCAAGTTCGGCCTCTGCTTCGGCCTCGAAAACCCCGAGCTGGGCGTGACCCTCCACGGCCCCAGCAAGCGAACCCGCATTCTGATCCACGCTGCTAACTTCCCCCATGAACTGGAGGGCTGCATTGCCCCTGGTGTTGGTTGGCATCGTTCCGGTTGGGGGGTACGCGAAAGCCGCCGTGCCCTCTACCGCCTCAATGACCTGCTTGGCTTGCACAACGACTGTGAGCACACACTGACCATCGAGAGAATGTTATGACCAACAACTTCCTTAGCGGGCTGATTGGCCTCGGCACCGCTGGCATTGTGGCCGTGACAGCTTTTGCCTATCGTGCTGGGGAACGTATCAGTGTGATCGAGGCGCGGCTGGAGTACATCACCAACGAGATCAGTGGCACCCAGCAGGCCACCGAGAACTTATCAAAAGCGAGCACTGACTTGGCCCGCACCACCGAGCTGATGCGCTATCAGATGGAGCAGCAACAAGCCCTCTATGTGGAAGTGCGCCGCAGCATCGAAATCCTCAAAGCCGAGAAGAACAAATGACCCTGACCAAAGAGCAGATCCGCGCCATCGAGTCCTTAGTGAAAAGCTGGCATGTGGCCGAGACCGTCCTCAAGGAAGATGTGATGCGGGCGGCCCTCTCGCTTGGCTCCACGCCCAACATGAGCGAGGCCGAAATGCACTTTAGGCGCGGGGCCATCTGGGCCGCACAGAACATGCTGACCCTTCCGGCCAAACTCAAATTGGCCGCCGAGAACCAGCAGGCCATGGAGTCGTTATTGATCAAGGACGATAAGAAACCATAACGGCTTTAAGGTGCCCCCATCCCCGCTACGGCTGGGCAACAAGGAGCACTTACCATGGCAACCCCCCAATCCCCCGAAGAACAGCAAGCCGCCCTCGACGCAATGGCCAACATGGCGCGAGGCGAGCCGCAGCAAAAACCGCAAGCCTCCCAAGAGCCAACCAAGCAAGAGCAGGCAATGGAGAAGCTGGCCCCCAAGACCGAAGGTGAGCAACAGCAGCAATCTGCCGCCGTGTTCGAGCTGAACGTGGGTAACGGCCAGAAGCGCCAACTCACCGAGAGCCAGATCCTCGGCATGATGGACAGGTACAAGAACCTGAACTATCGGCAGATGCAATCGAAACCTCTCTTGGATGCTGCCACGCAGGCGATGCAAGACCTCGGGATGAACCAGGATCAGTTCCTCGGACACATGCAGGAGCTGATGGCCAAGGCCAAAGAGAAGAACACCCAATTCGGTGGCAAGGACGAGCACCCGAACAAGGTAGGTGCGCCGCCCAACCAAGGGGCCGACCCCGACTTTGATTCCCAGTTGAAGGCGTGGGAAGACCAGAACGCTGCCAGCCTGCCGCCGATGTATAAGGACATGCTGGCCCAGCAACGCCAGATGGCCTCCGGCATGACCCAGATGCAGCAGATGATGCAGCAGCTGATCGCCGGTCAGAACGGCCAGCTTCGGGCCGCCGCCGAGGTGAACAGCCAAGCCCAGCAACAGGGCGGCGTGAACCTGCGCGAGGCGATTGCCAACAACCTCAACCGAGTGCAGCAACAGCTTGGCCTCCCTGACGAGACGGCCAATGACTTTATGACCTTCTCGGCAGAGCGTGGCTATTCGCTGGAAGACTTCATCGATCCCAACTTGGCCATCAAGGTCGCCACCGACTTCAAGAACTCCATGGAGTCGGGCGAAATGGCGCGGCTCAAGGAGATCTCCCAGCGCCGTCAAGCCTACACGGGCGCGACCGACCAAGCCGCCCTGGGTGGTGGAGCATCCCCCGCGAACAACCCCGACCTTGAAGCTCTCACCGGCTTTATCAAGTCACGTAGGGGATAATCAAGATAGTGAAAGCGCCTTTATGGGGCTTTCACTTTTTATCGGTAAGGAAGCCACATGATTCGCACCACCAAGTATTCCCCATTGAGTACATATCGGTCTCACATCTTGGGCATATGTAAACAGAACCATCATCAGTGGGTTGTTCAAGGGCTTTAGGTGACGTGCCAATGTAGTCTGCGATTTCCTCCAGTTCTTTTTTTTCTTGTTCTTTTAGCCATTCAGCATATTGCTGCTGACAGCTAGGTCTTGCACAGATACCATCGCGTGAAATATTACTTGACCTTTTATTGCATAGTTTGCATATCGGAGGGGTAGGAATATATTCATCAACATATCTGACGGAGGCTACTGCTGGCCTTGAGTGGCTTGAATTAGATACGGTGCGAACTCTCTTTTCCCACAGCATTAAATTATGTTGCTTTCTGGCTTGGTGTTCCGCTTTCGCCTTCATGTACTCCTCGTATTGCTTTATGAGGGAGTCCTGACGAGATTTTGTTTGTGGATGATATAACCAGCCCAAGCAGATTGCATGTGTCTGCAATAGCTCAACCAACAACGTTGTACTATCCATATTATCTTGGCGCTTGGAACCATACATTAACGCAGCAAATTGCAGATACCTTATAGATAAAATCGCCGTGTTAGGGTGTCTGGAAATATACTCATCCATCCACATCGGGGCAATGTCACCATGTTGCCCAGCGGGAGGGAAGTAGAGCCCGTATGAGAGCGTTTCATTAGGCCGTTGATAGACCCCTGCTGGCGATAAACCTTGGGCGTTGTGCTCGATCAAGTTTAGTTGATGTACATCGTGCGCGGGGATCAGGTCATACATGGTGCCTGAGTATGGCCATTTAAGCGCTGGTAGGCTAAGTGCGTGGATGTCATTCAACCTGGAAAGCAGCATGAGCCTTATGCTGGTTTCAAAGGCGTACTTGCATAGTTCACTGCTCTTATCGTAATGGCCAAAGTGATGAATATTGTCAGGGCCTTTCCTTGCCACCAGTCGTCCGTTGCAGCTTGGGCAGACACATCCACAAGCCAAGCCACGTTCAACATCTTCTACAGCAACAATCAGGTTATCTGCGGTTCTTCTTGCGAACGGTATTTTGGTTCCCGGATTCATCCTTGCTTACCACCATGCTTCTCTATCCTGCCAAATTCAGGATTCTGGTTTTTTTAGAGTTCAAGCGATCCTAAATGTAGAGTTCAACTGACAACAAGCATTTCAATGAAAAATCGTGAACGAAGCAGTGTTCAACTAGGACGATAAATATCCACCCCCCCGATATAAAGGAGCCGAGCAATGGCGCTACGGCTCCTTTTCTTTTGCTCGCTCGCCAGCGTTGACCATTCCGCTGACACCAGAACCCAAACCAAAGCATTCAGTTTTCAGGAGCATCATCATGCCTGCAATCCTCGGTCTGCGCGGGACTGGCGAGTTTGACCAGCACTTCCGCCCCCAGAACTACCGTGAAGCCTTCACCATGTTGGAGCCTAACGGTACTGCCCCATTGAACGCGCTGTTGGCTATGACCGGCAGTGAGTCCACTGACGACCCGCAATACCACAACTTCCGTGACGAAATGCCGGAGCGCCGTCTGGCTGCCTCTGCGGCTGCCGCTGCGGGTGTGACTGCGGTATCTGTCACCATCACCGATACCCTGGCCTTCTGCGTCAAGGGTGCGCTGCTGGTGAACACCGTGACTGGTGAAGTCATGCAGCTGACCGCTGACGCCAACCCCGCTGTGGGCACCGTCAACGTCACCCGCAACATCAGTGGCACCAACTTTGCCATTGCCAACGGCGATGAAATCATCGTGGCTGGCTACGCTGCGGCGGAAGGCGACAGATCGCCGAGCCCGATCAGCTTCGACCCGACCCGCGTGTTTAACTACACCCAGATCTTCCGCACCTCCTTCGCGGTCACTGAGACCTTGAAGCACACCCGCCTGCGTTTGGGTGACAAGGAGCAGGAGAACGCGGCGAAGGCACTCAAGATGCACATGAGTGACATCGAGCGGGCCATGTTCTTCGGCAAGAAGCACATCGTCAACCCGAGCACCGCCACCCCGACCCGCTACACGGGCGGCCTGTTGTCCAGCATTGGCACCCAAGTCGATGCGGCCACCAACACCGTGCCGAACCGCATCACCGAAGAAGAGTTCGACAACCTGCTGATCAAGACCGTGTTCGCATACGGTTCCAATCAGAAGGTGGCCTTCGTGGGTGCGACCGTGGCGGCCCAACTGCAAGCCATGGCCAAAGACCGTTGGCAACCGGAGCAGGTGTCTGGCGCTTACGGCGTCAAGTTCACCAAATACTCCACCTTCGCGGGCGATCTCCTAGTGCATCTGCACCCGCAGTTCCGCCAAATCCGCGAAATGGACGACTGCATGGTCATCGTGGACTTCCCGTACCTGAAATACCGGTACATGGAAGGGCGCGATACCCAGCTGCTCAAAGACCGTCAAGGCAATGACGAGGACTTGAAAAAGCATGAGTACCTGACCGAGTGCGGTCTGGAACTCCTGCAAGACAAAGTTCACACCGTCATCCGCAACTGGCAAAAGCGTGTGTGATCACTGGGGCTGGCTTCGGCCAGCCCTTTTTCTATGGAGGTTCCCATGACTGACCAAGAGAAACCGGCCCGCACTCGCAAGCCCGTTGAAACCGAATCCTTTGCCTTCTACCGCACTCCGCTGCCGGTAGATGCCTCTTTCTCCATCCCGTGTGCCAGTGGCGACAGCTGGTTGCCCTTTGGCTACGACAACGACCGCCGCCTGATCTTCCGCGTGAAGTCGGCAGACGCCGAGCGGTTTGAACGCCACCTGTTCTTTAGACAGGGCCGACTGGAGAAGTTTGATTATGAGCCGCAACAGTAAGCCGTTTGGCACCGCCGAGGCAGTCAATACACATGTGGCAGGGGGGCGAGAGTATTCGCCCCTCAGTTCATTATTGCGCTCCGCATTACGCCGCTATGGCGATGTGAACGCAGGCGCGGCCTATCCCGAGACGCAAGCCATGCTGCTCGAAATGGCCAACGAGGTGGTGGAAGAGGTGAACATGCACCCCTACACCAAAACCGTCACGCCGTACTACGTCCACACCGAAGACGTGCGCCCCATTGCGGACGCCATCGTGATCGCGGGTGTGCTCTACCTCTACGCCGAACAGCAGAATAGCCAGAAGGCGGGCACCTACCGTGCCAAGTTCTACCTGACCATGAACCGCATCTTGTCCCGCCTGACCATTGGCAATGGGCCAATCGAAGTGCGTCCGGTTGATGGTGGTTCCCGACTGGAGAATGAGTAATGAGCCTGCTCAACTCCGATCCCAGCCTCCAGCTTGATACCCACCCGTACTTCAAGTTCAGCGGCCTCGACACCAAGCTCGACCCCACCTCCATGGACGTGGGGGAGAACCAACCGCTCATTGGCCTGCACAATGCCTTCTGTGACAAGAACGGCCAGATCACCCTGGACAATGGAGCCTACAAGGCGCTGGATGCGAGCAACGTCTCGCACCTGCGTCACTACGACTTCAACACCCTATGTTGGGCCGAGCGAATGGATGGGGGCACCCGCCTGCGTAGCAGTCGGGGTGATGCGACCGACTTCCTGTTCGTTCGGCCTGCCGTGCTGACCAGCACCATCTTCAACCGCAAGGTGGGCTTCTACGCATACGCGAGCGTACCGCGTGAGTTTGACGGCATGACATGGCGCGAGTTTCCGGCCCCGTCCATGCGCACCCTTGGCCCCGCCTTTGGCGTGAGTATCTCCCGCCGTCTGGTGTTGGCCGGTTGCGTGGGGGACGAAACCAGCCTCTACATTTCCCGCGTGGACAACCACGCTATCTTCCCTGCCGAGGAAGACCCAAAGAGCACCAGCGTCCTCAAGGCGGGCAAGATCGACATCGCCAACCTGCTTGGCACCGCAGACATCATCACCGGCCTTGCCACCTTCGAGCAAAACCGGCTGTTGGTGTTCACCCATGACCGGACATTCATCTACGTGACCAGCCCTGGGATCGAGGACTGGGGGCTTGATGACCGCGCCAACGTGAACGTGGGCTGTGTGAGTCACAACTCCATCGCCAACGCCGGTAACGATGTGCTGTTCTGCTCCCGCTTTGGCGTCCACTCGATCCGCCGTTCTGCCGAGAACGGGATCATGGTTTACAGCTACCCGATGTCCGAGGACGTAGAGAGCCTTTACCGCTCCTTGTTCGACTCGGTGGCCACCCCGCAGGAGATCAGCGCGGTCTGGGATCAGGACGAGGGCCAGTACCACATCTTCTTCCCGCAGCGCGACAACCTGCGCACCTTGCGCCTCTCCATGACCATGCCGGTCGATGAAGAGAGCACCAAGCCCCGCTGGAATACCGGCGACTTCCTCTTTGCCCGTTGCGCCGACTCCCTTGGCGGCCAGCTGATGCTCGGCACCAGTTCCGGCATTTACAAAGCCAAGCGATTCAGCCGCGCCCTCAACAACGAAAGCCAGCAAGACGACCGCGTGAGCTACCCCGTGGCAAGGGTGACGACCCCAGTCTTGTGGAACGGGACAATGACCCGAACCAAGTCGGCGTACAGCCTGCTGGTGCAAGCCACAGGGGGCGGCACGATCACCATCCGCGCCCGCAACGAGGCAGGCATCGAGCTGTATGCGCAACGGCTGGAGATCAGCGCCATCGACAACGGCAGTTTCTCGACTGCCCCGCTCACAGACAGCTACGAGCTGCGCTTTGAAGTGCGTTATCGGGGCATCCAGCTGGAGTTTGAAATCGAAGCCGAGCAGGCCACCCGCCTGAACGGGTTCGCCATTATGACGCGCAAGGAGTAATCATGCCCCGCATCCGCCAGCTGTACCCCTTGGCCTACCTGACCAACTCGGCCATCAATGGGGACTTTGAGCAGATCATCCGCTACCTCAACGCCGCCGAGCTGGGTAACAAGACCTTGGCCGAGTTGCTGCGCGTCCTGTTCGATGAACAGGGCGAACTCTCTGCGCCTATCGAAATGCGCCTCGACCCCGAATACGGCCTGCAATACCGCGTGGGTGACTACCTGGACGAGGACGAGGGCTGGCGCAACATTGCCACCTTGGCCGAAGTGCGTGGCCCTGCCGGTCTCAACATCGGTGAGCTGACCGCGCCGGTCTTCTATGGCCGCGTGGACTACACCCAGAAGGCAGGCGCGACCTTCCTCGAATACGCCCACCGTGAAGGGGAAACCCTGATGGTGTTCAAGAACGGCATCCTCCAGCGTGAGGGCGTGGCCTATGACTACATTGGCAACCCCAATGCAGGCCCAGCCGGTCGCATCGAGTTGAATACCCCGCTGCTGGCTAACGACCTTGTGACCGCCTTCAAGATCCGCACCGAGGCGATGAACAGCTACAGCCGCGTGGACTTTGACGTAACCACGCCGCAGGTCATCTTCCCGATCAACCACAAGAACAAGAGCGACATCAACGTTTACAAGAACGGGGTGTTGCTGCGCGAGGGGGGCACCTTCGACTACGTGGCCAGCCCCGACACCTCTACGATCTCCATGATGCAGCCGGTCACTGCTGGCAACCGCCTCACCATCGTCAAGTTCGAGAACAGTCTGAGTCAGACGGTTGCGGGCTTTATGATGGAAAAGGACTACGTTGACCCGCAAAGCGGCCTTATCTCCTTTCACCGCTTGGCCATCAGCAACGACCAGATCCCACAGAGCAAGGTCGATAGCCTGATCCCTTCGCTGGAGGCCCGCGCCCGCATCTACGTGAACTCGTCCCAGCCGAGCAACCCCGTTACCCCGAGCTTCTGGCTCAACACCGCCTTGGCCTCTCCGGCGCTGTTCTACTTCAACGGACTGGCGTGGGTACAGATCAACCCAGAGAACCGCTTGCCGCCCTTTGGCACCGGCAACATCAACCAGATCTTGCGCGTCTCTCCGACCGGCACCGGTCTGGAGTGGGGCAACATCGACTTGTCCGGCTACCTCTCCATCAACCGGATCGGCGCGTCCAACGGCGTGGCGGGTCTGGACAACCAGGGTCGCCTGATCAAGACCCAGATGCCCGAGGTATTGACGACCCAATCCTTCTACTACGCCAGCGGCGCAGGGATCACCAACGGCAAGTACACCGTGGTTCGCCCGTTCAAGCAGAAGCTGCGCTTGATTGCCGTCTCGCTGCGTACCGAGTCCGGCACGGCCTCCGTCACCCTGACCGTGGGCGGCGTCAAAACCGGCAGTACCTTCACTGCCAGTTCGACCCCCTCCGAGTTCCCGCTTGGCTCTCCGGTCAGCGTGGACGCCATCGCTACCAGCATCGGGATCGGCTTTGAGGTGGAGAACGCCAACGCCGCCAACAAGCTGGAGATCACCATCGTGGCAGAGGTCATCAACGCATGATCACCATCCGCAACATGGTGGAGGCAGACGCCCCGCTCGTGGCCATGATGGCCGAAAACCTTGTCAACGAAACCGGTCTCTATGGCCGGTTTAGCTATAAGCGCATGGTCAACACCCTGCTCGCCACCGTCTACGAACCCGACAACTACCTCGGCCTGCTTGCCATGGACGAGGACGAACCGGTCGGCTTCATGGGCGCTTACATCGTCAACCACTTCGCCACCGACATCCAGATCGCCCATGACCTGTCGCTGTACGTGCGCCCCGAGTTTCGGGGCCGCAGTGACGCGGCGAGCCAGATGATCGCCCATTACGTGGCGTGGGCCACCGCCCAAGGGGCAGACCGCATCACCTTGGCCAACGGGGCACAGGTGACAAACAGCCGAGTGTACGACCGCTTGATGAAGCGGGTCGGGTTTGCCCCTGTCGGGGCGCTTTACGCATACGAATAAGGGGGCACCATGGGCGGCAGCAGCGCACCGAGCGTACCGGATTACTCTAGCCAGAACATGAACACGGCTCGGCAGGAGAACGCCAAGCGGCAACATCAGGCGGACATCTACAACACCCAGATGAACGCCCTGAACAACTACGCCACCAACGCCTTCAATCAGGGGCGGGACTACCTCTCTTCGCTGGGTAGCTGGAACTACACCGACTACCTCAAAGCGACCAACGATGCGACCGGCAAGAACCCGAACCAGTCGAACAACTTCTGGACGCCCAACTACAACCAGAGTCTGACGGTCAACCCGAACGCCGACCCCAGCGACTACTCCAGCCAGTACAACAACCAGTTGGAGGCATTGAAGGAGTTGGCCCGTGAAGAGGGCGCGGTCGGTAACAGCGGCTGGGTCGTGCAACAGAGTCAGGCGATCCAGAACAACCGCTGGCAGAACTACCGCCCCGAGCAACTGGGCCAGATGACCAACTGGGTCAATGGCGATCAGTACAAGGGTGGCGTCAACGCATGGACGGGCCAGACCGGCGCATGGGACATGGGCGAGTTTCGGCAGGGCTACCAGTCGCTGCTCAACAACTTCGACATGCTCAATTCGTGGAGTGGCCAGCTTAAACCGCTCAACTTCTCGCCCACCATTCAGGGTTATGACCGCCCCCTGAACGTGGACACCCCTGGGCTTATCAGCTACCAGGGCAAGGAGTACGCCAACCAGCTGAACGCCATGTTCCAGCAGGCCAACAACCAGTTGAGCCAGTTTGAACAGCGGATGTCGCAGGACAAGAACACCCTCAACAGCACCTTGGCTGGCTGGGGCAACAACTTCAATCAGCTGGAGGAACAGATCTCCGGCCTGAACATGAACAACGTGGATGATCTCGGGGCCAGCCTCAAGCGCAAGCTGCAACAGAGCCAGCAGGGTCTCGGTAACATCAACAACGACTACTACAACTTCTTGAAGTCGAACAACCTTGGCTACGACTACAACGGCCAGAGCCTGACCGACTACACCGGTTCCATCAAGACCGGCTATTCCTCGTTGCTCGACCAGATCACCAAGCTGGAGAAAGACCGTGAGGCCGAGGCCGCACGGGTCAGCAACTTCCAGCAGCAGATGACCGGCAACCTCAACAGCCTCTACGGCAAATTGAGTAATGCGGGGCTGGCCGAGTACGACAAGATCTACAAGGACGCGGCCAAGCAGTTCGAGGACTACCGCAGCCAAGCCGATGGGTTCAAGTCCAACTATGAGCACTACAACGGCAGCCAGCAGGCCCAGATGCTGCAACGCATCCAGACCGAATTGGCAGGCTACAAGAGCGCCTATGACATGGAGAGCCAGCGGGTGAAGTCTTACCAAGACTCCATCACCAACCAGCTCGACCAGTATCAGAACGCTATCGGTGGACTCGGGATCGCAGACGACAAGGCGATGGGCAACTACGCCCGCTACCTTGACACCCTCCAGCAGCAGATGGGCCGCTTTAACTCCGAACTCGGGGTGAAGTGGGACAACCAGAATGCCACCCTGGGGCAGTTGCGTGGCCAGTTGACCGACCTTGGCAACAAGCGCACCGCCGAACTCACGCGGATCGAGGACTTCCAGAAGCAGTTCGGGCTCGACATCGGCGGCCTCTCCAACGACATCGACAGCACCGGTATCAACGATGCCAGCAAGATCGATGCGCTGCGTAAACGCTACAGCACCTTGGCCGACCAGCTGGCTGGCTTCAAGTCCGAGCTGAACCCGCAGATGGGCACCCTGATGAACCAGCTGGGGCGCGAGCAAAGCGACCTTGAGGGCTTGAGCAACAAGCGCACCCAAGCCTTGATGAAGCTGGAGAACGAGGTAGCCCAGATGCAGGCACAAGCCAAGGAGGCCGAGCGCGGCCTGATTGGCATGGATACCAGCGTGGACGGGGCCAACTACCGCGACCTGACCGCACTCAACAACCTGCGCCAGCAGATTGCCGAGCGCCAGCAGCTGGCCGGTGATTGGCGTAGCGAGTTGGCCAAGCTGCAAGAGCGGGCCACCACCATGGGCTATGACGGGGCGGACGCTCTGACCAAGACCCAGGGTTCCCTCGACAAGCTGGCCAGCGACAAGGGCTATTCCGCGCTACTCAACGAGATCGCGGGGATGCAGACCAAGCGCCAAGGCGAGTTGGACACCATCAACACCACCCTGAGTGGCCTGCAAGGCAAGGTCAAGGACGCGCCAATCCAGAACGAGGCCGACCTCAAGACCTACCTGACCGACTTGAGCAAGCACCTCTCCAGCCTGTCGATGTACTCGGGCAACGACATCACCTCCCTGAGCAAGGGCTACAACGATGCGATCACCTCGGTGAACGACAAGCTGACCCAGCTATCGACCAAGCGTGGCGAGATTGAGAAGCAGGCTCAAGCGATGCTCAAGCGCATGAACGAGACCAGCTACTACAACCTCGGCAACCTCGATGGCGAGAAGGGCAGCATGGACGACATCAAAGCGACCATCGAGTTATACAACGCCCAGCAAGCGATGGACGAGCTGGACGCCATGACCAAGCGCCTGACCGGTGAACGCCAGCGGATCGAGTCTGACCTCCAGAAATCACAGGCTGCCCAACAGGGTGAAGCCAACTGGGTCAATCAGCAGAACCAGCAGCAGAACAAGCCGACCTATGGCACGGGTGCCAATGGTCTGCCACTGACCGAGGCGGAATACCTCGCCCTGCTCCAGCAACGCAAAGAGAAAGAAATGTACGGCGGCGCTTCGTCCTTCGCGGCGGCCATGGGTCTGGTGTAAGGGGGAAGTATGTGGGGAATGGTTGCCATGGCGGGGGCTTCGCTCGCCAGTTCAATGCTGAGTTCCAACTCGGCGGCCAAGCAGGCCCAGTATCAGGCCCAGTTGCAGTATCAAGCCCAGATGGCCCAGCTTGGCGTAGAGAGTGGGCGGCTTAATGCCGCCTATCAGGAGCAGCAACTCCAGAACCAGTGGAATCAAAAGGCGTGGGATCAGGGGCTGTTCAATCAGCAACTGACCCTCGACAACTACTATCAAAATCTCGGTCTCCAGCGCGAGCTGATGGGCAACCAGTACCAGCAGCAGCAATACATGTACGACCGGCAGGCCCAGTATGACTACTTGGCCCAGCAGGATCGGCAGTTCCAGATGCAGCAACTTCTTGGCAATCAGAACATGGCCCAGAAGGAACGCGAGCAAGCCATGATGGAGCTGATGCGAGCCCAGCAGATTGCCCAGCAGGAAGCCCAATACTCCCAGGATCGTCAGCGGTATCTGGACGGCATGGCCTATGACGAGCGCGGCTATGCCATCGACCAGTTCAATTGGGCCAAGCAGTTGGCCGACATGGAACGGCAGTTCGACATCAAGCAGTTCGAGCAGGCCAGCGCGGACAAGAAAGCCGATGCGGCCTTCGACCGCTCGAGCTGTATAAGGCCCAGCAACAATTGCTCCAGCAGCGGGCGGACGAGATTGCCGAGATCAAGCGGGTGCAAGGCATCCTCGGAGACGAGCGCGATTTCGACATCGACACCCTGCGCCAGAACCAAGCCTTGGCCATGGAAGAACGGGCCATCGATCAGCAGCTGCGTAACCTCTACCTGACCCAAGCCCAGTCGGGCACCCAGCGAGTGCAAGACCTCTTGACCAACATGGGGACACCGGCAGAGGTGCGCCGGTTCGGTGATGCGGATGTGGCCCAGCGTCAAGCCATCTTGGCCAGCAAGTACACCGAGCTGGCGGATCGCGCCGTGGATCGGGTGAGCAGCCAGAACGAGGCCCGCCTGATTGCGTCCGGTATGGATCTGTCTACCGCCGCCGACATGAGCCGTGCCGCCGTGGCCCAGCAGGCAGCGGCCAGCTACATCGAAGCGGAGACCCGTTCGTACAACGAGGCATTGGCCCAAGTGCAGGGTCTCAACGAGTTGAACGCCGGTAACGAGCGGGCCACCTTCGAGCGCCGTGGCAACCTGATCAACGAGACCATGCAAGCCTTCTTGCAACCGCTCCAGTATCTGACCCAAGCGCCGCAGGTTCGCTCTGCCATCTACGACAAGCAGCTGACCAGCGCAGGCCAGTATATGAGCCCGCAGACCAACGCGGCCTTCTACCAGCCAGGAACCAGCACGGTGTACGACCGCGCTATCCAGTCCGCCATGGCCAACGCGCCTATCCAGATTGGCAGCGGCTACAGCGGCTACGACACCCGCAGCGCGAACAACTATCAATCGCCACTGAACGTGGGCAGCGCCATCTACAACGGGCAGGTGGGCAGCGGGGCCGCGCAGCAACTGGGTATCCCTGGACTGAACGCCAGCTACATGGGTGCGCCGGTCTACAACATGCCGCAGATCAACGTGAACAACGCCTACAGCCAAGCCTTCGCTGGCATGAGCAACGTCTACGGCGGCATGAGCAACGGCTACGCCAACAACAACCAAGCCTACCTGAACGCCGCAGCCGGTGCCGGTCAAGCCGCAGGTTCTGCGTTGGCCGACTTGGGCAGCACAGCGGGCAGCTGGCTAGACAGCTACCTCAAGAAGAACGGCGGTGGGTGGAACGGCAGCAGCAGCGTACCTGCCTACAACTACGCGATGATGCCTAGCTCCGGCCAGATTGGCAGACGATAAGGGGGACACGATGGACGCTTTGATGTGGGCCAACATGGCCCAAGGCTTTGAAGAAGGCCGCCAACGCAACAATAACAAGCGGGTCGAGGCGGCCCGCTTGTTCAATGAGTTCAAGAAGGCGAACCCAGACGCCAACTTCCAAGACTATCAAACCTTCATCGGCTCCATCACGGGGGGCGCTCCGTGGCTGCGTGACGCACTGCCGGAAGAACAGCAGCTGCAAGCCTATGCGGCAGCCAACCAGCAGGCCAAGGCCCAAGCCGACCGCATGGCGCGGATGGAAATGATCAGCAAGCAAGCCCAGCTTTCCAGCGTCTTTGAACGCGGCATGGCCGACAACTTGCTGAGTACGGACGGCGACACCCAGCAGGCGCTGGAGCGCACCATTGGCGCAATGAGTGGCGGCGACCAGACCATCGCCAACGACTTGCGCAGCCAGTTTGGCAATGCCAACTACTCGACCCTGTGGCAGCGCACCCAGTCCGAGATCATGGACAGCCGCTGGGATCAAATCATTCAGCTTGGCGAGACTGGCCAACGCCTGACCGCTGGCCACCTCAAGAGTGTGCTTGGCTACACCCCGACCGGCCAACAAGTGGAAATGGCCAACTTGCGCGTGAACCAAGTGCTTGAGGCCAAGCGCGAACGGCAGGCCCAGCTTGCCCGTGAACGGCGCAACAGCGACCTCTCCTTGGCGCTGCGAGTGGCAGAGTCGTACCGTCAAAGCGGCATGGCAGCCTTGCAAGCCGGTGAGGCGGACAAGGTGAAAAGCAGCCTCAACGCCATGCTCAAGATGACCATTGGCGATGCTGACCCGAAGATGCTCAACGAGCTGGTTAACACCACCGTGGGCACTTGGGAGCAGGAGGCCCTATCCCTCAATCAGGAATCCTTGGCCCGCTTCTCGACCGACCCGAAGGGACAGGAGTGGCTGGCCACCCTGATTAGCTCCGGCAAGACCGAGCAGGAGATCGCCGCAGGGCTCAAGGCCCGTGGTATCTACGCGGACAACAAGCAGGTTGCCGACATGGTGAATGGCACCCGCACCCTGATGCAGACCAAGCAGCAAAACGACTGGCAGGCCACCGGACAAGCGGCAAGTCAGAAGGCCGTCACCGACTTCACCACCGAGCAGAAGTCTACCGATGAACTGGTGAAGGCGCGATTGAACCTCAACACCAAGGACACCGAGGCGCAAGGGGTGGGCAACGTTGCCGCCGAGTACGCCCCGCGCCAAGAGCAGGTGGACGAGTTCATCAACCGAGTGACCGAGCTGGTCAAGGACAACCCAAGCGAGCGGGTCGCAGCCGTAGAGAAGGTCGCCCAGGAAATGGGTATCCCGCGTGACCGCGATGTGATTGCGTCCATGCAGACACAGAGCGGGGCGTACCAACCGATTGACCCGATGATCTGGAGTAACACCCAGCGCACCGAGTTGGCCGGTGAACGGCAGCGACTGGAGCAGGAGATTGCCACCCTTATCCAGAAGCCTGCCAGCCAGATCCCGCTCGACAGGATGAACGAACTGCGCCGCCAGCTTCAAGCCCTCAAAAGCAAGGTGGCCTCGTTCGCCAAGGAAACCGAGTCCCGCGCTGCCAACGCTCGCCAATGGGATACCTCGTTTACCTTGGAGGCGGGTCTGCAAAACGAAGGGAACAACCACCCATTTGTGGCCAACTCACAAAGCGAAGTGGACTCAACCGTACAGCTGTTAGAGGCGTTCAAAGCGGTCGAGCAGAAAGCCCAGCAGGTCGATAAGTACGCCCGTGGTCAGTTGCCAATTGAAGAACTGACCAAAGACCCGACCGAGCAGATGCAGCTTGTCCAGACCACCCAGCGCGAGAAGTTAGTTGGGCTCTATCGGGCAGACCAAGAAGGTAAGTTAACGATGGAGGAAGCGAGCAAGCTATCGCTGATCCTGTCCGGTACTCGCTCCTTGGCTATCCCCAATTCACCCGATTACGCGGGCAGCGTGAAGCGACTTCGGATGCTGGAAAACGCCTATATCAATCTGATGAATGGCGGCTCCGTGGTGACTTATGATCGCGGGGAATATGCGTCAACGCGCAATGCAGATAAGCAGGCATTTGCAGATGTAGTTAGCCAGCTCAAGAAAGAACTGGCCAACTATCGGTAAGGAATGGGGCGGTTATACCGCTCCTTCCAATTCCGGCTCTGGGTTATAAACAAAGTCTTCCAGCTTCTTCTCGCCACTAAAGATGGCGGTTCTCATTGGCACCGGCATACGGCCCAGCCCGTACCATGAGGATTCATCGCCATGCTTGTTGATATAGCGATACTCCACGCCACTCTTGGGTTTGCTGGGGTCATCGGCCTTGGTCTTCACTGCGTTCGGGTCGCGCTTCTTGTACTGGCGCTTAACCTTTGGTTGATCGGGTACAGCTTCCATCCCGAGGAAACCTTTTAGATCGTCCTTACTTATTCCCATCTTCTCTAGGGTACTCATTGCCTCTCGCAGCTTTCTTTCCCGTTCCTCCCTGGCTCGAATAAGTTCCAATTCATCGGACTTAATTTCGTTATGGACTTCCTGAAAAATGACACTTAACGAATCTAACTGAGATAGCGTCAATCCATTTAGCGCCGCCTTTAGGCGTCTCTTATTCATCAATGTGGCAAGCATATCGCTCATTTGTCTGCTTCCTTGACTGGCCTGTTGTTGTTTTACGTAACCACCTTAAATAAGAGTGACAAAAGGATCAACAAAAAATAACGTCTTGGGTGATACCGATCAAACTAAAAGGACGACATGAGGATGTGACAAACGCACACTACGGGCGCAACGGCAACTTAGACCCGTATAGGTGCAGACATGGAAATCAAAATTAATCTCCCATCCGGCTTTCTTGATTCAAACGAAACGACCAATCCTGAAAGTAAAGCCAGCACATCGTACCAAAGCAATCCCCTTGATGACCCCAATTTCAAAGATGATCTCAGACGGCACTTTTGGTCTAAGGGTCGCCAGTTTGAGAACGATGATGACATGGTTAAGGAGTGGTACTCCGAACGTACCTATGCGAATCTCAATAGCGCGGGCATGGTGGCCGATACTGCGGAATCATACGGAGCCAACGAAGAGGAGCGCGCTCGCGCCAAACGGCTGCAAGATGCCTACAACAAGATGCCCCTTTTTTTCGAGGATGGCGGCGCGATTGATCGCGTTGGCGGCTGGGAAACCGCAAAGTCCATCGTGGGTGCCTTGGTGCTTGACCCCATCAATCTGATCCCGTTTGGCAAGGCAGCCACTGCCGCCAACATGGCTCGCCTCTCTGGCAAGACCACCGCCCAAGCCTACCGCGCCGGAGCCCTTAGCGGGGCGCTGACACAAGGCGCAGTTGAAGCCGGTGTGGGTGGTGCCATGAGCGGCCTGCAACAGACCAGAGATGTTCGCCTTGGCTTGCAGGACGAGATCTCAATGAGTCAGGTTGGCTCGAATGTGGCTCTTTCGGGTGTGCTAGGGGTGGGTATGGGTGGGCTTGTTGGCCTGCTGGCTTCTCGTACCGGTATCAAGGCTGCCGACCAATCCATTGATGCCATGCTGGGACAGGGGCTGACTGCCGACCAGATCCTCGACATTCCCCGCGACCGCCTCAAGACCATCACCGAAACCAAGTTCGGGCCAATTGACCGCAAGGCGCTCAACGAATACATGCGCGAGACCAACCTTGGCCAGTATGCAACCCAGCGCACCGGCCCCGAGGCCAAGCCGTCTACCGATTTCGTGATGGAGCCGGAAATGACCGAGGCCGAGCGCATCGCCGCCGAGTTTGATGAAGACTTGGCCAGCATTGAAGACGACCTTTCCGTTACCAACCCAGAAGACCCCGAGTATGACCAGCTGCTTGCGCTGCGTAACTCTCGCCTGACCGGCAAGATCATCCTTGGCCAGCGTGACAAGCTGCAAGGCGAAGCCGAGGCCGCCATCTCCGCAGGTGATGACAAGAAAGCCAACGAGCTGCTGACCCGCATCAACAACGCCGAGCGCGAGTTGCGGATGATCCGTGACGGCAAGTGGGCCGATACCGAGGCAGAGGCCGCCGCTGATGAAGTGACCGCCGACCCCAAAGCCGAAGGCGAGACACCGGCCAAAGAGGACGGGCAAGCCACCGAAGAGGCCGCCCAGGAAACCGAGCGCCGCACCCCGTTCAGCGCCGTGATGAAGGCCCGCCTGCAAGGGATGCCCGAGTTTGCCGGTGCCGACATCAACGGCGTGAAGGATGCCCAGAAGCTGATCCGCCGTGTGGCCAAGGCCCAGTTCGGTATTGAAGATGCGGACTCGCTGGACACTGAAACCCTGTACTACCGGATGACCAACCATGCCGACCAGCGCGAGGCCAGTGTGAAGGACATGACCCGTCAGGCGCTGGAGGACTACCTCGAAGAGGTTAGTCTGAACGGGAGTACCGATGAAGTCCCGTTCCAGCAGTTCCTTGGCGAGCGTGATACCTACGCCAGCAACAAAGAGGCCATCCTCCAGACCTTCCGCGAGTCCAGCAAGACCGAGGCCGAGGGTAAGCAGATCGTCTCCAAGATGCTGGACGAGGATGACATCGACCCCGATGATCTGGCCGTTGGCGATGAAGATGATTTGATTGACGAGATTGACGCCGAACGTGCTGCCAGCAAGGCCGCTGGTGCCAATGACCGAGCCACCGCCCGAGCCGGTGCCGAGTCTGTCCGTCAGGGCTACGAGTCCGATCAGGTCATGGGCGAGCTGCGCCACGAATTGCTGATCCTGGTGCAGGAGGCCAAGCGTCAGGGCGTGGAGATCACCCCCGAGAACATCACGCACTATGGCCGCCAAGCCCGTCAGGAGCTGGTCAACATTGAATCCCGTAATGCGATGGTCAAGCTGGTGTCCAAGCGTGGCGGCGACCCGCTGCTCGATGCCAACCTGCAAACCCAGTGGGTCATCAACCATGTGCGCAACAGCATTGAAGCGCAAATGAGCAAGGGCTCCACCGGTCGCAAGAACATCCGAGGCAACACCGACTCACTGGAACGCCAGAGCCAGTTCGCCACCGATGAAGTGGTCGCGGACAAGGCCCGTAAGGCTGCCGCCGTTGAGCGTCAACGCCAGCGGTTCGACAACCTCAAGAAGCTGCCGCAGATGGTCGAGGCCAAGGCCTCCGTGCTGGCCACCAAGCAGCCGACCCCGTTCGTGGCTGACACCCGCGTGACCTACCTCAACGCCAGCGGCGAGCTGGTGAAGGCCCGCCGTGGTGACAAGGTATTCGCCGTGGTTGACCCGAACCGGCCAGGACAAGTCGCCTTTGTGGACGCACCGGAGAGCGCCGCCATCCTGATGGGCCGCAAGCCGGACGTGACCGCCAAGCGGATCGTGGAGCTGACCACCACCGACACAGATGCGCCACAGTTGCCGAGCCTCGACTCGGACGCCATGAAAGCCCCGAGCGGCTTTGCCTTGGCGCTGGTGAAGAAGTCCCCCGAGCAGGGCAAGCACACCGTCCGCCTCGTATCCAACGCCCAGATGCAACAGGCCCAAGCGGGCAAGCGTACCCTGACTGCCCGCAACCTGCTTGGCAAGGCGGACGCCAACGAGTGGGATGTGGTGTGGCTCTCGACCAAGAACTCACTGCCCTACGAGAAGGCCCGCAGTGGCCGCGCCATCACCCCGCGTCAGTTGGCTGACATGGTGTGGCAGCCGGACGCCCCCAAGCAACAGGCCGCGCCCAAGCTGGAGCACGTAGCCGGTTCGACCATCGACACTTGGGCCAACGCCAAAGGCAAGCGGTTCCCCTTGGCTGCCACATGGCAAGCCGACTTCTTCAAGCCGACCGGCGTACCGGCCTTCGACCGCCGAATGGCCGACCTTGAGCGCACTCTGATCGAGAGCGGGATGCTGGGTGACGGCGATCTGAGCGTGGAAGGTCTCTACCTTTCCCGCGTCACGCTCGATAGCAACATCCCATGGTCTGATCCCAAGGTTGCAGCGGCCACACTGGACAAGCTGGATCAGATCCTGGTGATGGAGGAACGCCTCTACCCCCGTGGTCTGCTGCTGCCCAACGGCGAGCGGGTCAAGGCGATGCGAGCCCTCAACGAGCTGATGGCCGACTACGACCACAAGACCACCAAGTTTGTCTGGGACACCCTCAACCGTGTGGCCATTGCCCATCCTGATGGCAAGGTGCCTAACATTGAGAAGACAGCGGGAGCCCCGCACTACAGCGTCTACAGCCAGAAGGAAGGGTTCAACACCGTTCGTCTGCCGGACGCCGACCGTCCCGATAAGCGCCCGCGTCCGTATGCCCTGCTGCATGAGCTGATGCACTGGGGGTATGCGAACATCCTGACCCCGAGTGAGCGCCGCCTGTTCGTCAACGCGGTACGTGGTCGCCTTGAGACCGGCACCATTGGTGACATCCTGCCAACCTCTGACACCGGCCTGACATCCAATGTGTCACACAGCCTCAACGAGATCTTTGCCGAAGCGGGTGCCGGTTGGGCGATGAACAACCGCGAAGCGACCCTGCTCGATCAATCCTTCTGGGTGGCACTGGCAGAGAAGATCCGCGCCGTATACGACCGCATCATCAACAAGGGCAAGGCCAGCGGGATCAAAGAAGACCCCGCGCTCAACGAGCTGTTCGCCCGCATCCTGCCGGACAACGAGCAGATCATCGCCCGCCTTGGCCTGCCTGATGGCAAGGTGTTCGATGACGCACAGGCATTGCTCAAGCAGGTTGAGCAGGTGAAGACCAAGGGCAGCAAGGAGAGCTTGGCCATTCGAGCCAAAGCCTTGGCCGAGCTGGAGCAGTTCGATCAGGTGTTCGATGATCTGGCGCAGGGCCCCGACCAGTGGCCGTCCCACGTTGGCCAGGATAGCCAGCTTGGCATGGCGCTGTTCAACATGCGCAACGTGTTCACCTTCAAGAACAAAGACGGCAAGACCCTGCCGAACCTGCACTACGCCAAAGACAGCCAGCAGCGGGCGCACACCATCATCAACGAGCTGGGGACGCTGCGTGATTCGCCGGAGGCCATCGAGCAATCCGGCACTATGACCGGCGAGACCTATCTGGAGTACGTGAAGAAGACCGGCAACCATGATCCGGCCCTCTTCATGCGCGATGTGCTGTTCAACCCGAACCACCCATCGTCCGTACCCTACGCCGTGGCCATTATGAAACAGGGGCTGCGCGATGCCATGCTGGCAGAGCATGGGGTGTGGGTAGGCCGCGATGCGATGCCGACCAGCCAGACCGCTTGGAACTATGCCTTGGCCCAAAAGGCCCGTCATGCCGTGAAGGGCAAGAAGCCGACCGCTGAACCGGTTGCACCGGTAGAGAAGCTGCCGGAGGCCGTACCGGAAGTGGAGGCCGTGACCGAACAGGCCAATCTGGTTCTCGGCAAAGAGACCCCGAGTGTGGAAGTAGACCCCGCCCTTATCGAACAGGTGAAAGCGGGGCTCGCCAAGATTGAGGCCGCTCAAGAGGTGATGAAGGAGACCGTGAAGACGGTCAACAAGAAGCGCCGTGAGCGAGTGGTCAAGACCGCAGGGGCCGTCAACAAGGCGCAAGAGATTGCCGAGAAACCGGCCCGTGCTTCCCATGCACCGGTCGCCCCGCAGGCTGCCGAGAGCGCCCCGACCGTCAAGCGCCAGCCGACTGCCAAGCTGGCCGACAAGGTGGTCGAGGTCAAACCGGACGAGATTGCCAAAGACCATGAGGCCATGGCGGACGAAATGATCCGCCGTGCCCGAATGACCAAGAGCATGGTCGGCAAGAAGCGGGTCGAAATCACCTTGGCCAGTACCGCGCTACCCGTAACGAGCTGCGCGAGCAGTATATCAATGCCCTCAAGATGGCCGACCAGCCGACCCTGGATCAAATCGAGTGGGTGTACGCCCAGCGAGCTGCTGCCAAGGTAGCCGGTTCCAAGGCCGGTTTGGGCCGCGCCATGCTGGGTTCCGAGATCATTGAGGCTGATGTCTATCAGATGCTCAAGCCCAAGTTCTCCGGCAAGGTGGCGACCAAGGCCGTGGCCCGCGAGCTGGAGGATAGCCGAGGGGTAGCCGAGACCGGCATCATGCCGAGCGCCCCCGCGAACATCCGCGCCATTCAGATGGACATGACCCACCGCGATCCGCAGACCGCGCACGACATGCGAACCGTCTTCTATCGCCTGCTGGCGCTGACCGACAAGGTGACGCGCAACCTGCCCGCCAATGTCATCGACAACTTGGCTGGCGTGAACCAGAGCCCTGCTGCCGTGATGGCCAGCACGGGCGATGAAGCATTCAAGACCCTGCGCAATGCCCTGCGCCGTGACCTGACCGCCCTGCGCAAAGATGGCGATTATGAGGGGGCGTTGTCCAACATTGGACAAATGGTGGCCCGCGCCATCAACGGTCATGTGGACGCGAGCGCCATCAACAAGGTGTTCGCCAGCCACGGCGAGAGCGGCAACGTCACCCAATGGTTCATCAACCAATGGAAGGTGGTCGCCTCCGGCCAGAAGGGACTGGATACGCTGACTGAGAATGTGGATGTGTTCACCGCTGGCAAGTTCAACGAGGCGATGGGCGAGTTTGCCGAGTCGATGGCCTACGTCCTGCGTGGCACCATCGACCGCGCCGACATCTACCAGAAGTACCGCTGGCTGGGTGCGTATGGCGACCCGCTGCAACCGGACACCGTGCGTACCTTGGCCGACCTGAACAAGGATGGCGTGGGGGCGGCAGTGGCCCAGCTTCACGCCTATGACTACCTCGACAACCTCGACATCCACGCCAAGGTTGGGATGGCTCGCTGGGTCGGTGGCCCGATCCGTCCGCTCTACGTGAGCACCCGTGAGGCGACCGGCACCAAGTCCGGCCCGCTGGGTCGTGCCTTCTACACCACTGACCGGCCCAGCACCCTGGGACTCGACCCCGAGCAGGAGTTTGCAACCTTGGCCCCCGAGGTGGCAGAGGTGGCCCGCGAGTATGCCCACGCCCTTGCCGGTGTGCGCAACGCGATTGCCGAGCACCGCCGCAGTATGGAGCTGCTTGAGCCGAACGATGTGGAAGGCAGCGACCGCGCAGGCGACAAGCTGACCGACCTGCTGGCCAGCGAAGCCGAATGGCTGGAACGCTTTGACGCGCTGGGTGTACGTGCGCCCAGTGTGCAAGTAGTCGTAACCCGCGCCAAGCACACCATCGACCTGACCGGCGACACTGTAGTCGAAGGCAACAGCCCGTTGGTTGGCGGGATCATCGACATGGCCGAGCGCCTTGGCCTGAGCCATACCTCCCTGTCTAACTTGGCTGACGCGATTGTACGTGACCAGAGCGGCCCCGACTTTGTGGCCAGCATGGAGGCGTGGATTGCCAAGGAGCCCTCGCTCCGCGCCCGTAAGGGGGACGTGCTGCGTGAGTTCCTGAGTGGTATGGGCTTTGACTCTGCCATGATCGGCAAGGGTGACGAGACCCGCATGGCCGTGTTCAACCCGAGTGACATCCGCTCGATGATGGACGACTTCGAGCCGATGGCCCGCACCGACCGCTTCAACGTGGAAGGCAACCCGATGCGTCACGCTAACGCCGCGTTGGTGAAGGGGGAGCCGGTGAATGTGCCGGAGATTGTGGCCGCCATGGAAGATCAGGGGCTGCCCCGTCGTGCCGGTGACGCCCTGATTGCAGCCGCCAAGGGCCGCAAGATGAGCAAGACGGACGAGCAGGCGCTCAAGCCGTTCCAGTTCAAAGAGCTATTCACCGAGTTGTCGGTCTACATGCGGGCCAACAAGGCCAAGTGGGTGGCCGACTGGATCAAGCCCGAGGAAGGCGGCGGTATCTTCGAGCGCCTTGACAGCGAAATGGGTGCCCAGCTGATGCCGGTGATCGAACAGCTCAAGAAGCTGGAGGGTAACGAGACTTTCTTTGGTCGTGCCCTCAACGCGATCCGCCCGAACAAGGGCCAGCCTGCCAGCTTCTCCCGTGTGGTGATGGCGCTGCGCTTGGGTGACAGCACCGGCCTCAAGCCGGAAGAGGTGAAGGCATTCACCATGATCCGCGACACCTTCGCCCGCGAGTGGCAATTGCTGGTTAACACCTCCTTGGCCAACGAGGATGGCGGTATCCGCAACTACTTCCCGCAGGTGTGGGACATCGAGAAGCTGGAAAGCAACCGAGACGAGTTCATCAATCGTCTGGCCAACTTCCTGATGGACAGCCACACCGCAGAAACCGGAATGCCGCTATCCCAGCAGGACGCGCTCTACCGTGCAACGGGCATCTACGACAACCTGATCGGCAACGATGGGGTTTACAGCCCTGCCAGCCAGCTCAAGGGGACGGCTTCCGAGCATGTGGACGCGGCCCGTGTGCTGCGCCTGCATGAGCACCCTGGTCACATGATGGCCGGTAAGGTGGGCGAGTTTCTGCAAGACGATCTGGAAGGGGTCTTGGTGAAATACTTCCAAGGCACCACCCGCCGCCGCCTGTTCCATGAGCAGTTTGGCCAAGGCAACCACGCCTTCCACGACTTCATGCAAGTGCTGGTCGATGGGGACAATGGCGCATTCGAGTTGCTGACCTCCGGCAAGACCCAAGGGTTTGAAATGAAGGGGGCGGGCAGCGATGGATTGGAAGCCCGTTTCCCGACCTTCAAGCCGCTGTTCACCAACAGCACCGAGGCTTGGCAGGCGCTGGACGAGGTGAAGACCATCATCAAGCGGGACGGCAAGGAGAACGCCGTGCGCTACCTCAAGCAGAAAGACGACAGCCCCAACATGGAGCGTCGTATCCGCGCTATCGTGGAAGCCTTGGCCGAGACAGACGGCAAGCGCAACAAGGTGCCTGAGAACGTGCGCAAGAACATGGTCGCCATGTTCGAGTCGGTCGAGGGCAAGAACCCGTACCGACACACCCCAGGGTTCAAGTGGAAGAACGCAGCCAGCCATGGCCTGCGCTCCTTCAACTCCATCACCCTGCTTGGTTCGACCATCCTCTCGTCCATGTCGGATGCCGCCATGCCGCTGGTCAACTCCGGCGACTTCAAAGCCTACGTGAAAGGGATCGCCCACTACGCCCGTGACCCCGAGTATCGGGTCGCCATGCGCAACATCGGGGTGGCGATGGAGAACCTTGTTCACAACCGGATGGCCCACCTTTACGGGCAGGACGCGGGCAAGCTGACCAACGCCTTCTTCAATGCCACCTTGCTGACACCATGGACAGACATGTGGCGCGGGATTGCGGGGTCGGTCGCCATGGAAACCTTCAAAGCCGAGCAGCGCCGCGCTCTCTCCAGCCGTACCGGAGACGCGGGCCGCAAACATGCAGTGCAGTTCCTGCGCCGCTACGGCTTGGCCAGTTACATTCAGGCGGGCGACCTCTCCAGCGCCGAGGTGATGAATGATCCGAAGGTGCGTCAAGCGGTGCTGCGTTTCACCAACGAAGCGGTGTTCGCACCGAACCCGAACGACATCCCGCTGTGGGCCAAGTCGCCGGTCGGGTCGCTGGTCTATCAGTTCAAGACCTTCCCGATGATGATGGGGCGGATGGGGCTGCGGGTGGCCAAGAGTGGTCGCCTTGGCAGTCAGGTAGCATTCCTGGGTGCGCTGCCGCTGGCCGGTGCTGCCTCCTTGGCCGTCAAGGATGTGCTGCTCTCCCGTGGTGGCGAGGATCAACAGTCGATGGCGCTGCGTGACCGTGACACGGGAGAGTGGGTGACACAAGCCGTCCTGCAAGCCGGAGCCTTGGGTATCCTGGCTGACGTGCTGAGTGCCACTACCGAGCAGCTGGATAACGGCGCATACGGGCGTGAGCGCGTGGCCTCGACCTTCCTTGGCCCATCCTACGGCTTGGCTACGGATGTGATGAAGGTCGCCGCTGGCTTGGTTGACGTTGACCCCAGCAACAGCAAGGAGCGAGAGGGAACCCGCGCCCTGCTGGGGCGGGTGCCGGTGGTCGGGCGTAATGCCAACCTGCGCGAGGGAACCGTGGATGCGGTGGCCGGAGTGCGGCAAGGGCCGGATGGCGGGGGCGAGTTTGATGCCCGCTTCAAGGCCAAGTTCGACAGCGACTTCTAACAACAAGCCCCTCAATTGAGGGGCTTGTGTGTATTCAACATGCAGGTAATGGGGTGTAGCGGGTATAGCCTTGGCACACGTCATCCGCGTGGTTCACTTCATCGCTCAAGGTGCAGAGCCAGCCACCCGACTTGTGGGCGATGGCATGTTGGCAAGTGGCACAGCAGCGGGGGACATCTACCTCGCCGTGGCAGACCTGCCGCTTGAAGCAGAGTTTGCACTTGAAGAACGAGGGGATGTCCGACACCTTGCGGGCCTGATTGGTCAGGGCGTGGTGGATCATCAACTCAAGGTGCGAGACCGTGATCTGATCGAGCGCCACGATCTCGATGTGGTAGTCGGAGTTGTCCTTGCAGTAGGCCACCAACATGGCCCACTCCAGACCGGCCAACATCATGCAAGCCTGCATCTGGTTGTAATACTTGGGATGGCTGCTTCTCACCCCTTCGCGCTGGAGCTTGGCGAACATGGACTTGTTCATGCTCTTGACCTCCAGCACTGCCTTGGCTCTCGGGATGTCCCATTCCGGCATCGGCTCCAGCCACACAATACCGTCAAGGTGACACACCACATGGCCGCCAAAGGCGGTGTACGTCCATTGCTGGCCCGTTGCAGGGTCAGTCGGGTAAACCCTGTAACCGGCCAGATTAAGATCACCGAGCACCATATCCTCAAGGGCGTGGCCCAGCTTGAAGATGCGGGCGATACGGGGCTCCGGCTTGGCGCCTGGGAAACCCCCGCAGGCTAAATGCGATCTCGGCCTCACACCCACCCAGCGAGCTGGCCCCGATATAGCGGCGGGGGGACTGCGCCGGTTCCCTCATGTAAGCCTCGTCAATTCGCAACACTAAAGCACTCATAGACACTCCAAATCGGGAGGCTTAACGCCTCCCGTACAGGGCCGTTCAGAACGGGATCTCGTCCATAAAGGAGTCGTTCGCGGCGGGTCTTGGTTGCAGCACAGACGGCTGACCTTGCTGGGAGGCTTTGAAGTAGGGTGCGAAGTTACGCGGCTCACCACCACCGGAGCGGATCTGGCCGGAGTCGTCACGCCAGTCCTCACCCTTGACCACATGGACGCCGACAATCAGGCCGACCATGGTGGCGACATCCCCAGGCTGGTCTGGGTTCGGGTGGTTCGCTTGCATCAGCAGATGCTTGAGGCGCTTGCGACCGATCTCGGTGGCCTTCTCGGACGGGTTGAAGACGTTGATCACGTCACGCACGTAGCCCCCGTTGAGCCCATCGAATTGCAGTACCAGCTTGATACCGCTGCCGCTGGCAGTCTTCTCCAGCTTGGCCGAGCTGATGCGGCAGACATGCTCCCCAGGTTGCAGGGTGCGGGAGCCTTGTTCTTCTTCTACGCCGGAGAGGTTGAGGGTGGCGAAGCCTTGCCATTTTTGGTTCATACAGTTGCGTCCTTGTTGCCGGTACGGATGCGCTCAAGCAGCAGAGTGATGTCATCGCACTCTTCAACTGCCTTGAGCGTTCTCTTTGGATCACGGGTTTTGCCGTGATACCCGCGCACCTCGTCAGTGATCACGAAGCGGCGAATAGTGGGATTGGCTTTGTTCTCGGGGTTCTCTGTCACCAGACGCAGGCCCGCGAACACGTTGTCGAAGATCCCAGGGATCTGCCGACTGACGCGGTTGCCTTTGACCAGCGGCCAGTAGTTCGTAACGGTTGGCCCGTTCAGGTCATCCCCCTCGGTGTCCTCTTCAACGAGGGCGGTGACGAGGATGTGATAGGGCTTGTCACGCAACCACTTGAGGGCAGCCAACATGAAGCGGGCGTAGTCGCCCCAGACGGCGAAGCGGTTCTTCTCGCCTTCGTACTTGTGTTCGAGGTGTTCGATAAGCCTGTCGCTCAACTCGGTGAGCGAGTCGAGGGCGATCCACTGGTAGCCCGCAGCGGCGAACTCGGGGGAGTCGATCATCTGCAAGATGCCCACGAAGGAGCAGACGCCAGCCTCGGGGTCGTGTTCGCCGTTGTAGGAGGTGAACGGCAGGTAGTCGATCTCGCAATCCGCGATAGCCGACAGGCCGCTCTCACCGGAAATGATTAGCCCCTTGCCGTACCGCTCTTGGTAGTTGCGGCATTGGGTGGTCTTACCCCACCCAGGCATCGCGTAAAGCAGGGTCTTTTGGCGCGAGACGCTGACCGCGCTGGTCTTGAAGGTGAACATGATCAGCCACCCCGCACAGTCAGCTTGATCTTGCCGGTCTTGATGGTCAGCGCATCGTAGAACTTGAGTTTCAGGTCATCGGGCAAGGCTTGGAACTTGGCCTTTGCGATGGTTGCAGACACTTTGATGTGTGGGTTGGGGTTCACCTCGGCCAAGTGCATGAGCATGTCGGAGTCCCAGCTCCACGTTTCGCCCACCTCAGCATCGAGGGTGTAGTTCTCACCTTGAAGAACATATTCACCTGGGTGCAGCTCGCCATGTTCGGCCCGCAGAGCCTCGCCAATCTTGGCTTTGACCAACGCCACTTCTTCCTTGAGCGCGTCCTCTTTCTCTTCCAGCATCTCGAAGTAGTTCAGAAGCTGGTCGATCTCTTTGCTCGTCAAACGAGTCACTTCTTGGTTCGCATCCTTACGCATTGCATTCACCCTCTTGGTTGCTTTATTAAACCATTTGATGTGTAATGGGTGGGTGTTGTAGCGTAAACATAACAACTTAACAAGATGTTTTGTTACTCATAGCAAACTGAAGGGGTGAGCAGGGATGAGTGTGAAATACTACTTCGACATCGATCAGATGTTGGTTGATCTCGGCGGGATTATGCAGACATCCAAGACGCTGGGTGTGCCTCGGGTGTACGTCTGGACATGGCGCAAAGAGGGTCGCTTACCAGCGAAACGCTACGTGGAAATCAAGGAGAAGTGGCCGGAGATCTGCTTTGACAAATACTTCAAGCCGGTCGAAGAAAACCGTGGCGAGGGGCACCAATGAGCTGGCTGGATGAAGCCCTTGAGTACCGTGATCGGGGTTGGGCTGTCATTCCGCTGATCGAGAAGAGACCCGCCGTGAAGTGGCGGGCCTACCAAAGCAGGCTACCGACCGAGGAAGAGTTGGAGGGGTGGGCCGAGGTGTTCCCCAATGCCCAACTTGGCCTGATTACGGGCGAGCAATCGGGTGTTGTGGTGCTGGATTGCGACAACGATGAAGCCATCGAGTTCGTGGCCGAGCTTGGCTATTGCTCACCCATTCAGGTGAAGACCAAGCGCGGCGTCCACCAATACTTCCGCCACCCAGGGGAGCGGGTGCAGAACCATCAGGGGGGCAATCCAGGGGCGCACTGGTACGCCGTGGATGGCCTCGACTTGCGTGGTGATGGCGGTTATGTGCGGGTGCCATCCTCCAACTCGCCCGACTTGGCATGGCAGATCCAGCCACACGTAGACTTTGCAGACCAAAGTGAGTGGCCCGCGTGGGCTTACGTCCAAGGCAAGCAGGAGTACAAGGGTCTGCTCGACCTGAGTGACGTGACACCACTTGGCCACCGAACGGATGTGTGGACTGAGACTGCCGCTTATGCCCAAGGCAAGTACCCGACCGGCAAGCTGCCCACGGGTGGTGGCAACGGTCGTAATGATCGGGTGTTCAAGTACCTGAGCCAGTGCATTTTGAAGGGGTTTAGAGGTGAGGCGCTGGAGGCCGAGGGCCGCCGCTTCATGGAGACGTTCTTTGATGAACCGCTTGAAGAGTATTACTACCAAGCCAGCCTGAAAAGCGCGTGGGCGTTGGAGCTACGCAACCATCCCGAGCGGTTCGATGCGCAGGGCAATTACATCTACTCGTTGCCTGACGAGAAACCGGACTTTGACATCGACCTGAGCGATGTTGAGCCGGAGAGTTTGGAGATCGACATTGCGCGTGAGCCGTACCGGCCACTGACCGATGACGACCTTGAGCTGTTGAAGGCCAAGACCAAAGAGCTGGAGTACCTGATCCGCCCTTGGCTCACGAAGGGGTCAATCACGCAGGTGTACGGCTACACCGGCCATGGCAAATCGACCATGCTCTATCGAATCCTCTATCACCTTTGCGTTGGCCGTGACTTCGGGCGGCTGTTCCAGATCGAGCGACCGGCCAAGGTGCTGTACTTCGACTGGGAAAACTCGCCACACACCATGGTCAACCACATTGAGACCATGCGCAGCAGCTACGGGCGCACCAATGGCAACTTCAACCTGTGGTTGCCGCCGCTGGGTGACTTCAACCTGACCAGCATGGAGGGCGTGACCGAGTTCGCCAAGTGGGTGAAGGCGGCCATGCCGGACGTGGTGGTAATCGACACAGTACGTTCGGCCATGGGTGGACTGGAAGAGAACGATGCGGCGGCGTGGGCTCCGTTCAACCTGTTGCTCACCAAGCTACGCAGCGCAGGCTTTGCGGTCATCTGGTTGCACCACGCGAACAAGCCGACCCAGTTCGGTCTCGGGCGTGAGGCGGGTAGCTCCAACCAGCTGACCGTGACCGAGACTCAAATCAGAATTACGCAGGTGTTCGAGGATGCAAAGACTGCCAAGGAGAAGGGCGGCAAGGCTGCCGATTCGTTCAGCCCGAACGTGTGGGATGCGCTGGATGCCATCAAGCCGCCCCATACGCGCCTCAAGTTCGTGTGTGAGTTGAGCTACGGCAAGACCCGCAACATGACGGATGAATACATGCAGGGGCCGATGCTGGTCGGCTTGGCCCGCAGTGACTTTGATGGGCGTGAGTACATCGTGACCAACAGCTCGCCACGCTTCAACGTGTACCGGCTAATCAACGATGGCCACAGTGCGGAGGACGCATCCCGAATGCTTGGCCTACCGCTGCGAACGGTTAACGACATCCTGGGGATCGAGGAATAAACAAAGGGGCTCAAGGCCCCTTTGTTATTGGTTCATCCAGTGTAACCACTATCTCGACAGACTCACCGAAGTGAAGGCGTGCGAGTCTGATTAGTTCTGCCACATCTGGGTAGTTGTCACGGACGTACTGACGCCGTTCTTCCAGTGACATTTCAGCGGACACGCGGCCCCCCCTTTTTCAATTCACTTCGCTGCACCTTTAAAAGTCTTAAACCCTTAAAGGTTCAGGTTTTTAGGAAGTCTTAGTAGCTTGCCCAACTTTTGAACCTCGCCCCTGCGTGCGAAGCAAACGCAGAGGGGCGATCAGAGATCCAAGACTCCTAAGAAGTGAATTGAGGGTAGCATTTTTTTGACCAAAAGACAAAGGTGATTGTTTGTTTTGTTGTCTTCATAACACCTAACGGGCCTTTAGATATGCTGTATAAAAATACACTAGCCCGTTTTTATTCTTTGAGATTGCAATGGGGTGAGTGTGTGGTATGTTTTTTATGCCTTGGTGTGAGAGGGAACTATGCCGAAGAAAACCAAACTGACGAACGAGCAACTTGACTGGCTCCGTTCGTTACCGCCAGAGAGCTTACCAGTACAGGCCGAGCGAGTAGGTGTGTGTGTTGACACCCTCAAAAGGATCTTGGTGCGCGAAGGCATCAGAGAGTTTGACGGCGCGAAGTTTGTCGCCCCTCTCAAGGTCAACTATTGGACTCGTCCATGCCTGTTCTGCAAGAAGTGCGTGAAGCGCCCGAAGTGGCAATTCATCTGCGACAGGTGTGCGAGGTCGATGAAGCAACGGGATAACTAACAAGGATCGTTATGTTGAAACAGCAGGCCCGCAGTGCCCTTGAAGGGTACTTCGATGTCACGCTCACCCAGTTGGCCGAGCGGCATCCATTCACCTACGCGGGCGTCAACGAAGATGGCTGCGTGGACATCTTCATCTACTACGTTGAGCCCAACGAAGAGGTCATTCACCTCGACTTGGCTATCTTGAGCCACGCGCATGGTCTCAGTGGTGTGACCCTCAAGCATTGCATTCTCGTCTCCAACCAAGGCCCGAGTCTGCGTTATGAGTTCTTCACCAACTTGGCCCAAGCAAGACTCCCCATCCTGCCACATCACCCGCTTGGGATGATGATGCCGGTCGTGTCCGTGCCGGTGGCCTCATTGCAGGAGATCCCAGCATGAGCACCACCCTTGAGCACTGGAAGCGCCTTGTCACCCAGAAGCACCTGTTCTACCGCCCGTCCTTCACCTTCCAATGGACGGATGAACTGGACGCCCGCCTGAAAGAGTGCATCGAGGAAGGTCTGTCGTATGGCCGCATCAACATTCTCTTGGGCCTGCCACCTAACGCCGCGTCCCTTCGTGCGCGTGAGCTTGCATCGGTAAGCGGACACCCAAAGCAGCGATCCGCATCTTCACCCAAGCAGAGCTGGACTTGCTGAATGGCCCATTGTCCACGGCGACCGTGGCTAGACGCCTTGGCCTATCAACCAAGCGTGTTCATTACTTGCGTGAGACGGGGCTATGGCCAAAGACAACTGGCGGGAAGAGGAAGAAGCCGAGTACCGGCACCGCATCCGCTACCAAATGAAGCTGCTCAGGCACCCGAGCTGTCGTGACCCTGACCACCCAGGGTGCGAGCGATGTGAACCCATCATGGACGAAGAAGAATGACCGAAGTTTACGTGACCACCATGTATCGCTGGGGGGATAGGGAGTCCCACAGCTATCTCGTTGGCATCTTCCCAACCGACAAGGCCGCCCTGTTCGCAGCACGGCGCGAAGAGGACAACCGTGGCGGCAAGTATCTGGCCATGGTCGAGGCTGTCGAGCTTGGCCACGATGGCAGCAACTACGCCGAACCGCTCAAGCGCCGCGTCATCAAGGGGCTGCCAGACCAGCGGCCCATCATCTTGCGCAATGTGCAGAGCAAGGAGCGCATTGCCGAGCTGACCCACTTGGCTCACGAATACCGCGCCGTCCTGCAAAGGCCGAGCCCGCGATTCACCACCTTTTCCCGTAAGTTCCTCCACTTGATCGAGGGTCTGCAATGAACCAACAACCTTTGGGAGTACGCCAATGCTTGACCGAGGCGAGCCGGATCACCCACCACATCATCAACCTGAACGAGGCACCACTGATCCAGCGGATGCTCTCTACCTTGGCCAGCGTGAACAGCGCGACCCCATCGAACGAGCTGGAGAAGCTGCGCTTGGAGATCGACATCATCATGCACAGCCTGCCCATGGTGACATCACGCAAGGGCTACAGCTTGCGTACTCCCTTGGCCCAGTCATCGAACGAGGTGGCCAGGATCTGCCGTCAGGCAAAGGTGGCGGTGGTTGGGTTACTCGGCAGAAGGCACTGATCCCGCGCTTGGTGCCAACCAACTGGGGGGAATTGAAGGTGACGCAGCACGTCATCGACCGGTGGCACCAACGCCTTGGCCAGTTGCCGGTATTGATCGCCAACATCCAAGACGGGAAGCGGGCGAGCAAAGGACAACTCAGGCGTTGCGGCGCGTTCAACGGCTATAGCTCCGTGACGGAGGCGTTCTATAGCCAGTATTGGGGACGAGACCAATCCAAGATGTGGGGGATAGTAGCGGCTGATAACAGCGGGGTGTTCGTGGTTAAGGGCACCACAATCGTGACCTACTTGCCATTTTGGAGACGCTATGAAGGGCCGAGGATGTAAGGAGAAGGGGGCGAAGTTCGAGCGCGAGCTGGCCGAGTGGTTCAACCAGCAGGTGTACGGCAGGGATAGCGCGTTTCGAGCCCCGTTATCGGGCGGCGGCGGCGGTGTGAACGAGCGAATGACCGGAGGGGCTGACCTAGTGGGGACGCCCCTTCTTCATGTCGAGGCCAAGCGCGTGGAGCGCCTCAACTTCTTGGAGGCGATGGCGCAAGCAGAGCGCAGCTTGGCCAAAAGCAGAGGGCCGGAGGTGCCGGTGGTCATCAACCGGCGCAACCGAATGACAACAGACGACAGCCTAGTTGTGATGCGCCTCAAGCACTGGCGGATTCTCTACTTGGCTCTCTTAAACCGTGAAGGGATTCATCACATAGAGTGACACCCGATGACACCACTGTGACACATCGCCCGTGTCACTGTGTCACGGGGCAGGGAAGGGGGAGTAATGAACAGAGATCACTACAGAACACCGAGACCGGTGTTCCAGTACATGGCGGCCCGCTATCCGTTGGTTGTGGACGTTGCGGCCAGTGTCATCAACACCCAGTTGCCCATCTTCATAGACGAGCGCCATAACGCCTTGGCTACGCCGTGGACGTGGTTCGCCATGCCTGGGGAGTATGCGTGGTGCAATCCGCCGTACAGCAACATTGGCCCTTGGGTGGACGCAGCGAACGAGGCCAGAGCGGAAGGCATCGGGACGGTCATGCTGGTCATGCTCGACCAATCGACCGGCTGGTTCAAGAAAGCGAAGGCGACTTGTCAGGAGGTGGTGGTTGTAACAGGCGGGCGCTTGTCCTTCCTGCACCCCGAGACCGGCGAACCGGCGCGAGGCAACAACAAGGGCAGCATGTTCTTGGTGTGGTACCCCTTCGGTCGGGGCGCTATGCAGACGAGCTACGTGGAGCGGGACGCCCTCATGGCCTGCAATGACGATCCATTGCTATCGGTGAAGGTAGCCTCTTCGTTCTAATAGAAAACCCCTCAATCGAGGGGCTTTTTGTTGGTCACTCCATGAAGAACTTAGGGTTTGGGTAGCTTGTCGTGACGTGGCTAATACGGCGCATCTTTTCTTGTGCCAACTTTGGATCTGGTTGGGTGTACCGATTGACGGTATTCACATCAGTGTGTCCCGTATACAACATCACCTCCTTGGCCGTCAGTCCCGCACTTGATTGGGCGGCGGTAATAAAGCGGTGCCGGAATGCGTGGGGGTGGACATGATCACCTAACCCCGCCCGCTTACGATAGCGCAGAATCATCTGGGAAATTTCCCGTGGGTTATGGTAAGTGCAAAAGCGCGTGTACTGGCTTTTCCCTTGGCGAATATGTTCAGCCACCAGATCCATCAATACAGCCTGACACCCCTCAGTCATAACCCTAACCCTGGGTTCGCCTGACTTCACATCGAGGAAGTCGGCTACTGGATTAGAACCGAATCGCAAATCGCATGGGCGTAAATTGAATACCTCACCTCTTCGCCAACCACTTTCAAACAGCAGTCGTATCATCCATATGTGTTTGGTCATGGCAACATTGAGAAGCTGCTGATATTCCTCTTGAGTGATCAGCCTTTTAGGCTTGACCCGCTCACCTCCAATTCGCACTCCGTCAAGATGGTTAAAGCCTCCAATACGAAGAATGCGGCGCAGGTACAGTATGTCGCAGCGTAAGGTGTTGAAGTCGTAGTTTGGTTGTCGAAGGTACTCTTCTACTTTGTTAGGCGTAATGTTGTGAGGCATCAGGGTATTCCGCTTGGCCTGCTTGGTCTCTAAGCTGTCACCTTCACTTACACCACCAAACCAATTGAGTGCTCGATTGAGGCAATACTTGATGAACTCCTTTGTGCTGGGATTTGGGGTTCTGTTCATGTAAGCACAATGCAGCTCGAACACTGTCATCCCCTGACCACCTTTAGATTCGAGTTTCTGCCCCGCCTCCTGTCTTGCAGCCCATAGCTTGGCTTCCTCCATGTTGGCAGCTGTGTGTGTTAACTGCTTGTATTTCCCGTCAATTTTAACACTGACTCGCACCCATACTGTACCGCCAGCCCTCTCCTTGAATGATGCCATTTGATGTCTCCTTGTCATCCTAAACGATACTTTACATTATTATAAAGTAGTCAGGATAGTGTAAATTTGGCTAGTTAAACAAATCAAAAGGTTGTCATCTAAATGATGTTGGATAACTAGCGACATTTAATGCCAGAGCCATCAATCACTTGCGGTTCGCCGCACTCTCTACCAGAGAGTGTGCGCAGAGTCACACTGCACGAAGTGAGAAAAACGTTTGTCCGCTGTGAGCCAGATCCCTATAATACGCGCGTCTCAATTCCCCCCCACTTTAAAACTTGGTGAGAAAGGTCATATGGATATCTTGCGTGGTGCCCCAGCACTGTCTGATTTTCGTGTCCAAAAACTGCTGCAACGCTTCGCACAGATGAGAAACGAGAGTGGAGTAGAGAGCGGAGTAGAGATAGAGGATGTCTATGCCGAGTATGTGCACTTTGCCGAGCTGACAAGCCCACTCTCTCCCCCCGAGCGAGCGACCTTGGGCCAGCTCTTGCGCTACGGCCCGACTATCCCCGAACACACCCCCAGCGGTCAGCTGTTTCTTGTTACCCCCCGCCCCGGCACTATCTCCCCCTGGTCTTCCAAAGCAACCGACATCGCCCACAACTGCGGCCTGAAACAGGTCAAGCGGCTGGAGCGTGGTATCGCCTACTACCTGACCATCAAGGGGCAGGGTGAGCTGAGTGCCGCCCAGCGCAGCGCCATTGCCGCCGTGCTCCATGATCGAATGATGGAAGTGGTGTTTGCCGAGATGAGCGAAGCTGCCGCCCTGTTTGCTCACCACGAGCCGCGCCCCCTCACCCAGGTGGATGTGCTGGGCGGTGGTCGCGCAGCCCTGGCCGAAGCCAACGTGGCGCTCGGTCTGGCGCTGGCCGACGACGAAATCGACTATCTGGTGGAGAACTTCACCAAGTTGGGTCGCAACCCCAACGACATCGAGCTCTACATGTTCGCCCAGGCGAACTCCGAACACTGCCGTCACAAGATCTTCAATGCCGACTGGACCATCGATGGCGAACAGCAGCCCAAGTCGCTGTTCAAGATGATCAAGAACACCTTCGAGCAGACGCCGGATCATGTCCTCTCTGCCTATAAAGACAACGCCGCCGTGATGGAAGGGAGCCAGGGTGGCCGCTTCTTCCCGAGCCCGGCCAACGGCGAATACCAGTATCACCAGGAACAGGTCGACATCCTGATGAAGGTGGAGACCCACAACCACCCGACCGCCATCTCCCCGTTCCCGGGCGCAGCCACTGGCTCCGGCGGCGAAATCCGCGACGAGGGAGCCACCGGTCGCGGTGCCAAGCCCAAGGCGGGCCTGGTCGGTTTCTCAGTCTCCAACCTGCGCATCCCCGGCTTCGAGCAGCCCTGGGAGCAGGATTTCGGCAAGCCGAGCCGTATTGTCAGTGCCTTCGACATCATGCAGGAGGGGCCGCTCGGCGGAGCCGCGTTTAACAACGAGTTCGGCCGTCCGGCCATTCTCGGCTACTTCCGTACCTTCGAAGAGGAGGTGCCGAGCCACAACGGCGTCGAGTTGCGTGGCTACCACAAACCCATCATGCTGGCAGGCGGCATCGGCAACATCCGCACCGAACATGTCCAGAAAGGGGAGATCCCGGTCGGCGCGGCGCTGATCGTGCTGGGCGGCCCGGCGATGAACATCGGTCTGGGCGGTGGTGCCGCATCCTCCATGGCCTCCGGCCAATCAGCCGAAGATCTCGACTTTGCCTCGGTGCAGCGCGACAACCCCGAGATGGAGCGTCGTTGCCAGGAGGTGATCGACCGCTGCTGGCAGCTGGGTGACGATAACCCCATCGTCTTTATCCATGACGTGGGGGCCGGTGGTCTCTCCAACGCCATGCCAGAGCTGGTCAATGATGGTGAGCGCGGCGGTCGCTTTGATTTGCGCGCTATCCAGAGCGACGAGCCGGGCATGAGCCCGCTGGAGATCTGGTGCAACGAATCCCAGGAGCGTTACGTGCTGGCGGTAGCGCAGGACAAGCTGCCATTGTTCAAGGCGCTGTGCGAGCGTGAGCGCGCCCCCTATGCCGTCATCGGCACCGCGACCGAAGAGAAGCATCTGACCCTCTCTGACAGCCACTTTGACAACCAGCCCATCGATCTGCCGCTGGATGTGCTGCTGGGCAAGGCGCCCAAGATGCACCGCGACGTGGTGACCCTGCCTGCCCAAGGCAAAGCGCTTCAGCTCGATGGCATCACTTTGAGTGACGCGGCCGAGCGGGTACTGCGTCTGCCGACTGTGGCGGAGAAATCCTTCCTGATCACCATCGGCGATCGCAGCGTGACTGGCTTGGTCAATCGCGACCAGATGGTTGGTCCCTGGCAGATCCCGGTGGCCGATTGCGCCGTCACCGCTGCCACCTACGACAGCTATCACGGCGAAGCCATGTCCATGGGCGAGCGTACCCCGGTGGCGCTGCTCTCCCACGCCGCCTCCGCTCGCATGGCGGTAGCGGAAGCGCTTACCAACCTGGCGCCGGCTCATATCGGGTCGCTGAAGCGGGTCAAGCTCTCCGCCAACTGGATGGCCGCTGCCGGTCACCCGGGAGAAGATGCCGGGCTCTATGAGGCGGTCAAAGCGGTAGGTGAGGAGCTCTGTCCGGCCTTGGGTATCACCATTCCGGTGGGCAAGGACTCCATGTCCATGAAGACCCGCTGGCAGCAGGATGGCAAGGAGCACAGCGTCACCTCGCCGCTCTCCCTGCTCATCTCCGCCTTTGCCCGGGTCGAGGATGTGCGCAACACGGTTACTCCGCAACTGCGTACCGATCTCGGTGAAACCGACCTGATCCTCGTTGACCTTGGCAATGGCAAGCAGCGCCTCGGCGCCTCGGCGCTGGCGCAGGTCTATCGCCAGCTGGGTGACAAGGCGCCGGACCTCGACAATCCGGTCCAGCTCAAGGGCTTCTTCAACGCCATTCAGGCGCTGGTGGCCGATCGCAAACTGATCGCCTACCACGACCGCTCCGACGGCGGCCTGTTCGTCACCCTGACCGAAATGGCGTTTGCCGGCCACTGCGGCCTCGACATCCAGCTCGATCGCATCGGCGGCGAGCTGCTGCCGGCGCTGTTCAACGAAGAGCTGGGCGCCGTCATTCAGGTGCGCCGCGAAGATAAAGAGGCGGTGATGACCCTGCTGGCCGGTCACGGTCTGGCAGCCTGCTCCCATGTGCTCGGTACCGTGCGCGAAGGGGATCTCATCACCTTGCAGCGGGGCGGTCAGGAGGTCTATCGTGCCAGCCGTACCGCTCTTCGCACCATCTGGGGCGAGACCAGCTGGCAGATGCAGCGCCTGCGCGACAACCCGGCGTGCGCCGACAGTGAGCACGCGGCCCGTCAGGACGCCACCGATCCGGGTCTGCATGCCAAGCTGACTTACAACCCGTCCGAGGATGTGGCTGCTCCCTATATCGCCCGTGGGGTATCCCCCCGTCTGGCGGTGCTGCGCGAGCAGGGAGTCAACTCCCATGTGGAGATGGCGGCGGCGTTCGATCGTGCCGGTTTCGCGGCAGTGGACGTGCACATGAGCGACATTCTCTCCGGTCGCATCAAGCTGGAGGAGTTCCAGACCCTGGTGGCCTGTGGCGGTTTCTCCTACGGTGACGTGCTGGGGGCGGGGGAAGGCTGGGCCAAGTCCATCCTGTTCAATGACAACGCCCGCGAGCAGTTCCAGCGCTTCTTCGAGCGTGGCGATACCCTCTCTCTGGGTGTCTGCAACGGTTGCCAGATGATGTCCAACCTGCGGGATCTCATCCCGGGTGCCGATCTCTGGCCGCGCTTTGTGCGCAACCGCTCCGAGCGCTTCGAGGCCCGCTTCAGTCTGGTTGAGGTGCAGGAGTCCCCATCGGCCTTCTTCGCCGGCATGGCAGGCTCGGTGATGCCCATTGCCGTTTCCCACGGGGAAGGGCGTGTCGAGGTGCGCGATGCCGCTCACCTGAGCGCACTGCAGCAGAGCGGTCTGGTAGGGCTGCGCTTTGTCGACAACCGCGGCAGCGTGACCGAGCAGTACCCGGCCAACCCCAACGGCTCGCCGGATGGTATCACCGCCGTCACTACCACCGACGGTCGCGCCACCATCATGATGCCGCACCCGGAGCGGGTGTTCCGCACCGTGGCCAACTCCTGGCACCCCGACAACTGGGGCGAGGACGGCGCCTGGATGCGGATGTTCCGCAACGCCCGGGTTCGTCTGGGTTAATAGAGACAGCACCAGCGCATAAAAACAGAAACCGGCCAATTGGCCGGTTTTTTTATCCGTGTCGTTACGGCTTGCCGAGCGGTTGGGGGATAAAGTCTCCCCGGTCGAGGATCCGCAGACAGGCATCCACCACATCAGCATCGAGCTGATGGCCGCGCATCTGGATGATCTGCTCACGGGCCTGGGGAATGCCGAGGGCGGCGCGATAGGGGCGATCCGAGGACATGGATTCGACGATATCGGCGACGGTGAGGATGCGGGCCTCCAGCAGGATTTCATCTCCCTTGAGCCCCTGCGGATAGCCGGAGCCATCGAGATACTCGTGGTGCTGGTGGATCATCCGGGCGATGGGCCAGGGGAAGTCGATATCCTTGAGCACCAGATAGCCGATGGCGGGGTGTTCCTTGACCAGCTCGAACTCCAGCGGCGTGAGGCGCTCCGGTTTGGTGAGAATTTCGGCCGGTACCTGGATCTTGCCGATATCGTGCACCATGGCGCCCAGATAGATCCCTCGCAGTCGCTTCTCTTCCAGCCTGAGCTCCCGGCCGATGGCTTGGGCCAGTTTGGCCACATGTTTCTGATGGCCAGCGGTATAGGGATCGCGCTGCTCCAGCACGGCGGCGATGGCACCCAGCGCATCTTCCAATGCCAGCTCCAGCTGGCGGGCATGAAAGATCTTCTCCTGTTGCGAGCGCAGATAAGCCTGCTGGGTATGGCGCGCCTGCAGGCCATAGGTGAGGTAGTCGGTCAGCTGGATGAAGAGCTGCTCCTCCTCCTGGCTGAACAACCGTGGTTGGTCGCTGTGAATGATCAGCGCACCTGCCAGATCCTCCTGCAGTGGCAAGGGGATAAGCAGACGAGATCGCAACGGATGGTGGCCGGTATGGGGCCGCTCGTGGAAGATCACCTGATTGAGACGCCGCTGGTGGAGGATGGCCTGGGTGAGGGCCTCATCGTTCAGCCACAGCGTTTGTTCCGAGGCATCGGCACTGCCTGCCTGCGCCACGATCCTCGGCGGTTGGGCGAGTTCGGGCTGGCCTTGCAGCACTGCGACCAGCGGAAAACGGTCATCGACGGCGATGGCATCGCAGATATCCTGCAGCAGTTGTGGCTCATCGCCCGGTTTGAGCAGGGCGTGGTGGGCGCGGCTGATCGCCTGCTGGGTCCAGCTGTACTGTTGCAGTTTCTCCTGCTGCCACTTCTGCTCGGTAATGTCTTCGAAGAAGACGCCGACCCCCACGATGCTCCCCGCCTCATCACGCAGGGGAAACTTGGTGGTGCTGAGCCAGCGGGCTTCTCCCCCCTTCAGATAGGGCTCTTCGATGTGCTGGTGTATCCCCTTGCGCATGACTCGGGCGTCATCCTCCCGATAGCGTTGTACCAGTTCGGGGGGAAAGAAGTCGCAGTCATTCTTGCCCACCAGTGCCTCTGGGGAGAGGGCGAGATCCGCCGCCAGCAGGCGGTTGCCCGCGATGTAGCTGAATCGGGTGTCTTTGAGCAGCACCCGATAGGGAAGCTGTTCCATCACCTGGGTCAGTAACAGCGCCGAGGAGGGGAGCGCATCGGTCAGTGGGTGGGGGAGTGTACAGGAGGTGAGGAGTTCGGACATCTTATCCCGCCTTGTCTGCAAGTTGACTGATGGGAGGGCCGAAGTGGTAGCCGGTCTGCCAGAGTACGATACAGCTGTTGACCACTTTTTCATCGTAACGGATCCCGGCATAGCGGGTCAGTTCGGCAATGGCGTCACTCAGAGGCATGGCCCGGCGAAACGGGCGATGGGAGGTCATGGCGATCAGCGAGTCGGCCACCCGGATAATGCGCGCCTCCAGGATAATTGCGTTGCCCGCCAGCCCCTGCGGATAGCCGCTGCCATCGAGGTTTTCGTGGTGCTGCAGCACTATGGTGGCGATGGGCCAGGGGAAGTCGATCTGTTTGAGAATATCGTGGCCGGCCTGGGGGTGCTGCTTGATCAGTTCGAACTCCACCAGCCGCAATTCACGTGGGCGGGTGATGATCTCGGTGGGGATCTGCAGCAGGCCGATATTGTGCACCATGGCCGCTAGTCCCAGCGCATCCAGCCGCTCTTGCCGCAGTTGCATGGCCTGCCCGATGGCCAGTGCCAAATCGCGCACCCTCAGCTCATGGCCCGCACTGTTGCGATCCTTGTGGCTGATGGCGCTGGCGAGGGCACTGATGGTCTGGAACAGCAGGTCACGCTGGTGGCGCTCGCTCTCCTTGAGGCGGGTGATGTCGACCAGGGTGCCGATGATGCCGGCAACCATCCCCTGATGGTCATAGAAGAGATCCTTGAAACAGATGACCTGATAGCGCATGCCATTGCGGTCATGCAACTGCTGTTCGATGCACTGGGGCTGGCGACTTCGCAGCAACTCGGCTTCCCGCATGCTGTAGGCCTCGGCAAGCCCGACTGGCAGCAGCTCCTCGACCCGTCGACCCAGCAGCGCCTCCTTGCCGATGCCGATCACCTGATTGAAGGCCTGGTTGCAGCCCAGAAATCGCCCTTCGATATCTTTGTAGAACACCGGGATCGGGATGGCCTTGAGCAGGGATTCGTTGAAGTGTTTCAGATCCTTCAGTTCGGCCTGCTGACGCAGGGCGAGCTGCTCGCTGTCCTTGCAGAGGGAAATGGCGCGGGCCAGGTTGCCGAGCACCGGGCTGAACAGATGGCAGACCGGTACGATCTGCTGATGTGGCTGGGGGGCGAGCAGCAAGATGAGATAACCCCCTTCAACCTTGAGCCGATAGGCAAATTGGTAGGGGCGGCTGCCCGGCAGGGGGAGCGTCTGTTGCAGCAGGCAGTGCTCCTCCTCGCTGACCCACCCGGGCAGGGTCAGGGTGGTGCCGGTGTGCTGACGCAACTGCTCGTCGCCGATCACCTTGAGCAGCTTGTATCCCTCCCGTTGTTGCTGCAATACCGCGCCAACCGGCGTGGCGCAGTGATGCATGAAACGTTGCAGTACCTTGGTGAGCAGCGCATCCAGCGTGACTTCACGCCCGATGCAGAGCGCCAGATCGCAGACGATGGCCATGGCGTGGTCGTTGTTCATATCACTGCCCCGTTACAGAGAATGGCGCCGTTATGAAATTGGGGGTAATCCCCATGGCGCACGCTGCCAATTTCGCCAAGGGAGAGGGCTCCTGCCAGATCGCCGGCCCCCGAGTGGGTCAGCAGGGTGCGCAGCTCGGTCACCGTCTGCTGGTCGAAGTGCAGCTGGCGTCCTGCGCAGTAGTAGACCTCCAGCAAGTGTGCCCGGGTGAGGGTTTGTTGCTGGTTAAGGCGCCTGGCCAGTGAGCAGGCATGTTCGGTGGCACTCTCTGGCGCCTTCAGCAGAGTGAGGATGCTGTGCTCCGCGACCTCGCCGGCGCAGAGCAGGGCGCCGTCATCGTTTGCCTCGACGGGGATCCTGACAATCACATCCCCGTTGGCCCGCAGCAGGCCCAGTGGCATGTGCACCACGAAACGGTAGAGCTCCTCGCGCACAATAGTGTGCTGGAATTGCTGGCGGATCAGCCCCTGATATTTTTGAAAGGCCGGTTGCCAGTCGATGTAGGCAATCTTGTTCGCTTCACTGCTGGTGGCCAGCATTGGTTGTGCCGAGAGTTGATAACCATGTTCCAGAAAGGGAAAGCTGTTGCTGGGCAGCAGCGTGCAGGTGACCCCGTAGGCAAGTTGCCGTTGATTGTCGAACAGGCAGGCAATAGGGGTGAAGCTGCCGCTGCCTGCGTTGGCGCCGGCATAGTTGACGCGATTGGCCAGCTGCAGATAAAGCGCATCCAGAATGGAGGCGATATTGGGAATGAGGTTGTCGAAGGTCAGAAACAGGGTTGGTGGCGGCGAAGGGGTTGGCCAGGTGGCCAGCATGCTTTCCACCTGTTCCGCAATCAGGTGGGCAAGGGATGCTGCGCTGGCCTGCGGTGTCAGGGGCAGCAGTGTGGCGTGATAGGGGTTGGCTCTGGGCAGTAGCCAGGCCCCTTGCGGCAACAATCCTTGCGCACCGATCAGCTGGGGGAAAATGGCGCCATCCAGGGCGATGTTGAAGTCGCGGCACAACTGCTGCAACAGGGGAACCTGCGCGCAATCCTGTTCGGCCAGCAGTATGGTCAGCTTGCCTCCTTGCAAGGGTGCCAGCGTGGCGGCCAGTTCTGTCGGGTTAAATTGGCAAACGTAGTGTTGCTTCATCAATCTGAACTCCATTCCAGAATATAACCAATATATCAATAAGGAATTCAAGAGGGTATGAGGATCTCGCCCGGTTCTGGTTGTATGGCAAAAACCATGATGGGTATCACCCTCGCTGACTTATCTGTCATTTGCGGGCTCGCGGAGTGCGCGATGCTGTCGGGCCGGAAAGAGAAAACCGGCAGCCAAGGCTGCCGGTTTTGCGGGTAATGAGGGGTAGTGACGGTAAAGGTTACTGCAATACCACGTGCTGGAACCCTTGTACCAGGCTGATGACCGGCTGGGGATAGAGCCCCAGCAACACCACCAGCGCTGCAGAGAGCAGCACTACCACACCACCGGAGGAGAGTGCCCAGTCGGCGCTGGCATCGCGCTGCTGCATACCCGGTTCGCGCAGATAGAGGGTTACCATCACCTTGAGGTAGTAGTAGAGACCCAGTGCGCTGCCGAGCACGATGGCACCGGAGAGCCACCAAAGCTGCGCCTCGACGGTGACGCCGATGAGGTAGAACTTGCCGATAAAGCCGAGGGTCATCGGGATGCCCGCGAGTGACAACATCATCACCGTCAGTACGGCAGTCAGATAGGGGCGCTTCCAGAACAGACCACGATAGCTGTGCAGGGAGTCTGCATCCTTGCCGCGATAGGGGCTCGACATCATGCTGACGACGCCAAAGGCGCCGAGGCTGGTGAAGAGATACATCAGCAGGTAGACCCCGGCCGCTTCCACCGGCATCTGGCCGAATCGGCTCGCCACGATCACCGCCAGCAGGTAACCGAAGTGGGAGATGGAGGAGTAACCCAGCATCCGTTTGACGTTGGTCTGCACCAGGGCCAGCAGGTTGCCGACCATGATGGATATGACCGCCATGGCTGCCAGCAGCCAGTGGATCATGGGATCGCTCGCCGCCGGTACCGCCAGATAGAAGCGCAGCAGCACGGCAAAAACCGCCACCTTGCTGACGGTGGCGAGGAAGGTGGCGACCGGTGCCGGGGCACCTTCGTAGACATCCGGGGTCCAGAGGTGGAAGGGGGCCAGGGAGAGTTTAAAGGCAAAGCCGACCAGCATTAACCCCAAACCGCCCATCAGCAGCGGATGGTGAGCCGGGCTCTCGGCCAGGGTCTGCCCCAGGGCAGCAAAGCTCAGGCTGCCAGCCTGTGCATAGAGCAGCGCCATGCCAAACAGCAGGAAGGCGGTGGCGGCGGCAGAGAGCACCATGTATTTCACCGCGGCTTCCAGCGAGTGGCGCTCGCGGTAGGCGTAACCCACCAGACCGAACATTGGCAGGGTCAGCATCTCGATCCCGATAAAGAGAGAGGCGAGGTGACGGGAGCTGGCCAGCACCAGACCACCAGCGGTGGCGATCAGCAGCAGCAGGAAGAACTCCTCCCGGTTGTCCGGGTAGGCTTTCAGCCACGATTGACCGAAGGTGCAGGTGGCCAGGGCGCCGATCAGTACGAGACCCATGTAGAAGACGGCGTAACTGTCCACTTGCAGCAGCGGGGTGACCCCCTGATCCCCTTGCGCCATCACGATGGGCAGCGAGAACAGAGCAAGGTTGAGGCCAACAATGGTCACGGTAAAGGCGGTAGTGACACAGCGGCGCCAGGCGATGGCCAGCATCAGGGCCGCCATGGCCCCGGTGGTCAACAGCAGGGGAAGCAGTGCCAGCAGTTGGGAAGCGGAGAAAGTCATTGCAGGGCTCCAGCAGTCGGCAGCAGATACCAGTGCAGCACGTTGATAAGGCTGCTGCTGGCGGTGTCAATCACGGGTTGGGGATAGAGGCCAAGCAGAACCAGCAGGCCCGCGATCACCATCATCATGGTCAGCTCGCGGCGATCCAGCCCCTTGAGCATGCTCTCATCCTTGGCGGGGCCAAAGCAGGCACGCTGCAACATGATGAGAGAGTAGACCGAGGCCAGCACCAGACCGAAGGTGGCGACCGCCGTGATGACAGGGGCAACCTGGAAGCTGCCGACCAGGATCAGGAACTCGCCAACAAAGTTGCCGGTGCCCGGCATGCCGAGCGACGCTACCGAGAAGAAGAGCATCACGCCGGGCAGATAGCGCAGGCGTCCCCACAGGCCGCCCATCTGGCGCAGATCCCGGGTGTGCAACCGCTCGTAGAGCTGACCGCAGAGGATAAAGAGGCCGGCAGCCGAGAGACCGTGGGCGATCATCTGCACCACGGCGCCCTGCAGGGCCAGCTCGCTACCCGAGTAGATGGCGATCATCACAAAGCCCATGTGGGAGATGCTGGTGTAGGCTACCAGTCGTTTGATGTCGGTCTGGGCAAAGGCCACGATGGCACCGTAGACGATACCGATCAGGCCAAGCACCATGGCGTAGGGAGCAAACTCGGCGGACGCCTCGGGGAAGAGCGGCAAGGCAAAACGCAGCAGACCGTAGGCGGCGGTTTTGAGCAAAATACCTGCCAAATCCACCGAGCCTGCGGTCGGCGCCTGACTGTGGGCATCCGGCAGCCAGCCGTGCAGCGGCACCAGTGGCATCTTGACCGCGAAGGCGATAAAGAAGCCCAGCATCAGCAGCCACTGAACGCCCTTGCTCATCGGGGTATTGAGCAGCTCCAGATAGTTGAAGGTGAAGACACCGGTGGCATGCTGGTGGGTCAGCACCAGCCCGATGATGGCCACCAGCATGATAAGGCCCGAAACCTGGGTGTAGATGAAGAACTTGGTTGCGGCGTTGATCCGTGATTTGCCGTCAGTGACCGAATGGCCCCAGAGCGCAATCAGGAAGTACATGGGGACCAGCATCATCTCCCAGAAGAAGAAGAAGAGGAACAGATCCAGCGCCATAAAGACGCCGAGCACGCCACCCAGGATCCAGAGCAGGTTTAGATGGAAGAAGCCGATGCGTTGCACGATCTCTTTCCACGAACAGAGGATGGCCAGCACCCCGATAAAGCAGGTGAGGATCACCATCAAGAGCGACAGGCCATCCACCGCCAGATGCAAAGAGATGCCGAAGCGGGGGATCCATGGCAGGCGCCACTCGGCGGCCCAGGCGGAGGCAGCACCGGAGACGCCCGTGCTGTCTAGGCCCGTGGTGGCAAGGGAGAAATCACCACTTAGCCAGATGGCACAGGAGAGCAGCAGGCTGGCGCTCATGGAGAGCAGGGCTACCCAGCGGACAAACTGCCCGCCGAGACGCTCCATCTGCCAGCAGAGCAAGCCGCCGATGAAAGGAATTAACAAGATCCAGAGTAAGGTCACGGTATCAGCTCTCGTTCAAGTTCATATGAGATTGCACGCCCTGTTCCATCAAGGTCGGCAAACAGCCCGGCTGTACGATTTTCGTGTTGTTCATCGCGTTTACCCCAGTAGCAGCAGTGCCAGCACCAGTGCGGCACCGATCCCCATGGAAGCGGCATACCAGCGCAACTTGCCGGTGACTGTCCAGGCCAGCAGCTGGTTGCCACGCAGGGCGAACCAGGCGGGCAGGCCCATCATCCAGTCCAGCGGATCCTGTCCGACCAGACGGGTTGCCAGCAGATAGGGTTTGACCCACAGCTGGTCGTAGAGCCAGTCAAAGCCCCAGGCGTTGAACCAGAGGGTGCTGAGCAGGCGACCCGGCGCGCTGTTGGCAATGGAGGTGGCCAGACGGCGCTCACCAAGGAACAGAAATGCAGCCAGCACAATGCCAGCGATGGCGATGATGCCAGAGGCTACCTCCAGCGCATGGCGACCCTCTTCGATATGGTCCCCCGGGCCTGCGGGTAGTACACCTGCCAGTGGCGGGGTGATCAGCGCACCTATGCCGGTAGAAAGCACCAGCAGCACCAGCAGCGGCAGATGGTGAGCCAGACCGTGGCCCGCATGGGCTTTGGTCTGCTCTTTGCCATGGAAGGCGATAAAGATCAGCCGGAAGGTGTAGAGCGAGGTGAGGAATGCCCCTACCAGACCTGCCCACAGCAGCGTGCTTTGGCCCGATGCTTCCACTTGCCACAGGATGGCATCCTTACTGTAGAAACCGGAAGTGACCAGCGGCAACGCCGCCAGCGCCGAGCCACCCACCAGGAAGCAGGCATAGACCAGCGGCAGACTCTTGCGCAGGCCACCCATCTTGAAGATGTTCTGCTCATGGTGGCAGGCAACGATAACGGCACCGGCGGAGAGGAACAGCAGCGCCTTGAAGAAGGCGTGGGTCATCAGGTGGAAGATGGCCCCTTCCCATGCGCCGACACCCAGTGCCAGAAACATGTAGCCAATCTGGCTCATGGTGGAGTAGGCGAGGATCCGCTTGATATCGGTCTGAACCAGCGCGGCAAAGCCTGCCAGCACTAGCGTGATGGCGCCAACCAGCCCGACCAGATGGAGGATCTCTGGCGCCAGCAGGAACAGGCCGTGGGTACGGGCAATCAGGTAGACACCAGCAGTCACCATGGTGGCGGCGTGGATCAGCGCTGAGACAGGGGTCGGGCCTGCCATCGCATCCGCCAGCCAGGTTTGCAGCGGCAGCTGGGCCGATTTGCCGACCGCGCCGCCCAAAAGCATCAGGCAGGCCAGCGACAGGGCAGGGGAGCCCTCGGCAAACAGGGTCGGGGCACGAACCAGCAGCTCGTGGATATTGAGGGTGCCCAGCTCCCGATAGAGGATAAACAGGCCGATGGCGAGGAAGACATCACCCACCCGGGTCACGACAAATGCCTTGAGGGCCGCTGCGCCGTTCTTGCGATCCTTGTAGTAGAAGCCGATCAGCAGATAGCTGCACAGCCCTACCCCTTCCCAGCCGAGGTAGACAAACAGCAGGTCATCGGCCAGCACCAGAAACAGCATGCTGGCGATAAAGAGATTGGTGTAGGTGAAGAAGCGGGAGTAACCCTCTTCCCCGCGCATATACCAGGAGGCGAACAGGTGGATAAAGAAACCGACCCCGGTCACCACCCCCAGCATGGTCAGCGACAGGCCATCCAGTGCCAGCGAGAAGCTCGGGGTAAAGTTGCCCACCGCCATCCATTGCCACAGGCGCTGGACATAGACGCCCCCCTCGGGCGGGTTGCCCAGAAAGTCGATGCCCACCCACAGGGTAGTGAGGGCCGACAGGCCAATGGAGCCTACCCCGATCAGCGCCGAGGTACGCTCACCAAACCGGCCGAGGGAGAAGGCCAACACCAGCCATCCCAGCAGCGGAAATAGAAAAGTCAGATATAAGAGGCTCATCCGCGCATCTCGCTCACAGTGTCCACGTTCAGGGTGTGGTAACGACGATAGAGCAGCAGTAACAGGGCAAGGCCGATACTGGCCTCCGCTGCCGCCAGAGAAATCACCAGGATATACATGATCTGGCCATCGGCCTGGGCCCAGCGGCTACCCGCCACCACAAACGCCAGTGCCGAGGCATTCATCATGATCTCGATACTCATCAGGATGTAGAGCAGGTTGCGGCGGATCAGCAGACCGCACAAGCCGATGCAGAAGAGCACCGCGGCCAGCAAAAGCCCGTGCTCCATGGGGATTCCATTCATTGCTGACCTCCTTCTTGTGCAGAGCGGGATGCTGTGCGGGGGACGGAGAGCACTTCACCGCTCTTCTCTTCCCGACCCAGGTGATAGGCGGTTACCAGACCCGCCAGCAGCAGGATGGAGGCAAGCTCCACCGCCAGCACATAGGGGCCAAAGAGCTCGACACCCACCTGCTTGGCGGTCACCTCGGTCACTCCGATCAGGCCCCCGGTCACCCCGAGAATGCCGTGGGCCAGAAAGCCCAGCAGGATCAGCGAGAGCAGGGCAGGGCACCCCCAGGTCATGGGGGTGAGCCACTTTTTCTCCTGCGCCTGCGCTGAGCCTAGGTTCAGCATCATGACCACAAACACGAACAGCACCATGATGGCGCCTGCGTAGACGATCACCTGCAGGGCGCCGGCAAAGGCGGCACCCAGGCAGAAGAAGATCATGGCCACGGCGATGAGGGAGATGATGAGATTGAGCAGCGCATGCATGGGATTGCTGGTGCTGATCACCCGCAGCGTGCTGTAAATGGCCACCAGGGCCGAGGCATAAAATGCCAGTTCCATGATTGACTCCTCAGGGCAGCAGGCTCTTGACATCGATGGGCTTGGCTTCGTTTTCGGCATCCCCTTTCGGCTTGCCGTCGATGGCCATCCCGCTCATGCGATAGAAGTTGTAGTCCGGGTATTTGCCGGGCCCGCTGATCAGCAGATCCTCCTTCTCATACACCAGATCCTGGCGGCGATACTCACCCATCTCGAAATCCGGTGTCAGCTGGATGGCGGTGGTGGGGCAAGCTTCTTCACACAGGCCGCAGAAGATGCAGCGAGAGAAGTTGATGCGAAAGAACTCCGGATACCAGCGACCATCTTCCCGCTCGGATTTTTGCAGCGAGATGCAGCCGACCGGGCAGGCAACTGCGCAGAGGTTGCAGGCCACGCAACGCTCGTCCCCGTCGGGGTCACGGGTCAGCACGATGCGACCGCGGTAGCGGGGGGCCGCATAGACAGCCTGTTCCGGATAGTTGAGGGTTTCACGGGGCCGCCAGGCATGGGAGAAGACCATGGCCAGACTGCGTAACTGGGTGCCGACACCCTGAATAATGCTCACAATTTTCATATTGAGTGCCTCACTGCGTACTTATCAGTACAACTGCCGCGGTGACCAGCATATTGATCAGGGTCAGCGGCAAGCAGACTTTCCAGCCAAACGACATCACCTGGTCAAAGCGCGGGCGAGGCAGGGAGGCCCGCAGCAGGATGAAGAACACCATGAAACAGGCGGTCTTCAGGGCAAACCAGATGAAGGGGGGCAGCCAGGGGCCGTGCCAGCCACCGAAGAAGAGGGTCACGATGAGCGAGGAGATCAGCACGATGCCGATATATTCGCCCACGAAGAAGAGACCCCACTTCATCCCCGCATACTCGATGTGATAGCCGTCGGCGAGCTCCTGCTCGGCTTCCGGCTGATCGAACGGGTGACGGTGGGTGACGGCGACACCGGCAAACAGGAAGGTGACAAAGCCCAGGATCTGGGGCACCACGTTCCACAAGTCTGCCTGTGCCTCGACGATATCCCGCAGGTTGAAACTGCCGGTCTGGATCACAATCCCCATCAGCGACAAGCCCAGAAACACCTCGTAGGAGAGGGTCTGGGCCGAGGCGCGCAAGCTGCCGAGCAATGAGTATTTGTTGTTGCTCGACCAGCCGGCGAACAGCACCGCATAGACCGCCAGCCCTGCGATGGCCAGGATGTAGAGCAGCCCCACATTGAGATCCGCCACGCCCCAGGTGGGGGTGATGGGCACCACCGCAAACGCCAGAATAAAGGCAGTGAAGGCGATGATGGGGGCCAGGATAAAGATCCGCCGATCAGCGAACGGCGGGATCCAGTCCTCCTTGAAGAACATCTTGATCATGTCGGCGGCCAGCTGGAGCAGACCAAACGGCCCCACCCGGTTGGGGCCGTAGCGATCCTGCCACAGGGCCAGCAGACGGCGCTCGATGAAGCTCATGAAGGCGCCAGCCCCCACGATCCCCACCAGCACGATCAGTGCCTTGCCCACCTCCAGCAACAGATCGATCAGCGACTCGCTCATGCGATCACCTCCTGCAGGTTAGTGATTGAGGCTTGTTGCAGGGCTGTCGGCAGGCCGTTCACCCCAAGGGGGAGCCCCACCAGACCGGCGCTCAGCTGCTCGCTAAGCCGCAGACGCAGTTGCCAGTGGCTCCCGCCCCAGGAGAAGGAGACCTGACTGTCCCCGTGGAGGGCCAGACGCTCTGCATCAAGGGGATTGAGCACCAGCTCGGGTTCGTTCATCCGGGCCTGAATGACCGGGCTGCGAGCGGAGAGCTCCTCGCCGCCAAACAGCTGGGCATAATTGACCACTTGCAGCGCCTCTGCGGCCTTGAAGGGGGCGGGGATGGTGGTGAACCAGCCGAGCAGCTCCTTGCCTTCTGCCTGCGGGTCTGTTGCTTCCAGCAGACGGCGACCCGGATCGCCAGCACGCAGTTTGCCACCCACTTCATCCTGGAACTTGTTCCATGCGGAGGGAGAGTTCCAGCCCGGCGCCCAGGCGAACGGTACTTGCGGCAGCGGCTGACGGGCTCCGGCATACCCTTCCATGGAGAAGTTGAAGGGGGAGTCGGGATCTTGCGCTACCCGCGGCTCGCTGACGTTCTGATCCGCCAGCATGGAGGTGCGACCGCTGTAACGATGCGGCTCACGGGCCAGTCGCATGCCACGGATCCGCAAGCCTGCGTTGGGCGCCGCTTCCAGCATGGTAGCCAGCAGCGGATTGCTGGTGGCGCAAGCGTGGCTGATCTGCTCGAAGTTCTGCCAGCGCAGCGGTTTGCGTTCGATCGCCCCTTGCAGCGCCGCCACCCAGCGCCACCCTTCACGCACCTGAATATCGGCGTTGTAGAAGGCGGGTGCATAGACCTGGAAGAAGCGCTGGGCGCGCCCTTCCATGTTCACCAGGGTGCCATCGGCTTCGGCAAAACTGGCGGCTGGCAGCACCAGATCAGCCTTGTTGGCGGTCGGAGTTGCCTGATGGTCGATGACCAGCAGGTGCTGCAGCCGTGCCAGCGCAGCATCCACCCGGTTGCGCGGCGCGCGGCGGTAGAGATCGTTCTCCAGGGTGACCAGCGCCAACCCCTCTTCTGACTCGATACGCGCAAGGGCGGCTTCGAGTGGCTTGTCTGTCAAGGTTTGAGCGCCCAGCATGGCCAGACCCAGCGAGTTGGCCTCCTGGCCAACCAGCGCGATGCTGGCTTCTAGACCTCGGCCTTTCAGGGCGCGGGCAATGTTGCTGGCCGCCTCAAGCAGCGCCACATCGCGGGCACTGGAGCCTGCAATGATGAGCGGCTTCCTGGCGTTGCCGAGCAGCTCGGCCCAGCGAGCCGCTTGTGCCCGCTGTTCGGGGCAGAGGTCGCTCACGGCCGGTGCGGCCGGGTCGAGCAGGTTGGCGATGGCAAAGCCAAGGCGCGCCTGATCGGCATAGGGGGCGTGCAGCTTGTCGGCCGCCACATCGTCCAGACGGGTGGTGTCGAGGCTGGTGATAAGCAGCGGGTAGCGCTCGCTCTGCCCCAGGGTCTGCACTGCGGCGACTTGCCACAAATCCACCTTCATCTTGCGGGCCAGCTCGCGGGCCTTGCCCTTGACAGCCTGACGCAGCGCCAGCGCGATACGGGCGGCGCTCATGGTGACATCTTCGCCGAGCAGCAGAATGGCGTCGGCCTCTTCCATGTCCCGCAGGCTCGGAGTCGGCACGCAGCCCTGTTGCAGGATCTGCAGCATCTTCAGCTGACAGGCCCACTCGGCCTGCTCGACGCCAGCGTAGAAGTTGGCTTCACCCACCAGCTCGCGCAGGGCAAAGTTGCTCTCCAGCGAGGCGCGGGGCGAGCCGATGCCGATGAGGTCGCTGGCACTGCGCAGGGCATCGGCGGCGCGGTTGAGGGCGCCATCGACCGTGATGGCCAGCTTGTCGTTACCATCGTTGAGCAGCGGTTGGCGCGGGCGGTCGGTCAGGTTGACATAGCCATAGCCAAAGCGGCCACGGTCACAAAGGAAGTAGTGGTTGACGCTGCCGTGGAAGCGGTTTTCGATGCGGCGCAGCTCGCCATAACGCTCGCCCGGGCTGATGTTGCAGCCCACGGAGCATTGCTGGCAAACGCTAGGGGCAAATTGCATGTCCCACTTGCGGTTGTAACGTTCGGAGTGGGTCTTGTCGGTGAAGACGCCGGTGGGGCAGACCTCCACCAGGTTGCCGGAAAATTCGCTCTCCAGGGTGCCATCCTCGACTCGCCCGAAATAGACGTTGTCGTGGGCACCATAGACCCCGAGATCCTCGCCACCGGCATAATCCTTGTAGTAACGGACGCAGCGGTAGCAGGCGATGCAGCGGTTCATCTCGTGACCGATGAAGGGGCCCAGCTCCTGATTCTGGTGGGTGCGTTTGGTGAAGCGGTAGCGACGGCTGTTGTGGCCAGTCATCACTGTCATGTCCTGCAGGTGGCAGGCGCCGCCCTCTTCACACACCGGGCAGTCGTGGGGGTGGTTGGTCATCAGCCACTCCACCACGCTCTTGCGAAATTCTTTAGCCTCTTCATCCTCGATGGCGATGTAGCTGCCATTGGTGGCCGGGGTCATGCAGGACATGACCAGACGACCGCGTTTGTCATCGGCATTCTGATACTGTTTGACCGCACACTGGCGGCAGGCGCCAACGCTACCCAGCGCCGGATGCCAGCAGAAATAGGGGACGTCCAGACCCAGCGACAGACAGGCTTGCAGCAGGTTATCTGCTCCGTCTACCTCGTACTCTTTGCCGTCTACATAAATGGTTGCCATACAACTTCCCTGAAACCTGTTTTGTGAAATCTGTGGTGTCGTTACCAGCGCTCGCCCAGCAGATTGGGCTGGATCCCTTTGACCGGCTTGCGGTTATCACCGCTGCCTTTGATCCCGGCCTCGAATTCGGAGCGGAAATATTTGATGGCGCTGGCCAGCGGCTCGACGGCGCCCGGTGCGTGGGCGCAGAAGGTCTTGCCCGGGCCAAGGAAACCGCAGAGTTGTTCCAGAGTCGCCAGATCGCCGGATTGCCCTTCGCCACGCTCCAGTGCCCGCAGCAGCTTGACGCTCCAGGGCAGGCCGTCGCGGCAGGGCGTGCACCAGCCGCACGACTCGCGGGCGAAGAACTCCTCCATGTTGCGCAGCAGGGAGACCATGCTGATGGAGTCATCCACCGCCATGGCGAGGCCAGTCCCCATCCGGGTACCTACCTTGCCGATACCGGCGGTATACATCTGGGCATCGAGGTGCTCCGGCAGCAGGAAGCCGGTTCCCGCGCCGCCCGGTTGCCAGGCTTTCAGGCGATAGCCGCTCTTCATGCCGCCGGCGTAATTTTCAAACAGCTCGCGGGCGGTGATGCCAAAGGGCAGCTCCCAGACCCCGGGGTTGTTCACCTTGCCGGAGAAGCCCATCAGCTTGGTGCCGTGATCTTCCGAGCCCGGCAGCGCCAGCCCGTGATACCAGGCGACCCCGTTGCCGATAATGGCGGGGACGTTGCAGAGGGTTTCGACGTTGTTGACACAGGTGGGTTTGCCCCAGACGCCGGAAACGGCGGGGAAGGGGGGTTTGGCACGCGGGTTGGCGCGGCGCCCTTCCAGCGAATTGATCAACGCCGTCTCTTCACCACAGATGTAGCGGCCGGCGCCGGTGTGGACGAACAGCTCAAAGTCAAAACCGGATCCCAGAATGTTCTTGCCCAGCAGACCGGCGGCTTTTGCCTCTTCCACCGCGCGGCGCAGGTGGATGGCAGCATCCACATACTCGCCGCGCAGGAAGATATAGCCGCGATAGGCCTTGAGCGCCCGGGCACTGATGATCATCCCCTCGATCAGCAGATGGGGCAGTTGCTCCATCAGCAGGCGATCTTTCCAGGTATTGGGCTCCATCTCGTCGGCGTTGCAGAGCAGGTAACGGATGTTCATGCTCTCGTCTTTGGGCATCAGCCCCCACTTCACGCCAGTGGGGAAGCCCGCGCCGCCACGCCCCTTGAGGCCGGCATCCTTGACGGTGCTGACGATCTCGTCCGGGCTCATCTGGCCGAGCGCCTTGCGGGCGGCGTCATACCCCTGTTTGGCCTGATACTCCTCCAGCCACACCGGCTGGCCGTCATCCCGCAGCCGCCAGGTGAGCGGGTGGGTCTCGGGGGCTCGCGGGGTGTGATTGGCGGTGCCAAGAGAGGCGAGGATCTTGTTTTGCGGCAGGCTCATGGGTAAGCCTCCAGGGTTTTCAGCAAGGTCACCGGATCGAGGCCGCCATAGGTGTCGTCATCGATCATGATGGCTGGCCCCTTGTCGCAGTTGCCAAGACAGCAGACCGGCAGCAGGGTGAAGCGGCCATCCGGGGTGGTTTGACCGGGGCCCAGGTTCATCACCTCCTTGAGACCGGCCATCAGATCTTCATGGCCATTGATGTAGCAGACCATGCTGTCGCAGACGCGGATGATGTGACGGCCTACCGGCTGGCGGAAGATCTGGCTATAGAAGGTGGCAACCCCCTCCACGTCGCTGGCGGGAATGCCGAGCTCGGCCGCGATGGCGTGAATGGCTCCATCGGGTACCCAGCCTCTGGCCTGCTGCACGATCTTGAGCGCTTCGATGCTGGCGGCGCGTGGATCTTCGTAGTGGTGTTTCTCGTGTTCGATGGCATCGCGTTCAGCCTGGCTCAGAACGAAGTCGTCCTGTTTGCTGCTGCATGCCCCTTGCCCCTGTGGGGTCTGATTATTGTGACACTGACATTGCTGGCTCATGACTTGACCTTTGGTGGCTTGTCCTTTTACTGCTCGTCCGGCGATCCCAATTCCCGGCCATGGCCGGGAGGCGGGATCACTTAACGGTCCACATCCGACATAACGAAATCGATACTGCCCAGGTAGACGATGAGGTCCGACACCATGCTGCCCTTGATCACCGAGGGGATCTGCTGCAGGTGAGCAAAGCTCGGGGTGCGGATCCGGGTCCGGTAGCTCATGGTGGAGCCGTCACTGGTCAGGTAGTAACTGTTGACCCCCTTGGTCGCCTCAATCATCTGGAACGACTCGGCAGCGGGCATCACCGGGCCCCAAGACACTTGCAGGAAGTGGTTGATCAGGGTCTCGATGTGCTGCAGGGTGCGCTCTTTGGGCGGCGGTGTGGTGAGGGGGTGATCTGCCTTGAAGGGGCCCTCCGGCATGTTTTTCATGCACTGCTCGATGATCGACATGCTCTGGCGGATCTCCTCGATCCGCACGGTGGCTCTGTCGTAGGCATCGCCATTGCTGCCGACCGGCACTTCAAAGTCGAACTGATCGTAACCGGAGTAGGGGCGCCACTTGCGTATGTCGAAGTTGAGGCCGGTGGCGCGCAATCCGGCCCCCGTGGTGCCCCAGGACAACGCCTGCTCGGTGGTGTAGGCAGAGACGCCTATGGTGCGACCGCGCAGTATGCTGTTGCGCATCGCCGCTTTTTCGTAATCCATCAGACGTTTGGGCAGCCAGCTCAGCAGATTGTCCTGCACCAGCCGCTGCCATCCCTTCGGCAGGTCGTGGGCCACACCGCCGATACGGAACCAGGCCGGATGCATGCGGGCACCGGTGATCGCTTCGATGATGGTGTAGATCTTCTGCCGGTCGGTGAAGGTGAAGAAGACCGGGGTCATGGCCCCCACGTCCTGGATATAGGTTCCGAGGAACAAGAGGTGGCTCTGGATGCGGAACAGCTCCGCCATCATCACCCGGATCATGTCGACCCGCTGCGGCACCTTGATGCCGGCCAGCTTCTCGACCGCCAGCACATAGGGGAGGTTGTTCATCACCCCGCCCAGATACTCGACCCGGTCGGTATAGGGGATGTAACTGTGCCAGGACTGGCGCTCGCCCATCTTCTCGGCACCGCGATGGTGATAGCCGATATCGGGCACACAGTTGCGGATCTCCTCGCCATCGAGTTGCAGTACCAGACGGAAGGCGCCGTGAGCCGAGGGGTGGTTGGGGCCGAGGTTGAGGAACATGTAGTCCTCATTCTCGTTGCCGCGGGCCAGCCCCCACTCTTCCGGTTTGAACAGCAGGTTCTCCTGCTCCATGTCCTGTTTGGCGGCATCGAGCATGAAGGGATCGAATTCGGTAGCGCGTGCCGGGTAATCCTTGCGCAGCGGGTGACCCTGCCAGCTCTTGGGCATCATGATCCGGGTCAGATGGGGATGGCCATCGAAGGTGATGCCCATCAGATCCCACACTTCCCGCTCGTACCAGTTGGCATTGGGGAAGTGGTTGGTGATGGTGGGCAGATGCAGGTCACTTTCGGCCAGCGCCACTTTCAACATCACATCGGCGTTACGGTCGATGGAGATGAGGTGATAGAAGACGGTGAAATCGCTCTGGGGCAGACCGTCGCGATGGCTGCGCAGCCGCTCATCGGTGGCGCTGAGATCAAACAGCATCACAAACGGGGAGGGCACCTTGCGCAAAAAGCCCATCACATCCTGCAGCAGTTCGCGGGGGAGCCAGACCACCGGCACGCCGGTGCGTGTGGTCTGCACGGTGAAGTGCTCGGCCCCGAAGTGGGCAAACAGTTCGCCAATGACTTTGGCATCCTTGTGGTCGCTGGGCTGCCACTGGGCCATGGCGTAATTGCTGGGAAAATCACGAGTCAGTTTCATGGTCAGATCTCATCCGGCGTGCGCAGGTTGGTCACATTGATCCGTTCGCCGCGCTTGCGCTCTTTTTCGGCCTGCATCTGGGGACGGTAGATCCCCTGATCGCCCACCACCCAGGAGAGGGGGCGGCGCTCTTTGCCGATGGAGTCCTGCAGCAGCATCAGGGCTTGCAAAAAGGCTTCGGGACGGGGCGGGCAACCCGGAATGTAGACGTCGACCGGCAGGAACTTATCCACCCCCTGCACCACTGAATAGATGTCATACATGCCGCCGGAGTTGGCACAGGCCCCCATGGAGATCACCCACTTGGGTTCGAGCAGCTGTTCATACAGGCGCTGGATGACTGGCGCCATCTTGATGAAGGGGGTCCCTGCAATCACCATGAAATCGGCCTGACGGGGCGAAGCGCGGATAACTTCGGCGCCGAAGCGGGCCACATCGTGGGGGGAGGTGAAGGCGGTACACATCTCCACGTAGCAGCAGGAGATACCGAAGTTGTAAGGCCAGAGGGAGTTTTTGCGGCCCCAGTTGACTGTGTCTTGCAGCACCTCCTCTAGACGGCCCATCATGATGCCGCGCGTCGCTTCTTGCGCCAGTGGGTCATCGACGGTCTGGCGCTGCTCCTGGGGGTAGCGCTCAACGGGTGCATCCGGGTCAATCCGGGTCAGGGTGTACTTCATGGTGCAACCTCAAGGAAAGGGTCTGTGGTTCAATCACTGTTTTTGTTGTTCAACTGCGGTTTGCGCGGTGACCAGTCCAGTGCGCCGATGCGCCAGAGGTAGATCAGGCCGATAAGCAGCAGTCCGATGAAAATGGTGGCTTCAATAAAGCCGACCCAGCCGCTCTCCCGCACGGAGACAGACCAGGCAAACAGGTAGAGCGCCTCGACGTCGAAGATGACGAAGAACATGGCGACCAGATAGAACTTGGCGGAAAAACGCAGGCGGGCACTGCCGACCGAGTCGACACCAGATTCAAATGGCTTGTTCTTGGTGCGGCCGTAGGCACGACCTCCCAGCAGGGCGGCGAGGCCTATCATCACCAGACAGATGGTGATGGCACCGATGACATAAATGGCAAAAGCCCAATGTTGAGCAGAAATATCAGCAAACATAGAGGTTTTTCCTAACCAAATTAATCAAGCGACTTAACAATAATGTTACGCATTATGACACTTTCGCACTGATTTACATGTCATTTTTACGGGTTAATTATTAATCGGTTAACCGGTAATTAAATTTTGTTAAGAAGCGCACTTTTTTGTTGGTTATGGCGGGCGAGAAAGGCCTGGAAAGCGCAGAGAGCTGCTCCTCGTCATCACCTGAAAGGGGTATGTCTCGTGCGAAGCAGGATCCGGTCGGTATCGCGGGCAGGGGGGCACAGGCGGGAGAAGAGCGTGATGGCGGGTGAGATAGGGGGGTGGCAAGAGCAATAAAAAGAGAGGCTCGCAAGCCTCTCTTGTCGTGACGATCCGGTTATAGGAATGTGGTGGTCAGGGCTTGAGCAGTTGCAGCGACTCTTCTGCGGCCTTGCCTTGAGAGAGGGTGATATCGACCCGGCGGTTCGCCTGGCGATGTTCGGGGGTGTCATTGGCAAAGCGGGGTTGGGTGTCGGCAACACCCTGAGCGATGACTCGTCTGGCATCCAGCTGGGGGTTGGTCAGCATGGTCTGCACGATGGAAGAGGCCCGCAGCACCGAGAGCTCCCAGTTGTTGCGATAGAGCTCCACCGGCGCTTGGGAGTTGTCGGTATGACCGGTGACCACTACCTGCCCCGGGATGTTGGCCAAAATACCGGCGATCTTGTTGACCAGCGGGATGAACTGGGGCTGCAGGAACGCCGAATCGGAGGGGAATAGCGCCTTCTCGCCGATGCGGATCACCAGCTGACTGCCAAGCTGCTCGACCTCGAGATCCTTCGATTCAATCTGGGCCTTTAGCTGCTGCTCCAGCTTCTGCTTGGTCACCTGCACCCACTCCTGCTCCTTGGTCTTGTGGGGCCAGGCTTCGGTGGCGCTCGGTTTTTCAGAGGCACCTATGGTCTCGTTGAAGGGGTCCGATGCCGCCATGGGGTCATCTTTCTCCAGTACAGTCTCTTCTTTCGGGCTGCTCGGCGTGGTCTTCGATTCCGGTTCGAGAATCCCTGTGCCCCCCTGCATCAAAGGTGAGCCGGCAGGCGGGGAGATGAGGCCGATTTTACCCAGCGACTCGATAAAGCCCTGGATAAGCACCCGGGTTTCGGACTGCTTTGCCATGGCAAAGGAGTAGAGCACCACAAACAGGGCGAACAGCAGGGTCATGAAGTCGGCATAGGAGACCAGCCAGCGTTCGTGGTTCTCCGGTGCTTCAGCCTTTTTCTTTTTCGCCACCGTGACCTCCCAGATAAGGTTCGAGGGTAACTTGCAGGCGTGCCTGTGACTCGCCATCCACGATGCAGAGAATGCCGGTCAGGGTCATCTCCTTGTAGTGGCGGATCTGGTGGGCAAACCCTTTGTAGCGGTTGCCGAACGGCAAGAAGATCAGGTTGGCTGCGGATACCCCGTAGATGGTAGCGATAAAGGCCACCGCGATGGCGCCGCCCAGCTTGTCGGGGGCATCTAGCAGACCCATGGCGTGGATCAGGCCAAATACCGCCCCGACGATCCCCATGGTCGGGCAGTAGCCGCCCATGGCTTCATAGAATTTGACCGTCTGTTCGAGATCTTCCTGTTCAAATTCGATCTCGTTCTCCAGCACCTCGTGTATCTTGGTTTTCTCGTAACCATCAACCATCATCTGCACCCCTTTCTTCAGGAAGGGATCCTTGATCTCGTCGATCATCCCTTCCAGCGCCAGCATGCCGCTGCGGCGGGCGTTGCCTGCCAGGGTCTCCAGTAACTGGGCCTGTTCATGCATGTCGAGCTTGAGGGGGGAGAGCAGCCATTTGAAACGCTTCATGGTGCTGCCGACGACGGAGAAGGGGAACTGGGTCAGCGCAGCACCTATGGTACCGCCGATCACGATAAGAAATGCGGGCAGATCGAGCAGTGCGCTGGGATGACCACCCTCGATCATGTTGCCGCCAAGGATGGCGATCAACGCCAGTACCAAGCCAATCAAGCTCATTTTTTACACATCCCTGCATGTTGATAATCGCTAGTGTAGCTACTTAAGTATCAGTTTTTCAAAATGATATCCAATCGCTGAGCAATTAATGGGCGCTGGGTAACGTCCATAAAAGAAGGCGTGTTGCGGCCATAAGATGGCATTGCAATCATCTTGTTGCTCCTGTTGTGACAGGCAGGAACGCTTGTCGGGTGGGGCAATCACAAAAGCAAGGTAGGGGGCGGGAGTTGGCAATACGAAAAGCAGTGATGTTCCATCAGTGCTTTGCAAACCGGGGGATGAGAGCGTGGATGATCTGCCACTGCGTGGCTCTGGCTCACTTGTCGGCATAGGTGTTTGCCGGAAAGCAAAAAACCGACCCTGAGGTCGGTTTTTTTAGATTTGGCGGTGAGGGAGGGATTCGAACCCTCGATACGTTGCCGTATACACACTTTCCAGGCGTGCTCCTTCAGCCACTCGGACACCTCACCAAATTTTCGTTCGCTGCGCTGTTGCGCTGGAACGGGGCGTAATTTAGGGGAAAGGGCTGTGTGGGTCAACCTCTTTTCCCCTTATTTTTCATAATCTTTTCCGAATGCTTAACCCTTGTGCAGAATGCCGTTTTTTTAAACCGGATCAGGGCTTGTCGAGGATGATCAGACTGTCCGGCAACTCGTTTTGATCCCGGGTGGCCGGGAAAGCGTCGGTCAGAATGGCGCTAACGCGTTCCACGCACTCCAGAAAACCCTGTTCGATCTCCTTGTTGCGCACTCGCGCCACGAAGTCGTCGATGATCTCCTGCCACTGGCCATTGTCGATATGCTGGGCGATGCCGTCATCCACCAGTATTTCTACATAGTGCTCGGCGGCCGAGACGAAGATCAGCACCCCGAGCCGGTCGCGGGTGCGGTGCAGCCCCTGTTCGACAAATTGCAGGCGAGCCATCAGCGCAGCCCGGTGCTGGCGAACCTTCTTCGGGATGAGCCGCATCTTGATGGGGGTCCAGTGGAACAGCAGGCTCAGCAGCAGCCAGACCGACCACTGCACCAGCAGGATTTCGTACCAGCCGAGCCAGAAGCCGAGCTGGAACACCAGCAGCGGGGTGAGCATCGCCAGTAGCGCCGCCCAGAGGGTGGGAATGTAGCGATAGCCATCGCTGGCCGGGGCCAGCACGGTGACCAGTTCAGCATCAGTCTCTAGCTCCGCTTCACGCACCTTTGCCTGAAGCGTGTGGAAGAACTGTTTAGAAATCATGATTTGTCTCTTTACTCCTGTTACCAGCCACCGGAGGCTCCGCCGCCGCCAAAACTGCCGCCGCCACCGCTGAATCCGCCGCCGGAGCGACCACCAAAGGAGCCGGCACCCAATCCACCGGCCATGTAGGTCGACCGACGTCGTCCTCCCGGCCCACCGCCACCACCGCCGCGCAGGTTGTGGAGTACGATCATCGCAATCACCACCAGAATAAACAGCCAGGGGCCGCCACCGTTGTCACTCTTTGGCTGCTCGACCGGCTGATACTCTCCGGCGAGTGCCTTCATGATGCTCTGGCTGCCCGCCATGATCCCGGCCACCATATCGCCGCGCTTGAAGGCGGGCAGGATGCGGCCATGGATGATGTTGGCTGCGATGGCGTCGGGCAGGGCGCCTTCCAATCCATAGCCTACCTCGATCCGCACCTTGCGCTCATCCTGGGCGATCAGCAACAGCACGCCATTGTTTTTGCCTTTCTGGCCGATCCCCCAGTGGCGACCGAGCTGGTAGCCGTACTCCTCGATAGTCTCCCCATCGAGGCTGTCGACAGAGACCACCACCAGCTGGATACCGCTGCGCTTTTCAAAGGCGGCCAGCTGTTGGGTCAGTTGATGGGCCTGTTTGCGGGACATCAGACTGGCTTCATCCACTACCCGTCCGCTCAGCGTCGGGAAGTCCGGTGCCGCTTGCAGGGCAGTGGCCCAGAGCAGCAGACAGGGAAGAAACCAGCGCAGCATCATCTTCATTGGAAGCTGACCTTGGGCGCCTCATCGGCACCGGGTTTGGCACTGAAACTGGGTTTGGCCTCCAGATCCGAGTAGAGCAGCTTGGACCAGATGACGCCGGGGAAAGTGCGGATCTCGGTATTGAACTGGCGCACCGCCTCGATATAGTCGCGGCGTGCCACCGAGATGCGATTCTCGGTTCCTTCCAGCTGGGCCTGCAGGGCAAGGAACTGCTGATCCGCTTTCAGCTCGGGGTAGCGTTCTACCACTACCATCAGGCGAGAGAGGGCGCTGGAGAGCTGGTTCTGCGCCGCTTCAAACTCCTTGAGCTGGGCAGGATCGCTCACCTGCACGCTGCCGACCCGGGCACGGGCATCGGTGACCGCTTTGAGGGTCTCCTGCTCATGGCTGGCGTAGCCCTTGACGGTGGCGACCAGATTGGGAATAAGATCGGCGCGGCGCTGATACTGGTTTTCCACCTGCCCCCAGCTCGCCTTGACCTGCTCATCCAGGGTCGGAATGTTGTTCATGCCGCAGCCGGTCAGGCCGAGCAGCAGGGTCAGGGTCAACAGGCTCTGCGTGGTTCTGCGCCAGAGTGATGTGGTCATCTTGTTGTTCTCCTTTGATATTTCGAGTCGATAGTGCGCCATGGATGGTGTACGACCAAGAGTGCATCACCATACCAGCTTGGGGTCAGTTGCCACAACGCGCAGGTAGCTCAGGTCGCTTGTTGATGCCGGATACCTTGGGCAGTTGGGGCTTGTCTTTGAGCCAGGAGGCCAGCTCTTCCCCACAGCCATTGCTGGGCGGAATGGGAGCCTGGGGTTCACAATCGGGGCTGCCTACCGGGCAGCGCAGCCGCACGTGGAAGTGGCTGAAGTGGCCCACCCAGGGGCGTAGCTTGGCGACCCAGGGTTCGTTACCAGCCTGTTGGCAGACCGCGGATTTGATCACCGGATTGACGAAGATGCGGGCCACCTCGGGCTTGCTGGCCGCCAGCCGCAGCAAGGTGAGCTGCTGGGGACCAAAGCGACCCGGCAACATCTTGTAGCTGGGTTCGTCGATCAGTGCCCACTCCTTGGGGGCATCCTGCTCCCATTTGCTGATGGGGCGGTTGGCCATGCGAAACCAGATATCGGCATCAAGGCCAGTCTGGTGGCTGCGATGGCCGGAGGTAAAGGGGCCGCCACGGGCCATCGCCAGATCGGCGATATAGAGATCCGGCAGCCCGGCCATGCGGGTCTGGTTGGCCAGCGTCTGCAGGTAGTGGATAAGGTCGGGGTGGCCGTAGTAGCGTAGCCGCTTGGTGCGGATCACCTGATAACCCGGCCCTTCGAGGGGCAGGGATACGCCGTTTTTCAAACAACCGGCGGCATAACCGCCGATGGCTTCTGCTTGCAATACGGTCGCCAGCAACAGGGACGTCAGCATGTGCGTGCTCCTTGTCTTGCTTCGAGTCGGCTCAGCAATACGAACAGACTCAAACATATAAATAAATAGGCCGCGGCCACCAGCAGCCAGATCTCGTAGACCAGTCCGCTGGAGTTGGCCATCTCGGTGCCGACGAAGGTGAGCTCCTGCACCGAGATAAGGGAAACGATGGCGGTATCCTTCACCAGCGCAATGAGCTGGCCGGTGAGGGGGGGGAGCATCAGCAGCATGGCCTGCGGCAGGATCACATGGCGTAGCCGCACCCAGGGAGAGAGCCCGAGGCTCTGCGCCGCCTCCCACTGGCCACGGGGGATGGCAGCCAGCCCAGCGCGGACGATCTCGGCGACGAAGGCTGCGCTGATCATGCCAACGCAGAGGGTGCCTGAGATGAGGTTTTCCCAGCGGGCAGGTGGGCCAAACAGCGCCTCTTGCCACGGGGAGAGCGATACGGTGCCGAGCCAGCGGGAGAGGCCGCTCGCAGGCAGCAGCTGGTTGGCGATAAAGAAGTAGAAGATGAAGATAAAAACCAGCGGCGGCAGATTGCGGATCAGCTGGATAAACAGGGTCGCGGGCATCACCAGCCAGGGGCGGCGGCTGAAGGCGGCTACCCCCAGCGCAGTGCCGAGCAGCAGCGCCAGCACCATGCCGAGCAGGGCGATGCGCAAGGTGGTGAGCAGACCGCTGAAAAAGTAGGGCAACTCGCCGTGAGGGCCAGGGGTGAACAGCAGATCGAAGGCCTCATGCCAGCGCCACTGATAGGCCACCCCGATGTGCAAGCGGCTGGCCAGCCAGAGGCCAGCCAGCAGCAGGATCAGGGCGATCGCCCCATCCAGCCAGTTGATGTTCCGACATGCCCCACGGACGATGCGCCGGATGGTCTCTTTTAGAGCAATCAGCATCAGGGGTTGGCGACCTGCGCTTCCCAGGCCAGCGACTTGAACCAGTAGTCATGGCGCGCCTTGAGCCAGCCATCGGCCTGACGGGCGGCGATCCACTCGTTGAACTGTTCAGCCAAGGCATCATCCCCCTTGCGCAGGGCAAAGCCTTCATCGCCTTGTGCCAACGGCTCGGCAAACGGCATAAAGAGGGCATCCGGGTGGCGCAGCGCCTCTTGCTCGGGTTTCGGGGAAGAGGAGAGGGCGCCGTGGGCGCGGCCGTTCAGCACCTCCTGAAATACCTGTGACTCGTCATCAAACTGGCGCAGGGTGGCCTTGGGGAAGTGTTCTTTTGCCACCTGTACCGGTGAGGCGCCACGACGTACCGCCAGGATCACCCCGCGCTGTTTGAAGTCCGCCACGGTTTTCTTCTCTTTGGCCATGGTGCTGGAGGCGGCCAGCTGCACCCCCGAATGGGAGTAGGCCTGGGTGAAGCGCACGCTCTTCTCCCGCTCGGGGGTGATGGTGAGGCCGCCGATGATGACGTCATATTTTTTCGCCAACAGGGAGGGGATGATGCCATCCCAGGCGGTAGGCACGAACTCTACCTGCCAGCCGTTATCTGTGGCGAGGCGACGGGCCACGTCAATCTCGAAACCGATCAGGGCCCCCTGCTTGTCGCGCATCGCCCAGGGGGCGAAGGTGGACATGCCGACCCGCAGGGTACCGCTCTGCTCGATCTGCGCCTGGGTGTCGGAGGGGGCGGTTTCTGCCAGTGCTGGAGTGAGCAGGCTTGCCAGCAGCAGGGCTGCGCCCGACAGGGTGGTCTTGAATGACAGAGTCATGGTTAGCGTCCTTGTTGATCCGGATTCAGGTGACGGGCCAGCGCCCGCGAACAGGCTGACAGCGTCAGGGTTAACAGCAAATAGAGGGCAGCTACGGTAAACCACACCTCAAAGGTCAGAAACGTATCGGCAACCAGAGTACGCCCTTCGTTGGTCAGATCGAAGATGGCGATCACACTCACCAGCGCCGAATGTTTGATAAGGGAGACCAGCTCGTTGGTCAGCGGCGGCAAGGTGATGCGCACCAGCTGGGGCAGGATCACCTTGCGCAGGGTGATGGTTCGCGACAAGCCAAGAGAGCGGGCCGCCTCCCACTGTCCTTTGGGAATGGCCTGTACGCCTGCACGCAAGACCTCGGCGGTGAAGGCACCCTGATAGAGGGAGAGGCTCAACACGGCGCAGGCAAGGGGGGCCAATCCCAGCATGGGGCCAAGCAAGAAATAGAGAATATAGAGTTGCACCAGCTGGGGCGTGGTGCGCACCAGCGCCAGATAGGCGATGGCGAGCCAGGGGCCGAGCCGGGAGGGGACCAGCCGCAGGCTGACCACGCACACCCCGATCGCCAGAGTGCCCAGCAGACTGAGCAGCGCCACCTGCAAAGTGACCAGCAGGCCGTTTAGCAAGGGGCCGGCATAAAAGGTTCCCTCATCCCATTCGCCGAGAAAGGGCAACACCCGCGGCCACTGCCACTCATAGCCCATCTGGCGAGCGCCGCTATAGAGCGCCCAGCCCAGTAGCGCACAGAGCATCACAGTGCCTGACAACCAGCCGAGCAGGCGGGGGCGATTGAGCCTAGCCATGATAGCTGAGCACCTGTTCGAGGAAGGCCCAGGTACGCGGGTGACGAGGGGCGTTGAACAGCTGGGCGGGCGGGGCCGACTCGATGATTTTCCCCTCATCCATAAAGAGCACCCGATCCGCCACTTGACGGGCAAAGCCCATCTCGTGAGTGACGCAGATCAGGGTCATCCCCTCGTCAGCCAGCTCGCGGATCACATCGAGCACTTCGCGGATCATCTCGGGGTCGAGGGCGGAGGTGGGCTCGTCAAACAGCATTAGCTCGGGTTGCATGCAGAGGGAGCGGGCGATGGCGACCCGCTGCTGCTGGCCGCCGGAGAGCTGGTGGGGGTACTTGTCGGCCTGCGCCTGAATGCGCACCCGCTCGAGCAGCCCGAGCGCCCGGGCTTTGGCCTCCTGAGGGCGCAACCCCAGGGTATGCACCGGCGCCACCATCAGGTTTTCCAGCACCGTCATATGGGGGAAGAGGTTGAACTGCTGAAACACCATGCCAACCCGACCTTGCAGGCGGCGCAGGTAGGAAGGGGTCACCGGCTCGCCAAACAGGAACAGCTGGCCGTCGTCGATCTCCTCCAGCCCGTTGATGGTGCGGATCAGGGTCGATTTTCCCGAGCCTGACGGGCCACAGATGACCCACTTCTCTCCCCGTTCAATGGTGAGATCGATGTGATGAAGCGCCTGAAAATCGCCATAGAATTTGTCGACGCCACAAAAGCGCACACAGGGTTGCGAGCTGGTCAAGAAGCGGGTTCCACTGAGGATCATTTACGCCATGGTATTGATTTTATAGGGGGATGACAAAGAAAACCCCCTTGTCAGCATCCTGATGGCTATTCACAATGGCGCCATTTCGTGATGACAGGAGCTTTTCATGCGTATTACATCCTTGCTTGCCGGTTCCCAGGTGCAGCTGTTGATGCCGCCAGCGGTTCGCTATCGCTGCGTCATTTTTCTGTTGTTGCTGGTGAGTTGGGGCGTGGTGGCGGCCTCCTTGTGGGATGGCTGGGGCGCCATGGCGCTGCTCAACTGGGTGGGCGTGGTCTTTGGTGGCATCACCGGGATCATGGTGTCGCTGCCCCGCAGCTGGCAGCCCTGGCGCCTGGCGGAGCTGGGGTGGGATGAACAGCATATCTATCTGCTCAATGGCAACAAGGATGAGGCGCTGGCACTGCCCCGCAGCCAGCTGGTGGCGCTCGAACGGGAGCGGCGAGTGGGTCACGACGGCCAGTGGCTCGACTTCAGCCTCGATCTGCAACTGAGTGAAGAGGAGCTGGCGGCGGCTATGGCCTTGCTGGATCTCAAGGCGGGGGAGCTGCATCTGGTGAGCCCGTCTGTCTATCGCTTCGGCTTTAAACGGGCCTGGCACGGTCGCCAGATGCTGGCGCAACGGTTGTCAGATCTGCAATCGGCCTGAGTCGACTATTTTCTCGACAATTCCCGGCAAAGCTCAGATACTGCCAGTGACTCGAATTGATCTTGTCTGCACTGTTAACCCAAGAGATCAATCACTTGACGACAGTGTGGAGAAGGCCACGGCATGAAGCCATGGCAGGTCCGGCATAGGGGTTGTGCCCTTACCGTTATGCTGGGAATTGCATAGAGAAGGCACCTTGAATCGAGAGTGGATGGCATGAAGATTTACGTAGGAAATCTGTCGTACCGGATGACGGCCGACGAACTGAAAACCCTGTTCAGCCAGTTTGGGCAGGTCGACAAGGTTGATATCATCATCGACCGCGATACCGGCCAGTCAAAGGGGTTTGGTTTTATTGAAATGCCGGTCAATGGTGATGCCGAAAAGGCCATCGCTGGTCTGCATGGCACAGAAGTCGGTGGCCGTACCATCACCGTCAACCAGGCCAAACCGAAGACAGATGCTCCCCGTGGTCGCCCGCAACAGCGCCACCGCTAAGGTACCTCGGCAATAAAAAAACGGCATGGGTTTCCCCCATGCCGTTTTTGTTTCTGGACGTTTTGCTGTTATCAGGGGACGTCGTAACCGAGCGCTGCCTTGCGGATGCGGAACCACTGCTGGCGATTGAGGGCGATGGATTCGGCGGCCACGGCGGCAGCAATCCGCTCCCGTTTGCCGGAGCCAATCAATGGCAGCGGCTGGCTTGGCAGCATCATTACCCAGGCGTAGACCACCTGCTCGATAGTCTGGGCACCCACTTCCTGACGGATCTGCTCCAGTTCGGCACGCAGCGGGGTATAGGCGTCATCGCTGAACAGTCGGCCGCCGCCGAGACATGACCAAGCCATCGGCTTGATGCCAAGCTGCTGGCACTGATCCAGGGTACCATCAAGGGTCCCTTCCTGATGAAGCGGCGAGATCTCCAGCTGGTTGGTGACCAGCGGGAAGGGGAGGCGCGATTGCAGTAGCTCGAACTGACGGGCGGTGAAGTTGGATACCCCGGCGTGCTTGATCTTGCCCGCCTGTTTCAGGGTGATAAAGGCGTCGGCCACTTCATCTGCGTTCATCAGGGGATCAGGGCGGTGGATCAGCAGCAGGTCCAGATGGTCGGTGCCGAGCTTGCGCAGCGAGGCCTCGGCGCTGGCGATGATATGGTCCTTGCCGGTGTTGTAGTGGTTGAGAGCATGCTCCGGCTTGGCGGTGAGGGCGATACCGCACTTGGTGACGATCTCCATCCGGCTGCGCAGGGAAGGCTCGAGGCGTAGGGCGTGACCAAAGGCCTCTTCGCACTGGTAGCCACCATAGATATCGGCGTGATCGATGGTGGTGACCCCCAGATCCAGATGATATTTCATCATATCGAGCAGAGCGGCCGGAGAGAGCTGCCACTCCATCAGGCGCCAGTAACCCATGATGAGGCGAGAGAAGGTGGGGCCTTGCGGATGCAGGGCGACACGGGATACAGACATGGTTGACTCCTTGAAAAACACGATGCGAAAACGATGTGCAACATAGATGACTGCGGGCATCTTGGCCTCATGTGGCTGGCAAAGCAATAATGGGCAGTGGCATGATTCGAACTTTGGTTCTGATCGCAGAGTAGGAGAGAGAGTTGGATGGAAGGATTTGCCGAGCGCTTGCAGAGCCTGATCGGGGAGATGAGCGTGAGCGCGTTTGCCCGCAAGGTGGGGCTCAGTGAAGCGCTGATACGCAAATATTTGAAGGGAGCCGAGCCTGGCCTGGCGCGGGCCAACCAGATCGCCATGGGGGCCAACTGCTCGCTGGAGTGGCTGGCAACCGGCTGCGGTTATCTCTACCGTCAGGCGGAAGTGGTCGACAGGGAGGCGCTGGCAGCGGCGCAGCTACTGCTGGGCGAGCAGCAACCCGGGGTGGGGCTGCCCGATGAGGAGGCACTGGTCACCCTGCTCGCCTATTACCAGTTTTTGCGCACCCACAAGAAAGCGGACGGTTTTCTCGACTTGGCGCTGGCGCGGGAGTTTGGTCGCCATCTGGGGGAAGCGTGATGGGGGGCATATTACCCTTTGGTCGTGTCACGGCCGGTTGATTATTCTGATACGCTCTAAGCAAGATAACTCTCCATGGAATGGGCGATGAGCTACTTGATCCTCGGAAGTGGTGCGCTGGGCTCGGCGCTGGCAAGAGAGCTGATGGCAAGGGGGGAGTCCTTCCTTCTTGCCGGGCGCACCTATCCAAAAGGGATCGAGATGGGGGCTTTCTTCCCGTTGCAAGAGGTGGACGCCATCTCGTTCGACGCCCTGTTTACCCTCTACGACACCGATCCGCTTCCCACTGTGGTGATCAACACCATCGGCCTGTTGCACGATGTCAGCTTTATGCCAGAGCGGCGGGTCGAAGAGGTGCACCCCAAGTGGCTGTGCGACAGCCTGCTGGCCAATGCCTGGCCAACACTGGCGCTGGCTGCCCGTTTCAGTCGGTTGATGGGCAATGGCCATCCGCTGTGGCTCTGTGCCATCTCTGATCTGGCGGGCTCCATCACCTCCAATCTGGAGGGTGGGCGTTACAGCTACCGGATGAGCAAGGCGGCCCTCGACATGGGGGTGAAAACTCTGGCCCTCGAGTGGGCGCAACGTTTCCCGCAAGCGGGGGTGGTGGCGGTGGCGCCCGGCTTGATGGACTCCCCGATGAACACCCCCTTTCTGAGTGAGTTGCCTGCGGAGCAATTGCAGGAGCCTGCCGAGGTGGCGGTGAAACTGCTCAATCTCATCAAGGGGTTATCGTTGACCCAATCGGGCCAGCTACTGGATCTCAACGGTCAGCCGCTACCCTGGTAAATCCCGCCTGCGGGTTCTATGGACGTCTATTGGCTTCACATTCTGCTCATGCGCCCCTTGCCAAGCGAGGGGCGCATGGCTAACGTCACTCTCCTGTTTCAGGAGGGATCTCATGCGCTATATCGATTTACGAAGTGACACCGTCACCCAGCCTACTGACGCTATGCGTCAAGCCATGCTCCACGCCGAAGTCGGTGACGATGTCTATGGTGAAGATCCGGGCGTCAACGCGCTGGAGGCCTTTGGGGCCAGATTGCTGGGCAAACAGGCGGCGCTGTTTGTGCCGTCCGGCACCATGTCCAATCTGTTGGCGGTGATGAGCCACTGTCAGCGCGGTGAGGGGGCCATCCTCGGCAACGCCGCTCACATCTATCGCTATGAAGCGCAGGGGAGTGCCGTGCTGGGCTCCGTAGCCCTGCAACCCTTGCCGATGCAGCGCGATGGCACGCTGGCATTCGATGATATCAAGGCTGCGCTGGCCCCTGATGATGCCCACTTCGTCCAGACTCGCCTGATCTGCCTTGAGAACACCCACAACGGCAAGGTGCTGCCGCTCTCCTATCTGCAGGAGATGGGGGCATTTGTTGCTGAACGTGGCTTGAAGCTCCATCTCGATGGCGCACGGCTTTTTAACGCCGCCGTGGCCAGCGAGACCCCGGTCGAGGTGATCGCCGCTCCATTTGATAGCATCTCGATTTGTCTCTCCAAGGGGTTGGGCGCACCGGTGGGCTCGCTGCTGGTGGGCAGCCACGATTTCATCGCCCGTGCGCGCCGCCTACGCAAGATGCTGGGAGGTGGCATGCGTCAGGCGGGGATTCTGGCGCAAGCCGGTCTGTTTGCCCTCGAGCAGCATGTGACCCGCCTGGCCGATGATCACCGCCGTGCCAAACGGCTGGCCGAAGGGTTGGCTGCACTGCCGGGCATCGAGCTCGACCTCTCGCTGGTGCAGAGCAACATGGTGTTCCTGCGGCTGCGTGAGGGGGAGTCTGCCCCTTTGCTGGCCTTTATGAAGGAGAGGGGGATCCTCTTCTCCGGTTACGGCGAGCTGCGGCTGGTGACCCATCTGCAAATCAACGATGACGATATTGAAGAGGTGATCGACGCCTTCACCGAGTATCTCGGAGCGCGTTGAGACGGCTGGTCAGGTAGAGGTTATACCAAGACCTGTTCATACCGAAATAACAGAGGGCGCCGCGGCGCCCTCTGTTATTTGCTGCAAGCTCAAGCCTGCCGCTGGCCGCTCATCAGCATGGCCTCATCGGTGGCATCGTAGATCATCACCGCGATGTGGGTCACCTGACCGCCGAAATCGGCTAGTGGCACCAGCGTCAGGTTCTGGAACATATGGGGAGCCGAGCCGGTAATGGGGCGATAGTTGGAGAAACGCAGCAGATAGGGCTTCTGCTCCCAGGTGCTGAAGGCGCGGTTGTTGAGCTTGAAGACCATGTTGGCCTTGCGCTCGAACCAGGCTCTGTCCACATCGGGGAAGATCTCGAACAGTACGCCATCGCGCACGTCACTGGCCAGTCGGCCGCTGTGGCTCTCCATAAAGCCGTTCCACACCTGTACCTTGTACTCCTTGTCGAGCACAACCAAGCCTACGTCCAGGTTCTGGACTATGTTCATCAGCCAATGAAATTCACGGATTTCCATAGTCACTCCTAGAGCATGTGCATGATTTTGTTGTTCATGGTGGCGATGGAATCTTCGGTAAACAGCAGCAGCAGATCACACTGCACCGCGTAATCCTGGATCCGGTAGTTGATCTCGATGGCGAGCGTGCGGCGCCAGCGACTCTTGTTGGTGTTGATCAGCTCGTTGATGGGTCTGTGCTGGCCGAGCACCACCGGGTGCCCCTGACTGAAGGGGGTGTCGAGCTGGTTGGCGTAGCCGCGCAGGAAGGCGCCGATCAGCACGTTGGCGGTATCCATCAACAGCTCCAGTTCGGCGGTGCGATCCAGCGTCCCCTGATGGTTCATCAGCTTGGCCAAATCTTTGAAGCTGGAGTCATGGAACAGGATCAGCGCTTCACCGGCGATCCCCGCTCCGATAAACCCCTGACAGACGGCGGAGAGGGTATCTGAATCCGCAGCGGCCGAGAGGGCCATGTGCAGCTCGGAGACCTCCAGCACGTTGACGTTGGGGATAGGCAGTACCACGAAGGCGTTGAGCAGCCGAGCCAGCAAGTCGGCTGCCTGACCCATGGAGACGTTGGCCAGCTCCTGATAGACATCGCGGATTTCGGGGGTGATCTTGACGCCTGCATCGGCTACCACGCCGTTTGGCTGCAGTTCGGGGACGCTTGCTTGACCGCTCGGGGCGGCACTCCAGAAATCATGCTTTTTGAGCAGGGCGAGCAGGGTTTCTGGGGCGGCGGGTTTCTTGATGAAATCGAGCGCCCCCAGCCCCATGACCCGTTGATAGGCCTCTGGTTGGATATCCCCGGAGACCACGATCACCTTACTGCGTAGACCCTCCCGTTGGAGGGTCTCCAGCACGCCGTAACCGTCCATCTCCGGCATGGTCAGATCGAGGAAGATGAGATCGCCATGACCCATCAGCACCTGTTCGATCCCTTCGAGACCATTGGCTGCGTAGTGCAAATCGACTTTCCAGTCGGCCGGGAGCGCCCGCGCCAGCTGTTTGCGGGCGAACCCGGAGTCATCACATATCAATACATTCATGGCGTTAGGCAGGCTCTGTTGGCAAGGGATGCTATAAGTGTGGCCCGCTAACGGTCAGATGCAATGGGTGAGGCTATCACCTTGTGAAAATTGGTTGTCCCACTGCCGATTGCGATAGCGTGCTGAGTATTTTTCAACAAATTCAACGAACATCTTAACACGCAACGGAGCGAACTGGTGCTGGCAACACAACATGTAGAAGGGGCGATTGCCGGTTTGCCAGTCGGTCAGTACCGGCACCAGTTGCTCGTCATGGAGGAAGCTGCTCAGATAGTGCAGCGGGGCGTTGACGATCCCCAGATGACGCCGGGCTGCGCGTACCGCGGCCTGGGTCTGGTTGACGGTCAGTTTGGCGCTGCGTTTGATGCAGACGCTCTGGCCATCCTTGTCGGTCAGCTGCCAGTGCTGGTGAGGCCAGCAGTAGATGAGATCATGCTCTTCCAGCTGGTTGGGATGGGAGGGAGTGCCCTTCTTGGTCAAATAGAGTGGTGAGGCAAACAGGCCGTACTCGATATGGCCGAGACAGATCGCATTGGGCAGCGACTGGGGCAGCTCACCGTTGAAGAACACCAGATCCCGATCATTGTCGAACAGGTGCTGGTGATCATTGGTCTGGGTGATATCGAACTGTACCTCGGGATAGTGCAGCCCGAATTCGGCCAGCATATCGATGAGGATGGTGTTGGAGAGCGCGATCGGCGCAGCTATCCGAATAAGCCCGGTGATATCGGCCTCTTGACCCTGGATCTCGCTGGTGGCCTGCTCGATTTGTGCGAGTGGCGTGCAGAGACGTTCGTAGTATCTGAGGCCATCATCGGTAAGGCGGAGCTTGCGGGTAGAGCGATGTAGCAGGGAGCAACCCAGTTGCTCTTCCAGCTGGGAAATGCGTCGACTGATGGTGCCTGTTGGCATGCCCAGTGCGGCTGCAGCGTGGGAGAATCCTCCCTCTTGCACCACCTTGACGAACAGGTAGAACTCTTCGATGTGCTTCATAAACGCTGTTCTGGGTGTAACAAGGGGGCAACCATAAAAAGAGCGTTCCGGGTTGGCAAGGTTAATTCAGCGTTTAATTGATCTGGATTCGATTTCTGTTGATACCAGTTCTCCACCCGCCCGTCATCTCAGTTTCTCCGAGCTGGTGATTATTCCGGCACGATGCCAAATGGTACTGCGGCAGTGATGTTTGCCATATTCCCTGATTTGTTCCGCTATAACCGCAGGCGAAGGCCGATATTGCAACCTGATGGAAGGGCGCCGGGTTGCTCTGCGTACTCAGCCGGGGTGGTTTGCCATCTACAGCCAATGTGATGCAGATCATATATTCGGGTTTTGCTCATTGCCTGTTGAAAAATGAATTTGGGGTATATCAATTCCGCCTTAGTGAACTATTTTTGTCCGTTTTGGCGTTTTTTTGGCTGTTTATCCATCCGCTTGGTTAATTAATGGAAGCTTTGTGACAGAGAGTGATGACTATTTCCACCATTGATTTAAATGTTAATAACAAATTTGTCGCAGCAAATATGCAATCGCTCTTTCAAGGTCTCGAGTGGATAGCTCTTAGTGCTTGTTTTTACTGGGGAAAAAAGTTAAAAATCGACTATATGATTCGCCTGGATTAACAGGGTCCTTGGCTGAGTCCTTTGTAGTATTGCCGTACAGGCTGCCCTGTTGTTGATATCTGAAATAGTTTTGTCCGCTCTTGGCTATGTGAAAAGGGATAATGGCCGAGAGGTATTTGCACCTTGCATTCTGCAGCTAGCGGTTTGCCAGATCTGTTTTCCGGTTAACCAGTGACCATCCAGCATGAATGACCTTGACCAGATGAATACGCTTGACGAACGGTTACTGAAGACGATGGATGTTCTGCATACCCCGATCTGGGTTTATGACATCGAGCATCACCATATTTTCTGGGCAAACAGCGCCGCGCTCTCCGTGTGGGAGGCGACGTCTCTCGACGAACTCTGCTCCCGCGACTTCTCTGCCGATATGGCAACCGCCATCGATCTGCTGCTGCAGCGCTATCTGGGTGATTTTCAGCAGGGGCGCAGTTACAACGAGTGGTGGACCCTCTCCCCAAAGGGGGTCAAGAAGCAGATCTATCTGCGCCTCTCTGGTATTCAACTGGCTGGCCGTCTGATGATGATGACCGAAGCGGTGCTCGACTCCGATACCCTCTATCAAGAGTCCTCGCTGGCAACCGGCGATACCCTTGCCTGCCTGTTCGATAGCCATGGTGTGTTCGAGAGCGGCAATTATCACTTCGAAATGTGTTTTGGCCACCAGATCGCCAAGCTCTCCCAGGTTTTCTCCGGCAATGATGACAGCTTCTACCAGAAGCTCTCCCGTCTCGATGAAGTGGTGACCGAGGGGGAGTGCCGAACCCTCAAGGGGATGCGCTGGTTCCAGTATCAGTTCCGCTATATCCAGCAGGGGGCCCGCATTCTGCTCACCATGCGGGATATTACCGATCGCAAACTCGAAGAGCTGGAGCATCGCCACCTCGCCTGGCACGACTCCCTGACCGGCCTGCTCAATCGGTATGGCTTGATGAAATCCCTTGAGGCCTATTGCGGGCTGGGGGAGCGTTTCGCGTTGGTGTTCATGGATCTGGACAACTTCAAGCTGGTCAACGACAACTACGGCCACAAGGCGGGAGATCGCCTGCTGGAGCGGGTCGCCGGTCGCCTCAAACAGATTTGCCCGCGGGATGTGGAGCTGGCTCGCCTCGGTGGCGATGAATTCACAGCACTGGTGCCGCTGGGCAATCAGGGGGATCGGGCACAAGAGGTGGCCGATCAGATGCTCTCCCAGATGACCAAGCCGCTGCAACTGAGCGGGCTGCCGGAGGTGACCATCGGTGGCAGTATCGGTATCGCCATTTATCCCGATGATGCAGATGACGGGGACAACCTTATCACCCGTGCCGATATGGCCATGTATCAGGCCAAGCAGATGGGGCGGCTGCGCTGGCAGCGTTTCACCCCCAGCATGCAACAGACCCTGCAGCGCAAGCTCAATCTCAAACAGTTTCTGGCCAAGGCCATCGGCCGTCAGGAGCTGAGCCTCTGTTACCAGCCGCAGGTCGATGCCGCCAAACGGCGTCTGATCGGTTACGAGGCCCTGCTGCGCTGGTACAACCCGGTGCTCGGCCATGTCTCGCCGGTGGAATTTATCCCGCTGGCCGAAGAGATGGGGCTGATCCGCGAGATCGGCAGCTGGGTGCTCTCCACCGCGCTGGCACAGGTCGCCAGCTGGCAGAAGCGCTTCCATCAGCGGGTGCCGGTCTCCGTCAACCTCTCCGGTTTCCAGCTCTCGTCGGCGTTGCCCGGGCAAGTTCGCCAGCAGCTGGAGCTGCACGGGGTGGATGCCTCCCTGTTGACGCTGGAGCTGACCGAAACCGTGCTGATGCTCGATATGAAGGGGTGCCTCGGCATTCTCGACGATTTGAGCGAGCAGGGGATCAAGATTGCCATCGACGATTTCGGTACCGGCTACTCCTCGCTGGCCTATCTCAACCGGTTGCCGATCAACAACATCAAGTTGGATCGCTCCTTCGTGGTCGGTCTCAACTTGCCGGTGATCCGGGCGACTGCGGCCATGGCTACCAATCTGGGGTTGGGGATCATGGCGGAAGGGGTGGAGGAGCCTCACGAGCTGGCCGCCCTGCAGACCCAGGGGTGCCATGTGTTCCAGGGATATCTGTTCAGCAAGCCGCTGACTGTGGCGCAAGTCGAGGCTAGCGGTTTTGTGGTTGAGTGCCTGGCTGGGCGTTATCCACTGCTAGATGCCGTAATGGCAGAGTAACAAGTGTGCGTTAGGCCACAACTTGGGATTTTATTCCGCAATATTTAATCAAAATTAATCATTCTTTTGCGATCGGTCATGAGACGGATTGGCTGGAATTGCTAGCATGCGACCTCGTTTCTAGGGAAAGGAGTATCGCAATAATGAGTCATGCTGCTGTCAATGACCGTCCGGCCAGCCCTCCCAAGGGTTGGCTGAACCGTTTCCTCAATGGCGTCGAGAAAGCCGGGAACAAATTACCCGACCCCGCCATGCTGTTCCTCTACGCCTTGCTGATCGTCTGGGTCGGCTCCTGGGTGTTGTCACAATTCCAGTTTGATCTGGTCAACCCCCGTACCGGGGAGGCGGTAGTGGTCAACAACCTGCTGACCGGTGCCGGTCTGGCCGAGTTTCTCTCTACCATGGTCACGACTTTTACCGGCTTTGCCCCGCTCGGGATCGTGTTGGTGGCCATGCTCGGGGTCGGGGTGGCCGAGCAGTCCGGTTTTATCAATACCGGTCTGAAAAAGTTGCTGAAAGTGACGCCTGCCCGTTTTCTCACTCCCATGCTGATCCTGGTAGCGATCGTCAGCCACACCGCCGCAGATGCGGGTTATGTGCTGGTGATCCCCATCGGTGGCATCATCTTCCACGCTGCCGGACGCCATCCGCTGGCGGGGATCGCCGCTGCCTTTGCCGGCGTCTCAGGCGGTTTTGCCGCCAACTTCCTGCCCTCCGGCGGGGATGCGCTGCTGCAGGGTTTTACCCAGTCCGCCGCTCAGTTGCTCGATCCTGACTACATGGTCAACACCCTGTGCAACATCATATTTACCGGTGCCTCTTCGTTGCTGATCATCTGCGTCGGCTGGTTCGTCACCGAAAAGGTGGTGGAGCCGCGCCTCAAGCATGTGGCGCTCAACGAGGATCTGGAGAGTGCCGACGAGATGGGGCGCTACAGCGCGCAAGAGAGCCGGGCCTTCAACTGGGCCGGGTTTGCCATGCTGGCGGCTATCGTGCTGCTGGCGCTGGCGCTGGCCCCGAGCGATTCACCGCTGCGTGCTGCCGATGGCTCCCTGACCACCTTCGCCGCACCGGTGATGAAGTCCATAGTTCCGCTCATTTTCCTGCTCTTTATCCTGCCCGGGATTGTCTACGGCTTTGTCGCAGGCAGCTTCAAGAGTGGCAAGGATGTGATCGACGCTATGTCGGCCACCATGAACAAGATGGGCTCCTACATGGTGATGGCCTTCTTCTGCGCGCTCTTTATCAAGGCGTTTGGCGACTCCAACCTGGGCACCCTGCTGGCCCTCTCCGGTGCCGAAGTGCTTCATGCGCTGGCGCTGCCCGGTGAAGTGACCATCGTCGGGATGATCCTGCTGACCGCCAGCGTCAATCTGGTGGTGGGGTCGGCTTCGGCCAAGTGGGCGCTGATCAGTCCGATCCTGGTACCCATGCTGATGGCGGTGGGGATCTCCCCCGAGCTGACCCAGGCGGCCTATCGGGTCGGGGATTCCGCCTCCAACATCATCACCCCGCTGATGGTCTTCTTCCCGCTGGTAGTGGTCTATTGCCAGCAGTATGTGAAGAGCACCGGGATCGGTACTCTGGTCTCCATGATGCTGCCGTACTCGCTTGCCTTCCTGGTGAGCTGGACGATTTTCCTGCTGCTCTACTGGGCGCTCGGCTTCCCGCTCGGGTTGCAAGCCCCTTACGTCTATCCGGCCCCTTAAGCTGGGTGTGCGAGGGAGCCTTGGGCTCCCTCGTTTTTTTCGCTATGGTGTTACCTCATTTTGGAGGTGCCATGAATCAGACCATCGATCTTATCCTTTCCCATCGCTCCATTCGTCAGTTCACTGCCGAGCCGATCGCCCCGCAGCAGCTGGATGCCATTCTCGCCGCCGCCCAGTCCGCCTCAACCTCGAGCTTTTTGCAGCTGACCAGTATTGTGCGAGTCTGCGAGCCCGAGGCGCGTCAGCAGTTGGCCATGCTGGCGGGCAATCAACCCTATGTGGTGCAGGCGGCCGAGTTTCTGGTGTTCTGCGCCGATTACCACCGCCACACCCAGATCGTGCCCGAGGCCCAGACCGGCTATGCGGAGCAGTTGCTGATCGGAGCCATCGACGGCGCTCTGATGGCGCAAAACGCCTTGCTGGCGGCGCAGTCGCTGGGGCTGGGCGGGGTCTATATCGGCGGCATTCGCAACCATCCGGCCGAGGTGAGCGAACTGCTCGGCTTGCCCCATCAGGTGATCCCGCTGTTTGGCCTCTGCCTTGGCCATCCTGCCCAGCAGCCGGAGCAGAAACCCCGTCTGCCCAGGGGATTGGTGGTACATCAGGAGCGCTACAAGCACGAGCTGGATCGCGACCTGCTGGCCCGGTACGATCAGCAGATCGCGGACTACTATCAGGCCCGCAGCAGCAACAACAAACAGCAGACCTGGAGTGGCCAGATCCGCGCCATTCTGGGCAAGGAGTCCCGCCCTTTTATGCTGGGCTTCCTGCAATCGCGGGGCTTTAACCTCAAGTAATGGCGCTGATGGGCGATACTATGGGGAGGTGACCGTCATGGTCATCATCCCCTGATCCTGCAATCTCTCCCTGAGACCGGGGGCACAGCTTGGTTACAAATCGTGGGCAAGGGGGGATCTGCAGGCTACCTTAAGTGGGTAAGCTGTTGTAGGATCACGCAATTGGATAGGAACAGGGGTTTGGACATCCTATGATTTTAACTTTGGTATTGCTGTCTATTGGCGCACTCCTGTTTTTGGTTATCGCCTATAACGTGGTGCAGCAATATAAGCAGAAGGCAGAGGCGGACAAGCGTCACGCCGTTGCCAGACACAAGACGGTGGCTGACGAGACCGAAGAGGTGTTGCTGAACGTCAATCTGGTGCCTTTCTCCAAGAACATGGTGTTGCTGTTGCAGCACCGGATCCTCGATGCCTATCGCGCCATCGCCCAGGTGATGCCGAACAATCAGATCAAGCAGCGCATCGTCGATGTGCAGACCCAGATCAAGAATGTGCAGGAGAACTACAGCGTGCAGGATGAGGGGCAGTTCAAGACCCCGGAGTCCGATCGTCAGGCGATCCAGATGCTGCAGTTGGTCAAGAAGATGCGGGCCGTGCTGCGGGTCGAGCACAACAAGGGCAAGATTGACCCTCAGGGGTTTGCCCAGGAAGAGCGCCGCCTCGAGCTGATGCAGCTCAAGATCAATATCTCCAATCTGGTCAAGCGGGCGATGGATGCCCGCATTCAGGGCCAATATGGTACTTGCCGCCAGCTCTATACCAAGGGACTCTCTGCCATGGCGAGCGTGGGCGACAAGGATCCCTATCTGCTGGCCCGTGAAGAAGATATGCGTCAGGGGCTCAAGGAGCTTGAAGAGCTGCAGCAGCAAAACAGCGCCCAGGATCTGCAAAACATCAAGGACAAGGAAGCTGACGAGCTCGATGTCCTGTTTCAACCCAAGAAGAAATGGTAAGCATGTCCCACCCACTCGATTCCACACTGGGGCCAATGGCCCCATTTGTTTCTCAGCTGTTGGCCGAACTGGCCGCCACTGGCGTCACCATTTCCCGGCCAACGGTCGATCACCTCTGTTATCGGGCGGCTACCCTGCAGGAATACCGCGCGCTATGTGCTGTGCTGGCCGAGGCGGGCTCCTTGCTGGTGGAGGGGATGATTGGCGGACGTCCCATCGCCACTTATCAGTTGCATCAGCCGCTGTTGGCTGGTGAGGTACAGGTACCCTGTATCGAGCTGGCTGCACCGAAACCGGGTCGCGTCCATCAGGCGGGGCTGGAACATATCGAGCTGGTGGTCACTTCACTGCAAGATCTGGTAGCGTGCTATCCCGAGCTGCCATTCAAAACCGGCAACATGCAGAATAGCCGCAACCCCGATATTGGCCTGATGTTGCCCTCCGGACAGATCAAGTTTCATCTGCGCTCGCTGGCGGAGGTGATCGCCGAAGAGATGGCGACTGGTGCTGTGGTCGCGGTGCCTGCGGATTATTTCGATCAGGAGTGATCCTGCGCTCAATGCGGTGCGAGCCTGACAGGCTCTTGAATAACGCAGCAAAAGGGGTCACCGGTGTGACCCCTTTTGTTATCTGGCGGTGCTGGGTTGCGAGAGCGCCATCTGCTCGTGGGTGACCCTGTTTGCGCTGAGCCCGTTACCCGTGTCGGTGGGGTTGCTGGGCGGGCAGTGGCGATTGGCTTCGCTGCTTGAGACGGCCGAGCCAGAGGCTCAAGCCCGCCGTCAGGATGAGGACCAGTTCAATCCCCATGACCAGACCGCCTAGCTCACCCTGCTCCCAGAAGGGGTGCAGGTAAAGTCCCCCCAGACTGGCTCCCAGATAGTAGGCCACCAGATAGAGGGAGGAGGCGAGGGCGCGGTTGTGTTCGACATGATGACCGACCCAGGCACTGGCGCAGGCGTGTGCCAGGAAAAAGCCGAAGCTGGAGATCAGCAAGCCACTCAGGATCCCGAGCAGGCTAGCTTGCAGCAGCCACAGACTCCCGAGGGCCATCAGGGCGATCCCGACCAGCAGCATGCGCTGTGCCCCCCAGCGGTTGGCAAATCGGCCACTCAGAGAGGAGGCCACCGTTCCCGAAAGATAGGTGAGAAAGAGCATGCCGAGCCACTGGGTGGGCAGGGAGAAAGGGGGCTTGGCCAGCAGGAAAGTGAGGTAGCTGAACTGGTTCAGAAACACCATAAAGTTGAGCCCGCCGATAAGGTAAGCCCCTACCAGCAAGGGGTTGGTCAAGTGTTGCTGCAAGGCGTGGGTAAATTGACCGCGAACGGGGGCGCGCCACAAAGCGGGTCTGATGAGGAAGCAGCCAGAAGACCAGTGGCAGCAGCGACAGGCTGATAATACCAATCCCCAGAAAGGTGTGCTGCCAGTCACCAAACCAGCCCGCCAACAGACCGCCGACCACCCGACCGGCAATGCCACCGAGGGAGTTGGCGGCAATATAGACCCCCACCGCCGAGAGCAGCGCCCGTTTGCTGAACTCTTCCCCCATATAGGCAATCGCGGTCGCGGGCAGTCCTGCCAGCAGCGCGCCCTGCAGGATGCGCAGCAACAGCAGGGAGCCAAACTGCTCAACCAGCGGGATCAACAGTGAGAGCAGGATCGCCAGGGTGAGGGTACCCAGCATGACCTGCCGACGGCCATGGCGATCCGCCAGTCTGGCGCAGATCAGCAGGGAGGCGGCGAGGCCAGCAGTGCATCCTGCCAGGGTCCAGCTGGCCGAGAGGGAGTTGACCGAGAAGACCTCGGCAATCAGGGGTAACAGGGGATGGGTCTGTAGAGGTTCAGAAACACCAGAAAAGAGCCTAGGCTGAGGGCCAGGGTTGCACGTATCCACTCGCGACTTCCAACTTCAATCATTGCGTATTGTCCTGACTACTTTTGGTCAGGGTAGAGTCCTTACGGCTATAAATATAATATATTTAAGTTATCCATCTCATAAGATGAATTGATACATGGATCTGAAACAGCTCACCTATCTGCTGGCGGTCAGGGATGCCGGCTCATTTACCAAGGCAGCCAATAGCTTGCACGTGGCGCAACCGGCCATCAGCATGGCCATTGCCAAACTGGAGCAGCAGCTCGAATTGCGGCTGTTTGATCGACAGGATCGGGCGGTACGGCTCACCCCGGAGGGAGAGGTGCTCTGTCGCCATGCCGAGCGTCTGTTGCTGCAGATGCATCAGGCCGAGGCCGAGATGGCCGAGCTCAAGGGGCTGGAGCGGGGGGAAGTGCGGATCGGGATCCCCTACATGATGGGCTCCTACTATTTCCCCCCTCGTCTGATGGCCTTCAAGCACCGCTACCCCGGCCTCAAGATCCGGGTCGAAGAGGCCGGCACCCGTGAGCTGCTCAGCCGGATGGTGGATGGCTCCCTCGATCTGGCCATTCTCATCACCAGTGATCTCCCCCCGCCATCGAGGGGGCACATCTGCTGAGTGAAGAGATGTTGATGGTGGTGGGGGACGATCACCCCCTGCGCGGTGAACCAGCCGTCACCCTCTCTCAGTTTTTCGCTCAGGAGCTGGCGCTGTTTCGCCGTGGTTTCTACCACCGGGAGCATATGGAGGCGCTGGCCCAGAGCCTGGGCGTCGAACCCGATATCGCCTTCGAGAGCAATCTTATCCCTCTGCTCAAGGCGGTGGTGCGGCAAGGCTTTGCTGTGACCACCTTCTTGCGGATGGTGCTGGAAGAGGAGCCGGATCTGAGTGGCGTGCCCTTCGACCCGCCTATCTATCTCGATCTCTGCGTGGCGTGGCGGCGTGGCGATCCGCTCTCCATGGCCAACCGTGCCTTGCGTGATTTTCTACTCAAGGAGCGCCCGGCCTGATGGCGGCGGGCCATTGCTGAAAGTTTGTTACTATTAACGGTGGGTTCGCTTGAGGGCTACACCATGAAATTGCAGCAATTGCGCTATATCGTCGAGGTGGCGAACCACAGGCTGAATCTGTCGGCCACCGCCGAGAGCCTCTTTACCTCCCAGCCCGGGATCAGCAAACAGGTGCGGATGCTGGAGGATGAGCTGGGGATCCAGATCTTCGAGCGCAGCGGCAAACACCTGACCCAGATCACCCCCATAGGTCGGGACGTGATCAAAGTGGCCGCGGAGGTGCTGGACAAGGTCGCCACCATCAAGGTAATGGCCAGGCAGCATGTGCATCCGGAGCAGGGAACCCTCACCATTGCGGCTACTCATCTGCAAGCCCGTTATATTCTGCCCGCCATCCTCAAGGGTTTCATGGCCCGCTTTCCCAAAGTTGCCGTAACTGTGATGCAGGGGAGTGCGACGCAGTGCCGCGCAGCCGTGCATGATGGCGCTGCCGATCTGCTGCTGGCGGATGAACCGGAGGATGGGGGCGATCTGCTTGTGCTCCCCTCTTTTCAGTGGCAACGGGGCTTGGTGCTACCCAAGGATCATCCGTTGGCCAAAGCAACATCGCTGACTCCGGCCGAGCTGGTGGAGTTTGCATTGGTGACCGATGGAAGGGCTCTCTTCACAGCTCATGGCACTGATTGCGCTCATGCCGAGAGCAGGATCGCCTGCTGTGCGAGCGACAGCGATGTGCTCAAGACCTATGTCAGACAAGGAATGGGCATCGGGGTGATGGCAACTTTTGCCTGGGAGCCCCAGCGCGATGGCGATCTGGTGCTCAAAACGGCGCCCTGGCTACCAGGCGGTGTGGCCGCTATCGGGTTGCGCAGAGGGACATTTTTATGCGGCTATCTCTACGATCTGATAGAACGTCTCGCGCCGCAATTGACCCACGAGCGGGTCGATCAATACTGCGCGGCCCGCACTGGCGAAGAGCTTGAAGCTCTGCTGGCCAATCTGACCGTGCCACTTAGATAGCTTGGGTTGTAGTGGTCATCCCAAGAAAAACGCCTCCCAATGGGAGGCGTTTGACTATCTGACATTCGTCAATGCAGGCTCATTTTTTGAGCATGTGATCCAGCTTGTTGGCCTTGGTCGACAGATAGAACTCGTTGTGGGGATTGCGCCCTTCCTGCAACGGTACCCGTTCGGCCACCGGAATACCGAAGGATTCCATCGCTTTCATCTTGCGCGGGTTGTTGGTCATCAGTTTGAGAGACTTGACTTCAAGCTGCTTGAGCATGTCGGCGCAGATGGTGTAATCGCGCATGTCGGCGGCAAAACCAAGGGCCACGTTGGCCTCCACGGTATCGGCACCCTGATCCTGCAGGTGATAGGCGCGGATCTTGTTGAGCAAGCCGATGCCACGGCCCTCTTGACGCACATACAGCAACACGCCACGACCGGCTTTGGCGATATTCTCCATGGCCGCCTGCAACTGGAAACCGCAGTCACAACGCAGGCTGAACAGGGCGTCGCCGGTCAGGCACTCTGAGTGGATCCGGCCCAGCACGGGCTCGTCACCTGTAATGTCGCCCATCACCAGTGCGGCGTGATCTTTGCCTGTGCCGGTTTCCTGAAAACCTACCAGCGTGAAGGTGCCCCAAGGGGTTGGCAATTTGGATTTGGCCACGAGGGTAACGCTGCTCATAGGTTGCTCCTTACTACTAACGGCTCAAAAAAGGGGGCCAGTTTAGCGCGCCTTGTCAGGAACGACCATAAGAACAAGTCCCTGCATTGCTTAATGAAATCTCCAAATGAGATACAAGCACAGCTGTCCGTCGGGGTTTTGGCCCTTTGTGCGGGTTGATGACTGCCAGGCTCACCACATTCGGGTATAATCGGCGCCCATTAACCCACCCCTTCGGGATGGGAGCAACACAGTGCAGGAGAGAAGTTATGCCTCAGATGGCCCCCGTAATGACAATTGATGGCCCCAGTGGTGCAGGTAAAGGCACCTTGTGTCAGCTGCTTGCTGAGAAGCTGGGTTGGCACTTGCTGGACTCGGGCGCCATCTATCGGGTGTTGTCCTTGGCCGCCCTGCATCACGATGTAGAGCTGGACAGTGAAGCCTCACTGGTGCCGCTGGCTGCCAATCTGGATGTGCAATTTCAGGTTGAGGGCGATCTGGTCAAGGTGATCCTGGAGGGGGAAGATGTCTCCCGCACCATCCGCACCGAAGAAGTGGGTAATGCTGCCAGTAAAATCGCCGCCTTCCCCCGTGTGCGCGAAGCCTTGCTGCGCCGTCAGCGGGCATTTCGTCAGGCCCCGGGTCTGATTGCCGATGGTCGTGACATGGGTACAGTTGTTTTCCCCGAGGCCGAGGTGAAGATTTTCCTCGACGCCAGTGCCGAAGAACGGGCCCAGCGTCGCTATAAGCAGTTGCAAGATAAGGGCTTTGATGTTAACTTTGAGCGTCTTTTAACCGAGATTCGGGAACGTGACGATCGCGACAGAAATCGCGCTACAGCACCCCTGAAACCGGCAGAAGATGCTCTGGTGGTAGACTCTACCGCCATGACCATAGATGAAGTGCTGGCAACAGTACTCGCCTATGCAGAGCAACAACTTGGTGATGCCAGCGCAAGCTGACATCCGGTCGTCTGCACCAAGGATGGCGCAGATTATTTAAAACAGCCCCGCTTGTGCCGGATTGCAAGTGGATGTTTCATTTGTGACATAAACAATGATCGAATCTTTTGCTCAACTCTTTGAAGAGTCCCTGAACGCCGTTGAAACCCGTCAAGGTTCCATCGTCAAGGGTACTGTCGTTGCTATCGAGAACGGTTTCGTACTGGTTGACGCCGGTCTGAAATCCGAGTCCGCTATCCCGGCTGAAGAATTCAAGAACGCCATGGGCGAGCTGGAAATCAACGTCGGCGACACCGTTGACGTGGCTCTGGACTCTATCGAAGATGGTTTCGGCGAAACCAAGCTGTCCCGCGAAAAAGCCAAGCGCCACGAAGCCTGGCTGCAGCTTGAGAAGGCTTACGAAGAGCAAGCTACCGTTATCGGTATCATCAACGGCAAGGTCAAGGGTGGTTTCACCGTTGAACTGAACGGCATCCGTGCCTTCCTGCCGGGTTCTCTGGTTGACGTGCGTCCGATCCGTGACACCGCTCACCTGGAAAACAAAGAACTCGAGTTCAAAGTCATCAAGCTGGACCAGAAGCGCAACAACGTTGTTGTTTCCCGTCGTGCCGTGATCGAGACCGAGAACACCTCCGAGCGCGAAAGCCTGCTGGCTAACCTGCAAGAAGGTCAAGAAGTTAAGGGTATCGTCAAGAACCTGACCGACTACGGTGCATTCGTAGATCTGGGCGGTGTTGACGGCCTGCTGCACATCACCGACATGGCGTGGAAGCGCGTTAAGCATCCTTCCGAAATCGTCAACGTTGGCGACGAGATCGCTGTCAAGGTTCTGAAGTTCGACCGCGAGCGTACCCGTGTATCCTTGGGTCTGAAGCAGCTGGGCGAAGATCCTTGGGTTGCTATCGCCAAGCGTTACCCGGAGACCACCCGTCTGTCTGGCCGCGTGACCAACCTGACCGACTACGGCTGCTTCGTTGAAATCGAAGAAGGCGTTGAAGGCCTGGTACACGTATCCGAGATGGATTGGACCAACAAGAACATCCACCCGTCCAAAGTTGTTAACGTTGGCGACGTGGTTGACGTGATGGTTCTGGACATCGACGAAGAGCGTCGTCGTATCTCCCTGGGTCTGAAGCAGTGCAAATCCAACCCGTGGCAGCTGTTTGCCGAAACTCACGCCAAAGGCGACCGTGTTTCCGGCAAGATCAAGTCCATCACTGACTTCGGTATCTTCATCGGTCTGGATGGCGGCATCGACGGCCTGGTTCACCTGTCTGACATCTCCTGGAACAACCAGGGCGAAGAAGCCGTGCGTGAATTCAAGAAAGGCGACGAGATCGAAGCCGTTGTTCTGCAAGTGGATCCGGAGCGTGAGCGCATCTCCCTGGGTGTCAAGCAGATCGAAGAAGACCCGTTCAACAAGTACCTGGCTGACAACAAGAAAGGTGCTATCGTGAAGGGTAAGGTTACCGAGGTTGATGCCAAAGGTGCCGTTATCGAACTGGCTGATGGCGTAGAAGGCTACCTGCGTGCCTCCGACGCTGCTCGTGACCGTGTAGAAGACGCCACTCTGGTGCTGTCTGTTGGTGACGAAGTTGAAGCTAAATTCATGGGCGTTGATCGTAAGAACCGCACCGTAAGCCTGTCTGTCCGTGCTAAGGACGAGGCTGATGAGCGTGTTGCTATCGATAACCTGAACCAGCAAGAAGAAGTTGTGTTCAGCAATGCTATGATGGAAGCGTTCAAAGCCGCCAAGGGTGAGTAATCCTTGATGCAAGAAAAGGGCGGCATTGCGCCGCCCTTTTTTATCCTGGCAAAATGAATATTGCATGTGATCGGGGAAGGAGATTTAACGTTATGACCAAATCAGATCTCATCGAACAACTGGCAGCCAGCCGCATGCATATGCCGGCCAAGGATGTCGAAGCCGCCATCAAGGAGATCCTTGAGCAGATGGCGTCGACCTTGCAAAACGGCGACCGGATTGAAATCCGCGGATTTGGCAGTTTTTCACTGCACTATCGTGCGCCCCGTGTGGGCCGCAACCCCAAGACTGGGGACAAGGTTGAACTGACCGGGAAATATGTCCCGCACTTCAAACCTGGTAAAGAGTTGCGCGAGCGCGTCAACATCATTGAATAATGCAGAAATGGGCATACCTCGGGTATGCCTTTTTTCTTTTTGGCACCGATTCCTGTGCCAATCGTCTTGTTTCTTAAACTCTTTTCCCATTCACTCTAGAGTCTGCCTGCGATTTTAAGGATAATCAGCCTCTCATTAGATACTGACAGGGAGCTCTTATGAAGCGTATTTTGGCCCTCATTCCGCTGGTGCTGGTGTTTGTTCTGACCCTGGCGCTGGGCTCACAAAATGGCCAGCTGGTTCAGTTCAATTACCTGATCGCTCAGGGTGAGTTTTCGCTTGCCATGCTGTTGGGCTTCTTCTTCGCTGGCGGTTTTTTGCTGGGCTGGCTTGTATTCGGCCTGCTGTTCCTGCGCCTGAAAATGCAAAACCGCACCCTCAACCGCACCATGCGTCGTCAATCCCGCGAGTTGGAGCTGGCCCGGTCACCGGGTAAGGAATAATGTTCCTCAATGCTTGAACTGCTTTTCCTGCTGTTGCCCATCGCCGCCGGTTATGGCTGGTACATGGGTCGCAGGAGTGTTCGCCAGGACACCCAAAAACAGAGTAACCAGTTTTCCCGCCAGTATGTGGCGGGCCTCAACTATTTGCTGTCCGATGAGTCCGACAAGGCGGTGGATCTCTTTATCCAACTGCTTGAGGTGGACAGTGAAACCATCGAAACACACCTCTCCCTCGGCAACCTGTTTCGCCAGCGTGGGGAGGTCGATCGTGCCATCAAGATCCACCAGAACCTGGTAACCCGCCAATTGACCCGGGAGCAGCGCCAGCTTGCCCTGCAGGAGCTGGCTCGCGACTTTCTTGCTGCCGGTCTGCTCGACCGGGCGGAAGCGCTCTGGAACGAGTTGTGTGACGACAGCGATTTTGAAGAGACGGCGCTGGCACAGTTGTTGATTATCCATCAGCAGTTGCGGGATTGGGACAAGGCCATCGATGTGGCGGTTCGTCTGCAAAAATTCCAGGGCAAGAAGCTGGCCGACCCCATCTCCCATTTCTATTGCGAACAGGCCGAAACCGCGCTTCGTGAGGGCAATAAAGGGGAGGGGCTGGCCAAGCTCAAACGGGCGCTCAATATCAATCCGGCATGTGCCCGGGCCAGTTTGCGCCTCGCTGAGCTCGCCATGGCTGAGGGGGAGTATGAGCAGGCCAGCAAGGAGCTGCTGCGGGTGTTCGAGCAGGATATCGACTTTGCCTCCGAGGCGATGCCCAAATTGCTCGAGTGCTATCAGCAGTTGGGGCGCACGCCTGCGTTGATCCCACTGCTTGAGAAGGCAGTGGAAGATCACGCCGGTGTCAGCGTGACCCTGGCCCTTGCCAAGCTGGTTGAAGAGCGTGATGGCCTGAGCCAGGCCCGTTCGCTGGTGTTGCGTCAGCTGCGTCGTCATCCGTCGATGAAAGGTTTTTACCAGCTGGTGGGTTTTCAGCTGGCCAGTGCGGAAGAGGGGCCTGCCAAGGAGAGCCTCGAACTGCTGCAACAGCTGGTCGGCGAGCAGATCAAAATCAAGTCAACCCACAAGTGTCGGCAGTGTGGCTTTGCCACTCACTCGCTGTTCTGGCAGTGCCCGTCTTGTCGCCAGTGGGGTTCCATCAAGCCGATCCGTGGTCTGGACGGTGAATAACAAGCAATAGGATGTGAGATGCAAGATCCCAAAGTACTGGTAGCGCTGGATTATCAGCACGAGGCAGATGCCTTAGCGTTCGTTGAACGTATCTCTCCGGCCCAGTGCCGTCTCAAGGTAGGCAAGGAGATGTTTACCCTGTTTGGCCCGCAGTTTGTACGCCAGCTGGTGGCCAAGGGATTCGATATCTTTCTGGATCTGAAATTTCACGATATTCCCAATACCGTTGCCAAAGCGGTGGCAGCCAGTGCCGAGCTCGGTGTCTGGATGGTCAACGTGCATGCCAGTGGTGGTGAGCGGATGATGCGTGCCGCCAAAGAGGCGCTGCTGCCTTATGGCGACAAGGCCCCCCTGCTTATCGGCGTGACCGTGCTGACCAGCATGGAGCAGTCCGACATGATCCCCCTCGGGTTGGATGTGAGCCCGGCCGAGCAGGTGATCCGGCTGGCTACCTTGACCAAGGCATCCGGCTTGGATGGGGTGGTCTGCTCTGCCAACGAGGCCCATGAGCTTAAAGCCTTGCTGGGTGATGAGTTCAAGCTGGTGACCCCGGGTATTCGCCCGACTGGTTCAGCGGCCGGGGATCAGCGCCGGGTGATGACACCGAAAGCGGCGGTCGAGGCGGGGTCCGATTATCTGGTTATCGGTCGCCCCATTACGCAGGCTGCCGATCCGGCCGCCATGCTGGCCAGCATCAATGCCGAGCTGGCTGGTGCGTAACAGGCTCACTCAGTGATACGCGGTGCAGGCCGAGCAACAGGCCTGCACCGGCCCCGATAAGATGAGAGCCGATGTGTACCCTGGCATTGATCAGGGTGGATATCGGGCTCTCTCCTGCGTTGTAGAAGTCCATCGCCAGCTTGAGCCCCATCCCTGCCAACAGTAGCCAGCCCGATGTGCGGCGTCCGTGGCGGATATCCTGCATTGCCCCCCAGACAAACAGGCCATGCAGCGAGCCGGATAGCCCCATGTACCATTGGGTCTGCGGGCACCACCACCAGATCCCCAAGCCCACTGCCAGCCAGAGCAGCAACATCAGCAGCGGCAGGCGAGCCCCACCCAGATAGTCGCGAAACAGGCTATAGAGGATGGCGAGGCCGCCCAGATTGAGCAGCAGGTGCCACAGATTGGTATGAGCCAGATTGCCTGTTATGATCCGCCACCCTTCGCCCCCGGCGATCAAGGGCCGATCGAAGGAGAGCTGAAGATTGGGAACGGTAAAGAAGAGTAGCAAGCTGGTGAGAGAGAGCGTGATAACCCAGAGCAATCCAGATTTGTCTGACAACATGAAACAGTCCAACGACAAGAACAGTCGATACTGTACACGTTGCACCCGAGCCCTCAAAGCCTGCCTGTGCGATTATATTGTGCCGGTTGACAATCACACGCCATTCTACATCTTGCAGCACCCCAACGAGGTGGCACATCCCAAGGGGACCGCGGCGCTGCTGGCAGCCTCTTTGCAACAGTGCGAGATCCATGTGGGGGAGGACTTTTCCCGCGATGAGTGGCTCAATGGGTTGCTTGCAGATCCTTCTCGTCGCTGCTATCTACTCTGGCCGGATGAGGATGCCATTTCGCTGACCGATCTTCGCCAACAGTGGGAGAGTGAATCCTCTGGCTCCGCATCCGTCGCCTTTATCTTGTTAGACGGCACCTGGCGCAAAGCCTATCGCATGTTGCAGAGCAACCCGGCACTGGCCCGCTTGCCCCGCATCGGCGTTGGTGCCATTGCCGGTCAATATGCCATTCGAAAGAAACCCTTTCCCGATGCCCTCTCTACCATAGAGGCGGGCTATCACCTCTTGTCCCGGTGGGAGGGGAGGCCGGAGCACTATGCGCCCTTGCTGACCCTGTTTAACCGGTTGAATACCCAGTGGCAGGACTTTGCCGAAGGCCGCCGCGCGTGACATTTGAAGGAGTTATCAAGATGAAAAAAGCAGTCGTGGTTTTCAGTGGCGGTCAGGACAGCACCACTTGTCTGGTACAGGCATTGGCTCAGTATGATGAAGTGCACGCCATCACCTTCGACTATGGCCAGCGCCATCGGGAAGAGATCGACACCGCGCGTCGTCTGGGCAGTGCTCTGGGGATCGCCGCCCACAAGGTGATGGATGTGACGCTGCTCAATGAGCTGGCGGTCTCTGCCCTGACCCGTGACGACATCCCGGTCAGCTGCGAGCTGCAGGATAATGGCCTGCCCAACACCTTCGTGCCGGGTCGCAATATCCTGTTCCTGACCCTGGCTTCCATCTATGCCTATCAGGTGGGCGCCGAAGCGGTGATCACCGGTGTCTGCGAGACCGACTTCTCCGGCTATCCCGATTGCCGTGACGAGTTCGTCAAGGCCCTCAATCAGGCGGTGTCGCTGGGGTTGGATCGCGGCATCCGTTTTGAAACTCCCTTGATGTGGCTCGACAAGGCCGAGACCTGGGCTCTGGCGGATCACTATGGTCACCTCGACACGGTGCGCCAGCAGACCCTGACCTGCTACAACGGCATTGCCGGTGACGGTTGCGGCACGTGTCCTGCGTGTGAACTGCGCAGTCGCGGCCTGAACAACTATCTGGCCGACAAGGCGGGCATTATGGCCAGACTGTTTGAGAAAACCGGGCTGGGTGAGAAAAGCGCAGAGTGAGCCTGCGTCTTGCCGTGGCTTGGGGTATAATCCGCGACTTTTGCAACAAGCCGTGATCGAGATGCACTACCCAATCAACGAGATTTTCCAGACCATCCAGGGGGAGGGCATCTTTACCGGCCTGCCCGCCATCTTTGTTCGCCTGCAGGGTTGCCCGGTGGGCTGCCCCTGGTGCGATACCCGTCATACCTGGGTTGTTGATCCGGCTCGTGAAGTGGGCAAGGCGGCGGTGCTGGATCGCTCCAACGAATCCGATTGTTGGAGCCAACTTAGCACCGCGCAGATTATCAAGAGCTTTACCGACCTGGGTTATCAGGCGCGCCATGTGGTGATCACCGGTGGCGAGCCCTGCCTCTACGATCTGCACGAACTCTCGTCAGCCCTGCTGGCGGCGGGTTATCAGGTGCAGATTGAAACCAGTGGCACCAGCGAGATCAAGACCCATGAGCAGACCTGGGTAACCGTCTCCCCCAAGATCGGTATGAAAGGGGGGCTGCCTGTGCTGGTCTCGGCGCTGGAGCGGGCCAACGAGATCAAGCATCCGGTGGCCACCGAGCACCATATTGAAGAGCTGGATGCGCTGCTCGCTACTGCTACCCTGCGCCCTGATGTGGTCATTGCCTTGCAGCCGATCAGCCAGAAGCCCAGGGCCACCAAATTGGCGATGGATACCTGTATCGCGCGTAACTGGCGGCTCTCTATCCAGACTCATAAATATCTGGATATCGATTAATATGGATTGGCTATCCGACGAACAGGTGCTGCTGACTCTGACCAACAAGATGCCTTACGGTAAATATCATGGGCGGCGTATCATCGATATTCCCGAGCCCTATCTGGTGTGGATGGCGCGCAGCGGTTTTCCGGCGGGTAAATTGGGCCAGACGCTGGCGTTGGCTTACGAAATCAAACTCAATGGACTCGAGTCCATGATTATTCCCATTATTAACAGGATGTCGGTATGAGAATATATACGAGGCAGGGCGACAAGGGCATGACCCGGCTGGCCGATGGTATCCAGTTGCCAAAGGATCATTTGCGAGTCGAGACCTACGGTTATATCGATGAGCTCAACTCCCATATTGGCTTGCTGATTTGTGACGTACCATCGCAAGAGGTCGGCTTATTGGCTGATTTACAGCTGTTGCAACAGGAGTTGTTTGATCTGGGGGGCGAGTTGGCATTCTCCAGCGACGCCCAGAATGAATCAATTTGGCAAGTTAATGCCGCCTGGACCACTCGCCTTGAACAGCAGATAGATCGTTATAGTGAGCCATTGCCGCCGCTGCGCCAATTTATATTGCCCGGTGGTTCCCGTGCCTCGGCGCAAGCGCATGTGGTGCGTACTCTGGTGCGTCATTGCGAGCGCTTGCTGCTGACATTGAGCCGGGAAGAGCGGGTCAATCCCGAGGTGCTGCCCTATCTGAACCGGATGAGTGACTGGTTCTTTACTGTTGCCCGCTATCTCATCTGCGTAGCAGGGGATCGTGAAGTGCTGTGGGTCAAGGCAGCAGATCGCCCGCAATCGGCTATCTGATATGTCACGTTTAAGCGGCAATAAAAAACCTCGCCCTAGCGAGGTTTTTTTATTCGCAACGAGATTGAGATCAGATAGCAAAATCTTCCAGTGATTTGCCTGCTGCCACTGCGCTGGCAATGACCGAAGGCATACGGCCCTGGCCGGTCCAGGTTTTCTCTACGCCATTATCCTGATAGCGATATTTGGCCGGACGTGGCGCCCGCTTGGCTTTTTCTGATTTGCCGGGGTTGGTAGCGACAGCGCTTACCAATTCTGCCGGGTCAATACCGGCGGCTTTCAGCATTTCGCTATATTCGTTAATTTTCCGCAGATGCTCTTCACGGGCCTGACGCTCGGCAGCTTCATCCTGCTGACGCTCAGCAACGATCGCAGAGAGTTTTTCCAGTGCCTCTTCCAGTTGTTCCAGAGAAAGTTCGCGGCAGGTCGCACGCAGACTGCGGATATTAAGCAGTACCTTTAAAAATTCATTCATAGGAGTTACCACGTCGAGTCAGAGAAAAATATTATGTTCTAGCTGATTCTTGCTTGGCGATTTAAATAAGTCAAGCCGGGTTAAATATAATATCCGTGGGGAACATCGATACAGATATTTAATATGGCCTGCAATAGGCTTGGTGATTGGATGCCAATGAAACCGCAGTAGGTGAAAATAGCGTCAAAGCTGGTGTTGTTGCATCATTTGACTACCATTTTTCGAGCTTGATATGTTTGTCATGACTATTTAATCAAAAAACTTGCTATAAGCTGCCATCTCGATAAAATGTGCGGCGAATACCTTTAAGTAGAGGCGCGCTGCCTATGAGTATTTGTGCGGAGGGTGATGCCTGTGATGCACAAGGAAAGGAGTCAGCGCCGAAGTGGCCAGGCCATCATACCGGGCTGCTGGTTCTGCATCTAATAGGTGCAGGACTGCCATAGTCATCCACTATGGAGCGCTACCTGAAGGGGCTGAGGAGTATGACCTCCCCATAGGTTTTGTTTCTTTAGATCCTCTCGGTAGATCTCCACCTGTAATCTTTAGGTGCAAAGAGATCATGGACATTAGTCATTTCGCCGACTCCGGTTGGTCCGTTCTTCCCCCCTGTTGGCTGTCGCGCTGGCGATCATGACCCGCCGCGTGCTGCTGTCCCTTGGTGTGGGCATCGTCACCGGCAGTTTGCTGCTCAATCAGTTTTCACCCCTCGAATCCCTGCATTACATGTTGAATACCGTGCTCAAGATCTTCTGGGTCGATGGCGCGCTCAATCGTGACAATGTCAACATGATCCTGTTTATGCTGCTGCTGGGTGGCCTCATCAGCCTGATGAGCGTCTCCGGGGCGACCCGTGCCTTTGCCGAGTGGGCCGAGCGTCGTGCCAAGACCCGCAAGGGCGCCAAAGCGCTGACCGGCATGATGGTGTTTGCCTTCTTTATCGATGACTTCTTCCACAGCCTGTCGGTGGGGGCCATCTGCCGTCCGGTCACCGACCGCTTCCAGATCTCCCGTGCCAAATTGGCCTATCTGCTGGACTCCACCGCGGCGCCGGTCTGCGTGCTGATGCCCATCTCCTCTTGGGGCGCCTATATCATCGCTCTGGTTGGCGGCATCATGGCGGCCCACGGTCTGACTGAACAGAGCCCCATCGCGGCGTTTGTCGAGATGATCCCGATGAACCTCTACGCCGTCTTCACCCTCATCATGGTGCTGGTGGTGATCGCCTGTCAGCTGGATATCGGCCCGATGCGTCAACACGAAGCGTGGGCGCTGGAAGGCAAGTTGTGGGATGAGTCCAAGGGCCGCCCCATTGGTCTGGATATGGAGAGCCCGGAAGAGAGCAACGGCGGCATGATCGACATGGTCCTGCCGATCCTGACCCTGACCGCTGCCACCATCTATTTCATGATCGATTCCGGTGCGGCGGTGCTGAGCGAGAAAGGTCTGCCGTTCAGCGTGCTCGGCTCGTTCGAAAACACCAATGTCGGCTCTTCGCTGGTCTACGGTGCCCTGTGCAGTCTGGTGGTTTCCATCGGTCTGGCGATGCGTCTGAAGCTGGGTGCCAAGAACTGGATCAAGGCCGCGCCGCAAGGTGTCATGGCCATGCTGCCGGCCATCAACATCCTGCTGTTCGCCTGGACCATAGGTGCCGTGGTGCGCGACGTGGAGACCGGCAAGTACCTAGCTTCGCTGGCTAACGGCAACCTGCCGATCGAAGTGCTGCCTGCCGTGGTCTTTATCCTCTCCTGTGCCATGGCGTTTGCTACTGGTACCAGCTGGGGTACCTTCGGCATCATGCTGCCGCTGGCCGGTGACATGGCCGCCGCCAGCGACATCAGCCTGATGCTGCCGATGCTGGCTGCGGTACTGGCTGGCTCGGTGTTCGGGGATCACAGCTCACCCATCTCCAGCACCAGCATCCTCTCTGCCACCGGTGCCGGTTGCCATCACATCGATCACGTGATGACCCAGCTGCCCTATGCACTGGCCATCGCCTTCGGCGCGGCCATCGGTTACCTGGCGATGGGCTTGATGCACTCCAGCCTGGCCGGTTTCAGTGTCAGTGCCCTCTGGTTCGTGCTCTTTACCGGCTATCACCTGAAAAAGGCCAAAGCGCGGCCAGTGTTGGCCACCGCGTAACATTTATAGAGCAAGGGGCCCGCGGGCCCCTTGGTTTTGTCAGGGGCTTTGGTTAGCATGCGCCCCATAAATTCAGTTTCGGAACAGTATCATGGCTTCACTGCACTACAAATTTGCCACCATGAATTCAGGCAAATCCACCCAGCTCATTCAGGCGCACTTCAACTATCTGGAGCGGGGCATGCATCCTCTGGCGATGACGCCAGCCATCGATGACCGTTTCGGGGTCGGGGTGATCAGTGCACGGGTAGGCCTTGAACTGAAGGTTGACGTGTTCAGCGACAGCTGTGATCTGTTTGAAATGGTGAAAGAGCGCCATGCGAAGAAACATATCGATGTCTTTATTGTGGACGAGGCCCAGTTCCTGACCCGTGAGCAGGTCTACCAGCTGGCCCGCATCGTCGATGAGCAGGATATTCCGGTGATGGCCTATGGCCTCAAGACCGATTTTCGCGGCGAGCTGTTCCCCGGTTCCTACCATCTGCTCTGTCTGGCCGACAAGTTTGAAGAGCTGAAGAGCATCTGCTGGTGTGGCAACAAGGCTCACATGAACTCCCGGGTCAACGAAGCGGGGCAGGTGATGCGTGATGGCGAACAGGTGGAGATCGGCGGCAACGATCGCTATGTGTCGCTCTGTCGCAAACACTATCTCGAAGGTCGGGCCTACAAGTAAGTCGGCTGCGATATCTGAATAGTCGAGAAGGGTGCCAATCTGGCGCCCTTTTTATTTTCCCCAACTTGTATCGCTGTGGTTCAGTCGATCTCGATATCCACCGGCGCAATGATGGGGTCGGCCACCGGCAGGCGTTGAAACAGCTGGCGAAAATGGTGCTGTACCCGACCGATATCCACTAGCGACATGCCGGAGGCAAAGCCGAACCAGACATAGAGGCCGGTGAGATCGCGAAACATCGGCGGCAAATAGCGGGGAGCGGCAATCAGCCCCTCCAGATAGTGCTGATAGAGCACCGGAATGTCATCCAGTGTCACCTTGCCGACAAACAGCATTGGCAGGATCTCGGGCACCCCTTCCAGCACGGCGCTGCGGATAAAGTTGACCGTCTCCACATAGCCACGCACGTAGGAGAGATCCTTGGTAAAACAGGCGCCGCCGCCCACCATGCCGCCACGAAAGACCCGCTGGGTGATCTTGTAGGCGTCGTGCTCGCTGGTGCCCTGTTCCACGAAGTGCTGAAACACCTCGATAAAATCGGCGCCGCGCTCGGCCATGTCGATGGCCATCACCCGATCGGAGATACGCTTGGCCCGATCCGGAAAGGAGCTGAAGGTGAGGGTCTCTATCAGAACAGCCAGCCCCTCCTGACAGGCGGTGATCCGTGGTGAACCGGCGCTCAGCCAGGTGGCATAAGGCTGCTGGCGACCGTTGAGGGTGGTGCCGACATGGACCCATCCCTCGTGTACCTCCAGCACCTGCAAGTCCAGCTCGGAGAAACGGGCGTGGGAGTTGAGCTTGATGTAGTCGCCACCGGCAGCGGCATCGGAGACGATGCCATCGCTCAGCTTCACCTGCACAGTGCCGTCACTGAAGTAGCTCGACAGCTTGCCCTGCAGTTTGGCGACCGCGGCTTCTCCTTCGAACTCCTTGGGGTAGGGGCGCACCAGATGGCGGGCGCCGGGCAGGGAGAAGATATCGCACAGGCGGGCACCCAGCTCCTTGAGAGTCTTGCGATCCCCGCGCAGGTGATCGCTGGCAGAGCCATAAAGCAGCTGGCTGTAACGCTGAAAATCGGGTTGGCCGCGCTGACGCAGCATCTCGATCACCACCATGTACTGATCGACCGTCTCTTGCAGGATCCGGCCAAGATCGTCCTGTGGCCCCAGTTTTCTGCGGATCCGGTCCCGCAGCTCCTTGAGTTCGAGATATTTGTTGCGCGGATCGAAGCCGAGGGGGAGGGCATCATAGAAGTGCCTGTCGATAGCGGGCAGCTCCCTGCCACCGCTTGCCAGAAAGCGATCCTGCAGATGGCGTGGCCATTTGATGGCATCCAGAATGCGGATGGGTTTTTGCAGGGTGAGCAGCTCATCCGAGAGTGATTTCAGATGAAGGCGATACTTTTCTTGGATAGTCATGGGGCCCCCTGTGGGGCAAGCGTCATCGTGGATTTGGCTGAGTATATGCATAGCGCTTGCCAAAAAGAAGCGAGCCGCAGGGTTATCGGGTTGGCGTGCTTTTTGTTGATAGCAAATTGGTTTAGACTGCGCCCCTTGATCCCAATCTTGTCGTGGAAATGATGAATATCCCCAGCTCCGAAATGATAATGCGTTGGTTGCAACAGGCTCGTATCGAGCACTATGTCTGCGACCAGTGTCACGGTATCCACATTGTCTCTTTGCAGTCGGTCGATGGTATTCAGGAGAGCCGGATCTTCGTGGAAGAGGAAGGCCTGCTGTTCTCCTCCGAGCTGGAAGTGCGCCCCTCCGCAATGCTGCCGCTGGTTGCCGAACTGGGCCGACTCAATATGCAGTACCCCTCCCTCAAGGTGTTCCTCGATATCATCGATGACAACCTGCCGCGGCTGGTGGTCGGCCACACCGTCTTTACCAAGGCCGGACTCAGCGTCGAGCAGTTCCTGCTGTTCGTGCAAAGCACTATCGCCGCTACCCACGAACTGGTTGCCGAATGCGAACGTTTCGGCTTCCTCAACCTGCCGGAAATCCAGGTTGCACCGGAATCTGTGCATTAAGTGTTCGAACGGTTCGCTAGGTGAAAAAAGCCGTTGACGCGGGCGGGGCTTTCCCCTAAATTACGCCCCGTTCCAGCGCAACAGCGCAGCGAACACCGTGTTGGCTGAACACGTTAAACCACAGACCAAAATTTGGTGAGGTGTCCGAGTGGCTGAAGGAGCACGCCTGGAAAGTGTGTATACGGCAACGTATCGAGGGTTCGAATCCCTCCCTCACCGCCACATTGCAAAGCCCTGATGGAAACATCGGGGCTTTTGTTTTATGGCGCAATCCCGAGCGGTTGTCAGCATAGGACTGCAAATCCTTATTGTTGATAGCCCAGCATCTGGCTGAACAGCTTGGGCAATAGCAGTGAAATGCCTCGGTGACCTTGACGGCACAGCCAATCCATTGGTCGCTCCTTTTAAAGTTTCCGCCCAATTCAGTACAAGGGCCTCTCGCAAGAGAGGCCCTTTTCATTGCTCGCTGATTCGCCCTGATCGGTACTTGAAAGGCATTCCGTGGTGATACGGGTTAATGCTCCACAGACTACGGAGCCGGGGACAGGTTCAGATGCTTGGTGATGGCCTGATAGAGCTGGGGGTAGTTATCGTCAAAATGGTGTCCTCCCGGCAGGGTGACGCTGGTGACGTTGGGTTGGTTGAGACGGGGGCAGAGGCGGTCGCCGTCATCGTCATCGGCTCCTTGCAGGCAGAGCATCGGCAGGTCCCGGATGGTCTTCACCTGCGGCTCGGTCGGGTAGCTACGTGTCTTGTGGGTCAGCATGTCGCTGACGTGGATCTCGAAATCCGAGCTGGTGGAGGGGGAGAGCATCACGGCCCCGACCAGCCCCTGACGATAGTGCTCCGGCAACCGGTTGATGACGAAGGGGACAATCTCGGCACCAAACGAGAAGCCGACCAGCAGCCAGCGGGGGCGCTGCCAGCGAGTCTGGTAATCATCGAGGATCCGCTCCAGATCGGCGGTCACCTGCTCCGGGGTTTTCTTCTTCCAGTAGTAGGTGAGGGAGCTCCAGCCCACGACCGGCAAGCCGTGCAGCTGAAACTGGGCGCTCAACCCCTTGTCGAGCGCTGCCCAGCCACCATCGCCGCTGAGAAAGATCACCATGGGGGCGTCCGATGGCTGCTTGACCGGCAGCTCAATCAGGCTCAGGTCATCCTTGACCGGGGCGGCATGCGCCGCAAAAGATGAAACGGGCAGTACGAGACTGAGTAACAGCAATATCAGGGCTCTCATTGGCCATGCTCCTATTTCTTGATCAGCCCCAGCGGGCCGCGGCTAATCAGGGTGATCAGGTGAGTCAGGGTTCTGGGCAGTACCAGCTTGCTGCTGCAGAGCAGGTAGCGGGGTTCCCAGCGGGGCGAAAATTTCTCCTTGTAGCGTCTGAGCCCCTGAAAGTTGTAAAAACGGCTGCCACGCACAAACAGGGTATTGCCAAGGCGGGCCCAATAGCTGTTGAGCGGATGATCGTTGAAGCCGGACATGGGGGCCATCCCCAGATTGAAGCTGGCGTACCCCTGCGCCTTACCCCACAGCAGCAGCTCGACAAAGAGAAAATCCATGATGGGGGCGGTGCCGGTATCCAGGCTGTAGCGCATCAGATCGATGGAGAGCATCTCCTTGTTATCGCTCACCCAGAGGTTGGCAAAGCCGACAATCTGCCCCTCGTGCCATACCAGCGCAGCCGGGCTTAGGGTCAGGTAGTCAGGCTCGAAGCGGCCGACCGAGAAGCCCTTCTCCTTGCCCATCTTGCTCTGCAGCCAGGTATCGGAGACGGTTTGTAATCTGGGCAGCAGGGGGGCCACGGCACTTGCCTCGACCACCTCGAAGGTCAGTCCTTCCCGTTTGCCCTTGGCGTGGCTCTGGCGCAGGTTGCGCAGCCGGCTGCCCGCCAGATCGAAGGTGGCCAGATCGACCATCGCCTCTTCACCGAGCTTGAAGGGGATCAGCCCCAGCTCCAGATAGAGCGGAAGATAGCGGGCCGAGACCTGATAAAAGACCGGGTTGGCGTCGTGCTCGTCGCACCGCTCGCGAAATTGCCAGAGCAGCTCTTCGATCTGCTCGGGGCGGCCGACCGGATCCCCCATCACAATCCAGCTGTTGCCCTCGATGCCATACATCAGGAAAGCGTCGCTGGCGGGATGGAACAGCAGGGACTTGTCCTGTAGCTGGGCCAGATAGCCGTGGATCCCCCCTTCGCGCACCACCAGCTCCTGAGCGCGCGCCAGCGTCTCCTTGTCCGGCTTTTCACCGACCATGCGCAGCGGCGCAAGCAGCTGGGCGACCCCGGCCACGGCCAGCACGGCCACCACGCTCCCCATGGCGCGCAGGCCGCGGGCAGCCCCGCCGTGTGGCGAGAAGTGGAACCAGAGGGCGTGGTCATACTCCACCTGACGATAGGAGAAGAGCAGCAGCCACAGCGCCCCCAGCAGCACGGCGCCGACCGAAATGAGCCAGCCCGGGGTGTACTGGGGATAGAGCAGCGACCCCTTGCGATAGAAAAGAGAGCGGCAGGGGGTCATGAGCAGCAGGAAGCTGCCAAGCAGCAGGGCTGACTCCCAGTCGCCCCCCTTGAGCAGGGAGAAGGCGATACCCAGAGCCAGCAGCAGCTGGGTGATGCGAAACGCGGCGTCGTGACGGCGATAGAGGCTGCGCGCCAGCAGGATCAGGAGGATACCGCTCACGCTGCCGAGCACGTGGGAGAGCTCCAGCAGATGGAGCGGCAACACCTGCAGCCAGACTTCAATGTGGCTGCGCATGGTCGGGATCATCCCCGAGCAGAGCAGCAGGCTGCCGGCGGCGAAGGTGCCCATGCTGATAAGGGCGGGAAGAAATTCGCGCACTGCGCTCATCAGCCCCTGTAGCCGCTGCCAGCGCGCTTTTTGTTGCAGCATCTCCTGACTCGCAAAGAGCAGCAGGGCACAGAGAAAGGGAAGCAGGTAATAGATGCAGCGATAGAGCAGCAGCGAGGCGAGCAGCTTGTCGGTTGGCAGATAGTTAGCCAGCAACAGGCTCATGCTCGCTTCGAACACCCCAATCCCGCCCGGCACGTGGGCCAGTACCCCGAGGAAGCTGGCCAGCACGAAGGCACTGAGCAGCACAGGGTAGGGGACGCTATCTGCAGGCAACAGCACAAACAGCACGGCGGCGGCGGCCATCCAGTCGGCCAGCGCGACCAGCAGCTGCGACAGCCGAACCTTGAAGCCGGGCAGGGTCAGGGTGTGTTCGCGCCAGGAGAGACGGTGTGTAGGCCAGCAGAGGTAGCTGGCCACCAACAGCAGAGCCATGACGCCCGCCAGCCTGAGCAGGGTATCTACCCACTGCGGCCAGTCAGGCAGCAGCTGTGATACATCGCAGGTCAGTAGGGCGCCACCTCCCCACGCCAGCAGGCCGAGGAAAAAGGTGATGGAGCAGAACAGCACCACTCGGGCCACTTCCCCGGTGGCGAGCCCCAGTGCGGAGTAGAGGCGATAGCGTACCGAGGTACCGGTCAGCAGGGCAAATCCCAGGGTGTTGGAGAAGGTGTAGGCTATAAAGGAGGTGATGCTGACCTGTTGCCAGGGAAGGCGCTTGCCCAGCGCATGGAGCGCCAGCATGTCATAGCTGCAGAGGCAACCATAACTGAGCAGGGTCAGCAACAGGGCGCCCGTCAGTCGCGGCAGGGGTTGGGACCAGATGGCCAGACGAATATCGTGCCAGTGCCATGCCTGAGTCAGGTGATACAGCACGATCAGAGCGGTGCCGAGCAGCAGCAAGCTGCACAAGGGGCCGAGCCATTTAAGCAGATGACGCCACATGCCATGTTCCTGTGGTCATTGACCGTTTCCCGCAAAGGGGGAGCTGGGTCGTGGATCCGGTTTGGACGAGGGAGGCGCTCGTCAGGAAAATTTCGGGAAGAGATGGAAAGGGAGGCGTCAGCCTCCCTTTGTGCTATCAAGTGACCGCTTGGATCACTTGGTTTTCGGCGCGACTTTGACGGCAGGGGTCTTGGCGTGGGTGGCTTTATGGTGTTTTTTCACCACCTTGGTCTGGGTAGCCTGCGGTGTGGCAGTCTTGGTCGGGGTGGCCGCCATGGTGAAACCGGAAGTGAGGGCGAAGACGGCTGCCAGGGTCAGAGGAATGATCTTTTTCATGTTCAATTTCCTTATTCGGGTTGATGTTATGGAGCGTTCTCCATGACAGTCATCCTATGACGGTTGCAGCGGCCCTTCAGTGAGCGGTTGGTGACGGTTTGTATCCAAATGTACAGGCAGGGTGAGGCAGAAGCGGGCGCCGTGGTCACTGGCCAGCAACGCCACATCCCCCCCGTGATGACGGGCAATGCTGCGCACGATGGCCAGCCCCAACCCGGAGCCGCCGGTGCGACGATCCCGGCTCTGATCAAGGCGCACGAATGGTTCGAAGATCTGGGGCGCCAGCGCCGGATCGATCCCCGGCCCATCGTCGCTCACCTCCAGCAAATAGTTCTCCTGTAGCCGCGAGATGGAGAGGGTAACCTCGCTCTCGGCGTAGCGCAGGGCATTGCCGATGAGGTTCTCCACCGCGCGCGTCAGCAGACGCTGATCGCCGCACCAGGGCATGTGGCGTGGCAGCAGATCGAGGGTGAGCCTCTTCTCGGGTGCCAGCGCTTGCCAGTCGCCGAGATGCGCTTGTGCCCAGTGACTGAGCTCCAGCTCGTCTTGCTGCAGCGGCAGCTCGGGTCTATCCAGCTTGGCGTAGGTGAGCATCTCTTCGATCAGAGCGTCCAGCGCTCCCAGATCTCGCTCCAGCGCCTGCTGCTCCTGCTCGGCAGGGGCAGGATCGAGCATGGCAAGCCGATAGCGCAACCGGACCAGCGGAGTGCGCAACTCGTGGGCGATGGCATCGGTCAGTTGTTTGCGGCTGGCAATCATGGCCTGCAATTGGGTCGCCATTTGATCGAAGGTGCGTCCCACCCGGGCCAGACTGCTGCCCGGTGGCAGATTGGTTCGGCAGGAGAGATCCCCATCGCCTACGCGACGAGCGGTCTGCTCCAACTGCTGCAAACCCTGCCAGTGGGGACGCAACCAGAGAAGAATGGGCAGGCCGAGGGATAGGCCGATCACCAGCAGCAGGCCCACATCGACCCAGTGCAGCTCGTGCAGGTAGGAGAGGTAGGGTACAGGGCCGACAATCAGCACCCGATCGGTATCGGGGATGCGTTGCAGGAAGGTGTCATCCTCCTCGACGATGACAATATTGCCAGCGGCCAAAAAGGCCTGATCCTCGCTGGTCAGGGGCTGGCGCACCAGCTCGCCGATCTTGAGGGGGAGGGTAAACTGACTGCTCTGCTCGGCCAGCCGATCGGGCCAGCGCTCTGGCGGGGTTCTTGCCAACTCGCCGGTCAACAGGCCAAGAGAGCCCTGCATCATGCGTTCGAGATAGCGATCACCCGCCCGTTCGGCGGTCACCTGATAGACCACACCAACCAGCAGGATGGCCAGGGTGAAGCAGCCGATCAGCAACAGATAGAATTGGATAAAGAGACGGCGCATGGCGGTGTTCCCGAAAGAGGGTTATTCCCAGGCGTGGGGGACGAAGAGGTAGCCTTTCTGGCGCACCGTCTTGATCCGGGTCGGGTTGTCGGGGTTATCACCCAGTTTGCGGCGCAGGCGGGAGATGGCCACATCCATGCTGCGATCCTGACCGTCGTACTCCCGGCCGCGCAAGCTGCGAAAGAGGGCTTCCCGACTCAAGATTTGGCCCGCGTGGCAGGCGAGCTCCCACAGCAGATCAAAGTCGGCGGTCGAGAGAGCAATGCTCTCGCCATCGAGCCGCACATCTCGCCCCGGGCCATCCACCCGCAGCCGACCAAATTGCAGCTGCTGGGGAACGCAGCTGGTGGCGGCCGGTTGGGTTGATGCTTGCTGGTGCTGGCGAAACTGCACCCTCAGTCTGGCCAGTAGCACGGGGGGCGGGGTGGTTTTAAGGATGTAGTCGTTGGCGCCCAGCTCCAGACTTAGGATCTGGTTCATGTCGCTATCCAGCGAGGTGAGCATTACGATGGGGCCGTCGAAGCGCGGCCGCAGATCCCGACAGAGGGACATGCCATCCTGTCCCGGCAACATGATATCGAGCAGCACCAGGTCGGGCTGTTCGGCCTCGACCCGGGCCAGCGCCATGTCCCCTCTGGGCTCGAGGATCACCTCCATATCGTGGCGACCGAGCCAACTGCTGATGAGCTGGCCAATCTCGGGATCATCTTCGACAAAAAGAATGCGTTGCATAGAAAAGCTCCAACGGAAAGCAGGAGAGAAGAAGTGCGATCAGCATATCAATGGCGCTTGGGAAATACAGAAAAAGAACCGGGCTGGCTGATGTGCGGGGGAGCGTGGTTGTGTGTATCGATGAGGAGGCGCGAATCGTGACAAATGGGCAGAGCCGCGTTTATCGATCTGGAGGATGATGGCCTTGCAGACAAGGCAAGGCGCTGTCGGGCGCAAAAACAAAAAAACCGGCCAATGCCGGTTTTTCGTGGAGCAGATCAGAAGGTCACTGCACCAAGTCGATGGACATCACCTTGCGGCGATTATCGACAGAATAATGGGGTGGCTGATGGGGCTCGAACCCACGACAACCGGAATCACAATCCGGGACTCTACCAACTGAGCTACAGCCACCACTGAAATCTTCATCAACACTCGCCAATCCAGAAGGATTGGGGAACATCAATGGCGCGCCCTGCAGGATTCGAACCTGCGACCCACGGCTTAGAAGGCCGTTGCTCTATCCAACTGAGCTAAGGGCGCTTTGTACCAACACGTCTTGAGGACGAGTCGATGAACATGGTCGGTGATAAAGGATTCGAACCTTTGACCCTCTGGTCCCAAACCAGATGCGCTACCGGACTGCGCTAATCACCGAAAATCCCTGACCAGCATATCGACATGAGTCGTACTGGGCAACGGGCGGGCATCATAGCCAAGCGTAAGGGGCAGCGTCAACGACTTTTTCCCCCAGTAAATTCAAGTGCCTACTTATTGCCCGCTACAGGTCTGGCGTGCGTCTGCCGCTAACATCCCGGCTAAAAAAATGCGACAATGCGCGGCAGTTGAACACATGGTGAGTGGAGAACGATGTCTGCCAAAATCATAGATGGAAAACAGGTTGCGCAAACGATTCGCAGCCAGGTCGCGGCGCAAGTCCAACAGCGGTTGGCGGCAGGGAAACGGGCTCCAGGGCTGGCAGTCATTCTGGTGGGGGCGGATCCCGCCTCTCAGGTCTATGTCGGCAGCAAACGCCGGGCATGTGAGGAGGTGGGGTTTCTCTCCCGCTCCTATGATCTGAGTGCAACCGCCAGTCAGGAAGAGCTGCTGGCGCTGATCGACCAGTTGAATGCGGATAGCCACGTAGATGGCATTCTGGTTCAGCTGCCGTTGCCGGATCACTTTGATACCACTCAGGTGCTGGAGCGGATCCAGCCTGACAAGGATGTAGATGGATTTCACCCGTATAACGTCGGTCGTCTGGCCCAACGTATTCCGGCGCTGCGCCCCTGCACTCCGAAAGGGATCATGACACTGATCGAGACCACCGGCGTGAAGACACATGGTCTGCATGCGGTTGTGGTGGGAGCGTCCAACATAGTGGGGCGTCCCATGACCCTCGAATTGCTGCTGGCGGGCTGCACAACCACGACCTGTCACCGTTTTACCCGGGATCTGGAAGAGCAGGTTCGCCGTGCCGATCTGTTGGTTGTTGCGGTCGGCAAGCCCAACTTCATCCCGGGCGAGTGGATCAAACCGGGGGCACTGGTAATCGATGTGGGCATCAACCGCTTGGCTGATGGCTCGCTGGTCGGGGATGTGGAGTTTGAGACGGCGCGCAGCCATGCCTCCTTCATTACTCCAGTACCCGGTGGTGTGGGCCCGATGACGGTCGCCAGCCTGATGGAAAATACCCTGATCGCCTGCAGTGAATATCACGACTGATCATGGCTGGCGATAACCCTGTGATCCCATGAGGAGGCAGGATTCGCCAGAAATCTGACAATAAAAAACCGGTTGCTCAGAGAGGAACCGGTTTTTTATTTATCCAACGGGTGTTATTTACATATTTTGTGCTTCGTTTGGCACAATCACAGAGGCGTGATTTCCTTTCGGCCCCTGTTGCAGTTCAAAATTGACAGCCTGACCCGCTTTCAGGGTCTTGTAGCCCTCCATTTGAATCGTGGAGTAGTGAGCGAAGATATCCTCACCGCCCCCTTCCGGACAGATAAACCCAAATCCTTTTGCGTTGTTAAACCACTTAACTGTGCCGGTTGCCATACTTCTACATCCTTTTATTGATTACCCAGAAGTCGTTGAGTAACCTGCGCCAGCCCTTTATAACTAGGGACATGGGCCCATAGCAGACGGGCACAGATTAGCAAGTAACCAATCTAGTCTAACTTTTGAGCGAGTCAAGAAGTTGTTAACAGCTGATGTGATCTGGTTAACAAGTCTATTGACAACCTTGTGTTAGACGGTAGTAATCTAGAGGTACCAAAGCGCGATTATGAGCAAGCAGAAAGAACTCTTTGCTAATGAAGAGATTGCAGAAGCAGAGAAAACAAAGCTGCAGCCGCCACCCATGTATAAAGTTGTGTTGAACAACGATGACTACACCCCGATGGAGTTCGTGGTGGAGGTGCTGCAAAAGTTCTTTGGTATGGATTTGGACAAGGCGACTCAGGTCATGCTGAGTGTGCATTATAGTGGTAAGGGTGTCTGCGGCATGTTTACCGCAGAGATCGCCGAAACCAAGGTTGTCCAGGTCAACACCTATGCACGTAACAACGAACATCCACTGCTCTGTACTATGGAAAAGGCTTGAATCTGATGACTTGATGGCGAGTGTGACACCACATTGTAGCTGTACTAGGGGAGGTGCCTATGTTGAATAAAGATCTAGAAAAGACGCTGAACGAGGCTTTCAAACTGGCCCGTGACGAGCGCCACGAATTCATGACCGTCGAGCACCTGTTGTTAGCCCTTCTGGATAACAGTTCAGCCCATGAGGCGCTGAGCTCTTGTGGTGCCGATGTTGAGCAGATGCGCAAGGAGATCCGCGCATTCATCACCCAAACTACTCCGCTCATACCGCGCGATGATGAAGATCGTGAAACCCAGCCGACACTGGGCTTCCAGCGCGTGTTGCAGCGTGCCGTCTTCCATGTGCAATCCTCCGGCAATACCGAAGTCAGCGGCGCCAACGTGCTGGTCGCTATCTTCAGTGAGCAGGAGTCACAAGCTGCCTATTTCCTGAAAAAAGCCGAGATCAGCCGTCTCGACGTCGTCAATTTCCTCTCCCATGGGGTTCGCAAGGACAGCAAGCCTGATCTCGGCAGCAATAACAATCCCGAATCTGATGATGATGTCTCGGCCGCACAGATCGAGAGCTTTGCCACCAACCTGAACCAGCTGGTGCTGGAAGGGCGCATCGATCCGCTGATTGGCCGTGATCAGGAGCTCAACCGTACCATTCAGGTGCTCTGCCGCCGTCGCAAGAACAACCCGCTGCTGGTGGGTGAAGCGGGCGTGGGCAAAACTGCTATTGCCGAAGGCTTGGCTTACCGTATCGTTAAAGGCGATGTGCCCGAGGTGATAGCCGGCAGTACCATCTATTCGCTGGATATGGGGTCTCTGCTGGCGGGCACCAAATACCGTGGGGATTTCGAGAAGCGCCTCAAGGTACTGCTCAAGCAGATTGAGCGTCAGGAAGGGGCCATCCTCTTTATCGACGAGATCCATACCATCATCGGTGCCGGTGCGGCATCCGGTGGTCAGCTGGATGCAGCCAACCTGATCAAGCCGCTGCTCTCCAATGGTTTGCTCCGCTGTGTGGGATCCACCACTTATCAGGAGTACGCCCAGATCTTCGAGAAAGATCGTGCGCTGGCCCGTCGCTTCCAGAAGATCGATATTGTCGAGCCAACAATCGATGACACCACTCGCATCTTGATGGGGCTCAAGAGTCGCTACGAAGCCCACCACGGCGTACGCTATACCGCCAAGGCGATCCGTGCAGCTGCCGAGCTTTCTGCCAAGTACATCAATGATCGTCACCTACCCGACAAGGCGATCGATGTGATCGACGAGGCGGGCGCCGGTCAACGGTTGCTGCCGGCGAGCAAGCGCAAGAAAGTGATCAATGTGCAGGAAATTGAGTCCATTGTGGCCAAGATCGCCCGCATTCCGGAAAAATCAGTCTCCTCTTCAGATAAAGAAGTACTGAAGAACCTGGAGCGCAATCTGAAGATGGTGGTCTTTGGTCAGGATAAAGCCATCGAGGTGCTGACCGATGCGATTCGCCTGTCACGCTCCGGACTTGGCAACGAGCGTCGCCCGGTTGGTTGCTTCCTGTTTGCCGGTCCTACCGGTGTTGGTAAAACAGAGGTGACCCAGCAGTTGGGCAAGGCATTGGGTGTCGAGATGCTGCGCTTTGATATGTCCGAGTACATGGAACGCCATACCGTATCTCGCCTGATTGGTGCGCCTCCCGGCTATGTCGGTTTTGAGCAGGGGGGTCTGCTGACTGATGCGGTGATCAAGCATCCTCATCCGTTGTGTTGCTTGACGAAATTGAGAAAGCTCACCCGGACGTATTCAATCTGCTGTTGCAGGTGATGGACAACGGCACCCTGACCGACAACAACGGGCGCAAGGCGGATTTCCGTAACGTGATTTTGGTCATGACTACCAACGCCGGTGTGCAGGAGACCCAGCGTAAATCGATTGGCTTCCAGCAACAGGATTTGAGCCACGATGCCATGGCGGTGATCAACAAGACCTTCAGTCCGGAGTTTCGTAACCGGCTTGATCACACCATCTGGTTCAACCATCTCGATATGACGGTGATTCATCAGGTGGTCGACAAGTTTATTGTCGAATTGCAGGTTCAACTGGATGCGAAGGGCGTTTCTCTCGAGGTGTCCGAGCGTGCCCGCCACTGGTTGGCAGAGACGGGATATGACAGATCCATGGGCGCCAGACCTATGGGGCGGGTGATCCAGGAGCACCTCAAGAAACCCTTGGCCAACGAGATCCTGTTCGGTTCACTGGTTGACGGGGGAATTGTGAAGGTTGAGTTGGTAAATGACAGCCTCAGCTTTGATTTTCAGGTCAATGTTGAAGCTGTTTCCCACTAAGCGTCAGTGATCAGAAAACGACAAAAAACCCCAACCGAAAGGTTGGGGTTTTTTGCTGAATTCCTGGCTTAGCGAGAGCGGAAAACAATACGTCCCTTGGAGAGATCGTAGGGAGTCAGTGCTACCGTTACTTTGTCTCCAGTCAGGATACGAATGTAGTTTTTGCGCATCTTGCCTGAAATATGAGCGATAACCACGTGACCATTCTCCAGTTCCACACGGAACATGGTATTGGGCAGGGTTTCGAGAATAGTGCCCTGCATCTCAATACTGTCTTCTTTAGCCATTGAATCCTCTTGATAAGCCACAACAAAAAACCGCTGGATCATGCCGGATTTAAGGCTATGTGTAAAGTTTACTCGGGCTTGGTGTCGATATTTTTCCATTCCCCCTGAATTAACAGCTCATGAGGGAGGTAATTGCGTTTGTAATTCATCTTGCGACACGCCTCTACCAGATAGCCAAGATAGAGCCAGCTTCGCCCGGTTCGCCTGGCCAGATCGAGCTGGCAAAGGATGGCAAAGGTGCCTAGGGAGCGATCGGCATAATCCGGATCGAAGAAGGTGTACATGGCGCTCAAGGAGTGGGGTAGCAGGTCTGTGGTGGCCACGCCGATAAGACGGCCCTCCTTGCGCATCTCCAGATAGAGTGGCGGCATCCAGTCACAATGGAGAAAACCGCGATACTGGCTGCGGTTGGGGGGATACATGCTGCCATCGTGGTGGCGTTCGCGGATATAGCGTTCGTAGAGCAGGTAATACTCGGGTTTGTCATCGTAGCTCAGGACGATCTCGATATCCCTGTTGAGCTGGTGGATCCGCTTCTGGCCGCGGCTGGGACGAAAGTGTTCACTGTGAATACGAAGGGATTGGCAGGCATGGCACGCCGGGCAGTGGGGACGATAGATGTCGTTGCCACTGCGGCGAAAACCGGCAGTCAACAATCGTTCGTAACCGTTGGCGTTGAGCAGATTGTGATCCATCAGCACCAGCAACTGCTCCTGTTCATGGTCCAGATAACTGCAGGGATGCTTGGGAGTCAGCCCTACTTTGAGGATCACTTCTTCAGTCATAAGCTGATCTCCCCCTCTTGCCAGCAGGAAACCAATAGTGGTTGATGGCCAAGGCGCGCCAGCTCGGCCAGAAAACGGGCCCTTGGCCACTCCTCGATACCCAGGGTCGCCAGAAACGGGCTCTGCATCTGGCAATCGATGAGGGCGCCGTGATGGCGGGCGAAGTGGCGACAGAGTGCCACCATGGCAAGTTTGGCGCCGTTATCAATCCGGCTGAACATGGATTCACCGCAAAACAGTCGGCCGATAGATAGGCCATACAGTCCCGCTTGCAGCTCTCCCTCCTGCCAGATCTCGATAGAGTGGGCATGACCCAGCCGATGCAACTGCTGGTAAGCCTCGATCATGGGTTGACTGATCCAGGTGCCATCGGCAGTGCGACGAGGGGCGGCGCAGGCGGTAATGACTTCATTAAAGGCGCGATTGACGGAAATATCGAATGGGGTTCGGCGGATAATCTTCTGCAGTGTCCGCCCCACATGGAGTTGGTCGGGACGGATCACCCCGCGGGGATCCGGTGACCACCACAGAGTCGGTTGGTGGGGTTCATTCCACGGGAAGATCCCCTTGTGGTAAGCTGCCAGCAATCTGGCAGGGGAGAGATCCCCGCCGATCGCCAGCAAGCCGTTGGGCTCTTCCAGCGCATGGCTGGGGTCGGGAAACCAGCAAAGCTCATCATCCAGTTGGGTAAGATAGCGAGACATAAGGCAACGAGGTTCATAGATGAAGGCCATTATCCTGATAGTATCCAGCTTGCTCTGCTTTGTCACGACGCCCGCCGGGGCGGAGGTCTACCAGCGCAATACCGCGCGGCCGGTCAATCAGGTGGTGTTTGGTCAGGTCGAAACGGTGCGCAATATTACCCAGCGTCAGATCCTGGAGTCCGAGCACTCTGGCTGGAAGACGCTGGGTGGTGCCGTGTTGGGCGGTCTGCTGGGCAACCAGTTTGGCGGCGGTCATGGCCGTGAAATCGCCACCGCCGTCGGCGCGCTCGCAGGAGCTGCAGCTGCGCAGCAATACCAGTCCGGGGGAACCGTGGTGGAAAACAAGCTGGTGGAGCTGCTGATCCGCAACGAGCAAAATGCCCTTATCAACGTGATCCAGGATTATGATCCCGCCATGGTCTTTGCCAATGGAGACAAGGTGCGCATTCTCTACTTCGATGATGGGGTGCGGGTCGACAAGACTTACTGACTTTCGATAGTCATGTTGATGGGGAGACTGTGGCAGGAAAGGAACCCGCAGACTCTCCTGCTGGAAAGTCTGTCGGGCGGTAATACACGGGACTGATGCCCTGAGGATTCAGATAGCTGTCTCTTGAGAGACTATCTTGTCGCGACCGGTGTTCTTTGCCTGATAGAGCAGCCGATCCGCTACGCTCAGCGCCTCGTCCATGGATATCCGCCCGACGCTGATCACGCCGTAACTGGCGCGAACAAAGAGCGGGGTTTCCGGTGACAAAGGTTGCTGGCGCAGCTGCTGACGCAGCCCTTCAAGACGCTTGATCAACACGGGGACGGTACAGTGAGGCACCATCATGGCAAACTCCTCTCCGCCAAATCGGGCGATCATGGCATCTGGGAAGAACTGGGTCAGTAGCCGGGTCAGATGGCAGAGCAGTTGATCGCCGATGGCATGGCCCCAGTGATCGTTGACCTGCTTGAAGTGATCCACATCAAGCACACAGAGTACGAGAGGCGTCTGCTGGCGCTGATGCTCTTCAAACCATTTTTGCCCTTCGTTGAACCAGTAGCGCCGGTTGTAGAGACCGGTCAGGTAGTCACGATTGGCTGACTCCTGAATGCTGTTGAACTGCTCGAGCGCTTCCAGATTGTGGCTGACCCGACACTGCAGCTCTTCCGGCTCGAACGGCTGGTTGAGAAAGTCGTTGGCGCCTTGCTTGAGGTAGCGAGCAGAGAGACCGCGCTTGTCCGAGACCGAGATCCCGATAATCGCGAGCTGCTGCTTGCTGTATCGCTCTCTCAGCATCCGCACCAGACTGATGCCATCGATATCCGGCATATAGTAGTCGACCAGTGCCAGCCGGATGTCCGGGTGTTGCTCCAGCATCGCCATCGCTTCACGGGCATGACTGGCCTCATGCACCTGCAACAACTGCTTGCGCAACTGGGCCATGGTGCGGTGACGGGAGGTGCGTGAGTCGTCGACTACCAGCACTTCGATGGACTGGTTGAGATAGAGGCGGTGCACCAGACTGACGGCATATTGCAGCGAGTGGCGCGAATCCTTCATCACATAGTCCAGCACGCCGGTTTCCAGCCAGGCGGCACGTTTATCCTCGCTGATGTCGGCAGTGAGGATCACCACCGGCAAACCTCGAGCCAGCAGCTCGTTGACCGCTTCGCCACGGGGCGCATCCGGCAAGGTCAGGTCCACCAGCGCGACCACATACTCCTCGCCCCGGCAGTGACGGGCACCTTCGAGGGTATCGAAGGCGTCAATCTCGAGGCCTGTCTGCTGGGCAATGGCCTGAGTCAGCATACGGCGGATGGTCAGGCTATCTTCGACAATCAATATCTTCTGTTTCATTAGACTCCTTTAAATAAAAAAGGCATACCGACTGGTATGCCTTATATCACATCTGCGCTTGTTTATTGCGCGTCGAGGTAGCGTTCGGCATCGAGGGCTGCCATGCAGCCGGTACCGGCAGAGGTGATCGCCTGACGGTAGTTGTGGTCGGCCACATCGCCGGCAGCGAAGACACCTTCAATGCTGGTCTGGGTGGCAAAACCGTCGAGGCCGCCACGTACCTTCAGATAGCCGTTTTGCATCTCCAGCTGGCCATCGAAGATCTGGGTATTGGGCTGGTGGCCGATGGCGATGAAGACGCCCATCAGCGGCAGCTCGCTGGTGCTGTTGTCCTGAGTGTTGCGCAGGCGCACACCGGTGACTCCCATCTGGTCACCCAGCACTTCGTCCAGGGTCTGGTGGGTGTGCAGCACGATGTTACCGCTCGCGACCTTGTCGTACAGACGCTTGATCAGGATCTTCTCGGCACGGAATTCGTCGCGGCGGTGGATCAGGTGCACCTTCTTGGCGATGTTGGCCAGATACAAGGCCTCTTCCACAGCGGTGTTGCCGCCGCCGATCACCGCCACTTCCTGATTGCGGTAGAAGAAACCGTCACAGGTGGCACAGGCGGAGACGCCGCGACCCTTGAAGGCCTCTTCGGAGGGCAGACCCAGATACTTGGCGGAGGCGCCGGTCGCGATGATCAGGGCATCGCAGGTGTACTCGCCGTTGTCGCCCTTGAGACGGAACGGGCGCTGAGTCAGTTCGACACTGTTGATGTGATCAAACAGGATGCGGGTGTCGAACTTCTCTGCATGCTCTTTCATGCGCTCCATCAGGGCAGGGCCTGTCAGCCCTTCCGGATCACCTGGCCAGTTTTCCACTTCGGTGGTGGTGGTCAGCTGACCCCCTTGCTGCATGCCGGTGATAAGCAGGGGATTGAGGTTGGCGCGGGCGGCGTAGACGGCCGCGGTGTAACCGGCCGGGCCTGACCCTAAGATCAGCAATTTGCTGTGAGTGACTTGGCTCATGATGTCATTTCCGGGATGTGATGAGTTTGCGCGATTGTAGGTAATTCGTGATCCGGGGTCAAAGGCTGGTGAGTCGATTGCACTAATCGTGTTCACAAGGGGTGACATGCAAAATAAAGGAATAAAAAAACCGCCCATCGCGGGCGGATTTTCACTCATCTCCAACTGGCGCAGGCCAGAGCAGATCAGTTCAGCAGGGTCAGGGGATCCGTGTAGGCAAGGCCATGCGCCACGGCCACTTCCTTGCAGGTGAGCTTGCCCTCCATCACGTTGAGCCCGTGCAGCAGGTTGGGATCGTTCAGCAGTGCCTGACGATACCCTTGCTGGGCCAGCTTGATAATAAAGGGGAGGGTGGCATTGTTGAGCGCCACGGTCGAGGTGCGGGCCACCGCCCCCGGCATGTTGGCGACACAGTAGTGCACAACCTCATCGACAATATAGGTCGGATCCTGGTGGGTGGTGGCGTGGGAGGTTTCCACACAGCCGCCCTGATCGATGGCCACATCGACGATGGCAGAACCCGGCTTCATGCGCGCAATGTGGTCACGGCGGACAAGTTTTGGCGCAGTGGCACCCGGTACCAGCACGCCGCCGATGACCAGATCGGCCGCCAGCAGATGGCGCTCCAGCGTCTCGCTGTTGGAGTAGACCACCTTGGCCGCTCCTTGGAACTCGTTATCGAGACGGCGAAGGGTATCGACGTTGTTATCGAGGATGGTCACATCCGCGCGCAGGCCAATGGCCATGCGGGCTGCATTGGATCCGACCACGCCGCCACCGATGATCACCACCTTGGCCGGTTCGACACCGGGTACGCCGCCGAGCAGCACACCGCTACCACCGCGCGATTTTTCCAGCGCCTGGGCACCCGCCTGAATAGACATGCGTCCGGCCACTTCCGACATGGGGGCCAGCAGGGGCAGGCCCCCACGGCCGTCGGTGACGGTTTCATAGGCGATACAGATGGCGCCGCTTTTCAGCAGGGCTTCGGTCTGGGGCAAGTCTGGCGCCAGATGCAGATAGGTGAACAGGGTTTGACCCGGACGCAGCATGGCACATTCGACAGGCTGAGGTTCCTTGACCTTGACGATCATCTCGGCTTTGGCGAAAACCTCTGCTGCAGAGGCCAAAATTTCGGCTCCAACAGCGATATAATCTGCATCGCTGAAGCCAATGCCGTTTCCGGCACCGCTTTGGACGAAAACAGTATGGTTTCGTGCTGTCAGTTCACGTACACTGGCCGGAACCATGCCTACGCGGTATTCATGGTTTTTTATCTCTTTAGGTACACCGATAATCATGCTATCCCTCGTCTATAGATTGGTGTTTCATGTTGCCAAAATGTTAATCAACATTTGCGCCTAGTATATTCAGGTATTGACAGGATTTGTGACCATAATTATAAAATGACTGGTGATTCTTACCAAAAAATAGCCAAAGGATGGAATAAAATGATGGAAGCTAAGAGTCGGCTAAAGGATTTGGACAGGATTGACCGCAACATTCTTAATGAACTGCAAAAGGATGGCAGGATTTCGAATGTTGAGTTGTCCAAGCGAGTTGGCCTGAGTCCTACACCGTGTCTGGAACGGGTTCGTCGCCTCGAGCGACAAGGTTATATCGAAGGATATGCCGCTATTCTGAACCCTCATTATCTGGACGCATCTCTGCTGGTGTTTGTAGAGATAACCCTCAATCGCGGGGCGCCTGATGTGTTTGAACAGTTCAACAAGGCTGTTCAGGTACTCGAAGAGATCCAGGAGTGTCATCTGGTTTCCGGTGACTTCGACTATCTGCTCAAGACCCGAGTCAGCGACATGTCGGCTTACCGCCGTCTGTTGGGGGAAACCCTGCTGCGTCTGCCCGGTGTCAATGACACCCGCACCTACGTGGTGATGGAAGAGGTCAAGCAGAGCAGTCGTCTGGTGATCAGCACCCGATAAAGCAGGTTATGCCGTGGTATCTTTTCCATATGAGACACCATGACAGTCAGAAACGAGCGGCCGGTCCGCTCGTTTCTTCTTGTAAAGATAATTGCAAATATGGCCCCGTCCCATCAGGCTCTGGCTGACAATCGATGGGCTTTTCGGGGATACTAGGCCCCCTTATTTCCTGCATTACATGTTTTCAGAAAGGAGCCGGAGTTTGGCCGATAAAAAGCTGTTTACTCCTTTATCAGGTACACAACGGATCTTCGAAGCCGTCTTGATCGCCATCACCCTGATGGCTGCTTATCTTCTGCTTGCCCTGTTGTCCTATCATCCCGCTGATCCCGGCTGGTCCCAGACCTCCTGGCAAGGGGAGGTGAAGAACCTCGCCGGTAGTGCCGGTGCCTGGCTCGCCGACATCACCATGTTTACCTTTGGTGCCTTCTCCTATCTGGTGCCGCCGCTGGTGGTACTGCTGGGCTGGAGTCTGTTCTGGCGTCCGAGCCGTCTGCTTGATGTGGATTACCTCACCCTGGGGGTGCGGATCATCGGCTTTATCCTGACCGTGCTCGGCATGTCGGCCATTGCCAGCATGAACTTCAACGATATGCAGAACTTCTCCGCCGGTGGTCTGGTGGGGGATGTGATCGCTTCTGCAGTGGTGCCGCTGTTTGGCGGCGTCGGGTCCAACCTGATGCTGCTCTGCTTCGTGGCAACCGGCATCACCCTGTTTACCGGCTGGTCCTGGCTCACCATCGTCGAGCAGATCGGCGCGGCCTGTACCGGTTCGGTCAGCGCTGTTTACCACTTCCCGACCACCCTCGGCCGCTGGCTGACCGGTGGCTGGCGTCAACCCCGCAACGAGGGGCCGGATCCCTTGTTGGAAGGCGGGGTAGGGGCCATCGCGTTTGATGATGAGGAAGATGAGCCGCACACCAGCTGGACTCGCAAGCCCAAGGCCAAGAATCAGAAGGCTGCCGCCGAAGAGTGGCTGCCGGAACTCGACGACGATACCTTCGAGTTCGATCCCCAGTTTGATGATGAGGATGACGAGCCGGCGCCAGCTGCCAAACCGAAACGTGCGGTGGCGGCCGCCAATGGGCGCCGCCAGCCGGTACTGGCTGTGGTCGATGACGATGATGAGGACGATCTGGATCTGCCCTGGGCCGAAGGGGACGACGAGGTCGCCGCGCCGGTAGCCGTCGCACCAACCAAGCCCAAGCGTCGTCCGCAGTCAACAATGCCACCGTTGCCGAGTATCGAGCTGCTCGACCGTCCACCAGCCAAGACCCAGATGATGAGCAAGGATGAGCTGGATCGCATGGGCCGTCTGGTGGAGGCCAAGCTTGCCGACTACAACGTGCAGGCCAAGGTGGTGGGTGTCTATCCGGGTCCGGTTATTACCCGTTTCGAGCTGGATCTGGCGCCGGGCATGAAGGCGAGCAAGATCACCAACCTCTCGCGCGATCTGGCTCGCTCGCTCTCTGCCAGCAGCGTGCGGGTGGTGGAAGTGATCCCGGGTAAAACCTATGTCGGTATCGAGCTGCCCAACCGGGTGCGTCAGACCGTTTACCTGCGCGAAACCCTTGACTGCGATGCCTTCCGCGATAGCCGCAACCCGCTCACCATGGGCCTGGGTCAGGACATCGCAGGGGAGCCGGTGGTGGTGAACCTGGCCAAGATGCCGCACCTGCTGGTGGCCGGTACCACAGGTTCCGGTAAGTCGGTGGGGGTGAACACCATGATCATCTCGATGCTCTACAAGTCATCCCCCGATGATTTGCGTTTCATCATGATCGACCCCAAGATGCTGGAACTCTCCGTCTACGAAGGGATCCCGCATCTGCTGACCGAGGTGGTGACCGACATGAAGGACGCCGCCAACGCCCTGCGCTGGTGTGTGGGCGAGATGGAACGCCGTTACAAGCTGATGTCGGCAGTCGGGGTGCGCAACCTCAAGGGCTACAACGACAAGGTGCTGGCCGCCATCGAGGAGGGGGAACCCCTGCTGGATCCGTTGTGGCGCCCGGGTGACTCCATGGATCAGATGCCGCCGGAGCTGGAGAAGCTGCCCCACATCGTGGTGGTGGTGGACGAATTTGCCGACATGATGATGATCGTCGGCAAGAAGGTGGAAGAGCTGATCGCCCGTATCGCCCAGAAGGCACGGGCCGCCGGTATTCACCTTATTCTGGCGACCCAGCGTCCGTCGGTGGATGTCATCACCGGTCTTATCAAGGCCAACATCCCGACCCGGATCTCGTTCCAGGTGTCGAGCAAGATCGACTCGCGCACCATCATTGATCAGGGCGGCGCCGAATCTCTGCTCGGTATGGGCGACATGCTCTACATGCCGGCCGGTACCTCCAACCCGACCCGGGTACACGGTGCCTTTGTCGATGACCACGAAGTGCACAAGGTGGTGGCGGACTGGAAACTGCGCGGCGAGCCGAACTACATCGAGGAGATCCTCTCCGGTGAGTCGGGGGGCGAAGGTGGCAGCGGCGAATATGGCGGTGGTGGCGATGAAGAGCTCGATCCCCTGTTCGACGAAGCGGTCGCTTTTGTGGTGGAGTCCCGCCGTGGCTCGACCTCCAGCGTCCAGCGCAAGTTCAAGATTGGTTACAACCGGGCAGCCCGTCTCATCGAGCAGATGGAGAATCAGGGTATCGTCAGCTCACCGGGTGGCAATGGTCAGCGCGACGTGCTGGCACCGCCGCCGGTGCGGGACTAAGCCTCACCGTTTCATACTATCCCTGGCCATGCCCTCCGCGGGCGTGGCCTTTTATCGAGAGCGTCTTTATGAAGAGCGTGATGAAAAAACAACTGTTGATGGGTACCGTGCTGCTGATGGCCAGCAGCCAGGTGTGGGCCGATGCGGCCAGCGATCTCAAACAGAAGCTGGCGGGTGTCAGCCTCTTCTCCGCCAAATTTGCCCAGACCGTCTATGACAGCAAGGGCAAGGAGCTGCAAAAGGCCAGCGGCGATCTGCTGGTGCAGCGGCCAAACCGTTTCAACTGGCACACTACCTCGCCGGACGAGAGCCTGATCGTTGCCGATGGTCAGGATGTCTGGGTCTATGATCCCTTCGTCGAGCAGGTGACCGCCCTCAAGCTGAAAGATGCGGTGCTCAACACCCCCTTTATTCTGATCGCCGGCAATGACGACAAATTCTGGAAGAACTATGACGTGACCCAGCAGGGGGATGTCTACACCGTCACCAGCCGCAACAAGGATGAGCTGATTGCCTCCTTCCGTGTCACCTTCGACAGACAAGACAACATCAGTCGTTTCGATGTGAAAGAGGCGCAAGGGCAGTGGAGTGAATTCACCCTGAGCAGCTTCAACCGCAAGCCGGTGCTCAAGGGCAACGAATTTGTTTTCAAGATCCCGAAGGGGGTCGAGCTGGACGACCAGCGCTAATGAGCAAGCGGTCGTTGGATTGCTCGCCACTGCGCCAGTCAAAGGCGAGTGGCGTGACGCTGGGTGGTCAATACAGATGAGCAACTTGTCGCTGGATTTCTCGTCGGACTTTCGTCCGCTGGCGGCCCGGATGCGGCCGCAAAACCTCGACCAGTATATCGGTCAGCAACATATCCTGGGGGCTGACAAGCCCCTGCGCAAAGCCATTCTGGCGGGTCACTGCCACTCGATGATCCTGTGGGGGCCGCCCGGTACCGGCAAGACCACGCTGGCGGAGCTGATGGCTCACTACTGTCAGGCGGAAGTGGAGCGACTCTCTGCGGTCACCTCCGGTATCAAGGAGATCCGCGCCGCTATCGACAAGGCGAAGGAGAACAGCTGGCGCGGAGTGCGCACCATCCTGTTTGTGGATGAGGTGCACCGCTTCAACAAGAGCCAGCAGGATGTGTTCCTGCCCCACATCGAAGATGGCACCATCACCTTTATCGGTGCCACCACTGAAAACCCCTCGTTCGAACTCAACAACGCACTGCTCTCACGAGCCCGGGTCTATCTGCTCAAGCGACTGGAGGAGAGCGATATTCTCGCCATGCTCGATCAGGCGATGACCGATCCCCGTGGTCTTAATGATCCGGCACTCACCTTTGCCCCCGGCGTCAAAGAGGCGTTGGCTAAGGCAGTTGATGGGGACGGGCGAAAATCCCTCAACTATCTGGAGCTGTTGGCCGACATGGCCGAAACCGACAGCGCAGGGGCGCGGGTGATCGACAGCTCCCTGCTCGCCGCCGTGGTAGGGGAGCACGTGGCCCGCTTCGACAAGGGGGGCGATCACTTCTACGACCTCATCTCGGCGGTGCACAAATCCATTCGCGGCTCGGCGCCGGATGCGGCGCTCTACTGGTATGCCCGTATGGTGAGCGCCGGTTGCGATCCACTCTATATTGCCCGCCGTTTGCTGGCGATTGCCTCGGAAGATGTGGGCAATGCCGATCCGCGCGCCATGCAGGTCGCCCTGTCGGCCTGGGATTGTTTCCATCGGATCGGTCCGGCGGAAGGGGAGCGGGCCATCGCCCAGGCGATCGTCTATCTCGCCTGCGCCCCGAAAAGTAATGCGGTCTATACCGCCTGGAAGGCGGCGCTTCATGATGCCAAAAACCTTCCTGACTTCGAGGTGCCGGTGCACCTGCGCAATGCGCCGACCAAACTGATGAGCGATCTGGGCTATGGCGCCGAGTATCGCTACGCCCATGACGAGCCGGGCGCCTATGCCGCTGGCGAGCAGTATTTCCCGCCCGAGCTTGCCGGCAAGCAGTACTACCAGCCCACCGATCGCGGCCTTGAAAAGCAGATTGGTCAGAAGCTCGATTACCTCCATGAACTGGACAGGCAAAGTCCGCAGCAACGGGGCAAATAGCCCCTTTGTTACCCCGCGTGGCTGAAAATTGGTCAGGCGTTTGAATATGCAGGACGGTTTGCGTGCCAAAGTCGGTAAAAACGACACAAATAGTCCCTGTTCGGGCGGGGGGGCGGTCTGCTACACTGCCCGTCTGACCCCGCTTGTCTTGGCCTTGCGCCATCTTCTTGATCTCGAAGGCCTGATTGTTGAGGCCCGATTCTGAAGACGATTGGGGTGCGCCAACCGATGTTAACTTCCGGATCTGTTTCCCAGCCCGTCATGACGACTCAGGCCCAGATCCCATTTTAAAAAAGTAGGTAAACCATGCTGGATCCCAAATATCTGCGCAGCGATATCGAAGAGGCTGCCGCTCGTCTGGCGACACGTGGCTACGTTCTGGACGTAGCGGCTGTCAACGCTCTGGAAGAGAAACGCAAGGATCTGCAGTCCCGTACCCAGGAGCTGCAGGCCGAGCGCAACGCCCGCTCCAAATCCATCGGTGAAGCTGCCCGTCGTGGTGAAGATGTTGCCCCGCTCAAGGCCGAAGTGACCAAGATCAACGACGAGCTGGAAACCAGCAAGGTCGAGCTGGATGCCCTGCTGGCCCAGCTGAAAGCCATTGCCGACGCCATCCCCAACCTGCCGAGCGAGACCACTCCGGTGGGCCGTGACGAGAACGACAACGTGGAAGTGCGCCGCTGGGGTACCCCGCGCGAGTTCAGCTTCCCGGTACGCGATCACATCGATCTGGGCGAAGCGGCCAAGGGCGTTGACTTCAAGAATGGCGTCAAACTCTCCGGTACCCGTTTTGTGGTGATGAAGGGTCAGATTGCCCGTCTGCACCGTGCCCTGGCTCAGTTCATGCTGGATCTGCACACCCAGCAGCACGGTTACACCGAGTGCTACGTGCCCTATCTGGTGAACCCGGACAGCCTCTATGGCACCGGTCAGTTGCCGAAATTTGCCCAGGATCTGTTCAATACCGGTATCGAAGGTGAAGGGGAAGAAGAGGGCAAGCTGCGCAAGTTCCCCTGATCCCGACCTCCGAAGTGCCGCTCACCAACATGGCCCGTGACGAGATCTTTGACGCGCAAGAACTGCCAATCAAGATGACCGCCCACAGCCCCTGCTTCCGCTCCGAAGCCGGTTCCTACGGTCGTGATACCCGTGGCCTCATCCGTATGCACCAGTTCGACAAGGTTGAAATGGTTCAGCTGGTTCATCCGGAGAAATCCTGGGATGCGCTGGAGGAGATGGTGGGTCACGCCGAGAAGGTGCTGCAACTGCTGGAGCTGCCATATCGCGTGATGGCGCTCTCTACCGGTGACATGGGCTTCTGCGCTTCCAAGACCTACGATCTGGAAGTGTGGCTGCCGGCCCAGAACACTTACCGCGAGATCTCCTCTGTCTCCAACTGCACCGACTTCCAGGCGCGCCGCATGCAAGCTCGCGTGCGCATCGACGGCAAGCCGCAACTGCTGCACACCCTGAACGGTTCCGGTCTGGCGGTGGGTCGTACCCTGGTTGCCGTGATGGAGAACTACCAGCAGGAAGATGGCCGCATCGCCATCCCGGCTGCGCTGCAATCCTACATGGGTGGCCTGACCCACATCGGGTAAGCTCACGCCGCTGACCACAACGCCATGGCATTGCCATGGCGTTGTGCATTCTGGCGCCGATCAACCGTTTTAGTGCTGAAAAAATGCGGCTTCTCGGCGTCGCTTTGAACAGTTAACACATTTTTATCAAGCAATGCGCAATCGTTTTTGTTAGACTGCGCCGCAATTTCGCAGGACATCTTTTTCTATGGTCTGGATTGATTACGCCATCATCGGCATCGTCGGTTTCTCTGCTCTCATCAGCCTGGTGCGCGGCTTCGTCAAGGAGGCCATGTCTCTTGTCACCTGGTTCGTCGCCTTCTTTATTGCCAGCCATTTTTATCCCGATCTCGCCGTCTATTTTACCTCCTTCTCCGACGCGCTGGTTCGCAACGGTCTGGCCATCGCGGCGCTGTTTGTGGCGACCCTGATCCTCGGCAGCGTAGTCAACTATGTGGTGGGCCTGTTGGTGGACAAGACGGGTCTCTCCGGTACCGATCGGGTGCTGGGGGTCTGCTTCGGTGCAATTCGCGGGGTGCTGATCGTCAGTGCCCTGCTTTTTTTCATGGATACCTTCACCAGCCTCTCCCAGAGCGACTGGTGGGTGGCGTCCAAGCTGGTGCCGGAGTTCAAGCCGGTGATCCAGTGGTTTTTCGGGTTCATGTTGAACTCATCCAGTTTTCTTAAACAGGTATAGTGACTTCGAGGTAGCAAAGACATGTGTGGTATTGTCGGTATAGTTGGCACCACCCCCGTCAATCAGGCCCTCTACGACGCCTTGACGGTGTTGCAGCACAGGGGACAGGATGCCGCCGGGATCGTGACCATTGATAGTGGAAACTTCCGGCAACGCAAGGCCAATGGCCTGGTGAAGGACGTGTTTGAAGTGCGCCACATGCAGCGTTTGCAAGGGAACATCGGCATAGGTCATGTCAGATATCCCACCGCAGGTAGCTCAAGTGCCGCTGAAGCCCAACCTTTTTATGTGAACTCGCCCTACGGCATGGTGCTGGCCCATAACGGCAACCTCACCAACGCCAAGGAGCTCAAGGAGCAGCAGTTCAAGGTCGCCCGCCGTCACATCAACACCACCTCCGACTCGGAAGTGTTGCTGAACGTGCTGGCCCACGAGCTGGATCGCTGTGACAAGATGGCCCTGCGTCCCGAAGATATCTTCGCTGCGGTGCGCAGAACCCATCAGCAGATCCGCGGTGCTTATGCGGTGGTCTCCCTGGTGATTGGCCATGGTCTCATCGGTTTTCGCGATCCCAACGGCATTCGCCCGCTGATCCTCGGTCGTCGTCAGGACGAGCAGGGCCAGGTGGAGTACATGCTCGCCTCCGAGAGCGTGGCACTCGACGCCATCGGTTTCGAGACGGTGCGGGATATTGCGCCGGGTGAAGCCATCTACATCACCGAGCAGGGCCAGCTCTTCTCCGAGCAGTGTGCGGAGAACCCGCAGATGAGCTCCTGCATCTTCGAATATGTCTACTTCGCCCGTCCCGATTCGTGCATCGACAAGGTCTCGGTCTACGCCGCCCGCCTCAACATGGGTCGCAAGCTGGGTCAGAAGATTGCCCGCGAGTGGGAAGATCTCGACGTCGATGTGGTTATCCCCATCCCCGAGACCTCCTGTGACGTGGCGCTGGAGATCGCCCACACCCTCGACCTGCCATACCGTCAGGGCTTCGTGAAGAACCGCTACATCGGCCGTACCTTCATCATGCCGGGCCAGACCCAGCGCAAGAAGTCGGTGCGCCGCAAACTCAACGCCATCAGCTCCGAATTCAAGGGCAAGAAGGTGTTGCTGGTGGACGATTCCATCGTGCGTGGTACCACGTCCGAGCAGATCATCCAGATGGCCCGTGAAGCGGGGGCAGCCAAGGTCTACTTCGCCTCGGCAGCGCCGGAAATTCGCTTCCCCAACGTCTACGGCATCGACATGCCTACCGCCAACGAGCTGATCGCCCACGGCCGCGAAGTGGAAGAGGTGTGCAAGCTGATTGGTGCTGACGGTCTGATTTTCCAGGATCTGGAAGATCTGGAAGCCGCCGTACGGGAGATCAACCCGGATCTGCGTCACTTTGAGACCTCGGTGTTCAATGGCCACTACGTCACCTCCGACGTGGACCAGACCTATCTGGATCACCTCAACGCCCTGCGCAACGATGACACCAAAGCGGTGCGTGAATGGCAGGAAGGCACCAGCAATCTGGAAATTTTTAACGAAGGTAGTTAAACGTTTGCGGTTTTGCCGGATGGGATAGCGAAATGGGGGCCAGTAGCCCCCATTGTCGTTTTTGTCTTGCACCGGCAGAAGGGGGAGGGGGTATCTGTTTGAAAAACATCCGTTTATCTTGCCGGATATGGGCATGGCCAGCGGGATCCGCTAGCATAGGCGGCAACATATATGATCGATACGCTTTTAAGATACGAGAGTTCAGATGGATGATCTGCTAGCCCCAGTGCGCCAGTTTTTGCAGTGCGAGACCCCGGATGAGTGGGTGGAGATGGCGCGAGATCCGGCCCGTTTGCCGACTCTGCTCATCGATCACGCCAACTGCGAGACCAAGGCCGCACTCACTGCCCACAGTCTGGTGCGCCGCTACTGCCTGCCCAAGGGCAAGCGCCATCTGCTGCCCAAGCTGGAGTTCTATCGCGAGCTGGATGCCATCCCGGAGAAGGCCGAGATCCTGGGCAAACGCAGCATGGGGGAGTCTGATCGCACCGTCTTTGCCGAGCTGGAGCGCAATCCACTGCTGTTTCCCATGGTGCGACTCATTCAGGAGGAGCTGCACCACTTCGAGCAGGTGCTGGAGATCATGCAGGCCCGCGGCATCGAATACGGGCCGGTGACGGCCTCCCGCTATGCCCGCCAGTTGATGCAGCATGTGCGCACCCATGAGCCGGCCACCATAGTCGACAAGATGATCATCGGCGCCTATATCGAGGCCCGCTCCTGCGAGCGCTTTGCCAAGCTGGCCCCCCATCTGGACGAGGAGTTGAGCCGCTTCTATGTCTCTTTGCTGCGCTCCGAAGCACGCCACTATCAGGATTACCTGAGCCTGGCCGAACAGTACGCAGGGGAGGATATCAGCGAGCGGGTGGCCTTCTTTGGCAAGCTGGAAGCCGAGCTAATCTGCTCGCCGGATCCGCAGTTCCGGTTTCATAGCGGCCTGCCTGTCACATCTGACAGTTGTTGACGCACAGGGGGCAAACTACTATTGCCCTGTTCCTACTACGAGCGACAAGTAGTTACTTTTGAGCGCAATTCCCGGCCCTGAGCCGGGATCTTTTTTTCTGCCGTACCTCCTTTCTGCATTTGGCGCTCTATGCTGAATCCTTGGCTATTTTTGCGTCTTCCCCTTGCGATGAAATCCTGTTCGATCAGCCGGTTATTGTGGTGATAAAGTGCTCATTCAGGTGGCTCACCCTTGTAGAAACGGGCGAAACCGTGTACTTTTTTGCCTTCGCAAGATTTGAATAACCAATCAATAGGAGCGTGTATGCGCATTGTTCTGTTGGGGGCTCCGGGCGCCGGCAAAGGTACCCAGGCTCAGTTCATCATGGAAAAACACGGTATTCCCCAGATCTCCACCGGCGACATGCTGCGTGCGGCGATCAAAGCGGGCACCGAGCTCGGTCTGAAAGCCAAAGCTGTGATGGACGCAGGTCAGCTGGTCTCTGACGACATCATCATCGGTCTGGTCAAAGAGCGCATCGCTCAGCCGGACTGCGCCAAAGGCTTCCTGTTGGACGGTTTCCCGCGCACCATTCCCCAGGCGCAAGCCATGAAGGACGCCGGTGTCGTGGTTGATTTCGTGCTGGAGTTCGATGTGCCGGACGAAGAGATCGTCAAGCGCATGAGCGGCCGTCGCGTTCACTCCGGCTCCGGCCGTACCTACCACGTGGTGTTCAACCCGCCGAAAGTGGAAGGCAAGGATGACGTGACCGGTGAAGATCTGGTGATCCGCGCCGACGACGAAGAGACCACAGTACGCAAGCGTCTGGATGTATATCATCAGCAGACCGCGCCGCTGATCGGTTTCTACGGCAAAGAGGCGGAAGCGGGCCACACCCGTTACGTCAAGATCGACGGCACCCAGCCGGTTGATCTGGTCAGCAAGCAGCTTGCCACCATTCTGGGCTGATCTTTGCTGCCGGCACTGTTTCCCGTGCCATCAGATAAATAAAGAGAAGGGCCCTGTCGGGCCCTTTTTGCATAATGACAGATAGACAGGAAGCCAACGTGACCACGAAAACCGGAATATTGCTGGTCAATCTGGGTACCCCAGCCGCACCGACCACCGCTGCCGTCAAAGCGTTCCTCAGCCAGTTCCTGCACGATCCCCGTGTGGTGGACCTGCCCCGTTACCTCTGGTGCCCGCTGCTCCACTTCATCATCTTGCCGACGCGCTCGCCCAAAGTGGCCAAGCTCTATCAGCAGGTGTGGACCGAGCAGGGCTCGCCGCTGATGGTGATAAGCAAGCAGCAGCGCGCCGCACTGGAGCAGGAGCTCAAGCGGGAGGGGGTCGATGTGCCGGTGGAGCTGGCGATGACCTATGGTTCCCCGTCAGTGAATGATGGCTGGCAGGCGCTCAAGGCCAAAGGGGTCAACCGGGTGATCCTGTTGCCGCTCTATCCGCAATATTCGGTCAGTACCACCGCCTCGGTCTTCGATGCCTGGGGCAAGGCGATGAAGAGAGAACGCAATCTGCCGGTGGTACGGCTCATTCGTGATTATCACGCCCATCCCGAATACATTCAGGCGCTGGCCATGAGCGTACGCCGTCACTGGGAGCAGCACGGTCAGGGTGGTCACCTGCTGATGTCGTTCCACGGTATTCCCGAGCGCTATGAGAACGAAGGGGACCCCTATGGTCACCAGTGTCGCCATACCGCCAGCTTGCTGGCCGAGGCGCTCGGGCTGGAGGCCGGGCAGTGGACGGCCAGCTTCCAATCCCGCTTTGGCAAGGAGGAGTGGCTCAAGCCTTACACCGACGTGACCATCGCCGGTATGCCTGCAGCGGGTATCAAGCGGCTCGATGTAATTTGTCCTGCCTTTGCCGCCGACTGCCTCGAAACCCTCGAGGAAATTCAGGTACAGAACCGGGATATCTTCATGGAGGCCGGTGGCGAGCGGTTTGAATATATTCCGGCCCTCAATAGCGATCAGGCCCACATCAGGATGATGGTCTCGCTCATCTGCCGCGAATTGGCATGAGTGACCGGCAGTCAGTCAAACAAGGAGTCGAGTCATGGTACATATCACGCTGATCTACGCAGGCCTGCTTGGACTGCTGTTTCTGGGGCTCTCCTTCTGGGTGGTCAGACGCCGCGCCCAGTTCGGGGTGATGATAGGGCAGGGGGAAGCCCCCGAGCTGCTGGCGGCGATCCGGGCTCACGGTAATTTTGCCGAGTATGTGCCGCTGACCCTGCTGCTGATGGCGCTGTGCGAGTTCTCCGGTGCCGGTGCGCTCTGGCTGCATGCCGGTGGCGCCATGCTGTTGGTCGGCCGCATCCTGCATGCCATCGGCATCCAGATCCCCAAAGCCCCCAATGTGCCCCGTTTTCTGGGCACCTTGCTGTTCTGGCTCGCCCTCGGCCTCTTCTCGCTGCTGGCACTGTTGCAGGGGATGGCGGCCGCCTGAAAACAGTCGCTTTTGTATGCTATGGAACCACCCCGGGCAGGGTGGTTTTTTTATGGTGAAAAGGCAAACGTTTTTCCTTGCAAGCCTTGTCTATACTGACTCCATTATTTAAACAGGGCGACTTTTCGGGGCGGCGGATTGTGTTAAAATCCCGCCCCTCTTTCCCCCAGAGCACAGAACATTGCCATGAAATTTCCCGGTCAGCGCAAGTCCAAACACTACTTCCCTGTCGACAGACGCGATCCCCTGGTTCCGCAAAATCCCCTGTTAACCGAGCTGGGCAAAGCCTACGTGGTCGGGATTGATCAGACCCTGGTTGATATCGAAGCCCATGTGGATGAAGACTTTCTGACCCGTTATGGTCTGAGCAAGGGACACTCCGTCGTCATCAATGACGACGTGGCCGAACGGATTTATGACGAGCTCAAGGCCAATAACATGGTGGTGAGCGAGTTTGCCGGTGGCACCATTGGCAACACGGTACACAACTACTCGGTACTGGCCGATTCCCACTCCATCCTGCTGGGTGTGATGAGTCAGGACATTCGCATCGGCTGCTACGCCTACCGTTATCTGTGCAACACCTCTTCCCGCGTCAATCTGGACTATCTGCAGCCGGTTGATGGCCCCATCGGCCGTTGCTTCACCTTCATTACCGAGTGCGGCGAGCGCAGCTTCGGCATCAACGCCGGCAAGATGAACCAGCTGGATGTGCAGCACATTCCGGAGGATGTGATTAAGGGGGCGTCAGCCCTGGTGATCACCGCCTATCTGGTGCGTGGTGACGATGGTGACCCGATGAAAGAGGCGGCCATGACCGCGGTGCGTTATGCCCGCGAGGCCGGTATTCCCGTGGTGCTGACCCTGGGCACCCGTTTCGTCATCGACGAAAACCCCCAGTGGTGGCGCGATTTCATTGCCGAGAACGTCACTGTGCTGGCGATGAACGAAGACGAAGGTGAAGCCCTGACCGGCATCGCAGATCCGCTGGGTGCTGCCGACAAGGCGCTCGACTGGGCCGACATGGTGCTCTGTACTGCTGGCCCCATCGGCCTTTACATGGCGAGTTATACCGATGAGGACTACAAGCGCGAGACCACCCATACCCTGTTGCCCGGCGTTATCCCCGAGTTCAACATGTATGAGTTCAGCCGCCCGATGGCCCGGGCCAAGTGCCGCAAACCGGCCCGTATCTACTCCCACATCTCCCCGTATATGGGTGGCCCGGAGAAGATCAAGAACACCAACGGGGCAGGGGATGGCGCCCTTTCCGCCGTGCTGCACGACATGGTGGCCAACTCCTATCACCGGATGAATGTGCCTAACTCCGCCAAGCACATCTCCGAGTTCCTGACCTACTCCTCACTGGCCCAGGTGTGCAAATACGCCAACCGCGTCAGCTACGAGGTGTTGGCCCAGAGCAGCCCCCGTCTCTCCCGCGGTTTGCCGGAGAAAGAGGACAGCCTGGAAGAGGTTTACTGGGAGCGTTGATCTCCTGAATCTGCAAGACGCCTCCATCGGGAGGCGTTTTTGCAGGCAAATATGAGTTATCCCGGCTTTTTTCCCGGAATAACCCCAATATGCTTGAGTCCATGTCACTTTTACGACACCATTTGGCCATCGTATTGTCGCCCGACAATGCCGCAGCACCCGAAAGAAAGAGAGAACCCCATGAGCATGCTTAACGACAACCTTGACGCCAATTTCCAACTGTTTATCGAACAAGTCCGCGAGTCGGGTCAGGTGTGGGGTCTGCGCTATGGGGAAGACTGGGTCGTCTGTCGCTCCGCCGAATTTGAAGATGCCGACGTGATGCCGCTCTGGTCTGCCGAAGAGGACGCCCGTCTGCACTGCGTCGACGAGTGGGCCGATTACGAGCCGGAAGTGATCGATCTGGAAGAGTTTCTCGATATCTGGATCAACGATCTGGATGAAGACGATGTACTGGTCGGCCCGAACTGGAACGCCGATCTGGAAGGTCAGGAGCTCGAACCCATCGAGCTGGCCAAGGCACTGGTTGAACTGGACGCCTGAAAGCGCCTCCATTGATGGCCTGAACGCACAGGCTATCGGGACAAAGACCGGCATCCGTGAGGGTGCCGGTCTTTTTTATGGTCGAATGGCCCGATTGATGAGTTAAAAGCCGATTTGCCTTTGCACCTGTCAGGGGGATGGTCCATCATCAACCTTTTGCCAAGGGAGGAGCGCCATGTTTGTATTCGACGTAACGGGAGCTGCGGGTGAGAAGGCCAGCATTCGGGTGCAGGCGCTGGATTGGGCGCAAGCCGGACCTGTGACCTTCCAATGCGATGATGATCAGCTGGCGGTCGTGCTCCTGAGCGGTTGTCGTTGCGATGCGGTGGGCTTTTTCAATCTGTTGGCGGGGTGCAAACCCCTCTATATCGAGCAGTGGCTCAGCTATCTGCAGGAGAGTGGTCGCATTGGCAAGTGGAGCCATCAGACCGAGAGTCCCGCCGATGGGGACTATCTGGCCAGAGCCGGTCTGGAGCACGATGAACTCAATACCCTGCTTGGCCAGGTCTATCAGGTGGCGGGGTTCAATCGCCTGCAAATCAACCGTTACCTCAAGAACCGCCACAACCCCACCACGCTGGCGACCCGTTACGATCAGAAAGAGCTGGAGCGCTATCGCCAGCTCAATGACATCATTCTGACCCTTTTGAAGCTGAAGCATCCTCAGTAAAGAGCCCCAGCTGGCTTATATCCGGTCGCAGCGGTTGCGGCCGGGCGATCAGATAGCCCTGCAAGCCATCCACGTACATCCCCTGCAGCAGCTGTTTCTGACCAAGCTGTTCTACCCCCTCTGCAATCACCTGACACCCCATCCGATGTGATACATCGACGATCATCCGCACGAACTGCTGGTTGGTCTGATCCTGCTCCAGCCCGGTGATCAGGGCAGGGTCCAGCTTGATATAGTCGGGCTTGAGCTCGCGAAACAGGGTAAAGGAGCCGATCCCCTTGCCGAAATTGGCGATGGCCGAGCGGCTGCCGTTGCGGCGCAGCAATTCAAACACCCGCTTGGCGCCTGTCAGGTTGCGTTCCAGATGCTCTTCATCCAGTTCGAACACCAGATTGGCGCTGGTATTGGGATCTTTGAGCAGCTGGCGGTCAAGCCAGATCAGGAAGGCGCTGTTTTGCAGCAGGTTGGGGGAGAGGTTGATTCCCCAGCGACTCTGGTTGGCACCAAAGGCCCGATACTGGCGCATGATGTGGGTAATGACCAGCTGCTCCAGCCGCATCACCATATCCAGCCGCTGGGCCATGGCAAACAGGGTGTCGGTGGGCAGGGCGGTGCCGTCATTGCCGCTGAAGCGGGTGTAGATCTCGTTGTAAGCCAGCATGCTACGGTGCAGGGGCTGGATCGGCTGGTAGGTAAAGCTGAGGCGCTCCTGCGCCAGCACTTCGGTCAGCACGTCGCGCCAGTGGTGTTGCCCCTGTAGCTCGGAGGCGCTGTCATCCTGCTGGATGGCCCAGCCGTTGATGGTTTCGGTCTGGGCGCGAGCCAGCGCCAGATCCGCTCTGGCCAGCACGGCTTCAATTTTCTGGCCGCTGCTGAGCTTGGTCAGACCCGAGTAACCGGTGCTTTCCAGCTCGTGCTGATCCTGATAGTGATCGAAGGCCACCTTCAAATCCTGCCCCAGCAGATGGGGAGGAATATTGGCCACCGGTTGCACCAGCACGGCGAAATCGGCCCCCGAAATGCGGTAGACCTGATTGCCCGGGAAGCGGCTTACCACCCGCTTGATAAGGGCTGCCATGTCCTTGATGTAGGCATCACCAGATTGGAAGCCGCGCTGGGCGTTGATCTTGCCAAGCTCGGTGGCACGGATCAGCACCAGGGTCGCGGTCTGGGTGTCCTGATCCCTCTGCAGCAACTCGGTCATGTCGCGGCGAAACGCGTGGCGGTTGAGTAGCTGGGTCAGCTCGTCGGTGGTGGCCAGATTGCTGAGCTCGGTCAGCTGGCGATGAGCGCTCTGCTCGGCACTTTCGAACTGCTCCAGCAGCTGTTGCAGCACCTCCCGGGAGGCGGGCTCATCGAGTTGTGAGGGATCCCGTCCCCTGATCGCCTTGACCCAGGTGAGCTCCTGATGCTGGAGCATGCCATCCATGGTGCGGATGGCCAGCATCAACAGCAGGATCATGCCAAGCAGTGTGGTGGCCAGGATAATGGCCAATGTGAGCGGTGTGCTCTGAAGGGCCAACCAAACTGCTTGCAGGAGCAGCAGGGGTATGGTCACTATGGTGGCGATCAGAAAGAGGGTACGTCCGAGCTTGTGAACCATCTTGTCATCCTTGAAGTGGCTGCTTTGTGGGGGAATTTTAACCAAGCTGGCGGAGCAAAGCATGCTATTCCTCGCAACTCGGTGAAAAGGGTCAATTGAGATCGGTTAAATGTGAGTGAAACCACTTTCACAGGTGCCGAAACAGGCGAAGATGAGTTGAAAATAGATCAAACAAGGCAGAGGTAAATCATGTTGTTAGAGCCCGAAAATAGTGCCAAAGCACGACAATTATTGAACCAGAGTATGGCACTGGTGCTGGCGGGTGGACGTGGTAGTCGCCTGAAGCAGTTGACTGACAACCGCGCCAAGCCTGCCGTCCATTTCGGTGGCAAATTCCGGATCATTGATTTTGTGCTCTCCAACTGTATCAACTCGGGGATCCGCCGCGTTGGTGTAGTCACCCAATACAAATCCCACAGCCTGCTGCGTCACCTGCAATCGGGCTGGTCCTTCCTGCGTTACCAGATGAACGAATTCATCGACCTGCTCCCTGCCCAGCAACGGGTGGACGAGGTGCACTGGTATCGCGGCACCGCCGATGCCATCTATCAGAACGTCGATATCATCCGTGACTACGGCCCCAAATACCTGGTGGTGCTGGCGGGGGATCACATCTACAAGATGGATTACGCTGCCATGTTGCTCGACCATGTGCGCCTCGGTGCCAAGGTGACGGTCGCTTGTATCGAGGTGCCGCGGGCAGAGGCATCCGCCTTCGGGATCATGGATATCGACGAGCAGCGCAAGATCCGCGCCTTCGTCGAAAAACCGGCCAATCCGCCCGCCATGCCGGGTTGTGAAGATCGCTCGCTGGCCTCCATGGGGATCTACATCTTCGAGGCGGAGTACCTCTACCAACTGCTGGAGGAGGATATTCACAATCAGGACTCCAAACACGACTTCGGGATGGACGTGATCCCCCGCATCGTGGAGGAGGGGATGGCCTTTGCTCACCCCTTCAACATGTCCTGTGTCGGGGCGCGCGAGGGGCAAAAGCCCTATTGGCGTGACGTGGGTACGCTGGACTCCTTCTGGGAAGCGAACATGGATCTCGCCTCCGTGCTGCCCGAGCTCGATATCTACGATCAGAACTGGCCCATCTGGACCAGCCAGACCCTGACGCCACCGGCCAAGTTTGTGCAGGACCGCAATGGTCAGCATGGCATGACCATCAACTCCATGTTCTCGGGCGGTACCATCGTCAGCGGGTCATTTGTGCTCAACTCGGTGCTCTTTACCAATGTGCGGGTGCACTCCTTCTGCACCCTGGACCAGGCCATCATCTTCCCCGGGGTAGAGATCGGCGCCGGTTGCCGTCTGCGCCGGGTGGTGGTGGACAAGGGATGTGTGCTGCCCGATGGGCTGGTGGTGGGCGAGAATGCCGATGAGGATAGCCGCCGCTTCTACCGCTCCGAGCAGGGAATTGTGCTGGTGACCAAGGAGATGCTGGACAAGCTGGTTTAAGGAAGGCCCTTGAAACTGTGTCAGACGCTGTAATGCAAAGGGAGCCAAGTTGGCTCCCTTTTTCATGCTGGTGAATGGCGAGGATTACTCGCTAACCACCGCTTTGGCGGCCATCACCATGGCGGTGCCGTGCTTGCCACCGGCGGCGGTCACCTGCGGTACGCCATCTTCGTCGGTATCGCTGCCGGCACCTTCGATGATGTTCTCGCCGGAGTCACCGATCCACTCGGCCATTTGCATGCCACCGTTGACGGTGCCACGGAACCAGCTGACGTACTGACCTGTCAGCTTGGCCAGCTCCAGCTCGGGCGCCTTCTCGGCCCCTTCGTTGCGCAGGTTCAGCATGGCTGAGCGCAGTGCGCCGGAGATGGCAGCCTGGGTCCAGGGAGTGTATTCACCCTGTTTACCCGCCAGCCAGGTGCCCGCCTTGGCATTGAAGTAGGCCTTGTCGGTGGCGATGAACAGCTCGCGGGCAGCGGTGCGGTACTTGGCATCGGAGGTAGCGAGGAAGGCGGCAGTCAGACCACGGATGGCGGCGAACTGTGCATCGATGGAGTGGCCGGCATCGAGCTTGCCACCTAGCGTGATGCCATCATGCACCAGACCATTTTTGCCCTTGAGGTTGGCAAGGATGAAATCGGCCTGTTTGCGGATCAAGTCGAGCGCCTCTTGACCCTGCTTGGTCTTGAGGTTCAGCTCGCCATTGTCACCGGCGGCGTAACCGACCGGCAGCGCATCCTGAGCGCGCTGGAAGATCTGCAGGGCGACCAGTGCGTAAGCGGCGTCAAAGGTGGTGACGTGCTTACCCTGTTTGCCTGCCTGCCAGCTGTCGACCAGGGTACCAGCCTTGGCATCAAAGTGCAGGGCAGCCAGGTTCTGGAAGGTGAGGTTGGAGAGATTGATCGCCAGCGAGAAGGCATCGCTGCCCGCGACCGCCTTGCCCAGGTCATTGGTCTTGTTGGCAGCCGGTGCGGCGGCAAACGGCGCACCGTCAAACACGGCGTGGAAGGCCGGGTTCTGGTTGGTGTTGGCGCTGCGCTGATCGCTGAAGGCATAGAACTCGGAGAGCGGCCACAGCATCATCCAGGCATCGCGCAGCTGGGCGGAACCATCCACCACCTCCAGCTTGCCGATGGCACCGGCATCGTTGTTGCTGGTTTCGGTCACTTTCACCTGATGGGGGAAGTAAATCACGCCCTTGGCCGGATCGTACTGCGGGGTGATTTTGGCGCCCAGTTGCTTGCCATCGAAGCCGAGCTGGTTCTGCATGATGGCCAGCTTGTCGATGGATTGCTCGGTCAGCATCATGCCGTTGAAGCCATCGGCGGCAGAGACGCCCAGCTTGTGCTTGCCATCCTGATCCATGGTGGCGGAGGCGGCTTCTACCTCTTCATCGGTCTCGGCCACGTGCATGCCGCCGAGGAAGTCTTGCGACCACATCACCTCTTTGAGCAGGATACCGCCCACGGCTGCGGGCACCAGCAGGTTGTCACTGCCACTCCAGCGCAGGGTGCTGTAGTCACGGAAGTAGGCGGGGACCTGGGTCTTGACGGTTTTCTCGGTCCCTTTGGCGGTCTTGATGGTGATCTGGTCGCCATTGACCGGGGTGGCGTTGACGGCCTGGGCAAACTCCGGATTGGCGGAGGCGTAGGGCAGGGAGAGGGGATACATGCCCTGCGGCACTTCATCAGCCGGGAAGCCAACGGCATCGGCCATGGCCAACACCCGTTGCCCCAGAGATGCCATGGTGCCGCCACGGGCCAGGTTTTGCGGCCCGTTCACCAGATGCGGGCCCATGCCGGATTGGTAGTTGAGGGCGTACATCGCCTCTTCGGAGTATTCGTAGGATTCGATGCCGGCAGCGAAGTCGAACGGGGTCGGCTCATCGGCACGGTTGGCATCCAGCACATCCAGATCCAGCCCCAGCGCTTCGGCCAGCGGCTCACCGGAGAGCTCGAATTCGGTATAGGCCAGCATGTTGGCGGCGGTATTGAATGTCTTGTCTTCGACTTTGACGGCAGCGTGTGCGGCGCCGCTGATCAGTGCGCAGGCAATCGCCTGAACCAGTACGGTTTTTCTCATGTCCCTTCTCACCATTGGTTTTATTATTGACGCTTCTCATAACGAATCTAAATGAGAATGGTCTGCATTATGCTGTGTTGCAGGGGACTTGAGAAGTAAAAAACCGCCCCATTCGGCTGCACGTTAAACCGGATGTGTGCTGTCGAAGAGGACGGTTATCTGTTTATTGCGATGAAAGTGCCGGTGCGACGGCGATCAGAGCAGCTTGAACGGGATGACCAGACGGCCCGGCTCTACCTTGAGGGCTTCTACCTTCTCCTTGATCCTGGCTTCGTTCTTGCGGCTGCTGTCGAGGCGGTAGACCGGCGTCTGCGACAGGAACAGGGAGAGCGACTGATTGAAGGTGGGCAGCAGCGGGGTGAGGGCGGCCCCGATATCGGCCGGCTCGGTCTTGACCGAGAACAGCTCAAGGTCGCGCAGATAGATGGCACCCTGATCGGCCACATAGTCCGGGCGTGCGCTCAGGGCAAATCGGATCTTCATCTGCTGGCTGCCAAGGGGGCTGCTCACCTGCAGGTCGCCAGCGGCGTCCAGCTCGATGCGATCTGCTTGTTTGCGGCCGATACGGCTCTGCATCTCATCCAGACGGATCTTGCTCGACATGATACCGGGGATCCCCAGCTGTTTTTCAAAAGAGACCTGATCCTTGAGGTACTGGTTGATTTCGGCCTCGCTGACGTTGTACTGGGTCAGGGTGCAGGCCCCCAGCAGCAGGGCGAGGGGGAGTAACAACAGCTGTTTCAACATGATGGATTCCGCTTGGGCAACTATGATGGCGCTATCTTACGCGATAACGGGCGTGGAATGAGAGCCTCATACCGTGGGAAGTCACGGAGTTGCTGCATTCCCGACTGTTTTTTGGCAACCGCCGGGTTCATCATCGACGGGTGAACGGAATAGGGCTGAGCTGTTGGCTGCGGGCGTAGGTCTACGCCTGAGCAGAGAGAAGAGAACAGAAAGCGAGAAGAGCACAGAGAACGAGGAGAGCGTAATGGTTCGGATGGGCAAGGTTGGCCGCAGGGCGCTGCTATGGCTTGGCTGCATGATGGGACTGTGGAGCCCGTTGCTGTGGGCCGAGGTGAAGGTGATCCCAGTCTTCGAGGCGCAGGCGGCGGTGCAGACCCTCAAGGAGATCTATCCCCAGCTTGGGGTCAGCGCCATGGGGAATCAGCTGGTGCTGAGCGGGACGCCAGCCCAGCTGCAGGAGGCCGAAGCCACGCTGGCGCAGATCAACCAGCCACCGCAAAGCCTGCTTATCGAGTGGCGGGTCGATGGTGCCGCCAGCGGTCAGCAACTGGGGGGCTCAATCAGTCGCGACGAGGCCAAGCGGCAGTGGCTGGTCGATGGCAACGCCCAGCAGTACCAGCGCAGCCAAAACGACAGCTGGCAGGTGCGCGGGCTGTCTGGCCGTCCCGTGCTGCTGCAGATGGGCTCCTATCAGCCGGTGACTTTCTACCAATGGAACGGGGGGGCAGTGGTGGGGATGATGCCGCTGGTGAACGGTCTCTATGCCACGGCCACCTTGATTGGCGATCGGGTGCAGATTGCGCTGAGCAGCGAACAGGCGAGGCTGGATCAGGGCACAATCAATCGTGGGCAGAGTGCCACCGAGGTGAGCGGGGCCCCGGGCCAGTGGCTGACGGTGGGAGAGCTTTCGACCAGCTCAGCGGATCAAGGAAGCAGCCTCGGGACCCAGCTACAGGGAGGGCGAGGCAGCCAGAGCGAGCGCCAGACCCTGCAGATCCGGGTCACTCGTCAATAGGTGTCAGCCCCGTTAGTGGGGCTGATCTGCGGCATATTCCCGTAGCTGGCGACTGCGCAGCAGATACCAGAGTGACCAGAGGCTGGCGACCAGCACCAGTGCGGTGGGCCAGCTGAACGACCACTTTTGCAGATTGAGGCTGTGCAACTGCATCAGCAGACCGCTGACGGCAGAGCAGAGCAGCAGCAGCGGGCTGTGGCGCCGGAGTCTGGCGCGAATGCTCTGGGTCTGCTGATAGGTGCCCCCGCAGGCGAGCAACGCCAGCATGGCGGGTACGTCGGTCAGCAGGCTGATGTAGAGGGTGATCTTGTCCGGATAAAAGAGGGTCAGGATCTCGCTGCCGCTCTCGCGGGTGACCCCTGCCATCAAAAAGAGCCAGACCGAGCGGGTCAGCAACAGGGCGATGGGCCAGAACCAGAGGGGCGGGCGCAACTGGCCGTGATCGTCATATCGGTGTTCGGGGTAGAGGGTCATGGTTGCCCGTTATCCACTTGAATTGAGTGATGGAGGGGATATGGGGCGACGAAGCGCCCTTTGCAAGGCGTTGGGTGTGGCGCAAATTAATCGGGGGGCCATGCCCCCCAATCCGTTTCTTCAGATATCGCAGCGCGCGTCTGCGGCGTTACAGCCAGCCTTTGCGCTTGAAGAAGAGGCCGGTGCCGAGCGATGACATCACCATCAGCACCAGTGACATGGGATAACCATACTCCCAGGCGAGCTCCGGCATGCGGCCGAAGTTCATGCCGTAGATACTGGCGATCAGGGTCGGCGGCAGGAAGATCACGGCGGCTACCGAGAAGATCTTGATCACCTTGTTCTGCTCCAGATTGGTCACCCCCATGGAGGCCTCCAGCTGGAAGTTGATCTTGTCGAACAGGAACTGGGTGTGGGGCAAGAGAGACTCCACGTCGTGCAGCATCTCGTCGATCCACTTGTTCTGCTCAAGGCTCATGCGCTGGCGCAGGCTGCGTTTGAGGAAACGCAGGGCGCGGCGGGTATCGTGCAGAGAGAGACGGATCTGGCCGTTGGCCTCTTCCTGTGCCATCAACTCTTTCAGCATGGGGTTGATCTGATCCGGCTCGAAGATCTGATCGGCGGTGTTTTCCAAGGTCTTGTAACCATCTTCGATAAGGTCGGAGAGGTACTCCACCTTGAGGTTTTGCACTTCCAGCAGGATGTCGAGGGCATCCTCCACCTCCAGCCGATCCTGGCGCATATAGTGGCGCAGCAGGCGCACCAGCCCGATGTCATCTTCGCGAATGCTGATCAGCAGGTTGTTGCGCAGGGTAAAGGAGACGTGGACACCCTTGGTGTCACGACCGATCCGCTGGGGAAACAGGGAGTGAATGTGCAGACCATCGGTATCCCAGTAAAAACGGGCGGATGCTTCGATGTCGTCGAGCTCTTCCTTGTCGGGGACCTCTTCCAGGAACAGGCCCGTCAACCATTCTCGCTCTGCCGTGTCCGGCTTGTAGGCATCCAGCCAGACCGTGTTGTCAGGTACTATGTCGTCAGGCCCGAGCGTGACTATGTCCAGCACCTTGTTGTTGAGAATGTAGGCGGTGATCATCTGTCCCCCCTTAAAAAGTCATGGGTAATCAGGGATGGTTGCACAGGTCATGCGGCCTTAGATCGCTGCAGAAGGCGATCCCGTGGATAAGCAGATCGGGCCGATGGAAAACCTGAATGCGGCGAACTATACAGGGGCGGGCCGCGCTTGTCAGGGGCTATTCATCAGGGATTCAGCCTGTTTGTTCAAAAAAGCAGCGAGGTCGGATCACCTGAGCGGCTATGCGGGGTAGAACCCAGCCTTTGGCTGGGGGAGGGCTAGCTGGGGCTGCTTGTTGCCGCTGCCCCGCTTCATCACATATTCGGATAATTGGGCCCGGAGCCCCCCTGTGGCGGCGTCCAGATAATGTTTTGACTGGGGTCCTTGATATCGCAGGTTTTGCAGTGGATGCAGTTGGCGGCGTTGATCTGCAGTTTGGCCGCGCCTTCCATTTCAAGCACTTCAAACACCCCTGCCGGGCAGTAGCGTTGGGCGGGTTCGGCCCAGGTGGGCAGATTGACCTCGACCGGAATGCGCTCGTCCTGCAGCTTGAGGTGGCAAGGCTGATCCTCGTCGTGACTGGTGTTGGCCAGATACACAGACGAGAGCTTGTCAAAGCTCAGTCTGCCATCGGGTTTGGGGTAATGGATGGGCTCGCAGCGGCTGGCCACGCGCAGCTGACGGTAGTCGTGAGCCTTATCGAGCAGTTTGAAGGGCGAGTTTGCGCCAAACAGCCGTTGCTCCAGCCAGTTGAAGGCACCGCCCAACCAGGGACCATAGCGGTGAAGCGCCGCGCCGAAGTTGCGCGCCGCCTTGAGTTCGCGGGCCAGCCAGCTCTGGTGCTGCTCGTCGCCATACTGGGCCAGATCCCGGCCCCCTTCATCGCCACCCTGCAGCGCCATCGCGACGGTTTTTGCCGCCAGCATCCCCGATTTCATGGCGGTGTGGATCCCCTTGATGCGGGAAAAGTCGAGGGTGCCCGCATCACAACCGATCAGCAGGCCGCCCGGGAAGTGCATGCGGGGCAGGGCGTGCCAGCCCCCCTTGGTGATGGCGCGGGCGCCATAGCTGATGCGCTCCCCATCTTGCAACACGCCAGCGATAAGCGGGTGATGCTTGAGGCGCTGGAATTCGTCAAACGGGCTGAGCCAGGGATTCTGGTAGTTGAGATCGACAATCAGCCCGACTGCCACCTGATCCCCCTCCATGTGATAGAGATAGAAGCCACCGTGGCTATTGCCGCCCCCCTGCTTGCCAAGGGGCCAGCCACTGCCGTGCAGCACCTGTCCCGCTTTGCCTTGGCCAGCAGGCAGTTGCCACAGCTCCTTGAAGCCGATGGCATAGTGCTGGGGCTGGGCAGGGCTTGCCAGGTTGAAGTCGGCGATCAGCTGCTTGCCGAGATGACCGCGGGCCCCTTCGGCAAAGAGGGTGTAGCGACCGAGCAGTGCCATGCCGGGCACATGATCTGCTTTCGGATTGCCCGCCCGATCCAGCCCCAGATCGCCGGTGATGACCCCCTTGACCCGGCCCGCCTCCATGATAAGTTCGCTGGCGGTAAACCCCGGGTATATTTCGACTCCCAGTTTTTCCGCCTGTTGGCCAAGCCAGCGGCAGAGATTGCCTAGGCTGACGATGTGACAGCCCTCATTGTGCATCCGGGGTGGCACCGCCCAGGCGGGGAGTTGCAGGGAGCGTTGCTCGCTTTGCAACAGATGAACCTGATCGTCGCTGACCGGCACGCCGAGCGGCGCTTGCTGCCAGCCATCCGGCAGCAGCTCTTGCAAGGCGACGGGATCAAACAGGGCGCCGGAGAGCAGATGGGCGCCAATTTCCGCCCCTTTCTCCAGCAGACAGACGGAGAGAGTGGCATCCTGCTGTTTCAGGGCGATGGCTGCACTGAGCCCCGCCGGACCGCCGCCGACGATGACGACATCAAATTCCATTGCTTCCCGTTCCATCTTGCCTCTGCGCTCTGGTTGGCCTAGGGTAATGCTGGTAGTTTACGTAAACGTAAAGCAGTTGTAAGCAAAACTGAGCAAGAAAAAGCAAAAAATCAGGGAAGAGCGTACTGTAACAAACGCAGAGGCACACTAATGAATTCAATCCAAAGAGACGAGGCATGACCCCATGAAGCTGCTGGTCGCAATCAAACGGGTAGTCGACTACAACGTCAAGATCCGGGTGAAGGGAGACGGCTCCGACGTGGAGCTCGCCAATGTGAAGATGGGGATCAACCCCTTTTGTGAAATTGCGGTGGAGGAGGGGGTCAGGTTGCGGGAAGCCGGGGTTGCCAGCGAACTGGTAGTGGTGACCTTCGGCCCTGACGCTGCCGCCGAGCAACTGCGCCATGGGCTGGCGCTGGGGGCGGATCGGGCGCTGCATTATGTCACCGATGAGACGCTCACCCCGCTGACTGTCGCCCGCGCCTTGCACAAGGTGTGTGAGCAGGAGCTGCCGGATCTGGTGCTGCTCGGCAAGCAATCCATCGATTCAGACAACAATCAGGTGGCCCAGATGCTGGCTGCCCTCAATGAGTGGCCGCTGGCGACCTGCGCGTCAGCCCTCAAGGTGGAAGCGGGGGAACTGCTGGTGACCCGCGAAATCGACGGTGGCCTCGAGACCCTGGGCATGCCGTTGCCTGCGGTGGTAAGCGCCGATCTGCGTTTGAATGAACCGCGTTTTGCCTCGCTGCCCAACATCATGAAGGCCAAGCGCAAGCCGCTTGATAGCGCTCCGTTCTCGACACTCGCCGTTGAGGTGGCCAACCAGACCCGTTTGCTCGGGGTGATGGCGCCGCCAGCCCGCAGCGCCGGGATCAAGGTGGGCTCGGTGGACGAGCTGGTGGACAAACTCAAACACGAAGCGAAGGTGCTGCCATGAGCGTGCTGATCATTGCCGAACATCATCAGGGTCATCTGGCCGACAGCGTGGCACAACTGGTCACCGCTGCCGTATCCATCGGCGGTCAGGTTGACCTGCTGTTGCTGGGTCAGGGGCTGACCGAGGCGAGTGAACAGGCGGCAGCTCTCGGTGGCGTCGACAAGGTGCTGCTTGCCGAACATCCCCGCTTGGCCGACGGGCTGCTGGATGGGGTGGACAAGCTGCTGGCCAGCTGGTGCGAAGGTTACAGCCACTGCCTGATGGCGGCGAGTGCCATGGGCAAGGCGTTGCTGCCACAGGTGGCGGCCCGGCTCGGGGTGGAGATGCTCTCCGAGGTGACGGCTATCGAGAGCAGCGATACCTTCTTGCGCCCCATCTATGCGGGCAATGCCATTGCCAGAGTGGCAAGCTCGGCGCCCGTCAAAGTGATGACAGTGCGGGCCACTGCGTTTGCCAAGGCGGCGACGGGCGGACAGGCTCTCATCGAGCACTTGGCCGTGCCCGAATTCGCTGGCCGTACCCGGCTGGTCGAGCGCCGCGCGGTGCGCTCCAGCAGGCCCGAACTGACCGCCGCTCGGGTCGTGGTCTCCGGTGGTCGGGCGCTGGGCTCAAAGGCGCAGTTTGCTCTGATTGAGGCGCTGGCCGACAAGCTGGGCGGCGCGGTGGGGGCATCGCGGGCCGCCGTTGATGCGGGATATGTCGCCAACGATCTGCAGGTGGGGCAGACCGGCAAGGTGGTGGCGCCCGAGCTCTATATCGCGGTCGGTATTTCGGGCGCCATCCAGCATCTGGCGGGGATGAAGGAGTCGAAGGTGATTGTGGCCATCAACAAGGACAGCGATGCCCCCATCTTTCAGGTGGCGGACTACGGGCTGGTGGGGGATCTCTTCACTCTGCTGCCGGAGCTCACCGCCAAACTGTAAATTTGTCAGAAATGGCTGAGCTGTGGTCGTTTATGCGCTCTGCCCGCCATTTCTGTGCATGTTCCCTGCAAGCCCTGACCCGTTCAGGGCTTTTTCTACTGCAAGGGGGATGCAGAGTGACGGTAAAAGGTTGAGCCAGCTCCCAAAAAGCCTTTGATCCGCTGGCTGCTCTTGTGTAAAACCTGACAAGTCATCGATTACTCTCATCCACTCACGGAAAGCGTCATGAGCAAACAGATTTACAACTTCTGCGCCGGCCCCGCCATGCTGCCGGTTGAAGTCATGGAGCGCGCCCAGCGCGAATTTTGTAATTTTCAGGGGCTGGGAGCCTCGGTCATGGAGCTTTCCCATCGCGGCAAGCCCTACATGGCGGTTGCCGAGAAGGCTGAAGCGGATCTGCGCGAGCTGCTGGCGGTACCGGACAACTACAAGGTGCTCTTCATGCACGGCGGCGGCCGCGGTCAGTTCTCCGCCGTGCCCATGAACCTGCTGGGCGGGGCCAACAAGAAAGCGGACTTTCTGCTGACCGGTGTCTGGTCCCAGAGCGCGGTGGATGAAGCCAAAAAGTATGGCGATATCCAGACCTTCCAGGGGGTTGCCAAGAACGAGCAGGGGAGCTCTCACCTGCTGCCGACGCCGGCGTTTCGCACCGATGCGGCCTATGTTCACTACTGCCCGAACGAAACCATTGACGGCATCGAGATGTTCGACATCCCGGCCACCGGCGAGGTGCCGCTGGTGGCAGATCTCTCTTCCACCATTCTCTCCCGTCCTCTCGACGTGAGCCGCTTCGGCATCATCTATGCTGGCGCTCAGAAAAATATCGGGCCGTCCGGGCTCGCCATCGCCATCGTGCGCGATGATCTGCTGGATCAAGCGAGAGCCGATGTCCCCTCGATTTTTGACTACAAGCTCACCGCCAAGAACGACTCCATGTTCAACACCCCGCCCACCTACGCCTGGTATCTGGCCGGTCTGGTGTTCGAGTGGCTGAAAGAACAGGGTGGCCTCGAGGCGATGGAAGCGCGCAACAAGGAGAAGGCCGACTTCCTCTATGACTATCTCGATCAGTCGAGCTTCTATGGCAATCAGGTGGATGTCAGCTGCCGTTCGCGGATGAACATCCCGTTCCAGCTGAAAAATGCCGAGCTGGACAAGCAGTTCCTGGCCGAATCGGAAGCCGCTGGCCTGCTGGCCCTCAAAGGACACCGCATTGTCGGTGGCATGCGTGCCAGCATCTACAACGCCATGCCGCTGGAGGGAGTGAAGGCCTTGGTGAGCTTTATGGATGGCTTTGCCAAGCGCCACGGCTGAGAAGAGAGTACTCACATGCTTGCTGGCGGCCTCTCGTAACAACTCGTGAGCCGCTTCCAGCTATTGCAGTGATTCAAGACGCCGGGGATACCCCGGCGTCTTTTTTTCAACAGAACCAGCGCGCTGGCGTTTGCCGTGCGATTTCCCCTGAAAGTGCCCTTGCCGAGCGGGACGCAGGCTGTTAACGTCCGGACAGGCGTTTATTTTTGAGATAGCACAGGAAGTCTATGAATTCGTTGCGTTTGGAACCCATTTCTCGTGTGGCCGGTGAGGTCAATCTGCCCGGCTCCAAGAGTGTCTCTAACCGTGCGCTGCTGTTGGCGGCGCTGGCTCGTGGCACCACCCGTCTGACCAACCTGCTCGACAGCGATGACATTCGTCATATGCTGGCTGCGCTGACCCAGCTCGGGGTCAAGTACAAGCTCTCTGCCGACAAGACCGAGTGTACCGTGCAGGGTCTGGGTCGCAGCTTCGCGGTGAAAGAGCCGGTCAATCTGTTCCTCGGCAACGCCGGTACCGCCATGCGACCGCTCTGCGCCGCCCTGTGCCTAGGCTCCGGTGAATACACCCTGGGCGGTGAGCCGCGCATGGAAGAGCGTCCCATCGGCCATCTGGTGGATGCCCTGCGTGAAGCGGGTGCCCATATCCAGTACCTGAAACACGATGGTTATCCGCCGCTGGTGGTGGATGCCAAGGGGCTGTGGGGCGGCGATGTGCATGTCGACGGCTCCGTCTCCAGCCAGTTCCTGACCGCGTTTTTGATGGCGGCGCCGATGGCGGCCGGTGATACCCGGATCCACATCAAGGGGGAGCTGGTCTCCAAGCCTTACATCGACATCACTCTGCACATCATGAAGCAGTTCGGGGTGGTCATCGAGCACGACAACTACAAGCTGTTCTACATCAAGGGCAACCAGACCTACATCAGCCCGGGTGACTTTCTGGTGGAAGGTGATGCCTCCAGCGCCTCCTACTTCCTCGCGGCGGGTGCCATCAAGGGCAAGGTACGGGTCACCGGTATCGGCAAGCACAGCATTCAGGGTGATATCCACTTCGCCGACGTGCTGGAGAAGATGGGCGCGCGCATCACCTGGGGCGATGATTTTATCGAGGCGGAGCAGGCGCCGCTGCACGGAGTGGATATGGACATGAACCATATTCCCGATGCGGCCATGACCATCGCCGTAGCGGCGCTGTTTGCCGAGGGGCCGACCTCCATTCGCAATATCTACAACTGGCGGGTGAAGGAGACCGATCGTCTGCACGCCATGGCGACCGAGCTGCGCAAGCTGGGCGTCGAAGTGGAGGAGGGGCATGACTTTATCACCGTGACCCCACCGACCCAGCTTAAGCATGCCGATATCGATACCTACAACGATCACCGTATCGCCATGTGCTTCTCGCTGGTGGCGTTGTCGGATACCCCGGTCACCATCAATGATCCCAAGTGCACCTCGAAGACCTTCCCGGATTACTTCGACAAGCTGGCCAGTATCAGCCAGCGTGGCTGATCACTGACAAACCAGTCATCACCGACGCTTCGGGCCCGCGCTGAGCGGGCCTTTTTGCCTTCCTCATCCGCACTTTCATTTCGCCTAGCATTATTTCAATAACTTGCAAGATTGATATATAAAATAGTTTTGTAATTGCTGTAATTTCCTATTTACACATGCGCGGTCGCGGGCTATGTTGAGATTTCCTAATCGCAGTCATCTAGCAGGAAGCCTTGTCATGCAGCATCAAACCGACGACGTTCGTATCAGTGAAATCAAAGAGTTATTACCCCCGGTTGCGGTGCTTGAGAAGTTTCCGGCTACCGAGGTTGCCTCGTCCACCGTTTTTGAATCCCGTCAGGCCATTCACAATATTCTGGCCGGCGAAGATGAGCGTCTGCTGGTGGTGATTGGTCCTTGCTCCATCCATGATCCGGTCGCCGCGCTGGAGTACGGCAAGCGCCTCAAGGCGTTGCGCGACGAGCTGAAAGGTCAGTTGGAGATCGTGATGCGGGTCTACTTCGAAAAACCGCGCACCACAGTGGGCTGGAAGGGGCTGATCAACGATCCGTACCTCGACAACAGCTGCAAGATCAACGACGGTCTGCGCATTGGTCGCAAGCTGTTGCTGGATCTCAACGACATGGGGCTGCCAACTGCCTCCGAGTTCCTCGACATGATCACCCCGCAATATGTGGCGGATCTGATGAGCTGGGGCGCTATCGGTGCCCGTACTACCGAATCCCAGGTACACCGCGAGCTGGCCTCCGGTCTCTCCTGTCCGGTGGGCTTCAAGAACGGCACTGACGGCACTATCAAGGTGGCCATCGATGCCATTGGCGCTGCCAGTGCGCCGCACCACTTCCTGTCGGTCACCAAATACGGTCACTCCGCCATCGTGGCGACCCGCGGCAACCCGGACTGTCACATCATTCTGCGTGGTGGTCGTGAGCCGAACTACAGCGCGGCCCATGTCAGCGAAGTTGTGAAGGGGCTGGAGAAGGCCGGTCTGCCCCAGAAGGTGATGATCGACTTTAGTCACGCCAACAGCAGCAAACAGTTCAAGAACCAGATGGTGGTGGCCGAAGACGTAGCCGGTCAGCTGCGTGCCGGCAGCAAGGCGGTGTTTGGTGTGATGGTGGAGAGCCATCTGGTAGAAGGCCGTCAGGATCTGGTGGAAGGGTGTGAACTCACCGTCGGCCAGAGCATCACCGATGCCTGCATCGGTTGGGCCGATACCGAAGTGCTGCTGCGCAATCTGGCGGATGCCGTCGCAACCCGTAACGCCCGTTAAAGCTATCCTGGCGGCGCTGTTAATAGTCAGCGCGCCGCTGGAGTAGCAACGCGGCCGTTCGGCCAAATCGAATCCATAAAGCAAAAGCGCGACCCTCGGGTCGCGCTTTTTCATATGTGAAGCGGATTACCAACGGTAGGTTTTCAGCAGCGCCTCCAGTTTCTGGCACTGCTCTACCAGCTGAATGCTGGCGAGGTTGGCGGCGTGCGCCTGACCCAGGGTGTCGTTGGAGGTGTTGCGAATGTCGCTCACCGAGCTGTCTACCTCATGGCAAACCCTGTCCTGCTCTTCGGCCGACTGGGCCATCTGGGCGTTGAGGTCATTGATGCGGGCGATGCGCTCGATGATGTTCTGCATGGCTGCCAAGGTCGCTTCGGTCTTGCTGATGCTCTCATCGGCTTTGCTTTTTGCATCCCCGATCACCGTAACTGCGCTCTGGGCCTCATTTTGCAGGGTGGCGATCATCTGGGAGATCTCTTCGCTGGCGGCGCGGCTGCGGTTGGAGAGGGCCCGCACTTCATCGGCTACTACCGCAAAGCCACGGCCTTGCTCACCTGCCCGGGCTGCTTCAATCGCAGCGTTGAGGGCCAGCAGGTTGGTCTGATCGGCAATCCCCTTGATCACCTCGAGCACACCGTCAACCGCAAGACAGCGGCTGTCGAGTTGCTGGATCACCTGATCCACCCGATCGATCTCTGCCGACATCTCGCCCATATCAGTGATGGAGTGCTGGGCGAGGCGGCTGGTATCGGCGGCATCCTGATTGGTGAGGGCGGAGAGCTCGGCGCTGTGGCGGGCATGCTCGCGCACTTCATGAGAGCTGGCGGCCAGCTCGCTGACGGCGGCAGCAACCTGGGTGGTCATCCCCTCTTGCTGGCGGGCCGAGTTTTCGGTCTGGGTCGCCACCTGACGGATCTGGTTCGACTCCTGATAGAGCTGGTGGGTTGCCCCTTCCACCTCCTGCAGACTGTGGCGGAAGCCCTGCACCATGTCATTGACGGCGCGGGTCATCTGGCCCAGTTCATCCCGGCTGTGATTGACCAGGGGGAGGGCGAGGTCGCGCTCTTTGGCCATCCGGATCATGGTGAGTTGCAGCTGGCGCAGAGGGTGTTTCACGTAGCGTTGCAATACCCACCAGAGCAAGCCGAAGCCGAGGCTGAAGACGGCGGCCAGGCTGCCGCTCAGGATCAGGTTGTTGTGGCGGATCTCGCCGAAGGTGTGGCTGAGGTCATAACTGATCCGCACTGCCCCCATCACGGTTCCTTCATTGACCTGGTGGCAGGTGAGGCATTGGGTGCCGCGATACTCCTTGTAAGCTTTGAACGGTTTGATCAGGGTGAGCCGGTTGCCCTGCTGCTCCAGGATGGCTTCGCCCTGATTGATGGCACGCTCATCGAGGGGATCCTGCGCTTTCTGATCCGGGTGGCCCGGGCCAAACAGGTTGCTGACGGCTGGCGCGCGCACTAGGCGGGCCTCAACGATGCCCGCTTCACTCTTGAGTTTGGTCTGCACTATCTGCCGGTTGGCCATGCCACCTGTCATCATCAGCACGTTCACCTGATCCATATAGGTGTTGGCCATACTCTCAACTTTCTCCTCTGCCAGCCGGATGGCGAGATCCCGTTGCAGCCAGGCGGAGAGTTCGAAGCAGAGGCCAAAGGTGGTGCTGATGACCAGCGCAAGAGGGAGGAATATTTTCCAGTTCAAGGAGAGGTTATGCATTTTGGGCAAGTTCCATGCGCTTGGTGTTGTTATGTGATCCCGTATCATCTTGATCGTAGACGAAGAAACGGCGGGAGATGGTTCTCTATCGGCACACGATAACCACTCTTGAGTAAATAATCTGTTAAGCAGATCGGTAATGCAGGTTGCCAAAATGCCTTTCGGGAGAGGGGCTGCTCCTCGGGTTGATCCAGAACAAATTGCCAGTAACGATAATCGTTATCATTGTCATTATTTGCTGATAATAGTGACCATCATGAATCTGACCTCTTCCATGACCGGTATTGCCACGCCGGATCCCCTCAAGTTTGCTTTTAGCGCCAAGACCTCGGCTCACGCCAGTCGGGGAGGGATGCGCCCTTTCCCGCTGGATGAGGCTGGCTGGCAGAGCTGGTGGCAGCGAGAGAGTGAAGCAGAGGAGCGAGCCCTCTACATCCACATTCCGTTTTGCCGAAAGCGCTGCAGCTTCTGCAATTTCTTTGAAAATGGCGCCAATCCGGCGCGGATCAACCGCTATGTCAACGCCTTGTGCGCCTCCCTTGCGCAGGCGGCTGACACCCCGCTGGCGCAGAGCATGCCATTTTCAGCCGTCTATGTGGGGGGCGGTACGCCGACCGACATGAGCGCCGACGAGCTGGCCATGCTGGCCGCCGTGATCCGCCGTTTCCCATTGGCGGCCGATGCCGAGGTGACGCTGGAGGGGCGTCTCAACGGCTTTAATGATGAGAAATGGCAGGTTGCGCTGGCGGGGGGCTTCAACCGCTTCTCATTCGGGGTGCAAAGCTTTGATACCCGGGTGCGTCAGCAGGCGGCCCGTTTCGATGACAGGGAGACCTTGCTGACCCGTCTGGGTGAGCTGACCCGGGATGATGCGGCTGTGATCGTGGCGGATCTCATCTTTGGTCTGCCCGGTCAGGATGATGCCGTGTGGCAGCAGGATATCCGCGATGTGATGGCAAGCGGGGTAGACGGGGTCGATCTCTACCAGCTCATCGCCATGCAGGGCACCAATCTGGAGCGGGCGCAGGAGAAGGGCACTCTGGATTGGCTCGCCGATGGCCAGCAGCGGGCGGCCATGTATGCCTATGGCGGAGCGCAACTGGAAGCCCACGGCTGGGAGCGTCTCTCTTGCAGTCACTGGCGGCGCAGCACGGCCGAGCAGAGTCGTTATAACCAGATGGCCAAGCGCGGTGCCGAGATCCTCCCCTTTGGCGCCGGTGCAGGAGGCAACATTCTTGGCCATGGCTTGATGTATGGACGGGATCTGGCCCCCTGGCACGACGCGCTGGCCAGTGGCAAGCGGGCGCCCGGGATGGTGATGGGGCGCAATCACAATGCAAGGATGGACGGTCTGCTGCGTGGCGCCCTCGACAGCGGTGTGCTGGCGCTGGATCGTCTGCCAGCGCCTTTGCTGACCCATCTGATGCCGCTTTTTTCCGCCTGGCAGCAGCACGGGCTGGCCGAGATCGAGAGCACACGGTTGCAACTCACCCTCGCCGGACGCTTCTGGAACGTCAATATGCAGGCTGGCTTGTTCGAGTTCTTGCAGCACAATCCGCTCGATGGTTCAGCGCCGCCCAGCCATGGTACCGCCGCGGTGCGCCATTCGCTGGTTTGAGCCCGAGCGGAGCATTTGCACGGAGCACTTGCATGGCTCCGAGCGATCCATAACAAAAGAGGGAGCCTTGCAGGCTCCCTCTTTTGGCTTGGCAGTTAGCGTCGCGCGAGCTTACTCGTCGCTGCTCTCCTGATAGCTGTCACGCTGCGCCTTGGGCAGGCGGCGCATTGGCGCAAAGCCGATATCCTCGCCCACCACTTCCCGCTTGCGGGCCGGTGCAGTTTTTTTGCTGGCGTCACCCTTGGCTTTGCCCTTGCCCGCGGCTGGCTTGCCCTTGGCATTGCTGCTCTTGGCGTTAGCATGACCGCGAGCCCGAGGCGGGTTCTGCACCGGCTTGCTGCCGGGCAGAGTCTGGCGACTCGGCTTGCCGCTGGGCTCATACCCTTCCAGGATCTCCACGGACAGGGATTGGCCGATCAGGGCTTCGATAGCCTTGAGCTGACCCAGCTCGTCCTGGCTGACCAGCGAGATGGCCTCGCCGCCACGACCGGCACGGCCGGTACGGCCGATACGGTGGATGTAATCCTCCGCCATCTGGGGCAGTTCAAAGTTGATCACGTAGGGCAGTTGATCGATATCGAGACCGCGGGCGGCGATATCGGTCGCCACTAGCACCCGCACCTCGCCACTGCGAAAATCGGCCAGCGCCCGGTTGCGGGCACCCTGGCTCTTGTCACCGTGGATCGCCACGGTATTGAGACCATCTTTTTGCATCTGCTGGGCGAGGCGGTCGGCGATCTGCTTGGTGCGAACAAACACCAGCACCCGCTGCCAGTTGCCACGGCCAATCATGTGGGATAGCAGCTCGCGGCGGCGTTCCCGATCCACCTGAATGATGCGCTGGGTCACCTGCTCGGCGGCAGTATTGCTGGGGTCCACCTCGATGAGTGTGGGGTCGTTCAGCAGATCGTCCGCCAGCGCCTTGATGTCGTTTGAGAAGGTGGCAGAGAAGAGCAGGGTTTGCCGCTCTGCAGGCAGCGCCTTCATGATGCGGCGGATGTCGACGATAAAGCCCATGTCGAGCATGCGATCCGCTTCATCCAGCACCAGCACTTCCAGCTGGCTCAGGGTCAGGGCGCCCTGGGTCAGCAGATCCAGCAGACGGCCCGGGGTGGCGACCAGAATGTCTACCCCCAGCTTGATGGCGTCCAGATTGGGCTTGATGCTGACACCGCCATAGGCGATCAGCGTCTTGAACGGTAGGTGGTGGGCATACTTGATGATGCTCTCGCCCACCTGTGCCGCCAGTTCGCGGGTCGGGGTCAGTACCAGTGCGCGCACCTGACGACGGCCACGACCGTGGTTGGCCAGCAGACGCTGCAACATCGGCAGGGTGAAACCGGCCGTTTTGCCTGTGCCTGTCTGAGCGCCGCCGAGCACATCCTGACCGGCCAGAATGGCCGGAATCGCTTGCTGCTGGATGGGGGTTGGCTGTTCGTAACCCAGCTCCTTGACGGCCCGCAGAATATGCGGAGACAGACCCAGTTCGTTGAATGACATGTTCGAGAGAAACTCCTGAGATGAGCCTTTGGCTCAACGGGCAGCCAGCGTGTTGGGGCCAGCCACGATATGGAAAAGATAGTGGGGCCGTAATATAGCAAAAGAGCGGCCGCTGCGCAGTAGCTGTCGCACCGGCCGCCATACAATCGTTCAACGCAGTGGCGTAAAACGGTGCGGGAGCATCAGAGCATCTCGCGGATCTGCTCGGCCAGACTCTCCGGTTTGGCCTGGGGGGCGAAACGCTCTACCACATTGCCATCGCGGTCGATCAGGAACTTGGTGAAGTTCCATTTGACGTTTTCCAGCCCAAGAAAGCCCGGTTTCTGTTGCTTGAGCCACTGGTAGAAGGGGTGGGCATGCTCACCGTTGACATCGCACTTGGCCATGATGGGGAAGGTGACCGGATAGTCGAGGGAGCAGAAGCGGGCGATCTCGTCCGCATCCCCCGGCTCCTGCTGACCAAACTGGTTGCAGGGGAAGCCCAAAATCACCAGCCCCTTGGGGCCTAGCTCCCGATAGAGCGTTTCCAGCCCTTCATATTGGGGAGTAAAGCCGCAGCGACTGGCCACATTGACCACCAGCACCACCTTGCCCGCCAGCTGAGTCAGCGGGTAGGGGGTACCATCCAGTCGTTGCAAAGCGAGATCGGGCAGAGGCATATGAAGATCCTTTCGTGGGTGATGCGCGGGTTGTGCCGTGAGTAGTTCGGTCGGTGACAGAGACAAGCGCCGGATGAACAGCAACATGGCGATGCGGCTACGGTATCGGCTGGCTCTTGGCTCCGCAAGGAGGCCGCGGCGCCTCCTCGTCCCGATTGCAAGGGCCATCACAGTTTCGACAGCCAATACGCTCTTTGGCAGGGCAGGAGCACAACTGGCGACAAAAATGCGGGGAGGCGGGCAGCAACTCGCGTATTGATGTTGGGACTTCTCAAGAGAAGCAAACCGGTTTGTGACTTTGCCGGTAAGTCGCTAAAAAGCGCCCTCTCTCCACTCATTGTGAGCCAATCTTGGACTATCAAGCTGCCATGGATGCCATTTACACCCGGGGATGGGTGATAGTGGATGATTTTTTGACCGCCGCCGAGGTGGATGCCCTCAAAGCCTGTTTGCCAGGCGAATGGCAACCGGCCGGGATCGGCCGTGACGCCCTGCACCAGGGCAATCCCGATATTCGCCGTGACCAGATCCACTGGCTGGAGCCCTCCCTCGGTGCGCCGGTGACTGACTACCTCGCCCGAATGGAGTCCCTGCGTCTTGCCGCCAACCGGATGCTGATGCTGGGATTGTTCGACTACGAGGCCCACTTCGCCCGCTATCGCAGCGGGGATTTTTACGCCACCCATCGGGATGCCTTTGCCGGTCGCTCCAACCGCCGTCTTACCACCGTGTTTTACCTCAACAACGACTGGCTGCCCGAAGCGGGTGGAGTGCTGCGCATGTATGACGACAAGGAGCAGTTTCTGATGGATGTCAGCCCCAAGGGGGGGCGGCTGGTCATGTTTCTCTCCGAGGAGTTTCCCCACGAGGTGCTGCCTGCCAATCGTGAGCGCTACAGCATTGCCGGCTGGTTTCGGGTCAATGGCAACGGCATGGGAAGGGTCGATCCCCCGCGCTGAGGGGCAATGTGTCCCGATTTTGACACAGGGGAGACTTTTCACTGCAAGAAGTGGGGTCATGGGTCTCCCATCAGCTGACAAGGGTTGAGCTCCCTTGCTACACTGGCGCGCACTTATGTTCGTATCTGGCTTCGTCCGGTTTTTATGGTGGTTGGCTTATCAAATGGTCATGACGAGGCCGCTTTTCCCAAGGGATCACATCTAATGAAGAACATGCATGTCTTGCTGCTGTGCGGCGGCGGTGGCTCCGAGCACGAAGTTTCTCTGCGCAGCGCCAATTTCCTCGAAAAACAACTCGCTCTCCTGCCCGGCGTCGAAGTGACCCGTGTCGAGATGTTTGCCGACCGCTGGCTCAGCGCCGATGGTCGCGAGTGCAAACTGGGGCTCGACAAGCTGCTCTCGTTTGACAGCGTGGCCCGTCCGGTAGACTACGTGGTGCCCTGCATCCACGGTTACCCGGGCGAGACCGGCGATCTGCAATCCTTCCTCGAGCTGGCTGGCCTGCCCTATCTGGGCTGTGACGCTGAAGCGAGCAAGATCTGCTTCAACAAGATCAGCACCAAGCTGTGGCTCTCCGCCATCGGTATCCCCAACACCCCTTATCTGTTCCTGACCGAACAGGGCGATGCGGCTCTGGCTGAGGCGAAAGCGGCGCTGGCCAAGTGGGGTAAGGTCTTTATCAAGGCCGCCTCCCAGGGCTCTTCCGTTGGCTGCTACTCCGCCAGCAACGAAGCGGATCTGGTGAAGGGCATTGCCGATGCCTTCGGTTACTCCGAGCAGGTATTGATTGAGAAGGCGGTCAAGCCGCGCGAGCTGGAAGTGGCGGTTTACCAGTACGGTGACGAGCTGGTGGCCACCTATCCGGGCGAGATCTGCGTGCCGCAGGACAAGTTCTACACCTATGAAGAGAAGTACAGCAGCGCCAGCCATACCGAAACGGCACTGCGTGCCGAGGGGCTGACCCAGGCGCAGGCCGATGCGATCCACGAGTATGCCCTCAAGGCGTTCCGTCAGCTGAAGCTGACCCATCTCTCGCGCATCGACTTCTTCCTGACCGAGGAGGGGGAGATCCTGCTGAATGAAATCAACACCTTCCCGGGCATGACCTCCATCTCCATGTTCCCGAAACTGCTGGAGCATCACGGTCACCGCTTCGCCGACTACCTTGAGCAGATCCTGCGCAAGGCCAGCTAAGCGGGTCGCTCTCGCTGACGGGCGTTGATACCGTTCCAATAAAAATCCCCGCCAATTGGCGGGGATTTTTTTATGTCTTTATCAAGCGGGATAGGCCTGCCTGAGGGATAAACAGGCGGGGAGGGGATGACTCTTCCCCGCCTGTTGCTACCTGTGGGTGTTACCGGCGGTTAGCCGCGAGCCACCCGAAAGCGCACGCTGCGGGAGTGGCACGGCGCCAGCTCGCCAAACTCGCCAGCGGCCAGTTCAAGGGGCTGGGGCTGTTCGTCCATCCGCACCGCTTGCCAGTCGCTCAGGGCGTGTTCGCTGCTCATTTTGCCACCCTCCAGTACCGCCTGCTCGCTCGGGTTATAGACCCGGATCACCAGCGCCTCTTCATCTTCGGCTTTCTTTAGGGCGCTCAGCACCGGACCGGAGGGATCCATGGTGAGCAGACTGAAGTGGAGCGGGGTGGTGAAGCTCGCCTTGTTGAGCTTCATGGCATCGAACGGGATCTTGTTGTAGCAGCGCACCGGGGTGAGGTAGCTGCGCGCCGCCTGCATCACGTTGGCGCTGATGTGATCGCCAGCAAACGCCAGCAGGCTGAAACGGCAGCTGAGTTTGCCACGCACCTGGGAGTCCGGGGTGGGCAGCTTGATGCCGGAGGGGCGACCCGGGCGTAGCAGCAGCTCCTCTTTACCGAGTACGCCGACCCCGCGCAGCAGGGTGAGCGCCAGGGTGTCGCACTGCTCACCGATCACTTCAAACTCGCGCAGACCGTCGCTCAGCACCGCCAGCCCCTGCTTGCCATCTTGCAGGGCGACGAAGTTCATCAGCTGCCAGACCGGAATGGGTGCCTCTTTCCACCCCTCCGCTTCCCAGTTCGCCATGGCGCTGTCGCGGGTGGGGCGGGTGATGCAGCCAAACTGGTTGTCAGAGACCACAGTGTCGCTCGGGAAGGGGGTGGGGATCAGCACCCGCACCCGGTGATCATCGGCCTGATTGTCGAGCTCCAACTCGATGTCGATGCGTGGGCTCTGGTGCGCCAGGGTGATGCGGCAGGTGACATCGAGGTGGCCGCTGCACTGGCGGTTGGCCCGCTCGGCGAGGTTGGCCGGCAAGGCCATACGCAGTTTGAGAGTGGCGATGCTCTGCCATGCCTGATGGGTAACCTCGCGAGTCACGGCAAACTCGGTGGAGTAGCGCAGCCACTCTTCGCGCGACGGCGAGTAGTCATACTCGTCGCCATCATCGGAGCCCTCTTCGAGAGTGAGCACCTGATCGAAGGTGGTGCCGCGCAGCTTGTCCAGGATCTGCAGGGTGCCGTTGTCATTGAGGGCGATGCGATAAAAATCGTTCTCCAGCAGATCGCCGCTGGCCGTCACCGGCTGCTCCACTCCCGGCTGGTTGCCCTCGATATGGAGGGTGCAGTAGCCCATGGCAGGCAGCGGATGGCAGAGCTGGATGTCGTACTCCATAAAGGGGTCGTAGTTGCCGTAGTGAACGATCTGTCGGTCTACCAGACCCGGATCAATCTCGCGTCTGGCGCGGATGAAGTAGGGGACCGGTTGGCCCGCCTTATCGCGCAGGGCAAAGGATTGGGCACGAATGCGGATGCTGGTGTTGATCACCTCCTGACGGGGGAAGGGCATCAGGTTGAAGAGGCAGAGCTTGTCGGCCACCTGCACGCCGTCTTCGCAGAGCGCCACCGGCATGTTGTCGACAATCTTGCGCATGTAGAAGCGGATCAGGTTCTCGGCCATGTCGTCGGCCAGAATGAAGCGGGTCATCACCTCCTGATGCACCTTGTCGCTACAGCAGCAGCCGATGCTGTCGTGGGCGTGGTTCTTCATGATCTCCTTCCACATCTTCTCCAACAGCCCATGGTGGTACTCGAAGCCGAGTGCCCAGGCGATGCTCGCCAGCGGCTCGAGGATGTTGACGATCTTGTTCTCGATGGCGGCGTGGGCCAGCTTGATGTCCATCCGGGTGGAGGAGATGGTGCGGTGTACCCGCATGTATTTGCCGTCGTTGAACTCCCCCTTGAGGGTGGCCAGCTGGTCGCGGCATTCTTCAATGCGCTCGAAGACCTGCTCGAAGCGGCTCATGTGGAATTCACGCTGGGGGTAGATCTCCTGCAGCTTGTCGATGATGGCGAAGATGTTCTGCTGCAGCGGCATCTGGTCGTGGCCGTTGGGCAGCAGGATATCCTTGGTCACCGAGGCCTTCTCTAGCACCTCGAAGTAGGATTCGAGCCGCTTGCGCAGGCCCGCCTCATCTTCCGGCAGGTACTTGCCGATGGCGTAGCCAAGCGGCAGCACCTGGGCGGTCACCTCGCTGCCGTCGTTGCTCTGCCAGAGGAACTCGGTCTTGTCGGTACCGTGGCGCTCGGAGCAGCCGCGCCAGAACATGGCCCGATCGATCCCGAAGCCGTTGAAGATGTGGGGCAGTTGGGAAGACATGCCGAACGAGTCGGGCAGGTAACCGATCTTCATCGGCTCGCCAAGGCTAAGGCAGTCGCGCATCCCGTAGAGCAGGTTGCGCAGGATGGACTCGCCGCTCACCTGCATGGTGTCGGTCTGGGTGTACCAGGGGCCGATGATGAGCTTGCCCGATTCCACCAGCGCCTTCACCCGGGCCTTGTTCTCGGGCTGGATGGCGAAGTAATCCTCCAGCACCGCGGTCTGGCCGTCCAGCACATAGAACTTGTAGTCGGGGTCGGATTCGAGACGGGCCAGGATCTCCGCCATGTTGTTGACCAGCAGGATGCGGGACTCCTCGGTGGTGAAGTACCACTCCCGATCCCAGTGCATGTGCGGCGTGATGTGAACTCGTGAAACTGTCATGACAATGATCCTTTGCTGACGCACGGCGGCCCTTGCCTGCCGTGCGGAAAAATAGTCTGTTGAAAAAGCGGTGGTGAAGATGCGCCTTACTCTGGGGCGACCACCTGATAGGTGCCGCGCTGCATGGCGTGACGGCGCCAGCCGATCAGCACCACAGTGGAGATAAGGGTGCCCACCAGCGCCGCACCGAGCCAGACGGCGGCCGCCATCAGGGCGCCGTGGCCGCCATCGTGGAGCAGGAACAGGGAGAAGATGCCGGCCCCCGGGGTGGAGAGACCAATCCCCATGGCACCCACCATGGCGCCGGTGACCACTGAGCCTGCGAGGAAGGAGCCGATCACCCGGATCGGATCTTCGATGGCCATCGGAATGGCGCCCTCGGTGATCCCTGCCAGCCCCAGCAGCCAGGTGGACTTGCCGGTCTCGATCTCGAAGGTCTGGAACAGGCGCGGCGCCAGCAGGGTGGAGAAGGTGACGGTAAAGGCCGAGACCATCTTGACCGCGCCGAAGATGGCGTAGGGGCCGTAGACCCCGTTGGCCATGGCGCCGAGGCAGAAGGCGTAGGCCGCCTTGTTGACCGGGCCACCCAGATCAAACGAGCACATAAAGCCGAGCAGGGCGCCCAGTACCAGCGCATTGGTGCCGGAGAGGCCGTTGAGCCATTCGGTGAGGCTGTTGTTGAGCCAGGCTACCGGCTGGCCGATGACAAACAGCATCAGGCTGCCTGCCACCAGAGTGCCGATCACCGGATAGAGGTAAAAGGTGAGAAAGCCGTTGAAGTTGGGGCTAAGGCGCACATGCTGCTTGACCCAACGCATCAGGTAACCGGCGATAAGACCACCGACCACGCCACCGAGAAAACCGGAGCCAATCATGTTGGCGGCCAGCCCAGCCGCAAAGCCCGGGCCCAGCGCCGGTTTGTCCGCCAGCGAGTAGGCGGTATAGGCCGCCAGCACCGGCACCATCAGGGTGCCCAGCATGCCACCGCCAAGCTTGCGGTACATCCAGAGCCAGGAGTTCTCGGTATCAAACTGATGTTGCAGGCCGAATATCTGGGCCAGCAGCACAGAGACGGCGAGCACGGTACCGCCTGCCACGATCAGCGGCACGGCAAAGGAGATACCGCTCAGCAGCGCCTGCTTGAGCTCGGTCTTGATGCTCACCTTCTTGCCGGTCGGCGCGTCGCTCTGGCTGGGGTTGGGCGTCGGGGCGGTGCGACCGGCCTTGGCCGCTTCCAGCGCATCATTGAGGATCCGCTCGGCATGGCGGATGGGCTCGGCCACCGGCGTCTCGATCCGGGGGATACCAATAAAACGCTCCTGCTCCTTGATGGCCACCTCGGCGGCGAAGATACAGGCCACCGCAGCATCGAGCGCCTCTTGCGGCAGGCGATCCTCGATGCCGTTGGCACCCTGCTTCTCGACCAGTACGCGAATGCCCAGCTTGCGCCCCGCTTTTTCCAGATACTCGGCGGCCATATAGGTGTGGGCGATCCCCGCCGGGCAGGCAGTGACACAGACCACAGTGGGTTGATTTGTATCTAATTTGTCTTCTTTTGCTGGTTGCTTGCCGCTATCCCCTTCACCATCGAGTAGCGCCATCAGCTGCTCGGCACTCTGGGCTGCCAGCACCGCCTCGCGGGTATCGTCATCCACCAGGGCGGTGGTGAGGGTGGTGAGCAGCTGCATATGGGTGGAGCCCGCCTGATCTGTCGGGATCGCCAGCATGAAGATCAGGTTGACCGGCTCGGGGCCGTCGATCCCCTCCCAGCCCAGCTCCTCACTCAGGGTTGCGACGGCAAAGGCCGCTTCGCGCACCGCATCGCACTTGCCGTGGGGTACTGCCAGCCCTTCGCCAAGGGCGGTGGGGCCCTGTGCCTCGCGGGCCATGACCGCGGCCAGAAAGGCGGCCTTGTCGTGCAGCTTGCCGGCCTGATCGAGCCGATCAGCCAGGGCATGAATGGCCGCATCCCGATCGGCAAACCGGGTTTGCAACGTGATGAGATGGGGGCCGGTAAGACTGGTCAGATTCATGATGATCCTCTGTCAGGTTGGCTTGCCAGCAAGCCGTCATGGTGAAAGTGACAGCGATGCTAACAAACCGGCCGACTGATTTTTGTGAGTGGTATCATACAATTCTTTATTTGTATTGTTTTTGTATTGTTTTGTCAAGGTGATTTGTTAGGTCAAATGGGGCCGAGCCGTTTTGTCTGCCGGGCAACTGGGGTAGAATGACGCCTCTTCCATTTATCATGGCGCAGAGCCGACGAGGTGGCCTTTCGTGTCGAAAAAACCCATGTATCGCCAGATAGCCGACACCATCCAGCAGTGGATTGCGCAAGGGGAGCTGGCCCCCGGCGATGCCCTGCCCACCGAAGCCGAGCTGCGCGAGCAGTTCGGGGTGAGCCGGGTGACGGTGCGTCAGGCCCTCAAGCAGCTGACCGAACTCAACGTCATCGAGAGCATTCAGGGCAGCGGCAGCTATGTGCGGCAGGAGAAGGTGAACTACGACATCTATCAGCTCACCAGCCTCTATGAGAAGGTGACCGATCCGGCGGCCGAGACCCACAGCGACATTCTCGCCTTCGAGGTGATCAAGGCGAGCCGCGAGCTGGCCGAGCGGCTCAATCTGCTGGAAGGGGCGCTGGTCTACTACGTCAAGCGGGTGCGCTTTATTCGCCAGATCGCGGTAACGCTGGAGGAGACCTGGATGCCGCTCGCCCTCTTCCCCGATCTCAGCTATGCGGTGATGCAGGGCTCCAAGTACCACTACATCGAGGAGGTGAAGCAGCTGGTGATCGACCGCAGCGAGCAGGAGATCATACCGGTGCTCCCCTCGGCGCAGGTGGTGGAGGCGCTCGGTATCGATCCCGCCAAACCCATTATCGAGAAGGTCTCCCGCGGCTTCTTGCAAGATGGCACCGTGTTCGAGTTCAGTCGCAACTTCTTCAAGAGCGATGACTACAAGTTCACCCTGGTCGCCCGCCGCGCCAAGGGGTGAGCGGGCGGCAGCGCCCGAGATAAAAAAGGCCACCACCCTGTTTGCGGTGGTGGCCTTTTTGTTTGACCGATTAACGGGTCGATGCCGGGCTAAATAGCAGATTGGCTGGTGGTTTGATGCAGCCGATCTACTGCGCTGAGTCTTTGATAACTTCCTCGACCCGCACCTGCAGGCTCCCTTGCGCCAGGGTGGTGATGAGTTGATCGCCACTGTTGACCTGATCGGCGCGGCTGATGACTTCGCCGCGTGGAGTGCGGGTGATGGAGTAGCCGCGACCGAGAGTAGCGAGCGGGCTCACCCCGTCGAGGCGGGCGGTGAGCATGGCGAGGCGGTGGCTCGCAAGGTCTTGCCGCTTGGCAATCAGGGCATAGAGCCGCTCCTCGGCCAGCTGGTGGCGGCGTTTGCCAGCTGCCAAGAGGCGCTCCGGACTCTTGCCCTGCAGGCGCAGCTCAAGGTTGGTGAGGCGCCGCTCACCCTGATGCAGCCGCTGGCGCAATAGCTGTTGCAAACGGGTGGAAAGCTCATCGAGGCGCTGGGATTGCTGCTCCAGTCGCCGCTTCGGATCCTGATGGTCGAGCCGCTTTTGCAGCAGGATGAAATCGTGGCGGGCGGCGGTCTGCTGGCGGCTCATCGCCTGCAGCAGTCGCTGCTTGAGGTGGGCGAGGCGCTGGATGCGGGCCTGATTGTCCGGTGCCACCAGTTCGGCGGCGGCCGACGGGGTTGGGGCGCGCACGTCGGCGGCAAAGTCGCTGATGGTGACATCCACCTCGTGACCCACCGCGCTCACCACAGGTATGGCGGAGTGGGCAATGGCGCGCGCCACCGCCTCTTCGTTAAAGCACCAGAGATCTTCAAGCGACCCGCCGCCACGGCCAACGATCAGCACATCCACCTCGGCGCGCTGGTTCGCTTTGGCGATTGCTGCGACGATCTGGCTGATGGCGGCGCTCCCCTGCACCTGAGTCGGGTAGATAAAGAGCGGCAGATCCGGCGCACGCCGTTTAAGCACCGTCAGCATATCGTGCAGGGCGGCACCTGTGGCGGAGGTGATAAGGCCCACAGCCCGCGGTTCACGGGGCAGCGGCCGCTTGCGGCTTTCGTCAAACAGCCCTTCGGCGCCGAGGCGGCGCTTGAGCTCTTCAAAACGCAAGGCCAACACGCCATCGCCCGCTGGCTGCATCGATTCGATGATCAGCTGGTAGTCGCCGCGCGGCTCATAGAGGGAGACCCGCGCCTGCACCAGCACCTGCATGCCATCCTGCGGGCGGAAGGCCACCCGCCGGTTGTTGCCCTTGAACATGGCGCAGCGCACCTGCGCCGACATGTCCTTGAGGGAGAAGTACCAGTGGCCGGAGCTTGGCATCGCCAGATTGGAGAGCTCGCCGGTCAGCCACACCAGCCCGAGATCCTGCTCCAGGATCATGCGCACGGCGCTGTTGAGGCGGGTGACGGTAAAGACCTGCTGCTCGCGGCCGCTCGCCGCACTGGATGGGGTAAATCGGTTCAATGGCGTACCTGTGGTCTGCTCCGGCGGGGCCGGGATAAAACAATGGCCGCTATCTTAACCCGAAACAGGGAGAGGGCGTTAAGCAGGCGGCGCCAGCAGCAGAAAAGCAAGATTGGAAACGCTGCCGTTTATCCGTGCAGGCAGTATGGCTTCCGATAAAAGCCCTCGCGCTTGCCCGCATCTGGTCAAGTTGCGGTTTGCCTAGATGCTGTTGATATCTCAGGTGCTGCTGATGTTCACGGCGCCACCATCTTGACCAGCGTTCACTCGCCCCCTGTTTGGAGTAGCTTATGAATCCCTCAGCCCGCTTAAGTTTGACGACCCGTTTGCTGCACTGGTCGGTTGCCTTGCTGATGATTGGCCTGACCCTTGTGGGCTATCTGATGGTTAAATTTGAAATATGGGATCTCTATGCCCTGCATAAATCTCTGGGGGTGATTGCACTGATCTTGATCCTGCCCCGCGCCATTCTCCGCCTTGTTAAAGGGTGGCCTGAGCCTGTGCGTCAATATCCTGTTTACGAGGCATTGGCAGCCAGGGCGATCCACTGGGGTTTGCTGATTTCAACGCTGCTTATTCCGGTGTCTGGTCTCTGTTATTCCGCAGCAGCTGGCCGAGGTGTCGCGATATTTGGCTGGTCTATTATCCCGATGAATCCAGATATCCATGATCCTGCCAATGTGATTCCATTTAGTGAATCCGTTCGGGATATTGCTCACACAGTCCATATATATTTGCCATATATCATGCTGGCATTTTTGCTGGTGCACATTGTCGGGGCGTTGAAACATCATCTGCTGGATAAAGATAATACCTTGTTGCGGATGGTGGGGCGAAAATAATAAAGAGAGGCACCCCTTTTTGTGCCGGAAAATATATATTGGCAGCGGATGAAATTTATTATCCAGACCGAGCAAAGGACATTGAGAAGATAATGATACCGGTGCGAGTTGTCGCCGCGAGGGCAAGAGACAATACAAGGACACAAGACACAAGACACAAGACACAAGACAAGGGGAGGGTGGTCAGAGGCCGCTTGCCCCCTGAGCCCCTGTCGATCATCCCGTTGCATGGGGGTTGCGCCGCCTCGGCACCTACCGGTTTTGCATAAATCACCGGCTAGCCAACTCTTTTGCCCCGAAATGGCGCTTTTCGTACTGATAATCTTGGTTTTTTGGCGTTTTGGCCGCCTAAAAGAGGGCTATGCCATAAAAAATTCAAAAAACTTCTTTACCAGTGACCAATGCGTGAGTAAACTTCGTCGGCAATATTTTACACCCCCACTTCCTCAACGGTGAGATATTGCCATGCTCAGGATTGCCAAAGAAGCGTTAACCTTCGACGATGTACTGTTGGTTCCCGCCCACTCCGAAGTTCTTCCCAATACTGCCGATCTGCGTACCAAGCTGACCTCCGCCATCAGCTTGAACATCCCGATGATATCCGCTGCCATGGACACAGTGACCGAAGCCCGTCTGGCTATCGCACTGGCCCAGGAAGGCGGTATCGGCTTTATCCACAAGAACATGTCCATCGAGCAGCAGGCTGCCGAAGTGCGCAAGGTCAAGAAGTACGAGAGCGGCGTGGTCACCGACCCCGTCACCGTGCGCCCTGACATGACCATCGCCCAAATCAAGGAGCTGAGCCACAAGAATGGCTTCGCCGGTTACCCCGTGGTGACTGACGGCAATCAGCTGGTCGGTATCATCACCGGCCGTGACGTGCGCTTCGTGATTGACCTCTCCCAGACCGTTGAACAGATCATGACCCAGAAAGATCGTCTGGTCACCGTGCGTGAAGGGGCCCCTCGCGAAGAGGTGGTTGCCCTGATGCAAAAGCACCGTATCGAAAAAGTGCTGGTGGTGAACGGCGACTTCAAACTCAAGGGCATGATCACCGTTAAAGATTTCCAGAAAGCCGAGCGCAAGCCCCATGCCTGTAAAGATGACAAGGGTCGTCTGCGGGTCGGTGCTGCGGTCGGTGCCGGTGCTGGCAACGAAGAGCGCGTCGCTGCGCTGGTGGAAGCCGGTGTAGACGTGCTGCTGATCGACTCCTCCCACGGCCACTCCCAGGGCGTGCTGGATCGCATCAAAGCCACCCGCGAAGCCTATCCTGATCTGCAGATCATCGGTGGCAACGTCGCGACCGCCGCGGGCGCCAAGGCGCTGGCTGCTGCCGGCGTCAATGCCGTCAAGGTCGGTATCGGCCCGGGCTCTATCTGTACTACCCGTATCGTGACCGGCGTGGGCGTGCCCCAGATCACTGCCATCTCCGACGCCGTTGACGCGCTGGAAGGCACTGGCGTTCCGGTTATCGCCGATGGCGGCATCCGCTTCTCTGGCGACATCGCCAAGGCCATTGCCGCGGGCGCCAGCTGCGTCATGGTAGGTTCCATGTTCGCCGGTACTGAAGAAGCGCCGGGCGAGATCGAGCTCTATCAGGGTCGCTCCTTCAAATCCTACCGTGGTATGGGTTCTCTGGGCGCCATGTCCAAAGGTTCCAGCGACCGCTACTTCCAGACCGACAACGCCGCCGACAAGCTGGTGCCGGAAGGCATCGAAGGTCGCGTGCCGTACAAGGGTCGCCTCAAAGAGATCATCCACCAGCAGATGGGCGGCCTGCGCTCCTCCATGGGCCTGACCGGCAGCGCCACCATCGACGATATGCGCACCAAAGCTGAATTTGTGCGCATCTCCGGCGCCGGGATGAAAGAGTCCCACGTCCACGATGTGACCATTACCAAAGAAGCCCCCAACTATCGGATGGGCTGATAAAACGGGGCCCTGCGCCCCGTTTTTCCACCCTTTTTTATCCCGTGCCCTTTGTGACAACATCAGCCTGATGCAGGAATAAAATGACTAAAGACATTCACCAGCACCGTATCCTTATCCTCGACTTCGGTTCCCAGTACACCCAGCTGATCGCCCGCCGCGTGCGCGAAATCGGCGTTTACTGCGAACTGTGGGCCTGGGATGTGACCGAAGAGCAGATCCGCGAATTCAATCCGAGCGGCATCATCCTCTCCGGCGGCCCCGAGTCCGTCACCGAAGCGGGCAGCCCGCGGGCCCCCGAGTATGTATTCAACGCCGGTGTCCCTGTGTTCGGTATCTGCTATGGCATGCAGACCATGGCCGAGCAACTGGGTGGCAAGGTGCAATCCTCTACCGAGCGTGAATTCGGTTACGCCAAGGTGGAAGTGCTGGGCGAGGCTGGCAAGAGCAGCGCACTGCTGCGCAACATCGAAGATGCCATCGCCGACAACGGCAATGCCCTGCTGGATGTCTGGATGAGCCACGGTGACAAGGTCACCACCATTCCGGCCGACTTCACCACCATCGCCCAGACCCCGACTTGCCCGCACGCGGCCATGGCCAACGAAGCCAAGCGCTTCTACGGCGTGCAGTTCCACCCGGAAGTGACCCACACCCGTCAGGGTGCCCGCATGCTGGAGCACTTCGTCAAAGACATCTGCGGCTGCGAATGCCTCTGGACCCCGGCCACCATCATCGACGACGCCGTTGCCCGCATCCGCGAGCAGGTGGGTGACGATGAAGTGATCCTCGGTCTCTCCGGCGGTGTCGACTCCTCCGTGGTCGCCATGCTGGTACATCGCGCCATCGGCGATCGCCTGACCTGCGTCTTCGTGGACAACGGTCTGCTGCGTCTGAACGAAGGCGAGCAGGTGATGGAGATGTTTGGTGACCACTTTGGTCTGAACATCATCAAGGTTGAAGCGGAAGATCGCTTCCTCTCTGCCCTGGCCGGTGTTGACGAGCCGGAAGCCAAGCGCAAGATCATCGGCCGCGTCTTCGTCGAAGTGTTTGACGATGAAGCGAAAAAGCTGAAAAACGCCAAGTGGCTGGCGCAAGGCACCATCTATCCGGACGTTATCGAATCCGCTGCCAGCAAGACCGGCAAAGCCCACGTCATCAAGTCTCACCACAACGTCGGCGGCCTGCCGGAAGAGATGAAGATGGGTCTGGTCGAGCCGCTGCGCGAGCTGTTCAAAGACGAAGTGCGCCGCGTCGGTCTGGAGCTGGGTCTGCCCTACGACATGCTCTACCGTCACCCGTTCCCGGGCCCGGGTCTGGGTGTGCGCGTCCTTGGTGAAGTGAAGAAAGAGTACTGTGATATTCTGCGCCGCGCCGATGCGGTCTTTATCGAAGAGCTGCGCAAAGCCGACCTCTACAACCAGGTCAGCCAAGCGTTCGCCGTCTTCCTGCCGGTGCGCTCCGTTGGCGTGATGGGTGATGGTCGCAAATATGACTGGGTGATTGCCCTGCGCGCTGTTGAAACCATCGACTTTATGACCGCCCACTGGGCTCACCTGCCGTACGACTTCCTCGGTCACGTATCGAACCGCATCATCAACGAGATCAACGGTATCTCCCGCGTGGTGTACGACGTCTCTGGCAAGCCGCCCGCAACCATCGAATGGGAATAAGCGACTCGCGCCCTTCTACCCTTCGAGCATAAAAATGCAAAAAGACGCCCTTGAGGCGTCTTTTCTTTTCTCAATCGTTTGCGCAACACATCTTCTTTTTTAGAGCAGCTTTTTCGCCACCTTGCCCCTGTCATATGTGACAGGGGCATTTTTGCCATCCCGCACTAGGCTCTCTCATGCCAATTGAGCCCGCTGTCAACAGCGGCTTGTGGCAAGGGGGAGGGCTGAGCCAGTTGCAGATAGCTGCGCAAACGGGCCCATCGTTATCGCGCCAACCGGCAGTGATGACACCCCGGTGGAGACCGGAAACCACTTGAATCAACGGGGCGCAGCCCGAACGGCCAAACGAGTCGGGATCATAGAGCACGGAGAGTTTGATATGTCAGAACAAGCAGTGTTGGTGGGTGGATGGACCGCATATCACAAGCTGACCGCCGAGGATCAGGCGGTATTTGATCAGGCGCTGAAAGGATTTGTCGGGGTGCAGTATGTGCCCTTTGAAGTCTCCACTCAGGTGGTGGCTGGCACCAACTACCGCTTCAAGTGCAAGAGCACTGTGCCGCTTGCCAAACCGATCCATGGCGAAGCCGTGGTGCAGATCTTCAAATCACTGGACGGGGATGCCCATATCACCTCCATTACCCCGATCTGATAGGGTTACGGGCAAGGCGGGGAGGGGGAGAGAGCTCCTAACCGGTTTGCTCCAAATCCTGAAAATAAGAAAGACGCCTTAGGGCGTCTTTTCTTTATCTACGATCCAGTAGCGCAGCTATGAGGTCGGTATTTGTACTTGTTAATTAATTTGTTGATCTTGCTCAGGAAATTGTCATCTCACACTTTTTCTTATCTTCCTTGCTCGCTAGCATACTGGTTCGGTAACAGCCTTTTTATGTCAAGCTAGAGTAGCCGCAGAGTTATATGGCAAGCTCAGTAAACTGACCTGTACCGCTTCCCATCTAATCGCCATTAGAGGTCACATGAAGCTTACAGTGCATGAAAATTGGATCGAAGGTGATGGTGTTCGCTTTAAAGGCGAATATCCAGTCCTCAGTGCATCACTGATTAAAGAACACGTTTTTGTCATATATGACTGGATGGCCTTTGAGCGAAATAGCCCGGCTCGAAACCTATTTTGTTATGCTCGTGCAGGGAGTTTTATTTGGCGGGCATCAGATATTAGTCAAGGTGCTGTTGATGCCTACACTTACATTACAAGTGAATCTCCATTATGGGTAGGAAATTTTGCGGGATTCAACTGCAGAGTTGATGAGGCATCAGGTAATATATTAGAGAAATATTTCAATAAATAATATTTAATAAATTATTAACTTCGTTCCAGCTTTTTCTGGATAGTTTTAACAAAAGATTGGAGAAACAATGAGAAAGCCAAGAGTATTTATCGGTTCATCTGTTGAAAGCCTACCTATAGCAGATGCAATTGCTGAAAACTTAGAGTTTGATGCAGAAGTTACAATATGGCGGAATGGTACATTTAATATTTCGAGTAACGCTCTTGATGACTTGATTTCAAAAGCTAAGTCTGTGGATTTCTCTATTTTTATTTTCTCTCCTGATGATCTGACAATTATCAGATCTAGAGAAAAGTATGTTGTAAGAGATAATGTTGTTTTTGAACTTGGTTTGTTTATTGGTGCAATTGGAAAGAACCGGTGTTTTATTGTAAAACCACGTGGCGTTGACTTGCATTTCCCAAGTGATCTTCTAGGTATTACGCCAACTGATTTTGATGCAAACAGAAGTGACGAAGACTTAGCGTCATCTCTCAATTATTCCGCTACACAAATCAAACGAGCTTTCAAAGCACAAGGTTTGCTTGAACTTGATTCTGTTCAGGAAAAACCACGCATTGATGTAAATGCTCAATTAGCAACGCTCACCGACACAGATATGATCACATTGTCTGTGTTGCTTGAGTCTGTAAACTCAGATGTTGAAGGTTGCGTTAGTTGGGATTTGTATAACCGTTTTACTAAATATAATTTAAGTTCGGCAAAAATCAACTTAGCTATAATAAAACTCACCCGTTCAGGTATGATCGAAAAATTAAATAGTTCTGATTTTAATGGTAATGAATATTTTAGCTACAAGTTGACTGAGTACGGAATTGACGTTTGTCTATCACATCAAGATCGTATTGAAACTCTTACTTCAACAGAGAAATGTTAATCTGGCTGGGGTATTCCTCCGCTATTTGTGTGCTTTATATCGCCGCACGCTTGTCTGGCGCTGTCTGATTGTTTGCTGACTCACCACCAACAGTTCTGTTTCTCCCCCATCAGGCGGGCAGAAAAAGGCCACCTTCACTCATACCTCGCCGCTTCCCAGGCGTGTATCGCCTGTTTGCGGGTCTCGCCCCAGTGATAGCCGCCGAGTTTGCCGTTTTGCTGGATGACCCGGTGGCAGGGGATCATCAAGGCGACAGGGTTGGCGCCCACCGCCAACCCCACGGCGCGGGCGGCTTTGGGGTTGCCGACGGCGTTCGCCACCTGGGCGTAGCTCACCACCTTGGCGGGCGGGATCTGCAGCAGCGCCCGCCAGACGCTGATCTGAAAGTTGGTGCCGCTCACGTGCAGCGAGATGGGGCGATCCGGCGCCTTGCTGCCATCGAACATGGTGTTGATGACGTTCTGGGTACGTGATGGCGCTTCTTGCAACGTTGCCTCAGGCCAGTGCTGGGCGAGGGTGGCCAGCGGCGCCTCTGGGGCCTTTTCATCGAGAAACGAGAAGTTGCACACCCCCCGCGGGGTCAGGGCGACGAATGCCTGACCGAAGGGGGTGTCATGCACCCCGTGATCGATAACCAGCCCGGCCCCGCGCAGCTTGTACTCGCCCGGCGTCACCGCTTCGAGCTGCACGAAGTGATCGTAGAGCCGCGAGCCGCTGCTCAGGCCCAGGGTATCGGCCACCTCAAGCAGTGGGCGCGACTCCTGCAGCAGCGCCTTGGCCCGCTCCAGGGTCAGCACCTGCAGATAGCGTTTGGGCGTCACCCCGGCCCAGCGGCTGAACAGCCGCTGGAAGTGAAAGGGACTTAAGTGAACGTGTGCCGCTATCTCGTCCAGAGTGGGCTGGCGCTCCACCTGACTTGCGATAAAACGGATGGCATCGGCGATGCGGGCGTAATCAGACATAAGGCGCTCTCACGATAAGTTTGCGGTCGCAGGATCTTGGGGGCGACAACGTCATGTACGACAAATTGATACCCCACCATCGGCCAGCAGGGCAATGCCGGTGGTAAAGCTGGATGCATCGGACGCGAGATAAAGGGCCGAGCGGGCGATCTCCTCCGGTTGGGCCAGCCGTTTGAGGGCATGCATATTCTGCACAAAGGCGAGGCTCTCTGGCGTATTGGCAAAAGCCCGCCCCATGGGGGTGTCGGTACCCCCCGGCAGCAGGGCGTTGACCCGCACCCCTTGTGCCCCATACTCGGCAGCCAGCACCCGGGTCAGGCCAATGAGGCCCGCCTTGCTCGCCGCATAGGCCGCCATGCCGGGCAGCCCCAGGGTATGGCCGACGAAGGTAGAAGTAAAAATAAGCGAGCCGCCACCACGCGCCAGCATGGCGGGGATCTGGTACTTGGCTCCCACAAAGGCGCTGGTGAGGTTGGTATCCAGAATTTCCTGCCACTGCGCCAGTTCAAGCTCCTCTACGCTGCCCGGCATGCCTGTGGTACCGGCGTTGTTGAAGGCGATATCGAGCCCGCCGAAACGGGTTAGCGCGAGATCAACAAGGTCGCGGGCGTAACTCTCGCTTTTCACATCTCCCGCCAGACTCACCGCCTGGCCCCCCTCGTGGCGGATCTCCTCCACCAGTAGATCCAGTTCGGGCTGGCGGCGGGCGCCGACGACGACGCAGGCCCCTTCGCGGGCAAACAGGATGGCGCTGGCGCGACCGATGCCGGAGCTGGCGCCGGTGATAATGGCGACCTTGTTGGACAGTAATGACATGGCAGTTCCCTCGCAGGTGTGTTGTGCGCCAAATCAGTGGGGCACAGGGTTGGCTGTGGGTTGGAACCCCAATAGGTTCCAACCGACTTGGGTTTGGCCCCCACTATGGCAACCACTCCTCGCTGGAACGACCCGAATCTTGCTCTCTTTGTTCCCGAGTCGTTTTGCTACATGTCGATACAGGCCTTTGCGGCAACAAAAGGGGAGAACTGAGCCCCGAATTCTTTATAATGCCCCCCTTTAAAATCGCCGGACCCAAGTTCGGCGTGCGCTGATGGTCGCTGTGCCATCAGGCAGATCATCAGGATTGAGACACGGTTATGCATACTCTGGAACAGCTGCGCGCAGGTGAACTGTGCGGTGCCCGCTATCTGAAGCTCTCTGAAAACCTCGCGGTTTTCCCCCACGAGATTTTGAGCCTGAAAGAGACGCTGGAGGTGCTGGATTTGACCGGCAACCAGCTAAGCACGCTCCCCGACGAGCTGGCCGGGTTTGGCAAACTGCGCATCATCTTCTGCTCCGAGAACCGCTTTACCGAGCTGCCCGAGGTGCTGGGGCGCTGCCCGGCGCTCACCATGGTGGGCTTTAAGGCTAACCGGATTGCTACCGTCTCGGCCAAGGCGCTGCCCGCCGGGTTGCGCTGGCTGATCCTGACCGATAACGCGGTGGAGCAGTTGCCCGAGGAGTTGGGCCAGTGCGACGCCCTGCAAAAGCTGATGCTGGCAGGCAACCGCCTGCGCGAGCTGCCTGCGAGTCTTGCCAATTGCCGCAATCTGGAGCTGCTTCGCATCGCCGCCAACCGCATCGAGCGCTTCCCCGAGTGGCTGCTCTCGCTGCCGCGCCTTGCCTGGCTTGCCTACTCAGGCAACCCCTTTAGCGGAGGGGCGGAGGCGCGGGCCATCTATGATGCCCATGTCGCTCCCCTTGCCTGGGAGACGCTGGCGCTGGGCGAGTTGCTGGGGCAGGGAGCATCCGGCGTTATACATCGCGCCACCCTTGTGGGTAATACTGCTGATGAAGTGACTCAGGCGAGCGATAGAGGCGATGGCAATCAGGTGGCGGTCAAGCTGTTCAAGGGGACGGTGACCAGCGACGGACTGCCCCGCTGCGAGATGGCGGCATCGCTGGCGGCGGGCACTCATCCCAACCTTATCAAGGTGATGGGCAAGGTGGCGGATCACCCCTCCGGCATTCCGGCGCTGGTGATGGAGCTGATCGACCCGGCCTTTGCCAATCTGGCCGGGCCGCCGAGCCTGGACTCCTGCACCCGGGATGTCTATCCCGAGGGGCTGCATCTGAGTGTGCCGGATGCGCTGGCGATGGCCCACGGCATCGCCTCGGTGGCGGGCCATCTGCACCGCGCGGGCATCATGCACGGGGATCTCTACGGCCACAATATTCTGTTTGCCCGTGGGTCTGACGCACCGGCTCGCGCCCTGCTGGGGGATTTTGGTGCGGCTTCTTTATATGACCGCAGCGACCGCGAGCGGGCGCTGGGCCTTGAGCGACTGGAAGTGCGCGCCTTTGGTTGCCTGCTGGAGGAGCTGCTGGCCCATTGCGATACGCAAGACTCACCGCTTGATGGATTGCATCAGCTCAAAGCGGCCTGCCTCTCGGAACTCCCCGCAGATCGTCCCGATTTTGCTTATATCGAGCGTCAGCTGGTGGCCGCTCGCGCCACGCTGTCGTGATCTTTCTGGCGTTGGCAGGCACGTTGTGGCCTGCCAACGTCATTCCCTTCTCTCATTAATGGCTATCAATGCATGACATATTTGCATGGATTGGTGTGCCTCTGCTCGTCATCAACGTACCCAATAGCGCCCATTGCGACAGCGAGGCGCACGGCAAGGGGATGTCCCGTCATTCGCCCGATAACACGCAGAGACTGCGCGGCAAAAAGGGCAGGGCAGAGGGTTGCGCGGTGCCGGTTAAGTTGTGATATTGAGGCATCTTTAGTACAGAAGGGTAATAACGATGGAAGCTGCGTTTTGGCATCAGCGTTGGGAAGAGAACCGGATTGGCTTTCATCAGGCGGACTTTAACCACTGGCTGCAATCCTGGTGGTCAGCTCAGCAAGCGGACGAGCCGGTGCTGGTTCCCCTGTGTGGCAAATCCCGCGACATGCTCTGGCTGAGCGCTCAGGGCCATCCGGTCGACGGTTTCGAGCTATCGAGCCTTGCCGTCAGCCAGTTCTTCAGTGAAAACCAGCTCGCCGCGACCGTGAGCGAGGTGGGCCCTTATCAGTGCCATCAGGTGGACAGCCTGCGCATTTTTCAGGGGGATTTTTTCGCCGCCCCTAGTCTGGGTCGCCGTTACAGGCTGGTCTATGACCGCGCGGCGCTGATCGCCTTGCCGACCGCGATGCGCCGCCAGTATGCAGCCCTGATCAGTTCGCTGGTCGAGACCGGTGGCCAGATCCTGCTGGTGACCCTTGAATATCAGCCTGAGCAGCAGAGTCAGCCCCCCTTCTCGGTGGGAGAGATGGAGGTGCGAGCCCTGTTCGAGCGCGATTTTCGTATTGAGGTGCTGGGGCGTGCCGCCGAGGTGGATCACCCGCGGGTGCTGTCGGGTCAGCTCTCCTACTTCGATGAGGTGGCCTACCGACTGGTTCGCCGGGGTTAACGGGCAGCTAGCGGGCGGCCAAAGGGTGATCTGCGCCGACAAATCATCGGGCTACGCGCTCTTCGCTACCTCCTTTGACGTAGATCAACGTGACTGGCGGGGGGAGTGCCTAATATGAGGCTGTTTCTCAATCACTGTTGGCATTGCAAAGCGAGTATCGGGTCTTTCCCGCTTGCTGATCAGCAACTCAGTGTCTGATTTTCACGCTCATGTTCACTTTTGGCGGCTTTGGTCGCAATTGTTATGGTTTTTCCAGCCGACCCTGATGGGTCGGCTTTTTATTGTCTGCGATTTGCCGGGGGCAGGAAAAACGGGGGATGTCGAGGCCTGATCAGGCCTCGAAGGTGGCGGCATTGAGCCGAAATGCCCGTGGATCGTCGATAAACTGGCCGGTGATCCGCTCGTCATGTTCGTGCCCCTGACCATAGCTGCAGAGGAGCAGCCGATCGGAGGTGCGCGATCGCAACTGGGTGATAAAGCGCACCAGATCGGCGCGGCTCAACTTGCCCACCTCGTCGCAGACTCTTTCGCGCTGATCAAACCCCAGATCCTTGTTGCCAATACTGACCCACAGCCGCTGGCCGCGACTGCGCAGATTGGCATCCCGCTCGCTCAGCTGGGCTTGCAGCCCCGCTTTGCTCTCCTGCCACTGCTGCTCGGTGAATTCGAGCATGGCGAGCGGGAAGAGGTCGATAAACTCCTCCACCGCATCGAGCAGGATCTGCGGCCCAGCCACCGGCGACTGGATATAGAAGATCAGGCCCGGGTGGCGATTGAGGGGCAGGTTGCCGGCACCCACCACATACCCCAGTTGCTGACGGGTACGCAGCTCGTGGAAGAAGGTGGAGGACATGATGTGGTTCGCCAGGGTAAAGCAGGCGAGATCCCGCGCCCGGGTGGTACGGGACTGGTAGTAGACCAGCAGTGCCGAGTCTTCGTGATCGCAACCCTGCTCGCGAATAAGGGTGCCCCTGTCCTGAATGGAGATGAGCGGACGACGGGTCTCGCCGCTCGGTTTGCTGCTGGTGCCATTGATGTCGCTCAGGTGGCGCTCCATCAGGGCGGCCAGCTCCAGTGCTTCGGCGGCAGTCCAGTCGCCGTGCACCAGCGCTTCGACATGGACCTCGCCAAACAGCTGGGCCACGAAGCCGGGCATCTCTTCCAGCTCGACGGTGCGCAGGTGACGGAGCAACTGCTCGAACGGCGGGTTGTTGGGTTGCAACAGGCTGGTGAGCTGGTTAAAGAGCTGGGAGATGGGGCGCGCCTTGGACTGGTTGTCCCAGTTGCGAATGAGCTGCTCCTTGATCTCGGCGAAGCGACCCGGATCCGGATACCCCAGGGTGCGGTTGCCAAGGATCATGTCGAGCAACAGCGGCTGCTTGTCGGCAAAGCCGCTCAGGTTGATGGTAAAGCCCCCCTGATGGGCATAGATCTGGTAGCCCAGCCCCGCCAGCTCCGCCGGATAGGTGAGGGCGTTGAGGTGGTCGGCCAACAGCTCCACGGCGAGGCGCGCCATGGCGATATTGCGCGGATTTTTGACCGCATGTTCGCTGTCGATGGAGATGTAGAGATTGCCCTTGGGCACGCTGAACAGGTGCTCATGGAGGTGCCAGAGGCGAAAACCGGGGCGATCGATAAGGCAGGCGGGCATGTCGGCGGCAAGCTCGGGCGTACGCGGATCGAGTCGGCTGCTGATAAAGGGGTTGGGCTTGGGCAGCGCCAGCGCCGGATCCGGTTCGCTCTGCTGCCAGCGAATTTTCTCGGCCTCGGTAATGGTCGCCACGCTATAGGGGGTCTGATACCAGCGGGCCAGTCGATCGGTCGCCACTTCCGGCGCAGTGATGGTGATACGCAGGTTGTGCGGGGTGAGTTTGGCGAGGAAGCGGCGGATCAGCCCCTCGTCATATTCGCGCATCATGTAGTCGCCGTAGAGCAGATCCTCAGGTTTGTAGCTAAAGAGGTTGAGCACCAGCCCCGACACCGTATCGAGGGGGCGGCCGCGCTCCTGAAAACGGAACGCCGATTCGAGCACGGTCCGTTTTTCGTCATAGCGCCAGCTCTGTAGCCCTTCGCGGCCAATCAGTTTCAGATAGCCAAACAGGGTGGCGAGGATGTCATCCACATGTTCAAGGCCCAGAGGGGTGAGGCCGAAGTTGACGCCAAAATCCTTGAAGTTGGCGCCGCTGATGCCACCGCCCGCAGAGAGTTGGTTGACCCAGCCTTTCGCCTTGAGCAGGGAGAGCAGGCTGCCATCCCCCTCATAACCAATCAGATGGCTCAGGAAGGTGAGGGGCTTTTTGTCGTAAAACTCGTCCACATTGGGCAAGGGGAAGCTGAGCGAAAGCTTGCGGGTCTCCTTGACCGGATTGATGTGGATGCGCACGCCGAGATCATCGAGCCGATAGAGCGGCATGGTGAGGGTCGGGGTTCCCAAATTGCGATTCAAAATGGGAGCAAAATAGCGGCAGCACCACTGCAACTGGGTATCGATGGACTCCGGCGAGATCATCACCAGCGCCATGCGATCCGCGCTGTAGTGGCTTTCGTAAAAACGGATAAGGTCGGAGCGCAGATCCCGTCCCGGCAGATCGGCCAGGGTATCGAGGTTGCCCACCGAGAACTTGGAGAAGGGGTGCGCCGGGTTGACCGTCTCTTTATGCACCTGATAGCTGCGGCGCATGTCATCCTGCAGCTTGAGGCGATACTCGGAGTCGACCGCGTTGCGCTCCTTGTCCACCCACTCCGGATCAAACGTGGGGCAGATAAAGAACTGGGAGAAGCGATCCAGCCCCGCTTCAAAGAAGCCGTTGTCGATTTCGAAGAAGAAGTTGGTGAACTCGGTACCGGTCCAGGCGTTGTTGCTGCCGCCATGACGGCTCATAAATTGCTGGTACTCACCAGGCTTGGGGTAGGTGCAGGTGCCGAGAAACAGCATGTGCTCCAGAAAATGGGCCATTCCCTGCCGGTCGGCGGGATCGTCAAAATGGCCGGTATTGACCGCCAGCGAGGCGGCGGATTTGTCTGTGTCGGGATCACAAATCAACAAGACCCTGAGCCGGTTGGCCAGCTCCAGAAAATGGTATTGCCGATGGTCATTGGGACTGGCATATGGGCTCATTGGCGTGTGACTCACGTTGGATTTATTTGAATTTAAACATGATTATCGACCCCGCTATCCCGTCAGGCAAACCCTTTTCTGAGAGGTAGCGCAATTGTTTCCACACCCGTGGCGGGGTAAGATCCCCCGGCTATCAAAACAGGCCCGTTGGGCGAGGTTGTAATGAAGATCTATATCATGCGTCATGGCCAGGCTGGCATGAATGCGAAAACAGATGAACAGCGTCCATTGACCGAGCAGGGTATTGAAGAGTCTATCCAGATGGCCCGCTGGCTGGCGCCTCAGCTGATTGGCCCGCTGGATCGGGTGATCCACAGCAACTATCTGCGGGCACGCCAGACCTGGCAAGCCATATGCAGTGAATTACCTGACGCAGCAGCCGTTGAAGAGAGTGGCGACATTACCCCTTACGGTGATCCCGCTTTCGTGGCCAGCTACCTCACCACTTTGGCGCAGCAACATGACCAGATCCTGATGGTCAGCCATCTGCCGCTGGTGGGTTATCTGGTGCAAAGCCTCTGCCCGGCCGCAGGAGCACCCATGTTCGCCACCTCGGGGATCGCCTGTATCGAGTGGCTTGATGGCAAAGGAGCCTTGCTCTGGCTCGAAGGGCCGCATACAATAGGCTAAAAGTTAATAAAAAGTTATAGATTGAATTTTTTGGGAAGAGATGGGCGAGTTTTCCGGATTTTTATAAATATTTTACGGAATTAATTCGCAGAAGCTGCTGTCATACGGATACAACTGCAAGAGGTTGCAAACGATGAGAGTGTTCAAGAAGTACCTGCCACTGATGGTGGCAAAGCATGTCAAAACCTTCTTTAAAGGTCGGATTTACATCCATGGTCGGGGGCGGTTCGATTTCCAATCCGGTTTGTTGCTGATGCCGAATCCGGCGGATATTCCCCATCGCCAGACAGTCACCGAGGTCAACGAGCTGATCTCCAGACTGCACATGGATGCCGCGTGATGCGCTTCTGAACCTGTTTCTGCACTGATATGCCCGCACTTTTGCGGGCATATTTGTTTCTGGCGACTGGCGTTCACCGCGTGGTTGTTCAGGCCCACACCTTTGTTTCTCTTCCATCGCCCCCTATACTGGCCCGCTGTTGTCTCTTCGGTCTGGATCCTCTCATGCCCCTTGCCTTTCTGTTTCCCTTCTCCTGCATTGCCATCTGGGCTGGCAATGGCATCGTCAGCAAACTGGCGGTTGGTGTGTTGTCCCCCGCAGCCTTGGCCTGGTCGCGCTGGGTGGTGGCTGCGCTGGTATTAAGCCCGTTTCTGGCCCGTCGGGTATGGCGTGCGCGTGCCCGTCTGCGCGCTGGCCTTTGGCAGATCGCCATGTTGGCCTCGCTGGGCATGGTGCTCAACCAGACTTTTGGGTACTACGCGGCGCAAACGCTGGGGGCTACCGAGATGGGGTTGATGATGGGACTGACGCCGCTGCTGACCGTGCTGTTCAGTATCTGGCTGCTGCGCGAGCGGCCCACCTGGGGCGCTGTGCTGGGGGCGCTGCTTTCCCTCCTTGGCTTGTCTATCTTGCTGGGGCAGGGGGATCCGACCCGGCTGTTTACCCAAGGCATTCATATCGGCTCTGTCTATATGCTGATTTCGGCGGGAACTTACGCCCTTTACAGTGTGCTGCTCAAGAAGTGGGATCTTGGGCTCGACAACTGGTCGCTGCTCTACGGTCAGGTGATCTGCAGTGTGGTGATCCTGACGCCCTTCTTTTTGCTGGTGGATGGCCAGTGGCCGGATGGCCGGGCCCTGTGGCTGATCCTCTATGCCGGTATCCCCACTTCGGCGCTCTCGCCCTGGCTCTGGATGCAGGGTATTGCCCTGCTCGGTGCCAACCGTACCGCCATCTTTATGAACCTGCTGCCGGTGATGACGGCTGGCCTTGCCATCACCCTGCTGGGTGAGCGGTTGACCAGCTATCACCTGATCGGGGGTGGACTGACCCTGCTGGGTGTCTTGCTGGCACAGTTGCTGGTGCGTCCGGTGGCGATGGGTCGCCGCCGGGTGGTGTTGGCACCCTGCCCCGAAGAGTAATCTTGCGCGAAAGCGTAGATGGGCCCAATGGCCCGCTTGGCCGCCAATGAAAAGCGCCTGCAGCAATGCAGGCGCTTTTTTATGGTCACATCTTGCCGAGCCGGTTATTGGGCAACCAGATAGAGCTCCTTGCTGTAGACCACATCCTGCGGGTTAAGGTGGGGGTAGCCTTTCACGAAAGGCTTGAGCAACCTGGATTTGACCGAGAAATAGATGGGGGCGATGGGGGCATCCGCATCAATGAGTGCCTCTGCCTGTTGATATAGGGCATTGCGTTCAGCGGGATCCAGCGAGTCGTGGGCCTTGGCCAGCAGGGCGTCGTACTCCTTGTTGAACCACTTGCCGCTGTTGGCACTACTGCTGGAGGTCATGATGTCGAGGAAGGTGGAGGCATCGTTATAATCCCCGTTCCAGCCATAGCGGCTAACCCCGAAATCCCCCTCGTTGAGTGCCGAGACCATGGTCTTCCACTCCATGTTGTTGAGGGCGGCAGTGACCCCCAGGTTATGTTTCCACATGGAGGAGACGGCCAGCGCAATCTTTTTGTGGCTCTCGTTGGTGTTGTAGAGAATGTCCACTGTGAGTGGCTTGTCCGGGCCATATCCCGCTTCGGCCAACAGGGCTTTGGCTTGCTTGATCCGCTCCTCTTTGCTCAGCAGCTGGCTGGCCGGTTTTTTCAATTCAAAACCGTCCACAATGGGGGGCGTGAAGCTATATGCGGCAATTTGTCCCTGTCCCAGGATCTTGTCGGTGATGGTCTCCCGGTCGATGGCGAGCGAGAGCGCCTTGCGTACTTTCGGGTCATCGAACGGTTTGCGCTGGGTATTGAAGACATAGTAATAGCTGGCCAGTGTGGGGACGCTGACCAGTTCTTCCGGGCTCTTGCTCTTGAGCTGTTTGTACTGCTCCAGCGGATAAGTGGTGTAGTGCAGTTCACCGGTGCGATAGCGGTTGTAGGCGGCGGTTTCGGAGACGATCTCCAGATAGATCACCTTGTTCAGGACGGTGTGCTGGTTGTTCCAGTAGTGGGTATTGCGCTCGGCGCTCAGCCGCTCGTTGGGGGTCCACTCCTTGAGTACAAAGGCACCGTTGGAGACGATATTGCCCGGTTTGACCCAATCCTTGCCGTATTTTTCAATGGTGGCCTTGGGGGCCGGGAACGTGGTGTAGTGGGCCAGCGTCTTCAGGAAAAAGGGAACCGGATTTTTCAGGGTGACCTGCAGAGTGTGGTCATCGAGCGCCTTGATCCCGAGCTCTGACGGGCTCTTCTTGCCCTGTGTCACCTCGCTTGCATTGACCACTCCGGTCAACTCGATAAACCAGGCGTAGTTGGAGGCGGTCTTGGGATCGGCCGCCCGTTGCCAGCCGTAGACATAATCGGCGGCGGTGACCGGTTCACCGTTTGACCACTTGGCCTCGGGCCTCAGTTTGAAGGTGTAGACGGTACCTGTCTTGTCGACCTCGTAGCTGACGGCACCTGCTGGCTTGATCTTGCCGGTACTATCCAGCTCATAGAGCCCTTCAAACAGATCGTTGACGATGGCACTACCAGCGGTCTCTTCCACCAGCTGGGGGTCGATGGTGGTGGGCTCGGTGCCGATATTGGTCACGTAGATTTGTTGGGCATCCGGCAGCAGCTTGGTACCGGCAGGCACCTGGGCAGCCCAGGCGGGAAGGGCAAACAGTCCGGCTACCATGCCGGCAATGAGAGTCTTGTTCATTGATAATCCTTGAGTTTTATTTGCTTCCAAAGCGAAATCAGTGTGCTGGATTGGCGATCGGATCTCAAGAGGCAATGGCTGAAGGATGAGCAGGCCCATCAGACTCCATTTTTAATGGCTCAAGGCCAGTCAACTCATGGCTTGCAGCAGGTTATTGCCACGAATTAAGAGTCCGAAAGTTATCGAATGAAACCGAATAAAACGCGTCTTTTACCATAACGTTAGGCGAGATAGCCTATTTAATAGGCCGCTTAATTCGCTGCAAAAACAAAAAACAGACGTTACATTAGGTTACAAATCAAGGCCGCCGGTGATCGGCATTTTTTTTGCTGACGCCTGCAAACGTTTTCAATGCCAACGGATGCGATCTAAAGGAACAAAAATGCGAAACATGATCACCATGGGTGAGTTCATCGTCAAAAAGCAGGCGGATTATCCTACCGCGACCGGCGAGCTGACCTCGTTGCTCAGCTCGATCCGCCTTGCTGCCAAGGTGGTGAACCGGGAGATCAACAAGGCGGGACTGGCGGATATCATCGGTTCCATGGGCGCTGAAAACGTACAGGGCGAGGTGCAGCAGAAGCTGGATGTTTATGCCAACGAACGCTTCAAGGCGGCGCTGGAAGCGCGCGGCGAGGTGTGCGGCATGGCTTCGGAAGAGGAAGAGGACTTCGTCGCCTTTGACTCGCCGCTCTCCAAAAACTCCAAGTATGTGGTGCTGATCGACCCGCTCGATGGCTCCTCCAATATCGACGTCAACGTCTCGGTCGGGACCATCTTCTCCATCTACCGCCGTTTGAGCCCGCAGGGGTCGCCGGTGACGCTGGAGGACTTCCTGCAACCGGGCAACCGTCAGGTCGCCGCCGGTTATGTGGTCTACGGCTCCTCCACCATGCTGGTCTACACCACAGGGTTTGGCGTCAACGGCTTTACCTACGACCCCTCCATCGGTTGCTTCTGCCTCTCCCACGAAAACATTCGCATTCCGGAAGAGGGCAAGATCTACTCCATCAACGAGGGTAACTACATCAAGTTCCCGGACGGGGTGAAGAAGTACCTCAAATATTGCCAGGAGCGCGACGAAGCGACCCACAGACCCTACACCTCCCGCTATATCGGCTCCCTGGTTTCCGATTTCCATCGCAACCTGCTCAAGGGCGGCATCTACATCTATCCGTCCGGCACCAACTCGCCGAATGGCAAGTTGCGTCTGCTCTATGAGTGCAACCCGATGGCGTTTCTGGTGGAGCAGGCTGGTGGCAAGGCCTCCGACGGCTTTGGCCGCATCATGGATATCCAGCCCACCGCGCTGCACCAGCGTACCCCTTACTTTGTTGGCTCGACCAAGATGGTGGAGCGCGCCGAAGCCTTTATGCGGGAATTTTCCGCCCATGAGGATCCAGCCAACCTGGGCTGATCGTCAGAGGTGTAGGTTGGTGCTGAGCACAGCGAAGCCCAACATTTACCGGCGCGACTCCCTCTCCCCTCTGGGATAGGGCTGGGTGAGAGGAATAGTTTTCACTGTCCCCTCATCCCCGACCCTTCTCCCACAAGGGGAGACGCTAGTCACCAGCCAACATAAACAAAACGGGAGCCGATTTGGCTCCCGTTTTAGTTGGCGTTATCTCTCTGGCTCGCCGCTAGCGTTGCAGAGATTTACAGGCTGTTGTTGGCCAGATCAGCCAGCAAACCATCCACCAGTTTCAGGCGCATGGCGCGATCCTGGGCCGGCACCTGGAAACGCAACCGGGTTGGCCCGTCCATCTTGTAGACCCTTGGCTGGCTGGAGAGCAGCTTGACCAGATAGGCCGGATTGACCTTGGTCTCTTGCGTGAAGTCGAGATAGCCGCCACGCTCGCTCATCTCCACCCGGCGAATGCCAAGGGCGGTGGCACGCTGGCGGAAGGCGGCCAGCTCCAGCAGGGTTTTGGTCGCCTCCGGCAAGAGACCAAAGCGGTCGATCAGCTCCACTTTCAGCTCCCGCAGCTCCTGCTCGTCCGCCGCACTGGCGATCCGCTTGTACATGGAGAGGCGCATATTGACGTCCGGAATATAGTCATCCGGCAACAGCGCAGGCAGGCGTAGCTCCACCTCGGTGTGCTGGCTCATCAGCTGCTCCAGCGACGGCTCCTTGCCATTTTTCAGCGCCTCGACCGCCTGCTCCAGCATCTCCATGTAGAGGGTGAAGCCGACCGATTCGATCTGACCGCTCTGATCGTCGCCGAGCAGTTCGCCTGCGCCACGGATCTCCAGATCGTGGGTCGCCAGCGCAAAACCGGCGCCGAGATCTTCAAGCGAGGCGATCGCCTCCAGCCGCTTGGCCGCATCCTTGGTCATCAGCTTGGGATGGGGGGTGAGCAGGTAGGCATAGGCCTGATGGTGGGAGCGGCCAACCCGGCCCCGCAGCTGGTGCAGCTGGGCCAGACCCAGGTGATCCGCCCGATCCATGATGATAGTGTTGGCGCTCGGTACGTCGATACCGGTCTCGATAATGGTGGTGCAGACCAGCAGGTTAAAGCGCTGGTGGTAGAAGTCGGACATGATCCGCTCAAGGTCGCGCTCGCGCATCTGGCCGTGGGCGATGCCGATGCGGGCCTCTGGCACCAGCTCCGCCAGGTCGGCTGCGCACTTCTCGATGCTCTCGACATCGTTGTGCAGATAGTAAACCTGACCGCCACGCTTCAATTCCCGCAGTACCGCCTCGCGCACCACTGCCGGTTCGTGCTGGCGGACAAAGGTCTTGATGGCGAGCCGCTTGGCAGGCGGGGTGGCGATGATGGAGAGATCCCGCATGCCGGACATCGCCATGTTGAGGGTGCGCGGAATGGGGGTAGCGGTGAGAGTGAGGATATCCACATCGGCCCTCAGAGCCTTGATCTTCTCCTTCTGGCGCACCCCGAATCTGTGCTCCTCATCGACGATGAGCAGCCCCAGATCCTTGAAAGTGAGCTCGGAGCCGAGCAGCTTGTGGGTGCCGATGATGATATCCACCTTGCCTTCGGCCAATTCCTTCATCACAGCGCTCTGCTCCTTGGCGGAGCGGAAGCGGCTCAGCACCTCGACCCGCACCGGCCAGTTGGCGAAGCGGTCGCGGAAGTTGTCGTAGTGCTGTTGCGCCAGCAGGGTGGTAGGCACCAGCACGGCAACCTGCTTGCCGCCGTGGACGGCCACAAATGCCGCCCGCATCGCCACTTCGGTCTTGCCGAAACCTACGTCGCCGCACACCAGTCTGTCCATGCTCTTGGCCTGACACATGTCCCCCAGCACCGCATTGATGGCGTTGAGCTGATCGTCGGTCTCCTCGAATGGGAAGCTTGCGGCAAACTGGCGATAGGCCTCTTTGTCGTGCTTGAAGGCAAAACCGGCGCGGGCGGCGCGATGAGCGTAGACATCCAGCAGCTCTGCTGCCACGTCGCGCACCTTCTCCGCCGCCTTGCGCCGCGCCTTGCTCCAGGCCTCGCCGCCGAGCTTGTGGCTGGGCGGGTTATCCGACCCGGTGTAGCGGCTGATAAGGTGCAAACTGGTGACCGGCACGAACAGCTTGTCGCCGCCGGCATATTCGAGGGTCAAAAACTCGGTGGGCAGGCCACCGGCATCGATGATTTCCAGTCCCAGATAGCGGCCGACCCCGTGATCCAGATGGACCACCGGCTGACCCTGGGTCAGCTCGCCCAGGTTTCTGATCACCGCATCGGAGCTTAAATTTTTGCTCTTCTCCCGCGCCCGCTTGCTGCGCACCTTGCCGCCCAGCAGCTCGGTCTCGGTGATCAGCGCCAGTGGATCCTGACCGACCTCCTGCCACAGGAAGCCACGTTCAAGCGGTGCAACCAAGAGGCCGTGGCGATCCGGGCTCGCCGTAAAGGCGTCGAGGGAGGGGAACTCTTTGGGTTGCAGCGAGATACGCGCCAGCAGATCGCCGAGTACCTCCCGCCGTCCTTCGGACTCCACTGCAAACAGGGTGCGCCCGGCAAAACCGTGCAGGAACTGGTTAAGCGCCAGCAGGGGTTGCTCCTTGCTATGATCGAGTTGCAGATCCGGCAGCGCCGAGATAGGCAGATCGTGCTGACCGGCATCGCCCGCAGTGGCGGCCTCTTGCAGCCGCACCTCGCCATATTGGCCCAGAGAGGCAAAGAGCTGCTCCACCGGCAGATAGAGCTGGGCCGGGGGTAGCAGGGGGCGGGTGTTGTCCCAGCGTCTGTCTTCATAGCGCTGGCCGATGTCGTTCCAGAAACGCTGGGCGGCGGGGTAGATATCCCCCACCGTGAGCAGCAGGGTCTCTTCCGGCAGGTAGTCAAACAGGCTGGCGGTCTGGTTGAAGAAGAGCGGCAGATAGTACTCGATGCCGGCGGGCCAGCGCCCCTTGCTCACCTCCTGATAGACGGAACCCTCGGCCCGCGACAGCTCGAACTGCTCGCGGAACTGGCCGCGAAACAGCTCGATGGCCGCCTCGTCGGTAGGGTATTCCCGGGCGGGCAGCAGGCTGACCGTCTTGACCGGTTCGCTGGAACGCTGGGTTTCGGGATCGAATGGGCGGATGGAGTCCACTTCATCGTCGAAGAAGTCGATGCGATAGGGGCTGCTACTGCCCATGGGGAAGAGATCGAGCAGGGAGCCGCGAGCGGCAAATTCGCCATGTTCCAACACCTGATCCACCGCCACGTAACCCGCTTCGGCGAGGCGCCCGCGCAACTGTTGCAGATTGAGGCGCTGGCCGGCCTTCACCATCAGGCTGTATTTGTCGAGATAGACCCGGGGCGCGCAGCGCAACATCAGGGTGGAGATGGGGACAATCAATACCCCCTTGCTCATCTGTGGCAGCTTGTAGAGGGTCTCGAGCCGCTGGGAGATGATGTCCTGATGGGGAGAGAAGGTGTCGTAGGGCAGGGTCTCCCAATCGGGGAACAACAATACCGGCGCAGACTGATCGGCTAGCTGCTTGTCTGCCAGCAGCTTGTCTGTCAGCAAATACTGCAGCTCCTGCTCCAGGCGCAGGGCGCTCGGGGTATCGGCGGTGATAAGCAGTACCGGCCCCTTGGCTTCACGGGTGAGACGGGCTGCAATCAGCGAGAGGCTGCTGCCGACCAGCTGGCCGAGCGTGATCTTTTGGCCCGCTTTGGCGGGCAAGGCGGGGAGTGTCATTGGCATGATTCGATTCTTTTAACGTTGACGTTATCTATCGCTGACGTTTGCTCTGGTTAGCGCTGACGTTCTTGGGCGCGCAGTTTGAGCTGTTTCGATTGCACGTGGAGGCTGGCACGAACCAGCAGTTCACGGTCATCTTCGCGGATCCGCACATAGTCGAGCTGCACATGGGTGCCATGTTCACCGCCGTCAAGCTGTTTGACCTGGCCATAGCAGTAGATGGCGGCCGCCTCTTCCCGCAGGAAGATCTTGAGACGCACGATCTGGTGCAGGTGCGGCGCATCCCCGTGACCATGATAGGGGTGCAGGTAGGTGAGCTGGCCAGCCCCGAAGCGCAGGGTGTGAAAGCGCTGCTCCGGATGGTCCTGCAGGGAGAGCACATAGCCCATGATCATGTCGATCTTGCGGGACTGCTGATTGACGATCTCGATCAGATCGTGCATCGACTCGTTCTGGTTGCGCAGCAGGCGAGTGGTCACCAGATCGATGGAGGTAATGGCCGAAGAGATCCGAAAGGGCTCCGGCAGCTCAGCGTCCAGCTCCTCCAGCGAGGGGAGATGGAAGTCGGCCGGCATGGGGATCACATTGACCGGCGTGGCATGAGTGACGCTGAAGAACTGTTCCTGCATGGAGGCTATCCCTTGTTGTCATGGACGGTTTCCCTTTATTATCCGGTATCTTATTTTGTTGGCAACGTACATATCCTTGAAGACCGGACTTTTTCAGCCCCTTTCGCTGGCCATCGGCCTGCGTTATGCAGGCTCGAAGCGCAGCAATCGCTTCGTCTCATTTATCTCCCTGTTCTCTACCTTTGGCATCGCCATCGGGGTCGCCGCCCTGATGGTGGTCATTTCGGTGATGAACGGTTTCGAAGGGCAGCTCAAAGGGCGCATCCTCGGGGTGATCCCCCATGTGGTGGTGACCAATCAGGCTGGCCGCATTGATGCCGACCCGCAAGGCTTGCCGGATCTGGCCAACTTACCCCATGTGGTTGCCTCTGCCCCCATGCTCGACAGCGAAGGGATGCTGCAAAGTCCCGGCCAGCTGACCGGGGTGAGTGTGCAGGGCATCGATCCTGCGAAGTGGCCCAAGGATGACATCCTGCACTCCCAGATGCTGGGGGGGCGCCTCGATACCCTGCAGGCCGGCCACTACCGCATCGTGCTGGGGCAGGGGGTGGCACGTCGCCTCAATGTCTCCATCGGCGATCAGGTTCGTCTGATCCTGACTGAAGGGACCCGCTTCACCCCGTTTGGTCAGGTACCGGCCCAGCGCCTCTTTACCGTCTCCGGCATCTTCGGGGTCGGCGCCGATGTGGATAACCAGATTGCGCTGATCGCGCTGGGGGATGCCCAGCGGCTGCTGCGTCTGCCGCCAGAAACCGTCGGTGGCATTCGCCTCTGGCTCGATGATCCCTTTGCCGCTGACGAGGTGATCAAGACGCCGTTGCCGGATGGCTTGCTGTGGCAGGATTGGCGCCGCGAGCGGGGCGAGCTGTTCCAGGCGGTCGCCATGGAAAAACGGATGATGGGGCTGATGCTGGTGCTGATCATCGCCGTCGCTACTTTCAACATCCTCTCCGCGCTGGTGATGGTGGTGACGGACAAGGAGGGTGAAGTGGCCATCCTGCGCACCATGGGCATGAGTGAATCTGGGATCGTCAAAATCTTCATGGTGCTTGGCGCCTCCAGCGGGGTGATTGGCGCCCTGTTTGGCGGACTGGCGGGCCTTGCGCTCTCCTTGGGTCTCAACCCTCTGCTCAATGCGGTGGGGCTCAACCTCTATATGGCGGCGGGCGGCAGTGGCCTGCCGGTGATTGTCGAGCCGGCTCAGGTCATCACCATTTTGCTGGGCGCCGTGCTGCTGAGCTTCAGTGCCACCCTCTACCCGGCGGCCCGCGCTGCGCGGGTGAAACCGGCCGAGGCGCTGCGTTATGAGTAATGCCGTGAATAATGCATCTTCTGTTGTGACTGGTGCCCCCGTAGTTGCGGGTGCCAGCGTTGTTACCGAGGCAAGTGGAGCCCCTGTTATGAATGAAGCCGTATCCCGTGAACCTCTGCTGCGCTGCCAGGCGCTCAATCATGTCTATAAAGAGGGGGAGCTGGAGACTCAGGTGCTCAAGGGGATCGATCTCTGCGTCGCACCCGGTGAAATGCTGGCGGTGGTGGGGAGCTCGGGCTCCGGCAAGACCACTCTGCTGCACCTGATGGGGGCGCTGGACAACCCCTCCAGCGGCGCCGTGCTGTTCAAGGGGGAGGATATCCACCACTGGGACAGCCGTACCCAGGCCCGTTTTCGCAACCGCGAGCTGGGCTTTGTCTATCAGTTCCACCACTTGCTCTCCGAGTTCAGTGCGCTGGAAAATGCGGCCATGCCGCTGCTGATCGCCGGTGAGTCGGTGGCGGTTGCCACCGAAAAGGCAACCAAGATGCTGGGGCGGGTGGGGCTCTCCCATCGCTTGAATCACCGTCCCTCCGAGCTCTCCGGTGGCGAACGTCAACGGGTGGCGATCGCCCGAGCACTGGTCAACGAACCGAGTCTGGTATTGGCGGACGAACCCACCGGCAATCTGGATCACGCCAGTGCCACGGCGGTGTACGAACTGCTGTGTGAACTGAATCGTGAACTGGGTACCGCCTTTGTGGTGGTGACCCACGACTTGAGCCTGGCGGCCAAGCTCCATCGCCGGGTGACCCTGGTGAGCGGCGCGATGACGGAGGTTGCCTGATGTTCAAACCGCTGCCCCTCTTTCTGGGCCTGCGTTACAGCCGCTCCCGCCGTCGCAACGGGTTTATCGCCTTTATCTCTGCCTCTTCCCTGATCGGTATTGCCCTCGGGGTGATGGCGCTGATCCTGGGCCTCTCCGCCATGAACGGTTTCGAGCGGGAGCTCAAAGACAGGGTGCTCTCCGTGGTGCCACAAGGTGAGCTGGACGCCGTCGAGCGGCCGTTGCCGGATTGGCCCCGTCTGCGTGACTACCTGCTGGCCCAGCCGGGCGTTGAGGCGGCAGCCCCGGTCATTCGCCTCAATGGCCTGCTGGAGCATGGCTCTGCCCTCAAGGGGGTGCAACTGCGCGCCGTGCTGCCCGATCTGGAAGCCAATCTGTCGGATGCCGGCAAATACATGACGGGCCGTGGTTTGCGTGAGCTGCAACCGGGTGAACGTGGCGTGATCCTTGGCAAGACCATCGCCGACAAGCTGGGAGTCAAGGTGGGGGACGCTGTCGCTCTGCTGCTGCCGCAAGGGGGCGATCAGGCGGGGATCAAGAATCCTCGCCGTGAAGCCCTGACCGTGGTGGGGCTGCTGGAGATCGGCGGTCAGCTCGACGGCCTGCTCGGCTTTATGCATCTGGCCGATGCGCAAGCGATCACCGGCATGGGCAGCGATGTGGAGGGTTTCAGCCTGCGGGTGAGCGATGTGCTCAAGGCGCAATCCATCACCGTAGCCGCCGCGCAGCAGTTCCCTCATCACGTCTATATCCGCAGTTGGATGAACAGTCAGGGTTACCTCTATCAGGACATCCAGATGGTGCGTACCGTCATGTATGTGGTGATGCTGATGGTGGTGGCTGTCGCCTGCTTCAACATCGTCTCCACCCTGGTGATGGCGGTGAACGAGAAGCGCAGCGAGATCGCCATCCTGAAAACCATGGGGGCGAGCCCCGGCCAGATCCGGCTCACCTTCGTCATTCAGGGGATGGTTAACGGCGTGGCCGGAGCCCTGCTCGGCGCCCTGCTGGGCGGGCTGCTTTCGAGCAAGCTGACCCAGATCCTGGGTGTCATCGAGAAGCTTATTGGCCACCGCTTCCTCAATCCGGATATCTACTTCATCGACTTCTTGCCGACCGAGTTGCATATGCAGGATCTGCTTATCGTGACGGGCGCTGCCATCCTGATGAGCCTGGTGGCTACCCTCTATCCCGCCTGGCGGGCGAGCGGTCTGGTACCCTCCCGCGAGCTGGGTCACTGATGCGCTGCATCTAATGCGCCATAAATAACGAAGGGCCCGCCGGTGCAAACCGGCGGGCCCTTCTGTTTTCAGGTCGCGTGGACTGGCTTAGTGAGCGTTAAGCTCATCGAGCGGCAGAGAGAAGCTGGCCACAAAGGTGTCGATAAAGTAGCGCATCTCATCGCTCATCCGCGCTGCCAGCATGGCTTCAAGGCGCTTGCGAGCCGGTTCGAACTCCCGGTTGCCCGCGTTGATCTCCTCCAGACACTTGGTATAGGCGCAGAGGGTGTCGGCATCCTTGACCAGTCTGGCCAGCTCGCCATCCCGGGCTGCCGAATCGAGCAGGGGGCGAAAATCCTCCACCAGCTCCGGCGGCAGCATGCCAAGCAGACGCTGCTCGGCGGCCAGCTCTATCTTCTTGTACTCGCGGGCGATCTCGGGATTGAAGTATTTGACCGGGGTGGGCAGATCGCCGGTCAGAACCTCGCTGCTGTCGTGGTAGAGGGCCATCACCGCGGCGCGGTCGGCATTCACGTTGCCGCCAAACAGCCGGTTTTTGATGATGCCGAGGGCATGGGCCACCATGGCCACCTGCAGGCTGTGCTCGGCAATGTTTTCCGGCTGGATGTTGCGCATCAGGGGCCAGCGGTAGATCAGCTTCATGCGGGCGAGATTGGCGAAAAAGTGGCTGGGTAACATGATGGCCTCAACAAAGAGAATAGAAAAGGGCAGACCCTAGTCTGCCCTTTTTTTCGTTGCAGGGCAGCGTCTGCCCGCGCATTTCCCGCCGTTAGCGGATATAGCGGCCCGATTCCGCCTCCTGATTGGTCACAATCATCTGGCCAATGGGCGCCAGGCTGATCAGCGCCAGCTTGAGGTGCTGGATACCGAACGGGATACCGATAATGGTCACGAAGCAGGCCAGCGCGGAAGCGATGTGGCCGATGGCCAGCCAGACACCGATCAGCACAAACCAGAGGATGTTGCCAATCAGCCCCAGAGTGCCGGTGCCGATATCGCTCTGGCCAGTCATGGTCTTGCGATTAACGGCCTGCTTGCCAAACGGGAAGAAGGTAAAGGTGCCGATCACGAAGCAGGCACGTCCCCAGGGGATGCCGACCAGCGAGATAAAGCAGACAAGACCGGCCAGCCACTAGGCCAGGCCCATAAAGACACCTCCCAGTACAAACCAGAGCAGATTGAACAAGAAGCGGAAAAAGGCCATGTGAGTGACTCCAGATCATCAATTTGGTTGCCACCATAACGAGGGAGGGGTAGGGACGCAATGGTTGATTGGCCCAATCGCCATTTGGCTGGACAAATTGAGTCGCCGCCCGCAACGGTGGGCTGTTTTTCGGTGAAAGATGGGTAATAAAGCGGCGTTCGGATGAAAAAAGGTGAACAAACGCAAAATTATTGCCATCGGATAGTTGAAGTCTGGCACCTCTCTCCCCATATAAAGGGCAGTTTTGCACGAATTGTGCTTGCACGCCGCTCAATGTGGGGGATGTGTGGCTCGACTCGACCAAAGTGCGCCGCTATAATGCCGCGTCATATTTTCTCATCACAAAGACATATCGTTGTCTTTATAAACAGGAAGACTCCGGGCTTTGCCCAGGGGCAATAAAGGGTCAGCACACAGTGCTGAGTTGAACGAGGTAGAAGAATGCAAGTTTCTGTAGAGACAACCCAGGGTCTGGAACGCCGTCTTACCATCACTGTACCGGCTGCTACCGTAGACGCCGCTGTGCGTAAAGAATTGAATGGCCTGGCCAAAACTCGTCGCATCGACGGTTTCCGTCCTGGCAAGGCTCCGGTTGCCATCATCAAGAAGATGTTCGGCGCCATGGCTCACGCCCGCGTTGCTGATGAAATGATGCAGAGCAACTTCATCAAAGCCATCATCGAAAACAAACTGAGCCCGGCCGGCGCCCCGACCATGGATCCGAAAGAGATCAAAGAGGGTCAGGATTTCGAATTCACCGCCACTTTCGAAGTGTATCCGGAGTTCGAAGTTGCAGGTCTCGAGACCATCAAGGTCGAGAAGCCGGTTGCTACCGTGAAGGATGAAGATCTGGCCAACATGATCGACACCCTGCGCAAGCAGCACGCTACCTGGGCTGATGCCGATGTTGCCGCTGCCAATGGCATGCGTGTGACCATGGACTTCGTCGGTTCCATCGACGGTGAAGAGTTCGACGGCGGCAAAGCTGAAGGCTTCAACCTGGTGCTGGGCGCTGGCCGTATGATCCCGGGCTTCGAAGACGCCATCATGGGCAAGAAAGCAGGCGACGAGTTCACCATCGAAGTGACCTTCCCGGCTGACTACCACGCTGAAAACCTGAAAGGCAAAGATGCCAAGTTCGCTTCCAAGCTGATCAAGGTTGAAGAGCAGATCCTGCCTGAGCTGACCGAAGAGTTCGTGAAGCGTTTCGGTATCGAAAGCGGTTCTGTTGAAGAGCTGAAAGCCGAAGTGCGCAAGAACATGGAGCGCGAACTGGCTCAAGCCCTGAAAAACAGCGTGAAAGAGCAGGTTCTGAACGGTCTGGTTGAAGCCAACCAAATCGACCTGCCGAAAGCAGCTGTTGCTCAAGAGATCGACGCACTGCGTCAGCAGGCTCTGCAGCGCTTCGGTGGCTTCCAGGGCGGCAACGCTCCCGAGCTGCCGGCTGAACTGTTCCAGGCTCAAGCCGAGCGTCGTGTACGCGTAGGCCTGCTGCTGGGTGACGTGATCCGCACCAACGAGATCAAGGCTGACGATGCCCGTGTAAACAGCATCATCGAGTCCATGGCGACTGCCTACGAAGATCCGAAGGAAGTGATCGAGTACTACCAGAAGAACGAACAGATGCTGAACGGCGTTCGTAACCTGGCAGTAGAAGATCAAGCCATCGACCTGATCCTGTCCAAAGCGCAAGTGACCGAAAAAGAAGTTGCCTTTGACGAAGTGATCAACAAGTCTGGCGCCGCTGCCTAAGAACATTTGACTTAAGGTCAAGACTGTTAAGTATAATGGCTCGTGTGATCTCCACTCGGGCCATTTTATTTTAGGGACAATGCCTTATGTACAAGAACTATAACGATATGACCGATTCCCCCAGCAATGCGCTGGTCCCCATCGTGGTCGAACAGACTGCCAAGGGTGAACGTTCCTACGATATTTACTCCCGTCTGCTGAAAGAGCGGGTGATCTTCCTGACTGGTCAGGTTGAAGATCACATGGCCAATCTGGTGGTGGCTCAGCTGCTGTTCCTCGAATCCGAGAATCCGGACAAGGACATCTATATCTACATCAACTCGCCGGGTGGTTCGGTGACTGCAGGCATGTCCATCTACGACACCATGCAGTTCATCAAGCCGGATGTCAGCACCGTCTGCATGGGGCAGGCCTGCTCCATGGGTGCCTTCCTGCTTGCTGGCGGCGCCAAGGGCAAGCGTTTCTGCCTGCCTAACGCCCGCGTGATGATCCACCAGCCGCTGGGTGGCTTCCAGGGTCAGGCATCTGATATCCAGATCCACGCCCAGGAGATCCTGAAGATCAAAAATACCCTGAACGAGCGCCTGGCATTCCACACCGGTCAGGACATGGCTACCATCGAGCGTGACACCGATCGTGACAACTTCATGTCCGCCGAGCAGGCCGTGGCCTATGGTCTGGTTGACGGTGTCCTGAGCCAGCGTAGCTGAGCAGGGTGTCCCGGTCTGTTGTAAACTCAACAGGCCGATCCATCCTCTATTGATAAAACGAGGTTGCTGAATGACAGAGAAACGCAAGGGTGAGGGTGATAAGCTGCTCTACTGCTCTTTTTGCGGCAAAAGCCAGCATGAAGTGCGCAAGCTGATCGCTGGCCCTTCCGTCTACATATGTGATGAGTGCGTCGAGCTGTGCAACGACATCATCCGCGAAGAGATCCGCGAAATCTCTCCCAAGCGCGATGGTAACGAGCTGCCGACCCCTCATCAGATCCGCGCTCATCTCGATGACTATGTGATCGGGCAGGAGTACGCCAAGAAGGTGTTGGCCGTTGCCGTCTATAACCACTACAAGCGTCTGCGCAACAGCGGCGAAAACAGTGGTGTTGAGCTCGGCAAATCCAACATCCTGCTGATTGGCCCGACCGGTAGCGGCAAGACCCTGCTGGCCGAGACTCTGGCTCGTCTGCTGGATGTGCCGTTCACCATGGCCGATGCGACCACCCTGACCGAAGCCGGTTATGTGGGCGAGGACGTGGAGAACATCATCCAGAAGCTGCTGCAAAAGTGCGACTACGACGTAGAAAAGGCTCAGCGTGGCATCGTCTACATCGACGAGATCGACAAGATCTCCCGCAAGTCGGACAACCCCTCCATCACCCGCGATGTCTCCGGGGAAGGGGTACAGCAGGCACTGCTCAAGCTGATCGAAGGGACCATCGCTTCCGTACCGCCGCAAGGTGGTCGCAAGCACCCGCAGCAGGAGTTCTTGCAGGTTGATACCTCCAAGATCCTCTTCATCTGTGGCGGTGCCTTTGCCGGTCTGGACAAGGTGATCGAGCAGCGTTCCGTGAAGGGAACCGGTATCGGTTTTGGCGCCGAGGTGAAATCCAAGGATGCCAAGGCCACTCTGAGCGAGACCTTCGCCAAGGTAGAGCCGGAAGATCTGATCAAGTATGGTCTGATCCCCGAGTTCATCGGCCGTCTGCCGGTGGTCGCGACCCTGACCGAGCTGGATGAGTCTGCCCTTATCCAGATCCTGAAAGAGCCGAAAAACGCGCTGACCAAACAGTACGCGGCGTTGTTCGATCTGGAAGGTGTTGAGCTGGAGTTCCGTGACGACGCACTCAACGCCATTGCCCGCAAGGCGATGGAGCGTAAAACCGGTGCTCGTGGTCTGCGTTCCATCGTGGAAGCCGTGTTGCTGGATACCATGTATGACCTGCCTTCTCTGGAAGGGGTCAGCAAGGTGGTGATCGACGAGACCGTGATCAAAGGGGACTCCGCGCCCTTGATGATTTACGAAAATCCCGAGACCCAGGCAGCTGCATCAGAGTAAATGTCTGATTTTTAATCAAATGGAAGGGGCTTTTTGCCCCTTTCATGCTTTTTACGGTTTCGGCGATTGAATCTCATCTCAGCGCCCCCATATACTCAGCCAAGCGCTTTGCCAACGGTATAACAAGCCGAGAGGACATATATGAACCTAGAGCGTTCAGAACGCATCGAGATTCCCGTCCTGCCTCTTCGTGACGTGGTGGTTTATCCCCACATGGTCATTCCACTCTTTGTGGGGCGGGAAAAATCCATTCGCTGTCTGGAAGCGGCCATGGAGCAGGACAAGAAAGTTCTGCTGGTGGCCCAGAAGGATGCGTCAACCGATGAGCCAACGGTGGAGGAGATCTTCACCGTCGGGACAGTGGCCAATATTCTGCAGATGCTCAAGCTGCCGGACGGCACCGTCAAGGTGCTGGTAGAGGGTGGGCAGCGTGCCCGCCTGGAGCGGATGATCGACGACAAGGATTTCTTTGTCTGCGAGGCCCAGTACATTCCCTCCCAAGCCATTGAGGAGAAGGATCAGGAAGTGCTGGTTCGCTCCGCCATTGGCCAGTTTGAAGGCTATATCAAGCTCAACAAGAAGATCCCGCCCGAGGTACTGACCTCGATCTCGGCGATCGACGATGCTGCGCGTCTGGCTGACACCATGGCGGCCCACATGCCGCTCAAGCTGGAAGACAAGCAGAAGGTGCTGGAGATCGTCTCGGTATCCGAGCGCATCGAGTTCCTGATGGCGATGATGGAGTCGGAAATTGACCTGCTGCAGGTCGAGAAGCGCATCCGTACTCGCGTCAAGAAGCAGATGGAAAAGAGCCAGCGCGAGTATTACCTCAACGAGCAGATGAAGGCCATCCAGAAAGAGCTGGGTGAGCTGGAAGATAGCCCGGATGAGTTTGAAGCCCTCAATCGCAAGATTGAAGAGGCTGGCATGCCGGAAGATGCCCGTGAAAAGGCCCAGGCCGAGCTTGCCAAGCTGAAGATGATGTCTCCTATGTCCGCCGAGGCTACCGTGGTGCGCAGCTATGTGGACTGGATGGTACAGGTGCCCTGGAAGGCGCGCTCCAAGGTCAAAAAGGACCTTGGCAAGGCGCAAGAGGTGCTGGATGCCGATCACTATGGCCTCGAGAAGGTCAAGGATCGCATCCTCGAATATCTGGCGGTACAGGCACGGGTGAACAAGCTCAAGGGCCCCATCCTCTGTCTGGTTGGGCCTCCCGGTGTGGGCAAGACCTCGCTGGGCCAATCCATCGCCAAGGCGACAGGCCGCAAATATGTGCGGATGGCTCTGGGTGGGGTGCGTGACGAAGCGGAGATCCGCGGTCACCGCCGTACCTATATCGGTTCCATGCCCGGCAAACTCATCCAGAAGATGGCGAAAGTCGGCGTGAAGAACCCGCTGTTCCTGCTCGACGAGATCGACAAGATGAGCTCGGACATGCGTGGCGATCCCGCATCCGCCTTGCTAGAAGTGCTGGATCCGGAACAGAACAACAGCTTCAACGATCACTATCTGGAAGTGGATTATGACCTGTCGGACGTGATGTTCGTGGCTACCTCCAACTCCATGAACATCCCGGGCCCCTTGCTGGACCGGATGGAAGTGATCCGTCTCTCCGGTTACACCGAAGATGAGAAGCTCAACATTGCCAAGCAGCATCTGGTTGCCAAGCAGATCCAGCGCAACGGCCTGAAAGAGTCTGAGATCACCATCGAAGATTCTGCGCTGGTCGGAGTGATCCGTTACTACACCCGCGAGGCGGGGGTGCGGAGTCTGGAGCGCGAGATCTCCAAGATTTGTCGCAAGGCGGTCAAGCGCATCCTGCTGGACAAGAGCATCAAGCATGTTCAGGTCAATCAGGAGAACCTCAAGGAGTTCCTCGGGGTGCAGCGTTTCGATTACGGCAAGGCCACCGACCAGAACCAGGTGGGTCAGGTGTGTGGTCTGGCGTGGACCGAAGTGGGGGGCGATCTGCTCACCATCGAGACCACCAACATGCCGGGCAAGGGCAAGCTCACTTATACCGGTTCTCTCGGTGATGTGATGCAGGAGTCCATCCAGGCGGCCATGACAGTCGTACGGGCCCGTGCCGAGAAACTGCGTATCAACGCCGACTTCTACGAGAAGCGCGATATCCACGTGCACGTACCGGAAGGGGCAACCCCGAAAGATGGTCCGAGCGCCGGTATCGCCATGTGTACCGCCCTGGTCTCCAGCTTGACCGGTAATCCGGTTCGTGCTGATGTGGCGATGACAGGGGAGATCACCTTGCGCGGCGAAGTGCTGCCCATCGGTGGTCTCAAGGAGAAGTTGCTGGCAGCCCACCGTGGCGGCATCAAGCGAGTGCTTATTCCGAAAGAGAACGAGCGTGACCTTGAGGAGATCCCGGCAAACGTCAAACAAGACCTTGAAATTTATCCGGTTCGCTGGATTGACGAGGTGCTGGAATTGGCGTTGCAGGACAATCCACAGGGGTTTGAGCGCGTTTCTGTCGTGTAAATGTTGATGCGCCGCAAATTTGGCGCATTCGGCGGGTGGTTAAGGCTTGCATGCGCCCGATAACGGAAGTAGCCTTGACCACCGATCGGGTACTCGTGATGAGTCGCAATGCGTTGTGTGGCGCGGGTTTGCGCCAGATTGTCACTTGCAACTGATCAGGAGGCTTGCTATAAAACCTCCACTTGTTGTGGCCAGGGAAATCAGCGCCGCAGCGGTGTTTGATAAAAGGGGAATATAAGAGTGAATAAATCTCAACTGATTGACAAGATTGCAGACGGTGCCGATATCTCCAAAGCTGCCGCTGGCCGTGCGTTGGATGCCTTCATTGATGCTGTTGGTGAAGCGCTGAAAGAGGGTGACCAGGTTGCTCTGGTTGGTTTCGGTACTTTCGCTGTACGCGAGCGTGCTGCCCGTTCAGGCCGTAACCCGCAGACTGGCGCGACCATCGAAATCGCTGCTGGTAAAGTTCCTGCCTTCAAAGCCGGTAAGGCCCTGAAAGACGCTGTTAACTAAGTCGGTCGCTGATATCCGTCGGCTACCGTCCTTGGTCGCAGACCAGACAAGTTAGAGAGTCTTCTCTCATACTGATTGACCAAGGCGCATCGCAATCGGTGCGCCTTTTTATTGTTTACGCCCATCGAGTTCGGGAGCATAAGTACAAACATGATGTTGGATAAACTACGCGAAGGGGCGCAGGGCAAGGTAGCCAAGGTTATCTTGGGCCTGATCATCCTCTCCTTTGCCTTGGCTGGTGTAGGTAGTTACCTGAACGGCCCGGCCCGTACCGCCCCCGCCACCGTCAATGGCACCGAGATCAGTGCTGCGGCACTGGAAAATGCCTACCGTAACGAGCGCGCCCGCATGGAATCCCAGATGGGAGAGGCATTCAGCCAGCTGGCCGCGAACCCCGATTACATGAAACAGTTCCGCCGTGGCGTGCTGGATCGGCTGATCGATCAGGCGCTGCTGGACAGCAAGGCTCGCGAGCTGGGTCTGCGCGTCAGCGATGAGCAGATCAAGCAAGCCATCGTAGCGATGCCGGAGTTTGCCGAGAACGGCAAGTTCAACAATGACCGTTACCTGCAACTGATCCGTCGTGCCGGCATGACTCCCGAAATGTTCCGTGACTCCCTGCGTCAGGACATGGTGCGTCAACAGTTGATGAACGCCCTGCTGGGCACCGAATTCTCCCTCAAGGGTGAAGCGGAGCAGCTCGACAAGCTCTACAACCAGACTCGCGATCTGCGTCTGGTGCGTCTGGCTGCCGCCAACTACATGGCTGACGTTCAGGTATCCGACAACGAGCTTGAGCAGTACTACAAGACCAATGGCGCCCGTTTCATGAACGACGAGCAGGTCAAGGTCGACTATCTGCTGCTGGACGCCGCCAACCTCGCTAAGGATATCAAGGTCACCGAGCAGGATGCCCAGGATTACTACGATCAGCACCAGGATCTGTTCCAGCGTGCCGAGCGTCGCCATGTGGCTCATATCCTGATCCCGTTTGGCAAGGACGAGAAAGCGGCCGAGCAGAAAGCAGAAGCCGTGCTGGCCAAAGCCAAGGCAGGTGATGATTTCGCTGCGCTGGCCAAGGCTGACTCTTCCGATACCTTCTCTGCCAAGAAAGGCGGCGAGCTGGACTGGTTCGAGAAAGGGGTGATGGATCCGGCCTTCGAGAAAGCCGCTTTTGCCCTGAACAAGGCGGGTGATCTTTCCACCGTGGTGAAGAGCCCGTTTGGTTTCCACATCATCAAGCTGCTGGGGGTTGAAGCAGCCCAGACCAAGCCGTTTGCCGATGTGAAAGAAGAGACCATCACTCGTCTGCAAGCTGACAAGGCCAAGGAGAAGTTCTTCGCCGAGCAGCAGAAGATGGCTGACAACAGCTTCGAAAACCCGGACTCGCTGGATCTGACCGCTGACGCCATGGGGATGAAGGTTCAATCTTCCGATTTCTTCACCCAAGCGACTGCTCCGGCTCCGCTGAACGATCCCAAGGTGCTCTCTGTTGCGTTCTCCGAACAGCTGCGCGATGACAATACCAACTCCGACGTGATCGAGCTGGCTGACGGCAAGGCGCTGGTGCTGCACATCACTGGTCACAAGCCCAAAGCGGTCAAGCCGCTGGCCGAGGTGAAAGAGCAGGTGATTGCCGCCATCAAGCATGACAAGGCTAGCGAAGTGGCCCGTGGCAAGGCCCAGGGCCTGCTGGACAAGCTGAAAGTCGGTGAGAGCATCACCGCCGATCTGACTGCACTCGGTCTGAAAGTGGAGACCCACAAAGGGGTTGCCCGCTTCGATCGCGAGCTGGATCAGAACCTGATTGCCCAGGCGTTCACGCTGCCCCATCCGATCGACGGCAAGCCGAGTGTGGCTCTGGTTGCCGAGACCAATGGTGACCGCGTTGTGGTTGCGCTGGACAAGGTCAACGTCCCTGCCGCTGCATCCGGTATGGCCGCCATGCTGCAAGCTCAGCTGGGTCAGGGCAAAGCCCAGGTGGATTACAAGTCTCTGATCGACGAGTTGCGCAAAGCAGCCAAGATCGAGTACTTCACCAGTGTGGAAGCGACCGTCGAGTAATCGGCACTGCGCAATCCATTGAAAACGGCTCCTTGATGGAGCCGTTTTTTTATCTGTGGGCAAAAGGGGGGATACTCAAGCTCTGCTCTCTGGCGTGTAGTCACCCACTGCTATACGCCATCTCAGTCGTCTAAATACGGAATATAAAAAAACCGGCACGTGTGTGCCGGTTTTTCATTGCGAACTTGCGCAGGAGCGGGGTTATACCACGCCCTGAGTGCGCAGGTAATCCTCGTAGGTGCCGCCGAAGTCGCGGATACCATCTTCGCTCAGCTCCAGAATGCGGGTCGCCAGAGAGGAGACGAATTCGCGGTCGTGAGAGACGAAGATCAGGGTGCCCTTATACATCTCGAGGGCCAGGTTCAAGGATTCGATAGATTCCATGTCCAGGTGGTTGGTCGGTTCATCCATGATCAGGATGTTGGGGCGCTGCATCATCAGCTTGCCGAACAGCATGCGGCCCTGTTCACCACCGGAGAGCACCTTGACCGGCTTCTTGATGTCGTCCTGTGAGAAGAGCAGACGACCCAGTACGGAGCGCACAGCCTGCTCGTCTTCGTTATCCTGTTTCCACTGGGCCATCCAGTCGAACACGTTGAGGTCGGTGTCGAAATCTTCGGCGTGATCCTGGGCGTAGTAACCGATCTGGGCGTTCTCGGACCACTTGATGGTGCCGGTATCCGGTGCCAGATCCCCGACCAGCGTCTTGATCAGGGTCGATTTACCGATACCGTTGGTACCCAGAATAGCGACCTTCTCACCCACTTCCAGCATCATGTTGAGGCCCTTGAACAGGGGCGCCTCGCCATAACCTTTGGACAGGCCTTCGATCTCCAGAATGTTGCGGTAGAGCTTCTTCTCCTGCTCGAAGCGGATGAAGGGGTTCTGACGGCTGGAGACCTTCACTTCCTCAATCTTGATCTTGTCGATCTGCTTGAGGCGGGAGGTCGCTTGGCTGGATTTGGAGGCGTTGGCACTGAAACGGGAGACGAAGGATTGCAGATCGGCGATCTGGGCCTTCTTCTTGGCGTTGTCGGCCAGCAGACGCTCGCGCGCCTGAGTGGCAGCCAGCATGTAGTCATCGTAGTTGCCTGGGTAGACGCGCAGCTCGCCGTAGTCCAGATCCGCCATGTGGGTACAGACGGAGTTAAGGAAGTGACGGTCGTGAGAGATGATGATCATGGTGCTTTCACGTTCGTTCAGCACCTGCTCCAGCCAGCGAATGGTGTTGATATCCAGGTTGTTGGTCGGTTCGTCCAGCAGCAGGATGTCGGGGTTGGAGAACAGCGCCTGTGCCAGCAGCACCCGCAGTTTCCAGCCAGGGGCCACTTCGCTCATCGGGCCGTTGTGCTGCTCGATGGGAATACCGGCACCCAGCAGCAGTTCGCCTGCACGTGCTTCAGCGGTGTAGCCGTCATATTCGGCGACCAGACCTTCCAGCTCGGCGGCCTTCATATAGTCTTCGTCGGTGGCTTCGAGGTTGGCGTAGATGGCATCGCGCTCGGCGATGGCTGCCCACAGCTCGGTGTGTCCCATCATGACCACATCCAGTACGCGCATATCTTCGTAGGCGAACTGATCCTGACGCAGCTTACCGATGCGCTCGTTGACGTCCAGGCTCACATTACCGCCAGTGGGCTCCAGATCACCACCGAGGATCTTCATAAAGGTGGACTTGCCACAGCCGTTGGCGCCGATAAGGCCATAGCGGTTGCCGCCGCCAAACTTGACGTTGATGTTCTCAAACAGCGGCTTGGCGCCGAACTGCATGGTGATGTTGTTGCTACTTAACAAGGTATGTGTCCCGATTGGTCTGTCAAATGGCGCGCATTATGGCACAGATCCCCCGAAAGTTTTAGCAAGAACTGTGATCTTGATCGGGGCAAGCGGGGCGTGCAGCCGATTGATGGGCAATAAAAAAAGCCGGCATGAAGCCGGCTTTTGCGTGATGGCTGCCCGTTAGTGGGAAGTGGCGCCAGAGGCACCCAGCCCGGTCTGGGAGCGAACGAACTGCGGCAGGAACTTGGCATGTTCGTCGGCGGCGTTCTGGGAGCTGTCAGTGATGGAGAAGAACCAGATCCCGACGAAGGCCAACCCCATGGAGAAGAGGGCAGGGTATTCGTAGGGGAAGATGGCCTGGGCATGGCCCAGCACTTTCACCCACACGGTCGGGCCCAGGATCATCAGGGTCACTGCGCTCACCAGCCCCAGCCAGCCACCGTAGACGGCGCCACGGGTGGTCAGGCGTGACCAGAACATGGAGAGGAACAGCACCGGGAAGTTGCAGCTGGCGGCAATGGAGAAGGCCAGACCGACCATGAAGGCGATGTTCTGCTTCTCGAACAGGATCCCCAGACCAATGGCAACCACACCCAGTACCAGAGTCGTCATCTTGGAGACGCGCAGTTCATCGGTCTCGTTGGCCTTGCCCTTCTTCAACACGCTGGCATAGAGGTCATGGGAGACCGCAGAGGCTCCGGCCAGGGTCAATCCGGCAACGACCGCCAGAATGGTGGCAAATGCCACGGCGGAGATGAAGCCTAGGAACAGGCTGCCACCGACCGCATTGGCCAGATGGACTGCCGCCATGTTGGTGCCGCCCAGCAGGGCGCCGGTGGCATCCTTGAAGGCCGGGTTGGTGCTGACCAGCAGGATGGCGCCAAAGCCGATGATAAAGGTGAGAATGTAGAAGTAGCCGATAAAGCCGGTGGCGTAGAACACCGATTTACGCGCCTCTTTGGCATCGCTCACGGTGAAGAAACGCATCAGGATATGGGGCAGACCGGCGGTGCCGAACATCAATGCCAGACCGAGCGAGATGGCGGAGATGGGGTCAGCAACCAGGCCACCCGGGCTCATGATGGCGATCCCTTTCTCGTGCACCTTGACCGCTTCGCTAAACAGGGCACCGATATCGAAGTTGACCGATTTCATGACCATGATGGCCATGAAGCTGGCACCGGAGAGCAGCATCACTGCCTTGATGATCTGCACCCAGGTAGTGGCCAGCATGCCGCCAAACAGCACGTAGAGCACCATCAGGATACCGACCAGCACCACGGCCACATGGTATTGCAGGCCAAACAGCAGCTCGATCAGTTTGCCGGCACCGACCATCTGGGCGATCAGGTAGAGGGCGACCACCACCAGCGAACCGCAGGCGGAGAGGGTGCGCACTTCAGTCTGTTTGAGACGATAGGAGGCGACATCGGCAAAGGTATATTTGCCAAGGTTGCGCAGCCGCTCGGCGATCAGGAACAGAATGATGGGCCAGCCCACCAGAAAGCCGATGGAGTAGATGAGGCCGTCATAGCCGGAGGTGTAGACCAGCGCGGAGATCCCGAGGAAGGAGGCGGCGGACATATAGTCACCGGCGATGGCCAGACCGTTCTGGAAGCCGGTGATACGGCCACCGGCCGCATAGTAGTCGGAAGCCGAGCGGTTGCGCTTGGAGGCCCAGTAGGTGATGAACAGGGTGGCGGCTACAAAGACCACGAACATCACGATGGCCGACACATTGAGGGGTTGGCGTTGTACCTCGCCGGTCAGCGCATCCGCTGCCAGCAGGGGGGAGGAGGCTAGTGAGGCCAACAGCAGCCACTTGCCTTTCATGCTTTTTGCGCTCATGACTGCACTCCCTTGAGGATTTTCTGATTCAGCTCGTCAAACTCGCCATTGGCCCGAAACACATAGATGCCGGTCAATACGAAGGAGGAGAGGATCAGTCCCACCCCGACCGGAATGCCACGGGTGACGGTGGTGCTGTCGCTGAGCGGGGTGCCGAGCCAACCGGGGGCAAAGGCGATGAGCAGAATAAACGCCAGGTAGAGTCCCAGCATCAGAGCCGAGAGGGCCCAGGCAAAACGCTGGCGCTTGGCGACCAGCTCCTGGAAGTTGGGATCTTGCTGGATCCTCAGATAGCTTTGCTGTTCCATTGCAGTTCTCCATGACATGAGTGTCAGCGGTGGATGGGGTAACCCCGACGAGCAGGCAATCTGCTCATGTAAGCAAAATGTGAATTAAATGTTACTTCTCGACAATTAGACTTTGGGATAAGCCAGTGGCGAGCCGCAGGTCAGGCGCAGGTAGATAAGCGCGGCCGTGGTGGCATCGGCAAGGGCATCGTGGGCGGGCAGGGCGGGCAGCGCCAAGTGACGGCAGATGGCACTCAAGTGGAGGTCAATCGCAGCATCGGGGTAGCGGCGATAGAGGTGGTCGTGATAGAGCTGGCTTACCTCGATCCCTCGCTGGGGCAGGGTCAATCCCCACAATTTCTGGCAGGCAAGATTGAGAATGCGCAGGTCGTAGGCGATGTGATAGCCCACCAGTTCGCGCGGGCCGATATAGTCGAGTAGCAGGCGCAGCGCGGCTTCCAGCTCCATCCCCTGTTGCAGATCCTGATGGCGCAGACCGTGGATCACCACAGATTGGCTGGTCAGGCTGGCCGGTGGCTGTACTTTGATGGCGAGGGCCTCACCGGTCAGCAGCCGGTTGCCCTGAATGCGCACCGCCCCGATGGAGACGATCTCGGCCTGCTCGGGATCGAGACTGGTGGTCTCGAAATCGAGGGCGATCCGTTCATCTTTCGGTGGGGTGGCAAAGAGCGGCGCGAACTCGCCCGTTCGGAACGTGCGGCCATACCAGTAGCGTCGAACGCGGCTCAACATGGCTATTGTCTCAGACGAAAGTGCAAGGTGAGCCACTGCTGGAACTTTTTCACCTGATGCAGCGCCTGGCGCAACAGATCCCGCTCGCTGTGGCTAAGCTCGCTTGTCTGCACCCGACTACCGCTCCCCTTGAGCTGGCTGCGTAGCCTCAGCCGGATAAAGAGCCGGAACGCCTCCGCCAGATTGCTGCCATAGTCGGCACTGAGCCGATCGGCGGCCACCAGCGCGTCGATGCGCCCCAGGGTCGAGGTTTCCAGTATGCCCTCCTCAAGGGCCAGCATGCGGATACCGTGTACCAGCGGAAACAGCCCGCCCCGCTTCAGATCCAGCCCTTCCGGTGGCTGCTCCAGTCGGCCAAACAGGGTGAGCGGGGCATGAAAGGCCACTGCCGGTCGCACCATCTCCGCCAGCAGATCCCGTCTGTCCGCCAACTGCTCGCGCAGCGCTCTGGCAACCGGCAGATGGAGCTGTCGATCCCCTGCTATGGGGTGAGCATCGGCCAGGGTGGCGAGCCAGAGCAGCTCATCCTCTTTTGCCGTGGTGCAGGCGCAGGCAATGGCGCTTTGCCACTCGCTGCCCGTTTTCACCCAGGCCGGATTGTTCACCATCACCTGCCCGGGGCACAGCGGGTAGCCGAGTCGCTCCAGCAGGGCGCTGAATTCGGCCAGATCGGCTGCCTGGGTGGGCCATGCCAGCCCTTCTGGCAGGATCAGGGCGTTGTCCTGGTCGGTTTTGAGGATCTGCTCGCCGCGCCCCTCCGAACCCAGCATCAACAGGCAGACGTTATCCTGCACCCTGGGGGGGATCACCAGCGCAAAGGCTTTGGCGATCAGCTGTTCGTTGATGGTGGCGATCAGCTTCATCAAAAAGGCGGTGTGGATCCCTTGGGCAAACAGTGAGCGGGTCAATTGTTGCTGCTCGCGGGCCACCGCCTCCAGTGCCGGCAGGCTGTCGGCACGGGCGATGCGCAGGGTCAGCACGTGGGAGTGGGTCGAGAAGAGCCCCAGCACCTGAGTCAGTTGCAAGATGCCCGCCACCTCGTTGCCACGCCATACCACCAGTCGCTTGATGCGATGGCGGGTCATCAGCAGCAGGGCATCAAACAGATAGCTCTCCAGCGGCAGACCAATCAGGGGCGTGGGGGTCAGCACCGAGAGGGGGGCCGTCAGCGGCAATCCCTTGAGGGTCAGGGCGTGGAGCAAAGTCTTGCGGGTTGCCAGCGTGAGGGAGCCGTCGTGGGCCGGGTAGAGCAGACAATCGGTTCCCTTGCTCACCATGGCTTCGGTGGCCGCCAGTAGTGACAGCTTGCTGTCGACGATAAGCGGTGCCTGCAGGTGGCCGGGTTCGATGCGGGTCAGGATAAACTCCGCCAGATTCTTCTGACCCAGCTGTTCGCGCTGTTCCTGCTGGCGCTGACGCTCGGCCAGATTGGCGGTGAAGTAGCTGGCAAACTGCGGATCCTGCTCACAGAGCGCCAGAAAGGTGTGGCGAGGGATGAGCTGGCAGAGGCTATCTTCCAGCGCGGTGAAGCGGTGGCGGCAGTGGCCATCAAACTGGGCGCGCACATCGAACAGGTCATCGACCCCGTAATCACCAAACTGGTGGTGAGGGGCTGACTCTTCCACCGCCCCCTTGATGATGAGATAGAGGCCGGGAGGCTCGTCCCCCTCCTTGAGCAGCAGATCCCCGGCCCGAAAATAGCAGAGCGAGAGGTGACGGGAGAGCTGTTCGCGCGCCTCCTCATCCAGTCTGTCGAACGGTGGTCTGGCAAAATTGAACAGGGTTGACATGACAGCGTCCTCTGCTGGCTTGCGGCACTCATGCAGCTCCCAGTGTGACAAAGGGAGGGGGAGGCGACCAGCCGACTTTAGTCTCAGCTGTACCGCCTGTTCACACTCTGATAACGTAGTGGTATGACCAGTGAGTCAGTTTCAGGGATCAAGGAGAGGACAAGGGAGATGGAAAAACCAAGGATCAAGTGCGAGATCCGCGACGGGATTGCCGAAGTGATGCTGACGCGGGGGGATAAACTCAATGCGCTGGACCGCGCCATGTTCAGCGCCATCGATGAGACATTGACGCAACTCGCTCAGCACAAGGGGCTGCGGGCGGTGATCCTGCATGGCGAGGGGCGAGCCTTCTGCGCCGGGCTGGATGTGAAATCCATGCTGAGACAGCCGGTGGCGGCGCTCGATATTCTCAAGCGCGAAGCGGACGAGGCGACCAATCTGGCCCAACGGGTTGCCTATGGTTGGCACCAACTGCCGGTGCCGGTGATTGCGGTGACCCAGGGAGTCTGTTTTGGCGGTGGCTTGCAGATTGCGCTCGGCGCCGATTTTCGCTTCAGTACCCCCGATTGCCGCTTCTCGGTGATGGAGATCAAGTGGGGCATCATCCCCGACATGAGCGGCAGTGTCACCATGCGCAACTTGATGGGGCTGGATACCGCCATGGAGCTGGCCATGAGCGGGCGCGAGCTGGATGCCATCGAGGCCAAAGCTCTAGGGATGGTGAGCCGGGTCTGCGCCGATCCGCTGGTGGAGGCGCGAGAGTTTGCCCGCACCCTGATCACCAAATCGCCCGATGCATTGGCGGGGATCAAGCAGCTCTACAGCCAGGCCTGGGCCCGCAGTGACGAGGCGATGCTCAAAGAGGAGACTCGGCTGCAAAAGCAGATCCTGGGACGACCCAATCAGTGGCGAGCCACCCTTAACAGCCTGTTTCGCTGGCGGTTGCCATTTGGGCCGCGCCGCAATCCGCTCTGACTGCGAGCTGCACGAGCGATCTATGGTATGCCCGACTACTTGGGCGGCCTGCAGTCGGCCTTGCTCAACCAGGACGCCACCCTGTTTCGGCGCAAGTACTTCCTCAACGGCGCCAACATGGGCTTCATCTTCTACGCCACCGACCCGAACATGGACGATGACACCGAAGAGGAGATGAAGGAGATGATCGCAAGCAGCAAGGGGGTGGGGAACTTCCGCTCCATGTTCGTGAACATCCCGGACGGCAAGCCAGATGGCATCAAGCTGATACCGGTGGGGGATATCGCTACCAAGGACGAGTTCGCGGCCATCAAGGGGATCACCGCTCAGGACGTATTGACCAGCCACCGCTTCCCGGCGGCGCTGGCCGGCATTATTCCGGCCAATGGCGGGGCAGGGCTTGGGGATCCCGAGAAGTACGATGCGACCTATGCCCGCAACGAAGTGTTGCCGCTGTGTGAGCTTATCCAGGATGCCATCAACAGCGCGGGACTCCCGTCTCCCTGCGGGTCGATTTTCGGGAGAATATCGGTTCAACTGTATAAACAAACAGTGATCGCTGTGGCAAGATAGGCTGTTGATTTGGATAGAAAAGGGGGCGTAATGCGGGTTTATTGCAAAGTGTGTGGCCAGCGGGGCCGCATTACCAAAACCAACCGGCTGAGCGATGATGTCTCGATCTCTACTGTCAGTGCACCGATGCCGAGTGTGGCCACAGCTGGGTGGCCACCCTGTCGTTCGCCCACACCCTAAGCCCCTCGGCCAAGACCACCAACCAGCTGGTGCTAAGTTTGATGGGCTCGCTGACTCCGGAGGGACGGCAGCTGGTACTGAAAGGACTGGGGGCGCAATAGCGCCCCCAGTTTTTTCTAATTCACTCGATACTGTCATACATTGCCAGTGTGATTTCGTAGAGACCTAACGTTAGCATAATGGGCGTTTAACAATCCAAACCGATTGAAACTGGTAAATCACCATTTATTTAAAAATCGCGCCACGTGTAAACGCCCCGTTTATGTTCTTGTTATAACGAGAATTCACCGCAAAGCTGCTTCAGCCGCTCACCCGCAGGAGTATTAATTATAGGTTTGAACTTTTCTAAGGCCTGCTTACCCCGATCTCCTAACTCTTTGGGCTTGAACAAGAAGTTGGGATCACTTATGAGATTCTCAAGACTTGCCTCACACTTACGCTTGATAGGTACTAAACCCTCTTCAATCAGAGCTGGATATGCAGAGGCACCTTTCTCTACTTTATATTGCTCAATTACCAAATCTTTAGAGATTTGAATTACAGCATCTACTTTAGCTATACCTTTTTGAGTAGCTTGCACCCTGAAAAGGTCAATTGCCCATTTCCGGCAATCCTCTGCTTGAATTGCAGCGTTAAAGGAATTGTCTATAACGTCATAGTACTCTGACCCAAGCTCTCGCAAAAACAAGTGCTTGTTTTTTGTCCATGATTCGTAGGGTAGTATTGGCGGGGAAAATTCCCCAATCGCTGGTATGAAGTTAGCGCCGAATTGCTGTTCTTTCTCTAAAGTCTCTTGTTTTATTTTCTCAATCGCAATTTGAGCTGACTTGATTTCTTTGTATATAGTAGCGGCCAACCTTTCCTTCTCTTCTTTTTTGGCGGCTTCATTCAACGTCCGTTCTGCTACCTGTTGACACCTAAATATTGCTATGGCTACTAGCGCTGTAAACAGTGTTGCGATGCTTGGTAAGAGTATTTTCGCTAACTCATTGAGTTTGGAACTATCGTCAAAGCCATAAATGAAGTATGAAAGAGCAGCCATTGCAGCAAATAGCGAAAAAAAACAAAGCCAGATAATAATTTCACCACTAAAACCCCTTACGCTTTGTTATAACGCCCGTCTAAGGAGCTGACAACGCATAACAACCAGACTAAAAGACAATAACTGCAACCACCGAAGCTCAATGGGACTGGAAACGTCACGCGTTGACAGTCCCTTTTTAGGAGTTTGTTAGGTTTTTGCTATCGTTTTAACGAACCATACCCTTAATTCTTTCTTTAGATTTTCGATATTTTCAAATGCAAGAATTCGAGAGTTGCTTATGTCAAATGGAATATTTACTAATGACTCTGAAACAATAACTACTGGTTTGCCAAGTGCATGCGCAATTCCTAATTCATAAAAAACATTGGGATTGCGGCCACTAATGTTCGCTATTACAATTCTTGAGCTAGCTATTTGTTCCACAATATGACTTAAAATATTAGAGGACAATTTTTCATCATCACCTCGTGTACAGCTGAAACCAAAGTCGATAACAACATCTTTAATTGCTTCATATTGCGATAAGTACTCTTCATTAAAAGGAGTCAAAACGAACACTTTTTCTTCATTCACACTAGGTATATGTGAGAGTCCTAGGTTTTTCAAAAATACATCAGTGTTTACTGTTTTGTTATTTATAGAGTATTTATTCATGTCCCCTAGACTTGAAGCTTGAGCATCAGACAGAAGATGATTGATACTTGAGAAACGTTTTTCGTTTACAGTTAATTCACGGGTTAATTCCGAAATCTGTTTTTCAATTGATTGGCGAAATTTATCATTTTTATAGTCCTCATATTTTTTTGAAAGACTATCCATCTTGAAATTAAAATAAATGGTAATAATTAAAACCACACTCATGATTGGAGTGGCATATGTGATTAAGTCTATAAATTCCATACTATGACGCTCCTACCATCATTGAGATACTGTAAACAAGCATCATGCCAGTAATAATAAAGTTGATAATAACTAGGGCTGATGATGCTGCTATAGAACCTCTAGTTGTATGGATAGGTGAGCACTTCCAAATCACTACAGATATTACCAACAACAAAATAAATGTTAATGCTGAACCAAAGATGGCTCCGCTATTTGTGGGGTTTGTGATCATTAAAGATGCTGAGAATGATAAAGCGAGAAATCCCACATCTACTGGAGATTGGAGAAAATTTCTCCACACCTGATGAATCGATGCTTTTTCAGCGATGAATAATTTGAAGCAAAATTGAATAAGAACCAATAGCAAAGGAACCAGCCAAATAGCACTATCACTGAAAAACAAGTTAATAGTACTAACAACTGAGTCATTCATGGTTCCATCAGCAGCACTAACCGCGTTGACACCAGAACTCAAAGTGATTTTCCTATGAAAAATTTTCTTGATATTACTATAGGTTAATAGAGACTTACCACAAGAAATCTTACAGTAATTAGATAGATGGCGGTACTAATCCGTTAATCGTGCCTTTCATATAACTCCGAACCGTGCTGATAACCGTCACGAAAAAGCATGACCTTATCAGCCTGCCTCTGGTGCTGAACGTATTCATGGGGGCTCCTCCTTTGGATCCTGTTTTTTCGCGGTGCAACAATACACTCAAGGAGCTGCAATGGAAAGCACCACCAAGCCTCGTTTTCATGAACAAGTTCGGACTGTGATCGAGGCCACCTATCAGATGGTGTAGCTGGCCAAGTGTAGGGCGGCGGAGCGAGAGAGAAAGTAAAGGGAAGGGCCTGCTGTTTGCCCTTGTGCAACCCCTGCCACAGGCTGATCTCGTTGGCCAGCCAGCGGTACTGGAACATGCAGGTTACCCGATTATCCAAGCCGCGGTACTCTTCGCGGTTGATATTCCGCTTGATATTCAGGCTAACTACTCACTGTAATCGTCCTGTTCCTGCATCCACTCTGGGGTGTCAAGCCCCTCTAACACACGCCACATCTCTGACTAATAGGGCTGTGGCAGCATCTCGATCCAGCGGTGTGCACTTCCATGGCCTTGCGCTTGGTAGACTTGACCGCACAGCTCAACCAGCATCGGCCAGTCCGGATCGCCTTCCGGCACCGCGTATTCATCCGGCTGGTCCTGTTCGGCGGGCCACAGTCCTTCTGGCTGCCAATCTGGCTCGCTTGGAAGTGATCTGCACGACTGCAGCTGGCCGTTCTCCAGCCAGAGGGTGAAACCATCCGCCCTGACACTGGCCCCAGCCCGCAATCGCGCGATGGAGAAGGGCGATACCCCCCATTGTTCCCTCATGATCTGCTCTGTGAAGGTATCAGGATCCGGTAGCGTACAGCTCCAGGGTGCCGGGCTGTCGCCCGTCTTAACCCTAACCCCCCTCGCTGCACCTCGGCGGCTTTCCTGGCTTCATGGGTGCCGGCGGGCACAATCTCCCACCCTTGCAGGCGGGTCTTGATGCCAAGGCGAGCGGAGGTAATGCCCATCAGGCGCTTGATGTCTTCGCCATAGCAGTTGGCCTGCTCCTCAATAAGGTGGGCCAGCTTGATGGGGTGTTCGGCACGGGTCGCCAGTGCACCGCCCATGGCGTGCAGATAGCAGCGGAAAATGCCGTTATCTGCGGCAAAGCGGGCAGCCTCAAAGCGCGGGTCTTGCAGCACTGGCTTGGGCGGGCCAACCAGTTCGGCATTCTTCTTGGCGTTGCTGATGCGGCGCAGCTCGCGCCATACACCGACCGGGGCGCCTCCGATCTGCTGGAAGGTGCGAATGCCCCACCAACTGGCCCAGGCCACGGCATGCAGGGCCCCTTCATCTGCGGCGGTGCCAGCCTCTTCGTCGTCGTCCAGGTAGGCGCCGTCGATGTTCTTGGCAATGTATTTGGCGATATAGCCCGCGGCATCCCCCTTGGCCGGGTCTATCTCTTTCCAGTCAAAGCGGGGAGTAAAGTCGGTAAAGGGTGGGGCACCCTTGATATCCCGTACCAGCTCGTCGTGGTCATCGGTCAGGGCATAGCGTTGCAGGATGCCGATCACCCGGTTGCGATCTTCCGGGCGCATAAATAGCAGCAGATGCCAGTGCGGGGTGCCGTCGTGGTGAGCCTCGCACACGCGAAATCCATAAACGGGGGCGTTCCACCGTTTGAGGGCGGCCATTTGATATTTAATCAGACGATGACATACGCGCACTTTGCACCGGATTATCTCAATGACGCTGTCCGCTTTAACCCGTTGGAAAACCATCTTCAACCAGCGTGATTTCCCCCGGGAATGGGCAGAAAAAAGTGTCCACATTTTGCCAATTTTGGTGTCTTTTCACGTCCCAAAGTGTCCCCTTACGTGGCACTTAACTCCTTGGCCTGAATGCAACCTATTGAAATTAAAGAAATAAAAATGGCAGCAGAGGCTGCCATTTACTATTAACTAACTAGTTGTTTTTTAAAGTTAAATGATTTTCAGTGACCATATAATGTCCACGCCTTTCATTTTATGTAGTCTCTTTGACAGAGCTTCAAGTTACGGGTGGTTAATGTCGCACTGCTTGAGAGAATTGTGCATCATTCGGCATGAGCTCCATTGAGTCCTTCTCTTTGCTATACAGCATCTATTAAATTAGTGTGTGGGGATATCAATGAAAGACACATGCTCTGATATCGATCTGTGTGAAGTGATTTCAGGACCTTTTGTGGACAACGAAGTTGATTATCGCTATATCGTCAGGGTAGCTAATGACTTTCCTATTGAACATGCTGACCCTTGTTCCAGAGATCTGGAATAGCTTTGAAAAGGATATACAACACTTACTACATTAGAAGCTAATCCCGGCCTTCTTAAGAAGGCCGGGATCTATTTTCGTGCAGAGATTTAGTACAGGAGTAGGATAAACTGTAGTAAATCCTGCTAGGCACTAAATATTGCGTTGATAAAAAATATGTAAGTGCAGTAAAAAAAACCGCTCATTGAGCGGCTTTATCAATAAACCGTTGTCTGTGGTGCACTTTGTATCTGCGTTGTTTTAATAGGTGTTGAAATAATGCAATGGAAACACCTAACAACCCACCAATTACTGTTGATAGAATTGTTATTTGAGCTAGCTTGGGCTCATCTCTTGTGGTTGGTGGGAGAGGGCTCTGCAAATAGCTAAATGGCTTAAATTCAAACTGGGTTATTTTAATTTCTCTTATCTTTGCCATACGTTCTTTAAGTTTAGTCAATTCAGGCTGATATTCAGAAATTTTCATTTGGTTAATGGTAGATATTTTCTCTGCTAGTCCCTGAGTTCCTAACCTTATTGAGAATCGTCCAGAGGATTCGAAATTTGTAAGGGGACGAACAATCTCAGCTGCCTTTGCAATTTTGAATGCATAGTTAAGATCATTTAATTCCGACGCTTTATTTAAAATTGCATCTTTTAGCATTATTTGATATTGAGTATCCCCTTTTGATAAAAAGGAGGTTTTTTCATATTCAATATTTTTGATAATTCTATTTTTCTCAATAGAGATAATATATGAAGTGTATTCGTTGAGTAAGTTCAATGCATCATCTGAATTTTTTGAGGAGACGGATATAGTTATACCTGAAGTTACGGCATTATTATCAAGAGGTCTAGCCTCAATGCTATTAACCCACTTGTTGTTAGTGTGGTTTTTGTGTGCATTGTTTAATAACTCACTCCCTAATGGATTTTTGGTCAGGAAATTAATTTTGTTATCATACTTGTTGAACTCTGAAATGAAGTTATCGTAAATTTCTATAGGGCTTGGAAGATTATTAACTCCATGCATTGACAATTTGTCAATTGTATTCATTACAACAGATAAATCATCTTTTTGGGGCTGTGTAATTATAGCGCTAGCAGTCCATTTTTCTGTGGCAGTTATAGCGTAGAATATACCACATAACATTGATATAATTATAAACCCTAAGATAGTGATTCGCTTTTCCCATAAAGTTGACATTAATTCAAAAAGATCAATTTCATCATTGGAAGAATCAAAAAATGGTGTTGGAGTTTTCTTTAGATCCATCTGACTACCGCTATGTTAATGATTTTTGACTTTGTGAGTTATATTATCTTTGATGTAATCAAGCAATTGATTACTGATTTGAGTTGCTGTTATTTGCGCGATGCGCGCACATTTGAGTCTGTTGTGGTTTGTGGCTTGCTTCAGTTTTCAGAACATACTGTTTAACGCCTAACGTAATGAAAAAATAAGGCTTTTTTGTTTTATACGTGATATGTATCATTCCTTATAGTCATGTGATTTACCAAGGAAAGTAAAAAAATCATTATCATTCAACGTTTTATGATTTTTTTGTGTTATCGATAGACCTTTCAAACTGTAAAACCCTGCAAAAATGATCCTTCATTTCAGATCCTCAACACTCTGCAGATCCTTTATCTGGCGCGGTCTGGGCATATGGTTTTGCGGTAATCCACTTTTGCAAAAATTTTTACCGGTGAAGCCCGCAGGCGGGAGCGGATGAGCGCGGATTCCGTGGCGCAGACGCCGCTGTGGGCTTTTCCGTGGTGCTCTTGCTGCTGTGCTCGGCTCTGTGCCTCGCGTATGATGTGCGCCTGCCTGACGGTGCCCTACATGCGGCGCCTTTCCCTGGCCATGCTTTGGTGCTGCCAGGCAGATAGAAGAAGGCCCCACAATGTGGGGCCTTCTTCGCTTGGTGGGCTATTCGATGATGGGGGAGAGGGTCTTGGCCAACTGGCCGGCCTGCTTGCTCTGGCCGTTGAACGTCTCGGCATTGGTTGGTGCTGGCCCGCCGTGGGTATGGCTCGCGGTGGTAGCGGCCAGCTGCTCCACCAGGTTCATGAGCTGCAGTAGCAGACCGAAGATGTTCACCCCCTCGCTACCCATCCACGAACGTGGTGCCTCGAAGTGCTGCAGCTCTCCGGTCACACTGCGGCGCAGTTGCCCGATCACCTCCACCAGATCACCGGCTGCGGTGTGGGTCATATTGCCCAGGCACCCCGCCATCAACTCATCACCGGCCAGCAGCTCGATGGCCCCGAGCGCCTCGATGCGCTTCATTGCCCCGATCTGCTCCACGCTATGCTGCTTGGTAGTGAGCCGGTGCTGGCCGAACTCGCCCTGGTAGTCGTCCGCCTCGCGGTGCATCAGCATCGCCTTGTCATGCTGGCGGCGGTCGGTATGGCGACTCTGGTTGCCCACGGTATCGGTGCGGCTGAACACCTCGGCCCGTTGCTGCAGGAGCTGCTCGCCAGGGGCAATATCCGGCAACGGCCAGCCCGAGCCCAGCACAGTGCGAATAAATGGCCGGTCAGCGCGACCGAAGGCGAACCCCAGCTCCACGATGGTTCCCTCGATGGGGAATTGCAGCAGCCCCTGCTCTGGTCCGCCGAACATCACCGGCAGCGGCACGGCGCGATAGAGTGGGGCGGCCTTGTCCGGCTGGCCATCTTCGCCCAGCAGTTGCACGTCCACCGCATAGCGCGGGCGAAACGGATCATTGAGCTGGCCAGCGGCTGCGCTGTCGCTGATGGCCTCGACCCGCCCGAACTTGGGCAGGTGCATCTGGTTGGCCAGCTCCGGGAACTCTCCCTCCATCTTGCGCCGCTCCGGCGACTTTACCGGTTTACCTGGTGTTGCCGTGGTGAGGGTCATCTCGTCGCCCTTGAGGCGTACCCGCTCCACCCGCTTGCCGTTGACGATAGCGCCCGGGCGCATGGCCGGGATCGGCGCCGTGGTTAGAGTGTTACCCGCCTGGCGGCCGGAGAAGGCCGGATCCAGCTCAACCGCCCGATCGGCCCAGCGGCTGTGGGCGTGACTGCCGACGAAGATGGCGCCATCCGGTTGCTGATGCCAGATGAAATCCGGTACCGCAAAGGCGCGCCCGGCGTTGTTGAGCAGCTGATATCCGGTGCCTGCGCTGGTGAAGTTGGGGATAGGCCGATCGGTATAGTCGGCCCCATCAGGCAGCAAAAAGGTGAGCTTGGTCTGGTCGCTCAACCAGGCCAGTAGGCCGCGCAGGGTTGCGTGCTGAAGGCTGACCGGAAATGCACTCCCCAGTATCCCGGCCAGCTCTCGGCACATCAGCTTGCAGGCGCCATTGCTGGCGGGCTGCACGTCATACACATATCCGGTAAACCAGCGGCGCAGCTCGCCGTTGTAGCCCAGATCCACAGTCAGGGTTTGCCCCCTATCGGCGTTCCCCTCGATAGTGAGGGCGGCGCGCCCACCTGCACAGAGATCAAGCACGATATCGTGGTCGATGAGGTTGGCCGGTTGCCCGCCCAGGGTGAGGTTGGTCGAGAGTTTCACGCCATCAGGTCTCCCAGTTTGTTATCCAGCCCCTTGATGGCTTGCTCCCATGAGCTCAGCTGCTCTTGTTCGGAGGCGGGCGCTCCCTCTGACGGCTTGGCCGGTTTGGTGTTGGCGTTGCCCTGGCCCACGGTGGCGGGTGTCTTTGGCATCCGCTGCTCCCGCTTCTCGGGCACCGAGTTGTGTTCGCGCAGGGTGAACTGCACTTGCCACGCCAGCAGCCCCTCCTGTTCGCTGGCGGTAATGCGTCCGGCAAACTTGGCCTGGCGCACCTTCACCGATTTGGCCAGGAGTGACCCGACCCGGTAGATGTGGCGCTTGCCGCCATCGCCTTTGGTATCGGCCAGCTCAAACAGCCGGCTCAGGGTCTGCTCATCCTTGAAGGGGACCAGCCCCGAGATATCGAGCTCCTTGGCTTTGGCCCCTTGCTCCGAGCTGCTGGTCGAACTGGTCTGGCCGCTGCTGTCTTTGTCCTGAAATTGCATCGATGCGGTGATCCGCATCGACTTCATCACAATCGGCTCACCGTCCAGGGTGAGCATGGCGGTGTTGCTCATCGGGTTAACTCCTGCCAGAAGGTGAGCGGGGAGGGGGAGAGCAGCAGGGCGCCGACCGTCATGCTGTGGCTATGATCTGGCGGGTTGCTCTGGCCCAGTTGGGCGGCAAGGCTTGCTGCATCACCTTGTGCTTGCCAGTGCCACAGCTGGCCGCTGATGGTAGCCAGCTGGTCGAGAGCCTTCTCCAGCTCTGTCAGTTTGTCCGCGCGGCGTTCTGCCAGGGTTGCCAACTGGGCAATCGGGGTTATGGTCCCCTGTGCCAGGCTCTCCAGCTGGGCGATCTCGGCCCCGAGCTGTGAGCGAGCCTGGCGCAGCGGATCCCATACCAGCGGCTCGTCAGCTTTCCAGCGTGGCACCTTGGCGGCGGTCGGTTTGCTCATGGCATCGTTGTGGGCCGTGAGGCGACGCAGGGCCGCGCACCACTCCGGCAGCGGCAGGATGGCACAAAGCGGCGCCAACGCATCGGCCAGCGCGGTTTCGCTGTTACCGGTGACCAGCCAGGCGATGGCGTGCAGATTGCCAGTCGGCAGTAATGGATCGGCCCCGTCCTGCAGCTTGGCGGCAAGGGTGGCCACTGCGTTGGGGGCGGCGAGGCTGTACTGGTTGCCCTGGTGCTGGCCCACCCCATGCTGATAGGGGGTGACCGTCAGGCAGCGGCCGGTGACCAGCAATCGATCAAGCTCAGCCCGCAGCCCAGCCAGCGCAGCAGCGGCTTGGCTGATCGGCGTGGGGCGGTATTGCGCCCTGGGCGCCAGAGCTTGCAAGCGGGCCACCGCGCCAGTCTGGCGGTCAGGTAGTTGGCCAAGCACCCCGCTGGCGCTGGCGTGTATCGCCCCGGTGCTGGCCGGCCAGTGCAGGGTGCCTTGCATCCAACTCACTGCGGTTTCTCCGGCCACGCGATCGGGGTTACAGTCAAGTCGAGGCGGGTCAGCTCTACCCGATAGCGGCGCCACGCGTTATAGGCAGCCTGTTCATCCGCTGTTGCCATTCCCAAATCAACCGCATCACTTAACACGGCGATATGCTGGTTTGCCTCTGCCAGCAGAGCGGAACGAGTTGCAGTTGCTGCGGCCAGTGCCGCGGCAGCTTCAGCATCACGATCGGTAACCCATTTCACTCCATCCCACGCATCGTATGGTGATGACGGTTGGAGCAGGGTTTCACGTTCACGCAGGGGGCCGACCTCAGTGATTTCGCGCGCTTCCTTGGTGTCAATGTTATAGGCCGTATTGCCGCGTAAGTCAGGCACGGTGGTCCACGGTGAATCGTGGTCTGTTCTACTCGGCCATACACCTGCTTGAAATGGGGGCGGCGCATCTAGATACGCTCCGGCTGGCAGCCCACTGTTAATGCTTACATATTGTTCCATTTCCCCCTGATAAATCCCTCGTCCATCACAACAGTGACAGCTTTCCCAGCCGCTTTCTGTGGCAAAACCCTGTTCGTCATACTGGAGGTTCGGCATGTTTACCCTCTCATAGTGATCATGTTGTATGCGGTGTTCATTGGATATGTGCCACTACCATGCGGATTGTTCACTGATGTGTCTGCATACGTCCCACCAGAAGAATTATTTGGTGCTAAATAGTTCGCGGTCCCGGGTGTAATAGCGCCTTGCAGAAACTTTGTTGTGTGAGTGTGGCTACCAATAGAGTCGGCCTGGTTTGACAGCAGCACACGGTCAGGATCGACTCCCTTTCCGTTATCCCATGCACGGATAAACCCGGCACGAATGTCCGGCATTCTCAAAGTTGGGTATCGTGATGCGAGGATGGGGTCTGTGGCCGGATTGATGGCTTGCCCTGTGATATTCATGCCCCATTCCGGTGGCTCAGCTTTCATCCATGGCAACGGGATACCAACAAACATCTGCTTGAGCATCTCTTTGACCGCATCAGCGACGTTCTTGGCTGACATCACCGCGTCAATGGACTCACCAAGCCGCGCCTCTTCATCTGTCGCCTTGCGCACCATCCCTTGTTCGGTAGTGGTGGCAGAGGGGTGGTTTCTCCCCTTGGCATGGTCTGCCAGCGCTTTCGCCATGTCACTGGCGCTTTGCTCCATCTGCTTGCGAAGCGCCTCCAACACCGCCCACAGGTCGGCAGACTCATTGGCTTGACGCTTGTCCGTGACGGTTGCGTTGGCTTCGACCACCCCCAACTTGGCCACATAGTGGCGATAGCCGCTGCTGTCGGTGTAATCGCTCAGCTCTGTGGTGCTGGTCTTGAACTCGATATGGTTATCCCAGCGGCTCAGGATGGTGCCGGCGCGATGCACATCCACCCAGACCCCGACCGGCTTGGCCCCAACAGTGACAGCTTGTTCGGCATCCAGCTGAATACGCAGGCCGCCGACCATGGCCACCCCCGGCTGCACCTTGTAGCTGCCCGCCTTGTTGATCAGCTTGAATCCATCGCCAAAGAAGGCCGATGACCCGAAGCAGGCGATCGCTTGCAGGCGCAGCTGTTCGTCCATGCCGAGCAGGCGGGCGGAGTAGTCAATCTGCCAGGTGCCTGCCTCGACGGTGGTCACGGTGGCGGTGGCCGCCTGGTCGTACTCCATCAACATGGATTTCACCAGGCTGTTGCCGGTGGTACCTGTCGCCTGGTCAGTCTTGGTTTTGGTCTCCCGCCCCTTGTAAACAATCATCCCGACCATGCCGCTGGCCTTGTTGATGAGGTACATGGCATTGAATGAGAAGTTGCCCACGGTGGTATCCATCACGATGGAGTAAGCCACGGCGTTGTTGTTGATGCGACCGCGCTGATCGACCGGATGGCGATGGACAATCTGCGCCTGCGGCGGCAGGCCGGTATTCGGGTCGATGGGTACGGTGATATCCAGATTGGGGATATCCGCCAGCACGACCTCATCGAGCACCACCGGCACCTGGTCAGTGAGGCAGCCTTGCCAATAGGTCTCGAATGCGTTGGTGATGACTTGGCTCATCGGGTCTCCTTGGTTTTCAGCGTTGCGCCATAGACGTGCTGGATCATCTGGATGTGTCCAGGTGCCAGCCGATATCTGGCTTTGTGCGGGGTGAGGCGGGCGGCAAAGACCTCCTGACTCATATCAAACTGGCCATAGCCGATGTGACCGGCGACCGGGTAAACCACCTGAAAGCGATAGCGGCGGCAGGTGCGGCCATAGTGCTGGATCAGCGTCTCCATCAGCGTCTGGTTGTTGGCGATGCTGCTGTCGGTCACCTCGATGGTGATGACGTCCCACGGCGCACCGGCTTGCCGTTCGTGGATGTCGCACCAGCCGATGCCAAGGCGCTCGAATATGCGCTTAAAGCCGGCGACCTCTCCCGCGTCCCTGGCATTTACAAAGGCAAACTTGACCCGCTTGCGAAACAGCGCCAGCGGCTCTGATTCAAAGCGGGCAATGTCCCGCTCCCAGGCAAGCAGCGCCAGCAGGGACTCCGAGCAGGTGAGCGGGTCTTGCTGGGCCAGCGGCAGCAACAGCCACCCCTTGAGTCGTTGCCAGAAGGCGTTGATGCCCTTGGCCAGAAATCCGGGCTCGGCGTGGGCCGGGCTGATGGTGTAGCCATCCTCCCACCAGGGAGCGCTGGCATCGGGGAGCCGAGGCGCTTGCCTGCTGTGTTCAAGCGGGGTCGGATTAGTCATAGAGGGTCACCTCCAGCGTGTTCAGGCGCGGAATGGCCAGCCCCGAGATGATGTCATCTTGCGCAAACTTGAGGCTTTGCAGCTGCGGGAACTGGCTGTGCAGCTCGCGGGCCAGCTGCGAGAGGGAAAAACGTGAGCGCGGCCAGGTGCGAGTGACGCTCGGAAAATCCGCCGACTGGCGAAACGCCGCTTTGACCAGTGATTCCGCGCCCTGCTTGAGGGCCACCTTCTGCTCGTCGGTGAGGTTGGCCACCGGCCACAGCTCCAGCGTGAGGCTGTGTTGGGTTTCTGGCATCGCCATCACAAACAGGTCATCGCCGTGGCCATGGTTGCCCTGGCGGCCCACGTAATCGTTAAGCTGGGCAATCAGGCTGGCTGGGGTGGCGCCCACCTCCAGCAGGATGTAGGCGTTGGCGGTGCCTGGACCCCGCGGCGCTTCATGCTCGAAGAAGATGTGATCGGCGCGAATGCCGGCGACGCTCGCCAGCATCGAGCGGTAGATTGCGTCGATGTGATAGCGACCCACTGCCGAGAACTGGTTCTGAATACGCAGCCCCAGTGCATCGTTGCTCTCGGCATCGGCGCCCTGGGTGGTGATCCACTCCTTGTCATCGTTGCGGGCTGACAAGATGCCGGTCACCGGTTCGCTCAGCAGGTTGTAGTAGCCCGGGGCCAGATTCCAGGCCGCGCCCGCGAACTCGGCCTCGCACACCACGCGAGCCACCGCTTCACCGGCCGGGCTTACCACCGCTTGCAGCGGTTTGACCCGGTAGATGGTGCCGTTGATGCGCTCGGTGCTGACCCAGATATCGGCCGGGATGGTGACCGCTTCGCTCGGATTGGCCTTGACGAAGTTGATCACCCCGCGGGTCTTCTGGGCTCCCTTGCGGGTCAGGTCCACATCCCATGCCTTGAGGTCGAGATAGGCATCGGTGGCGGTAGCGGCAAAGGTGTTGGGCAGCACATGGCCGGCCAGCAGGGTGCGGATAAGCCAGAGCGCCGGGGTGATCACCACGCCGCGCACCAGCCGCCAGAAGGGGCTCACATCGCTGTCGTTGGTGATAAGGGAGCCGGCGGCCTCGACCTCTTTTTTAAGCTCGGCCTCCATGGCCTGCTCGGTGGTCGGCACACCGGCCTCGGCCAGCAGGGCCATAAAATCCACGTTGGGGCGCAGGTTCACAGGGTTACCTCCAGATCGCCAAATTCATAGGTGCGAGCAGTGACCAGCACCCGTTCGGGGGCTTCTTCGCGGATCACGATGGTGCCGGGCACCAGTCGCTCGTCGTTCTCAACCAGCAGCTCGATCTCGGTCATCACATCGGCGCGCAGGGTCGGGCTACGTTCGCCAATGAGCTTGCGGGCCAGCCCCGACTCCATGATCCGGTGCTTAATGTCCTGACCGATGCTGTGGCGGTCCTGGGTGTAACGGGGTTGGCCGCCGGCATCCAGCTGCCATGCCCCGTCTACAACCCAGATATCGATGTACTTGGCATCACTCATCACGGGGTCTCCAGCCAGGCGTTTTCGGCCATCTGCTCAGGTGTCATCGGGTTCTGGAAGTGGTTATGAACCTCCCCGATGCTCAGAGCTTTTGCCGGTTTCTGGTTGGCGGTGGTCGCGGCCGCGTTGGCCTGGATCAGCTGCTGGCCCAGTCCGCCCGCCGGTACGCGGCTCGGGGTGCCCTGGCTAAAGCGGGCGAGGGGAGCGTTGATGTTCTCCTGATTGGGCAGGTTGAGATCCGGCATGCTGCCCATCTCGATATTGACGCCCGGGATCATGTTCAGCTTCTCGACCAGCCAATCCACAGCCTGCCCGAGCAGCTTGAACACGCTCCAGTCGGCCATGCTCTTTTTCAGGTCGTCCCAGTAGTAGATGGCCGCCGCGACGGCACCGATCAGCAGCACGATGCCCGCCACGATCAGACCCACAGGGTTGGCATACATGGCGATGTTGACCGCCAGCAGGATGGCGCGAAAGGTCGCCATCCCGGCATTGAGCAGAGCGAGCGGGGCGGTGATGATGGACCAGGCGATGCCGAGCCCCAGGGTAGCCAGCTTGGCCAAGCCGGCGATCAGCATCCAGGTACCGGTGACCATGCTTAATCCCACGATGGCAAGCAGGGCATAGCTGATGACCTTGGTCAGGTTCGGGAAGAGGTGTGTCCAGCGCAGCACCTCGTTGGCGCCATCGGCAAAGACGCTCATCACGGCGTTGATGGCGGGCAGTACCACTCCGAACGCGGCGGCGCGGATGGCAAACCAGGCTTGCTCGACCCGCTGCCACTGGTCGGTCATGGCGGCGGCCATCTGCTCGGCCTTGCCCATGCCGTGGGTGTTGGCCAGCGCATTGATGTTGGTGGCGAGTGCCTTGGTGTTGGTCATCAAGAGCTTGATCATGCTGACCGCCTCATCCGAGCCGAATGCCTTCTTGAGCTCGTCCCCTCGGCCACGCTCAGGGTTTCGCCATAGCGGGCCTTGAGTTTGTCCAGCATGGTGAGCACCGGCAGCATGTTGCCCGCGGCATCGGTGAACTGGATGCCGAGCGCCTTCTGGGCATTGCCGACGCCAGCCAGAAACGCCTTGAACTTGGTACCGGCCTCGCTGCCACTCATGGTGGCCTGCAGCTGGCCGAGCACGGCGAACTGCTCGTCCATCGCGATGCCAGCAGCGGTGGCGTTGGCACCGATTGCCCCGAACGCATCGGCCATGCCCTGGCCGGTGGTCTTGAACAACTGCACCGCAAGCGAGGTCTTGCCGGCCACATCCTCGACCCAGTTGGCCTTGCCCATCTGCTTGGCCTGCTGCTCGAAGATGCCGTACATGGTCCCCATGTAGTTGGTGATGGTAGCGGTGTCGGCCTTGGTCGCCTTAGCCAGGGTGGTGGATGCGCGGGTGAAGGCGGGCAGCTCGTTCCCCTCCAGTCCGGCAATGGCAGATTGGATATCGTAGGAGGAGCGGACAATCTCGGTGGCCGACTCCCCATACTGGATAGAGAGCTTCAACGCTTCACGCCCGAGCGCCCCGAGCACATCTTTTTGCACATCGAGCGAGGCCACCTCGGCCAGCGCCCGGTCCATCTCGATGGCCGGACCGAGGGCAGACTGGATCGCCATGCCGCCGGCGGCCACCGTGGTGGCCCCCATCGCCATGCTGCTCCAGCCCTGGCGGCCGGCCTTGCTGACCTTGTCCATCTGGGCATTGATGCCAGCAAGGGGCTTGGTGACCTGATCCACCAAAGCCACCTGCATCATCAATTTTTCCATCCAGGCCATAGGTCGTTATCCGTTGAATGCGTTGGCGATGCCCTCGGCCACTGCAGCGGCGTGGGACTCCCGGGCGTGCCGGTCTAACCAGATGGCGCGGGCCAGGCTGTCGATGTCGTCATCGTCATGGGGCAGGTAATGGCGCCGCAGCGCCAGCGCCTGCTCCAGGTGATGCGCTCGATAGCCTCGGCGCGCGCCGTCAGTTTTTTACGGTGATCTCCAAGTCGGGGGCGAACTGCTGGTTAATGGCACCTGCCAGCTGCAGCGCTGCGCCCGGGCGCTTGAGCAGCTCATCGAGCGCCTCTTTGCTCTCCTGGCAGACGATCTTTTTCAGGTAGTTGTGGGCCGGTGCCACCTTGTCGCTTGGCATCATGTCGTTGATAAAGCCGTTGTAGGCCACCATGGTGGGGGCGAATTTCAGCTCTTTGCCGGCGACGTCCAGGGTGATGATGGGGGTGGTCATGGGGTGGTTTCCTCTTGTTCAATCCAATGGTTCAGGGTGTTGATTTGGGTCTGGCAGCGGCGCAGCGCCATCTGCAGGGTAGGGATAAACCGCACGGCATCGCCGTAGGTGCCCCCCGTGAAATCAGGCTCCGGGCAGTGGGGCACCAGCCCCGGCGGTGGTAGCCGCTTGATGACCTGCGTTTGCACTACGGTTTTGGGCTGGCTGGAGCAGGCGCAAAGCAGCGTCAGGCAGAGGCTCGCGAGCGCAGTTCGGGCGGCCCGCCGGCGGCGTGGCCAGCGCTTGTTGCAGTTCATCGGCGGTTTTCCTCTGTTGTTGGTCGAGCTCGGCAAGGGCGGCGTTCTGGGCCCCCAGCAACTTGCGCATCCCTTCGGCATCGCGTTGCAGCGTCGCCAGCTGACTGGCCTGCAGTTGGTTGGTCTGCTGCAGGGTGTTGATGGTCTCATTGGCGGTGGCGAGCGCCTTGCACCGGCTCTCCAGCATTCGGCTGCCAAGAAACAGGGCGGCGCCCATCACCAACACCAGGACCAGCAGCACATTGGAGAGCAGTGCCTTGAAGGTGCTCATGCCAGTACCCCGCCGAACTCGGTGAATTTGGCCAGCAGGTCGGCCAGCTGGTGCTCGCGCTGGCCGTAACCGGCGCCTGGCAGGCTGGCCCAGATGTTGGCGCACTTGGCCACCGCTTGGGGGATACGCCCCTTGATCACATCGTCCAGCGCCTTGCGCTCGCGAATCAGCTGGATTGCCCAGCTGTCTTGCGACGCGGGGCTAAAATCCGGCAGCCCGAGCTGATCGCGGTAGTGGGTCCAGTGCTTTGACAGGAACTGATAGCGGCCAGCCGCGGTGCTGCTCAGGGTCTTGTTGACTTGCACCAGCACGTTCGGGTGGGTGGCGTAGCTCTCAAAGAACCCCGCCGGATTGACCAGCTTGTTATAGCCGTCATCACCCCGGCCCTTGGTGCCTTCGGCATAGGCCAGCATGTCGAGAAACGCGGCCACCTGCGGGTGGCAGTGACTACGCGGCATCGTTGTTCCCCCTTTTGCTCAGCACCGTCTTGGCCTTTTCGCGGATGATGTCCACTCCAAGCAGCCCCACCACGCCACCGATAAAGGGGGCAGCCTCATAGGGGACGCCGAGCAGGGTGGTGCCCGACGCTGCGGCCAGGGTGATGAGGCCGCACAGGGTGGACTCGATCAGACGGCGGCGCCCGCTGCCGCCGTCATAGGTGATGCGCATGAAGGAGATGCTCAGCGCCAGCAATGCCCCGGACACGGCGGGCCAGTTGTCCATCAGCCAGGCCATCAGGGCGGCCCAGAGGGTGGGGTCTTTGTTCGGCATAGGGTTCATATCCCGTTCTCGTTATTGCCCGCGTCGCTCGGCGCGGCTCTGGCAGGGGACGCAGAGCCGCACCCCCGGCACATGTTGGCGGCGTGCTGCCGGGATGGGGTCGTCGCACTCTTCGCAGTGGTGCCGGCTCTCCCCCTGGTAGCGCCCTTTGCCCACCTGGTTGGCCAGATGCACGGCCAGCATCCGGGCGGCGTGGTTGTTTGCGCGGTCGATATCGTCCACCTGGCCTCCTTACCCTTTGAGGTGGCGGGTGTCGTCATCCGAGAGGTACGGCACGCCATTGATGTGAACGAAGTCGGGGGAGGTGACGATGCCCTTGAGCTTGTGCACCCCCTTGCTGCCCCCTTTGGGGTCGATGTCGAGCAGGTCGGCGATCTGCAGCTTCACGCCGAAGGCCTCCACCTTCATGGTTTCGTCGCCGGTGTCGGCGTAGAACAGCACATCGTCCGGTTTCAGCCCGCGCCAGCTGCCGGCCCGTCTGGCGGCATCGCTCAGCAGCTTGAAGTTCTTGGCATCGAGCTCGAACTCGCACTCGGCCGATACCTCGCCATCCACAAAGCCGTCAGGGATGCCGCGGGTTTGCGCGACGGCGCTGTTGTCGGTGATGGTGAGGCTGGCCTTCTCGACGTGCACCATGGTGCCCAGCAGTTCAATGTCGAAGCTCTGCCCTGAAATGCGTCTGGTCATGGGTTAGCCCTCCCCATTGGTGAGGCTCAGATCGAGCATGATGTTGATGGTGATCCCCTTGGGGCACTCCACGGTGCGGATCACCACGTAGATGGAGACGTGGTTTTTGTCGGTCCACTGGATAGCGATATCGCCGTCCCGGGGGGAGGTGATCTCGCCCGGGAACGGCTGGCCGTTGATGGTGGTGGTCCTGGCCATCTCGCGCAGGTCTTTGCCAAAGTAGAGGATGGCGGCGGCCGTGCTGCCCGGAGTGGAGTTGAACGAGCGATCGCCGATACGGGCGATGGCACGCACCCGCATCCGGCGCGCCACCTTGTAGGCCACCCGCAGGTTTTCGATCACCTGGTAGTCACCGCCCTCGGCGTCCAGGGTGCGGCCGTCAGCCCAATAGATGCCGTCATAGTCCGGGTACCACATCGGCACCGAGTAGCGGTTCTGCTCCAGGGTCTGCAGGGTGGCGAGCGGCAGCTCGATCCCGTCCTTGTCCTTGGGCTTGTTGCCAAGGCCGACCAGGGCGCCGGTTTTCACCCGGCACGGGGTATCGGCAATGCTCACTGCCCGGTTGCAGAGGCGTCCGGCATAGGCGCCGGCGAGGTTGGGCCACAGCTGCGGCAGCAGGGTGACGGATTCGGCCTTGATGCCATCTTGCAGGGTGACCAGGGCGGCCTCGTAGTCGCTCCAGCTCTGGCCATCCTGCTCGGCGGCATTGATCCCCGCGACCGCCAGCAGCATGAACTGCCAGCGACCCCACTTGGCGATCAGCTCCTGGTTCAGCGCGTGGGCGGCGTTGATCTTTGCCTCGTCCCACTCCTGACCCAATACCACCACCCCTTCAAAGGATTGGGTCTTCTGGGCCTCACGGACGGCATCTTTCCAGTCCATGTCGGTGGGCAGCACAAAGGCGGCCGCCGTCCAGTTCTGGCCGGCGTTGGCCATGGCGGCCTGCAGGTTGGATTTGAGCGCACTGGCAGGCTCGCCCAGCAGCTTGTCAAAGTCGCTCTGGGTGTTGAGGGAGAGCAGCTTGCCGGTATTGCTTGGTGCCGTGCCGACAAACAGCAGGTGGCGCTCGACTTCGGTCACCGGCCCCTGCATCTGGTTCAAGTTGTTAATCTGTACATAAGGCCACATGGCGTTATTTCCCCTTCATCTCTTGCTTGTTGACGTCCCAGCCGTAGTCGATGCTCTGCAGGGCGCGGGCAAAGGTTTGCGCCCGTTGTTTGGCGTTGGCGCCGAGGAACGGGCGGGCAGGGAGCTCAATCTCCCAGCTCGCTTTTACCGGTTCATCCTTGAGCTTCCTGATGAGCAATCCCGCCTGGGCGTAGTTGAGATGGCCGGTGATCCAGCCAAGCGACGCCGAGCGGTATGACCCCTTGCGTGCGCCCGGGCGCTTGAACCCGAGCTCGCGCAGCTTGCGGGCCTGCGCCTTGGTCGCGGGTTTGAGCTTGCTGCCCTCGCTGCTCGCTATGCGACGCCGGCTGGCCGCGGTCACCTGATAGGTGTGTCCCTTCTGGTGGGTGTTGGCGATAACCCCGGCATGGGCGTTCATCGTCCCCCGCTTGAACCCGAGCTCGGCCACGTCCTGGCCGGGGGCGTGGATCTCCAAGAGCTTGGGCAGGCCGCGCAGCATCTTGCGTTTGCCCCGCTTGCGCGGTGCCCAGGGCTTGCCGTTGGGGTCTTGCTGCTGGCGCACATGACGGGCCGCCAGCTTTTTGAGCTCGGCCGCGGCGCGCCACACCAGGCGCTTGCGCTTCTGGGGGGGCAGGGCCAGCAGGTTGAGCTGGTCCTGGCTGCGGCGGGCGTCCAGGGTGATGGTGATCATGCCGGGCCACCTACCTGGTGATGGCCGGTGTCACCGACGTTCATGTCGATGTGGTCGGCCACCCAGATCTCATAGGGCGCCACCTGCCAGCGCTTGCCGAGCCAGTTGATGGGGCCGCTCGGGTGCTCGATGAGGCGCAGTGGCTCGGTAAAGGCGAGCTGGATCTCGAGGTCGGCACTCTTCTCATCGTTCGGGGTCACCGCATATTCCGGGTCGGCCAGCTCGAACTGCTCGCGAAACGTGTCGTGCTCCTGTACCCAGGCGGCGACTGCAGCCAGCAGGATGGCCGGATCCAGTTCACGAAAGGGCAGTTGTTCAACGATGAACACCGCCTGATAGGTGAGCCAGGCCACGTCTACGCCGGTCGGGCCCATGTTGCGTGATTCGAGCCGGATCGTTCCGTTCTCCATCCAGCTGTCGAGGGACTTACGGCACTTGGCTGGCAACACCCGGTTGAGCTCGGCGTGGAGGGCGTGCAGGAAATAGCCCTGAGCCTGCTGTTGACTCATCTCTTTACTCATATCAACGAGACCCCCGCCCGGTGTTTGCCCTTGATGCTGCGCACCAGCTGCTGACTCTCGGCCAGCAGTTGGGCCCGCTGCTCCGGCGCCCGCTCGGCCAGGTTGTTGGCGGCCGGCCGCTCGGTGACGCTGGCGAACTCCGGCAAGATGGCCGCCTTGGCGCGGGCAAACACCGCGGCCAGATACTGCTCGGTTAGTGCATTGGTGCCACCCTCAAGGCTTGGCCCCGGCACCTCGGCGGCGCAGGCATAGCCCTCGGCCATCAGCGCAGCCTGACGCATCGCAAGCTGCAGGTTGATTTCCGAGATGGCAGCGAGCAGTGCGGCGCCGGTGGTTTGCGGGTCAAGGTCGGCAGGCAGGGCGCGGCGGCGCTCAAAATCGGCCACGGCCACATTGGGCCAAAACCCGTCATTGCGGATGGTGGCGGCGCTGTAGTCGATATCCTTGCCTGCAAACATCAGTGACCTCGCTGGTTGAATAGGTGCACCCCTGTCGCCACGCAATTGCCGCTGGGTTCGCCAAAGGCGGTCCATGGCATTCGCGCCGGGGTGCGACGGCGCGGAGAGTCGGTTTGTTAGTCGGGATTGAGCACCCGCAGGCGCATGGCAATCTTCTGGCGCAACGTGTTGACCCCCACCTTGCTGTGCAGCTTCTCTGCCTGGGCCAGCCAGTGGTCGGCCTGTTCCAGCGTGGCGGAGTCACCCACGGCACTGGGGCGTGGCTGACCGTCCTGGTCACGTAGCAGCAGACAGCCCGCGGCCTTGAACCACTTGGCGGTCAGCCGCTCGTTAAGGCGCCAGTCACTTCGTACCTTGTCGAACACCCGGGAGAACCAGGGCTCGACCGCATGGCCTTCGGCGGCTTGCTTCTCGGCCCACTCCAGCACGGTGTCGGCCACAAAGTGGGCCCAGTCCCGTTTGATGTTGCTCGGGGTGCGCTGGCCCTGGGCAATGGCGAGCTCGGCCCAGGCGATGCCGGTGTCGAAATCGCCCACATCGAAGGCCCAGACGGTGAGCAGCTGAAACAGCTCGTTCTGATAGGGCTGGCCTGATTCGGCGATGCTTGCCAGATAGCGCTCCACATAGGGGCGGTATTTGGGCATCAGCTCGCTGCGCTTCATGTTCACCCGATCCCCGATGCGGGCCAGCTTGCGCAGGCGGACGATGTCCTGCTCCAGGGCAATCATCTGCAGGTGCAGGCTGTCCGCCACCGCGCCGGTAGCCATGCCCGTGCAGGCGACCTGCGCGGCCCCCTGCATGGCTTGCACCCGTTGCTTGTGGCGTTGACCCGGTGAGCTCATGGCTTACTCGCTCGGCGCAGTGGGGGCGGCGCCGATCTCGATGTCGGCCTCTTCAAAGCCGCCATAGGCCAGGTATTCGCCGATGGCATAGCCCTCCATCCGCCAGTACTGGTTATCGAAACACTTCTTGTCCTGGTTATCGTCGGCTTTGCGCTTGCGGGTGCCGCGCTGGGTGTAGATGTGCAGGTTGTCGAGGGTGGTGACCACCATCCGCTTGCCCGGGAAGAAGGGCGGGATGTAGGCCTTGCGCCCGGCAATGGATTCGGCCAGCTTCTGGGCGGCGATCTGCTCGGTCGGCTTGGTGGCTTCGCTGTAGAGCTTGGCCTGGGCCGAGGCCACGAGATCGGTGCCGACCAGTACCACCAGACGCGGGTCCTGGCGGAACAGCGGATCGATGGTGGTGTTGATAAGGTCGGAGGCCATCTCGTCCAGGGTCTTGTAATCACCCTTGCCATCCGGGTCGAAGTGGATCTTCTTGCCGGCCTCGGCCTTGATGATCTGGCTGCCGTCGTTCCACTCGCGGGCCAGCTGGTGCCAGCCTTTGTTGACGTCTTCGCCGAGCGGGTTCTTCTCCGGATCGGTGGTGTCAGCGGCTTTCACGCCGTTCCAGCCGACGCGTAGCATGTCCAGGGCAAACGCCTTGTTGATGAAGTCGCCCACCAGGCGCAGGAACTCGCCCTCGCTGCCGGCGTTGGCCCAGACGCACAGGGTGGCCCAGTCGAGCGAGGCACACGAATCGGTTTCGGTCAGCTCGTAGGTGTTGCCGGTAACGCCGATCTTGCCGTTGAAGCGGCCATCCTTCTTGCGACCGGTGAACAGCTTGCCGATGCCCACTTGCACCACCTGGCCCTTGATCTGGTCTACGTCCAGGCAAGTGATAAGGCCGAGGAACTCGACGGAGGCGAGCAGCGCGGCGCGCAGGCCGGTTTCCACGGGACCTGTGACGCTAAACTGCTTGGCCAGCGCGTTGACGGGGATGCCGTAGGCCTTGGCCAGGGCATTGCTGTATTGCTCCAGGCGCTGCATGGCCTGGACGGTAAGGGTCTGGCTCACGGTCGCTCCTTAATAGACTGCGGGGGTATCGTCACCGCCGAGGGCGTCCGGGCGCTGGCCCGGCTTCTCGACAGAGAACTGGTCGATCTGGCCTTTCAGCTCGCCAACCGTGTTGGCCAGTCCAGAGAGGGTTTCTTCCAGCTTGCTGAACTGCTCCGCAGTGATGCCGGGCTGTGCGTCCACCTTGGTGGGCTCTGCAGCCGGTGCGGCGGGCTGTTCGGTGGTGGGTTTGGTCTCCAGCCTGGTGCTGAAGCCTTCGATCTTGGTGCCAAGGCCATTGACGGCCCCCAGCAGCAGGTCGAACTGTTCTTTGGTCATTTCCTCATCCTCGGGTTGGCTGGGGGCAGTCGTGGGCGCTTGCTCGCCATGACTGGCCAGGAAGCTGAAAAACTTGGCGATCAGGCCATCGGCCTTCTCGTGCTTGGGGAGCTTGAACGCGGAGAGATCCAGTTGTTCGCTGGTGCCGATGGTGTGGCGTCTGTGCTTGGAGTTGAACTTGAGGCGCGTGGTACCGATGCTGGCCGGCTCGTCAGTGACGCCAAGGCCAAACAGATAGGTGCGGCCGGTGTCGGCGAAGTTCTCGAAGGGTTCGATGGAGCAGAACTGATACTGGCCGTTCTGGTTGTAGTAGATGAGATCGCGATTCGGGCAGAGGATGGCGTACAGCTTGAGCTTGCCATCGACCTCCACGGTTTTGAGCGCCTGCACCACGCCGAAGTTTGACCAGCGATCGTGCTCCGGCCACAGCAAGGCCGTGTAGAAATCGGGATCGTAGGTCTCGGCCATGTCGGTGAGCCAGTCGCGGGTAATATCCCGCCCGTCCACCGATTTGCCTTCGGTGGCAATACAGACCCAATCTGTTCTCAAGGTTGTTGCGCTCATGCCTGCTCCCAAATAATTCGGGCTCAGGCTATCGGGTCGGCAAGGGTGTTTCATCCGGTTGTGTTCGTGGCGATTCGGATCCAGCGGGATATCCGAATTGCGTGGAACATCAGTGAGATAAGCAAGGGGAGGGGCTGGCTATGATGGCGCCATCATTCACCTGATGGAGGCGCCGTGGCGTATCCCGAAGAGATCCGCAATGCCGCGCGGGGACTCTACCTTAAACGATGGACACCCCAGGAGATCAAGGACGAACTGGGGCTCAACTCCTGCCGAGTGGTCTACTTCTGGGCCGAGAAGTACGGCTGGCGTGACCTGCTGACCGAAGAGGCGGTGGAAGATGCCATTGCCCGCCGGGTGCAGTCGCTGCTCGGGCGTGAGAAGAAAACCAGCGCCGAGCTGGACGAACTGGACCGGCTTATCGGCCACCACGTCAGCCTCAAAGAGAGGGCCATCAAGTGGGCCGAGCGCCAGCAGGCCCTCAAGGCCCAACGTGAAACGGGAGACGAACCTGCCCCGCCGCGAACCCCACGCGGGCGCGGTGGTCAGGATGGCGGCCGCAAGGGGAAGGGCGGCAAGAAGGGCAAGAATGAAGTCAGCCGCCTGACGGAGGCAGACTTTGCCGAGTGGTTGGGGACTCTGTTTGGTTATCAGCTGTGCTGTCGGGAGGCCAAGAACGACCCGGCACTGCCGCGCACTCGCAACATCCTCAAGTCCCGCCAGATCGGCATGACCTACTACTTCGCCGGCGAGGCACTGGAAGATGCCATTCTTACCGGCGGCAACCAGATATTCCTGTCCGCCACCCGCGCCCAGGCGGAGGTGTTTCGCTCCTACATCTGCAAGATTGCCCAGACCTTCCTCGGTGTCACTCTGACCGGTAACCCCATTGTGCTGTCGAACGGCGCAGAGCTGCACTTTTGCTCCACCAACTCCAACAGCGCCCAGTCCCGCTCCGGCAACGTCTATATCGACGAGTATTTCTGGATCCCCAACTTCGAGAAGCTCTCGGACGTGGCCAGCGCCATGGCGACCCAGAGCCGATGGCGCAAGACCTACTTCTCGACGCCATCGAGCAAGGTTCACGAGGCGTACCGGTTCTGGACGGGGGATCGCTGGAAGGGGCAACGCCCGAGCCGGGTGGCCATCGACTTCCCGGGCGAAAATGACCTGCGCGATGGCGGCCGCATCTGCCCGGATAGGCAGTGGCGTTACGTCATCACCATCGAAGATGCCATTCGGCTTGGCTGCAACCTCATCGACATTGAGGAGCTGAAAGACGAGTACCCGGAGGAGGTGTTCGATCGCCTCTATATGTGCCGCTTTATCGACGATGCCCTGTCGGTGTTCAAATTCCAGGATATGGAGCGGGCGGGGGTAGACCCCAGCCGCTGGGAAGACTACAAGCCCGGGCGGCCCGACCCGTTTGGCCGGCGCGAGGTGTGGCTGGGGTACGACCCGAGCCGAACCCGTGACAACGCCACCCTGGTGGTGGTTGCCCCGCCCATGGTCGTCGGCGAGCGCTTTCGGGTACTCGAGAAGCACTACTGGCGCGGGCTCAATTTCCAGTACCAGGCGCAGGAGATCGAGCGCATCGCCAAGAAGTTTCGGGTCACCTATCTCGGGGTCGATGTCTCCGGCATCGGCGCCGGGGTGTATGACCTCTTGAAACCCACCTTCAAAGGCATATGCCACCCCATCAACTACAGCATCGAGAGCAAATCGCGGCTGGTCCTCAAGATGATCGACGTGGTGGAGGCAAACCGCATCGAGTGGGACAGCGCAGATCGGGATATACCGCTCGCGTTTCTCGCCATCAAGCGCAGCACCACCGGCGGCGGCCAGATGACGTTTCGGGCCGCTCGCGACAATGTGACCGGCCACGCTGACGTCTTTTTTGCCATCGCCCACGCTGTGGCCAACGAGCCCCTCGATACCACCCGCAAACGTAAATCCACCTGGGCAACCAGCCAGGAGAGAAAGGCAGCATGACCAAGCGACACAAACCCCAACCGGCCCGGGCGGCCACATCAGCAAAGAGCGCGGTGGCGTTCAGCATGCCGGAGGCCATCGATCCCACGGCCTGGATGACCGATTACACCGGGGTGTTCTACAACCCCTACGGCGAGTATTACCAGCCACCTATCGAGCGCAAGGGGCTTGCCAAGGTGGTGCGGGCCAATGCCCACCACGGGGCCATTTTGATGGCGCGCCGCAATATGGTGGCGGGGCGCTTTACCAACCAGCGCACCACGGTCACCGCCTTTGCCCATAACTACCTGCAGTTCGGGGATGCTGGCCTGCTCAAACTGCGCAACGGGTTTAACCAGGTGGTGGGACTGCTGCCGCTCTCCAGCGTCTATCTGCGCCGGCGCGAGGATGGCTGCTTTGTTTATCTGCAGCAGGGCAAGCCGAACCTGATCTACCGGCCGGAGGATGTCATCTGGTTGGCCCAGTACGACCCAGAGCAGCAGATCTACGGCATGCCCGACTACCTGGGCGGCCTGCAGTCGGCCCTGCTCAACCAGGATGCCACCCTGTTTCGGCGCAAATACTTTCTCAACGGCGCCCACATGGGCTTCATCTTCTACGCCACCGACCCGAACATGGACGATGACACCGAGGAGGAGATGAAGGAGATGATCGCCAGCTCCAAAGGTGTGGGTAACTTCCGTTCTATGTTCGTCAACATCCCGGACGGCAAGCCCGACGGCATCAAGCTGATCCCGGTGGGGGACATTGCGACCAAGGACGAGTTTGCGGCCATCAAGGGGATCACTGCTCAGGATGTGCTGACATCCCACCGCTTTCCGGCGGCGCTGGCCGGCATCATTCCGACCAATGGCGGGGGAGGGCTCGGGGATCCCGAGAAGTACGATGCCACCTATGCCCGCAACGAGGTGCTGCCGCTGTGTGAGCTTATCCAGGATGCCATCAACAGCGCGGGACTCCCTCGCTCCCTCTGGGTCGATTTTCGGGAGAATATCGGTTCAACTGTATAAACAAACAGTGTTTGCTATGGCAAGATAGGCTGTTGATTTGGATAGAAAAGGGGGCGTAATGCGGGTTTATTGCAAAGTGTGTGGCCAGCGGGGCCGCATTACCAAGACCAACCGACTGAGCGATGATGTCTCGGATCTCTACTGCCAGTGCACCGATGCAGAGTGTGGCCACAGCTGGGTGGCCACCTTGTCGTTCGCCCACACCCTAAGCCCCTCGGCCAAGACCACCAACCAGCTGGTGCTCAGCTTGATGGGCTCACTCACGCCAGAGGGGAGGCAGTTGGTATTGAAAGGACTGGGGGCGCAATAGCGCCCCTATTTTCATTTATTTTTTTTATATTTTTTTATGTAATTCTGTGCAAGTTCCTTGGCACTGATTAACTCGTCAGGTGTCAATTTATCAGCTGTGTTCTTTATAGCATCGATTGCATCTTCATATTCATTAGATGCTGAGGCAGAATACCAAGCATAAGCTTTTTTATTATCTGACACAACACCAGAGCCCTCCAAATACATAGTCCCTAGCTTAAATTGGGCAGTGTTATGTCCCTGTTCCGCGGCTTTGAGATACCACTCAAAAGCTTGTTTTTCATTTTTTGGAATACCCTCGCCAAAATAATAGGATGCCCCAAGATAAAACTGTCCATCAGCATTTCCTTGTTCTGCTGCCTTTCGGTACCACTCAACAGCTTTTTTATAGTCTTCATTTAGACCGAGGCCAAAATAGTAGCTTAAACCAAGATTAACTTGACCTTCTGCTAACCCTTGGTTAGCCGCCTTCTGATAAAATTCGACTGATTTTTGAATATCCTGTGGGACAATTTCACCATCCCCATAAATTTCACCAAGTTGATTTTGTGCAGAAGCATCTCCTTTTTTTGCCAATTCAATTAAGTTAGCTAAAGATACCTCTTCCGCATGAACCAGAGTGTTGAACCCTAACAGAAGCATTAAGCTAATCAGAAATATTTTCTTCATTTGTTGTTACCACTATAGTTTATTATGTAATGTCAAATATAGCACGAGACTTAATTGAGTACCAGTCATTTGGGGGGCCATTTTGGTCAGGCGGGATGAGCTGTGTAGGGAGCGATTGGTTTGCTGAAGCCAGAGGGGTGGTAATTTTTTAAAGTGCCGCTTATTGCATCTTAATAAAGTCACATGGACACTTTTATATCTAATATTTAGCAATTGGGGATTAAGCCGTTGCGCTTGAATGCACTTTTGGTATGAATGCATTGTGAAACACTGCAACAACGGATCGTGGTGTGAGTACTCTTACAATTGAAGTATTTGGTATAACAGCAGATCTATGGCATGCCCGACTACCTGGGCTGCCTGCAATCGGCGCTGCTTAACTAGGATGCCACCCTGTTTAGGCGCAAATACTTCCTCAATGGCGCCCACATGGGCTTCATCTTCTACGCCACCGACCCGAACATGGACGATGACACCGAGGATGAGATGAAGGAGATGATTGCGAGCAGTAAGGGCGTCGGGAACTTTCGCTCCATGTTTGTGAACATCCCGGACGGCAAGCCCGATGGCATCAAGTTTATTCCGGTGGGGGATATCGCCACCAAGGACGAGTTCGCGGCCATCAAGGGGATCACCGCTCAGGACGTATTGACCTCTCACCGCTTTCCGGCGGCGCTGGCCGGCATCATTCCGACCAATGGCGGGGGAGGGCTCGGGGATCCCGAGAAGTACGATGCCACCTATGCGCGCAACGAGGTGCTGCCGCTGTGTGAGCTTATCCAGGATGCCATCAACAGCGCGGGACTCCCTCGCTCCCTCTGGGTCGATTTTCGGGAGAATATCGGTTCAACTGTATAAACAAACAGTGTTTGCCGTGGCAAGATAGGCTGTTGATTTGGATAGAAAAGGGGGCGTAATGCGGGTTTATTGCAAGGTGTGTGGCCAGCGGGGCCGCATTACCAAGACCAACCGACTGAGCGATGATGTCTCGGATCTCTACTGCCAGTGCACCGATGCCGAGTGTGGCCACAGCTGGGTGGCCACCTTGTCGTTCGCCCACACCCTGAGCCCCTCGGCCAAGACCACCAACCAGCTGGTGCTGAGCTTAATGGGGTCACTCACACCGGAGGGGCGGCAGATGGTACTGAAAGGACTGGGGGCGCAATAGCGCCTCTAGTTATTCTCCCATTCTTGCGCGATGGGGCCGCCATATATATTGCTTGTATGGTCGTGTATGACTTAACGCCGTGCTTTGGGGCAAAACGGAGCGCAGCGTAGTTTTGTCCCTAGCAGCACGTTGTTAAGCCCCTTCTCTAGCAGTAGTGAAATAGCTATTTTCAAGATATTGATACCAATGCTCGAAGGTTTCGTTTTCTCCTTTGGGGGCATAGGGATTACCATTTTTGTAAAGAGTACCACCAATCAAATAGTGAGAAACACGAATTTTAAGCACACCATCAACGACAGAAAGACTGTTGAATTTTGAGGAGTTTCTTCCCTCGCGAATGAAATAAAAATATATGTGATGGTTTGTATTAGAAAGCTCAAGAAGCTTTTTAAAGGTATCTAAATCGGGGTGGTGTGTACGAACCACCTCGATGATTACATTGGGATAGGCTGAACGAGGAAAGAATTTATTTGTGTCCCTGCCTGCAATATCAGGCTGAATGTAAGTGCTTTCATGAAATGCAATCCGCGCATCTGATTCCTTAAACCACTTATAATCACTATCATTAAGTGGACTAAAAATCACTTGCTCTTCATAATGTCGAGCTTCCCCGAAAACATTAGTCGAAAACTTAACTGCTCCAATTTCTGGATTCACCAATTCATCATGCAGGTATTTAACACAATCATCATGTGTTGGATTGTTTTCTTCTCTTCCGAGCCTTCTGCCAAAAGATGGACTTCTGTAGTGGTCTAATCATCCCGGACATCATTTTAGGTGGTACAGTCGCCACCATGACCTGAGGTGTTCAATGACAAGATTACGTCGCTCATTTACTGCCGAATTCAAACTCGAAGCCGCATCCCTGGTGCTCGACCAGGGATATTCAGTCCCCGAAGCCAGCCGTTCACTGGATGTCGGTGAAACCGTACTGCGCCGCTGGGTTCAGCAGCTCCAATCCGAACGCTGCGGCACAACCCCAATCAGCAAAGCGCTAACTCCTGAGCAGCAGAAAATCCAGGAGCTGGAAGCCCGTATCAATCGACTCGAACGTGAAAAGGACATTCTAAAAAAGGCTACTGCTCTCTTGATGGCGGACGACTTCACACGTACGCGCTGATAGACCGATTAAGGGAGCAAGCCCCCATCACCCTGGTCTGCTGCGCTTTCGATGTTCCAACATCCTGTTTTTACGACTATCTGGCTCGCAGGCGGGCGATTAACCGTGAACGTATGCAACCGCGCTGTGAGCTGCGCCGTTTGTTCAAAGCGAGCCGGAACTCAGCGGGCAGCCGTGCCTTGATGTCGATGATGCGGGAGTTGGGGTATCAGATTGGCCGATTCAAAGTACGTAACCTGATGAAGGAAGCCGAGTTGGTATCCAAACAGCCGGGCGCACACCGTTATAAGGTGGCACGGTCTGAACGACCGGACATTCCCAATCTGCTGGCCCGCGAATTTGATGTCCAGCAACCCAATCAGGTGTGGTGTGGCGATATTACCTACGTCTGGGCAGGTTGTCGTTGGCATTACCTGGCAGCGGTGCTTGACCTGTACACCCGACGGGTCGTGGGCTGGGCGATGTCTGACAAACCTGATGCAGAATTGGCAATCAAAGCACTGGAGATGGCCTATCAGCAGCGGGGTTGCCCATCCGGTGTGCTATTTCACTCTGACCAGGGCAGCCAATATGGTAGCCGAGCATTTCGGCAACGACTGTGGCGCTATCGCATGACCCAGAGTATGAGTCGGCGTGGCAACTGCTGGGATAATGCCCCGATGGAACGGTTGTTCAGAAGCCTGAAGTCAGAGTGGCTCCCGGCAACGGGATATATGAGCTTGCGAGAGGCGAAGCGGGATATCAGTTACTACCTGATGGATTACTACAACTGGCGGCGTCCACATCACCACAATGACGGGATACCGCCAGCAAAAGCCGAGGTTCGGCCTAACCCAGTGTCCGGATTTAGTTGACCACTACATTCCCACCCTTCTATAGTGAGGAGTGTTTTCATTCCTAACAGGTACAACAATACAGTCGTCATCATTAAGAAGAGGTTCCTCTTTCATTCTTGGATACAGAATAGGATCAAAGATGTTTTGTTTGGTATATTCTCTACCTGAGATTAGCCCTATTGGCACGGTTTCTCCTTAGGCTTAACGCTCTGTTAAGGGGTGAGCAACGCAATACAAATGCTACCGCATACCACCTTAAACACTAAACGCAACGCATAGTAAAAATGCCAAGCGTTGCGAATCACTCTTAAACAGGTTGTTATACGAATTACATCACCTTGATTTTTATCGTATAATCACCACCCATTTTGGGTGAATTTCCAAAAACATTTAGTGACTGTTCAACTGCATTGAAGCTATAAGTTTGATAGAGAGTTGAGAAGTCAAGATGAAAGCGCTCTGCCGTAAGAACTCCGGACTCAGTGAGCTTTATGTCACCATCATTGTATCCATTTCGAATAAACTTAACGGTTGTTAACTCCGTCGCGTTTACAACCTGGCTTTTATATTCAATAAAAGCTTGAAATTCACAGTTTCCAAAAGAGTCTTTTTCTAATTCTAGTGCATCGACAAATTCTGTCATCGCTAAAGATGATGTCATCTGCATTCTCCTATCGTATAACAGTGATTAGATGGAAGGCGGTTCTAATCTGTTAATCGAGCCTTCCATATAACTCCGAACCACCCCGATAAAACTCGTTTTAAACCACGACCTTATCAGCCTGTCACTGGTGCTGAACGCACTCGAAGTGACTCCTCTTTTGGCTCCTATTTTGTCACGGCGCAACAATACACTCAAGGAACTGCAATGGAAAGCTCCACCAAGCCTCGTCTTCGTGAGCAAGTCAGGATTGTGAGCGAGGCGACCCGTATCACCTGGTGTATCTGGCCGAGATGTTGGGCGGCGGAATGAGAGAAAAGAAAGGAGAGGGCCTTCTGGTACTCATAGCAGCAGGCCCTGAGCGGTATTTACTTAAAGTGATTGAGTGACGGCGTCTACATGTTGACGGTGGTCAGCCACCACCTGGTGCAGTGCTGGATTGTACCTTGGGTTGAGCTGTTCGGCTGCGCCTGGGTTGGCGCGATCTGTGATGCTGCCCGGGGCGATAAAGAGGGTGCGGCCGGTGACGGCGCAGCGGATGGTACCGCTCTGGTCGATGGCCACGGGGGTGAGCTCTTCGACAACGTGGCGGCGGCCAATAGGGCGGCCATCTCTTGAGTACACCAGCACGATGGGGCGGTTGGCTCTGGCCTGAAACGGGTTCGGCACCTCGGTGGTGATGGCGGGCAGGGCCAGCGCTGCTGTAGGATGCAGGTCACCCGATTATCCAGGCGGCGGTAATCTTCCCGACTGACGGTTTGCTTGCTGTTCATGTTCATGCCCACTTTTCGCTGTAGTCGTCCTGTTCCTGCAACCACTCGGGCGTATCCAGCCCCTCCAATACCTTCCACATCTCGGACTGATAGGGCTCGGGCAGCATCTCGATCCAGCGGTGTGCCCCAGCGTGGCCTTGTGCCTGATAAATCTTGCCGCACAGCTCAACCAGCATCGGCCAGTCCGGCTCGTCTTCCGGAACCACGTATTCATCCGGCAGGTCCTGTTCGGCTGGCTGTAGTCTATCCAGTTGCAAATCAGGCTCGCTTGGAAGCGATCGGCTCGACTGCACCTGCCCGTTCTCAAGCCAGAGGGTGAAACCGTCTGACCTGATACTGGCGCCAGCCCGTAATCGGTCGATGGAGAAGGGTGATAACCCCCATTGTTCCCTCATGATCTGCTCTGTGAAGGCATCAGGATCTGGCCGCGTACAGTTATTGTCAGAGCTCCAAGGTGCCGGGCTGTCGCCCGTCTTAACCCCAACCCCCCTCGCTGCAGCCTCGGCGGCTTTCCTGGCTTCATGGGTGCCGGCAGGCACAATTTCCCACCCTTGCAGGCGGGTCTTGATGCCAAGGCGAGCGGAGGTAATGCCCATCAGGCGCTTGATGTCTTCGCCATAGCTGTTGGCCTGCTCCTCGATGAGGTGGGCCAGCTTGATGGGGTGTTCGGCACGGGTCGCCAGTGCACCGCCCATGGCGTGCAGATAGCAGCGAAAGATGCCGTTATCCGCGGCAAAGCGGGCTGCTTCAAAGCGCGGGTCTTGCAGCACGGGCTTGGGTGGGCCAACCAGTTCGGCATTTTTCTTGGCGTTGCTGATGCGGCGCAGCTCGCGCCATACCCCGACCGGGGCGCCCCCGATCTGCTGGAAGGTGCGAATGCCCCACCAACTGGCCCAGGCCACGGCATGCAGGGCCCCTTCATCTGCGGCGGTGTCAGCCTCTTCGTCATCGTCCAGGTAGGCGCCGTCGATATTCTTGGCAATGTATTTGGCGATATAGCCCGCGGCATTCCCCTTGGCCGGGTCTATCTCTTTCCAGTCGAAGCGGGGAGTAAAGTCGGTAAAGGGTGGGGCGCCCTTGATATCCCGCACCAGCTCTTCGTGATCATCGGTCAGGGCATAGCGTTGCAGAATGCCGATCACCCGGTTGCGATCTTCCGGGCGCATAAATAGCAGCAGATGCCAGTGCGGGGTGCCGTCGTGGTGAGCCTCGCACACGCGAAATCCATAAACGGGGGCGTTCCACCGTTTGAGGGCCGCCCTGGCACGGCTCCAGAGTTTGGCCAGATAGGCACAGGTTTCCCGCGGCGTGGCCCCTTGATATCGTTTGTTCTCTACCGCTTTGCCGTTGTGCTTTTGTGTCCAGGCATGAAAGCGACTCGGGGCTGTCCAGGTGAAGAAGACCCCCACATGACCCTGCTCCTCGGCATAGTCATTGAACCCCCGCGCACGCACCATCATTTCGTTGCGGCGGTTCACCGGGTTGGCGTTGCTGGCCTCCCAGCAATCCTTCATCGACACGACCAGGTCATACTGCTCGTTGACCACTTCCGACTCGGCCAGCCAGCGCATCATGGCCCGCTTGCGTTCGCGCACCACCTTCATGGTGGCGTTCGATACATAAGCCGACACGCCCTTGCGTACCTTGCCGAGCAGAATGTTGATCTGCTCCTGCAGGCGGTCCCAGCAGCGGTTGACGCGCTTCTCCCACCACTTGGCAGAGAGCAGGCGCACCAGCACGCTCAGGATCCAGTTATCCCGCACTTCGTCGGATTTGAACTTGGGCATCTTGCCGATAAAGCCCCACTGGTCGGCAGGCTGACGCATCAGCTCCCAGGTCTGCAGCAGATCCGGCTCGGCTCCGTCTTTAATGCCCTGTTCGATGTTCTTGTAAATGGCTGCGGTCTGGTTGGCGAACTGGTGGGCCACCTTCTTGCGGCCGTCTTCATCGCGCATCTCCCTCGGGTTGACCGGAATGGCGTGGAGCAGCTGGCGCACCCAGCGGGTTCGCTCACGCAGCCAGATATTTGCTGCCCGGCAATGGGTGAAGCTGCAATCCTTGCGGCGTCGTGCGTACTGCTTGAACAGGTCGCGGGTTAACTCGGGGGAGAGGCCATCGAGCAACTGGATGGCCCACAGCAGATCGTATTGGCCGCGTGGGCCGCCGAAAACGGCGTCAAAGTTGACGCCGGGCAGAGAGTTGCAAAGGGTATTGACGCGCTGCAGCTGTGCTTTTCTCGACAGCGGCAGCCGGGCGGTGAGCTTGGTCATGCGTTAAGCGGATAACGTCTTGATGCGAAACAGGCATCCACTGATGCGCTGCTTTGCATGGGTTTTCATTCGACGGGTGGCCGCGCACTGACGCAGCAATAGCTTGATGCTGACGTGGGGGCGGGCAGGTAGCCGGCGCGCATGGGCCAGCTCCCGTTGATAAAGACGCAGCCGAGCTGCGTCTTCCCGATAGGTCTCTTGCCAGCGATACATCTGGCTGGTCAGTTCCTGCTGCAGGTGATGAGTCACTTGATCACCTCACCTTGTCCATGCAGTGGCGCGCACTCCTGCCACCACTCGCCGATCTCTTTGGCCAGCGCGGTTGCCCCCTGGCCCAGCGCCAGCCAATAGACAGAGCGCACCGCACCGAGCGCCAGCAGCTCCCGGGGGATATCCCGATTGCCTCTGGCCTCACCGCCGGCGGCGATAAACTCGGCGCGGGCTGCCAGCCAGTGGGTGGTCAGCTGGTTGTGTGCGGGGAGTGGTGCCGCCTCTTCATCGTCTTCGTCGCCGTCATCATCGAGCAGATCAGCCGGGTTGCTGGTCGCAACCAGCTGCAGCTGGATGTACTGCTGGCCGGAATAAACCCCGCCCAAGGCGATGCGGTTATCTTCGGCATTGGCGGCAAACATATCGGCCAGCAGTCCCTCGACCACCTTGGGTGCCTGGCGGGCAATCTTGATGATGTCGCTCATTGGCAGGCCCTCCGGTTGATGCTGACAAACAGCTGGTGCCAGCGCAGGGCACGCTTTGCCTGGGCCATCAGGGATTTACCCTCTGTGCCTCGATATTGGTGAGCGTGTCGTACTTTGGCAGTGAGCCGCTGGCGCAGGCGCGGCAACTCAGCCAGCGCCTCCTGCTCGGATACGGGATGGAAGATCTTGCTCATGCCTGCACCTCCGGCGTGGCGATGCCGGTCAGCAGCCAATCGACATGGCGTTTCAGCTCAGGGTGGTTGGCGATCAGCAGGAACAGGCCGCCCCCGATCTCACGGTATCCCAGCTCATAGTTCTTGAGCGTGGTGGGTGGAATGCCGAGCTGGTCGGCAAACTTGGGGCGGCTCAGCTTCAGCTGTTCCCGCAACTGGCGCAGGCGCTTGGCGGCATGGTGGTTGAGCAGGTTGATTTGGGTCGGTTGTGCATTCATGGTCAGGCTCCTTGTTGAGTGGTGCAGGGGTTGATGCGGCTGAACAGAGAAGCCCAAGCCAGTGCGGTTGATCGCTCGATAAGCGCAACCCCGTCCGGGTGTTGGCTAAGACGGGCGCCATAGCGGCCCGTCAGCTTGCGTTGTTGGATGCGAAGGTTGCGCAGGGCGCAGGGGATCGCTAAAGTTGCCATGTCGACTTCCTCATACGTTGTTGATAGAGGCCCGCTTGGAGTTGCCGCTCCGTAATGCGGGCTTTTTTATTGCCCAATAGGACGTGGTCCTTGCCCAATCATCTGGCTTGCCGCCAGCACCGCGCGCTTCATGCGAAGTTTTGCCGCTCTCTCTTTCTTCTCCCTCTCTATATCCCCGATGGATCTGGCACTTGGTGCCGGGTGCCACACCTTGCGGTCACAGCCGCCGCGAAAATCGCTCTGATACTCCAGTGCGATCACGGCCAACCTGATCGCTTCGCGCCGTGCATGCGGCAGGGTCGACAGGGTTGCTGTCATCAGCTCGTTTCGAGATTGGCGGGCGATTGCACAGATGGCCGCTTTCTTGGCCAGGCTCAGTGCCAGCCAGTCGGTGTCCAGGCTGGAGCGATGTTTGCCGAAAATCTCGCGAAGCAGCATGCAGCCGGCGGTGTTCATGGCCACCTGTTGGTCTGGCGTCAGGCCAGCCAGGTTGCGTTGTTCATGGTCAATGCGTTGGGTTTGCATGTGTTCCCCCCCCTTTACATGGTCATGGTTTGCATCAGGATGTCTGACGCACAGGCCAGGGTTGGCACCGCCTGAAAGCGGGCCTCAATGTCGTGGATCAGGATGGCGAGTGACCCCATGGCCGAAGTGGCCACGCTCACCAGGGTGTTGCGCTCAGAGCGGGTGATCCGGCCCCGGTCTGTCAGCTCCAGCGCTCGTTGGCCAATGCTGGCGATCTTGGCGTTCAGGTCGATAGCCTGGTGGGGCAGGGAAGGGGCTCGTTCTGCCTGTGGGATGGCTACGGCCGTCAAGCCACAGCCAAACAGGGCGCCATCGAACAGGGTTTCATCCCCCTCACTTGCCTGAGTGATGGCAATCAACTCGGCCACCGTCAGCTCGTGGGGTTGGTCTGGGTTTAACTTGTTGCGCAGGATCTGCGGATTCATGCCAGTTCGCTGGGCGATCTCGGCCATGTTGTGACTGGCCGCAAAGCGTTGGCAGGCGCTGATCCAGTGCGGATGTTTGCTGGCGTATTCGGTAAACATGCGAGGTTCTCCTTGACCCGTTATGGTGTTTGCAGGTTCACGCGAGCGTCATGGTGACGTAGCGCTCAGCCTGATAACGGGCTTTCAGGAACAGGGCGTAAAGATTGACCTCGCGAGGTGCACCCGGGCCGTCTTGCAAAATGGGCAATTGGCCGCGGTCGGCACGCTTTTTAACGGCCCCAACCGTCAAGCCTTGGCGCTTGGCGTACTCCTCTAGGCTTTCGCTGACCCGATCACCAAAGGGGTAATCAAGCGGTAGTTGGCTCACATCACTGGGGATGCGGATAGGTTTGATTCGAGTAGTCATGATGAATCCTTCTTAGGGGGTTCAAACACAAGGAGTGGGTTGTTGCTGGGTACTGCCCGAGTCGGCTTTTAACTTGCCGCCGGTGAGTACCTCGATCTGGTAGGCGCGGCCTTTGGGGATGGTGTTATCCCATTTGCTAACCGCTACATGGGAGATCCCAAGAGCCTTGGCTGTTGCCGTTACGGTGCCAAAGTGCTCTAAGACAGTACTTTTCTGCATTATTTCTCGCTCCCTTTTTTGTTACCTAAGTGTCGAATTGATTGAAAGGTAACTTATGGGTCGGGTTCAAATCAAGCTGTTTCGTTGCTTTAGTTACGTCACCGAGTGGTAACTTAGGTTTATGGAAACAATCAATGACCGTATTGCAGCACGCAGGCGTGCGCAGAAAATGAGCCAAGATGAGCTTGCAAGGCGCATCGGGATTACTCGTGTCTCAATTAGCAAGTGGGAATCTGGACTTAACCAGCCGAAAGGCCGCTATCTCAATGACTTGGCGGCAGCGCTGGGGGTAACCGTTGAGTGGCTATTGACGGGGGAGGGGAGTGCTCCTGAATCATCAGGGGAGCCACGGATACCTGGTTATCACAACGTCGAACCAGCAGTGATTTTTCAGGGTAAACGGATCCCGATTCTGAGCTATGTCCAAGCGGGCAACTGGCGTGAGATGTGCGAGCAAGCCACCGCCTTCGATGGCAATGTCGAATATGTATCAGCAGGGGGCGAGATCGGCCCATACGGCTTTGGCCTGTGGTTACGTGGTGACTCCATGGTGCCGCTATTCAAGGAAGGGGATCTCATCATCGTTGATCCTGATGAGTCACCCCAACCAGGGGATTACGTCGTGGCCAAGAACGGTAGCAACGAGGCCACTTTCAAGAAGTATCGGCCCCGCGGCATTGATGAGAACGGTCAAGAGGTGTTTGAACTGGTCCCCCTCAATGACGATTATCCCACCATGCACTCCGACCGGCAGCACATCCAGATCATCGGCGTGATGGTTGAACACAGATCATATAGAAAAAGACAAACAGGGCGCTAACTTAGTCATTTAAGGGGTAAGCTATGCAAATAGAGCTAAAAATAGAATATATAGATAGCTTATTATCCATAGTTAAATCAAACATGGTTTCATTTTTAAAGCAAAAAGATGATGATAACAACAATGAGAATAAAAATTTATCTTATGCGGATGGGATTTTATTTCAGATAAATGGGTTAAATGAAAATCTATATACTATTAGCAAGGGGCGTGGAAAGTCATCTCCATTTTTAATGGAATCAGAAAAATATTGTCTTTTGGTTAATAAATATCTTGATGCTTTGTCCTCTATGTTTGAATTCATTATTTATCGAGAGGGCGGGATATCACTTGGTACAGTAGAGCAGGCATGTTTTTTTTCAAGAAAAATAAATAGTCTGAGCAAGGAGGAACAACTTAACATCAATGAAAGCGAGAAAAGCTTCCATTTAAAAGTCATTAATGAAAAGTCAACGCTGTTTATTGCTGATTTAATTGTAATTAATTCGTTGATTGAACATGAAAAACAAGAGTCAAATAAATATTTTTATTTCGAGGAAAGCAAAAACAAAATTGATTTTGAATTTAATAAAATTAAAAAAAGAGTAAGTGATGAGATAAGTGATTTAAAAAAAATGTCTAATGATGATAGGGACTCCCTAGCCAAAAAAGAGCTAGAAGTGAAAAAATCAATAGACAAACTTGATTCACTGCTTAATCAATATGAAGGGAAATACTCAGCATATCTTGATGCTATTAAGTATGATATTTCTGAATATAGAGAAAAAGTGGAAAATGTATGTAGTGCGGTAGATGATACAGCGTTATATGCTACAGAAAAACTTAAAGTTGTAGATGGATTACTTCAGAAAACCAGTCAAAGAGGAATGGCATCAGCGTTTCAACAGCGTTGTAGAGCACTTATTCTCCCCCTATTAATTTGGGTTTTCGTATTCTTCATTTGTTTGACGGGGTTAACATATGTTGGCATGGAGTTTGTAAGTCATGTTTTTTCTGCGGAAAAACTAACTGCCCAGAATATAGCGAAGATAGCTGTAACGTTACCATTAATATGGGGGGCATGGTTTTCCGCAAAACAGTATAACCATATAAGTCAGTTACGTGAGGATTATGCTTACAAAGTGGCAATTGCTATGACTTACCATGGTTACAAAGATGAGGCTGAGAGTGTTCATGGAGATATGAGTGGTAAATTACTTGATAGTATCGTAATGCAATTTTCTGAGAATCCTGTTCGTCTTTATCGGACGGAGAATGATGCCTCCATACTAGAGGCTGTTGTGAAAAACAATAAACTCGCAGACCTTATTTCTGCAATAAAAGGTGGCAAATGAGAAGTTGCCATAATGTTATGGGTGCCTATTTTTAGGTTGTAGGCATAATTGAATACCTCATGCCATTAAATAATTAATTATTAAACTGTTTGGTTTAAAATATGATTCGTCGTTTTGTTTTTGTTGTCTTATGTGCGTTGCCATTCATCTTAGTTTCTTTGCTTTGGTGGAAATATCCTAATTGGATTGTTTATGAATGGATGTTTGGGAACATGCTCACTGGAAAGGTGTTTGCTCCCAGCCTAGGTGAGTTTGGTGATGTATATGGAGCACTTAATACTCTTTTTTCTGGTCTTGCATTCTCTGGTGTTATTATATCTATTATTTTACAATCAGCAGAACTAAGGGCAACTAGGAAGGAGATGGAGGCACAAGTATCACAATTTGAACTACAAACAAAAGCAATGCAAAAGCAAGTTTTTGAAAGTACTTTTTTTAATATGATTTCATTACATAATTCCATGTCTTCTAGAATGAGAGATGGGGATGTTTTTTCAAATATGTGTAATGAACTAAATGATAATGCGCAGCATATAAATATAACACGAGCTGATGGTAGTGATCTATTATCATACTTGAAAGTTATCTATGGCCATTTTATGAGTAATAATTACGATAAGATAGGGCACTACTTTAGGTATCTATATCAAGTCTTTAATTTTATTGAATTAATTGACCTTGCATTTGATGAAAAAAAACATACGCAAATATATTGCGCGCTCAAATTTCAAACCAAGAATTCAATCTTTTGTTTATTAATTGTTTGTGTTATGGACGCAGTGATAAGTTTAAAAAGCTAGTGGAGAAATACTCTTTTTTTGAGCATGTCTATTATAATGAGATCGCTATTTTCGTCGATGCTCTCAATGAAAATTTAGGTTTTCATTATGGCGATGGAAGTACGGTGTATTCATTAGAAGATGTGCAATCATTATATCTTCCATCTGCATTTGATGTTTTAAATGATGCTTAATTTGGTATTATTTTACCGTATCTACTGATAGATGCTTAGTTATTCTGAATGCCTATCAATCATCACTCTATTCTCATCACAATCTATTTTAGCATTATATTCTGTCGCCCCATTTGAACAGCGCTAACTAACATAAACTGCTGTATATAATCACAGTCTGTTGGTTGAAGGGAGATGACAATGAGAGTACAAAATTTGTTAACCTGGGTATGGTTCTTTGCTCAAAAAATGTTGACATCTCCCCTGAATAAGGAGGCGTGGTATGAGCATCAAGTCCACGCCTGATGGTTACCTGGTCGATATCCGGCCGCAGGGGAGGGAAGGCAAGCGGATCCGCAAGCGCTTCAAAACCAAGTCCGAGGCCCTGCAGTTCGAGCGCTGGGTGATCGCCACCGAACACAACAAAGAGTGGGTGGAGCGGCCAGCAGATAACCGGACGCTCTCCGAGCTTATCGAGCTTTGGTGGCGTTACCATGGCCAGACGCTGAAGTCGGGGGTAAATGCCATTACCCGACTGCGCAAATTGGATGCTGCATTGGGCTATCCTCAGGCCCGGCAAATAAACCGTCTGTTGTTTGCTGAGTATCGGGCTCAACGTCTGCAAGCCGGTTGCCAGCCCAGTACGCTCAACTGGGAGCAGGATAGGCTTAGCGGTGTCTTTTCCGTGCTGATTGCATTGGGGCACTATCACAATGAACATCCACTCAAGGGCCTGAAAAAGGTCAAACAGGTAGACCGCGCTATGGGGTATCTCACCCATGAGGAAATTGGTCGCCTGCTGGCCGCGCTGACTGGTGACAACCTGAAAGTGGTCAAGTTGTGTTTGGCCACCGGTGCCCGCTGGAGCGAGGCGACAGGGCTGCGACGGGATGATGTAATTGCTAGCCGGGTGACCTACATCAACACCAAGAACGGCAAGAACAGGACCGTACCCATCTCAGCCGCACTGGCGAAGGAGATTACACAGGGTATTCATCGTGGCCTGTTATTCAAAGATGTTGACTATCTGCTGGTGCGTGACGTGATCAAGCAAGTGGCCCCTGATTTGCCAGCAGGGCAGGCGGTTCATGTGCTGCGCCATACGTTCGCTTCTCACTTCATGATGGCGGGTGGAAATATCCTGGCACTGCAAAAAATTCTGGGGCATCAGAACATTCATCAGACGATGACTTATGCCCACTTTGCACCGGATTATCTGAATGATGCGGTCCGCTTCAACCCGTTGGAAAACCATCTTCAACCAGCTTGATCTTCCCCGAGAATCGGCAGAAAAAAGTGTCCACATTTTGCCAATTTTGGTGTCTTTTCACGTCCCAAAGTGTCCCCTTGTGTGGCACTTAACTCCTTGATTTAAATCTAACTCATTGAAATTAAAGAAATAAAAATGGCAGCCGAGGCTGCCATTTCTATTGATGTCTTATGTCGTTCTGGTTCAGGAGAGCTTGCGATCCTGATCCGGCTCGAACTGATGGCCTGATTTCTCCAGTTCCAGGTTCTCTTCGGAGCGTTTGCCCACCCAGTAATCGGCGTTCTTGATGCCGAGCTTCTCAGGGTGGAATACGGGGTCAATACCTTGTGCCTGCTGCGCTTCATAATCCTTCAGACAGGTGAAGGCGGTCTTTTGCAGCAGCAGAATGGCGATGATGTTGAGCCATGCCATCAGGCCGACTCCGATATCACCCATGCCCCACGCCAGATCTGCAGTCTTGACGGTGCCGTAGACGGTGGCAGCCATCAGCGCAATCTTCAGCAAGAAGGTGAGCCAGGGGCGATTAATCTTGCGGTTGATGTAGGCGATGTTGGTTTCGGCGATGTAGTAGTAGGCAACGATAGTGGTGAACGCGAAGAAGAACAGCGCGATGGCCACGAAAATGCTGCCAAAGCCCGGCATCATGCTCTCCATGGCGGTCTGCACATAGCCCGGGCCTGCTGCAATACCGGCAATACCCGTGTAGATGGCGGCGCCGTCCGGCCCTTGTACGTTATAGAGACCGGTGATCAGCAGCATAAAGCCGGTGGCGGAGCAGACGAACAGGGTGTCGATATAGACGGAGAACGCCTGCACCAGACCCTGTTTGGCCGGGTGACTCACTGCCGCAGCAGAGGAGGCGTGCGGCCCGGTACCCTGACCCGCTTCGTTGGAGTAGACCCCGCGTTTTACCCCCCACATGATGGCCAGACCCAGAATGGCACCGAAACCGGCATCCAGACCGAAGGCGCTTTTCCAGATCAGCAGGATCACGCCCGGCAGCTGGCCGATATTGAGGGCGATGATGACGCAAGCCACGATGATGTAGCCCAGCGCCATAAAGGGCACTACGGTACTGGCGAAGCTGGCGATACGCTTGACGCCGCCGAAGATAATAAAGCCGAGCAGCAGCGCCAGACCGGCGGCAGTGACGTTCGGATCGATATTAAAGGCGGTCTGCAGGCTTGAACCGATGGAGTTGGCCTGCACGCCAGGCAGCAGCACGCCGCAGGCGAAGACGGTAGCGATGGCGAAGGTCCAGGCGTACCACTTCATGCCAAGCCCTTTCTCGATGTAGAAGGCCGGGCCGCCGCGGTATTCACCGTTGATCTTCTCTTTGTAAACCTGACCCAGGGTGGACTCCACGAAGGCGGAGCTGGCTCCGAGGAAGGCGACCATCCACATCCAGAACAGGGCGCCCGGGCCACCGAAGGTGATGGCGGTGGCCACACCTGCGATGTTACCGGTACCCACGCGACCGGCCAGGGTCATGGCCAGCGCCTGGAAGGAGGAGACACCGGCATCGGTGCTCTTGCCATCAAACATCAGGCGCACCATCTCTTTGATATGACGCAGTTGCAAAAAACGGGTACGCAGGGAGAAGTAAAGACCGACCCCCAGACACAGGTAGATGAGCGCAGGGCTCCAGATTACACCATTGATGGCATTGACGATTTCATTCATGTACAACAACTCCTTTGTTGTGTTTGTGGCGCTGTCTTGGCGAGATCTTGGCCTCGCTCTCTGTCACTGTTTTTGGCCCTGTTTGTTAACAATCCAGTTAACAAATGAGCGCGGGGTTGAGGGGTTAAGCAGAGCGCAAACACGCGCCATGCATGGCTTGTAACATATCGAGTTGTATCGGTGCTTCCCAGCGAAAAATGTTGCCTTGTTGCAAATTTGTGAATTGACAAGGGTGGGGGGATAATGGCAGGCAGCGTTTTCTATGAGTAAAGATGAGATCCTCCTTGTTGATCTGCGCCGGACAATGTGACGGGCGTAACACAATGGAAAGCAAACATGAGGCCAACAATGAAAAATGACCCTGAGACGTTGACGATCCGTCCCCCTGAGGCCGACGACGGGAGCGCCATCGCCCACCTGTTCAGCCAATTGGGGTATCCTGCCGAAGGCGCTGACGTCACGGCGCGCCTGTTGGCGCCGGATCCCGCGAGCGTTGTGCTGCTCGCATCCCTGGCCGACAAGGTAGTCGGCGTGCTGGTGTGGCACAAGCTGGCACCGCTGCATGTTGCACCAGCTTGGGGCCTGATCTCGGCGCTGGTTGTCGATGAAGGGGCAAGAGGGGCGGGAGTGGGCGCAGCCTTGCTCAAGGAAGCAGAAGCGATGGCGCGGGCCGCAGGTTGCGCCCAGCTGGAGCTATCCAGCAGCCTCAAGCGCGAGGCTGCCCACCGTTTCTATCTGGCGCAGGATTATCATGAGCGGCCGAAACGGTTCGTCAAACTGTTGTGACCTGTTGTTTGCATCAAAAGAAGGAGTAGGCGTGCTGGGATGGTTCAAATGGCTGGGTGGTCGCCCGCAAACGTCCATGAGTGAAGATGAGTTGGCACTGTGGCGTCAGGCGCTGGCGGCTGTGCCCATCTTGCAAGGGCTCAGCGACACCGAGCAGACGACGCTCATTGGCTTGGGGCAACAGCTGCTCAAGCGCAAGACCCTGACCCTGATCGGGGTAGATCTCCGCCCCCGTCAACAGGAGGTGCTGGCGCTGCAGGCGGCGTTGCCCATCTTGCACCTTGGCCTTGACTGGTATCGCGGCTTTCACGAAATCATCATCATTCCCGAACCAGTGACCCGGCGCCAGGAGGTGCAGGATGAGTTCGGGCTGGTGAGCGAGTTTGAAGAGGAGAACGCCGGCGAATCCTGGCCGCAAGGGCCGCTGGTGCTGGCCTGGAGCGAGCTGCAGCAAGATGGCGACTGGGACGGCTTTAATCTGGTGATCCACGAGCTGGCCCACAAGCTCGATATGCTGGGCGGTGAGGCGGACGGTGCGCCGCCGTTGCCGGGGCAGATGAGCAGCCAGCTGTGGCAACAGGTCTTTCAAACCGCCTTCGATGCGCTCTGCCAGCAGCTTGATCGGGATGAGGTAACCGCCATCGATCCCTATGCGGCCGAACATCCTGCCGAATTTTTTGCCGTCAGCTGCGAGATCTTCTTTACCGATCCGCTGCGGCTGCAGCAGGTCTATCCCGCGGTATACCGGCAACTGAGCCAGTTCTTTAGCCAGGATCCCGCGCAGCGTTTTCCCGCGACCCGCTTGCTGGCGGGGGAGGGAGGTTACGGAGTTCTGTGACATCAATGCACAACAAAAATGGTAAAACAGTGGAAATGCTTAATTGTGGTCAGTGTTAAATTAAATACGAAAATCCAAAACTGACGAGCTTTATATTTAACGTAAATGTTATTTAAACACACAGCCAATACCGGTGTTAGTCCGGTATTGGCAAAGTATCAGAGAATAAAAATAGGGGGGTTATTTCATGTTCGATATGCTATGAACGATAAAATGCTATCAGTTTATCGATTGCTCTTTCAACAAATATGCTTTTGTCATAGAGATCAATGTGGTTGGCGCCACCTATTTCGAATAGTTCTTTAGGCTCACTTGCTTCTTTATACATTTGTTCACTCTCATTTTTAGAGCCTGCTAACTCACCAATTATCATGAGTAGTGGCGTTGGCGCTAAAAATTTCGCGTTATCTAGCGCTGAAAATGTCAATAGCTTCTCATAGCTCCATGGTAAAAATTTACTCTCATACTTTCCTTTTATTCCCCGGTCTGTCATATAATATTCATAAAACTCTTGAAATAGTTTCGGCATGTCAGGCGTGCAGTTTTCTGGCGCATGCGGTAAATATGAAATCGCCTCACCATTTACAAATTGTAATCTAGCATTATTTACTGATGAGAGTAATTCATCTAAATTCTTTTGAGAGAATAAGCTGCGATAAAAACCTCGATGATCGAAGTACGCATTTACGGTTGCAACTTTTGATATTCTTCTATCGGTAACAGCTGTATGTGATAAGTATCCTCCGCCGGAGCAGATTCCTAAACCAAAAATTGATTTTTTATCAACTATATCTAATGTTGATAAGTAGGTAACTGCTGCAGAAATATCTTCTGACTTATTATATGGATTTTCATAGAATCTGGGTTCACCTTCACTGTCACCAAAAGTTGCATGATCAAATGTCAGGCAAATAAAACCATGTGCAGATAATCGCTGAGCATACTCATCAACAGTTTGCTCTTTAACACCGGCTTGAGGTGGGACAAGAAGAATCGTAGATCGTACTTCATTATCCACAATGTTGTCAGGTTGATATAGATATCCAATTAGTTTGTTTTCTTGGCTATAAAAACTGATTTTTGATTTGATTGTTATCATAGCTTTCCCTATTTTATATTGAATTTATGTGAATTATTAAAAGTTTTCTATAGAAATTAATTTTGCATCGCTTCGTATTTTTTTTAGTACTGGGTTTATCGCTTGATGGGATGGCATACATAGCCCTACGCTTCGACCTCTAATGGGGAGATTAATATCAAAAACGTTTATGTCTGATACTTTTTCAACTAGTCCCATAGGAAGGAAGCAACTACCTAAACCCGCAAGAGCTAACAAAAAAGCCTGTTCCTTTGTTTCTGCTGTAGACACAATGTTCAATGCAATCTTCTTTGATGATATTAATCCGAGCACTTCTTGGTGAACTTCACAACTGGGGCACTCTATAAAATCTAAGTGATAAAAATCTTCGATTTTACTTGGTGCTGAAATGTTCTCTTTTGTAACAAAAACAAACTTCTCTTCCCATAACGGGATAAATAGATCAGTATCATTTTTGTCTTTTTCGAATCCAATTCTGCAATCAGATTTATCTGATGAGGTCAAAATAAAATGGCAATTAGGTGCCAAACGTTCTAAATGAGAAAGTGTTGTCGCAGTTTTATATTTACTGATGGAGTTGCAGACCCCAACACTTATTTTAGGTGTTGTTGCCTTTGACATGAATAAAGTTGAGATTGTAGCGCTGTCATTCACAAGACGCTTTGCGTGAGGATATAACTCGTGGGCACTGTTAAGTGGTTGAACTCCCTTTTTATCTCGTAAAAAAAGATCGTTGCCAAGTAGTTCCTCAAGTTGTTTCAATGCGGCAGATATGGATGGCTGCGTAATGTGACATTTTTCCGCAGCAAGAGTTAAGTTTTTTTCTTCATAGATAGCTATAAACAAACGTAACAGTCTAATATCAACCATATTTCCCTCCACTTTATTAACGATAGAGTACATAGCATGGTGTCATTAATAAAATACCGTTTGCCAATGATACCCATAGCCTTAGGCTATAGAAAAAAGAACCTCCCAAACAATTCATCTGAGAGGTTCTAAAAACAACGACTTAGTTAGGGCAATGGTACTATATGTAGTTAAAAAATGGTCTTTTTATAAAATTCATCCAGTTTTATAACAGCCTGATTAACATACTTATCTTGGTCATACAGGTCAAAGTGACCAGCACCTTTGATGGTAAAAAGTGTGGCATCAATTTTTTTCTGTTTTGCACGTTCCACAGCAATTTTACTAAATGGAGCAGACAATGCCTCTGACCCAATGATCGCCATAAATGGCTTTCCTTCAAGTAATTCAATGTGTTCAGTTGGGTTAAATGCATATCTTGAATCTAATGAGATAGCTGCTCTCTTGGGGGTGTATGTTGCTACGGCACCACCGCGCTTGCTATTTCGGTAGTAATCTGCAGCTTGATCCCAGAATTCACCAAGACCAGAACCTGCAGCAGGGATCCCATCTACATAGAGTACCTCACCGGTTTCAAAGTATTTTTGACGAGCATCACTAGCCCATTTAATTTGCTGTTGATATTGCTTAACAGGGGAGCCGTTGAGCATGTTTGCATATTGAGTTGCACCACCCATGCCATAATCAGTGAAGTCAATAAAAGCGCTAACAACAGCTAGCGATTTTACGTGAATCTTGATAGGCAGTTTGAAGACCGTAACCAGCACCAGAACATAATCCTAGTTCAGCAACTCGCTCATCATCAACACCTGGAATAGAACGGATGAAGCTAATTGCATTTTTAATATCTTCCACTTTCATCGGAGCATTTTCCATGCCTCGAGGCATACCACCACTTTCACCATATGTTCTGTGGTCAAATGCTAAAGTGACATAACCCTTCTCAGCCATTTTTTTTGCGTAAATTCCGGCGGTTTGCTCTTTTACGCCACTGGCTGGAGTTATCACCACGATAGCAGGGTACTTTTTAGCCGGATTAAAATCCTTAGGCAAGAATAAATTTCCTGAAATTCTTGTGTTTTCACTTAGGAAATTTACTTTATTAATACCGGGTTGGAGTTCATGGTTGATATCCGCAAATTAATTGAATGATGCAATTGCGGAAAGGCCAAACATGAATGCTGAAATTGTTTTTAGTTTCATTTTTCTTTTCTCTTGGTTAATGAAAACATACTGTTTAACTGAATAAAACATCACCACTGACATTATCAAGGCATGGGTGTATATCAAATCTTACAACACCTACCTGCATGCGCCCCAAGCATTGTTCTTTAACTTTTGCAACACCGACATGTCCAAATCCTGCACATAGCTCTATAGCTCTGATACCTTCTGAATATAAATCATCAAGCTGTAAGCATGCTTCTTGATAGCTAGATACTGCTATTGTTTTAACATGAACGCTATCTGTTTTAACCCATTGAAAATCAAGTTCTGGATTGACATTAGGAGCTAGGAAAATGAAAGCTGCTTTGAAACAAGACATGTAAACTCCGTATAGTGATATGCTATGTTTAAATTCATCGTATCTCTGGCCTAACATTCCCTCCTTTCTTTATCATTGCCCTTTAAATGTGGCATTGATAAACACGAATCTGCAACAGTCAGTGTCTATGACCATTATTTGATTAGACTATTTGCCATGCCTTAAATTTTAGATAAGGATGATGATTGTTTTATTAAGTAATAAATCCGAATTGGAGAGTAGAATGACTGAGGAGAACAGAATGACTGATCTGAAAGTTGCCGCTCAGCGCGCCCTGAACCTGATGGACCTGACCACCCTGAACGATGACGACACCGATCAGAAGGTGATCGACCTGTGCCATAAGGCCAAGTCACCGGCTGGCCTGACCGCCGCCGTCTGCATCTACCCCCGTTTTATCCCTATCGCTCGCAAGACTCTGCGTGAGATCGGCGCTGCCGACGTACGCATTGCGACCGTGACCAACTTCCCCCACGGCAACGACGACATCGAGATCGCCGTGGCCGAAACCCGTGCCGCTGTCGCCTACGGTGCTGACGAAGTGGACGTGGTGTTCCCGTACCGCGCCTTCATGGCCGGCAATGAACAGATCGGTTTTGATCTGGTCAAAGCCTGTAAAGAGGCCTGCGGTGCCAACGTGCTGCTGAAAGTGATCATCGAAACCGGCGAGCTGAAAGAAGAGGCGCTGATCCGTCGCGCTTCCGAAATCTGTATCGATGCCGGTGCCGACTTCATCAAGACCTCCACCGGCAAGGTGCCGGTCAATGCGACCCCAGAAGCGGCCCGCATCATGATGGAAGTGATCAAGGCCAAGAATCCGAAAGTCGGCTTCAAGCCAGCGGGTGGCGTGAAAGATGCCGCCGTGGCCGGTCAGTACCTGGCCATGGCCGAAGAGATCCTCGGCAACGACTGGGTGTCCGCCTGTACCTTCCGCTTTGGTGCATCCAGCCTGCTGGCCACTCTGCTGGCCACTCTGGGGCATGGCGACAAGCCGGCCAACACCAGCGGTTACTAATAGGTTGATGAGAGGGCGGACTGCTGTCCGCCCTGTTAGCCCCCACCATGCGGTGTGCGGGCAAGGATTCAGGCTTGTGTAACGCCAGCAATGGCGGAGGGAATGAAAGATGTTTTTGCCTCAAGAAATTATTCGCAAGAAGCGCAACGGTGAAGCGCTCAGTACCCAAGAAATTCAATTCTTCGTTCAGGGCATTACCAACAACACCATCGGCGAAGGGCAGATCGCCGCGCTGGCGATGGCGGTCTACTTCAAAGACATGACCATGGATGAGCGGGTTGCCCTGACCTGCGCCATGCGCGACTCCGGCATGGTATTGACCTGGGATCACCTCAATCTGGGTGGCCCGATTGTTGACAAACACTCCACCGGCGGTGTGGGTGATGTTGTCTCCCTGATGCTTGGCCCGATGGTCGCTGCGTGCGGCGGTTTCGTGCCGATGATCTCCGGCCGTGGCCTGGGCCACACCGGCGGTACCCTCGACAAGCTGGACGCCATTCCCGGCTACCAGACCTCGGTCGACAGCGACCGTTTCCTGAAAGTGGTGAAAGAGGCGGGTGTCGCCATCATCGGCCAGACCGGCGATCTTGCCCCCGCTGACAAGCGTATCTATGCAGTACGTGACATTACTGCAACCGTCGAATCCATCGCGATGATCACCGGCTCCATCCTCTCCAAGAAGCTCGCCTCCGGGCTCGAAGCGCTGGTGATGGATGTGAAAGTGGGCTCCGGCGCCTTTATGCCGACCTTCAAAGCGTCCGAAGAGCTGGCTAAGAGCATTGTGGCCGTGGCCAACAGTGCCGGTTGCCGCACCTCTGCGCTCTTGACCGACATGAACCAGGTGCTGGCCTCCAGCGCCGGTAACGCGGTGGAAGTACGTGAAGCGGTGCGCTACCTGACCGGTGAATACCGCAACCCGCGCATCCACGAAGTGACCATGGCGCTGTGTGCCGAGATGCTGATCTCCGCCGGTCTTGCCAGCGATGAGCGCGATGCCCGCGCCAAGCTGCAGGCGGTGCTGGATAATGGCAAGGCGGCCGAGATCTTCGGTCGCATGGTGACTGGTCTCGGTGGCCCGGCCGATTTTATGGAGCGTTACGACTCTTACCTGCCCAAAGCCGCCATCGTGCGCCCGGTCTTCGCGGCCAACAGCGGTTTCGTGACCGCTATGGATACCCGCGAGCTGGGTCTGGCCGTGGTCGCCATGGGCGGTGGTCGCCGCGCTGCCGGTGACAAACTTGATTATGCGGTCGGTCTGACCGACTTTATCCGCCTGGGTCAAAGCGTTGATGCTGACAAGCCGATCGCGATGATCCACGCTCAGACTGAAGATCAATTTATTTTGATTGATCGAATGGTTAAAAACTCAATATTGATAGGTCCTCAAAAACCGGAAGATAGAAACAGTGTAATATCTGTAATTCGAAGCTAAGTTTATTTACCATCACCCTCACATTTTTAATGTAGCCACCTGTAGTTAGGGATTAACTATGTTAATCCCTGAGTCAATTTTTACAAATGGTCTTGAATCTATTCTATCTTCCATGAATAGTTGAATTTAATTCTGTTGATGCAATCTGCTGTTGTATTAAAAGATTCAACTTGCTTTTATTTAGAGGTGCTTTTGTGAAAGTTATTTTAGCATTGCTATCCATGATATTCATTGTCGTCTTGTCGATATATACATCCGTCTATATTGTTATCGGCGACACTGATGCTCCAAAAGATAACCTGAAAGTCATTAACTCAGAACATTGGAATGGAAAGGGATTTGAGAACATTGATGAGATGAAGGAGGATGATAGCTCATCGATAGAACGCTTGTATCACCTTCTATTTAATAATAAGGAGGTTAGAACTCCTGAGGAGTCTATTGATTATGGTATTCGCAATGGCAAAGATTTGGTTGCGTTACCATCGTCAGGTTTGAGAGTTACATGGTTTGGGCATTCAAATGTATTATTGGAGTTCAAAAAGAGTCGAGTCCTTATTGACCCGACATGGTCTGAACGAGCATCTCCATTTAAGGCTCTGGGGCCAAAAAGATTTTATTCTCCTTCAATGAGGCTAGATGCGCTACCTCCAGTTGATCTTATCGTTATATCGCATGATCACTATGACCATCTAGACTATGAGGTAGCGAACTACTTTAGAAGTAAAAAAACAAAATGGGTTGTTCCATTAGGAATTAAGAGCATTCTCATGAAATGGGGGGTGCCAGAAGCTCAAGTGATTGAATTTGATTGGTGGGAAGAAAAAGTCATTGATGGGGTGTTTATTGCTTCAACACCGGCACGCCATTACTCTGGCCGTTTATCAAGGTCTAATCACACCTTGTGGTCGAGTTGGGTCATAAAGGATAGTGATAATTCAATCTTTTATAGTGGTGACACGGGGATGCATCGGGAGTTTAACACTATTGGTGAAAAGTATGGCCCATTTGATCTAACATTAATGGAGGCTGGCTCATATAGTGCCATGTGGCATGATACACACCTAGGACCAGAGCAAGCCGTTATAGCTCATAAAATATTGCGAGGAAAATATTTATTACCTGTTCATTGGGCTGCTTACAATATGGCTCCACATGGGTGGTCAGAACCCATAGAACGAGTGATAAATGCTGCTAATAAATTGAATGTGAAGATTTTAACTCCACAACCGGGGACAACAATCGACAAGGCAGATTTTGATAAACATGGCTTTGTATGGCCTATCAAAAAAAATGAAAATAAAGAATATGAACCTGTTTGGTCGAGCAAGGTGAATGACCTTTTGATGGCAGATAAAAAAGTATTGAACCGGGATGCTTTAAAATAACCTGATAGTATTAGGTGGATTATTTCCTAAAAAAGGCAGTGGCTATACGCCCTCATACTAAAAAACAAACTGCATCCCTTGTGGTGGCCCGTGAGAGCCTTATTTAGTTGATGGATATATCCACAAATGGGTGTGTCAGGAGTGCCGAATAGCTAGAGACGGATATCCGGATGTAGGGCTGAAAAGGGAAAATGTGTGCGCAGGAACGTCAGCTTTGCGAAATAGCAAAAAGGCACCCGAGGGTGCCTTTTTCACAATCTGAGTGGCTTGCCTATCAGGCAGCGGCTTTCAGCTGTACGGCGGCGGCTTTCTTGTGATCGCCGATCGGCATCACGGTGCGGCCGAACTGCTCGTTGATCACGGTGGCCATGGCCAGGTAGATGGCGCTGGCGCCACAGATGATGCCTTCGAAACCGGCGATGGTGCCGATCAGGGTGCTGCCGGTGAAGTCACGGGCGGCCAGCAGGAAGAACAGCACGGTCAGGGAGGCGAACACGAACTGCTTGGCGCGCGGGTAGTTGATGGTGCCAACCAGCATGAACAGGGTGAACATGCCCCACATCAGCAGATACCAACCCATGTAGGCGTGCGGAGTGGCTTCGGCCAGACCCATGGTCGGCATGATCAGCAGGAACACCAGGCTCAGCCAGAACAGGCCGTAGGAGGTGAATGCGGTCACACCAAAGGTGTTGCCACGCTTGTACTCCATGATGCCAGCGATGATCTGGGCGATGCCGCCGTAGCACAGGCCCATGGCCAGGATCATGGCGCTGATGGGGAAGAAACCTGCGTTATGGATGTTCAGCAGGATGGTGGTCATACCGAAACCCATCAGACCCAGAGGGGCAGGGTTGGCCAATTTTTCGCTCACGTGGCGTTCTCCAAAAATAGAGGTGGGGGTTAACAAAAGACGCGCGATTTTAGGCAGGCTGCGGCGCGCCCGCAAGGGGGCAAGGGGGATAAATCGTAAAAAAACTACGTGATTATTTGCATCAGAGGCCAAATGCTCACCAAGGCAGGCTGTTTGGTGAGCAAAAGGTGTCAAAATAGTTGAGGGGTTGTATTTTTATTACGCTTTTTACGAAGTGCGGCGGCGTCACTGATCCAGTGTCAGGATCACTTTGGCTTCCTTGTCCTCTTCCTTGACCTGGCTGTCGAGCACGAACAGCCGCTCCGGGGCGATCCCCTGGCTGTCGACCAGAAACTCCTTGGTATTTTGCGCCCGGCGCATGGCGAGATTGCGCAGGGATTTGGCGGTGATGAGCTGCTGATCCCGCAGCAGGATCACCGCCTGGGCCCTCAGTGCCGCGCTCTCTTCATCCAGATGGAGCCGATCGGCCAGATCTTCCAGATCTTCGCCAAAGCGCTCTTCATAGGCCTGGGCCAGCGCCTTTTGCAGGGCGGGGTCCTGTTCCAGCAGGTCAAGATCCGCCTGATTGCCGGTGAGCTTGGCCAGTACCCGCTCCAGTTTTTGCCGTTGCAGGATGGGGCGCTCCTCGTTGAAGTTGACCTTGCCGCGAATGTTCATGCTGAGCTTGGGTCTATCCTTGAGGGCCTGCGCCAGCTTGACCAGTTTCTCCTGCTGGGTGGGGGTGAGATCGGGATCCCCCGGCAGGAAGGGAAGTTCGTCGAGATCTTCGGTGCCATCGGCCAGCGAGGCGAGCAGGGAGAAGGGGGAGGTGATCGCCTTGCTCAGGGTGTTGCCCAGCACATCCCAGAAGATATTGCCGATGCTGAAGTCCGGTTGATCGAGATCCCCCTTCACCTTGAGGTTCATCTGTATCACCCCGTTGGCATCGCTCAGCAGGGCGATGGCCAACCCCAGCGGGAGATCCTTGGCCTGCTCGCTCTTGATCTTCTCGCCCAGTTGCAGCTTCTTGATGGTGATGTCGTTATCCCCCTCCAGCCGGTTGCCCTCCAGCTTGTAGTGCAGCTTCATGGAGAGCTGCCCCTTGTCGATGGCATAACCGGCATAGGTGCCCGAATAAGGGGTAAAGGTGGTGAGCTCCAGGTTGTGGAAGGCGACCGCGATGTCGAGGATAGGGTTGGCCACCAGCAGGTTGGTACCGCCGCGAATGGTCACCGGCGCATAGCGATCCACCTTGCCGTTGAAGGCGAGATCGGAGCGTTGCCCCGGAATATTGCTGATATGGCGACTCTGGCCGCCCAGCGAGGCGATATCGGCCACAAAATCCTGACTCAGACTGCGGTCGGCAAAGCGCAGGTTGCCCTGCTCGGTGCGCAGCTGGTCGATGGTGAAACGAAAATCGGGAGCCTTGCTGCCAGCCGTCGCGTGAGGGCTGTTGGTGGCCGCCGGTTGTGGCAACAGCAGCTGTTGCAGGTTGGTGGTGCCATCTTCGTTGATCTCGATGCGGGCGAAGGGCTTGTTCAAGGCAATGTCCTTGATCCGCATCTGCTGGCTGATGCCGTCGTACGTCAGCCCGGTGAGAGCCAGGGTGTTGAACTCCAGCAGCCGCTGATTGTCTGCCCGATCGACTACTTTGAGCCCGTTGATATCCAGCCCCCCTTGCAGGGTCAGCTTGCTGAGATCTCCCTGGGTAGTGGTGGCGAGATCGAGGAGGGTTTTGCTGCTCAGCAGCCCGTTTTGCACCTTGATGCGTACCAGATCGGCCAGATAGGGCTGTGCCAGAGTGAGGGGGAGCTCCTGCTGGTTGATCTCGCCGCTTAAGGTGAAAGGAGTCAGGGTCAGTTGGCCATCAAAGGCGAGGGGGCTGCTCTGGTTGAACTGGGTGGCCAGAGTCAGTTTGCTCGGTTGCTCCCCCTTGCTGCCCAGTGGCCCCAGCGCTAGCTTGAGGCCGGAGAGCTGGCGTGCCTGCGGTTTGCCGCTGCTCGATTCGGTGAGAGTGAGATCGCCCCTGTCGATAAGGATCTGCTTGATCTGCCACTGCCAGGGTTTGTCTGCCCCGTGTTTCTTGCCGTTACCGGCTGTCTTTGCTTGTTGTGCCGACTTGGGCGCCGCATTGCTTGCCACCTCGTTTGCGGTGTTGGCTTCTTTGACGGGCTTGGCGGGAGCCTGTTCAATCAGCAAGTCAGCCAGATCCAGTTCCTGCTGTGGGTTGAGGGTGGCCTTGAGCAGGGGTTGTTGCAGGGTTACCTTGCTGATCTGGAGCGACTGTTTCTGGCCATCGACAGCCAGCTCGCTCAGGGCCAGCTGGCCGAAGCGGGCAAATTCGTCGCCCTTGTGTTTTTTAAGCTGCCAGTTGTCCAGGGTCAGCTTGCCTTTGGACAATTGCCACAGTACCCCTTGCTTGCCCTCTTTAAGCTGGTACTCCACCTCTGCATTGGCGTGGCCCTTGGCCAGATCCAGCTTGAGATAGGGTGCCCAGAGCGGGGCGAAGGGTTTCAGCTCGACCTGCTTGAGGCTCACCTTACCCTGACCCATGCCGCTCATCACATCGAGTTTGCCGTGGGCAGCGAGGCTGCTTTTGCCGTTGATGGCGGCGCTCAGCTGATAGGCTGTCGGGTGATTTGCCTCGGTGCGCAGGTTATCGAGTTTGAGGGCCACTTTCTCCAGATTGAGAGGCGGCAACCAGCCAGGTTCGCTCTCCTTGCGTTGATCCTGATAGCGCACATGCCCGTCAGTGACATTGACGCTGGCAATGTCGATCAGCAGCGGTGCACTGGCTGGTTCGGGCTCGGGGGAGGGCGCAGGGGGGAGCAGGGTCGCTAGCGCATCGGTCAGATTGAGTCGAACCTTCCCCTTCTTGTCTGCCAGCCGTTGCAACTGCACCACGGGTTTGGTCAGGGTGACGGCGGAAAGCACGACCCCTTTCTGCTGCCAGCTGGCTTGCAGGTCGGGGGTGATAAAGAGCTGCTCAAAACGGATGATGGGCTGCTGCTTGGCGTCGAGCAGGGCGGTCGCGCCGAGTGTGAGAGAAGGGTTGCGCAGCCCTACGTCAATCTCCCCCAGCGTCAGTTGCAGGCCATAGTGCTCGGCCAGCCAGCCGGGCAGATAGCGCTGGATCAAACGGGGGGTTTGCCACAGCAGCAGAGTGATCAGGATAAGAAACAGCAGGAAAGAGTAGGCAAGGTAGCGCAGCAAGCGGAGCTTGGGGGACGCGGGCTCGGTGGTGTTCATTTGGTGCACTCCCATTTGGTTCCCGCCATGGTACAGAAAAGCTGGATAGTAATCATGGGGTTGCGTGCTGTTGTACGCCGTACTTTGTCCAAAGGCGATCCAGTTCACCATTTTGTTGCAGCGCTGCCAGCCACTGTTCCAGCTGGGCAGGGGTAATGGGGGCGGCAGGGTGAAGGATGGCGCGGTGCTGATACTGTTGATCCCATTTTTGCGAGATCAGCAGCTGATCGGCGGTGTCGGGATGGGCCAGCAGATACTGGTTAAGGTATGAGACGTTGAGAATGGCTACCTCGCCACGTCCTTTGAGCAGGGCTTGCAGGGCGCTGATATTGTCTTTGACCAGGGTGATATTGAGCTTGCGCTGCAGGTAGACGGGATCGGCATTGAACTGGCCCACGCCGTAGTGGTAGCCGGTCACCCCGATAAGATGATGCCGAGAAGGGTCATCGAAAAAGCGCTGATCCCGACCCACTTTGTTCAGGGCCACATAGACCTCACCACCACCGAGGAAGGGGGCTGTCATCTTGAATTTATCTGTGTCCCAGCCCCATTTGGTGTCTTCAAACAGCATCAGCGAGAAACGGCCCAGGTCGAGCGCCTTGTAACGGTTGGCGGCCGAGGTGGGAACAAACACGAATCTTACCTCTTGCTGGATCTCGTTTAGCTTGGCGATGAGGTCCAGCGTCAGCCCTTCATAGCGGGAATCGGAGAGTTTGACCACAAAGGGGGCATAGGGGTACCCGCCAACCTTGATGAGGGGATGGCTCCAGCCAGAGAGGCTGAACAAGAGCAAGAACCAGCACCAATATCTCATGGGATCCCCAGGGCAATAGCTTGCTCCCAGATTCGGTTAATCTGCGCCAGTTTTCAAGCTGTTAAGGGAATTAACACAGCGCTGTTCGGCGGCCTCCAGCTCGGCCATCACCATCTGGATATCCTCCAGTTGCTGGCGCAGGGCGCCGCGTTTTGCCTCGATCAGCTGGATCATGGAGTGGAGCTGGGTTTTGCTCGATTTGTCGGTGTCGTACATATCGAACAGCTCGCGGATCTCGGCCAGGCTAAACCCCAGCCGTTTGCCGCGCAGGGTCAACTTGAGCCGGATCTTGTCCCGATGGCTGTAGATGCGGGTTTGCCCCTCCCGCAGCGGGGTGAGCAGCCCTTCGTCCTCGTAGTAGCGGATGGTGCGCGGCGTAACATCAAACTCGTGGGCCAGCTCCGAGATGCTGTAGGTGACCTCCTTGCCGGGCAGGGAACGGGACATGGTCATGACTCCTGTTGCTGGGCGTGTGGCTGGCAGAGGCGGGCACGCAGCCGTTCGGCATTGGCGTGCAAGGCCTGACCGACCCGCGAGCCGTTGGGGCGAGCGAGCTGCTCGCTGACCCACTGGCCGGTGGCCGCCAGTTTGTCGAGATCCACTCCGGTCGTCATGCCAAGGCCGTGCAGCAGGTAGACCACCTCTTCTGACGCCACATTGCCGGAGGCGCCCGGCGCATAGGGGCAGCCGCCAAGCCCCGCTACCGAGCAGTCGATGGTGCGAATGCCGCGCTCCAGCGCGGGTAGCAGGTTGGCCAACCCCTGGCCGTAGGTGTCGTGAAAATGGACCGCGAGTCGCCCCGCCGGGATCTCGTGCAGTACCGCATCCAGCATGGGCGCCACCGTGCCCGGAGTGCCGACGCCTATGGTGTCCCCCAGCGAAATTTCGTGGCAGCCGAGATCCAGCAACTGCTCGGCCATGGCGGCGACCCGTTTCGGGCGGGTCGGGCCATCAAACGGGCAGGCGATGACGGTGGAGAGGTAGCCACGCACCTTGATGCCGAGGCGGCGCGCCTCCTGCACCAGCGGGGCGAAGCGCACCAGCGACTCCTCCACGCTGATGCCGATATTGGCGCGGGTAAAACCGTCGGAGCAGGCGGTGAAGAGGCCAATCTCATCGGCGCGGGCGGCAATGGCTGCCTGCAAGCCTTGCAGATTAGGCACCAGTGCGCCGTAACGGGTTGAGCCCTTGCGCGGCAGTGCCTCGAACAGCGCTGCGGAGTCCGCCATCTGCGGCACCTTTTTGGCAGAGACAAAGGCACCGACCTCGATGCGCTGCAGACCGCTGTCGGTAAGGCGCTGGATCAGCTCCAGCCGCTGTACCAGGGAGAGGGGCGCAGCTTCATTTTGCAGGCCATCTCGCGGCCCCATCTCCACCAGACTGACCCTGTCGTCACGGACGTCCTGTGATCGGTTCATGGGTGTTCCTCCTGTGAAGCAGTCTCTTCGACAAAGCGCACCAGCACGGCCCCCTGGCTTACCTGCTCGCCCTGCTTGCACTGCAGGGTTTCAATTACCCCATCCCGCTCTGCACGCAACTGGTGTTCCATCTTCATCGCCTCCAGCACCAGCAGGGGTTGTCCCTTGCTGACTGTTTGGCCGGGTTCGACCAACACGGCTACCACGATGCCGTGCATGGGGGCGATGGCGCCCTGCACCTTCTCGTTTGCCTGATCATGGTAGTGACTGTGCAGCTGATCATCGGCCGCGAAGCGGATGCGCTGGCCCCCTAGGGTCATGATGAAGGCTGCCTCCGAGCCTGCGACCGTCTGAATGGGGATCTGTTGCCAGCAGTCACCCTGCTGCAGCCGGATATTATCGTCACCTCTCTGGTAGCAACGGGTCTCCCCTTGCCACTCAAACTGGCCGCCATGATCGTTAAGGGTCAATACCCGGTGCTCATCACCAATGCGTACCGCCGCTGCCCAGCAGCGAGCCGGCCCCAGCCGAAATCCGCAGGCTTGCTGCCAGGGGGCGGTGCCCGCAGGGCGGCTCGCCAGCCAGAGGGTGGCCAGCGGCCAGGCGAGTTCAGGAATGGGTTGCGCTGTAGTGGGGATGGGCCACTGGGTATGGTGGCTCATGGCCAGGACGTCAGGCTCTTCACACAGGCGCAGCAAGAGCGCGCCGTTGTGCATCAGCGGGCCGAGATCCAGCGCCGCCAGCGCATCGGCCAGTTTGGCGAACGCCTCGGCGCGACTCTGGCCGTGGGCGATCAGCTTGGCGATCATGGGATCGTAATAGGGGCTCACCTCATCGCCAGCGGTGACGCCGGTGTCGATGCGCACGCCAACGGGCCAGTGGAGCCAGTGGATAGGCCCGCTGGCAGGCAGAAAACCGGCCGCCACATCCTCGGCGTAGAGGCGCGCTTCCACCGCATGGCCGCGCAGCACAACTCCCTCCTGAGTGAGTGGCAGCGGCTTGCCTTCTGCCACGGCCAGTTGCCAGGCCACCAGATCCTGCCCGGTCACCGCTTCGGTGACCGGATGCTCCACCTGCAGCCGGGTGTTCATCTCCATAAAGAAGAACTCATCCTTGCAGAGCAGGAACTCGATGGTGCCAGCCCCCTGATAATGGATGGCTTTGGCTGCGGCCACGGCCGCATCCCCCATGGCGCGGCGCAGAGCCGGAGGGATGTCGGGGGCGGGCGCCTCTTCGATCACCTTCTGATGGCGTCGCTGCAAGGAGCAGTCCCTGTCCCCAAGATAGATGGCGTTGCCGAGGCTATCGGCAAAGACCTGTACTTCCACATGGCGAGCTTGGGGCAGATAGCGCTCCAGCAGCACCAGATCGTCACCAAAGGCGGCCTTGGCTTCCCGTTTGACTGCCGCCAGCGACTCGTCAAAGTCGGTCAGCTGATCGACCCGACGCATCCCCTTGCCACCGCCGCCACTGGCTGCCTTGATAAGTAGCGGGAAGCCAATCTGGCTCGCCTGATCGCGCAAGAAGTCCGGTCGTTGATCCGTGCCGTGATAGCCGGGCAGCACTGGTACGCCGGCAGCCTGCATCAGCGCCTTGGCCCCCGATTTGTCGCCCATGGCGAGAATGGCGTCGCCGCTTGGGCCGACAAAGCGCAGGCCGCGCTGTTCGCAGGCGGTGGCAAAATCGCTGTTTTCCGACAGAAAACCGTAACCGGGATGGATGGCATCGGCGTGCGCCTCTTTGGCAATCTTCAGCACCTTGCCGGTGTCGAGATAGCTCTCTCTGGCCGGTGCGGGCCCCAGATGCCAGGCCTCATCGGCCAGACGGGTGTGCATGGCGTGGGCGTCGGCATCGGAGTAGAGGGCGATGGTGTGAATGCCGAGGCGTTTCGCCGTGTTGATGATGCGCACGGCAATCTCGCCGCGATTGGCAATCAGCAGGCGCTTAATCTGAGTGTGATGGGTCATGTCTCATCCTTGAAACGGGGACGCCAGGCGGGAGGACGTTTGTCGAAGAAGGCTTGCATCCCCTCCTGGGCTTCGAGCCCCACCCGAACCCGGGCGATGGTCTCGACGGTTTTTTCTTCGTGCAGGCGGGAAGGATGGGCTTCTATCGCCGCCAGCAGCCGTTTGGTCTCTTTCATCGCCTCCGGCCCGTTGCGGCACAGACGAAGGGCCTGCGCCCGCCCCTCCGCCAGCAGTTGATCCGGTTTGCAGAGTTGGTGTGCCACATTGAGCCGACAGGCGGTAATGGCATCGAACGGCTCGGCACTGAGCATGTAGCGGCGCGCCTGACGCATCCCCATAGTGCGCACCACGTAGGGGCTGATCACCGCAGGCACCAGACCTAGGCTCACCTCTGAGAGGCAGAAGCGGGCATCGTCGCTGGCCAGCACCAGATCGCAAGCGCAGATGAGGCCCAGCGCCCCGCCATAGGCGGCCCCTTGCACCAGCGCCACCGTAGGGAAGGGAAGCTCATCGAGGGTCTGCATCAGCCGCGCCAGTACCCGAGCGTCTTCGCGATTGTGCTCGAAATCTGCGTGGGCCAGATTACGCATCCAGTTGAGGTCAGCGCCCGCGCAAAAGTGTTTGCCCTCTGCCCGCAGCAGCAGGGCGTGGGGGCGTTCGGCGAGATCATGACCATGAAGATGGGCCAGATCATCGAGACAGTCGAGCAGCCCCAGCATCAGGTCGGCATCAAAGGCGTTGTGGCGGGCCGGGCGCGACAGCACCAGCTCGGCCAGCGGGCCATGCCGTTCCAGCCGAAACGGGCCCTGTGTTGAAGAGCCAAGTGCTGAGGAAGTAAGTGGATCAGACATCGTTTTGCTCCTTACATCCGAAAGATGCCGTACTGCTCGGTTTCAATGCGGGCACCCTGACAGGCGGCGAGCGCCAGCGCCAGCACGGTGCGGCTCTGGGCCGGGTCAATGACGCCATCATCCCAGAGGCGGGCGCTGGCGTAGTAGGGGTGACCCTGGCGTTCATACTGCTCGATCACCGGGGCTCGGATGGCGGCCGCCTCCTGCTCGCTCAAATCTTTGCCCTCGGCAGTCAGCTTGTCGCGACGCACCTGTACCAGCACTCCGGCAGCTTGTTCGCCACCCATGACAGAGATACGGCTGTTGGGCCAGCTAAAGAGAAAATCGGGCTCATAAGCGCGGCCGCACATGCCGTAGTTGCCAGCACCAAAGCTGCCGCCGACGATCAGGGTGATCTTGGGCACCCGGCTGCAGGCCACGGCGGTGACCAGCTTGGCGCCGTGCTTGGCGATCCCCTCTTTTTCTGCGCTGCTCCCCACCATAAAGCCGGTGATGTTCTGCAAAAAGAGCAGCGGGATGGCACGCCGGTTACAGAGTTGGATAAAGTGGGCCCCCTTCTGGGCACTGTCGCTGTGCAGCACGCCGTTGTTGGCGAGGATCCCCACTTCCATGCCGCAAATACGGGCAAAGCCGGTCACCAGTGTGGTGCCGAACAGCGCCTTGAATTCGTCAAAATCAGAGCCATCCACCAGTCGGGCGATCAGTTCGCGGGCGTCGTAAGGGCGTTTGAGACTGGTGCCCACCAGACCGTAGAGCTCCTCGAGCGGGTAGCAGGGGGGCTCGTAGCCGGGGCTGCTCTCTATCGGCTCGTTACCCAGATGAGTAACCAGCGTGCGGGCGATGGCCAGCGCATGGGCATCGTCACGGGCCATATGATCAGCAACGCCGGAGTGGGCACAGTGCACTTCGGCGCCGCCCAGGGCTTCGGCGCTGATCTCCTCGCCGGTGGCGGCCTTGACCAGCGGCGGACCCGCCAGAAAGATGGTGGCTTGCTCCCTGACCATGATCGACTCGTCCGCCATGGCGGGCACGTAGGCGCCGCCTGCGGTGCAGAGCCCCATCACCACCGCCAACTGGGGGATGTTCTGGGCCGACATGCGGGCCTGGTTGTAGAAGATGCGGCCAAAGTGATCCCGGTCGGGGAACACCTCGTCCTGCATCGGCAAGAAGGCGCCGCCGGAATCCACCAGATAGAGGCAGGGGAGGCGCAGCCGCTCGGCGATGGCCTGGGCGCGCAGGTGTTTTTTCACCGTGAGCGGGTAGTAGGTGCCGCCCTTCACGGTGGCATCGTTCACCACCAGCATGCAGAGCCGGCCCGAGACCCGGCCGATGCCGGTGATGATGCCGGCGGCGGGCACCGGCTCGTCATAGACCTGCCAGCCAGCCAGCGCCGAGAGCTCGAGAAACGGGGAGCCCGGGTCCAGCAGCTGATTGATGCGCTCGCGGGGCAGCAGCTTGCCACGGGCCTGATGGCGGGCGTTGTTGGCCGCGCCGCCCCCTAGCGCGATCTCGGCAATGCGGGCGTGGAGATCGTCGACCAGCCCCTGCATGGCGGCCCGATTGGCCGCATATTCCGGGCTCGCCGTGTCAAGGTGGGAGTGGATACGACTCATGCATTTTCTCCCATCAGCTCGCGGCCGATGAGCCAGCGGCGGATCTCCGAGGTGCCGGCGCCGATCTCGTAGAGTTTGGCGTCCCGCAGTAGGCGGCCAGTGGGGTATTCGTTGATGTAACCGTTGCCGCCGAGCAGCTGGATAGCATCGAGCGCCATCTGGGTGGCGTTTTCGGCGGCAAACAGGATGGCTGCGGCGCAATCTTTACGGCTGGTGCGCCCCTGATCGCAGGCGCTCGCCACCGAGTAGACCAGCGCCCGGCTGCTGGCGAGGCGGGTATACATGTCGGCGAGCTTGCCCTGCACCAGCTGGAACTCGCCGATGGCTTGACCAAACTGCTTGCGCTCACGCACATAGGGCAGCACCACGTCCATGCAGGCCTGCATGATGCCAAGGGGGCCCGCAGCCAGCACTACCCGTTCGTAATCGAGCCCGCTCATCAGCACCTTGACCCCGCCGTGCAGGGTGCCCAGCAGGTTTTCCTGCGGCACCCGGCAGTTGTCGAACACCAGCTCGCAGGTGCTGGAGCCGCGCATCCCCAGCTTGTCGAGCTTCTGGGCGGTAGAAAAACCGGGAGTGCCGGCTTCAACGATAAAGGCAGAAATTCCTTTGGGGCCCGCACTGGTATCTGTCTTGGCATAGATGACAAAAGTGTCGGCATCCGGGCCGTTGGTGATCCACATTTTGTTGCCGTTCAGCACGAAGTGATCGCCCTCGTGCTCCGCGGTGAGGCGCATGCTGACCACATCGGACCCGGCTCCCGGTTCGCTCATGGCCAGCGCCCCCACATGCTCGCCGCTTACCAGCTGGGGCAGGTAGCGCGCTTTCTGCTCGGGTGTGCCATGGCGGTGGATCTGGTTGATGCAGAGGTTGGAGTGGGCGCCGTAGGAGAGGCCGACTGAGGCGCTGGCGCGGCTCACCTGCTCCATCACCAGCACGTGGGCCAGATAGCCGAGGTTCACCCCGTCATACTCCTCCGCCACCGTGATGCCGTGCAGCCCCAGCTCACCCATCCGGGGCCAGAGATCACGGGGGAAGGTGTTGCTCTGATCGATCTCGCTGGCGCGCGGGGCAATCACTTTCTGGCAGAAAGCCGCAACCTGCTCGGTCAGGGCATTCAGGGTCTCATCCATCTGCATTCATGCTCTCCTTGCGGATATGACAGCCGGGTAGGAAGGTTGGTTCGACCGGCTGACTCGGAGTTACGACTAGCAGTGGTCGGTCCATTTTGTACTTCACTTCTGCCACAAGTTTACGTTAGCGTAAACGTAAATCAATTGTTAATCTGTTGTGTGTCGATAAAGCCGTGGTAGTGAGAGCGTCATCAGCTACCACGACAACAGCGCCATAGTGGCAGATCCGACTGACGCAGCGTGTGGGTGCCGCGTCATAAAGCGCTAACTCAGGAAAATAAGCGCGGGACAACAAGCGCGGGGCAACAAGGGAGCGAACGACAAGATGGATTTTACCCTGACCGATGATCAACAGGCGTATGTGGAGGCGGCCGCCGCCTTTGCCGATGAGGCGCTCAAACCCCATGCCGCGCGCTGGGACAAGGAGCATGAGTTTCCGATCCCGACCATCAAGCAGGCGGCCGGGCTAGGTTTTTGCGGTCTCTATACCCCGGAACAGTTTGGCGGATTGGGGCTGCCGCGCCTCGATGCGAGCCTCATCTTCGAACGCCTCGCCATGGGCTGTACCTCGACCACTGCGTATCTGACCATCCACAACATGGTGAGCTGGATGCTGGGTAACTGGTTGCCCACCGAGGTTGCCAAGGAGTGGGTGCCCAAACTGGCCAGCGGCGAGCTGCTGGGCTCCTATTGCCTCACCGAGCCGGGGGCGGGCTCCGATGCGGCGGCACTCAAGACCCGGGCGGTGCGCGAGGGTGACAGCTACCTCATCGAGGGGACCAAGGTCTTTATCTCGGGGGCAGGCAGCAGCGATGTGCTGGTGGTGATGGCCCGTACCGGTGGTGAAGGTGCGAAGGGGATCTCTGCCTTTATGGTGCCGGCAGATAGCGCGGGTATCGTCTATGGCAAGCCGGAAGAGAAGATGGGCTGGAACAGCCAGCCGACTCGGGAGGTTGTTTTCAACGGGGTTCGCATTCCTGCCTGTTATCGGTTGGGCGAAGAGGGGGAAGGATTCAAGTTCGCCATGCAGGCCCTCGATGGGGGGCGCATCAATATTGCCACCTGTTCGGTGGGCACCGCCCAGCAGGCGCTGGACGATGCGCTGGCCTATGTGCAGCAGCGCCAGCAATTTGGTCACCCGATCAGCGAATTCCAGAGCGTGCAGTTTCGCCTGGCCGATATGGCGACCGAGCTGGCTGCCGCCCGTTTGCTGGTACGTCAGGCCGCCGACAAGCTGGATCGCGGGGCACCCGACAAGAGTGCCTGGTGTGCCATGGCCAAACGGTTTGCCACCGATGTGGGTTATCGAATCTGTGATGAGGCTCTGCAACTCTTTGGCGGCTATGGTTATATCCGCGAGTATCCGCTCGAGCGCTATCTGCGCGATACCCGGGTACACCGCATTCTGGAGGGCACCAACGAGGTGATGCGACTCATCATCGCACGCCGCCTGCTGGCCGATCCCGGCTTGTCGCTGGGCTAACCGGTGGTCGCATCAAGGGTGTGTTGCCTGCCACCCGATTTGCACCATGCCATGCCGGTTTCGGCTTTGTGAGCCAGCCACAGGTTGGCGTCATTCAAGACTGTCATCATGGCGGCAGCTTCATCGACAAGGACAATGTTATGACAAGGATCAGACTCGAATATCATGGCCACGTGGCCTATATCACCCTCGACCATCCCCCTGCCAACACCTGGACCCTTGCCAGCCTGCAGGCCTTTTTGCAGATGATGGTGGAGCTCGACAGTCGTCCCGATGTGGTGGCGCTGGTGATCCGTGGTGCGGGCGACAAATTTTTCTGCGCCGGTGCCGACCTCAATATGTTTGTCGAGGGGAATGTCGAGCTGGCCCGCGAAGTAGCCGAGGCCTTTGGCAAAGCCTTCGAGGCACTGGCCCGTTTTCACGGCGTCAGTATCGCCGCCATCAATGGTTATGCCATGGGCGGTGGCCTGGAAGTGGCGCTGGCCTGTGATATCCGCATCGCCGAGCAGCAGGCGTTGCTGGGACTACCGGAAGCCTCGGTGGGCTTGCTTCCCTGTGCCGGTGGCACCCAGCGCCTGACCGAGCTGGTGGGGCCGGGCTGGGCCAAGCGGATGATCCTCTGCGGTGAGAAGGTGAGTGCCTCGCTGGCCTACGAGATGGGGCTGGTGGAGGAGGTGGTGAAAACCGGTCAGGCGTGGGAGGCGGCGCACCAGATGGCCCATCTGGTGGAGCGCCAGAGCCCGAGCGCCCTGCGCGCCTGCAAAACCCTGATCAATCAGGGCCGCAGTGGCCCGCGGGATGCCGCCTTGCCCCTTGAGCGGTCGCTGTTTCTCGATCTCTTTAGCGATGCCAATCAGCGTGAAGGGGTGGCCGCCTTCCTGGAGAAACGCTTACCGCGCTGGCAATATGGCCCAACAGAATAAATCCATACGGAGCCGTTTATGAGTGAGTTGGTCAAGGTTAGCTGTTATCCCACCGAAGATGGCCATCAGATCGGGGTGTTGACCCTCGACAGCCCTGCGTCTCTCAACGCATTGAGCCTGCCGATGATCCAGATCCTGCAACAGACGCTGACCCGTTGGGAGCAGGATCCTGCCATCGTCTGTGTGCTGCTGCAGGGGGCGGGTGAGAAGGCATTTTGTGCCGGTGGCGATATCCGCTCCTTCTATTACCGCAAGCAGGAGGCGAGCGGCTCGGAACTGTTCGAATATGCCCGCGACTTTTTCGAGCAGGAGTACCGGCTCGACCACCACATCCACTCTTACCGCAAGCCCCTGATCTGCGTGGCGGACGGTATCTGCATGGGGGGCGGCATTGGCCTGTTTGCCGGAGCCGATTTTCGGGTTGTCACCGAAAGAAGCATGTTCGCCATGCCGGAGGTGACCATCGGCCTCTACCCCGACGTGGGGGCGAGCTGGTTTTTAAGCCGGATGCCGGGGCGACTCGGGCTCTGGCTCGGTCTGACAGGTGCCCGCTTCAACGGGAGTGATGCCATCGGTCTTGGGCTGGCGGATCACGCCATCGCCAGTAGCGAGCGCAGTGCGCTGTTGTCACGCCTCGCCGTGCTCGAGTGGACTGGCAGTGGTGATCCCCGTGAGCAGATCGATCTGCTGCTCACGGGGTTGCATGGTGAGGTGGCGGCCCGCTTGCCAGCGCCAGTATTGCTGCCCCATCAACAGAGGATCGATGCCTTGCTGGCGGGACGCACGCTGCGAGGGGTATTGGCGCGGTTGTTCGATGCCCAGTTCGATGAACAGGAGGCGGTACTCCAGCAGGCGCAGCAGCTCTGCCGCACCGGCAGCCCCATCAGCCGCGCCATTTTGTGGCGCCAATATTGGCAGGCTCGCCGCAACTCCCTGGCCGAAGTATTTGCCGAGGAGCTGACCCTCTCGGTCAACTGCGTGCTCAAGGGCGATTTTGTGGAAGGGGTGCGGGCACTGCTGATCGACAAGGATAAAGATCCCCGCTGGCAACAGTGGCCACCGGAGGGGAAGTGGCTGGACGAGTTCTATCGCTGGCCGCAGGGGCGCAATCCGTTGGCCTGCAAGGAATAACATCTTGGCAACCGGCGGACGCCGCCATCAGCAACGCAAGGAGCAAGCGGGATGACAAGGATAGGGTTTATCGGGCTCGGCAACATGGGGGGGCCCATGGCGGCAAATCTGGCCAGGGCCGGGCACAGGGTGCAGGTGTTTGATCTGGTTGCCCAAAACATTGAGCGCGCCATCGCCGCTGGCTGCATCGCCACGGGGGATGCCCGTGAGGCGGTGACTGGCTGCGAGGTGGTGATCAGCATGTTGCCTGCGGGGGAACATGTGCGCGATCTTTGGTTGTCTGAGGGGCAGGATCTGCTGGCAGCCCTGCCGGTTGGTGCACTGGTGATCGACTGCTCCACCATAGATGTCGACTCTGCCCGTCAGGTCGGGGAGGCGGCCCGCGCACGCGGTTTGCGCTTTATTGATGCCCCCGTATCGGGCGGTGTCGCCGGTGCGGCCGCCGGGACGCTCACCTTTATCGTTGGCGGCAACGCGGCGGATTTCGAGGCGGCGAAACCTCTGCTCGCCTGCATGGGGCAGAACCTGTTTCACGCCGGGGCGCTGGGTGCCGGGCAGATCGCCAAGATGTGCAACAACATGCTGCTTGCGATCCACATGGCGGGCACTGCCGAGGCGCTGGCCCTCGGGGTGAAGGAGGGGCTGGATCCCGCCGTGCTCTCCACCATCATGGGCAAGAGCTCCGGCAACAACTGGAGTCTGGAGCGCTACAACCCCTGGCCCGGGGTGATGGAGAATGTCCCTGCCGCCCGCAACTATCAGGGGGGCTTTATGACCCGTTTGATGGTGAAAGATTTGGGATTGGCCATGGCGCTGGCCGAGCATGGCCACAGCGCTGTGCCCATGGGGGCGCTAGCCCGCAACCTGTTCAACCTGCATGCCGCTCAGGGGCAGGGGAGCCGCGATTTCTCCAGCATCGTCGAACTCTATCTGGATAAACAGGATCCCGCCTGACGGGCCACCTCTCTTCAAGGCATCTCTCTTCGACCAGCTACAAGGAGCATTGATGGATATCAAAGATAAGGTCATCGTTATTACCGGCGCTGGACGTGGCTTGGGACGGGCCATTGCGCTGGCCCTGGGCGCACAGGGGGCGACGCTGGCACTGCTCGACATCAATCGCGCAGATCTGGAGGCGACCGTAGATCTGGTGCGCAGTCAGAATGGTCAGTGCGATCAAGATAGCCAGTGCGAGCTGTTTGTCTGCAATGTGGCGAGCGAAGCCGAGGTTGAGTCGGTTTTTGCTGGCATCAAGGAGCGTTTTGGCGTGCTGCACGGTCTTATCAACTGCGCCGGCATTTTGCGCGATGGCATGCTGATCAAGGTGAAAGAGGGTGAGCTGGTGGAGAAGATGACGCTGGCCCAGTGGCAGAGCGTGATTGACGTCAACCTCACAGGTACCTTCCTCTGCGGTCGCGAGGGGGCGGCGCTGATGGCGCAAGGGGGGCAGGGGGGCGTCATCATCAACATCTCTTCCATTGCCCGCGCCGGCAATATCGGCCAGAGCAACTATGCCGCCAGCAAGGCGGGAGTTGCCTCGCTGGTGGTGACCTGGGCGCGGGAGTTGGCGCGCCATGGCATTCGGGTTATGGGGATTGCCCCCGGGGTGTTTGCCACCGACATGACGGCGGCGATGAAGCCAGAGGCGATGGCGCGGATGCAGCAGGCCATTCCGGTCGGCACCCTTGGTGAGGCGCAACAGCTGGCCAAGACGGTGAGCTTTATTTTTGCCAACGACTATCTGTCGGGAAGGATGATAGAACTGGATGGCGGTTTGCGTTTATAGGGATTTACATCATGGGCCCCGGTGTTTCCACCGGGGCTTTTTTATGCAGATTATTTATACAGAGAGTGCCTGAATGGCGATGCATAGGAACCATGCGAGTCAGGTTGTGTTGGCAGAAAAATGAGAAATATCAATGGGTCTTGGTTAATTTGAGCCAGCTCACAGGCCATATGGGTCAGTGCTGTAAAATTGCGCGCGGTCAAGGCGGTGCATGATTGACGGGACGAGGGATTGCGGTCGGAATAGTCATGCAATATAGTTGCCGCCTTTTTCACGGGGTCAGGATTCCCAGCCCCTCCCATATTGCGCGCAGTATGAATACGGACGCTCTGCCGCCGCCTAAATAAACAGGATTGAAATGGACAAGAAACTAGGGCTGGGCGCCCTCATTTCGCTGGTGATCGGCTCCATGGTCGGCGCCGGGGTCTTCAGTCTGCCACAAAACATTGCTGCGCATGCCAGTGCCGGGGCGGTCGCCCTGGGTTGGGCCATCACCGGTCTTGGCATGATCTGTCTCGCGCTGGTCTATCAGAACCTCTCCATGCGCCGCCCCGATCTCGATGGCGGTATCTTCAGCTATGCCAAAGCCGGTTTCGGCGATTTCATCGGTTTCAACGCCGCTTGGGGTTACTGGCTCTGCCAACTGCTGGCCAACGTCTCTTACGCCATCGTGGTATTCAGCGCCCTGAGCTACTTCTTCGATACGCCGGACAACGTCATCTTCGGTGACGGCAATACGCCGGTCGCCATCACGCTGGCCTCCATCCTGATATGGTCAGTGCATGCGCTGGTGCTGCGCGGGGTACAGGTTGCTGCGCTGGTGAATATCGTCACCACCATCGCCAAGATGGTGCCGCTCATCGTCTTCTGTGTTGCGATCCTGTTGGCCTTCAACATGGATACCTTCACTCTGGATATTTGGGGCCAGAACAACATGGAGCTGGGCTCCGTGATGGATCAGGTCAAGTCCACCATGAAGGTGACCCTCTGGGTCTTTATCGGGATTGAAGGGGCCGTGGTGGTCTCTGCCCGTGCCCGTCATCGCAAGGATGTGGGCCGTGCGACAGTGCTGGCGTTGCTCGGCGCCCTGACACTCTATGTGATGGTGACCCTGTTCTCGCTAGGTGTCATGAGCCAGCCGCAACTGGCGGCGCTCAAGAACCCTTCTACCGCCATGATCCTTGAAGCCGTAGTCGGCCCCTGGGGGGCCTGGCTTATCAACATCGGTCTGGTGGTGTCGGTGATGGGAGCTCTGCTCAGCTGGACCGTGCTGGCCGCTGAAGTGCCCTATATCGCAGGCAAGACCGGTGTGTTCCCGGGCTGGTTTGCCAAGGAGAACAAGAATGGCTCGCCGCAGGTGTCCCTCTGGTGCTCTACCTGTCTGGTGCAGATCTTCCTGATCATCATCTACTTCCAGAGCAGCACCTATCTGGCGCTGGTCAACATCGCCACCTCGGCGGCGCTGGTGCCCTACGTTTTCTCCGGTGCCTATGGCCTGAAGCTGGCATTGAAAGGGGAGACCTATCAGGGTCAACCTCATCAGCGCAAGCGTGACCTGCTGCTGGCCCTGGTGGCGACGGTTTACGGCTGCTGGCTGGTCTACGCTGCCGGTGTGGAGTACCTGTTGCTGGTGGCGCTGCTCTACAGCCCGGGCATCTTCATCTACTGGAAGGCGCGTCAGCATCACGGTCTGCGCGGCCTTAACCGATTGGAGCAGGGGATGACGGCGGCCCTGCTCGGCTGTGCCGTGCTGGCCTTCTACAAGGTGATGGACGGTACCATTCCACTGCACTAACCGGCACAATGAAGAGATGGCCCTCCCGCCATCTCTTTTTTTTCATGCAGATATCCACTGTTGCCCGGCCGTGTTGGCCAGTTTTTGTTTAACACAGGAATTTTTATGCTGTTTATGGGTTACCTCCTGCTGGGCGCCTTTGCCGGTATGCTGGCGGGACTGTTCGGGATCGGCGGCGGTCTTATCATTGTCCCCGTGCTGGTTATGACCTTTCGCGCCCAGGGCATCGACCCTGAAATCATTACCCATCTGGCCCTCGGCACCTCGTTGCCCACCATGATCTTTACCGGATTCAGCTCGCTGCGGGCCCACCGGGAGGCGGGCGCCGTCGATTGGGTGATGATCCGCCGACTCGGCGCCGGCATGCTGATTGGGGGCTGGCTTGGCGGCATGACCGCCAATCTGCTCAGCACCAGCACCCTCAATATCATCATCGGTTGTTTCGCCTGGAGCATGGCGCTACAGATGGGGCTCAACCTTAAACCCAAAGCGGAACGCCATATGCCGGGGCCGCTCGGCACAGGCATTGCCGGTACCATCATTGGCTGGATGTCAGCCCTGTTTGGTATTGGCGGTGGCTCGCTGACCGTCCCTTATCTGAGCTGGAACTCGGTGCCAATGCGCAATGCGGTAGCGGCCTCTGCAGCCTGCAGCATGCCCATCGCGCTTGCGGGGAGCCTCAGCTACCTCTATGCGGGTTGGGATCATGCCGATCTGCCCGAGTGGAGTGTGGGCTACATCTATCTGCCCGCCCTGCTGGGCATTGTGCTGACCAGTACCCAGTTCGCCCGCATTGGCGCCAAGCTGGCACACCGCCTGTCACCCACACGCCTCAAGCAGGCCTTTGCCCTGCTGATGCTGCTGGTGGGGGCGAAATTTATGCTGTTTAGCTGATTCATTCGGCAGATTGTTGAAAAATAAGGCAAACGATCTGTTGGATGGTAGAAAGCCGTTGCATTGAACGCCCAGTTTGCCTATTCTCCTCGCCGGTGGTCCTATTGGTCCTCTCGCATTGATAACCCGTCGACCTGGTCAGGACCGGAAGGTAGCAGCCAAGGCGGGGGACTCGAGTGCCGGGATGTGGCTGGTAGGGCCACCACTTTTTTCTGCAATTCAATAAGTTAGCTTCCTAAAGCCCTTGGTCATCCACTTTGTGTGGACGACGAGGAGCTCATCGATGAATCTCTGGCTCAGTCCCCACGGCATCTGGTATTACCGGAAAGTCACCACGCTCCCCTGTGGTCGTCGTAAAGAGATCAAAAAATCCCTGCATACCCGAGACAAGCTGACGGCCCGTGCAGCTGTTGCGAAGCGGCTTGCCTGCGTGCGTTCCAGACCGAAATCTGGCGTTGAGCCAGCTGAGGCATCAGAGACCCCACCAAATCAATCGAGCACCAAGCCGGTAGCTCGGGCGGTTAAACCGCTTGCTCCGCTGTTGTCGGTCTTGAGTGACCGCTAGCAAAAAGAGAAGGCCCTCTCTTGGGCACCGAAAGAGCTCAGCAACCAGAAGAACTACATCGGCTACTTCATCAAGGCGCTGGGTGAAATTGCACTGTGCGATGGCGAATGGATTTGCTAACGGATGGGTCAACTTACTGGTCAAGCGTGACGGGCCTTAGTCGGCTGCCATTGCCGACCACCATGGAGGCGGCGGTCAGTAACAGGGCACTGCCCATAAAGGTGGCCCTGATAGAGAGGGAATCCAGTAACCACCCCCCCACGGCAGCCCCCAACGTGATCGCCAGCTGAATAGCTGCCACCATCAGGCCTCCACCGCTCTCGGGTGAATCTGAGATGCCCTGGGTGATCCAGGCTGACCAGGCGACCGGAATGGCGGAGTTAAGGGCGCCCCAGAGGATCAGCATCAAGGCCACACTCCAGAAGTGATGCTCCACCGCCAGCAGCGCCAGGGTGATAACGCCTAGCACCAGTGGCAACCAGCGCAGCATCCGGTAAAGATGACGGCGCAGCAGCATGCTTACCGCGGTGGTGCCGACAAAACCTGCCAGCCCCAAAGCCAGCAGCAGCGCCGAAAGTTGTGGCAGGTCGACCTGGGTGCGTGTCTCCAGGAAGGGGCGAAAATAGGTAAAGGCACTGAAGGCGCCGGCAAAGGTCAGCGTCACGCCCATGATGGCAATGGCGACGTTGGGTCTGCGCATAAGGCGAAATGCGCTGTGCGGGCGTGCTTGGGAGTGCATGGAAGGCAGGCAAAGTACCATCCACAGCAGGTTGATCACTACCAACGGTACCAGCAGCCAGAACACGCCTCGCCAGCCGATCAGTCCACCCAAGTAGCTGCCAATGGGGGCCGCAAAGGCGGTCGCGACCGCATTGCCGGTATACAGGATGCCCAACGCTTTGGGGACGGATTGGCTGGAGACCAACCTCATGATGGTGGCGGTTGCCAGCGCCCAAAAACCGCCGATGACGATCCCGAGCAGAGCGCGTGCCACCATCAGCACGATAAAGTTGGGGCTTAGGGCGATCACGATTAAAGAGGTCAGCATCACGACGGCCAGCCCCATGAGCACATGACGTCGGTCCAGCCTGTGAGAGAGGGGGGCGATCAGCAAACTGGTCGGGACGGCAAACAGGCCGGAGATGGCAATAGCAAGACCGGCCATGCCATTGCTGGCACCTAGATCGGTGGCGATCGGCGTCAGCAGGCTGACCGGCATAAACTCGGCGGCAATGAGCAGTGCCACACACAGGGACATGGCAGCAACCGCAGACCAGTGTTCGTTGACGACAGCGGGTGTATGTGATGATAACGATGTTACGTTCATGGCATGACCTGAAAGTGAAATATGGGCTTATTCGATTGCTTCGATCGTGATGCTGGCGGCCGAGGTTGTGGTCAGGTGGGAGAGACCCGATTCAATGCGCCCTAACTTAATCAGTCCGGTCGAATAGCCAAAGTCCCGATAGAAGATCGCCAGATTGCCCCACGGGGCGTAATAGGTGAGATCCCCCAGGTTCGGGTCAATGCCTTTTGGGGCGCCCTGTGTGGTCAATTTGCGGGGCAGATAAGCAATCTTCTCGGTGTCGGCGTAATCCTCAAGGGGCAGTGTCAGGGGGAGCATGGCAATAAAGTCCCGGGCGCTGTGACTATTTTCCAGGGTGGCCGTGATGATCTGGCTGGCTATCGTCATCTTGATGTTCATACTATCTGCCTTGTTCTGAGCCTTAGCACTTGTAGCGGTTGCTGTGCTGGTCACCCCCAGCAACAGAGCCATCTCGCCAACAAACACTCCTCTGATCATTGAGCTTCTCCCTATGTGACGTGAATGGTGGCGTCGAAACCAGTGAGAAAACGCGGCGAAGAGGCCGCCGTGTTTTCGACGCTTACTTCATGTTGGTCTTGAAGAACTGCTCGAACTTGGCGAACGGGATCTTGCCAGCCTGGTTGTCATAGAGGTCGACATGATTGGCGCCAGGCACAACGACCAGCTCTTTTTGCTTGCTGCCAACGGCCTTGAAGGCATCTTCGGCAAAGTAACGAGAGTGAGCCTGCTCACCGGTCACGATCAGGGTGGGAATGGATATTTCGCTTGCATAGCTCAGCAGCGGCATATTCATGAATGACAGCGGCATGGTAGTGGTCCAGGCCCCGTTGGAGTTGACAGAACGGGCATGGAAACCACGCGGTACACGGTAGTAATCGAAGAACTCCTTGAGTATCGGGTGCGGGTTTTCCGGCAGAACCTCTGGCAGGGTGCGGGCGGCAGCGGTGACATTTCCCTTGTCATCGACATAGAGGTCGTGATTGCTATGGGCATAGGTGCCACTTTCCGCGTCTTTCCAGCGTTGTTCATTCAGGTATGCCAGCACGGCGCGGCGATCGGCGGTGGAATATCGATCCTTGCCATCGCCCACCCCATGCCCCATGGCCCGGCTCATGTCATACATCACGCTGGTTGCCACCGCCTTGATGCGGGTGTCGCCAGCGGCGGCATTGAGGGCCATGCCACCCAAGCCGCAAATCCCCAGTAGACCGATACGGTTGCGGTCGACCTCTTTTTGCAGGCCGAGAAAATCGACGGCGGCGCTGAAATCTTCGGTGTTGATGTCTGGCGAGGCCACATCACGCGGCTGGCCGCCACTCTCACCGGTGTAAGAGGGGTCAAACGCCAGCGTGACAAAACCACGCTCAGCCAGGGTCTGGGCATAGAGGCCGCTCGACTGCTCTTTTACGGCACCAAATGGGCCGCTCAGAGCAATGGCCGCCAGCTTGGCGTCTCCCCGGTCTTTCGGCAGATAGAGGTCAGCCACCAGAGTGATGCCGTAACGGTTCTTGAAGGTGACCTTGCGATGATCGACCTTGTCGCTTTGGGTGAAGGTCTTGTCCCATTGGGTGACCATGGAGACAGGTTCAGTGGGGTTGGTTGTTTGGGCATGACTCAATGTAGAGACTCCGGTTAATGCGACGCCCAGCAGCAGGGTAGACGCGATAGCTGTCAGTTTCTTGGGGAGAACATTCATGGCAAAGTTCCTCGAAATCGGATTTCTGATGCGTGGTCCTGGTGGTGGAGGGCTGGTTTTGTGAACCACGACACACAGTCTAGTTAGAACGAATAGTGATGATTAGAGGCGGTTTTTTGATAACATTAATGCTTATTTGTTCTAAATTAAGACATCTGACGCGCACCTGACTCAGGTCGTGGCGGACAGGAACATAGGGGGTGAACAAAATGACAGGCCGCGAGAATTACAACGATCTCCACGTCTTTATGCTGGTCGCTCGGGAAGGGAGTTTTACCAAGGCCGCAGCTAGGTTGGGGCTTGCCCAGTCCGGGGTCAGCCGAACGATTCGGGATCTCGAGGCCCGGCTCGGAGTGCAGCTTCTGATGCGCACCACCCGCAGCCTCTCCTTAACCCAAGCGGGTGAGCAGTTGTACCGCACGGCGCAGGGCTGTTTTCAGTCCCTTGATGCGGGTCTGGCTACGCTCGCCCACTATCGTGATACACCTTCAGGCACGGTACGGATCAACGCCAGCCAACATGCCATCGACAAGGTGCTGCTTCCCAAGCTGACCATCTTCAGGCAGCGTTATCCCGATATTCGGCTGGAACTCATCAGTGAAAGCCGCTTCGTCAACATCATCGATGAGCGCTTTGATGCTGGCGTGCGGCTGGGTGACGAGGTGGATGAGGGGATGGTGGCCGTGCGCATTACGCCCAATCTGGAGATGGTGATGGTAGCCACACCGGATCATTTTCTTCAATACGGATTTCCCCAGGCGCCTGCCGATCTGGCGGGACATCCCTGTATCGCTTACCAATTTGCCGATGGCAGCCTCTATCAATGGGAACTGTGGCAAGAGGGGAAGGCGATTAAGCATCGACCACAGGGGCAGTGGGTCTTCTCTGACAGTTATATGGAGGCGGCTGCTGCCAAAATGGGGCTGGGACTGGCCTATGTGCCAGAGGAATTGGTGAGCGATGAACTTGAGCGCGGCATCTTAATCCAGGTATTGAAACCCTATAGTCACCGTTTGGCTGGTCTGTACCTCTATTATCCCCACCGGAATGTTTCACCCGCATTAAGAGTGGTTATTGATGCATTAAAAACATAAATATAGTCATTCACTCTGGTCTGGACGTTGTAGGGAGGGGATTACTAGATCTGTACAGATCAAAAAATCCCTGCATACCCGAGACAAGCCGACGGCCCGTGCAGCTGTTGCGAAGCGGCTTTCCTGTGTGCATTCCAGACCCAAGCCCATTCAGTTGCCTGCAGAGGTCAATGTTGCCCCACATGAGCAATCAGTAGCCCGGAATCCAAGGTTTTATTGTTTGGTGACACGCATGGCTGCGTTGTATTTGAGCCGCCCATGGGAAATATGTCTGTTTATCTCGCTCAGTAGCGTCTCTTTATTGATGGGCTTGGTGATATATCCATTCATGCCATGGGAGAGATAGTATTGCTTGGATTCCGGCATCGCATCAGCCGTCAGGGCGATGATGGGGATATCTGCCCAAGGCATCTGGGAGGTGCGGATCCGGGTGGTGGCCACCAGGCCATCCATCACTGGCATCTGGACATCCATCAACACCAGATCAAATTCGGTGTGACCCAGTTTCTCCAGCGCTTCTTCTCCCTGAACGGCCAGTGTGACCTGATGGCCCACGGAGTCGAGCATGGCGCCGATCACCTTGCGGTTGGTGGCATTGTCATCAACCAGCAAGATGCGATAGCTCTCCTGATCCAGCGGCTTGGACGGCAGGCAAACAATCGAGGGGATCGTGGCTCTGGCGGGCCAGATGTAGGTAAAAGTACTGCCATGTCCCTCGCTGCTCTCTACCGAGATATCGCCGCCCATCAGGCGTGCGAGGTTACGGGATATCTCAAGTCCCAGGCCCGATCCACCATATTGGCGGGTGATCGAGACATCCGCCTGGGCGAAACGTTGAAACAGGTTCTTTAGCTGACTTTTGCTCATGCCGATCCCGGTGTCCTGGATCGAGATGCGTATCGAGTGGCGATCCTGCTCCAACAGGGTGCTATCAACATGGATCTTTACTTCCCCCTGATGGGTGAACTTGATGGCATTGCTCACCAGGTTGAAGAGGATCTGGCGCACCCTCAGCGGGTCGATCATCAACCACTCCGGCGTATCGGGGGCAACAGCCAAGGTCAGCTTGATCCCTTTCGCATCGCAGTTGCTCTGCATCAGGGCCCGGATATCCTCCAGCAGCTGGGGCAAGTGATGGGGGGCCAGTTGCAGCTCGATCTTGCCCTCTTCCAGCTTGGATACATCCAGAATGTCGTTAAGCAGACCGAGCAGATGGTTTGCCGATTCGCGCGCCGTCTCCAGATAGTCTCGCTCCCTCGGATCCATATCCCGGTCGGCCAGCAGTGAGAGCATGCCGAGAATGCCATTCATGGGGGTGCGAATTTCATGGCTCATGTTGGCCAAAAAGCTGCTTTTGGCTCTTGTGCCTGCCTCTGCCGCCTGATTTGCCCGCAGCAGTTTGTCATTGAGCTGCTGCATCAGTTTGTGTTGCAGAAACGAGATATTCATTTGCCGCCAGATCAGCAGGGCGAGCACAAAGAGCAGCGCAAATTGCAGGGTCGCGATGAGTGTCGTCGTGATGATCTGCTCCCTCACGCTGTCGCGACGCGCCACATCAAACAGGGTCGCCTGCTGGTTAACCTCCAGGGTCAGCTGATGGAGCAGGGGGAGCAGGGAGGCGAGCTGTTGGCGCAGCTCCTGATGGGCAAGATTGTCGAGCGACTTGGTGGCTTCCGGGCCGAGCCAGATATCCGCCAGAGAGATGTAGGAGCGAATGGCTTTGCTTGCCTGCTGGTAGATCTCTGTTTGCTGAAGCAGGCTGCGATCCTTGCTCTCCAGTACCAGATCCATGCGGCTGACCAGAATATCGTATCTGAGCTGGAAGGTCGGTTGCGACTCATGGATCAGCGAGCTTTGAAAACGCAGCGCTTCGTTATAGAGCTGGAAATAGTTCCACATCACGTTGTCTTCGCCCTGGCTGGTACTGCGCTGCAGATCCTGAAATTGCCGGTACTGGATGGTACCAATACCGGCAAAGGCAAGGAGCAGCACGCAGAGCACCACAAACAAGAAACGTTGACTGGCCGCCATGGAACGCATGATGGGATCTACTCCACTTTTATCGCGCTGATCTGCCAGATAGCCCGACCGTAATAGAGCTTGTTTTGCAGTTCGGGATATTGATCGAACGGATAGACAAGGAACAGCGGCCCTTTGTCACGCACCGACAGTGGCTTGCCATTGATCGTGCGGGCGAGGATGACCCGATACTGCTCGGCATCGCTTGTCGGCACCTGTACCGAGTAGTCATTGAGCGCGGTAATTGTGAGCTGTTTGCCGGTTGCCCCGACCTTGGCCAATACATCTTGCAGCAGCGGGCCGCGAAAGGTCTTGGCTTCGTCATACCATGGGGTATGGGTTTTGATTTCGTGTACCGGCAGTTGATCCAGCATGGCGCTGTCCCACAGGGCCAGAGCCTGATGAGTGGGGCTGCTGATGGCGCCTTCAACCTTCAACACGGCGCTGTCAGGGGAGGGGGCTGCGTATGCGGTGCCGCAAAGGGCTGCCAACAGTGGTGCGATGTAAAGGCCTGCTTTCATGATCTCTCCTTCCTGGAAAATGGCGGCATGGGGGCCGAGCCAAAGGTGGCTTGTGAAGTGTGTCCAAAGGCAAGCAATAATCGGGCCCAGTCTAATGGGCTTGAATTATCAGCCATTTAGCCTGTTATCGGGCGATCTGGGCCAAAGTGAATTGCAGTTTGCAACGTGCGGGGGAGGTCAATTGCAATTTGGCAATCAAAACGAGGAGTGGGTGTCGGTGCATAAGGCGCAAAGAGTATCATTTGGAGAACAAGTGCCGTGGAACTGCCCGGCATAACATTTGCAGCGTGCTGAATGCCGTGACAGCAAATAGTCTGAGAATCGACAAGGAGCTAGCGATGGAAAGCATGACTTACACCCTTAATGATATCCAGGTAGTGGTACTGGAAAACGAGTTTGACGCGATGGCCGTCAGTGAGCTCCGCCCGTTGTTTGAAACCCTCTCGACCCACCCGGGAGATATCCTGGCCGATATCAGCGATGTTCATTTTATCGACTCGTCGGGGATCGGAGCCTTGGTATTTCTCTATAAAAGATTGATTATGAACGGGCATCAGATGGCCCTTGTCTGTGGACCCGGTCAACCTCATGACCTGCTGGAAATGTTGCATATCGACCGGGTGATCCCCTGCCATGAGAGCATCAAGGCCTATATGCGTTCCCGTGGCATGATGGCCGCTGCATCATGAAACGCTTTGGTATCCTGCTCTCGTCCATTCTGCTGTCGGGTTGCGCGCAGTGGCCGCCGGAGGGATATGGCGGCATGGCCGAGGCAAGACCCACCCGTATTCCGGTCAATGAGGATGAACGGCGGGTCTGGTCTCGTTATGATGAGCGTCAGAAGGAACTCGACTTGCAGCTGACGGAATTAAAGCAAGCGAGTCTGCAGGGGTGTATGCCTGCCGAGTTGAAACGACTACAATCTCAACGTATTGATATCGAACGGGATATGCACGGACGGCTCTGGTCGGATGTAGCCTGGCGTCAGACCGTGTTGGCACAATCACTACAACAAGTACGTTTGCGGCTGCAACAGACAACAGCGGATGGCTGTCGTGCTGATTGGTCAGGGCTCCCCTTACGCCAATGGGGGCAGACGTAACAGACGAAAAGGATGTCTATGAAACGGGGCGCTCTCGAAGGATTGATCTGTGTTTTCTTGCTGTTGTTTACCTGCCCGTTACTGGCCTCCACCTTGTTGGCTCCCGGTGATCGGTTGGCCATAGTGCAACCCGGTGAGCCTGCTTTTGATCAGCCTTTCCAGATCAACAAGCAGGGGGAGATTGTACTGCCTGAGGTCGGCAACGTCGTGGTGGGGGGGAAGACCCTGCAACAGGCGGATGAACTGATCCGCACCGCCCTCAAACCTGTTTACAACAACCTCTCTCAATTGACCGTCACCTTGCTGGAGAAGCGGCTGCTGATCAGCGTGATGGGCTATGTCAAAAAACCCGGCAGTTATGATCTGGCGCCCGATGGCAACGTGCAGATGGCCCTCGATGCCGCTGGTGGTCTGGTGCCCGGTGCCCAGCTCAACAACATGCAGGTGCGGCGCGGCAGTACGGTCTCGAGCTTCGACTACAAGCGTTATCTCGATACCGGTGATGCCAGCGTGTTGCCGCCATTGCAATCCCTCGATGTGGTGTTCGTGCCCGCATCCCCTTTGATCGGCAACGTGCAGATCGATTTTGATGCGGCGACTCTGGCGGCAGGCGGAGATGGGGATACCGGCAAGGCGATCAAGGTATTTGGCGAGGTCAACAGCCCCGGCGCCTTCAGTTTCAAGAGCGGCAACTCCATCGTGGATCTGCTGATGCGAGCCGGTGGGGTGACCCGCTTTGCCGGGGTGGAGCGGATCCGGGTGATCAATGGTGATGCCCCCGAACTGTTCGATCTCAAAGCCTATCTCGACTCCGGCAACAACAAGCTGCTGCCCAATCTGGCGCCGGGCGCCACCATCTTCGTGCCCAAGGATGAAGAGCAGATAAAACGGGGAGCACGCACCATCTACATCATGGGCGAGGTGTTCAAACCCGGCGCCTATGAGGGGCGGGAAGGGGACTCCTTCCTCGATATTCTGGCCAATGCCGGCGGCCCGACCCGCTATGCCGAGAGTCGCCAGATCCGTTTGCTGCGCACCGATGGCACGATCGAGCCCATCGACTTGCAGGCCTATACCGAAGGGATGCAAAAGGCGCTGCCCCAAGTTAAACCCGGTGATGCCATTTTTGTGCCGGAAAAAACCGATATCAACGAGAAGTCCTGGTTGAAAGTGGCACCCGGGCGGGCGGTGATGGTGATGGGGGCGGTGCGGATCCCGGGCCGCTATGAATGGTCTGACGAAATGTCGCTACTGGATCTGATCGCCCACGCCGGAGGGCCCAACGAGCGGGCCGATATCGCCAAGGTGCAGATCCTGACCGCCGAAGGGGGGCAGGCCACGCCAACCCTGTTTGATCTCGACAAGTTCCTTCATCAGGGCGGGGCGCTGGCCAGCCTGCCGAAGATCCGGGCCGGATTCACCATCATGATCCCCGAGCTGCCCACCGATCCCAGTGATAACAAGTCCCAGTGGGTGCGCCAGTCACCGGACAGTTCCATCTATATCTTCGGTCAGGTCGGGGCCCCCGGTCGCTATGCCTTCAATGAGCAGATGGGCTTTATTGACATCCTGTCGGCCGCCGATGGTCCGACTGCGGCGGCGGATCTGCGCAATGTGCGCATCGCCCATCGCAGTGGCAGCACGGCGCGGGTCAGCAAGCTCGATCTTGCCCTCTACTTTGAAACCGGCGATGAAACCTTGCTGCCCAAGGTGCTGCCCGGCGACTCCATCTACCTGCCGGAGAAGAATCGCCCCTGGCTCGATGAGCCCAAGGAGAACACCATTCGGGTGTTGGGGGCGATTGCCCGTCCCGGTCGCTACCGCTTTGACTCCTCCATGACCCTGCTGGATCTGCTGGCAGAGGCAGGGGGCCCGACCAGCAGCGCCTATATCAAGAAGATTGTGGTGATCAACATGGCTACCAGTGGTCAGGGGGATCAGGCCCGCAGCTTCGATCTGGACGGCTTTGCCAAAGAGCCCGACTTTAGCCAGTTGCCGGTGCTGCGCGCAGGGGACACCGTATTTATCCCTGACAGCAAGAGCAGCAACTGGGCCATTTTCATGGATGGCATGCGCGACATCCTGACCACGATCTCGGTGGTGGCCCTGGTCGGGACGCTTTGATATGAGCATCCCCATTCAATATCTGGAGCTCGAATCCCTCTACGCGGCGACGGTCGCCCGAGGGATCCGCTCGCTGGCGGTCACCTCGTCGGAAGGGGGAGAGGGGGTGAGCTCCATCTGCGATGCGCTGGCAAGGCGCTCGGAGGCGGATGGATTGCGCACCCTGCTGGTGGATCTCAACCTCTATCATCCCGGCCGCGCCACGGCGGTTGCCTGGGGGCCCAATGATGTGCCCGAGCCGGTGGCCACTGGTCGGTCGTTGTCGCTGCTCCCAGCGCCGGGCAAGGATCTGATGGCTTTTCGCAACAAGGATACCTTGCGTCAGCTGCTGGTTCGCTGGCTCGAACATTACGATGTGGTGATCTTCGATACCTCGCCGCTCACCGCCCTCAATCGGGGCAATATTCCGGCCGATCAGGTGTGTGGAGCCTGTGAAGGGGCGCTGCTGGTGGTGCTGGCGGGGGTGACGCCGACGACCGTGGTACAAAGTGCGGTGGATAAACTGACCCGTGCCGAGGCCAATCTTATTGGCGCTGTCTATAACGACAAGCTCAACCCGGGGCTGGCCAGCGAGATCCTGCGCGAGCTCAACCGGCTGCCCAGCAACCGGGTGACCGAATGGCTCAAGCGCTGGTGCCGGCGCAGCGCCTTGCTCAATTTCCGGATCTGATCGCCCGCTGATGGAGGCCCGATATGGATGACTGGTTGCGATCTGCTCCGGCAACCCTGCAGTCGGTGCGCGAACTGCGCAACCGGCTGGCGCAGGGACTCTCCCTGTTTCAGGTTTCCCCAAAGGATCAAGCCAACTGGCTGCTCTGTTTCAGTGAGCTGGCCACCAATAGCGTCAAACACACAGCTCCTCCCGCGACCCGGCTCTGGCTCACGCTGAAAGAGGATGAAACGGGTTTGAGTCTGATACTGGAGGATGATGGCGGCCCGCAACCCGGTCTTGCCAGTGCGCCGTTACCCGATGAGCTGCAGGAGGGGGGATACGGGCTGGCGCTGGTGCACCAGCTGTTTGCCGAGGTGCACTTCTCTCGCGACGGTGAGCGCAATCGCGTGACCCTTCGCCAGCAGGGCCCAGTCAACCAACTGCCGGTGATCGCGGTGATCGACGATGACAAGGTGATGCGTGCCCTGCTCACCGCCTATCTCCATGAGCACTACCGGGTTGAAAGTTATGCCGACTCCCATGCCGCCCTGCTGGCGCTCAGAAAGCAGCCCCCCGCGCTGGTGCTCTCCGATATCGAGATGGAGGGGATCGATGGCTTTGGGCTGCGCCAGCAGTTGATGAAGGATCCCAAGATGAAGGGGGTGCCCTTTATCTTCCTGACCGGTCATCAGGATCAGTGGACCCAGAGTCGGGCGGGGGCGCTGGGGATCGATGACTTTCTGGTCAAACCCATCACCAAGCAGGATTTGTTGCTGGCGGTTTCGCGGGTGCTGCAACGATCGGAGCAGCTCAAGTCGCAATGGGGCGAGCAGCTGGATCAGCGCATGACCTCGGCGCTGCGCCCGTTATTGCCCTCCACCTCCATTGGGGGATACCAGCTGGCTTTGCAAACCCGCGCGGCCACCGTGGGGGGCGGGGACTTTCTGCTGGTCAAGGATCGGGTGCTGTGGCTCGGGGATGTGATGGGCCACGACGCGGAAGCCAAGTTCTTTGCCCATGCCTATGCCGGTTATCTGCGCGGCTTGCTGACGGCGCACGATCTGGAGCGCGCCCCCGCCCGTTTGCTGACCATCTTGTCCAATGCGGTTCACAGTGATCCGCTCCTCGGGGCTACCCTGCTCACCACCCTCTGCATTGAACTCGGCAACGAGGGACGAGTGCAGTGGGCCAGTGCGGGCCACCCTGCGCCCTGGCTGGTCGGGCCCGGTACCATCCGTCAGGTCGGCGTGACCGGCCCCTTGCCCGGTTTGCGCCCGGATCCCCACTTCGTGACCAATGAGCGTCAGCTCAAGCCCGGCGAGATCCTGCTGTTCTGGACCGACGGCCTGCTCGATAGCCGTGATGCCGCAGAGCGCCAGCGCTGGGAGTCGCAGCTAAAAGAGATCTGCCTGACTTCGAGGCCCGGTCTTGAGCAACTGGCTCATCGCATTGCCCGCTGGTTTGATGAGCGCATCAATGATGCCGCCCTCGATGACATGACCCTCTTGCTGGTCGCCTGTCCCGGCGCCTGATCCTGCCCCTCTTTGCCTGACTGGCCCGCTCTATGCAGCGCCTCATTTCAGGTGGCATGGAGCCACGGGAGGAGGGCCTTATGTTACCCATGCAACAGATCTGGCTGGCCATCGATGCGCGTCAGGTCGGTGGAATTGAAGTTCACATTATCCACTTGGCCAACGATCTGCTGGCCAGAGGATTTCGCCCCACCATAGTGCTGGTGAGCAACCACGGCATGACCCCCTTTACGACCCTGCTCAAACAACAGGGCTTGCCCTACGAGGTGTGCCACAACAGCCGCGACTTTATGCGCCGTCTGGCCCGCCAGCCGGCTTCTGTGCTGATCCACACCCACGGCTACAAGGCCGGGGTGCTGGGGCGGCTGACAGCCTGGTTTACCGGTAAATCGGTGGTCTCGACCTTTCACAGTGGGGATGACGGGGAAGGGTTGCTGAAGTTTTACAGCTGGCTGGATCGCACCACAGCGCGTTTTGCGAAGTGTATTGCAGTGAGCGAGCCCATCGCTCGCAAATTGCCTGTGCCGAGCACGGTGATCAGCAACTTTGTCCCCATGCCGGCGACGCCGGCTGCGGTAACTGGCAACCGGATTGCCTTTGTCGGCCGCCTCTCGCCGGAAAAGGGGCCGGAGGCATTCTGCCAGCTGGCCGCCTTCTGCCCGGACGGGGCGTTTCATCTCTACGGGGATGGCCCCATGAAAAGCGCTTTGTTGCAGCAGTATGGTGATCGCGTCCAGCTTCATGGTTTCCAGAACATGGCCAATGAGTGGCACAACATCGACCTGCTCTGCATCACCTCCCGCTTTGAAGGGTTGCCGCTGGTGGCCCTTGAGGCGATGGCTCACGGCATACCGGTTTGTACCTTTGCGGTGGGGGGGCTGGTCAATCTGATCGACCATAAATCCAATGGCTGGCTGGTGGAGCCCGGCCATGTGCGGGATATGGCGGAGCTGGTCAACTACTGGCTGCGCAGCGATGGGGTGGTGCGCAGCAAAATGAGTCAGGCGGCCCGCAACACCATAGCCCGCGGGTACAGCGTCAACAACAGGGTGACCGATATTCTGGCCGTCTACGGCGCCTGAATCCCCACGGGGAAACCCGCCAAAAACGAGTAGCCGCTGGCTACTCGTTTTTTATGTGCCGGTGTTAGGGGTTGCAGGGGGCGGATTGCTTCTGTGATCACGCAACGCTTGGGTTTCTGCGGTTGGTCAAGCGGACATCCGGCCTGTGGATGGGGCCAGATAATGGCGATCAGGTCGCTGGCTTCTCTGTGATCAACGCGACGTGCCACAACGATGCGTCATAAAAAAGGCCATTGCAGTGGCAATGGCCTGATGGGCGTTGAGATGTGGTTGAGGTTGGCACAGCGGGATTAGCGCCCCTTCTTGCCGACCATGATGGCGATCGTCTTGCCGATGATATGTACATCCTGCACCAGCCAGCGCCAGGGGTGGAGCAGGGCGACCGAGTAGGCCAGGTCGAACGCCAGCTTGCTGCGTACATCATCGAGCGACTCGTCGTAGCCCTGATTGACCTGTGCCAGACCGGTAATGCCGGGGGCCACTTCATAGGTGCGTTCGATAAAGTACGGCACCGCATCTTCCAGCCGGTTGGCGATCCCGGGTCGCTCCGGCCGGGGGCCGATCAGCGACATCTCCCCCTTGAGCACATTGATAAACTGCGGCAGCTCATCGAGCCGGGTTTTGCGCAGAAAGTCGCCGCTGCGGGTGATCCGGCTGTCCCCCTTGCCACACCAGACCGGCCCGGTGGCCGCCTCGGCGTCGGCGCGCATGGTGCGAAACTTGATCATGAAAAAGAGTTCGGTATGGGTGGCGTGGCTGCGCCCGATCCGCAGCTGACGAAAGAACACCGGTCCCGGGCTATCGAGCCGGATGGCCAGCATGATCAGCGGCCACAGCGGCAGCGTCAGCAGCAGGCCAAGAGTGGCACCGAGCAGATCCATGCTGCGTTTGACCACCAGGTTCAATCTTGGAATGGGGTGTGTCATACGGCTTTCTCCTGTGACATGAAACGTATGGGGGCGCGCAGGCAGTAGCGCAGGGTGCCCATGCCGTTGTACCAGTGTCCGAGCACAAGATAGTGGATCTTGCGAAACAGATTGGGCCAGGGGTGGACAGGGGTCAGCTGGATCAGGATGACCAGCAGATACCCCAGCAGTTGCAGCCCCAGCAGTAGCTGAAACAGCAGGGATTGGGTAGCCAGCGGGATGGCGCAGAGCCACAGCAGGGTCAGGCAGAGCGGCATCAACACCCGCAGCCCCTTGCCACTGGCAAAGTTGAAGGCAACCAGCCAAACTTGGGGTGCAGCAGGGGCAGCAACCGCAGCAGCTGCTGGGTGTTGCCAGCCCCGATCCGCTTGCGCCGTGTCGCCTCCAGCGCGGCATCGGAAACTTCCAGCTCCAGTGCGGCGCAGCGATTGTCATAGACCGCCCGATACCCCTTGGCGATGGCCTGCATCGGCAGGATGAAATCGTCGTTGATGGTATCTGCAGCCAGCGGGGTGAGGCACTCCCGGCGCATCATGTAAAAGGCCCCGTGGGCACCCAGCATGCCGCCAAGGGCCGATTCGCAGAGCTTGATCTGGCTTTGATAGTGCCAGTAACTCTCCTCGCCCTGGGAGCCCGGTTGCCAGAACCGGTACGCTTCCCCGACCACCCCTACCTTGGGATCGGCAAAATGGGCGACCGCCAGCAGCAGGCTGTCGATGGGCAGCAGGGCGGAGACATCGGTGAGGGCCACCAGATCGCTGTGCACCCGGGTCATGGCCTCGTTGAGCACGGCGACCTTGCCGCGATTGCGGGGGTGATCAAACAGCCTGATCTGCAACTGCTGCAGGGCGGGATCACCGAGCTGGCTCAGCGCAATGGGGTAGCTGTTGTCGCTGCAGCCGTCGAAATGCACATGCACCCACAGCTTGTCGGCGGGGTAATCGAGGCTGGCGAGGTTTTGCAGCTTGGCCGCGATGGTCGCCGCCTCGTTGTAGACCGGCATCAGCAAAGTGATGGTCGGCAGCGCCTCATCGGCGGCCTCTGCTTTGAATCCCCGATCCAGAGGGCGGGGCGGATTGGCTACCTTGCGCGCCTGCCGACCACCGAATTTGAGCAGCAGGGGATAGCCGACATGGTGGTAGACCACCAGTACAGCGCACAGCCAGAACACGATCATGATCCATTCCATGGGATGCTCCTCTGGTCATCGGGTCGCTTGATCAGCGGCTGTAAAGCTGCTGATAGGCCTGAGCCATCCGGCTCAAGCTGCTTTGCTGGCACACAAACTCTCGGGTGACGGCACGCAGGCTATGGCAGTGCAGCAACCCTTGTGCCAGAAGCTGGGCAAGGCGGCCGGGATCCCGCTCCGACAGGATATGGCCGCTGGCCTGGCAGACGATCTCTCTGGCCGCCCCCACGTCGCTCATCACCACCGGTACCCCGCAGGCCTGTGCTTCCAGCACGCAAAGCGGCATCCCCTCCGCCAGCGAGGGGAGGCAGAAGAGATCCAGCCCCTGATAGAAGCGCGGCATGTTTTCGACCAGCCCCAGAAAATGGACCCGATGGGCGATCCCCAGTTGCTGACACTGTTGTTGCAACGCATTTTGCAAACTGCCGACCCCTGCCAACGCAAGATGCACCTCCTGCGGCAGGGCGCGGATCGCCTCCAGCAGCAAGGTGTGACCCTTGACCGACTCAAGGCGGGCGGCGCAGCCAATCAACTTGACCCCTTGCGGCAGTCCCATCTCCTGACGGGCGAGGGCGGCGGCGCCCGGGGCAAAGCGCAGCTCATCGATGCCGTTGGGGATCACGGTTGGCGACAACTGGCCCAGCTTGGCCAGCAGCTGGTTGGCTACCGGCGTGGCATCGGCCACCAGAATGGGTTTGAAGACGCGCAGTCCCCACAGGGCCAGCGTGCGCTGATGGGGATCATCGAGATACCAGGCATCGTGCTCTGTGTGTACCAGGGTGGGCACCCGGGCCAGCCGACTGGCCAGACCGCCATAGAGCATGGGCCCCAGATGGTGGGTATGTACCGCGACGGGCTTGAGTTGGCGCAGCAGTCGGGTGAGCCGCCAGAGGGTTGCCAGCGACCAGCCTGCGGGCTTTTCCAGACAGTGAATATTGCCAGCAAAGGGATGCAGGGCGGGCCATGCCCTTAACACATCCCCTTTGCGCCCTTCGAGGGAGATGATATGCACCGGTTGCTCGGCCGGGCTCGCCTGCGTGAGGTTGAGCACCATGGTCTCCAGCCCGCCGGGCTGCAGGTGCTGCACTATTTGAACGATGGCGCTCCCGCGGGGATGGGGTTTGTGCGACGGGGTTGATGACAACATGGTTCGCGCTCCGGCAAGGGAAGGGGTGGCACCCCGGATAGCGGGAGAATGCGAATCTTGTACCACTCTTGCGATCTGCTCACAGAGGCGATCAGCTCCTCTGGTGGCACTGCCTTTGCATCGTGCGGGGGGAGGGCCTTTCTCAGGGAGTGATGCCATGCCTGTCCAGTTCTATTACAACCTCTACATCATTCTCTTTGCCGCCTGGCGCCGTCGCTATCTGCTGGTGATCCCGGTACTGGTGATGCCGCTGGTGGGCGTCACGGTTGGCCTGCTCACCCCCAAGGAGTATGAGAGCCGCACCACCTTTATGGTGCCGCAAGATGCCAACCAGACCCCGACCCTCAAGGATCTGATCACTCAGGAGAGTCTCAAGGATCGCTTTGCGGTGCTCGAAGCCCTGCTGCGCAGCCGTTATGTACTGGACGGGGTGGCGCGGGATCGCGGTCTGGTCAATGACGAGACCCCGCCAGCCCAGCGCGATGCCATCATGGATTGGCTCTCGAGTGCCGTCTCTTTGCGGCTGATCGGCGATGAGGTGATCGAGATAAAGGTCAAAGCGGATTCGGCGGCCAACAGCGCCGGTTTGCTCGAAGCCATTTCACGACGCTTTTTCTTCAACCTGCTCAGCAAGGGGCGCCAGTCGGCGGAATCGTCCGAACGTTTCCTGCAAAGCCAGCTAGACAGCCGCCGCAGCGAACTGCAAGCGGCTGAGCAGCTGCTCGCCGATTTTAAACGGGAGCATGCCAGCGCCTTGCCCCAGCAGCAGAGTACCAACGTCGCCCGTCTCTATGGTTTGCAGGAGCGTTATGCCGAGAGCCTGATCACCCTGCAGCAGGCCAAGGCACGGGTCGATCAGCTCTCGCTGGGGCAGGAGAGCCAGCTGGCCCGCCAACTGGATGAGAAGCTCCAGCTGATGCGCACCGAGCTGGTGTTGCTGCGGGCCCGCTACAGCGACGAGCACAGCAAGGTGCAGAGTCTGCGCTATCAGATTGATCAGTTGCAGCAGGAGTTCGAGCAGCTCAAATCCCAACCGGATATGGCGCGCGGGCCCGAGTGGCAACTGGCTCAGACGCAGCTGACGGAGGCGGAGCAAAACGCCGCCGGCTTGAAGAGTCAGCTGGATGGGCTGGACAAGGTGGTCGACTCCCAGGGGGATACCGAGCGCCAGCTCGCCGAGCTGGAGCGGGATCTGGCGGTCAAGCGCACCCTCTATCAGGATTTGCTGCTGCGCTATGAGAAGGCCAAGGTGACCGGCGATCTGGGCAACTTCGAGCAGGGGGAGCGGATCAAGGTGATCGACAAACCCTTTGCCCCCAGTAAGCCGAGCAACTACCCGCTCTGGCTGTTTCTGCTGGCGGGCATTGTTGGCGGACTGGGGCTAGGCTGCGGTCTGGCGCTGGTGGCCGAACTGGCGGATGCCAGCCTGCGCCGCTCCGATCAGCTGGCCGCCCTGGTCAAGGCGCCGGTGCTAAGCCGGATTCCCTACTGCGAGCCGGTGCCGGACTATCCATCCCATAGTGATCATGCGCTGGATGGGCAGGTGCTGCCCATGTCACCAGAGCCGGGGTGATTGCGGAAAAAAACGGGCTGCCAGCCTGAATCTGGATATTTCTGAAAAGGCCTTGTGACAAGGCCTTTTTATATTGTGCAGAGGGTGGAGTAAAAATCGTAGCAAACCCATAAAAGAGGATATAGGCTTCATTTTTTATTTCCTTTGCTTGACTGTAGTTTTACTGGGTGGTACAAATGGAGCCCGCCTTGGGCGTTCTTGGGCGTTAATGGTTCATTTGTCAATTAGATGCTGGTTGGTAATGCAGAGATTTTAAAACTATTTACTGGTTGTGGTGAGATGTAACAGGAAAGAGTAAGATTGAAGGCTCCACTAAAAATTAACAGCTTCAGCTGCATTACTCTTAGGATGTTACAGAGATGGTAGTGAAAACGAGGTATTTTAGCTCATACATTAAAAAATATATGTTCCAGCCTCATTATCGACTGTTTGATACGAATGCTGTTAAGCTGTTGAAAGAATTACAAATAATTAGCGATGCATGTATTTATGCTATTGTTAGAGTAACTAAGGCAAGCTTCATTTTTGAATCATTTTACCCTACACACAATTATTGTTTTCGGGGGTGGATTGAAGCTAATGGACGGTTACATGAAGTTGTATTCAATCTGGCCAAGTATTGGTTCGATGGTGAAAGTGATTTATCTGCGATTCTCAGAAGTGAGTTTTTCACTTTAGAAAATTTTATTCAGTGTGGGTTGTCAGAGTATTCATCACCAACTGGAAAATCTCTCTCAAATCAAGATAAATTTATATGTTATTCTGACCTTATATTATCAGAGTCTAATGATAAATTTTTGAAAATTAAGTGCCCGATTATGAGTGGCATTAATGGCCGTGAAGTTAAAGCGGAGCTGAACTTGTATCAACTCATAAACCAATTTGATATGGACCTACTTGGTAATCTAGAAATTTGTTATATTGGAAAATCAAATGTTAGCACCTTTGAAAGGCTAAAAAATCATGAAAAATGGGGGCCTATTCTAAGTTCAAAAAACAATGAGATATATGACTATTTCGCATATTTTTTTGTAATTGATGAGGCTGAAATCATTAATCGTAATATTATGGGTAGTAATGTCTACTTTCGTGATGCGAGTGATTTACCTAGAGGAGCAATTACTGAAATATGTGAGTCGACACTTATTAATCACTTTAAGCCTGATTTTAATCGCGAGTTTGTGAATTCTGATGTAAAAAATATTGGCGTAATCAAAAAATGGCTTGTTAATGAAGGTTTTGATTATGTTTTAACAGAGCTGATTCTTGAAGGGATTATGGGGCGTTTGGAAACTAAAACAAAGCCGTATCAATTAAATCAGATGTTAAAGCAACGGTTGTTTATTTAATAAGGGGTTTAAGGTTGATTGCCGAGATTTGTCAATTTTGGTTTGAATTGACTTTAGTGCTTACAATGCAATGTTTAAGCTAGATGGTCGAGTTGCTTAACATGGAGTTGGCTTTCATTAAGCTCGTAAACTAGATATCCTGTAGGAGTAATCGGGCGAACAAAGTGACATTCTCTATAAATTTAGCAAACATATTCAGGTCTGTTGCTTTGGATGTCAGCATTAGACTGAGTTTCTGGGATGGGTGGCAAGATGGGATAGTTCGTTCGAATTAAATAAATATTTTAAAGAAAGGTCAAAGACGTTTAATTATGCAGTATCTAATATAGAGCATACGATTCCTTAGAGTTATTAATAGCTTTGAAGTGAGGTGATGTCTCAGATGCTATAATAAAAGTCAGGTTTACGCGTTAAGAAAAAATGGTTCAACATATATGATGCTTTGGGGGCGGGATAGCTCAGAAAGCACCTTCATAATAGTGAAATGATAATATGTTTGGAGTATGTTAAATGTTAAATGTTAAATGTTAAATGTTAAATGTTAAATGTTAGATGTAAAAACAGTTGGGCTTGTTTTTTTGGTGGCCGGAATTATTGTTTGGCATTATATGAAATCTAAGGTGAAGTGGGACCATTCGGTCATGTTTTGCTATTATAATCTTGTGATTATGGGGCTTGGAGTTTCTATTTTCCCGATGGTGACTCAATGGGCTTTTTTATCTGCAATCTTACTTTTAATCGTGACTCTGCTAAAGCTGCCATCAAAAGAACTTTTGGAGGTCATTGAAAATGAATCAAGTATACTAAAGGATCAAGGTAAGCCAGTAGTGTTTTTAGATGTATTGGTTAGTGATTTCAAACGAATATTAAAACGGAACAATTAATGTTCGTTTTTAGTAATATTAAATGTCATAGCTATAGCTGCAGTCTGGAATGTATATCGAGGGCTGCAGCAATTAATCAGGGAGCCATAGCTCCCTAATCGCAACACACGGGGTGATAAATCAGCCGATGGCGGGTGCCAGTTGCCCGTTGACGGGCTGCTGGCGTCCCTGATTACGGCGTTGATAGCGCCAGGCCAGCAGTAGCGGCATACCGAGCAGCAGCTGGGCGGCCAGCGGGATCTCCTCGATGGGGGCGGCCAGTGCCCCTTCAGGAATAATACCCCCCTCAATTTCGGCCGCCAGTTTGAGCTCCAGCGCATTGCCAAAGTCGGCAAAGGTGGTGGCATTGATAACAAACGCATCCTGACCGCCCGCCACGTTCTCCACATACCACTCTTGCAACACCCCATCGGCATAGTCCTGACCTATTGTGATGCCGTTGATGGTATCGATGCCGGAGGCGAGCAGTTGATCCCGCACGGTAGAGGTATCCAGCCCGTTGTTCTGGATACCGTCACCCGACACATCCATCACCTGGCGGGCGGCGGTGTAGTTGTTGGTATCAAACTGCTGGGCACCAAAGGCCATGGCCGAACCGGGGGCCGTCATCCCCGCATAGGGGCGGACCAGAGCATCCAGGGTGGCGGCGAAGTTGTTGATGGAGGTCATGTCGTAGAGGTGGAACCAGTCAGTCATCACGCTCTGCTGGGTCGAGCCGCTCCACATCACCATCTGTACCGCAATGGACCCCAGCTTGTCGCCACTGGTGTCGAGGATGGCGCTCTGTACATCCTGACTGTAAAAGGCGTCCACATAGCCCTGTAATTGCAGATTGAATTCCGATGAACTGACGCTGCCCGACACATCCATCAGCAGTTGCAGTTCGGTATCGACTTCGGTCAAGGCGTATGCGTGGGAGGTTACCAACAACATCCCCAGCAGCCCTGCCAACGGTTTGAGTTTCATTGCCCACTCCTTCTCCTTGGCGCTAGTGCCAGCAGGGGGAATGAATAAAGCGTGCCAGCTTTGTTGCATCCTCTGACTTGGCTTGATCCGGGTGAGGCCGGGCAGGCATGGAACTTGCGACAGCACTCAAAAGCGCTGATAACCGGCAGGAGTTGCGATGGAGATCCGTCCCTGGCAGTGGGCACCCAACTGGCTGCTACTTGGTTTGGCCAATCAGTGGGGCATGGTGTGGCTCAATATGGGCCACTTCAACCTGCTGGTGGTGTTGCTGATTGCTATCTGGTGGCAAATTGCATCGCGGGTTGCACCGAGCTGGCGCCCGCATCCACTGGCGCTCGCCCTCTTTATCCTGCTGATCCTGATCCCCAGTGCTAGTTGCAAGGCGCTGGCCTGTCTGCTGCTGGTGGCCTCGCTATGGCGCCGTCATCAGAGTGGCGATGAGCGGGCGGTGTTGCAGATTGTGCTCGCCTTTACCGTGGCGGTGTTGTGGGGGCAGCAGGTGTTTGCCCTGCTCTCCGGCCCTGTGCTGGCGCTCGACGCCTGGGGGGTGGGCCAGTGGTTGCAGCTGCTGGGCTGGGAGACTCGCCTTGATGGCAATCGCATCGAGCGGTTGGGGGGCCATGCGCTGATCGTGCTCAAGGGGTGCTCCTCGTTTTCTCAACTCTATCTGGTGGTGCTCTCCTGGCTGGTCTCTTGCTGCTGGCTGGCGCCGGATCGGCCCCTCTACCGGCAGTGGCCCATGTTGCTGCTGGTTTGCCTGCTCTATATCGGGGCCAATCAGCTGCGGTTGGTGCTGATGAGCCTGGATCTGCGCTGGTATGGCTGGCTGCATACCGGCTCGCTGGCCCAGCTCTACCAGTGGGCCATCATGTTGTTGGTGATGACCATCCTGTTTCTAAGGGGGCGCCGTGATGCGACTGTCTAAGGGATATCTGCGGTTGGTGGCGTTATCAGAGCCGGGTGGTCAATATGATGCTGCTGGTGATGAGCATTTTCTTTATCCGGGGGCGCCGTGATGCATCTATCTAGGGGATATCTGCTGCTGTTGCTGGTGGCGCTGCTCAGTGCTGCCGCCATGGGCTGGCGTTATCAGAACCGGGCAGTTAACGAGGGAGCCAAGCCCATGTTGCTGGAGCTGGTCCAGATGGGCTGGCGCTTGCGGGTGGCTACGCCGGTATTGGGCGGCACCTATGTCAGCTATCAGCTGGCCCATCCCCGCTGTGATGGTCTGCTGCAGGCCATGCTGGTGGCGCCGGATAGCGAGGCGATGTCAGTGACGCTGGCGGGTGAAGGGATGAGCCAAGGGGTGATGTTTTTAGGCGAGCTGCACCAGAGCCCGCCGCTGCTCTCTTACCGTCTTACCCAGGGTTGGCGCAAGTTGTGGGGGCTGGCCCCTTATCCCCTCTATCGGGTGGCTATGCCAACCTCTTGCCTCGGCCTTATTGCGCCGCCGCTGGGGTGACCGACCCCGGTTCACTGTTTGGCAGAATGCGGATCAGCAAGGTATTGGGGGCCAGCATGGGGTCATAGCGGGGCTCCAGTTCAATGGCGCGAGATCCCAGCAAGCGGGTGAGGGCGGTCAGTCGCACGCTCGCCATCCGCGCACTCTCCAGCATGTCGGTTTGCAGCCCGGGACCGCTTACCAGCGCAATCCGGGCCGGATCCTTGCGGCCTAAAAACTGATGCAGCAGCTGCTCCTGATCCGCTGGCAGTTGTGTCTCCGCTTGCTGGTACTGCAGTTGCAGCTGGGGCTGTTCGGCCAGCTGCTGTTCCCGCAACTGGTTGAGGATCGGCAGGGTCTCATTGACCGGCTCCTGACGGGCGCAACCGGTGAGGATCAGCAGCGGCAACATCAGGGGCAACAGGCGGCGCAGGGCGCAGTCTTTGGCTGTGGAGCGGGGAATCTGGTTGGCCATACGCAGTCACTTCAGGAGGATGAGTTGGCACCAGTTTGCAATGTTTTCAATCCCTTGGCCAGTTGTTCAATCTCGCGGCGCCACTGGATCCAGGCGGCAGAGGGCAGTTGCTCTGCCACCTGCCAGCGGGTCGGCAACTGATCGCGCAGGCGCTCCAGCAGCAGGGCGGCCTCCACCTGATAGCGGGCCTCCTGCTCCAGCCAGGCGAGCCAGCGCAGATCCTCGATGGCTTGCTGCAACAGCAACAGATCGTGGGAGAGGCGGTGCGCCTCGCAGGCTTGCGGGCCGAGCAGCATAAAGTCGCTCTCCCGCCCGTCGGTGGGGTCATAAGGCAGGGCGGTGGGCATGCGGCCATGCCACTGCAAATAGCCCTCGGCGCCGCTTTGCCACAGATAGAACCCGGCGGCTCTCGGGGTGCCCAGATTGTAAAACCAGGGGGTGACCTTGTGTTGGCGCACCCGCGCCACATCGGCCTTGTCGGCGCCAAAGCCTGCGTTGATCAGGGCAATCTCCACCTCTGCCAGCAGACCAACCTGACCAGGATGATTGAAGTGGCCTGCCCGGATCACCGCCGGATCCCGCCGTTTCATCTCCCGCGCCAGGCTGGTAATGGCGGGCAGGGTGGCAAGATCCGGCTCATCAAACAGGCTCCATGCCACTGGCGGCAAGCCGCTGGCGGTCAGCCCCTGTTGCCGCGCCTGCCACTGTTCGAGCTGGCTGGCAGGGTCGCCCCCCCAGCGTTTGAGCGGGGTATAGGCCAGCAGGGGGGGCACAAAACCGAGCCCCACCGCCTCTCCCATGACCTCCCGCATCCCCGCCTCATCTTGTGGCAGGGCGGGCGAGAGGCCACTGATCCCCAGCTTGGCGAGCCGCTGCAGATCGCAGCGACTGGCCGCGGCGATCTGCTCTTTTAGCGCCTCGGGGTCGGGGCTCAGCCAATTCAGATAGGGGGGCGCTTCGACATAGATGCCGACCGGCTTGTTGGTCGCGGGCAGGGTCAGCGGCAGCACCTCGATAGTCAGCGGCAACTGCACCAGTTGTTGTTGGCTCAGCAGCTGAATATTGCCCAGATAGTGACCGGCAGGTGCATCGCGGGGGACGGTGATCTGCAACACCAGACGCCGAGGTACGCCTGCCAGCAGGGTGAGCCCGGCGATCCCCTCGACCAGCTCCTGATCCGAGGGGGCTAGCAGGGTGCCACTCGCCTGCGGGCGAACCAGATGCCACTTGCCGTAATAGGGGGTCAGCGCCAGCGGCGATCCAGCCTGCTCGGGGGGCTGGATCACCAGCAAGGGTGCCGGATCGTCGGTGGCGGCGTGGATGGCAAACTCCAGCAACAGCTGGCTGCCACGGGCGGCCAGCACCGGTTGTGCAGCCTGCTGCAACGCATCGGCCACAGATAGCGGGGCGATCTGCAGGGTTGGGGCGGCATCCGTAATCGGCATGAGGCTGAGCTGCTGCGAAGCTGGGGCTGGAGAATAGGGGGCCAGGGTCCATTTTTCCAAAAACAGCTGGCGCTGCTTGGTCAGCACGATTGCGGTAGCGTCAGCCAATACGGTGCGATTTTTTCCACTATTCGGGAGAGCCTCTTTGCTGGTGGGGGCCGGATAGGGGGCAAGCAGCAGCCCCGCCAGGTATTTGGCATCCGGTGAGTGGCCCACCAATGTGATAGTGAGCGGGCCGCCGGGGTGGTTCAGAGTGACATGGACCGGGCCGCCTTGACGAGCCCCGAACAGCTGCCAGGGATCCGGGTTTGGCAGTGCCTCGCGGGATTGTCCCGCCAGATAGCGCTGCGTTAGCCACTCCTGCGGTTGCCACTGCTCGGCCCAGATGGGCTCGCCATTGACCAGTACGCTGCGCTCAAAGGGGTGGGGCAGGTACTCCCACTCGCCGGGGTCATCCAGCCAGAGGGTGAGCTGGTAGCGCCCCTTGGCCAGGTCCAGCTGCACCCCGTCGAGATTGCGCAGCCCATCGCGCACCAGAGCATCGCCGGAGGGGCGCAAGATGGGGGTGGGATGGCCAATCAGCCGGGGATCCCCCGGGCTCAGGGGCTCAAATCCGGTAAAGCGGGGCGCAGCCGCCGCCCCCAGATCCAGCGCAATGGTGCCCGCAGGCAGAGTCAGACCGGGCTCCCAGTACCAGCGGTGAATGGTCATTGAGGGGGCGTTATCGGCCATAAAGAGATAGAGCTTGGTGAGTTTGTCCAACGCCAGCGCTCTGGGCTGGCTGGTGCGCCACTCGCTCAAGGCAAAGCGCTGGGTGAAGGGGCCGGGTGCGACAATCCGCTCCAGATTGACCCGGCTGCGGTAGTTGACCGAGGCGTTATCGTCGATACGCAGGATCAGGGTTTGTGGGCGGGCGCTGGGGTTATGGCCCTCGATCACCAGTTCATCATCGCTGCCTATTGGCCAGTTGTGGGTGCTCAGATCGAGCCGCTGGGGTGTCTGGTTGCCTGTCAGGGGCAGCGGGGTCTGCCCCTCCAGCCGGGTAGCGCCCATCGCTGCATTGGCGCAGAGCAGGATAACCAGCCAGAGCCCTCTGCTCATCCGGCCAGCCCCTTCAACCAGTTGTTCAGCTCGGCAGCCTTGTGATCCCAGCTTTGCAGGGCAACCTGCTGTTGGCGTGTGTGGCGCCCTTCGCTGCGGGTGAGCCCCTCCCAGCCACTCTCCTGAAACCAGCCCGGATTGGATTGATCAAAGGCGGCCCGATTGATGGCCTGGGCCAGGCTCTCCCCATCGTGGGGGAGCTGGATCTGATCCCGATAGCCATCGAGAGCCGGAAAATCGGTGCTGACGATGGGGCGCCCTGCGGCCAGATATTCGCGCAATTTCAATGGATTGCAGGCACGGATCTGGGCGTTGTCGACAAAGGGCAGCAGGCTCACCTGCCAGTGCTGGGCATAGGCCGCCAGCGTGTGATGGGGACGGGGCCCCAGCAGATGGATATTGGGGAGCCCCTTGAGGGGGGAGATATCGGTCTGGACCGGGCCAATCAGCACCAGATCCCAGTGGGGCAGGGCGGCAGCCGTCTCTGCCAGCAGGGGGATATCAATCCAGTCGCTCAGGCTGCCGTAAAATCCGGCAATGGGACGGCCGGAGGGGAGATCCGCCGGACGCTCTCTGGGGGGCATAAACAGCTCGAGATCCACGCCGTGGCTGAGGAGCCGGGTTTTATGGGGGGGAAAGCGGCTGGCCAGCGCGGGGCTGGCGGCCAGAATGAGATCCGCTTTTTCCACCAGTCGGGCCTCGCAGTGAGCGATGGCCTGATGATCCACCCCTGCCAGCGCCGAGAAGTCATCGCCGCAGTAGTAGATGACCGCCCGCTCTTCGAGCTTGCCAATCAGATCGACGGCGCTGGGCAGGGAGATCCAGAGCAAGGGGCGATCCAGCTCGGGCAACTGGCGCCGGATCTGCGCCGCCAGCCAGTGGCCATTGATTTTGCCCGCCAGCCGACTGCCGGGCAGTGGCAAGGCGAGCGGCGGCAGAACCCGGGGGCTGCTGGTTTCGGATGGCGCAACCGACTGGCCGCCAGCATGGCGCGCGCCGCGCAGCACGGCCCCCAGTTTGCGGACGATGCGGGTGAGATCATGAAGGGTAAAGCGGGGACAGCGCATGCCGATGGAGTTGACCCAGAGCACTTGATAATCAGGCAACAGACGCTTGATCAAGTGCTGGGTGCTGGAGGGGTGCTGGCCCCAATCCTCTCCCAATACCACCAGTTGCGGCAGTGAGTGTGGTTTCATGCAAAGGTCTCCGAGGCGTGTGCGAGATCGCTGTGATCCTGTGGTTGCAAGGGGCGCAGTACTATGGCCGGTACACCTGCTGCCAGCACACCTGCGGGCAGATCCCGGGTGACGATGCTGCCAGCGGCGACAATGGTGCCGGCGCCTATGGTGACACCGGCCATCACCATCACCCCGGTGCCGAGCCAGACATCCTGCTCCAGCACAATGGCCCCCACCTGTTCATCGCGATCCGGCAGGCCCCGGGCGCGATCGCGGGCGTTGACCGGGTGCCCCGGGTAGCCCGCCAGAAAGGCACGCCCTGCAATCCGGACGTTATCCCCCAGCACTATCTTGCTACCCACCGCCAGGGTGGTCTGCCAGCCAATGCCGACATTGCGGCCAATCACCAGCTTTGGCGTCTGGCTCGATGCCCGGCCGCTGATGGTCATGGCGGCGCTGAGGCGGCAGTCGGCACCAATTTCGATGGTGACCGGACCGCTGATATAGGGGATGCCGCCATAGAGGTAGAGGCGCGGGGCGGGGGCCGTGAGGCGAGATTGAAACAAGGGGGTCCACCAAAGGGTGCGGGTCAGGGTCGCCAGCGCGTTGCTGATCAGCAGATAGAGCCGATAAAGCAGCCGATGCAGGGGAGGGATCACGGGGCATGACCAGTGGCGGGCACTTTTGGCCAGGCGCCATACCCGGCGGGCCAGTGGCGTTTCCCCCTGTTTGGCCCAGCTTTTCATCCGGTGCAGGTTGATGGTGTTCATGGCGACCTCTCCCTCTGGTGCAGTCCGTTGCTCGCTATGCAGAAAGCAGGGATCGGGCCAACAGGAGAGCCCCAGCTAGATCGGGCCAAATGGGGCTAAGAGGAGGGGCAGATTGCGCCGGTCGGTGCAATTTGCAGCCAGCGTTGTGCAAAACGCAAATGCCAGTCTCATTCTGGGCTTGTTCAGGCCGGTTAAGCCGCACAGAGGGGTTATCGCTTCAGGGCGGGTGTGAGTGGCGTGGGCTTTGCATTAGCGGTAGCTGACCCGGAGCGGGATGCTTCGGGTGGCTGGGAGGCCCTATGAAACTTGGTGTGAACCAGATTGCCATGCTCTATTACGCCGGTGGCTTGCTCCTGATGAAAGGGATCTCCCTGCTGATGCTGCCGGTGCTGACCCATCAGCTGCTGCCTCGTGAATACGGCCAGCTGGAGGTGCTGTTGACCCTCATCAATCTGGGTTCCCTTATTTTGGGCTTCGGGCTGGTGGATGCCCTCTACCGCTTTGCTGGATTGGCGAAAGATGAGCAGGAGCGCCAGCAGGTGGTGGCCCGCATGTTTGGGCTGGTCTGGCTGATAGCCCTGGCCAGTCTGGTGCTGCTCTGGCTGCTGGCACCTGTGGTGCAAGCCTGGCTGCCGGTGGAAACCCGCCTTGCGGATGTGCGCTGGGTGCTCTGCGCCCTGCCGTTTGAAGGGGTGATCGGCGTGCCGCTGGCATGGCTGCGGATGCGCAATCAGGCCCGGCTCTTTTTCGTGGCGACCGCAGGCAAGGCGGTGATCCAGTCCCTGCTGACCGGCTGGTGGCTCTGGCTCGGTTGGGGCGTGAGCGGGGTGCTGGCCTCCGGCACCCTGACCTGCGTTGCACTGGCGTTGCTGCTGAGCCTCTGGCAGTGGCGAGATAGCGGGATCCGCTTTGACTGGCAGCACTATCGGCCGCTGCTGCGCTATGGATTGCCCCTGGTGGTGAGCGGGCTGGCAGGCTTTGCCCTGAGCGGACTGGATCGCTGGTTGCTGGCCGATGTGGTGGGGGAGGCGCTGCTCGCCTACTACGCGGTGGCGGGCAAGCTGGCGCTGGCGGTGGGGTTGTTGCTGCAACCCTTTGCTCTCTGGTGGTATCCCCGCCGTTTCATGCTGCTGCGCGAGCCGGATGGACTGCGACTCAATGCTCACTACAGCGTGATGGGGTCGGTACTGGGGTTTGTCACCGCGGGGATTGTCGGGCTTACCGCCCCCTTGCTTATTCGCTGGCTGACCCCGGAGAGCTATCACGGGGCGATCGCCTATATTCCGCTGCTGGTGCTGGGTATGGCGGTGCGCAATGTTTCGGACTTGCTCAATGTCGGCTGCTTTAGCGGCGAGAAGAGCAATGCCCAGATGGTGATCAATCTGGGCTGCAGCGCCCTTGGGGTAGCAGGCTTTCTGCTCGCCATCCCCCCCTTCGGGGTCGCCGGGGTGATCTGGACCCTGCTGCTGGTCTATCTGGTGCGGGCGCTGGCCTTTTATCTGGTGAGCCAGCGGTTGCTGCCGCTGCCGTATCGCCTCTCGACCCTCTGGGCCAGTTCGCTTGGGGCGCTGGCCATGGTCTGGCTCGGCCAATGGTGGGCAGGATCATGGCTCGTCTAACGCCAGCCATCTGGGCAAGCACCATCTGTCTGGTGCTGGCTCTGCTCTGGTGGCGGCTGCCCCATCCTTTGCTGCTGCCGGTGCTTGGCCTTGCCATTCCCGCCATCTGGTTTGCCCTGCGCTGGCCCTTCTTGATGGTGCTGGGGTTTGTCACCTTCTCCTTTTTTCGGCTGCATGAGGTGTTCCCCCAGCTCTATCCCCTCAAGATCCCGCTGCTCTTCTCGCTGGCTGCCATCGGCGCGCTGGTCTGGCACATTTTGCTAACCGGTCGGATCAAGCCCTACTGGAGTCCAGCCCTGAGCTGGCTGACGGCCTTCTTTGTGATGGTCTCCATCGGTGTGCTGTTTGCCAGCAACCGGGGCGAGGCGATCGCCACCTGGACCGGCAGCTATAGCAAGATCTATCTGATGACCCTGGCCACCGCCTGGCTGGTGCGCACTCCGGGGGATTTTGCGCTGGCGGTGCGCACCTTTGTTGTGGCGGGCTGTCTGGTGGCGCTGGTGGCCCTCTACAACAAGGCGAGCGGAATTGGGCTGGTGGAGGGGACCCGGGTGACCATAGGGCGCGAGCTGGGCTCTGTGCTGGGGGATCCCAACGATCTGGCGCTGGTGCTGCTCTTTCCTGCCGGTTTTTCGCTGAGCTTGCTGCTCAATCAAGGCAATGGGGTAGGGGGGCGTTTGTTGGGGGGGCTTGGTTTTGCGCTGACTGCGGCCGCCATTATCGCCACCCAGAGCCGCGGCGGCTTGCTTGGCGTGTGTGCGGTCAGCGGCCTGTTTGCCTGGCAGCGGGTGAAGTCGAAAACCCTGTTGATCTCGCTGGGGATGGTCGCGCTGGTGGTGCTGTTTGCCGCCGCCGGGATCAGTGACCGGGCATCTGGCGGCGCCGCCGAGAGTGGGGTCGATGCCTCGGCCATGGGGCGGATCTACGCCTGGCAAGCAGCCTGGGGCATGGCGCTGGGCCATCCGCTGGTGGGGGTGGGCTTGTCCAATTTCTATTACAACTACTTCTTCTACAGCCCCCATTGGGATGGGCTTAATCATGCGGTGCACTCCACCTGGTTCGGGGTGCTGGCTGAAACCGGCTTTGTCGGGCTGGCGCTGTTTATCGGCATGGTGACGGTGACCCTGCGCAGTTGCTGGCGTTGCCAGCTTGCTGGCATGCCTCCTGCAGTGATCACGGCGATGCAGGGGGTGATGGCCAGCATGGTGGGGTTTGTGATTTCGGGATCCTTCCTGACCCAGGGCTTTACCTGGCCCATCTATCTGGAATTGGCGCTGGCCGTCGCCGCCATCAAGTACGTGCAACAGGCGGCCACAGAGGTGAAGGCCACTGCTGAGGAGCATCAGGAGGCAACCCGGTTGCCGGCATTGCCACCAAAGGGAGCAAGAGGATGAACGCAACCCCTGTTTTGCTGGTTCACTACGGAGAGGACTGGATCCGCGGCAGCGAACGCTGCCTGCTGGATCTGCTGGCCCACCTCGATCGCAGCCGCTTTACGCCGTTGCTCTGGTGCAATAGCCCGATGCTGGCGGCAGAGGCGGCCACCCTCGGGGTAGAAACCATGGTCGAGCCGTTCAGCCTGCTGCTGGGATGGCAGGCGCCCCGCTTTGATCTTGCTGCCCATCGGCGCCTCTCCCGGCGAGCCAGAGAGCTCATCACCGAGCGGCAGATTGGGCTGGTGCATGCAAACAGCGCGGCCCCTTGTCAGTGGCTGGTGGGTGTCTGTCGAGTGTTGCAGGTACCGTTGGTGTGCCACCTCCATGCACGTTATCAGCCCAGAGACAGATTCAGCCTGCGGGTTCATCAGGCAAGCGTGCTGATCGGGGTGAGCGAACCGGTGTTGACCGGTTGGCGCCAAGATGGCTGCGCGGCCGAGCGGTTGATCCGGGTACCCAACGGGGTCGATGCCGCTCGCCTGAATGGCGGTGCTCACTGGCCGGTCGTCGGCATGCTGGGCTTGCCCCCGGGGGATATGATCATCGCAACCGTCGGCTCATTGATCAAACGCAAGGGGATTGATCTGCTGATCCGCTCGCTGGCTGCCCTGATGGCATCGGGGGAGGAGGCCCAGTTGCTGATCATTGGCAGCGGTCCGGAGCGGGAAGCATTGATGGCGTTGGCTGTCGAGCTCGGGGTGGCCGAGCGGGTCCACTTTCTCGGCGAGCGACCAGACAGCGCAGCTATCTTGCGGGGTGGGGTGGATCTGCTGGTCTCCGGAGCCCGTGAGGAGGTGTTTGGTCTGACGTTGGCGGAGGCGGGCATGTTGGGGCTCCCGGTCAGTGCCTATCGGGTGGGCGGCATCCCCGAAGTGGTGGAAGAGGGGGTGACCGGCTTGCTGGCGACCCCGGGGGATTGGGCCGAGATGGCTGATCACTGGCGGCAATTGAGTAATCCGCAGCGCCGATGTGAAATGGGGCGGGCCGCTCAGTTGCGTGCCGCACAGTTGTTCACGGTGGCGCGCTACGTTGACGGGGTCACGGCGGTGTGGGACGCCGCGCTGGCTGGTCAGTGGCACGTCACGGCCTCCACACCCTTCCGACCACTCATTCACTGGGCGGGGCAACGACTCCTTGCCAGAGGGCGCAATATGCTGGCGAGTGGGATGGCAAGAGTGGCGCAAAAAGTGCAGTTGGGGTTTGGCCGCCGCAAGGTACCAGAGTAAGGGAGCAGCAAGATGAGCATGCAAACTGAGCCGGTGTTTGGAAAGGTCATCGTCGTGGATCCCATCCCGTTTCGCGGTGGCTCCAAGGTTGCGACCGAAGTGCTGCTCGATGAGTTGGCCAAACGGATGCCCGGGCTCACATGCCATGTGCTGACCCAGGATCCCGACTCCTGGCCCCGTTGTCAGCATCATCCCCTTTGGTTGCCCCACATATTGAAGGGGCGGGAGTCCGGCATCGGTTATCTGCTCAAACAGGGGTGGCAAACCCTGCTGATCCTCTGGCTGGTGTTGCGTCTGGGGCAGGTGAATTGCCTGGTGGCGGCGTCCGGGCCGGGAGTGGATCTCTGCTGTTACTGGGCGGCCCGCTGGTTGAGGTGCCGGGTGGTTCAGCTGATCCATGGCCCTGTGGGGTGCTCGGGGCTCTCTGCCAGGGCCTTGCAACGGGCGAATTTTGTCTTTTATCTCGAATCAACTCGCAGCTCCCTGGCGGCGCTGCTGGCCCGGCTTGGCGAGACCGAGTTCCCGTCACACTGGCAGCCATTTACCAACGGTTTGAGCGAGATTGATTGGCCCAAAGCGACCCTGGGGGGGCCTCGTATTTTGTGGGCGGCCTCGTTGCTGCGCTGGAAGGGACTGGAGACCATGCTGGCCGCCCATCAGATGATCCCTGATGCTCGCCCCGAGCTGATGGTGTGCTATCTGCAACCCAAGGGCACGCTGCAGCCCTGCAGCCAGCCTCAGCCACAGCTGCCAGACACGCACTGGTATGCCAACCCCGCCAATCTTGACGAGATCCGATCTCAATGCGGCATTTTTGTCTCCACCAGTCATCAGGAGCCCTTTGGCCTCTCCATTCTGGAGGCCATGGCGGCAGGATTATGCGTAGTGATCCCGGCCGATGGCGCCTGGTGGGATCGACACCTCACCGATGACGTGAATTGCCGCAAATATCAGCCAAACGATCCCGGCGATCTGGCGCGGGTGCTGGCCAGCCTCAATGCCATGCCCGACGTGGTCAAGCGACTTGGCCATCATGCCCGCCTGCATGCCATGGTCCATTACAACGCGGCAGATACCTATCAAAGCACACTGGATCAGTGGGAAGGTATGTTGCGATGGGATGCGTTGAGCCTTGCCGTGCATGGTTAGCGCGCAGTGGTTCCCCACGGGGAGGATGGTCACGCATGAGGGACTTATGGGCAGACTGGTTGCGGGAGGCTGGGTGACTCCGCCACTCTGATGCAGTTACGGCCGGATGATTTGGCGGTGTAGAGCGCAGCATCAGCCAGTTTTACCAGTTCAGATGGCTGCCAGTAACTCGATGGTCTGAGGCAGGCAACACCCATGCTAACGGTCACCAGACCGGTGGCATTTTGTGCGTGTGGCTGCGCGAGTGCAAAAATCAGTCGCTGGATATGTTGGGCAATTTCATAGGCGGATTGACGCTCGACATGTGGCAGCAGGATGACAAATTCCTCTCCGCCGTAGCGGGCCACCAACTCCCCCGAGCGGCGCCCGGATTGAGCCAGGGTATGGGCCAGCAATCGAAGGCACTCGTCACCGGCAACGTGGCCATAGAGGTCGTTGAACTGCTTGAAATGATCGATGTCGAGCATGATGAGCGCAATCGGCATCTCTGTCTGAATACAGCGCTCCCAGGCCTGGTTCAATGAGTTGTCGAACAGACGACGGTTGCCGATATTGGTGAGCCCGTCGGTATTGCTGAGCGCTTCCAGTTTCCGGTTCGCTTCGGCCAGCTCTTTGGTTCTGAGCTCGATAATGAGCTCCAGCTCATGTTGGCGCTCCTCCAGACTGGTCATCGGGTAAATTTCGCTTTCCCGAGCCGCACTGTAAGGGATGGAGATACTGCTGTGAGCAATTTTCCACGCCATGGCTTCGTGTCGAAAAATCAGCACCAGTCTGGCGGTTCTGCGGGAGAGGATAGGTTCTGATTTCGGTAGATGGATATGGAAGAAGGCGGTGACCGCCACCACATCGGCGGCCAGATCTTGCAGGGTCACGTCGAGTATTTCCAGGCGGATCCTGCCCGGGATCTGGGCAAAATCGCGGCGGGTTATCCGGATCCACTCATCTCTATCGGTAACCAGAACATCACTGCTGCCGGCAAAACCGCTGAAATTGTCGCTAAACCTCGTGGTGAGCCGATCATCCCGTGATGAATACATCTCGATGTACTCATCAAACAGTGAGCGGATCAACTGTTCCCGTTCAGTGGTCATTGCGCTGGGTCCATGTGAAGTGGTCACGTTTTTCAAACGTTCGATTGAATTATAGTCAATTATGTCATTTAAATTGGCTATCTATCTTGATTTTTCTCGTTTTTTTGTTCAATTCCCGCACTTGGCAAGTGTCCGTAGGGCCAGCCAGAAACAAGGCTTCATGGCGTGGTTATCAGAGGCAGTCAGGGGGAGGTTTCTCTCTGCAACTGCGGCCGCTGCGGGCTGAATTTCACGAGGTGAGCAGGGCTGTCAACGAGTTCGAGTTCGATCAGGCAAGGTAGTGGCTGGAGCCACTGCTTGGCTGATGATTAACACCCTTATCGTTTGTCATGTTCATCGTCATCCCCGCTCATTTCTTTTTGCTGCAGTTGAACAATAATAATTATCATCTGTATCGATGGGGATGGATATTTACGCTCTGGTTAATTACGCAGGGTGACGTGAAGGTAAATAGTGTGAATGCGTGCGGTAACATCTGTAACCGGATGAGCGAATGCATCGCGAGTTAAATATGATATCTATGTTGCAGACAGCCTTCCACCTTGCCTTTTCTCTTACCATTAATTTGAATGCAGATTCACGATGATGCGTAAACATATCCGTGATCGCGATATTTTACTCACCCGCATCCAAGACAACAAAGAGTGGGGTAGGTCATACTGATATGCATACCTCGGCGGCATCTTTTCACTAAGCTGTGTTAAACGGCAGGGAGGCCAAGCGGGGTTGTACTGTGTGGGTTAGCAGAAGCAATCATCGCCGTCCAGTGCAAACTGAAACCAAACGACATGCAGGTAAATCGTGCCATGCAGGCCGTGCTTGCTACCGGTGGTAGCGGGCCGTGAGACCGTTCTGGTATGGGGAGGCAAGTCAGGAGGTTGTTCCGTGGATGACTGTATGGAATATGCAATGAGATGAGTAAAGATATATTCAATGGATCATTTATTGGTGGGCATCAGTATTGTGAAATGAGCGGTATAGCCAAGATTTCAATCATGTTAATTTGGCTCACAGTGAAAGAGAGGATATGCGGCGATTAATTATTTAATATCCAATTAAGTTCATAAAATTTACGGGGATGCTAAATATCTCTTTGGGGGTAATTAATTTCATTTGTGATGTGGCTCGCTATGAAAATAGGGGTAAGCCGGTCGAAATTGATAGAGATCAATACTGCAGGGTGGGTGAGTCCTTAGCATTTCCGCTATTAAGCATTTATCAAACAAGTGCTCACTACGGGAATAAGTAGAATGGTCGAGGATAATTTTTTATCGGCTCATGGGATTAATCGCCGTGATTTTATGAAATTGTGTGCCGGGATGGCCGCAACCCTGGGATTAAGTCAGCATGCCGTCGCCAAGATGGCCACTGCGCTCACCAGCCCCGAACGGCCGCCGGTGATCTGGATTGGGGCACAGGAGTGCACCGGCTGTACCGAGTCGCTGCTGCGGGCCACGCACCCCACCATCGAGAACCTGATCCTCAATACTATCTCCCTCGAATACCATGAGGTGCTCTCGGCAGCATTTGGCCATCAGGCTGAAGAGAACAAGCACAACGCCATGACCCGCTACAAGGGCAAGTATGTGCTGGTGGTGGATGGCTCCATTCCGCTCAAAGATGGCGGCATCTACTGCATGGTGGCCGGTGAGCCCATCATCGACCATATTCGCCGCGCGGCTGCCGATGCGGCTGCCGTCATTGCCATCGGCTCCTGTGCCGCCTGGGGCGGCGTCCCCGCCAGTGGCGGTAACCCGACCGGCGCTGTCAGCTTGGAAGAGGCGCTCGGCAATATCGGCACCCCCATCATCAATATCCCGGGCTGCCCGCCAAATCCCCACAACTTCCTCACCACGGTTGCCTACTACATCACCTACGGCAAGCTGCCGGCACTGGATAGCAAGAAGCGTCCGCTGTTTGCCTATGAGCGGCTGATCCACGAGAACTGCGAGCGTCGTCCGCACTTCGATGCAGGGCGTTTTGCCAAGGAGTTTGGTGATGAGGGTCACCGTCAGGGCTGGTGTCTCTACCATCTTGGCTGCAAAGGGCCGGAGACCTATGGCAACTGTTCAACTCTGGAGTTCTGCGATGTGGGCGGCGGCATCTGGCCGGTCGGCATCGGTCACCCCTGTTATGGCTGTAACGAGCAGGGGGTCGGTTTTAGCAAGGGGATCTTCCAGCTTGCCAAGGTCGAGAACCCGACTCCGAGGGTGGATAAACCCGATGTGAAGATCCAGGAGGGGGGCTATACCTCGCCCACCGCGACCGGCCTGATCGGTGGCGCCCTCGGGGTGCTGGTGGGGGTGAGTCTGATGACGGTGCGTGAACTCGGTCGCCAGCAGAAGCGCCACGAAGCCGGGCAGCACCCATCACGGGAGGAGTAACCGTGAACAGACGCAACTTCCTCAAATTCGCCTCCGTCGGTGCGCTGGCGGCGGGCACCGCCGTACCCGGCACCGCACTGGCAGCGGCCAAGAACAAGCCGCCCATTCCCGGCGCGCTCGGCATGTTGTATGACTCCACCCTCTGCGTCGGCTGTCAGGCCTGTGTGGCGGAGTGTCAGCGCCTCAACGGCAACCCGGCCAATCCAGCCGGGGCGCAAACCTGGTCCAACAACGACAAGCTGACCCCCTACACCAACAACATCATTCAGGTGTGGAAGAGCGGCACTGGCGAGCACAAGGATCAGCTGGTGGATGGCTACGCCTACATCAAGAAGCAGTGCATGCACTGTGTCGATCCCAACTGCGTCTCTGTCTGTCCGGTGCAGGCTCTTAAAAAAGATCCCAAGACCGGCATCGTTCACTACGACCCGAGCGTCTGCACCGGCTGTCGCTACTGCATGGTGGGCTGCCCGTTCGATGTACCCAAATATGACTACGACAACCCGTTGGGGGCGATCCACAAGTGCGAGCTCTGCAACCAGAAGGGGCTTGAGCGGATCGATCAGGGCAAGTTGCCCGGCTGTGTCGAGGTGTGCCCCACCGGCGCCGTCATCTTCGGTACTCGCGAGGAGCTGATGGCTGAAGCCAAGCGTCGTCTGCTGGCGACCCCGGGCAGCGAATATGCCTATCCGCGCCAGACCCTCTCTGCCAACGACCCCTACCTGCACGAGGTGCCCAACTACCAGCCTTATGTCTATGGCGAGAAGGAGGGGGGCGGCACCCAGGTGCTGGTGCTGGCCGGGGTGCCCTACACCAAGCTCGACATGCCCGACTTGCCGGAGCTCTCCTCCGGTGCCCGCTCCGAGCATATCCAGCACACCCTCTACAAGGGGATGGTGCTGCCCATGGTGGTGCTGACTGGCCTTTCGGTGCTCATTCGCCGCAACACCAAGAATGGTCACGATCACCATCACGATGATGGCCATGATCAGGGGAGTGCGCAGATCAAGGATCAGGGCACCACAAAGGGAGGCAAGGATCATGAGTAATCACAAGGCACATCCCCTCGGCGGCAAGCTGGTCAGCTGGCCTGTGCTGGTGCTGGCCCCCTTTGCCGTGTTGTGCGGCATGTTGATTTTAAAACGCCTCGTCTTCGGGCTGGGCTCGGTCACCGATCTGAATGGCGGCTACCCCTGGGGGCTCTGGATCTCGTTCGATCTCTTGATCGGTACCGGTTTCGCCTGTGGCGGCTGGGCGCTGGCCTGGGCGGTTTATGTGTTCAACCGGGGCGAGTACCACCCGCTGGTGCGACCGGCGCTGTTGGCGAGCCTGTTTGGCTATTCGCTGGGCGGCCTCTCCATCACCATTGACGTGGGCCGTTACTGGAACCTGCCGTACTTCTACCTGCCCGGTCACTTCAACACCTCCTCGGTGCTGTTCGAGACGGCGGTCTGCATGACCATCTATATCGGGGTGATGGCGCTGGAGTTTGCGCCCGTGCTGCTGGAGAAGTTCGGCTGGAAGGCGTCCCTCATTCGCCTCAACAAGATCATGTTCTTCGTGCTGGCGCTGGGGGCTCTGCTGCCCACCATGCACCAATCCTCCATGGGATCCTTGATGATAGTGGCGGGGGAGAAGATCCATCCGCTCTGGCAAAGCTACGAGCTGCTGCCTGTCTTTTCGCTGCTGACCGCATTTATCATGGGTTTTTCCATCGTGGTATTTGAGGGCTCTTTGGTGCAGGCGGGACTGGCGGGGCGGGGCCCCAACGAGAAGTCGCTCTTCTACAAGCTGACCCAGGTGATCGACATCTTCCTGATCCTGTTTGTGGCGCTGCGCTTTGCCGAGATCGTCATTCACGACAAGTCGGAGTATCTCTCCGAGTTCAATCGCTTCTCCATCATGTTCTGGAGCGAGATTGCGCTGATGATCTTCCCGCTGCTGGTGTTCCACTGGGACAAGAGCCGCCGGGATTCGCGCATGTTGTTCCTGGGGGCCCTCAGCATGCTGCTGGGCGCCGCCCTCTGGCGGCTGGATTACTCCCTGCTCGCCTTCAACCCCGGCAATGGCTACCACTACTTCCCCTCTGCGGAGGAGGTGCTGATCTCCCTGGGCTTTGTTGCCATCGAGGTGTGTGCCTATTTGCTGTTGATCCGGCTGCTGCCGGTACTGCCATCACTTGAACGTGTTCACCAAGATTATCAGGCCCGAGGGAAAGCCAACGTATGAGCCAACGTATCACCATAGACCCCATCACCCGCATTGAGGGGCACCTGCGTATCGACTGCGAAATCGAAGGCGGAAAAGTGACCAAAGCCTGGTCGTCCGGCACCATGTGGCGCGGGATGGAGGAGATCGTCAAGGGCAACGACCCGCGCGATGCCTGGATGATAGTGCAGCGCATCTGCGGGGTATGTACCTCCATTCACGCCATCGCCTCGGTGCGGGCGGTGGAGAACGCCATCGGTGCCAAGGTGCCGGTCAACGCCCAGTACATCCGCAACCTCATCATCGCGGCCCACAACATCCACGATCACATCGTCCACTTCTACCAGCTCTCCGCGCTGGACTGGGTGGATATCACCGCGGCCCTTGAGGCCAATCCGCAAAAAGCGGCGGACATGCTCAAGGGGGTATCGACCTGGTCCCTCAACAGTGCCGATGAACTGACCAAGGTGCAGGACAAGATCCGCGCGCTGGTGGCGAGCGGCCAGCTCGGCATCTTTGCCAACGGTTACTGGGGTCACAAGGAGATGAAGCTGAGCCCGGAGGTAAACCTCATCGCCGTGGCCCACTACCTGCAGGCGCTGGAGTGCCAGCGCGATGCCAACCGCATTGTCGCCATCCTCGGTGGCAAGAGCCCGCACATCCAGAATCTGGCGGTGGGCGGCGTGGCCAACCCCATCAATCTGGATGCACCAAGCGTGCTCAACCTCGAGCGGCTGCTCTATGTGAAGAGCTTTATCGACCGGCTCGGCGAGTTTATCGAGCAGGTCTACAAGGTAGATGCCGCCATCATCGCTGCCCACTATCCCGAGTGGCTGAGTCTGGGGCAGGGGGCCAAACACTACCTGAGCGTGCCGGAACTGCCCACCGATGCCAACGGCGGCAGCTTCCTGATGCCGGGCGGCTATATCGAGAATGGCAATCTGACGGGTTATCGCCCCATCGAGAGCCATCAGGATGGCTGGCTGATGGACGGCATCGCCGAGAGCAACAAGCACGCCTGGTACAAGGATGACGCCCCCCTCAAGCCGTGGGAGGGCAAGACCGAGCCCAACTACACCGGCTGGCAGGATGATGGCAAATACTCCTGGGTCAAATCCCCCACCTTCTACGGCAAGGTGGTGGAGGTGGGGCCGCTCGCAGACCTCTTGGTCAAGCTCGCCGCCAAACACCCGGAGACGGTAGCGCACTTCGATCAGCTGAACGGCATCTACAAGGCGCTCACCGGCTCTGCCATCAAGACCGAACAGCTGCACTCCACCATGGGTCGCATCATCGGTCGCGCGGTGCGCTGCTGCGTGCTCAAAGATACCCTGTCCCATCAATGGAAGGCGCTGGTCGACAACATCGGCAAGGGGGACACCACCGCCTATATCAAGGCCGAGATCCCGGCGGATAAAGAGTTTCGCGGGGTGGGCTTTGAAGAGGCACCGCGTGGCATGCTCTCCCACTGGATCGTCATCAAGGGCGGCAAGATCGAAAACTATCAGGCGGTGGTACCATCGACCTGGAACTCGGGCCCGCGCAACTTCAACGATGAACCCGGCCCCTACGAGCAATCTCTGGTAGGCACCCCGGTAGCCGATCCGGCCAAGCCGCTGGAAGTAGTGCGTACCGTCCACTCGTTCGACCCCTGCATGTCCTGCGCGGTGCATGTGGTGGATACCCAAAATGGCGAAACGACCCAAGTGAAGGTGCTGTGATGAACACCCTGATCCTGGGCGTGGGCAACCTGCTCTTGAGTGATGAGGCCGTCGGCGTGCGCATCGTTGAGGGGTTGGGGCACAACTACTGTTTCGCCCCCGGCATCGAGCTGCTCGATGGCGGTACCGCCGGCATGGAGCTGCTCGAAGCGATGGCCAGTCGCGATCACATCATTCTGGTGGATGCGGTGCGCAGCGGTAATCCGCCGGGCACAGTGGTGACCCTGAAGGATGAGGAGATCCCGACCCTGTTTGGTCGCAAGATCTCCCCCATCAGCTGGGGCTGGCGGATGTGCTCTCGGCGCTGTACATGACGGGGGAGTCGCCCAAGCGGCTCACCCTGATCGGGGTCGAGCCCGAATCCCTCGAGCCCCGCATCGGCCTCACCCCTGCGGTGGCGGCCGCCATGGGGGAGGCGACGGATCGGATTTTGACCCTGCTGGCCAGTGTCGGTGCGCCCGCCATTGCGCTCTCTGAGCAGGAGAAAGCTGAACAAGCACGGGAGGGCCTATGGCGCAGTCCCATTTAAGCGAGGCTGAGAGAGTGCTGGAGATAGTACCGGAGACAGCGCAGGAGTTTGCTGGTTTTGCAAGCGATCCCGCGCCCTTGCTGGTAGCCCAGTACGAGCGGATCGCTCGTGAAGAGATGCAGGCGCTACCCTTTTATCACGCCACCATGCCCATTGTGGCGGAGTGCACGTTGTTTGAAGGTCAGTGGCTCGGCTGTGTGCTCACCCCCTGGATGCTGAGCGTGGTGGTGCTGCCGGGGCCGGATCAGCTTTGGCCGATTCGCAGCAGCAGCGATCGACTCGCCCTGCAGCTCCCCTGCGGCAACATGACCTTTATGGTGGGTGAATTGCCCGAGACGGGACAGCTGCTGGCCTGCTCCCTGATGTCGCCGCTCGATCCCCATCTCGGTGCCGGGGAGGGGCGCTCACTGGTGAGCAGCACCCTCAAGATGCTGCTCTCCTTGCCGGTGCAGCAAGGGGCTGGCGGTGTGGATCTGGGTCGCAGACGGCTATTCGGTGCCCGGCGCGGTCAACCGGCATAGTCGCTAGGTTTCACGCGAAATCAAGTTTAGAATAGGGGGCCATTTTGGCCCCTCACTCCCATGTTAAATCACGCATTCCGCCTCTTTTTTGAGTGATGATCCGTGAGTGGTACAAAACAAGAAGGATCCCCATGACTGTTCCACGCAATTCCCTTCGCCATTACTGTGGCACCAGTGCTGTCGCCCTGTTGACTCTGCTGCTGGGCACTGCCTCTCACGCGGCGCTGGCCGCAGCCCAACCTGTGCCTGCCGAGCTCAAGCTCGCCATCGGAGCTGAACCCACCGAAGGGTTTGACCCTCTGCTTGGCTGGAGCCACGGCAGCTACCTGCTGCTGCATAGCCCGCTGCTCAAGCAGAACGCCGATCTCAGCTGGCAGAATGTGCTCACCCAAGCGGTGACCCCGAACAAGGATGGCAAGGGGTGGCTTATTACCCTCAAGCCGGATTTGAAATTCTCCAACGGCGCACCGCTTACCGCCGAGGATGTGGCCTTTACCTACAACAGCGCAGCCAAGGGTGGCGGCAAGATCGACATGGGCAACTTTGTCTCGGCCAAGGTGCTCTCACCCACCGAGGTTGCCATCACCCTGAGTGCCCCCCAGAGCACCTTTGTCAACGTGCTGGGATCTTTGGGGATAGTGTCGAAGCAGGATTACGACGCAAAAGCATATGCCCAAAAGCCGGTCGGCGCCGGCCCCTACCGGCTGGTCAGCTTCCTGCCCGGCCAGCAACTGGTGGTGGAGGCGAACCCCTATTACGCCGGCGGCAACAATGACTTCAAACGGCTGGTCTTTGTCTTTATCGATGAAGAGAGCGCCTATGCCGCCGCCCAGAGCAGCCAGCTCGATGTGGTGCGTATCGCCCCGTCGCTGGCGCCTACCGTGCCTGCTTCCCTCAAGCTGTGGGTGCGGCCGAGTGTCGAGAACCGCGGCATCGTCTTCCCCATTCCGTCTGCTGGCGGCAAGGATGCCAAGGGTTATCCCATCGGCAACGACGTGACTGCGGACGTGGCGGTGCGCCGCGCCATCAACTACGCCATTGACCGCAAGTTGCTGGCCGACCAGCTGCTGGAGGGGCACGCCATCCCCGCCTACAGCGCGGTGGAAGGGTTGCCATGGCTAAACAAAGCAACTGCCTTCAAGGATGGGGATGCGGCCCATGCCAACGCCCTGCTCGACGAAGCGGGCTGGAAGATGGGCAGTGACGGCATTCGCCACAAGGGCAATCTGCGCGCAGCCTTTACCCTCTGGTACACCAGTGGCGACAGCACCCGCCGTGATCTGGCGGAAGCGGTGCGGGCCATGCTCAAACCCATCGGCCTCGAGGTGAGCCTCAAGTCCGGCAGCTGGGAGCAGGTGGAGCGGGAGATGCACGCCAATCCGGTGCTGATGGGGTGGGGAGTCTGGATCCCATGGAGCTTTATCACCACTACCAGAGCGGCTCCGGTGGCGTGGAGTTCTACAACCCGGGCTACTACAGCAATCCCGTGGTGGATGGCCACCTCAAGCAGGCGCTGGATGCTCCGAACTGGCAGGCGGCCGTGCCGTTCTGGCAACAGGTGGAGTGGGATGGCAAAACGGGCGCCGGAGTGCAGGGAGATGCCGCCTGGGCCTGGCTGCTCAACGTGCAGCACACCTATCTGGCCAACCGCTGCATCGATCTTGGCAAGGGGGCGCCGGAAATTCACGGTAGCTGGTCCCTGCTCAACAACCTGCAGGATTGGCGGTGGACGTGCCGTTAAGTTCGCCTTTGAGTCATTCAGGTTATCTGTTGCTAAAAGCCCTGCTGCGTCTGGCAGGGCTGCTCTGTCTGGTCTCGGTCGCCACCTTTGTGCTGCTGAGTTACTCCCCCATTGACCCCATCAAGGCCTATATCGGCAACGATCTGCTCCATGTGCCGCCGGAGCAGTACGCCCGCATTGCCGCTCGCTGGGGGCTGGATCAACCGCTCTGGCTGCGCTACTGGCACTGGTTCAGCCAGGTGCTGCAGGGGGATCTCGGTTACTCCATGCTCTACAACGCGCCTGTGGGTGAAGTCATAGGCCAGCGCTTTGCTGCCTCCTTCCTGCTGCTGGCGGGCGCCTGGCTGCTCTCCGGCTTTTTCGGGATTTTGCTGGGCCTCTGCGCCGGTCGCTATCTCAACCGCTTGCCCGATCGCCTGATTTGCCGTTTTGCCTATCTGCTCGCCTCCTTGCCCACCTTCTGGGTCGGCCTGTTGCTGCTCGCCCTGTTTGCGGTGCACTGGCCGCTACTGCCGGTCTGCTGCGCCTGGACGCCGGGGCTCGCTGCCGATGAGGCGGATTGGGTCATGCGGTTGCGTCATCTGCTGCTGCCGGTGACCACGCTCGCCTTGCTCGGGCTGGGCAATATTGCCCTGCATACCCGGGCGCGGGTGGCCGAGGTGCTGGAGAGCGACTTTATTCGCTACGCCCGCGCTCAGGGGGATGGCGGCTGGCCCATGCTGCGTTTTCATGTGCTGCGCCACGCCCTGACCCCGGCGCTCTGCCTGCAGTTTGCCTCCCTTGGCGAGCTGATTGGCGGATCGCTCTTGGCCGAAAAGGTCTTCTCCTATCCGGGGCTCGGCCAGGCCACCGTGGATGCGGGGCTGCGGGGCGATATCCCCCTGCTGATGGGCATAGTGCTCTTCTGCACCCTGCTGGTCTTTATTGGCAACACTGTGGCTAGTGTGCTGTTGGCCCGCATCAATCGGGGTTGGGAGAGCGAGCATGCTGTTTAATCCGTTTCCCTCTATGGTGCGCTTGGCCGTGGCAATGATCGGACTGGCGCTGCTGGCCACTTACGGCTGGAGCCTCTCTCATCAGGATGTGCCGATGGATCTGCTGGCGCGCCAGCAACCTCCCTCGCTGACCCACTGGTTCGGTACCGATCAGATGGGGCGGGATCTCTGGTTGCGCGCCTTTCAAGGCACCCTCACCAGTCTGGAGCTTGGCATCAGCACGGCTCTCTGCAGTGGCCTGCTGGCCATGGTGGCGGCAAGCGTGTCGCTCATTCACCCCAGATGTGATGCGGCGGTACGAATGGTGATCGACGCCATGCTGGCGTTGCCCCATATGCTGCTCTTGATCCTTATCTGCTTTACCGTGGGGGGCGGTATGCGCGGGGTGATCCTGGCGGTGGCGCTCACCCACTGGCCCAAGCTGGCGCTCATTCTCTGCGCCGAGGCGCGGCGGATCGCCTGCAGCGACTATGTGGTGCTGGCCCGCTGTCAGGGGATGGGGGCGCTGCGCCGCTGGCGTACCCACCTGTTGCCGGGGCTGTTGCCCCAGTGGTTTATCGGCACCCTGCTGATGTTTCCCCATGCGGTGCTGCACAGCGCGGCCTTGAGCTTTCTCGGCTTTGGTCTGGCGGCCCACGAGGCCTCGCTGGGCCTGCTGCTGGCCGATGCCCTGCGTTATCTGGCCGGTGGCGGTTGGTGGCTGGCCCTCTTCCCGGGACTGATGTTGCTGCTGCTGGTGTTGCTCTTTGATCAGGCTACCCGCGCGTTGCAACAGCTGTTGTGGCACAGGAGTGAACCATGCTGAGTTTTGATCAGGTGACCATAGAGGCGGCCCACTACTCCTGGCTGGGGCGGCGCAGCTGGCAGCCTTTGCTGACCGATATCAGCCTGCAACTGGCGCCGGGAGAGATAGTGGCGCTGGTGGGGGGAGCGGCGAGGGCAAGAGCCTGCTGTTGCAAAGCGCCCTGACATTGCTGCCGGACAACCTGAGGATGCGCGGCGCCATCTCTCTTGATGGCACGCCTCTGTGCGATGCCAGTAGGGCCCGTCTGCGCGGTCACACCCTCTGCTATGTGCCACAGGGGGTAAGCGCCCTCAATCCATTGCTGACGGTGGAGCGTCAGCTGGGACGTGCGGCACGCCTCTGCGGCCAGAGCGGTTCTCGCGAGCGGCTCGGCGAGCAGCTGCTGCGCTACCAGCTGCCCGCGACCACCCTGGACAGGTACCCGCGCCAGCTCTCCGGAGGCATGGCCAAGCGCATTCTGGCCTGCACTGCGGCGCTTGGCGGCGCCCGCTATATTCTGGCGGACGAGATCACCGCCTGGCTCGACGAGGGGCTGGCTTGTCTGCTGCTCGGCCAGTTGCGTGAATTGGCCAATCAGGGCAGCGGTATCCTTTGGGTGACCCACGATCTGGCGCTGGCGGCCCGCTTCGCCGATCGCATCGTGGCGCTCCATCAGGGACAAGTAAGCGACACCTTGAGCTGCCACCATCTGCGTCAGGGGCAGGGGAGCGAGATGCTCCGCGCCCACTGGCAGGCGCTGCCGGAGTTCAACGCGCTCTTCTCTGTGCCGGAGGTTTCCTGATGTTGGAAGTACGAAATCTCACTATCGCTCAGGGGGAACGCCCCCTCTGGCAGAGGTTATCGCTGACGGTGAAAGCGGGCGAACGGCTCGGCATCTCCGCTCCGAGCGGTTATGGCAAGACCACCCTGGGGCGGGTATTGGCGGGTTGGCAACCGGTTGGGGCCGGCGGGCAGATCCTGCTGGATGGGCAGCCGGTGCCTGAGCAGGTAAAAGGCTATAACCCCATCCAGCTGGTGCCCCAGCACCCGGAGCTCACCTTCAATCCCTATCGCACCACCGGGCAGGCGCTCTGGGATGTATGGCGCCCCGATGACGCCATGCTGGCCCGCTTTATGGTCAAGCCTGTGTGGCTCGGTCGTAAACCCGGTCAGCTCTCCGGTGGCGAGCTGGCCCGCATCGCGCTGCTGCGCGCCCTCGATCCCCGCACTCGTCTGCTGATTGCCGACGAAGTGACCGCCCAGCTGGATCCGCAGATTCAGCGTCAGCTCTGGCAGGAGTTGATGATTGAGTGCGAGCTGCGCGGGCTTGGCATGGTCATCTTCAGTCACCAGCAGGCGCTGTTGCGCCAGATCTGCTATCGGGTGCTGCGCTTTGGTGAGCCGCCTGCGGAGCAGGAGGCGATGGCCCGTAGCGTCGCCTGAGGATTGGCTTCCCCCTCATCCCCAACCCTTCTCCCGAAGGGGAGAAGGGAGCGGAAGGTGCCATCTCACCACGCTCAGGGTTTAGGGTTTGGAAAATCTCGGGGTTTAAGAATATGGCTGGTTGTTTTGCTCGAAGCGCCCCCTGAGGCGTTTGAGGGAGTCGTATAGTTGCAGCATGCTGTCGGCATCCACAAACCGGTTCCCTCTCCCTGGGGAGAGGGCCAGGGTGAGGGGATGCGAGTATAAAACGCTGGCCATTCTGTACAGAGAGAACCGTTGGCAAAGTGCGCAGATAAAGAGAGGGAGGCATTAGCCTCCCTCTCTTGTTTTCTACCGTTATCAGCGGTGTTTAACCGGTTCAGGCACTGGCCAGCCAGTTCAGCCAGGCATCCATCCCTTCCCCCGTGGTGGCGCTGACCTGGATCACCTGGATATAGGGGTTGACCCGTTTGGCGTTCTCGATGCAGCGGGCCACGTCAAAGCTGACGTAGGGCAGCAGATCGATCTTGTTGATCACCATCAGCTGGGCGGCGGCGAACATGTCCGGGTACTTGAGGGGCTTCTCTTCCCCCTCGGTGACGGAGAGGATCGCCACCTTGTACTTCTCGCCGAGATCGAAGCTGGCGGGGCAGACCAGATTGCCGACGTTCTCGATAAAGAGGATGCCCCCTTCATTGGCGGGCAGCTGGTGGCAGGCGTCGTGAACCATTTTGGCGTCCAGATGGCAGCCCTTGCCGGTGTTGATCTGCACGGCAGGGACGCCAGTAGCACGAATGCGATCCGCATCGGCGCTGGTCTGCTGATCCCCTTCGATTACCGCGCAGGGGCGCTTGTTGGCCAGCTGGCGCAGGGTTTCGCACAGCAAGGTGGTTTTGCCTGAACCCGGGCTCGATACCAGATTCAACACCAGCTGGGCCGCCTCGTCGAAGTGTTCGCGGTTATGGGCCGCCAAGGCATTGTTCTTGGCCAGCACATCCATCTCGATGGCGATCAGCTGGCGCTGCCCCATACCGGGCACCGACAATCCCGCTTCCCCTTTGCCATAGTGCAGATCACCCTGCTGATGGTCATGGTCATGGTCATGGTCATGGTCATGGTCATGGTCATGGTCATGGTCATGGCAGTGATCATGGGGATGCGTGTGGGAATGGCCGTGCTCATGAGATTGGGCATGATCATGATGATGGTCGTGGGAGTGATCATGGTGGTGCTCATGGGGGTGATCATGACCCTCGTGGCTTATGGGAGCTCGCACCCCGTGGTAGTGGTGATGGACATCCCCCTGATGGTGATAGTGGTGGTGAATGATCAGGGTTCGCGGCGCACTCTGCTCGTGATCATGATGGTGATGGGCGTCATGACCATGATGGTGGTCGTGTTCATGACCATGTTTATGGTGATGTTCATGCTCGTGATCGTGCTCATGGCCGGCGATCCGCGCCTGGCCGCATCCGCATACGCTACACATATCAACTTACCTCGATGTCGGTGATGCGCAGGCTATCACCCTGCGCGACTCGTAATTTGTACCCACCACACTCGGGACAGGCCTGCCCGCGCTCGGTGAGGGTGACCGTCTGGTTGCAGTCGTAACACCAGGCCTCTGCCGCCTGGTGTTGAAAGTGAAGCTGGGCCCCTTCGACGGCGGTGCCCTTGGCGGCTGCCTCGAAACAGAAGGCAATGGTATCCGGGTCGACGCAGGAGAAGCTGCCGACCTCGAGCCAGAGGGCGGTCACCCTGGTAAAGCCCCGCTGGGTGGCCTGCTCGGCCGCCAGATCGATGGCGGCCATGGCCAGAGACATTTCGTGCATGGTGGCTCCTTAACCGATATGGGGAGGAGCAGTGACTCCTCCCTGTAATTGACGGAACGGCATGGCTGCTCAACAGATCCGCGGCAGCAGCTCCCCCTGCGGCAGCTCCAGATAGCGGCGGCTGCCCCAAGGGTTGCTCAGGATCACCTTGTGGCGATCGCTCGCCTGCACCACGCCGATCTGGCTGGCGGCGGAGTTGAATTGCCGCAAGATGCCAAGCGCGTCCTGCGCCTGTTCGACAGGCAGGGCCAGCACCATGGTTCCCTCGTTGGCGAGATCATGGGGCTCGAAACCGTAGAGCTCGCACAGGCCGCGCACCGGATCGCACACCGGAATGGCGGACTCCTCCAGCTCGATGGCCACTTGGGAGGCGCTGCTCCACTCGTTGAGCACGGCGGCAAGGCCACCGCGGGTGGCGTCGCGCAGGGCGTGAGGGGTAATCCCCGCTTTTAGCAGCGCTTCTACCTGCGGCCAGAGGGTGGTGCAGTCGCTCTTGAGATCAGATCCCAGTTGCAGGGCGTCGCGGGCCATCAGGATGCAGGCGCCGTGGCTGCCGATATCCCGCGACACCAGGATGGCGTCACCGGCTTTGAGGTTGCGCACCGAGATGCCCCGGCTCTGCTCAGGCAGCGGGAAGGTGCCGACCCCGCTGGTGTTGATAAAGATCTTGTCGGCTGCCCCCTTGGGCACCACCTTGGTGTCGCCGCAGACGATGCGGGCGCCGCTCTTGGCAAGCTCAGCCGCCATCGACTCGACGATGCGGGCCAGATCGGCGTAGGGAAAGCCCTCCTCGATGATAAAGCTGCAGCTCAGATACTCTGGCTTGGCCCCCATCATGGCGAGATCATTGACCGTGCCGGCGATGGCCAGCTTGCCGATATCACCCCCCTCGAAGAAGAGCGGCGAGACGGTAAAGCTGTCGGTGGTGAAGGCGACGGGGCCGCTCACCGGCAGCAGGGCGGCATCTTCACCGCGCAGCAGGATCTCGTTGCCAAAGTGGCGAAAGAATAGCTGGTTGATCAGCTGATTCATCTCGACACCGCCGCCGCCGTGGCTTAACTGAATTTCTCTCATTGGATCCCCATATATCGGTAGTAGGCATTGCAGGCCCCTTCGGAGCTGACCATGCAGCTGCCCATGGGCTGGGTCGGGGTGCAGCCCCGGCCAAAGACTTTGCACTGGTTCGGTTTGGCCAGGCCGCGCAGGATATCGGCGCACTGGCACGCCTTGTGGTCATCGATGGGAGTCTGATTGAGCGCGAAGTGACGCTCTGCATCGCGCTTGGCAAATGCATCGCGCAGGCGCAGGGCGGAGGCGTTGATATCCCCCAGACCTCGCCAGCGAAAGTGCTCGCGGGTCTCGAAAAAACGCTCAACCAGCTGCTGGGCGGCTTTATTGCCGCTGGCGGTGACGGCGCGGCTGTATTGCACCTCCAGCGCGTAGCGACCCTCCACCTTCTGGCGCACCATCATCAAGAGCGCCTCCATCACGTCCACAGGCTCGAAGCCGCTCACCACCACCGGCACCTGATAACGATCGACGATGGGCAGGTAGATATCGGCGCCGGTGATGACGCTGACGTGGGAGGGGCCGATAAAGGCGTTCACCTTGGCAACGCCGTCGGCCATCACCGCATGAATGGCGGGGGGCACCAGCACATGGTTGATATGAAACAGCAGGTTCAGGGCCCCTTGCTCTTCAGCTGCAGCCAGCAAGGCGGCGGTCATCGGGGTAGAGGTCTCGAAACCGATGGCGAAGAAGACCACGGTTTTCTCCGGGTTTTCTTTGGCGATACGCAGGGCATCGAGGGGGTCATAGACCGGGCGGATATCGCTCCCCTTGGCGCGCTGCTGGGCCAGCGTGCCTTTGGAGCCCGGCACCCGGATCATGTCCCCCAGGGTGACCAGAATGACGCTGGGCTGGCTAGCCAGCTCGATGGCCTGATCGATGCGCTCTTTTGGCATGATGCAGACCGGGCAGCCGGGGCCGTGGACAAACTCGATGCTGGCTGGCAGCAGCTGGTGTAGGCCGTACTTCATGATGGTGTGGGTATGGCCGCCACACACCTCCATCACCCGCAGCGGCTCGGGCAGATCCTTGGCCAGTTCTGTAATTTGGGCGGCGAGGGCACGGATCACCTCGGGCTGGCGAAAGCCCTGAAACAGGTCATTTAAGGTCAGCATGGCAAGATATCCTGTTTGGGCATCAGGGCCACCATCTGGCGGAAGCTCTCGAGGCTGGCCTGCGCCTCCTCTTCGTCAATCTTGCTCATCACAAAGCCGATGTGGAGCAGCACATAGTCGCCAATGTTGAGAGGCTCTTCGAGCAGCATGCAGCTGACGCGCCGCTGCACCCCCAAGGTATCGACGGTGACGCAGTTATCTTCGGGGTGCAGCTGCACCACCTGAGAGGGGATGGATAGACACATGGATTTCAGGACTCCGACAAGGTGGCACAGCCGGTGGTGACAGGCTGGTGCGTGGCAAGATGGTGGATGGCAAACCAGAGCTGACCGGCGGCGATGCCACCGTCATTGAGTGGCAGGGTTTCGCTGGTCAATACCTGCCGGCCAGCGGCTTCGAGAGCGGGCACCAGCTGGTCCATCAGCACCCGGTTTTGAAAGACGCCGCCCCCGAGCGCCACCGGATAGCCGGGGAAGCGTTCGGCCAGGGCAACCACCAGATTGCTGATGGCGCGGATAAAACCGGCGGCCAGGCTGGCGGTGGAGGTGCCTTGGCGCCGCTCGCTGACAAGGGTATTGATGAGCTCGGCCCACTCGATATGCAGTGGCCCCTCTGCTGATTGGCTGAGATCAAAGGCGAGGGGGAAGGGCTGTTCATCGGGGGTCAGCTGCAAGGCAGCCGCCTCTAGCAAGAGTCCCGCTTCGCCCTCGTAATCCGGGGTGTCGATCACCCCCAAGAGCGCCGCCACCGCATCGAACAGCCGCCCGATGGAACTGGTGTAGGGGGCGTTGCGACCCAACTGCCAGAGCTGGTGCAGATTGCTGATCCGCTTAACGGGCAGTTGCTTGATCAACGGAATATCGAGGGCACCGATCTGCTCAGGGCTGTGCGATTCAAACAGCAGCCCCAGCAGTTGACGTACCGGCTCGCGGATGGCCGCCTCGCCGCCGATCAGCTTGAAGGGGGCAAGGTGGGCAACCAGCTCAAATCCCTGAACGTCTGCGATCAGCAGCTCGCCGCCCCAGAGGGTGCCGTCATCGCCAAGGCCGGTGCCATCGAAGGCAACACCCAGCACCGGGCCTGTGATGTTGTGCTCGGCCATCACTGCCAGCAGGTGGGCGTGATGGTGCTGCACCTCGAGGTGGGTCGCACCCTGATCGCGGCAATAGCCCTTGGCCCACTGATGGCTGAGGTAGCCGGGGTGGCGATCCGAGACCAGAACTTCGGGTTTGAGATCGTAGAGATCGCGAAAGGTCGCCAGGGTCTGCTCGAAGTGCTCCTGCATCGGCAGGCTGTGCAGATCGCCTATATAGGGGCTGTAGATGCGCTGGCGGCTGAAGGCGAGCGCCAGCTGGTTCTTCTGTTGAGCCCCGACAGCCAAGAGCGGCGCCTTGACCGCCTCTTTCAGGCTGGGGGTGCAGGGGGCATAGCCCCGGGCGAGGCGCAACGTCTGGCGTCGCCCGCCTGCCCACTGCACCAGACTGTCGTCGCAGGGATGCAGGATAGGGCGGTTGTGATCCAGGATGCCGTCAATCTCGCGGCCGAGCTCCCTGACCACCGCCTCGCACTCGATAAGGATCGGGCTGCCGCGACCATTGGCGCTGGTGGCCACCAGCGGCATGGCGCAGGCATCCAGCAGCAGCTGATGGAGCGGGGTATAGGGGAGCATGATGCCAAGGTAGGGAATGCCGGGGGCGATCCCCTCGGCCAGCGGTATGGCCGACTGTCGGGATTCTGAGAGCCGATCATCGTTAATGCGCTTGCGCAGCAAGGTGATGGGTCTGGCCTGAGAGGTGAGCAGCTTCCACTCTGCCTCGCTGCCGGTGACATGCAATTTGGCCTCGGCCAGGGAGCCCATCATCACCGCCAGCGGCTTGCGTTCGCGCCGTTTGAGCATTCGTAATCTGGCAACACTCTGTTCATTGCGGGCATCACATATCAGGTGATAACCCCCCATCCCCTTGACCGCAATCAGCGCCCCCGCCTGCAGGGCGCTGGCAGCGGCCTTCAGGGCATCCTCGCGCTCGGCCAGGGCATCGCCGAGGCCGCTGCGCCAGGTCAGATGCGGCCCGCACTCGGGGCAGCTCACCGGCTGGGCGTGGTAGCGTCTGTCCAGCGGGTTTTCATAGGCCGCCGCACAGCGCGGGCACATGGCAAAGCCTGCCATGGCTGTGTGGGGGCGGTCGTAGGGGAGGCGGTGGATGATGGTGTAGCGCGGGCCGCAGTGGGTGCAGTTGGTAAAGGGGTACTGGTGGTGGCGATCGTTGGGGTTGGCCACATCCGTGGCACACGCCTCGCACATCCCCTGATCCGGCGAGATGGCGACCGTGGCCGCACTCTGCTGCTGGCTGGCTTTAATTCGAAACTGGCCATGAAATTGGCCATCGAAGTCGGGATCATGAGCAAGGGGCAGCTCCCGCTCGCTGAAATGATCGATGCGGCTAAGCGGCGGCGCCAGTTCCCGCAGTTCGCGGGCAAAGCTGGCGAGCTGCTCGGGCGATCCTTCGGCGCCAATGGTGACGCCGTTGGCATCGTTCAGCACATAACCGGCAAGGCTGTGGCGCAGCGCCAGTCCATAGACGAAGGGGCGAAAGCCGACCCCCTGCACTATACCGTCGATATGAAACTCGCGGCGTAGCCGGTTGGCCGCATGACTCGGAGAGATAGAAGGGGCAATGGTGGCGCTCATGCCGGCTCCATCTCATCTTGAGTCTGCGGCAAACGCAGCACCCGGCGCTCGTTCTCCTCGCGTCGTACCCAGCCATCCATCTCCATGCGCAGGCAGAACGGAATGGCGTATTTGCGCGACAAACCGGTGATCTCCTTGAGGGATGCCATGTCGATCAGATCTCCCACCTGCTGGCCCGCCAGCACGGCGGCGACCATCTGGTTGTAAAGCTCGGCGTCGTAGTAGATGGGGCCATCGAGCTGCACCAGATACTTGAGTCGCGCCAGATTGCGCAGCTGCTTTTGCAACGCGCCTTTTTGTTGCAAGCCCTGCTGCAGGGCTGCGGGCAGCTTGCGGGTGATAAAGGGATCCAGCTCCACGCCGCCGGGGCCCAGTTTACCGGGCTCGTAACCCTCCTTGCCTTGATCTCGCACCACCTTGAGCACCAGCTGCGCCTCTTCCCCCAGATCATCTTCCGACTCGCCGCTACCCGGTTGCCACTTGTCATGGTGCAGACGAATGAGCTGCTCGCTTTTGAGCTGCTGGAGCAGGGCCTGAGTGACCGGCAGGGCGATGCCAAAGCGGGTTGCCAGCTCGGCGGCACTCAGCGGTTCGCTGGCCAGCGTGGCGAGCAGCTGGTCGCGGCTTTGGGCCAGCCAGCAGTTATCCAGAAGCCACTCACCGAGGGGGGTGACCTGCTCTGGCCGCTGGTCAAAGCGGCTGGCCAGCACATAGCCATTGAGGCCAAGCTGCAGGGTGGCCGGGTTGTAGTGCTCGAGCTCATCAGGCAGCTCACCGAGCAGGGTGTGCAGCGCCTTGCGTCTGGCGGGGTGGATGTCGCCGCACCAGACGATGCGGGCGCCGTGCAGCAGTTCGCTGCTGCCGTGGCGAATGATGGCGAGCGGCTGGCCAAAGAAACAGGGGATGGGGCTGGTAAAGATCAGCCGCGCCAGCCGGGTATCCTTGATGGGAACAAAACGGGCCCGGCCATGCCAGCTGCCAAGGGCCACCTCGACCTCCTTGTTGTGCAGAGAGGGGCGCAGTGTCTTGCTACTCAGGCTCTCGGCGTTGAGTCGCACGATAAGGTGGGTTGCCGTCTCGCACTGGCCAGTGGCGCTGGTGAGGCAGTGACCGCGTGCCACCTCCTTGTGAGGCACTTTTTTAAGGCCCACCGCCACCCGGCAGACGGCGCCGATCTCGTCGACGCTCTGGTGATAGGCCTGCAGGGAGCGCACCTGCACCTCCCGATCGGCGGGGTAGAGGCGCAGCTGTCTCCCACCTTGAGGCTGCCCTGCTGCAAGGTGCCGGTCAGCACAGTGCCGGTACCGTTGGCGGTAAAGACCCTGTCTACATAGAGGCGCGGGGCGGCCTGCTCGCGGGGGACATGATGCTCGGCCATATCCCCCAACTGGCGCACGATGGCGGCGTGCAGGGCTGCCATATTCTCGCCGGTTTTGGCGCTGACGCTGACGATATCGGGCACCATGCCGCTTTCGTCCATTACCCGCTCCAGCAGGCTCTCTTCCAACAGCAAAAGCTCGTCGGGGGAGACCAGATCGCACTTGTTGATGCAGACCAAGAGGCGCGGCACCCCCATCGCCTTGAGCAGGCGCAGGTGATCGCCGGTCATCGGCATCCACCCCTCGTCGGCGGCAATCACCAGCAGCACCAGATCCAGACTCCAGAGCCCCGCCACCATATTGCGGATATAGCGCTCGTGGCCGGGCACGTCGATGACGCCTATGGTGTTGCCCTGACCGTCGTCGAAGTGGGCAAAGCCGAGATCCTGGGTCATGCCAATGGCCTGCTCGTGGGCACGGGCGGTGGTGATGCCGGTGAGGGCCTTGATCAGCAGGGTCTTGCCGTGATCCACGTGGCCTGCAAGGCCGATAACGGCGCGATAGGGGGTCATGGGATCAGGGCTCCTCGGTCGCATTTGTTGCATTGAACGGGGCGGGCAGCAGCAATTCCTTGAGTTGGGCGATCAGCAGTTCCATCTCGGTCGGCAGCAGGGTGGCCATATTGAGCAGCACCTTCTGCTGGCGCACGGTGGCGATGACCGGCACCGGCAGTTCGCGCAAATCGTCGAGCAGCTGCTGGGCCGGGCGCGGGTCGGTGCACTCCAGCGCAGGGGCCGGATAGAACTCGTCCGGCAAGGTGCCACCGCCCACCACCAGCTGGGCGGGGACCGGCACAAAACAACCGGGCAGGGCGGCCATCAGCTGGTCGGATCTCGCCTGCATGGCGGCCGGATTGCTCAGGGTGCGATGGGCGATACCCTCGCCGACGGGAGATTTGTTGAGCTTGTGAATGAGCAGGCGTTCGAGCAGGGAGTAGACGATGCGGCTCGGGCGGAAGGTACGCATCATGGGGTGCTTTTCCAGCCGCTTGATAAGGTCGCTGCGGCCGCTGATGATGCCCGATTGCGGGCCACCCAGCAGCTTGTCGCCGGAGTAGCAGACCAGATCCGCCCCCGCCTTGATGTACTGGCGCACCGAGGTTTCATCCGGCGCAAACTCTTCGGTGGTCAAGCCGGAGCCCTGATCCACCGCCAGCACCACGTGCTCGGGGAGGGCGCGGGCCACCTCGCCGATATCGGGGGATTCGGTAAAGCCGCGAATGGCGAAATTGGATCTGTGCACCATCAGCACCAGCGCGGTCTGATCGGTGATGGCATCGAGGTAATCTTTGGCGGTAGTGATATTGGTGGTGCCCACCTCCACCAGTTTGGCGCCGGAGAGGGCCAGAATATCGGGGATGCGAAAGCCGCCGCCAATCTGGATCTGCTCGCCGCGCGAGACGATCACCTCGCGCCCCTTGGCTACCTCCTGCAGCAGCAAAAAGAGCGAGGCGGCGTTGTTGTTGACCACCAGCGAATCCTCGGCCTGGGTGAGGCAACGTAGCAGGGGGGCGATCAGCCCCTTGCGTCCGCCGCGTTTGCCGGTGGCGAGATCCAGCTCCAGATTGTTGTAGCCGGTGTTGAGGTCACGCACCTCATCCCACAGTTCGGCACTTAACGGCGAACGCCCCAAATTGGTATGCACCAGGGTGCCAGTGGCGTTGATCACCCGGGTTTGACGCTGGCGCAACTGCTGTTGGCAGCGTTTGGCAATCAGCGCCTCGATCTGCTCGGGGGCAACGCCATGCTGGCGAAACGCCTCGCTCTGGCGCAGCTCGCTCAGGGTGTCGCGCACCGCCTGAGTCACCAGCGGGCGGCTCAGCGTATCGATAAACCCGGCGAGAAAGGGTTGCTGCAGCAGCTGTTCCACTTGTGGCAAACGGCGCGTTTGTTGCTGGCTGGGCTGTTGCTGAGAATCTGGCTGTGAATCGTCGGTAGCCTGACCTGATGCAGGCTGGCGGTGGGGGATGGCTGGCGCGTGAGACGAGTTCGGCATGGGATTACCAGTGCAGTGCGTGGGTTCGGGAGGCGCACCGGTTTGCCGATAGAGAGGCCGAGCTGACGGGTTATGGCACTGCTGGCGATTTGCGGATGACTGCAAACTGGATGCATCAATGAGCGGGTATAAATTAATGCTGCATCGATGCTGATAAATTAATTTTTGGCCAGCGAGATAACCTGAGTTCGGATTATATTGGCAAGCGGCAAGCACCTTTTTTAAGGTATTACTTCAAACATATTGAACAAACAATGGAAATAACATCCAGGCCGAAAAATTCAGCGAGAGAGTATTTGTTCAATAGATAAATTTGGCGGAAGAGGCAGGAATCGAACCTGCCAAAGCCTTCTCGGCTCACATCGGTTTTGAAGACCGAGGAGGCCACCAGACCCCATCAACTTCCGTAACGGTCGCCATTTTGTGGCAAATTTCTGTGACTGGCAACGCTTTTTTTGTCATAAAAAATCGAGAGTTAGCGATTTTTTGAAAAAAGCAAAGAACCTTGTTTTATATCAAGTTCAGCACAATTATCCCGATGTTTTTAATTTAACATCGGGCCTCGATCACATTGCCGGAACCGTCGGTCAATAACGGTCGTTAACAACTCGCTAAATAATCACCTCTTGGAATTGTCAATATTCCACTGCTCCAGTTTATCTATTAACAAGTCGGTATCTTTGGCTGCATCAAGATGCTGATAAAGATAATCCATCGCCTCGCTCACCATCTCGGTCATCGGGAAGGAAAACGCCACGATGGCCGGTTGTACCCCGACAAAGATCACCTCGGGGACAAAGGTCTTGAGCTCGTCGATCAGGAAATTGAGCGGCATATTGTGGGTCGAGAAGATAAACATTTCGGCGATGGTCTCGGGGGGATCACCTGCAGGGTTCCCGCCTTCTCGCCGATCTCGGCGGCATCCACCAGCACCACTCGCTCCGGTTGCAGCTCCCGCACCTTGTAGACCACATTTTCCGGCGCGATGCCGCCGTCGATATGGATCCAGCCGGGCAGGGGGGCGGCTTGCAGCTTGTCGGCGAGATAGGGGCCGGCACCGTCGTCCCCCATCATGGCATTGCCCACGGTCAACACGAGATTGCAGCCCATCAGCGGCTCCTTACCATCAGGTACATATGGGGGTCGTTAAAGAGGGCGGTGAGCTGATCCATAAAGGTGTTGGTCCAGCCCAGCTCCTGCTCATCGAGCACGCCTTCGGCTTTGCGCAGTCGGTCGAAGGCGCAGGCCAGCATATGGCAGTGCTCGCGATAGATGGTGATCTCGCCAAAGGTGAGAAACCCCTCCATCTTGCGGCGCGCTTCACTTCCCTCTGGCAGCTTGGCCACCCAGTCGCGATAACCGGTCAGCGAGCAGACCAGGTCTGCTCGCAGGCAATCGACGATGCCGAGGTGGTGGCCGATGGCGAGGCTGTAGTACATCACCTCCCTGGCCTCTTCCGGCACGTCGAACTGCTCGTCGACGAACTTGCGCGAGAGGCGATAGAAGAAAACCTCGTCAGCCATGTACCGCCTCTCCCTTGCCGGCCGCCCGGTTGAGACAGGCGTTTGCGAGGTTGTTGACGATCTCCGAGAGGCGCGGATCGTCGTGCTGATCGAGGTAGCTCTGGATGCGCAGATCCACATCCTGCTGGGTCGCCCCTTCGAGCAGGGCCATAAACTCGTCGGCGATGATCCGCCCCTGACGGTAACCGGCCATGCGGCGCGCTTCGCGTTCGATCATCACCCGGATTTCATTGGGGATGCCGGTGTGGCGCAGTTCGACCCGCTCACCCGGTTGCACCTCGTGGCTGGTGGCTTTGAGTTTTTGCTCAAGCAGGCCGAGCGCCACCGCAAAGCCGTAGATGGTGGCTGCCGGAGTGGGGGGGCAGCCGGGGATATAGACATCCACCGGCACGATCTTGTCGGTGCCGCCCCAGACGCAGTAGAGGTCGTGGAAGATGCCACCGTCACAGCCGCAGGCGCCGTAGGCGATGCAGATCTTGGGATCGGGCGCCGCCTCGTAGGCACGCAGGGCTGGCACCCGCATCGCCCGCGTCACAGCGCCGGTAAAGAGCAGGATGTCGGCGTGGCGCGGGGAGGCGACCACCTTGATGCCGAAACGCTCGGCATCAAACAGCGGGGTGATGGTGGCGAAGATCTCGATTTCGCAGGCATTGCAGCCGCCGCAATCGACCCGGTAGACATAGGCTGAACGGCGAATGTCCTTGAGCAGGGTCTTCTTGAGTTTGGTGATCTCGGGATCCTGTGCCAGCGGCACGGCGCGGGTATGGGCATGGCCGACAACCGGTTCTATGCCTTTGATCTTGCTCATCACATCCACTCCTTTTGTGCGGCCATCGGTGTGGCTATCGGTGTGATCAGGGCCGAGTCAGGCTGGCTCAGCATGCTCTGTTTTCGTTTGCAGTCGGGGCAGTGGTGCAGTCGCTCTGGCGGCGCTAGCGGCTTGGCATCGCGAGCCAGCGGCGTGCCTGCCTGCTTGAGGGTGTCCTCCACCAGCGCCACCAGCTTGCTCGGGGCAAAGTAGATGCCGCACAGGGTGCAGGGGGCCAGCGCGAAGCGGGCCTCCTCATAGAGATCCGCCTTGTTGGTTACCGCCAGCTCGAACTCGGGGGAGAGGGCGATGGCGCGGGTCGGGCAGACCTCCTCGCAGCGGCCGCAGAAGATGCAGCGCGCCATGGAGATCTCCCAGCGTCGTTCGCCGGTCTCCATATCCACTTCCATAACCAGCGCATTGGCCGGGCAGGCTTTGGTGCAGGCGGCGCAGGCGATGCACTGATCCGCCTGATATTTGGGTTTGCCGCGAAAATCCCGGTTCACCTCGTAAGGAGCGAAGGGGTACTTGGCGGTCGGGGTGCCAGCCTTGAGGATGGTCTTGAACAGCTTGATCATGATGACCCCTTATTTCAGCGGAGAGTTTTTGCGATCGATGCCGTAGCGCTCGATCTCCTTGTAGGAGACCACGGTGGATTTGCCCTTCTTGGGGTCGACCAGGGTGACCCGGTCGGTACAGGAGTAGCAGGGATCCAGACTACCGATGATGAGCGGCGCATCCGCCACGGTATTGCCGCGCAGCATGTAGCGCAGAGCAGGCCAGTTGGCGTAGGTGGCGGCGCGGCAGCGCCAGCGGAACAGCTTCTGGTTATCCCCGGTCATGCTCCAGTGCACGTTCTCGCCACGGGGCGCTTCGGTAAAGCCCAGCGCAAACTTGCCCGGCTGATAGGTGAAGCCTTCGGTCAAAAGCGGCCCTTCCGGCAGGTGCTCAAGACCAAACTCAATCATGTCGAGGGAGTCGTAGAGCTCGTGGATCCGCACCAGCACCCGGGATTGCACATCGCAACCCGCCTTGGTCTGGATCTCCATCGGCAGCTCGCGGTAGCCGGCAAAGTCGTGGACCCGGCGCACGTCGCGCTTGAAGCCGCTCGCCCGCACCATGGGGCCGACGCAGCTGAAATCGCGGGCAATCTGCGGCTCGAGCTTGCCGATACCGATGAGGCGGGAGGAGATGTTGGCGGTATCCAGCAGCATGGCCACCAGGGGTTTGAGCTCATCACGGAGCTCGCGCACCAGTTGGGCACCCTTGATGCGATCTTCCTTGAAGATGTCGCGGCGTACCCCGCCAATCAGGTTGAGGCCGTAGGTCTTGCGGGCGCCGGTGAGCAGCTCGGCCAGGGTCATGGATTTTTCCCGCACCCGGAAGAATTGCATAAAGCCGGTGTCGAAACCGGTGAAGTGGCTCGACAGGCCGATGTTGAGGATATGGCTGTGCAGGCGCTCCACCTCCAGCAGCACGGCGCGGATCATCTTCGCCCGCTCCGGCACCGGAATGCCCATGGCGTTCTCCACCGAGGTGGTGTAGGCGACGCTATGGGTAAAGCCGCAGATGCCGCAGACCCGGTCGGTCAGGAAGGCCACTTCGTTGTAGCCCATCCGGGTTTCCGCCAGCTTCTCCATGCCGCGATGGACATAGAAGAGGCGGTAGTCGGCATCGATGATGTCTTCCCCATCGACGAACAGACGAAAGTGGCCCGGTTCGTCCGAGGTGATGTGCAGCGGGCCGACCGGCACGATGCGGTTGGCATCACTGCCGAGCTCGTTGACGAAGGGGTAGGTCTCGGTGTCGGTGGTGGGCATCGGGCGCTGGCGATAATCCATGGCGTCCTTGCGCAGGGGGTGGATATCCTCCGGCCAGTCGTCCGGCAGTACCAGACGGCGTTCGTCCGGCAGGCCGATGGCGCGCAGGCCGTACATGTCGCGGATTTCCCGCTCGCCCCATACCGCTGCCGGAATGGTCGGGGTGATGGAGGGGTACTCCTGGGTATCGGCATCCACCAGCACCTTGACGGTGATCCAGCACTTGGTGTCGCCCTCCATGGAGAAGACGTGGTAGACGGCGAAGTGGCCGTTGAGGCTGCGCTCGTCATTGGCAAAGGAGAGCGGAAGCCAGCCCCCCAGCTGATGGAAGATCAGGCTGGCCGTCTCGACCAGACTGGTGGGTTTGACGGTAATGGTGGCCTGATCGGCGGTTTGCCACTCCTCGTCGACGATGGCGTGGGGCAGTTGTGCTCGCACCTGCTGGATGTAGTCGCAGCCGATGCGATCCGAAATGGCGATGGTCATGCAGTTCTCACTTTAATGTTCGGGAATGAGCATTCACAAATGATGAAATCGGAAAAAGTTGCTGTGCTGGCGGGCATGATTCAGATCCCGACCAGATAGGCGAGCAGCGCCAGCAGGGCCAGCCCCAAGCCGTAGCGGGTGAGCTTGTGGGTGCGCACGAACTGGGTACGTGCCATGGCGTTTTCGATGATGCCAGCCAGCAAAAAGGCCACCAGCAGCTTGCAGGCGAGGATCAGCGCTGCGCCGATGAGCGCAGGCAGACTCCAGTTGGCCGCCTTGCCGAAGGGGAGGAAAATCACCAGAAAGAGCTGCACTACCACCAGTTGCTTGAGGCCGATGGAGAGCTTGAGCAGGGCCAGCCCCGCACCGGAGTACTCGGTGAGTGGCCCCTCCTGCAGCTCCTGCTCGGCTTCGGCGCAGTCAAAGGGCAGTTTGCCCATCTCGACAAACACCGCGAAGGCGCAGGCGGCACCGGCCAGCAGGGTGGCGATGGGCGCGGCCAGTGGCTGGGTCGCCACATAGCTGCTGATGTTGCCCAGATCCGAGCTGCCCACCATCATCGCCATGATGAAGCAGGCGAGCACCAGAATGGGCTCTACCAGAATGCCGAGAGTCAGTTCGCGGCGGGCGCCGATCCCTGCAAACATGCTGCCGCTGTCGAGCCCCGAGAGGGAGAAGAAGAAGCGGAAGATGGCGAACAGATAGATATCGGTGATGAGATCCCCGGCGATGGGGAAGGGGGACTCGTGAGTCAGGGTCGGCAGCGCCATCCCTACCAGCAAGAGGGCGGCGATGAGTAGCGCAGGCATCAGGTTGAAGATGATGCCGGCAGGCTCGGGGGTCACCTCCTGACGGCGCAGGAGTTTGGCGATATCCCGGTAATCCTGCAGCAGGCCCGGCCCCTGACGGGAGTGCATCTTGGCTCGCAGCACCCGGTTGAAACCGGTGGCGAGCGGCGCCAGCGCCAGCATGGCGATGGCCTGGGTCAGGGCGAGGGCAACCATGCCCCAGCTCGGCATTTCAAGAACAGGCATATCAGACTCCTACAGCCATCAGGATAAAGAGCGCCAGCACCACGCCGTGCAGCAACCAGCCGGTTGTCCCGCTGGTATCGCTCACCCCGTGCAGGGCGCTGGCCAGATCGAGCTGCGGCTGCTTGCGATAGAGCGGCGCGCAGAGTCGGCGCAAGGTGTGGGTGACACCGCCAGAGGTGAGGCTCATGCGCTCCTCATAGGCGTAACCACAGGCCCACGGGGTGCCAGCGTGACGACGACCCAGCTTGGGGCCCTTGAAGATGGCCAGTACCAGCAACGGGATGAGGAACAGACCCAGCAAGGTGATGGCGATAACGGGCGGGGAGAGGATCGCCTGGCTGCTATCGAGTGGCAGCAGGGTGGCGCCGGTGGTCACGTTCATTTGGCCGCTTACCAAGGCTTGGCCATAGCTGGCGATATGGGGGGCAATCCAGGGGGCGCCCAGACCCAGCACCAGACAGACCGCGGCCAGCAGCAGGGTGCCTGCCACCATGGCGCCCGGTACTTCGCGGGCGTGGCTCGCCTTCTCGCTGCGCGGTGCGCCGCAGAAGCAGATGCCATACACCTTGACGAAACACATCACCGCCATGGCGCCGGTCACAGCCAGCATCACTACCGCGAGCGGCGCGACGACGGAGGTGCCGAGCTTGGCCATGGAGAGCAGCGACTGATAGATAAACCACTCGCTGACAAAGCCGTTGAGCGGCGGCTGCGCCGAGATGGCCATGGCACCGATGAGGAACGCCAGCGCAGTCCAGGGCATCAGCTTGGCCAGCCCCCCCATCTTGTCCATGTCACGGGTGTGCAGGCGGAACATCACCGAGCCGGTGCCCATAAAGAGCAGGCTCTTGAAGATTGCGTGGTTGAGCAGGTGATAGAGAGCGCCGAGCAGCCCCAGCACCACCAGTGCCGGCTGCTGGTTGGCGATGCCGATCATGCCGATCCCCATCCCCATCAGGATGATGCCGATGTTCTCCACCGTGTGGTAGGCGAGCAGCCGCTTGAGATCGTGCTCGGCCAGCGCAAACAGCACCCCGAGCACCGCCGAGCAGGCACCGAAGATCAGCACCACATAGCCCCACCAGAGCTGGCTGGCGCCGAGAAAATCGATGCTGACCCGCAAAATGCCAAAGAGACCCAGCTTCACCATGACGCCGGACATCAGCGCCGAGATATGGGAGGGCGCAACGGGCTCGGCCACCGGCAGCCAGCCGTGCAGCGGCACGAAACCGGCGCGCAGGCCAAAGCCGCAGAAGCTGAGCAGAAACACCAGAGAAGCCAAACCGCCCGTCAGATGGTGCTCGCGCAGCGCGGCGAACTCCAGCGAGCCAGATTCGCGGCAGAGCAGCCAGAAGGCGATCAGCATCAGCGCCATGCCGATATGGTTCATCACCAGATAGAGGCGGCTCTGTTTGGCGGCCTCGGGGTTGGTCTTGACCAGCCAGTAGGTGGTGAGGGTCACCAGCTCGTAGCAGAGCAAGAAACCGAGCGCATTGTCGGCCAGTACCATACCCACCATGGCAAACAGGAAGAGGTTCATTAGTGCGCCGATGGCCACATCGCCCTTGCCCTGATATTCGCGGATATAGGCAAAGGAGTAGAGGGCGACGGCGACGCCGACGGTGCTAATCACCAGCAGCATCAGCGCGGAGAGCATATCGAGGTGCACCGAGCCCAGCAGCCAGAGCTGGCCGTCGACGGGGGCGCCTTGGGCAAAGATCTGGAGGGCGGCGACCAGACCCGCGAGTGACCCCAGCAGGGCAAAGCCGCTATTGAGGCGGTTGGCCAGTGCGGGCAGCTTTTGCAGCAGCAAACCGGCGGCAGCGCCCAGCAAAAAGAGCAGGAGCGTGGCCATAACAAGGGGGGACAACATCAGCACGCTCCCTCTGTGGTGGATAAATCGGATGCAGGGAGCGCCGTGGCAGGCGCCGAGAAGGCAGAGGCCCCTTGCGGGTTGGTGTCGGCCGCTTGCTGGCGACGGATACGGGCGGCGCGTTCGGTGTCGCCGTCATTGACCAGCTTCAGTGCCTGGGAGGGGCAGGCACCGACACAGGCCGGGCCGTCGGCGCGAAACTCGCACAGGTCGCACTTGACGGCGATGCTGCGCACCCCCGGCTCCCAGCTCAGCAGATCCTCGCCAAAGCAGCGCAGGCCGGCGGAGGTGGAGGGGTTGCTGGAGCGGATGGAGCAGGGGATATAGGTGTCGTAACTGGTGGCCACGGCCACCGGACGGCTGCCGCCGCTCTGGATGGCGCCAAAGGGGCAGGCCACGGCGCAGAGATTGCAGCCGATGCAGAGTGACTCGTTGAGTTGCACGCAATCGCCGGTCTGGCGAATGGCCTCGACCGGGCACACCTTGATGCAGGGGGCATCGTCACAGTGACGGCACTGAACCGGCATGGTCGCCTGCTCGTGTCGCATAACGGTTAAACGGGGGGCTTGCTGCAAACCTTGCGCCTTGTGTACCTCGCTGCAGGCCGCCATACAGGTGCCACAGCCGATACAAAGCTTGGGGTCAGCGATAACGAAGCGGTTCATAGCCTACCTTGTCGTGTCGCGAACGGAGAAAGTAGGGGCAGGTTGGCAAGATACGGGCCAGATTGGTTTTTGCAGCGAAATTGGTTTTAAGTGGCTGTTTTTAAATAAATAAAAATATTCGTGTGGTTGGATGAACGCGCTGATGTGGCTGTCGAACTGTGACGTTCGTCACTTGTGACGAAGCCCCCAAGAGGGTTCGTCACCTTGGAAAACGCAGCATAAGCAGGGTGCAATGAACGCAGTGAATTGCACCGCTATCAAATATGTTCGCGGTGCACGGCGCTGCGCTTGTTGCACCCTACGGCGGTGGTCTGTTCGGATAGAGGCCGCCTGTTTTGAAACCGTAGGTTCGATTAGCGAAGCGTAATCGGACGCACGATAACGCAAATATATCGGCAGCATGCCGGGAACAGGGGCAATGAACGACGTGAATAGCACCGTTTGCAGCATATGGTCGCCGTGGTTTGCTCCCTTCTCCCCTTGCGGGAGAAGGGCTGGGGATGAGGGGGTCGGTCATTGGGGTTAACGGAAAAGAAGAGGGAGGCCAATGCCTCCCTCTCTATTTGCTGACGTTTTCAATGCCATCAAGAGGCCATCAACACGCCATCAGATATCCACCTGCGATCCCAGCTCGATAACCCGGTTGGGCGGGATCTCGAACTGATCCGGGGCCCGCAGGGCGTTGCGCTGCAGCAGCATAAAGAGCTTGCCGCGCAGATAGAGATACCAGGGGCGGTCTTTCATGATGAGCGACTCGTGGGCCATAAAGAACGAGGTCTCCATCATCCGGCAGCTGAGCCCCTCGGCGTTGCAGCGGTGGAAGATCTCCTCCACGTTCGGGGTCTCGCGCCAGCCGTAGCTCGCCACCACCCGCCAGAAGGTGGGGGAGAGCTGCTCGATGCAGACCCGGCGCACATTGTGGACGTAGGGGACATCCTCCACCCGCAGGGTGAGCAGGATGATCCGCTCGTGCAGCACCTTGTTGTGCTTGAGGTTGTGCAGAAGCGCATGGGGGATCACGTTGACCACCCGCGACATATAGACGGCAGTGCCGGCCACCCGGGTCGGCGGGGATTTTTCCAGCGAGGCGATCATCGGCTCAAGGGAGTTGCCGTGCTCGTTCAGGCGACGAATAAGCTGGAAACGCTCGCTCTTCCAGCTGGTCATCACGGTGAACATCACCGCGCCCAGAGTGAGCGGCAGCCAGCCGCCGGAGAAGATCTTGGCGAGGTTGGCGGCAAACAGCGGCACGTCGATACAGAGCAGCGCGGCAAACAGGATGGCCACCAGATACTTGTTCCAGTGCCAGCTGTTCTTGGCCACCGAGCAGGAGAGGATGGAGGTGAGCACCATGGTGCCGGTCACCGCGATGCCGTAGGCCGCCGCCAGATTGCTGGAGTGCTCGAAGCTCATGATGACGATCACCACCGAGATATAGAGCATCCAGTTGATGACCGGAATATAGATCTGGCCGGACTCCTGCTCGGAGGTGTGAACGATGCGAATGGGGGAGAGATAACCGAGCCGCACCGCCTGCCGGGTCAGCGAAAAGACCCCGGAGATCACCGCCTGCGAGGCGATCACCGTCGCCATGGTTGCCAGCAGCAGCAGCGGCACCAGCGCCCATTTCGGCGCGAGCAGGAAGAAGGGGTTGGCAATGGCGGCGGGATTGCTCAGCAGCAGCGCACCCTGACCGAAGTAGTTGAGCACTAGGGAGGGCAACACCACGATAAACCAGGCGAGGCGAATTGGATTCTTGCCAAAGTGGCCCATATCCGCGTAGAGCGCCTCCACCCCTGTGATGGCCAGCACCACGGCGCCGAGGGCAAAGAAGGAGGTGGTCTGGTACTGGACAAAAAAGCGCACCGCCCAGATGGGGTTGAGCGCACCCAGCACCTCGGGGTTGTGGATGATGCCGCGCAGCCCCAGCACCGCCAGCGTCATAAACCAGATCAGCATGATGGGGGCAAACAGCTTGCCCACCATGGCTGTGCCATGTTTCTGGATGGCAAACAGCAGGGTCAGCACCAGCACCGAGAGGGTGACGATATAGGGGTCGAGGGCGGGGGTGAGAATGCTCAGACCCTCGATGGCCGACATCACCGACATCGCCGGGGTGATCACCACCTCGCCATAGAAGAAGCTGCCGCCAATCAGGCCGAGGATGATCAGCAGCGGCGTCCAGCGGGTGGAGGCGTTGCGGGTCGCCAGCGACATCAGGGTGAGAATGCCACCCTCGCCGGCGTTGTCGGCCCGCATCACAAAGGAGAGGTACTTGACCGACACCACCAGGATCAGCAGCCAGAAGATCAGCGAGAGAAAGCCGAGAATGGAGGCCGGCTCGACGCCGAACCCGAATTGACCTGACAGGCACTCGCGCAAGGTATAGAGCGGGCTGGTGCCGATATCGCCATAGACTACGCCAATCGCCGCCAGCATGACGCCGGACATGGCTTGTTGTTTATCACAGTTCATGAGTTCATCTTGTCAGTTTGATGTTTACACGTTTGCCACAGCAGATCGCCCCGAACACATCAGGTATGTGTGGATACAACATCGGGGGAAATCAAAGGATTGCGATGGGAAGGGAGCTAATCGGATATAAAGATGCGTTTCATGGGACACAGTCTGTTCATCTGTCGTTAAGCTTATAATGACACACACTCTGCGGGTTCATGCTCAGGTATAAATAATCAAAACGTCCTTTTGAGTAAGGTTATTAATTGGCCGTTGATTGAAATATTCATGCGCTCTGCGGGCAACCGTTTGTTTTATCTGGGGAAGTGGTTTGGCCACTATTTTTTACCGGGTTGAGTGAAAAACAGACGATAAAATAGTGACTAATTAATTGCTGGCAGGACGGCAAAGGGGAGGGTGATGGGTAGCAATGGAGTCTTTATTTTGTCAGGGGAAAGGTAGGGTACAATGAATGAAAGAAATTGCAGCGCAAATTAAAAACGTAATAGGTGCAATGCACTGCACTTATTGCACCCTACGATAATCTACCGACACCAGTTAGTTTTTCTTATAATGATCTGCTTCTAAAGCTGCTGTAATATATCTAATAAACTCCCCGATACCTTCTGTCAAATTAATGCCATTTTTACTTCGGTCAACCAACTCATATAGTAAGACTAAATTCCTTTTTACCTCTAATTTATTTAGATCAATGTGATCGTAGTCGTGAAACACACTGCCGAATATTACACTATCTTCTATCATGTTACGCCATTTTATTGCATATTCATCAGTGTTGGTGTTGTCACATGCATAGGCAAATGCTGCAGCTATTGCATCTGCTAGTTGTACTCCGTGAACAATTTTAGAGTCTACTAAATTGAGTGGTTCTTTTAAGTTAAATGTGATGGGCGAGGCGATTCCAGCAATATGTGTAAACTGCTTATCTTCACGGTTTACCATGACATTAAAAATTTCTTGGTCATCACTTAATGGTTTGGAGTGGTCACAGTAAGCTGTTATCTCATCATATTTTTGCCCCCATTCTGCAAGGAGGCTAAATAGTGCGGTATTAGTTAAATCTAAAACCCATTTTCCTGATTTATCACCAATATAGCCATCAAGTTCATCAATTATCGATTTTTTATTATATATTGCGAATTCGCAAATTTTTTCTAAAACGGGGGTTATCCCTGAATCAATAGAGTCTGAAAACAAAGTGTTTAGCCCAGTAAAATCACCAGTTCTCATTAGTTTTTCAAAATCCTCAAAAATTTCTTCGGCCATTGCACCTTTGGTAGAAAATTCCAGGTAGAGTATATTACTAATAAATCTATGGAAGTTTATATTGTAAAAAATAGAGTTGACACTTGATATGGCTGGTTCAAAAATATACTCGAAAAACTTTCCTGCTAATGCATACTTCTTCTCGGAAACAGATACTTTAAACCTACCTCTAAAGTTTTGAACTATTTCATCTATAGCCCTTTTTCCGCGAGCTCCTTTTAGTAAATTACAGCCTTTAATTTCATTGTTCTGAATTTTATATTTTTGAATGATGTAATTGGTGAATACTTCAGCCTCTTCATGAGAACATTCTAAAGATGCATAGCAGAATATTTTTTGCTGTTTGTGAAGTAAATTATTACCAGTAAAGCCTGATTCATCAAAATGCAAAATAGCATGGGTCTGTATTATCTCATGACTACTTTTATTGTCCATTCTATGCTCTCTTATGTATGTTGATATGGTAAAGTCGTAGGGTACAATGAACGAAATTAATTTCATCATTAATACATGCTGACGATAGAGTTATATAACGCTGTGCATATTACACCGTACGATATTTATCAATTACGATTGTGAGCCAATTCCAATTATGTGTAATAAGTGGATTTCCTCACCACCAAATGGGCTTATAGCCAATTCAACTAAACAATTTAGTATTACAACAGGTTTTAACATTGAGTAAATATAATCAACATTATCTTGGTTTCCAAAAATAGAAAAACTATATTCACCTACAGGAATCTCTTGCCCTGCTACGCTGACATTTAGCTTTCCTGCATTCTTGTATTTATTGAAGTCAAAAACTTCGCAATATAACTCAATAGTATCTTTTTGTATTTTTGTTGGTACACGAAAAGCGTCACTATCCTCGGCTCCAAGGAAAATATCTTTCACTTCATTTTTAATCGGGCCAGCAGAAATCTCATTTAACTTGTTTTTTCCCAGCAATGCTGCAAGTTCTTGGTAGTTTGGAAGAGCCATCTTTCCAATTTGAATTACAGTGCCATGATAGTGATGAACTTCATCTCCTATATGCACTTCGGCATCTCCATCGTTGTTGAATTCGTAGACTGGCTGTTTGCCATTTTGCACAGCAGTGCAAACAGTCCTCAGAAAATTAAACGTATCCTTTGTCGCATCCCAAATGTTTTGAGGACCATATGCGGAAACAAAAGGTAGTCCTAATTGGACACCTTGTAGTGCAATGTCAAAGTAGGTGAGAAGTGAACCATGCTTAATCTCTGTTGTACGAATGAAAAATTTATCTCGCTCCCTCTGAGTAAGGCGTTTACTTCCACTTACACCTAGATATGATTTATCGACAATTTTTTGAAACTGATCTAATGCAGCAACCGCGATATGTAATGGAACACCGTCCTTTAATTTTTCACCATCAATTTTAAATTGCATTTCGCTCATCTTTATTCTCTTTACTTAATTTAAACATTCACACGCTGATACGCACATGCTCTCTAAAAGTTAATCGTAATATTTATCGGCAAGTTAAATGTCCAGTGTCTGGTTGCCAAGTGAGCCATAGTAACCGGACAGGTGAAAAACTAAATAGGCAGGGGCCTAAAACCGGCTCTGGCTCAATAAATTAGTCAATAAGTGGCTCACTTTTGTTCGATTTCACTTGATGATGACCTGCCAGCTCGATAGCAAAACCAAACAACTTGCCATTGCCCCAAGCGGCTTTTACGTGTTGCGCAGCCCATTTTTGGCCCTTGGTATGGCTTTTCTCCCCGGATGTCGTTGCTCCGCTTGTCCGGTTTGGGGCGGCCGATCCTGGCTGCCAACTCCTTCGAATGGCTTCGTTATATGGCTTGGGCAGGGGCTGGTCAGCCGGTGTCGAGCTCGTCACTTTTGTCGTGTCGATCACACTTCCCACCCCGTCGCCACCCTCGTCAGGGGTGATAAACAGCACGCTACGTTTTCTGATTACTTCTTTATTTTCAGTTGCTTGTGATTTTTTATCGCAACCTTGGCCCGTTTTGGTCTGATAAATGCTTTGTGGGGGGCTGGCCGCCTCTTTGCCTGTCGGCGGGCGGCCCGGTGTAACGAACCATTTAGGATCCCTCTCTATGAACAGCTTCGTGATTGCAGATCCCAGTCTCTGTATTGGGTGTCGTACCTGTGAGGTGGCCTGCGCCGTTTCACACCAGTCAGGGTCTTGCAGCGGGACCCTTGAGCGGGAGGGCGGCCTGCATCTTGCCATCGAGGATGGACATCTGGTCTCCAAGGACAGCTACTTTCAGCCGCGCCTGAAGGTGATCGTGGGCAGCAAGGTGACCACGCCGGTGCTCTGTCGCCAGTGTGAAGACAAGCCGTGCGCCATGGCCTGCCCGAACAATGCCATCGTCAGCGAGGATGGTTGCGTCAAGGTGTTGCAGGAGCGCTGCATCGGCTGCAAGTCCTGCGTGGTGGCCTGTCCTTACGGCGCCATGGCGGTGGTGCTCAAAGAGGTGGCACCCGCTGACGATTCGCTCTTCAAGCGTCCGCAGACCAAGGCGCAGGCGCTCAAGTGCGATCTCTGCCGTCACCGCGAGGCGGGCCCGGCCTGTGTCGAGGTGTGCCCGACCCAGGCGCTGCGGCTGGTCACGCCGGAGCATCTTGAAAACCTGAACCGGCAGAAACAGCTGGCCAGTGCCGAGGCACTGCTGGCGATGCCGGCGCGGGTGTGAGCGGGCTTGCCGAGCCGTTTTTCGTTAACAAACAAGAGTGTGAGTCATGAAAAAAGTCATTACCGTGTGCCCCTATTGCGGCACCGGTTGCAAAATCAACCTGCTGGTTGAAAACGACAAGGTGGTGGGGGCCGAAGGCGCCAACGGCCGGACCAACGAGGGGCAGCTCTGCCTCAAGGGCTATTACGGTTGGGATTTCCTGAACGACACCAACCTGCTGACCCCCCGTCTCAAGAGCCCGATGATCCGCCGCGAGCGCGGTGGCAAGTTCGAGGCCGTCTCCTGGGATGAGGCGATCGAGTTTGCCAGCAGCCGTCTCTCTGCCATCAAGGCGAAATATGGCCCGGACGCCATCATGACCACCGGCTCTGCCCGTGGCCCCGGCAATGAAGCCAACTATGTGATGCAGAAATTTGCCCGTGCGGTGATTGGGACGAACAACGTCGACCACTGCGCGAGGGTGTGACACGCACCCTCAGTCTCCGGTCTGGAGACAACTGTAGGCAACGGCGCCATGAGCAACGCCATTCCCGAAATTCAAGAGACCAAGTGCCTGCTGGTGTTTGGTTACAACGCTGCTGACTCTCACCCCATCGTCGCCCGCCATATCCTCAAGGCGAAGGCAAACGGGGCCAAGGTGATTGTGTGTGATCCCCGCATGGTGGAGACCGCCCGCATCGCCGATCAGTGGCTGCCGCTCAAAAACGGTTCCAACATGGCGCTGGTTAACGCTTTCGCCAACGTGTTGATCAATGAAGGGCTCTACAACAAGGCCTTTGTCGCCAACTACACCGAAGGGTTCGAGACCTTCAAGGCGACGGTGGCCAAGTACACCCCGGAATATGTCGAGGGGATCACCGGCCTCAAAGCCGCCGATATCCGCGCAGCCATTCGCACCTACGCCGAGTCGCCTGCATCCATGATCCTGTGGGGCATGGGGGTGACCCAGTACGGTCAGGCGGTGGACGTGGTCAAGGGGCTGGCGGGTCTGGCGCTGCTGACCGGCAACTTCGGTCGCCGTGGCACCGGTTGCGGGCCGGTTCGCGGTCAGAACAACGTGCAGGGCACCTGTGACATGGGGATGCTGCCGCACCAGTTCCCGGGTTATCAGTCGGTGGCCGATCCCGCCATCAGTGCCAAGTTCGCCAAGGCGTGGGGCGTGGAGTCGCTCTCCCAGAAACCGGGATACCGCCTGACGGAGCTTGGCCACAAGGTGGAGGAGGGCAAGTGCAAGGCCTTCTACATCTTCGGTGAAGACCCGGCCCAGACCGAGGCTGACTTGGGTCAGTTCCGCCGCACTCTGGCGGGGATGGAGCTGGTGATCGTGCAGGATATATTCATGACCCAGACCGCCGAGATGGCCGACGTCATTCTGCCCGCCACCAGCTGGGGCGAGCATGAAGGGGTCTACAGCTCGGCAGATCGCGGCTTCCAGCGTCTCTACAAGGCGGTGACGCCCCCTGAGAACGTGAAACCGGACTGGGCCATCTTCTCGTTGATGGCGACCGCCATGGGTTATCCCATGGAGTACCACAACACCGAAGAGATCTGGGACGAGATGCGTGCGCTCTGCCCGCTCTACGCCGGAGTCAGCTACGACAAGATGGCCGATCTCAAGAGCGTGCAGTGGCCTTGCCCGACCGAGGATCACCCGGGCACCAGCACTCTGTTCGAGGGGAATGTGTTCACCACCCCGAGCGGCAAGGGTCAGCTGATCGCCTCCGAGTGGCGGCCGCCGCTGGAGCAGCCTTGTGCGGAGTACCCGCTGGTGCTCTCCACCGTGCGCGAGGTAGGTCACTACTCCTGCCGCTCCATGACCGGCAACTGTTCGGCGCTGCAGACCCTGGCCGATGAGCCGGGCTATGTGCAGATCCACCCGAGCGATGCCAAAAAGCTCGGGGTGAAGGATCAGGCGCTGGTCTGGATCTCGTCGCGCCGTGGCAAGGTGATCACCCGGGCCAACTACAACGACCGGGTCAACGCCGGGGTGGTCTACATGACCTACCAGTGGTGGATCGGGGCCTGCAACGAGCTCACCATCGAGCACGTCGATCCCGTCTCCCATACGCCGGAGTACAAGTACTGCGCGGTGAAGATCGAGCGCATCGACAATCAGCCTGAGGCGGAAGTGTACGTCCAGACTGAATACAGCGCGCTCAAGGCGAAATTGCGCAGCGCAGCCAAAGGCTGATCGCCCTAAAAAAGAGGTTCTGCACAAATAAGGGAACCCGACTCGGATTTATCGAGTCGGGCACCCTTTTATTACCCAAAAAAAGGGGAGTAAATGATGCAACATGAAATTGGTCGCTTATTCGGACTTTTCTATATTGGCACCTATCTGGCGGCGATATTGCTGGGAATAGGTTGCTATATTTGGCGCGACGAGATGATATTTCTGCTGGGCTTCGGTTTTTTCGGCTGTTTTATGGCGGCGCGGCTTGCCATGAGCAGCGTATTTTCTGCCTTGAGTATTTCCAGTGCCTGGCTGATCGGGTTTATCTCCACCACCTTGATCAACTGCCTGCTGCTGGGGGTGATCACCCTGCTGGTCTACCTCACTCACCAGTGCGTCTCGGTTGAGCTTGCCGACAACGCCAGCTGGCTGCTGATGGCCTTCCAGAGCTTGTCGGCCCTCTTTATCTTCGGTGGCCTGAAGTGCTGCCACAGCCGGATCATCACCTCGTAAATTGCCGATGGATGGGCAGCAGGCGCCATCTTGAAACCCGCAGCCAGCGAAGAGGAAAGGGCAGATCTGACAGTTGACGGCAGCCCACTTTTCAGGCGCCTTAATTGAGATCAAGAACTGATGAAATAACCGGTTAAATATGGCCATCAGATATATTAAATCGGATTGTAATGAAATTTGAGCTCATCTATGATGAGTCGCCATTCCAATATATCCCCCGATAACGATGTTACTTTTTGTTGTCGTTCGTTAATAACAACTCTGGAATTGCAACATGCGACAATTTTCGTCACCGCTTTTCTTATTGGCAGCCGCTTTTACGGGCTGTGGCTATTTATTTTGGTGACGGGTGCTTGTCGTGATGCGATGGCATGGACAGCCTGACTGGTGACTAAATCGATATAACGTGAGGCCGCAATGCTAAATGTGAGTGCCATCCCCCTGGACGAGATCTCTCCCATCTGGGACGACGGTTTTCTCCTGCTCTCCAAATCCCTCCTGTCGGCCGTGACGCTCGATGATTTTATCCACAAACTCAACAAGATAGATGCCAGCTTCGGCGGCGTAACCCGGGTCAACCTGATCCTCAACATGGGTGCGGACGAGGAGGCCATCTTCTATTTCATGGGACATTCCGGCCCAAAGCATCTTGTCTGCCCCAAGGCAGAGCTGCACCTCTCCCCCCGTCCGACCAAAGAGACCCCGGAACAGGCCATCATTCTCGCTGCCGCCCGCTTTGAGAATCGCTGCCCGGCGCTGGATCGCGAAGGGGTCTACGGGGGGCTGCGCTCCTACTGCCAGCTCCCCATCACCACTGCCCGCAGCCACCTTGGCGGGGTCGAGTTTATCAACACCCAGCTCGACAGCTTCACCATGGAGACCCTGGCCAAACTGACCCAGCTGGCGGCCATTATCGCCATTGCGCTGGAGAACGTGCTCGACAAGGAGCGCACTCTGGAGCAGGCCAACTCCCTGCGTCTTGAGCGCGACAGCTGCAAAATTCTGGTGGATGTGACCAATGCAGTGATCAAACTGGTGCGCATCGCCGAGCTGCCCAAGAGCCTGTTTGCCATCCTGCATCACCACTTCGGTATCAGCAGCTTGTGTCTGGCCGAATACAACGCCACCTCCGACAGCTTCAAGAGCTATCTGGTCAATCAGCACCAGAGCGATCAGCCGGGCATCATCGATCACTCCTGTTTTGAAAAGAAGTGTCTGCAGGGGGCCCTTGGCCATAGCGAGCCGTTTTTTGTCTATCGCGAACATGGCCACGGCTGCAGCAATCGCTGCCGCTTTACCTCCCAGATCCTGCCGCCCGAGGCCGACAGCTCCTGCATTTTGCCGCTGCGCTATCGGGGCAACCTGCTGGGGGTGTTGATCCTCTCGCACCCCAACGCCGACTTCTTTGCCGATATCGATATCTCCTTGCTGGAGCAGGTGGCGGCGCGCACGGCCATTGCCATGAACAACGTGCAGGCGCAGCAGGAGATCTCCAACACCAACGGCGCCAAAGAGAAGACCATTCGCATCAACGAGCCGCAGATGCAGGGGGAGTTTCCCCACATCATCTACCAGAGCGCGGTGATGGAGAGCGTGCTGGAGAAGGTGCGGCTGGTGGCCGAGAGCGACAGTACCGTGCTGATCCTCGGCGAGACCGGTACCGGCAAGGAGCTGATCGCCCAGGCCATTCACGCCCTGAGTGCCCGCCACGACCACGAGATGGTAAAGGTGAACTGCGCCGCCATCCCCACTGGCCTTATCGAGAGCGATCTCTTTGGCCACGAGAAGGGGGCCTTTACCGGCGCCCTGACCCAGCGCATCGGCCGCTTCGAGCGGGCCCACAAGGGCACCCTGTTCCTCGACGAAGTGGGGGATATGCCGCTGGACTTGCAGCCCAAACTCTTGCGGGTATTGCAGGAGCACGAGCTGGAGCGGGTGGGTAACAGCAACCCCATCGCAGTGGATGTGCGGCTGGTGGCCGCCACCAACTGCGATCTGCTCTCCATGGTCAAGAACAAGCGCTTTCGAAGCGATCTCTACTACCGCCTCAATGTCTTTCCCATCGAACTGCCGCCCCTGCGGGAGCGGCGCGAGGATATTCCGCTCTTGGTCAACTTCTTTATCAAGAAGATTGCCAAGCGGATGCGCCGCACCATCACCTCGATCCCCGCCGATGCCATGAAGATGCTGGTGTCGCTGCCCTGGTACGGCAATATCCGCGAGCTGGAGAACGTCATCGAGCGCGCTGTGGTGATGACCCGCGGCCATGTGCTCAACCTCTCGCCCGATGAGCTGATGCCACTCAAGGGTTATCACAAGATTGAGACCCTGGTGTATGACGAGCCCGCCACGCCGCTCTTTGCCGAGGAGGGGCCGACCGATGAACGCGAGGCGATCATCGCCGCCCTGCGTGACTGCAACGGCATCGTGGCTGGCGAGCGGGGGGCGGCCAACCGCCTTGGTATGAAGCGCACCACCTTGCTTTCGAAAATGAAGCGGCTCGGCATTTCGGCCAGAGATCCCGAGATCATTGACGGGGTCGCACCATGAGAGAGCTACTTGAGCTGGAGGCGCAGAACGAACTGGCCCGCTGCGCCATCCACCGCGAGGTGGTGCACTACCGCGCCGATACACTGACCTGCGACAGCGAGATGGCGCTCCCCTCCGAGACGCCGGTGGTGCTGGTCTACAACGGCATCGCCCACAGCGTGATGATGTGCTCGGCCTCCGATCTGGAGGATTTTGCCATCGGCTTCTCGCTATCCGAGGGGATCATCGACAGCCTGCTCGATATCCACGACATTGAGCAGATCGATGGCTGTCAGGGGATTGAGCTGCACATCACCCTGGCCAATCGCTGCGTTTATCGCCTCAAAGAGAAGCGGCGCACGCTGGCGGGCCGTACCGGTTGCGGCATCTGCGGCAGCGAGAGTCTGGAGCAGGTGATCCGCACCCAGCCAAGCTTGCCCGACAGCCAGCGTCTGGCGGTGGGTCATATCGACAAGGTATTGACCGCACTGCGCCCGCTTCAGCTGCTGGGCCAGCGCACCGGCGCCACCCATGCGGCGGTGCATCTGGACGGGGAAGGCAACATTCTCGCCATCCGCGAGGATGTGGGGCGCCATATTGCGCTGGACAAGCTGGTGGGCCATCTGTGCCGCACGGGTCGGCGCGACGGTGCCATTCTGGTGACCAGCCGCGCCAGCTTCGAGATGGTGCAAAAGTGCGCCAGCGCCGGGGTGGAGATCTTGCTCGCCATCTCCGCTGCCACCGAGCTTGCGGTCGAGCGGGCCGAGCAGACCGGGCTGACGCTGGTGGGTTTTTGCCGCCCCGGACGGGCCGAGATCTACAGCGGCTGTCAGCGCATTCTGCTTTAAGTGACTGCAAGAGTGAGAGCCTGCTAAAGGGCTTATAAAAACTGGCAATAAAAAAGGGCGGGGAGTGTGACTCCCCGCCCTTGTTGTCTCTGCGTCTGTGGCGGATTAGCGCGCCAGCAGGATACGCAGCATGCGGCGCAGCGGCTCGGCGGCGCCCCACAGCAGCTGGTCACCCACGGTAAAGGCGGCCAGATACTCAGGGCCCATATTGAGTTTGCGCAGACGGCCCACCGGAATGCTGAGGGTGCCGGTAACGGCCGCAGGGGTCAGCTCGCGGGCGGTGATATCGCGATCGTTGGGGATCACTTTTACCCAGTCGTTGTGGGCAGCCAGCAGGGCTTCGATCTCCGCCAGCGGCACATCCTTTTTCAGCTTGATGGTGAACGCCTGGCTGTGGCAGCGCAGGGCGCCGATGCGCACACAGAGACCATCCACCGGAATGACGGCGTTTTCGATACCCAAAATCTTGTTGGTCTCGGCCTGACCCTTCCACTCTTCACGGCTCTGGCCGTTGTCGAGCTTGGTGTCAATCCAGGGGATAAGGCCACCGGCCAGCGGTACGCCGAAGTTGTCCACCGGCAGGGTGCCGGAGCGGGTCTTCTCGGTGATCTTGCGTTCGATGTCGAGGATGGCGGAGGCAGGGTCTGCCAGCTCGACCGCCACTTCGTCGCGCAGCATCCCCATCTGGGTAACCAGCTCGCGCATATGGCGGGCACCGCCACCGGAGGCCGCCTGATAGGTGGCTACGCTCACCCACTCCACCAGATCGGCCTTGAACAGGCCGCCTAGGGCCAGCAGCATCAGGCTGACGGTGCAGTTGCCGCCGACGAAGGTCTTGATGCCATCGTTCAGGGCCTGCTCGATGACGTCGCCGTTGACCGGATCCAGAATGATGACGGCATCTTTCTCCATCCGCAGGGAGGAGGCGGCGTCAATCCAGTAACCCTGCCAGCCAGCGGCTTTCAGGCGCGGATAGACATCCTTGGTGTAGTCGCCGCCTTGCGCGGTGATGATGATATCCTGCTTGGCCAGCGCCTCGATATCGAAGGCGTCTTGCAGAGTACCGGCATCGACGCCGAAGTTGGGCGCGGCCTCACCGGCCTGGGAGGTGGTGAAGAATGTGGGTTGAATATGGGCGAAATCCTGCTCTTCCTGCATCCGTCTCATCAGAACCGATCCCACCATGCCACGCCAACCGACCAAACCTACTTTTTTCATAATGTCCTACCCTGGATTGCTGCTAAAGAAACTCGCGGTGACACCCGTAACCCCTTGTCTGGCGACGCCTGTTTACAAGCGGTTTACAGGCCATTTAAAAAATATGCGCTGCGAAAAATGCGTCTATCCACATTACGGATTGTGACGGCTTGCGCAAGTCGAATTGCGCAATATTCTGTGCCGTTTGCTGCATTAACCGGCAGCCAGAGCACCGCTCAGGTAGACGGGGAGGGAGAAGGTCAACATCAGATGAAAAGGCCACCGTTTATGGCGGTGGCCTGTCAATAAAGCGGTTGAGAACGTCCTCTGCTGTTGTCTGAGGGCGTAGTTGGCGAGTGAAACAGCCCGACTGTGTGGGCGTCTAGCCGTAACGGGCCAGGGTCAACCCCTCATCGCTGATGGCGGGCTCGCTGCCGCTGATAAGATCGCACAGAAGCTGACCCGAGCCGGCCGCCATGGTCCAGCCCAGGGTGCCGTGGCCGGTATTGAGCCAGAGACCGGGAATGGGGCTGGGCCCCACCAGCGGGGTGCCGTCCGGCGTCATGGGACGCAGGCCGGTCCAGAACTCGGCCTTGCTGATATCGCCCCCTTCGGGGAAGAGATCCCCCACCACCATCGCCAGGGTGTCGTGACGTCTGGGGTTGAGGGCAAGATTGTAGCCCGACAGTTCCGCCATGCCGCCGACCCGGATCCGCTCGTCAAAACGGGTGATGGCCACCTTGTAGGTCTCGTCGAGCACGGTACTGCGCGGCGCGGCCTCGGCATTGATCATCGGCAGGGTGAGGGAGTAGCCCTTGACCGGATAGACCGGCAGCTCCAGCCCGAGCGGGCGCAGCAGCGGCCGCAAAAAACCGGTGGCATAGCTGCCGAGCGCACAGACGATGGCATCGGCGCGATAACGCTGCTCGCCCGCCCGCACCGCCACGGCGCGGCCGCGGGCTTGCTCAATCTCGTCGATATCGCAGTTGAAGACGAACCTGACCCCGAGCTTCTCGGCTTCAAGGGCAAGGGCCTTGGTGAAGCGGAAGCAGTCGCCGGTCTCGTCGCCGGGCAGACGCAAGCCGCCGACGATTTTGCCGCGCACCCGCGCCAGCGCAGGCTCTGCCGCTTCGCAGCCGCTGGCATCCAGCGACTGGTAGGGGACGCCGTACTCCTCCAGCACCTCGATATCGCGTTGACTGGCATCGAGCTGGGACTGGCTTCTAAACAGCTGCAGGGTGCCGAGCTGGCGCCCTTCGTAATTGATGTTGAGCTCGTCACGCAGCAGCTTCATGCAGTCGCGGCTGTATTCGGCCAGACGCACCATGCGCCCCTTGTTGGTGGCATAGGCGGTCGGGGTGCAGTTGGCGAGCATTCTGAGCATCCAGCGCAGCTGGAAGGGGTCGGCGGTGGGGCGCACGGTGAAGGGGGCATGTTTTTGCAGCATCCACTTGGCGGCCTTGAGGGGAATGCCGGGGGCCGCCCAGGGGGCCGCATAACCCGGGGATATCTGCCCGGCGTTGGCATGGCTGGTTTCAAGGGCGACGCCACCTTGTCGCTCCAGCAGGGTTACTTTGTGACCCGCTTTGGCCAGATACCAGGCGCTGGTTACCCCAATCACGCCGCCACCGAGAACCACTATCTCCATATCGTCTTTCCTTGACTGATCTCCTGATGTGGCCACCACCATAATCAGCCGCCACAGGATATTCAACCGCTCTGCGCAGGATTGGGATCTCCGTCTGCTTGCCTGTCACAAGCTGGTGTTTGGTGCGATGGTGAGCCTGATTGCCAGCGTAAATCGCTGCGTTGTTTTCAGGGGGCATGTGTCAGGGGGGGTGGCCCGCTTACAACTGTTCCAGCTTGATCAGGTAGTGCTCCGCCGTTGCCAGAATAGCCTGCTGTTGTTCCGCGGCTTGGCCATCCCAGTTGGCATAGGGGAGGGCGAGGCGGGGATTGCCGCCCAGTTTGTCCCGATTGCGCCAGAGAAAGTGCCAGTAGAGGCTGTTGAAGGGGCAACTTCCGTCGCCGTGGCGGGCTTTCACCTGATAGTGGCACCCCTTGCAGTAGTGGCCCATCCGCTCGAGATAGGCGCCGCTGCTGGCGTAGGGCTTGCTGCCCATCAGGCCGCCATCGGCAAACTGGCTCATGCCGCGGGTGTTGGGCAGCTCCACCCACTCGATGGCATCCACATAGATACCGAGATACCACTGATCCACCTCGTCAGGATCGATCCCCGCCAGCAGGGCAAAGTTGCCTGTCACCATCAGCCGCTGGATATGGTGGGCGTAACCGTGCTTAAGGGATTGCTTTATGGCGTGACGCACGCAGGCCATCCTGGTTTCTCCATTCCAGAAGAAACCGGGCAGCGGTCGGTTGGCCCCGAGAAAATTGGTCTGCTTGTAGTCGGGCATCTTCTCCCAGTAAAGGGCACGGACAAACTCGCGCCAGCCGAGGATCTGGCGGATAAAACCCTCCACCTGCGCCAGCGTGATGTCGGCCTGATTGGCCTGCCAGTGGGTCTCTGCGGCGCGGATCACCTCAAGCGGATGAAGCATCTTGCTGTTGAGTGAAAACGACAGACGGCTGTGAAACAGACTCCAGCCCCGCTCGCTCAGGGCATCCTGATAGCGGCCAAAGTGGGGCAAGCAGTGGGTGAGAAAATGGGCCAGCAGCTCACGACTCTGGCGTCTTGTGATGGGCCACGGCAGTTGGCTGGCATCCGCCTCGCCGATGGTACTGACCCCGTGGCGGGTCAGCATGGCGTCAATCTCGCTCACCTCGTTGGCAAAGGTGAGGGGGGCCGGGATCGGCTGACGCTCCGGCAGCTTGGCGCGGTTCTCGTCATCAAAATTCCAGCGCCCGCCAAGGGGTTGGCCGCGCTCATCGAGCAGCACTCGGTATTGCTTGCGCAGGGCGCGGTAGAAGAACTCCATCCGGCTGTGGGGGTAGCGCTGCCAGCCATCGCGGGGGGTGAGAAAATGCTCGCTCTCCACCTCGGTAGCAGGGATGGCAAGGCCCGTCGCCCAGCTTTTCAACTGGCTGGCGAGGCGCCACTCATCCGGGCTCTGCCAGGCAAAGCTGCTGGCCTGATGTGCTTCGAGCTGAGCCTCCAGCAAGCCGGGCAAATCGGGCCAGCGGGCGCTCTCATCAAGAGTCAGGTAACAGACGCGGTGGCCCGCTTGGGTGAGTGCCGCTGCGAAGGCGCGCATGGCGGCAAAGAAGGCCAGCACCTTCTGACGATGGTGGCGACAGTAGTCGGTCTCCTGCCGTAGCTCCGCCATCAGATAGCAGATTGCCGGATCCGGGGTGCGAAACCAGCTGTGACCGGCGTTCAGCTGATCGCCGAGAATCAGGCGCAGCTCCATCAGACTCGCTCCCCCTCAGGTTGCTGGCTGCGGTGACGAGCGTGGCGACAGCGTTCGCTGCAGTAGCGAACTTCCTCCCAACTGCGCGCCCACTTGCGGCGCCAGCTGAAGGGGCGCAGGCAGACGGGGCAGATCTTCTCGGGCAGATGGGGTTTGCGATGCATGATGGCTTCCGGCCCTGGCTGATGGGGGATGTGGCGTGTGGGTAGGGAGAATAACGAACCGGGGGCGCGAGCGGATCAACCTCACTGCCGGTTTGCCCCGCAGATGCCCACTTTGTGAGCGGGCGCACAGCCCGTCGGTGCGCCCCTTGTTTGCCAATTAACCAGCCGTTAACGTGGCGAGGCTGCCCGCTGGCAGCATCCATCTATGGATCTTGTTGGCCACCGACTGTCTACAACCGATATGGAGGGGAGTGATGCCAATCATGACAGCTACGCCCCGGGCAGCTTGCCTGCTCGCCCACTGGTATACCCGGGATCCCATTCTGACCCTCGACTTTCCTCACCGCTGATTGGCGGCACCCGCCGTTTGAATTTGTCAGCCGGACGACCCTGATCGCCCCGGTCTCTTTGCCAATTCCAATTTCAAACACACTGGCCTTGCGCCGGTGAGGAGTCTTTTATGCGTCGTATACCCGAGCCGTTTCGTATCAAGATGGTCGAGCCCATCAAACAGACCACTGGCGCCGAGCGCCGCGCCGCCCTCGAGGCCGCTGGCTGGAACCCCTTCCTGCTGCTGGCCGAGGATGTCTATATCGATCTGCTGACCGACAGCGGCACCGGCGCCATGTCCGACCGTCAGTGGGCCGGCATCATGATGGGGGACGAAGCCTATGCGGGCAGCCGCAACTTCGTCGAGCTGGAGCGCGCGGTGCGCGAGATCTTTGGCTACCAGCATGTGATGCCCACCCACCAGGGGCGCGGGGCGGAGCAGATCCTCTTCCCCGAGCTGGTCAAGCGCTGCCAGGGCAAGGCGCCGGTCTTCATCTCCAACTACCACTTCGACACCACCAAGGCCCATGTGGAGTTGGCCGGCGCGCGGGCCATCAATCTGCTCACCCCGAAAGCCCTCGACACCACGGCCCCTTACGCCTGGAAGGGGGATTTGATCTCCCTCGCCTGACCGACACCATCGAGACCTTGGGGGCCGACAACGTGGCCGGCATCATCATCACGGTGACCTGCAACAGCGCCGGTGGTCAGCCGGTCTCCATGGCCAATATGGAGGCGGTTTCCGAACTGGCCCGTCGTCACCAGATTCCGGTGGTGATCGACGCCGCCCGCTTTGCCGAGAACGCCTGGTTTATCAAGGAGCGGGATCCGGCTTATGCCAAGCGCAGCATCAAGGAGATAGTGCGCCAGATGTTCGCGCTGGGGGACATCTTCACCATGTCGGCCAAGAAGGATGGGCTGGTCAATATCGGCGGGCTCTGCTGCTTCAGGGAAGATCTCGACCTGTTCCGCGCGGTGCAGGTGCGCTGCGTGGCGATGGAGGGGTTTGTCACCTATGGCGGCCTCGCCGGGCGGGACATGGCGGCGCTTGGCATCGGCCTGCGCGAGGGGATGGATGAGGAGTATCTCACCTATCGCATCAGTCAGGTGGCTTATCTGGGTGAGCGGCTGGCCGAGGCGGGGATCCCGATCCAGACCCCCACCGGCGGCCATGCGGTCTTTGTGGATGCCAAGAAGCTGCTGCCCCATATTCCGGCCGAGCAGTTCCCCGCCCATGCGCTCGCCTGCGAGCTCTATCTGGAAGGGGGCGTGCGCGGGGTGGAGATCGGCTCCCTGCTGCTCGGGCGCGATCCCGCCACCGGCAAGCAGGAGGCGGCGGACTTCGAGCTGCTGCGTCTCACCATCCCGCGTCGGGTCTACACCCGGGATCACATGGACTATGTGGCCGACTGCCTGATCGCGGTGAAAGCGCGGGCCAGCGACATTCGCGGGCTCACCTTTGATTACGAGCCGCCGCTGCTGCGCCACTTCACTGCGCGGCTGAAACCGGTCTGATCAGCAATTGGTTAGATGTGGTGATCAACCGCGCCAAGCCGTGAAGATCACCGGCCGCTCCCGGTTAAATGGCCCAGTAAAAAAGCCCCCGCACCTTGGTGCGGGGGCTTTCGTTTATCGAAGCAAACTGGGTCAGACCGCTTGATACTCCAGCTCGACAGAGCCCAGCGCCTTGAGGGTGGACTGGGCGGAGTCACGCTGGCTGATTTGGCCGTTTTTGTTCTCCAGCAGTACGGCGCGGCGGATGGTGGCGAGATCTTCGCCGTTAAGCACCGCATGGGCGCAGGCCATCTGCATCGGCGGCAGGCTGGGGTTGAAGGCGGCGTTCTCGGCGTAGCGGCCAGAGAAGATGCGACCATCGGCAAACTGCAGCGCCACCGCGGCATAGCCCTGGCTATAGGGGGCATAACTTTGACGGGCGGCGGCCAGTGCGGCTTGCCACAGCGGGTCTTCGCTTTGAAGCTCAAGCTCTGCGTGATCCTGCGGGCTCATCAGCGCATCCGTGATGTCGAGATCCGCCGGGCCAAACGAGTGGGGCAGGAAGGATTGCAGGGCGCTCAAGTCATCGGGCAGAGAGACTTTCAGGATCTTGGCGGTGCTCAGCTCGTTCATGAACTGACGGCAGTGGCCACAGGGGGTGTAGTTGACGGTGATTTCAGAGATCCCGGTCTCACCGCCCAGCCAGGCATTGGAGATGGCGGACTGCTCGGCGTGGACCGAGTGGAACAGACCTTGTCCTGCAAACTCCATGTTGGCACCGAAGTACCAGGTGCCGCTCAGGCCGCAGGCGATGGCACCGACATAAAACTTGGAGATGGGGGCCACCGAGCAGGCGGCGGCCAGCGGCAACAGGGCGAGACGCAGAGCGCGATCATCAAGACCTGTGGCGGCTTTCAGGGTGGCGACTTGCTCCGGCGTGAAGCGGGCGTTGAAGTCGGCACTATCCAGCATGGGCTGCACGGCTGCTTTGAGCGGGGCAGAGAGGGTATCGAATGGCTTGGCAAAACGGGGATGCATAGTGTGTCCTCAAAGGCCAATTGGGCGGCCATTGTAGGGAGCTAGCTCGGGTAAATGTGTGAGCAGGCTCACGCCCTGACGGGCAAACGGAGGGGGATGGTAATGGAAACGTTTGTCTTGTGCAAATTGTGCGGCAGGTCGCACCCCGAGAGGCCAGCAGGCCCCCCGGAATGGTCAACAGGTGGTCAATGGGGTGATCAGATCAGCCAGTGATAGATGGCAAACAGCAGCGGCGCGACGGCAGCGGTGAGGATCCCGCACACCACCATGGCGAGCGATGCAAAGGCGCCCTGGGTGATCCCCTTCTCGGCGGAGGTGGCGGTGCCGATGGCGTGGGCACAGGCCCCCATGGCGAGCCCTTGCGCTTCCGGGTCGGTCACTTTCAGCAGTTTGAGCAGCGGGTAGCCGATCAGGGCGCCGACAATCCCCACCACCACCACCACGGCGGCCGCGATGGCGGGAATGCCGCCGATGGACTGGCTGACGCTCATGGCGAGCGGGGTGGTGATGGATTTGGTCGCCAATGAGGCGAGCAGTGCCGGATCTGTGCCCATAAAATGACCGATCAGCAGGGTTGTACACACCGAGATCAAGACGGAGGCGAGGGTACAGATTAGGATGGGCTTGAGCTTGGCCTGGATCTGGCGCGCCTGTTGATAGAGCGGCAGCGCCAGCGCCACCACGGCGGGTTCCAGCAGCATGGTAATGGGGCTGCTGCCGCGCTCGTACTGCTCAAGGGGCAGATCGAGCCAGAGCAGCAGGCCAATGATCACCGCGGTCGGCACCAGCACCGGATTGATGATGGGCCAGGGCAGGCGGCGATAGAGGGCGCGGGTGGCGAAATAGAGCGCCAGGGTCAGGGGAATGGCTAGCCAGAAGATCATTTGTTCATCCTCTGGTAGAGCCGACCGACGGTGGCGAGGATCAGCACGATCCCGAGCACGATGCAGAGCATGATGACGCCGAAGGATTGGCGCAGGGGCTCAAGCCAGGCCACCAGTCCGACCGCGACCGGAACGAACAAAACGCCCATGTGGCGCAGCAGCAGGCCAGCGCCCAGCTCGACCCAGTGCAGCTTGATCAGTTGCAGGGAGAGCAGCACGAACAGCAGCAGCATGCCGATGATGCTGCCGGGAAAGGCAAACGGCAGGATGGCTGCCACGGATTTGCCTGCCAGCAGGCAGGCGACGATGACCATAAAGTCACGAAAGTACAGCAAGGCGCGTTGCGCGATCACGTGAACCTCATCGACTGGGATGAAAAATCGCAGTTTACCAGAGAGGCCGGGTCGCGGCATTAAAACAATAACAACTGAAATCAGTTCGTTTGAAGCTGATTTGATTGGCAATTTTTGAAAAATTGTCTGATAGAACCCTTTTCGAACTTCAAGGAGTAGTGATGACATCCCTCTTGTCCCGAGTTCGCCAGCTGGCGAACGATAACGCGTTGCCACCCCATCTGCTGCAAACCCGTCAGTGGGAAGGGCCCCTGTGCCGGGTACGACTCGACAACACCGGCGCTGATGCCACCCCGGTTGAGCGCTGGGTGCTGTTTGACGGCAAGCTTGGCCTGCCGGTGGAGAGCGCCATCTATGGCGAAGGATTCCAGATGCTGGCCCAGACCATGGGTAGCTGGCAATTACCGCAACATGTCGGCCGTTGCCCCGATTCCAGCGTCTATCGCATAACCGATGACAATGGCTATCACACCATTCACAACCTGTTGCTGGTGGAGCATGGCAAGGGGTGGCTGCTGCTCGCCTTTGCCAGCTGCCACCGTTTTGGCGGGGAGTTTCGTCTCTATCCCGATGGCCGCTTGCAGATCCTGATGAACTGCGAAGGGCGAAAACTTGCAGCCGGTGAGCACTGGCAGAGCGAGGCGCTGATCTGCCTCGAAGGGGCTGAGCGCGAGGATCTGCTGGCCGAGTTGGCACGGCTGATCGAGGCCGAGCACGGCTCGCTGATCGGCAAGGTGAGTGAGCGCCCGAGCGGCTGGTGCTCCTGGTATCACTACTACGCCGAGGTAAGTGCTGCCGACATTCGCGAGAACCTGCAGGTGCGTGCCGAGCGTTTCCCGGTCCTGCGTTATGTGCAGATCGACGACGGCTATCAGGCCAAAATGGGCGATTGGCTCACACCATCGGCCAAGTTCGAGCAAGGCGTTGCTTCACTGGCTGCCGAGATCAAACAGGCTGGCTGCGAGCCCGCCCTCTGGGTCGCTCCTTTTATTGCAGAGCCCGGTTCACAGGTGTTTCAGGAGCACCCAGACTGGTTTGTGAAGGGGGATGACGGCCTGCCGTTGCCCTCCGAGCGGGTCACCTATGGCGGTTGGCGCTGCACCCCCTGGTATGTGCTGGACGGCACCCACCCCGAGGTGCAAGCGCACCTTGAGAAGGTGTTCCGTACCCTGCGCGAGCAGTGGGGCATCCACTACTTCAAGCTCGATGCCAACTTCTGGGGCGCTATCCACGGTGGCCGCTTCCACGATCCGGCCGCCACCCGGGTTGCAGCCTATCGACGCGGTATGGCGGCCATTGTGCGTGGTGCTGGTGAAGGTGCTTTCCTGCTCGGTTGCAACGCCCCCATCTGGCCAAGCCTTGGGCTGGTGCACGGCATGCGGGTGAGTGACGATGTGGAGCGCAATGGCCACCGCTATCGCCAGATCGCCCGTGAAGCCTTCTGCCGCGCCTGGCAGAACGACAAGCTCTGGGCCCTCGACCCCGACTGCATCTGTCTGCGGGATCTGCCGACCCAGCAGGCCAGCAAGGCTGAATACAGCTTCCATCTGGCAGCGCTGGTGGCGAGCGGCGGCATGATGCTGGCCGGTGATCGACTGCAGGATCTCGATGAGGAGCAGGCGGTGCAACTGCGCAAGCTGCTGGGTCTTTGTGCTGCTCGTGCACCCTCTGCCCGTTTCGAGTCGATGGACTTTGCCTGCGGCGAAGTAAGCCTGCCCGAGGGTGGTACTCTGCTCTGCCTGTTCAACTGGGAGGGGCAACCACAGGAGTTTCTGCTGCCGGAAGGGGGAACCGATTTTTGGCAGGGGCAGGCAGTCGGCACAACCGTGACCCTGCAAGGGGGCGAGGGGCGGGTGATCCACTACACCTGATCACAGCCTCACCATAAACAATTCAGGCTCCATCATGGAGCCTGAATTGTTTCAATTAGCGGTTATCAGTCACGTTTTTCAGTAACGCCACTCAAAACCAACGGCGTATTTGGCAGAGCCATAGCCCGGGATATCACTGCCGGAGGCGATCGCCTTGAGGGTTAGCAACGGGGTGATGGGCACCCCCAGACCAAAACCGATGGCCAGCTGATCATTGGGGTTCCCCATCAGATCGACCCGCATCACCCGATAAAGGGACATATCCTCGCTCAGGTGCATATAGGCTTGCGAAGCGCGGTTATAGACCTGACCAAACACCTCCAGCTGGAAACCTGACTGGGCGCTGATGGCCAGCGGTACCCCGACAAACTTGTAGAGATGCGAGCCGTTGAAGTAGCTGTTGGTGATCAGGGGCGTGAAATCAGTCTGCTGATAAAGGGAATTGAAGTTCTGTTCTACGATGCGATAGGTCTGCTCTGGCAGGCGAGCAAGATAGTCCGGCACATCGAACCGGTATGCGGCGTTGGCTGCCAGCGGCAGCAGGGCCAGTAATCCGAGCAGTGCGTGGTGACGAGGCATCAGCAAATGGCTTCCGTTCGGCCAAAAAGATCTCTTGCTTGGGAGACATCCGCTCAGGATGTTGCAAGATATTGGTTTTTGGGGAAATCCCCTTCGTCATTATGACCTGAAGAAGGGGACGGGCGGGAAGGATTTATTGTGAAACTACTCACAACTCATAAATCTTCCAGATAGTGGTAGAGACTCTTAAGAATCGCAAAGTTCCGTTCGTTACTCTGGTTCTGCTCGGCCAGCGCCTCGAGACGGGGCACGTAGTCCGGCAGACGGCGGCTGAAGTAGTCGCTGCAGTGCAGGCGCCAGCGTTTCTGCTCCGCTTCGCTCAAGGTGTGCGGCCAGTTGCGGGCGCGGTAGCGAAACAGCATCTCCGGCAGCCGGGCGTCGGTAAAGGCGAACTCCCGCTCACCCAGCAGATCCGCGGGGGTGGCACGCACCAGATCCATGGTGGACTTGTCGCCATGGCCAAAGAATCCGGCGTAGAGCTGGGTATCGGGGTCGCTCTCATTGTTGCCGGCGAACTCCTGATTGAACACCTCCACCAGTTTTTCCCGTACCTCGGGGTGGGCGCGCAGCAGATCCAGGCTCTTGCGGCACTGCTCCCGATCGATGCCGAGCTCGTCGGCGCGCTCCGCGGTCAGGGTGGCGGCCGGCGCCAGTACCGGGCACTTGTTGATGTGTACCAGTTTGACCGGAATGCCCGCCAGATCCCCCAGCTCCTCTTTCTTGGTGTAGAGGCGCTCGCGGATCTCCTCGCTCGTGAGCTCGATAAGCGGGGTGGGGTCGCGGGTCAGGTCCACCATGATCACCGCGTTCTGGTTGGTGGGGTGCCAGGCAAGTGGCGAGACCCAGCTTGCACAACCCTGCCAGGGGGAGAACATGCCGGAGACGTGCACCAGCGGCTTCATGGTCACCACGTCAATCAGCGCCTTCACCTTGTTTTTGTTACGCAGATCAAAGAGATAACCAAACAGCTTGGGTTGGGCTTTTTTCACCAGCTTGGCCATCTCGATGGTGGCCAGCACGTCCGAGAGTGCATCGTGAGCATTGGCGTGGGCGACGCCGTTGGCGACCGTCAGCTTCTCCAGCCGGAAACTCGGCTTGCCTTCATCGTCAAAGGCCCACTCTATCCCCTCCGGACGCAGGGCATAGCAGGCCCGCAGCATGTCGAGAATATCCCAGCGGGAGTTGCCATTCTGCCAACTGTAGGCATAGGGATCATAGAAGTTGCGATAGAGGGTGTAGCGGGTCACTTCATCATCGAAGCGGATGCTGTTGTAGCCCAGCACACAGGTATTCGGCGTGGCGAATTGCTCGTGGATCTGGCGAATGAAATCCGCCTCGCACAGCCCATCCTTCATCGCCTTTTGTGGCGTGATACCGGTAATGAGGCACGCCTCCGGATCTGGCAGGTAATCTGCCGGAGGCTTGCAATAGATGACCAGCGGCTCGCCAATGAGGTTGAAATCCGCATCGGTACGAATACCGGCAAACTGCGACGGCCTGTCCTTGGCGGGGCTGATGCCGAAGGTTTCGTAGTCGTGGAAATAGAATGTTGGCTCGTTGCCCGCGTGTGCTGTTTTGCTCATGTTGCTCGAGATGAGGTATCCGATGACGGCGGCTAGCGCCTGGGTGGGCGGTGCCAGGCACCACAATTGTGTGCATGGTAAACCATAGCGCAGGCAGAACGAAGGGCGAGCCGTGCAGGTGGCGGTTTATTGGGCGGTTGCTCCCGATATCTTATGCACTTCTGTCTGGCTCACCGGGACTATACGACCAATTTATCTCGTAGGATGCGATGATTTTTTATGACATCAAAATGTTAGCCTGGTCCCATATCCGCTGGTTATAAGGGGTATAACCAGCGTGTGACAGCGGGAGCCTTTAGACTGCAGGCCTCAAAACAGCAATTTTGCAGGTGGTGCAGTTATGGTGATTACTCAGGGTCCACAGTTCAACGGCAAGGCATCCAAGCGGATGCATGTGATGGCCAAACCTATCGGGGCCGTGTGTAACATCGACTGTACCTACTGCTACTACCTCAGCAAGCAGGATCTGCTGGAATACAAGAAGGGGTGTTCGCCCCAGATGGACGAGCAGACCCTTGAGACCTATATCCGCCAATATATCGAGGGGCAGAACACCCCCGAGATCATCTTCTCCTGGCAGGGGGGCGAGCCGACGTTGCTCGGGCTCGACTATTTTCGCAAGGTGGTTGAGTTGCAGCGCAAATACCAGCCGCAAGGGGTGGTGATCGCCAACGATCTGCAGACCAACGGAATCCTGCTCAACGATGAGTGGTGTGAATTTCTGGCCGCCAACAACTTTCTCATCGGTCTGAGCATCGATGGCCCCGAGCTGCTGCACAACGCCTATCGGGTCAACCGAGCCGGGCGCGGTACTTTCAATCAGGTGATGGCGGCGGTGGCGTTGCTGCATAAATACAAGGTGAAGTTTGCCACCCTGACCTGCGTGAACAACCTCACCAGCAAGAATGCGCTGGAGGTTTATCGCTTCCTGCGTGATGAGGTGAAGTCGCCCCAGATGCAGTTTATCCCTATCGTCGAGCAGAAGAGTTTTCGCACCACCGCGCCCCAGACCTGGCAACCGCAGGAGCAACTCAAGCAGGGGGACAAGCGCCTCAATCCCTGGCACAAAAATTCGGTGGTCGAGCCCTGGTGCGTCTCGGCCGAGGGGTGGGGGGATTTTCTCATCACCATTTTCGATGAGTGGGTGCAGCGGGATCTGGGACGGGTCTTCGTGCAATATTTCGAGGCGAGTGTCGAGACCTGGATGGGACGCAAGAACCCCCTCTGTACCTTGGGGGAGATCTGCGGCAAGGGGCTGGCGCTGGAGCCAAACGGCGATGCGTTTGCCTGTGACCACTATGTCTATCCCAAGTACAAGATCGGCAATATCCACCATCAGCCGCTCAGTGAGCTGGCGTATTCGCCCGCCCAGCAAGCCTTCGGCTTTGCCAAATCGCGCAGCCTAACCCGCCAATGCCAGCAGTGTGACTACCAGTTTGCCTGCTATGGGGAGTGCCCGAAGAACCGCTTCATTCGCACCCACGAAGGGGAGGCAGGTCTGAATTACCTCTGTGCCGGTTGGTACAAGTTTTTCAGCCATATCGATCAGTCGATGGCCTATATCCTGCGCCGTGCCGGTTATCCGGTGGCCCATGGCAAGTATAGTGATGCGGTGATGAATAACGGCGTCATGACACATGGTCAGAGGAAATAAGCGATGCAGAGCATGTTGAGTCGCCACGAGTTCCGTCACACCCGCTCCGGCACCATGGGCTCCTTGTGGCTGGCCCTTGGCATGACCCTGTCTGGCGCAGCGCTGGCGGTAGCCAGCCTTGAGCCGCCGGTCACCACATCAACGAATGAGGCCCCCACCGCATCCGTGGCGGCCAGTGCGCCCTCAGCCGCCCAGATCCAGCAGTGGGCCTACAGTGCGCAGGATATCTCTCTGCCAGAGGTGGAGCGGGCCGATGCCCTGCGCCAGCTGGCGGCTTATCCGAACCAGAACAGTCTGGTGGCGGTGGCCAGAAGCCTGCGTGATGAGCACGCATTGGTGCGCGAAGCGGCGGTGATTGCCGCCGATCCCTATCAGTTTGCGCACCGCTGGCGACTGCTCTCACCGCTGCTGGCTGACAGCAGTGCCGAGGTTCGCCGCGCCGCTACCCTCAATCTGGCTCGCGATTATGGCGCCATGAATGAGGGGCAACTGAGCGCCATTGGCCAGCCGCTGGCGGAGTTGAGCGAGTATCTCACCCGGCAGCAGGACCCTGCGCAACAGCTGTTGCAGGCAGATCTCTATCGCTGGACCCGGCAGTGGGACAAGGCGCAGGCAAGCTACGAGCAACTGCTGGCCAATCGGCCCGATAATCCCCTGGTCTGGCTTGGTCTCTCTGACAACTTGCGGGCTCAGCAACGGGATGCCGAGGCGCTGGTCTTGCTCAACAAGGGGATTCTTGCGCTGCCGCAGAATGCCAACCTCCATTACGCCAAGGCGCTGACCCAGGTACGCCTCGATCAGAAGAACGAAGCGGCAGTTACCATGGCACAGGCTGCGGAGCTCGCTGGCAATAACAGCTACTTCTGGTATCTCAACGGGGTGCTGCAAGAGCCGCTGGATCTCGAGAAAGCCATCGGTTCGTTCGAGCTGGCCTACCGGATCTCCGGCGCGCCGGAGCAGCTCTATGCGGTGTGCGATATCTACCTTCGCCACGATCACCCCAAGAGCGACGCCTGCATGAGTGAACTTGGCAAGATAGCGCCCCCCGAGGTGCTGGCCGAGCTCAATAGCAAGCGCGCGAGCAAGACGAGCACGCCGCCGGTTTCCGCTGGCCAGTGATGGCTGCCACTTATCTTACTGCACAGGTCAGGTTATGACGATCATACCGTTCAAATTCGCAATTCCGTTGCTGGCGACCACCCTGCTGGTGGCCGGCTGCACCCTCTCGGTCAAACAGGGCAACCAGCCGCTCCATCCGCTGCGACAGAAGATTGAAGCGGACATGGTGCTGGTGGAAGGGGGCCGTTTTGAGATGGGCTCCAACGACTCTGCCGCCAAAGCGAGCGAAGGGCCGCAGCATACGGTCTCGCTCAACAGCTTCTACATAGCAAAATTCGAGGTGACCCAAGCTCTGTTCGAAGCGGTGATGGGACCCTCCATCAGCTATTTCCAGGCACCGGATGTACCGGTCAACAACCTCAGCTGGCAACAGGCCAATCTGTTTGTGACAAGGCTCAATGAGTTGACCGGCGCTCACTACCGCCTGCCCACCGAAGCTGAGTGGGAGTATGCAGCCAAGGGGGGCAAGCTGAGTAAAGGTTATCGTTACAGCGGCTCCGATCAGATTGACGAAGTGGCCTGGTACAGCGGCAACGCCAAGAATCGCGCCTATCCGGTGGGGCTGAAAAAGCCCAACGAGCTGGGGCTATACGACATGACCGGCAATGTGGGGGAGTTTGTGGCTGATGCCTATGAAGAGACCTTCTATCGCCACAGTCCTCAAGAGAACCCGAACAATGCCCAGGAGAGCAAGAGCCACCTCGCCCATAAGTCGGTGCGAGGCGGCAGCTACGCCTATGAGGCTGAATTGTCTGAAAATTTCCGGCGTGATTTTGCCAGCCAGTCGGTGATGATGGCTGACATGGGATTGCGACTGGTGCGAGATGCCCGCTAGGGCTGATCGATGGAGGTGGTCAGCCCCAGCTCGCTGACCACTTCGAACAACTGCTGGCGCAGCCAGCGGTGGCCCGCCTCGGTGGTCCGGCTGGGGTGCCAGATGGCCGACAGGTTGAATACTGATTCCTCGAAGGGGAAGGGGAGTACCCGCACATCATACATGCCGGCAAAGGTATTTATGATGGAGGTGGGCAAAACCCCGATGATCTCGCTGCACGCAATGATGGGCAGCATCTCCATGGCGGTCGGCACCCGTACCACGATATTGCGGTTGGCCATTTGCGGCAGGTGCTCAGCGGTGATCATGCTGCCTCTGACCTGCCACTGGGCCAACGCCACATGCTCCTCGGTAAAATAGGCCTCCACCGTCAAGTTGCTGCCCAGTCGCGGGTGGTTGCTGGCACATACCACCTTCACCTGCTCCCCATAGAGCACCTCGCTCTTGAGCATGCTGCGCCCGCTCTGGGTCATGTCGATGATGAGATCATAACGCTGCATCCGCAGGTCACTCTCCATATCCTCGGTAAAGAGGGGATGCACCTCGAGCGAAATACCCGGGGCGTGTGCCCGGATCTTGCACAGCAGCGCCGGGACCAGTTGGGCGCTGATCAGTCTGACACAGGCTATGGAGAAGACTCGCTGGGAAGTACGTGGATTGAAAGTGCGCGAGGTCGAGAGGGTCGAGCTGAAGTTTTTCAGCGCGGCCGCCATCGCCGGATAGATGTCGATGGCAAACGAGGTGGGCTCCATCCCCACGACCTTGCGATTAAACAGAGGATCGCCGTAGATCTCCCGCAGTCGCTTGAGGGCCTTGCTGACGGCGGGTTGGCTGATCTCCATGCGTGTCGCCGCCCGGGAGAGGCTGCGCTCTTCATAGATGGCGACAAAGATCGGGATCAGGTTCAGCTCGGTACTTCGGATGTCTAACAAGAGAAGCCTCGTTACATGTTCGTGGAAAAATCACACTGCCTTGGCACTGCCGGGTAGCCGGAGGGGAGAACCTGCCACGCCAGTCAGGTGGCGTGGCAGCCAGCTGGTATCCCACTTTGGCAGTGTAATGAAGTGAGCAAAGTGGGACAACCAGTGCAGGGGTTGGTTGCTGCGTGGCGCACTTTATTTATCTGTTTGCGTTGCAGGATGATTGACCCGCTGAGGTCGGTTTGCCAGTCAGGGGGGTCAGTTCCGGCAGGGCCGCTTGCCAGCCGATGATGCGGCCCAACCGTGAACGGATGTTGCCAAGACTGGCGCCCCGTCGCCTTTGCAGGCGCACCAGCAGGTGCCAGCCCATCCTGAGCGCATCAGCCCGATCAAGGGGATCTTGCTGGAATACAACCTGTTGTTGCTGCCAAGCCGGATCGGAACTGACACGGCTAAGTTCCAGCCAACCCCTCTTGGCCCGCAGATAGCGATAGGCCAGTACCCGCACCGCCCCCCACTGCCTGCTCCAGATGGCGGCCCCATATTGCCAGCCGAGCGGACGAGGGTGGTGACGGTAGTAACGGGCCATAGCTAGGAGCGCCAGCACCAGCAGGGCTACACCACTGGCTACTCCAAGCAGCCGATGCCAGTAGGCCGCCAGCCAGGAGGCGGGAGTGTGGCGCACTTGCAGGGTCTGCCCAGGGAGGGTCAGGGTTTGCAGCTGGCCAGTCTGGCTGTTCCACCAGGCAAGCTCCAGCGCGGGCAGGGTCAACTCACCACCGCGCTGCACGATATAGGTAGTCTGATCTTCCCGTGTCGAGAGGTACTCCCCCCGATCCTGGGTATCGTTCAGTCGGGCTTGCGCCGGATAGGCCTGTACCCGCCCATCGCTTGCAAGCGGAGTGATCAGCGGCGGGATCAGCACCGAGAGGGTATCCTGCCCGCTGGCGGTCACGGTGCGGGTGATAGCATCCCCCACCCGCAGCTCGCCGTCAGCATGGTCATCCGCAGAGCGCTGCCAACGCTGGCTCAGGGTGAGATTACTGGCGCTAAGCCAACGCCCGCCGACCGTCAGGGCTGGGTCGGGCAGAGCGGCGGCAAAACGCTGAGTGTGGGTGGTAAGGGTGATCTGCCGGGAGCCCCCTTCAGGGCGCGCCACGGTGGCCCGTACCGCGATGGCGGGGATCTCGAACTGGCCGGATTGCTGGGGATAGAGCGTCAGCTCCCAGCGCTGATGTGACCAGGTCTCGCCATCGCGGCGCAGGGTGAAGTTGGTCGCCAGCTCGCTGCGCTGCTTGACCATGACCCCCGGCAGCTCGAACTGGCCGATGCGGGTACCCGCGGTAAACCAGCGGTTGGTCGCCAGCTCCAGATAGAGGGTGATCTGTTGGTTGACGGCATAGGGGCGCTTCTCCTCCCCCTGATCTTTCAACCAGCTCTTGAGGGTCACCTGAGTGGCGTCAGTCGCATCAGCGGCCTCGGCAGCCTGTGCTTCGACCGTGAGCAGCACGGCCCCGAGCAGGGTAGCGGTCGCCACATATCCGCACAGCCAGTGGCGGAGTTTATTGTGCCGGTTGCACATGGGTAGGCTCCTTGTGGGGGGCAGAACGAGGACGGACGGTTGCGCCCGTTTGCTGCGCTTGTAGCTGGAGGCGGAATTTGGCTTGCAGGAAGTCACCGGGATCAGACTCCACCCGGCGCAGCCACTTTTCGGCCTGCGCCGGATTGGCCAGGATCTGATCTGCGGTCAGGGTTTCGCGCGCCATCAGGGATGAAACCACAGTCTCTTCCGCCCCGTCGGCACTGCGTGGCTCATCATCGGGCAGTTCACTGGAGTGATCAGGTCCATCCGGCGTGCCGGTCTGGCTCTGACTGGCGCGGTTGATCTCGTCAACAATCCCGCTCATCACCTGATAGTTGTGGGCGGCTGATTGGCGCACGCTCGGGTCGCTGGCCTCGTCAGCCAGATTCCGGAACAGCCGGCGGGCGGCCAGATACTCACGCTGTCTGGCGAGGGCATTGCCGGCATAGAGCAGAGCCTGTTCTGAGTCGGCTTGCAGGAATGCTGACTGAGCCAGCGCAAACTCGGCGCCATAGTAGTAGGCCACCCCTTTGTAGAAGGGATCTTCATAGTGTTTAGCCGCCTCCAGATAGTCACCTTGCTGGAAGTACCACTGCCCCTGCTGATCCGGGGTGAGCCAGAGGTTGAACCACTGCTGTTTCAGCTCCTTTGCCCAGTGATTGATCGCAGGCTCTGTCGGCTCTACGGGCGCCAGCGAGAAGGTGGTGGCCTGCGCAGGCGTCGTCTGTAACAGGGAGAGACCGATGGCTGCCACCAGACCCCACTGCACCAGCCAGCCTTTGCGAAACCAGAGCAGCAGCAGGGCGACGACCGGAAAGAGCAGGTAGTAACCCATGTCTTGCCAGGGCATCAGGGAGTCGTTGTGGATCAAAAAGTTGCGTTCAATCCCCCGGTTGATGCGATCTACGTCGCCATTATCCACCGTCATGGTGAGCAGGGTGCCATTGCTGTCACTGGCCAGTCGCCGTAGTGAGGCAAGCTCCAGCGGGCGTTTGCCACTCAGGGCCGGGTCGCCAGCGGCCAGGATCAGCAACTGACGGGATTGACCACGGAAATAGTCAGCCAAGGGGGCGATGGCGGAGGGGCTGATGCCATCACTCACCAGCAAAACGGTGCTGCCAGTCTCATCGGCCAGAAGCTCGGTGAGCAGTGGGAGCACCTGTTCGGTGCGCTTGCCCGCTTTAGGCATGATCTCGGGACGGATGGCGGCGAGGATAGGGTCATAGACGGCATTATCACGGGTCAGCGGCATGGCGGTGTGGGCCGAGCCGGCAAAGACCACCAGCCCGTTGCGCCCGCCATCGCGGGTCGCCAGCAGATCGCTGATCTTCTGCTTGGCCCGCGTCAAGCGGTTGGGGGCGATATCCGTTTCCAGCATGGAGTCGCTGTTATCGAGCAGGATCAGCAGGGCGCCCTGATCTTCGCCAAAGGGGGAGGGTTCACGGCTCCAGGTCGGCCCTGCGCAGATCAGGATGGCGAGCCCCATCAGCAGCCCCAGCACCTTGAGGGGCAGGTTCTTTTTCCAGCCGGTTTCCCCCAGCGTCAGCGCCTCGCGCAGATGGGGCGGCAGCCGCTGTTGCCAGTTGTTCGCTTCATCTATGTGCCAGCGCAGCAGCAGAATGGCGACAAGGGGGAGCAAGGCCAGCAGCCACCAGGGGCGCAGAAAGTGGGCATTCAGCCAGAGCTGTTGCCAGTAGAGAGGATCCATCATGGCGTGTCTCCTGAGAGAGCAGTGCGCAGGCGGTTGCGCCTGAGGGTCAACAGGGAAATGAGAGTGAGATAGAGGTCGACGCTGACGGCGATGAGGTAATGGTGCAGGCTTTTGCGAGTCTGAAAGCGGGTGCTTTCGTAGCGTTGTGGCTCCAGCTCACCGATCACCTGATAGGCGCGCGTCAGCTGCGCCTCATCAAGAGCCTGAAACAACTGGCCGCCGGTCAGGGTCGCCAACTGTTGCAGGGTATCGAGATCGAGTGCCTGTTCGCCGACGGTGGCCGGATCCCCCATGGCGATAGTATGCAGCCGCACACCTTTGACCGCGGCTACCCGGGCCGCATCCCGCGGGCTGACAAAACTGCCGGTGTCGTTGCCATCGGTAAGGATAATGGCGACTTTCTCCCGCTTGGCGCTGTTCTGGTCTAGTTGCCCGTGGCGATCACTGTTGTTGAATACTTTGATTGCCAGACCGATGGCATCCCCCAGATGGGTGCTCTGGCCTGCCATGGCGACATCGGTCTCCTGCAGCAGGGTTTGCCAGGTGTCGAGATCGGCGGTAAACGGCGCCTGGAGAAAGGCGGCATCCCCAAACAGGATGAGTCCGAGTCGATCTCCTTCGCGCGTTGCAGCAAATTGTTTAAGCACCTCTTTGGCGGCGTCGAGCCGACTGAGGGACTTGCCGGGGTCGGGGGAGAAGTCGGTCTCGGCCATGGAGCCGGAGAGATCCAGCACTATCATCACATCCCGCCCGAACCGCTCGCGCACCTGAGGCGGGCCATAGATGGTGGGCTTGGCCAGCGCCAGCACCGCTAACAGCCAAACGGTGATCAGGGCGATCCGCTGCCACCAGCTGGCAGTTAGCTGGGTTGCCCCCTCACGCGGCGGTTCATCCAGCAGGTCGATCAGCAGATCGAAGAAGGGCACCTTGATGACACTCTGCCGGGTGCGATAGGCCGGAATAAGGCGAAACACCAGCAACGGCAGGGGTAGCAGCCAGAAACAGTGGGGGTGGGCAAACTCGAGACCGGCATCAAGCATGATGGGCCTCCGTCGCCAACGAGGCTGCTTGTATTGGAGTCTGGTGGTGGGCAAGCCAGTCGTTGCAGAGGGAAACGAGGCAGAGCTGATCACTCACGCTTAGCACCACCTGATCACAGACCAGCGATACCAGCCAGCGCTCCCCCAGTTCGGTCGCGAAACGGGGCTGCCTATCAGCCATGGCATTGTCGAGGGTCTGCAGCAACGCCATGCCAAACAGCTTGCCGTACCGGGGATCCAGGTGGGTCAACACCTGCTTGATCAGGTGAAACAGCGCCAGACTAGCCCCGGCATCAGACCAGTTGATCGTGCGCAGGGCCGCCTGCGCTTCACGGCGGTAACGCTGTTGCCACCAGCGCTGTGCCCGGTGATAGAGCCAGAGCAGCGCCAGCAGCAGCCAGCCTGCGGTTTGCGGTTGCCAGCTGATGGTGGGTGGTACGGTCACGTCTGCAATTCGCGCAGCATATAGGTGCCGGGCAGCTTGTGGTTCATCAGTGATCTCCTCCCAATGCGGTAATGAGGCGGGCGAGGTGGTGGCCACCGGTGTCGAGGGTGATAAGCGGCAATCCCTTGAGGGCCATCAGTCGCAGCAGTTGATCTTTTTTCAGCTGCTGCTGACGGGCTAGCCCCTGATCCAGCACAGGGATCTGGTGGGGAGCAATATTGAGCTGGTACTGGCCATCGCCGACTACCCAGCTGGCGTCAGCGGCAGTGGTCGACAGGGTCGACTCGAGGGGATCGGCGATGTGCAGTGCCACTACATCGTTGTGCTGCTGCAAGTAACCGAGGCGGGTCAGGTCGGCCTCGGTTACTCCAGCCCAGTCGCTAAGAAAGATCAGGGTGGTATTTTTCAACTTGAGGCGGCCCAGCATCGCCAGCAGGGGGGCCAGACCGGTCGCCTCGCTGTCGCGGCTGGTGGCCGAGAGAGCATGATTGGCGGCACAGAGCTGGCGCAGCCCTGCCAACCAGTGGCCACGGGAGCGCTGGCCGCGCAGCCACGCCACGCCATCGCAGTGCAAAATGGCGAGCCCGACCCGATCGCTCTCTTTGAGTACTTGCCAGCCGAGCAGGGCAGCCACTTCGGCGGCTACCACCGACTTCATCACCTCCACCGAGGAGAAGAACATGCCGCTGCGCTGATCAACGCAGAGGATCACGTGACGATCTTTCTCTTCGCTATAACTGCGCACATGGGGGCGGCCGGTGCGCAGGGTCACTTTCCAGTCCAGGGTGCGAATATCATCCCCTTGCTGATAGTGGCGCAGCTCTTCAAAGTTGAGTCCACGGCCGCGAAAGCGTGACGGGTGACGCCCGCACAGCAGGTTGCCGCTGTTTAGCCGGGGCAGCAGTGAAAACTGGCCGACCAGCCCCTGAAGCCGGACCAGTGTCAGGTAGTCGCAGTGGATACGGGAGTCACCACTGGGCGGTTTCCCGCCCTGTGTCAGCCTGTCATGGAATAAGGAGCGAGGTGTCATGGTATTGCTTACCCGATGACGACGTGATCGAGCAGAGTCATCACCACCTGCTGGTGATCCACCCCATCTGCCAGCGCGTCATAGCTGAGGGTAAAGCGGTGACCAAGCACGCTGGGCACCATGGCGCGCACATCGTCGGGCAGCACGTGGTTTCGCCCTTGCAGCCAGGCATAGGCGCGTGCGCACTTGTCCAGAGCAATGGATGCTCGGGGACTGGCGCCGACCGCAATCCACTGTGGCAGCCCGGTGGCTGGGTAGCGATTGGGGTGTCGGGTCGCCATGACCAGCGCAATGATGTAGTGCTCCACCAGCGGTGAGACCGTCATGGCCGATAGCTCTGATCTGGCCTGCAAGATGAGTTCAGGGGAGAGGGGGGCGAACCCCTCGTTCTGCTGGCGGGTACCGCGCTCTTCGGCCCGCACAAGCCGAATGATGGCAAGCTCTGCCTCATCATCGGGGTAGGCGACCGAGACCTTGAGGGCAAAACGGTCCATCTGGGCTTCTGGCAGCGGGTAGGTCCCCTCCTGCTCGATGGGGTTCTGGGTGGCCAGCACCATAAAGAGCTCGGGCAAGCGATGGCTCTTGTCACCGACGGTGACGGTGCTTTCGGCCATGGCCTCCAGCAGCGCCGCTTGTACCTTGGCGGGGGCGCGGTTCACTTCATCGGCCAGTACGATGCTGTTGAAGATGGGGCCTGGCTGGAAACGCAACTGGTGGGCTCCGTCATGCTCCTGATACATCTCGGTGCCGGTCACATCGGAGGGGAGCAGATCGGGGGTGAACTGAATGCGGCCGAAGCTGGTATTGAGGGCTTCTGCCAGCGCCTTGACCGAACGGGTCTTGGCGGTGCCGGGCAAACCTTCAAGGAGCACGTGGCTATTGGTCAGCAGGCCGATGACCAGGGCGCGGATCACATGGGACTGGCCGACCACACTGTGACCAACCTGTTCGATGAGTTGCGAGATCTGTTGTTGCAAGGGGTTCATAGGGTTTTCCACAGGGTACATTTAACGAGACAGAGATTGGGCTAGGAGGAGCCAACGGGTTTTCACTTTCCTGCTGGTTCGGGGCGAGCCGGCTGGAAATTGAAAACGCCCACCAGAGAGTGATGGGCGTTGGAGTCACCGCCTTACTTGATGGTGGCGACTTTTTGTTTGAGTGCGTCCAGCTCTGCCAGTTTGCCCTTGAGCATCAGGCTCTGGGAGCTAATGCTGGCAGGGTTCATCTGGAAGCTCTGCTGCATCGGGTAGTTGGGCAGAGTGTCGAAGAACTCTTTCAGGATCCCCTGTGCAGGTACGAACAGCCACATGTTGTCTGCCATCCAGCGCAGATACATGCCTGACTCATGCGGTGCCTTCTCGAACGGGTCAGCGCGCAGGTTGATGATCTGCGGCCAGTTCGGAGTCACACGTGCCGCGTCGGTGATGTTGCCCTCCATGGTGGCAAAGTTAAGCTTGAAGTCATTCCAGCGCACGGCGTTGAGTTCGCCGTTTGAGGAGAAGTAGAGCATGGAGTTGCGCGGGGAGGTGTCGGCTTTTCCGGCGAGGTACGGCATGAAGTTGTAACCGTCCAGTTTCACCCGCCACTGTTTGCCGTTGGCCTTGTAGCCCTTGGCCAGCTTCTCTTTCACATCCGGTACACCGGCTGCGGCCAACAGGGTCGGCATCCAGTCCTGATGGGCCATCATGGCGTTGACCTTGGTGCCTGGCTTGATCACGCCCGGCCAGCGAACCAGTTGCGGAACCCGCATCCCGCCTTCCCATGTGGTGCCTTTTTCGCCATAGAAGGGGGTGGTGCCGCCATCCGGCCAGCTGACGGTCTCGGCGCCGTTGTCGGTGGTGTAGATCACGATGGTGTTGTCGGCGACCCCCAGCTCGTCCAGTTTGTCGAGCAGGATCCCCACCTGATCATCGTGCTCCAGCATGCCGTCGGCATAGATGCTGACGCCGGATTTACCCTGATACTTCTCTTGCAGACGAGTCCAGACGTGCATGCGGGTGGCGTTGTGCCAGATGAAGAAGGGCTTCTTGGCCTTGACTGCTTTCTCCATGAACGCCAGCGAGGACTCGAGGAACTCTTCGTCAGCATGCTCCATGCGCTTGCGGGTCATGGGGCCGGTATCTTCAATCTTGCCGTCGGCAGAAGATTTGATGACGCCGCGTGGGCCGAACTTCTTCTTGAACTCCGGATCTTTCGGGTAGTAGTAGGTTTCCGGTTCTTCTTCTGCATTGAGGTGGTAGAGGTTGCCGAAGAACTCGTCGAAGCCGTGCTTGGTCGGTAGATGCTGGTTCTGATCGCCCAAATGGTTCTTGCCGAACTGAGCCGTCATGTAACCCTGCTCTTTGAGCAGATCACCGATGGTGGGGGCCCAATCCGGAATGCCGTGGGTGGATCCGGGCATGCCGATGGTCAGCAGACCGGTACGGAATGGCTCTTCACCGGTAATGAAGGCGGCGCGGCCAGCGGTGCAGGATTGCTGACCGTAGTGATCGGTAAAGAGGGCCCCTTCATTGGCGATCCTGTCCAGGTTCGGGGTCTGGTAGCCCATCATCCCCTGGTTGTAGGCACTGATGTTCCAGTAGCCGATGTCATCGCCCATGATGGCAAGAATATTGGGCTTGGCGGCTGCTGTGGCACTACCAGCGGTGGCCATTAAGGCAAGGCTCATGGCTATTTTGTTTATTTGAATGGCCATTATTGGCTCCACTCCTAATCTGATGTGAATTGGTACACAAAATGGGCGATGAAAGCAGCGTGCGTTTAACGCGGTGGAAATATCATCCCGTGCAGGCTGTTGGAGGGGATGGAATACCCGGATGGGCACATTCCCCTTTATCGCTGTCGTTATGACCTGCAAAGAGTGATATGACCTGAATAGCCCGAGTTAACCGCAGCTTGAAAATCAGCTTTCAACAGTTTCACTCTATAAATCCCGTTTATCCTTGTCGCCTTATAGCGAATATAACCGCTGGTTATCCGTTATTTTTCTCCAACTCTTCGGTCGCAGGCTATCGGGTGGGCTGCGAGCGAGCATGGGAAGCTGTATCCAGAAGGCGGAGGTGTCTACCGCTATCGATGGCGACAAGGCGAATAAATGGGTGATGGAGTTCACAGTTCGGCTAATCAATTTAGGGGATGAGAGCTGTTATGAGCGTTGTGGTCTGCCTTTATTCAAATATCTTACTGGCAAGTCGAGCACTCTTTAATTCTGATTAAGTCATAATTAAGTAAAGTGGAGGTGTTGATTGTTTCGTTTAGATATGAGCTTTTAAAACTGCTCACAATCTAATCGCGAGATTTAAAAAGTCTACTCGCATATTTTTGAACGGATAAATATAACTTGAGTGGGAGTGGCCAAATAAATCCAGCTGTGATCTTTGTCTTTTCAAGGTGCTAGGGTCATAAATGCCTATAAAAACAAGGTAAAAGGCTCGGCTATTGACTAAGTTGATAGAAGGCGAAGCATAAAACAGCGCCAGTTTGATACGACAACATCGCATGGGACCCGGATCATGGACAGAGCGCAGGGCGCAGCCCCCTTTTCGTTGCAAGTGGATCTAAGGCAGGTGGTGTATGCCCTGTCAGCCTCGCTGGATCTGGTGGGCATTGGCGATGTGGCCCACGGTAAACGGGTCGGGATTATGGCTGCCGAGTGCAGCCGGGAGCTGGGGATGAGTGAGGCCGAACGCTGTCTGCTGTTCGAGCTGGGGGTGCTGCATGATATCGGTGTCTCCTCGACCATCACCCATCACCATCTGGTCAGCGAGTTCGATTGGGAGTCCTCCCAGCGCCACTGCGAGGTGGGATATCAGCTGCTCAAAGATTTCCGTTTGCTGGCCCCACTGGCCCTGCCTATCCGTTATCACCACACCCACTGGCACCTGCTGCGCGAGATGGCTGATGTGGACCCCAATGTAGCCCGTCAGGCCAACCTTATCTTTCTGGTGGATCGCTGCGATGCGTTGGCGGCGCCCTACTATGGCGATGGTTCATTGTTGATGCATACCAACGAGATCCGCGCACGCCTGCAGGATTTCCGTGAGGAGTTCTTTGCCCCCGAGCTGGTAGATGCCTTCTTCAAGGCGTCTCGCTCTGAGGCATTCTGGCTGCAGCTGGAAGCGCGCTCCATCAATGATTACATGCTGGAGATGCTGCAGGTGCGGGAGCCTTGCCTGACCTTCAACGGGGAGCTTAAAGCGCTGGCGCAGATCTTCTCCGGCATTGTCGACGCCAAAAGCCCATTCACGATGACGCATTCACTCGGTGTGAGCAGGTTGTCTCGGGCATTGGCCGAGCAGATGGGAGTCAGTGCCATCCATTGCGACATGCTGGAGATCGCCGGTTTGCTGCATGATCTGGGCAAGCTCAGGGTGCCGGACGAGATCCTCGACAAGCCTGCCAGCCTGACGAAAGAGGAGCGGGCCATCATCAATACCCACAGCTTCGAGACTTACCAGATCCTGCGTCATATCGAAGGGTTTGAGGAGATTGCCTGTTGGGCGGCCTATCACCATGAGGAGCCTGACGGGGAGGGCTATCCGTTCCACCTGCCGGCATCCGCCATGGCGCTCGAAGCGCGGATCCTGCGGGTCGCTGATATTTTTCAGGCAATGGTGCAGGACAGGCCTTATCGGCGCGGCCTGCCTGCCCGTGACGCATTGACCTTTATGCAGCAACTGGCGGATCAGGGGCGGGTCGATCCCGCTGTGGTGGCGGTGCTGGCCGATCACCTGCCGCAGATGATGATGGCAGCCATTCCGGATCGCGAGCCGGATCATGCCATCAATTGAGGGAGAGGCTGGCCGCTGACTCATACTGCCGTGAGCCAGCTATGCTTGGAACAAGCCGAGCATGGTGCCGGTACCGGCGCACAAGACGCCAGCTTGATGGACTACCGTAGGGGAGCAGATATGGAATCGCTAAAAGCCAAGGATTATATGCAGAGCAGACCCATCACCTTCACTGCCGACATGATGGTGCAAGCTGCGGTCGAGAAATTTCTGAACAGTCATCAGCTCGGTGGCCCGGTGGTGGATGGGCAGGGCCATCTGATTGGCTGGATCTCCGAGCAGGATTGCATCGCAGTGCTGCTTAAGGAGGCCTATCACTGCGAACAGGTGGCGCAGGTCAAGGATGTGATGCGCAAGGAGGTGCTGTCGGTGGGACCCGATACCAGCATTTTGAGTCTGGCGGAGATGATGATGGGACAAAAGCCGAAGATCTATCCGGTGGTGGAGGAGGGACGCCTGCTCGGTGTCATCAATCGTCACAATGTCATGCAGGCCATTCATGCCCAGCTCACCACCTGTTTTGTCCATCACACCCACGGTTAACCCTGTTTTTCTCTCTCCCAAGGCAAGCTTCGGCTTGCCTTGGTTTTTCATATGCTGCCATTTATTCATGTTATGCCATCTTACAATGATTGTTTTGTCATGTATGAGGATCGGCCAATCTCTCTGTCTTCCCATAGATAACGCTACGTTAAGGCTTGCACCGTTCCCGCTCGCTCTTTAGGATCGCTCGCAGCTAATCGATATGGCCCCTCTGGGCACCTATTTAAGGAATTCGTACCTTGTCTCTCTCTATCGAGGCGCTGCGCCGCCGTCTCTCTGCCTGCATGAACCTCGACGCCCGCCGCCTTTCCAGCCGTCTGCACGGGGTCAAGAAGCTGCCTGAAGGCAAACAGGCCGCCGTGCTGGAGACCATCGCCGCTGATTTGGCCGCCGCCGAAGTGCGCTATCAAACCCGTCTGGCCGGAGTGCCCAAGGTCACTTATCCGGACAACCTGCCGGTCAGCCAGAAGCAGGCGGAGATCGCCAAGGCCATTCAAGAACATCAAGTGGTGATCATTGCAGGGGAAACCGGCTCGGGCAAAACCACCCAGATCCCCAAGATTTGTCTGGCGCTCGGGCGCGGAGTGAAGGGCTTCATCGGCCACACCCAGCCGCGCCGTCTGGCGGCCCGCACCGTGGCGGCCCGTATTGCCGAGGAGATGGAGTCCGAACTCGGTCACTACGTGGGTTACAAGGTGCGCTTTACCGATCAGGTGAGCGAGCAGACCCACATCAAGCTGATGACTGACGGTATTTTGCTGGCGGAGATCCAGAACGACCGGATGCTCACCCAGTACGACACCATCATCATCGATGAGGCCCACGAGCGCAGCCTCAATATCGACTTCATCCTGGGCTATCTCAAGCAACTGCTGCCCAAGCGCCCCGATCTCAAGGTGATCATCACCTCGGCCACCATCGACCCGCAACGTTTCTCCCGCCATTTCAACAAGGCGCCGGTGATCGAGGTCTCCGGCCGCACTTATCCGGTGGAGGTGCGCTACCGTCCGCTATTTGTTGATAAAAAAAGCAGTGACAAGAGCGAAGGGCTGGAAGAGCGCGACGAACTGCAGGGGATCTTCGATGCGGTGGAAGAGCTGGCTCGCGAAGGGCTGGGGGACATCCTCATCTTCATGAACGGCGAGCGGGAGATCCGCGATACCGCCGATGCCTTGCGCAAGCTCAATCTGCGCGATACCGAGGTGTTGCCGCTCTACGCCCGTCTCTCCAACGCCGAGCAGAACAAGGTGTTCCAGCAACATGCCGGGCGGCGTATCGTGCTCGCCACCAACGTGGCGGAGACCTCGCTGACGGTGCCGGGCATTCGTTACGTCATTGACCCGGGCACCGCCCGCATCAGTCGTTACTCCTGGCGTACCAAGGTGCAGCGCCTGCCCATCGAGCCGGTCTCCCAGGCCAGTGCCAACCAGCGTAAAGGGCGCTGCGGTCGGGTGGCGGATGGTATCTGTATCCGCCTCTACTCGGAGGAGGATTTCAACGGCCGTCCCGCCTTTACCGATCCCGAGATCCTGCGTACCAATCTGGCCTCCGTCATCCTGCAGATGCTGGCGCTCGGCCTTGGCAATATGGAGGCGTTCCCCTTCATCGAGCCGCCAGAATCCCGCCATATCAAGGATGGCCTGACTCTCTTGAAAGAGCTGGAGGCGGTGCGCGAGCTTCCCGCCACCGGCGATCGTGAGGCCAAACTGCAGCTGACCGAAACCGGTCGCCAGCTCTCGCGCATCCCCCTTGATCCGCGTCTGGCGAAGATGGTGATCAGCGCAGCGCAGACTGGCTGCCTGAGCGAGGTGATGGTGATCACCGCGGCCCTCAGCATTCAGGATCCCCGCGAGCGTCCCATGGAGAAGAAGCAGGCCGCCGACGAGCAGCACAGACGCTTTGAGGACAAGGATTCCGACTTCCTTGCCTTCGTCAATCTGTGGAATTACCTGAAAGAGCAGCAGGATCTCCTTGGCAGCAACCCGTTCCGCCGCATGTGCCAGAAGGAGTTTCTCTCCTACCTGCGGGTGCGCGAATGGCAGGACATCCATTTCCAGCTGCGTCAGACGGTCAAGGAGCTGGGTTTTAAAGCCAACCATGAACCTGCAGATTTCAAGACGGTACACTGCGCGCTGCTGACCGGCCTCTTGAGCCATATTGGCAACAAGGATCTGGAAAAACCGGAGTTTCTCGGCGCCCGCAACGGCCGCTTCCACCTATTCCCGGCCTCGGGTCTGTTCAAGAAGCCGCCCAAGTGGGTGATGGCCGCAGAATTGGTGGAAACCTCGCGCCTCTACGCTCGCATCAATGCCAAGATTGAGCCCGAGTGGGTAGAACCGCTGGCAGGCCACCTCATCAAGCTGCACCACAGCGACCCCCACTGGTCGAAGAAAAACGGCGCCGTAATGGCCAAGGAGAAGGTGACCCTCTATGGTCTGACCTTGGTCAACGAGCGCACCATCAACTTCAGCCGTATCGATCCGGCGCTGTGCCGCGAGCTGTTTATCCGCCGCGCCTTGGTGGAGGGGGATTTCGAGACCCGTCACCGCTTCTTCAGCGATAACCGCAAGCTCCTGGCCGAGGTGGAGGCGCTGGAGCACAAATCCCGTCGGCGCGACATCCTGGTGGATGACGAGGACTTGTTCCGCTTCTACGATGCTCGTTTGCCGGAGGAGGTGATCTCCGCCCGCCACTTCGACAAGTGGTGGAAAGAGGCGCAAAAGCGGGATCCCGAGCTGCTCAACTTCGAAAAAGAGATGCTGATGAAGGGGGATGCGGCCCACATCAGCGATCTCGACTACCCCAACTTCTGGCAGCAGGGGCGCCTCAAGCTCAAGCTGACCTATCAGTTCGAGCCGGGAGAGGCCGCCGATGGCGTGACCCTGCATATCCCGCTGCCGCTCCTGAATCAGGTGGAGGTGAAGGGGTTCGAGTGGCTGATCCCCGGGCTGCGCCACGAGCTGTTGGTGGCCCTTATCAAGTCGATGCCCAAGCCGATGCGCAAGAACTTTGTGCCGGCGCCCAACTATGCCGATGCGCTGCTTGCCAGCATCAACCCCGAGCAGGGACCGCTGCTGGACGAGATGGAGCGCCAACTGCGCCGCATGACCGGCGTCACCGTACCTCGCGAATCTTGGGACTGGGCTGCGGTGCCCGATCACCTGAAACTCACCTTCCGCGTGGTGGATGATAAGCACAAGAAGGTGGCTGAAGGGAAAGATCTGGAAGCCTTGAAAGAGTCGCTGCGTGGCAAGGTACAGGAGACCCTGTCACAAGTGGCGGACGATGATATCGAGCAGTCCGGCCTCACTCTGTGGAGCTTTGGTGAATTGCCTCAGGAGTACAGCCAGAAGCGCGGCGGCTTCGAGGTGAAAGCTTATCCGGCGTTGGTAGACGAGAAAGATTCGGTCGCCATCCAGCTGGTGGAGAGTCCGGTGGTGCAGCAGCAGCTGATGTGGGCGGGCCAGCGCCGGCTGGTGCTGCTCAACGTGCCATCACCCATCAAGTATCTGCAGGAGAAGCTGCCCAACAAGGCCAAGCTCGGGCTCTATTTCAACCCGTTTGGCAAGGTGGCGGAGCTGATTGATGACTGTATCGCCTGTGGCTGCGACAAGCTGATCGAGCAGCATGGCGGGCTGGCCTGGGACGAGGCCGGTTTCGAGGCGCTCAAGGAGTTTGTCCGCGCCGAGCTCAATGATGCGGTAGTGGAGGTGGCCAAGCAGGTGGAAGCCGTGCTGACGCTCTCCCATGAGATCAAGAAGCGGCTCAAGGGCAAGATGCAGCTTGATACCGCCTTTGCCATGTCCGATATCCAGCAGCAGCTCGGCAACCTCATCCACAAGGGCTTTGTCACCGAGACCGGCTGGCAGCGGTTGCCTGACTTGCTGCGTTACCTGCGGGCCATCGAGCGTCGCCTGGAGAAGCTGGCTATCGATCCCAACCGGGATCGGGTCTACATGCTCAAAGTGCACAGCGTGGAGTCGGAGTACAAGGCGCTGCTGGCCAAGATCCCCAAATCCCAGCTTATTCCCACCGAGGTGGCCAATATTCGCTGGATGATCGAGGAGCTGCGGGTGTCGTTCTTTGCCCAGAATCTGGGGACCCCTTACCCGGTCTCAGATAAACGGGTGCTTAACGCCATTGCTCAGTGCTAAGCTGCTATCTAACTGTTTTAACAGCATGATAGCGGGTGATGAGAAGGGGTTGCCGGTCAGGTCGCTCCTTCAAACCGCAAGTCAGGGAGGCAAGGATGCTGGGGATCTGTTTGAGTGTGGCGCAGGTAGTGATCAGCGGTTATCAACCCATCGCGGAACAAACCTGGGTGCAGTTGAACCCGGAATATTACCCGCTGGCGCGCACGCCGCCTGCGATGTTTGTGGCTTGGCGTGGCAATCAGTTTCCGCCGCTGGCCCAAAAGCAGAAGCAGGGTCGCTGGCAGATCCTCTTTCCAGCCAGGTTGGTGCCCCCCTTCGATCTGTTCGAGGGGGAGGCGCAGCTCTCCAAAACCTATCTGGCAAGGCTGCGGCGCATCGACGAGATGGCTTACGGGGTCGTCTCCGGGCAGGCTGTTGCGGCTGGTGCAATCGTGCAGCAGGGGAGTGGATCCCCTGCTTATCATGCGCAACCTGTCGCGCCCTTTATCGCCGAGTTCCGCACACCCCAAGACGCGTTCGGTGGTGTTGATATGCCCAGCGACCCCGACGAGAGCGAGCCTCTGCTCGCTCAACTGGGGGTGACCTTTCGCACAGCGGGGATGAGTGGTGCCCAAGGATATGAGGGAGTACCGAGCGCCGATATGGCCCTGGCCAGCCACACGGCTAGCTTATCTGCAGGCAGTGACGTCATGCTTACCCTCTCGGCTCCTGCTGCCGGCGGTCCACAAACAGTGTGTCATCAGGTCGCGGCAGGGGAGACCCTGTGGCGTATAGCGAATCAGTTATCCAGCGCCCGGGGAGCAGATACCTACAGCTATTTGCTGGCGCTGGTGGCAGAGAATCAGCCGCGGCTTGGCAAGAGCATTCGGGTCAGAACGGGGGAGGGACTCTACTGCCCGCGCGCCGAGACCCTGGCGCGGTTTGATGCCCTGAGCCCGGCTCAGCGTCAGCAGCAATTCGCTCGGTTGGAGCAGGGGCGCTAAATGCAGAGTCGGTACCTTGTATCCGAATTTGGCCCGTGGTAGTATTCGCGCTCGTTTTGCGAGGTGCTGACCGGTCGCAGTTAGCACCATAAATTCATCCAAAAGAGATACATACTATGTCTTTCGTATTCCAAGCTGAAGTCCGTTCTGACCTGGGGAAAGGTGCGAGCCGCCGCCTGCGTCAAGCTGACCAAGTTCCTGCCATCGTTTACGGTGCAGGCAAAGAAGCTCTGTCCATCACTGTTGACCACAAGAAAATGATCCTGGCTCAAGAGAAGCCGGAATTCTATGAGTCTGTACTGACTCTGGTTGTCAACGGTGAAGAAGTTAACGTAAAAGTGAAAGCTATCCAGCGTCACCCGGTACGTTACAAGCTGATCCACCTGGACTTCGTTCGCGTTTAATAGCGAACCGTCAGGTTGAAGAAAAGCCACTCTCAGGAGTGGCTTTTTGCTATCTGGCATCTTGTGAGCAGGCTGAAAGGACTTGCCTGATAAGCCAGCAAGGCGGTTATCCCAGCTGGCTAAGGGCTTGTTGGCAACGCTGCTCGGCAGCATCTAGCTCCAGCAGCACCATCCTGATATCTTCCATCTGCTGTTGTAGTGTCTGCCGTTTCTCCTCAACCAGTCCCAGCATGGTCTGTAACTGGGTGCGGCTGCTCTTGTCGGCATCATAGAGATCAAACAGCTCGCGGATCTCGGCGAGGCTGAACCCGAGCCGCTTGCCGCGCAGGGTGAGCTTGAGGCGAACCCGATCCTGCTTGCTGTAAATGCGGGTTTGTCCCTCTCGTGCGGGATTGAGCAACCCCTGATCCTCGTAGAAACGGATACTGCGCGTCGTAATATCAAATTCCCGGGCCAGCTCACTGATGCTGAAGCGCCGTCCTTCATCCTTGTTGTTCATACAGACTTCTTGGCGAACTAAATCCTGTCTGCACCTTACCTAAACGTAAACTGCACTGCAACTCTTGTTCCATCGCGTCAGAACCCCTATGTTATGGCCATGTAACAAACAGAGGCAGGCAAATGGATATTGCAATTGTGGCGGCAAAACGGACTCCGATGGGGGCGTTTCAGGGGGCATTGGCAGAGGTAACTGCGCCTGAGTTGGGAGCCTGTGCCATTGAGGCGGCACTGCAGCAAAGTGGGCTGAGTCCGGAGCAAGTCGATGAAGTGTTTATGGGCAATGTGCTGGCGGCGGGCGTGGGGCAAGCGCCAGCCCGGCAGGCGTTGTTGAAAGCAGGGTTGCCAGATAGTGTGCCTGCTACCACGGTCAACAAGGTGTGCGGATCCGGCATGAAAGCAGTGATGCTGGCGGCGGATACCATCCGCCTTGGTGACAACAGGGTGGTGGCCGCGGGGGGGATGGAGAGCATGAGCCGTGCCCCCTATCTGCTGGATAATGCCCGCAGCGGCTTTCGGATGGGGCATCAAAAGGTGTTGGACCACCTATTCCTCGACGGTTTGCAAGATGCCTATGATGGCCAGCTGATGGGGGTACATGCCCAGCACAGCGCCGATCAGGCCGGTTTGACCCGCAGTGCCATGGATGAGTTTGCTCTTGCGTCGTTGCAGCGTGCGCGCGATGCGCAGCAAGCCGGCGCGTTTGCATCCGAGTTGACAAGCGTCTATCGCGGTGAGCGCTTGTTGCTGGCTGAAGACGAACAACCCGGCAAGGGCAGACCGGAGAAGATCCCTACCCTGAAGCCTGCCTTTGGCAAGGAGGGCACCATTACGGCAGCAAATTCGAGCTCTATCTCGGACGGTGCGGCGGCGCTGATATTGATGGATGGCGCCACGGCGCAAGCCTGGCAGGTACCAGTGCTGGCACGGATCGTCGGTTATCAGAGCCATGCAGCATTGCCTGCCGAGTTTACCTCTGCGCCCATTGGCGCCATTTCACGCTTGCTGGTGCGTCTTGCATGGTCGGTGGAAGAGGTGGATCTCTTTGAGATCAACGAGGCCTTCGCCATGGTCACCATGCTGGCCATGAGCGGGGTCGGCATCCCTCATCACAAGGTCAATGTGCATGGTGGGGCCTGTGCACTCGGTCATCCGTTGGGGGCGAGTGGCGCGCGTATTCTGGTGACGCTGATCGCCGCGCTGCGGCAACGGGGTCTGCGGCGAGGCGTAGCCGCGCTCTGTATCGGGGGCGGGGAGGCGACCGCTATCGCGGTCGAGGTGAATGACGAGACGAATTAATTGGTGGCTTCCATCGCCAGCAGTTGTTCCGTGACCCAGGTGGTGGCGGCCAGATAGAGGTGACTCACCTTATCCTCGCTCAGCCCCAGGCGGGCTGTTCTGGCTGTTACCCGTGACCAGTTGGCGCTCTCGTAATCTTCACAAAACGCGAGGTAGAAACCGAGATTGCCTTTTCGCTCCAGCAGCGCCAGCCGAATATCGTCGATAAGAGGGATAGTGCCGAGCAGTTTGTCCATCGGCTGCTCCATCAGTACATCCAGCAGGGAGAAGAGACCGGTGATAAAGGCCTGTTGTGCCTGCTGGCTCGGGGCGTGGGCGTGGGCCAGCAGTTCACAGAATCGGGCTCGGATCATCGACATCTGGTAGAGCTCGGCGCTTTTGCCCTTGCCGGCGCTGGTCGCGGCTACCAGCGAGACAAAGCGCTTTAGCTGGGTGTTGCCCAGATAGATGGCAGCCTGGCGAAATGACGAAATAGGGTTGGTGTGACCTTTGAGATGGTTGACATAGCGCAACAGCTTGAGAGAGAGGGAGATATCCTGACCGAGTAGCTGCTCAATCTTGTTAATATCAGGCTCTGCCTCGTTGACCACGTTGAGCAACTGCATCACCACGACTTGTGCTGGCTCCATGGTGGCTTGCTTGACCATCTCGGGTCTGCTGAAGAAAAAGCCCTGGAACAGCTGGATCCCCAGCTGTTTGACCCGCTCGAACTCCGCCTTGTCCTCTACTTTTTCCGCCAGATAGGTGAGCCCCAGCGTCTGATGCCGCTGGATAAACACTTTGATCTGCATCAGGGGGGTGGCACGAAGATCAAACTTGATGATGTGGATAAAGGGGAGGAAGCGCTCCCAATCCGGTGACATGGTGAAGTCATCGAGTGCCAGTTGATATCCCAGCTTGTGCAGCTGTTTCACCTTTTCCAGCAGGGCATCATCCGGTGGGGAATCTTCCAGGATCTCAATCACCACTTTTTCGGGCGGCAGGCACTCTGCCAATCCCTCCAGCAGCAGTGAGTGGGGAAAATTGATAAAGCAGGGGCGGCCCCCTAACAGCTGATCGATATTTTGTTGCAGAAACTGTTCGACCACCAGGCGTGACGTCGCCTGCTGGGAGGAGATACTCGGGAAGACATTATTCAGACTATCGCGAAAGAGCAGCTCATAGGCATGAGTTTTGAGGTCTCTGTCGAGGATCGGCTGTCTTGCTACGTAGGAATACATGCCTTGCTCCAGTAAAGGTACTGGGTTGATTTTATGGTGTTGCAGAACACTATGCCAGTGTTCACCTTATTGAGTAAGGCAATAATTGGCATAGCGTTTTTTGCAGGGAAGGAATTTAGAAGAGATAGCTCAATTGTGCACCAGCCAGCCAAGCATCCCCTTCGGAAGTGCCGTCAAAATTGGACTGGTAGTGGGCCCGAACGCCGTTGGGCAGGCGAACAGATTGCGTGAAGGATTCATGTACCCCCACTTTTTTGCCATCGATCAGGGTGACGCCCACATCGACCGAGAGCGCCTTGCTGTACTGATATCCCACTCCCAGGCTGTACCAGATGCGATCCGAGTCAGGGATGGAAATGGTGCGATTAGCCGCAGGGACCGGACTCTCATCGTAGGCAATGCCGGAGCGCAGTTGCCACTTGGGCGCCACTTGATAGGTCATGCCGAGCGCATAGCGCCAGCTGTCTTGCCAGTTTTCATCCTTGATGTGCATCGGCCCCTGATGATCCAGACTGGCATCCAGCCCGACAAACTTGCTCCAGTTAGTCCAGTTGACGCTGCCATGGAGCGCGAGCTTGTCTGTGAGCTGCTGGAAGAAGGCAAGTTCGGCAGTGGCAGGCAGTGGCAGCACCAGATTGCCGGTATCTTTGAACGTCTGTCCCTGGTCATCTACCCCGACGGCATCCCCCTTGAGCTTGAGATCGACCCCGTTGCGATAGGTGAGACCGATACGGGTCCGCTCGCTTGGGGTGAGCAGCACACCGATATTCCAGCCAAGCTCGTTCCCTGTGCCTTCGAGATGCTTGGCGATCTTGTCCTGGTGGGGGAAAGTGCCACCTACTTCCCCCTCGCCACGAATAAGGGAAAGCCCCATGCCTGCGGAGAAGAAGGGGGTGAACTGATAGGCCAGGGCCGTGCCGAGCTCGACCGTCTTGATATCGGACACATTGCCAAAGTGGCCGGCGCTGTACCCTTTTGGCATCTCGATCCCGAGCCCGTATTGGGAGGAGAGGGAGAGCCCCAGGCTGAGCAGTTCATTCAGGGGGGTGACGACATAGAGGTTGGGTACCCAGGCATCACCCGCTACGTCGCTGGCGTCGGCGGACTTGTTGCCGATGGGCAGGCTACCCACTGGGGTCACGAACTTATCGCTCACACGCCCTTCGATATCGACCCGGGGGCGAATATAGATGAAGCCGCCGGAGAAGGCGGTCTGTTTGAAGCGGGTAATGGCACCCGGGTTGCGGCCCAATACGGAGGCGTTGTCGGCAATGGCGGCTTCACCGGCAAAGGCGCGTCCCAGGCCTGTAGCGGACTGTTCAGCCAGCTGGAACCCGGCGGCATGAGTCTGACCTGCGATCACCAGCAGGGCGATGGCGGACGGTTTGATGATGGGATGCATGGCAAAATCCTTGCTGTTACCCGAAGGTTCAATCGGTCATATGAATGGAGGCAGGATTTTATATGGTATGACCAGTAAGGCAACGGTAATGGCCTGTATCTGGATAAAACAAGATTAAATGCTGGGATGATGCACTCTAATGGCTTGATTAGAAAAGAAAAATAAACACGTGTGCGCTACATGTGTGCGCTGAGATGGTTTTGTGGGATAAAAAAAGAGCGCCTGGCGGCGCTCTTTCCATTCTATCAATAATCAGAACTTCATGTTGAACTGGGCAGAAGCTAGGAAGGCGTTGCCGTGGGAAGTACCTTGCCAACGTGGGTTGTTGATGGTTCCATCGTGGCTTACCAAGCCCTCATTAACATCGACCTTCTTGCCATCAAGGTAGGCCATGCCAAAGTCCACGCTCATATCGGTGTTGATATGGTAGGTGGCGCCAGCGCTATACCAGATACGATCTGAGTCCGGAATACTCAAGCTACGGTATTCAGCTTCAATCGGGGTGTTGTCATAGGCGAAGCCCAGACGTGCTTCCCAAGCCGGATTGATATACCAGGTACCACCGATGGAGTAGCGAGTAGAGTCTTTGAACTTTTCATCTTTTTGCAGACATACACCGTTTTTGCATTGAGAGCTTGTGGCTTTCAGCTCTTCAAATGCACTCCAGTCTGTCCAGTTGACTGAATAGTGGACTGCGAACTGTTGGTTTAGACGATGGTAACCTGCAAATTCAGCTTGAGCAGGCAGGTCGAGTTTTAGGTTCCCGTCAACGGTTTTATAGCCGGAAGTGGTGCCTTTAAAGTCACCATCAAAACTGAGATCGACTTGGGAACGGTAAGTCAGCGCGAAACGATGATTTTCGTTTACTTCATAGAGTGTGCCAACGTTCCAGCCAAAGCCCCATGTATCACCCTTCAAACTTGCAATTTTTGTATCGGCAGAATGCGGAACACCAGTTCCACCAGCCTTAACAGGTTGAGACAGCACTGGAGCCAAGACACCAGCGTAACGATTCAGTTCAGCCTCTGCGTATACAGCATTGATACCAGCACCAATACTAAATTGCTTGTTTACGCGATATGCAATATTCGGGTTGATATTGAAAGTTAAAAGCTCTGTATCGCCAGCACCTGAACCAGCAGCAAAATTCTTGTCATACTCGGTAGACAGACCGTAGTTAGAGAAAAGCCCAATACCCCATGCCCACTGATCATTTAGTGGCTGGATAAAGTAGGATGCGGGAACAAAGGCTGCAGGTGCGATATCTGAAGCCGATGCATCACGATTGAAGTAGTTTGGAACAGTTCCTGTTGGGGTAGTGAGGTTACCGCTAGTTTTGCCCTCCACATCCACATCCGGTTTGATGTAGGTACCGGACACAGAAACCGCCATCTTGTCGAAGGTAGTCATGGCAGCCGGGTTACGGGCCAGAACGGAGGCGTTGTCGGCGATAGCTGCTTCACCGGCATAGGCGCGACCCAGACCGGAGGCCGAGTGCTCGTTCAACTGGAATGCCGCGGCATGGACTTGACCGGTGGCCAGCGCGATGGTGGCGGCAATCAGGCTCTTTTTGAAAATTGTTGTCGTCATGGTGTTCTCTCTTGTAGGCAGATTTTTTTGCCGATATTGGCTGCACGTTCAATGCAAACCTCGACAAAATCCGTTTTTATTTCAGCTTCTTCCCAATCAATTCTGGCGTGATTCTATGGATCTGGTAGGAGGTAAGAAATCAGACCAGTGACAGCAGAATACATAAAAGTGATCGATGTGTTAATCATTTGTTTTAACTTGCTGTTTAATTCATCATTTTGAGGGTGTAAAGGTGGATTATTGACCTGGATTGCCGATCTCCGTCACAAAAATAATTTTGTCAATTTTTCGAAATCTTGAGGCAAATGAGTGACAAAGGGGAGTAATCAGGGGGGGAACAGGCAGCGGCTCGTGACCGCCGCCTGCTATTGAGGATGGATCTGAGGTTGTTAACCGGCGATGTTAAATGTCCCACTGCAGACGTGACTGCAGGGCGTTGGCAACGGGGGCAAGTGGCTCTTTCATCTCGCCAATCAGTACCATATTGGCGCCTTTGAGCTGGACTATCTCCCCTTTGAGGGTGCCATCTTCAAAGGTGGCCTGTTGCAGGGTTAATGGAACATGTTTGGGCACTAAAAAGAGGGTGACAGGCCCCATCTTTCCCTGGATCACCATGTGCAAGGCAGGTCCCTGATAAAACGAGCAGTGATTGACATAGGTCACCTTGAGCCCATCCATCCCGCTTAAGGTGGCGCCATACTTCTCCATCTTGGCATTTATGTTATGCAGATTGACCTGCTCATCGACACCTTCAATAAAGGGTTCTTCGCCATAGACATGAGCCATCGCCACCTGTGCGAGGGAGAGGGCTGCAGGAGCCGTTTCTGGCAGCGTGATCCAGCGGGTGCTCATTCCCAGCAGGAAGGCGACCGATGCAGCCAGGGCGATCTGGCGCCAGGATGTCGATGTCCGGATCTTGACCGGCGCCGTGCCAAGGGGGCGGGATGGCGGCAAATCATCTGGCGCGTCACTGTCTTGCTGCATGGCTTGCCTGAGCAGGATCCGCTCGGCCAGTCCGGCGGGAACCTCTACCTGCATGGCGCGCTTGAGGCTTCTGTCGAACTGCTTCATCTCGTCGAGATAGTTCCGATTGGCCTGGCTGGCTTCAGCTGTTTTGAGAAAATCCGGCAGTTGATCGTGGGGCTGGATCATGGCGTTGCGGCGAAATTCGAGTTCATCCATGTCCGTGTCCTCTTGCTTGGTTCTTCTGCTCCATCGCCTCCTTGATCTGGTTGCGGGCGCGGAACAGTCGAGTCATGACGGTGTTCTTGTTGAGGCCGAGCATCTCGGCAATCTCCTCACCACTGAATCCTCCCACGACTTGCAGCAGCAGTGGCTCCTGGTACTCCTCGGGCAACCGGGCGATGTGACGGTGCAACCACTCGTTCTCCATCTCCTGTTCACTGTGCAGCGCATCGTACTGGGGTTGAGGGTGATCGTCGAGATCCACCAGCTCCAGCTGTTTGCGTTCAAAGCGGCGGGCGTTCTCCCGTCTGAGGATGGTGATCAGCCACCCTTTGGCCGCCTTGTCATCCTGCAGGGTGTCGATCGCCTTCCAGGCACGAAGGAAGGTCTCTTGCACCAGATCTTCCGCTACGTTGGGATCCCGGGCCAGCCAGTAGGCATACCGGTAGAGATCGCCATGCAGCGCATGAACCAGTGCTTCAAATTTGGTTTGTTTGTCAGCCATGGGATCAGAGACCGGCGAAGTGGCCGGATCATTTCCACCAATATGCTGCTGAGCACGTTTTTTTCTAAAAAACAGCAGTGCCATAGGGCAATCCTTGTCAGGGGGCGTGGCGGCGGGAGCGGGAACTCCCGTGCGCCAGCAGGTAAATCAGGTACGCAATACCGGCCGTTTCATCAGCCCTGAGGGTACGCGCCAGAGCGCGCCACTCGATGGGCGGGCCAGAAGAGGGCCGTGCAAAACAGGCTCGCTCGAGTGCGGCGAGCGCGTTGCCGAGCCGATTATGCCCAGCGTCAGGCAACTGGCCTAATTGATAATAGGAGACCTGCCAGCGCATGGTCGCCCACTTGATCAGCGCCTTGCGACTGGCATCCGGCTGGTGTTGGGCAAGGGCACGTTGCAGTTGATAGAAGGCTCGCCAGCGGGGCCAGTGGCGCCATAGCGTACGCAGCGCCACGGCCAGCACGACCCACCAAAGGCTCTCTCGCAGTGCCATCTGTGATGTCTGCTGATCAGGTTGCCGATTTGTTGTTGCCTGAAACGTCAGCGTGATGGCAGGGAGGCTGGCCTGCTCAATCCGGCCGCTTTGGGTATTAAACCAGGGCAGATCAATGGGGGGTAGCTGATAGTCGCCGCTCTGCTCCGCGACCAGAGTCTGGCGCCACTGTCGCTCAAACAGCAGCTTGCCATCGCGGTAACGCTCCTGCTGTTGCTCGCCATCAGGATGTGCCTGTATGCCGTTTGGCAGTTGATGGGCCATCAGGGGGGCAAGCTGGATCTGGCCGCTGTCACCATTTTCCATGGTCAGGGTGAGGATACGGATCAGCGGTTCACCCACTTCCCCCGTGGAGGCCGGTTCAAGCCGTTGACTCAGGGTCAGCTGGGTGGCCACCGGCGTGGCGGGGGCCTTGTCGACCCTTACCTCGAGCGGTGCCGCGCGGGCCGAGAGTTTTTGCGGCTTGCTCCCTTGCTGCGTGAGCTGCCCCTGCAAGCGGGGTGAGTCGAGGTGCCAGAGTCCCGGCGCTTTTGCCTGAACGAGCCAGCTGCGGGTGAGCCTGCCGGGCAGACCTGCCTGAGCGGGGGCGATCCACTCGTCGCTACCGAGGCGACGGATGGTGAAGTGGGCAGAGCTAAGCTCGCTTAGCGCCGGGTTTTGCATACTGGTGGGCAGCCACAGTGTCAGCCGGTAGATCACCGGCTGGCCGGGATAGAGCGGGCCCTGATGTTCAAGGCTGGCCTGCATCTCGAGGGGCGAGGGGGCTGCGGGTTGCGGCAGCGCCGCTGTTTTCACCTCTCTCAATGGCAGGGTGAGCGAGGGAGTGAACTCATTTCCCAGCTTGAGCGGGGCAATCACCACCTCTGTATTTGCGGGTGAATTGCTCTGGTGCAGCGGGATCTGCCAGCGAGTCAGTTGTTGTACCGGGGTCGTGACCCGGCTCATGGTCACTCTGCCCACTGCAAACTGGCGTAGTAGGGGGGTGATCTCCAGTTCGCTGCTCTGGCGCTCGCCATCCGCTTCGATGATCAGCAGCCAATCGCTGGGGTCGGCCCCCGGCAGCAGCTCTACCCGAGGGGGCAAAGCCCAGCAAAGTGGACTCGCGAGTGCGAGCAACAGCCCCCATCCTGCCCGTGTCACCAGGGCTCCTCCACCTTGATCAGGTCCCGGCGTAGTGCATCTTTGCGCAGTCGCTGCTCCAGCAGCAACACAGGGGGAGAGGGGGGCAGGGGCATTGCTGCTGCCTGCTGTTCAGCCGATGGTTCGGGTTGCTTGCTGGTGCTGGTATCGGGAGCGGCGGCCGCACCGCCTTGCAACAGAGAGAGGTTATAGAGCGCATCTTCATGGCCGGGTTCAAGCGCCAGAGCGGCCAGATAGGCCTCTTTGGCTGCGGCAAACTCCCCCAGTTGCAGCAGGGCATTGCCGCGGTTGTAGTGGGCGGTGGCACTCTCTGCTTCCTGATAGGCTGCGATGGCTGGCCGGTAGGCACCAGCCCGATACCAGGCGTTGCCGCGCCAGACTGGATCGTTGAAGGTGCGAGCTGCCCGCTGAAAATCCCCCTCTTGATAAGCCAGCATCGCTTGCAGATCCCCCCTCTCTGTTGCTTGCAGATCTTGTGGCGCAAGCAGCTGAGCTCCCACCATCAGCGCCATCATCAACCGGGCGCCGACTCTGGCCAGCAAGGCCAGTGGTAACAAGGGGATCAGCAGCCAGGGGCCAAGATCCAGTGGTGCCGGGGTGAGGGCCGAGGTGGTGGTGGGCAGCGGTGCAAAGTGAGGGACATCGCTATCAAGCCATTGCAGCTCACCGCCGAGGCGATTGGCCAGTGCGGCAATGGCCTGACTATCGGGGGCGGGCAACTGCGCGGGCATGCGGGTGGCAAACCCCAACTCATTGGCCGGAATGGCGGGCATGGGGGCCGGTTGACCGCTGCTGGCAAGCAGAATATCGAGGCGTGACGACTGGGTATGGCGGCAAAGAAGGCGTTGCTGGCAGGGCCACAGAGCAGCGATTTGGGTCATCTGATTCCGGGTGAGGTCGTCGGTGATCAACAGCAGACGGGCTTGTTCTCCAGGGGCCAGCTGCTTCATGGCAAGTTCCACCGCCCGTGCCGGGTTGCTGCCCTGCAACGGCATGATATCGGGGCGCAAGTCGGGTAGTAGAAGCGAAAGGGCCTGATGATCCCGGGTGGGCGGCATGGCGAGGTAGGCATCGCCCGCGTAGAGGATCAGCGCAATGCGCTCGCCCTTGGCGCGGCTCAGCAGCTGCTGTAATTGCCATCTGACCCGGGTTGCCCGATCCGGTTTGAGATCGGTGGCGGTCATCGAGCGTGACAAGTCCAGTAGCCAGATATCGAGCGGTGCTGCAGGCTGCTGTTGCAGCTCACCGCGCAGTGCGGGACCACTGAGGGCCAAAATGACGGGCAGGGTTGCCAGCCAGAGCCAGGGACGTTGAGGACGGGATGCTGGCAGCAGATAAGCCTGCATCGCAGGTGCGAGCAGCGGGGGCTGGCGACGACGGTGCCACCCTTGCCAGAGCCAGGGGATGAGTGCGATCAGCCACAGAGGGCGGAGCAAGATCAGCTCCATCTGCGCGCGCCTCGTACCAGCCAGTTACGCACCATGCGAAACTCCAGCCTGCCGTGCCCTGACGGCAGAAGCAACAAGCCACAAAGCAGTGCCAACGGCCAGGGGTAGAGCTCGATCACCGGCTGGTACTGGGCAATCGGCATGGGGGCAGGTTCAAGGGCATTGAGAGTCGCGTTGATGGCATCGAGATCGCTTTGGGTGCGTGCCCGAAAGTAACGACCCTGGCCTGTCTGGGCCAGCTCTTTCAGGAGCAGCTCGTCCAGTTCGCTGCTGGGATCGGCCTGACCGCTGCCTGCCTCATCGTAGGGTTGGATAAAGGTATCGGGATCGGCCCCGACCCCCAGCGTGTAGATCCGTATTCCCTGCGCTGCGGCGAGTTTTGCCTCCTGCAGCGGGTCGGCATTGCCTGCGGTATTGCGGCCATCAGTGACCAGCAGCAGGGCGGTGGGGCGACCCGGATCTCCATGCTGACGTGCCAGCTGGATGGCTTCGCCAAGGGCGGTGGTTCGGCCGACCAGATCAAAATCGAGCTCGTCGCTCAAGGTCAACAGCGCCGGGATCTCCTGAGTGAGGGGAGAGAGCAGGTAGGCGTGATCGGCAAATACGATGAGGCCCACCCTGTCTCCGGCCCGTTTAGCGATCAGCGCCTTGATCTGCTGGCGCACCGCCGTTAGCCGTGCTTGCTGCTCGCCGTTATCGAGCATATCCGGGGTGCGCATGCTGTCTGACAAATCCACCGCCAGCAGCAGATCCCGACTCCCTTCATATTGAATAACCGGTTCCCCCCACCACTGGGGGCGGCAGAGGGCGAGGATAAGGGCGCACCAGAGCAGCATGGCCCGCCAGAGCGGCAATCCGGCCTGAGGGCGCAGCAGCGCAAACCCGGGGTGAGCCAGATAACCGCGGCGCAGGGGCGGCAAGCCGAATCGCACCAGCAAGGGCAGCACCAGCGCCAGCGCAAACCATGGCCAGGCCAGGATCATGAATGCCTCCGTGCGGCTTTACGCCCCGAGCGGGGAGAGCGTTGCAAGAAAAGGGTCTGACCCCAGCGGCGATAATGTTGCCGAAGCAGCTCGCACTGTTCGCGAGTCGGGTTCTGGCTGCCATAGAGCCAACTGCTCCAGTGAGACGAGAACTGGCTAAAATTGGTGCCGCCGTGACGATCGACGAAGGCGAGCCACGCCTCTCCCTGCAACTGGCGCGCCTCGGGCCAGCGTTGCAGTGCTTCATGACGCAGGGACTCCTGTATGCGTGCCACCAGCAGTGCCGGATCTCCCTCCAGCTGACGACACCAGCGGCGGTAACGTATCACCCTGAGGGCAATCAGGACGATCAGCAGCAGAAGAAAACCGGCGATCAGGAGCCACAATAGCGCCTGCACCCGGGGATCAAGACTCTGTTCAATAAGATCCGGCCCCGGGTGAATATCCCGCATCAGGGCAGCCAGCGGCGGGGTGATGGCCTCGGAGGCGGGGCTGGCACTATCGAGTTCGGCGGGCGTGATCATCCCTGATGACATAACCCCTCCTGCCACTGCTGTTGCAGCGTCTGGCTGTTATCGAGCAGATAGAGACGCTGCACCAATGGCAACAGCAACTGTTTGCCGTGGGCCAGCTGCTGCTCGGCGGCATGCCGGTAGCGCTGGGAGAAACCGGCATGGCCCCCATCCAGCCAGCCCTGATAGTGCTGCCCTGGCCGATCGATGGCCACTGGCAGCTGGCCGTCAGGGGGAAGGGCTGCCTCGAGGGGGTCACGGATCTGCCAATAGTGAATATCATGGCGCCGGGAGAGCAGTTGCAATTGCTGACAGAGCACCGACTCGCAGGGTCTGTGATCGGTGATGATCGTCAGCTTGGCACCGTGAGGCAGCTTCACGCCGGACAAGGTGTCGGCCAGAGAGTGAGAAAGCGCCCGGCGTGCCAGCCCTTGCTGATAGTGATGGCAGAGGGATTCGAGCAGGGGCAGCACGCTGCCGCGCTGGCTCTGGTGATGGGGGATAAGCCCGTGGCAGATCAGGGTGTTGTGCTGCTTCTCCCCTTGCCAGATCAGGGCTGCAGCCAGCTCGCACCCCAGACGCGCCTTGAGCTGCAGCGTGGAGCCGAAATACATGGCAGGAGAGAGATCGAGCAGCAGCCAGTGCGCTTGATCGAGCTCCTCGCTATAGAGGCGGGTATAGGGACGACCGAGGCGTGCGGTCACTCGCCAGTCGATATGGCGTACCTCGTCACCAGCCTGATAGGCGCGCAGCTCCCGAAACGTGAGTCCGGGAGAGCGACCCGGTTTGCCGCGTTCGCTGCTGCTTCTGCCTGCGTGAGGTGGCTGCCTGGCCTTGGCCCAGAGCCGGATATTGAGCAGCCGTGGCAGTGACAGGGCGATATCGGGATGCAGACCGGGTTCTAGGGACATGGCACCTGATCCAGCAGTTGGGCGATCAGGATATCGTTATCCAGATTGTCGGCCAGTGCCTGATAGCTGGGAATAAGGCGGTGGCGCAGCACCGGATAGGCTTGCAGCTGGATATCTTCCGGCAGCACATAATCACGTCCGGCGAGCCAGGCGCGGGCGCGGGCGGAGCGAGCCAGCCCCAGCGTAGCCCGAGGGCTGGCTCCCACGGCAATCAATGGCTCAAGGGCATGGCACAGGCCGCTGCCCGGGCGAGTGGCGCAGACCAGCTCCACCAGATAGTGCTCCAGTCTGCTTTGCATGGTCACCGCCAGCACTTCGTTGCGAGCACCTTGCAAGGTGGTCTGGCTCAGAGTCACCGGTGCCGCGCCAAGCTGTTCGCCGCTGGCGTTGAGCTGCAAGATGGCGAGTTCCATGGTGGGGCTCGGGTAGTCCACCATCAACTTGAGCAAAAAACGGTCGAGCTGAGCCTCCGGCAGGGGATAGGTCCCCTCCTGCTCGATGGGATTCTGGGTAGCGGCCACCATAAAGAGAGGCGGCAGCCGCCAGCTCTTTTTGCCCACGGTTATCTGGTGTTCAGCCATGGCTTCAAGTAGTGCTGATTGCACCTTGGCCGGCGCCCGGTTGATCTCGTCCGCCAGCACCAGATGGTTGAAGAGGGGGCCCGGTTGGAATACAAAACTGGCATCCTGCGGATGAAACACCTCGCTGCCAGTGAGATCGGCGGGAAGCAGGTCGGGGGTAAACTGGATACGGGAAAAGCGTCCCTCGACGGCGCCAGCGAGCGCCTTGACGGCGCGGGTTTTGGCCAGCCCGGGAGCCCCTTCGATTAACACATGTCCTTCACATAACATGGCAATCAGGAGTCCTTCAATTAGCTCCTCCTGCCCCAGGATCTGACTGCCAAGATAGTCCCTAAGCGCTCTGAACTCCGCCGCTGCCATGCGATAAACCCGTTGTTTTTATGGAAGTTGATCTTTTTATACTCCAGTTGCTCCCCAAGGGCGAGCAAAGGGGCCTTGCCGTGCTTAATTTAGTTTCAATCAGCTGTATGAAACTTGTGATTGGATTGTTAAGATGTGGCGCAATGAGGTCAGACCTCTGCCTTTTAAACCAAGGAGCCAGGATGAAACAGCCATTGAAACTGACGACTCGCCAGGGCGAACGGATTGCCGTCGTGGCGGGGCTGCGTACCCCCTTTGCCAAGCAGGCCACCGCCTTTCATGGCGTGCCTGCAGTCGATCTCGGCAAACTGGTGGTGAGCGAGATGCTCGCCCGTACCGATCTCGATCCCAAGCTTATCGACCAGCTGGTGTTTGGCCAGGTGGTTCAGATGCCGGAAGCCCCCAACATTGCTCGCGAGATCGTGCTCGGTACCGGCATGAGCGTCAATACCGATGCCTATAGCGTCTCCCGCGCTTGCGCCACCAGTTTTCAGGCGGTGGCCAACGTCACCGAATCCATCATGGCCGGTACCGTAGACATCGCCATCGCCGGCGGCGCTGACTCCTCTTCCGTGCTGCCCATCGGGGTGAGCAAGAAGCTGGCCCGCGCCCTGGTGGATCTCAACAAGGCGCGCAATCTGCAGCAGCGCTTCAATATTCTGCGGACATTGAGGGTCAAGGATTTGCTGCCGGTGCCGCCTGCGGTGGCGGAATATTCGACCGGTCTCTCCATGGGACAGACCGCCGAGCAGATGGCCAAGAGTCACCATATCAGCCGCGAGGCGCAAGATGCGCTGGCTCATCGCTCCCACACCCTGGCTGCAGAAGCGTGGGCGCAAGGCAAGCTCAGTGGCGAGGTGTTTACCGCCCATGTGCCCCCTTACAAGTCACCGCTGGAGCGGGACAACAATATCCGTGAAAGCTCCGATCTGGCGAGCTACGCCAAGCTCAAGCCGGTGTTTGACCGGGTCCATGGCACAGTCACTGCTGCCAATGCCACCCCGCTCACTGACGGCGCCGCTGCCGTGCTGTTGATGCGGGAAGGGCGGGCGAAAGAGCTGGGCCTCGAACCGCTTGGCTATATCCGCAGCTTCGCTTTTTCGGCCATCGATGTGTGGCAGGACATGCTGATGGGGCCCTCCTATGCCACGCCGCTGGCGCTGGACAGAGCCGGCATCACGCTCGGTGATCTGACCCTGATCGACATGCACGAAGCCTTTGCCGCCCAGACTCTGGCCAACCTCAAGATGTTCTCAAGCCACGAGTTTGCCCGTGACAAGCTGGGCCGCGATCAGGCCATCGGCGAGGTGGACATGGAGAAGTTCAACGTCCTCGGCGGTTCGCTGGCCTATGGCCACCCCTTTGCCGCGACCGGTGCGCGGATGATCACCCAGACCCTGCACGAGCTGCGTCGTCGCGGCGGGGGATTGGGGCTCAACACCGCCTGCGCGGCGGGTGGATTGGGCGTGGCTATGGTGTTGGAGGTTGAATAATGAGCGCTAAGACTTTTTCCCTGGATGTTCGCAAAGATGGCATCGGCATCCTCACCATGGATGTGCCGGGCGAGAGCATGAATACCCTCAAGGCTGCCTTTGTGGAGGAGATCCGCACCGTGCTGGCCGAAGTGAAACGCAACAAGGATTTGATCGGTCTGGTGATCACCTCCGGCAAGAAGGACTCCTTCATTGCCGGTGCTGATATCACCATGCTGGCTGCCTGCACCAGTGCCAAGGATGCCGAGACACTGTCACGAGAAGGGCAGGAGATCTTTGCCGAGATCGAGGGACTGACCATTCCGGTGATCGCCGCCATTCACGGCCCCTGCCTCGGAGGAGGGCTGGAGCTGGCTCTTGCCTGTCATGGCCGGGTGGTGACCGATCACGGCAAATCTGTGCTGGGATTGCCGGAAGTTCAGCTCGGTCTGCTGCCGGGCTCTGGCGGTACCCAGCGTCTGCCGCGCCTTATCGGGGTGGCCAAGGCGCTGGATCTGATGCTGACCGGCAAGCAGGTGCGGGCCAAACAAGCCAAGAAATTGGGGCTGGTGGACGATGTGGTGCCGCCGTCAATCTTGCTGGATGCTGCCATCAAGCTGGCCAAGAAGGGCAAACCGCGCCATCAGTTGAAACGTGATCTGCAGGGCAAGGTGCTGGAGACCAACAAACTGGGTCGAAAGGTGCTGTTCGATCAGGCCAGCAAGGGGGTTAAAGCCAAGACCCGTGGCAACTACCCGGCGCCGGAGCGGATCCTGGACGTTGTGCGCATTGGCGTGGAGGAGGGAATGAAGGCCGGTCTGGCCGCCGAGTCCCGCCACTTTGGCGAGCTGGTGATGACTGCTGAGTCTGCCGCCCTGCGTTCCATCTTCTTTGCCACCACCGAGATGAAGAAAGAGGTCACCTATCAGGGGGCCGAGCCGCGCAAGGTGGCCCATGCCGCCGTGCTGGGCGGTGGTCTGATGGGGGGCGGCATTGCGTTCGTCACCGCTACCAAGGCGGGAGTGCCGGTGCGGATCAAGGATGTGGCAAGTAGTGGCATCGGTAATGCCATGCGCTACAGCTACGACATTCTGGCCAAGAAGCTCAAGCGTCGTCACATTCTGCGCAGCGAACTGGAAAAACAGATGAGCTTGCTGACCGGCACCCTCGACTACTCCGGTTTCCACCGGGTCGACATGGTGGTGGAGGCGGTGTTTGAAGATCTCGCGCTCAAACACCAGATGGTGAAGGACGTGGAGCGTGAGTGCGGTGAGCACACAGTGTTTGCATCCAACACCTCCTCCCTGCCCATCAACCAGATTGCGGCAGAGGCGGCGCACCCAGAGCGAGTCGTGGGGCTGCACTACTTCAGCCCGGTGGACAAGATGCCGCTGGCGGAGATCATCCCCCACGCTGGTACCAGTGCCGAGACGGTCGCCACCACTCTGGCCTTTGCCCGTGCTCAGGGTAAAACGCCTATTGTGGTGAAGGACGAAGCCGGTTTCTACGTCAACCGCATCCTGGCGCCCTACATGAATGAGGCGGCAAGACTGGTGCTGGAAGGGGAGCCGGTGGAGGTGCTGGACAGCGCGCTGCTGGACTTTGGTTTCCCGGTTGGCCCCATCACCTTGCTGGACGAGGTGGGGATCGATGTGGGCGCCAAGATCTCCCCCATTCTCGAGAAAGAGCTGGGCGGCGAGCAGTTCCAGGCGCCCAAGGCGTTCGACAAGCTGCTGCAAAATGATCGCAAGGGACGCAAGAACGGCAAGGGCTTCTACCTCTATGGCAAGGCGGCACCGCGCAACAAGCTGACCGGCAAAGAGGGCAAGAAGACGGTGGACGAGAGCGTCTATGGCGTGCTCGGCATCAAGCCTTCTGCAAAGCTGGCCCGTCAGGAGATAGCCGAGCGTTGCGTATTGTTGATGCTCAACGAAGCGGCCATGGCGCTGGATAGCGGTGTGGTGGCGTCGGCCCGTGATGGTGATATCGGCGCCATCTTCGGCATCGGTTTCCCGCCTTTCCTTGGCGGCCCGTTCCGCTACATGGATACCCTCGGGATCGATCATCTGGTTGGCCGTCTGGAGTATTACCAGAAGCGCCACGGCGACCGGTTTGCTCCCTGTGCCCGCCTCAAGGCGATGGCCGCAGAGCAGCAGACCTTCTACTGATAACCGCTGCCGATTGACCGCAAGGCAAAGAGGCCCGCACACCATGCGGGCCTCTTTCTATGTTGTGGTTTGTTCCGGTTGTGCTGCGATGATGCAAGCAGAGGCAAACGCTGATAAAAAACGGCCCACCGAAGTGGGCCGTCGAGATATCACGTCACGGATCAGATCCCCGGTTTGCGCTCCGGGCAGCGGCCGATAATATCGGGTGGCAGTTCACCGTTGTCCTGCTCCAGCACTACATCAAACCCCCACAGCTGATGGAGGTGTTTGAGCACCTCATGGCGTGAGTCGCCAAGGGGTATGCGGTTGTGGGGCACATAGCGCAGGGTGAGGGAGCGATCCCCCTTCACGGCAACGTTGTAGACCTGAATATTGGGTTCCAGATTGCTGAGGTTGTATTGGGCCGACAGGGTATTGCGCACCTGACGGTACCCTTCGTCATTGTGGATGGCGGAGACCTTCAGATAGTTCTTCAGATCGTCGTCATCAATAGCGAACAGCTTCATATCCCGCATCACTTTCGGGCTTAAGAACTGGCTGATAAAGCTCTCGTCCTTGAAGTTCTGCATGGCAAAGTGGAGGGTTTCGACCCAGTTGCTGCCGGCATAGTCGGGGAACCAGTATTTATCTTCCTCGGTCGGGTTCTCGCAGATGCGGCGCAGGTCGGTAAACATAGCAAACCCCAGCGCATAGGGGTTGATCCCCGAGTAGTAGCGGCTGTTGTAGGCCGGTTGATAGACCACGTTGGTGTGGCTGTGCAGCACCTCCATCATGAAGCGATCGCTCAGCTTGCCCTCGTCATAGAGGTGATTGAGGATGGTGTAGTGCCAGAAGGTGGCCCACCCCTCGTTCATCACCTGGGTCTGCTTTTGCGGATAGAAATACTGGCTGATTTTGCGCACTATTCGTACCACTTCCCGCTGCCAGGGCTCCAGCAAGGGGGCATTCTTCTCGATGAAGTAGAGAATGTTCTCCTGGGGCTCTGCGGGGTAGCGCCTGTCCTCCACACCAGCGGCTTTATGCTGCTTGGGCAGGGTACGCCACAGCTCGTTGACCTGAGTCTGCAGATAATCTTCCCGCGCCTTCTGGCGCCGTTTCTCCTCTGCCATCGAGATCTTCTGGGGACGCTTGTAGCGATCCACCCCGAAGTTCATCAGGGCATGGCAGGAGTCGAGCAGCTGCTCCACCGCCTCGATGCCATGCTTCTCTTCACACTGGGTGATGTAGTTCTTGGCGAACAGCAGGTAGTCGATGATGGAGGAGGCATCGGTCCAGGCCTTGAACAGGTAGTTGTTTTTGAAGAAGGAGTTGTGGCCGTAGCAGGCGTGTGCCATCACCAGCGCCTGCATCGGCATGGTGTTCTCCTCCATCAGGTAGGCGATGCAGGGATCGGAGTTGATGACGATCTCGTAGGCCAGTCCCATCTGGCCGCGCTTGTAGTTGCGCTCGGTATGGATAAAGCGCTTGCCGAACGACCAGTGTTGATAGCCGATGGGCATGCCGACGCTGGAGTAGGCATCCATCATCTGCTCGGCGGTGATCACCTCGATCTGGTTGGGGTAGGTATCCAGCTTGTAGAAACGGGCGACCCGGGCGATCTCCTGGTGATAGGTCTCCAGCAGATCGAAGTTCCAGTCTGGTCCGTCATCCAGTGGCGCTACACGTTTTTCTGTTTCGATCATGTGACCTCCTCACGCCGCTTGTTTCTTGAACAGCTCGCGGAACACCGGATAGATATCCTCGACCTTGCGAATGTGCTCCATCGCAAAGTGGGGGAACTGGCTGGCTACCGACTCATATTCGTGCCACAGGGTCTGGTGGGCACGGGTGGTGATCTCGATGTAGGAGTAGTACCGCACCCTTGGCATGATGTCCCGCGCCAAGATCTCCCTGCACTGCGGTGAGTCATCAGCCCAGTTGTCACCATCCGATGCCTGCGCCGCATAGATGTTCCACTGGTTGGCGGGATAACGCTCATTGATGATGTCATTCATCATCTTGAGGGCGCTGGAGACGATGGTGCCGCCAGTCTCCTGGGAGTAGAAAAACTCGTGCTCGTCTACCTCCTTGGCTTGAGTGTGGTGGCGGATATAGACCACCTCGACGTTCTTGTAAGTCCGGCTCAGGAACAGATAGAGCAGGATATAGAAACGTTTGGCCATCTCCTTGGTGGCCTGATCCATGGAGCCCGAGACGTCCATCAGACAGAACATCACCGCCTGACTGGAAGGGACGGGCCGTTTGACGAAGTTGTTGAACTTGAGATCGAAGGTGTCAATAAACGGCACCGCATCAATCCGCCGTTTCAGCTCCCTGATCTCCTTCTCGAGCAGGGCTATTTCGGCAAAGTGCTCGTTGGGATCGGTGGCCAGCAGGGCCAGCCGATCTTCCAGTTCATGCAATTGGCGTTTCTTGCCTGCTTGCAGCGCCATGCGCCGCGCCAGCGAATTTTGCAGGGAACGCACCACGTTGATGTTGGCGGGCACCCCGTTTGAGGTGTAGCCCGCCCGATAGGTTTTCACCTCCATCAGCTGGTTGAGCTGGGTTTTCTGCAGCCTGGGCAGCTCCAGATCTTCAAACAGCAGATCGAGATACTCATCCTTGGAGATCTGGAACACGAAATCATCGGCCCCTTCACCCTGATTGGATGCCTGTCCCTCGCCGGAACCCTGTCCGCCGCCCCCTCCTTTGGGACGGTCAATCTTGTCGCCGGAGACGAACTGGTCATTGCCGGGATGCACCATCTCCCGTTTACCACCGTGCCCCTGATGAAAATGGGGCTCGCCGATATCCTTGGTCGGGATGCTGATGCTCTCGCCCTTGTCTACGTCCTGAATGCTGCGCTTGGAGACAGCATCCGAGACCGCTTGTTTTATCTGCTTCTTGTAGCGGCGGATGAAGCGCTGCCGATTGACAGCGCTTTTGTTTTTGCCGTTGAGCCTGCGGTCGATAAAATGCGCCATAACTCCCCCTTGAACAGTCAGGGTCAGGATGACTTGCGTACCCTGAGATACCATTCGGAGAGCAGTCGCACCTGTTTGCGGGTGTAGCCTTTCTCCATCATCCGTTCGACAAAGTTATCGTGCTTCTTCTGCTCCTCGGCCGAGGTTTTGCTGTTGAAGGAGATAACCGGCAGCAGCTCTTCCGTGTTGGAGAACATCTTCTTCTCGATCACGGTGCGCAGCTTCTCGTAACTGGTCCAGTTGGGGTTACGGCCTGCATTGTTGGCCCGGGCACGCAGCACGAAGTTGACGATTTCGTTACGGAAATCTTTCGGGTTGCTGATCCCGGCGGGTTTTTCAATTTTCTCCAGCTCGCTGTTGAGGGACGCTCTGTCAAACAGCTGGCCGGTTTCGGGGTCACGGTACTCCTGATCCTGGATCCAGAAGTCGGCGTAGGTGACGTAGCGATCGAAGATGTTCTGACCGTACTCGGAGTAGGACTCGAGATAGGCGGTCTGGATCTCCTTGCCGATGAACTCCACATAGCGCGGGGTCAGATAGCCCTTGATGAACTCAAGGTAGCGATCGTGCAGCTCTTGCGGGAACTGTTCGCGCTCGATCTGCTGCTCCAGCACATAGAAGAGGTGCACCGGGTTGGCGGCCACTTCCGCGTGGTCGAAGTTGAAGACGCGGGAGAGGATCTTGAACGCAAAACGGGTAGAGAGACCATTCATCCCCTCGTCCACACCGGCGTAGTCGCGATACTCCTGATAGCTCTTCGCCTTGGGATCGGTGTCTTTGAGGCTCTCGCCATCATAGACCCGCATCTTGGAGTAGATGCTGGAGTTTTCCGGCTCTTTCAGCCGTGACAACACCGAGAACTGGCCCAGCAGTTCGAGGGTACCCGGGGCGCATTTGGCCTCGGTCAATTCGCTGTTGATCAGCAGTTTCTCGTAGATCTTCACCTCTTCGGAGACGCGCAGGCAGTAAGGCACCTTGACGATGTAGACCCGGTCGAGGAAGGCCTCGTTGTTCTTGTTGTTGCGGAACTGCTGCCACTCGGATTCGTTGGAGTGAGCGAGCAAGATGCCGTCAAAGGGGAGGGCTGAGAGCCCTTCGGTACCGTTGTAGTTACCCTCCTGGGTTGCTGTCAGCAGCGGGTGCAGTACCTTGATAGGCGCCTTGAACATCTCCACAAACTCCATCACCCCCTGGTTCGCTTTACAGAGCGCACCTGAGTAGGAGTAGGCATCGGCGTCATCCTGGGCGAAGTGCTCCAGCATGCGGATGTCGACCTTGCCGACCAGTGAGGAGATGTCCTGGTTGTTGTCATCACCGGGTTCAGTCTTGGCAATGGCGATTTGATCGAGGATGGAGGGGTTGACCTTCTCCACCTTGAACTTGGTGATGTCGCCGCCAAACTCGTGCAGACGTTTGGCCACCCAGGGGGACATGATGGGACGCAGGTAGCGGCGCGGGATGCCGTACTCTTTTTCCAGGATCTCCCCATCCTCTTCGATGTCGAACAGGCAGAAGGGGTGATCGTTGACCGGTGAGCCCTTGATGCGATAGATGGGCACCTTCTGCATCAGGGATTTGAGTTTCTCTGCCAGCGAGGATTTACCGCCGCCAACGGGGCCCAGCAGATAGAGGATTTGTTTCTTCTCTTCCAACCCTTGGGCGGAGTGTTTGAGGTAGGAGACGATCTGTTCGATGGCCTCTTCCATCCCGTAGAAATCCTTGAAGGCGGGATAGCGTGCCACGACGCGGTTGGAGAAGAGTCGGCTCAGTCTGGGGTTGGCTGAGGTGTCTACCATCTCCGGCTCACCAATGGCGGTCAGCAGACGCTCGGCTGCGGAGGCGTAGCAGGCTTTGTCCTGCTTACACATATCCAGGAACTCCTGGATGGTATATTCCTCTTCTCTCGCTTTTTCATATCGCTGTTGGTAATGCTCGAATATGCCCATAACTTTGCCCTCGTTATAGTCGCTTACCCTGAAAAAAGTGGATGACTGCTTTTGTGTTGTGCGCTTTTAAAGCCTAGTCAACAGACTCCAGTAATCCATCACGGTTGATAGGTTAAATTCTGAAGAAACCTGCCCGATCCTTGTGCGGGGAGGGTCAGTCAACAACACCGCTATGTTACTGACTGTTAAATTATTTTTGCCACGATAGTGAGGTAAATGTCAAAGACATAAAAAATAAATGTTTATGGGAAAGAGGGAACTTATTGCGAAAAGATTAAGGGGTTTGACGAAAGGCAATGGGGCTGCGGGTTGGCGGGGTTATGGATGATAATGTCATTACGTGAACGTCAACGTAAATCACTTTGTTTGGGTTTTTTGCTCTAATTTTTACATTGACGCTACATTTTGAGTGCCCTAGATTGGCGATGTGTGAGCAGCAAGACGCTTTAGCAAGAGAGTTGACTGTTGCCTCACCAAGCTCTGTTTAAGCACGTTTCCGTTGGCTTGACCCTCGCAACCGCGAGGGTCTTCTTTTTCTGCGTCTGTAAACGCTTGTTTCTGCTGGTGGCTATTGACGCCGCCGGCACTCATCTAGCAAGGGTAGGCTTGTTGCACTGCCGCCAGGACGCTGGCAAACGGGTGTGCGGCCAGTTGGCCTGCGCCCGCCAGCGATTTGGCCTTGATCCGGCTGGTCAGCGGTGTGGTGATGCCACACAGGAAACGGGCCAGAACACGAACATCCACCGAACCTGTCTTGGCAATCAGCGGATCGCACCAGGCGCGGATCCCCGCCTCGTTTGGCATGGTCAGTGAGGGTAGGGGCGGGAGATGCGCCACCTCGCTGCGACAAACCGAACAGTGGCCGCAATGAACCGGCACCACCTCATCGGCAAAATAGCGGGCGAGGCGGTGGCTCAGGCACTCACTTGAGGTGAAAAAGTCGAGCATGGATTGCAGTCTGGCCAGCTCACTTTGCTCTTTTTGCAGGAACAGGGTGTGCAGGGCTTTTGCCTCCTGCTCGTTGTCCCACCCCTGACGGGTGATCCGGTAGACCTCGGTCATCTGTTTGCTTTCAAGCTCGATCCAGCCTTGCTGCTGCAGGTAGTCGAGCGCCGCAACGGCCCGCTGCCGCTCCCCCTGATAGCCCTGCCAGAGGGCGTCAAAGTCCATGGTGCACCAACTGCGGGCTTGCGGGGCACAGGCAAACAGCTGCTCCAGAAACTGGCGGCGACTCGGATTGAAGCGGCTCACTATCTCGCCTTTATCCAGCACAAATTTGAAGCGGTAGTCGGCGTAGTAGCTATAGGCCGGGGTGATGATGCCTGCCATCTCCAGATAGACCAGCAGGGTTTTAAGGGGCAACTGGCGAATATTGGTGTCGTTGGAGAGGCGCAGCAGGGTGAATTCCCACTCGCTCCCGCTCTGCTTGATGATGGCAAGGAGCTGGAGGATGGCACTCAAATCCGGCGTATCGCCGTAGACGAAGTTCTCCAGCACCGGCAGCTGGCTCTGGTTGGCCAACACGATACAGCGCGATGGCTGGCCATCCCGTCCGGCGCGGCCAATCTCCTGGCTGTAGTTCTCGATGGATTTGGGCAGATCGTAGTGAATGACCCGCCGGATATCCGCTTTGTCGATCCCCATGCCAAAGGCGATGGTGGCGACAATGCAATCCACCTTGCCCGCCATGAAGTCGTGCTGGATCTGGCTGCGCAGCGCCGAGTCGAGTCCGGCATGATAGGCGCGGGCGTTGATCCCTTCTCTAATGAGTTGCTCGGCGCAGGCTTCTGCGGTGTGTTGCAAGGTGACGTAGACGATGGTGGGGGCCGCCGGAGCGTTGGCCAGCTCCTGTGCGAGCCAGCTATCCCGCGCGTCGGGCGACAGGGGAATGACCGCCAGATCAAGATTGGGGCGGTAGAAACCTGTGACCACGACCCCCTCCGGCGCGATGCCGAATTTGGTCTGCATATCCTGAATAACCGCCGGTGTGGCGGTGGCGGTGAGCAGCAGCACCTGCGGGATCTTCAGATCATGGCGATAGCTCGGCAGCTTGAGGTAGTCGGGGCGAAAGTTGTGGCCCCACTCCGAGATACAGTGCGCCTCATCGACGACCAGCAGCGAGAGCGGCACTTGCTGGATAAAACGGCGAAAACGCTCGTTCTTGAGTCGCTCTACCGAAATCATCAGGATCTTGAGCTGTCCATCCAGCGCCTGCTGCATCACTCGTCGGCTCTCCTCCGGGCTCTGGCTTGAGTCGAGGGTAGCGGCGTTTATTCCCTTGCTTTTAAGGAAGGCGAGCTGATCGTGCATCAGCGCCAGTAGCGGCGAGATAACCAGGGTCAGGTGAGGCAGGGCGAGGGCAGGCAGCTGATAGCAGAGGGACTTGCCGGAGCCGGTGGGAAAGATGGCGGCGGCACTCTGACCAGCAAGCACCCGGCTGATCACCGCCTCCTGACCAGGTCTGAGTGCGGAGAAACCAAAATATTGGTTGAGCAGGGATGGGATCATGGCAAGGCTCCGCGGCAAATGGGGGATGATAGCACAGCGACGCCGGTCACGGATGACACAGGAATGGTCGTGAGGGAAAGGGCAGAGAGTGTCGATAAAACGTACAAAAATGGGTGGTTGCGCTGTAGTTAAGGTTTTGTTGCGGTTTTTTGTGATGGAAACGGGATATTTTTTGGTGAGTCTCTGGAAAAAAAAGATGGCGAATGGGATATTCCGTCATGCAATCCGGTGACTGGCGGATCGGCCCGACAGAAGGCTGGCCACAGACACCACATTCGGACGACAGGGGTCTCCCGATGAGTGGTTGCAGACAGGACTCATGATTCATGCACTACGGTGCTTAGGGACTTTTTTGATGACACAACAACACCCCCTCCTTCGGCTGGTCAATAGCACCAGTCTGGTCAGCCAGATCCTGGTTGGTCTGGTATTCGGTATCTTGCTGGCACTTTTTGCGCCCGAGTGGGCGAAAACGGCGGGTCTGCTCGGCAGTCTGTTCGTTGGTGCACTGAAAGCGGTAGCCCCGCTGCTGGTATTCGTACTGGTGATGGCGGCCATCATTGGTCACAAGCAGGGTCAGAAGACCAATATTCGCCCGCTGCTGGCGCTCTACCTGTTTGGTACCTTCTCTGCGGCCGTGGTCGCGGTGATTGCCAGCTTCCTATTCCCCTCCAACCTCCATCTGGTGGCCAATACTGCCGAGATCACCCCGCCCGGCGGGATCACCGAGGTACTGCAGACCCTGCTGTTCAATGTGGTGACCAACCCGGTCAAGGCGCTGATGGATGCCAACTATATCGGGATCCTGGCGTGGGCCATCGGTCTGGGTATCGCCATGCGCCATGCCAACGAGAGCACCAAGGCGCTGATCACTGACCTGTCTCACGGTGTCTCCGCCATCGTGAAAGCGGTGATCCGCTGTGCTCCGCTCGGGATCCTGGGTCTGGTTGCCTCCACGCTGGCAGAGACCGGTTTTGACGCCCTGTTTGGCTATGCTCAACTGCTGGTGGTGCTGATCGGCTGCATGCTGTTTATCGCCTTCGTGGTCAACCCGTTGATCGTGTTCTGGAAGATCAAGCGCAACCCCTATCCGCTGGTGCTGACTTGCCTCAAAGAGAGCGGTGTGACCGCCTTCTTTACCCGCAGCTCTGCCGCCAACATCCCGGTCAACATGGCGCTGTGTGAAAAACTGCGCCTGCCCAAAGATACCTACGCTGTCTCCATCCCGCTGGGTGCCACCATCAACATGGCGGGTGCGGCCATCACCATCACTGTGCTGGCCATGGCGGCGGTACATACCCTGGGGATGGAAGTGGACATGGCAACAGCCGTGCTGCTCTCCGTGGTTGCCACCATCAGTGCTTGTGGCGCATCCGGTGTCGCCGGTGGTTCCTTGCTGCTGATCCCGCTGGCCTGCAGCCTGTTTGGCATCAGCAACGACATCGCCATGCAGGTGGTTGCTGTCGGCTTTATCATCGGCGTGTTGCAGGATTCTGCCGAGACAGCCCTTAACAGCTCCACCGACGTGTTATTCACCGCCGCAGCGTGCATGGCCGAAGATGAAACCCTGCTGGATGTGGCTCCGGTACCGAGCCGCGAAGCCTGATCTCCTAACGCGCAGTTTCGCAACACACTTGCGCCCTCTTCGGAGGGCGCTTTTTATTGCCGGATTTGCTCTCTTTTCCTCTTTGATCAATCTCATTGGCTGATGTGCCGGACATTCTGTCGCCCTTGTCCAGGGGGCTGCCTTATCTTTATCCCTTTGAGTCGTGCTTACTCCCTCTGTTGTGCGTCACACACCTTTGTCTGCTCTGCCAAGAGCCGATTGCTATGGCTTACCCCAGATCTTCAGGACAATCACAGCATCACAGCATCACAGCATCACAGAAGAATGGAGGTGGCTGGCTGCGGCAGATGAACCCGTCCTATCAGATACGCCATCATGGTTTGGTGAGGGGGAGTAAATGTGTTGGCGATATTGAGCTGCGGGCATGGGGGGTTAATCATGTTGATACCCGATGTGCTCTGCCATGGTGCTGGTGAGCATACAGATATCCAACAAAGGGAGTAATAAGGAGAGAGCAGGGTTATCGCGGTGGCACAGAGTGCAGAGATAAAAAAGCCAGCCGACTATTCGGCTGGCTTTTTGCTATCAGCGGCAGGTAGGGGATTAACCGACCAGCTGATAGAGGATGGCGGAGATGGCGATCATCCCCATCACAGCGACAAATACGTTGCTGATATGGCCCTGATATTTCGCCATGGCCGGTACGCGCTTGATGGCGTACATCGGCATGATGAACAGGATGGTGGCGATGATCGGGCCGCCAAGAGATTCAATCATGCCCAGGATGGAGGGGTTGGCAATGGCAGTGCCCCACAGGGTCAGGATGAAGAAGGCGATGATGAACATCTCGACTTTCTTGGCGTTCGGCTCTTTGCCGGACTTGCGCATGTTCTGCACGATCATCCCTTTCAGACCTTCACGGGCACCCAGATAGTGGCCGAAGAAGGAGGAGACGATGGCGACGAATGCAACCAGCGGACCAAAGTAGGAGATGATGGGGCTGGCATGCTGGTTGGCCAGATAGGAGAGCACGGCGATGTTCTGAGCCTTGGCTTCTGCCAGCTGGGCCGGTGTCAGGCTCATCACGCAGGAGAAGACGAAGAACATCACGAAGCCCAGCAGCACCATGGCGGTACGCTTGAGGATGGCATCGGCTTTCTCGACAGCCTGATCACCGTGGTCGCGGCGTTGGGCCAGGGAGAAGCTGGAGATGGCCGGGCTGTGGTTGAAGGAGAAGACCAGTACCGGGATGGTCAGCCACAGGGTAGTGGCGAAATCCTTGGCAGAGGGCACTTGCTCCAGCGCGGCACCGGTCCAGTCCGGGATCAGGTACAAAGAGATACCGGCCAGAATGGCGATCAGCGGATAAACCAGCAGCTCGGTCACTTTCAGCATCAGCTTTTCACCGGCAAGCATCACCGACATCATGCCCATGATCAGCACGATGGAGAGGATCCAGCGCGGCGGGGCACTCATCTGCAGCTGGTTGACCATGAAGCTTTCGACGGTGTTGGTGATACCCACGCCGTAGATCAGCACGATGGGGTAGATGGCGAAGAAGTAGAGCAGGGTGATTAATTTACCGGCACCCACGCCAAAGTGCTCTTCCACCACTTCGGTGATGTCTGCATTTGGCTTTTTGGAGGAGAGCACGAAGCGGGCAAGGCCACGGTGGGCCAGATAGGTCATGGGACCTACCAGCAGCGCCATGACGACTAGCGGCCAGAAACCGCCCATACCCGCGTTGATCGGCAGGAACAGGATCCCCGCGCCAACTGCGGTCCCGAACAGACTGATGACCCAGGTAGAGTCGCGTTTTTCCCAACGAGTGGTTTGAGTAGAGCTGATCCCTTGCTCTGTTGACGCCGCAACTCCCTGCGTGCCAGTGACTGTGTTTGACATCTATCTCACCCCGAATGTGTGGTTCTTATTAAGTCGGCGCAAGGATACGGTTTTTCTAATCAAAAATGTTGATCAAATTCATCTTTACGGCACGAAAAACCGCACTTTCTTATGGAAATGTGATCAAAACAAGAAAAATTCAATTATTGTTTATCAATTGGCACGTTATTTTAGTGTTAATGATTAAATCTCGCTCAGCCAAATATAGGTAAATTGTTATTTTGCGAGATGCTGGGCTAGCTGGTTGATCATGCTGGCGGTAACCCCCCAGATAAAGTGCTGTTGCCAGGGGATCCAGTAGATGGTGTGTGCTTTCCCCCCTCTGGAAAGGGTCAGGGGGATGTGGTTGCGCCGATCCAGCAGATGGTTCAGCGGCACTTCGAAGGCGTGATCCACCTCATCCGGACTCAGGATGAGGGGATAGTTGCCATCGAGCAGCCCCAGCACCGGCAGTACCTCGAATCGTGACACCGTATTGAGCGGGTTGAGGGTGCCGATCACTTCAATCAGCCGGGCCGGAATGCCGAGCTCCTCTTCGGTCTCCCGCAGCGCCGTGGCAATCAGGTTCTCGTCGCCGGGATCCTGTCGCCCGCCGGGGAAGCTGATTTGCCCCCCATGATGACGCAGCCGGGGACTGCGCCGGGTCAATAAGACGCTGAGCCCCTCATCGCGCATCACCACAGGGATCAACACCGCCGCCGGGCTGAGCCCGCCAATGGCGAGGCGATGGGCCGGGGCGGGTTGCTGCAACTGGAAGCGGGTCAGCAGTTCGTGGCGATCCATGGCGGGGAGCTCTCCTGTGCGTTGTCCAGACAGTGGGGAGGGTTACAGCGCCGACAGCGGCGGCAGGATGCGGGCGACCTTGTCATAGGTCTCCTGATATTCGCTGTCGGCGTCGGAGTCGGCGATGATGCCGCCACCGGCCCAGCAGTGCAGACGACCCGCTTCGGCGATCAAAGTGCGAATGCAGATGCTGGTATCCATCCGGCCATGCTGGCTGAGATAGCCGATGCTGCCGCAATAGGCATTGCGGCGCTGGGGCTCCAGCTCTTCGATGATCTCCATGGCGCGGATCTTGGGGGCGCCGGTGATGGAGCCACCCGGGAAACAGGCCCGCAGCAGATCGACTCCTTGCCAGCGTGCATCCAGCTCACCATGGATGGTGGAGACCAGATGATGTACCGCCGGAAACGACTCCACCGTAAAGAGATGAGGCACGCTGACCGAGCCCGGCCGGCTGACCCGACCGATATCGTTGCGCAGCAGATCAACGATCATCAGATTCTCTGATCTGTCCTTGTCCGCCTGCGCCAGCTCCAGCGCGACTTGCTGATCGGTGGCCGGATCGGGGTGGCGAGGGCGAGTGCCCTTGATGGGTTTGGTTTCGATATGGCGGCCATCAAGCAGCAGGAACCGCTCGGGGGAGAGGCTCAGCAGCGCGCTCTCTGGCAGACGGATAAAGGCTGAGAAGGGGGCCTTGTTGGCGGTTGCCAGCAGGCAGTAGGCCTGCCACTCATCCCCCTGATAGGGGGCGCTGAAACGCTGGGTCAGGTTGATCTGGTAGCAATCCCCCGCGGCAAGGTATTCCTGAATGCGGGCAAACTTTTCGCCATACTCGGCGCGGCTCATATTGCTCTGCCACGACCCCTGCAAGACAAAAGCGGGGGCCGGTTTGGCCTGTTGTTGCTCAAGCCAGGCCAGCCGGTTGGCAAGTCCCGCTTCATCCCCCCAGTGCACCAGTTGCCAGTCGCCGGTCGCCACATTGCGCAGCAGCGCCCAGTCGTAGATGCCCACCGCCATGTCCGGCACCGCGATATCGGCGGCGGCCTGCACTGGCAGTCGCTCGAAGCGACGGCCGAGATCATAGCCAAACAGGCCGAGGGCGCCGCCAATAAAGGGTAGGTGAGTGGCACATAGATCCAGCTCCCCCAGCAGCTGTCGCTGGGTATGGGCCAGCAGGGCGAGGGGATCTTCGTGGTGTTTGCTGATATTCGCCCCGACACGCAGAGTGGTCACCTCGCCGCGGGTTTCGAGGGTCGCCAGCGGATCGGCAGTGATGATATCAAAGCCGTTATCGGCACCGAGTGGTCCCGCCGACTCCAGCAACATGGCCCACGGCTGATGTTGCTGGCGGGCAAAAAGCTGATGGAGTTCAGCACTATGGTCTAGATGATGGATATGAAGTGTTGGCGTCATTTTATGTTACACAGGCAACAGTTTGGTTCCCGAACCCTAGTCGGTGCTGGTGGGCAAGCGTATCATAGGTGTCGGTGACTTAAGAAAAAACTGCCGTGTCGTTCGTTTTTTGCTGGTTGATAGTTTTTAGCCAGCACGTCAGCACGGCCCATCATATGGAAGCCCTTGCCCTGCTCCGTGGCAGAGACAAGGACCAGTGAGGATGATATGAGCATTATAAAAAAACAGGATTTCATCGATTCTATCGCAGATGCCCTCCAGTACATCTCCTATTACCACCCGTTGGATTTTGTTCAGGCTGCCAAAGCGGCGTATGACCGTGAGGCCAACCCGGCCGCCAAAGATGCGCTGGCCCAGATCCTGATCAACTCCCGCATGTCCGCCGAAGGTCATCGTCCGCTCTGCCAGGACACCGGCATCGTGACCTGTTTCGTCAAGATTGGCATGCAAGTGCAGTGGGACAGCGACATGACAGTGCAGGAGATGGTGGATGAAGGAACCCGTCGTGCCTACACCAATCCTGACAACCCGCTGCGCGCCTCCGTGCTGGCCGATCCGGCTGGCAGTCGCAAAAACACCAAAGACAACGCCCCTGCCGTGGTCCATATCGACATGATCCCCGGCAACAAGGTGGAAGTGAGCATCGCGGCCAAAGGCGGCGGCTCCGAGAACAAATCCAAGATGGTGATGCTCAACCCCTCTGACGATATCGTCGAGTGGGTGCTGAAAACCGTGCCGACCATGGGCGCAGGCTGGTGCCCGCCCGGCATGCTGGGCATCGGCATCGGCGGTACTGCCGAGAAAGCGGCGGTGCTGGCCAAAGAGGCTCTGATGGAGCACATCGACATTCAGGAGCTGATCGCCCGTGGCCCGCAAACCACCGAAGAGAAGCTGCGGGTCGAGCTCTACGACAAGGTCAACAAGCTGGGGATCGGTGCCCAGGGTCTGGGCGGCCTCACTACCGTGCTGGATGTGAAGGTCAAATCTGCGCCGACTCACGCCGCTTCCAAGCCGGTGGTGATGATCCCCAACTGCGCCGCCACCCGCCACGTTCACTTCGAGCTGGATGGTTCAGGGCCCGCCGAACTGACTCCGCCGAAACTGAGTGACTGGCCGGAGATCACCCGTGAAGCGGGTGGTAATGTGCGCCGCGTCAACGTCGATGGCATCACCAAGGCCGAGCTGGCCAGCTGGAAGAGCGGTGATACCGTGCTGCTCTCCGGCAAGATCCTCACCGGTCGCGATGCCGCCCACAAGCGTATCGCCGACATGCTGAAAAATGGCGAAGGGCTGCCGGAAGGGGTCGATTTCACCAACCGCTTCATCTATTACGTTGGCCCGGTCGATGCGGTGCGTGACGAAGTGGTTGGCCCGGCTGGCCCCACCACCTCCACCCGGATGGACAAGTTCACCGACATGATGCTGGGTGAAACCGGCCTGATCGGCATGATCGGCAAATCCGAGCGTGGCCCGAAAACCGTCGAGAGCATCAAGCAGCACAAGGCCGTCTATCTGATGGCCGTCGGTGGCGCAGCCTATCTGGTGGCCAAGGCCATCAAGAAGGCCCGCGTGGTAGCCTTTGCCGATCTCGGCATGGAAGCGATCTACGAGTTTGAAGTGGAAGATATGCCGGTGACCGTTGCGGTCGACTCCGAAGGCAACAATATCCACGAAACCGGTCCGGCCTACTGGTCTGCGAAAATTGCAGAGCTCGATGGCAAACTCTCCTCCTGAGTGACCGTTTCCGCTGCCGGTTAACGGCATCGGCCATGTAAACAAGGCGCGTCCATTCGGATGCGCCTTTTTGCTTTGGCTGGCTTGTTATGGACTCAGGTTGGCCGTTTGCGGCAAGCGGGTATAAAAAAGGATGGCGTGACGCCATCCTTTTTCGTTGTGCTTGTGCTCTGGCAGCAGACAGTAGAGCAATTGCCCTAGGCTTAGGCCTTTTTCAGGTAGGCAGCAACCAGTACGATCTGCACGCCATTGACCTTGCCTTCGATATGAAGCGGGTTGTTGGTCAGACGGATGCCCTTGACCAGGGTGCCGCGCTTGGCGGTGAAACCGGCGCCTTTCACGTCCAGATCCTTGATCAGGGTAACGGAGTCGCCCTCTTGCAGCACGGCGCCGTTGGAGTCAACGGTCGGTACGCTGTCGTCATCTTCGTCAGCAATACCAGCTTCAGCCCAAGCCTTGGCTTCGTCTTCCATGTACATCATGTCCAGCAGATCCTGAGCCCACACTTCACCCTTGCCGGAGAGAGCTTTCAGCTGGCGCCATGCCATCACCTGCACCGCAGGCACCTGGCTCCACATGCTGTCACTCAGGCAACGCCAGTGGTTGACCACTAGGGTATCCGGTTGTTCCAGCTGACCACGGCAGGTGTCACAGATAGCAACGCTGTGATCATCGTCGCTGGCGGGGGAGTGAGGCACCACGAAGGCGGTCAGCGCCTGCTCGGCGCTGCACAGTTCACACTTGGCGCCCGCGCGCGCTTGCAGAATGGCGTTGATGGTCATGTTGTTGGTCCCATAGCTAGTGTAAAGCGACCCGCGTTGGGCGGGGCGCGTGAAAGAGGGGGCGGAATATAGCATAAAACCCCGTACTTTGTCAGGTCTGCCCTGGCTCACAAGGTTGGCTGTGCTGTTGCGCGGCGCTGATCGTTTGGTATTGAGAGTGCAATTTGAAGCGGGATCGCTAGAATGAGCCTCCTTTTTGACTGCAAGGCAGGGGCATTCGTGCTGGCTCAACGTTTTCAACAACTGGATCGACTGCTCACCCGCTACCGACGCTGGTGGCAATATCAGCCATATCATCATCTGACCATGGCCTTTGCCGATGAGGCGCCCGAACTGGCGGCACTGCTCAATGGGCTGACCCTTGCCCAGTTGGCAGAACTCGATGCAGATATGGGCGCCCTCAGCAGTCTGCTTGCCCCCTGGATTGCCGAGGGAGCCGAGCTGCAGCAACTCAGCCAGCTTGCCCCGTTTACCCCGGAGCCCATCAGCTGCAGCAAGGAGATGGCGCTGCATATGCCGGGGCGCAAGCAGGCCCAGATCGAGGCGTTCACCGCCTGTTTGCCGGCCCATCAGGGCCCCTATCTGGAGTGGTGTGCCGGCAAGGGCCACCTTGGGCGGCTGGTGTCACTTCATCGACAGGCTCCTATCCTCAGTCTGGAGTTGCAAGGGCAGCTTTGTGACGAAGGTCGGCTGCTGGCCGAGCGGGATGGCGCGAATATGACCTTTACCTGCGCCGATGCTTTTGCCCCCGAGTCGGCGGTGCTGATCGCCCCCGAACATCACGCTATGGCACTCCATGCCTGCGGCGAGCTCCACACCCATCTGCTGGAGCGGGTGGCCGAGCGCAGTGCCAGCGGCGTGACCATCTCTCCCTGTTGTTACCACCTGATCCGTACCAGCCACTATCGCCCGTTGTCAGCCGCGGCCAGCGCCAGCGAGCTGGTGTTGAGCAAGGCGGATCTCAAGTTGCCGTTACAGGAGACGGTGACTGGCGGTGCGCGGATCGCCCGCCTGCGCGAGCAGGAAGTGGTGTGGCGGCTCGGGTTTGACTGCCTGCAGCGTCAGGTGCGCGGTGTGGATGAGTATCTGCCGGTGCCCAATATGCAAAAGAGCTTGCTGACCGGCACGTTTGAGGCATTCTGCGTTTGGGCTGCAGAGCGCAAAGGGATTGTGCTGCCAACAGGGCTCGACTATCCCGCCTGGTTGGAACACGGGGAGCGCCGCTTTGGTGATGTCGCCCGCATGGAGCTGGTGCGCCACCTGTTTCGCCGTCCCCTCGAGATCTGGCTGGCGCTGGATCGCGCGCTCTTTTTGCAAGAGCAGGGCTATCGGGTCGAAGTGGGGGAGTTTTGTGCCAAACCCATGACCCCGCGCAATATCCTGATCCGTGCCGTGCGTGCCTGACATCCGGCTATTTTGAGCATTTTTCTTGAACATTGATGATGGCTGACAGATTGAGCCTGTCAGCCATTTTTTTCATCACGAACAATGACCGTATGGCAGGCCACCTGGCCGTCTCAACTGTTCTAAAAATGGGCGACAGATCATGCTCTGACGTTTTCGTTTGGGTTCTTTTCCTTTGTTTCAGCTGCACTGAATATCACAAGGTGAAATGGCTCACAAATTCTGCTTATTTCTTAATTCTCATCGTGAATTTAGTTGTTGAAACACCTACTCTTGGAACGCATTAATTCAAACAAGGACGATAAACATGTTCAAACCCAAGCGTTGTGCCTGGCTGATCGCTGCCGCCTGCGCATTGCCAAGCTATGCCGCAATGAGTGCAGCCATGAATATTCAACCCGATCCGCAAAATGCGGGAGGATATGTGATTGCGGCCCCGGATCTGGCAGCCATGGAAAAAGCCAAGACGGCCAATCCCATGTATGCAATATGGGCCAAGGCATTGGCGACCCGGTCAAATAAAATCGTTGATGCCATTGAACCGGGTCTGGCAAGCAATCCTGACAACGTAAAACGGGTTGAACGAGTATTTCCCCAATCTGAATGGGAATATTTAACCCAGATGGCAGCGCCGGAATATACTTATGTCCGCTTCTTGCGAGCCATCGGTAAATTCCCTGCGTTCTGTGGCGAATATACTGACGGGCGTGATTCTGATGCGATCTGTAAAAAATCCATCATGACCGCCTTTGCCCACTTCTCTCAGGAGACCGGTGGCCATATTGCCAAGGAGAACGTCTCCGATAACCCGCTGGGGCTGGAGGAGTGGCAACAGGCGCTGGTGCATGTGCGGGAGATGGGCTGGTCAGAGGGACAGACCGGCTATACCACCGGCTGTGGCCAGAACGACTGGCAGAACAAGAAGTGGCCTTGCAGCACGGGTCAGGGGTATTTCGGCCGCGGCGCCAAGCAGCTTTCTTACCACTTCAACTACGGCGCCTTCTCCGAAGCGATGTTCGATGGCGATGCCTCCGTGCTGCTCAACAACCCGGGGCTGGTGGCTGACTCCTGGCTCAACCTCGCTTCTGCCATCTGGTTTTTCCTCACCCCGCAGGCCCCGAAACCGGCCATGTTGCACGTGATTGATCGCACCTGGGTACCCTCCAAACGGGAAGCTGACGCCGGTATCGGCTATGGCTTTGGTACCACCATCAACGTCATCAACGGCGGCATCGAGTGTGGTGAACAGAACAAGGACAAGGGGCAGCCGGTCAACCGTATTCGCTACTGGGAAGGGCTGGCCAACCACTACCAGATCCCGATCAAGGCGGATGAGAAGAACACCTGCTGGCAGCAGACTCCCTATGGCAGCCTCAATCTCAACGGCGCTACTGACGTGCTCTACACCAACTGGGATGGCAACTGGAAATATTATCCGGATCGCCCGGGCGGTTACTCCTTCGAGTGCGAGCTGGTGGGCTTCCAGACCGCTTATTCTGCGCTGGTGCCGGGTGACTACGAGAAGTGCGTGACCAACTTCTACGGCTCCCACGCCAACTGGCCGAAAGTGCGGGTTGTGGACAAACTGACTCCACCACCGGTCGATCCGAGCGAACCCCCCATCGGTGGCAACCCGGCCTGGGAAGCGACCAAGGTCTACACCGCGGGCAGCAAGGTGAGCTACAAGGGAGCCGTCTATCAGGCCAAATGGTGGACGCAAGGGGATGATCCCGCCAAAGGTGGCCCCTGGGTTGTAGTTCCTGCCAAATAAGATGGCGTAATTTAACTCCCAAAGAGGAGAGGGCGGATAACGCCTTCTCCTCGTTAATTATCAGCAGTGCATCACTGAATATTATCTTGTATTTTCAATGGTGCTTATGTTCTAACTGATAAGGTAAGTTTTTATCTGAAAATTGAAATAAAATAGTGTTGAATCAAAGTTGAGAGTGAAATTTATATTCAGGTTCGTTAGCCTCCATAAACTAGCGTCTTCTGATGAGCTTAGTACGCTACTTATGAATTCATTTTTCACCATAAAATGAAACCTCTCATTGCGAATATGAGGAGTATCTTCTCTATTGGTAAACTGTCATTTATCACCTGAAATGGTGAGGTCTTGCTATATCACTCAGCTTTATCTCGGTACATTGTCGCTTATTCCCTTGAGAAAATAGATGTAAACGGCCGGTTTATATTGGTAATCTCTTTGGCTTGTGCAAAATTGCAACGAGGGGGCAAGATGAAGGGGGGTTGTCATTGCGGGGCAATCCGTTATGAAGTACTGACTGCACCTTTTGCGACCGATTTTTGTCACTGTCGGGATTGCCAGCGCACCACGGGTGCACCGGTCGGGGCCTGGATGGACTTTCACGCCGAACAGGTGCAGTGGTTATGCGGCAAACCGACCGAGTATGCGTCTTCAGATTTTATCCGACGGGGGTTTTGCGCCGAGTGTGGCTCCACCCTCACGTATCGCAGCACCCAGTACCCTGACTATCTCACGTTGGCTATCGCCTCTCTCGATAATCCAGAGGCCGTTGCGCCAACCTACCACATCCATACCGACAGCCAACAGCCCTGGTTGCCGATCCAGGACGATCATCCCCGTTATCGCAAAGGGAAGTAAAACCAGGGTAGCCCCAACAAAGGAGGTTGGCATGGAGCTGGTCGTTATCCGCCATGGTGAGACGCAAGCCAATGCGGAAGGACGGTATCAAGGTGCACTGGATATCGGGCTTAATGAGAGTGGCCAGAGGCACATTGCCCGATTGGCTGACGAGGTAGCGGCCACTCAGGCCCCGTTCGATCGGCTGCTGGCGTCACCCCTGCTGCGGACAAGGGTGAGCGCTGCCATTTTGTCTTGTCAGTTGGGATTGCATGTGGAGCTTGTGTCAGCCTTTCGTGAGAGGGATGTCGGCCTATTTGAAGGGCTGACGCAGGCAGAAGCAAGGGATCGCTATCCCGAACTGTGGGCGCGCAATATCACCCGGCGCTGGGCTGAATCTCCACCCGGTGGTGAAACCATTGATGAGGTGATTGCCCGGGTCTCGCAGGGACTCACGGAACTTGCTTCGACCATGCAAGGGGAGCGGATACTGCTGGTGGCGCACGGTGTGGTCGCCAAGGTGATCCGCGCCGTCACGATTGCCGGATTTGATGACTTCTTCGAGTGGCAATTGCCCAACGGCGGCATGCTGTCAGTGAGGCTCTCTCTGGCTGATGGCGGCCCACTGCGCCTTAGCCGTCCCCTTGATGGTTGTGATTGAAAAGTGCCCCAAAAGCAGAATGAAACAAGCAGCGCTACCGAAGAGAGTAGCGCAGCTTTTTGTGTACGTTGTGGTTGGTTATCTCTGCTAGCACAGGTTAGCTGTGTCACCAGAGGATAGGGGGGGCGCCATCAGGTCGGTTCCGGCTCCTCTTTGCGGCAGCAGTTGCGCCCCTGCTTTTTGGCCAGATAGAGGGCGGTGTCGGCCCGTCTAACCATCTTCTCTACAGTGTCATGGCTGCCCTTGCTGGCGCTGATCCCGATACTGATGGTGAGGGAGATCTCAAGAGCCCCCTCCAGTGCATGGTGCTGGGCTTCGATGGCGAGCCTGATCCGCTCGGCGCTGGCCCAGGCGAGCTCGAGGGAGGTTTCCGGTAGCAGCACGATAAACTCCTCGCCACCCCAGCGACCCAGCATGTCCACCTCCCGCAGCTGTTTGCTGATCCGTTTCACCAGACTCAGGATCGCCAAATCCCCCTGCTGATGGCCAAAGGTATCGTTGACTTCCTTGAAGTGGTCGATATCGATCAGCAGCAGGCTCATGGTATGGCCAAAACGCTGGCAGCGTTGCATCTCGGCGTTGACCAGCTCGTTGAACCGGCGCCGGTTGGCAATGCCGGTGAGAGGATCCGTGGTGGCGGCGACCTTCAACTCCTCCACCAGTCGGGCTCGCTCAGAGATATCCCGCAAGATGGCGGTCATCTCGGTGGTCGGGCCCAGATTGATCTTGGCGATGGTCACCTCCAGCGGAAATTCGCTACCGTCGCGGCGCAGACCCATCACCGAGGCGCGGGCATGCATCGGGCGCGAATTGATGGGGGAGCTGCTGAAGGCTTTGAAATAGGTTTCGTGATTGGCGCGAAAACGCTGGGGAAGCAGGGTTTCCAGCCGCTTGCCGAGATAGCTTTCGTCGATGCCGAACATCTCGCAGGCGGCGGTATTGATAAGCTCGATGCGTGATTCGCTGCTGACACTGATGATGCCGTCATAGGCGGAGTTGACCACCGCTTCGAAGCGACGGCGACTGGTGGTGAGCGCCTCTTCCAGCTGCTTTTTGGCAGTGATATCGATGGCGGTCACGATGATCCGGTTGATCCGTGCCTGCTCGGGGATGATGGGGGAGAGAATAAAGCGCCACCAACTGGTGCGCGATAGGCTGTCGATGGGCAGCTCGCTCTCGAGCCCTGTCTGCATGCGCACACATTCGTGCATTGGTGGCTCGATGGTATTGGTGATGTAGCGGGGAAACATCTCGCTCAGCTGTTTGCCAATGCTGCCAAGGACATCCAGCTCGAACGCCTTGGCAAAGGTATCGTTGGCAGAGACCAGCACAAAGTGATCATCCTTGTCGAGGCTGAACACCGCCACGGCTGCGCCGATGGCGTCGAGAGATGACTTTATGTCGGCATGGGAACCCTGTGTAAACATGCGACCTCCACGGCGAATAACATATTGATATTCAGTATAGTGTGGTCGTTTGGCTAACTACTCTTCGATATCCAGCAACACCAGAATGGCGCTGTCGCCGCCCCATTCGCGGGGAGCCTGATGGAAGGCGCGAACATTGGGGTGCTGGGCCAGCCAGCTGGGAATGCGCTGCTTGAGAATATGTTTGCCGATGCCGTGCATCACCGAGGCGACGTGAATGTTCTCTTTTTGGCAGAGGGTGAGCAGGGCGGCCAGCTCCTGTTTTGCCTGCTGCTGGTTCATGCCGTGCAGATCGAGGTAGATCTCCGGCGGATAAATGCCCCGCTTGAGCTTTTTCAGCTCAAATTTTGACACATCTTCCCGCACATAACGGGTCGGCCCATCATCGTCGAGATGGGGCTGATACTCATCGCTGAAATAGTGGTCAACCCCAAGCTTTTCGCGGGTTTCGCGCATTTCGCGTTTCTGCTTGACCGGGCGTAACTCGGCCCTTATGGTATCTTGCTTGATTTTCCGGGTACCTTTTATCGCATCGCGGAACAGCAGGGTTTCCTCGTCTGTCGGTGAGGGCGTTTTTTTCATCAGATGCTCATGTATTAGGTATGCGTCTTGCCCGTCAGGTAAACGGGGCTCGGGCCGGATATTACTCGACTTGGAGGTGGATTTGGACAAGATATTTATCGATGAGGTGGTTGCCGAGATGCACACCATCCAGGACATGTTGCGTTGGGCCATGAGTCGTTTCAACGACGCCGGGATTTTTTACGGTCATGGAACCGACAACGCCTGGGATGAAGCTGTGCAGCTGGTACTGCCCGCGTTACATCTGCCACCGGATGTAGACCCGGCCATGCGCCACTCCCGTCTCACCAGCAGCGAGCGTCACCGTATCGCCGAGCTGATTATCCGACGCGTACAGGAGCGGGTACCGGCCGCCTACCTGACCAATAAGGCCTGGTATGCCGGTTGGGAGTTCTACGTGGACGAGCGGGTGCTCATTCCCCGTTCCCCCATTGCCGAGATGGTGGCCAACCGTTTCGCACCCTTCCTCAAACATGAACCGACCCGGATCATGGACTTGTGCACCGGCTCCGGTTGCATCGCCATCATCATGGCCCACGAGTTCCTTGAAGCGGAAGTGGATGCCATCGACATCAGCATTGATGCACTGAACGTGGCCGAGCGCAACATCAACGATCACGGGCTGGAGCAGCAGGTCATTCCGATCCGCTCCGATCTGTTCCGCGATCTGCCGGCGGGCGACAAGTACGATCTTATCGTCTCCAACCCGCCCTATGTTGACTCCGAAGATATGTCGGATCTGCCGGACGAGTTCCGTCACGAGCCCGAGCTGGCGCTGGCGTCCGGCACCGATGGTCTCAAGCTGACCAAGCGTTTGCTGGCCCATGCGGCAGATTTCCTCAAGGATAACGGTGTGCTGGTGGTCGAAGTGGGCAACAGCATGATCCATCTGGAAGCCCAGTTCCCCGAGATCCCCTTTACTTGGGTTGAATTCGAAAACGGCGGCCACGGCGTCTTTGTGATGACCCGTGACGAGCTGGTGCAGTATCAGGATCATTTCGCCATCTACAAGAACTAAGCAGGAGCGCGCATGGCAGGGAACAGTTTTGGTCAACTCTTTCGGGTCACTACCTTTGGCGAGAGTCACGGCTTGGCGCTGGGCGCCGTGGTCGATGGTTGCCCGCCGGGGCTGGAGATCAGTGAGGCGGATCTGCAGGGGGATCTGGATCGGCGCAAGCCGGGCACTTCTCGCTACACCACGCCGCGCCGTGAGCCGGACGAGGTGAAGATCCTCTCCGGAGTGTTCGAGGGCAAGACCACCGGTACCTCCATCGGGCTGCTCATCGAGAATACCGATCAGCGCTCCAAGGATTACTCCGACATCAAGGATCTGTTCCGGCCGGGTCACGCTGACTACACCTACCACCAGAAGTATGGCCAGCGGGACTATCGTGGCGGTGGTCGCTCCTCCGCCCGGGAAACCGCGATGAGGGTAGCGGCGGGGGCCATTGCCAAGAAGTACCTGAAACAGGTGCATGGCATCGAGATCACCGGTTTTCTCTCCCAGCTCGGCCCCATCAAGGCGGAAGGCTTTGACGCGGCGCAGATTGAGCAGAATCCCTTCTTTTTCCCCGATGCGGGCAAGCTGGAAGCGCTCGATCAATACATGCGCGACCTGAAAAAAGAGGGCAACAGTATCGGTGCCAAGGTGCAGGTCATTGCGCGCAATGTGCCGGTGGGCCTGGGTGAGCCGGTGTTTGATCGCCTCGACGCCGACATTGCCCATGCCATGATGGGCATCAATGCGGTGAAAGGGGTGGAGATCGGTGACGGCTTTGCGGTAGTGGAGCAAAAAGGCTCCGAGCATCGCGACGAGATGACCCCGGCGGGCTTTGCCAGCAACCATGCGGGCGGCATTCTGGGTGGGATCTCGTCAGGTCAGGATATCGTGGTAAGCATGGCGCTCAAACCGACTTCCAGCATCACTGTGCCGGGCAAGACCATCAATACCGAAGGCGAGGCAATCGAGATGATCACCAAGGGTCGTCACGATCCTTGTGTCGGCATTCGCGCCGTGCCCATCGCCGAAGCTATGCTGGCGCTGGTGTTGATGGATCATCTGCTGCGCCATCGCGCCCAGAATCAAGGGGTGTTGACCCATACCCCGCAGCTGCGCTGATCGCTATTGCTGCTCATCGACTGATCGCTCCCTGTTCGGGGAACAAGTTCGACAATACCAAAAAGGCGACCTTCGGGTCGCCTTTGCTATTTCAGGTGGCGGCTTATCCCGTCAATGCTTGCGGAGGGTGCGGGTCAGCAGATCTGCGGCGCCCGGATCGGCATTGAGGCGACACCTGGGGGGCGAGAACTTGTTGTGGGGTTTGGGCAAGGCATGAATGGCCTCGTTGACTTTGAGGATCTGTTCTTCGCTCACGCTGTTTTTGGCAAACATCAGACTGACCGGCTGGTGGTGTAGCAACAGCTGGCAGCTGATAAACTCTTCGGCTCCCAGCTGGGCCAGCCGGTAGCGGGCATATTGCCACTCCATGATGATGCCATCGAGGCGGCGAGCCAGCAGCAGATCGATCATCCGCTCATCGGCGTTGTATTCGGTCGCCATTTTAAGCGCCGGGCAGCTATCCATCTGATGCATGGGGCGGGTGCCGCGTAACTTGCCTATCTTGAGCCCTTTCTCGTTGCACAACGCGGGCAGATTATCGAGCTGCGCCCAGCGATCCTGATGGCCGGGAATCGGGTCATTGCTCAGCAGCACATAGGCACTCTGGCGGTAGGGGGTCGAGAAGCGGGCATAACTCTGGCGCTCCGGCAGAGGGAGGGCGGCCATCGCCACATCCAGCTGATCGTGTTCTACCAGATGCAGTGCCCGCGCCCAGGGAAGCTCGCGAAACTTGGGGGCAAAGCCCGCCTGGGTGAGGATCTGGCGGGTCAGGCTGACATCCAGCCCATCCAGCTCACCTCGGTTGTTGATTTGGCTGAAGGGGGGCCAGTGGCTCCAGGCCACGGTCAGAGTCTGACTGGCCTGCAGTGCTGGACTTAGCAGCAGAAGCAGCAGGCCAATCCTTGCCTGCCAGCTGCCGCGGGGACGATATGACGTGGTCATAGTTAAACCTCGTTATTGTGTTCTTTATCCCGTGCGTTTGCCCCGCGAGCCATGCCTGCGAGGGCTGATATTGTGTTGCCAGTTAATAGTGTGGTGCGTGCTACATCAATCAACGGGATTATTCGGGGGGCAGGAGGGGGATTTTCTGTTCGTGCTGGGAGGAGCATCACATTTTTCTCGTTTATCCCGGACAACTCCGTTAGACTGCGCCTCTATTCTTTCCCCTTTGCTCTGCTCCCCGGGGAAATCGTTGTTTTCTCAATAGGCCCAGATCTTGTGAGATGGCATCGGCTCAGCAGAGGAGCCCCACCACAAATCCCCGGCGCCCCTATCTCTAGCAGGTAATTATGAGTTTTACTTCCCTCGGTCTGGCCGAACCCTTGTTACGTGCCGTTGCCGAACAAGGCTACGACACCCCGTCTCCCATTCAGCAGCAAGCGATCCCCGCCGTTCTGGCTGGCCGCGATCTGATGGCGGCGGCCCAAACAGGGACCGGCAAGACCGCAGGCTTTACCCTGCCGATGCTGCAACGTCTGATGGAGAGCAAGCGCAAGGTTTCTCCGAACCGCATTCGTGCGCTGGTGCTGACCCCGACTCGCGAGTTGGCCGCCCAGGTGGGCGAGAGCGTGCGTAACTACGGCAAATACCTGCCGATGCGCAGCCACGTAGTCTTCGGCGGTGTTAGCATCAATCCGCAGATGATGGCGACTCGCCGTGGTCTGGACGTGCTGGTGGCCTGTCCTGGCCGCCTGATGGATCTCTATAACCAGAACGCCGTCAAGTTTGACGAGGTTGAGATCCTGGTACTGGACGAAGCGGATCGCATGCTCGACATGGGTTTTATCCGCGACATCCGCCGCATCCTGGCCCTGATGCCGAAGAAGCGCCAGAACCTGCTCTTCTCCGCCACCTTCGCCGACGAGATCCGCGAACTGGCCACCGGTCTGCTGGATAACCCGGCAGTGATCGAAGTTGCCCCGCGCAACAGCACCGCCGAGCGTATCGAGCAGCTGGTGCATCCGTGCGACAAGGCCAACAAGATCGCGCTGCTGAGCCATCTGGTCACCAGCAACAACTGGCAGCAGGTACTGGTGTTCACCCGTACCAAGCACATGGCCAACCGCGTTGCCGAAACCCTTGACAAGAACGGCGTCAGCGCCGCCGCCATCCACGGCAACAAGAGCCAAGGTGCCCGTACTCGTGCACTGGCCGGTTTCAAGGATGGTAGCGTCAAGGTGCTGGTGGCGACCGACATCGCCGCCCGTGGTCTGGACATCGACAAGTTGCCGCAGGTAGTCAACTTCGAACTGCCGAACGTGGCGGAAGATTACGTGCACCGTATCGGTCGTACCGGCCGTGCCGGTGCTGCCGGTCACGCCATCTCGCTAGTGGCTGCAGATGAAGGGAAGCTTATCAAAGCCATCGAGCGTCTGACCAAGCAGAACATCCCCTGCGAGCAGGTAGCCGGTTTTGAAGCCTCCCGCGAGACCTTGGACAACATCGCCCGTGGTATCGGCGCGCCGCTGCGCAAAGAGCCTCGTGATCCGAGCGAGCAGCGCCGTGCGCCGCGTCCGCAAGGTCAAGGCCAGAGTCAGGGGGCCGGTCGTTCCGCCTCCAATGGCAATGCGGGTGGTGCCCGTACCGGTAACGGTGGCAAGCCCAAACCGCAAGGTGGTCAGCGTCCGGCTGATGGCGCTGGCAAACCTGCTCAGGCCCGTCGTCCACGTCGCTCTACCCACAACCAGTAAGCGGCTCGGGAGCTTGACTCCCCAGCTATGCGGTTGACTGAAAAGCCCTGCCAATCTGGCAGGGCTTTTTGTTTTTTCAGCCATGTAATCGGCACTGTGTGGTGCTGCGAGAACCGCGCTAGATGGCGGAGAGGTACTGCTTTTGCATCGCCAGCCAGCGGCCGTTATTGATAAACGCCAGCTGTACCTTGAGCAAGGCCGCAATTTCCGCGCGGTGCTTTTTATCGAGGTAGAGAAAGACCTGCTCTTTGGTGATCTTCTGCCAGGGGGACGCCAGTGCAGGTTGAGAGGCGGGGCGCATCTTGATGAGCCAATCCACTTTGCCTCGTTGCAGTTGGGCAAGCCCCTGCTTCTCATCGTTCAACCAGATGACCTGATAGTTGCCGAGGAAGCGCTCGCACCACTGGATGCCACGCAGGCAGCCAATCACGGTACCCTTGGCAGGGGGCCAGCTCGGGTTATCCCTTGGCTGACCATAAATCGCCACCTCCGAGATGGGGGCACCGATCTGCAGCAAGTGGGGATAGGTCTGATCAAAGCCCTTGATCCGGGCCATATCGCCATCGACGGCATGGTCAGCCTCAATCAACTTTTCGCAGCGGGCATAGGAGCAGGGGATCAACTGAAAGTCGATGCCGGCCCGGCCAAACCAGTCATGAATAAAAGGGCGCAATATCGCAGTGTGCTCGACCGCTGCCGCCAGCTTTAGCGGGGTTGCGTGGGCAACGGGAGTCAGCCCGACAAGCAGTAACCAGCCAATCCACTTCATATAGCACTCCTGAATCGTGCTTGTTCAAGCAGAACTGTTGCGACTATCTGTGCAGTGAAGAATAGCCGATAGGGATGGCTGCCAGACCGCTTCGCCAGCTATTCGTGACGGTCGGGTCAGGGGAGCAGCGCCGTGATCAGAATATGGGCCGCGCTCACCAGGATCACTGTGAAGGTCAGCCCCATTCCCGCCACCCGATAACGGAAGTTCTCCGGCGTGCGGCTCATGCCAAAGGCGTGGCAGAGTCGGCCAAGCAGCAAGGCAATCCCCAGCAAATGAACCAGCCAGGGGGCATGGCTGCCGGTTTCAACGAAATAGACCAGCAGCAGGGCGAGGGGGACATACTCGGCAAAGTTGGCGTGTACCCGCATGGCGCGCAACATGGCGGGGTCATCCCCATGCCCCAGCGCCACCTTGCGGCTATGGCGGGTGCGAATGGTTCGAATGCTCAGCAACACAAACAGCAGGGCGAGCAGGGCCGCGTAAACAGGCAGTATGGTCATGGTATCTGGCTCCTTGTGTGATGATGTCAGAGGCTAGTGCTGAGAGACGCGATATTGCTCGGCATCTCAATGGCTTGCCTTGAGGGTAGCAGCAAACTGCCTTGGCACGAGCGTCATCCACTCACTCGCCATCGGCCAAGCGCAGGCGCAAAACAAACAGCCCTGCCGAGGTGGCAGGGCTGTATTTTGACCGTGTTGATGGTGGGCTGCGCCCCGTCATTACCCCTCGTAAGGGAGGGAGGAGTGGTGCAGCACGATGCGCACCTTGCCATCATCCCCCTTCTTGAAACCCCAGGTCTTGTCGACAGTGGTCTCCTTGTTATCTCGATCTACCAGATGCACCTTGCCCATGGTCAGCGCCATGTCGCCGTTGATATAGACGGCGGCATTGTCATAGCGATAGCTCTGCCAGTTTTTCAGGGCGAACCCTTTGTCGGTGGGGTAGGCGCTGTTGTTGCCGACAAAGTAGGCCAGCGCCCCCTCGCGGTTGGTGCGAAAGGTCTGCTCGCCACCGGCAAGAGTGGGTTTGAACAGCACCGGCCCCTGCTGGTAGCCATAAGCGCTGTCGAGCACCGACTCGGCAGTCGCCTTGGCGCGCTCAATCCCACCGGCGCGATAGTCATCGCTTATCTTGATGAGCGCCGCGCCCCAACCATCCTGCGCGGCCTTGATCTCCGCCTCAGTAATATTGTTGTTGGTGATTTCGGCCGCGCTGAGGGCGCCGCTGGCTGCCAGCAGAACAAGGGCAAGGGAACTCTTCGTGAGATGCAACATCATTGTTTTCAAACTCCTGATAGCGATAAACGAGCGGGCAGTGTAGCGAGCGGGCATGAACGGGTTTTGAACTGATTATTCAGGGTTAGGTAGTAAAAAGGCGGTATATAGCTGAAGGTTTGGGTGTTTGTTTGGTAAGGGTCGCACTCTTAATTAATGGCGGATGCCTGTATCCAACTTGATTTCTTTTCCTACAAAAAGCCCCGCCAAGTTAATTGGTGGGGCTTTGCTATTTGGGCATTCAGTATCGGGGATTACAGCGCTGGCAGCATTCCAAGGCTGACGCTGATCTGTACGCCGACAATCAGCACCCCCATGGCGGCGGCCAGTCCCAGCGCTACTACGCCACCCGGGGCGCGGTAGTGGTGGGCAGGGGCCTGTTTGCGGCTCTGCCACACCAGCGCCACCGGCAGCAGTACCGCGAGGATTGCCAGCGCAATGGCAGCGTAGCCCAGCGCCATGATAAAGCCCTGCGGGAAGTAGAGGGCAAACAGCAATGGCGGCACGAAGGTGATAAGGCCAGTCTGAGTGCGGCCCTGCCAGTTGTCCTTGCGGCGGGTTGCCTTGGCCATAAAGTCGAACAGCCCCAGCGTTACCCCGAGGAAGGAGGTGGCGAGAGCCAGATCGGCAAACAGGTGCATCGCCTGATTAAACGCAGGCCAGCTCACCAGCTTGCCGACGTTGGCCAGCAGGCTGTCCAGCGCGCCGCCGGTTTGCAGCAGGGCTTGCTGGCCGAGCAGACCGAGGATCGCCACCTGCCACAGCACGTAGAGGATCAGCGGCAGGGCTGAGCCCCAGACAAAGACCCTACGCAGCTGTTTTGGGCAGTCACCGAGGTAGAGCATCACGCTCGGAATGGAGCCGTGAAAGCCGAACGAGGTGAAGATGACCGGCAGGCCCGCCAGCAACAGGCCCTGACCCAGCGGCATCGAGAGCAGATGCTGCCCTTCGGTGCGGGGCAGCAGCAACGCCAGCACCACCACCATGATCACCAGTTTGACGGTGAACATCAGCCGGTTGAGGTAATCCACCGAGCGGGTGCCGACACAGACCATGCCGCCAAACAGCAGGGTAAAAGCCCAGGCGGCCTGCTCTTGGCTGAGGGTCATGCCCGCATCGGCCAGTGCCTGTGCCAGCAGGCTGCTGCCGCCGCTGATGTAGGCGGAGGCCAGCGAGTAGAACAGCATCAGGATACAGAAGGAGGCGATGCGCTTGCCCCAGGGGCCGAGCAGATGATCCGCCAGCTGGTGCAGGTACCACTTGCCGGTGTTGAGGCTTGCCTCTACTTGCAGCATGGCGGTGAAGGCCATCAGGGCCCAGAGGCCGACCATCAACATCAGGGTGGCGGGGCCGCCGAGGGAGGAGGAGGCCAGCGGCAGGGCCAGCATGCCGGCGCCTATGGAGGTGCCGGCAATCAACAGGGTACAACCCAGAGTCTTGGTGTTCATGTTATCCATCCGAACGTAGCGGTGTCAGTGCAAACAGGCGATGTCAGCAGTGACGTCAACAAGAGGGGGCCGATTGGCGTTATCAGAAGGTGCCTCCGGTGATAGGGCCGGAGGCTAGCAATATCGGAACGGGAACATCTGTACCTAAAACCTGTCAGTTGTAAAAGATGGTTGCCACGTTAGCGGATCAAAATAGCGGAAACAACCCCTTTTATACGGATCTTGTGCTGGCTTGTGGCAACAAGTGGAAATAAATGATGACAGCGGTAGCTGATTGCAGAAAAAAGCACCGAAAAAATGATTGGCAGGGGCTCATTGATACAGGTCAGCCAAGTGGTTGCAGCACGGATGGGGGAGTGCCTTGTCGTGGCGTTGGCGTTTAGTTGCGGGGTGAAAGGAGTGTGGAGGCCCGGCCAGACGGTAGAGAAAGCAAAACGGGCGGGTAGGGTTGTGGGAAAAAATAATAAGGCTGCCAATCCTGGCAGCCTTATTGTCATCTGTTCGTTTTACCCACCCATTGACAGCAAATCGGGTCTGCTTCGAGCAGGTTAGCGACGGCGCTTGAGGGTGCGGCTCACATAGTGCAGCCCGCTCTGGTAGTTGCCGTTCACCGCCTTGAGTGCCAGCTCCAGCGCCTGGCTCGCCAGCGCGTCGTGCTGCTGGGGTAGGGAGTTGATGCCAAAGGGGAGGAAGTCGAGCAGCCGATCGTCCCCGAAGGTGGCCATGGCAAGCTGGCTCATATCGATCTCTTGCTCCAATAGATAGTCCAGCACTCCCTCCATCAGGATATAGGAGGTAGTGATCAGTGCTTCGGGCAACTGGCCCAGCTGCTGGTGCAGATCCTTGATCAGGCGATACCCCTCAAGACGGGAGAAGTGATCCCCCTCGCACAGGTGGCGAGTCGCGCTATGGCTGGCGACCGCCTGCTCGAAACCGGCTTTTCGCTCCTGACTGATCGTGAGTGCTGGCAGCGCGGTGATCAAGGCGATATGACGCAGAGTCGGGGTGAGCAAGGAGCTGGTGAGATCAAAGCTCGCCTTCTCGTTTTCACTGGCGACGGTGACGAACTTGTCGGCGGCCATCGCCCGATCGATGGCGAGGATCTGGCTGCCTTGCGCCTGCAATTTGCCGTAGAAGGAGTCGTCCGGCGGCAGGCAGCTGGCCACCAGCAGGGCATCCACATGGCGGCTCACCAGCATCTGGGCCAGCTCTTTTTCGGTAGCGGGCTCATCTTCCGAGCAGACAATGAGCAGCTGATATCCCTGCGCCCGGGCCCCCTGTTCCAGCCGTTTGGCCAGCTTGGCGTAACTGGCGTTCTCAAGGTCGGGCAGGATAAAGCCCAGAGTCTTGGTCTGGCCGCCGCGCAGGGAGGCGGCGCGGCTGTCCGGCTGGTAGTTATGGGCGGTGACAACGGCCATCACCTTGTCGCGGGTGGCCTGGCTGATGCGGTATTGGTCGGCCTTGCCATTGATCACATAGCTTGCCGTGGTGCGCGAGACACCGGCGAGGGCGGCGATTTCATCCAGTTTCATCATATTGGCTCTGTTTGAGTTGCAAGGCCCACGGTCACTGCCGGGTGAGGGCACCGAAAAGTGTGCGCGGGATCATATCATTGAAAAGCACTCTTTGTGGGTACTTGATCAATTCGCTGAAACGATTCAGTCTGAGTGTAGGTGAAACGATTCAGCCTGTCAGCAGCGAAGAGACCCAGTGGCCTGAAAATCGGGCCCCGATCACAGTGAACCGTGTTCGGGTCTATTGTCAGCTGGCGAGTTATCCGAATGTTCAATTGTGACGTACCGGCGCGGCCGGAACCTGATGGAGAGTCTCTATGTTGAAGTTGGCGCGAGAGCAGATCTTGCTGGGACAGTCGGTGGCAACCAAGTCGGACGCCATTGCCCTGCTGGCAGGCAAACTGACCGAAGCCGGTCTGGTGGAAGCGGGCTATGTGGATGGGATGCTGGCCCGTGAAGCGCAGCATGCCACCTATCTTGGCAGCGGCATCGCCATTCCCCACGGCACCACCGATACCCGTCATCTGGTGAAGAGCACAGGCGTCATGGTGGCCCAATTCCCTCATGGCATCGAGTGGGACGAGGGGCAGATCGCCTACGTCGCCATCGGCATCGCCGCCAAGTCCGACGAACATCTGGGCATTTTGCGCCAGCTCACCCATGTGCTGGGTGACGAGCAGGCGGCAGCCCAGCTCAAAGAGGCCACCGATGCCGACACCATCATCAACATCCTGACTGGCGCCACTGCCGCCAAAGAGGTGCAATACCTGACCCTGGCTGACTTCCCGGCCGATGATCGCGACCAACTGCTGCTGGGAGCAGCCGCCCGCGCCAAATCGGCGGGCTGGGGCGATGCCGCCATGGTGAGCGCCCTGCTGGCAAGCGATCCCGCCTATCTGGGCGAGGGCGTCTGGCTGGCCCGGGCGCAAGCGGCCCAGACTGGCTGGGTGCTGGCAACGCCCAGCAGCGAACTTCGCGCAGGGGAGCTGCCGGTCAGCGCCATGCTGCTGCTGTGCGCCGCAGATAGCGGCCATCTGCCGCAGCTGGAGAATCTGGCCAAACTGGCGGCTGCTGGTCAGCTGGCGACGCTGGCGGGCAGCGACGGGTTGGCCATGTTGCAGGCAGGGCCAGCGAGCGGTCTTAGTGAAACCTTCACCATCATCAACCCTCACGGGTTGCACGCTCGTCCCGGTGCCATGCTGGTCAAGGTGGCCAAAGAGTTTGAATCAGATATCCGGGTTGCCAATCTGGATGGCAGCGGCGAGGCGGTCTCTGCCAAGAGCCTGATGAAAGTGATCGGCCTTGGGGTCAAGTGCGGGCATCGTCTGGCGTTTCGCGCTGAAGGAGCAGATGCCGAAGCCGCCCTCAAGGGGATCGGTGAGGCGATCGCCGCTGGTCTCGGCGAGGGGGCACACTGATGAAGATTGTCACCATTACCCTCAACCCCGCCCTCGATCTCACCACCCGCCTCGAGGCGATGAGCCTTGGCGAGGTCAATCTAGTGAACGAGGCCAACCTGCGCGCGGCGGGCAAGGGGATCAACGTCGCCATGGTGCTCAAGGATCTGGGCCGCGACGTAGGCGTCACCGGCTGGCTGGGCGCTGACAATGAACAGAGTTTTGTCTCCCTGTTTGCCGAGCGAGCGCTGGATGATCACTTTGTGCGCGTAGCGGGCAGCACCCGCATCAACGTCAAGATCTCCGAGCAGTCTGGTCGGGTCACCGATCTTAACCTGCCGGGGCTCACCATCCAGCAAGGGGAGGTGAGCGCGCTGGAGCAGGCCATCGACCAATTGGCTGCGCATGCAGAGTGGTTCGTGCTGGCGGGCAGCTTGCCCAAAGGGGTGGCCCCCGATTACTGCGCCCATCTGATCCGTCTGCTCAAGGCCAAGGGCAAGCAGGTGATCTTCGATTGCAGTGGTGCGGCGTTAAGCGAAGGGATCAAGGCGGCGCCGACCCTGGTCAAACCCAATCTGGAGGAGCTCGGCCAGTGGGCGGGCCGCCCCATCAAGACCCTGAGCGAGCAGGCCGAGTGTGCCCGCACGCTGCAGGCAAGCGGCATCCCCAACGTGGTGATCTCCAACGGCGCCGATGGCCTGATCTGGTTTGCCACAGATGCCGTTTGGCAAGCCATTCCACCGCGGATGCAGGTGGTCAGCACCGTGGGTGCCGGCGATTCCCTGGTGGCCGGTCTTGCCCATGGTCTGAGCCTTGGCTGGGCGCCGGAGCAGATCCTGCGGCTGGCCACCGCCGTCTCGGCCTTGGCGGTCAGTCAGGTGGCGGTCGGCTTTGACGATATCAATGTGCTCAACCCTTTACTTGAACAGGTGCGCGTAGAGCGTCTGGATGCGCTGGCACCGGTTCAATGCCATACCCCCTCAATGGAAAACTCAGGAGATGCCCAATGAAAGCAATCTTGGTTACGGCTTGCCCGGCGGGCATTGCCACCAGCTTTCTCGCTGCAAAACGGATAGAACAGCAGGCCAAACTGGCTGGCTGGGAACTCACCCTCGACGTCGGCTCCAGCATGCAGCCCCGCCAAGTACCGAGCAAGGAGCAGATTGCCGCCGCCGATCTGGTGCTGGTTGTCGCCAGTGCCCCGGTGGATCTCGCCGCCTATGATGGCAAGCGAGTCTATCAAGGGAGCATGGATCTCGCCCTGCAGGATCCGGCTGCCTTGCTGGAAGCTGCCACCAGCGGTGCCAGCATCTATCGTCATCAAGCCGCTCCCGCAGCAGCTAAACCCGCCGCCGCTGGCAAGCGCATCGTGGCAGTGACAGCGTGCCCGACTGGCGTTGCCCACACCTTTATGTCGGCAGAAGCGCTGGAGACCATGGCCAAACAGCTGGGTTATCAGATCCGCGTCGAGACCCAAGGCTCGGTCGGTGCCCAGAATGCCCTGACTGCCGAGGAGATTGCATCTGCCGATCTGGTATTCCTCGCCACCGATATCGAAGTGGACATGGCGCGCTTTGACGGTAAGCCGGTCTATCGTACCAGCACGGGCGCGGCATTGAAGAAAACCCGTGCCGAGCTCGACAAGGCGTGGAACGAGGCGAAAACCTATCGCCACAGCGGCGCCAGCCAGCCCAAGAAAGAAGAGAAGGCAGGCCCCTACAAGCATCTGTTGACCGGGGTCTCCTTCATGCTGCCCATGGTGGTGGCGGGCGGTCTTATCATCGCGCTCTCGTTCGTGTTCGGTATTGAGGCGTTCAAGGTGGAAGGCACTCTGGCCGCCGCCCTGATGAAGATCGGTGGTGGCTCCGCCTTTGCCCTGATGATCCCGGTGCTGGCCGGTTACATTGCCTACTCCATCGCTGACCGCCCGGGTCTCGCCCCCGGCATGATCGGCGGTATGCTGGCAAGCTCGCTGGGCGCCGGTTTCCTCGGCGGCATCGTGGCCGGTTTCCTGGCCGGTTACAGCGCCAAGTACCTGAGCGACAAGGTGCGCCTGCCGGTGACCCTGGAAGCGCTCAAGCCTATCCTGATCATTCCGCTCTTTGCCAGCCTCTTTACCGGTCTGGTGATGATCTACGTGGTGGGTGGCCCTGTGGCCGGCATCATGAATGCCATGACCACCTTCCTCAACAACATGGGCTCTGCCAACGCGGTGCTGCTGGGTGTCATCATCGGCGCCATGATGTGCTTCGACATGGGCGGTCCGGTCAACAAGGCGGCCTACGCCTTCGGGGTTGGCCTGCTGGCCTCCAAAACCTACGCCCCAATGGCTGCGGTGATGGCCGCCGGTATGGTGCCGGCATTGGGCATGGGGATCGCCACCTTCCTGGCCCGCACCAAGTTCATCAAGGCGGAACAGGAAGCGGGCAAAGCCTCCTTCGTGCTGGGACTGTGCTTTATCTCCGAGGGTGCCATTCCGTTTGCCGCCAAGGATCCGATGCGGGTCATCCCGGCCTGCATGGTCGGCGGCGCCCTGACCGGTGCGCTCTCCATGCTGTTCGGCTGCGAGCTGATGGCACCCCACGGCGGCCTGTTTGTGCTCTTTATCCCGCACGCTATCAGCAACGTCATGATGTATATCGTGGCGATTGCAGCAGGCTCGCTGTTGACCGGTGTCTCCTACGCCATGCTCAAGCGCGGTGAAGAGCAGGCCAAGCTGGCCACGGCCTGATAGCTCATCCTCGATAACAGAAGATGATCAATGCCGCCCGGTTGCAAAACCGGGCGGCATTTTTATATGCCTTTTAAACAGAATCGTTGAGCAGCGGTGACTTAGGTTTCGCATATCAGGGCCAAATACTTAACTCTATGGGGAAGGGCCGTAACCAATATCCCGTGTATAGATTGTGCTGCCGCTAGGATAGGGGGAGCTGGCTAGTTCTCGGAAAGCAAATCTATATCAACCGACTGTTACCTATATGTGCATCTGTGTAGATGCAACTTGAGTTGATCATCAGTTAAACAAGACCTGAGGCAGGTTTGCTTTATGTCGAACCTCCTCATTTCTGCGAAAAGAGGATTCAGGTCTCGGTACAACCGAATGCCCTGGTTGGCAAGTATGCATTGAACCAGAGGGTTCCATATCAAATGGATCTTGAACCCTACACCAGACCATTGTAGATCGTCATATATACAACTTTTTGTATGCCAACAAACAAGATTTTACACAGACAAACTCAATTCGCATCATGCTGAACATAGAAGTAGAAAATGGACTTTCTCTGTTACGTCAAAAAGTAAACACGAGTTATCGCAGTGTTCAATGATAGAGAGATAACAGACAAAGCGGCTTTGCAGAGCATGGGTATTAATGTGTCTGTGAGTGCACAGGGGAAAAGAGAAATAAAAAAGCCACACCGGTTGGTGTGGCTTTTGTTTAGGGGGTCAACCCGGGTTGCTTAGGGGCGACCGGCCGGGCAGGTGGCCACGTTGACGGCGGCAGTGCTGCCACCATGACGACCTGATGTGCTCACTTCGTTGCGTACCAGCGGCGGGTAGTTAACCGGCTCACGAGCAGGCAGGGCAGGGGCTTCGGCAGGGGTTGCCATCGGGGCGGATGCTTTGCGGGCACGAGCCAGCAGGCCAGCACCGTGAGCTACCTGTTTGGTAACGACCGGAGTCTCTTCCACCGCAACCGCAGCGACAGGAGCCGGGGCTTCGACAACAGCAACTGGCATTTCGACTGCAGCCGGTGCAGCTTCCACGACAGGATTGCTGACAGCAGGGGCTTCTTCAACAACCGGCGAAGTTTCAACGACTTCAGTGGCAGCCATGTTGACAGCCGGAGCGGCGACAACGACAACTTCCGGCTCTGCTGGCACTACGACCTCAGCGAAAGATTCAACAACCGGGCTAGCGATCACATCGGCTTGAGTTGCTTCAACCTGGGCAGCAGCCTGCTCGGCAGCTTCTTCAGCAACGGCTTCGACAACCACATGCTCGGTCAGTGCCGCAGAGGCTTGCAGGGCTGCAGCGACGGCTTCAGCGCTCGGGATGGTAACAACAGGCACTACCGGCTCTTCAACCTGCGCTTTGGCAATATCTGCCTGGGCTGCGGTGGTCAGAGTGGTAGTATCTTGCTGTTCTTCGTCACGCTGGCTGCGGGCATCTTCGTTGATGCGCTTGCGGCGCTGGCCTTCGATACGCTGGCTGCGCGGAGTGCGGCGTGAACGGCGCTGGCCTTCACTCTGCTCTTCCTGCTCGTTACCCACGGTAGCATCGATCACTTCAGCTTGCGCTGGTACTTCGTCAACCGGCAGGGCAGGGGTGTCAGCAGCGGCGACATCGACGCGGATCTGCTTGCGCAGTTGGCGACGTTCGCGGCGCTCGGCCACTTTCTGCTCTTTCTCCTGACGTGGCTGGGCGACAGTTGCATCAACGGCGTCTACCGCTTCAACAACGACTTCGGCGCGTGGCTCACGGGGAGCACGAGGTTCACGGGCCGGACGTGGCGCACGTTCCTGACGCGGTTCGCGAGGCTCTCGCTCCTGACGGGGTTCACGTTCCATGCGCTGTTCGCTGCGCACTTCGCCACGAGCTTCACGCTCCTGACGAGGCTCGCGCTCTTTACGTGGACGGCGATTGCGGTTTTCACCGGCTTCGCGGTTGCCACCTTCACGCTTCTCGCCAGCTTCCGCATTGTTGCGGTTGCCACGATTGTCGTCACGACGAGGACGCTGACCACGGCCACGGCCTTCTTCGCGCTGGTGACGTTGACCTTCATCCTTGCGTGCTTCACGAGCTGCAGGTTTCTCGGTGGGTGCTTTCACGTCGGCAGGGGCTGCATCGCTGCTGAACAGGCCGGTAATACCTTTGATCAGCTTGCTGAAGAAGCCGGCTTCGGCAGGGGCCGCAGCAACGGGTGCCGCCGCTTGTTGCGGTGCAACAGGGGCCGGTTGTGCCGGTTGGGCAAAGCCTTGCAGCAGCGGTTGCTCACGCTCGATCACCTGAGCTTGCTTCGGTTGGTAGACCGGCTTGGCAATCTCGGTTTTCAGCTCGTAGCTGGCCGCTTCCGGGATCTCGTTCTGACGAATGCGAGTCACTTCGTAGTGCGGGGTTTCCAGATGCTGGTTCGGAATGATGTAAACACGCACATCATTGCGCTGTTCCAGACTGGCGATGGCGGCACGCTTCTCGTTAAGCAGATAGGCGGCAACATCCACCGGCACTTGGCCGTGAACCTGCTCGGTGTTGTCCTTCATGGCCTCTTCTTCGATGAGACGCAGGATGGACAGGGCGAGAGATTCGTTGTCACGGATCACGCCCTGACCCTGGCAACGGGGGCAGATATGGCTGCTGGATTCATTGAGGGAGGGGCGCAGACGCTGGCGAGACATCTCCAGCAGACCGAAACGGGAGATCCGGCCCAGCTGGATGCGGGCACGATCCTGATGAACCGCTTCACGCAGACGGTTTTCCACTTCGCGCTGATGGCGAACCGGCGTCATGTCGATGAAGTCGATTACGATCAGGCCACCCAGGTCGCGCAGACGCAGTTGACGGGCAATTTCGTCGGCGGCTTCTAGGTTGGTTTGCAGCGCCGTCTCTTCGATATCGCCGCCCTTGGTGGCGCGGGAGGAGTTGATATCGATGGAGGTCAGCGCTTCGGTCGGATCGATAACGATACTGCCGCCGGAGGGGAGGCGCACTTCACGCTGGAAGGCTGATTCGATCTGGCTCTCAATCTGGAAGTGGTTGAACAGGGCAACTTCACCCTTGTACAGCTTCACGCGGTTGAGGAAATCGGGACGTACCAGCTCGATATGGGCCTTGGCGCGTTCGAAAATCACCGGATTGTCGATCAGGATCTCGCCCACATCGCGACGCAGATAGTCACGGATGGCACGCACGATGACGTTGCTTTCCTGGTGGATCAGTACCGGCGCGGCGCGCTCCTGAGAGGCTTTGTGGATGGAGTCCCAGTGGTTGAGCAGAACATTCAGATCCCATTCCAGCTCTTCTGGCGACTTGCCCACACCGGCGGTGCGCACGATCAGGCCCATGCCTTCCGGCACGGTCAAACCACTCAGGGCTTCTTTCAGTTCAGTCCGCTCATCACCCTCGATGCGGCGGGAGATACCACCGGCACGGGGGTTGTTGGGCATCAGTACCAGGTAGCTACCTGCCAGGCTGATAAAGGTGGTGAGGGCTGCACCCTTGGTGCCACGCTCTTCCTTGTCGATCTGGACGATAACTTCCTGACCTTCGCGGACCACTTCTTTGATGTTGGGACGACCCTGATAGGAGTAACCGGAGGGGAAGTAATTGCGGGCGATCTCCTTCAACGGCAGGAAACCGTGGCGCTCGGCGCCGTAGTCAACAAAAGCAGCTTCAAGGCTGGGTTCTACGCGGGTGATCTTACCCTTGTAAATGTTCGCTTTCTTCTGCTCGTGTCCCGGACTTTCAATATCCAAATCGTAGAGCTGTTGTCCGTCAACCAGCGCTACGCGCAACTCCTCTTCTTGAGTTGCGTTGATAAGCATTCTTTTCATTGAGTTCTCATTATTGTGTCATTTTGATTTCCTCCATCTGGGTCCTGCCAGCGCCGGCCTCGGGTCTTCAGCATACTGGGGCAACCTCCCGGTTGGGGTATGCATGAGGCGCAAACTAAGGGCGTTCTGGTCATCACTTCTCGAGAAGGAATGAATAAGGATGCCGAAATGGAGACAAATAAACGGTGATGTTTGTGTTCTCCATGCGTTGTACCTCGCACCCGGGAACCGTCATGTTCTTGTATACACGGTGTTTCGGGATTGGGTGGCATACTTTTTGGCCACTTAGTACAAGGCTTGAACACAATGACAAAACCTTGTTTATTATCCCATTTAAACCTCTTTTATAGCAAGGCGCCATTTTTCAACAAACCATGCAGCCAAGGGGCGCTGGCAGTGTTAAAATCCGCGCCATGACACAGATACAACAACAAGTGCAGCTGCTCACCATCGAAGCTGAGCATGACGGGCAGCGCATCGACAATTTTCTCAAGACTCAGCTAAAGGGCGTCCCCAAGAGCCTGATCTATCGCATCCTTCGTAAAGGCGAAGTGCGAGTAAACAAAAAGCGCATCAAACCGGAGTACAAACTCTGCGCAGGTGACGAGGTGCGGGTACCCCCCGTGCGCGTTGCCGAGAAGAATGAGCTGCCTTCAGCCAACCTCGGGGTTATCCAGCGTCTGGAGAGCCAGATCCTGTTCGAAGACGATGCCATGATCGTGCTGAACAAGCCCTCCGGCATGGCAGTACACGGTGGCAGCGGTCTGAGCTTTGGCGTGATTGAAGGGCTGCGCGCCCTGCGTCCGGAAGCCCGCTTCCTTGAACTGGTTCATCGACTGGATCGCGACACCTCTGGGGTATTGCTGGTTGCCAAAAAACGCAGCGCCCTGCGCAGCCTGCATGAGCAGTTGCGCGTCAAGACCATGCGCAAGCAGTATCTGGCGCTGGTGCGTGGCAAGTGGCAGGCTCACGTCAAGGTGGTCAATGCGCCGCTACGCAAGAACGATCTGCAATCCGGTGAACGGGTGGTACGGGTCAGTGCCGATGGCAAGCCCTCCGAAACCCGGTTCCGCATCGTGCGTCAATTTGCCGAAGCGACTCTGGTTGAGTGCAGCCCCATCACAGGCCGAACTCACCAGATCCGCGTGCACACCCTGCATGCCGGTCACCCGATCGCCTGTGACGATAAGTACGGTGAAGCGGCGTTTGACGAGAAAATGCGCAGCCAAGGGCTAAAACGGCTCTTTTTGCATGCCTGGAAGCTCAGCTTCACCCATCCGGCCGATGGTCGCGAGATGCAGGTAGAAGCGCCGCTGGCACCTGAGCTCGACAACTTCCTCAACGACTTGCCACGCTGATGCAGGATATCCGGCTCGCCATTTTCGATTGGGACGGTACCCTGATGGATTCGGTAGGCCGGATTGTTGCCTGTGTGCAAGGGGCCGCCAGAGATTGTGAGCTGGCGGTACCTGCACCAGCCCAGATCCGGCAGATCATCGGATTGAGCCTTGATGTCGCCATGTTCCGTCTGTTCCCTTTAAGTAGTGGCAGTGGCAGTGGCAGTGGCAGTGTCTTTGATGAGCGCCAGATTGCCGCACTCATCGATCGCTATCGTCATCACTATCTGCACGATGCCACCCCCAGCCCGTTGTTTTCCGGGGCAGGGGAGTTGCTGCATGATTGGCGGTCACGAGGGCTGCAACTGGCCGTCGCGACCGGCAAATCACGCCGTGGGTTGGATCGGGTATTGGATGAGACCGGACTGCGCCCGTTGTTTGTAACCAGTCGCGGGGCCGATGAGGCTCGCTCCAAGCCTGATCCGCTGATGCTTGAGCAGATCCTGGACGAGCTGGGGCTGTCACCCCGGCAGGCGGTAATGATCGGCGACTCTGTTCACGATATGGCGATGGCCGAGGCAATTGCCATGCCGCGCATTGGCGTTACCTGGGGTGTGGATAGTAGTGATGCTCTCAGTCGTCACGGACCTGTAGCGGTGGTGGACTCCATGACGGCTCTTCACGCGCTGTTGTAGACGCCTTTCTTTTAAGAGACATCAATCTGATTGATAACAGAAGCCCGGTGTATTGACCGGGCTTTTTATATCCTCGATCTAGCTTATCTATTCGTCCGCGATCAGGGCAGGGCAATACCGTGGCGCTCCAGCAGCTCGATCAGGCCGATCAGCGGCAGACCGATCAAGGCGTTAGGATCGCGCCCCTCCAGCCCCTTGAACAGCACGATCCCCATCCCTTCGCATTTGAAACTGCCCGCACAATCGAGGGGCAGTTCAGCCTCTACATAGCGGCGAATGGCGGATTCGTCGAGATCGCGAAAGTGGACCGTAAATGGTTCAATCAATTGATGAATCTCATTGGTTGCAGCGTTAAGTACGCACAGCCCGGTGTAAAAGGTGACGCTGCGACCTTGAGCCGCCATCAGCTGGGCGATGGCATTGTCGATGGTGCCCGGTTTGCCGAGGATGTGATTATTGCAGACACACACCTGATCAGATCCGATGATCAAGCCGTGATCACGATGTTGGGCGACAGCATCAGCCTTGGCACGAGCCAGTCTGACCACCAGCGTCTCGGCGGATTCGCCAGCCAGTGGTCGCTCATCCACATCGGGGGCGGCACATTCAAAGGGGAGACCGAGCTTCTCCAGCAGGGCTTTGCGATAGCGAGAAGTTGAGGCGAGGATCAGATTCTGTGGCATAATCGAGTTACCGATGAAAGCGAGTACCGGCATTCTAGGGACTTGTGACGTTAAAATCATCGGCGGTAAGGACTTTTTCCTTTGACTATCAGTTGTTGGACCTATATTATTCGCGCCCTATGCAAAAGGTGAAGTTGCCCGTTAAGGTTGATCCAGTCCGTAGTGCCTTGAAGCTGCTCGATTACATCGGGATAGTGGAAAAGTCGCAGATGCCCAGGCTGGAGGAATCAACCGCTGGCTTGCAGAGTGATATCGAGGTATCACTGCACTTTGGCAAAGATGTCCAGAAGTTGACCGTTATGAAAGGCACTGCCCATGCCAAGGTTGACCTGGTTTGCCAACGTTGCGGAGAGACATTCGAACACCTCTGTGAAGCTGAATTTATCTACACTCCGCTGTTCGAAAGAACAAACGAGGAAGAACTGCCGGAAGCTTATGAGCCCATTGAGTTGGACGAAAACGGCGAGATAGATCTTCATCAAATCCTGGAGGATGAACTCATCCTCTCGTTGCCTCAAGTCGCAATGCATTCTCTGGATGCATGCCCGAGAGGAAACATGGAGATGACCTGGGGTGAAATCAACCTGCTGATGAGCGGCCGAATCCCTTTGCAGTTCTTGAAGAGCTTAAACGTAAGTGAATTTAGGAGTTAGCCTACAATGGCCGTACAACAGAACCGTAAAACCCGTGCCAAGCGTGGCATGCGTCGTTCCCACGATGCGCTGACCACCGCTGCCCTGACTGTTGATCAGACCAGTGGCGAAATTCATCGTCGTCACCACGTGACTGCCGATGGTTTCTACCGCGGTAAAAAGGTAATCGCTTAAGGATTGCCTTTGTCTACGCAAACTGTCGCGCTAGACATCATGGGGGGAGATATTGGCCCCTCGGAAACAGTGCCTGCCGCCGTGCAGGCACTGTCTCTTTTACCCCAGTTAAAACTGATCCTGGTCGGCGACCAGCATCAGACCTCCTCTCTGCTGCAACAACATGGCTTGCTGAATCATCCCCGCGTTCGTTTCGTACATGCATCCCAAGTGGTTGGCATGGGCGATAAACCGATCGTGGCGTTGCGAACTCTGAAAGACTCCTCCATGCGGGTGGTACTCAATCTGGTGAAAGCCGGTGAGGCCGATGCCTGCGTCAGTGCCGGTAATACCGGTGCGTTGATGGCGATGGCCAAGTGCGTGCTCAAATCTCTGCCCGGGGTCGATCGGCCGGCACTTATCAAGGCGCTGCCGACATTGAGCGGCAAACGCACCGTGATGCTGGATCTTGGCGCCAACGTCAGTTGCGATGCCGATACCCTATTGCAGTTTGCGGTGATGGGCTCCGTCGTGGCCGAAAAGGTCGAAGGCATTGCATCACCCCGTGTTGCCTTGCTCAACATCGGCGAGGAGGAGATCAAGGGCAACGATCTGGTGCGTCACAGCGCCGAATTGCTGCGTCAGTGCCACGCGCTCAATTATGTCGGGTTCGTCGAAGGGGATCGCATCTTCAGCGGCGACAGCGACGTGATCGTCTGCGACGGTTTTGTCGGCAATGTCGCTCTCAAGACGGCAGAAGGGGTGGTGCGGATGGCTCAGCTGGCCGGATATCCCCGCAAGAAACGCACTTTTCTTGGCCGGATCGCCGGATTTATGTTCAAACGGCGTTTTTCTTACCTGAACCCCGACCAGTATAACGGAGCAAGTCTGTTAGGATTGCGCGGCATTGTGGTAAAAAGTCATGGGCGGGCCGAACGGCGCGCTCTGTGTAATGCGATCCTGCTGGCCGCACAAGAGGCCAAACATCAACTTCCACTGCAAATAGCAGATCGCCTTGAAGCTGTCTTCTCTGACAGGGATCTATAAGAACTCTATGCATAGCAAAATTCTGGGTACTGGCAGCTATCTGCCAAGTTCAGTGCGTACCAACGCCGATCTCGAGCAGATGGTTGAGACCAGTGATGAGTGGATCGTGGAACGCACCGGTATCCGTGAGCGCCGTATTGCCGGTGCTGACGAGACCGTTGCCACCCTCTCTTGCCAGGCCGCCCTGCGTGCCCTGGATGCAGCAGGTCTGACCGCTGCCGATCTCGATATGATAGTGCTGGCCACCACCAGTGCTGAAAATGCCTTCCCGGCTGCCGCCTGCGAGCTGCAGGGTCTGCTCGGCGTACCGGGCATTCCTGCCTTTGACGTGGCAGCGGCCTGCGCAGGCTTCACCTATGCACTCTCCATTGCCGATCAGTTCGTCAAATCCGGCGCTGCCCGCCATGTACTGGTCGTCGGGGCCGATGTGCTCTCCCGCATGTGCGATCCGCAAGATCGCGGCACCATCATCCTGTTTGGTGACGGGGCAGGGGCAGTAATTGTCGGTGCCAGCGAGACGCCGGGCATCCTCTCTACCCATCTCCATGCCGATGGACGTTATGGCGATCTGCTCAAGCTGCCTCATCCCCGTCGTGGCATGCCGGGTGCCGAGCTCGAAGCCTACATGTACATGAAGGGCAACGATGTCTTCAAGGTCGCGGTCACCCGTCTGAGCGAGATCGTCACCGAAACGTTGGCCGCTGCTGGCATCGAGCCGAGCGAGCTGGATTGGCTGGTGCCGCATCAGGCCAACTTCCGCATCATTAGCGCCACCGCCAAGAAGCTCGGTATGAGCCTCGATAAAGTGGTGCTGACCCTCGACAAGCACGGCAATACCTCTGCCGCTTCCGTTCCGGTCGCCTTCGACGAAGGGGTGCGGGATGGCCGGATCAAACCGGGTCAGCTGGTACTGCTGGAGGCCTTCGGCGGCGGTTTTGCCTGGGGCTCGGCGCTGGTTCGCCTCTGATCTTCGGCGGGATGGTGAGCCCATCATCCCGTCACCGATTTCATTTTTGTCTTATCTAAAAGGAATCAATGATGACCCAATTTGCCATTGCCTTCCCGGGACAAGGTTCCCAGTCCGTTGGCATGCTGGCCGAGCTGGCCGAACAACATGCCGTGATCAAGGAGACCTTCGCCGAGGCGAGTCAGGTGCTGGGTTATGACCTGTTTGCCCTGGTGATGGATGGTCCGGTTGAAGATCTGAACAAAACCTGGCGCACCCAGCCTGCGCTGCTGACTGCCTCTGTCGCCCTGTGGCGCCTGTGGCAACAGCAGGGTGGGGCAACTCCTGCCATGATGGCGGGTCACAGCCTGGGTGAGTACTCCGCGCTGGTTTGCAGCGGCGCACTCGATTTTGCCGATGCGGTCAAACTGGTCGAGTTGCGTGGTCTGGCCATGCAGGAAGCGGTACCGGAAGGCACCGGCGCTATGGCGGCCATCATCGGCCTTGATAACGAATCCATCGCCGCCAACTGCGAAAAAGCGGCACAAGGGCAGGTGGTCTCTCCGGTCAACTTCAACTCTCCGGGCCAGGTGGTTATCGCCGGTCACAAAGAGGCCGTTGAGCGCGCCAACGTGCTGATGAAAGAGTCGGGCGCCAAGCGTGCGCTGCCGCTGCCGGTCTCCGTGCCGTCTCACTGCGCGCTGATGAAACCTGCCGCAGAAAAACTGGCAGCTGCGCTGGACGGGATCGAGATCAAGGTTCCAACCATCGCTGTCATCAATAATGTCGACGTATCCTGTGAACAGGATCCGGCAGCCATCAAGCAAGCGCTGGTACGTCAGCTGTTCAGCCCGGTTCGTTGGACCGAGACTGTCGAGCGGATGGCCAATGAGGGCGTTACCCTCGAGATCGAGATGGGACCGGGCAAAGTGTTGACCGGGCTCGCCAAGCGCATCGACAAGCGCGTGGAAGGTATTCACGCCAACGATGCCGCCTCTTTCGAGCAGGCGCTGGCCCAGATCAAGTAAACAGGAGCAAGTGATGAGCTTTACCGATAAGGTTGTGTTGGTGACCGGTGCCAGTCGTGGCATCGGTCGTGCGATTGCCGAAACATTCGTGGCCCGTGGCGCGAAAGTGGTCGGTACGGCGACCAGCGAGAGCGGTGCCGAGGCGATCAGCGCCTATCTGGGCGACAATGGCTGCGGCATGGCACTGAACGTGACCAGCCAGGAATCCATCGAAGCCGTCTTCGCCGCCATCAAGGCGCGCTTTGGCGACATCGACATCCTGATCAACAACGCGGGGATCACCCGTGACAACCTGTTGATGCGGATGAAAGATGACGAGTGGAACGAGATCATCGATACCAATCTGACCTCGCTTTACCGTCTGAGCAAACCGGTGTTGCGTGCCATGATGAAGAAACGTCACGGTCGCATCATCAGCATTGGCTCCGTGGTGGGAACCATGGGCAATGCCGGTCAGGTCAACTATGCTGCCGCCAAGGCCGGTCTGGTTGGTTTTACCAAATCGTTGGCGCGGGAAGTGGCATCCCGTGGTATCACAGTGAACGCGGTTGCTCCCGGTTTCATCGAAACCGACATGACCCGTGCCCTGAATGACGATCAACGTGCCGGCATCATGAGTCAGGTGCCTGCCGCCCGTTTGGGTGATCCAAAAGAAATTGCCGCAGCTGTGGTATTCTTGGCTTCTGATGAAGCAGCCTATATCACCGGCGAAACCCTGCATGTTAATGGCGGGATGTACATGGTGTAATCAATTTGTCGTAAGATCTGTTCAAATTTGCGATAGTACGCCGAAGTTTGGCACATTTCGTGGTTTGACCAGCGGCAAGCTACTTGCAAACTCACGTCAATTGAATAAACTACCCCAACCAGACGCAAATAGCGTATTTTTAAAGGAAAATTCAGGTCATGAGCAACATCGAAGAACGCGTAAAGAAAATCATCATCGAACAACTGGGTGTTAAAGAGGAAGACGTTAAGAACGCTGCCTCCTTCGTCGACGACCTGGGCGCTGACTCTTTGGATACCGTTGAACTGGTAATGGCGCTGGAAGAAGAATTCGATACCGAAATTCCTGATGAAGAAGCCGAGAAGATCACCACTGTTCAAGCGGCTATCGACTACATCACCGCTAATCAGGAATAAGTTCCTGTTCTAAGAGAAGCGGCCCAAGGGCCGCTTCTTTTGTATTTGTTCCTTTTCAAAACACCTCTCGGAGACTACCTCAGTGTCAAAACGCAGAGTCGTGGTGACCGGCTTGGGGATGCTTTCCCCGGTGGGTAACACTGCCGAATCCAGCTGGCAAGCACTGCTCAACGGGCAGAGCGGCATTTCCCTTATCGAACATTTTGATGCCAGCGAGTTTGCAACCCGCTTCGCAGGTCTGGTCAAGGATTTCGATCCCGAGCAGTACGGTATCAACCGTAAAGACGCTCGCAAGATGGATCTCTTCATTCAATACGGCATCGCGGCCGGTATGCAGGCGCTGGATGATTCCGGCCTGACCATCAATGAAGAGAATGCCGAACGTGTCGGCGTGGCGATTGGCTCCGGTATCGGCGGTCTGGGTCTGATTGAACAGAACCACGAAAGCTTGGTCAATGGCGGCCCGCGCAAGATCAGTCCCTTCTTCGTTCCGTCCACCATCATCAATATGGTGTCCGGTCATCTTTCCATCATGAAAGGTCTGCAAGGGCCGAACATCGCCGTGACCACCGCCTGTACCACAGGTACCCATGCCATCGGCATGGCTGGCCGGATGATCGCTTACGGTGATGCCGATGTGATGGTCGCCGGTGGCGCCGAGAAAGCCTCCACCGCGATGGGAATGGGTGGTTTTGCTGCCGCCAAGGCACTCTCCAACCGCAACGACGAGCCGCAAAAAGCGAGCCGTCCGTGGGATAAGGATCGCGACGGTTTCGTGCTGGGTGACGGTGCCGGTGTCCTGGTACTGGAAGAGTACGAACACGCCAAGGCCCGTGGCGCCAAGATCTACGCCGAGCTGGTCGGTTTTGGCATGAGCGGTGACGCGTACCACATGACTGCGCCTCCCGCAGATGGCAATGGTGGCGCTCGCGCCATGAAAAATGCCATCAAGGATGCCGGCATTGCCCCCGAGCAGATTGGTTATATCAACGCGCACGGCACCTCCACCCCGCTGGGTGATGTGGCCGAGCTGCGTGGCATGAAGTCGGTGTTTGGTGAGCACGCCAAATCCCTGATGGTGAGCTCAACCAAGTCCATGACCGGTCACCTGCTGGGTGCCGCGGGTGCCATCGAGGCGATCATCACTGTGTTGGCTCTGCGTGATCAGGTGGCTCCGCCCACCATCAACCTGGACAACCCGGATGAAGAGTGCGATCTGGATCTGGTACCCCATGTGGCCAAGCCAGGTAGCTTCGAGTACGCCCTTTCCAACTCGTTTGGTTTTGGCGGCACCAATGGCTCACTGATCTTCAAACGCGTATAATTTGCCGCAGGGCAAAGACACAGGCCCGATACTGCCGGTATCGGGCCTTTTTTATCGGAGGGATCCCTTTGCTTATCAATGGCATGAAGCTTGATACCATCTCGGCCCATGATCGGGGGCTGGCTTATGGTGACGGTCATTTCACCACCATGGCGGTCAGGGAGGGTCGCGTGTTGCAGTGGCCTGCCCATCTGGCACGGTTGCAGCAGGCGAACAACCGGTTGGGCTTGGTTGAACCGGACTGGGATCTCTTGACCCAGGAGGTTGAAGAGATGGTGGCCGACCAGCCACAATGCGTGGCCAAGGTGATCCTGACCCGCGGCGAAGGGGGGCGGGGCTATGATGGCAGCGGATGTCAGCACACAACCCGGATTGTCACTCTGGCGCCATTTCCCACTCACTATGGCCAGTGGCAACAGGAGGGGATCGAGATAGTGGTGTGCCGCCAGCGGATCGGTGATGCCCCTATGCTGGCCGGGCTTAAAACCTTGAATCGTCTGGAGCAGGTATTGCTGAAAAGCGAACTTGTCAGCCGGAATGCAGTCGAAGGGATAGTGCTTAACAGTCGCGGTTTTCTCATTGAAGGGGTCAGTGCCAATCTGTTTTGGCGTCGGGGCAAGACGGTGTTTACGCCCGATCTCGCCCGCGGTGGTGTCGATGGCATCATGCGCCGCCAGGTGATGGCGATGTTGAAACAGATGAGTATTGAGTTGCGTGTGGTAGAGGCTCCGCTGGAGTCACTATGGCAGGCGGAAGAGGTGTGGCTCACCAATACCCTGATGGGGATCGTGCCGGTCAATGGCATCGAGGATATCCATTATCCCCCAGCGGTATTGAGTCGCCGTTTACAGGAGCGTTTGGTCATTGAAGTTTAATCGGCTTTACACCCTGCTCGCGGGGGCGGCACTGACGGTAGCCGCTGCCGGGGGCTATGTACATTACAAATGGCAACAGGTAGAAACGCTCACCAACAAGGGGCCGACCCGGCTCTTTACGGTGGAGAAGGGCGCCCATGCGGCGCGCCTCATCGCCGAACTGGGGGAGGGGGAAGCCAGCCCCTGGGCGGTGCGGCTCTGGCTGCGCAGCCATCCCGAACTGGTGGCCATCAAATCGGGCACCTATGAAATCAAGGAAGGGGCCCCTCTCAAGGAGACCCTCTCTCTGTTCGCATCGGGCAAGGAGTTTCACTTCAGTCTCACCTTCGTCGAAGGTTCCCGTTTCGAGGATTGGCAGAAGCAACTCTCCAGCGCCCCATATCTTGAGCGATTGACCGTCGAGCAATCCGAAGCTGACCTGGCGCAGGAGCTCGGCATCGAGAATGGCAAGCTGGAGGGGTGGTTCCTGCCGGAAACCTACGCCTATACCACCCATGCCAGCGATCTCTCGATCTTGCGTCGCGCTCATCAGGATATGGAGACTTTCCTGCAGCAGAGCTGGGAGAAACGTCAGGCCAACCTGCCTTACAAAACGCCCTATGAGGCGTTGATCATGGCCTCCATCATCGAGAAGGAGACCGGCCAGCCGGACGAGCGGGCGCAGATCGCCTCGGTGTTTGTCAATCGTCTGCGTCTGGGCATGAAGTTGCAAACCGATCCCACCGTTATTTACGGGGTGAAAGATCGCTACGATGGCAACATTCGCCGCAGCGATCTGACCGACAAGAATCCCTACAACACCTATGTGATCGACGGCCTGCCGCCCACGCCTATTGCCATGCCGGGCAAGGCCTCCATCGAAGCAGCGCTCAACCCCAAGTCGACCGACTATCTCTACTTTGTCGCTAAGGGGGGCGGTGCCCACTATTTCTCCAAGACCCTCGATGAACACAATCGGGCGGTTCGTGAATACATATTGAAGAAACCCTAATGTCTAAATTTATTGTGATCGAAGGATTGGAAGGGGCAGGGAAGAGCTCGGCCGTTCGTTATGTGACCGACTATCTGCAGCGCCACGGCATCAACCGGATCGAGTGCACCCGCGAGCCAGGTGGTACGCCGCTGGCCGAGCGGATGCGGGCCATCGTCAAAGAGGTGCACGACGAGCGCCTCACCATCGAGGCGGAATTGCTGCTGATGTATGCCTCCCGGGTACAACTGGTGGAGACCCGCATCAAACCCGCACTGGCCGACGGTGTCTGGGTGGTGGGGGATCGCCACGATCTCTCCTCCCAGGCCTATCAAGGCGGTGGCCGTGGCATCGATGCTGCTCTTATCGGTGCCATCAAGCAGGCGGTGCTCGGCAACTTCAAACCGGATCTCACCCTCTATCTCGATATCGATCCTGCCCTTGGCTTGCAGCGCGCGCGCCATCGCGGCGAGCTGGATCGCATCGAACTGGAGCAACTGAGCTTCTTCGAGCGTACCCGAACTCGTTATCTCGAACTGGCCGCCAAGGATGACTCCATTGTGGTGATCGATGCGGCGCAAACCCCGGAACAGGTCAAAGCTGCCATCGAGTGTGCATTGGATCACTATCTGTCGAACGAGTCGCTATGTATCCCTGGCTGATCTCAGACTGGCATGCCCTGAGCCAGACGGCCCAGTCCGGTCGTCTCGGCCACGCCTGGTTGTTGCTGGGCGATCCCGGTCTTGGCAAGGAGCAACTGGCCGAGCGGCTGGCACGTTTGCACCTTTGCCAGCAACCGGATCGCGGAGAGCCGTGCGGCCACTGCCACTCTTGCCAGCTGTTTGACAAGGGCAACCACCCGGATCTCGGCACCATAACTCGCGACAGCAAGACCATCGGGGTCGAGGCCATTCGCGAGCTCTGCACCCGGCTGCAGAGCTCTGCCCAGCTCGGCCGTGGCAAGGTGGTGATCATTCCAGATGCGGAGCGGATGACCGAATCGGCGGCCAACGCCCTGCTGAAAACCCTGGAAGAGCCGGCCGGCGACAGCTTGCTGTTGCTGATAGCCTCCCAGGTTTCCCGGTTGCTTCCCACCATTCTCAGTCGCTGTCACAAACATGTCTGTCATTTGCCTGCGGAAGGGGAAACTGTACGCTGGTTGGCCGAGCAGGGTCATCAGGCCACTCTGGCTCAGGTGCGGATCTGTCAGGGGGCACCGCTGCGGGTACTCGACTATATCGAGCAGCAACAGGACAGTACTCGCCGTGAACTGCTGGAACAGTTTGTCGCCCTGAGTCAAAGTCCGGTCAAGGCGGCGGCTTTGTGCAGCCAGCTTGGTCAGGAGACGCAGGTCAGGTTGCACTGGTTGCAGCTCTTCTTGTGCGATGCCCTGAAAACCCAGGCAGGATGCGGTCACCATCAGCTGGCCATGCCTGATCTGGCCATCTTGAGTCAACGGTTGGCGGAGCAGCACTCCAGCGAAAAACTGCTGGAGGCAGAACAAGATCTGGTAGCCCTGAAAGCGGCATGCCAGCCGGGCCAGCTCTCCAATCCTACCATCCATCTGATGAACTGGCTCAGTCGCTGGTTATAAGTACCGACAAGCAGAAAGGTTTTATATGTTACTCGTTGATTCCCACTGTCATCTCGATCGCCTCAGCTATGGCAGCAAGCAGACCAGCATGGCTGATGTACTGGCCAAGGCCGCGAAACTGGACGTGGGATATTTTCTCTGTGTCAGTGTGACTCAGGCACAGTTCCCGACCATGCTCGAGGCGATCGCCCCCTATCCCCAAGTGTTTGCCTCTTGCGGGGTACACCCGCTCAATCAGGAACCCGGTGTCGATGCCGAGTTGCTGCTCAAGCAAGCTGCCGATCCACGTGTGGTGGCCATCGGTGAGACCGGTCTCGATTACTTTTACTCGCCCGAAAACAAGGACGTTCAGCAAGCCTCTTTCCGCGAACATATCCGGGTTGCTCGCGCGCTGAACAAGCCGCTGATCATCCATACCCGCGATGCCCAGCAAGATACCTTGCAGATCATGCGTGAAGAGGGCGCTGATCAGGTTGGCGGTGTGCTGCACTGCTTCACCGAATCCCTCGAAATGGCGCAAGCCGCGATGGCGATGGGGTTCTATATCTCCATCTCCGGGATCGTCACCTTCAAAAATGCGTCTGCCCTGCAAGAGGTGGTCAAGACTCTGCCCCTCGACAGATTGCTGGTCGAGACCGACTCGCCCTATCTTGCCCCCGTGCCGCATCGGGGGAGGGAGAACGAACCCGCCTTTGTGCGAGACGTTGCCCAGTTTATTGCCGACCTGCGCCATATTCCGCTTAACGAATTGGCAGAAGCCACTAGCCGAAATTTCTTTGAACTCTTCAAGCTGGCGAAAAAATAACACATAAGCCCCGTTGCTCGGGGCTTTTATATTTCAAATACCAATCTGATTACCCACCTGAATATCAACACCGAACCGTGTTATCTCTCACATTTACCCAGTCTATGTAACCTGTTCATCCATACAAACTGAGTAGAATCATATTCCGATGTTTCGTTTATCTAATGTGGCCAAGAGGTATAAAAATATCAGGCTATAAGTATCGATAATATTCATTATCGATACTTGATGTATGGAAAGGATCCTGTAAGATCCTCTCAAACTTCATATGAATCATAGTGTTCCGTGGCATATCCATCCTTATCCAATCCGGCTCATCAGTCACTGCAGACTGTTTTCGATGCGCAGCTAAATAGTCGGGCACGCCGCTTTTTGCGAAGTGCAAAAGCGGATTCCACCCTCAATGCCTATCAGGCGGATACCCGTATTTTTGTCTTCTGGTGCCAGTTACACGGGCTTGATCCGCTGCAAACGACCCATCACGACATCATGAATTTTCTCGCTGATCAGGCCGACGGCGTATTAGCCGACTGGGTATGGCTGGATAAAGAGGAGGGAAAAGGGGAGCTGCGCAATGGTGAACCTCGTAAACCGGCAACCCTGGTGAGACGGCTTGCCGGGATCCGTTATGCCTTCAAGCAGAAAGGCATTCATCCCATGCCCACCGAACATCCCGAAATCAAGGAGATGATGCGCGGTATTGTCAGGTTGGGGGATAACCGTAAACGCAAAACCGGCGCCCTGACGCTGCAACCATTGACCCAGGTGCTGGATGGCATCGACACCAGTGATCTGGCTGGCTTGCGTGATCACACCCTGCTGCTCTTGATGTTCAGTGGCGCCTTGCGCCGTTCGGAAGCGGCCCGAATTGAGGTGAGCGATCTCGATTTTGTGGGGCAGGGGATCCGCCTTCGCCTCAAACCGAGCAAACATCAGCTGCATGAAACCGAGATCGCCCTGATCCCGGGCAAGCACTATTGTCCTGTGTCGGCTCTGCAAAACTGGCTACACAAAAGCCGGCTCAGCGAGGGGCCACTGTTTCGACGCATGAATCGTTGGGGGCAACTGATGGCCGAACCACTCGGCCCCCAGGGCATCAATCTGATGATCAAGCGGCGAACTGGCCAAACCATCGATGATCTCTATGTCAGTGGCCATAGCTTGCGGCGTGGATTTATCACCTCGGCGGTGACTGCCGGCAAGCCGATGAACAAGATCATTGAAGTTACTCGCCACAAGGATATGCGAACCCTGCAGGAGTACTTCGATGATGCCCATAAATTCTCCGATCATGCCCTTGATGGTTTGCTTTGACACTACTGCGTCACTTTGTTTTTTATGTTAAATGATATCCTGTTGATCTAATGATATATTTGTCGCTCAGCCAGCAGCCCAAAGGGGAAGGGCATCTTCCAATGGATAATGGCATGTGATGAGAGATAACAAACTCGGAAACGTAATATCGCAAGGACATATGAGCCAAGAAATGACAGTGCGTGAAGAGCAAGAGGCGGTGCCCCAAAACAATGCCGAGCGGCAGCGCCAACATGTAAAACGCAAGCAGGAGACCCATACCCGGCTGCAATGCTGGATCAGCAATCGCCACGCCGAACGATTGGCCGCACTGGGTCTTCATCTCGAAGACAGTCAGGCATCACTCATCGAGCAGGCGATCGATCTGCTCTACCAACATGAGCTGGGTAGAGAACCTCCGTTTGAGAACAGAGTCGCCACACAGGTCGAAGAGACCGTTGAATAGACACAAGAGTGAAGTAACAGCGATACGTGAAGAGATAAAAAAAGCCAGGTACGAATTCCTTGTACCTGGCATAGGGGAATTGGCTCCTTGCAGAGCCGTGCGCTAACTGGTGTTCGGATTGCCTTAAGCTTAGACAAGGCTCAAGGCTTTTCAAGATCCGAAGAAAAGTTCAACCAGAGTGTGGGTATTTCAGACTCGTTCAAGTGCTTATGCACCGAACGGCCCACTACGCATTGAACAGATTGTTGTCACGCACCAGCTCGCGGGGGAGGGCATTCTTGACCCGACTCCCCACCCATTTCCCCATCCCCAGGGTATGCCCCTGATAGCGGACGATCACCTCGCCAGTACCATCAACCTGTTCTGGCCAGACATCCCGCCCCATCATGAATTCCCGCGCATTGGCGCTATCCAGCTCGACCACACCCTTGCTCGCTTTATCGCCATAGGCCAGTGCCCACTCATGAGTGAGGCGATAACCTTTCTTGAAGGTCTCGGCCAACTTGATACCGATGCGATCGAAACGCAACTTGCCCTGCACCTGATCAAACCGCTGAGGGAAGAGCCAGATCTCGTCATTGCGGCCAAACAGCTGACCCTGCGGTGCCACCCCAAAGTTGGCTTCGATCTCGCACAATATGGGTTCCGCCTCTTTGGCAGGAAGCGGCGCAAAAGGGAATTTACCCAGCTTGCCCGGCTTGAACATGGTGTTGGGTACCGAGTGATGCTTGCGCAATCTGGCGACGAAAAAGCCCTCACTGTCGAAGATCTGGGGCCAAACGTGCAGGTATCCTTCGGATGTACAGGCCTGCTCTGCATGGGGGAACAGGTCTGCCAACGAGTCAAAACTCAAGGCATCGCCAAACTTGTCCAGCAGGGATTGGCAGACCGCCTGATTCTCCTGCTCACTCAAGGTACAGGTGGAGTAGACCAGTACGCCACCCGGTTTCAAAGCATGGAAGGCGCTCTCCAGTAATCCTTGTTGCACCGCCGCAATCTCGTAGATGCTCTCGATGCTCCAGTTGCGCAGTGCATCTTCATCCTTGCGCACCGTACCTTCACCTGAGCAGGGGGCATCGAGCAGGATGGCATCGAAGGTCTCCGGCAACCACTGGCCAAATACCTTGGCATCAAAATGGGTCATCCCCACATTGGTCACGCCACAGCGCTGGATATTGGCGCTAAGTACTTTCAACCGGCTGCTGGAAAACTCGTTGGCAACCAGCATTCCCTGGTTGTTCATCAGGGCGGCTATCTGGGTGGTCTTGGAGCCGGGGGCCGCTGCAGCATCCAGCAACATGCCATCCGCTTTGATCTTGTCGCTGGCAAAGAGTGCCGTCACCGGCAGCATGGAGCTCGCTTCCTGAATGTAGAAGAGCCCGCTCAAGTGCTCGGCGGTATTGCCAAGTGGGACGGTTTCATCGCTGCGGGTCAGCCAGAAGCCGGTATCACACCAGGGCACAGGGTCAAGCTGCCAACCCAGTGGCTCCATCAGGGCGACGAAATCCGAGACGGCGATCTTCAAGGTATTGACCCGAATGCTGCGGCGCAGCGGACGTCGACAACTGGCCACAAACTCATCCATCGAGAGATGAGCCGGCATGATGGCCGCAATGTGGCGTAAAAAGTAATCGGGAAGGAAGGTGTTGTCGTGCACTGTGCCGTCTCGTTGACCGAAAAAGAGGGGCGATATCCTACCACAAGGCTAAGAATATTCTGAATCTGAACCCTATCAACAGGCACCGGAATATAAAAAAGCCCGGCACTGTGCCGGGCTTGGATGAGATACAAAGGGAAGAGATCAGGGCTGGATACGAGGGCTCCACTCCAGCCACTCTTTCTCGGCTTTGCCGTAGAGCGGATAGCTGTGGCCAGCCTTGACGGTTGGCCCCATCTCTTTCTCCGGCGTATTGAAGGCGATGCCGCCGGCCAGCAAGCTCTGTACTGTCTCGACCTCTATGGTACCGCCGGTCAGCCCGATATCCGCCTTGACCCCGGAGACATTCCAGAAACGGGAGTTGGCCCGCACCAAATGGGCATACTCCTGATCCACGTTAACGTCGATCACCACCTCGCTACCATCCCGAGCCAGCGCCACCTTGGTGACACTGCCCACCACCATCTTGCGAAACAGCAGCGGACTGCCGACGCTCAGGCCATTGACGGAGGGGCTCTTGAGGGTCAGGGCCAGACCCACCGGGCCGACCTGACTCAAGGGGAAGCGATCTTTGCCAGCGCCTTTACCGGGTTGTGCCTCTACAAACGCCCCCTTGATCAGGGTATCGAGGTGAGCGACACCGCCCAGCCCCAGCTTGGCCTGCACCAGAGTAAAGCGGGCGCCGGACTGCAGGAAACGCTCGGCATAGTGACCATCGAGCTCAGCGTTGAAGATCACCTGACCCAGAGACGGCTCCAGCTCGATCTCTTCAATTTTGCCGATATCGACCCCACGATAGCGGATCGGGCTGCCAATCCCGAGCCCCGGATTGCTATCTGCTACCAGTGACAGCTGGCGCACCTTGGCCTTGGCTTGCTCCCTGGAATCGAACAGTTGATGACTGCTGCGGCCATTGGCCAACCGGTCGAACTCGATAGCGCCGCGCAGCAGGGTACCGAGGTTGCCCACCTTGACCTGCACCCCATCGACCCGCACCTTGGTGTCGATGGCCGGTTTTTTCCAAAACTGGGGTTGCTGGGCGAGGAGGGGAGCATAGACGCCATCAATTTCTAGCTCGATCTCGACCCCCTCTTTGGCGGCGAGCAGCTGCTTGACTTTGCCCGCTTCCAGCCCCAGATAGAGCACAGGTGAGCCAATGCCAATGCCATCGGCCTGATCTGCCTTGAGCAACCAGCGCTGCGGCTTGGCATCACGGGTACCGAGCAGTGCCAGCTCCTGACTCGGGTAGAGACGGTTAATCCGCTCGCCACTGCTGGCTTGTACCAGCTTGATCCCGCCCCCCAACCAGGCACTGGCCGGACTGGTTTCTACTTTGATGCCGCTCAGATCGGCATCGATCTGCAGCGGGGCAGCGCGATAGAAGCGGGCACGGTTGAGCAGATGGCCATAGTTCGGCGCCATCACCAGCTCAACGCTGGCATTGCCGCGCGCATCCAGGGTGAGCTGGCTAATACGGCCCACCTGCAATCCCTTGTACCAGACAGGTGCATCCTGATTGAGCCCCGCCAGATCGTCAGCCTGCAGCGTCACCTTGGTGCCGCTCTGGGGGGCGCGATCGGTCAGAGCCATCTTCCGCGCCGGTTTTCCCGCCACATAGTCGAGGCGAATGGCCGGGCCGGAGAGGAGGCGATCTGCATGCTGCACACCGGTCGCGGAGAGGGAGACGCTCTCCCATACCAGTTGGCTCTTGTCGGTAATGCGATAGGCCTGCTCCGGATTGATCAGCGCTGTGACCACACGGCCTTTGTCGGTAAGGCGAATGGGGTCGATACGACCAATCTCGATCCCCTCATAGAGGATGGGCATCCCCTCCTTGACCGGGAGATCGCCAGCCGCAATGTCGATACGCGAGCCGCGTGCCGCTTCCGCCAGCCCTTTATAGAGGACGAAGGTCTGTCCCTTCTCAGGCTCTGGTGAATCTTTGGGTGAATCAAAGGCAATGCCGCCGCTCAGAATGGAGGTGAGGCTGCCAGCCTCCACGCTCACCCCGGCCAGACTGAAGGAGCCCTTGATGCCACTAATGTTCCAGAAGTGGGTATCAGCTTTGACCAGATGTTCGAAACGCGGCTCGATCACCAGATCCAGAATGACGTTCTGGTTGTCCTGACCCAGGCGGGTATTGATGACGCTGCCCACCTCGATACCGCGGAAATAGAGCTTGGCGCCAATCCCCACCGAGCCCAGCGAATCAGCAGTAAGGTGCAGCATGCGCCCCTGAGCCTGATAGCCGGGAGGAGGGCCCTCCAGTGCATCGAAGGTCTCCTCCAGCGGATTGCTTTCACGCCCCGGTTGCAGGTTGATGTAGTTGCCGGAGACCAGGGTATCGAGGCCGGAGATCTCGGTGAGCGACGCCTTGGGGCTCACCAGCCAGAAGTCGGATCCCTTGCGGATCAGTGGTCTGGCACGGCTGTCAATCTTGGCCATCACCGCAATCTTGCGGCCATCTTCAGCCAGCTCCAGCTCCTGCACCACACCGATGGCCACCCCCTGATAACGAACCTGGGTTTTACCCGGCAAGATGCCGTTGCCCTGGGCGAAGTTGATCTGGATAAGTTGGCCACGGCTCAATACCTGCTGATAGAGAAAGCCCCCCGCCAACAGCAGGGCTATCAGGGGTAACAGCCAGACCGGCGATAACCAGCGGCGCTTTTCGATGACGGGTTCAGCCCCGATCATAGTGACTCCTTATTGGCTGGATTAAACAGCACATCAGACAAAAACAGAGAAATCATCAACGGGCCGCCTTGTCCCACAGTAAACGGGTATCGAGCATGCGGGCCGACATCATGGTCAGCACTACCACACCGGCAAAGGCGGTGGCCCCGGGGCCTGCGCGGACACTCAGCAGCACACCCCGATCGACCAGTGCCACCATCAGCGAAATCACGAACAAGTCCAGCATTGACCAGCGACCAATAAAATCGATCACCCGATACATCACCAGCTGGCGCTTGCGCCGCACCGGTTTGGCCCGCTGCAACTGCCAGCAGATCCAGCCCAACCCCAATATCTTGCCCACGGGTACCAGTATGCTGGCGGTGAGAACTATGGTGGCAATCCCGCTCATTTTACTGCGATAGAGCATCATGATACCGCTGAAGATGGTATCTGACTGCAGTAACCCCTTGTTATAGAAATGGGTTATGGGCAACAGATTGGCAGGCAATAACATGAAGGTGGCGAGCGCCAGCAAGCCCCACGACCAGGCGAGGGAGCGGGGAATGCGCACCTGCAATTTGCTACTGCAACGGGGGCAGACTGCCCCGGCTTGATAACGCACCAGCAGACCGCAGGTATGGCAGCGGCAGAGCCCCATCTCACGGGCGCTGGTCATGTTCCGGCTCCTTTAACGGGATCCGCGCCCAGTAGGGGGCGGGGTCAAACAGGATCAGCAGGGTCATGTTGAGCAGCATCAGAATACCGAGGCTGAGCAACCCGCCACCGAGTCGCACATCGGCGATGTCGATCAGTTTGAACAGGGCAACCAGCAGGCTGACGATATAGACCTCCAGCATGGCCCAGTGGCGAAACACCTCGACCAGCTTCAAGGTGACGGGAAGAATGTGCCAACGTTTGGCCAGACCCGAAGCCAGCACAAAGATCCTGCCAATAACCCCACCGGCGCCAACACGGCGCACCAGAGCACCAGGCTGGCCACCCACCATTCGCCCTCGCCAAACAGCACCAGAATACCGCGCAGCAGGTCGGCGTCGGTGTTGACCCCAGCCAGCCGCAGATAGATGAGCGGCTCAAAAAAGGCGGAGGGCAGCAGCAGAAATCCGGTGATGGTCAGGGCCATCAACTGGGAGGGACGAAAGGCATAACGGCCATAGAGATGTTGGTGACAACGCGGGCAGTGGGCATGGCGACGCAGCGGCAGTGCTTTGCGCTGGATCAGCAAGTCGCACGCCGGACAGACAATTACGGAACCGGGCTCCATCATACAATTCAACCTGTTGAAGGAATTGGTGAAATTTACCCTAAAACCGGTTTCCTGTCTTGCCTGCAGCCGGAATGTTACGAAAGTATAATTGACGTTAACGTAAACGTGATATTAGATAGCCAGACTAGACAGGTGAAAGGAGTCATGATGTCCAGTTTGCCCCCCTCGGCAGGCCTGCGCTTTCGCACCGCCCTTGCCAATGAACATCCCCTGCAGATCGTCGGCACCATCAATGCCTATATGGCGCTGATGGCCGAACGCAGCGGCTTTCAAGCTCTTTATCTCTCCGGTGCTGGGGTAGCCAATGCCTCCTATGGCTTGCCGGATCTCGGCATGACCTCCCTCAACGACGTGCTGATCGATGCCGAGCGGATCACCGCCACAACCCGTGTGCCGCTGTTGATCGATATCGATACCGGCTGGGGGGGGGCGTTTAATATCGCCCGCACCATTCGCGCGTTCGAGCGCGCCGGAGTGGCAGCCGTGCACATGGAAGATCAGGTGGCTCAGAAGCGTTGTGGTCATCGCCCCAACAAGGCGGTGGTCACGCTGGAGGAGATGTGCGATCGCATCAAGGCAGCGGTGGATGCCCGCGAGAATAGCGAGTTCGTCATCATGGCCCGCACCGATGCACTGGCGGTGGAAGGGATGGAGTCTGCTCTTGAACGCACCGCTGCCTATGTGGCCGCCGGTGCCGACATGATCTTCGCCGAGGCGGTGACCGAGCTTGCCCAGTACGACCAGTTCAAGCTGGCGGCCAAAGTGCCGATCCTCGCCAACATGACCGAGTTCGGCAAAACCGCGCTGTTTGACAAAGAGCAACTGGCCGCCCACGGGGTCGACATGGTGCTCTACCCGTTAAGTGCCAACCGAGCCGCCAATCAGGCCGCCCTCAACGTCTATCACCATATTCGCCAGGATGGCCATCAACGGGCCGTCGTGGAGACCATGCAGACCCGGGAGTCGCTCTACGACTTCCTCGGATATCACCACTACGAGCAGACACTGGATCGTCTGTTTACAGCCAAGGAATAGGAGGCAGCTTATGGGACAGCAAAAACCGTTGGGCGGGGCCGGTCTGCGCGGTCAAAGCGCAGGGGAGACCAGTATCTGCACCGTGGGCAAGAGCGGCACCGGTCTTACCTATCGCGGTTACGACATCAAGGAGCTGGCCGACAGCGCCCAGTTCGAGGAGGTAGCCTATCTGCTGCTCAAGGGGGAGTTGCCCGGTGAGCAGCAGCTTGACGCCTACAAGCGCGAGCTGCGTCGCCTGCGCACCTTGCCCCAGCCGCTGTTGGAGGTGCTGGAGCGTATCCCCGCCGATGCTCACCCCATGGATGTGCTGCGCACCGGCTGCTCCATGCTCGGCGATCTGGAGCCGGAAGATGGTTTCGAGCATGAGCATGAAGTGGCGGATCGGCTGCTGGCTGCCTTTCCGGGCATTCTGATCTACTGGTACAAGTTCAGCCACGAAGGGGTACGCATCGCCCTCGATACTGATGAAGAGTGTATCGGTGGCCATTTCCTCGCGCTGCTGCACCAGAAAGCGCCGAGCGAGCTGGAGCGTCGGGTGATGCATGTCTCCCTCATCCTCTACGCCGAGCATGAGTTCAACGCCTCCACCTTTGCGGCGCGGGTTTGCGCCTCGACGCTCTCTGACATGTTCTCCTGTATCACCGCTGCCATCGGTACCCTGCGCGGCCCACTCCACGGCGGAGCCAACGAGGCGGCCATGGCGATGATCGAACATTGGCAAGATGAGACGCAGGCAAGGCGCGAACTGCTGGCCAAGCTGGCGGCCAAGGAGAAGATCATGGGCTTTGGCCACGCCATCTACCGCACTTCTGATCCGCGCAACGTCATCATCAAGGAGTGGTCGGCCAAGCTCGCCGAGGCGGTGGGGGATGATCGCCTCTATCGCGTCTCCTGCGAGGCGGAGAAGGTGATGTGGGAAGAAAAAGAGCTCTTTCCCAACGCCGACTTCTTCCATGCCAGCGCCTATCACTACATGGGGATCCCGACCAAGCTATTCACGCCTATCTTCGTCTGCTCGCGGGTCACCGGCTGGTGCGCCCACGTGATGGAGCAGCGCGTGCACAACCGGATCATCCGCCCGAGCGCCGATTATGTCGGCCCGGCCCCCCGTCACTTTGTCTCTCCTACAACAACGATAAGGAAATCACGATGTCCGCCAACGTCGACGTCAACCACAGACCCGAGCCCGATCAGGTACTGGTCGATATTGCCGATTATGTCTGCAACCACCCCATTACCAGCTCTGCGGCTCTCGACACCGCCCGCTACTGCCTGATGGACACCCTTGGCTGTGGCCTGCTTGCCCTGCGCTTCCCCGAATGTACCAAGCACCTTGGCCCCATAGTCCCAGGTACACTGGTACCCCATGGTGCCCGGGTGCCCGGTACCCAGCTCTGCCTCGACCCCGTCAAGGCAGCCTGGGACATCGGTGCCATCATCCGCTGGCTTGATTACAACGACACCTGGCTGGCCGCCGAGTGGGGTCACCCATCCGACAATCTGGGGGGTATTCTCGCCACTGCCGACTGGCTCTCCCGTACTCGCGTGGCAGAGGGCAAGGCACCGCTCACCATGAGCGATGTGCTGGTGGCCATGGTCAAAGCCCACGAAATTCAGGGTGTGCTGGCGCTGGAGAACTCTTTCAATAGGGTCGGTCTCGATCACGTAGTGCTGGTCAAGGTCGCCAGCACCGCCGTGGTGACTCACATGCTGGGGGGCACCCGCGATCAGGTGATTGATGCGGTCTCCCAGGCCTGGGTCGATGGTCAGAGCCTGCGTACCTACCGCCATGCCCCCAATGCGGGGTCGCGCAAGAGCTGGGCGGCGGGGGATGCCACCTCTCGCGCGGTGCGCCTCGCCCTTATCACCATGAGCGGCGAGATGGGCTATCCCGGCGTGCTGAGCGCCCCCAAGTGGGGCTTCTACGACGTGCTGTTCAAGGGCAATCAGTTCGCCCTGCACCAAAGTTACGGCAGCTATGTGATGGAGAACGTGCTGTTCAAGATCTCCTATCCCGCCGAGTTCCACGCCCAGACTGCGGTAGAGTGCGCCATGAAGCTGCACGGTCAGGTGAAGGGGCGTCTGGAGGAGATCGACCGCATCGAACTCACCACCCATGAGTCGGCCATTCGCATCATCAGCAAGGTCGGCGCCCTCAACAACCCGGCCGATCGGGATCACTGCCTGCAGTACATGGTGGCGGTGCCGCTCATCTTTGGGCGTCTGATCGCCGAGGATTACGAGGATGATATAGCAGCCGATCCCCGCATCGACGCGCTACGCGGCAAGATGGTAGTGCAGGAGGACAAGCGTTACAGCCGCGAATATCTGGAGGCGGACAAGCGCTCCATTGCCAACGCCATCCAGATCTTCTTCAAGGACGGTACTCACACCGCCAAGGTGGAGGTGGAGTATCCGGTCGGCCATCGCCGTCGCCGGGAGGAGGGGATCCCGCTGCTGGTGGAGAAATTCCAGCACAATCTGGCCACCCGCTTCCCGGCCAAACGGGTCAACGACATTCTGGCCCTCTGTCAGGATGGGCCGCGCCTTGCCGCCACCCCGGTACACGCCTTTATGGATCTGCTGGTGATCTGACCGATATCTACCGGCAAACAGCGATAAACGAAAAGCGGGCTAATCGGCCCGCTTTGTTATTCTGGCGGCTTATCCCTCGATAAGCCTCACCCCAGCGCACTGCTGTCGCCGTTAAAGAGCGCCGTCATGATGGCCGTCTCGCGACTGGCGATGGTCTCGAGAAACTCGTTGGCACGCCCCATCTGATGACACACCTGATAACCACGCTCGACAAAGGAGAAGAGCTCGCCAAGCCCCGCCAGATGGGCGGGCCCTGAAACCAGCTTGAGGGTTGCCCCCACCAGCGGCTTTCTCGCCAGCCTGTCCAGCGTCATGCCAAGCTCGCTCACCAACGCAATCTGATGTTCCCGGCGCACCTGCTCGCCAACGGCACGATAGGCGATGGTGTAATGATCCGGTGTGATGGGATCAATGCCATCAATGCGCCGCAGCGCCACCACCATCAGATAGTCCAGCTCCTCGGAGAGAGCGTCGAGCTCGATCGCTTGGGCCAGCACCTTGAGGCCGGACTCCGGCAACAGCCGCTCGGCGGTTGGCATCACCCGCATCACATCAGCATCGCGGCGGGCGCAATCCCCCGGGCCATAGAGATCGGTCAGGAAAAACTCGGCGGCGGGGCCGTAGCGGTCACTCTCCAGCAGATCTCGATGGGTGCGCCCCAACCGGTCGGCCTGCCACTGGCGTAGCCGATCCCGATCCTGCTGATCTTCCGGGTGGGCACGCATCTGCTCGCGCAAGGCTGCAACCCGCTTGAGCTGGCGGTATAGCCGACCCAGGGTGCTATCGTCGTCGTGGGCATGTTCTTGATGCGTCATCTACAGCTCTCTGGCCTTGGGCCCATTGATGGGGATTCGGTGATACGAAGATACAAGTGAATGAAAAACAAGCAGCTTTTACTGACCGTTCCGTGACAAGTGTAGCGCGCACGGGGGAGGGAATAAATGCCATGCCCCGCTGATGGCCGTCATCCCTCTCGACTCTGTTAAGTGAGTCCCATTTATGTGAACCATCCTTTCATTTGTTGTGAACATGTGTTTAATATCAATAACTAACTTATGACCCAGAGTAACGACCATGTTCTTCAACTCGCTCGCTGGCAGCAGCGCACTCTCTACCATCCAGATCAGCCGTCAGCATCCGCTGGGATTGGCCGCCGCCCGGATCGCGGCCGAAGCCATCGCTGCGGACATGAGCGAGAGCTATCAACTCGATTGCGAATGGGCAGATGAAGAGGAGACCGAGCTTCGTTTTCGCGGCTCAGGGGTACATGGCACTCTCACCCTGGACGAAGATACCCTGGAACTGGAAGTGCATCTTGGTTTGATGCTGTTGCCTGTACGCAGCGTACTGGAGCAGGAGATCCTCGATTATGTCGACAATCGCTTACCTTGCCCCAAACGTGTTTGAAACTCTTCGTTGCACTGGTTTTAAATAAACTAGCTGTAAACGATGGCTGTTTGAAATAAGTTGGCAAGCCATGTGGCCTGTCAGATTTATTATCCGGCGAGGTCTCGATTCTATTTGTCAGTAATATTTCATCTTTATTTCATATTTCGAGTCGGCACTCATTAATGTCATTCTGATTGCATCAAGTCTTCATCCGGATATGAGGACAGGAGCAATTTGCCGTCTCGGTAAATTCATTTTGTAGGGAAACAACCATGCCACTGAGTGAATTTATCTCCTGCGTCGATACCGCCTGGTTACGCATGGACAGACCCAACAACCTGATGCAGATCATCGGTGTCCTGATGTTTGAAGGAGAGCTTGATGAAACGCGTCTGCGGGCCGGATTACGCCATACCATTTCGGTGCAACCCCGCTTCCATCAGCGGGCCGTGCTGGAAGGGGGCTCCTACTACTGGCGTCATGATCCCGATTTCGATCTCGATCAGCACCTCAAACGAGTGATCCTGCCGGGTGAAGCGGGCAAGCTGGAGCTGGAGAAGCTGGTGGCCGATCTCGCCTCGACGCCGCTCAACCACCAGCGCCCCCTGTGGGATATGCACCTGACCGACACGTCGCTGGGTGGGCAAGCGCTGGTGGTGCGCATTCACCACGCCATGGGCGACGGCTTCTCGCTGGTGCGGGCCATGCTGACCATGATGGATAACACCCCGGAAGGGGCGCCGCGACAACCGTCACCGGAGCAACTGGGTGACAGCGATGACGAAGATGAGGAGGATTGCCACCAGGGCAGCCGTCTGGTGCGAGCCGGTCTCAAGCTGACCGGTAGCCTCTGGTCCAAATATGTCGAAGTGGTCACCCATCCCACCAAGGCGGTGGATTACCTCAAGACCGGGCGCGATCTGGCGAGCGAGCTGTGCAATATCGCAACCCTCGGTGATGATTCACCCTGCCGCCTGCGGGGCAAAACCACCAGCACCAAGCGGGTGGCCTGGTCGGAGCAAATTGATCTGCCGGATATCAAGGCAGTGGGCAAGGTACTGGGCTGCTCGGTCAACGATCTGCTGATCGCTGCCACCGCAGGGGCGTTTCGCCACTACCTGCAGGAGAAGGGGGATGATGCCAACAAGGTCAAGATCCGCGCTCTGGTGCCGGTCAATATGCGAGCACCGGACGATGAGGGGGCACTTGGCAACCGCTTCGGGCTGGTGGCCTTGGACTTGCCACTGGATGTTGAACACCCGTTGCAGCGGCTCTATACCGTGCGTGACCGGATGCAGGCGCTACGCACTTCGCTGCAACCCGTGGTGGTGCTCAACTTGTTACATGCCCTTGGCATGGCCCCCAATGCGGTGCAACAGCAGGCCGTCGAGCTGCTCACGGCCAAGGCCAGCGCGGTGATCACCAATGTGCCCGGCCCGCAGCAGACCCTCTATCTGGCTGGAGCAAAATTGCGTCAGCCGCTGTTCTGGGTGCCGCAATCGGGGGATATCGGCGTCGGTGTCTCCATCCTCTCTTACGATCACAAGGTGCAGCTGGGCCTTATCACCGACAAGAAGCTGGTACCGGATCCGGATCGGGTGGTCGAGCGGTTTGCGGTGGAGTTCGAGCAACTGCTGTTGCTGGTACTGATGGAGCCGGAGCTGTTGTTTGACCCCAACGGACTGGATGCGCTGCTCGGTTGAGCGTGCATTTGATAGACCTGCGGCGGCGTATTCCAACCGGTCAACACCCATCATAAAAGAGGCCAACCCGCGGGTTGGCCTCTTGTTTTGTTATCTATCAGTGGCAAGAGTGGCGGTTAATCCTCCAGCTCTTCCCGCGCAGCCTCCACATCGAGGCGCTCCATGGCATCCATCGGTTCGCACTCGGCCGTTTCGGCATAGAGGGCTTCGGCTGCTTTCAGGCGGCTCTTGCCGTGCAGCATCACCTGTGCGTTGGCGTACTCCATGCGGGCGATAGCCGATTCGGGGATCAGCGCCAACGCCTCCTTGAAGTGACGCTCGGACTCCTCCTTCTTGGCGCCATAGGTGAGGCCGCCGATCATGGCCCCCAACTTGTCGACGATCTCGGCGTGCCAGGCGCCAAAGGCAATATGGGCCTCGGCGTGATCTGGCGCCAGCTCCAGCGCCTTCTCAAGGCTTGCCTTGATCTTGTCGCCAATACCTTGCGAGAGGGCCTTGGAGATGGAAATGACCTGACTGTAGCGACCGAGGGCCAGCGCGTGGAAATACCAGGCATTTGCATTCTTGGGCTGGCGCTTTTGCAGCTTCTCGGCATGGCTGGCCGCCCGCTCGAAGGCGGCGCGCTTGGCATACTTGTCCTCCAGCAGGTAGCTGGCATGGATCACCAGCGCTTTGTTCGCCACATTGAGGCCCTCCTCACCGGCCGCTTCGCCAAGGGCGACGGCCCGGGCAAAATCCCCGGCATGATAGGCCCGCCAGGCATCCTGTACCTGTTCATCTTCGGGCCAGGGTTCGGCATCCCCCTGATGGAGACGATCCCAGTTGTCCGCCAGCTTCTGGCCAGCATAGTCATAGGCCGCATCCGCGTAGGGGAAGGGGACAAATTCGAGTTGTGAAGTGGTCATGCTTGTTCTCCCTGTAGCATGTGAATCAAACCTTGTCGGTGTAGTGGTGGGCGAGGGCGCCCAGATGAGCGCGGGCATCGGCCCGCAAATAGGGTGAGACCAGCTGCATCACCTGAAAGACACCGAGGGCAATATCGGCGTCCGCCTTGGGGTGCAGTGCCCGTTGGTAAGAGATCCAGAATGTGCCCACCAGCGCCACATTGGCCGCCAGCGTGCGCATCTGTTGCGTCGTGCCCTCCATCAGCCCGACCGTTTGCAGATGGTTGCAAATGGCGATGGCGGTCTGCTCCTTGCGGCGCAGCAGGGCGGAAAAGCGCTGTTCCACCTGATGATAACCACTCATCAGGGTCGCGATATCGTAGTAGAGGAAACGGTACTGCCAGATGGCTTCAAACATCAGGTGGAGAAAGAGCCAGATATCTTCTGGCTCATCGGACGGGGTGCTGACCGCCTCCAGCAGGCGATCCATCTGCTGTTCAAATTCGCAGAACAGGACGTTGACGATCTCCTCCTTGTTGTGGAAGTGGTAGTAGAGATTGCCCTGGCTGATCTCCATCTCGGCCGCAATGGCCGAGGTGGTGACGCTGGGTTCCCCTTGTCGATTGAAGCAGGCGAGGGCAGTGGTCAGGATCCGCTCCCGGGTACGACGTTTGGGTTTGCGATCCATGCTACTCCTTTGGTGATGAACGGCGCACGCCGTGGCGATAGCGTTTGGCAAGCCAGTGCTGCAACTGCTCCAGCGACTTGTCGAGGGCGGCGACCGAGCCAATGCCGGGGGCCAGCAGGGTGCGATCTTCATCGGCCAGCGCGGCCAGATTGAGCTCGAGGCCATGCTTGGCCAGCACCGGCGCCAGCTCGTCACGACGCTGCCAGAGATCGCGGCGGGTATGCTGGTAAGCGTGCTCGCAGAGACGGCGGCGATCCCGGTAACTGAACACATTGGTGAAGAACATCTCGCCATCGGCAGAAGAGGGCTCAAACAGCAGGGCGTCAGCGTCGGGATATTGGTGTTTGTAGCGATCCATCCCCACATGCATACGGGAGTGGATGATGGCGCGAAAGGTCTGGGCCAATACCACCGGCAGACCGCTGTCCACCAGATTGGTCGGCGCGCCGGCGGCCATGTCCGCATCATAGGGCACCAGCGGATTGATGCAGAACACCAGATCCGCCCCCTCTTCCAGCGCTACCGAAGCGTGTAGGGTCTTGATCAGCGCCCCGTCCACATAGTAACGCCCGTTGATCAATGAAGGGGGAAAGAGGCCGGGCAGAGCGGCGGACGCCTGTACCGCCGCCGAGATGGGCACGTCATCGAGCCCCTGGCTGCCGAAGGCGACCGGATGGCCGGTGTCGAGTTCGGTGGCGACCACAAACAGTCTGCTGCGCAGCTGGCGGAAATCGTTGCTGCGGCCGGGACGAGAGAAAAACTGGGTCAGGGTGCGATCCACCCCGCGGTTGTCGAACAGTCCGGTCGGAATGGCCTTGGAGAGCCCCTGCAGCGATTCAAACAGGCTGCGCTTCCAGGGCGCCGCCAGATAGTAGGTCAGGCTCTGCCACGCCAGCGGCGGGATCGAGGTCAGGCGGTCGGCATATTCACGAAAGGCGGGGCGCAGCAAGGTGGCCGGGTCAAACATCTCCCCCGAATCATCGCTGAGCAGGATCCGCACCAGCTTAGCCGGCGAGATACCGTTGGCCAGCGCCGATGCCACCACGGCCCCCGAACTGACGCCAACATAGATGTCGGCATGGTCAAGGCGCAAGCCGTTGATGCTATCAGAGAGGGCTGCGCAGGCACCGATCTCGTAGATGCCGCCGAGCGGCCCGCCGCCAGCAAGGGCAATTGCGATGGTACTCATAGCGTCGCCTCCCTATCCATGACATTCACCATGACAAGACCGGCCCAGCGCAGGGCATGGGCCGGTATCAATCACCTTCCGTCACCGCGAGGGATCATGGCAGGACGCTCTCTGCTTTAGCTTTCACCTCTTTCACCGCATCTTCAGCGGCGGAGAGGAGATCGGCGGCCTGCTCAACCACGGCCTCTTTAGCCTTGGCTACCGGCGCCTTCTTTACCGGAGGCTTGCGGGCAGCGGGCTTTTTGGCGGCAGCCGGTTTGGCTTCTGCGGCCGGGGCTTCTTCTTCCTGTGCATCCAGCAGTTGCTGGACCACATCGGTCAGCTCGGCCATGCGCTTGGAGAGCTTGTCGATATCCTTGCGGGTCGGAATGCCGAGGCTGGCCACAGCGCGGGCCACGCGATCTTCAAACACCTGCTCCAGACGACCCCAGGTATTGGCGGTCTTGTCGGTCACAGCGGCAATCTTCTCATCTGCGCTCTGACGGGTTTTTGCTTGCAGCGCTTCACCTTCCTGCACCAGCGCTTCAAAGATCTTGCCACCCTCTTCCTGTGCTTTGGCATAGGCACCCAGACCCGCCAACCAGATCTGCTGGGTGGACTCCTTGATGGTGGAGGTGAGTTGGTTGTCGGTCACTGACCCTGCCAGCGCTTTCAATTTCTTAGCCATGATCTTCTCCTTGAATAACGACAGTTAAATGTAATGGCGACAACGAAACTGCAATCGGGTTGTGGCATTACTGATTTTTCAACTTCAGTCTAGGGACAAAAAATAGAGGGTTCTACCTAATAACGGAACAGGCACACCACCGAAATTAGGGTTTGCTCACGAACCGACAATCAAATTGCGGATTCCCATATGAATCGTGATATATCTAACAACCTAGTAACACCCTAATCAGTAGCAGGATTCTCTTTATGAACTATTTCATTACTGGCGGTAGTGGTTTTATCGGGCGTCGATTGATCAAAAAGTTATTCCAACAGCATCCCGACTGTATCGTCTATTTTCTGATGCGCGCCTCTCATCAGGATAAATTGCCGGAGTTATTTGCATTCTGGAATGTGGATGAATCGCGTGCAGTCCCGGTTTTTGGTGACATGACGCAACCGCTGCTGGGGGTGTCGGTCGAGATGCAGGAGCAGTTGATCGGCAAGATCGACCACTTTTTCCATCTGGCGGCCATCTATGATCTCAACGCCAAGGCCGGGATCCAGCAGCAGGTCAACACCGAAGGGACCCGTCAAGCCGTTCAACTTGCCGAGCGGCTGGGGGCGGGGCAGTTCCACCACTGCAGCTCCATCGCTGCAGCGGGCCTGTTCGACGGTCTGTTTCGCGAGGACATGTTCGATGAAGCCGAGCACCTCGACATGCCTTACTTCCAGACCAAGCACGAAGCGGAAGGGATTGTGCGAAACGAGTGCACAGTTCCGTGGCGGGTCTACCGCCCGGGGATCGTTGTCGGTGACTCCAATACCGGTGAGATGGACAAGATCGACGGCCCTTACTACTTCTTCAAGACCATCCAGAAGCTGCGCCGTCTGCTGCCGCCCTGGATGCCGGCCATCGGGGTTGAGGGCGGGCGCATCAACATAGTGCCGGTCAACTTTGTGGTCGATGCCATGGTGCATATCGCCCATCAGGAGGGAGAGGAGAACAAAACCTTCCATCTGACCGACCCCAACCCGATGCGGGTTGGCGACATGCTGAGCACCTTCTCCCGCGCAGCCCATGCGCCGGAGCCTGCTATCCGCATCAACGCCTCTCTCTTTAATTTCATTCCCCGCCACCTGACAGCCATGCTGATGACCATGGCGCCGGTGCGCCGCATCCGCGATGCCGCCATCGCCGATCTGGGTCTGCCCAAGGATGTGTTCCGCCTTATCAGCTATCCCACCCGTTTCGACAGTCGTGAAACCCAGCGGGTACTGAAAGGGACAGGCATCGAAGTGCCACCGCTGCACAGCTACGCCTGGCGGCTGTGGGATTACTGGGAGCGCCACCTCGACCCGGAGCTCTTCATCGATCGCTCCCTGCGTGGTCGGGTAGAGGGAAAGGTAGTGCTGGTGACCGGAGCCACCTCCGGCATTGGCCGAGCAACCGCACGCAAGCTGGCGGGGGCAGGGGCCAACGTCGTTACCATCGCCCGCGACGAGCAGAAGATTGCCGAGACTAAAGCCGAGTTTGCCGAGCTGGGGCTGACCATCGAGATCTATCAGGGGGATCTCTCCAATCTGGCCCAGGCCGAGGAGATCACCGCTCGCATCGTGGCCGATCACGGCGGCGTCGATATTCTGGTCAACAATGCCGGCCGCTCCATCCGCCGCTCCATCGAGGACTCCTTCGATCGCTTCCACGATCTGGAGCGCACCATGCAGCTCAACTACTTTGGTGCGCTCAAGGTGATCATGGGGGTGCTGCCCACCATGATTGAGAAGAAAAAAGGGCACATCATCAACATCTCCTCCATCGGGGTGTTGACCAATGCGCCGCGCTTCTCCGCCTATGTTGCCTCCAAATCGGCCCTCGATGCCTGGGTGCGTACCGCCGCCTCCGAGTTTGCCGACAAGGGGGTCAGCTTCTCCATCATCAATATGCCGCTGGTGAAAACGCCGATGGTCGCACCGACCAAGGTCTATGAGCAGGTGCCGATGATGACGCCGGAAGAGGCGGCCGATCTGGTGTGCGATACCATCATCAACAAGCACGTTCGTCTGGCCACTCGCCTCGGGGTGTTCGGTCAGGTGGTGCATGCCCTGGCACCTCGTGTTGCACAGGTGATCATGAATACCAGCTTCCGCACCTTTGCCGATCCCAAGGATGGCGACAAATCCAAGGCGACCGCCGATCAGGTTGCCGTCTCGACCCTGATCAAGGGGATACACTTCTAACCGGGTGATGCGATAAAGAGATCAACAGGGGCCTGAGCAATCAGGCCCCTGTTTTATTTGGAATAGCAGTTGAAGGACGAATAAGGAGGGTCAGACTCGGGACAACAACTCAATCAGCAGATCAGTCGTGCGGCGGGAGTAGAGCAGAGAGAGATGGCCAATGGCAGGCAACTCGATATCTTCCATTCCCGTCAATCGTTGCCGCTCCTGCGGCATCACCACATTGTCGTGACTGGTGCGCACCGAGATGCCGGGCACGCAAAGCGGCACCGAAGCAAAACGCTGCAACCAGCCGGAACCGGGTTCCATCTCGCGGGCATTGGCCCCAAGCCCAAGGGCGGCTAGCTGACTGCCCTGATGAGGCGTAGCCAGGGTGATCAGGTGCGCGACCTTGTCACCACCATGGATAGCCAGATAGTCGCGGCAGACCAGCCCCCCCATGCTGTGACCGACCAGCACCAGCTTGTCAGCCCCGGTCTGCGCCAACACATCGTCAATCCGGGTGGCCAGCAGCGGCACCATGTCATCGATATGACCAAATGGTGGCATCAGGGTAATGGTGGCAACCACATGGCCTGCAGCCTCCAGTCGGGCGCGCTGGGTGTGCCAGATCCCGCGACTGCAACCGTAACCATGCACCAGCAATATGGGGCGCTGGCATGGCCGCAGCCGATCGGGTGCCATCAGCAAAGGCTCGAACGGCAGCAACCAGGTGAAGGTGTAGAGGTAGGCCAGCATCTCCTGCGCCATCATCTTCACCCTGCGCCAGGGGCCGATAGCCGGGGAGGGGTAGAAACGGGTAAACAGCCAGCTGCCGAGCACCACCAGACAGCGCAACCCAAGCAGGGTAAACACCACAAACAGCAGGGTCAGCAGCCAAGGGAGTCCCACGACCAGGTGGGCGATACTCCCGAGGAGCAGCACCTCTACCATCAGCAGGATAAACAGGTGTCGTACGATCGTCATAAGGCCATGATCCGACCAGTCAGGCGTGGAAGTCAAACGGCACTTTGAGACAGCTTGATCCAGCGCGGCTTTTCTCGCTAAACCCCGGCGAACTCTTTTCCGATGAGGTTATTTGCAATACTGTATATCCATACATATACTCTATCCATCATCACCAAGAGGAGGCCATCATGGCTGTCGAGATCAAATATGTGGTTGTTCGTGGGGGAGTGGAAAAAATGACCTTTGCCAACAAAAAAGAGGCAGATGCCTATGACAAGCTGCTGGATACGGCCGACGAGTTGATGACCCTGTTGGCTGGTGCCCCGATCGAGTTGGCGCCAGAGCAGCAAGAGAGTCTGGCATTCTACCTGGCAGAACAGCGCGATGTGCTGCAAACCCTGCTGCGCGGCGGCAAGGTTCAGGCTGGCACGAAAGAGGAAGAGGCCCCAGCAGCCAAGCGCAAGGAGAAGCCACTCAAACAGGTGGCCTGATTGCACAGACCTGCTATTTCTCGGGTTAAACAGCTCGCGGCATTCATTTTATTTGCATTTAAAACCATTTTTACGGCTATTTACCCCGAGAATTTTTTAACAACGGTGCATATACAATGCATAACTGAATAGCGTGCACCACTGAGCGACATCAGCCAGATCTATGAGGGAATAATGAGCAAACAGTGGAGAGAACGTTATCCAGATCGCTCCCGGTGACCTTAATCAGCAACAACAAGAGGCAATACCAATCCCAATAGAAGCCGCATTCATGTATCACGAGCCCTTTTCTAGCAACTCGGCTCACAGGCTCATATCGATTCATCTCAGCATCAACAAGCAACACCATGACTCAACAACCATTATCCTTGCCGCCAGCTATGCCGCTGTTTGACAGCCTTATCTATCTGGAGGCCGGTAACCCGCAGGTCAATCAGTACCTTGCCAACCTCAGCCTCAACGATGTACCCGATGCCGGTCTGGTTTACGAACTGGCGGTCGATTGGCTGCTGGAGCAGCGCAACAGCGAAAACAACTACAAAACATATCGCAGCGAACTGACCACTTTTTTGCACTGGTGCTTTCGCGAGGCGGCCATCAGCCCGAAAGATCTCACTCGCCGCATCATGATCCGCTATCTCGACTATTGTCAGTCCCCCCCTGACGAGTTGATCGCCTACCGCAACGTGGCGCAGTTTGTCCTCGACAAGGAGTGGGGAGAGCGGTTGCCTAATCCGCAATGGCGACCGTTTCTCGGCAAGCGGGAGCTGGGCCGCACCTTGCCCTACCGTCTTAGCGAGCAGGCGATGAAGACCAAGCTCGCCATCCTGTCGGCCTTCTTCCAGTTCCTGATCCAGGAGGAGTACATGGACAGGAATCCCGCTCTACTACTGCAGCGGGTCAAACGGCCGCAGCAGCAGGAGGCCGATGATCAGGTGCAGGCCTTCAGCGAGTTGCAGTGGTCATACGTGATGCAAGCTGCCGATACCCTTGCCAACGACCATCCGGAGCAGCATGAGCGCAGCCGTTTTCTCGCCATTCTGATGTACGCCTGCTATCTGCGGATCTCTGAGGTTGCTGCCCGGCCGGGCTTTACACCTGTGATGGGGCAGTTCAGGCGGGATCGCAAAACCGGCGTCTGGGGCTACTTTATTCCGCAAAGCAAGGGGGGCAAACGGCGTACCGTGGCGGTATCCCAAGCGCTGTTGGCGGCACTCGAACGCTACCGCCGCTTCCTCGGTCTCTCTCCCTTGCCGACACCGGATGAACAGACGCCACTGTTCGTTCGCCATAAAGCGGCAGCCCACGGCCGTGAGCAGGGGGAACTCAACGCCAACCTCGGCATTCGCCAGCTACGGGATTTGATCATGGTGATCATCGGTAAAGGGGCAGAATTGGCAGAGCAGGATGGATTTGTCCAGGATGCGGCCGAAATGCGGCAACTCTCTCCCCATGCGATCCGCCATACCGGGATCACCCATGACATCAATCTGCACGGGCGGCCGCTCTCCCACGTACAGGCCGATGCAGGACATGACAGCATCGACACCACTTCGAAATACCTGCACACCAGCAACAGTGAACGACATGAGAGCGCCCAGCAAAAGCCGCTGGACCGACTGAACCAACAAGTGAGAGATAACGTTCACAAAAGCTAACGAACAACGTGACATGACCCTGATTTGTATTGACTGCTCTTAGAACACAGAATGGCTTGTTTGGGGTGTCATAGAAGTTGGCTCGGCAATGTTGTACTTCTCTGGATGACAATCGGTTCAGGAAATATTTTTGGCTCACATGGATGATTAAGAACAGGCACCTTGCCATCTGCGGCATACATATTTATCCCGTAGCAGAGAAGCAAAAAACGAAATTGCTTGCTGAAACAACGAGAACACCCGATGCCGAAAGCTAAGTGACATGCCGGAAGTAGTCATATTCGGTTGAACAGCGCCTTGTTATCACACTTGCATATCCAGTCATCATTGGTGATATTGACATCAATATTAATGAGATACCAAGGAGCAGGTATGCAAGTGGCAGTGGTGGAAAAGACCTTCAGGATCGTTGGCAAAGGGTCGCTCATAGCCCAGTTCACCTTTATCTCTTCAGGCACGCTGCATATCTGGTTTCCGGATGTGGGCCTGCAGATGGAGGCCCACTGCAAAGAGTTGCGTATCGAAGATTGCACCATTATCTATACCAATGGCCTCCATCACGGCCAGCCCAGAGCGCTCTGGTCCTTAACCCTCCATCCCGATGATATGAACGAGCTCAAACGTATATTGCAGCAGTTCAACAGCAACCTCTACTTGACCTGCCAGCCACCCACGTTGGCCATCGCCAAACGTGCCTTGAATATGAATTGACCCGACTTCCAAAAAAGTCGCAATCATGCCAGCCACAACAATAAGCCGTGAGGATTAAGGGGAGGGGAATCTATCGCGATAGTCGGCATTTTAATAGCTTGTATTACAAGAGGGAGTATCAATATTTCCAGAGAGAGACCTCTCAAGTAGGGGACAGATATTTCCAAGATTATTCACGGTAATGACGATGGTTATAACGGTGAAAATCAAACATCACGCTCAATAAGTGAGGGGGATTCCGCACAACGTATTGATTTAATAGTGAACTCTTGTCTCAAAATGGGACATTTCGGTGATGTGGGGCAGGGCGGTTGACTGTGTTATTCTGTTGTCGCTGCAAGAGCATCTGCAGGGGGAATCAACCAGATATTGTCCTTCTGCTTTGGGCAGTTAGATCGCTGGAGGTCTGTGTGTAGCCTCGATCCTGATCGATTTCCGAACCTTTAAGCTAAGGAAAAGCTGCGGGCTACTGCTTTCAACAAGCCTTGTTATCTCTCACAATGATGCCGATAACCCTATTTATCGGCATTTCCATCATGTTGATCACTTGAATCCGTACTTCTTTATCACCATCTTCACTTTGCCTATTAATTCCTCAGGGAGAAACCTCGAAATGGCATATAACATCGGTGATGTGGTTTATCTGAACAGCGGCAGTCCATATATGACTGTCACGTACCTGAATCCTCGGGAAGACGAAGTGCATTGCAAGTGGTTCTTCAATGGCCAGCAGTGCCATGGAAATTACCCATCCGCAGCACTAACGCTAAAATCAGAAGATACAGAGGCTGAGGCGGGATCGGTTAAGTTGTGGGATTAATTCAATCTCAGATTTCTTTCCCATAATCTGGACCCCAATCTATTTCACCTGGTGACGTGGCATTGGGGTCACACTGAGCCAACAGTTCTTCCAGCGTGTAGCGCGGCTGACCATTCAGTTTTACGCGAGCACGTTCTACATCATCCAACGCAGCTTTCAGCAGCGCCGGATCACCATCTTCAAGAGCTGCTTGCAGATAGGCAACCATGTCGGCCTCGGTGGCCAAGCCGTCAGCCGCATCAAAACGGCTCCATTGTTCAGTTCATTCCGTCCTCCTACATCTGTCATTGCGCATAATGTATATTATGTTAAATCAGATATCTTGTTTCCTGTCACCACTTATTGAACTGTGTATAATGGCAACAATTGATCCTATCTTCGACCGGATGTCTTAAGTGGCTGAATTAACATCAGAACAATTAAAACCCGCTTTTGCGATTGAACAGTTCACCAAGCTCAGCGAGCTTGAACCTATCCCCTTTGCTGCGCTGCAACCCAGAGCCATTTCCGGCATCAAACGTCTTGCCAGTTTTGATGGTGACTGTCCGGTCATGCTGCTCAACGGATTCCCCGGCGCAGATTACGAAGGCGTTTGCCAAACGTTGATTGCCGACTCCAATGGCAAGGATGGTGACCTGTTTGATCTCTGCTACACCGAGAATCTGAACAACCCCTACAAGCCTATCTGGCTGCGCCTGCAACCAGGCACCGGCGTTGAGTTTTGCGAAATGGTTGGCGAGCTGCTCAAGCTGTTGAGCCACCATCTCGATGCCGAACGCATCGTGACCCGCATCATGCGCAAGCAGAACAATGATCCGAAAATCGATGATTTCCTCTCCGATCTGGCGGCTCACGTTGCATTGGGTCTGGAGTTCCAGCACCCCATTCTGATCAACCTGTTGATCCACCACGAAGCGCAGGAAGCGCCGGTGATTTATGGCCGGGATCTCAATTGGGATACCCTGTTTGGCTCCATCAACTACCAGACCGAGCAAGGCTCTGTATATGCTAACCAGCACCTGTTGGAGCCTGGCTTGCTGCGCGAAGCCAACGGCGGTTACCTCATTTTGCAACTGGATGAGCTGCTGGATCAGCCACACCTCTGGTTCAAACTGAAAAATGCCATGCAAAAAGGCGAGCTGGACTGGAACGCCTATCAGGAAGGGAAAACTCTGACCCCCTTCTTCGCGCCTGAAGCGACCCCTATCAAGCTCAAGCTGATCCTGGTAGGTGACCGACTGGACGTGGCCGAGTTCCAGATGCTGGATCGCGATATGTCCGAGCGCATCTTCCTGCGCGCTGATCTGGTATCAGAGGTGAATATTGAAGAGGATCTGCAGGAATTTCTGCAGTACCTGGCCTGGCTGCGCCAGCGCTGGAGCCTACTGGACTTCACGCCCGCCGCCCTCGCCGCCATTTGTCGTCATGCCAGCCGCCTCTGTGACCATCAGGAGTGGCTGTCGCTCTCCGAAGTGCAACTCTCCGCCATCATGCGGATGGCTGACAGTCTGGCCCGGGAGCTGGAATCTGATGTGGTCACCGACGAGCATATCCGCGGCGCACTGGAGGAGCAGGATTACCGCCTCAACTATCTGGTTGAGCAGTCCGATCAGGGGGTTATCGACGGCCAGATCCTGCTGCAAACCGATGGCGAAGAGATTGGCCAGATCAACGGCCTGTCTGTCATTCAGGTCTCCGGTCACCCTTATGACTTCGGCGAGCCGGTGCGCCTCACTGCTACCGTACACCTTGGTGATGGCGATGTGGCGGATATCGAGCGCAAAGCGGAGCTGGCCGGTCATATCCACGCCAAGGCGATGATGATTATCCACGGCTATCTCTCCAACAAATTTGGTGCAGAGAACCCCTCCCCCTGTCGGCCAATCTTGTGTTCGAGCAGTCTTACCACGAAATTGATGGCGACAGTGCATCCCTGACCGGCTTGTGTGCCCTGCTCTCTGCCCTCGCCCGCCAGCCTATCTATCAGCACTTCGCCGTGACCGGTGCGGTCGATCAGTTTGGCAATGTGCAGGCCGTGGGTGGCGTCAACGAGAAGATTGAAGGCTTCTTCCGGGTGTGCAAAATCCACGGCATCACCGGCAAGCAAGGGATCATTTTGCCGGGCACCAACATCCAGCAGCTGAACCTCTCTGACGAGGTGATAGCAGCGGTTGAAGCGGGCCAGTTCCATATCCACCCGGTGGATCATGTGGAAGAGGCCATCGAGTTGCTGACTGGCTGTGTCGCCGGTGAGCCTGATATGCCCGATACCCTGTTTGGCCGTATTCAGGAGCGGTTGGACGAGTTGAACGGCTCCACTGCCAAAGTCGGACTGCTGCAATCCCTGCTGGGGCGCCTGTTTGGCCGCTGATGAAGTGATCGGAGTTGTTTAGCGAACAACTGTAAGCTAAATTGACCCGGCTTTGACCCATTTGAAGGAAATACCGCGTGACCGTAGACAATACCACCATGGAAGCCCGCCTTTCCCTGTGCGAACAGGGCAAGAACTCTTTTACCCGTGAAGAGCTGCTGGCTTGCAGCCGTGGCGAACTGTTTGGTGAGGGTAACAGTCAGCTGCCTGCCCCCAACATGTTGATGATGGACCGCATCGTCAAGATCAATGACAACGGCGGCGAACACGGCAAGGGCGAGATCCTGGCTGAGCTCGACATTACTCCGGATCTCTGGTTCTTCGATTGCCACTTCCCGGGTGATCCTGTGATGCCTGGCTGTCTCGGTCTGGACGCCATGTGGCAGCTGGTTGGCTTCTTCCTTGGCTGGAAAGGTGGCCCCGGCAAGGGTCGTGCTCTGGGCGTAGGTGAAGTGAAATTCACCGGCCAGGTCCTGCCGACTGCCAAGAAAGTGACCTACAAGATCACCTTCAAGCGCGTCATCAACCGCAAGCTGGTGATGGGAATTGCTGATGGTGTGGTCGAAGTTGACGGCCGTCCGATCTACAGCGCCACCGACCTGAAAGTGGGCCTGTTCAAAGATACCACCGCATTCTGATATCTCTGATTGGTGGTAAAACAGCATTAACGCAAAGGGGCCACAACGGCCCCTTTCCTTTTGTAATGAGTGATGAAGTACCTGCTACTTCATGAAGAGGCCTGAGCCCCGCCCTTCCATGGCGTCACGCCAACCACCAAGCCAATGCCCTCGGGCATCCAGGCATTGATACGGACACGCTTCTTTCTGTTTGCCGACCACGCCAGCCTGATAACCACGAGCACGAGCTCTTTCCAGACGGTCCCGCTTCTGTCTCTTCATCATCTACGACCCTCTTCGTGGAACAAAAAAAGCGACCAATTCTGCATCGGTCGCTTTCATCTTTACTCCTGCGAGCGCACTCGGTCAAACAAAAACTTCCACCCTAACCGGGCTATGTGACACAAGGCACTGAACTGGATTAAGTTTTAATTACAGGGAACTTACTCCTGATTTTTGAGTCCTTCCAGCTCTTCCCAGCGAGCAAATGCCTGCTCCAGCGCGGCTTCAGCGGCATTGAGCGCATCCAGTTTCGGCTGGGTTTTATCTGCCGGCAGCGAGAAGAACCCAGGCTGGTTGATCTCGCTTTGCAGCGCATCCAGCTCGGCTTCCAGCTGCTCAAGACGAGCAGGCAACCCTTCCAGTTCAAGCTGCAGCTTGTAGGAGAGCTTGCTCTTCTTCGGCGCTTCTGGCGCGACGGCAACGACCGGCTCCGGTGCCTTGACCGCTGCACTCCTGGCCTGTTGCTGGGCATTCTGCTGTTCGCGGGTCACCATCATGTCGGCGTAACCACCCACGTAATCGCTGATGCGGCCATCCCCTTCAAACAGCCAGCAGCCGGTCACTGTGTTGTCGATGAAGCGACGATCGTGACTCACCAGCAGCAGGGTACCGGGGTAGTCGGAAAGCAGCTCTTCCAGCAGCTCCAGCGTTTCCACATCCAGATCGTTGGTCGGTTCATCGAGGATCAGCAGGTTGCTGGGCTTGAGGAACAGCTTGGCCAGCAGCAGCCGGTTCTTCTCGCCACCGGAGAGCGCCTTGACCGGCGTACGGGCCCGCTTGGGCTCGAACAGGAAGTCCTGCAGGTAACCGAGGATATGACGGGAGCGGCCACGCACCATCACCTCCTGCTTGCCCTCCCCGACGTTGTCCACCACGGTCTGCTCGGGATCAAGCTGCTCGCGGTACTGATCGAAGTAGGCCACCTCCAGATTGGTGCCCCCCTTGACGGTGCCACGGGTTGGCTCAAGCTGACCCAGCAACAGCTTGATCAGGGTCGATTTGCCGCAGCCATTGGGGCCGACCAGCGCAATTTTGTCGCCGCGCAGCACTTGCAGATCGAGCCCCTTGAACAGGGTGCGATCGCCAAAGTCCAGCCCCAGCCCTTCAGTCTCGAACACCAGCTTGCCGGAGCGATTGACCTCGTCCAGTTGCAGCTTGGCCTTGCCCTGCAGCTCGCGGCGCTGGGAGCGTTCCATCCGCATCGCCTCAAGGGCGCGCACCCGACCTTCGTTACGGGTACGGCGAGCCTTGATACCCTGACGAACCCAGACCTCTTCCTGCGCCAGCTTGCGGTCGAACTCGGCATTTTTCAGCTCTTCGACCCGCAGCCACTCCTCTTTCCCCTGCAGATACTCGTCGTAGTTGCCCGGCCAGGAGGTGATGGCGCCGCGATCGAGATCGATGATCCGGGTGGCCAGCTTGTGGATGAATTCCCGATCGTGAGAGATAAAGACGATGGCGCCGCGAAAATCCTTGAGGAAATCTTCCAGCCAGTTGATGGCTTCGATATCCAGGTGGTTGGTCGGCTCATCGAGCAGCAACAAGTCGGGATCGCAAGCCAGCGCACGGGCCAGCGCCACTTTGCGCAGCCAGCCACCAGAGAGGCTATCGAGGGTCACGTCAGGATCCAGCCCCAGCAGGGTCAACACCTGACTGATACGGGTCTCGAACTGCCAGCCGTTCTGATAATCGAGCTGCTCTTGCAACTCGCTCATCTTGCGAATGTTGGCGTCTGACGGATCGCTCGCCAGCTCCATGGAGATGTGGTGGTACTGCTTGAGCAGTTCCCCCACCCCCGCTAGCCCTTCGGCGGCATAGTCAAACACCGTCAGCTCGCTGGAAGCAGGCGGATCCTGCTCAAGGCGGGTCACTTTCAAATCTTGTTGCAACACCAGACGCCCGTCGTCCAGCGGCAATTCGCTGGCAATGACCTTCATCAGGGTGGACTTGCCCGCCCCGTTGCGGCCAACCAGGCAGAGGCGCTCGCCCCGCTCGATGGTCAATTCGGCATTGTCGAGCAGCGGGAAATCACTGAACGACAGACATGCGCCGTGCAATGTTAAAAGAGCCATGTGTGTTCCTTATTTCATATGAAAAAAACGGGCAGCAGACTGGGTCTGCCCCCGTTTTATCGTCAAATCACTCTCACCCCTGACGGGCGGCCCAGCTTTTGAGCTCGGCCAGTGTGAAGGGCCAACCGAGCTCGCGGCCTGCTTCGTCACGCAGTACCGGAATGCGCACCCGATAGGCGGCAAGCCACTGCTCATCATCCATGATGTCGCACTGGCAGGTGGCGACGGCAAGACCTGCCTCCTCCACCAGCGCCCAGGCCTGCTCGCACAGGTGGCAACCGTCGGTATGAAACAGGGTCAGCATCACGCCTCGCCTTGCTCCGGCGCATGGGTGATGATCCAGCAGTTGTGGATGTGCTGGTTACGTTCGAAATCCTTCGGTCGCGTCTTCTGGGTGATGTTCTGGGCCTTGAGACCAGTGGCCTCGAGACCGGCCAGATCCATCTTGAAGTGACGCTTGTTGTTGGAGAAGACCAGAGTACCGTCCGCCGCCAGCAGGCGCTTCAGGTGCTGCATCAGCAACAGGTGATCGCGCTGTACGTCGAAGCTCTCGTCCATCCGCTTGGAGTTGGAGAAGGTGGGCGGATCGATGAAGATGAGGTCGTACTGCTCGTCCGCTTCAGACAACCACTTCAGACAATCGGCTTGGACAAACTTGTGCTGACGACCCACCAGCGAGTTGAGACGCATGTTGTCCTGTGCCCAGTTCAGGTAGGTGTGGGACATGTCCACTGTGGTGGTCTCGCTGGCACCGCCAAGACCTGCGTGCACGGTGGCACTGCCGGTGTAGGCAAACAGGTTCAGGAAGCGCTTGCCCTTCGCCATCTGACCCAGCATGCGGCGAGTCTGACGATGGTCGAGGAACAGGCCGGTATCCAGATAGTCGTAGAGGTTGACCCACAGACGGGCACCGTACTCCTGCACTTCCATCCGGTGTTGCTCTTCGGAGAGCTTCTGATACTGCTGTTTCCCTTCCTGACGCTCGCGCACCTTCAGGATCACCTTCTCGCCATCCATGCCGGTCACCTTGATGGCGGCCTGAACCATGTCGAGCAGACGCTGACGAGTCTTCTGAGCGGGGATATCCTTGGGCGCGGCATACTCTTGAACCACCAGATAGTCCTGATAGCGGTCGATGGCGGCGTTGTATTCCGGCAAGTCGGCATCGTAGATGCGATAGCAATCGATGCCCTCTTTGTTGGCCCACTTCTCGAGGGTTTTCAGATTCTTGCGCAGACGGTTGGCAAAATCCTGCGCCACCTCTTTTTGGGAAGCCACGGAGTCCAGTGCGATCTGGTAGTTACGCAGCTGACACTCGAGGGCGCCGTTGAACAGGCGATATTGCTTGTCGGCGCGCAAGCGCAGACAGCTGAGTAGCTCGGGCGATGCGGAAAGAATGGAGACTTTCCAACCCTGGAAGCTGCGACGCAGAGCATCGCCAAGGGCCTGATGCACTTCCAGCAGCGCCGGGAACTCGCCAAGACGCTCGCCGTAAGGCGGGTTGGAGATAAGCATGCCGACCTGGCGGGCCTCCCCTTCCACTGTCGGCATCGGCAGCGGGTTTTCCAGCTTGGTGACATCGGCCTGCTTGAAGGTAATCAGGTGAGCTACACCGGCCGCTTTGGCGTTGTCACGGGCTTTGAGCAGCACACGCTGGTCGGCATCACAACCAAACAGTTTTACTTCGCAACGCTGCATGCCGCGTTTGGCACGCACTTGTGCTTCCATCATCAGGCTCTGCCACAGCTCACTATCGTGCTGCAGCCAGCGATCGAAACCGAAGCGCTCGCGACGCAGCGCCGGTGCCATGTCGGCGGCGATAAAGGCCGCTTCAATCAGCAAGGTACCGGAACCGCACATCGGGTCCATCATGGGCTCACCGGCCCAGCCGCTACGGGCAATCATGGCGCAGGCCAGGTTCTCTTTGAGCGGAGCTTCACCGGCGCCCTGACGATAGAAACGCTGGTGCAGCGCCGGGCCTGACAAGTCCAGCGTGATATTGGCCTTGCCTTTGCCCAGGTGCGCCATGATGCGAATATCCGGCGACTTCTTGTCCACGTCCGGACGCACGTGACCGCGCTTGGTGAAGCGGTCAACGATGGCATCCTTGATTTTCAGCGCGCCATATTGGGTATTGCGAATGGCAGGGTTGGTACCGGTAAAGTCCACCGCGATGGTAGAGGTACCGGAGAAGTGCTCTTCCCAGGGGATTGTGTGGGCGCCCAGATAGAGATCCAGATCGTCGTTCATCTGGAATTCAGACAGCACCAGCACGATGCGGGAGGCAAAACGGCTCCACAGGCAGGCCTTGTAGCCAATCGCCAGTTCGCCTTTGAAGTGGACGCCAGCCACGGTCTCACGGACCTGCTCTGCGCCAAGATTGGTCAGCTCATCGGCCAACAGGTTTTCCAGCCCCTTGGGGCAGGTTGCAAAAAATTCTTTCATCACGCTCACGGGGAACCCATAAAAATAGTGCCGCATTATACCTCATCAGGCGGGCTGGAGCATGCAAAAGTCGGCGCAAACAGCAGGATGGAAACAGATTGATAGGTGGCGAAAAGGTAAAAGGCCCCATGACTACCCGATGGCGAGATCATGGGGCCAAACATCATTTAGCGGATCACTTCATACGAGCCTTGAAACGGGGATTACTTTTACAAATCACGAACAATTTGCCGCGGCGGCGCACCAACTGACAATCGGGATGACGCGCCCGTGCGGATTTGAGTGAACAGACGACCTGCATTCAGGACTCCTTCTTGCTTGAAAATGCGCCAAAGCGTTTGTTGAAACGGGCCACACTCCCCTCGCTCGATACCTGCTTCTGCTTGCCGGTATAGAACGAGTGCGACTGGCTGGAAACATCGAGCGACACATAGGGATACTCCTTCCCGTCTTGCCATGTGTAGCTGCGATCGCTCTTGATGGTTGAACCGACCAAGAAAAAGGCATCTGCCGCCGTGTCATGGAACAGCACCAAACGATAATCAGGATGAATATGAGGCTTCATGGCAACTCCATTTTGTTATGTTATAACAAAATGTAAGTGAGAATAGCTCTCGTTTCAAGCATAAAATGTCGTATGAAGCAAATCGCTACAGTGAGTGATGTGTTGATAGTGAGGTGGAGGCACTACACAAGCAGAACGAAGCAAGAGGGAGACACCATGCTTGCAGCACGGAAGACCAAGATACTGCGTGGGTCAGAACACAAGGTGCAAGTGGATGTAACAAGCCTCAAGCGAGACTGAATCACAACCATGAAGATCAATGAGAATGGGCAAGATGTTCGCGGATCAATGAAGTATCAGAAACGAGGCGCGATTGAGGTGACAACAGTAAAAACAGGCAGCGGTGTAATCACAGAGATAAAACGATTGATGAAAATATATCAACTGACCTGACGATATTGCTCGGTCACGGTAATACGCGGTTTCATCCGGTTATTCATCACCTTGATCACCCCGAAACGCGGCAAGGTTTTACTGGTGGTCAATACCAGATCGGCTGTGAGGTTCAAACAGACGCTGGCCTGCTCCCCTGCCTCAATGACCATAAATTCGCCGTTACCATGGGGTGTATTCATCAGGACCAGATCACCGTTTTGCGGGATCACTTGCGGATGCTGTTCACTAAAAAACCAGCTTTGCGGCATCAGGGGTTTATAAAAACGACTGACCGCGATGGCATTAAGCACCAACTGAACCTGATGTGGAATACTCCACTCAAGTTCGGCTGCTTTATCCATCAACTGATAATAGAGGGCGGCATCATCGACACAAAAAGGCTGGGTTGCAAATGAGCTGGGCACCAAATGTCGCCCTTTATACTCGGTAGCAAATAACATGTTATCAGACAGGTCCAACATCAGACGGTCACTCTGGGCATCATAGTGCCATTGCCAGCTATCGGTCGGTTGGATAAACATGTTGGAGCCCTTACTTGATAATTACCAGTTGACTTTATTCCATATGCAGGGAATCAGCAACGTCAAATAAAGGGCTCCGCCATCTATTTCTTAAATATTGGTCACAATCTCTTTGACCAGCCCCGGCCCTTTATAAATAAAGCCGCTATAAATTTGTACCAGACTGGCACCGGCGGCCAATTTTTCACGGGCGGCCATGGCATTATCAATACCACCCACCCCGATAATTGGCAGAGCACCATTGAGCGCCTTGGCCAGATGACGGATCACCTCGGTACTCTTGTGCTGCAGCGGACGACCACTCAGGCCACCCGCTTCACCGGCGTGGGGCATGTCATAAATCATCTCGCGCTCGAGGGTGGTATTGGTGGCAATAACCCCATCAATACCATTCCGTACCAACGAAGCGGCCACCTGTTCTATTTCTTCAAGGCTTAAATCCGGGGCAATTTTAACCGCCAGCGGCACATACTTTTTATATTGGGCGGCCAGCTCTTGCTGACGCACCTTGAGGGCTGCCAGCAATTCATCCAGCGCCTCGCCATATTGCAGCGAACGCAACCCCGGGGTGTTGGGGGAAGAGATATTGACGGCAATATAACCGGCATGATCATAAACCTTGTCCATGCAGATCAGGTAATCATCCTTGCCCTGTTCGATGGGAGTGTCTTTGTTTTTGCCGATATTAATGCCGATGACTCCCTGATATTTGGCCTCTTTTACCTTGGCCACCAGATGATCCACCCCCTTGTTGTTGAATCCCATCCGGTTGATGATCCCCTCTGCCGGAATAACCCGGAACAGGCGGGGCTTGTCATTGCCGCTCTGGGGTCTGGGGGTGACGGTTCCGACCTCGATAAAGCCAAACCCCATGGCGCCCAGCGCGTCAATGCACTCACCATCTTTATCCAGACCGGCCGCCAATCCCACCGGATTGGCAAAAGAAAGCCCCATGACAGTGACGGGGCGTTTCGGCAAATTCTGGCGGAAGAAACAATCGAGTGGCGTACCGAGAAGGCGGGGCAAATATTTCATGGAGAGATCGTGAGCCTGTTCCGGATTGAGCTTGAACAGGAAATGCCTGGCGATGGGGTACAACATCTTTGCTCCTTAAAGAAAGCCCCGGCGACTGGCCGGGGCTTTGGGTGTAATGTCGGTGTCATGCCTTAATCTGGCAATTAAAGTGCCCGACAATTCAACTGGAGCAGGTTCAACTCTCGCAAGGCCACCGAGAACTTGGCGAACTCGTGAGTGCTGGTGGTCTTGAAGTCGGCCAACATGTGGGTCCAACGGGACAAGAGTTGTTCATGCTCCGAAATCCAGTCGGCCAGTATGGTAGCGCATTCTCCCTGATCTTTGCACCCTTCCAGTACCACAGAAGTGAGACTGCGTTGCTGCCAGTCCAGATCTTCGCGGAAGGAGGCTCGCGCCATCGCCTGCCAGTGGTTGCCGACCGGCTGATGGTTGATCTGGTCAAGGAACCAATGCAGATCCAGTTTGGCACCGAGGCGATAGTAAACGTTGGCGGCACGCAGGATATCGGTCTTGTGCTCCGCGGCAATCTGCGCCAGATCCAGGCTGGAGAAGAGGCTGCTCATATGGGCGACCTGACGGGCAATGGCCTCCGGCACCTGTTTCTCCATCCACTTGGCAACAGCCTGACGATGCTCGGCCACTTCGCTCTCATCCATCACCTCGTAGAGGTGCTTCCCTAAGGTCTCGAACGCCGGACGGAAGAAGGCGATGTTCTCGCTAATGCTCCAGCTGCGATTGCGGGCACGCAGGAACCAGCGGGTGGCACGGCGCACAATGCGGCGGCTGTAGAACATCAGCTCGAGCTGAGTCTGGGCATCCACCAGGTTGTCGCACCCTTCGATATCGCGCCACAACTGGTTCATGCCAAACACTTCGCGGGCCATGGCGAAGCAGCAGGCCACTTCCGCCACCGAGGCACCGGTCTCGTCCTTCATTCGGCTGGCGAAGTTGAGCCCCATGTCGTTGACCAGCATGTTGGCCACCCGGGTAGCGATGATTTCGCCGCGCAGCGGGTGATCGGCCAGCTGGGCACCAAACTGCTGCTGCACCTTGGCCGGGAAGCTGGTGACCAGCATGTTGGCGAGGAAGGGCTCGTCGGTCACTTCCGGGCAGTTGAGCTGCTCTTTCAGCACCATCTTGCCGTAAGCCACCAGCACCGCCAGTTCGGGGCGGGTCAGTCCCTGCCCTGCCGCCATCCGCTCGGAGAGCTCCTCGTCAGAGGGCAAGAACTCCAACGCACGGTCCAGCTTGCCTTCCCGCTCCAGCCCCTGAATAAAGCGCTGTTGTTCTTTCAGTTGTTCAGAACCGCGGAAGCTGGTAACCGAGATAGACTGGGACTGGCGATAGGCGTTGGTGATCACGATCTGCGCCACGTCGTCGGTCATCTCATACAGCATCTGGTTACGTTGCTTGAGGGTCAGATCCCCTGCCGCCACCAACTGGTTCAGCAGGATCTTGATGTTCACCTCGTTGTCGGAGCAATCCACCCCGCCCACGTTGTCGGTAAAATCGGTGTTGATGCGACCGCCCTGACTGGCGTACTCCACCCGACCAAGCTGGGTAAAGCCCAGGTTCCCCCCCTCGCCCACGATACGGGCCCGCAAATCGCGACCATTGACCCGCAATGCGTCGTTGCTGCGATCGCCCACTTCCCCATCGCTCTCGCGAGCGCTCTTCACATAGGTGCCGATGCCGCCGTTCCACAGCAGGTCGACATTGAGGCAAAGCAGCGCCTTGATCAGCTCGTTCGGCGCCATGCTGGCCTTGTCGGTACCGAGCAGGGTCTGCATCTCGGGGCTCAGCTTGATGGACTTGGCCGAGCGCAGGAAGATGCCCCCCCCCTGTGATATCAGCTCGCGGTTGTAGTCATCCCAGCTGGAACCCGGCAGATCGAACAGGCGCTGGCGTTCGACAAAGCTCTTGGCCGCATCCGGGGTCGGGTCAACGAAGATGTGCATGTGGTTGAACGCGCCCACCAGCCGGGTGTGCTCGGAGAGCAGCATGCCGTTGCCGAACACGTCGCCGGCCATGTCACCAATCCCGACGCAGGTGAAATCGGTGGTCTGGCAGTTGACGCCAATCTCGCGAAAATGGCGCTTGACCGACTCCCAGGCCCCGCGGGCGGTGATGCCCATCTTCTTGTGGTCGTAACCGACCGAGCCGCCGGAAGCGAACGCGTCGCCGAGCCAGTGGCCGTATTCGAGGCTTATTTCGTTGGCAATATCCGAGAAGGTGGCGGTCCCCTTGTCGGCGGCGACCACCAGGTAGTAGTCATCCTCATCGTGGCGCACCACGGATGTCGGCGGGATCACCTCGCCGCCGATGATGTTGTCAGTCACATCGAGCAGACCGCGGATAAACAGGCGATAACAGGCCTTACCCTCCTCCTGGATGACGGCGCGGGTTGCCCCCACTGGCATCTGTTTGCAGTAGAAACCGCCCTTGGCCCCCACCGGCACGATGACGGTGTTCTTCACCTGCTGGGCTTTCACCAAACCCAATACCTCGGTGCGGAAGTCCTCTTTTCGATCGGACCAGCGCAGGCCACCACGGGCCACCTTGCCCCAACGCAGATGCACCCCTTCCACTCGCGGTGAGTAGACGAAGATCTCGAATTTCGGCAGGGGCAGCGGCATGTCGGTGATACTGGAGGGGGCCAGTTTGAAGGAGATGTAGGGCTTGATGTTGCCCGCCTTGTCCAGCTGGTAGTAGTTGGTGCGCAGGGTTGCGTCGATCATCTCCACATAGCGGCGAATGATGCGATCGTCGTCCAGGTTGGCCACCTGATCCAGCTTGGCGGCAAGCTCCTCGTGCAGCTTGGCCTGTATCTTGGCGTCCTGCTTTCCGGCAGGATCCAGGCGCTGTTCGAACAGGGTGAACAGCAGTTGAGCAATATCGGGGTAGCGGGTCAGGGTCTCTTCGATATAGGACTGGCTGAAGGAGACGCCGGTCTGGCGCATGTATTTGGCGTAAGCGCGCAGCACCGAGACCTGACGGCCGGTGAGACCCGCCCCCAGCACCAGCCGGTTGAAGCCGTCATCTTCCAGCTGCTTGTTCCAGATGGCAGCAAAAGCCTGCTGGAAGCGCTGCTGGCTCTGGGCCAGATCAAAGGGCTGCTCGCCATGCAGCAGCATGGAGAAGTCGAGGATCCAGAACAGATCGCCCCCCGGAGTGCGAACCTGATACGGGGTCTCACCGATCACCCGCAGCCCCATGTTCTCCAGCATCGGCAACACATCGGAGAGGTGAATGGGTTCGGTGCGGTGGAACAGCTTGAGCCGTACCCGACGGTCGTTCTCCTCCTCCTGCGCGCGGTAGAACAGCATGCCCAGCGGCTCGGCTTCGCTCAGGTTATCGAGCGCCATGATATCGGCCACGGCCGAGCCCGGCAGCACATCTTCTTTGTAAGCGCGAGGGAAGGCAGTGCTGAAACGGCGGCGCAGCTCGTTGCCACGGGCCTCACCATAGTGGGAAAGCAGCACGGAATCGAGTCTGTCGTCCCAGCTGCGGGCCGCTTCAATCAGGTTGTTCTGTACTTCGTTCACATCCACATCCACGTTGTTGTTGTTGACCCGCACTATGTAGTGGGTCCGCGCCAGCACGCCTTCGGTGAAGTAGACGTTGAACTCCACCTCTTCGTTGCTGCCAAAATACTTCTGCAATATTTGCTGGGTCTTGATCCGCAGCGCCGTGTTGTAGCGCTCCTTGGTGACATAGACCATGCAGGAGAAGAAACGGCCGTACACATCCCGGCGCACGAACAGCCGCAGCATGTCCCGCTCCTGCATCTCCAGCACCCCAAGACCGGTGGCCAACAGCTCCTCTTCACGGGCCTGGATCAGCTCGTCACGGGATAGGTTTCCAGCACGTTGAGCAGCGCCTTGTAGGCGTGGGAGCCCTTCTCGTGACCGGAGGCGGCCATGATGCGTTCGAGACGATGGCTGATGAGCGGGATCTGGGTCGCGCTGGTGTTGTAGATGGAAGAGGCGTAGAGGCCGATGAAGCGATCTTCCCCGATCACCTTGCCATGCTCGTCAAAGCGCTTGATGCCGATGTAATCCACATAAGCCGGACGGTGCACCCGGGACTTGCTGTTGGATTTGGTGAGGATCAGCAGGTCAGAACTCAGGGCGGCGTGACGGGCGCTGGCTGGCATGTTGCCAAGGCGCTGACCCACCTCCTTGATGGAGTTTTTCATCAGCCCAAGGCTGGAGCTCGCCTGCGGCAGGATCTCGTGATCCCCCTCCACCGCCTTGACGTCGTAACGACGATAGCCCATCAGGGTAAAGTTGTGCGCAGCCACCCATTTGAGGAAGGCAACGCAGGAGGCCACCTCCTCCTTGCTGACCGTGCTTGCGCTTGGGCAGTTCGTCGATGATCTCATTGAGCTTGGCCAGCATGGGCTGCCAGTCGCCGACTGCCAGCGCCACTTCGCCGGCCACCGAGTTGAGCTCGGCAGCCAGCGCGGCCATCTGCTCCTCGCTGGTGAGGTGATCGATCTCGATAAGGAATGCTGTTTCAACCGAGGTCTGCCCGTCGGTGTTGTCGAGTTCCAGAATGGCGTCAATCTTGCCATCCGCTCCACGAATCAGGTGCAGCGGTTGGTGCAGCATCATGTGGGCGGTGATATTGAGCCGTTTAAGCGCCATCCGGATGGAGTCCACCAGGAAGGGCGAGTCCTGCAGGATCACCTCGACGATGGTATGTGGCGATTGCCAGCCGTGACGGGTCAGCTCGGGATTGTAGACCCGGATGTAGGGATCGGTACCGCTGCGCTGATTGAGGGCATTCCACAGGCTCAGGGCCGCGCCGTAGAGATCGCTGTCATTGCGATCGTGCAGATCGGAGCTCGCCATGTTGCCGTAGAACTTGGCAACGAAGCGCTCGACCAGAGAGGCACTGTTTTTGGGCAACTTCTGATGGATCAGGCTGAGAACGTTTTCGAGCAGAACTGAGGTAGGGGCGTCTTTCAATGCCATTTCTATATTCCTTATCGGACGACATTAACCACCGACGCAGAGGCAACCACCCTGGTTACCCGCTGGTGCAGAGTTGTTGCGAAGTGTAATGGCTTGGATAAGGGAAGGCGAGGAAAGGTGCTAACGAGATGTTAAAAACAAGGTACAGATCACGGCTTAAACTGTGAGAAATTTTGTAAATAACCAAAAATACAGAAATTCCCACTACCTTTGTGCCAGTTTACCGGATAGATAGTGACACAAAGCAGATAAACAGTCGGTAATCTGTTCTATTTTTGTTAACTTATGCGTTCGAGGCTGATAAAGCGGTAATCGTCCTGGGTTTTCAGCCGAAAGTAGCCATGCACACCATTGATGGCGACAAAGGGGCGTATTTTTTCTATGCCAAGTTCCAGGGTCAATCCCTGTTCGCTGCGCACCACCAACCGTCTGGCATGGCCCTGATACATCAGCATCACCTCATCGCTATTCAATGAGAGCCGAAAAGTAAATTGCTTCACGCTTGCTCCTGATCACACGGCACATCAATGTGGGGCAGGAGCGTTAACGCCCCTGCCCCGTCGGCACTTACTGCTGCAGCGCCTTGCTTACCTTCTCGAACAGATCCCGTGCCAGCCCCTCAAGGTTGGCAAGACGGGTCAGCTCGGCGCGGATCAGGGCCTTGCGCGCCTCATCCAATCGCTTGAACTGGATAAGCGGAGTGATAAGGCGGGAGGCCACCTGCGGATTGACCTCGTTGAGCTCGATCAGCAGATCGGTCAGGAAGCGGTAACCGCTGCCATCCACCGCATGGAACTGCACCTGATTGCTCATGGCGAAGCTGCCGATCAGCGCCCGCAGCCGGTTCGGATTGCGAATGCTGAAAGTGGGGTGATTCATCGCCTGTTTCACTTCGCTAAGCACATCGGCAGCCGGTTTGCTGCCAATCAGCCGCAGCCAGTTGTCCAGCACCAGTCCATCCTTGGCCCACTTGCCTTCAAAATCGGCCAGCAGCGCGGCACGGCATGGCAACAGATAGCCGTTGGCCACCTGCAACGCCGCCAGGGTGTCGGTCATGTTGTCGGCAGTTGCATACTGCTCGCGCACCAGCGCATCAGCATGCTCCGCATCCAGCGCAGCCAGATAGCCGAGCACTACCCCTTTGAGGGCCCGTTTAGCCATGTCGGCATGCACCACCTGATAACCATTCAGACGCAGACTCTGATAGGTTGCCGCCAAGCGCGCACCAAAGGCCTCGGCAAGACGGGTGTGGATCGCGTCGCGCACCTGATGGATGGCATCGATATCGGCCATCTCGAACAGCTCGGCCAGGGTCGCTTCACCGGGCAGCGCCAGGATCTCCGCCTTGAGGGCCAAATCCAGTTCACTGTCGTCCAGAACGGCGACAAAGGCGGCCAGCAGGGTTTGGGAGAGCTCAACCCCCTGCCCGCGCTGGACCCGCGCCACCCCGTCGATGACCGCTTTGTTGATCAGCATCTGGGCCGCATCCCAGCGGGCAAACTCGTTGCGGGCAAAGCGCATCAGGAAGGCGAGCGCTTCATCGCTGTAGTCATAGTGCAGCTTGACCGGCGCTGAGAAGTCCCGCAGCAGGGAGGGAACCGGCTTAACTGGCACCCGATCGAATACGAAGGTCTGCTCCGCTTCCAGCACATCGAGCACGTTGCCGATGGCCTTTCCCTGATACTGCAACGGGATGACGGCCCCCTGCTCGTCATAGAGCTCGATATCGAGGGGAATATGCAGCGGCAGCTTCTGCGGTTGATCCTGAGTCGGCGGGGTGTGCTGGCTCACATGCAGACGGTAAACACCGCTCGCGGCATCGTACTCGTCGGTCACGGTCAGCTCGGGGGTGCCGGACTGACTGTACCAGCGACGGAAACGACCGAGATCCACACCGGAAGCATCCTCCATCGCTTGCACGAAATCATCGCAGGTGGCGGCCGAGCCGTCGTGACGCTCGAAGTAGAGACGCATACCGGCCTGGAAGGCATCTTCCCCCAGCAGGGTGTGCATCATGCGGATCACTTCCGACCCTTTTTCATAAACGGTCAGGGTGTAGAAGTTGTTCATCTCGATCACCACATCCGGGCGGATCGGGTGTGCCATGGGGCCGGCATCTTCCGCAAACTGTGGGCCGCGCACGGTACGCACGTTGTTGATGCGGTTGACGCCACGGGAGCCCAGATCGGAGGAGAACTCCTGATCCCGGAACACCGTCAGCCCCTCTTTCAGGCTGAGCTGGAACCAATCGCGGCAGGTGACACGGTTGCCGGTCCAGTTGTGGAAATATTCGTGACCGATCACCCGTTCGATACCGTGGTAGTCGCTGTCGGTAGCGGTGGCCGGATTGGCCAGCACGAACTTGGAGTTGAAGATGTTGAGCCCCTTGTTCTCCATGGCGCCCATATTGAAGAAGTCCACCGCGACGATCATGTAGATGTCGAGATCATACTCAAGGCCGAAACGCTGTTCGTCCCAACGCATGGAGTTGATGAGGCTCTCCATGGCAAAACCGGCGCGATCCAGGTTGCCCTTGTCGACGAAGATCTCGAGGGCCACTTTGCGGCCGCTCTTGGTTGTGTAGTGGCTGCGCTCCACATCGAAATCACCGGCCACCAGCGCAAACAGGTAGCTCGGTTTGGGGAAAGGATCCTGCCACTGCACGAAGTGACGGCCGCCATCCAGATCACCGCTGTCGACCTTGTTGCCATTGGAGAGCAGGAAGGGGAACTGAGCTTTGTCGGCGGTAATGCGGGTGCTGTAACGCGCCAGAATGTCGGGGCGGTCCAGATAATAGGTGATGCGGCGAAAGCCCTCCGCTTCACACTGGGTGCAGTAGGCATCGCCAGACTTGTAAAGCCCTTCCAGCGCGGTGTTGGCTGCCGGATCCAGCAGGGTGACGATGGTCAGTACACATTCGGCAGGCAGGTTGAACAGGGTCAGACTGCTCTCGCCTTGCTCGTAGTGGTCGCAGGGAATGCCATCGATGGCAACGCTCTTGAGAGTCAGCTGTTCACCATCGAGGACGAGCGGCGCATTGTGCTCACCGTTGCGACGAATGCGGGTGATGGCGGTGACCTGGGTCAGCGGCTCCTGCAGTTGGAAATCGAGGTCGATGGTGTCGATCCAGTAGAGCGGCGCCTGATAATCCTGGCGATATTTGGCCGTCATGGCCTGGGAGTGATCGGTCATTATTGTCTGCTTCCACGCTTGTTAAAGGCGAGAAAGAGGCTGTCACAACCGACTGGCGGGGTCAAACAATTTGCATTACGTCAGATACGCCAGACAAAAAGAAAGGGCGACCGCAGTCGCCCTTGTGCATTGGAGGTCACCTTGTCAGCTGCGTTTGCTGACCTTGGCCAGATCCGCCGTGATATTGGCCGCTTCGATGAGATACTCATCGGGCGCTTCAAAATCAGCGGGCAGTTCATCCAAACTCTTCACCGCCGGCTTGCCAAGACGAGCCAGACGCTCGTTGGTACGTTTGAGCGCTTTCTCATCCTGTTTCGCCTGCTCTGCAACACGCTCCGCCTCGTTGAGGGAGACCGACTTCTTGTCTTTCTCCTCCTTGTAGTCGGCGATGTCCTGCATCACATAGGCAAACTCGGGATCCTTGGCGATCCGGGCATCGTGCGCCGCCTGCAACTTGGGCAGTACGCTGGCGAAGTTGCCGAGTTTCTCGTAGTTGGCGGAGGCAATCTTGTCCCACGGCAACGCATTGAACTCACGGCTTTCGCCCGTCTCTTCCGGAGCAACCGGTGTCGGGAAGCTGATATCCGGCGCAACGCCCTTGTTCTGGGTGCTGCCACCGTCGATCCGGTAGAACTTGGCGATGGTGTACTGCACGTGACCCAGCGGCTGCTCGTAGAAGTCATAGACCTTGGCGAGACTGCGGTGCTGCTGCACCGTCCCCTTGCCGAACGAGTTTTCACCCAGAATCAACGCGCGGCCATAATCCTGCATGGCCGCAGCGAAGATCTCGGAGGCCGAGGCACTGTAACGGTCGATCATCACCGACATGGGCCCGCCGTAGTAGACGTTGCCATCGTCATCGCCATTGACCGTGATACGGCCCATATGATCACGAATTTGCACCACGGGACCGCTGGCAAAGAAGAGACCGCTCAGGGCGGAGGCTTCGGTCAGGGCGCCGCCGCCGTTACCGCGCAGATCAATGATCAAGCCATCGATCTTCTTCTTGTTCAGGCTGGAGAGCTCCTTGATCACGTCGTCATGCAGATTGACGTAGAAACTCGGGATCTCGATGACGCCAATCTTCTTGCCTTCGGCGTTAATCACCTTGGACTTGGCCGCCCGGTCTTCAAGGCGCACCTTGTCGCGGGTCAGCTCGATCTGCTCGGTTTTGGCGGTTGCGCCCTTGCCGCGCTGGATCTCCAGCTTGACCTTGCTCCCCTTGGGCCCCTTGATGAGCTCGACCACGTCATCAAGACGCCAGCCGATCACATCGACAATCTTGCCATCTTCCTGCCCCACCCCGGTGATCTTGTCATCGGGTTTGAGGTGGTTGGATTTGGCAGCAGGACCACCAGGCACCAGAGAACGGATGACGGTAAAGTCATCTTCCGCCTGCAACACGGCCCCAATCCCCTCCAGCGAGAGGTTCATCTCGGTGTTGAAACGATCGGCACTGCGCGGTGAGAGGTAACTGGTGTGCGGTTCGATGGCGCGAGCGAAGGAGTTCATGAAGAGCTGGAAGACATCCTCGCTCTCGGTCTGGGACATCCGCTTGATAGCGTTGTTGTAACGCTTGCCAAGCAGCTCCTTGATCTCGGGCCACTCCTTGCCGCTGAGCTTGAGACTCAGGGCATCGAACTTGACCCGCTGACGCCACAGCTCGTTGAGCTCTGCTTCATCTTTGGGCCAAGCCGCCCCTTCCCGATCAAACACATAGTTGTCGGTCTGGGTAAAATCGAAAGGAGTATCAAGCAGTTTGAGGGCGTATTCGAACCGCTCATAACGCCGCTGCTGACTCAGGTTGAACATCTCGTAGGCGGGAGCCAGACGGCCTCTTTCGAGGTCGGTGTCAAAACCGTTACGGTACTTTTCAAAACGGCTGATATCAGAGGCCAAAAACAGGTTGCGGCTGTAGTCCAGATTCTCCAGATATTTATCGAAAATCACGGAGGAAAAGGCATCGTCCAGCTTGAACTGTTTGTAGTGCGAGCGGGTAAACAGATTGGTAATTCGCTTGCTGGCCGTAGCATGTTGGCTCTCTTGAGCCAACACAGGCAAATCACTCTCCTTGAGCACCGGCTCGATGGCCTGTGCAAGCCCGGCAAGCGCCAGGCTACAGGCAACGAGGGAAAAACGAATTACGCCATGCTTCAACATTTGTCTCCTTAGAGAACCAAGTGCTCTGATTTGACCCGCACCATCATGCCGGTCTGCAGTTGGACCTGTACATCGTCCTTGGTTACTTCCTTGATGGTTGCCGGAACCGGGAATTTACCCATAACGACGCGCACATCCTGGCCCACTTTCAGCGTAGCGGCATCCACTTTAACCAGCGGAGCGTCAGCGACCGGTGCCTTGGCGGCAGCTTTCGGCTTGGCAGCTACATCAGCTTTCTCGGTTTTGCGCACAGCAGGACGACGGGGCTTCTTGGCCTTCTCATCCTTCTCTTTGGTATTGGTACGACGGCTGGCGAATACGCGCTCTTTGCTCTCTTTCAGAGCTTGCTTGGCGTGCTCGATGTGCTCTTCGGTCAGCAGCTCGCCCGGGTTGCCATCCAGATCAACGCGAGCCTGGCCAGCTTTGAGACCGTGCAGGTAGCGCCAACTGGAGGTGTATTGACGCAGTGCGGAACGCAGCATGGTCTTGGAGACTCTGGCATCGTCAGCAAGACGCTCGGCCAAATCCTGGAAGATGCCAATCTTGAGCGGCTTGGCCTCTCCTTCAGCAACGAAGCAGGCCGGGAATTTCTCGACCAGGTAGGCAACGATCTCTTTACTGTTCTTCAGCTTCTCAGTGTTTTCCATGTATAACCTTGGCTTTCATATAAACGCACGGGCACGTCCCGAGCACAACAAAGGCCCCATTATAGAGAGCTTGGGGCCTTTTGCGAACCATCTAGCAATGACTTAGAGCATGCTTTCCAAAATTTGCACCGTTTCTTCGAGGCCAATCCGGTCTTGCTGGTCGAAACGGTTAAAAATCGGACTGTCGATATCGAGCACCCCGATGATCTCGCCACCACGGCGCACCGGGATCACGATTTCCGAGTTGCTCGCGCCATCACAAGCGATGTGACCGTCGAACTGGTGGACATCGTCAATGAGCTGGGTTTTCCCCTCTGCCACTGCCGTACCACACACCCCGCGGCCGACCGGGATCCGTACGCAAGCCGGTTTGCCCTGAAATGGCCCCAATACCAGGGTCTCGCCCTGCAACAGATAAAAACCGACCCAGTTGATCTCCTCCAGCTCCTGATTAAGCAGTGCGGAGAGGTTGGCCAGATTGGCAATCAGATCGGTTTCCCCCTCCAGCAGCGCCTTGGCCTGCTGGTTGAGGGTGCGATAAAACGGTTGTTTTTCAATCATGATTAAATGAACTTCACTCCCTGATGGTTTGGGGAAGGTAACGCCTGGCCGGGAAATTTCAAATATTTTTTCCACTCCCCACCTCTTGCGCCGTTATTCCCGGGCAACGGAAAGCGCCAATTGCTGGCGTTGACCATTACTCCACTCGATATTTAACAACCAGATCATGACGGGTGATGTACAGCTCCCCACCTGTGTCACCCCCTGCCACTGTCCGTCTATTTCTTCAAAGCTCACCGGAATGGTGCCCATAAACATATCTTTGCCTTCGAGTGTCGCTTTCACCGGTTTGATGGCCGGATCGCCGCCGGTAATAGCGATGGCAAAGTCATGTTCAGCGCGCAGCGGTAATTCCTTGATGGCGACCGTCAGTGGCTTGTCACCAATCAGCGCGCTGCAAGGGGTGTGGGAAAGATCACAAATCTGATCTTTTTTCTGGTCAGCAGAGACGCTGTTATCGGCCGAAAACCAGGTGCGATAGGCCATCAGCGCCAATAACAGCGCCAATACCAGTACGAGGTGCAAAACTTTACGTGCGGTAAGTCTCTCTTTCATCAAAAACAGCCCGATTAAGATGCAATTAAAATAGTTTTTTGTGATCTCGAACAAGGTAAAAAACTGCCATATCGAGACCGGACGGAGCCAAATATATCACTGTTTATACTGTTATTTTACCTGTCAGTTCAGTATCATTCCCATGCAGTTTTCATTTAGCCATCTTTTGCTTTTCCTTTCGTTAACAGATGTTAACAACTGGTCGGCGGTGGCTGATGAAGCCAGTCCGGTCCTCCGGATACAAAACCAAACAACAGCAGCATCGGAAGCGGAATATAACGATGAGCCATACAACTAACCATCCTGAGTACAACTACACCGTTGTTCGCCAGTTTACCGTCATGACGATTGTCTGGGGAATTGTCGGCATGTCGGTTGGCGTACTGATCGCAGCCCAGTTGATCTGGCCTGCCCTCAACTTCGAGACCCCGTGGCTGACTTACAGTCGTCTGCGGCCCCTCCATACCAACGCAGTGATCTTCGCCTTCGGCGTCAGTGCACTGATGGCCACCTCGTTCTACGTGGTGCAGCGCACCTGTCAAACCAGACTGTTTGGTGGCCCGCTGGCAACCTTCGTCTTCTGGGGCTGGCAAGCAATCATCCTCTCTGCCGCCATCTCTCTGCCGCTGGGTTACACCTCCGCCAAAGAGTATGCCGAGCTGGAGTGGCCGATTGATATCGCCATCACTGTGGTATGGGTCGCCTATGCCATCGTCTTCTTCGGCACCCTGATGAAGCGCACCACCTCCCACATCTATGTGGCCAACTGGTTCTTCGGCGCCTTCATCATCACCGTTGCGGTGCTGCACATTGTCAACAACATGGAAGTGCCGCTCTCCGGCATGAAGTCCTACTCCATGTACTCCGGCGCCATGGACGCCATGGTGCAGTGGTGGTATGGCCACAACGCGGTAGGCTTCCTGCTGACCGCTGGCTTCCTGGGGATGATGTACTACTTCGTGCCCAAGCAGGCCGGTCGTCCGGTTTACTCCTATCGCCTCTCCATCGTCCACTTCTGGGCGCTGATCTCCCTCTATATCTGGGCCGGTCCGCACCACCTGCACTACACCGCACTGCCTGACTGGGCTCAGTCCCTCGGCATGGTTATGTCCCTGATCCTGTTCGTACCCTCCTGGGGCGGCATGATCAACGGCATCATGACCCTCTCCGGTGCCTGGCACAAACTGCGTTATGACCCCATCCTGCGCTTCCTGATCGTCTCCCTCTCTTTCTACGGCATGTCGACCTTCGAAGGCCCGATGATGGCGATCAAAACCGTCAACGCCCTCTCCCACTACACCGACTGGACCGTCGGTCACGTGCACTCCGGTGCGCTGGGCTGGGTTGCCATGGTCTCCATCGGTGCTGTCTATCACCTGATCCCGAACCTGTTCGGTCAGGGTCGTATGTACAGCGTCAAGCTGATCAACGTTCACTTCTGGCTGGCGACAGTGGGCACCGTGCTCTACATCGTTGCCATGTGGATTTCCGGCGTGATGCAGGGCCTGATGTGGCGTGCAGTCAACGAAGACGGCACCCTGACCTACAGCTTCGTTGAAGCGCTGCAGGCATCCTATCCCTTCTATTTCGTGCGCTTCCTGGGAGGCTGCTTCTTCGTCACCGGCATGTTGCTGATGGCTTACAACGCCTATCGCACCATCACTGCGCCCAAAGGTTCTCTGGAACCTGTCGCCCAGCCAGCATGATTGAAGAGGTCAACCCATGAGCAACAATAACCGTCACGAAATATTTGAAAAAAGCGTTCCCATGCTGGTGGTCGGCATCATCTTTGCCATCAGTCTGGGGGGCCTGGTTGAAATCACCCCGCTGTTCTTCCAAAAGCAAACCACCGAGCCGGTGGAGGGCCTCAAGCCCTACACCGCTCTGCAGATGGAAGGGCGCGACATCTTCATTCGCGAAGGCTGCACCAACTGCCACAGCCAGATGATCCGTCCGTTCCGTGCCGAAACCGAGCGTTACGGTCACTACTCGGTCGCCGGTGAGAGCGTCTGGGAGCACCCCTTCCTGTGGGGCTCCAAGCGTACTGGTCCGGATCTGGCCCGTGTCGGTGGCCGTTACTCCGATGAGTGGCACAAGGTTCACCTGATCAACCCGCGCGATGTGGTACCGGAATCCAACATGCCCGCCTACCCCTGGCTTGATACCAATGTGCTGACCGGTGAGATGACGGCCAAGAAGCTGGCGCTGTTCCGCGATCACTTCGGTGTGCCCTATACCGATGCCGATATTCAGGGTGCGGGCGAAGCCGTCAAGGGCAAAACCGAGCTGGATGCGCTGGTGGCCTATCTGCAATCACTGGGTCATGCCCTGAAATAAGGAGGCGAAGATGGACTACGGCACATTTCGCGGTCTGTATACCCTGCTGTTGATGGCCATCATGATTGGCATCATCGTCTGGGCCTACAGCAAACGCCGCAAGACCTCTTTCGACGAGGCTGCCAATCTGGTTTTTGCCGATGATGAGCAACCCGGTGCTGATAAAAAGAACGCAGGAGCGAAACAATAATGAGCACTCTGTTTAGCATTTTTGTGACTGTCATCAGTCTGGGAACCATCCTCGGCTGCTTCTTGCTGCTGATGTGGTGCCGCAAGGACAAGATGGGTGTTGAAGAAGGCAAATCGATGGGACACTCCTTCGATGGCATCGAGGAGATCAACAACCCGCTGCCGAAGTGGTGGACTTACATGTTCCTCTTCTTCATCGTCACCGGTCTGGTCTATCTGATCGCCTTCCCGGGGCTTGGCAACTTCAAAGGCCTGCTGGGCTGGCAAAGTTCCAACCAGGACGTGCGCTCGCTGGCCGAGTCCAAGGCTGCAACCGAATCGGCCAAGGCCGAAGGTCGCGCGGTGGAGTATGACCGTGAGGTCGCCAAGGCTGACGAGATCTACGGCGCCAAGTTCCGTGAACTCACCTATGAAGCGGATGGCAAAACCTATCGTGCCATTACCGAGATCGCCAAGGATCCGGAAGCCCTGAAAGTGGGTCAGCGTCTGTTCCTGCAGAACTGCTCCCAGTGTCACGGCTCCGATGCCCGTGGTGGTCGCGGCTTCCCGAACCTGACCGACAGCGAATGGCAATGGGGCGGCCAGCCTGATCAAATCAAGACCACCATCATGGGCGGTCGTCAGGGGATCATGGCGGCCTGGGGTGAAATCCTCGGCAAAGATGGCGTTCAGGAAGTGGCCTCCTATGTGCTGAGCCTCTCCGGTCGCAAGGTCGACCTGGTGGAAGCGAAGAAAGGTGAAGCACGCTTTGCCATCTGCGCTGCCTGCCACGGGGCCGATGCCAAGGGCGGTGTTGCCGTCGGTGCGCCAGATCTGACCAACAACACCTGGCTCTACGGTGGCTCCCGCGAAGTGGTAGTGCAAACCATCACCCACGGTCGTCACGGCGTGATGCCAGCCTGGAAAGATATTCTGGGTGAGGACAAGGTTCACCTGCTGGCCTCCTACGTTTACAGCCTGTCTCATCAACAGTCTGCCAAATAAGGTTCGCCCGTAACGTTGTAACATGTGATAAACACGTGATTACACAGCAAAAAGCCTCGACTCCTCGAGGCTTTTTGTTATCTTGTGTTGCGTAAAAACCATCTTCCACGTTAATCATTCGTTTCATGGCAGTAGCAATCATGACCCAACCTCTATCCAAACCGTGGTATCGCCAATTCTGGCCCTGGTTTATCATCGCCCTCCCCACTGCCGCCGTTGTCGGCAGTATCGCCACCGCCATCATCGCCAGCAAGGATGGGGTCAATCTGGTGGCCGAGGACTATTACAAACAAGGGAAAGAGATCAATCAGGACTTGAGCAAGTTTGACCGCTCCGAAGCGCTCAATATCCGCTTTGGGCTGGAAGTTGACGGCAACGAGCTGACCCTCAAACCCATCAGCGGTGACATTCCTGCCGGGCAAGCTCTCTATCTCTCATTGTTCCACCCGACCTTGGCCGGTCAGGACAGCGAACACATGATCACCGCCGATGCGAGCGGCACCTATCGCCTCCATTTCGACAAGCCGCTGGTCGGCAAGTGGCACATTCGGGTCGATGCCTTTGATCATGAGTGGCGATTGCAAGAGACCGTCCAGCTGCCCACCCTGGCCCCTGTCGAACTCGACCCGAAAGGACGCTAAGCCATGACCGGCTGTTCTCACTGTGGCGAGCCGGTTCTCGCCACCGCCCCTGCTGCTTGCATTCTGCATTCAGAGGGGCATAACGCATGACTCCCTGTTTTCACTGTGGCGAGCCGGTACCCGCCAATAGTGGCTATTCCCTCGAGATAAAGGGGATTGTTCGCCCCATGTGCTGCCCCGGTTGTCAGGCTGTGGCAGAAACCATCATGGAGTGCGGCCTCGCCAGTTACTACGATCACCGTACCGCCCCCGGTACCAAGGGTGATCTGGTGCCCGAGGAGCTGGCCGCCCTCACCCACTACGATCTGGCAGAAGTGCAACAGGAGTTTGTCACCGACAGCGGTACCCTTCGCGAAATCCAGCTGACGGTGGAGGGGCTCACCTGCGCCGCCTGTGCCTGGCTTATCGAACGCCACCTGATGACCCTTGGTGGCCTGCGCTACATCAACGTCAACACCACCACCCACCGGGCCCGCATCAAGTGGGATCCGGACCAGCTCTCCCTGAGTGACATTCTCAAGGGATTTGCCCAGATCGGTTATCGTGCCTATCCGTTCCAGACCCATCAACAGGAGGCGCTCTACGCCAAAGAGGTGCGCAGCTATATGTTCCGGCTGGCACTGGCGGGGCTGGGCTCGATGCAGGTGATGATGTGCGCCGTGGCCCTCTACATGGATCTCTTCATCAGCGTTGAAGATGAGTTCATGGTCTACTTCAAGTGGATAAGCCTGCTGCTCTCCACCCCCATCATGATCTACTCGGCCCAGCCCTTTTACGTGGGTGCCTGGCGCAGCCTGAGACAGGGTCACCTGTCGATGGATGTGTCGGTGTCGCTGGCGCTGATCGGGGCTTTTATCGCCTCCATGTGGGCCACCGTGTTCAATACCGGTGAGGTCTATTACGACTCCATCACCATGTTCGTCTTCTTCCTGCTGCTGGGGCGCTTTCTCGAGTTGCGGGCCCGGCGCAAGGCGTCGGAATCGAGCTCCAACCTGGCTCGACTGGTGCCCATCATGGCGACCCGCATCGATGATAAAGGGGAGCATGAGGTAGCGGCCAAGACCTTGCAGGTCGGCGATCGGGTACGGGTGCTGGCCGGCGCCACCTTGCCGGCGGATGGCATCATTGTCGAAGGGCAAGCCAGCCTCAACGAATCCATGCTGACCGGTGAACAGCTGCCCCTGCTCAAACAGCCCGGCGATCAGGTCTATGCCGGCACCATCAACACGGATGCCCCGCTGCAGATCCGGGTCAGCCACCGTATCGAAGAGTCTCGGATCGCCCAGATCATGCGGCTACAGGATCACGCCCTCGATGACAAACCGGCCATCGCACAGATGGCGGATCAACTGTCGCGCCACTTTATTCTGGTGCTGCTGATCATTGCCGCCGCGGTCTGGACCTTCTGGCACTTCCATCAACCGGATCAGGCGTTCTGGGTCACTCTCGCCGTGCTGGTTGCCACCTGCCCCTGTGCCCTGTCGCTGGCCACCCCGACGGCGCTGACCTCGGCCACCGCCAATCTGACCCGCAACGGCATTCTGCTGCGCCGCGGTCATGTGCTGGACGTGCTGACCAAGGCCAACCGGATCGTGATGGACAAGACTGGCACCCTGACCACAGGGGAGATCAGTCTGACCGGCACCACCACCTTGGCAGAGATGGACGAGACGCACTGCCTCGCCATCGCCCGGGCCATGGAGGCGCAATCCGAGCACCCCATTGCCCGCGCCTTCCGGCTGCCCGCCGACAGTATCAGTGTGCTGCCATCCGCCCGCGAGATCACCCCGGTCATCGGTCACGGCATCACAGCGCTGGTGGATGGCGTACGCTACCGCATCGGCAGTGCCCGCTGGCTTGGGCTGGGTCCGGCGCAAGAGCACGGCCGCGGTCTGGCTATCTATCTGGCCGACGAGCAGCAGGTCTTGGCCCGCTTCAATCTGGAAGATACCCTGCGCTCCGATGCCAGGGCGCTGATCGCGGCATTCAAGGCGGCAGGTCTGCAAACTACCGTGCTGACTGGCGACAGCTCTCTGCAAGCAGACGAGATTGCCCGGGAACTGGGGGTGGATGAGCTGGTCAAGGGAGTCTCACCCGATGGCAAGCTGGCCTACCTCAAGGCCCGGGAAGCCCAGGGGGATATCAGCATCATGGTGGGCGATGGTATCAACGACGCGCCGGTACTGGCCGGAGCTCACGCCTCGTTTGCCATGGCTGGTGGCACCGATCTGGCGAAAAACAGCGCCGATGCCATCCTGCTGGCAGATGACCTGAGCCGACTGCTCGAGGCCAGAGTGCTGGCAATGCGTACCCGCAAGATCATCATCGAGAACTTCGCCTGGTCCATCGGTTACAACCTGCTGGTGCTGCCGCTGGCGGCCTGCGGCTGGCTGCCCCCCTATCTGGCGGCGGCGGGCATGTCGCTCAGCTCGCTCATCGTGGTGACCAACTCCATGCGCCTCAACCGATGAGACCGGTGGCGGAAAATAGCTGAAAATGTGGCCTGCCTCCGATGCAGGCCACATTTCTCACTGATAGCGGCTGGCCCCCTGCCCGAACAGGGTTACCATAGGGGACGCTTGCCAAGGATGAACGCCAAGGTACCTCTCATGAATATAATTTTTGTCCTGATCCCCATCGCCATCCTGTTTGTGATCATCGCCGGGGTCGTCTTCTTCTGGGCCATTCGCTCCGAGCAGTTTGAAGATCTCGACCGGCAGGGTTCCAACATCCTGTTTGACGAAGAGCAACCTGCCCACAAACCCGTAAAGCCTGCTGACCATGACCCACAACCTTGATCTGGCCGGCGCCCTGCTGGTCGGACTGGCAGGCTCTGCCCACTGTATTGGCATGTGCGGTGGCGTCTCCGCCGCGCTCTCCATGGCGATCCCAGCCAACAAGCAGCATTTTTGGGGGCGACTCGCCTATCTGCTCAACTACAACCTCGGCCGGATCCTGAGCTATGTCATTGCAGGTGCACTGGTGGGCGGCCTGCTCGCCACCACCAGTGAGCTGGGCGCTGGCAAGCACGCCATCGCCGGATTACGCCTCGTGGCAGCGCTATTGATGATTGCGCTTGGTCTCTATCTGGCGGGCTGGTGGCAAGGGATCTTGCTGCTGGAACGGCTCGGCGCCAGAATTTGGCCCCGAATCAAACCGTTGGCGGGCAAATTTCTCCCCTTCACCTCACCTGTGCAGGCACTGCCCTTTGGTATGGTGTGGGGCTGGCTCCCCTGCGGGCTGGTCTACTCCATGCTGACCTGGAGCGCGGCGGCCGGTTCGGCCAGCGGCGGGGCGCTCATCATGCTCTTTTTTGGTCTCGGCACCCTGCCCACCCTGTTTGCTTTGGGGGGGCTTGCCGATCGCCTGAGATACTGGCTCACCCTGCGCAGTTTGCGCCTTGGCGGTGCCCTGCTGCTCATTTTGTTCGGGGTGCATACCTTCTGGATTGGCATTGCTTCCTTTTGAAACCCTATCCAAAACGGATGAGTTGATGGTAAACTTGTTTGATATAAATCAATTATTCGTATGAGCCTATGATCCCGGAAAAGAAACCTGGCAGACGTATCCAGAGCGGTGGCTGTGCAATTCATTGCCAGGATTGCAGCATCAGTCAGCTCTGTATCCCCTTCACTCTGAACGACAACGAGCTTGATCAGCTGGACAGCATCATCGAGCGCAAGAAGCCGATCCAGAAGGGTGAAGAGCTGTTCAAGGCTGGCGATGAGTTCAAATCGCTCTATGCCATCCGTTCCGGGACCATCAAGTCTTACACCATCACCGAGCAAGGGGATGAGCAGATCACTGCGTTCCACCTCGCTGGCGATCTGGTCGGTTTTGATGCCATCAACAAGCAGGCCCACCCCTCCTTCGCTCAGGCGCTGGAGACGGCCATGGTGTGCGAGATCCCCTTTGAAGTGCTGGATGATCTCTCCGGCAAGATGCCCAAACTGCGCCAGCAGATCATGCGTCTGATGAGCAGCGAAATCATGGGCGATCAGGAGATGATCCTGCTGCTCTCCAAGAAGAATGCTGAAGAGCGCCTCGCCGCCTTCCTGCACAATCTGTCGGTACGCTTCTCCGAGCGCGGTTTCTCCGCCAAGGAGTTCCGTCTCTCCATGACCCGTGGTGACATTGGCAACTATCTGGGTCTGACCGTCGAGACCATCAGTCGTCTGCTCGGCCGTTTCCAGAAGTCCGGTCTCATCAGCGTCAAAGGCAAATACATTACCGTGCTGGATCAGGTCGCGCTGGGCATGATGGCCGGTGCCACTCGCCCGCCCTGCGGCTGATTTTTCCGCTTACCCTCTCGCTTTTCTCCTGCTTTCCCTGCCGGATCCTTTCCTCTGGAATGTGATCCGGTACGTTCCCCATACCCTCCTCCTGCGCTAAGCTGTAATGGCTAAGATTCTGCTGTCATTGGACTTTTCCAAGGAGGAGAAGATGGTCAAATATCAGAATATTCTGGTGGTTATCAATCCAGAAGAGGAGCGTCAAATCGCCCTCGAACGGGCAGTCAAAGTCGCCGAGCTGGACGAAAACGCCCATCTGACCCTGCTGCTCACCATCTATGACTTCTCGTATGAAATGACCGCCATGCTCTCGGTGGACGAGCGGCAAGAGATGCGTGATGGCGTCATTTCACAGCGACGTGAGTGGCTGGACGAGATCCTGACCCCCTATCGGGCACAGGGGATCGAATGCGAAGTGAAAGTAGTCTGGCACAATCGTCCCTTCGAGTGCGTCATTCAGGAAGTGCTGGAGCAGCGCCACGATCTGGTGGTCAAAGCCACTCACCATCACAGCTTCCTGCAAACCTTCATCTTTACCCCCACCGACTGGCACCTGCTGCGCAAATGCCCCTGTCCGGTGCTGCTGGTCAAGGAGGGTCACTGGCAACGGGGCGGCAACATCATCGCCGCCATCAACTGCTCAAGCGACGATCCGGATCAGAAACTGCTCAACGAACGGATCACCCAGGAGGGGAGCGACATCGCCGAGCTGCTGGGCTCCAACCTCTATCTGGTCAACACCTACCCGGGCACTCCGGTCAACGTGGCCATCGAGCTGCCGGAGTTTGACCCCAACGCCTACAACGAGGCGATCCGTAAACACCACGAAAGCCTGCTGCTCAGCCATGCCGACAAGTTCGGGATCGGTCATCTCTGGACCCGGGTTGCAGAGGGGCTACCGGAAGAGGTGTTGCCGGATATGGCCGAAGAGCTCAAAGCAACCTTGATGATCATGGGCTGCGTCGGCCGTACCGGTCTTTCTGCAGCTTTGCTCGGCAATACAGCCGAACATGTGATTGACCGCCTCTCCTGCGACATCCTGATCCTCAAACCGGCGGACTACAGCTGCCCGGTCGACAGTCGTCGCAATCAATCATAAGGTGCCTGGCACCTTGCCCTCCCCCGGGACATGGCTATAATAACGCGCTTATTTGTGTCCCGGGTTTTACGAGCATGCTAGAAGAGCTGAACGCCAAAGAAAAATACAGTTTCAACAAACTGCAGAAGCGCCTGCGGCGCAACGTAGGTCAGGCCATTGCCGACTTCAACATGATTGAAGAGGGCGACAAGGTCATGGTCTGCCTCTCCGGCGGCAAGGACAGCTTCGGTATGCTCGACATACTGATGAGCCTCAAAGCCAGTGCCCCCATCCATTTCGATCTGGTTGCCGTCAACCTGGATCAGAAGCAGCCCGGCTTCCCCGAGCATGTGCTGCCCGAGTATCTGGATTCCCTCGGCATCGAGTACAAGATCGTCGAGGAAGATACCTACTCCATCGTCAAAGAGAAGGTACCGGAAGGCAAAACCACCTGCTCCCTCTGCTCACGGCTGCGCCGCGGTATTCTCTATCGCACCGCCCAGGAGCTGGGTTGCACCAAGATTGCCCTTGGCCACCACCGCGACGACATCCTCGAGACCCTGTTCCTCAACATGTTCTACGGTGGCAAGCTCAAATCCATGCCGCCCAAGCTGGTGAGCGACGATGGCAAGAACGTGGTGATCCGCCCGCTGGCTTACTGCAAAGAGAAGGATCTGGTCCGCTACGCCGACGTCAAAGCCTTCCCCATCATTCCGTGCAACCTGTGCGGCTCGCAGGAGAACCTGCAGCGTCAGGCCATCAAGCAGATGATGCAGGATTGGGATCGCCGCTTCCCCGGTCGTATCGAGACCATGTTCACCGCCATTCAGGACGTGATCCCGAGCCACCTGCTCGACCACAAGCTGTTTGACTTCAAGAGCATCAACCGTGACTCCGGCATCATTGATGGCGGCGACAAGGCGTTTGATCCGCCCGAGATGCCAAAAGCCCCGCTGCTGGATATCGACGAGATGGACATGCTGGATGTGATTGAAGTGCGCTAAGCCGCGCTCACAGGGCAAACGCCACGCAATAAAAAAGGAGCGATGATCGCTCCTTTTTGCTTTCTGGATTGGCCCGTCACTACGGTGACACCGCCACCGGCCTCACCCCTTGCGCAACCAGGGGGTCAGTCGCAGCACGTCACCCTGCAGGCGCAGTTGCCCGGCAGCGAACGCGGCCAGTTGCTCATTGCTAAGCAACAGATGGCCTTCCTGCAAGGGCAGCGCTTCCTGACGGGCGCCATCAATCAGATAAGCAGTGCCGCTCTGCTGCACCAGGGTAATGCGTACCCCTTCCATCTTCGGCAGGAAGTGCTTGCCGACCATGCCCGCCATCTTGTCGAGCAGCGACTGCATTTGCTTCTGACGGGCCGCCAGCTCGGCCAGCGGCAGCTCGGGGCCATTTGGTACGTCGGCCATCACCTGTACCGTCATATCGCATGTGGCGTGCTCTTCTTTCAGGCCGACGGTCACGATCCCCTTGTCGAGGTTGAGATCCTCATCAAAAGGCAGGCGCAGTTCGCTATCGACCGTTACCTCGCCCGCCACTTCCTTGCTGTCGGTTGCAACCCGGGCAAAGGTGAGGCCACAGCGCTGACCATTTTGCGGATCGGTCAGATAAAACCCCAGTCTGGCGTGACCAAACTCCCCTTTGGCAAAAGTTTTCATCTGGCTGTAGAAGGTGCTGTATTGCAGCTCCAGCACCGGCTCAGCCAGCGCCAGCCCTGGCAGCAAGAGCGTGGTCAGCAGACTCTGGCGCACAGCCTTGGTCACTCCATATCGACGGGTCATTCAACGTCCTTTTGCATCATGCATTGAAATGGTTGGGGCCTTCTGTCACCTCGTTGACCTCTACCCCCACCCCGCAGAGATCCCGATAGAGGATCCCCTTGCAGTTGAAATAGAGCGGTGCCACCCAGATAAGCCCCAACCCCATGGGGATCAGAGCCAGGAAGAAGAGCGCGGTCATCACGCCGTGGAACAGCACAATGCTGGGCCAGCCGCGTGCAAAGAGTTTGAGAGAGACCAGAATGGCCTGGGGTGGCGTCAGGCCGCGCTCCAGCACCAGCGGGACGGTAAAGAGCAGCCCCATGCCGATCAGGGCCGAGGGGATGAAAGAGAGTACGGCGGGCAATCCCAGCAGATCGAACAGCGGGCCAAACAGGCTGGTGAGCAGACTGCCAAGCAGGCTCAACATGCCAAGACGCACAAAGTGGCGGAAGAAATCGAACACCCGGTTGGCTCTAGCGCGCACTCCGACCGACTGCTGCAACCCCAGCATATCGAGGGAGCTGGTCATGGGGGCCATCACCACCGTCATCAGCAAGCTCAGCACCATGGCCACATTCATCTGGCTGTCATCCCCCAGATAGGGCAACAGCAGCACATTGCTTAGCAGGATCCAGATCGCCGTCACCCCGACAATCGCCAGCAGCAGGCCAAATCCGGTACGGCGGGTCTGTTGCCATCCCTCCTGGATGACCCCTTTCAGATCAAGGCGGTAGCCCTGGTTCAGAGACTGCTCAAGGGAGCCGCCAATACGCATTTTATTACTCAATTGACTATCCAATATCGAAAACGACCAAATCAGGTGGCACATTATAGCGATTTGGTCTGCTATTCGTAGCCGTTTTTCCTGCGCACTTGCGGCTAATTCGGGCCAAAAAGCCTTTAATTTCATGTGTCGGCTGCATAGAATGCGGCCCTCTTTCAACACGATGGCCACTGGCTGGGGTGAGACTGGCGGATGATGAACAATCCACAGGTAATTGTCGCGCTGAACAAGATCAGCAAAAAATACGATGGCAAGGTGATCCTGAGTGACCTTGACCTTGAAATCTATGACGGTGAATTTCTTACCCTGCTGGGTCCTTCCGGCTGTGGCAAGACCACCCTGCTGCGCCTGCTGGCCGGGCTCGAATCGGTCGATGGTGGCACCATCCATCTGGCCGGTGACGAGATCACCCATATCCCCGCCGAACACAGGCACATCAACACCGTGTTCCAGAGCTATGCGCTCTTCCCCCATATGACGGTGTTTGAAAACGTCGCCTTTGGCCTTCAGATGCAGAAGGTGCCCGCCAGCGAGATCCGCCAGCGGGTCGAGGAGACCCTCGCCATGGTGCAGCTCACCGAGCTGGCCAACCGCCGCCCGGACCAGCTCTCCGGCGGTCAGCAGCAACGGGTCGCCATCGCCCGCGCCGTGGTCAACAAGCCCCGCCTGCTGCTGCTTGACGAATCCCTCTCGGCGCTCGACTACAAGCTGCGCAAGCAGATGCAGAGCGAGCTCAAAGCGTTGCAGCGTCGCCTTGGCATCACCTTTGTCTTCGTTACCCATGATCAGGAAGAGGCACTCACCATGTCTGATCGCATCCTGGTGATGGAGGGAGGCAAGATCATCCAGCGCGGCACCCCGCGCGATATCTATGAATCGCCAGCCAATCTGTTCGTGGCCCGCTTTATCGGCGAGATCAACGTGATGGATGGCAAGCTGATCAGCCAGCGCGAACCCGGTATCTGGCAGGCCGAGGTAGAAGGTCGCGAATGCCTGCTCCATACTACCTTGCCGTTCCAGCCAGACGAGAAGGTACTGGTGCTGCTGCGACCGGAAGATCTGCGCATTCTCGATCAGGATGACGATCAGCGCGGTGCGCTGCGGGGCAATATCCGCGAGCGTAACTACAAGGGGGCGACGCTGGATTCGGTGATCGAGCTCGAAAGTGGCAAACAGCTGCTTATCTCCGAGTTCTTCGACGAGGATGACCCCGACTTTGACTACCGTCTGGGTCAGGAGGTGGCGATCCACTGGGTTGACAGCTGGGAGGTGGTGCTGCCCTATGAGCCTCACTAATCTGCGGGTGCCGCACAGCTTTGCCCACAATGGCTTTCGCAACGGGGCCATCGCGCTGATCCTGGGCTGGCTGACGCTGTTTGTCTTCCTGCCCAACCTGATGATCATCGGCGTCAGCTTCCTGACCCGTGACGAGTCCGAGCTTATCGCGCCGCTCTTTACCCTGAGCAACTATGGCCGCCTGCTGGACCCCCTCTATTTCGAGGTGCTGCTCCACTCCCTCTGGCTGGCGCTGCTCGCCACCGCCATCTGCTTGCTGGTGGGCTACCCCTTTGCCTGGCTGCTGGCTCATCTGCCAGCGCGTATCCGCCCGCTGCTGCTGTTTCTGGTGGTGGTGCCGTTCTGGACCAACTCCCTCATTCGTACCTATGCGCTGAAAGTGCTGCTCGGCACCCGGGGGCTCATCAATGGCTGGCTGCTGGATCTGGGGCTTATCGAGCGACCGCTGCAGATGATGTATACCGAGGTTGCCGTCATCATCGGGTTGGTCTATGTGCTGCTCCCCTTTATGGTGCTGCCGCTCTACTCCAGCATCGAGAAGCTGGATGGCCGTTTGCTGGAGGCGGCGCGAGATCTTGGCGCCAACGGCTGGCAGCGACTGGTGCGGATCATCCTGCCCCTCACCCTGCCCGGCATCATCGCCGGTTGTCTGCTGGTGTTCCTGCCCGCCATGGGGATGTTCTACGTCTCCGACTTGCTGGGGGGCGCCAAGCACCTGCTGATCGGCAACCTGATCAAGACCCAGTTCCTCAACAGCCGTGACTGGCCCTTTGGCGCCGCCATCAGCGTGATGCTGACGGTGCTGATGGCGCTCTTGGTCTACTGCTACTGGCGGGCGGGCAAGCTGCTCAGCAAGAAGGGAGAGCTGGCATGATGCGCGCACTGAAGGCTCTATTCCTGCTGCTGGTGTTTGGCTATCTCTATGTGCCCATCGGGGTGCTGATCGCCAACTCCTTCAACCTGTCGAAATATGGCATCGACTGGCGCGGCTTTACCCTGGGCTGGTATGAGAAGCTGTTTGCCAGCGCCAGCCTGATGCAGGCGGCCCAGCACTCCCTGACCATCGCCGCCCTCACCGCCACCGCGGCCACCCTGATCGGCACCCTCACCGCCGTAGCGCTGTTTCGCTATCGCTTTCGCGGCAAACAGTACGTGAGCGGCATGCTGTTTGTGGTGATGATGTCCCCCGATATCGTCATGGCCATCTCCCTGCTGACCCTGTTTGTGGTGACCGGCATTGCGCTCGGCTTCTGGTCGCTACTGATCGCCCACATCACCTTCTGCCTGCCGTTCGTGGTGATCACCGTCTACTCACGGCTGTGCGGCTTCGATGTACGGATGCTGGAGGCAGCGCGGGATCTGGGGGCTGGCGAGTGGATCATCCTGCGCCGCATCATACTGCCGCTGGCCCTGCCGGCGGTGATGGCGGGCTGGCTGCTCTCCTTTACCCTGTCGCTGGATGACGTGGTGGTGAGCTCCTTTGTTACCGGCCCGGCCTACGAGATCCTGCCGCTCAAGATCTACTCCATGGTCAAGGTGGGGGTCTCCCCCGAGGTCAACGCCCTGGCCACCCTGATGCTGGTCGCCTCCCTCGGGATGGTGCTGCTGGCACAACTGTTACTGCGCAAACGGCAGGGTTGACCCTGCCCGTTTCGTCCCCGCCATCTTTGGCGAACTCTGTCACGGTGGGCCGCAAGGCCCCATAACCCCAAGGAGTTGTTGATGACAATCCAACACAAGGCCGGCGCCCTGCTGGCAGCCGCCCTCACCCTCACCACCCCGCTGCTGAGCCAAAGCGCTCACGCGGCCGACGACAAGGTGGTCTACTTCTACAACTGGTCGGAATATGTGCCGGATGGCCTGCTGGAGCAGTTCCAGCAAGAGACCGGCATCAAGGTGATCTACTCCACCTACGAATCCAACGAGACCCTCTACGCCAAGCTGAAAACCCATGGCGACGGCTATGACGTGGTGGTGCCCAGCACCTACTTCATCTCGAAAATGGCCAAAGAGGGGATGCTGCAGCCGCTGGATCGCGCCCAGCTGCCCAACTTCAAGCACCTCGACCCCACCCTGCTCAACCACGAGTACGACCCGGACAACCGCTACTCCATCCCCTATATCTGGGGCGCAACCGGGATCGGCACCAACACCGACATCATCGAGCAACCGGTTACCAGCTGGAAGCAGCTCTGGGCGCCGGAGTGGAAAGAGAGCCTGCTGCTGATGGACGATGCCCGCGAGGTGTTCCATATCGCGCTGGTGCAACTGGGCTACAGCCCCAACACCCAGGACAAGGCGCAAATTGCCGAAGCGTTCGAATACCTGAAAAAGCTGATGCCCAACGTCAAGGCGTTCAACTCCGACAACCCGGCCGACCCCTTTATCGCCGGTGAGGTCAATATCGGTATGCTGTGGAACGGCTCGGCCTACGGCGCCCAGCGCGAATACCCCTCCATCCAGATGACCTACCCCGAAGAAGGGGCGGTACTCTGGATGGACAACCTCGCCATCCCGGCCAAGGCCAAGCATGTGAAGGAAGCCCACGCCCTGATCAACTTCCTGATGCGCCCCGATGTGGCCGCCAAGGTGGCCGAGGCAATTGGCTACCCCACCCCGGTCAAGGATGCCATTCCCCTGCTCACCCCGGCGTTTCGCAACAACCCCATGGTCTTCCCGAGCGACGAGATCAAACGCAAGGGCGAGTTCCAGTCCGATGTGGGTGATGCCTCCCGCCTCTACGAGCAGTATTTCCTGCAGTTGAAAGCCATGGTGGCCAAGGCCGGTTAAATCGGCGGTTAATCGCCCTTCACGGGCTTAATGGATAAAGGGGGCAATCGCCCCCTTTTTAGTCTTTCAGGTTTATGACGCAGAACCACAGCAGCCCATCAATCTAAATATCGGCGAACCTTGTTCAGAGCACACATTCAGCCAGATATCTGCCCCACACGTTGTGTTGGAGATATATAGCGATTGAGAGGGGGTAACAAAATAACAGTTGTTAGCAATGATATTTTAATGAGACAAATTATTCCTTCCATATTTTGTTCACAACTGTTATGGACATTGCTACAAACACAATAAGAAATGAGGCAGTAAAGAATGCAGCTAGCCCTGTGCACCAATCAACCCAAGTAGGATATATTTTTTGCAGCATTGGTTTAAAGACCAAATCTGCCAGTCCGGCCGCCCCCATTACCCCAAAAACAGCAGTTATCCAGCGATCCATCCTAGCTCTTTGTTTTTCAGCCTTATAACGTCCCTCATCCAAATACCATCTTGCCTGCTCTTTCCCTGATGCAATGAGACCAATCGTTCCTGCAGAATTCATTAAATACTCGAGAGAATCTGTTATCTCACCAGCTTTGCTTGATTTATGAATTACTGAATCGAAACTTGCTAGCGTCTTATAAGCATACACTAATTGTTCGTCGGATGGCGGATCCTCTGCGATGGCACATGCTCGCGCAACACGAATATTGTGATACTCGAAATGTTCAGCCCTAGCTTGGTTTCCTAACAGACAGAATCTAGTGCTGGGATCATCCCAAGCATTATCAGAAGTAGAGGTCGCCCGCAGCCATGTCCAGAGCAAAACAGATCGATTGCCATGTAAGCAATAATCATTAAATAGACGGAGATCTGGAGGTAGTGGTGGCGGAGCCTTCATCCCCGCAGAGCGAGAGAGTATTCTAGACATCGACTGACCATATTCACTAAATAACTTATCCTTAGAATCTGGCTGGTCTACAAACCTCATTAATGAAATCGAGGGTCGCCCTTGCCATAATAGTACACCTGCCGCATTTACATTCTTTCTATCGTCAATTGATATTACTTGAGACACAATTGCATTAACATAAATAGATCTACAGAGGTCTATTGTTCCTTCCCAATCTGTATGCCCCTCTGAACCTGCAATTTGATGGAGGATCCATTGCGCCCCTTGCAAATCAAATTTGCGACCTTCTTTGTTAAGCTCATTATCAAGTTCGGCCTTTGCAGTAAGTCGCATTTTTTCGATTAACTTGCGAGTCTTTCGGCTAACAACACGCTGCCCAGCAATAGATATCGAATCCTCGAATGCATCAAATAAAAGTAGCTCACCATCTATTTTTTGAAGTGATGCATCAACCCAAACTGATTTAAAGTAGCGCTGAAATAAATTAACAACACCATTAATAAACTCATCTTCACTCAGCTCATCCCATGTTGTATCAAGCTGAAAACAGATGCACATAAGTCCATCTGCATGAAGTTTCAACCATGGATAAATCGGAAGGGTAATATCGTCATTTTCTAGCACGATAGGAGGAAGAGCTGCGCGCAAATACGGAGAAACCTGGCTTGCTTCATCGTTTTCTATTCGTCGTTCATGAAAAGAAAAATCCAAACATAAAATTAGGTCTTCAACGACATTCTGCGACATAGATTCGCTAAAATTGACAGTCCAATTATCATCCCACCGACGCCCCTGCGGGCGAAGCCATTCGATCTGAATCCGACCACACGAATCAAGATATAGCGCTTTCAAATCTGAGAAAAAAACTGTTTTAACCGTTCCAGTCTTTAAAAGCTCCTTGGCCGTTTTTAGGAGATTGACTTGATTGACATCAAGGCCAATTGCATAATTGTAGAAGCAGTTTACCTGTTTTACCCGCAGGTTTCTTGATTCGACCATCATAGCTAGTTCTTCAAATGGTGGATTATTGGAGCACCTTTACATCATCAATGTAGTGATGCAGGTAACAATTTATTCAGAGAAAAATACCACACAGTTAATTACTTTGGTGGAAAATTATCGATCATGCTGATTTATATTTGAATACTTATGAAAATTAACGTTCACATACTGCAAGAAATCAAAGCCACTGAGAATGCTATTTCCTCCCCAGTCCTGTCAATATCAACAGCACCTCTGGAGTCAGCGCTCCTATCAAGTTCAACATCCGCCAATCCGTAGTTTTGCCTAAGGGGTTTAAGATGTGGACAAACAACAAGGCAGCCAAAGCCGATTAATTCTGCGCTTTTTCATTACCCCTCAGGGGTGTAGATTGGCTGTGGGGGCAAGCGTTGCCCCCTCTCTTTTTTCATGACTGCCCGTGGAACTCCGCGAAGCAAGGTTTCGCAAGTATCGCGGGTGGCCTGAGCCAATCAGGAGTATTCATGTCCGATCTGACCCTCTATTTCGCTCCCGGCACTTGTGCCATGGCCGTGCAGATTGCCCTGCTGGAAGCAAATGCTCCGTTCCAACCCCGTCTCGTCAACCTCGCCGCAGGGGAACAGCGTGACCCTGCGTATCTTGCCATCAACCCCAAAGGACGGGTGCCAGCCCTTGTCACCGAGCAGGGCCCCCTGACCGAGACCCCGGCCCTGCTGCTCTATGTGGCGCAGCGCTTCCCCGATGCCAAACTGGCGCCGCTGGACAATCCGTTCCTGCTGGCCCGCATGCAGGAGGTCAACAGCTTCCTCGCCTCCACCGTGCATGTCTCCCACGCCCACGGTCGCCGTGGCAGCCGCTGGGCCGATGACGAGCAAGCCATTGCCGCCATGCAGCAAAAAGTCGCCAGCAATATGCGCGATGGCTTTGCCCAGATTGAGCAGCACTATCTGGCAGGCCCCTGGGTGCTGGGCGAGCAGTTCAGCGTGGCGGATATCTATCTGTTCGTGGTCGCGGGCTGGCTGAAAAACGATGGGGTCGAGATCAGTGAATTCCCCAAAGTGGCCGATCATTATCGCCGAATGCTAACCCGTCCAGCGGTCGCCAAGGCACTGGCTAACTAACCATAAAATCAATAGCTCGATAAATAACAAGGGTGTCAGGGCTCTGCTGACACCCTTCCTGCCTCCTCCCCTGCACTTCTTCTCCCGCCTTTGAGATCGTTTTCACATTTCCGTGGTTTTGCCGTGGCCCTTCCTTAGTAAAAAGCCTATCTTTGCGCCATGAAGCAACCGGTTGCGTAACCGGTTGCCTAGCGGTTCACAGATTGACGGGCCAAGGCCTGATGAGGTGCTGTATGAAACGAGGCGTACTGCTCAATGCTCCCCTGAGTGCTCTGGTGGCACAGATGGGCCACACCGACGAGATCACCGTCTGCGATGCAGGCTTGCCCATTCCGGCAGGTCCGGAGCGGATCGATCTGGCGCTGATGGCGGGGACGCCCAGCCTTGCAACCGTACTGACCGCCCTGCTCACCGAGCTGGTGGTGGAGAAGGTGATCATGGCAAGCGAGATCAAGCAGATCAGCCCCGCCGCCCATCAGGCGCTGGTCGATCAGCTTGAGGCCCACGCCGCCGCCCAGGGCAAGCCCATCGCCATCGAATACTGCCTGCATGAGGAGTTCAAAACCCGATCCCGCCAGAGCAAGGCCATCGTGCGCAGCGGCGAGGTGACTCCCTACGCCAACCTGATCCTCTGCGCCGGTGTGGCGTTCTGACATTCTTCAAAGAAGGCCTCTTCAAGGAAGCTGCAAATGAGCACAACCTCCCCCCTCTCACCCATTCTGGAGCTGACCGGGATCGTCAAGACCTTTCCCGGTGTGCGCGCCCTCGACGAAGCGGGTCTGCGGGTCTATCCGGGCCAGGTGATGGCCCTGCTCGGTGAAAATGGCGCCGGCAAATCCACCCTGATGAAGGTGCTGACCGGCATCTATCAGGCCGATGCGGGCAGCGTCAGCTATCGCGGTCAACCGGTTCACTTCAAGGGGCCGCGCGACTCTCAGGATCAGGGGATCAGCATCATCCATCAGGAGCTGAACCTGCTGCCGGAGTTGTCGATTGCCGCCAACATCTTCCTCGGTCGCGAGCCGCGTACCCGTTTTGGCAGCATCGACCACCAACAGCTCCGCGAGCGGGCAAGCGGCCTGTTGGCACGACTTGGCGTCAAACACGGGCCGGATACCCGACTCGGGGATCTCTCCATCGGCGAACAGCAGATGGTGGAGATCGCCAAGGCGCTGTCGTTCGATGCCAGCGTCATCATCATGGACGAACCCACCGATGCGTTGACCGATACCGAGACCGAGCAGCTGTTCAAAGTGATCCGCGAGCTGCGTGAGCAAGGTTGCGGCATCGTCTATATCTCCCACCGCCTCAAGGAGATCTTCGAGATCTGCGATCGGGTCACTGTGCTGCGCGATGGCAAGTGGATCGGCGAGAAGGCGGTGAGCGATCTGGATGAAGACAAGATCATCGAGATGATGGTGGGTCGCCGGCTGGAAGAGCAGTATCCGCGTCTTGAGCGCGAGCTCGGCCCCGTCAGCCTGCAGGTGAAAGATCTGGCCGGTCCCGGCGTGCGCGGGGTGAGTTTCTCCCTGCGTCAGGGTGAAATTCTGGGCTTCAGCGGCCTGATGGGCTCCGGCCGCACCGAGCTGATGAAGCTTATCTATGGCGCCAGCCCCATCAGCGCCGGTGAAGTGCAAGTTGATGGCCATGCTCTGGTGCCCAAAAGCCCGGCCGACGGGTTGGCCGCAGGCATCGCCTATATCTCCGAAGATCGCAAGGGGGATGGGCTGGTGCTGGAGCTGTCGGTGCGCGAAAACATGAGTCTGTGCGCCCTCGACGAGTTCATCAGCAACGGCAAGATCGATGGCAAGGCCGAGCGGCAGGCGGTGAGCGACTATGTGCGTCTGTTCAACATCAAGACCCCGAGTCAGGATCAGCTGATAAAGCTGCTCTCCGGCGGCAACCAGCAGAAGGTGGCCATCGCCAAGGGACTGCTGACCCGGCCCAAGGTACTGATCCTCGACGAGCCGACCCGCGGCGTCGACGTGGGGGCGAAAAAGGAAATTTATCAGCTGATCAACCAGTTCAAGAAGGAGGGGATGAGCATCATTCTGGTCTCCTCCGAGATGCCGGAAGTGCTCAGCATGAGTGATCGCATCATGGTGATGCACGAAGGGCGCATCAGCGCAGAGTTCAACACCCGCGATGCCAATCAGGAGAAGCTGATGGCGGCGGCAGTCGGTAAACAGTGGCAAGCAGAGCAAGAGGCATCCCAATGACAACCCAAACCCTTTCCCGCCGTGGCGTCATGAGCAAGGCGTGGTGGATCGAGAACAAATCCCTGGTCGCGCTGCTGGTCCTGATTGGTGTGGTCTCCTTTCTGAGCCCCAACTTCTTCACCGCCGACAACCTGCTCAACATCCTGCGCCAAACCTCGGTCAACGCCATCATGGCGGTCGGTATGACGCTGGTTATCCTTACCGCCGGTATCGATCTGTCGGTCGGCTCTGTGCTTGCCCTGTGCGGCGCGCTGGCCGCCACCATGGTCGCCATGGAGCTGCCCATCTGGCTGGTGGTGCCCCTCACCCTGGGTGCCGGTGCCCTGCTGGGCGGCGTCAGCGGCCTCATCATTGCCAAGGGCAAGGTGCAGGCATTTATCGCCACCCTGGTCACCATGACCGCCCTGCGCGGCATCACCATGGTCTATACCGAAGGTCGCCCCATCTCCACCGGTTTCAGTGACGGCGCCGATCACTTCGCCTGGCTCGGTACCGGTTACCTGTTCGGTCTGCCGGTGCCCATCTGGCTGATGGCCATCGTCTTCCTGCTCGCCTGGTTCATGCTCAACCATACCCGTCTCGGTCGCTACATCTACGCGCTGGGTGGCAACGAATCGGCTACCCGCCTCTCCGGTATCAATGTGGATCGGGTGAAGCTGGCGGTGTATGGTCTGTGCGGCGCGCTCTCGGCACTGGCAGGGCTTATCGTTACCTCTCGTCTCTCCTCTGCCCAGCCGACGGCGGGCATGGGTTACGAGCTGGATGCCATCGCCGCAGTGGTGCTGGGTGGTACCAGCCTGATGGGCGGCAAGGGCCGCATCATGGGGACCCTGATCGGTGCCTTGATCATCGGCTTCCTGAATAACGCCCTCAACCTGCTCGACGTATCCTCCTATTACCAGATGATCGCCAAGGCCAGCGTGATCTTGCTTGCCGTGATGATCGATAACAAAAGCAATCGTTGATAAGACAAGCCACACACAAGGAATGAAATGATGAAAAAGCTCAATTCCCTGCTCGCTGCCGCCATTATGTCCGTGCTGGGCACCGCCCATGCCGCCGATCAAACCCTGGCCATGGTGGTCTCCACCCTCAACAACCCCTTCTTCGTCACCATGAAAGAGGGTGCCGAAGCCAAGGCCAAGGAGCTTGGCTACGAGCTGGTGGTACTGGACTCCCAGAATGACCCGGCCAAAGAGCTCTCCAACATGGAAGATCTCACCGTACGCAAGGTCGGCGCCATCCTGATCAACCCCACCGATTCCGAAGCGGTCGGCAACGCTATTCGTCTGGCCAATCGCGCCAATATCCCGGTACTGACTCTGGACCGCGGCGCCGCGCAGGGTGAGGTCAAGGCTCACATTGCTTCCGACAACGTGGCGGGCGGCAAGCTGGCCGGTGACTTTATCACCGAGAAACTGGGTACAGGTGCCAAGGTGATCCAGCTGGAAGGGATTGCCGGTACCTCCGCCGCCCGCGACCGTGGCGAAGGTTTTGCCCTGGCCGTGGCGGCCAACAAGCTGCAGGTGCTGGCTTCCCAGCCTGCCGACTTTGACCGCACCAAGGGTCTGAACGTCATGGAAAACCTGCTGGCGGCCCACCCGACCGTTCAGGCTGTGTTCGCCCAGAACGACGAGATGGCGCTGGGTGCCATCCGCGCGGTGCAGGCTGCCGGTAAAGAGGTGATGATCGTCGGCTTCGACGGCACTGACGATGGCAAAGCCGCCGTTGCCAAGGGTAAACTGGCCGCCACGGTGGCCCAGCAGCCTGCCCTGATCGGTGCCATCGGCGTCGAGACTGCCGACAAGGTGCTGAAAGGTCAGCCGGTAGAGAAATCCATCCCGGTACCGCTGCAAGTAGTCAGCAAGTAAGTTCTCGAGGGGAGGTTCGCCTCCCCTTTTCCCTCTCGTTCAGGTGCCTCCCGGCTTGGGCTCACGCCATCACAGTGTTCAAGCCAAGATGCATCAGGAGTAGTCAACATGAATCGTCTCGTCGTTCTGGGCAGTGTCAATGCAGACCATGTGCTGCGCGTTCCCCACTTTCCTCGCCCGGGTGAAACCCTGACCGGCCACAGCTATCAGGTAGTGCCCGGTGGCAAGGGGGCCAATCAGGCAGTCGCTGCCGCCCGCCTCGGTGCCGCCGTCTCCTTTATCGCCCGCATCGGTGATGACGCCATCGGCCACCAGATGAAAGCCGGCTTTGCCAAAGATGGCATCGACGTCAGTGCCGTCGAGCTCGATCCCAAGCTCCCGACCGGTATCGCCATCATCTATGTGAGCGATGAGGGGGAGAACAGTATCGGTATCTCCGCCGAAGCCAACGGGGCCATCACTCCGGCTGTGGTGAAAAACCACGAAGCCATGATCGCCGACGCCCACACCCTGCTGTTGCAACTGGAAGTGCCGCTCGAGAGCGTCCATGAGGCTGCACGGCTGGCTCACGCCCACGGCACCCGGGTGCTGCTCAACCCCGCCCCCGCCCGTCCGCTCTCAAGCGAGCTGCTGGCACTGGTGGACCTTATCACCCCCAACCAGACCGAAGCCGAGCTGTTGACCGGCGTCAAAGTCACCGACGAAGCGAGCGCCCGCAAGGCGGCCGCCCGCTTCCACCAGATGGGAATTGCGGATGTGATGATCACCTTGGGGTCGCAGGGGGTCTATTGCAGCAACGCACAGCAGCAACAGCTGATCCCGGGCTTTCGGGTCAAGGCGGTGGATACCACTGCCGCGGGCGATACCTTCAACGGCGCCCTGCTGGCGGCGGAACTGGCCGGAGCCGATTTCCACGGTGCGGTGCGCTTTGCCCACGGGGCGGCGGCACTCTCCGTCACCCGGTTCGGCGCCCAGAGCTCCATCCCGAGCAAGCAGGAGGTCGACGCCTTCCTGCTTGAGCAGACTGCGCAGGGGCACTGATGGCCAATATCAAGGAGGTGGCGGCGCTGGCGGGGGTCTCCACCACCACCGTCTCCCATGTCATCAACGAGACCCGCTTTGTGGCCGAGGAGACCCGTGAGCGGGTCTTCGCTGCCATGCGCGAGCTCAACTATGCCCCGAGTCTGGTGGCCCGCAGCCTTAAGGTGAAGGAGACCAACAGTATCGGCATGCTGGTCACCACCTCCAGCAACCCCTTCTTTGCCGAAGTGGTGCGCGGGGTGGAGCGTTACTGCTTCGAGCAGGGCTACAACCTGATGCTGGGCAACACCGAAGGTCAGGCGGAAACCGCTCTCTCCTACCTCAAGATGATGCTGCGCAAGCGGGTCGATGGCCTGCTCATCATGTGTAGCGAGGGCCAACAAGAGGTGTTCAATCAGCTCGACTGGCTCAAGAGCCTGCCAGTGGTGGTGATGGATTGGGGTCTGGTCAGCGAAGATGTGGATCTTATCGCCGACAACTCCTTCCACGGTGGTTATCTCGCGACCCGCCATCTGATTGAACTGGGCCATACCGCCATCGGCTGTATCACAGGCCCCCACAGCCGCGCCCCCGCCAACCAGCGCCAAGCTGGCTTCGAGCAGGCGTTGCAGGAGGCAGGTCTCATCGTCAATCAGGAGTGGATCCAGGAGGGGGACTTTGATTGCGCCAGCGGCCATCAGGCGATGACCCGTCTGCTGGCATTGCCCGAGCGCCCCACCGCCCTCTTTGTCTGCAACGACATGATGGCGATGGGGGCCATCAGTGCCGCCCATCAGGCGGGGCTGGTGATCCCGCGGGATATCTCCATCGTTGGCTATGACAATGTGGCGCTGGCCGAATTTATGTCGCCACCGCTCACCACCGTCAACCAACCCAAAGAGGAGCTGGGGCGCCTTGCCGTCACCCGCCTGCTGGCGCGGATCAACGGCGAAGCGGTGGAGAATCACCTGATCACCGTCGACCCTGACCTGGTGATCAGACAATCCTGCACCCCTCGCACCTGACGTTCAGGGGCAATAAACGAAACAAGGCGACCCCGAGGTCGCCTTGTTTCGTTTTATCTCTGCCGTGCAATACCGCTTTTTGCCCTCAGGCCAGCGACCGGGTCTCCCTGGCCGCCAGCACTTGCAGTGGCACCAGCCCCAATCGTCTGGCCAGAGGCTGCAACAACTCGCCATCATCATCACCCTGCGGCAACCAGTAGCGAACAGGCCAGCCGGCGGCCAACTGCGCCGCGGTGGTGCTGCCAATCTCTCTGAGTGCCAGAGTGCAACCCTGCTGCCGCAATCCTGCCAGCAAGGCACTATCCTGCTGCAGCGTCGGTATCAGCAACACCAGCGGCGTACGGGAAGACCCCGGCAGATAGGCCAGTAAATGGGTCAGTTGCGCCTGGTTGTCGAGCGGGACCAGCAGTGCTCGACCATCGGCATACTGCGCCTCGTGCGTTTGCAGCACCCGGGCCAACACGGGCCCCAGCACACCGCACTCCTGCAGCCAGCGCATGTGGCAGGGCGCCCCCTGCTCACGCCACTCAAGCGCCAATTGCCACAGCTCGTTGCCCTGCCCGTCCGTCAGCGCCTGCAATGCCACTCGCAGCGGGGCTGGCTCGCGCCCCGCCAACCACTCTCGCAGCTGATGAAGCTGCTGCTGACTCAACTGCAACTGCTGCAGCATGGCAGGCTCAAACCAGCTGATCGCCCCCTCCTGGCTACGTTTGGCCTGGTTAAGGGCCAGGATGGCCTGATCCAGCAACCGGGCGGCATCCTGTTGCTGCGCCTTGGCGACCCCGAGCCGACAGGCCAGATCGAAGCTGCACTCCCGGGTCACGAACTCGAAATGGAGCAGATCCACCAGCTCATGAATGGCGGTTTCCAGCGCATCATTCGCCTTGGTCAGCACCACGGCAAATTCATCTCCGCCGAGCCGGTAAGCGTGGCTGCCATGGGCCTGCTGCAGCTTGTTGGCCACCATCTGCAACAGCCGATCACCGACCTGATAACCCAGCAGATCATTGACCTGCTTGAAGCGCTTGAGATCGAGCACCACCAAAGCGCTCACATCATCGGCATGCAGAGCGCGAGAGAGCTGCTCCTGCAGGGCACGGCGGTTGCCAAGCTGGGTCAGGGGATCGAGCAGAGCAAGCCGACGGTTCGCCAGATTGGCGCGAATGAGGGCTGCGACCAGAGCGCCACCGGTCAGCAACAGTATCAGTTGCCAGATCTGCAGCCAGAACAGGCTGTTGCGGATCTGGCTGACCGAATGCTCCCGTTCCTGACCGGAGAGGATCTGATCCCCTATCTGTTCGACGAGACGGGTCTGGCTGGCGATCGCCTCCTGCAAGCGGGCAAGCTCAGCCCCCTCGCGCAGCGCACCGGCCTCCATCTGGGGTTCGAGCTGCTTGATCTGCTCGAACAGGGTGGCCAGCACCTTGCCGAGCCCGTGCCGCTGGCGCATCTCGGCGGTTTCACTGCTGATGAGGAAGATGTCGAGCCGGTTCCACAGCAGATCGTAATCGAGGCTCAGGGTCTCCATCGACAATCTGCCAGCCCGATAGAGCTGCAGGTCGTAGAGGAAACGCTGGGATTCGAGCATCACCTGGCTGATGTTCCAGTGGACATTGCGGTAGAAAGTATCGACCAGCTGCTCCTGCCGATACTGCAGATAGAGGCTGCTGCCGGACGAGAGCAGAAACAGCAGCGACACCGCAACCAACAGCAGATTTTGGCGGGATAGCCCCATCAATCGACGATCTCGATGCGGGTCACCTGCCACACCATGCAGTTGTGAATGGCAGGCACGTCCAGCTTGGGATAGGTGGTGAACGGGATGAGCAGCCAGAGCGGCCCCTTGTTACGCCGGGTCAGCGGTTTGCCGTCCTCCTGACGCACCAGGGTCAGCGGCACGCCGTCGAACAGGGCCAGATCCACCACCTGCTGATAACCGTTGAGGGCCGAGACGGCGATCTTGCGGGCATCTTGGATCCCTTGCGCCGCCAGCACGGCTGACAGGGTCGGCCCGCGATAGTGGTGGGCGCCCTGAGTCCAGGGGGTAGTCGTGGTGAATTCGGTCTGTGGCAAGGCGGAGAGGGCCGCCTCATCGAGGGTCACCTGCTGGCCATCTGGCAGTACCAGGGTCATCAGGGGGATGGAGGCCGATGCACTGGCACTGGCCAGCATCAGGAGAAAAAAAGCGATCCATTGCTTTACTGCGGTCATGGTAATTTGCGCCAACTGCGTCCCATTTTTTAAATGGTTGCCAGTGTGGCGATTTCACCGAACCATTGCAACTGTCCCGTCGCACAGTAGCTCAGGGACCGCGCATCTCCATCCAGTTGTGCCCCTCGACTTGCCTCGGTTGATGAATGCCGCACGCCTCCAGCAACTCATCGACATAGGCGGGCACCAGCAGGGAGGCTGGGCCATAGCGTTTCTCGTCAAACTGGCTGCCCACTTCGCTCGGCTCGAGATTGAGCTCGATGGTGTGCGCCCCGTTCAATCCCGCTTCATGGACAAACCCGGCGGCCGGATAGACAGCGCCAGAGGTGCCGATGGAGATGAAGAGATCGCACTGGGCCAGCGCACTATAGATGCGATCCAGCCCGAGCGGCATTTCGCCAAACCAGACCACATGGGGACGCATCGGCTGGGGGAACTGGCAACAGGAGCAGAGCTCGTCCTGATGGAGATCACCGCGCCACTCGATCACCTGACCGGACTCGGGGCAGCGGGCCTTGAGCAGCTCCCCGTGCATATGGATAAGGTTCTTGCTGCCAGCGCTCTCGTGCAGATTGTCGATGTTCTGGGTGACCAGGGTGACTGTGCCGGGCAGCAGTCGCTCGAGGCGGGCCAGCGCATAGTGGGCCGGATTGGGGTGAACCTGGGGCTGTTGCAGCTGCTTGCGGCGGGAGTTGTAAAAGCGCAGCACCAGTTCGGGATCCCGGGCATACCCCTCGGGGGTCGCCACGTCCTCGACCTTGTGTTCTTCCCACAAACCGTCGCAGGCACGAAAAGTCTTGATGCCGGATTCGGCAGAGATCCCCGCTCCGGTCAGGATCACGATATGTTTATATGACTGCGCCATAAGCTGCTCCGTCTATCCCCGCACAATAAATGTGACCTTAGCACAGGGAAAAAGGTGTCACTATTCGCCCTTGGTCTTAAGCGGCGCCGCTGGCAGCACGGGTAACCAGGCATCCAGTACCGACAGATCCAGCCTGACAAAGACCATCTCCCGCCCGGTCACCAGGGTTAGCGGCAAGCCAAGGCGCTTGAGCAGGGTCAGCATCGGCCGGTTCTGGGCCAGCACTTCCGCCGTCCACTCCCGGATACCGTCCGCCCTGGCCAGCAGTGCCAGCGCTAGCAGAATGCGCCTCCCCGCCCCCTTGTGCTGAAAGTGATCCGCCACGATGCAAGAAAACTCCGCCCGATCGGGATGAAGGCGACGGCGGATTGATTGCGCCTGAGCCAGCGGCTCACCAGCCAGATCGGTCAGCAACAGCGAAATCTGTTGTTCGGGATGGTAATTGAGAAATTGGGCCACCTGTTCCGGTGGCGGCGTCCGTTTCGGGCGCATAAAGCGCAGATAGATGCTCTCTTCACTCAATGCATCGTAAGCGGCCAGCATGCGGGCAGGCGCCACACCATGCAGCTCGCGCAGCAGGCAAGGCACCCCGGAGACCTGCATCGCCAGTGGCAGCGCGGTACGGGAAACCGGATGAGGCCAGCCCTCCAGCCCTTTGCCAAGGCGCTCCCGGTGCATGGGCCAGCAGAGGTAGCGCGGCATGGCTTACCAGCGCCCCGTCATACCGCGCTCTCGCCACACCTCGACGTCGAGCAGGTTGTAAGGATCATCCAGATAGACGGCGATCCCCAGCTCCCGAACCCGGGCCATAAAGCGTCCCAGCAGGGAGTCACCGGTCAAGGACTCCATCTCCGGCAAGATCCCCTGCCCCAGCAGCAAGGCTTGCAGCGGCAAACGCTCCAGCAGATCGAATGGCAGATGCTGGCTGTTATCGAGCAGCAGCGCCAGCTTGCTCCCCGCCAGACTGGCTTGCAGCACCAGCGCGAAGCGATCGGCATTGCCGAGCAGGTGGTCACGACGGTGGATCAGCAGAGTCAGTTCGGCTGGGGTACGCGACTGCTCCGTCAGCCAATCCTTGAGCGCCTCCCAGCGGCTGGGTAAACCCGTTACCGCCAGCCAGACCGGATGAGGGGTCGCGGGACTGGAGAGCAGCCCAAGCTGACCCTGCACCTCCCCCTGCCACCGGCGGATGGAGCGTCGCTGGCCGCTCAAGCGCTGCTGACGCAGCGGGCCCAGATAGAGTCGACGCAGCAACCTGAGCAGCTCGTCGCAATCAAGCGGCTTGGCCAGCGCCGCCAGAATATTGAAACCGGCATCGTGCAGCAGGCGGCGGGCACCGTCGATCAGCGTCTGCTCATGGGCCGAGAGCAACACAATGGGCAGCCCGGCCTCCTGCAACTGGGGCTGGTTCATCAGCAGACTGATGGCATCTTGCTCCACCAGACTGAGATCGCACACCAGCAGGCTGATGTCGCCCGCCGACAATGCCGCAAGACAGGCCGATTCATCCTGTACCCACTGACAGGAGAGCCCCAACCCGGCGATGGTCTGTTGCAATTGCATCCCCTGAAACGGGTGATCCTCGAGCAGCAGCACCTTGTTAGCGGCCAGCCAGTTGCACCAGTTACGGTAACTGGCGGCAAGCCCCCCCAGCCAATCCTCGCCGATAGCGTAGATCCCCTCATGTTGCTGCAACTGGGGGAAATAGTCCGCCTGCTGATGAGCGGCGGGGTCGTAAAGGGCAATGGCACCTGCCGCAAACAACCCTTCCCACTGCCAGCAGGCATCCGGTCGGGTACGGTGCAGCGTGACATAGGAGGGCAATGTCATGGTGCTGGCCAACTCATGGGCGGTGCTGTCGAGGGCATAGAGCACAATGGGGCAAAATCCTGCCGCCTCATGCTCTTCCGAATCGAGCAACGCCAGTAATTCTTCATCAGTGATGATCATCTTGAGCCCTCTTTGAAAACTGCTGGCTGAACTCATCCAGTGCCCGGTTCAATCTGGCTTGCAGCATCGGATGGGGCGCCTGTTGCCACTCTTCAATGACCGCCACTAACGCAGTCGCCCCTACCATTCTGGCGGCCCCCTTCAACTTGTGTAAAGCAGCATTCACGCCAACTTCATCTTCTTCTGTGCTGCAGCGCTCAAGTTCGGCCAAATCATCACGGGTAGCCTTCAGATAAAGGGCGGCCAGTTCATCGGTCAGCAGTGAGGCAACCGGTGTCGGGGCGACAACATTGCTCCCCTCTTTGGCAATATGGCGCGGCAAGGTCGCCAGCTCCTTGAGAGCGACCGGCTTGTCCAGATGGCCATCGCAACCGCAGGATTGCAACTCCCTTGCCGCCTGATCACTGAGATCTGCGGTGATCACATAGACCGGCAGACGGGCCCAACGGGCGGATTGGCGCAATTGCCTGCACAGCTCGGCCCCGTTCATCACCGGCATCTGCAGATCGGTCAGCACAAAATCCACCTCCTGCTGCGCCAGCATCTCCAGCGCCAGCTGCCCGTTGGCGGCAGTGATAACGCTGGCACCAAGTTGCCCCAGTTGCAGGCTGATCAGCTCGCGATTGACATCGTGATCTTCAACCAGCAGTACCCGCATGCCGAGCCCGGGCTGGGTGCCGGCCACCGGTTGATCCGGGGTCAACCGTGGCTGCAGCAGAGTGATGATGGTCCCGGGCACCCAGGACTCCCCTTGCCAGGCCCAATAGTAGAGCCCCTTCTCGTCCACCTCCGCTTGCAGCGTATCAACGGCGTTGCTGACGGTGGCGATCCCCAAGCGACTGAGCCAGGGCGACAGCGCTTGCGCCTCATCGTGGGGTAAAGAGAGTGCCAGCTGCCGCACATTGGGCAGCCAGTCCGGCTCCTGCTGCACCCGCTTCAGGGGCAACTCGCAATAGAAGCGGCTACCACCACCGGCACGCCCCTCGACATCGATAAGCCCACCCATCTGCTCGATCAGCTGCTTGCAGATCGCCAGGCCAAGACCGGTGCCCGGCGCCCGCAGCTGCCCTTCAACGGCAAACTGCTCGAACGGCATAAAGAGCGTGGTGCGCATCTTGGCGGTGATCCCCGGTCCCTGATCATCCACACCAAAGCGCAAGGTCGATGCGACCACCTCGGCCCACAGCACCACTTCCCCACGCAGGCTGAACTTGATGGCATTGGAGAGCAGGTTGTGGAGCACTTGCCGTACCCGGTGAGGGTCGAGGGTCTGCAGGGCTGGCAGAGCCGGATCCAACTTAAGGCGCAGTTGCAATCCCTTGGCCCGCGCCTTGGTCCAGTGCACTGCCGCCACGTGCTCACACAGCTCGGCAAAATCGGTGGGTTGCGGCGAGAGGGAGAGTTTGCTGTTTTCGTTGCGGCTAAAGTCGAGCACATCGTTGAGCAGGCCGAGCAGCTCATCCCCCGCCTGACGCACCCGCGCCAGCGCAGAGTCTTGCTCTCTCGACAAAGGAGTGCTGGCCAGCCACTCCAGCAAGCCGAGCATGGCGTTCATCGGCGTGCGGATCTCGTGGCTGATGGCGGCCAGAAAGCGCCCCTTGGCCAGCACTGCCTGTTGCGCCTGCTCATGGGAGTGCTGCAATGCCTGATCCTGCTCGACCCTGGCAGTGGCATCCTGCATCACCGCATAAATTCGCCACCCCTGCGGCTGACTGCGGCCACGGCCATAGAGCTGCAACCAGCGCAGACCCTTGGTCGGATGGTGGTAGCGCATGGTGAATGCGAAGGGTTTGCCAGCCTGCAACATGGCGAACATCTCACGGCGTACCCGGCGGCGATCCTCGCGCTCCAGCATAATGAGCACCCGTTTGGGCTCACGACGGATCTGCTGACTCGCCAGCCCCAGCAGCTCGTAACAGCCCCGGCTGATAAACTCGATCCCCCCCACCCGTCCCCGCTCGAACATAAACTGCAGCACCACGCCGGGCACGGTATTGGTCAGGGCGCGCAGGCGGCGCTCTGCCTGACGCAGAAAACGGGCCTGCTCACGCAGCACACTGATATCCGACAGGGCGATGAGATCGGTGGCAGGTGCCTGCTTGTCCAGCCGCAGCGGATGCTGGGCATAGGCGAAGACCTGATCCCCCAGCACCAACTCCCCTTCACTCTTCTGAGGCTGTACCGGCGGCAACATCAACTGCTGCGAATAGCGCAGGGCCAGACGTCGCCCCTGTTTATTGGATTTGATCACCTTGCCCTGGCTATTGCGCAAATAGACGGGCACCGGCAACGCCTGAAACATGGTTTCCCGCAGCTCGCTCTCGATGGCCAGCGCCTTCTCGGCGGCGTGACGCTGGGCCACCTCCCGTGCCAGTTGCTGGCGGGAGCGCCAGATCCCGCCGATGACGATACCGCTGATCAGCAGTGCCATGGCGATGGAGCCAAACCAGGCGGCGTAGCTCACGCCAGGCTGCTGCACGACGAGCAATCGGCGCCAGCGCTGGTTTAGTTCATCGATCTGGGTGCTGGTCAGTGCCATCAGGTTGCGATCCATCACCCCGGCCAGCTCGGTCTGACTCTTGTTGATGGCAAAGCCAAGACTGAAGCGATCTTCCAGCTCCTCGATATCAAGCCCTTCCAGCAAGTTGGTACGCTGGGGATATTGCAGCTGATATAGCTCGCTCAGCATGGCGTCAGCCTTGCCCTGTTTGATCGCGGCAAGCCCCTGCTCGAGGCCGTCGGTGCGAACCCACTCCTGATCACCGAGCATGGCGAGCAAGGAGGGATCGTAGAGGGACTCCGGCACCAGAATACGCTGCCGCTTGAGTTGGGTGATGCGATCGGCAGCCAGCTTGCGCTTGCTGATCAAGGCAAACCGGTTGGTGGAGATCGTCCGACTGAAAATGAACTGATCCGTCAATGCCGGAGATTCCGGCAAGCCGGCCATCATATCCGCCTCACCACGGCGCAGCTTTTCTACGGCCTCCGCCTTGCTAGCGGCAGGCACCAGCTTGTATTTCAGGCCGGTCTCCTGGGTGACCCAGCGCAGCACATCCGCGCTCCACCCTTTCGCCTCCCCCAGATCATTGACGCCGCTATAGGGCATCAACTCGGGATTGACCACCAGGCGAATGGTGCGCCCGCGGCCGGATAACCAGGCCTGCTCGGTATCGCTGAAGTGGGGCTGGTTGACATAGAGCGACCCCTGATCGAGATAACGAGCCAGATCGGTATAGATAGTACCGGCGGGCATATGACGGATCAGAGTGTCCACCAGATTGGCCAACTCAGGCTGATCACGCATCATCAGGCGATAGCTGATGATCCGATCCTCACCAAACAGGCGGCGCAGGCGCAAACCATCGGCCGGAAACTCGCGCATCAGATAGCGCAGTTGCAGATAGTCCCCCAGATAGGCATCACCCTTGCCACTCTGCAGCGCGTCGTAGACCTTCTCTCCGCTTTTTAGGGAAATAATGCGCGCCTGAGGATAGAGCTCGTGCAGCAGGCGGGCTGAGTCTGCCACCGAGTAGACCAGAAAGCGGGCCTGTTTGAGATTTTCACCCTTGTAGAGGATGGCGGCATCGGTCTCCATCATCGGACGGCTTAACCGCATGCCCTCCACGGCCTTCTTGCGGGTTCCAACATAGGGAATGATGTCGCAGTCACCCTCTGCGAGCCCATTGCGCAATGTCTGCCAATCGGGCAGCTCTTTGAGCACAAGCGGAATCGGGAACAGCTCCTGCAACCGGGCGAGGCGATCCTTGAGCAGTCCCCCCTCGGTCATCAGGTATGGTGGAGGAAGCGTCGCAGGATAACAGAGCGAAAGCTGACTCAGTGAATTTACATAAGCCTGGGTCGCCGGCGCCAACGGCAGCACTGTGGTCTGCAAAGGCTTGGCGTGCAATGGCAGTGCCAGTACGGCACCCAGAAGAAAAACGGGGAATTTGGTCATCTGAAAACAAAAGCCAGGCATCTGCCTGGCTTTTTATCACTCGTTGGGTTCAACATTTTCTACCCTGGCCTTGAGCTTCTGGCCAGGCCGGAAGGTCACCACGCGGCGGGCGCTGATAGGAATATCCTCGCCCGTCTTGGGGTTGCGTCCGGGACGCTGATTCTTCTCACGAAGGTCAAAGTTACCGAAGCCTGAAATCTTGACTTGTTCACCACGCTCAAGCGCCTGTCGGATTTCCTCAAAGAAGGCTTCCACCATATCTTTGGCTTCACGCTTGCTCATCCCGAGCTGGGTGAACAGGTGCTCTGCAATGTCGGCTTTGGTAAGCGCCATAGATCAATCCCTCAAGGATGCATTCAACTCTTCACCAAGGGCCCGCACGACATTGTCTACGGTCTCGGCAATCTCTTTCTCCTCCAGGGTGCGCTGGGTGTCTTGCAATACAAGACTGATGGCCAGGCTCTTCTTGTCCTCTGCCATACCAGCACCCTGGTATACGTCAAACAAGTTTATTCCAACTACCTGATTTCCGCCAACTTTTTTAATTACCGCAAGCACATCACCTGCCAGAACCTGACGATCGACCACCACGGCGATGTCGCGACGGTTCGCCGGGAACTTGGAAACTTCGGCTGCCACAGGCACCTTGGCCGGGGTCAGCTTGTCCAGCTCCAGCTCAAACATCACCGCGCGGCTCTTGAGGCCCAGCTTCTTCTCGAGGCTCGGGTGGATCACGCCGATGTGGCCGATGATCTCGCCATTGCGCAGGATGGCTGCGCTCTGGCCCGGGTGCAGGGCGCTGTGCTCGGTGCGCTCGAAGCTAAAGGTGGCCCCTTCGGCGGTCAGGTCCAGCACCGCTTCCAGATCCCCTTTCAAATCAAAGAAGTCGGCTGCGCGGGTTTTGATGTCCCAGTGCTCGTCGCTCTGGTTGCCAGTGATGATACCGGCCAGCATCGGCTCCTGACGGATGCCGTTCTCGGCGCTTTCATCCTTGATGAAACGCAGACCCTGCTCGAACAGACGCACGCGCGGCTGCTGACGGTTCTGGTTGTAAACCACCGCCTGCACCAGACCCGGGAACAGAGAGACCCGCATGGCGGACATCTCGACCGAGATGGGGTTCGGCAGCACGATGGCATCGCTCTGCGGGAACAGGGTTTGCTGGATCTTGGGATCAACGAAGCTGTAGGTGATCGCTTCCTGGAAACCGCGGTCAACCAGCAGGTCGCGCACGCGCTTCAAGGTCACCTGCCCTTCTGCCTGCTCCACCATCGCCAAGGAGGCAGCGGGTTTCAGGTTCGGGATGTTGTTGTAACCGTAGATACGAGCCACTTCCTCGATGAGATCTTCCTCGATGGCGATATCGAAACGCCAGGAGGGTGCCAGCGCAGTCCAACCGTCAGCATCCACAGTCACCTGCATGCCGAGGCGAGTCAGGATCTCGACCACCTGAGCGTCAGCCACGCTGATACCGATCACCTTGTCGAGCTTGCTGCGACGCAGCTTGATAGGTGCCGCTTTCGGCAGATGGGCATCGGATTTGACCTCGATGACCGGACCCGCTTCGCCGCCGCAGATATCCAGCAGCAGGCGAGTTGCACGGTCCATCACCTTGGCTTGCAGCTCCGGATCAACCCCACGCTCGAAGCGATGGGAAGAGTCGGTGTGCAGACCGTAAGCGCGAGCACGACCGGTGATGGAGAGTGGCGCGAAGAAGGCGCACTCCAGCAGGATATCCGTAGTGGTCTCGGATACACCGGTGCGATTGCCACCGAAGATACCGGCCATGCAGGCAGGACCTTTGGCATCGGCAATCACCAGGGTGGTCTCTTTGAGCTTGACTTCGTTACCGTCGAGCAGGGTCATCGGCTCGTCAGCGTGGGCGCGACGTACCACCAGTTCCCCTTCCAGGGTAGCCAGATCGAAGGCGTGCATCGGCTGACCGTATTCCAGCAGCAGATAGTTGGTGATGTCGACGATGGCGTCGATGGAGCGAATGCCGCCACGGCGCAGCTTCTCTTGCATCCAGAGCGGACTCTGGGCCTGCAAGTTCAGCCCCTTGATGACGCGCCCCAGATAACGGGGGCAATCAGCTGGTGCTTCAACCCGGATCGGGAAAGTTGCATCAATGGTTGCAACAGCTGGTGCCCAGGTCGGCTCGACCACGTCCACGCTGTTGAGCACGCCAATTTCACGAGCCAGACCGGCGATACCGAGGCAATCGGCACGGTTCGGAGTCAGATCCACATCGATGGAGACGTCATTCAGATTGAGGTAGTCGCGAATATCGGTACCGATGGGGGCATTGGCCGGCAGCTCGATAATGCCATCGGCTTCAACGTCGATCCCCAGCTCACTGAAAGAGCAGAGCATGCCGTGGGACGGTTGGCCACGCAGTTTGGCTTTCTTGATGGTGAAATCACCCGGCAGGGTCGCCCCTACTTTGGCCACACACACTTTGAGGCCCTGACGGCAGTTCGGCGCACCGCAGACAATGTCCAGCAGCTCGGGCTCGCCCACGTTGACCTTGGTCACCCGCAGTTTGTCGGCGTCCGGATGCTGGGCGCACTCGACCACTTCACCCACAACCACATTGTTGAACTGGCCAGCCACCGCTTCCACGGCGTCCACTTCCAGACCGGCCATGGTGATCTGCTCGGCCAGCGCGTTGTCACTCAACTCGGTGCGGACCCACTCCATCACCCAGGATTTACTGAATTTCATGTTCTCTCGCCCTTACTTGAACTGCTTGAGGAAGCGCAGGTCGTTTTCGAAGAAGGCACGCAGGTCGTTGACCCCGTAACGCAGCATGGTCAGGCGCTCAACGCCCATGCCGAAGGCAAAGCCGGAGTATTTTTCCGGATCGATACCGACCGAACGCAGCACGTTCGGGTGCACCATGCCGCAGCCCAGCACTTCCAGCCACTTGCCATTCTTGCCCATCACGTCGACTTCGGCGCTCGGCTCGGTGAACGGGAAGTAGGAAGGACGGAAGCGAATGGTCAGGTCTTCCTCGAAGTAGTTGCGCAGGAAGTCGTGCAGAATGCCCTTCAGCTCGGTAAAGCTGGCATGCTCGTCAACCAGCAGACCTTCAACCTGATGGAACATCGGGGTGTGGGTCATATCGTAGTCGTTACGATAAACGCGGCCCGGTGCAATGATGCGGATCGGCGGCTGCTGATGTTCCATGGTGCGGATCTGCACGCCCGAGGTGTGGGTACGCAGCATCAGATCAGGATTGAAGTAGAAGGTATCGTGATCGGTACGCGCCGGGTGATGAGCCGGAATGTTCAGCGCATCGAAGTTGTGGAAGCCATCTTCAATCTCGGGACCACGGGCAACCTTGAAGCCCATCTCGCCAAACAGGCGCTCGATGCGCTCGATGGTGCGGGTTACCGGGTGCAGACCGCCATTCTCGATGCGGCGACCCGGCAGGCTGACGTCGATGGTCTCGGCAGCCAGCTTCTGGTTCAGCACGGCGACTTCGAGCGCTTCACGACGCTCGTTCAGCGCATCCTGAACCTGCTGTTTAGCCTGGTTGATCACGGCGCCCGCGGCGGGACGCTCTTCTGCAGACAAGGCACCCAGGCCCTTCATCTGCTCGGTAAAAAAGCCCTTTTTACCCAGATATTTGACCCGGATTTCGTCGAGGGTCGCGATATCGCTCACGCCCTCAATTTCGGCTCTGGCTTGGCCGACTACTTCTTCAAGCTGTTGCATGTCTTCCTCGTCACCACTCCCGGTACAGGAGCCTTTAGGCTAAATAAGGTCAAGAGTGGAATAATACAAAAAAAGCCCCTTCGCTGACCATAGTTAAGGTGGGCTTTTCTCCCTACAAATCATTTTGTTATATCAAGCGAGTCTCATCGGCTCACCGTCAGTCCTGAAATAGTGGAACAAACATTTAGTTTGTTGGCATATAAAGCAGTTGTAGAACAGGTCATCTCGCACACATCGCCTTGTGTGGAGAAAACTGTAGCGCGTGTAAAACAGTGGACAGAATATGGACGGGAGAAAGGAAAAAGCAATGTAAAACAGAGACTTATAGATACAAAAAAGGAGGCCTGAGCCTCCTTTTAGCGTTTATAACAGAACTGGATTAAACCAGAGCTGCTTTAGCTTTTTCAACCAGGGCGGTGAAAGCCATTTTGTCGTGAACGGCGATATCGGACAGGATCTTGCGATCGATCTCGATAGAAGCCTTCTTCAGACCGTTGATCAGACGGCTGTAGGACAGACCGTTCTGACGGGCTGCAGCGTTGATACGCGCAATCCACAGCTGACGGAACTGACGCTTTTTCTGGCGACGGTCACGGTAGGCATACTGACCAGCTTTGGTTACCGCTTGTACCGCTACGCGGTAAACACGGGAACGAGCGCCGTAGTAACCTTTGGCGGCTTTCATTACTTTCTTGTGACGAGCTCGAGCAGTCACACCACGTTTAACTCTTGGCATTTTTCACATCCCCCCTTATGCGTACGGCAGACAAGCGACAACACGTTTGTGGTCGGCAGCAGAAACCATGAATTTCGGTCCCAGCTGACGCTTACGCTTGCTGCTCTTCTTGGTCAGGATGTGACGCAGGTGGTTGTGCTTGCACTTGAAGCGACCCGAGCCAGTCTTCTTGAAGCGCTTTGCAGCACCCCGGTTGGTTTTCATCTTCGGCATTTCATACTCCGCATTGTGAGTGACAACAAAATCGCAAGGCGAACCAACTCATGGGGCAAGCCCCATGAGTCAATTTCTTGTGGGCCTTAAGATTTCTTCTTAGGTGCGAGGACCATTACAGCTTGACGGCCTTCGACTTTCGGGAACGACTCGACTACGGCCAACTCTTCCAGATCGTTCTTGACGCGCTCCAGAACCTTGATACCAAGATCCTGGTGGGCCATTTCACGACCACGGAAGCGCAGGGTGACCTTAGCCTTGTCCCCGTCTTCCAGAAAGCGAACCAGGTTGCGTAGTTTTACCTGATAGTCGCCTTCGTCAGTGCCAGGACGGAATTTGATTTCCTTGACCTGGACGACTTTCTGCTTTTTCTTCTGTTCTTTGGTTGTTTTGCTCTTTTCGTAGAGGAATTTGCCGTAATCCATGATCCGGCAAACGGGCGGCTCAGCATTTGGACTGATCTCTACCAGATCAACTCCGGCCTCTGCGGCCAAGTTCAGAGCATCCTGAATGGAGGTAATGCCAATGGCTTCACCATCCAGACCAGTCAGACGAACTTCTTTCAGACGGATCTCTTCATTGATCCGGTGAGCGCGGGCTTGCGGTTGCTTGCCCAGTTTTTTTCCGCCTTTTATAGCTTATTCCTCCACTTTCTTTTGTCCGCGGGTCTGAACTTCCTGGGTCAACAGAGCGATGAACTCTTCAACAGGATAAGTGCCCAGGTCAGCCCCTTTACGAGTCCGTACTGCAATCTTACCGGCTTCAACTTCTTTATCGCCGCAGACCAGCATGAAAGGTACTCGCTTCAAAGTATGCTCGCGGATTTTAAAGCCAATCTTCTCATTTCTCAAGTCCGCTTTTGCGCGAAGGCCCGCATCATTCAATGCTTTGGCTACTTTCACCGCATAATCGGCCTGATTGTCCGTGATATTCATGACCACAGCCTGAGTCGGTGCCAACCAGGTCGGGAACAGACCGGCGTACTCTTCAGTCAGAATACCGATGAAGCGCTCGATAGAACCCAGGATGGCCCGGTGGATCATCACAGGTACATGGCGATCGTTGTTTTCGCCCACATAAGTGGCACCCAGACGACCAGGCAGGGCAAAGTCGAGCTGCACGGTACCACATTGCCACGCACGATCAAGGCAATCGTGCAGGGTAAATTCAATTTTGGGACCGTAGAAGGCACCTTCACCCGGTTGCAGATCGTATTTCAGACCGTTGAGCTCCAGCGCTTCCGCCAGTGCCTGCTCGGCGCGATCCCACATTTCGTCGGAGCCGATACGCTGTTCCGGACGAGTGGAGAGCTTGACCACGATGTTCTCGAAGCCAAAGGTGCCGTAGACGTCATAGACCATACGAATACAGCCGGAGACCTCTTCCATGATCTGCTCTTCAGTACAGAAGATGTGCGCGTCATCCTGAGTGAAACCGCGCACCCGCATCAGACCGTGCAGGGAACCGGACGGCTCATTGCGGTGGCAGGAACCAAACTCTGCCATACGCAGCGGCAGATCGCGGTAGGACTTCAGACCCTGATTGAAGATCTGGACGTGACCCGGGCAGTTCATCGGCTTGATGGCGTACTCGCGGTTTTCGGACTGGGTAGTGAACATGGCCTGGGCATACTTCTCCCAGTGACCTGAACGCTCCCACAGGACGCGGTCCATCATGAACGGACCTTTCACTTCCTGATAGTCGTACTCTTTGAGCTTGCCGCGGATAAAGGTTTCCAGCTCACGGAAGATGGTCCAGCCATCGTTGTGCCAGAACACCATACCGGGTGCTTCTTCCTGCATGTGATACAGGTCGAGCTGCTTGCCGATCTTGCGGTGGTCGCGCTTGGCGGCCTCTTCCAGGCGCTGCAGATAGGCCTTGAGCTGCTTCTTGTCAGCCCAGGCGGTACCGTAGATACGCTGCAGCATCTTGTTGTTGGAGTCGCCACGCCAGTAGGCGCCGGACATCTTTAGCAACTTGAAGTGGTGGCAGTGACGCATGTTGGGCACGTGCGGGCCGCGACACATGTCGATGTACTCTTCGTGATGATAGAGACCTGGCTGGTCATCACGGGCAATGTTCTGATCCAGGATTTCGACTTTGTAAGACTCGCCGCGCGCCTCGAATACATCGCGTGCTTCTTGCCAGGAGACTTTCTTCTTGATGACGTCGTAATCCTTGGCTACCAGCGCCAGCATGCGCTCTTCCAGGGCAGCCAGATCTTCATCGGTCAGGGTACGGTCAAGATCAACGTCATAGTAGAAGCCGTTGTCGATGACAGGGCCGATGGCCATCTTGGTCTGGGGCCAGAGTTGCTTGATAGCATGACCCAGCAAGTGGGCGCAGGAGTGGCGCAGGATGTCCAGACCTTCTTCGTCTTTGGCGGTGATGATGGCCAGCGCTGCATCGGCTTCGATCAGCTCGCACGCATCCACCAGTTCACCGTTTACCCGACCGGCAATGCACGCCTTGGCGAGACCGGGACCGATGTCCGCAGCCACATCCATGACGGAAACAGAGTGGGCAAATTGACGTTGGCTGCCGTCAGGCAGAGTAATGATTGGCATTATGTGTTTCCTTATACAGTGGTGACCCCTACCAAAGATCACATGCGGGATGGAAAAGAGATTCAAAAAGGTGATGTTTTGGTTCTCCACAGCACTTTGCGAAGACGGCCTGACACGTAAACCACATGTCTAACGTGACAAACCAAGCCAAAACGGCCCCATGCTACCAGAAGTCGGGCGTGCTGTATCGGATTTGCAGATATTTTCTACAGTCAAATGAGTCGCCTGCCGACTATTCGCCAAGCAGGGATTGCCAGTTGAAGTCAAAGTCACTGCTCCCCTCCTCGGCCAGCGCCAGCTCTTGCAGCACCTGAAGCGCCAGCTTGTTGCCCTTTTGTGCCGCCTGATAGAGCCACTGTTTCGCCTGAGGCAAATCGACCCTGCCGCTGACCCCCATCAGATGAAGGACGCCGACTTTCAGCATGGCCGGGACGTCACCATTACGGGCTGCCTGATCCATCCAGTGAAAGGCTTGGCGCAGATCTCGCTTGACCCCGACACCGCGCAGATAGAGCTCTGCCAGCCGATATTGGCCGAAGGGATCCCCTGCCTGCGCCGACTGGCGATAGAGGCTGATGGCCTGATGGATATCCTGCTCGCTCCCCTGCCCCACCTCATGGCTCCAGCCCATGAGTGCCTGTGCCCTAGGTTGCCCTTGCTCGGCCAGTGGCGACCAGATCCGGGTCGCCTCATCGAAGTGACCGGTACGCCAGGCACGGTTGGCAGCAGCCATCTCCTGCTCGGTGGAGAGCGGAAGCAGACGCCAGATAACCAGGGCAAGCAGACCGATAAACAGCCAGCGGGAAGTGGTGGGTCTCATGATGATTTCCGTGATCCAGTTCTCATTTCGTCTATGTAAACGAAATGTAGCGCCGCGATCAAGCTAGAGATCTCTACGACAACCCTTTTTGCACCCGGTCGATCAGCAGTTGTTGTCATTTATCCGGGGCACCTGCAAAATAACTGTATGTATAAACAGTGTCGGTGCACACCATGGCAGGACGAGGCAGTCCCCACAATATCGATCACCGTTTTAGCGGTCCCCTTGTCGAGGCGGTCGATGACGGCTGGCAATCGTCCGATTGGGATGCCGCCTTCACTTCTTCTGTGCCTGGCACCGAGGTGCGGGAGATCGATGCACGCAGTATCATCAGCTACAACAGCTCGCCGGATGTCCCCTTTGGTCGCTCCATCAACCCCTATCAGGGGTGCGAACACGGCTGCATCTACTGCTATGCCAGACCCAGTCACGCCTATCTGGAGCTCTCCCCCGGCCTCGATTTCGAGAGCAAGCTGTTTGCCAAACGCAATGCAGCCGACCTGATGCGCAGGGAGTTTGCCAAACCTGCCTATCAGCCACAGACCATCTTCATTGGCGCCAATACCGACCCCTATCAACCCATCGAGCAGCGCTATCGTCTCACCAGTCAACTGCTGGAAGTGATGCTGGCCCATCGCCATCCGGTGGGGCTTATCACCAAAAGCGCCATGATATTGCGGGATCTCGACTTGCTGAGCGAACTCGCCAGAGAGGGGCTCTGTCAGGTGATGGTGTCGGTGACGACCTTGAATGAAACCCTGCGCCGACAGCTGGAGCCCCGCGCCAGCACGGGCACCGGCCGCTTGAAAGTGATCGAGAAGCTGGCCAACGCTGGCGTGCAGGTGGGAGTACTGGCCGCCCCCATGATCCCGCGGCTCAATGAACCGGAGCTGGAGCAGATCATCAAATCGGCCGCCGAGGCTGGCGCCAGTTGCGCCGATTACATCCTGCTGCGCCTGCCCCACGAGCTGGCGCCGCTATTTGGTGACTGGCTCGATACCCACTATCCGGGCCAGAAGGAGGCTATTTTGAATCAGTTGCGAGCCAGCCGCGGTGGCGGGCTCAACAGTACCGCCTTCGGCACCCGCATGCGCGGTGAGGGGCACTTTTCAGATCTGCTGGCCCAGCGATTTCGCCTTATCAGCAAGCGCCTCGATCTGGGTAAACGCCATATTCAGCTCAGGCTGGATGGATTTATCCGCCCCGGGGAGCAGCTGTCGCTCTTCTAATCCCCCTGCTCACGCCCTTCACACATCAGGCGTGCCAAGAGGTTGAGAGGAAGGCCTGCCGCAACACATCCTGTGGAAACCCCGCTTTTCAGAATTTTCCAACGAAGTAGCCATGTCGCGACAAGAAAGCGCTACCCGCTAAAGAGAGGGCTAACGCCTTAGCCTGCGCGCTGATCCCGACCCTGCTGCACCATTTCAACCGGCAGCCGCGAGGGTTCATGGGCCACTTCGTGCTCATCCTCTTCATACTGCGGCACCTCTGACTCGCCCCATACCCGGCTCCACCAAATTTCCCACGTGATCCAACTGGTCATATGCAACTCCTGACGGTGAAGGTGATAGCAACAACGCACCACTCGCCCGGCAGGATAGCGGCTGGGAATGACAGGGAAATGACAAAAAAATCACTTGTAAAAAGGCAACTGGCCGTGACAAGGAAAAGCCGAAATAGCTCACATAATCGGCGAAATCATCCTGAAAGCGGTCACAAATCTGCAGGTTGTGGATTGCAGCCCACCCTGTTCCCGCCAAAGCTAGCTTGCCCATTCAGGCATATATAAAAACAGGGACACAATAATGAAACACACAGCGGGAATATGGGCGATCGCAGGCATGCTGATCGCCCCCTTGGCGCACGCCGACGTCATACTGCACGCCTTCAACTGGAAGTACAGTGAAGTGACCGCCAAAGCCGACCTTATCAAGTCGGCCGGTTACAAACAGGTACTCATCTCGCCGCCTCTCAAGTCATCAGGCAACGAATGGTGGGCCCGTTACCAGCCGCAGGATCTGCGCCTTGTCGACTCCCCTCTTGGCAACAAGCAGGATCTCGAGCAGCTGATCGCCGCCATGAAGGCGCGGGGTATCGCCGTCTATGCCGATGTAGTGCTCAACCACATGGCCAACGAAAGCTGGAAACGCAGCGATCTCAACTATCCTGGCAACGAGCTGCTGCAAAGCTACGCCAGCAACCCGGCCTATTTCGAGCGCCAGAAACTGTTTGGCGATCTCGGGCAAAACTTCCTCTCCGGTCAGGATTTTCATCCCGAAGGGTGCATCAGCGACTGGAGCGATCCGGGTCATGTCCAGTATTGGCGTCTCTGTGGCGGTGCCGGTGACAAGGGGTTGCCGGATCTGGATCCCAACAACTGGGTAGTGAGCCAGCAACAGGCCTATCTCAAGGCGCTCAAGGAGATGGGGATCAAGGGTTTTCGGGTCGATGCGGTCAAACACATGAGCGATTACCAGATCAACGCCGTATTCACCCCCGAGATCAAACAGGGGATGCACGTGTTTGGCGAGGTGATCACCACAGGGGGGGCTGGCAGCACCGATTACGAGCGCTTCCTCAAACCCTACCTCGACAGCAGCGGCCAGGGTGCCTATGACTTTCCGCTGTTTGCCTCCCTGCGCGGTGCCTTCAGTTACGGTGGCAGCATGAACCTGCTGGCGGATCCGGGCGCCTATGGTCAGGCGCTGCCGGGCAGTCGTGCCGTCACCTTTGCCGTGACCCACGACATCCCCACCAACGACGGCTTCCGCTATCAGATCCTGAGTCAGACTGACGAGAAGCTGGCCTATGCCTACCTGCTCGGCCGCGATGGTGGCTCGCCGCTGGTCTATTCGGATCACGGCGAGACCCAGGCCAAGGATGGACTGCGCTGGCAGGATTACTACCAGCGAGCCGATCTCAAGGGGATGATCCGCTTCCACAATGCGGTGCAGGGTCAACCCATGCAGCTGATCGGCAGCAGTGACTGCTTCGTGCTGTTCAAACGGGGCAAACAGGGGCTGGTCGGCATCAACAAGTGCGACTACGAGCAAGAGTACTGGCTCGATACCGCCAGGTTCGAGATGAACTGGTATCGCAACTATCGGGACGTGCTCGACCAAGGGACCGTAGTCAACGTGCAGAGCCAGTGGGTACGGGTCGCCATTCCCGCCCGCAGCGCCAGAATGTGGCTGCAGGAGTGATCCAGCCGTAAGAGCAGCGTAGAGTCATAAAAAGCAGACAAATAAAAAGAGCGACCACCAGGGTCGCTCTTTTTGATCAGAGACGTTGCTCGGGTAACTGGTGACGATTACTCGTCGTCCGCTTCCCCTGCATCGACTGCATCAGTGCCGGTCGCGGTATCGGTACCTTCAGATACCTCACCGTCAACGGCCAGTGCGTCGTTCTCATCTTCGTCGCTCTCGGCGATACGCTGCAGGCCAACCACGGTCTCGTCTTCACCGGTACGGATCAGACGGACACCGCCGGTGTTACGGCCAATGACGCTCACCTCGGCAACACGGGTACGCACCAGGGTGCCACCGTTGGTGATCAGCATGATCTGGTCGGTATCTTCGACCTGGATCGCATCGATCACCTTGCCATTACGCTCATCCACCTTGATGGAGATAACGCCCTGGGTACCACGGCTCTTGGTCGGGTATTCGGCCAACGCAGTCCGCTTGCCGTAACCGTTCTCGGTGGCGGTGAGGATGGCACCTTCGCCGCGCGGAACGATGAGGGAAACCACCTTGTCACCGGCGCCCAGCTTGATGCCGCGCACCCCGGCTGCGGTACGACCCATGGGACGCACGCCCTTGAAGGTACCCTTGCTTTCGGTGCCTTCGCCGTTGTCGCTGCCATCATCGTCGTTACCGGCGTCATCGTCGGTTTCAACGTCATCGCTGACATCGGCATCAGCGCGACCGCTGCCTTCCGCGAAGCGAACGACTTTACCCGCATCGGAGAAGAGCATGATCTCGTTGCTGCCATCGGTGATATCCACCCCGATCAGCTCATCACCCTCTTTGAGGTTGATGGCGCGGATACCGGAGGAGAGCGGACGGCTGAAGTCAGAGAGGCTGGTCTTCTTCACGGTACCGTTGGCGGTGGCGAAGAACACATACTTCTCGGCGTCATACTCCTTCACCGGCAGGATAGCGGTGATACGCTCACCCTCTTCCAGCGGCAGCAGGTTGATGATCGGACGACCACGGGCGCCACGGGACGCCTCCGGCAGCTGGTAAACCTTGAGCCAGTAGACCTTGCCACGGGTGGAGAAGCACAGAATGGTGTCGTGGGTGTTGGCCACCAGCAGACGCTCCACAAAGTCCTCTTCCTTGATCCGGGTGGCCGACTTGCCACGACCACCGCGGCGCTGGGCCTCGTAGTCGGAGAGAGGCTGATACTTCACATAGCCCTGGTGAGACAGGGTAACCACCACGTCTTCCGGGGTGATCAGATCTTCGATGTTGATCTCGGCACTGGACATGCTGATCTCGGTGCGACGCTCGTCGCCATACTGCTCACGCACAGCCAGCAGTTCATCGCGGATCACTTCCATCAGACGAGCCGGGCTCGCCAGGATGTGCAGCAGCTCGGCGATGAGATCCAGCAGAGATTGGTACTCTTCCAGGATCTTCTCGTGCTCGAGGCCGGTCAGCTTGTGCAGACGCAGGTCAAGGATGGCCTGGGCTTGCTGTTCGGTCAGGAAGTATTGGCCTTCACGGATACCAAACTCCGGCTCCAGCCACTCGGGCCGTGCCGCGTCGTCGCCCGCTTTTTCCAGCATGGCGGCCACGTTGCCGAGTTCCCAGCCCTTGGCAACCAGGCCCGCTTTCGCGTCGGCCGGGGTCGCGCTGTGGCGGATCAGCTCGATGATGGGATCGATGTTGGCCAGCGCAACCGCCAGACCTTCCAAAATGTGTGCCCGATCCCGCGCCTTGCGCAGTTCAAACACGGTCCGGCGAGTCACCACTTCACGGCGGTGCAGCAGGAACGCATCCAGGATCTCTTTAAGGTTCATCACCTTGGGCTGGTTGTTATCGAGCGCCACCATGTTGATGCCGAACGTGGTCTGCATCTGGGTGTGCTTGTAGAGATTGTTCAGCACAATCTCGCCGGACTCGCCGCGCTTGATCTCGATAACGATGCGCATGCCGTCTTTGTCAGACTCATCGCGCAGGGCACTGATGCCCTCGATCTTCTTCTCTTTGACCAGCTCGGCGATCTTTTCGATCAGTCGAGCCTTGTTCACCTGATAGGGGATCTCGTGAACGATGATGGTCTCGCGACTGGTCTTCTCGTCCACTTCCACTTCAGCTTTGGCCCGCACATAGATGGAGCCACGACCGGTACGGTACGCCTGCACGATGCCGGAACGACCGTTGATAATGCCGCCGGTGGGGAAATCCGGGCCGGTGATGTAGGTCATCAGCTCGTCAATGGTGAGGTCGCCGTTTTCGATCAGCGCCAGGCAGCCATTGACAATCTCGGTGAGGTTGTGAGGCGGAATGTTGGTCGCCATGCCCACCGCGATACCGGAGGAGCCGTTGACCAGCAGGTTGGGAACCTTGGTAGGCATGACCGCCGGGATCATCTCGGTGCCGTCATAGTTCGGCACCCAGTCCACGGTCTCTTTGTCCAGATCGGCCAGCAGCTCGTGGGAGATGCGGGCCATCCGCACTTCGGTATAACGCATCGCCGCGGCGCTGTCGCCGTCGACTGAACCGAAGTTGCCCTGACCATCGACCAGCATGTAACGCATGGAGAAATCCTGCGCCATCCGGACAATGGTGTCATACACAGCGACATCGCCGTGCGGGTGATATTTACCGATTACGTCACCGACCACACGGGCCGATTTTTTATAGGGCTTGTTCCAGTCGTTCCCCAACTCGTTCATAGCAAACAGAACGCGGCGGTGAACCGGTTTCAAGCCATCACGCACATCCGGCAGAGCTCGTCCTACGATCACGCTCATGGCGTAATCAAGATAGGAACTCTTGAGCTCTTCTTCGATGTTGACCGGCGTGATCTCTCTGGCCAGATCGCTCATAGAAAGCCTTATCCCTAATTAGTTGTTCTTTGGCTTAAACAGCGCGACATGGTAACACACTGAGCCAAATACCTTAAGCCACAAATCGGGTATCAGATCGGGCTGGTGTGACAAAGTCCGTCCGTTATAATGCCCGCCAGGACAATAGATTGCGCCCATGACTCAGAAGCGGGCGCCCTGCCACAGGATCTTCGAAAAATGAACAGTGATGCCAATGTCGATCTGACAGAAATCGCCAAGTTTGAAGCCATCGCGTCCCGCTGGTGGGACATGGAAGGTGAATTCAAACCCCTGCATCAAATCAATCCGGTACGCCTTGACTGGATCACCGACAAAAGTGGCGGTCTGTTTGGCAAGCGCATTCTCGATATCGGCTGCGGTGGTGGCATCCTCTCCGAAAGCATGGCCCGCCGTGGCGCCAGGGTCACCGGCATCGACATGGGCAAGGAGCCCCTCGGCGTCGCCCGCTTGCACGCTCTGGAGCAGGGTGTCGAGCTCGAGTACCGCCAGATCACTGCCGAAGCCCATGCCGCCGAAGTGCCAAGCCAGTATGACGTGGTCACCTGCATGGAGATGCTGGAGCATGTGCCGGACCCCGCCTCCGTGCTGCGCGCCATCGCTACCCTGGTGCGCCCGGGCGGACGGGTGTTCGTCTCCACCATCAACCGCAACCCCAAATCCTATCTGATGATGATCATCGGGGCCGAATACCTGATGAAGATGGTGCCCAAGGGTACCCACGATCACAAAAAATTCATCACCCCGGCCGAACTGTGTCGCATGGGTGAAGCGGCGGGCCTGCTGGTGCGGGACATGAGCGGCGTCCACTACGCCCCCCTCACCAACCAGTTCAAGCTCGGCAAGAATGTCGACGTCAACTATATGGTGGAGTTTGTCCGCCCGGAGCAAGGTTGATGAGCGCCTCTCACCCTCTGCCCCTGCGCGGTGTGCTGTTCGATCTGGATGGCACCCTGCTCGACACAGCCCCGGATCTTGGAGCAGCCGTCAACCATGTACTGATAAACGAAGGTTTTGCGCCGCTCTCTGACGACATCATTCGTCAGACCACCTCCCACGGAGCGCTCGGGCTGCTGAAAGCGGGCCTCGGCGACGAACTGCTTGAAGAGCTGGGGGCCACCCGCCTGCGCAATGCCCTGCTCGACTACTACGCGGCCAATCTTTGTGTCGGTACCCGCCCCTATGAAGGAATGGTGGATCTTATCCAGTGGCTCGACGAGAAACAGCTCCCCTGGGGCATCGTCACCAACAAGCCGGGCTTTCTCACCGAGCCACTGCTGGCAGCCCTGCCACAGCTCGCCAACTGCGGCGTCACCGTCAGCGCCGACACCCTGCCGGTACGCAAGCCCGACCCCGCCCCCATGTTCTTTGCTTGTGAGAAGCTGGGGGTCGAAGCAGCTCACTGCCTCTATGTGGGGGATCATGTGCGGGATATCGAAGCGGGCCGCAACGCCGGCATGCGCACCGCGGTCGCTGGCTGGGGCTATCTCAATGATGAGGAAGATCCCGCCCAGTGGGGCGCCGATCTGCACTTTGATACCGTGCAAGCGCTGCACCACTGGCTGCGCTATGAGTTGACGGCCAAGGCGTAACGCGCAGCCTTACCGGCTGATATGCGATAACGGGGCGAAGAGACTCTCCGCCCCTTGCATCTTTCCTTTACGCTCCTGCCTCCTGCGCCACCATCACTCGTCTATTCATGGATAATAAAGGCAGCTTTCTGCCTGTTGGATACCCATTTGACAAGCTAGCAGCCGTCAAAAAGCGGCTACAAACCACCGTCATCTGATGCAAAGCCCTTGCCACGCTGAGCCCGCGGCTGCGACAACTGGACAGCTTTTGACCCTTGTTGCATAAGGGATAATCAGCCGCCGTTTGCTAGTAAAAAGCCCCCCGTTTCGCAAGCAAAAAAAGTTATTTAAATTTTCCATCTTCGATCGGGAGACTTGCATTTAGCGGAGCGGACGAATGAAAACCCGCTCACTGTGAGCAGTCACTAACTGATGGGGCAAGACTCACAATTTATCCACAGCTCGTCACTTATCCACACATTGCAATGGCGGGCTGACCTCACTATCTTGTAGCTCGAACTTAAAATAACACTACATCTTGTGATTCATCGCACAATCTCTACCCAACTCCCGCACACCGCCGGGGCCTGGGTGGCGCCATTGTGCGATGGTTTTTCGGGAATCAACTGAAGGTCATCAGCCAATGAACTTGTTTGTGACGAAGCGTAACGGACACAAAGAACCCATCGATCTGGATAAAATTCACCGCGTGCTGGACTGGGCCGCCGAAGGGCTCGACAACGTGTCGGTCTCCCAGGTTGAGCTCAAATCCCACATCCAGTTCTATGACGGTATCCGTACCGCCGACATTCACGAAACCATCATCAAGGCGACGGCTGACCTCATCTCCGAGCAGACCCCGGACTACCAGTACATGGCAGCCCGTCTGGCCATCTTCCACCTGCGCAAGAAGGCCTACGGCCAGTTCGAACCGCCCCACCTCTACCAGCACGTGGCTCGTCTGGTGGACATGGGCAAATACGACAAGCACCTGCTGGAAGACTACAGCCAGGCCGAATTCGAAGAGCTGAATACCCATCTGGATCACTGGCGCGACATGGATTTCTCCTACGCGGCAGTCAAACAGCTGGAAGGCAAATATCTGGTCCAGAACCGCGTTACCGGCGAGATCTACGAGAGCCCGCAGTTCCTCTATATGCTGGTTGCGGCCTGCCTCTTCTCCAAGTATCCGAAAGATACCCGTCTGGACTACATCAAGCGCTTCTATGATGCGGTCTCGACCTTCAAGATCTCCCTGCCGACCCCGATCATGAGCGGCGTGCGCACCCCGACCCGTCAGTTCAGCTCCTGCGTACTGATCGAATGCGACGACAGCCTGGACTCCATCAACGCCACCGCCAGCTCCATCGTGCGTTACGTTTCCCAGCGCGCCGGTATCGGCATCAACGCCGGTCGCATCCGCGGTCTGGGCAGCCCCATCCGTGGCGGCGAAGCGTTCCACACCGGTTGCATCCCCTTCTACAAATACTTCCAGACTGCCGTGAAGTGCTGCTCCCAGGGCGGCGTGCGCGGCGGTGCGGCCACCCTGTTCTACCCGCTGTGGCACACCGAAGTGGAAAGCCTGCTGGTTCTGAAGAACAACCGCGGCGTGGAGGAGAACCGTGTTCGTCACATGGACTACGGCGTGCAGATCAACAAGCTGATGTACCAGCGCCTCATCAAGGGCGGTGACATCACACTGTTCTCCCCGTCCGATGCGCCGGGTCTGTACGATGCCTTCTTTGCCGATCAGGACAAGTTCGAAGAGCTCTACGTCAAGTACGAGCAGGATCCGGCTATTCGCAAGAAGACCCTGAAAGCGGTAGACCTCTTCTCCCTGATGATGCAGGAGCGTGCCGGTACCGGTCGCATCTACATCCAGAACGTGGATCACTGCAACACCCACAGCCCGTTCGACCCAAGCGTGGCGCCGGTACGCCAGTCCAACCTTTGCCTCGAAATTGCGCTGCCGACCAAGCCGCTGAATAACATCGACGACGAGAGTGGCGAGATCGCCCTGTGCACCCTCTCCGCCTTCAACCTGGGTGCCATCGAGAAGCTGGAAGATCTGGAAGAGATGGCCGATCTGGCCGTGCGCGCCCTCGATGCTCTGCTCGACTATCAGGACTACCCGATTGCCGCCGCCAAGAAGGGCAGCATGGGTCGTCGCACCCTGGGGATCGGCGTCATCAACTACGCCTACTACCTGGCCAAAAACGGTGCCCGTTACTCTGACGGCTCCGGTCTGGCCCTGACTCACCGTACCTTCGAGGCCATTCAGTACTACCTGCTGAAAGCCTCCGTGCAGCTGGCCCGCGAGTTCGGCCCCTGCCCGCTGTTTGGCGAGACCACCTATGCCCAGGGCATCCTGCCCATCGACACCTACAAGAAGGATCTGGATGCGCTGTGCAACGAGCCGCTGCATCTGGATTGGGAAAGCCTGCGTGAAGAGATCAAATCCGTGGGTCTGCGCAACTCCACCCTGACCGCCCTGATGCCGAGCGAGACCTCCAGCCAGATCTCCAACGCCACCAACGGCATTGAGCCGCCGCGCGGCCTGGTCTCGGTCAAGGCCTCCAAAGATGGCATTCTCAAACAGGTGGTGCCCGAGTATGATCGCCTGAAAGATCAATACGAATTGCTCTGGAAGCAACCGAGCGTTGACGGCTACCTACAGCTGGTCGGTATCATGCAGAAGTTTGTGGATCAGGCGATCTCCGCCAACACCAACTACGACCCGGCCCGTTTCGAAGGCAACAAGGTGCCGATGAAGCAGCTGCTGAAGGACTTGCTGACCGCCTACAAATACGGCCTCAAGACCCTCTACTATCACAACACCCGTGATGGTGCGGACGATGCCCAGACCGATCTGCAAGATGACGGTTGCGCTGGCGGGGCTTGCAAAATCTAAGTCACGGCAAGATCTGATAACCGGGCGGGAGCGACAAGCTCCCGCTCTCCTGTTTTCTCCATACAGACATTCTGGTAACCATGGCCTATTCAACTTTCTGCCAAACCCAAAACGACCAGCTCAAAGAGCCGATGTTTTTTGGCCAATCGGTCAACGTAGCCCGTTATGACCAGCAAAAGCACGAAGTGTTCGAGCGGCTGATCGAAAAGCAACTCTCCTTCTTCTGGCGCCCGGAAGAGGTGGATGTCTCCCGTGATCGCATCGACTATCAGGCCCTGCCGCCCCATGAGCAGCACATCTTCATCTCCAACCTGAAGTACCAGACCCTGCTGGACTCCATTCAGGGTCGCAGCCCCAACGTGGCGCTGCTGCCGCTGGTCTCCATTCCGGAGCTGGAAACCTGGATCGAGACCTGGGCATTCTCCGAGACCATCCACTCTCGCTCCTACACCCATATCATCCGCAACATCGTCAACACTCCCGCCCAGGTGTTCGACGACATCGTGACCAACGAGCAGATCCTCAAACGCGCTGGCTCCATCAGCCACTTCTACGACGACCTGATCGAAGCGACCGCCCTCTACAACCTGCACGGTGAAGGAACCCACACCGTTGCTGGCCGCGAGGTGACCATCACCTTGCGCGAGCTCAAGAAGAAGCTCTATCTGTGCCTGATGAGCGTCAACGCGCTGGAGGCAATTCGCTTCTACGTCAGCTTCGCCTGCTCCTTTGCCTTCGCCGAGCGTGAACTGATGGAAGGCAACGCCAAGATCATCAAGATGATCGCCCGCGACGAAGCGCTGCACCTCACCGGCACCCAGCACATGCTGAACCTGATGCGTACCGGCCAGGATGACCCGGAGATGGCCGAGATCGCCGCCGAGTGCGAACAGGCCTGCTTCGAGATCTTCAAGGAGGCGGCCATTCAGGAGAAAGAGTGGGCCGAGTACCTGTTCCAGGACGGCTCCATGATCGGCCTGAACAAGGACATCCTCTGCCAGTACGTGGAATACATCACCAACCTGCGCATGACTGCGGTCGGCCTGCAGCCAGCCTTTGCCGGCACCAAGCAGAACCCGATCCCCTGGATCAACACCTGGCTGTCATCCGACAACGTACAGGTCGCCCCGCAAGAGGTAGAGGTCAGCTCCTATCTGGTCGGTCAGATCGACAGCGAAGTCAATGCCGATGACCTGGGTGATTTCGAGCTGTGAGTGATGCCACCAACACGCTGACCCCTGCCCCGCACGCAGCTGCTGAACAGCAGGCGGTCGTGGCACCACGGGTACATACCCGGGATGGTGCCGTGCTGCACGCCCATCCCGGCGAAAGCGTGTTGGAGACCCTGGAGCGCCATGGTCATCATGTGGAATTTCAGTGTCGCAGCGGCTATTGCGGCGCCTGCCGCACTCCGCTGATGGCTGGCAAGGTGCACTATCCTGCGGTGCCCTTGGCATTCGTCGCCCAGGGGGAGTGCCTCCCCTGCTGCTGCAAACCGGTCGGCGCCATCCGGCTGGATATCCAGAAGAGCTGACGCAGCCACAGACTGGCAACTCGCACAAAATAGAAAGCCGCCGGAGCAATCCGGCGGCTTTTTTTGTCTCTTCACATTGCTCGGGCGCCCGATGACAGACGCCCAACCCATCAGAGGATTACAACCAGGGGGCAGCGGTCGGCCCGTGGTGCAGGCCCAGCTTCCAGACCCGGCCAAAGTGCTTGTAGTGACCGGCTGCGACGCCAGCCTTCTCACCCATACCGTGGTAGAGATCGAGGTGCCCCTTCTTCACTGCCCCGCCCACATCCAGCGCAATCAACAAGCGCAGCTGGTGCTTGCCGGTCCAGTTGCCCTCTTTGTCGAGCAAGGGAACTTCAGCGAGGATCGGGGTCCCCATCGGCAGCAGGGTCTTGTCGGCGGCGACAGCCGCCAGCGGCAGCAGCGGGATACCGGCCGCACCGATCACATCATTGGTGGGTCGACGCTCGAAGAAGACATAGGAGGGGTTCTGCTCCACCAGCTCCTTGACGCTCTCCTCCGGTTGACGGTTGGCCCACTCCTTGATGGCCTTCATCGACATCTGCTCTTTGGGCACTTCACCGCGGTCGATCAGTACCCGACCAATACTCACGTAACCGTGGCCGTTCTTGCCGCTGTAGCCCAGATATTGCAGCCGATCGTCATCCCCGTAGTGGACAAAGCCGGAGCCCTGCACATCCATCAGGAAGTTGTCGATAAGGGATTTGCTGTAACCCAGCTCCAGCCCGCGGTTGGCCAGGGCCCCCTGATGGATCTCGGCCCGGGTCGGACAGCGACCGCCACATTTGGGCATGGCATAGATGGGATATTTGTACTTGGCATCCGGGCGGTGGCGCACCTCCAGCACCGGCGAGTAGTAACCGGTAAACAGCACGTTACCCATGCGATCTGCGCCGCCCAGCTGAGCCAGGCTGATACCGTAACGGGTGATGTCGGCAGGATTGCCGCCGCCCGCCACCCAGCGGGAGAGCTGGTGATAGAGCTCGCCATAACGGCGGGTCATCTTGCCGGAGCGCTCCAATACCAGTCTGCTTTGCGGGCCAAACTTGCTGTAGTCGGCACGCGCACGGCTATTGACCCGCTCCACCCTCACCAGATCCTCTGGCAAGGTCCCGTCCAGATACTGCTTGCCCAGATTTTCCGGCACCTCGCAGTTAAGAAAGCATCTGTTGTCGGTCTGTTTTTTGGGCACTTCTGCTTTGTCAGAGTTGCCCGCACAACCGGCCAGTCCCAGCACTGCGGCGGTCAGCCAGTACGCGTGTTTGTTCATATGTCCTCATATAACGCCAAGAGCCATGCTCGGCGGGGAAGATGCCAAATTTGCAGGGGGAAAGCAAACGACATCAATCACTTGAAGCAGGATTTCTCCAAAGGGGAGCCGCTGGGTTATAACAAGGTGACAGGATGTGCGAGGTGATGAATGGAACAGCTCGAAATATTCCCGCTGCAGAGCCCCTGCATCGGGGTCTGCGAAGTGAACAACAAAGGCTACTGCAAGGGGTGCCTGCGCAATCGCGAAGAGCGTTTCAACTGGCTCACCATGACCCCTGCCCAGCAACAAGAGGTGATGCGCCTGTGCCGGGATCGCAAACGCCGGGTCGAGGCTGCGCGGCGCAAGGCTCGCGAAGGCGATCAACCTGAACCGATGCCGCAATCTGGCTGGGATTTCTGACCCGCTCCTAACATCCCTGCAAACCATATTCCTGCGCTCACGAGACACGACCTATCCAGCATATAAAAAATGCCGCCCGATCTTTCGACCGGGCGGCATTGTCATTGTGATGCGCGTTATGAACGCGGCAGATCAACCAAACAGATGGTGGCTGACGATGAACAGGCCGCCGGAGAGCAACATGGTCAGCGGCAGGGTCAGCACCCAAGCCATCAGGATAGTCTTGATGGTCTGGCTCTGCAGGCCGGATTTGTTGGCTACCATGGTCCCCGCCACCGCAGAAGAGAGGATGTGGGTGGTGGACACCGGCATACCGGTCAGACTGGCGACCCCGATGGAGGTTGCAGCAGTGATCTGGGCCGCAATGCCCTGGCTGTAGGTCATGCCGGTAGTGCCGATCTTCTCGCCCACGGTATGAACGATACGACGCCAGCCCACCATGGTGCCGCAACCCAGCGCCAGCGCGATGGAGACGATCACCCAGGTCGGTGCGTATTCAGCGGTCGCGGTCAGATCCTTGCGCCATTTGGCCAGGTCGGTCAGCTCCTTGGCGGGCAGCGGCAGCTTAGCCGCTTTGCGGGCGGTGTCATCGATACAGAGCAGCAGACGACGCACTTCGCGGCGGTCGGTCAGGCTCATCTGATCATAAGTACGCACGGCCCCCAGACGGGCATCCAGAGTGGCCATCGCCTGCAGCACGCCATCGGCGGAGCAGTGAGTCATCAGCTCTTCCTGAGCCGTTGCCGGTGCAGAGAAGTTGATGACGCCAGAGAGGGCGGACTGGTTGCGCTGGTAGATCTCCATGATGCGCTGGTTGGCATCCTGGGTCCGATCCAGGTCATAAGCGCGGCTGTTCATGTCCAGCGCGAAATAGGCGGGCGCCATACAGATCAGCACCAGCATCACCAGACCGATGCCCTTCTGGCCATCGTTGGAGCCGTGTACGAAGCTGACGCCCATGGCCGAGGCCACCAGGGTCAAACGTGCCCAGAATGGCGGGTGCTTCTTGCCATCCACCAGCTGACGCTCTTCCGGTGTTTTGTGGATCTTGTTGCTGGTCCAGATGCGTTTCATTGCCAGCAGCAGCAGCGCAGCGATGATGAAGCCGATGGTGGGAGAGATGATGAGGGAAAGCATGATGTCGATCGCTTTGCCCACGTTGATCCCTTCTGTCACCGGTTTATGGGTGATCCAGGCATAGGCGCCGCCTACCCCCAGAATGGAACCGATCAAGGTATGTGAACTGGAGGCCGGGATCCCGAAGAACCAGGTGCCCAGGTTCCACACGATGGCGGAAAACAGCAAGGAGAAGACCATGATCAACCCTTGGGTGGAGTCCATCCCAAGCAGCAGGTCGATAGGCAGCAGATGGACAATGGCATAGGCCACACCCAGACCGCCGAACATGACGCCAAAAAAGTTGAAGATCCCCGATGCAACGACCGCCAGGTGAGCTGGCATCGCCTTGGTATAGATAACCGTTGCTACCGCGTTGGCGGTATCGTGAAAGCCGTTGATAAATTCATAGGCAAGCACAAAAAAAACGGCCAATACCAAACCGATTGACCACCACAAACCCAAACCACTAAACATTTCAAACATAAAAAAAAGCCTGTTTATGAGTTGCGGCGGATTATGCCAGATGGCGGCCAACACCATAGCCACCATTGAAATATTTCAGCCATAAAAAAAAAGAGCTTTTTGGAAAAAAATATCCTAGAGCCAGTCTTCATGCGGCTTGCCATCGATTAATTAAAGCCATCAATGATTGCGGGAAAGGGCAAAAATAGCTGACAATTAAGCCAATAATTTCATTTTCATGACGTTTTTATGACAAAAAACGGGCGAAAGTGGTGATAAAACGTCCCTGTCCCGCCAATCTCATCCGACCAGCACCATCAACCCCATATCCGTTTGATTCCAGATGCAAAAAGGGAGCACCTTGTGCTCCCTTGAATCGTTGCCGTGTTGTCAGTTATCAGTCCTGATTGATGCGACTGGCAACGGCGCCCTGCTGGCTCTTGTACTTGGCATTTTCCCGCTTGTTGTAGGGACGGGCTGCGACGCCGGAGAGCATCTCGAAGTTCAAGGCGCCAATTTTCATCTTCGGGCGCAGTGCCAGCGGCAGTTTGCCGCCGTTGTAGAACTCCAGCACGATACGACCGGACCAACCCGGATCGATCCGGTGCGCCGTCACGTGCACCATCAAACCCAGGCGCGCCAGTGAAGAGCGGCCATCCAGCCAGCCGACAATATCGGCAGGCAGGGTGACGGATTCGTAGGTCACCGCCAGCGCCAGCTGACCCGGGTGCAGGTAGAAGGCTTCGCCATCGGGGATGTGGATCTCGTCACTCATCACCCGATCGATGGCATCGGCCATCTCGCTGCTCGGGCCGCTCAGGTCGATATAGGGTGCGGTATGATCGCGAAACACCCGAAACTCGTTACCCAGCAGCACATCGACACTGACACCACTGATCCGCTCTACCCCGGGCCGTGGCTCAATGACGATCTTGCCTTCATCCAGATGGCGTTCAATATCGGTATCACACAGACGCATTGGGCGACTCTCCTGACAAATTGTGCTTTTAAAAAAGCCGGGCATCACCCGGCTTGTTTCATCTTAACCAATCAACATGTGGCGAATACGCGCCTTGAGCATGTCGATGGCGATGCGGTTCTTGCCACCACGGGGCACGATCACATCGGCATACTGTTTGGACGGCTCGATAAACTGCAGGAACATCGGACGCACCGTCTTCTGGTACTGCTTGAGCACGGAGTCCATGGTACGGCCACGCTCCTGCACATCACGCACCAGACGGCGCAACAGGCAGATGTCGAGCGGGGTATCCATAAAGATGGAGGCATCCATCAGATCCCGCAGACGGCTGTCGGTCAGCAGCAGGATCCCTTCCAGAATGATCACCCGGCGCGGGGCAAACGGGGTCACTTCGTTCATCCGGGTGTGTTCGGTGTAGGAGTACTGGGGAATGGCAACCGCGTCACCTTTGACCAGCTGGCTCAGGTGCTGTACCAGCAAGTCGTGATCGAGCGCGTTGGGGTGGTCATAGTTGGTCTTGACCCGCTCTTCCATGGTCAGGTGGGTCTGATCACGGTAGTAGCAATCTTCGGTGATCACACCAATCTGACCTGCGCCCAGTTCGGCCACCAGCTCTTCATAAATGGTCTGGGCTATAAGACTTTTGCCAGACGCAGATGCGCCCGCAATACCGATGATCACACACGAATGTTGAGTATCAGACATGACAAATACCTAAAAGAGAAGAGCAGTGGGGATGGTTTAAACCGATCCATTATATAAAAAAGGGTGGGTCATGCCCACCCTCAATTCCCTGTCAAGTGACCGACCGCCGATTATTCATCCAGCGCCATGGCATAGAGGGGGGTCGCAATCGGTTTTGCGCTGAAAAAGAGTTCAGCCCCTACCCTGCGCGCCAGCTTCAAATAGGCCTGAGCCAGGCTTCCTTCCGGTGCGCCGAACACCGTCGGACAGCCATCATCCATGTGTTGGCGGATATCGATGTGCAGCGGCAACTGGCCAAGCAGCGCCACTTGATACTGCTCTGCCATCTTCTGGCCGCCACCGGTACCAAACAGCGGCTCATGATGACCACAGGCGCTGCAAACGTGATAACTCATGTTCTCGATGATGCCTAGCACCGGCACATTGACCTTGTTGAACATGGCGATCCCCTTGCGGGCATCGGCCAGCGCCACATCCTGCGGGGTGGTGACGATCACCGCCGCCGAAGTCGGCACCTGCTGAGCCATGGTGAGCTGGATATCGCCAGTGCCCGGCGGCATGTCTACCACCAGATAATCTACCTCACCCCAGCGGGTCTCATGGAGGATCTGCGCCAGCGCCTTGCTCGCCATCGGGCCACGCCAGATGGTGGCATCCTGCTCGGAGACCAGATAGCCGATGCTGTTGCTCTTGAGGCCGCAGGCCATCACCGGCTCCATCAGCTTGCCGTCATGGCTGACCGGGCGCTCCTTGAGGGTGCCCATCATGGTAGGAATGGAAGGGCCATAGATATCGGCATCGAGAATAGCGACCCGCGCCCCCTCTTTTTGCAGGGCCAGCGCCAGATTGACCGCGGTGGTGGACTTGCCAACCCCCCCCTTGCCGGAAGCAACCACGATGATGTTGCGAATGCCCTGCACGGCATTGAGGCCCTGCGCCCTCGGCATGCTGGCCACATCGATCTCCAATGCCCAGTCGATACGGGCAGCGCCGGTGGCACTACGCAGCCTGGCATCGTAGTTCTCTTTGAGCTGATCGAGCAGCGAGAGACCGGCAAACGGCAATACCAGCCGGATAGTAAGCCCCTGACCCTGATTGATGATCTCGCGAACGAATCCGGCATCCACCAGATCCATGTGCCAGCCTGCTGGCTTAAATTCGGCGAGGATCTGTTTTACTGAATCAATCACCATTAACTCCTCATTATCTTGTCATTATCTTGAGGTGAACGGTTACCGCACACAAATCAGTGGCTTGCCTGCCATCGTAACAGCAGGTGCTGCCAAGGTTGGCATAGCCACAACCCTAGGCAGGCTACCCCCAATTCGGGTAACATGCACGGCACTCTATCATCCCAACAAGCACATCAAGAACGTAATATGGCAACTGATCCTCGTAAAATGCTGGTAACCTGCGCCCTCCCCTATGCCAATGGCTCCATCCATCTTGGCCACATGCTGGAACATATCCAGGCCGATATCTGGGTTCGTTATCAGCGAATGCGCGGTCATCAGGTGCACTTTATCTGTGCCGATGATGCCCACGGCACCCCGATCATGCTCAAGGCACAGCAGATGGGGATCACCCCGGAAGAGATGATTGCGGCGGTCTCCAAAGAGCACCAGGCCGATTTCGCCGGGTTCAACATCAGCTTTGACAACTATCACTCCACCCACAGCGATGAAAACCGCGAGCTGGCGGAGTTGATCTACGGCCGCCTGAAAAATGGTGGTTTTATCAAGAGCCGCACCATCTCCCAGCTGTTCGATCCGGAAAAATCCATGTTCCTGCCGGACCGTTTCGTCAAGGGAACCTGCCCCAAGTGCAAATCTCCGGAGCAGTATGGCGACAACTGCGACAGCTGCGGCGCCACCTACAGCCCGACGGAGCTGATCGATCCGAAATCTGCCGTCTCCGGTGCGACTCCGGTAATGAAGGACTCCGAGCACTTCTTCTTCGACCTGCCGCAGTTTGAAAAATGGCTCTCTGAGTGGGTGCGCGGCTCCGGCGCCATTCAGGAAGAGATGGCTAACAAGATGCAGGAGTGGTTCGAAAGCGGCCTGCAGCAGTGGGACATCACCCGTGACGCCCCCTACTTCGGTTTTGAAATCCCCGGCGCCCCGGGCAAGTACTTCTACGTCTGGCTGGATGCCCCCATCGGCTACATGGCTTCTTTCAAGAACCTGTGCAACAAGCGTGGCGACATCGACTTTGACAGCTACTGGAAAGCGGACTCCGACGCCGAGCTCTACCACTTCATCGGCAAGGACATCGCCTACTTCCACTGCCTGTTCTGGCCGTCCATGCTGGAAGGTGCCAACTTCCGCAAGCCGACCAAGGTCAACGTACACGGCTATGTGACCGTCAACGGCGCCAAGATGTCCAAGTCCAAGGGCACCTTTATCAAGGCATCCACCTACCTGAACCACCTGGATCCGGAGTGCCTGCGTTACTACTACGCCGCCAAGCTCAACAGCCGCATCGACGATCTGGACCTGAACCTCGAAGATTTCGTGCAGCGCGTCAACGCCGACGTGGTCAACAAGCTGGTCAACCTCGCCTCCCGCAACGCCGGCTTTATTGCCAAGCGCTTTGGCGGCAAGCTGGCAGCAACCTGCGCCGAGCCCGAGCTCTACGCCGAATTCGCCAATGCCCGTACCGCCATCGCCGAAGCGTATGAGAGCCGCGAGTTCAGCCGCGCCATCCGCGAAATCATGGCGCTGGCCGACAAGGCCAACCGCTACGTGGACGACAAGGCGCCCTGGGTTATCGCCAAGCAGGAATGGGCTGACGCCGAGCTGCAGGCGGTCTGCTCTGTTGGCATCAACCTGTTCCGCGTGCTAATGGCCTACCTCAAGCCCGTCATGCCGCTCCTGGCCGAACGTGCCGAAGCCTTCCTGGCCGAAACCCTCAGCTGGGATGGCATCGAGATGCCGCTGGTCGACCATACCGTTGCACCGTTCAAGGCCCTCTTCTCCCGCATCGAGCCGGCGAAGATTGAAGCCATGATCGAGGCATCCAAGGAAGACCTGGCCAAAGAGCAGGCACCGAAAGTGACCGGCCCGCTGGCTGATGACCCCATCAGCGAAACCATCACCTATGACGACTTTGCCAAGATTGACCTGCGCGTCGCGCTGATCAAGAAGGCCGAAGCGGTACCGGAAGCCGAGAAGCTGCTCAAGCTGCAACTGGATATCGGCGGCGAAACCCGTCAGGTGTTTGCCGGTATCAAGTCCGCCTACAACCCGGAAGATCTGGAAGGCAAGCTGACCGTGATGGTGGCCAACCTGGCGCCGCGCAAGATGCGTTTCGGCATGTCCGAAGGCATGGTGCTGGCCGCAGGCCCGGGCGGCAAGGATCTCTGGATCCTGGAGCCGCAGGAAGGCGCCCAGCCGGGCATGCGCGTCAAGTAAGCGTATCGCTGACTGCGACCACAGCGAGATAGAAGAAGAGAGGCCAAACGGCCTCTCTTTTTTGTCTCACCTGTTTGGCCTGGATAGTTTTTGTAGATGCTGGTCGCGGATGACTTCCGCAGATTGCGGCCTCGGGGCTATCCACCGCTTGACTTGGCGGGCGATACATTTTGTTCTGAATACCTGATCACCCGACTTGGCATGTCATTCATGTTGTGGCCTGCCAGCATCGCCAGTTTGAGCGCCACCAGCTCCGCCTGCTGGCAGTCCAGTTGACGCAAACGGGTGGTGATCTTCCCCTTCAACTGCTGCCGCAGTTTCGCCTGCTTGTGGCTGTTCCCCTGCTCTGCTCGCAACCTCCGCCGCCATTGACGCCAATCCTGCAACTGGCCGAGTCGCTCCTGCCAGTGAGTCAGGGTGCTCAACCAGCCGGGATCCCCACTCCCCAGATCCAGCAACAATTCCACGCCATAACGGGCCTGCTTGATCTCGAGGCGCAGCCGATGCCAGCGGTGCAACTGTTGCTGACGGGAGCTGGCAGATTTCCCAACGCAGGGAATAGGTTCATCGAGAGCGCTCTGTGCCTCATCAAGGCGCAGGGCCAGATGCTGCTGATAGAGCGATGCCAATGCCCGCGCATCCGGCACCTGCGCCACCGCCGCGAGCCAGCGGGCCAGTCGCCGTGACAACAGGGGTACGCGACAGGCAGATTTGTGAGTATTGCCCGTGCTGGCAGGCGGCTTGCCAAAACGCTCGGCGTAGACCTGAGCATCCCGCAGCGCCGAGAGCCGCCCGACCGAGCGCAGCAGACGCCGCTCCAGCTCGGGATGATAGGTGAGTGGCCGCCACAGGGCGAGCAGCGCCAGCAAGCGGCGCGCTGCGATACGGTAGCCATGCACGGCCGGTTCGCTGGCCTCTTCGCGCACCGCCCGCGCCGCCTCCTGATAACGGGCGACCCAGCTTGTTGCCTGAGTCAGCAACAGACCTTCCTTGTCAGCGTCCATCTCATCCCCGCCCCTTCAGTTGGTGTGAAAGCCCTGACCGGTGGGCGGCAGCGCCTCCTCATACTCCATCTTGGTCACTCTGGCGGTGCGCGGGCCATGTTCCAGCCACCCCAGCATCATCTGCACCCCCTGCGCGGGGCCGCTGATGAGGATCTCCACCGAGCCATCCTCCAGGTTGTAGGCATGGCCCCGCAAACCCAGTTGCAGCGCCCGCTCGCGGGTGAAATAGCGAAATCCCACCCCCTGCACCTGCCCCCACACCCGAATGACAAACGATTGCTCTCCCATTTCTCACACCTTCCGCTTAAGAAAAAAATTCCCGAGACGATAATGTGCCCGACACTCTATCTCTGCAGGATGCAGCTCCATTATGAAAGAAGTTAAATTCCGGTGGGTTGACCGCTATCTCATTCACCTCACCATCAGTGAAAAATTCCATATCGCGTTCTGGTTACCTCTCTTCATCATCGCCTTCCTCAGCTGGTACATGCTGGCAGCCAGCCATCAGCAGGAGATCTCCCTGCGGGTAGCGCAGTTGCAGCAACGGGTCGAGACCACGGCGCAGCTGGTCAGCCAGCAGCCCACTCTGGTATTGCCTGCTGATCTGCGTCTGACCCGGCAAGGCAGCAGCGGGTTGCAGCAGCAAGGAGATCACTACCTCTTTAGCGCGCCAGCGGGTCAGGCAGGCTACGTCACCGGTGATCTCGATACCGGCAACCTCTCCATGTGGGAGGGTCAGGGCTCGACCCTGCTCCTGATCGGCGCGCTGGCCGCCCTGATGGCGCTGGTGATCCACTACATGATGACCTTTGTCTCCGGAGCGCTTTACTCCACCAACAAGGCGTTGCAAACCGTGGCGGACGGCGATCTCACCTTCCGACTCAACTTCTTCCCGGTGCGGGATGAGTTCTCCACCCTGGCGGGCAGCATCGACCGATTTACCGACCGCCAGCACCAGATCGTCAAACTGGTGGAGGAGTCTGCCGAAGCGCTGACCATGGCCGCCGACGAGTTTCGTGACCATGCACGCGAAGGCGAGACCATGGCGCGTTCCCAGCGCCAGCACATGGATTCACTGGCCACTGCCATGGAGCAGATGTCGGCGGCGATCCGCGAAGTGGCGCGCAATGCCAACGACACCCTGCAACAAACCCGCCAGTCGAGCGAAGAGGCGGCCAATGGCGCCAACCGGGTAGCCCGCACCATAGAGGCGATCCGCACCCTGGCCGACGAGATTGGCAACGCCTCCGGCGCGGTCGAGCGGCTAACCCACAACGCCAACCGGATCAACGAGGTGGTCAACGTCATCAACGCCATCTCCCAGCAGACCAACTTGTTGGCCCTCAACGCCGCCATTGAAGCGGCCCGTGCCGGTGAGCAAGGTCGCGGCTTTGCGGTGGTAGCTGATGAGGTGCGTACCCTCGCCAGCCGTACCCAGCATGCGACGGTGGAGATCCAGCAGATGATCGAAGAGCTGCAGACCGGTACCGGGGCGCTAAACGAGATCATGGAGAAAACCGTGGGGCGTGCCGCCAGCAGCCAGCAGCTCATCAGCGAGGTGGGGCTCGATATCGAGAAGCTGAGCAACCACAGCGATGCGGTGCTGGAGATGAGCACCCAGATCGCTACCTCGAGCGAAGAGCAGAGCTCGGTCGCCGCCGAGATCACCCACAATCTGGATCAGGTGCGCCATGAAGCGGCGCAGGTGGAAGAATCTGCCAGTGCCTCGGTAGCCGGTACGCAGGGGCTGAAAGCCACCGCCAGCGAGCTGACCCAGGCACTCAAGGGGATTAAGCTCTGACCATATGAGGTGTCAGATCAGGGCAACCCCATCCATTACACAGGGTTGTTTGAGTTTTACCTGCGGGCCACATAGAATGTGGCCCCTTTTCTTTCTACCATCGGCAAACATCCATGAGCGCTTCCATCTATCTCGTCAAAGGCCGCGAAAAATCCCTGCTACGTCGCCACCCCTGGATCTTCTCCAAGGGGATTGAGCGGGTTCAGGGCAACCCCATTGACGGCGATACCGTCGAGATCTATGCCAACGATGGCAAGTGGCTCGCCCGTGGCGCCTGGTCAGGCAGCTCCCAGATCCGTGCCCGGGTCTGGACCTTCGACAAGGATGAGACCGTCGATCTCGACTTCTTTATCCGTCGCCTCAAATATGCTCAAGAGTCTCGCGATCCGCTGATCAAGCGTCAGGGTCTCACCGGCTATCGCCTCTGCGCCGCCGAATCCGATGGCCTGCCGGGTCTGACCATCGACCGTTATGCCGATTTTCTGGTGTGCCAGATCCTCTCTGCCGGTGCCGAGTTCCAGCGTGAGCTGATCACCCAAGCACTGCGTACACTCTACCCCGAGTGCAGCATCTATGAGCGCTCCGACGTGGCGGTACGCAAGAAGGAAGGGCTGAAAGAGCGCACCGGCGTCATTTATGGCGAGACCCCGAACGAACCGGTGGTCATCGAAGAGAATGGTGGCGTCAAGATCCTGGTAGACATTCGTAACGGCCATAAAACCGGCTTCTATCTGGATCAGCGGGATAACCGTCAGGCTGCTGCCAAGTACACCGAAGGCAAGCGTGTGCTCAACTGCTTCTGCTACACCGGCGGTTTTGGCGTTTATGCTCTCAAGGGCGGCGCCAAGGAAGTGGTCAACGTCGATCTCTCCCAGAATGCGCTGGATATCGCCCGCCAGAACGCCGAGCTGAACGGGCTGGATACCAGCAATACCCAGTTTGTCCGTCACGACGTGTTCAAGCTGCTGCGGGAATATCGTGAGAAGGGCGAGAAGTTCGACGTCATCGTGCTGGATCCGCCCAAGTTCGCCGAGAGCAAGGCCCAGCTGCTTGGCGCCTGCCGTGGCTACAAGGACATCAATATGCTGGCGTTCCAGCTGCTGGCGCCGGGTGGCGTGCTGCTGACCTACTCCTGCTCCGGCCTGATGGAGCAGAGCCTGTTCCAGAAGATCGTTGCCGATGCGGCGCTAGATGCCGGCCGCGATGCCCAGATCCTGGAGCTGCTCTCCCAGGCCTCCGATCACCCCATCGGTACCGCCTATCCGGAAGGCTTCTACCTCAAGGGACTGGTGGTACGCGCCCGCTGATCGGTCGTCATCTTCCCTTGTGATCAATCAGGCCCCTTGCGGGCCTGATTGTTTTGCATCGCGCCGTATAAACCTGAGCCTGACGCTCGCCCCGTTGACCACCCTCTCTGCTTTATTCGCGTTCCTTCTCCTCCTCTTTTGCTGCCAGCGCCCCACTTCTTTTCTGTTTAAATTACTTTGCACAATAACTGCACATTTATGATTTAAATCACATCCGTATGACTCTCTTTTCCGTAGTGTGATCCCGCCTGCGGCAGCCGAGCCGGGGCAACCGTCCCGTCAGGATTGATGGGCGGTACAACAACAAAATAGATGTCAGGCCAAGCTGAACATCACAAGGGATCCCGATATGAATCAATCATTGCCGCTGTTAACGCCGCTGCGGGGCATCGCTGCCCTGATGGTGGTGCTGTTCCATGCCCGATTATTGCTCTTTCCCCAGTGGATGGAGCCGATCGCAGGCCACACCCAACTCATCGAGAACGGCTACCTCTGGGTCGATCTGTTCTTTATTTTGAGCGGCGTGGTGCTGGCACATGTCTATGGGGAGGCCTTCACCCGCACGCCCCGCACCGTGAGCTATGGCCGCTTTCTCTGGCTACGGCTGACCCGCGTCTACCCCCTCTACCTGGTAACCCTGCTGTTGCTGGTCGGCTGGGAACTTTACAAGGCGCAGTACGGAGTAGGCTTCTATGCCGGCCCCTTGTTCAAGATGTGGGAGTGGGAAGGGATGCCGCCTTTCGGTTCGCCCTTCACGCCAGCCGAAGCGCTGCCCAGCGCCTTACTGCTGCTGCAGGTGGTAACCGATCACGGGTTGACCTGGAACTTCGCCGCCTGGTCGCTGAGCGTAGAGTGGATCAGCTACCTGCTGTTCCCGCTGCTGATCCCGCTGGCGGTAACCCGCAGTCGCTGGAGCCATCTCGCCCCCCTGCTGGCGCTGACGGTGCTGGCCTTTATCGTGCACAGTCGCGGCACCCTGGATGTCACCAGCGGCGCGCTTGCAGTGGGACGCGGGGTGAGTGAGTTTGTGCTCGGTCTCTGGCTGCTGCCAAGGGTCAAGGCCGCAAAAGACTTGCCCATGATGCAGCAGGATCTGCCGCTGCTGGCCGCCTTTGTGCTGCCCTTCGCGCTGATGCAGTTCGCCATGACGCCGCAACTGACCCTGCTGCTGATCAGCTCCTACGTGATGTTGATCTGGATTGCCGCTGCCCAGGGGGAGCGCCGGAGTCCGCTGCTGCGCCTTTTGGATAGCCGCTTCACCAACTGGCTGGGGGATCTCTCCTACTCCATCTACCTGCTCCATGCGCTGGTACTGCTCACCGGCTGCGAGCTCATCCACTATCTGGCGCCGGGGCTCACCGCGTGGTGGTATGCCCAAACCAATCCGCTATTGGGGGTAGTGGCAACCTTGCTGATGCTGGCAGTGCTGATCAGCCTCTCTGCCTTGAGCTACAACCTGCTGGAGCGGCCATTGCAGCGGCGCCTGCGCCGCTGGGGCAAGTCACGGCAACCGGCGCTGGAGCAAGCCGGATAAGCTAATCTTGCCCTGTTTGGATGAGTTGACGGTTTTATGCCAGCTCATCCAGTACCAGTTCATCCAGACTGCTCATCACCCAGGCACTCGGGTGCTGGCTAAATCCGAGCTTGGGGTAGTACGCCACCGCCTGCGGCGCGGCCAGCAGGATCAGCTTGCAGCCGGGCTGCAATTGCAAAAACGTCTCGCGAATAAGAGCTTTGCCAATCCCCTGACCCTGCACCGACTCGGCCACCGCCAGATCCGAGAGGTAGCAACAAAAATGAAAATCGGTCACCGAGCGGGCCACCCCGACCAGGGTCTCGCCCTGCCAGGCGGTGATCAGCAAATTGGCGTTATCCAGCATGCCCTGCAGGGTGGCGGGACGGTCCAGCGGCCGTCTCGCTCCCAGCGAGGTCTGCGCCAACAACGCCGCAAACTGCGCCGTGGTGATGGGGTGGTTAACCAAAAATGTGGTGGTCACTAAGCTCTCCTCCTGATGACGCAGTGGTTGCGTGCGCTATTGCTCTCAATTGACGTTCTCTTGGCTGCATCTGTACTGCAATCAAGCAGTGCGCGGCGGTTCCAGCCCGATGACAGGCAAGTGCGGGCAATTCCCTGCTGTTTATGTGAATTCCTGTTCGAACCCCAAGGGGCAAATGTGGCATAATGCCCCGTCCTGTGGCCCTTGGCGGGGCTGCGCTGGCGCACCTTGTCGCCCTTTTCTTCCCCGTCCGGCCTGGCGGTCCTTCATAACTGCCAGTCATCGCTGCCCCTGTTGGCACCGAGGCCACCCATATTTGCGGCTTCTTGTCATTCTCTCTACAAGACCGCCCATTGACCAAGACGGCTCCACAGAGCCTCTGCTCTGTTTGCAAATAAAAGGGGTAAGTATGTCTTCCATTCGTCTGACCCAATACAGCCACGGCGCTGGCTGCGGCTGCAAAATCTCTCCCAAGGTACTCGACACCATCCTCAAGAGCCAGATCCCGGGCTTCAACGACCCGACTCTGATCGTTGGCAACAGCAGCAAGGATGACGCGGCCGTGGTCGATATCGGCAACGGTCAGGGCATTGTCTCCACCACCGATTTCTTCATGCCCATCGTCGATGACCCCTTCACCTTTGGCCGCATTGCCGCCACCAACGCCATCAGCGACATCTACGCCATGGGCGGCAAGCCTATCGTTGCCATCGCCATCCTCGGCTGGCCCATCAATACCCTGGCGCCGGAAGTGGCCCAGCAGGTAATCGACGGCGGCCGTCAGGTGTGCCACGAAGCGGGTATTTCACTGGCCGGTGGTCACAGTATCGATGCCCCCGAGCCCATCTTCGGCCTCGCGGTCACCGGTATCGTGCCGCTGGATGCCATTAAGCAGAACGACACCGCCAAGGTGGGTGACACCCTCTATCTGACCAAGCCCCTTGGTATCGGTATCCTCACCACCGCCCAGAAGAAGGGCAAGCTCAAGCCCGAACACGAGCAACTAGCCCCCAACGCCATGTGCACCCTCAACAAGATCGGTCAACGATTTGCCGAGCTGCCGGGTGTGCACGCCATGACCGACGTCACCGGTTTTGGTCTGGCCGGTCACCTGCTGGAGATGTGCGAAGGCTCCAATGTCAGCGCCCGTCTCGACTTCAAGGCGCTGCCGCTGCTGGATGAGCTGGATTACTACCTCGCCGAGGGCTGCGTACCGGGCGGTACCCTGCGCAACCACGACTCCTACGGCCACAAGCTGGATGCCATGGACGATCGCACCCGCAACATCATGTGCGACCCGCAAACCAGCGGCGGCCTGCTGGTCGCCGTGGGTAAAGAGAGCGAAGCCGAGCTGCTCGCCATCGCGCAAGAAGCTGGCCTTGCGCTCTCGCCCATCGGCCAGATCAAGCCCCTTGAGGGCACCCGCTTTATCGAGATTGTCCAATGAGTGAATTGCCACTGGCCACGGACTACGCCCAACTCTTTTTGGACGATGTGCCGTTAATTGATGTGCGCGCCCCCATCGAGTTCAAGGAGGGGGCCTTCCCCTGCTCGACCAGCCTGCCCTTAATGACAGATGATGAGCGCGCCCAGGTGGGGACCTGCTTCAAGAAGCAGGGTCAGGCCGCCGCAATTGAGCTTGGACACAAGCTGGTGGGGGGAGCAGTACGGGCCGAGCGACTCGAAGGCTGGCTGGCGCAGTTGCGCAAGCAGCCCGATGCCCTGCTCTACTGCTTTCGCGGCGGCCTGCGCTCGCAAACCGTACAACAGTGGCTGGCTGATGCCGGGGTGACTCGCCCCCGCGTCGCCGGTGGCTACAAGGAGCTGCGCCGCTTCCTGATCGACACCCAGGACAAAGCCTCTGCCGAGTGCCGCTGGACTGTGCTGACCGGCATGACCGGCTCCGGCAAGACCCATATGCTGGACCACGTGGCCCAAGCGCTCGATCTGGAAGGACACGCCCATCACAGGGGCTCGTCGTTTGGTCAACTGCCCGGCGGCCAGCCCAGCAACATCAATTTTGAAAACAACATGGCCATCGAGCTGCTCAAGCGCCGCCATCAGGGCGAGCATGCCTTCGTGGTCGAGGACGAGAGTCGCCTGATCGGCCGCTGCTGCCTACCCCTCTCCCTCCATGAGGCCATGAGTCAGGCACCGCTGGTGGTGGTAGATGTACCGCAGATCGATCGCGCCGAGCAGATCCGTGAAGATTACGTGCACGATCTCTGGCTGCGCTATCAAGCCATGTATGGCCAGGAAGCCGGTTGGCCGCTGTTTGCTGCCTACCTCACCGATGCGCTGGCCCGTCTCAAGCGCCGCCTCGGCGATCAGGCCCACCGCGAGCTGGATGCCCTGATGCAGACCGCCCTCACCGAGCAGGAAAAAAGCGGCGATACCGCGCTGCATCTGGCCTGGATCACTTTGCTGCTGACCCGCTACTACGACCCCATGTATCTCTATCAGCTTGGCAACAAGCAGGAGCGCATCGTATTCCGCGGTGACAAACAGGCCTGTCTCGACTATTTCGCCGAGCAGCATGCCAACGCGCTGCGCGGCTGATCCATCCCAAGAGAGGAACTCTATGTTGAAATTCGAGGTGATCCCGGTCACCCAGTTCGCCCAGAACTGCTCCCTCATCTGGTGTGACGAGACCCATCAGGCCGCCCTGATCGATCCGGGCGGCGAAGCGGACAAACTGCTGGCGGCCATCGCCAAGCGCGGCCTGACCCTGACCCACATCCTGCTGACCCACGGTCATCTGGATCATGTGGGTGCCGCCGCCAAGCTGCGGGAAAAAACCGGCGTCGCCATTACCGGCCCCCACAAGGAGGACGCCTTCTGGCTCGACATGCTGCCCCAGCAGAGCCAGATGTTCGGCTTCGCCCATACCCCCGCCTTCACGCCGGATCGCTGGCTTGAGCAGGGTGACAGGGTGCAAGTTGGCCTGTGCGAGCTGGATGTCTATTTCTGCCCCGGCCACACCCCGGGTCATATCGTGCTGCTCTCCCAGGCCGAAAAACTCGCCTGGGTTGGTGATGTGCTGTTTGCCGGCAGCATCGGCCGCACCGACTTCCCCCGTGGCGATCACGGCACGCTTATCAAGTCGATCACCGAGACCCTGCTGCCGCTGGGTGACGAAATCGTCTTTATCCCGGGCCACGGCCCCAGCTCTACCTTCGGCCGCGAGAAGGCGAGTAACCCCTACCTGACCCAGCCTATCTGGTGATCAAAAAAGGCAGCGGTATTAGCCGCTGCCTTTTCTTCTCTGCTCTCTTTTTCATTCTCGACTCCTGCCATCCGGCCAGCCATGTCCCCTCTGCGTTCTCCAGTTCAGCATGCCTGTTTGTCTCTTTCGCCCAATAAAAATCCCCACCCGGGGGTGAGGATTGATTTATGGGTGCAACCGTCTGGTGGCTTATTGTGCCAGCAGGTGACCGACCAGCTCATGACGCCACCCTTGCAGCAGCATCGGCTTGTCGCTGCGGGCCCGCTCTTCGTCGTTCATCCGCCAGCTCCAGGTGAAGTACTGGTGAATGATCTTCTTGCTGGCAATCAGCTCGGGCGGAATATTGCTCGCCTTGGCCTTCTCTTCCACCATGGCCTTGATGCGCTTGAGCTCGGCCTTGTACTGGGGGAAGTCCACCAGCCGACGAATGGGCTCGGGCCAGCTGTCAGGATCGCTCTGCTGCGCCTTGGCGACGATATCGAGCATCCGCTTGCCGTGGATCTTGATCTCGATGGGCGATAGGCCGAGCTCGTTGAGATCCCGCAGGGAGGCAGGACGACGCTCCGCCACCTTGAACAGGTGCAGCTCTTTCACCACAAAATTGAGGGCCAGGTCCCGGCGCACCGCCTCTTGCTGGCGCCAAGCGGCCAGCTCGCGCAGAATGGCGAGCTCGCGGCGACCCAGTTGCCAGGCGTTGACGATTTCAAGATAAGCCTGACGGGGATCGCTACCCTGGGTCTTGCGGGCAGAGTGGTTCTGGCACTCCTGCTCGAACCAGGCAAACTTGCCGCTTTCCCGCAGTTTGGCCATCACTTTCTCGTAGAGCGGCATCAGGTAGAAGACATCCGCTGCCGCGTATTCGAGCTGACGTGGCGTAAGCGGGCGGGCCAGCCAATCGGTGCGCGCTTGGTCTTTTTCCAGCTCGACCCCGAGGAATTCATTCACCAGCGCACCAAAGCCGACCGAGACGCCGTAACCGAGAAAGGCGGTTGCCAGCTGGGTGTCGTGCATCTGGTTGGGCAGGTGGCCCGCCTGATGCTGGATAAGCTCCAGATCTTCGCCAGAGGCGTGCAGGATGGCGATCTGCCCTTCCCGCCCCAGTCGCTGCCAGAGGGCGGAGAGATCCAGGGTGAGCGGATCCAGCAGCGCCAGATGCTCGCCGTCATAGATCTGGAACAGGCCAAGCTGGGGGTAGTAGGTACGGGTGCGAACGAATTCAGTATCGATAGCCAGGGGAACGTCGGCCAGAGAAGCGAGATACTGCTCAAGTTCGGCTTGCTGAGTGATAAGTTGATAGTGCATCTGTGCCTGCGCGGTTGATCAGGGCCAAAAAGAAAAAACCGTGGGATGACCCACGGTTTTGCATAACGACGGTGCTGGTTTGCAGAGGCTTCTGCAGCCGCAGTCCGGTTATTGCTTGGCAATCTCCTCGTCGCGCAGTACGCGGCGCAGGATCTTGCCCACATTGGTCTTGGGAAGTTCGTCACGAAATTCTACCAGTTTCGGCACCTTATAGGCAGTCAGATGTTTACGGCAGTGGGCAATAATCTCGTCCTCCTGCAATTTTGCATCTTTCTTGACCACAAAGATCTTCACCAGCTCGCCGGAGACCTTGTGCGGCACGCCGACGGCAGCCACTTCCAGCACTTTCGGGTGCAGGGCAACGACATCTTCGATCTCGTTCGGATAGACGTTGAAACCGGAGACCAGGATCATGTCCTTCTTGCGGTCAACGATCTTGAAGAAGCCCTGCTCGTCGCACACGGCGATATCACCGGTACAGAGCCAGCCATCCTGCATCACTTCGGCGGTCGCCTCGGGGCGCTGCCAGTAGCCCACCATCACCTGCGGGCCGCGCACCTGCATTTCGCCCGGGGTGCCGAGGGCGTGGATCACCTGACCGTTGTCATCTACCAGACGGATCTCGGTAGAGCAGACCGGCAAACCGATAGAGCCGTTGTAGTCAGTCAGATCGTAGGGGCAGACACTCACCAATGGCGAACACTCGGTCAGGCCATAGCCTTCCAGCAGCGGGGTATCGGTCAGCGTCTTCCACTTCTCCGCGACCGCGCGCTGCACCGCCATGCCGCCACCGATGGTCAGCTTGAGCTTGTCAAAGGCGAGCCCCTGAAACTCCTCGTTGTTGACCAGCGCATTGAACAGGGTGTTAACCCCGGTAATGCAGGTGAAGGGGTACTTCTTGATCTCTTTGACAAACCCCGGGATGTCGCGCGGGTTGCTGATCAGCAGGTTGTAACCGCCGATACGCATAAAGAGCAGGCAGTTCACGGTCAGGGCAAAAACGTGGTAGAGCGGCAGCGCGGTGACCACGAACTCCTTGCCGCGCTCCAGCATGGGGCCGTAGACGCCGAGGCATTGCTCGACGTTGGCAATCATGTTGCGATGAGTCAGCATGGCCCCTTTGGAGAGGCCGGTGGTGCCACCGGTGTACTGCAGGAAGGCGAGATCGTCGTTGGTGATCTCCGGCTTGATGTACTGCAGGAAACGCCCCTTGGAGAGGGCCTGACGCATGGTGGTGGCGTGGGGCAGATTGTATTTCGGCACCAGCTTCTTGACGTACTTGACCACGAAGTTGACCAGGGTGCCCTTGGCAAGCCCCAGGTTGTCCCCCATCCGAGTCAGGATAACGTGCTTGATCGGGGTGTCATAGACCACTTTTTCCAGGGTATGGGCGAAGTTGGAGACGATGACGATGGCTTTGGCACCGGAATCTTTGAGCTGATGCTCCAGCTCGCGCGGGGTATAGAGCGGGTTGACGTTGACCACGATCATGCCGGCGCGCAGGATGCCGAACACGGCGATGGGGTATTGCAGCAGGTTAGGCATCATCACCGCAACCCGATCCCCTTTCTCCAGCTTCAGCTCGTTTTGCAGGTAGGCAGCAAAGGCGCGGGACTGCTCTTCCAGACGGCGGTAGGTGATGGTTTGGCCCATGTTGACGAAGGCGGGCTGATCGGCAAACTGGGTCACCGAGGATTCGAACATCTCGACCAGGGAGCTGTATTGGTCTGGATTGATCTCGGCGGGGACCCCTTCCGGATAACGTTTCAGCCAGACTTTTTCCACAAACTTCTCCTGCATAACTAGCACCTGTGCGCTCACTGTGTTGCCTCCGTCCCGGTTCACATCCATTTTAATCGGTTGTTTTAAGCTGATGCTCTAATGCCGCACATATTTACACAGCGCAACATCAATTAACAGCAAATTAACAACAGAAAAATGTGAGGGAGAAAACAAACCTGGAATTATTGAAAGCTGGCGATTCTACCGAACTTGACAAAACTTTACGATACAAACGGCCGTATCAACCGAATTTTCCATATGAAAATGGTGGTTTCCACCCAATATGACCCGCTCGATCTGCTGGAAGGCATCCTGACGGGCCTGCCATTGGGCTTCAAGCGCAGCAAAGCCCTGCTCCCCCTGAATCAACAGCACAGGACAACGGATAGCCACCATCAATGCACGAGCCTGTCCTTCGCTCATTCTCAGGGGTGAAAGATCCCGCAAGCGGGGGTCGCTGCGCCAGTACCAGCGCCCTGCCCTCATCTCAAGCTGCCGCTCACAGATAAGGCGCGCCGACTGCGGCGTGATATCCGCCACTTTGCAACGAGCAGCCACGGCTTCATCGATGGAGGCAAAGCCGTTGGCACTGCGCTCCCGGGTGCGACTGCGGTTTAAAATCGCACGTCGCAGCTGGGCAGGTACCTCCTCATCGGGCTGACTGAGCGGGCCCAGCCCCTCCAGCATGATCAGCCGTTCCACCTGTTCGGGAAACACCCCGGCATAGGTCGAGGCGATCAACGCCCCGAGGGAGTGACCGAGCAGAGTGAAGCGCGACCAGCCGGCCGCCTGCGCGATCTGGTAGAGATCGTCCAGCCAGTCAACAAAGACATAAGGGGTGGTTTTGTGATCTGAGTGACCGTGCCCCGGCAGATCGACACAGATGAGGTGAAAATCCCCCAGATGCGGCGCCAGCGGCAAGAAGCTGGCACTGTTGTCGAGCCAGCCATGCAAGGCGATCAACAGGGGTTTGCCCTGCTGAGCCTGATCCGCGAGTTGATTCTCAAGCAGGGCCACCTGCCGACCATCTGCCAGGGTCAGCAGACGTTCGTGCAGAGTGCTTTTGATGCTCTTGATCATGGCAAGCCTTAACGACGCAGCGGCCGTCTCGGCCAGAAGGGATCATAGAAGGGGTCGTAGAAGTAGGGGTCCATATAGCGAACCTCCACCTCCTTGACTGGCGGCCACAGCTTGCTGCCCGTCACATTGAGCACCGAGAAGCGGTACTTGTGCTCGCCAATCTGGCTATCCACCGGTTGGCCTATGGTGCCAAGCACCGTCAGGCTGCGCCCCTTGGCGTAGAGGGTCGGATCGACAAAACCCTTCATGATGGCCAGAAAACGTCCCGGGCTCTGCTCGGTCTGCTCCGGCACACCGTTGGACTTGAGCGGCAGATAGACCACTTCAATAACGCTCTGATCCGCCTTGTTGTGCACCGCCGAGATAACGCCGCTCCAGCGGGCCGGTTTACCCTCCATCCCGCCAAGGGCGGGCTGATAGGCCACCAGCTGGTTTTCAGGCTCATAGGCCAGCTCCTTGGGAACCGAGCTACAGGCCCCGAGCAGCAGGGCCAGTGCCCCGACCACCATAGTGCGTTTCATCATATCGCTTCTGCTATTACGCATCATGTCACTCTCCTGTTGCCAGCGTGGCCCGTCGGGCCATCCGCTTGTGTTGCAGCTGATGAGCGGCAAGAGCGACATGACGTCAGTGCTCCTGCCCTTATTCGCGACCCGGCAGTTTTTTCCAGGTCACCTTGTCACGCAAATAGACCGGCGTCGCTAGCTCAACCGGCACCGCCTCCCCCGCCAGCCAGGCGGCGCGGGCCAGCGGCAGCATGTCCTCTGCCGCCGGGAAACGTACCTGGCTCACCGCCAGCTCATCGGCCAGACCACTCAGGGTCTCGCCATAGGTTTCAAAACCGGTGCCGACGCAGGTCACAGGGCCCGCCAGCTTGCCACGGGCGTCAACCAGCGCCGCGGGCTCGCTCACCACCTCGTCACCCACCAGCTGCATGCGGCCATCAATTAGCTCATAGCGGCCGAAATAGACCTCGTTCATCCGCGCATCGATGGCGGTCAGCACCTGCTGGGCGCCATCCAGTCGATAGGCGCCTTGCGCCATGGCGGCCAGGGTCGAGATGCCGATCAGCGGCACACCCGCACCAAACGCCAGCCCCTGTGCCACACTGATGCCGATCCGCACGCCGGTAAAGGAGCCCGGGCCGCGGCCGAACGCGATAGCATCGAGGTCACTCAAACTTATCCCGGCATCCTCTAACACAGCCTGAACCATGGGCAGGATTTTTCGGGTGTGATCCCGTGGCGCCTCCTCCCAGCGGGAGAACAGCTTGTCACCCACCAGCAAGGCGGCGGAGCAGGCTTCGGTGGCGGTATCTACGGCCAGGATCTTCAACTCATTCATGCTTTCCAATCTCTATAAAATCAGTCAATTACATAACCGGCAAGCGAGATATGCTCACCCGTTGTTCAAATCTGTTAGCTGGCGGCACACTTGTTCACCGCGTTCAGTGCGATCGAAAAAACTCCCCAACGTTCCCAACTCCCGGGTACGGGGGATGGCAGGCAGACTCTTGATAAAGGTGGCGCCGTAAGGTTTGTTGACCATTCGAGGATCACATATCACCAGCACCCCGTGATCACTGCGATCACGAATAAGCCGTCCCACCCCCTGTTTGAGGGCAATCACCGCCTTGGGCAACTGCAGCTCGGCGAAGGGATCACCCCCCTTAAGCTTGCAATCATCCACCCGCGCCTTGAGCAGCGGATCATCGGGGCTGGCAAACGGCAGCTTGTCGATGATAACACACGACAATGCAGCCCCTCTCACGTCGATCCCCTCCCAGAAGCTGCTGGTCGCCACCAGTACGGCGCGGCCATTCTCGACAAACTCCTTGAGCAACCGCTGCTTATTGTCCTCCCCCTGCAACAAGACGGTACGGCCAATCTCCCGGCGCAGCACCTCGGCTACCTGACGCATCACCTGATGGCTGGTGCAGAGGAAGAAACAGCCCCCCGGCGTCTTGTTGATGAGGGGGATCATCAGATTGGCCAGCTGCTCGCCACGGCCAAAGGCGTTGGGCTCCGGTAGATAACGGGGCACACAGAGCCGCGCCTGCTCGCCATAGTCGAACGGACTGTCGAGGATCAGCTCGGCGCTGCCCGCCAGCCCCAGCTCGGCCTTGAAGTGGTCAAACCGCATATCCACCGTCAGGGTGGCGGAGGTGAAGACCCAGGCCACTTCCGGTCTTTGCACCTCGGCACTGAATCGCTCGGCCACCGACAGCGGCGTCAGATTGAGGGTGAAGTGAAGCCGTGAGCAGTCGTACCAGTAGGAGAAACCGGTCTGGTTAACCGCCAGCACTTCACCCAGGCGGGTGCGCAGTTCACTGATGCGCTCGAAGGCGTGATCCAGCTGCTCGCCCCGGCCGAGAGCCAGTTTGAGCACCTCGTAGCAGAGCCCGATGGCATCGTTAAGACGAGCCAAAGCCTGACCCCAGAGCGGCTGGCGCAGCATGTCGCGGGTATTGCCGCGACCGCCATCCACTCCGAAGGCCAGACGCAGATCCTGACTGGCGATAGCGAGCCGGTCCGCCGCCTTGCCAAGCTGGGCCATGTCGTGGGCCTCTGCCCGATAGGCTAGCTGGATATCCTGCGCCAGATCCTGAATCGTTCGGCTGCCTACCGACTTGCCGAAGTAGTTGGTGGCGATCTCCGGCAGCTGATGGGCTTCATCAAACACATAGACTTGTGCTTCCGGCACCAACTCGCCAAATCCGGTGTCTTTCACCGCCATATCGGCGAAGAAGAGGTGGTGGTTGATCACCACCACCTGGGCGTCCATGGCGCGGCGACGGGCTACCACCAGATGGCAGTCGTCGTAATAGGGGCAGTCGCGACCGAGGCAGTTGTCGTTGGTGCTGGTGACGTGGGCGAGGATCTCGGCGTTCTCCTGCAATCCCGGAATATCCCCCACATCGCCGTTATCGGTGGCGGTAGACCAGGATTTGACCTTCACCAGATCGTTGAGGATTTCAGGCTTTTGCAGATGGGATTCGCTCAAGAGCCGGTTCATCCGCTCGATGCAGAGATAGTTGCTGCGTCCCTTGAGCAAGGCCACCGGCGGGGTGTAGGAGAGCGCCCCTGTGATGGTCGGGAGATCCCGATAGAAGAGCTGCTCCTGCAGGTTCTTGGAGCCGGTGCTGATCACCACCCGCTTGCCGGATTCCAGCGCAGGCACCAGATAGGCGTAGGTCTTGCCGGTACCGGTTCCTGCCTCCACCAACAGACGGCCACCACTTTTGATGGCGCGCGCGACCGCTTCGGCCATCTCCAGTTGGGGAGCGCGGGCTTTGAAACCGTCGATATGGCTGGCCAGAGGGCCATCTGGCTTGAACAGGGTCTGGATGGTCAAAAGGGCGTCCCGCAGCAAAAGCGGCCATTATGCCAAAAGCGCGGCAAAAGCGGGACAGATAATCTGCCTAGACGAACAGATCGATCTGATGCTCGGGATCCGGCTTGTGATCGCCCTCCTCCACCTTGGGCTGATCACGCTTGGCGGGCGTGCTATACGCCTGCTGGCGCTGCTGGGAGTCACTGTTGTCAGTGCTGGTCTTGCGCAGCTGGTGCTTTTTGCTGATCTGGTTCACTTCCCGCTTGATCTCTTCGCTGCCGGGCGAGGCAGGCGCCCGGGGCAAAATGGGGAACAACAGGTCCTGGCTGGGCATGATGGCGACTCCTGCAGGGGTTATTGTCTAGTTATCGACCAGAAAACCGTTTTCGCCACTTTAATCGATCAAATCACAATTTCGGGTTGCATTTTCTGTCAAGGCAGGTAGTTTAAATCAGGCGTCAATTACGACATCTTATTTTGTAAAGGATTGATTACATGAAGTTCACCACCCTGAAGACTCATCACCACCATCATCATCCCGACTAGTCTTTCAGGAGGTTGACTGCTGGAAGACACTTAACTGGTGACTTCCAAAAGGACCGCAAGATTCATAAACCCTCGGAAGCACCCACTTCCGAGGGTTTTTTCGTTTTTGACTAGAAGGAAATCGAGCAATGGAAACACAACGTCTGCGTATCGCCATGCAAAAGTCCGGTCGTCTGAGCCAGGACTCCCAAGCCCTGTTCAAGAGCTGTGGCCTCAAGATCAACCTGCGCGAGCAGCGCCTTATCGCCCATGTCGAGAACATGCCCATCGATATCCTGCGGGTGCGTGATGACGACATCCCTGGTCTGGTGATGGAAGGGGTGGTCGACCTTGGCATCATCGGCGAGAACGTGCTGGAAGAGGTGCAGCTTATTCGCGCTTCACAAGGATTGCCTGCGGAGGTCAAAACCCTCAAGCAGCTGGACTTTGGTGGCTGCCGCCTCTCACTGGCGGTACCGGAAGATGTGACCTACACAGGGCCACAGAGTCTGGCGGGCAAGCGCATTGCCACCTCCTACCCGGGGCTGCTCAAGCGCTTCTTTGACGAAAAGGGCCTTGGCTTCAAGAGCGTGATGCTGGGCGGCTCGGTGGAAGTGGCGCCACGCGCGGGTCTGGCCGATGCCATCTGCGATCTGGTTTCCACCGGCGCGACCCTGGAAGCCAATGGCCTCAAAGAGGTGGAGGTGATCTACCGCTCCAAGGCGGTACTGGTACAGGCCCCCAACCCCTTGTCCGATGCCAAACAGAAGCTCATCGACAAACTGCTGCCCCGCATTCAGGGGATGCAGCAGGCCCGCGAGAGCAAGTACATCATGCTGCACGCCCCCAAAGACAAGCTCGATGCCATCACCGATCTGCTGCCGGGTGCCGAGCGCCCCACCATCATGCAGCTGGCCGGTGACACCAATCAGGTGGCGCTGCACGTCGTCTCCAGCGAGACCCTGTTCTGGGAGACCATGGAGCAGCTCAAGGCCCTCGGTGCCAGCTCCATTCTGGTGCTGCCCATCGAAAAAATGATGGAATAAGGAAGGGACATCATGCAGACCCTGATCTGGAAGACCCTCTCCCCCGCCCAGCAGGCCGACGTGCTGACCCGACCGGCCTTGAGTGACGAGGCCGATATCGGCCTCGTGGTACGGGATATCATCGCTGCAGTGCGTAGCCGTGGCGATGAGGCCTTGCGCGAGCTGAGCCTGCGCTTCGAGCGCGCCCCCCGTGAGCAGTTGCGCGTCAGCGAAGATGAGATTGAAGCTGCCTGCGCGCGGCTGGATGACGACATCAAAAATGCCATCGAAGCGGCCATTGCCAACATTCGCTCCTTCCACGCCGCCCAAATGCAGCCGGTGGTACGGGTAGAGACCCAACCCGGGGTGGTGTGCGAGCTGCGCACCCAGCCCATCAGTCGGGTCGGCCTCTATGTGCCGGGGGGCAGCGCGCCGCTCCCCTCCACCGTGATGATGTTGGCTATTCCAGCCGCCATCGCTGGTTGCCGTGAAGTGGTGCTCTGTACCCCATCCCCCGCCAGCGACGAGATCCTGTTTGCTGCCCGAGCCTGCGGGGTCGAGAAGGTGTTCGCCATCGGCGGTGCCCAGGCCATCGCCGCCATGGCGTACGGCACCGAGAGCATCCCCAAGGTGGACAAGATCTTCGGCCCGGGCAACGCCTATGTGACCGAAGCCAAGGGGCAGGTATCCCGCGACTGGCGCGGCGCTGCCATCGACATGCCCGCTGGCCCCTCCGAGGTGCTGGTGATTGCCGACGAGAGCGCCAACCCCGCCTTCGTGGCAGCGGACCTGCTCTCCCAGGCCGAGCACGGCCCCGACAGCCAGGTGGTGCTGGTGACCACCTCGCCGCTGCTGGCCGATGCCATCGCAGGGGAGATCAAGAGCCAGCTGGCCAAGTTGAGCCGCCGCGATATCGCCGCCCAGGCGCTGGGCTCAAGTCTGGTGATCCTCTGTGACGATCTGGCCGAGGCGTGTGCCATCTCTAACGCCTATGCGCCGGAGCACCTGATTGTGCAGACCCGCGCCCCGCGTGATCTGCTGGATAAACTCGAGAACGCCGGTTCCATCTTTCTGGGAGCATGGACACCGGAATCGGTCGGCGATTACGCCAGCGGCACCAACCACACCCTGCCCACCTATGGCTATGCCCGTACCTGTTCCAGCCTTGGCCTCGCCGATTATCAGCGCCGCTATACGGTGCAGGAGCTGAGCGAGCGCGGCATTCAGGGCCTTGGCCCCATCGTCGAGCGCATTGCTCAGGCCGAAGGGCTCGATGGCCACAAAAATGCCGTCACCCTCAGATTGAACGCCCTGGCCGCCGCGCCCCAACCAACAGCACAGCAGAAGGATTTGTCATGAGCATTGCCAATCTGGCGCGCCGCGTGGTGCGGGCCCTCACCCCTTATCAATCCGCCCGCCGCATCGGCGGCAAGGGCCACGTCTGGCTCAATGCCAACGAGGCGCCGCAGGCCTATCCCTTCACCATCGAGGGAAGCCGCCTCAACCGCTACCCCGAGTGCCAACCGGCCGAGGTGGTGAACGGCTATGCCGCCTACGCCGGGGTCAATCCCGATCAGGTGCTGGTGAGCCGCGGCGCCGATGAGGCCATTGAGCTGCTTATTCGCACCTTCTGCGAAGCGGGTGAAGATCAGATCCTCATCTGCCCGCCCACCTACGGCATGTACGCCATCAGCGCCGAGACCTGTGGCGTCGGCATCGTCGAGCAGCTGCTGACCGCCAACCGCCAGCCGGACTGGTCCGCCATCGCCGATCGCCTCAGTGACGTGAAACTGGTGTTTCTCTGCTCCCCCAACAACCCCACCGGGGATCTGGTGGGACGTGACGGTCTCATCGCTTTGCTGGAAAAAGCCCGGGATCGCGCCATCGTGGTGGTGGACGAGGCCTATATCGAGTTCTGCCCGGAAGCATCCGTGGTGGACCTGCTGGCCCGTTTCCCCAATCTGGTGGTGACCCGCACCCTCTCCAAGGCTTTTGCCCTGGCGGGGATCCGCTGTGGCTTTACGCTGGCAAGCCCCGAGGTGATCGCCATGCTGGCCAAGGTGATCGCCCCCTATCCCATCCCCGAGCCCATCGCCCAGATCGCGGCGCAGGCCCTCTCCCCCATGGGACTGGAGCTGATGCGCGAGCGAGTGGTAGAGCTCAACAAGCAAAAAGCCGCCTTCATGGCAGAGCTGGCAACGCTTGCCTGCGTGAAGGAAGTATTCGAGGACAAGGGCAACTTCGTGCTGGTGCGCTTTGTGGATGGCGCCACCGTCTTTGCCGCCATGAAGGCCGCCGGTATCATTCTGCGGGATTTCTCCAGCAAGCCGGGTCTGGACAACAGCATTCGCATCACCATCGGCTATCAGGGCGAGATGGATGCCGTGCTGGCGGTATTGCGTGATCTGCCCTCTCCCACTTTGTAAGACAAGGATGTAGCGATGAAGACCCCGTTTTTGTTTATCGACCGCGACGGCACCCTGATTGAAGAGCCGGTGACCGACAAGCAGGTGGATAGCCTCGCCAAGCTGCGCTTCGAACCCATGGTCATTCCGGTGCTGCGCGAGTTACAGGCTGCCGGTTACGTGCTGGTGATGGTGACCAATCAGGATGGGCTGGGCACCGCCAGCCTGCCGCTGGAGAACTTCCAGCCGCCCCACGACCTGATGATGCACCTGTTTGAATCCCAAGGGGTGAAGTGGGAGCAGGTGCTGATCTGCCCGCACTTCCCCACCGATGGCTGCAGCTGCCGCAAGCCCCACCTTGGGCTGGTGAAGGATTATCTCGCCTCCGGTCGCATCGACTTTGCCAACTCCTTCGTGATTGGCGATCGCCAGACCGATCTGCAGCTGGCCGAGAATATGGGCATTGGCGGCATTCGCTACCACCCTCAGGATCACAACTGGCTCGCCATCCGTGATCAGCTGTTGTCCAAAGGACGAGTAGCCGAAGTAGAACGTTACACCAAAGAGACCCGCATTCAGGTAGCTGTTGACTTGGACAAGAGCGGCGGCAACCAGATCGCCACCGGCATCGGCTTCTTTGATCACATGCTGGATCAAATTGCCACCCACGCCGGTTTCCAGCTCAAGCTGAACGTCAGCGGCGATCTGCATATCGACGATCACCACACGGTGGAAGATGTGGGGCTGGCGCTGGGTCAGGCACTGCGTCAGGCCCTTGGCAACAAGCGCGGTATCGGCCGCTTCGGCTTCGTGCTGGCGATGGACGAGGTGCAGGCGGTGATCGATGCGCGCCCGCTGACCGAGCAGGAGGTGAGTACCGCGCTGGATCTCAGCGGTCGCCCCTACTTCGTGTTTGACTGCCCGAGCGGCTTTGGCCGCGACAACGTGGGCGAGATGGCCACCGAGATGGTGCCCCACTTCTTCCGTTCCCTCTCGGATGCCATGGCCATCACATTGCAGATGAAGGTGGGTAGCGGCAACACCCACCATCAGGTGGAGGCACTGTTCAAAGGCTTTGGCTGCGCCCTGCGTCAGGCTATTCGGGTGGAAGGGAGCGAGCTCCCCTCCAGCAAGGGAGTGCTGTGATGGATGCGAGCAAGCAGAAGCTGGTCATTATCGATACCGGCTGCGCCAATCTGGCCTCGGTCAGGATGGCGTTCGAGCGCCTCGGCGTGCAGCCGCTGGTCTCAAGCGTGGCGGCCGATATCGAGCAGGCGGACAAGCTGATCCTGCCCGGCGTCGGCACCGCGGTGGCCGCCATGAAAAACCTCAACGAGCGCGGGCTGGTGCCCCTTATTCGCGCCGCCAAACAGCCGCTGCTGGGCTTTTGCCTCGGCATGCAGATGCTGGCGGAGGCCTCCGAAGAGAGCATGGGTACGGATGACTCGTCAGAGCGGCTTATCGACTGCCTTGGCATAGTGCCGGGCAAGATCCGGCTGATGGAGGTCGGCACCTTATACCAGTCAAACATGCGCCTGCCCCATATGGGCTGGAACCAGATTGAGCATGACGAGACCCATCCTCTGCTCAAGGGGATCCCGAGCGGCAGCTACTTCTACTTCGTGCACTCCTATGCGCTGGAGGTGACCGGGGCGACGCTGGCGACCTGCGACTACGGCCAGCCGTTTACCGCCATCGTCGGTTGACAACTTCTTTGGCGCCCAATTCCACCCGGAGCGCTCAGGCGCAGCCGGTGCCCGTTTGCTGCAAAATTTTCTGGAGCTGTGACTAGCATGATCATTCCCGCAATTGACCTTATCAACGGTCAGGTAGTTCGCCTCTATCAGGGGGACTACGACCAGAAGACCGAATACAGCAGCAGCCCGCAGGCCCGCTTCGATGAATATGTCTCCCAGGGGGCGGTGCAGCTCCATCTGGTGGATCTGGACGGTGCCAAGGATGCCAAGGCGCGCCAGCTGCCCCTGCTGACCCAACTGCTGTCAGCCACCGAAGCGCCAGTGCAGGTCGGCGGCGGCGTGCGCACCGAACAGGATGTAGCGGATCTGCTGGCCGCCGGTGCCAGCCGGGTAGTGATTGGCTCCACCGCCGTCAAATCCCCGGATCTGGTAGCGAGCTGGATGGAGAAATATGGCCCCGAGCAGATTGTGCTGGCGCTGGACGTCAATATCGATGAGCAGGGCAATCGCCATATCGCGGTGGCGGGCTGGCAGGAGAACAGCGGCGTGACCATCGAAGCGCTGATCGATCGCTTCCTCCCCGCCGGGCTCAAGCATGTGCTCTGCACCGACATCAGCCGTGACGGCACCTTGGCTGGCACCAACGTCGAGCTCTATCGTGATCTCTGCGCCCGCTACCCGAGCGTCGCCTTTCAGGCCTCCGGCGGCATTGGCGGCATCGCGGATATCGAGGCGCTCAAGGGCTCCGGCGTCAAGGGGATCATCCTTGGCCGCGCCCTGCTGGAGGGCAAGTTCTCGGTGGGTGACGCCATCGCCTGCTGGCAAGCCCCCGCAGCCGATACCACAGGAGGCAACTGATGCTGGCAAGACGCATTATCCCCTGCCTCGACGTGAAAGATGGCGTGGTGGTCAAGGGGGTACAATTTCGCAACCACGAGGTGATGGGCGGCATTGTCGAGCTGGCGCGCCGCTACGCCGAGGAAGGGGCCGACGAGCTGGTGTTCTATGACATCACCGCCTCCAGCGATGCCCGGGTGGTGGACAAGAGCTGGGTGAGCCGGGTAGCGGAGGTGATCGATATCCCCTTCTGCGTCGCCGGTGGCATCAAAAGCGTGGAAGATGCCCGCCAGATCCTCGAATTTGGCGCCGACAAGGTCTCCATCAACTCTCCGGCCCTTGCCGACCCGACTCTGATCAGCCGACTGGCCGAGCGCTTTGGCGTGCAGTGCGTGGTGGTGGGCATTGACTCCTACTTCGATGCCGACACGGGCCACTATCAGGTCAAACAGTTTACCGGCGACGAAAGTCGCACCCGCACCACCGCCTGGCACACCCTCGACTGGGTGCAGGAGGTGCAAAAGCGCGGCGCGGGCGAAATCGTGCTGAACGTGATGAATCAGGACGGCATGCGTCAGGGCTATGACCTCGACCAGCTCAAGCTGGTGCGCAGCGTCTGCAAGGTGCCGCTGATTGCCTCCGGCGGCGCCGGGGCCATGGCACACTTTCGCGATGCCTTCACCCTCGCCGACGTGGACGGGGCGCTGGCCGCCTCTGTGTTCCACAAGGGCCTTATCCCCATTCCCGAATTGAAACGCTGGCTGAAAACCGAAGGAGTCGCCATCCGTGAATAACTTCTCTGAAAATGCACAAACAACCGCCAGCGCGCGCCCCCTTGCCGAGCAGCTCGACTGGGAAAAGTGCGATGGCATGATCCCCGCCATCGTCCAGCACGCCGCCAGCGGCGAGGTGCTGATGCAGGGCTTTATGACCCGCGAAGCGCTGGAAAAAACGCAGACCACCGGTCAGGTCACCTTCTTTAGCCGCAGCAAACAGCGGCTCTGGACCAAGGGTGAAAGCTCGGGCCATGTGCTCAAACTCGTGGCCATCAGCACCGACTGCGATCAGGACTCTCTGCTGATCGCCGCCAACCCCGTCGGCCCCACCTGCCATAAAGGGACAACCTCCTGCTTTAACGGCCACCCGCTGCCGCCCCTCGGTTTTCTGGCAGAGCTGGAGCAGGTGCTGGCCGCCCGCAAAGGGGCCGATCCGGCCACCAGCTACACCGCCAGCCTCTACGGCAAAGGGACCAAGCGCATCGCCCAGAAGGTCGGTGAGGAAGGCGTAGAAGTGGCGCTCGCCGCCATGGCCAAGGATCGGGAGGAGCTCATCAACGAATCCGCCGATCTGCTCTACCACCTGACCGTGCTGTTGCAAAACGAAGGGCTGGGATTACAGGATGTGGTGCAGCGGCTTTATCAGCGGCACAATAAATAAGCTGAGAATATAGCCGGGTTATCCCGGCTTTATTTAGTCAAGATACACGGCTAGCTCAACTAAATTTTTATACGTTGTTAAGCGTCGCTCCAATAGTGACAGTTCCTTTTCTGCCAAAATAGTATTTTCTTCTACAGTCAAATTCCGCATACGCCTAACACAATCTATTGTTAACGAGATAAAACGAGATGAATATTCATCATCTAAAGTCGGCTTCAATAGCCCCTCATAAGACATGACTAAAATGTTTCTCAAGGAAACCATATATTCACTATCTTTAAATGGATTTGCATATCGTTCACCATCGACATACTTAATATAACTTCCTATAGTACTCCCTGCTTTTATAAAACATTGAAAATGTTGTTCTTCATACTCACTTGTCAGACTATTAAAACCTTTCAAAGTAGGATGGTTATCTGTCTTAGGCATTTTGCCATCCGCTACAGCGCGATAATCTTCATTATTTTTCTCGCATAGAGAGAACAGGTAAATAAGAAAAATCAGATTTAATGTGCAACCTTGGTAATTTACGATGGACGCGTTCGTTCGATCCAACACTTGCTCTGTTTTTCTTAAGCTCAATGAAAAATGATCACAAACAGCAGTTAATACATTTACCAACACTTGGCTATTAGTGATCTCAGGCCATACAGTGACATGCTCAAAATGCAATTTTTTATCTACAACTGCCTGCTTAATAAACTCTCGCCGAGAGATACTGCCTAACGTAAATCGTCTATGAAAAAATCGGCCAAGATAACTTTCTGCATCAAAACCATCGCCATAAATTACCTTGATAGCATGCTGTAACTGCTCGGTATCGGTTGCAAGTACAAACACCACGCCGGGAATATCAAAAATATGTTTTATGGTCTCCAGCATTTCTACCGCATAGGAGGGGCGACAGCGATCCAGCTCATCAATCAGAATAAAGGCGGGATAATCCAATCGACCTTGGCCATCCAATTGGTCTAAGTTTGCTGAAACCGCAGCTTCAACCCATTGCCGAATTTCTTGTTTAAGATACTGGATAGATTCATAACGCTCTTTGTGATTGCTACAAAGCGTATCAACCAGCTTATCTGCATCTTCGCCTTCCACAGAAAAATCACTATCTTCCCATCCAGCTTTTTTAATAGCAGACTTGAGCACCAATTTTCCGCCCAGCTTGAGCAAACCCAATAGCTTGGGCTTGATGCCATCAGGTATGGAAACCTTATTTCCTGTTGCATCTTTCAATTGATCGATAATCGACGAAATAACCGTCAACAAGGGATCATCGGAAAAGTCCTGCTGCCAGGCATCGATATAAACGGTGGGATAATGCGCTTTCAGCTCCATATACCAGCGCTTGATAAACCAGGTTTTACCCGCCCCCCATTCGGCATTGAGGTTGAGCACATAATTGCGCTGCTTGCCTTCGGCAGCGAGGTAGTTGGTCAGAAACTCGGCATAGCGGGCGCGATCCAGCCGATCAGCACTCAAGATCTCTTCGCTACCCGCAATGGCCCCCGGCCCGTCCCACTGAACTGCGTCATCCCAATTAAACGGTGCCACTGCCATCTCGTATCTCTCCATATTGCGTTGCTGAGGATGATATCAGGGGCACAGTGAAAATAGTTTGATTAAAGACCTGTTTGTTGCCCTTTCTGCCGCTCGGAGTGGCGTATTTGATTGCCGATTAATTTCTCTGCTGCTAACCAATAATGCCGGGCCGATAAAGGGGGGAACAGGGTGATCTGCACAACCACAGACTCGGTTGATTGCCTTTGAGCTCGACAACGATGACAACCGTGTGACATGGCGCAGAACTTGCGGAAATAAACGCGAAACCTGACCTGTTCGGTGCTTTATTTAAAGCTGTTGATCTCTGTTGCGCGTCTTGTTCAACCGACCCATCGTAGCGACCCAAGGATGGCTAGCCCCATGAAGGATGAACCCTTCTCTATCCAGTTACAGCATGAGCTGGATCACCTCAAAGCCATCTTCAACGAGACGGACGCCTACATGTTTACCAAGGATCTGGCGGGCCGTTATACCTATGCCAATCAGGCGGTGCTGGATCTCTTTGGCTGTACCCTAACCGAGTTGCAGGGGCAGGATGATCGGGCCTTTTTTGATCTCGAATTCTCCGACACCATTCAACGCAACGACCGGTTGGTACTGGAGCAGCAACTCGCCATCGCCCAGGAGGAGATCAACTACCTCAAATCCACCGGGGAAAAGCGCTGCTACTGGACCGTTAAAAAGCCCATCCATGACAAGGATGGCAACCTGATCGGCCTGTGCGGCATCTCCACCGATATCACGGAACACAAGCTGATTGAGGCCCGCATGGCGGAGCAGCATCAGCTGCTGGAAATCATCCTCGCCAACGTGGATGCCCATATCTATATGAAGGACAGCCTGCACCGCTTTCTCTACGTCAACCAAAAGGTCGCCGATCTGCTGGGCATTCCTGCCGAGCAGATCATCAATCGGCGCGATGATGAGGTGATCCCCGCGGCCAGCGCCTGCCAGCTGTGGCGGCTGGACAACCGGGTATTCGAAACCGGCGAGCTGCAAGCCGGGGAAGAGATGCTGACCGATCCCGAAGGCAATCAGCACTACTACTGGTCGGTCAAGGTGCCCTTTCTGCTGGGGGATGGCACCCCCACCCTGATCGGTATCTCCTCAGATATCACCGAACTGCACCAGCTCAAGGAGCAACTGCACCAGCAGTCAGTGCGCGATGGCCTCACCGGTCTCTACAACCGCCGTTTCTTTTTCGAGATGTGCGAGAAGAACCTCAGTCTGGACATGCGCCACCACCTCACCTCGGTGCTGATGGTGCTGGATGTGGATCAGTTCAAGTGCATCAACGATCGCTTCGGTCACCCCCTTGGGGATAGCGCGCTGTTGCATCTGGGCAGGGTGATGCAATCGGTGCTGCGCAGCGAAGATGTGCTGGCCCGCATCGGCGGTGACGAGTTTGCTATCTTGCTGCCCAACACCACCCTCTTGGCCGCCGCATCCCTGGCCGAGCGACTGCGCCTGCAGGTGATGCAAAGCCCGCTGCCCCTGCCCGGTGGAGATAAGCTGGTCATCACCATCAGCGCAGGACTGGTGGAAAATGGCGAGGGGGAGCTGATGGAGAGCCTCTACGCCCGCGCCGATCAGATGCTCTATCAGGCTAAACAGAGCGGCCGCAACTGCGTTGCCTGCAAGGCTCCCTAGCCACACAATGGGAGGGCCAGCAGCCCTCCAGCTCCCTCGTATCTCCCTCCTATGAAAGTCTGTGCTGGCGCCTTACGAACAGGCCGCTACCCCAGCTGTTTGCGCAGCACGAATTTTTGCACCTTGCCGGTCGAGGTTTTCGGCAGCGGGGTGAAGATGATTCGTTTGGGGGCCTTGAAGTGGGCCATCTGCTCCCGGCAAAAGGCGATCAGCTCCGCCTGGGTGGTCTCTCGCCCCTCTTTCAGTTTGACGAAGGCGCAGGGCACCTCCCCCCACTTCTCATCGGGCATGGCGATCACCGCCGCTTCGTCCACATCCGGATGGCGATAGAGCACATCTTCCACCTCCAGACTGGAGATGTTCTCCCCGCCCGAGATGATGATGTCCTTGGATCTGTCCTTGATCTCCACATAACCATCCGGGTGCCATACCGCCAGATCGCCACTGCGAAACCACCCCTCCGCCATCGCCTCGGCACTGGCCGCCGGATTTTTGAGATAGCCCTTCATCACCACATTACCGCGCAGCACTATTTCCCCCATGGTTTTGCCATCTTTGGCCACCGGCTCGCCACTGACCGGATTGATAACCCGCATCTCCCCCTGCAGGGGCGACGCAACGCCCTGGCGCGCCTTGAGGCGGGATAGCGCCGTGGCATCCTGCCCTTGCCAGCTTCTTTGCGGCTCGCACAACACGCAGGGGCCATAGGTTTCGGTGAGGCCATAGACGTGGGTCACGGCGATCCCCATCGCCTCCATCCCGGCGATCACGGTGGCGGGGGGCGCAGCGCCGGCGGTCATCACCTTGATGGGGTGATCCAGCCCCTGTTTGAGTGCCTGATCGGCATTGTTGAGCATATTGATCACGATGGGCGCCGCACAAAAATGGCTCACCTTGTGCTCGTGCAGCGCCTCATAAATGGCGGCCGCCTGCACATGGCGCAGGCAGATACTCACCCCGGCGGTGGCCGCCAGCGTCCAGGGGAAACACCAGCCGTTGCAGTGAAACATCGGCAAGGTCCAGAGATAGACGGGATGTTTGGGCAGCTCCCAGGAGAGCACGTTGTTGATGGCGTTGAGGTGGGCGCCGCGATGGTGATAGACCACCCCCTTGGGGTTGCCGGTAGTGCCGGAGGTGTAGTTAAGGGAGATGGCCTGCCACTCATCCTCTGGCAACCAGCCTGGCTCATCGCCGTTACCAGTGGCAATAAAGGTCTCATAGTCGAGGTCACTGACAAGCGCCCCCTCCCGGTAAAGGGGATCGTCGATGGCGATAACCAGCGGCTGGCTCTTCAGCAGATCCAGTGCCTTGCGCACCACAGGGCCAAACTCCCTGTCCACCAGCACCACCTTGCTCTGGGCATGCTGGAAGATAAAGGCCATCGACTCTGCATCGAGCCGGGTATTGATGGTGTTGAGCACAGCACCGCTCATGGGCACCCCGAAGTGTGCTTCAAACATCGCCGGGATATTGGGCGCGACGATGGAGACAGTATCCCCCTCCCCGATGCCGCGAAGCCGCAGGGCCGAGGCCAACTGGCGGCAACGGCGGGCGGTCTCGCCCCAGCTCTGGCGTAGCGAGCCGTGGATCAGCGCCGGATAGTCGGGATAGACCCGCTCCGCCCGCCCCAAAAAGCTGATGGGGGTCAGGGCCTCAAAATTGGCAGCAGTTTTGGCAAGGTCGCGCTCATAGATGTTCTGCACTGTCATCGGATTCCTTCCTCACAAGTGGCACAAAACGGGCAGTTTCGGGATGATTCAGAGATCAGCAAGCGACATGGGCATCCTGCCCGTCACTGGTCTCTTATGGGGATGACAGCCTAACAGTGAGCCTGTGGCGGCAGGTATTAGCAAAACGTCTTAGAGGAAGAGCGGAAAAGGTATTCGGTGCGAGTACGGGTAAGCGAATAGCCTCCGCCAATGGCGAAGGCTTTACCTCAATCATCGTTAGTGGCGCACCCGCCCCTGCTGGCGAAAGCAGTAGAGTTTAAGGCTGATGTCGGCGATATCGGCGGGAAGCTCCTCTCCCTGCTCGGCAAGGGGCTGGTAGAGGGATGAGAGCAGACGTTCGGCCTGCTGCGCCGTGATGATGTTGGCCTGGACGGCCGGGGTGATCCAGCTGGGTAACATTGACATATCTCCCCCTCGTTGATCCGGTGATCTCGGGTGAAGTCTTCATTTCAGGTCTTACGCAGTTGTCTGCCGACCCGTTCACCCTCTGCTTCACCCAATCAAAGCAAAATGCTTGCCGTGATCTCTTATCGGCCAACATCCGATGGGGCTGGAGCCATTTATCAACCACTTGCGTGGCCATCTCAACGAACAGAGCCCTTGTTCAAGATCTCCCTTGACCTGCCCCCGTCAGCACTTTGCCACTCTGGCATTCTGCTCACCACCCGCCTTGCAAATTGCGACTCGAATTGCTCCTTATCACACTGGCAAAGCCCGCCATGCGCCGGAAACCGGTCACTTTTAGTCCGTTGTCGCCAAAGTCAGACACTTTTTCGGGGTGACTTTTTTGACCTTGTCACCGGCTGTCGCACCCTCATCCCCCTCGCCTTGTCCGGCCAACCGGTTGTGACAAGATGGCGCCAGATTGGAACAGCCCGTATGGGTATGCAGGAGAACAACAAGATGAACAGATCCATGATGGCAGGTATCGGTATTGGCATCGCCTCGGCCCTGGCGCTCTCGGCGGCGGCCAGTGGCTCGCTCTTTACACCCCAGCCCACCTTTGCCGAGGTGATTGCCAGCAAGCCGATCACCGAGACCATCAAGACTCCCCGACAGGAGTGTCGCAACGTCACCGTGACCCACCGCAAGCCGGTACAGGATGAACACAAGATCCTCGGTACAGTGGTGGGCGCAGCGCTAGGTGGCGTGGTTGGCCACCAGTTTGGCGGCGGCAGCGGCAAGAAGGTGGCCACCGCAGCCGGGGCTGTCGCGGGTGGTTATGCCGGTAATCAGGTGCAGGGCAATATGCAGGCTGGCGATACCTACACCACCACCGAGCAGCGCTGCAAGACGGTGCAGGATACTAGCGTCAACACCATAGGTTATGACGTGACCTATCGCCTCGCCGGTCAGGAGGGGGTGATCCGCATGAAGCAAGCCCCCGGTGCCACCATTCCGGTCAAGGATGGTAAATTGGTGATCGACCAGCCAAAAGTGTGATTTCTCCTGGCGCAATTCAGCAGCAGGCCCGCCTCTTTCAAGGCGGGCCTGTGTTTTTGGGCGGCTTGTTTCCTTTCTTAAACAACGGCACTCAGGGTCATTGCGCCCAGTCAGTTACTCCTTGCAGCACTTCTTCACCGCACGCACCACGTTCTGATAGCCGGTACAGCGACAGAGGTTGCCCGACAGCCCGCGGCGGATCTCCGCCTCGGTCAGCGGACGGCGTTCGGTCTTGTCGAGCAGAGCCGCGCTCGCCATCACGAGGCCCGGGGTGCAAAAACCGCACTGCACCGCCCCCTCGTCAATAAAGGCCTGCTGCACATCGGAAAGCTCGTTACCTTTGCGTTCCCCCTCCACGGTACGAATGGATTTGCCATCGGCCCAGACCGCCAGATAGAGGCAGCTGTCGATAGCCGTGCCATCCACCCGCACGGTACAGGCGCCGCACTCACCGACACTGCACCCCTCTTTCACACTGATAAGCCCCTGCCCACGCAGGAAGTGGAGCAGCGACATGGTGGGCGGCACAGCATAGGAGTAAGGCTTGCCGTTGATCTCGCACTGGATCTCCACTGCGGGACAGCTTTGCGGTTGCATCATAGGATCTTGCCTCCGGCACGTTCGACTGCGCAGGCGACCACCCGCTGCGCCAGGGTTTTGATAAGGTGCAGGCGAAACTCCTTCTCCGCCCGCCAGGAGGAGCGCGGCGCCACATCGGCTACCACCGCCTCGGCAATGGCGGCCAGTGTGGCGCGAGTCAGCGGTTGCCCTTCGGCCGCAGCTTCCGCGTGAGGCGTGCGTACCGGTGTCGGTGCCGCCACGCCATAGGCCAGCCGCAGACTCTTGAAGTGACCATCCTCAATCTGGCAGTAGGCGGCGCAGCCGATGGTGGCGATATCCATGGCATCGCGCATGGCGTATTTGAAGTAGTGGGAGCCCACATGGGGGTGCGAGTCCAGGGCAAAGTGAAACGCCACCAGGATCTCCGCCGGTTGCAGCGCCACCTTGCCGGGGCCGGTGTGAAAACCGGCGATGGGGATGCGGCGTGTGCCGTTAGGGCCAGCAATCTCAAGCTCGGCCTCGAGCGCGACGGTAGGCGCCGCCGAGTCGGCACTGGTGGCGCCGTTGCAGATATTGCCGCCATAGGTGGCGACGTTGCGGATCTGCGGGCCGGCTATGGTGGCGGCCGCCTCGGCCAGCATCGGCAGGCGGCGCTGCACCAGTTCGTTCTCGATGAGCTCGGTAAAGGTGGTGCCGGAGCCGATGCGGATAGAACCGTCAGCCAGCTCGCTCACCCCTTTGAGTTCGGGCAAGTCGTGAATATCGACGATATGACGATAGGCGGCGTTGAGGTGATGAAGCTGGATCATCACATCGGTGCCACCGGCCAGAAGGCGCGCCTCGGGGTCGGCCTGGCGCAGGGCAACCGCCTCGGCCACGCTGTGCGCCTTGTAGTAACGGGCAATATCAAACATGGTGTTGCTCCTCCCCTGATCCCTCGCCAATCAAACCCGCCGCGACAAACTCCCGGAACAGGGTTTTGGGGGTGATGGGCAGCTCGTTGATGGCCACCCCGGTCGCCATTCGAATGGCGTTACGGATGGCGGGGCCCGGCGAGATGATGGGCGGTTCCCCCAGTGATTTGTGGCCATAGACCGACTGGGGCTCATAGGTCTGCACGAAGTCGCATTCCAGCTCGGGCAAATCCAGCATGGTGGGGAACTTGTAGTCGAGCAGGTTGGGATTGCGCACCACGCCGCTCTTGGCATCGATGATCATCTCCTCGAACAGGGACCAGCCGATCCCCATCCCCATGCCGCCATGCACCTGTCCCTCCGCCAGTTGCGGGTTGAGGATCTTGCCTGCATCGTGCAGGTTGATGATGCGATTGATGGTCACCTTGCAGAGATCGATATCAACGCTGAGATCGACAAAGGTACAGCCGAAACTGGGCGGGTTGGTGGTGGTCTTGTGGGAGACCTCGGAGGTGATCTGACCGCCGATAGTGAGGTGGTAGTAGGCGTTGACCGACACTTCGGCGACGCTGATCAGTACCTTCTCCGGCGCACCGGCCAGCACCACGTAGCCGTCGATCAGGGTGAGGGATCCCACATCCTGATGGCAGAGTTGGGCCGCCAGCGACAAAATGCGGGCCCGCAGCTGCAGCGCCGCCTGATGGATGGCTGGAGCCGCCACATAGCTCTGACGCGAGGCGAACGAGCCAGGATCGTAGGCGGTGATGTCAGTATCCTGGGTCGAGATGACCCGGATCTGCTCAAACGGAATGCCTAACGTCTGGGCCGCCATCTGGGCAAAGACAGTATCCGATCCCTGCCCTATCTCGGTGGCGCCGATCTGCAGATTGACGGTGCCATCCTGATTGAGCAGCATGCGGGCGCCGGCAATTTCGACCCCCACCGGATAGGTGTTGGAGCCGTAGCTGAAACAGGCCACCCCGATGCCGCGCCGCACCCGGCTTGCAGGATCCTGCCCCAGACACTCGGCCTTGAGTCGATCCCACTCGAACATCTCGCGGCCACGCAGCAGGCAGTCCGGCAACCCGGCGCTGTAGATGGTCTTCTGGTTGACCTGATTGACGTCCCCTTCCCGCGCCACGTTGGCGATCCGCACATCGAGCGGATCTAACCCGAGTTCAGCGCAGGCATCGTCCAGCATACACTCGAGGGCAAAAATCACCTGTGGCGCGCCGTAACCGCGCATGGCACCGGCGGTGGGCAGGTTGCTGTAGAAGGTTTTGGCGTCATAGCCAAAGGCGCTGCGCGGATAGAGGTAGCTGATCTTGTTGCCACCGGCGCTGGCGATGGAGTGGCCATGAGAGGCATAGCCGCCGGTGTTGGAGAGTACGTCGAGCTGATAGCCCTTGAGGGTGCCATCGCGGTTGAGGCCAATCTTGCCATCGATGGCAAAGCCGTGGCGGGTGCGGGAGGCAAAAAAGCACTCCTCCCGGCTCAGAGTCACCTTGACCGGTACGCCGCCGAGCTTGTAGCTCAAAAACGCCGCCATCGGCTCTTCCAGCACATCCTGCTTGTTGCCAAAACCGCCGCCCATATAGGGCTTGATCACCCGCACGCTCGACCAGGGCAGACCGAGGGACTTGGCCACCCGGCTGCGCACAATCTGGGGGATCTGGGTACTGCTGACGACGATGATGTGGTCCGGTTGATCCATGTAGGCGTAGCAGGTCACCGTCTCCAGATGGCAGTGCTGTACCACAGGTGTCCGGTAGTGTGCCTGAAACTGCAGATCGGCCGCCGCAATGGCCTGCTCCGGGTCATTGGCGCGAAGCTGGCTTTGACGCAGCAGATTGCCGCTCGGGTGGATGGGATAGGCACCGTCGGCCAGCGCACTTTCGGCATCCGTCATCACCGGCAGCGGCTCGTAAGTCACCTTGACCAGCGCGGCAGCCTTCTCGGCCACCAGCGGATCGCGGGCTACGACTATGGCGACCCCATCGCCAAAGTGGCGTACATGGTCTGTGAGCAGACGGCGGTCTTTCACATCACGTTTCGCCTCATCGAGAGACCAGGCGTGACCGGCGGTACGAAAACAGGTGGTGGGCACATCTTCATGGGTAAATACGGCTTCGACCCCGTGCAGGGCCAGCGCCTCGGTCGCATCGATGGCAAGCACCTTGCCGTGGGCGATATTGCTGCGCACATACTTGGCGTGGCGCATCCCGAGCATGATGTTGTCATCGGTATAGCGGGCGCTGCCGGTCACCTTGGCCTCGGCATCCACCCGCTTGAGCGGTAATCCTATGGACATATGCAAGTCCTTTTTCGAATGGAAAAATCTGGAACCGGCATAAAAAACAGCAGATATGCGCCTGTTTCCCGCCATCGTCAGGAGAATGGGAAGAAGTGTGAAGGGGATCCCATCTAGCCCGCTTTTGTTGGCCCGAAGCGACAAGCCAAGGGCAGCCCCTGAGCACACGGGGCATATCGTCGGTGAAAAAAACGGCAGAGCGAGGAGAGCAAGGGTGGAAGCCTATCAATCTGGTAGGAGGATTTATCAAAATGGTATCGCGATGGCACCAGCGGCTAAGGCATGGTAACCAGCGTTGACGGTCAGAGCCCCGCAGATATAAAAATGGGGCCGCCAGAGCGACCCCAAACGGGCGGGTTATCCCTAAATAGCCCACCCCCCAGCATAAAAGAGCACCAGCGCCAGGGCGATGACCACGGTGCCGACGTTGAGCTTGTGCCACTCCTTCGAGCAGATGCGGCCGATCACCAGCGAGCTGAAGCCAAGCATGATGCCGGTCACGATGTTGCAGGTGAGCACGATAAAGACGGCGCACACCAGCCCGGACATGGCCCCGACAAAGTCATCGAAATCGAGCTTGGTGACGTTGCTCAGCATCAAGAGCCCCACATACATCAGGGCCGGTGCGGTGGCATAGGCGGGCACCAGATAGGAGAGCGGCGAGAGGAACAGCATCAGCAGGAACAGGCCGCCCACCACGGTCGCGGTCAGGCCGGTTTTGCCCCCCGCTGCCGTGCCTGCCGCCGATTCGATATAGACGGCAGCCGGCGCCGCCCCCACCAGACTGGAGAAGATGCTGCTGACCGAGTCGGCACTGAGCGCCTTGCCGCTGTTGATGATGTGACCATCCTTATCGAGCAGGTTGGCCTGCCCCGCCACGGCGCGGATGGTACCGGTGGCATCGAATACCGCCGTCATTACCAGCGCCAGCACGCTGGGCAGCACCAGCGGCGAGAGGGCCCCCATGATATCCAGACTGAAGATGAGGGACTTGCCCTGATCGTCCGAGAGGCTCGGCAGGGCAAACAGCCCCTGATACTTCACCGCCGGATCGAAAATCAGGCCGAAGATGGAGATGGCGATGATCACCAGCAGGATCCCCCCCGGCACTCTCAGCTTCTCCAGCCCGAAGATCACCGCAAGGCCGATCAGGGACATGATGACCGGCATGGAGGTGAAGGCCCCCAGCGCCACCGGCAGCCCCTCCAGCGGGTTCTTGATCACCAGCCCCACCCCGTTGGCGGCGATAAGCAGCAAGAAGAGACCAATCCCGATGCCGGTACCGTGGGCAATTCCCATCGGCAGGTTGTCGAGGATCCAGCTACGCACCCCGGTCACCGAGATGGCGGTAAACAGCACCCCCATCAGGAAGACGGCCCCCAACGCCACCGGAATGGGGATCTGCTGCCCCAGCACCAGACTGAATGCAGTAAATGCCGTGAGGGAAATAGCGCAACCGATGGCCATCGGCAGCTTGGCCCAGAGCCCCATCAAGAGCGAACCGAACCCCGCCACCAGACAGGTGGCGACAAACACGGCGCCGGGAGGAAAGCCCGCCTTGCCGAGCATGCTCGGCACCACGATCACCGAGTAGACCATGGCAAGGAAGGTGGTGAGGCCCGCCAGCACCTCCTGTCTGACGTTGCTGCCCCGCTCGCTGATCATAAAGTAGCGATCAAGAGCCGTGAGCGGCTGTTGCTTTGCTGCGCTCTGGCTGGCGTCATCATTGGCCAGCTGTTCCACGCTGTTTGTCCTGCTGTTTGCTTGGGTCATACCCAACTCCTTCACACGCGCCTGAATGTTCCATGACGAAATGGCGACAGGATCTGCGGGTCTGCCGAGCGCCAGTCTGATGAGAAACAGGCGATGGCGGCAGAGGATGCGACAGACAGACCAGGGCTGGCGGCCTTGACTCAAACGTTTGCCTTGCTGGTCAAAAAAACCGGGCCATTTCACGTTCTATGCGGGGAGATCCCCTGTGGTGCGGCAAGACTGGCGCCCCTGTGGAGCACGCCAGCCGCCGTATTCGTTGGGGCTGCACCGCGGCAGCCCACTACAAGCCCTACCCCCGTTCATGCACCAGTTGGCCATCCACATAGGTGCGGTAGATGGATCTGTCATCCCCCAGGGTCAACAGTACAAAGAGCTTGTCCCGCAGGGTGGTGGAGTTGTCATAACGCAGTTGCTGCAGCGGGGTGGCGACCGGGTCGAGCACCACGAAGTCCGCCTCCTTGCCCACCGCAAAGCTGCCGATCTTCTCGTCCAGCCCCAGCGAATGGGCGCCGCCCAGGGTCGCCAGATAGAAGGCCTGATAGGCCGAGAGCCGCTCGCCCTGCAGTTGCATCACCTTGTAGGCCTCGTTGAGGGTCTGCAGCATGTTGAAGGTGGTGCCGGCGCCGATGTCGGTGCCCATCCCCACCTTCACCTGCTTGCGCCACGCCTTGTGCAACTTGAACAGACCACTGCCGAGATAAAGATTCGAGGTGGGACAAAACGCGATGGTGGAGCCGGTCTCCTTCAGGCAATCCCACTCCTGCTCTTCCAGATGGACGCAGTGGGCAAACACGCAGTTGTGGCCGGTGAGGCCGTGCTGGTGATAGACATCGAGATAACCCTTGTGCGCCGGGAAGAGGGATTTGACCCAGGCGATCTCGTCCTTGTTTTCGCACAGATGGGTGTGCAGATAGGTGGTGGGAAACTCCTCGCGCAGTCGCCGCGCCATCGTCAGCTGCTCGGGTGTCGAGGTGGGTGCAAATCGTGGTGTGATGGCATAGAGCAGTCGACCATTGCCGTGCCAGCGCTCGATAAGCTGCTTGCTCTGCACATAGCTGCTCTCGGCGGTATCAAGCAGATAGTCGGGCGCATTGCGATCCATCATCACCTTGCCCGCGATCATCCGCATATTGATGCGGCTGGCCGCCTCGAACAGGGCATCCACCGACTCGGGGTGCACTGTGCCGAACACCAGCGCCGTGGTGGTGCCGTTTCGCAGCAACTGCTTGATAAAGAAGGTGGACATCTCGCGGGCATACTCGAGATCGTTGTAACGCCGCTCGGCCGGGAAGGTGTGGCGGTTGAGCCACTCCAGCAGTTGCTCGCCATAGGCTCCCACCATCTCGCTCTGGGGATAGTGAATGTGGGTATCGACAAAGCCAGGCACTATCATCTTGCCGCGATAATCCCGCACCCGCACTTCGGCCGGAATGCGATCCTTCCCCTCCTCCCACTCACCGAACCAGTCGATGCAGCCGTTGCGAATGATCAGCAGACCATCCTCGATAAGACGGGCGTTGGACTCAATCTCCTCGGGCTGATCCACCACCCGGGTGATATCGAAGAAGCTGCCGCGTACCGCTTTGACAGAGTTGTCGTTTTTCATAACCGTTTCCCTGTTTTTCTTGTTCTGTTGACGTTTTTGCCGGTTTAACCGTCAGATCCGTTCCACCTGTGGCGCCACCGCCTCCCCGGGTACTGGCTCTGGTGAACCCTCACCCTTGCTGGCCGATGGCTGGCCCGCACTGCGGGCGGTAAAGATCACATCCGGCTTGTCGCTCAGCTGGATCACCTCCACCGCCTCGGCATCCCTGACGGCCGCCTTGCGTTTGCGGCTCTGTGGCAACACCAAATTCATGATGATGGCGGTGATGCCGCCGGCGCAGATGGGGTTCTCCACCAGCATGTAGATACCCGCCGGCAGCACCTTGAAGACGTTCGGGTCATAGGAGACACCAAGCCCAAGACCCAGGGAGGTGGCGACAATCAGGGTCTCCCGCCGATCGAAGCCGTGGCTGATGATGATGCGACCACCGGCGATTGCGATCATGGAGAACATGATGACCATGGCGCCCCCCATCACAGGTGACGGTATGGTGGTAAAGAAGCGCCCCACCACCGGGAAAAGCCCCAGCAGCACCAGAATGACGGCGATAAACTTGCCCACATGGCGTGACGCCACTCCGGTCATCTGGATGACGCCGTTGTTCTGGGCAAAGGTGGTGAGTGGCAAAGAGCCGAGGGCAGAGGCGATCACCGACACCAACCCATCAGCCAACACGCCGCCGGAGAGCCGTTTTTGAAATTCAGGCCCCTGAATATCCCGGTGGGAGACCATGGCGGTGGCGGTGATGTCCCCCACCGCCTCCAGCACGCTCAACAGATAGATGGTGCCCGCCAGCATAAAGGCGTGAAAATCGAAGGAGAAACCGTACTTGAACGGGATCGGCACCGTAATAAGCGGCAGGTTCTCAAGGGCGGAGAAATCCACCATACCGAGCATCAGGGCCACCGCATAACCCACCAGCAGGCCGATTGCAATGCCGCTCATCCGCAGCAGCGGGCTTCGGCTGCAGTTGAAGGCGATGATGACGCAGAGCACCAAGAGCCCCAGCCCGATGTTCTCGTATTTGCCAAAGGTGCCGCTGCTCATGGCGGAGAAGCCGCCGCCAAAGTCGATGATCCCCACCTTGATAAGGCTCAGACCAATCATCAGCACCACTACCCCGCTCACGGTCGGGGTGATCACCCGCTTGAGGTAGGGCAGCACAAAGGAGGAGCCCATCACCAGAAAGGCACCGACAAAGGAGACCCCGAGCAGAGTCGAGACGATCAGCTCCTCGTGGATGCCATCTTTTTTCATGGCGCCGCCGAGCGCGATCATCACGGTGACGAAGGAGAAGTTGACCGACTGGATGGAGAGCAGCCCAGACCCGATGGGGCCATAACGGTTTACCTGCAGCCAGGTGCCGATACCGGAGGCGATCATCGCCATGGAGACCAGATAGGCGGTGGTCTCGGTGGAGAGACCCAGGGCGCCGCCGACGATCAGCGCCGGGGTTACCATAGGAACAAAAATGGCCAGCAGATGGGTCACTGCACCCATCAGGGTTTGATAAAACGGGGGGTTGTCTTCCAGCTCGTAAATGAGATCCGAGTGCTTGCGTGTTGTTTTAGACATCGTGTTTGTCCCATCACACAGAATGTAGGCGGAGTACTCATTCCGCCGTCAGGCGCTGGGGGCGAGCTGGCGCCCGCCCCTCACCTTTTCTTTTGTTATGCCGACACGTTTTGCTCCAGCTTGCCCAGTTCGCGCAGGATCTGCTCCGGCGTGAAGTGCCACTTGCGCAGCCAGACACCGCAGGCGTCGTGGATGGCGGTAGCGATGGCGGGCGCCGCCCCGTTCACCCCGATCTCCGAGATGGACTTGGCGCCGTAGGGGCCAACCTTGTCATCACTCGGTACCAGGAAGGCCCGGAAGTCGCGCGGAATGTCGCCAATCTTGGGCGCACCATAGCTCTTCAGATCCCGGGTGAGCGGGATGCCCTTGCCGTCGTAGCAGATCTCTTCGGTCATGGTGTGGCCGATGGCCCGCATGGTCGCCCCGTAGATCTGGCCGAGGGCCAGCTCCGGGTTGATGGGGGTGCCGCAGTCGAGCAGGGCGTAGAACTTGTCGAGGCGGATCTGGCCGGTTCTGACGTTGACCGCCACCTCGGCGAAGTTGGCCCCATACGGGAAGGCAAGCTCAGAGGTGATGTAGCTGGCAGTGCCCACCAGAATGCCGAAGCCGGTACCTGTCTCCGCCTTGTGGGCCAGCTTGGCGAGGGTCACCTCCCCCTGCTTGCCGCGCACGATCCCCGGGTGAACCAGCTCTACGTCTTCGACCGGCTCGCCCAGCATGGCGGCGCCGTGGAACAGGATCTTCGCCTTGAGGTTCTCGGCCGCCATCTTGGCCGCATTGCCGGAGAAGCAGGTGCCTGACGAGGCGTAAGCCCCCTTGTCGAACAGGGCGTGGTCGGTGTCGCCAGAGATCACATGCACATCGCTGAGAGGGCAACCGAGCACCTCGGCGGTCAGCTTGGCCACCACGGTATCGAGGCCGGTGCCGATATCGGCGCCACCGGAGTGGACGATAAAGGTGCCGTCCGATTCCAGCTTGACCATGCAGTTGGCCTGATCGATATCCGGGATCCCCGATTTTTGCATGATGATGGCGACGCCACGGCCGATGCGCCAATCCCCGTCGGCGGGTTTGGGGCTATCCCAGGCAATCAGTTCGCGACCCTGTTTGAGGATGGGTTCGAGGGCGCAGCTGGCGGCGTGGGGCACAGAAGTGGGCATCTTGCCCTCGCCGATGGCACCCAGCACCTTGAGGATATCCCCTTCGTGCACCCGGTTGTGCTCCACCATGTCGAGCTGATCGATCCCCAGTTTCTCGGCCAGTTCGGCAATGGCCATGGTCAGGGCGAAGTTGCCCTTGGGCGCGCCATAACCCTGATAGGCGCCGGTCGGACAGATGTTGCTGTAGTAGGTGTTGACGGTAAAGCGCACGTTGTCGCACGGATAGAGCGGCAGGGAGAGCGCCGGGCCGTTACTTGGCACCGTCAATGAGTGGTTGCCGTAAGGGCCGGTGTTGGCACGAAAATCCATGTCGATGGCGGTGATGGTGCCATCTTTTTTGGCCCCCACTTTCACCTTCACCTTGGCCACGTGGCGGGAGGTGTTGCTGATGAACTCCTCTTCACGGGTGTAGCGGAAGGTGACCGGACGGCCGGTGACCTTGGTCGCCCAGGCGCACACCTCTTCCAGCAGGATGTCCTGCTTGGAGCCAAAACCGCCCCCTACCCGCTCCTTGATCACGTGCACCTGATGTTGCTTGAGGCCAACGATACGCGCCACCTGACGGCGCACGTGCCACGGCACCTGGGTGGATGCATGAATGACCAGACGATCCCCATCCATGTAGGTGAAGCAGATGTGCGGCTCGGTCGGGCACTGCTGGGCCTGGGTCGATTCGTAGGTGCGTTCGATAATCTCGTCCGCCTCTGCAAAGCCCTTGGCTACATCGCCGATCTGGCCATGGACGCTGGCGGCCAGGTTCTCGTGCGGACGGGAACCGATGGGGAAGTTGATGATCATGTGCTCGTCGCCGCGACGCACCGAGCAGGCGTTCTGCTGCTCGAGATCCGCCGGCGCACCGGCCATGTAGACGATGGGCTCGTCGTGCACGAGAGGAGCATTGGGGGCCATCGCCTCATCGATGTTCATGACCGCTGGCAGCACCTGATACTCGACATCGATGAGTTTCAGGGCTGCCAATGCGATGGCTTCGCTCTCGGCTACCACAGCGGCAACACGATCACCGACATGGCGCACCTTGCGGCTGAACATGCGGCGATCGAGCGGTGATGGCTCGGGCGCACTCTGGCCACCCGGGGTGTAAAACACATCCGGGCAGTTGAGGTGGGTGATGACATGCACGACGCCCGGCAGCGCTTCGGCGCGGCTCACGTCGAGTTTGGTGATCACCGCATGAGGATGGGGACTGCGCAGCATCTTGATGATCAGCGCATCCTCGGTAACCCTGTCCTCCACGTAGCAGGGCTTGGCCTGCACCATTTTGGCGGCGTCCACTTTCGGGCAGCTCTTGCCGATATGGCGCAGATCGTCGCGAAATTCCGGGGCGATCTGGCACAGGTAATCGGGATCCTTCATCCGTGAACAGGCAAGCTCGATGGCCTGATAAAACTGCTGATAACCGCCATCGCGGTGAAACAGGCCCGAGAGGGCATCGTCGATTTGATCACGGGTGGGCTCGGGATGGCGATCAAGCAGGTCGGTGACGATGAGCGCGGCAGCCGGATCGTTGTAGCCGGACTGCACCACGCCCACATCCACCATTGCCTGCTGCACCAGACTGAGCTGGTTCCAGCTGCCCAGCGACTCGGCGGTGCGCACTTCTGATCCATCCAGCTGGGCGGCGATCAGCAGGGAGGCGTTGATCACCTTGCCGTTGAAGAGAATGGCGTCGGAGCCGGCGAAGCCGTCGTCGCTGTTGCGCACCGAGTGCATCCGGCACTGGTTGAACAGCACCCGCTGGGCATTGTCACCGGCCTTGCAGATGACGGTGCGCAGGGCACCGTTCAGGGTAAAGTTGAGTTCCATCATGCTTGCACCTCCTGCTGCTGGCAATCCACCAGCAGATCCGCCACCACTACACCGGTGATATACCGCTTGTAACTCACGCTTCCCGCCAGATCCTCACGGGGCGCAATCAGCTCGCTCACGGCGGCTTCCAGCGCGGCATCGTGCAGTTCGCGGCGCTCCAGATCCCGCAGACGCATCGGCTGCGGGGTAACGCCAGCGACGGCCACCCGCATCTCGCCAATGCTGTCGAGGGCCACGGCTGCGGTCATCACCGCCAAGCCATCGGCATTGCGGCTGATGCGGCGAGTGGCGCAGCGCAGTTCGGGCTCCGGCAGCACAACTCCGAGCACCAGGGCATTGCGCTGCCCCGCCAGATAGGCGTCGATGGGTTGCAACAGGTTGTTCTCCAGCACCACCACGGCTTCGAGCACCAGCAACACCGGCAGCAAGGGGGAGTCCTGCTGCTGGCAAGCAATTTCACCGCCAATGGTGGCCTGATTGCGCAGATGGCGGGAGTAGACAAACCCCAGCGCGTCGCACAGGGCGGCCGGGGTACGGGGATCATCTTTCAGGGTCTGCAGGGTGACGGTGGCGCCGATATGGAGCTGGCCGTGCTGCTGCTCAATCTGGTTCAGTCCCAGCTTGTCCAGCGAGATAGCGACCTTCTTGTCGGTGCGAGTCGGGGCTGCGTTGAGCTTGCTGCCGCCCCCCATGTAGACGGCGTCGTTGCCAAAGCGGGCCTTGAGTTCCAAAGCCTGACCCAGTTGCTCGGGTCGGAAGAATTGCTCAATCATGTGTCGTCCTTACTCTTGCTGCCCGCCGCCGGGAAAATCCACAGGGCGGGCAATCCAGTCCAAACGTGTGGAGGGTGGCCTCAGGCCAGCTGATCCATCCGTTGCCACAGGCGGCTCGCCACCTTGCTGGCCTGCTGATAAATGGGTTCGACGTCAAAGGCGAACTCGCGATCCTGATAGACCATGCGACCCTCCACCATCACGCTATTGACCGAGGATGAGCCCATGCCAAAGGCGAGATGGCCGCCGAGGTTGCGCGGCGCCAGCGGGGTCGGTGCGGCGTAGTCGCAGATGGTGAGGTCGGCCTTGTAGCCCGGCTCCAGGCGGCCAAATTTGGCGCCGAAGTTGCGCTCCAGCAAGGTGTTGCCGTTCCACAGGAACCGGGCAAAGCTGTCGGGCCACAGCGCGCCACCGGCATCCTTGTGCTTGAAGTAGGCGAACTTGAGCTCTTCGAGCATGTCGGAGCCGATGCCATCGGTACCGAGCGCCAGATTGCGATACTCCGGCAGGTGCATGTTGTAGCCCACGTGGTTGTTCATGTTGGAGCGGGCGTTATGTACCAGGAAGGCATCGCGGCTGTTGAGCAGCTCGATGTCAGCCGGGCTCAGGTAGATGCCGTGGGCGATCAGGGTCTTGCTGTCGACAAGGCCAAACTCGTCCAGCCGGGCGATGGGTTCCTTGCCATAGTGGTGGTGACCGTGGGCCATGTCGTAGCGGTCTTCCGCCACATGGATATGCAGACCACGACCGGTGACCTGCACCGCTTCGCGCAGCATGGCCAGCCCCTCGTCGGGCACGGTGAAGGGGGCGTGGGCGCCGATATGAGCCTCCACCAGATAGGGCTCGCTGCCCTTGGCTTTGGCCGCATCGATCTGTTGGGCGAACAGGATGTTCTCCTCCACCCCGGCCTGCAGCTCGGCGAGGCCGCCGTTGCGATCCGTGGTCTCGAAGCAGGTCATGCCGCGCAGACCCGCCTCCATAAACCCTTTGCGCAACACATTCAGGGAGCCCTTGATGAAGTTGGGCGAAGCGTGGTGGTCGATCACCGCGCTGCAGCCGCTCTTGATCGCTTCCAGCGAGCAGATGAGGCCGCTGTAGTAGAGGGACTCTTCATCGAGCGCCCGATCGAGGCGCCACCAGAGGTTTTTCAGGGTGGAGATAAAGTCCGGGCAAGGGGCGATATTGGCCATGATCCCCCGCGACAGGCCGGAGTAGAAGTGGTTGTGGGCACAGACGATGCCCGGCATCACCAGCTTGCCCCCCATCTCCCGATAGTTGGCCTCCGGGTAGAGGGCCCGCAGATTGGGCCCCACCGCTTTGATAAGCGATCCTTCGATGGCGATATCCACCCCTTCCAGCACCCGGGTCGGCTCCAGCTGGACAGCAGTGACGTTCTTCAGAATAAACATGGTTTGCTCCTTCGCTTATTCGTGGTTCGCTCAGGCCTCGACGGCCCCCAGCAGGTAGTGGTGATGAGCATGGACATGGCTGATGATCCGGCACATGTCGCCAAGGGCCGCTGGCGCATCCTTGATCCGGCTCTGGGCATCTATGGTCAGGCGATAGGTCTCGCCATCCTGACGCACCCGCAGTTCGCCACCGTCAGCCAGATAGAAACCGGGGTTGCGGCTGTTGTCGAAGTCCTCGGGCAGGCTGAAGATGGTGACCTTGTCCTGATAGGGCTTGCCCTGCCACGGGCAGAACTGGGCGCAGTTGCCACATTCGTTGCAGTAGGCATCCAGGTGCAGGGTCTGGAACTGGTCTTTGAAGCCCGGCACCGCGATGGCGACGTTGGCCCGGTTGGGGCAGACATCCACGCACTTGCTGCAGAGGTAGTTGCACTCGAGGCAACGGTGCGCCTCTTGCGCCACGAAGGCATCGCGCTCGTTCTTGTCAACCATGGTGACGGCGATGCTCCCCTTGCGGCGGTAGATCTCATCCTTGCCCGACGGCTGGATGGTCACTTCACTCTGCTGGCTGGCGATATGCTCACGAGAGAGCACCAGATCCGCGGCGCGGCGGGCACCACCGATGGCACCGACGATGGAGGATGGGCCGCTCTGCACGTCACCGATCAGGAAGACGTTGCGACGGCTGGTTTCGCCGGTCTGGCCATCCACCTCGGGCCAGCCATCGCTGCCAAGGGGAATCCCCATCGCTTTGAGCACCTCGCAGTCAGGCTGCTCGCCGATGGCGGTGATCAGGGCATCCATCTGCATCACTTCGGTCTGCTCGGTGGGTACCGGACGGCGGCGGCCCTGCTCGTCAGGATCCCCCAGCGCCATCATCCGCACAGTGAGCTTGCCATCTTTCTCAAAGCGCTCCGGATTGGTGAGGAAGCAGAAACGCACCCCATCCTCCACCGCTTCCAGATACTCCTCGCGATAGGCGGGCATCTCTTTTTCGCTGCGACGGTAGATAACGGTCACATCGCTGACACCGGGCACCTTGAGGGCAGCGCGGGCACAGTCCATGGCGGTGTTGCCGGCGCCGATCACCGCCACATGGCGGCCCAGCGGCAGCGGTTTGCCCTGATTGAAGCTGCGTAGGAAGTTGAAGGACTTGTAGACCCGATCATGCCCCCCTTCGAGGCGCATGCCGCCATTCTTGTCGGCACCGATGCCGACGAAGACATAGCTAAAGCCCTGGGCGTGCAGCTTGTCGACGGTGAGAGCCGGATCGCAGCCAAACTCGAACTTGACCCCGTGGGCGGCGACAAAGTCGATATCGTGCTGGATAAGCTCGGCCGGGATGCGGAACTCGGGGATGATGTGCTTGACCACGCCACCGGCATCCGCTTCGCGCTCGAACACGGTGACCGGATGGCCGGCACGGGCCAGGAAGTAGCCGGCGGAGAGACCGGCCGGACCGGCGCCAATCACCGCCACCGGATGCTTGTCTCCACTGCCGGCCGGTTTGTGCCAGCGGGCCTTGTACCCTTCCCAGCCGCGCTCCAGCGCCACTTTTTTCAGCTCGCGGATATTGAGCGCGCTGTCGTAGTCGAGACGGGTGCAGTTGTACTGGCACTGGTGATCGCAGATGTGGCTGGTGATGGCAGGCAAGGCGTTGCGCTGATAAATCAGCTCAAGGGCTGCCACATACTCCCCCTCGCCCATCAGGCGAATGTACTCGGGGATATCCTGATGCACGGCGCACGCAGTGACGCAGGGCGCCACGTAGCAGTCGGTTAGCGGCAGGCCGCCCCCCACTTCGATGCGATCCTCGGACTTCCACTCCTTCTGGGTGTAATCCATGGTGAGCGCCTTGGCAGCAAGCGCCTCCAGCTTGGCCACGTCCACCTGACTCATGCCCCAGCTGTCCGACGCATCTATCTCTTTGAGGCACTCGATCTGGCGCAGATAGCCACCTGGTTTCAGCAAGTCGGTGGCCATGGTGATGGGGCGGATACCGGTCTCGAAGATCTCGGCGATGTTGAACTTGCTGGCACCACCGGAGTAGGAGATAGGCAGTTTGCCCTCGAAGGCGCGAGACAGCACGGCGGCCACGTTGATGGAGAGGGGGAACAGCGCCCGGCCGGACATATACATCTCATCCCCCGGCAGCGCCCCTTTGCGGTTGATGGTGCCAAGGGTATTGGTCAGCTTGACCCCGAAGGTGAGCCCCTTCTCGGCCCCCAGCGCCATCAAGCGGGTCAGCATCGCCTTGGCCTGATCCAGCTTGAGGTCGTGATCGAATGACTCTTCGCTCAGGCCAATGTAATCAAAGCCGCAGGTATCGAGGATCTCGCGCACCCGCGGGTAGCCCAGCAGGGTCGGGTTCAGTTTGACGAAGGTGTTGAGCCCCTTCTCTTCCAGCATGTAGCGGCAGATGGCCTCGATCTCGTTGGGCGGGCAGCCGTGCATGGTAGAGAGGGTAACGCCGTGCACAAGATTGGCCGGGATGCGCTCCACCAGCTGTTGCAGGCGAGCGCGCCGCGCCCCCAGTCCCAGCTCGGCGATAAACTGCTCGTCGGCCACCAGCTCGCGCAGCACCTGCTGGTACTCGGCAAATTTCGGACTTTGGCTTGCATCCATCAGGCTGTGGATAAACTGCTGCATCGGTGGCTGTTTGATGCCATCGAGGTTGTACCCCACGCTCATGTTGAAGATGAAGGACTTGGCCTCTCCGTCGAGACGGGGGTCGAACACCTCCTCCAGCAGATAGAGGGCAAACCAGGCCTTCAGATACTCGTCAAACGCCTTGGGCAGGGTGAACTCGGTAGACCACTCGGTGTTGAAGCACTCGTCCTCGGCATCGATACAGGGCTTTTCCAGTTCGAGACGGTCCAGGATCTGCACCGTCTTGAGCTCGATAAAGCGCCCACCGGTCAGCCAGGAGGTGACGATGTTCTGGGCCAACTGGGTATGGGGACCGGCTGCCGGGCCAATGGGAGTCTCACAGGTTTCACCGAACACCTTGATCTTGCGCTCGTCCTGCTTGCGATAAAATTGTGCGGCGGGAATACCGAAAATACTCTGACTCTCTTTATATTCCGCGAAAATACGGGTCAGCAGGTTCTTGAACGGAACGGGTCGCATAATATCGCCCATGGCTATCTCCTTGCAGCTGTTCTGCCCATTGGCAGCATGAATAAATGGGGTATCCCGCACGGGTGTTCCCCCTTGGCAAGGAGAAGAGCAACAATCAGGCCACTACAGTTACAAAACTATTTTTTACGGTAAAAGCGTGAGACAGCTCCAATTAATGGAGAGAATTTACGATGCCACCATTATGGGTATTGCGAGTAGTTATCAATCACTCTGGAATTTACTTAATGAGCAGTTCAAAAAGAACTCACCCTATCAGATCAAGTGCGAGAAATATCACTTTGATAGGGTGAAAATCATCCAGCATTATCGCAAGCCAGCCCCGGCCAATATGGCCGGGGCTGGCTTAAAAGTCACAGCCATATAAAAGGCAGTCGTCGTTATTTCGGTTTATCCAAAGGCTGCGAGATGACTCGCGTCACCGCCCCTCTGGCTGCCATTGTATGCAGAGGGAGGTGGGTCCCAACGATACGACTCAGCCCTGCTCGGTCGTAAACTCGTCGGCAGAACGCAGCTCCAGCTCGCCGCGGATCAGCGCCTGATATCGCTCGGGGGTATCGATATCTAAGAGGATGGCAGGACTCTCGACCGGTATGCTGCGGTGTGGGCGTTGCAGCAACCAGCGGCGCACCGAACCCTGTGCCGGCGCGGCAGCCAGCTCCCTTGCGATGGATTTTGGCAGCAAGACCGGGTGGCCCGCCTCCCCCTCATAGCTCGGGAACAGGGCGAACTCTCCGCGCGCCTGCCACAACTGTTGGTAGACCTCGCATGGGATACAGGGCAGATCCCCGTGGCTGATAAAGAGGTAGTCAGCATCGCTGGCCGCCAGGGCAGAGCGGATCGAACTGCCCAGCCCCAACTCATAGTCAGGGTTATGGACGATGAGGATGTCGGGGCGATTCCCATAACAGGCAGCGAGCTCGGCCCCGCGATGGCCCACGACCAAAATAATCCGGGAACAGAAGGCCAGGGCATTTTTGAGACTTGCATCAAGAATTGTCCCCGAGCCATAAGGTAGCATCATTTTCCATGCCCCCATGCGGGATGACAAACCTGCTGCGGTAATTATACAGTCACACTGTTCACGCCCCCGAGCCTGCACCTTTTCATTCACCTCGCTATTTATTTCGGTCATTGCCATGTCCTTGCCACACTCTGTTATTCATGCGTTTCCGGATATTGGTTCGCTTTTAAATCCACTGCTTGAAAATAGTGACAACCATACCACGCTAATTAGCCTTTGTGGCGCCGGTGGAAAAACCAGTACCCTGTTCTGGCTGGCGGAATATTTTTATCAACAGGGTAAAAGGGTGCTAATTACCACCACCACCCGGATGTTTCTGCCTGCCCCGTCACACTATCGGGAATTGATCCTGGAAGCCGATCCCGTCCGCCAGCTGACCCGCTGTCAGCAACTGCCCGATGAGCCGACCCTGGTCGCCCTGTTCAGCCATATCGATCAGGCCAGCGGCAAGGTGGCGGGCCCCACACCCCAGCAGATTGATCTTATCAAGGGGCAGCAGCGCTTCGATCTCATCCTGGTCGAATCGGATGGCGCCAATCACAAGTTATTGAAAGTGCCCGCTTTGCACGAACCTTGCATTCCTCAGCACAGTGATTGGGTGATCGCCCTGACAGGCGGCGCCATGGTGGGGGCCAAGGCCGACCCGCAGCAGATCCACCGCTGGGCAGAGCTTCAGGCCCTGTGCGGGATAGAGGCCGGTGACCCCCTCGACTGGGCCCTGTTTCACCAGCTGCTCTCCCACCCCGAGGGGCTGTTCAAAGGCACCCGGCCAGGGCGCGCCGGATCTGGTTTATCAATGGGGATTATCAAAATGAGGCGTCATGGCTCGATGAATTGATAAAGCTGCATAGCCGCCACCCCGAGATCCATGCCATCTGGCAGGGGGCGGTTCGCGAGCCACAGCCCATTCGCCACGCACTCGGTTACTTCGCTCAGGATGAGGCTCAGCCGCCTCGCCCATGATGGTTTAAGGATAAGAAGAGGTACCTTATGAATCTGTTTTCACACGCAGCCCGACTGGAACAGGAGAACACTCCCTTTGCCATGGCCCAGATCATCGAGAGCCGTGGCTCCACCCCCCGCCATCAGGCCCAGATGCTGGTGATGGCCGATGGCCAGATCCTCGGCACCATCGGCGGCGGCATGATCGAGCGGCTGGTGATCGAGGAAGCGATGGCCGCCATTGCCGAGCGCAAGCCGCGCATCTTCCACGGCCGGATGGCACGCAACGGTGAGCATGCGGTCGGATCGGATTGCGGTGGTGCCATGTCGGTCTATATCGATGTCTATGGTCTGCGACCACGGCTGGTGCTCATTGGTGCCGGCCACGTCAACCGGGCTGTGGCCCATGCTGCGGCGCCGCTCGGCTTTGATGTCCATGTAGGGGATTGCTTCGAGGGGAGCCTCAACCCTGACCTCTTCCCCGCCGGTACCCATCTGGTGCAGGCCGATACCATCAGCGCGGTGATCGATAAACTGGCCATCGAGCCCGCCAACTTCGTCATCATCGCCACCAACCATCAGGACAAGGAGGCGCTGGATCGCCTCATCAGCCGTCCCCTCGCCTATCTGGGGCTGCTCGCCAGCAAGCGCAAGGTACAGACCTTCACCCAGGCGCTGCGCCAGCAAGGGGTGAGCCAGACCCAACTGCAGCAGCTGCACGCCCCCATCGGTTACAACATAGGTGCCGAAACCCCCGAGGAGATCGCCATCAGCATCCTCGCCGAGCTGCTGCAGGTGAAAAATGGCAAAGCGGGTGGACTGATGCAGGATGATGTGCGCCTCAAGCGGGATCAACTGGTGGTGATGCGCGGCTCCGGCGACATCGCCACCGGCGTCGCGCTGCGCCTGCACAATGCCGGCTTCAAGGTGGTGATGCTGGATCTCGACAAACCCACGGTGATCCGCCGCACCGTCGCCTTCGCCCAGGGGATGTTTGACGGTGAAACCAGTGTCGAGGGTGTGCGCGCCAAGCGGGTCGAGAGCGTTGAGCAGGCGTTCGAGCAGCTGGATCGGGGCGTCATTCCGCTGCTGGTTGACCCCGACTGCGCCACCCTTGCCGAGCTCAAGCCGCGCTATCTGGTGGATGCCATCCTCGCCAAGCAGAACCTCGGCACCCACAAGGAGATGGCCCCCATTACGGTGGCCCTTGGCCCGGGATTTGAGGCGGGACGCGACTGCGATGCAGTGATCGAGACCAACCGTGGTCACCATCTGGGGCGGGTCATCTATCAGGGCCCCGCCCAGCCCAATACCGGCATTCCCGGAGTAATCGAGGGGCACTCCGCACGCCGGGTGGTACGCGCCCCCGCCCCCGGCGTGATGAAGAGCCTGATCAAGCTCGGCGATCTGGTTCAGGAGGGGGATGTGATTGCCCATGTAGGGGATGCCCCCATCATAGCGCCCCTCTCTGGCATGGTGCGGGGGCTGCTCAGCGATGGCATCGAGGTGCCAGTCGGCTTCAAGATTGGCGATATCGACCCGCGTGGCGAGCGCGCCGATGCCACCACCGTCTCTGACAAGGCACGCGCCATCGGCGGCGCCGTACTCGAAGCCATGATGCATCTGGCACGGCGCAGATAAGGGCACAGCGCGTCCCCCCTCAGCGCCAAGCAAAAGCCCCACCGTGATGGTGGGGCTTTTTTCGGCCTGTCGGTTGATGCAGCTCCTTTACATCAGGAGAACCTGCATCACGACCGGGTTCGTTGCAATCGCCAGGCTCGCACCGCCAGCACAACCAGAGTGATGGCGGTGAGCGGCAATACAAAACCGGTTAGCGCTGCACTGAACTGACCTTGCAGCGGACTGGATGTGGCGTGGAGGATCAGCCAGCAGGTGTAGCCGATGTAGTAGGCCAGGAACAGCGCCCCTTCCCAGCGGGCGATGGTGTAACCGGTAAAGAAGATGGGCAGGCAGGCAAGCGCCACCGCAATCATTACCGGAATATCGAACTGAAGGGCGGTGGCCGACACTTCAAGCCCTCCCGGCGTCACCATGGAGGTGAGTCCCAGCACGCAGAGGATATTGAAGATATTGCTGCCGACCACGTTGCCCACCGCGATATCCCGCTCCCCGCGCAGGGCTGCGACGATGGAGGTCACCACTTCGGGCAAGGAGGTACCGGCAGCCACTATGGTCAAGCCGATGATCAGATCGCTCACCCCGAAGTAGTGGGCAATCTCCACTGCACTGCCAACCAGCAGGCGGGAGCCGAGGATCAGCAGACCCAGACCTGCGGCAATAAAGAGCAGATTGCGCAACCAGTTGCCCGCCGTACTCGCTTCACGGGTACCAAACTCCTGCTCGTACTCCGCCTGCACCGCTTTGTTTTCCCGTCGACTCTGGACAAAGAGAAACCCGGTGTAGGCGATGATGCCGGCAAACAGCAGCGCCCCTTCCAGTGGCGCAATACGGCCATCGTAGCCCAGCAACAACACCAGAAAAGAGACCACTATCATCAAGGGAACGTCGAGACGTACCAGTTGCAGGGAGACGGTCAACGGTACGATCAGTGCCGAAATACCTAAAATAAACAGCACGTTGAAAATATTGCTGCCGACCACGTTCCCCACCGCTATCCCTGCCTGCCCCTCGAGGCCAGACTGGATGCTCACCGCCAGCTCGGGAGCACTGGTCCCAAAGGCCACTATGGTCAATCCCACCACCAGTGGCGATATCCCCATCATGGTGGCGAGGCGAGATGCGCCCCGCACAAGAGATTCGGCCCCCACCACCAGACACACCAGGCCTACAGCCAACCACACCAGCGTCATCATACGGTCTCATCCTTGCCGTTAGGTTTGTTGAAATAATCACAATAAATCAGATACCTGTGCTCCAAGCACAGTCAGACCACGCCATTGTAACTAGGGGCTGGTCCCCTGTCGCGGGCTCTTTTGAGTGCTGTTTATTGTGCCACTGGCAGCCCAGTCACCCCTCAACCGTGCTTGATACGGGTCTCCCCCGCCACCGATACCACGGAGCGCTTGCCCTTGCGGCTAATCACCAACAACGCCATTACGATAAGGGCGATGCCGCTCCCCTCCACCGGCCCCGGATTTTCCCCAAGCAGCCACCAGGAGAGCAGCACGCCGGTTACCGGCACCGCCAGGGTGCTGAGGCTGGCAATCCCCGCCGGCAGCTTTTTCAGCACGAACAGCCAGAGGCTCCAAGCCAGCGCCGTGGCGAAGATGGCGCTATAAGCCAGCGCCCCCATCACGTAGGGCTGCCAGTCGATGGGGCGCTCCGGCACCAGTGCGGCCACCAGTGTCATCACCAGGGTGGCGTAGATCATCTGCCAGGTGGTGAGGGACATCAGATCCACCCCGGGGTGGCGGGCATACATCCGCTTGGCGATGATGGCGCTGATCCCCCAGCAGATGCCGGAGAGGATCGCCAAGAGCGCACTCTTGAGGGATTCAAGGTGCAGCAGCCAGGGCTGTATCACCAGCAGCAGCCCGCAGGCCGCCACCCCGACAGCCATATAGTGCAGCTTGCGCATCCGCTCCCCCAGAAAGAGCGCTGCGAAGATCACCACCCAGAACGGCATGGTGTAGCTCAGAATAGCCACCTTGCCCGCCCCGCCGCTGATCAGCGCCCACTGGGCCAACCCCACCATGCCGCAGGTCTGGAACAGGGCGATGGCTAATGTATAGCGAAACGGGGTGGGTTTGAGGTAACGGCGGCCACGCAGGGCCAGCACCAGCAACAACACCAATGAACCGCACAAGCAGCGCAGGGCGGTGAACTCGAACGCCCCCGCGTAGAGCATCACCTGCTTCATCACGATCCAGCTGTAACTCCAGATGGCGGTGAGCAGGACCAGTCCCCCCAACGCCGCCATATTGATCTTTGTGCTCATTACTCTGCCTTTTTGGCGCCTGTGCGCCTGCATGCCGGGCTAACCAGCCCCTAAAAGGACCATCTTACTCTTGTGGGGGCCGACAGCCCAAACGTGCACGCCCCCTGAAGAGGGGCGTTGACGAAGAACCTTGCCAAGGTGGGCCTCGAACGACTAATACGCTATATACGTCCCTTATCTGACCCTTGGTAAAATCGATTGCCATCATTAAATGCAAATGCTAATACTTCTCACCCCAAAATCCGTTCAAGGTTTTCACAAGATGTTTCGTCACCCCCTGGCAAAGTTGCTGCTGCTCGGTCAGCTCGCCCTGATGAGCTGGATGGCGCAGGCAAATCCCCCGGTTGAAGTAGAAGATGTGATGGGCCGCAAGGTCTCCCTCAGCCTTCCGGCCAGCCGTATCGTGCTCGGTTTCTATCCCGAGGATTATCTGGCCGTGGCCGGTGAAGGCGGCGCCGATCGGCTGGTGGGCATGTCCCGTGGCTGGTTCGTCAAGTCCCGCCCCGCCATCTGGTCGCTCTATGTGGCCAGCCTGCCGCAACTGGCCAAGGTGCCTGACCTTGGCAATGTGCAGGATCAGAGCTTCTCCATCGAGAAGACCCTGGCGGTCAAGCCCGATCTGCTGATCCTGGCGAAGTGGCAATATGAGGCCCTCGGCCCGGATCTGCCACGCTTCGAACAGGCCGGGATCCCGGTGGTGGTCATCGACTACAACGCCCAGACCCTGGAGCGCCACATGGCGAGCACCTTGCTGCTGGGCAAGGTGACAGGTCAGGAAGCTCGTGCCCAACAGATGGCCGACGAATACAAGACCAAGATTGACATCATCACCTCCCGCGTTGCCAACGCGAAGCGCCAGCCCCCTCGGGTCTATATCGAGCTGGGTGACAAGGGCCCGGCCGAGTACAGCTACACCTATGGCAAGGACATGTGGGGCGCGATGGCCCTGCTGGCCGGGGGTGACAACGTCGCGGCTCCCTTCGTCGAGCGCTGGGGCCCCATCCATCCTGAGCAACTGCTGGCGAGCAAACCCGAAGTCATCCTGATGGCGGGCTACGAGAGCGTGAGCAGCGCAGAGGCGATGCAGGTCGGCCAGGATGTGTCGGCTGAGACCGTGCGCCAGCGTCTGCAGGGTTTTGCCGCCCGCCCGGGCTGGAGCGAGTTGCCCGCAGTGCAGCAGGGTCGTCTCTATGCGGTCTATCACGGCGCCACCCGCAGCATCATGGATGCCGCGCTCATCGAGTTCATGGCCAAGGCCCTCTACCCGGATCTGTTCCAGGATCTCGATCCACTGGTCACCTATCAGGGCTTCTACCAGCGCTATCTGCCCATCCGTCCCCAGGGCACATTTATGCTGGGCATCAAGCAGGGTGACGCAAACTGAATCCGGTCGTTCGGGCTTTGCCTGTCTAGGCAGAACCCTCTTCATCCCTCTTTCACCCTTGTGGGCGCCTCTCATGGCGCCCGTTTCAGGATTGTCATCATGAATGATTTGGCTGCCCTGCAGCAGACCCTCGCCCGCCAGCGGCAACGGGAGCGCCGTCGCGGGCACTGGCTCCTGCTGCTCACCCTAGTGCTGTGCATTACCCTGGTGCTCGACATCGCCACCGGCCCCTCTCTGCTGCCACTGGGCGAAGTGGTCGATGCCCTGCTCGCCCCCGCCCAGGCCGATCCCATGACCCGCACCATAGTCCATGACATGCGCCTGCCCATCGCCCTGATGGCGCTGGTGGTCGGTGCTGCGCTGGGCCTTGGCGGCGTCCAGATGCAGACCCTGCTGGACAATCCGCTGGCCAGCCCCTACACCCTGGGGCTCGCTGCCGCAGCGGGGCTCGGTGCCGCACTGGCGCTCTATACCGGCGGTCTTGGGCTCCCTCCTCTGATTGCCATTCCGGCTGGCGCCTTCATCCTCTGCATGTTTGCCGCGAGCCTTTTATTTGGCTTGGCCATGATGCGCCATGTCAGCAGCCAGACCCTGATCCTGGCGGGCATCGCCCTGCTGTTCCTGTTCCAATCCCTGCTCTCCCTGCTGCAGTTTCTCTCCTCCCCCGAGCTCAACCAGCAGATCCTGTTCTGGCTGTTTGGCAGCCTGATGCGCACCACCTGGGACTCCCTGATCATCACCGCCGCCATCACCCTGATCTGCACCCTGCTCATCTACCGGGATGCCTGGGCCCTCACCAGCCTGCGCCTCGGGGAAGCCCGCGCCCGCAGCCTCGGGGTCAACGTGGACAGGTTGCGCATGAAGACCCTGATCCTGGTCGCCCTGCTCACCGCCACCGCCACCAGTTTCGTCGGTGTCATCGGCTTCGTTGGCCTGGTGGCACCCCATATTGCTCGCATGCTGGTGGGGGAAGATCAGCGCTTTTTGATCCCGCTCTCGGCCCTGTGCGGCGCCTGCATGCTCTCGGCGGCCTCAGTGCTCTCGAAGTCCATTATTCCGGGGGCCCTCTTTCCCATCGGCATTGTCACCGCTCTGATTGGCGTGCCCTTCTTCATCTGGTTGATCCTCGGCAGGGGGCGTAAACGTGCTTGAAATATCCCGACTCACCCTCTCCCTCGGCCAGCAGACCCTGCTGCGAGAGCTCAACCTCACCCTGCATCCGGGTCAAGTCCACGTGATCATCGGTCCGAACGGTACCGGCAAGACCTCCTTGATGCGCACCCTGTTTGGTGAACTGACCCCGGATGGCGGCGATATCCGCCTGGGGGGCCAGAGTGTCCGCCAGATGACGCAGGCCAAGTGGCGCCAGCAGTTTGGCTACATGCCCCAGAACATCCAGCTGGAGCTGGACTTGAGCGTCATCGAAGTGGTGGTACTCGGTCGCCTCGACAGCCTCTCCATGCGTCTGGCTGACGAGGACATTCTGGCGGCGGGCCGCGCCCTGCAAGCGCTCGGCATCGCCCATCTGGCGGATCGCCCCCTCTACTCCTTGAGCGGCGGCCAGCGGCAGATGGTGCTGTTTGCCCAGGTGCTGCTGCGCGATCCCCGCATCATGATGCTGGACGAGCCGGTCAGCGCCCTGGATCTGCACCACCAGATGCAACTGATGGAGCACCTGTGTCAGCAGACCCGCGAGCAGCAGTGGATCACCCTGGTGGTGCTGCACGATCTCAACCTCGCAGCCCAGTTTGCCGATCAGCTGATCGTGCTGGCAGGGGGCGATCTGCAGGCCTTCGGCCCCCCCGCCCGGGTGCTCGACGCGGCCCTCATCGAGCGCCTCTACCATGTGCCGGTGGAGATAAGCCACGATCAGAGCGGCATCCCCTTCCTCAGAACCGTGCGAAAGGCCTCATGACACAGCGCTGCGCCCCCCCTGCAACCACCTACCCACGCGCTGGCGGGAGGCGCACATGAACGGCGCCTCCTACTGGCGGGACTGGCAGGGCATGAGCCCGGCAGCCCGCCTGCTTATCACCAACGGGCTGGCCTTCAACCTCGGCTTCTACATGATGATGCCCTTCCTCGCCCAGCACATGGGTAGCGGGCTGGGTCTCGCCGGTTGGGCCTGTGGCCTGGTCATGGGGATGCGGGTCTTCAGCCAGCAGGGGCTCTTTCTCTTGGGGGGCACCCTTGGGGATCGCATCGGCTATCACCCCGCCATCGTCTGGGGCTGCCTGGTGCGCTCCATAGGCTTCGTGTTGCTCGGCTGGGCCGAGTCCCTGCCCATCCTGCTGCTGGCCGCCGCCCTCACCGGCTTTGCGGGGGCCCTGTTCACCCCTTGCGCCCAGGCGTATCTTGCCAGCGAATGCCACAACCCGAGCCAGCGTCAGCGCGCCTTTGCCCTGCACAATCTCGCCAGCGAGGCGGGCATGCTGCTCGGGCCCCTGGTTGGACTGACACTGACCCAGCAGAGCTATACCCTGACCGGCTTGTTGGCGGCGAGTCTGTTCGCCCTGCTCGGCGTGCTGCAATACCGGGTGCTGCCCAAACGCCCGGTGAGCCACCAGAGTCCGCGTGGCGCCATTTTGCGCCAATGGAGAGAGATAGTGCGCCAGCGCCCATTTATCGTGTTTACCCTGCTGGCGGGCAGCTACCAGATCCTGTTCCACCAGCTCTATCTCGCCCTGCCCGCCCATATCCAGAGTCTGCCGGACGCCACCTACCTGCTCGGCGGCGTCTTTACCCTCTCGGCGGTGATCGGCGTCCTGCTCCAGCTACCAGCCTCCCGTCTGGTAGAGAGGCGCCTGGGAGTGCCGCTCGCCATGGGGTTGGGTATCGGGATGATGGGCTTGAGCTACCTGGCTCTACCGCTGCTGGCACCTTGGCCGACGGCAGGCGTGTTGACGCAGGTAGCCCTGCTATCGCTCGGATCCATTCTCTGCTTCCCGCTCTTTTCCGCCCAACTGCCCCGATACGCCCCTCCCGAGCAGCTCGGCAGCTACTACGGCTTCTATGCCAGCGCTGGCGGCTGCATGGCGCTCTTTGGCAACCTGCTCATCGGTTTTATGTTGGGGGATGCGGGCAGCCGCCCCGCCACAGTCATCTGGCTGCTGCTGGCGATGATTGGTTTGCTCGCCGGTATCGGCCTCTACAGGTTTCTGCCATCCACAAAAACCGGTTGCCACTCCAACTAGCCCCATTGCCACTCCCACAGAGCGGTTCATCTGGCCTGCAGAACACGATCGACAGTGATGATCCGTCACCGCCATCCCAATAAAACTGAGTGTGGAGCCAAGGCTCCACACTCTATCAGGGGGCCGGATGCCCCTGCGGGTCAATACGCATGATTACAGGCTGATCACGGTACCGGTCTTGCCAGCGATCCCCTCGGCGGCCTTCTCCAGCAGGGTGATGAGGGATTTGCGCCCCGGCATGGATGTGGCAAACGAGAGCGCCGCCTCCACCTTGGGCAGCATGGATCCCTTGGCAAACTGCCCCTGCTCGATAAAACACTGGGCATCTCCCACGCTCAGCTGATCGAGCCACTGCACATCGGGTTTGCCGAAGTTGATGGCCACTTTCTCTACCGCGGTAAGGATGATCAGCATGTCGGCGTCGATAAGCTCCGCCAGCTTGGCACTGGCCCAATCCTTGTCGATCACCGCACTGGCACCGCGCAGGTGATTGCCCTCCCGCAGCACCGGAATGCCGCCGCCACCGACGGTGATCACCACCTGACCGGCAGCCAGCATGGCAGAGACGGTCTCTTTCTCGATGATATCGACGGGTTTGGGGGATGCGACCACCCGGCGATAGCCGCGACCGGCGTCCTCTTTGAGGTGCTCACCCTGCGCCATCAGCGCCTCGGCCTCCTCCTTGCTGAAGAAACCGCCGATGGGCTTGCTCGGGTCGAGGAAGGCGGGATCGTTTTTATCAACCTCAACCTGGGTCACCAAAGTGGCAACCGGCTTGTGGATGCCGCGTTCAAGCAGTGCCTCGCGCAGGGCGTTTTGCAGGTCATAACCGATATAACCCTGACTCAGGGCCACGCAGACCGACATGGGCAGATGGGGCGCCTTGGAGTCATGGCGGGCCGCCACCTCGAACGCCTGCTGGATCATCCCCACCTGCGGGCCGTTACCGTGGGTCACCACCACCTCATGCCCCTGAGCGATCAGGTCGGCAATGGTGCCCACCGTGCTCTGCACCGCCTTCATCTGCTCGGGCAGGTTGTTGCCCAGCGCATTGCCGCCAAGGGCCAGTACGATTCTCTGTTTCATCTTGTTATCTCCAGTGATGGGACAAGCCGGCGCAATACCGGCCCACCTTTCGTTGTTCACATAAGCTTGCTGATTTGCGTGTTTCGAACGGATTGTCAGCCTGCCACTGTGGGGCAAGGCGAGTGCAGCTCCGGCGCCAACGCCGGATCAAAGGGCGCTCTGGCTAGAAAACGGCCGTGACCACGCAGCCCCAGAAACTCGCCATCGCGAGCGACTATCTCGCCGCGACTGAGGGTCATCCTGATCTGGCCGGGACAACGCATCCCCTCGTAGGGGCTGTAGTCGCCGTTGTCGTGCAGGGCGGCGTGACGAATCTGGGTCTCGCCACGGGGATCCATCAGCACCAGATCGGCATCAGACCCCGCTTGCAAGTTGCCCTTGCGCGGCCAGAGGCCAAACAGGCGCGCCGAATTGGCGCTGGTGAGGGCCACGAAGCGGGACGGCGAGATGCGCCCGCCCAACACCCCGTGGGCAAACAGCAGCAGCATCCGGTTCTCGACGCCCGGCAAGCCGTTGGGGCAGCGGCTGAAATCGCCGCCTGACAGGGTCATGCGCTGGGCATGGGAGAAGTTGCAGTGATCGGTCGCCACCGTGTCGATGTCGCCCGCAGCGATGCCAACCCACAGCTTGTCCTGCTCGCGGCGTGAGCGCAGCGGGGGGCTGAGCAGATAGTCGACCCCGTTCTCCCGGTAGTAACAGCTGTCATCAAGCAGCAGATATTGCGGGCAGGTCTCCACAAACCGGTTGCCCCTGACGGCGCGCCAATTTCAGATACTCCAGCCCCAGTCCGTTGGAGAGGTGGACGATATAGAGCGGGGCATTGCCCGCGAGCCCCGCCAGGTTGATCATCCGGGCGATCGCCTCCGCCTCGCACTCCAGCGGGCGACTTTGCGGGTGATACCAGGGCTCATGGTGACCGGCGGCCAATAGGGCCGCCCGGCGCGCCGCGATGGCGGCATCATTCTCGGGATGGACGGTGGCGAGCGCCCCCACCTCTTTGAGGCGGGCCAAGGCGCGCAGCACGTCATGGTCCCCCAGCTTGTACTGGTAGGTGAGATAGAGCTTGAAGCTACTGATCCCCTCCTCCTGCACCATGGCGGCCATCTCATTAAGGATGGCGTCATCCACATGCTGGATCACGCCGTGAAAGCTGTAGTCGACCACCGCCTGATCGGCGGCGTAATCGTGATAGCGGGCCAGCTGGTGATGCAGATTGCACCCCGCCGGGCCAAATCCCATGTGGTCGATGATGGTGGTGGTGCCACCACAGGCGGCGGCACGGGTACCGCTGAAAAAGTCATCGCAACTGCGGGCAATCCCCACATCGATGTTGAAGTGGGTGTGGACATCGATGCCACCTGGCATCACATAGCAGCCGCTGGCATCGATCACCTCGGTTTCGCCATCGGGCTGGATATCGGCGGCACGGGCGCGGATCACCCCGTTTTCGATCAGCAGATCCTGACGATATTCACCCTGCGCATCGACCAACACACCGTTTTTGATCAGCCGTTTCATCCCCACCACCTCGAATGCTTTTTGCCTTCAAACAGCAAGGCCCCGCCTCAATGGAGACGGGGCACTTTCAACAGCTGGGCGGCGATGGCAGTCACCACCCGGCAGTCCCCTTACTTGTCCAGCTCGGCCAGATAGAGCATGGGGATCACGGCGTACATGGCGGCGCACTTGACCAGATGCTCTTTCCAGGTCTTCTCGTTCGGTGCGTGGGCCTCCGGCTCTTTACCCGGGCCAAAACCGATGACCGGAATACCGTGGCGACCCATGATGGAGACCCCGTTGGTCGAGAAGGTCCACTTGTCCACTACCGGCTCCTTGTTGAACAGCTCGCGATAAGCCTTGGAGAGGGTTTTGACGGTGATGTGATCCTCTTCCACCTTCCAGGTCGGGAAGTAGCACTCGGTCGGGTAGACCAGACCTGTGTAGGCCGGACGGTCGTACTGATACATGGAGACCTCGGCACCGGCGGCTTGCACCGCAGGCAGGGCGCGGATCTCGTCGAGCGCCCCTTGCCAGGTCTCGCCCCAGGTGAGGCGGCGGTCGATGGAGACGGCGCAGCTGTCGGCGACAGCGCAGCGGCTTGGCGAAGTGAAGAAGATCTCGGAGACAGTCAGGGTACCCTTGCCGAGGAAGTCGTCATGACCGAGGTTGTGGCTCAGCTCCTGCAATTCGCCGAGGATCGGGCCCATCTTGAAGATGGCGTTGTCACCGCGCTCAGGCGCAGAGCCGTGGCAGCTCACCCCCTGCACTTCCACACGGATCTCCATGCGGCCACGCTGGCCACGGTAGATCTGGCAGTCGGTGGGTTCGGTACTGACCACGAACTCGGGGCGGATCTTGCTCTGCTCGATGATGTACTGCCAGCAGAGACCATCGCAATCCTCCTCCTGCACGGTACCGGTCACCAGCAGGGTGTACTGATCTTCCAACCCCAGATCCTTGATGATCTTGCCCGCGTAGACCATGGAGGCCATGCCGCCTTCTTGGTCAGATGCACCGCGGCCACCGATGATCTCGTGATCTTCCATCCCCTCATAGGGGTCGAAAGTCCAGTTGGCGCGGTTGCCGACCCCGACGGTATCGATGTGGGCATCCATGGCGATCAGGTGCGGGCCGTGGCCGATATAGCCCAGCACGTTACCCATGGGGTCGATCTCGACCTTGTCAAAGCCAACCTTCTCCATCTCCTGCTTGATGCGCAGCACGACGCGCTCTTCATCGCAGCTCTCGCTCGGGATGGCGATCATGTCGCGCAGGAACTGACTCATCTCGGCCTTGTACTGGTAGGCCTTCTCCAACACCATTTCAAACGGAATTTGCTTGCTCATTGTGATTCTCCATAACAACTGAGAGTGCGCGGCCTGTTCATCGGCAGCGCCCTGTGCCCGTTACCGCGCCCCGTTGGCGAGGTGCGATCAGTTCTTCAATTCGTGTCTCTGCTCTGGCGGGAGAGTTAGTCGCAGGCAGGATGTTTGCCTTCCCACACCACTTCCCGGTAGTGGGTCACATCGGTATCCCCTTCGGTGTTGATGATCAGCACCACGGAGTCGCGACTTAGCCCCAGACGTTCCATCAGCGCCGCGCGATCCGGGTGGTGACGCACCGCCGCCAGCACGCCGGTACCGACCGAACCGGACTCACCGGAGATGATGCGGGGGTCATTGCCAAGAGGGTTACCGAGCACTCTCATCCCTAATGCCGACACCTTGTCGTGGCAGGAGATAAACTGGGTGGTGCAGCTTCTGAGCAGTGGCCAACCGAGGGGGTTGGGTTCGCCACAGGCGAGACCGGCCATGATGGTGCGCATGTCGCCCCCCACGTTGACCATCTCCCCCGCCACGCCGGAGCGGTAGATGCAGTCGGCCTGATCCGGCTCGACTACGATACTGTGCAGGTTTTTCGCCCCGAAGCAGTCCACCAGATAACCGAGCACCCCGCCCGCCAGCGCCCCGACCCCGGCCTGCAGCAGCACGTGGGTGGGCTGCTTGATGCCCATGGCCTGCATCTGCTCGACCGCTTCGTCGGCCAGGGTGGAGTAACCCTGCATGATCCAGGTCGGGATCTTGGTGTAACCCTCCCAGGCGGTGTCCTGCACGATGTGCCAACCGCGCTCTTCGGCCATCTTCATGGTCAGGCGCACGGTGTCGTCATAGTTCATGTCGGTGACGATGCATTCGGCACCGAGATTGAGGATGTGGTCCACCCGCTCCTGGGTCGAGCCCTTGGGCATGTAGACCACCGCATGCTGACCCACCTGTTTGGCGGCCCAGGCAACGCCACGACCGTGGTTGCCATCTGTGGTGGTGGCGAAAGTCATCGGCTCCTTGATGGTGCGTTTGATGAGATCGAAGGAGAAATCCTCGATGGCCACCCCGTACTTTTCACAGAGCAGGTTGGCGATGGCGTAGACGCCACCCAGCATCTTGAAGGCGTTGAGGCCAAAGCGCTTTGACTCGTCCTTGACCAATATATTTTTCACCCCGATATAGGCGGCCAGAGCTTTCAGGTCGCACAATGGGGTCGGTTCATAACCGGCCAGTTTTTTATGAAAAGCGCGAGCCTTTTGTGCTTCGGCGCGAGAAAACAGCGGAGATGGCTCGGCGGTAAAAAAGCGGTTATCGGCAATATCCATCTTCAAAGAAAATTGGGACATGCTTACCTCACTAGGCGTTACCTGACAAAGAGCTGCCTCGCCGGGAGATCCGTTATTCAAATGCCACGGGGAGAAAACTCAAAATAATGGGTTCGACAGTGTGGGCAGGATGAATATTCACCCTGCCCTGCCGTTATTTATTTCACCCGCTTTTGCGCCTCTTTAATCAGATTTTCCAGGGTTTCTGCCGGGGCGGAGAATTTACGGGCCATGATCATGGCGGCGATAATATAGGGCTTCCAGCTCGCCTCTTTGTAAGTGGCGATACGGTATTTCTCGAATACCCCTTCGGTTACTTCGCCCTCTTTGCAGGAGACGCCGGAAATATCGGCGGGCAGGCAGTGCATATAGAGCGCTTCGCCACCCTTGGTGAGCGTCATCATCTCCTCGGTGCAGTGCCAATCCTTGTGCTTGGCGTTCTGCTCAAGACAATGTTTCTCCAGCTCCTTGAGGCCAGCGTGGTCATTGGCACGCAGCAACTCGGTGCGCTGCTCCATCACCTTGTAGGGGGCCCAGGACTTGGGATAGACGATATCTGCATCCTTGAACGCCTCTTCCATGGAGGTGACCTGACGGAAGCTGCCGCCGGAGGCCTTGGCATTCTCTTTGGCCACTTCGATCACGTCCGGGATCAGGTCATACCCTTCCGGATGGGCCAGGGTCACGTCCATCCCAAAGCGTGTCATCAGACCTATGATGCCCTGGGGCACGGAGAGCGGCTTGCCGTAGCTCGGGGAGTAAGCCCAGGTCATCGCAATCTTCTTGCCCTTGAGGCTCTCCAGGCTGCCGAAGTGCTCCTGCAACCAGGCGAGATCAGCCATCGACTGGGTCGGGTGATCAATGTCGCACTGCAGGTTGACCAGCGCCGGACGCTGGGGCAGAACCCCCTTCTCGAATCCTTCATCCAATGCGGCGCCCACTTCGCGCATATAGGCGTTGCCGGCACCGAGGAACATGTCATCACGGATCCCGATGGCATCGGCGCAGAAGGAGATCATATTGGCCGTTTCACGGACGGTCTCGCCGTGGGCGATCTGGGATTTGCCCTCATCCAGATCCTGCTGGGCCAGACCGAGCAGATTCAGCGCAGAGGCGTAAGAGAAGCGGGTTCGGGTGGAGTTATCGCGGAAAACCGAGATACCGAGCCCGCTGTTAAACAGTTTGGTGCAGATATTTTCGGCGCGCAGGGTCTTGAGGGATTCGGCCAGTTTCAATACCAGCTCCAACTCCTGAGGCGTTTGCTCCCAGGTCAGCAGAAAATCTTTTTCATGCAGGTTGGATTTGAGTGCTCTGATCTCTTTGATTAATTCGTTAACTGCTTTCATCGTTCGCCCCAATCATTGGATGAGATATGGATAGCTCCCCTTTCACTCACGATGTCACCAGCATCCCGGTTGTGGGTGAGCGCGTCGGTTAGCGTCGATATGAGGCAATCAATAACCGTGCCAAACCAATAAAATGCAGGCAGATATTAATAGATGGCGAAAGTGTGTGATGCCACCCACAAAATCAGCGGCTATTTAAGCGGTTTATTCAATAAAAAGGTGAGCAGATCAGCCAAACCATAAAATAGCAAGGTGATAATAATCAGAGGCGATATCTCGGCGTCGGTGAGAATTATCATCAAAGGTCAGTATCAGGGGCTGAAATGATATCAGCGGGGTTGCCGTTATCATTATGATAATGCCCGCAACACCTTTTCTCTTGGAATGATCTCTCCAGCGTTGACACTGCTGCTATCTCGCCTCCCCTGCGCTCCCCGCCCGAATCACCTCTCACCATATCTTCCGGCCACATCGATGGGCGCGGTTGGCCCAAGGTGCTAACGTGAATACGCCAGCTGCGCATCTGTCTCGGATGCTCAGGAGAGGCCGACGTTCACTGCCGCAACTGCGCGGATGAACCTGCATGACTTACATCTTTGAGGGATTATCTATGTCCAGGAATGCTGCTCTGCTCATCACCCTGACCCTGCTCGGGCTCACCCCTGCCCACGCCATCAGTGCCAAATATGCCGAGCAGCTGGAGCGATCCGGCTGCACCCAGGTCACCGAGGCGCAGGGCTGTGACATTCACAAAACCAAAGCTGAAAATGCCAAGGCGGGATTTGGCACGCCCGCCCCGGCTGCGGAGGGCGGTCTGAATCTGAGCTATGAGCAGAAGCTGGAGCGCTCGGGCTGCACTCAGGTGAGCGAGCTTAATGGCTGCGATATCAACAAAACCAAGGCTGAGAACGCGGCTGCCGGTGTTGGCAATGCTCCGGCTGCGGCAACCAGCGGCAGCCCCTATGCGGGCAACTGGATCGCCACCTTCCCCCAAACTGGCGCCACCGTGGCCAACATCCGCATCGATGGCAAGGATCAGGTGTGGGTCAACGACAAGAAGGTCAATGCCAAGAAATCCGATGGCGCGTTGGTGTTCAAGGATGGCATGGTCATCTACACTATTCAGGGGGATCGCCGCATCAAGGGTGAAGATGGCTGGGTCGATAATGATGCCGGCACCAAGGGGCCCATCAACGCCAAGTAAGCAGCAGACCACAAATGACGGGGAGCCCGGGCTCCCCGTTTCACACCTGATTGCCCATCTCTTCCAATGACCAGCTCCGCCAATGAGGGGCCAGAATCAATACCTCCTGCTCCAGCCAAGTCCCGTCTGTGATCAGTTTATCGAGCCAGGGAACGTCTGCCGGCGAGCCATGATCATCGACCTGATCAGCCTGCGTCGCCACACGCCAGGGCACCTTGCCACTGTCCGTTGCAAAGGTGCGTACCGGACGGGCGTAGTGATCCAGATAAGGTTGCAGCTCACAGGGAAGCCAGAGCATGGCCGGTCGATTTAGCTCACGCGCCAGCTCGATGGCAATATCGATACCCCGTTGATCGAGATCGCCAAAATGGGCCCACTGCACGCCCGCAGGCAGCAGCGGGATCAGCTGTTTGGCCAAGGTGGTATTGCGACCGGGGGCAAAGAGCAGCAGTTGCCCGGGTTGCAGCGGGTAGTCGACAAAGGCCCCCTTATTCTCCACCGTAATGACAAGCTCCCCTTGCCAGCCGATGGCCGCCAGCGTGCCCAGAGTCCGCTCCGGCAACGCCAACTCCCCCAGCAGCGCCATCATTGCCGTCATATCGTGCTGCTGACCCTGCCGATCGACCAGCGAGAGCGGTTCGAGGGAACGGATGCGGATCACCTCATCTTGCGTGAGCGACAAGTCCGCAAGCAGTGGCGCGGCAAGGGATGCTGACCGCGAATGCTTGCTGTCCCCATGCCATAGGGCATAAAAGCAGGCCTGATTGAGCCGTGCTGGCAAACTCACTCCCATTCGTTGCAGCTGCTCACCCTTGTCCTGTTCCGGGGGAACTACCTGCGCCAGCTGTCTGATCAGATAAGCCCGTCCCGCCTCGGTTAATACATGACGAGCGCTTCGCCCAAAAGGTCTTAACCCACAATTCGTCTGCAACAACTCTTTCAACTTGCGGCCATGCCGACTCTCAAGGGAGCACCCCTTCTCGTTCTGGCTATCGAGCAACTTTGCACAGAGCGCCTGTACCTGCACCTCATCAAACAGCGACATCCTCACCTCTCCATGTGGCTTCATATGACGAAGTAGAGATGATTTTCCCTGTCATTACCGTGACCGGCTTCGCAAGCGGTTCTTATCAGCCCCGCCATGCATGGCCCGTTACTGGTAAACCCGCCACAAAGGGCGCAAGCTGGTTTGATATAGAGATACGCTGCGCTCTTCGCGGCACGACAACGCGATACCCGCTTTCACAAGGGCTTGCCATGACCGACGCCACAGACCCCTCGCCATCATCTTCCTGGCATCTTTCGGATATCCGCGAGCTGGCGCACCTGCTGACTCTGGCGCTGCCCGCCGCGGTAGAGATCACCGAAGCGGTACATCAGGCGGTACTGAGCGGTATGGGGCTCAAGGGATGGGATGAGGGAAAAACAGCGGGGATCACCGGGCTGGTCTACAAGGGGGTACATGGCACCGCCAACAACCTAAGCAGCGGCATCAACCATCTGCTCAGCCGCCTGCCAGCCACACCGCCGCCTCACCAGATCCCCGAAACCCCAAAACGTGCGGCCCTGATCGCCACGCTCAATGGCGTGTTGGGGGACAAGCTGGTCGAACACCACAATGCTCTCGCCACCCCTATGACCCTGCGCTATCAGGGCAAGCCCCTCGATTGGCAGGCGATGCCGAAGGATCTACCCCGCGAGGGACGGGTGCTGCTGATGATCCATGGCCTGTGCATGAACGATCTGCAGTGGCAGACCGAGCATCAAGGCAAACCGGTCAATCACGGAGAGCAACTTGCCAACGCGCTTGGCTATCAGCCTCTTTATTTGCGCTACAACTCGGGCCTGCCCATCGCACAAAACGGAGAGGCGCTGGCCCTGTTGCTGGAACAGCTGTTCGCCCACTGGTCGGGAGACCTCAAAGAGATAACGATAATGGGCTACAGCATGGGGGGACTGGTTGCACGCAGTGCCTGCCACCATGCTAGCCAAGCCGGGCTCACCTGGCCTGCACACCTTGCCAACCTGATATTTCGGCACACCACACCACGGCGCGCCGCTCGAACATGCCGGTCACTGGCTGGAGCAGTTGCTGCCCGCCATCGCCTACAGCGAGCCCTTCGTCAGGCTGGCGCGGCTGCGCAGTATTGGCATCAAGGATCTGCGCCACGGCAAGGTGATCGACGAAGTGGCCCAACCCGACCCCGCCGTGCCCTTGCGCGATCCCCGCGTTCCACTCCCCTTGCCCTGCAGCGTCAACTGTTATGCCATCGCCGCGACCACTGCCGCCAAGCGCAGCCTGCTGGCCGACCGGCTGATTGGCGATGGACTGGTGCCGCTACGCAGCGCCCTCGGTCAGCACAGCGAGGCGCGTCATCAGCTTGCCTTCCTCCCCGCCCATACCCTGATCGTCTATCGCACCAGCCATATGGCCCTGCTCGCCAGCCCGCAAGTGGGCCAGCAACTGCTGCGCTGGCTCGACCCCTTGCAGTTATAGCGAGCTGGCTATTAAAGCAACAGAGTGCTGGTTCACAAAGGAGCCCTGTGGCACTCTGGGACGTCAAAGGGAAGACCCACACTGACACCTAATGTGTCCCCACTGCAAAGGAGCGCCACCGATGGCCAAAGCAAGCAAGAAAGAGATCAAGAAGAAGATCGCCGCTCGTCTTGAGAAAATTGCCAAGCATGAAGGCAAGATCAAGAAGCTGAAGAAGGCCCTGAAGTAGGGCCCATCGCATAAGAAAAACCGCCAGCTGGCGGTTTTTTCATCCCTTTTTGCCCCTCTCCCATCGCTTTTGATACCAATGGACTTGATGTAAACGCCTCAAGCGCACCTCAGCAAAACAACCCAGCTGAAACCACGCACGTTCTCATCACCGCTATTTGGTCTAACAGCGCCAATCGGGCGCCGCGCGCCCCCTTGCCAGCAACTACCTTCAACGGAGTGTTTGATATGAGCCAGCAGTGGAGCGCCATATGTTCTCTTACACCCTCACCTTCAAGGAAGATGTCGATCGCCTGACTTCCCCCGAGCAGGAGATCACCTTGCAAAGCCCCGCTCAGGCGGGGGATTTTATTATCCTCTCCGACGGCAGCCGCCATCAGGTGATGTTTGTCACCCACCGCGCCCACTACAGCAGCCTCTATCTCGATAAAGGGGTCAGGGTGCCGCAGAGTTAGTGACTATCGCCTTCAATTGATGGGGCTGAGTGAAATATTCACGCCGTTGACATAATAATCATCGCATCATGTCAATGTTCCTTTATCTCTATAACGATATATCTGAGGAAGCGCGATGAAAAAATACAATATTGTCTTATATCAAATTCAATTTATTTAGCCCCGAAAAAACAAATCATAACTCACAAAAACTAACCACCATCACTCAATATCATTGACCACATCCTTGGTCCGTTATAACAATTACTTTGCTGAACATATTTATTCGCAAGTCATTATTAGTGATGGAGTTATCACAATGAATAAAGTTATCTTACCCATAGCATTAATTACCTGTGCCACGCTCGCTCACGCAGAGTCCAGCACTATTATCAATGGTCTGGATTTTGGTCCATTAGCTCAGTTGGCTGGCACATGGAAAAGCACCGATGCTGGTGGTGTAGATGTAGCACCCGGCCAGGAGGGCAGCAAAGTTGGCAAAGGGGGGCCGGCAGTGGAACCCTTTTACGAAGTCATTACCTTTGAACCGGCGGCCGATGCAAAAAACGCCAGCGAACAATATCTGGTAGCCATGTATTACAAACAGGAAGTATTCAGAAAAAGCGATAATGGGAAATTTCATGACCAACGCGGCTATCTGATTTATGACAAGACCAATCAGCTTGTTTACAACTCATATTGTATACCCCGTGCAGTCTGTGTGGTCACTGAAGGCAAAGCGGGTAACAAAATCGAGTTCAAGACGGGCAAGCGTGGTATTGCGGAAAGCAATTATATGACCATTAATGATTCCACCACGGATTTCTCGATGACTCTGGACTTCTCAGAGAAAGATCTCCTCAAATACAGTCAAACCACCAACCTGATGGTGTATGGCAAGCCATTCGCACACTCCGATAGTGCATCCCTGACCAGAACCAATTGATGTTTCATAGCCAAGGTATTCATTACCTTGGCTTTTTTATATTCGTCGATAATCTATCCTGATGGCATCCCTATCCCACTCGGGATTGAGCACACCGGCATACCAAAGTGTCAGAATGACATCCATCTGATTGTTATGCTTCACAAGCTTGCCGCACTTACAGGCCGAGATCACTTCCAGCCATAACTGCTCGGGATTGATCGGTTTGGTAATATCCTTGTGTGACAATAAATCAATGGCAGCCAACACATATGCTCTGGTTTTGGTCGCAGCTACATAATGAACTGGCATGATGCAACTGATACAACCAAGACTGCAAAGAGTCAAAAAAGTTACCTTTGGATTATTTTTGAATTTTCCTGTGCTGATATCACCACCAAATGCTTCAGCAATAGCCATATCCCAGGCGGTGGCATGCCCATAATTATTCCCTGCACCATCAGATGAACAGCTCTCAGCGCTGCACCACCATATTTACCATAGATAATCATCACTAATCCCTCCTTTTGCCCCATAGTAAGGCCGAACAGGCGAGATAAGCTAAAATAAATATCAATCACGATCATCGATTTTTCCCATTGATAACAAATCCATTTTTAGCTGAATTAAATATTGATCCATATCAATGTTATATCTTTATCTACCGAAAGGTTGACTGGTCGATGTCAGCCTTCCATTATCATTCATCAACATCCATTTTCGTGTATAAACGGGTTCACCCAGCCTAGAGCACCTCTATTTTTACTTTGATAATCCCGTCGCGAATATTGCCGATGGTACGAAAGGCCGATTTGGAGAGATCGATAATACGTCCCCTTTTAAAGGCGCCGCGGTCATTGACCTTGACCACTACACTCTTGCCATTGGCGAGGTTGGTGACCCGCACCATGGCGCCAAAGGGCAATTCCATATGGGCGGCGCTATTGAGGTTGGTGCGATAGATCTCGCCGCTGGCGGTCTTTTTGCCATGATAACGGTCGGCATAATAGCTGGCGTAACCGGTTTTGCTATAGCCGCGCCAGCTGCCGCCGTGACTCTCGTCATAACGGCTGCTACAGGCCGCCAGCAGCAGGCAAAGAGATAACAGCAGCCCTTTCTGGATATGTTGCACCTTTCCCCTCTCCTCTCTTCTTCTTTCCACTCTGCGCTATTTTTGCATCTTCGATGCGGCCGGTGACACTGGCGGCATGTTCGCAAGCAACTTCTCGCCTTGTTGTCAGGCAGCAGCGACGGTGCGGCTACTTTGCCATATCTTCCATGTAAAAAGGGAGGCAAATGCCTCCCTTTCAACTAGTTACCGGTCATCCCGTGTCGGATGGGCCAGAGACTTCTCAGGCAATCAGCTTGTCATCGGCAAAGCCGAAGCCGCGCAGGCCGACCACATGCACATGCTCGTGCTTGCCCTGCACCTTGCGGATGAGCTTGTAGGTGGTGCCCTTCTCCGGGCTGATGTTCTCGGGTGCGGCGATCAGCAGCTGCATATCCTGCCGCTCGCACAGCTCGAACAGGGTGGCGATGGATTTGCCATCCAGACGGGCCGCTTCGTCGAGGAACAACAGGCGGCAGGGGGCGATATCCTTGCCGCGCAGACGGCGGGACTCCTCCTCCCAGCTGATCAGCACCATCAGCAGGATGGCCTGACCGGTACCGATCGCCTCGCCGGTGGAGAGCGCGCCGCTCTCGGCCCGCAGCCAGCCATCGGCCCCGCGCTGCACCTCGATCTCCAGCTCCAGATAGTTGCGATAGTCGAGCAGCACATCGCCCATCACCTGATAGCTGCGATCCCCCTGCTCTACTTGCGGGTTCAGGCGCTGGAACAGCTTGGCCATTGCCTCGGAGAAGCTGAGCTCCTTGTCTGCAAACAGATCGTTGTGCATGGCGGTTTGGTCGGCCAACGCCGTCAGCAGACGGGTGTGGGCCTCGCGGATATTGACGTTGAGGCGCACCCCGCGCACCAGACCGAAGGCGATATTCTGCAAGCCCTGGTTGAGCACCCGGATGCGGTTCTGCTCGCGGCGGATGATGTTGGTGATCTTGGCCGCCACCTCGTGAGAAGAGAGCGACAGGTGGGTTTCCCGCTGCTTGAGCTCGTCAGCCAGACGGGCCAGCTCGATCTCCATCTCTTCGATCGCCTCGACCGGATCATCGGAGCGGATGATGTCGTTGCGAATGCGATCCTTGAGGTAGCGGTAGACCTGCACATAGAAGGCGACCTTCTGCTCGGTGCTGCGGTTGCCCTCCGACAGTCGCAGCGCATCGCGCAGGGCCTCGTCGTGGGCCACCGCCACCCGCAGGGCGCCGAGGGCCTTGTCCGACATGGAGCGCAGCTCGTCGCTGTCAAGGTACGCCAGTTCACGCTTGTTGAGGCGCTTCTCGACATCGGTCTCCCGCGCCAGTCGCACCACCCGTGACCAGCTCGCCTTGTGACCCACCAGGGATTTACGGGCGCTGTAGTAATCCTTGCCTTCCAGCTTGAGACGACCGCCAAGGGATTCGATCTCGCGCTTGGTCACCTGCAACTGGGCCTCGGCGCTGGTGCGACGGGAACGGGTGCGGATCAGCAGCTCTTCAATCTCTTTCTTGTGGGCGCGCGCCTTCTCTTCCATATCGTCAGAGAGGGTCAGCCCCATGGCCGCCAGCTCCTGCTCGAACTCGGTCAGGGTCTGGCGCTTGGCCTCGACGCTGGAGTTGAGCGCGGTACGCAGCTGCAACGCCTCGGTGTGGCGCTGGGCAATCTGCTTGTGCTGCTCGCCAGCGGTGCGGGCGGCAAGCTCGGCCGCCTTCAGCTTCTCTTTGAGTCGCTCGCTCATCTCGGACGCCTTGCCCAGCAGGTCTTGCGCATCCTGATAGGCAAAGTGCGGCAAACGGGCCACCAGCTGATCGAGGGCGTAGCAACGGCGCTTCTGCTCGGCCAGCAGGTCGCTCACCTCATCGTAAGCTGCCTGCAACGCGGCAAGATCCTGCGGATCCTGACGCAGTACCTGCACCATGGTTTCCAGCTTTTCCAGCGACTTGCCGTGTTTGGCGATAAAGGCTTCGGCTGTTTTAAGGGCCTCAACGTCGGCATGGGCCGCCTCGAGGCGGGCCGCCAGATCAGTCTCGGCAAACAGGTGGGCAAACGGCAGCATCCCCTGTACCAGCTGGATATGGCGGGTCAGCTGGGCGGCGGCCGCTTTGGCATCACTCAGCTGCTTGTCGCACTCGCCGATGGCCCCTTGCAGCGCGCGCAGTTCGGCCTGTTTGGCCTGCACTTCGGCTTCGGGGTCGGGGCGGAAGGCGATATCCAGATGCTGACCGATAAAGTCGCGGAAGTGACCGTAGAGACGGTGGTACCTCTGCTGCTCGAAAGCGGCCTTGGCGTAACCCTCGATGAGACCTTCGCGCTCAAGATCGAGCTGCTCGATCCGCCTTTCCCGGGCGGCGCGACCAAACAGCGGCAGCTCGGGGTAGCGGGAGAAGCGCACCTGACGCTTGCTGGTACGCACCAGCACGGCGTCCCCCAGCTCGTCCGCTTCCACCAAATCCTCGTCAAAGGAGTCGGGGTTGCCCTGAATCAGGTAGATATCTTCCGGGCAATCTTCCAGCTTTTTCAGCCGCTCGATGGCACCCTCAAGGTCGAGCACCACCAAAGCGCTGCGAGCCGGGCCGTAGAGCGCGGAGTAGTAAGGAGCATCGTCGATGGAGATGTCGTCATAGACGTCGGAGAGCAGCACGCCCCCCACCTGCTCGGCAATGCGGGCAAGACGGGGATCCGCCTCGCCGGCTCCCAGCTGCAGGTTGCGAATTTGCAGCTCCAGCGCCTGTTTCTGCGCAGCGATGCGGTTGCTCTCCTGCTCGAACTCGCGCTCCTTGTCGAGCACAATCTGCATACCGGCCGAAAGCTCTTCGGCGGTGGCGAGCGGCAAACCGCTCTGCTCGCGCAGCTGCTCGAGCTTCTCGAACGATTTCAGCCAGCGCGGCGCCAACTTGGTCAGCTCCGCAATATCGCGGCCTAGCTGGGTACCCTGATGCTCGAGGCTGGCGCGGCGCTGGTTCACCTCCGCCTGCTGCTCGGAGAGCTCCTCCTGACGAGTGCGTTGGGCTTCGAGGAAGATCTCCAGCTCATCGCTGCTGGCAATCAGCTGGCCAGAGGCCTGCTGCAGCTCGTCACGCAACTTGAAGAGATTCTTCTGGCTTTCGCTCTCTTTCTCGAGGCGAGCCAGCGCGGCGCGCAGACCCTGCCCCTGGGCAATGCGAGCCTTGTCTTCGATGTGACGCTTGAGCAGCGCCTGCGCGGTGGGCCAGGCGGCCTCACGTACTGTCTCCGGAGCGATGCTGAGCAGCAGCGCCAGCGCCGCTTCATGCTCGGCTACCGCCGCCTTGGCCAGCGCCAATTGCTGCTCGGCCCCCAGCACCCGGCTGGTGAGACTCTGCTCGGCTGCGCGGAACTGGTGCAGGGTGTCGCTCGCCTGCTCGGCGGTCAGCCCCGGCAGCTCGCACTGCTCGCGGGCAGCATCGAGGGCCTGCACCGCCTGACGGTACTGGATTGCGCGGGTCTGCTGAATATCGAGCGCCTGCTGATAATCGGCCAGCTGGGTCTTGAGGCTGTCGACTTCTGCCTGCGCCAACTCCTTGCGCTCTTCCACTTCCAGCAGCTGGCCGTGGATCTCCTCCACCACCGCTTGCTGCTGCTCGAGTTTGTCAGAGAGATCCGCCAGATCGGCGCGGTACATCTCGATCTTCTTCTGCAAGCTGACAGCCGCCATCACCTTGGCCAGATGCTCGGAGGCAGACTCCAGCTCGTCGGTCAGCAATTTTTCGCGGTTGGTGAGCTGCTCCACTTCATCGGCCAGATAGATAGCGCGCTGTTTCTCTTCGGCCAGAATGCGGCGCTTGTCGGCCAGCTCCTGACGCGCCTTGAGGGCCAGCTCGGAGAGGCGGCTCTTCTCGGCGGCATTGCGCACATAGTCCGCTGCCACATAGTGGGTGGTCTCGGTGATCAGGTTCTTGAACAGATCCCGCTGACCCTGGGTTTCCTTGATGGCCTCCAGCGTGCGGCGGTTTTCATAGATGGCCGCCTCCATGTCTGCAAACGCCTTGCGCACTCCGGAGTTCTCCGGCAGCAGGTATTCACGCAGGGAACGGCTGATGGACGAGGAGATGCCGCCGTAGAGGGAGGCCTCGATCAGGCGATAGAACTTGCCGCGATCTTTTTGATCACGCAACTTCTTCGGGGTGATGCCGAACTCGAACATGAAGTTGTGATAATCGGTCACCGTATTGAACTTGGCGACTTTCAGCGCACCCAGCTCGGCGGCCGCCCCTTTAAGGTCGGTAAAGGCGCGTACCCGCCCCTTGCCGCCATCAAGCTTCTCCAGCAGCAGATCGGTCGGCGCTAGATTCTCCGGCACATCCACCAGCGCAAACGGAGTGATGTTGACCTTGTTGTCACGGTTGGCCACCTGTTCGAGGTGGACGCCGACCCAGATCCGCTGTTCGCGGCTGTTCATCACTTCCAGCAGGGAATAGCAGTGGCCGCGCTGCAGCTTGCCGTAGAGCCCCTTGTCACGGGAGGCGCTGCTCGACCCCGCTTCCGTGGTATTGCGGAAATGGAGAAGTGACTGGTCGGGGATAAGCGCCGCGATAAAGGCCGCCATGGTGGTGGACTTGCCCGCGCCGTTGCCGCCGGAAAGGGTAGTGACCAGCTGGTCGAGATCGAAGGTCCGGGCAAAGAAGCCGTTCCAGTTGACCATGGTCAGGGATTTGAACTTGCCTCGCACCGGTTATACCTCCAGATCCAGTTGTTCTTCATCGAGATCCGCCTCGATGTCATCAAAGAGCGAGTCGCTGCTCGGCATTTCGTCGTCGTGGAAGATGGCTTCACCCTCCTGGATCATCCGCAGCTGAACGGCGCGCGGATCTTCATCGGAACGCACATCGGCGGCGAAACGGAACACCGATTCGTTAACCCGGAATTTATCCCCGTTGCCAAGGGCGGTGATCATGCCAAGGCGGCGCAGACGGCGCATGGAGGTACGGATCTTTTCGAGCAACTTTTTCTTGTCGAGATCGGTACCGCCGGAGCGGCTGTTGACCATCCGCAGCAGCTGCTTCTCGTCGGCGAGGCTCAGCACCTCTTCCTGCAGCTCGGCCATGGCGAATACCCCTTCCGAAGCCAGACGATCCGGGCTCAGGTAGAGGTAGCAGAGCACCTTGCCCACCAGCATATCGAGCTCGGAGAGCACAGTGGTGCCGATGTCGGAGCTCGGGCGCGGACGCAGGTAGAAGAAGCCTTCCGGCGCCTTGATCAGCTCCACCTGATAGCGGCCGTAGAAGATCTCCAGCTCGCTGTGATATTCGACCAGCGCTGAATGCTGCTCGAACTCGTCGGCACTGATGTGGCGACCGGAGCGCAAGGCGGTGTCGATGCGCGGAAACAAGGGGTTGGCAATCGCCTCTGCGAGCCGCAGCGGCAAGGGAAACTCAGTATTGATCAATGACATAGGCCTGAACCTTGGATCCAGCTTGGTTAATGGGTTTCCATGCGGGTTGGCGATGCAGTTCGCGCTCGCCGCTGGCATGGCCCAGGCGCACGGCCTGGTCGATCAGAAGACGCGCCACATCGAAGTGGGCATGAGCCGGGTAATCCAGCAGGTATTCCCGCAGCACGTCGGCCAGATCCAGCTGCTGCCCCTGCTCGGGGTAGCGGGCCAGATAGCGCTCGATGCGCTCGGCCAGCTCCTGGTTGATGTCCACCATCTCGACATACTCCATCTCGAGGGGCACCTCACCGGTCACCTCCTCGTCGTGGATGGCGATGGTCTCGTCGCGCAGCTCCAGCAGACGGGGCTCTTCGGCCACCCGCAGCTGCCAGTTGTGCTGCTCGAAATTGCGGATGGACTCGCGCAGCCGCTGGCTGAAGGCACGGTTCTTGTCCATGTCGATGGCGTTGCGGATAAATTTGTGGACGTGCCTGTCGTAGCGGGACCAGAGCTCGATGCACTGCTGACCCCAGCTGGTGATGACGTCAAGACGACCTTGCAAGGCGTGAGTCAGCTCCTCGACGTGGAACAGGTCATCGCGCCCCTGCGCCGCTTCTTGAATATTGAGCAGCCCCGCCTGCAAGCGGTGGCCGGCAGCGTCCAGGGTATCCTGCAGCTCGCGCAGGGTCTGGCCGGTCTCGTGCAGCAGCTTTTCGCAGCTGTGAATGGCATCGACCCAGTTCTGGGTCAGCAGGGCCGCGATTTCGCTTTTGACCTGATTCTGCTGCTCATCCATGGCGCGCTGGGTGAGATCGATCCGCCCCAGCGTCTCTTCCAGCGAGAAGGTGAGGCGCGGCAGCACCTCGGCATCCCACTGCTCGCGGGTGTTAGTCTCAAGCGCCGCCTTGCGGGCGGTGTCGAGCTCGGCAGCCAGGTGTTCTAGCAGAATGGAGAGCTTGATGGAGTCAACCTGACGCTGATCCATAAAGAAGTCGACGATGCTCACACCCAGGCGCGACAGGCGGTAGAGACTCTCCCCCGCCACCATGTCGGTATTGAAGCGCGACAGCAGCTGCTGGCGAATGAGATCGTTGATGGCGTTGTTGGCGCGACCGGTGAGGGTCTCGTCCATCTGGCCGAAGGCGCTGCTGACATAGCCAAAGGCATCGTGCAGCGCCGCTTCCGACAGGTCCGACTCATCTTCGGACAGGGTCTTGATTGCGATCAGAAAGGCCAGCCGGTCGGTCGGCAGGCTCAGCGCCAACCCCTCCTGCCTGACCCACCCTACTAGCTCCGGCAAAGAACGCTCTGGCAGGGTACGGGATGTACTCATCATGATGTTGTCATCTCGTTGTTGTATTGGGCGCAAAATCGTGCGCGCGGCTACATCCGGTAGCATCGAAAACATGGTTCACATCGACGTGAACAGCGAGCAATCAGCTGGCCGGCTTCTGGGCCATCACATGGATATAGCGACCGAGGGAGACAAAAGGCTCCTGACGGCAATATTGCTGCTCCATGGCCAGCAGATCGTCGAACTTCTCCACCTGATCCTGCTTGTGACGCATATAGTCGTGGATCACCCGCACCCCGGTCTTGCCGATGATGCGCAGCCCCCCGCGACCAATCCAGTCATAGACCTGCTCCGGCAGCTGGGGGTTGGTGGGCGTAAGCGCAGTCTGGCGCTTCTTGCGAAGGCCAAGGCGCACATAGTCAAAATTGCCCACCACCAGGCTCTGGAACAGCAGGCCATGACGGTTGTAGAAAAGCAGCGACAGTATGCCCCCGGCATTGACGAAAGGGAACAGACCCAGCAAGGTCTGGCGCGGCTCGGCGAGCCATTCCAGCACCGCATGGCAGAGCACCAGATCAAAGGTACCGGTCACGTGTTGCTTCAGATCCTGAATGGGGCAATGGATGAGACGGATTTTGTCTTCCAGCCCCTTCTCGGCGATCTGGCTGCGGGCCAGTTCCAGCATTTCTGCTGACAGATCGCACAGCTCCACCTGATGGCCCATGGCCGCCAGCTTCTGGGCGAAATAGCCAAAACCGCCCCCCGCATCGAGGATGCGCAGCGGTCGGTTGCCAAGGCGGGCCAGGCAGGCTTCGATGTCGCTCCAGACAATGGTGGTGCGGATGCGCCCCTTGGTGGAGTCGTAAATGTTGCGGGCGAACTTGTCGGCGCGCCCGTCAAAACTCTGATCGTGCTTCAAGGAGAAACTCAACATTAGCGCCACAGGGTTGTGGCCATCCCAAAAAAGAGAGGTATTCTGTCACATCCCGAATTTGCTGAAAACTCAAGGAAGTGTCTGCCGTGTTTGTGATTAAAAAGTGGCTGGGTCAGCTGTTGATGCCGCTCCCCTTCTCCCTCTCCCTGCTGCTGGTCGCCCTGCTGCTGCTCTGGTTCACCCGTTTTCAGAAAACCGGCAAACTGCTGGCCACTCTCTCGCTGCTCATTGTGGCCCTGATGGGGATGCGGCCGGTGAGCTATGAACTGGCCCGCGGGCTGGAGCAGACCTTCCCGCCGTTCGAGGTGAGCCAGCATCCCAACATCGACGCCATCGTGGTGCTCGGCAACGGCCATGTCAGCGACCCGGCGGTGCCCGAGCGCTCTTGGCAAAACAATATTGCCCTGGCCCGCACCCTCGAAGGGGTTCGCCTCGCCCAGGCCTATCCGGACGCCGAGCTGGTTTTCTCCGGCTATGTATCGGGGGATACCCTCTCCAATGCCGAGGTCAATGCCCGGATGGCCGAGAGCCTCGGCATATCCCGTTCGCGGATGACGTTGTTTGAAAACAACAAAGACACTCATGATGAGGCGGTCAGTATCAGCCGCCATCTGAAAGGAAAAGAGGTGGCGCTGGTCAGTTCGGCCACTCATTTGCCACGTGCCATGGCCCTCTATCAGGGTCAGGGACTCAAGGCCGTGCCGGCCCCCACCGACTACACCGCCAAGCAGAGCCAGGTACCTCAGCCGCTCTACAGTTATTTACCCAAAGGGCGTTATTTGATGTATTCCGAAGCTGCCATCCACGAATGGATTGGGGTATGGTGGGCTCGCTTGCGGGGGCAGGTTAACGAATGAGCGATCAAGCGTTTCATTCCTGATTTGGATCAGGAAAGCGAAAAAAAATTACGTCATTTGCCGCCGGGTCAGCTATCTTGGGCTCGGTTCAATTCATATAATGTCGCGCAATCAAATGCCTAGGAGATATACAAGATGAGACAGCACCTGGTAATGGGTAACTGGAAACTGAACGGCACCAAGGCTTCTGTAGAAGCTCTGATCAAAGGACTGACCCCGGCTGCTGCCGCTCATCCTTCTGTGCAAGTCGCCGTCTGCCCGCCGGTTATCTTTTTGGGTCTGGTTGAGCAACTGACCGCTGGCAGCAAAATTGCCTACGGTGCCCAGAACGCTGACGTTCACGAGTCTGGTGCCTTCACCGGCGAAAACGCCCCCTCCATGTTGAAAGCCTTTGGTTGCACCTACTCTCTGGTCGGCCACAGCGAGCGTCGTACCCTGCACGCAGAGAGTGACGACGTGGTTGCTGCCAAGTACGAAGCGATCCAGAAAGGCGGCTTGGTGCCGGTTCTGTGCATCGGTGAAACTCTGGAGCAGTTCGAAGCCGGCGTGACCAAGAACGTGGTTGAGACCCAGCTGAAAGCCGTTATCGACCGTTGCGGTATCGCCTCCTTCAACAACGCCGTTATCGCTTACGAGCCGGTATGGGCCATCGGTACTGGCAAGACTGCCACTCCGGAGATCGCTCAGTCCGTTCACGCTCACATCCGTCAGTACCTGGCCGGTTTTGATGCCGCCGTTGCTGCCAAAGTACAGATCCTGTACGGCGGTTCCGTTACTGGTGCCACTGCAGCCGACCTGTTCGGTCAGCCGGACATCGACGGTGGCCTGGTCGGTGGTGCGTCCCTGAAAGTGGACGACTTCTCCCAGATCATCGCTGGCGCTGCCAGTAATCGCTGATTACGGCAAAGAGAGGGGCTCGTCCCCTCTCTTGTATCGCTTTTCCTATGGTGGCCCCCGCATCCCATATGAAAGCCGATATAGTAAAAGTGGCTTGTCTATTTAAACATTCGTATTTGACAACTCAGATCCAGAGGCACTCATGACCAAACAAATCAAACGTATTGGTGTTTTGACCAGTGGTGGCGACGCACCGGGTATGAACGCAGCCATTCGCGCCGTGGTTCGCGCCGGTTTGCATCATGGCCTGGAAGTTTACGGTATTTATGATGGCTACCTCGGTCTGCACCAGGATCGTATCGTCAAGCTGGAGCGTCACAGCGTCTCCGACGTGGTGAATCGTGGTGGTACTTTCCTCGGCTCCGCCCGTTTCCCTGCCTTCAAAGACCCCGCAGTGCGCGCCGAAGCAATCGAAAACCTGAAAAAGCACGGTATCGATGCGCTGGTCGTCATCGGTGGTGACGGCTCCTACATGGGTGCCAAGAAGCTGACCGAAGAGGGTTTCCCCTGCATCGGCCTGCCGGGCACCATCGACAACGACATCGCCGGTACCGACTTCACCATCGGCTTTGATACCGCTCTGAACGTGGTGGTTGACGCCATCGACCGCCTGCGCGACACCTGCAGCTCCCACCACCGTATCTCCGTGGTCGAGATCATGGGCCGCCACTGTGGCGATCTGGCCATGTCTGCCGCCGTTGCCGGTGGTGCCGAATATGTGATCGTACCGGAAGTGGCTTTCGACAAAGAGAAGCTGCTCAAGCAGATTAAGGAAGGCGAAGCCAAGGGCAAGAAGCACGCCATCATCACCATCTGCGAGCACGTTACCGACGTGAACGCACTGGCCAAAGATATCGAAGCACTGACCGGTCGTGAAACCCGCGCCACCATCCTGGGCCACATCCAGCGTGGCGGTGCCCCGACTGCCCGTGACCGCATCATGTCCAGCCGTATGGGTGCTTATGCCGTCGAGCAGCTGCTGGCTGGTCACGGTGGTCGCTGCGTCGGTATCCAGCGCAACGAGCTGGTACACCACGACATCATCGACTGCATCGAGAACATGAAGCGTCCGTTCGATCAGGAGCTGTACAACCTCTCCACCACCCTGTTCTAAGCCTCGCGGCTTTTTACCGGCTGTTGATGACAAAAACCCTCCATCGGAGGGTTTTTTAATATTTTACAAAAACGGGGGCATCGGTACGCTGTGTGGCCCTCACCATATGGGTTGCCTGATCCCCAACCCTTGCTCCGTCTGACTGATCGTTAACGTCCACCTCCTCGCACCAACCGATATCAGCCAAAGATACCGTTCCGATATTGCCGTGGATGTTTTATCACTGCGAACCGGATTGCGTTGACCTGCGCTCTGTCGACCCTGAAGCGAGCTTGTTCAGCCTCCTCGTCATATGCCGCTTTTTATATCTCAATCTTGCAGAAGTGATTCAGATATCTTCTCCAATCATGCTCCGGCACAGTTCTCGTATTGCACTCACATGACTCACGCAGATGTACCGGCTACGCAAATCGCTACTCGCGCCCAGCCCAGCCCAGCCCAGCCCAGCCAGAGAATACGCCTCGGGCCTATTGCGCACCTCACTCTTGCTGCGGCCATGTCTATTCCGAGGCCGACGGGAAAATTGGCGGTGATAAAACAGCCAACTGCCACTCTGTATCACCCCGATGCACCGCTCTCATCCCTATGAACCCAGTGTATTGCTGTAAAAATGCGGAGACTCTGGACTGATAAAGTGATGGTGTGACAAGGGTTGGCAACCAGACTCTCTCCATAGACTTCTTTTGGATGGGCTATCTACGTCAGGAATCGTCAAATCATTGCCTTGCACACTTTTTATGGCCTCAATGACACTATTACGAGGGTGAAAACTTATAAAACGCCACTTAAGCTCCATACAAAACCCTTCACCAAACCAGCCAACAGCTCACCAACTAATTGAATTTAAATGAAATAACCATAAAAAAAGAATCTTTAATGCCTGCCACGCCAGAGCAGGTGATAAAATCAGCTCAATATGACAAAAATAGCCATCTCAACCAACCACACACATAAGGAAGCTATTTTATCAACTTACACCTTGTTTTACCCCCTTGTTATGGTATCTTGACTACATCAACCAACAACTTAGGGAGAGAAAAATGAAAGAGTTTGTCGTTACTGCCGTTTTCACGGTGTTTTTCACCCTGGTTGCTGTCTCTCTGCCCTCACTGTCACAATTCTGAGCCGGATAGAGAGGCATCAATCCGGACCGACCCTCTTTGCCATGTCTGTTTAATCGCCACCAACTGGCGCTTTTCAGCAATAATGCCGAGATGGTCAACATAGATATGATTTCATCACGTTGACGCTGTTTCTTTCGCCACAAGGGTGTAACCAGGATGGTTTAACCATATGGCCTGATGGAGTAGAACCAGCAGCAAATCATATCCGAGGGGAGCAAGGCTCCCCTTTTTGTTACCCGCCGTTTGACAGTCCCCTACCCCGGCATCTACAACAGGCCGGTTGACGCCATACGGCCCATGCCCAAAACTGATGTTTTCCCCTCCTGTACTCTCCATTCAACACAGCTACATCCGTCAGCAATCTCTTGTGCACACCTTTGCTCTGATACTTGTCCGGCAGATATAAAAAAGCCCCCGCCATCATGGCAGGGGCTCGCGTTACCCAGTGTCAGCTTAGGGCTATTATATCTCAGTCCAGCTCAAAACAATTATGCCTTGTTCCAGCGCTCTGGGTCATATTCCGGGCTGAAACGGTCAACAATGACAGCACAAGCCGCATCGCCGGTGATATTGAGGGAGGTGCGGATCATATCGAACAGTCGATCCAGCGCGAACAGCAGCGGCAACCCTTCGATGGGGATCCCGGCCGCCAGCAGCACGGCAACCACCAGGAAGCTTGGGCCCGGCACACCGGCCTGACCGATCGCCCCCAAAGTGGAGGTCACAATGATGGCCGCCCAGGCACCGACGCTCAGATCGATGTTGTAAACCTGCGCGAAGAAGATGGCGACCAGACCGTAATAGATGGCGTTGCCGCTCATGTTGATGGTGGCACCCAGCGGCAACACGAAGGAGGCGGTCGCGTTGGTCACTTTCAGATCATGCTCGCAGGTCTCCATATTGACCGGCAGGGTCGCCATGGAAGAGGCGGTGGAGAAGGCCACGATCTGCGGCTTCTTCATGGCAGAGAGGTACTTCATCACCGGCGTGTTGGAGAACATCATCACCAGCAGCGGATAGACCACAAAGCCGAAGATAAGGATGGCAGCCACATAGACCACGAACAGCTTGAGCACCAGGGTCAGCACATCGAAGCCATAGGTACCGATGGCTTCCGCCATCAGACCGAACACCCCGAGCGGCGCGATGATCATCACCTTGTTGATCATCCAGACGAAGGCATCCACCAGGGTATTGAGCCCATCGACCAGTGGCTTGGCCCGCTCGCGCGGCTGTTTGGCCAGCGCAATGCCGAGGAACATGCAGAACACCAGGATCTGCAGGATGTTCGCTTCGTTGAGGGAGTTGAAGACGTTGGTGGGGATCATGCCAAGCAAGGTGGCGACTGCATCCGGCAACGCCCCTTTATCGGCATAGTCACCGCCAAACATGGAGGCAACGGAAGCGAAATCGACCCCGACACCCGGTTTGAAGATCTGCCCCATCACCAGTGCCAGCAACACGGCCAACGCTGAGGTCACGAGGAAGAAAGCCAGCGTAGCCGCACCGATCTTGCCCGCAGCCGGGCTGGCGCCCAGATTGGCGGCGCCGGAGAGGATGGCAACCGCCACCAGCGGGATCACCAGCATTTTGATCAGCTGGATAAACAGGGTACCGAGCGGTGCAAACACGGTGGCTTGTTCACCCATGAACGCGCCGACCACTGCGCCCAGTACCATGGCGACCACAACCTGGAAGCCGATGTTTTTAATGAGTCCTTTAGTTAACACAATATGTTCCTTTATGTAGCAAAATTCACACTTTCCCAGTGCAATTAACCAAACAGGGGAATGAGCGTCTGCCCATTCCCCTGTTTGCGCGTGTTATCTCACATTTAATTGCTGTTTTAAATCAGCAAATCATTAACCTTGGCTATTAATAAGTTTGCGAAAAAGTAAAGATTCAAAGCGGTCTCGGCGATTTTTACCTCATCCCCCATGACAACTGGCAAAAGATTGTGCTAGTTTGGCTGCACAAACGTACACACAGGGATGTAAAGATGCTGAAAGTTAACGAGTATTTCGACGGAAATGTAAAATCCATCGGTTTCGAACAAAAAGGGGAGAAATCAACCGTAGGGGTGATGAACGCCGGTGACTACCTGTTCAACACCGCCGCCCCCGAACGGATGACAGTGATCAAGGGCGCCCTCACCATCCAGCTGGCTGATGAAGATGAGTGGCACACCTACAGCCAGGGTGAATCCTTCCTGGTGGCCGGTCACTCCTCCTTCAAACTGGAAGTGAAAACCCCCACAGCTTATCTGTGCGAATTTCTCGACTGATCAGGCCGGTTGAAGGGGATCTGCCCCTTCAACCTTCTTGGTTCCCCCCAGCCCTATTATCTGTGTCCATGTCACAGCACCGCACATCCCCGCTTTCCATCCACGGCAAAAATCCTAGAATAAACAGACATAAACCATCACCGGATTGATGTCATGATCAGCGTGTTTGACCTGTTTTCCATCGGAATTGGCCCCTCCTCTTCCCATACCGTCGGCCCCATGCGTGCCTCTTACGCCTTCGTCCAGCAGCTCAAGCTGCAAGGGCATCTGCCACTAGTCACGCGGGTCGAAGTGGAGTGTTACGGCTCGCTTGGCCAGACCGGCAAAGGGCACGGTACCGGCAAGGCAATCATTCTGGGGCTATCGGGCTTTGAACCGGAATCGGTCGATATCGATGCCATCCCCGCCATTCTGGATCGAGTGGAAAAGGAACAGAACCTGCAGCTGGCAGGCGAACAACCAAGCCATTTTCCCCGCACCGGTGCCATCATCTTCAACCGCCGAAAAACCCTGCCGGCCCACACCAATGGCATGACTCTGCGAGCCTTTGATAAAGAGGAAAACCTGCGCTTCAGCCAGACCTACTACTCCATCGGGGGCGGCTTCATCATTGAAGAGAGCCACTTTGCCACCGCCAAGGAAGAGGCCGCCAAGTCCGATGCCGAACACCCTGTCCCCTACCCGTTCGACAGCGGCGCCCAGCTGCTGGCCCACTGTCAGGAGAGCGGCCTCTCCATCTCGGGGCTTATCCTCGCCAATGAGCGGATATTTCGCAGCGATGAGCAGATAAAAGCGGGGCTGCGCAAGATCTGGCAGGCGATGCAGGGCTGCGTCGAGCGAGGCTGCAAAAGCGAAGGGGTGCTGCCGGGCGGCCTCAAGGTTCGGCGCCGCGCCCCTGGGCTGTTCCGCCAGCTCAGCTGCGAGACCAACTTCAACAAGGATCCGCTGATGGTGATGGAGTGGGTCGATCTCTTTGCGCTGGCGGTCAACGAGGAGAACGCCGCCGGTGGCCGGGTGGTCACCGCCCCCACCAATGGCGCTGCGGGCATCATCCCCGCCGTGCTGCACTACTACGATCGCTTCGTGCACAAGGTGGATGACGAGACGCTGATCCGCTACTTCCTCACCGCGGCTGCCATCGGCATCTTATATAAGAAGAACGCCTCCCTCTCCGGGGCCGAAGTGGGCTGTCAGGGGGAAGTGGGAGTCGCCTGTTCCATGGCGGCTGGCGCACTGACCGAACTGCTGGGTGGCAGCCCGGCCATGGTGGAGAACGCCGCCGAGATCGGCATGGAGCACAATCTCGGCCTCACCTGCGATCCCATAGGCGGACTGGTGCAAGTGCCCTGCATCGAGCGCAACGCCATGGGGGCGGTCAAGGCGATCAATGCCGCCCGCCTCGCCCTGCGCGGCACCGGCGAGCACAAGGTGTCGCTCGACAAGGTGATCAAGACCATGTGGGAGACCGGCAACGACATGAAGACCAAATACAAGGAGACGGCCCGTGGCGGCCTCGCCGTTAACATTACCGAATGTTAAAAAACGGCAAATGACTCCATTTGGTTCCTAAATGCCCGGCATCGCCGGGTATTTTTATGGGCAAACGCTTAACAAAATGGATAAGCACAAAAATAAATTTTATACTCGCGCCTCAGATTCAACAAAAATAGATCTATTTCAACTTTTTTTAGGTCTGGAGCCGTTACACTACGGTTATCTGGCTCTGTGACCTGCGCTGACAAGCGCGTTCCATGGATCTCCCAAATTTCTGTGAGTGGGCATGCCGCCCCCTTCTACCCTGAGGTAATAGTGACATGATCAGCGTTTTTGATATCTTCAAAATCGGTGTAGGCCCCTCTTCTTCCCACACTGTTGGCCCGATGAAAGCGGCCAAACAGTTTGTTGACGAGCTGCGCGCGGGCGGCAAGATCCGCGATGTAACCCGGATCAATGTCGATGTTTACGGCTCCCTCTCCTGGACTGGCAAAGGCCACCATACCGACACTGCCATCATCATGGGCCTGGCTGGCAACCTGCCGGAAAATGTCGATATCGATGCCATCCCCGAGTTTATCTCCCGTGTTGAGCAGACCGAGCGCCTGCCGATCGGCCTGCACTGCCACACCGTCAGCTTCCCGCGTGACGCCATGGTATTCCACGACGAAGCCCTGCCGCTGCACGAAAACGGCATGAAGCTGACTGCCCTGATCGAAGATGAAGTGGTTTACAGCAAGACCTACTACTCCATCGGTGGTGGCTTCATCGTTGACGAAGAGAACTTCGGCAAGGCTGACAGCGGCGACATGTCCGTACGCTATCCGTTCAAGAGCGCCGCCGAGCTGGTTGCCCATTGCAGCCAGACAGGTCTCTCCATCTCTGCCCTGATGATGGAAAACGAGAAGTGCTTCAACACTCCGGAAGAGATCTACAAGAAATTCGGCAAGATCTGGAACACCATGCGTGAAGGTATCGAGCGCGGCTGCCGTACCGAAGGCGTTCTCTCCGGCCCGCTGCGCGTACCCCGTCGTGCCGCACCGCTCTACCGTCAGCTCAACACCAACGAGAACCTCTCGAGCGACCCGATGAACATCGTTGACTGGGTCAACATGTTCGCTCTGGCCGTGAGTGAAGAGAACGCTGCCGGTGGCCGCGTGGTCACTGCCCCGACCAACGGCGCTGCCGGTATCATTCCGGCCGTACTGGCTTACTACGACAAGTTCATCCAGCCGGTTGGCCGCGACGAGTATACCCGTTTCTATCTGGCTGCCGGTGCCGTCGGCATCCTCTACAAGATGAACGCCTCCATCTCCGGCGCCGAAGTGGGCTGTCAAGGTGAAGTAGGTGTTTCCTGCTCCATGGCCGCTGCCGGTCTGACCGAGCTGATGGGCGGTAGCCCGGAGCACGTCTGCGAAGCTGCCGAGATCGGCATGGAGCACAACCTGGGTCTGACCTGTGATCCGGTTGCCGGTCAGGTACAGGTGCCTTGCATCGAGCGTAACGCCATCGCAGCCATGAAGGCTGTCAACGCCTCCCGTATGGCCCTGCGTCGTACCTCCAAGCCGCGCGTCTCTCTGGACAAGGTGATCGAGACCATGTACATCACCGGCAAGGACATGGACTCCAAGTACCGTGAAACCTCCCGTGGTGGTCTGGCCATCAAGGTGATGCAGGTTGCTTGCGAATAAATAGGGGTTGCGACCATCATCTGAACAAAGGCGGGATATCCCGCCTTTTTTATTGCCCGAATGGGATACTGGACACTTATACCGGCATACCGACCATTTCACTGTAGGGCGTCGCTGATATACCCTGCTACGCCACCGCAATGCGGATTGCCTTGTCTGCATACCTCTCTAATTACATACCTTGATTAACTCTTCTCAATGCATTGAGAGGGACATTACGCCCCTACATGAAACCTGTACCTGCTATCTTGCCCCGGTCACGATTCCACAACTAATCGATATCGAGATGGCCCCTCAGCTCAATCCCCTCCCCTTTGGGCATACCCTTGTTTGGCAAGACGCGGTTACCGCTCACCCTGCGGATTATCACGCCGCCACATTGATTGCCTCCTATGTGGCACTTTCGTGCTCAGGGCAAACAATCAAGTACACAAACAGGGGGTTAGCTCATCATTTTGGCCACAGCGCATCGCGCAAACTGGTTTTAGCACAGTTATCATCGCCCTCTTTGCGCCCCATTTGATGGATAACTCATCGCGCAGTGGAGACAAAAAAAGCGCCCAAAGAAGGGGCCGAAAATAATCGATGAATGGGCCAATAGCCGTTGGAATGGAGGATATGAGTACGCGCCACTCGCTATTTTTGTGAGCGCCAGCAAAGGTTGAGGATATGGTGTTGGGAGCAGATTGACTTTCTATTTAAACAGCGAAAAGTGAATATCACCAAAGGGAGGGTTTAATTTGGCCAGATCCTGTCACGGGATTATCGCAAGCTACCTCACCGGGGCCGGAATGCGTCATGCAGAGTCACAAAGAATTAGCCCCGCTGGGCAGAACGCACAACGGGGCTGGATATTCAGGATGGCTGTTTCAAGCTGGCCTTGTGCTGCTCCAGCAAATTCTCGGGGGGCGGCGGCACCTGCAGGTAGAACCCCTGGTTGGTCAGCGCGGCCATCACCTTGCCAACATCAGCCAGCCCCAAGGGCTTGGCCGGATCCAGCTTGGTCATCAGCACCAGCTCGGGACGCCCGAATGCGCTCAGCAGTGGCTCGGGAACACGGGAGAAATCCTCTCTTTTTTCAACAAAAAGGTAGGTCTCGGCTTTTTTGCGACTTTTATAGACTGCACACAACATGGAAATTGATATAATCCGACGAGTTTATTGCCTCTGATGGGGGCAAACTATAACATCAGGAATTGAATAACAATAACGGATTAGCATCTCTGCCTCGGGGAAGATTCATGGTTGAGCGCGATAACGAATTGAAAGGGACCACCTTCACTATTTCTGTGTTGCATATCAGCGATGGCGAGCCTGAGCGGATACGTCAGTTGTTGGCCGAAAAAGTGGCCCAGGCACCCTACTTTTTTAATTGTGCGCCGCTGGTGATCAATGTTTCCCGACTGGAACATATTCCCGATTTCGAACAGCTCAAGGAGCTGGTGGAGTCCGAAGAGTTTGTGCTGGTCGGCATCACGGGGGCGCGCAGTGAAGAGATGAAGACAGCCGCCAAGGCGGTGGGACTGGCCGTGATGGCCTCGGGCAAGAGTCGCAAGAGCGAACCGGAACCCGAGCCTGCCCCCGCGCCAGCCGCCCCTGAGGTGGTTCCCGAGCCAGAACCCGCCCCCTTGATCCCGAGCAAGGTACATGTGGGACCGGTTCGTTCCGGCCAGCAAATTTACGCCGCCGGCACCTCGCTGGTGGTGCTGGGGTCCGTCAGTCCGGGAGCCGAAGTGCTCGCCGACGACAGCATTCATATTTATGGCACCCTGCGTGGCAGAGCCATTGCCGGTGCCCGGGGAAACACCCAGGCCCGGATCTATTGCCAGCAATTACAGGCCGAGCTGCTCTCCATCGCGGGCACATTCCAGCTGAGCGATGCATTGCCGGCAGGCTTGATCCAGCAACCGGTACACGTCCGGCTGGACAACGAACAACTCCGAATAGACCGTATCAAATAGAGTTACAAGGAAGCGAGAATGGCGCGAATCATAGTCGTTACATCGGGTAAAGGTGGCGTTGGCAAGACCACAACCAGTGCGGCCCTGAGCACCGGCTTAGCCCAGCGTGGTCACAAGACAGTGGTCATTGACTTTGACATCGGTCTGAGAAACCTGGATCTCATCATGGGCTGCGAGCGGCGCGTGGTGTATGACTTCGTCAACGTCATCAATGGGGAAGCAAACCTCAATCAGGCGCTGATCAAGGACAAACGCTCGGAAAATCTGTTTATCCTGCCCGCCTCCCAGACCCGGGACAAAGATGCCCTCACCCGTGAGGGGGTCGAGAAGATCCTGGATCAGCTGGCGGAGATGAAGTTCGATTACATCGTCTGCGACTCCCCGGCGGGGATCGAGGCGGGCGCACTGATGGCACTCTATTTTGCCGATGAAGCGATCGTCACCACCAACCCGGAAGTCTCTTCCGTGCGTGACTCCGACCGCATCCTTGGCATCCTGGCCTCCAAGTCCCGTCGCGCCGAGCGTGGCGAAGACCCCATCAAGGAGCACCTGCTGCTGACCCGCTACTGCCCGACCCGCGTCAACCGCGGCGACATGCTGAGCGTGCAAGATGTGCAGGAGATCCTGGCCATCCCGCTGCTCGGGGTGATCCCGGAGTCCCAGGCGGTGCTGCGCGCCTCCAACTCCGGCGAACCGGTCATTCTGGACAAGGAGTCCGATGCCGGTCAGGCCTACGAAGATGCGGTGTCACGCCTGCTGGGCGATGCCAAGGAATTTCGTTTTCTGGAAGAAGAGAAGAAGGGCTTCTTTAGCCGACTGTTCGGGAGTTAAACATGTCATTATTGGATTATTTTCGTTCCAACAAGAAACAGAACACCGCACAACTGGCCAAAGAGCGGTTGCAGATCATTGTTGCTCACGAGCGTTCATCCAGAGGGGGGCCGGATTACCTGCCCCAGCTCAAGCAGGATATCCTCGATGTGATCCGCAAATACGTCAACATTGATCCGGAGAAGATAACCGTCCAACTGGATCAGAAGAGTGATGAGCTGTCGGTACTGGAGCTCAACATCACCTTCGCCGATGACAAGAAGGGATGAGCTGACGCCCTATGCGTGACCCCTTCCCCCAATGAAGACCGGATCCTGTCACTGGATCCGGTTTTTTATTGGCACAAAAACAGGTCACAGCGGCTCGCCTCATCTCGCCAAGGGGTCTGCCGACCGCTAGAATAGCGCCGCCCCGCAGGCAGTGATCTGCGCTGGCACCTTTTTCTCTTTTCTGGAACAGACCGCTTATGTCTATGAATGACGAAATGCACAGCGTCGAGGAACTGCTCGATACCGCCCTCGAACTCTTTATGGAGCTGGCCTCTGACAACCTGCCGGAGCAGGAGATCGCCCGTTTCAATCAGGAGTTCAACGACCGCGGCCTGCTGGCCGAAACCGACCCGGCCGATGACTGGGAAGCGGACGTGGGTTTTGCGGTGAGCGATACCGACTATGCCGAGATCTGGGTAGGCCTTGGCAATGAAGAACAAGAGTATGAGCACCTGTTTGCCCGCATGCTGCTCTCCCGCCGTGTTGACGAGAAGTTCTGCCACATCGAATGGCTGCCCCAATAATTCCGGATCCCGATGATCCCAGCCACTATCAGTGGGAGTCAGACCCTGCTGCCGTTGCCCCCGAGCGCCCATCTGCATCGTTTGGGCGCCGGGTGTTGAGGTGGGCAGGCAAGATCGCGCTGGCCGGGCTGCTCTGCTCGGTCGGCTCGGTCGCCTTGCTGCGTTTTATTGATCCGCCGATGTGGAGCTGGCGTATCGAGCGGGCTCTATTTCCGCCCGCCAAGATCACCCAGGTACGCCATCAATGGGTAGATCTGGAGTCCATCTCCAAGGAGCTGCAACTGGCGGTGATCGCCGCCGAGGATCAGCGCTTTGCCGATCACAACGGCTTTGACATGGATGCCATCAACGCCGCGCTCAAGCACAACCAGCACAGCGAACGGGTGCGCGGTGCCAGCACCCTCAGCCAGCAGACCGCCAAGAACCTCTTTATGTGGAGTGATCGCAGCTTCTTGCGCAAGGGGCTGGAGGCCTGGTTTACCCTGCTGATGGAGCTGGGTTGGGACAAGGCCCGCATTCTCGAGGTCTATCTCAATATCGTGGAGTTCGGCCCCGGCATCTATGGCGCCGAAGCCGCGGCCCGCACCTACTTTGGCAAACCGGCCAGCAGCTTGACCCGCTACGAGTCATCCCTGCTGGCTGCTGCCCTGCCCAATCCGTGGCGCTATCGGGTCAAGCCCCCTTCACCCTATGTGCAGAAGCGCTCGGTCTGGATCCGCCGCCAAATGGGTCAACTGGGCCAGATCACCCTCAATCGGGTGCATCAGGCCGACTGATCCTCAGGGCTCATCGGGTTTCTCCGGTGGGCCCAGATGACCGCCCACCGTCTCGCGGTGAAGCGGCAGATAGTGCCACCACCAGGCCTCGCGCCGTCGCTTGATCTGTTGCCGCCGTCCCCGCTGCTTCATCCCCTCACTCCCTGCCAGATGATCCGCGCCTTAACCATACTCCCCCAACGGCAACTTGGACAGGTCAGGCACGCCCGGCGCACTGGTCTGGCCGCCACAGCCAATAATTGTTACAGTAGCGAACCTCGATGTATCTGGAGTGATTTCATGGAACAGCGTACCCCGGATCAGCTGGTCGAATGGGCCTATGATCAGTTTCTTGAGCAGGCCGCCGATATGCTGGCCCCCGAACAAATAGTCGACATCACCCTGGAGTTTGAGCAGCGTGGCGCCGTGGAGGCGACTCTGCCCAATGCCGACTGGTCGACCGAGCTGGGTGAGCCGGTCGATATGGAGCGCTGGGCCGAAGTGTGGGTCGGTTTGCTGGATCATCAGGATGAGTTTGAGGTGATCTTCGCCACCTTCCTGCTGCCCCGTCTGTTGACCGAAGATCAAGTGCATGTGCGCTGGCATCGCCAGCAGCAGGCATAAAAAAGGCGCCATCGGCGCCTTTCTTGTTTCTGTGCACTCTTCTTGCTGTTTTCTGCTAATCCTGCGCAGCGATGGCCTTGGCCAGACAGCGGCGGCACCAGCAAGCGCTGGCCTCCTGCATCGGCAGTGTCGGTAACTGGCTGCACCAGCACTGGGCGATGGTCTGACCGGCAGAGACGGCGCAATAGGCCGGTTCACCACAACCCGGGCAGCGGTGAGTACTTTTCGAGCCATCCAGCTCGGCCATCACCGCCAGCTGGGCCTTGCTATCCATCGCCGACCAGTGGCCGATCTCGGTCAGGGTGCGGCCACAACCAAGGCAAAGCCCATCTTTCGCCTTGCAGAGACCAACACAGGGACTCGGCATCTTATTCGCTATCCACTGCCGAGTCGGTCTCTGTGGCCACCAGAGTGATGGCGTTATCTTCGATGACAATCTTGCCCTGCTTGTAGAGGCCGCCGATCGCCTTCTTGAAGGTACCCTTGCTCATGCTGAACAGCTTGTAGATGAGCTCGGGTTCGCTCTTGTCACCCACCGCCAGACTGCCGCCCTGCTTTTTCATCCGGCTCAGAATGCGCTCACCGGCGTCATCAACCCGCGCCAGACCCGGCTTTTGCAGGGTCAGATCGAGCTTGCCATCCTCGCGCACCTGCTTGACCCAGGCGGTTTGCGGCCGACCGGTCATCACCCGGCCAAACACTTCGTTCTTGAACAGCATGCCGGGATACTGACCGTTGACGATCACCTTGATGCCCAAGGGTGAGTGCTCCCCCGGTAGCGCGGTCACTTCGTCACCGACCTTGAAGTTGCTGCCGGCCGGGGTCAGGAAACGCTCGATGCGGCTGGTGCCGACCATGCGCCCTTCGTTATCCAGTTGCAGACGCACCAGATAAACGTGGCCCACCTGCATCGGCTTGTTCTGCTCGCGGCTCGGCACAAACAGATCCTTTTTCATGCCCCAGTCGAGGAAAGCACCAATCTTGTTGGCATTGACCACTTTCAGACCGGCAAATTCGTCCACCATGGCAAATGGCTTGTCGGTGGTGATCACCGGCTCGCAATCGGCATCCAGATAGAGGAAGACCTGCACGCTATCCCCCTCTTTCACCCCTTCCGGCAGTTGACGTTTGGGCAGCAGCAGTTCACCGTACTCATCGGCCGCAAGCCAGGCGCCACGGTCTTCGAGTTCAACAACGGTGAGGGTGTTCATCTTGCCAATCTGTATCATGGTGCTCTCTTTTTTCATTACCCGGATGGGCCAACTGAACATGGCCCCTATGGGCGCGCATGTTACCTCAAGAGCGGTGATCCGGCCTAGTCCCCAAGCCACCACGAGCCGCCCTTTCGCCCCTATCTTATCCGCCAATGGTGATTAAATCGCCAAACAGGCGGCCATTTGCTGCAAATAACCCCACTTTTAGGTAGACTTCGCGGCTGTTCAAATCCAGAGGAACTGTCGATGAACCCATCCACTCGTACCCGCCATCTTAATCAATGGATCCAGAGCCACAGCGATCAGGACATGACCTACCCGGCCCTGCACGGTTTTCTCTGTGCTCGTCTGGTGGGGCCGGAAAGCCCTGACTGGCAACGCCCGCTGGCTGGTCTGCTGGAACAGGATGCCGAGTTGGATGAAAAAAGCGCAGAAGCCCTCAACCACCTGATCGCCGAGCTGGAATCCCAAGCCGACGACGCCCAGCTGGCCCTGCCGAGCCAATGCCGCCTGCCCAGCGATAACCCCGAGCAGGTGTTCGAACAGAGCCACCCCCTCGGTCAATGGTGTTATGGCTTCAGCATGGGTTTTGCCACCTGGCCCAAGCCGAAGGATTTGAACGACCCGACCACCCAGTACCGCTTCAGTCTGGCCGCCGAGCTGAGCCTGTTTCGCGACAAGCAGATGGCCCAGATGCTCTATAGCGCTGCCGCCAGCGAGCTTCCCTTTGTCGAGTTCTGCAAACGCCAGCGCCAGAACATGAAAACCGCCCTCAACCAGCTGCTCAACCTCGACCAGTATCAGGCCGCCCCCAGCACCGATGTCGCCCTCAATGGCGAGCAGGCCCAACAGTGGCAGACCTGGTTCGAGCTGGCCGACAGCTGCCGCGATCATCAGGCCCGCCTCGGCTGGTTCGAGAAGATCATCGCCGATGCCACCCCGCTCTTTGATGAAGCCTTCTGGCAGCAAATCGCCGGCCACGGCTGGAGTGCCCCCGAACTGCGCCCCCTGCTGGCCGCCAGAGCCGGCCGCGCCGACTGCCTGCTGCGCCTTGGCAAGCTGGGCGAGGCCAAAGCGGAGTATCTGGCGCTGCTGACAATCTGCATGGCCGATGAGCTGGGTTGCCGCTACAACCTCTCCACTCTCTATGCACTGCAAGGGGATTGGCAGGCGTTGGCCGCCCTGTTGGTGCGCTTCGATGAAGCCTCCAGCTGGTTGCTCTATAACAAGGCACTGATGGTCTTTGCCACCGAGGGTGCCGAGGCAGCCAAGCCCCATCTGCTGGTCGCCATCGAGGCCAACCCGCACATTCCGGCCTGCCTGCTGGGTCAGCGCAAACTGCCCAAACAGGAGCCACAAAGCTGGCAAGCGGGCAGCCGCGACGAGGCCGCGCTCTACGCTATCCACACTCGCGAGGCCTGGCTCAAGCAGAACGCCCTCATCTGGTTGCGTAAAGGCTGAACAGCGTTGGCTTAAAATCCCGTCGGTCAGACCCGGTTTTTCCTTGAGGGCGTGCGCCACCGCACATTTCATCGCAACCGGGTCAGACAAATCAGCTTGAGTTTCGTATCATCAATGTCAAAGTATCAAAAGAAACTGCATCTGATGCAGCCGTCACAGCAGGGTGTAATATGTCAAAAATCATAGCGTTACTCGCTCACTACCCGCCCTATCAGTTGGTACATGCCGCCGAGATGCTACGGGATACCTTCGAACAGTTTTATGAACAGCGTTACCAGCTGACCGTGCCACAATGGCGCCTGATGATGGTGCTCGGCCCCAACTACCCCATCAGCCAGAAAGAGCTGGTCGAGGCGAGCGGCATGGACAAGGTGCGCATCTCCCGCGAGATCCGCCGTCTGGTCGAAAAAGGGATCATCTTCACCGAGAGCAGCGAGCAGGATAAACGCATCAGCCTGGTCTCCCTCACCAATGCCGGGCTCGCCCTCTTCCTGCAGCTCAAGAGCGAAGCGGGCAGCTGGCAACACACCCTGACCGACTATCTGCCGAGCGAATCCCGCGAGGCGATCCGCCAGCATCTGCACAGCGTCAGCGCCGCCATCGAGCAGCTGCAATCACTGGATCGGGAGAAATAATCATGGATTTGAAAAAGTTCGCCACCATGGACATCAACATGCTGCTGAGCGTCGTCAATATGCAACTGCGTGATCGCTATGACGATCTGGATGATCTATGCAAGGCGCAGGAGATCGATCAGGCAGCACTGGAAGCGCGGCTCGCCAGCGGCGATTTTCACTACCAGCCAGCGCAGAAACAGTTCAGATAAAGAGAGCTAGCGGGATCGGGATCACAGCGCCACTGATGGCGCTGGCTCTGCGGTAAAAACCTGATATGGTCTGAAGAGCCCCAACAGGGTGATGCACGGATACATCACCCTGTCACAAGAGGGCATTAAAATCGTTTCAGGTGAGCAAACCAAGGATGACCCCATGATATTGATGACCCGACAGAGCCTGTTGATCACGCTCTGTACCCTGTTGATGATCAGCCTCTTCACACCCCACTTGCCGCAAAGTACCGAACAGTGGCTGACCACCCTCTTGCTTGGCCTGCTGGTCACGGTGGCGCTGCTGCTGGTGCGGTTGTCGCCGCTTTATGATGGAGTAGTGACTCCGCCGGAACGTCTATACCGACCGCTTGCCGCGATACGCTCTGTAGCATTACGGTCTTGTCGCAATCACACCAAGCCAAAAAACAAACGCAGCCTGATGGCTGCGTTATTGTTTCTGGCTGGGCAACCCCTTGAAGAGATAACCCCTGACGGGATCGAGAGCCCTTGTAGAGAGAGCCCTTAGATAGCCAGAGCCTCAAGCTGCGCTTTGGCCGCTTCCATCCCCTTGCTCTGGGCATCCGGGCCCATCCCCATCCCCTCTGCGTAGATGAAATCCACCTCTTTGATACCGATGAAACCGAGCACGGTACGCATGTAGGGAGTGACCAGATCGGTAGCGCTGCCGACGTGCATGCCGCCGCGAGGGCTGATCACCAGCGCACGGGTATTTTCAACCATACCCACCGGACCGGTCTCGGTGTAGCGGAAGGTGACGCCAGCGCGAGCCACCAGATCAATCCAGTTTTTCAGCTGGGTCGGGATGTTGAAGTTGTACATGGGGGCCGCAATCACCACCAAGTCGCTCGCTTTGAGTTCGGCAATCAGCTCGTCGGACTGGGCGATCACCGCCAGTTGACGCTCATTGAGGTTGTCACCACCGCGCAGGCCGGAGGCCAACTCGCCATCCAGCACCGGCAAGTTGAGGGCCGCCAGATCACGCACGGTGACGGCATCATCCTGATGGTCAGCCAGGAAACCGTCTATCAGGGCGTTGGATTGGGAATATTGACCCAGGATGCTGGATTTGAGTACGAGGATATTGGCCATGGTGAAACTCCATTTGGTTGTCGGTTGAACAGCGTTGCTGTCGATGGAGGTCACTCTAAACATGGTGCTTATTTGCTGATAGCGAAAATAGATGCTCAACTTGTTCAAATTTTTTGATGCAAGGCCACTTCCTCGCCAGCCAACCCTGCGGCCGCGCTTCAACCCTTGGCAGAACAAACGATTGCCGTTATGATCCGCCGCACTTTTTTCCAGCGACCCGGATCCCATGATACCCTCGCGCAGGCACTCTCCTCTGGCCGGTGCAGTCTGGATGATGGTGGCAGGACTCTGCTTCGCCGCCGTCAACAGCCTGAGCCAGTATGTCAGCTTCAAACTCGGCCTTGCCTCTACCCAGGTCGCTTTCCATCAATACCTGATCGCCCTGATCTGCCTGCTGCCCTGGCTGGTCCGCCACGGCCTGCGCCAATCCCTGATGACCAATCAGTTCCGGCTGCACCTGTTGCGGGTATTGCTGGCGGTAGTCGGCATCCAGCTCTGGCTCTGGGCACTGGCGTACCCCGTCCCCATCTGGCAGGGGATCGCTCTGCTGATGACCTCGCCGCTGTTTGCCACCCTGGGCTCCGCCCTGCTGCTCAAGGAGCAGGTGAGCCGCGCCCGCATTCTGGCCACCCTGGCGGGCTTTGCCGGCGCCATGCTGATCCTCGCCCCCTGGACTGACGAATTCAACTGGGCCTCCCTGCTGCCGGTGGCAGCGGCGCTGTTCTGGGCCGGCTACTCCCTGATGGTACGCTATCAGGCGGCCAACGAATCATCCCACACCATAGTGGTGTATCTGCTTATCTTCAGTACCCCGTTCAACGTCATGCTGGCCCTGCCGGAGTGGCAGTGGCCAAGCGAGAGCCAGTGGCTGCTGGTAGCCGCTTCCGGCGTGCTGACGGCGCTGGCCCAGATGTCCATCGCCCGCGCTTACAGCGTGGCGGAGGCCTCCTTCGTACAACCTTTCGATTTTGCCAAGCTGCCGATGAACGTGCTGGCGGGCTGGCTGGTATTTGGCTGGGCGCCCCCCGGCCGTCTGTGGCTTGGCGCCGCCATCATCATTGGCGCCATTACCTTGCTGACCCATCTGGAGCAGCGCGCTCACAAACCCGTTTCCTGAGGTACGCCATGCGTGCCTCTTTTTTGTCCGCTATTTGTGTAATAGCGATCATCAACAATCACCATCGACATCAGGAGAGATCGTATGTTTGGAACCGCAACCCGCCCCGGCGCCACCCGTGCCCTGCTGCTGGGCTCCGGCGAACTTGGCAAGGAAGTGGCCATCGAGTTGCAACGGTTCGGGATCGAAGTAATCGCCGCCGACCGCTACCCCAATGCCCCCGCCATGCAGGTGGCCCACGCTGCCCACGTGCTGGACATGCTCGATGGCAACGCCCTGCGTGCCCTGGTTGCCAAGGTTAAACCCGACCTCATCATCCCCGAGATTGAAGCGATTGCCACCGATACCCTTGCTGCCCTTGAGCAAGAAGGGGTCAAGGTAGTGCCCAACGCCCGCGCTACCCAGCTCACCATGAACCGGGAAGGGATCCGCCGTCTCGCCGCCGAGACCCTGGGTCTGCCCACCTCCCCCTACCGCTTTGCCCAGAGCAAGGAGGAGTTTGTCGCCGCCGTCGAGGCTATCGGCCTGCCCTGCGTGGTGAAACCTGTGATGAGTTCGTCCGGCAAGGGGCAGAGTGTACTGCGCGATCTCGCCAAACTGGATGAGAGCTGGACCTACGCCCAGGAGGGTGGCCGCGCCGGCCGTGGCAAGGTGATCGTCGAGGGCTTCGTTCCCTTCGAGTACGAAATCACCCTGCTCACGGTACGCGCCGTCGATGGCATTCACTTCTGCGAGCCGATCGGCCACCGGCAGGAAGATGGCGACTACCGCGAATCCTGGCAGCCGCAGATGATGAGCGAACTGGCGCTGGCCCGATCCAAAGAGGTAGCGGCCAAGGTGGTCGAGACGCTCGGTGGTTACGGCCTGTTCGGGGTCGAACTCTTCATCAAGGGGGATGAGGTGTGGTTTAGCGAAGTCTCGCCGCGTCCCCACGATACCGGCATGGTGACCCTGATCTCTCAGGATCTCTCCGAGTTCGCCCTGCATGTACGCGCCATTCTGGGGCTGCCGGTCGGCACCATCACCCAGTACGGGCCGAGTGCCTCTGCCGTGGTACTGCGCGAAGGGCACAGCCAGGATATTCGCTATCAGGGAATTGGTGAGGCATTGGCGCTGGTGCCGGGCGCCCAGCTGCGGCTGTTTGGCAAGCCGGAGATCGCCGGTCGCCGCCGTCTTGGCGTGGCGCTGGCCCGCGCAGCGGATTACCAGGATGCGGTAGAAAAAGCCAAAGCCGTGGCCGCCAAGGTCGATGTGCTGTTCTAAGGGCTTTTTTGCCATAGCAAAACAAACGTTTGCCGATGTGATCGGGCGCAAGGGGCATGGCAATGCCCCTTTTGCATTTTCCCGTCAGGCTTATAATCCCCTCTTCAAATTTGTCAGGAGTACAAGATGTTAGCTGCCGTGATCTTCGATATGGATGGTGTTCTGATCGACTCGGAACCCTTTTGGCAACGGGCCCAAATCGCCGTTTTCTCCGAACTGGGTCACCCCCACACGGTAGAGGATTGCGAATCGACCATCGGCGTGCGCATCGATCAGCTGGTTGCCCACTGGTATCGCCTGCGCCCGTGGAGCGGCCCGAGCCAGGAAGAAGTGGTGCAGCGCATTCTGGATCAGGTCAACGCCCTGATCCTCTCCGAAGGTCAGGCCAAAGCCGGTGTGCTGGAAGCGCTCGACCTTATCGAGGCCCGCGGGCTGAAAGTGGGTCTGGCTACCTCCTCACCCTTTGCGATGGTAGAAGCGGTGCTCGGCAAACTCGGCATTCGCGATCGCTTTATGGCGGTCCACTCCGCTGAAATCGAGCGTTTCGGCAAACCGCACCCGGATGTCTATATCCACGCCGCCGAGAAACTGGGGGTAGAGCCAGTTCATTGTCTGGCCATCGAAGACAGCTTTACAGGCCTGCTGGCGGCCAAGGCGGCCTCCATGACAGCGCTGATCGTGCCGGACCCCGCTTTAGTGGGTGACCCACGCTTGGCCATCGCCAACTACCAGCTCGGCTCGCTGGCCGAGCTGAATGCCGACATGTTGGCCAGCTGGGTCAAGTAGCGCCTATCGGCGCCTTGCTGCGCTCGCGTTCTCATATCCGCAGGGGGCTCCAGCCCCCTGTGATTGCCAAACAACCGTTGGCAATTTCCCTCTTTTCACCTGTCATTCTCAACCAGATTGTTCCTCTCGCACACGACCAGTCCAACCGGTTGTACCTTGCCATCGCTCAGGCTTGATCTCTGTCATAAACGTGCGTTTGCTCGCGGTTAACCCCCTGCAGCCCGACTAGAATCAGGGTAGATAGGCGGCCTCAGGGCCCGAGGAGGTTATCATGATCGAGTACACCAGCAAGCGCATCGTCTGCCCTCACTGTGGCCACCATACCCGGGTCGAGCTGGATGCCAGTCAGGGTGATCAGGAGTTTTACGAAGATTGCATGGCCTGTTGCAATCCGATCCACCTGCGGCTTCACCGCGACGAAGCCCGCGACTGTTTGCAGTTGTTTGTGGATGCAGACGACGAGCAACTGTTTTGATTGCGAGTCACAAAAGGCCGAGCAGCTGCTGTGCCTGCAAGTCGCAAAGAGCTGAGCAGATGTTGTGACTGCGAGTCATAAAAAGTTGAGTAGATATTTTCACCATATGAATAACAAGGGCCTGCACACTGCAGGCCCTTGCTTATGAGGCGATTAACACCGAGCCGTTTCCTTTCAGTTACCCCCGCGCGCCGCCAGTACCCGCTCCACCGTATCGACGATGGCCTGGGTCTGGGGATCGATCTCGATATTGGTCTGCCAGCCAGCCTTGACCCAACCCAGGTTGGTGCGGGCCAGGGTCTCGGGGATCAGGTGGACGCAGAACTCCCGCTCGCGCACCTCACCGATGGTCAGACTGATGCCGTCGATGCCGATGTATCCCTTGGTCAGCACATATTTCATCAGCTCGGGAGCAATGCGATACCACACCTGACGGTTGTTGGGCGTATCGATCACCGAGGTAACCTCTGCCATGCCGATGATATGGCCAGACATGGCATGACCGCCGATCTCGTCACCAAAGCGGGCAGCCCGCTCCACATTGACCTTGTCCCCCACCTTTAGCAGGCCGAGGTTGGTGAGACGCAGGGTCTCCTGCATCAGATCGAAGCTGACCAGCTCCCCCTCGACCCGGGTGACGGTCAGGCAGCAGCCGTTGTGAGCGACTGAGGCGCCGAGGGCCAGCCCTTCCCCCCACTCCCGGCTGGGCATGCGGATCACGTGGGTACGAAATGAAACACTCTCTTCGATGGCGACCAGCTCGGCCACACCTTGCACAATTCCGGTAAACATCATCACCTCTTTGTTTCTGGTAACACGCTCTGTTTTTTATCGCGGCCTGTGGCCGCTTCTTTTACATAATCCGTTTTTACACAATTCGTTTCGTACAAACTGTCACACCTGCTCCGCCGCCTCAGACCGCGCCAGCACACGAGCCCGGCGCTGGGAATGGATGACCACTATGCCAGCCAGCACGATGAGCAGACACCCCGCCATACTACTGAGGGTCGGCATTTCACCAAACATCAGATAGCCGCAGAGGGTAGAAAAAAAGATCTGGAAATAGAAGAAGGGCGCCAGAGTAGAGGCCTGCGCATACTGCATCGCCTTGATAAGGCAATATTGGGAGAGCAGGGTCACCACTGGTAGCGCCAGCAGATAGGGCAAGTCAGCAAGCCCAGGGAAATGCCACAGTGCAGGCTGCCAGCAGAGTGCAACCATTGCCACCATCCCCAGCATGAAGCAGGTGACGATCAGGATATCGAGGGTGGTCAAACGTGGATCCACCAGCTTGGTGATAAGGTTGTAGCCGGTGTTGGCCAGCACAATGACCAGTGGCAGCAGATAGTAGAGGTTCGCGTCGCCCCCATCAGGATGGGTCACCACCAGCACGCCAAACAACCCCAGCAGCACGGCCGCCACCTTGGTCCGGGTCAGACGCTCCCTGAAAAAGATCACGCCCGCCACCACGAAGGCCAGCGAACCAAGCTGGCAAATGATGGTGTAGACGTTGAGTGGTACATGGGCCAGCGCAATAACCGAGACCAGCGCACAGACCAGAAACAGCAGCGAGCGCAACAATAGCCAGCGATCCACCGCCAGCAGCGCCGACATGGTGCGCCTTGGCAACAACAGCAGCAGACCGAGGAAAGGAACAAAGAAGCGAAACCAAACCATCTCCATCACGGAGTAGCCATGGAGTACCAGATATTTGTCCGCGCCATCCTTAAGCGTCAGGGCGAGAAGTGCAAACAGCGTCAGAAAGATCGCCAGTGAGTTGCGCGAAGAGAACAGCATCAAAGAGGCCGAAACAGGAAAAGGGGGTAACCAAACTAACGGGCTTGCCGCAAATTACAACCGCGAGACTGACAAAATGGGAGCAAAACCGCTATATTTGCTCGCCTTTTTACTTTCAAGGAAGCAAATCATGATGGTTTATGAGTGCTGTGAAGCGATCCGTATCGCCTATAACCAGATTGGCTCCGGCGAGCAGGGCTATGTGCCGAAGGCCATCGCCGCCACCATCCGTGCCCTCAACGCGGTCGCCGCCGATGAGCGGGTACCCGCCGAGCTACGTGAACAGGCTGCCTATGCTGCCGCCAACCTGCTGATCAGCGATCACGAAGACGCCTGATCCTGCCCCTTGGGGCGGCAACTATTTCGTCCTGGCTGAATTTCAGGCTAGAATGCCTCCCCCACCCTTTGCACTTTCGTCCGAAAGTGCAAAGGCTCTTCCCGATTTCCGCTCTTTTTTACTCTTATCTGATCCACTCGGAGGTGTCAGTGCAACGTTATTGGTCCGAGGCGAAGCAGCTCGTCCGTCTAGCCAGCCCCATTCTGGTCGCCCAGGTGGCCCAGGTCGCCATGAACTTCGTCGATACCGTGATGGCGGGTCAGGTGAGTGCGGTCGATCTGGCTGCCGTGTCGGTGGCGTCCAGCTTCTGGCTACCGGTGATCCTGCTGGTACAGGGGATCATCATGGCGCTCACCCCCATCGTCTCCCAGCTCAATGGCGCCCGTAAACGGGAGGCAATCCGTCCGGCCGTTCATCAGGGCTTCTGGCTGGCACTGATCGTCACCCCGCTGGCGATGATTGCGCTCTATTACAGCCCGCTGGCACTGCAGTTCATGGATGTGGAGCCAGTGATGGCTGCCAAGACCACCGGCTATCTGCACGCCATCCTGTGGGGCCTGCCCGCCTTCGTGCTGTTCCAGGTGCTGCGCAACTTCAGTGAGGGGCTCTCCCACACCATGCCCACCATGGTGATCGGCTTTGTCGGGTTGGCGGTCAATATTCCCGCCAACTACATCTTCATTCACGGCCACTTCGGCATGCCGAAACTGGGCGGGGTGGGTTGTGGCGTGGCCACGGCCATCGTGCTGTGGGCCATGCTGCTGGCGATGATCCTCTATGTGAAGCTCTCCCGTCACTTCACCGAGATCCGGCTCTTCTCCCAGCTGGCTCGCCCCAACGGCAGCCGGATCTGGCGCTTGTTCCGCTTGGGCTTCCCCATCGCCATGGCGATCTTCTGCGAGGTGACCCTGTTTACCGTGGTGGCCCTGATGCTGGCCCCCTTCGGCGCCGAGACGGTGGCGAGCCACCAGATTGCCCTGAACTTCTCCAGCCTGGTCTTTATGCTGCCCCTCTCCATCGGGGTGGGTGTCACCATCCGGGTCGGTCACAGCATCGGCGAAGGGCAACCCCATCACGCCCGGGTGGCGGCTCGCACCGGCTTGATGCTGGGGATGGCCATCGCCGCTGCCACTGCCGCCATGACGGTACTGCTGCGCGAGCAGATCGCCTCCATCTATACCGATGATCAGCAGGTGATCGTCCTGGCGGCCATTTTGCTGTTCTTCGCCGCCATCTATCAAATCTCCGACTCGGTGCAGGTGGTCGCGGCCGCCGCACTGCGCGGTTACAAGGATACCCAGGCGATCTTCTACGTCACCATCGTCGCCTACTGGGGACTGGGTCTGCCCACCGGCATGATCCTGGGTCTGACCGACTGGCTGGTGCCACGGATGGGGCCGCAGGGTTTCTGGATCGGTTTTATCGTCGGCCTCACCAGCGCGGCCCTGATGCTGGGGGCGAGATTACGCTACATCTACGGCCGTTTTGCCACTCCGGAAGCCTGCACTACCCTGTCGCGGGCCCAGTAACAGGGCTTGGCAAGCGACAACTCGCCTGCAAAATCAACAGGCTGCGCAAGAACTGGGCAAACAGTCTCCTTTGTGCATATGGCCTGTTGACAGCCTTGGGGGGCATGGGTAGTATGCCGACCACGTCAGCAGCGCTGGCGTAGTGAAGTAAGAGAAAGTGGGTTTATAGCTCAGTTGGTTAGAGCACTACCTTGACATGGTAGGGGTCGTTGGTTCGAATCCAATTAAACCCACCACTTTTCTGTGATGCGTCCTTAGCTCAGCTGGTTAGAGCACCACCTTGACATGGTGGGGGTCGGTGGTTCGAATCCACTAGGACGCACCATTACAGAACACTGATTATGCGTCCTTAGCTCAGCTGGTTAGAGCATCACCTTGACATGGTGGGGGTCGGTGGTTCGAATCCACTAGGACGCACCATTCAGTTTGAAAGAAATGCAGATGTGGGTTTATAGCTCAGTTGGTTAGAGCACTACCTTGACATGGTAGGGGTCGTTGGTTCGAATCCAATTAAACCCACCACTTCTGAATAAAGAAATAAAAGTCGCATTGCGCACCCTGCGTCCTTAGCTCAGCTGGTTAGAGCATCACCTTGACATGGTGGGGGTCGGTGGTTCGAATCCACTAGGACGCACCAGATTAAAAAAGCCCGCTCATCGAGCGGGCTTTTTGCATTCTGCCATGCAGCCACTCCCCTGCCCCGCCACTTCGTTCAGCACAATTCGGCAATGGCGCAGAACCTTGTTCCCATAAAAAGCCCGTGTCGTCTGATAAACGACACGGGCCAGATCGATGCCGCCAGCGCCTCAGCTCTGCACGGCAATCTCGTACTTCTTTATCTTGCGATAGAGGGTAGCAATCCCAATCCCCAGCGCCTGTGCGGCCAGTTTTTTGTTGCCGAGCCGCTGCAGGGTCTCTTCTATCATCTGTTTTTCCATGCTCTCAAGGCCGCTCTCACCCGGAACGGGTTCAGGCAGCTTCTCCGGCGTGGCGGCGAGCGGAGCTGTGGCAGCCACATTGAACGCCGCATCCAGGTTGGTCACCGGGATCGACTGGGCGGTGACGCTATGGGGCTCCTGATTGCGGATGATGTTGGGGGGCAGCAGGCTGGCGTCAATCACCTCGCCCGCCTGGCTGACGTTGACCAGATATTCGATGAGGTTGCTGAGCTCGCGCACGTTGCCCGGCCAGCGATACCCCTTGAGCAGCGCCATCACCTCGGGTGCCAGACCGGGATAGACGATGCCGATCCGGCTGGTGTGCAGGTTGAGGAAGTAGTGGGTCAGCAGCTCCACGTCCCCTTCCCGCTCCCGCAGTGGCGGCAGGTTGAGAGGGATGACGTTGATGCGGTAGTAGAGATCTTCACGAAACTTCCCCTCGGCGATGTATTGATCGAGATGCTGGTGAGTGGCGGCGATGATGCGAATATCCACCGGCACCGGTCGGCTGGCCCCGATGGGGGTCACCTCCCGCAGCTCCAGCACCCGCAGCAGCTTGGCCTGCATGGTAAGCGGCATGTCGCCAATCTCGTCGAGGAACAGGGTGCCCTGATGGGCCGCCTGGATCAGGCCCTGTTTGCCACCGCTGGAGGCACCGGTAAAGGAGCCCTTCACATAGCCAAACAGCTCGCTCTCCAGCAGTTGTTCGGGAATGGCGGCACAGTTGATGGCGATAAAGGGCTTGTCCTGCCGCGGACTCAGGCGATGGACAGCGCGTGCCACCACCTCTTTACCGGTGCCGCTCTCGCCACAAATCAGCACGCTGGAGGGACTCTGGGCGATGCGGTGCAGCAGCCGTTTGAGGGTGCGCATCGGCTTGCTCTCGCCGATCAGCTGATCGATCCGCACATCCGGATCCGGCTCCTGAACCTGACCAGAGTGGGACTGGTGAAACGCCATAAAAGAGCTGCTGGCCCTGCACATGGTGCAATTGACCGATGATCAGCTCCTGACGCCCCTCAAAGGTGATGATGTGCTGAAGATGACCACTCAGCCCCTGTTGGGAGAAGGTGAGCGGGCGGATCCCCACTTCGCGCCCCTGCAGCTGTTCCTGCTGGCAACCCAGATGATGGAGCGCCGCCTCGTTGGCGTAGAGCAGTTGACTCTTGTCATCGAGCAGCAGGCAGCCCTGATCCATGTTGGTCATCAGATTGAGGAACACCTTGTTGACCCCGTCCGACAGCCCGCGCGAATCGAGCAACTTGGCCACAAAGATAGTGGAGATATGGCGCACATAGTCGCACACATCCTGCAGATTGTTGTTGAGGCGCGCCTGCTGCTCGTCGCTGAAGGCCACCAGACTGATCACCCCGATACAGCGCTCGTCCACCATGATGGGCACCCCGAGGAAGGCGCGCTCACGGCAGCTCTCCTTGCAGGTACAACCGTCACACACCGGATCATCGCTGGTGTGGGTAACGATCTTCTCCCGCTGATTATCAATCACATAGCGCAGCAGGCGGGAGTCGCCCTCCAGCTGACGTCCGAAGAACTTGCCATAGGGCCCGGTGCCAGCCACCCGAACCATATCGGCATCCACAATCTCGACCTCAAGCTGCAGCACACTCGCCAGCATCTTGGCAAAGCGCAAGATGGTCGGCTGGATCTGCATCAACAGACACTGGTTGCTCACGGATCTCATCCATCATTCCTTTTTGTTCTTGTTATCCTCCCCCTAAAGGGAGTCATGCTGGCCAGATACTAAGGGATATCAGGGGGAACTACTTCGGGGGGGATCACGAAAAGGGAAAATGCTCCGTATCCTCTGCGACTTCAGAGGCACAGATAAAATTCAATAAAAACATGAAGATGAAAACACATGCAGCAAGATAAACCACTCGGGACAGCCAAGCCTGCTGATCTGCGGAATCCATCGACAAATCATGCTGAAGGTGGGGAAAACAGCCACTGAAATGGCATCTGGCTCACGCGCCGCGTACCTGTTTCAAGACTTGGCACTCATGGTCGAAATCCGCTTTATCTTGCGGCTGAATGTAACTTTGCCAGCGGGCAAACAGTTCGGCCGTCGGATAACGATGCAGACGAATACCGGTGCGATAGAGTTTGGGAAAGAGTGGGTCTGGCTGGGATCTCACGACCAGACCGCGCAGTTTCTCGCCAGAGGGAATGGCAATCACCAGCTCATCCCCCTCTTTCAACCGTATGGCCCCCAGAATACCGATGCCGCCGATGGCTATGTCGCGCACCACCACATAGGGCACGGGGTTGAGCAACTCCAGAAACCAGTTGCGACGGCGACATTCCGCCTTGTAACCACCACCGCTGAGGATAAAACGGCGGTGTCTGCGCCAGTCATAACCGGTAGGCAATGCCGGGTCATAGCGCGATTTTGCCTGCCCCACAGGATCAGATTGCTCACTTGTGCCCATCCGGTTTCCCTCACTGGCATTGGTTAAACAGTGTCAGTCAGCTCTTTTTCAACTATAGCTGTCGCCGTTAGGCCCGGGGCTCAGGGTCGGATACGGGGACGACAGATATATTACGGAGGCAATGATGGACAGAGATGGCATGGAAGAGCTTGCTGATCCTGATAGGCTAACTTTCCCCTGCAAGGATGAGATGCGAACGACTGTGACTCGGTTCGATCAAGCAATTGACCAGTGAGTCGCACCGCCGCAGCGATGCAATCTGACTTAGCCGGGCAGATGAAGTGCCAACCAAACCACCAGCGGGATCACCAGCACAGAGAGGGCATTGCCGCCGAGCACGATACTGGCCACCTTGTCCGGCTGACAGTGATACTGCTCGCAGAGCATGTAATTCAAGACCGCAGGGGGCAAGGAAACCGACAACATCAACAGCGGGATCCACTCCGTCTTGAGGGGCAACAGCCAGATCGCCAGCAGCAGCGACAATCCCCCCGCCAGCAGATAGAGCAGGTTGTACTTGAGCGCGAGGCCAAGGTGATCAAGCTCCCCCTCCATCAGGCGAATACCCAGCGCAAAGAGCATCAGGGGTACCGAGATCTGACCGAGCAGCGAGGCCGTGGTCACCAAATATTCCGGCAGCGTAATGTGCAGGTTGGCCACCAGCAAACCGGCCAGCGCGGCCCACAACACAGGGCTGCGCAGCCACAGCCAGCGGGAGGTATTGGCCGAGAGGATAAACATGCCGACCGAGAAGTGCAGCAGATTGGAGAGCACAAAGAGGATCACGATGGCCCCCAGTTGCTGCTCGCCAAACGCCAGCACCATCAAGGGGATACCAAGATTGCCGGTATTTCGGAACATGGCGGGCAAGATCAGCGCTGCCCGCTCAATCCCTTTGAGTTTGAGCAGCGCAAGCAGCAGACCGGGTAACAGAATAACCAGCGCCCCCGCCGCAATCAGCGGCAGATGCTCCGCCAGCGCCAGCGGATACTTGACCAGCGCAGAGAAGACCAGCGCCGGGGTAAACAGCTCGATATTGGCCCGATTGACGTAACCGAGCGCAGCCCCCGGTCGCAATCGCCCGTAGAGGGCGCCGAGCCCGACCACACCGAACACCGGAATGACGATATTGAGCAAGGCGCTGAACATGGGCGGCATCCGTTACAGTTCGCGGGCCGGTTTGCCCATCAGCACCACCGGATCCAGCGTCACTTCCAGTGCGCCGTTACTGACCCAGAGCTGACCATCGGAGATAGTGCAGGTGAGCTGCATGGTGCGCTCGACCATGGCGGTGAGCGGCAGAGTCTGGCTGTCGGAGAGTTCGATGATGCTGAGGTTGTCATGCTGGCTCAGCTTGCCCTGGTTCTGCTTCCACCAGACGCTGGTGCCACGACCGCCGTAGAGGTAGAGCACCACCTGACGGGCGCGGTTACAGGCCTTTTTCAGCCGTTTTTCATCGGGTTGGCCCAGCTCGATCCAGAGCTCTATTTCGTCCGAGTAGTTCTTGCACCAGAGCTCGGGTTCATCATCGGCGCTCAATCCCTTGGTGAACTCCAGTCGCTCGGCGGCGTGCCAGGCAAAGGCCGCCAGCCGGATCATCATCCGCTCATCGGTTTCGGAGGGGTGGCGCGCCAGCGTGAGGGAGAAGTCCTGATACAGATTGCGATCCATATCAGACAAACTGATCTGGGCCTTGAATACGGTTGCCTTGAGAGCCATAGAAAACCTTGAACACCTGATAAGAGAAGGGTGAGTGGGAAATACGGGCGCCAGTGTAATCAAAATCGGCGGCAGGTTCGACCATCCTGACCAAAGATTTCCCCTTCCCTGCCGGGATAAGTGCTTTAAAAGACACAAAAAACAAATGCCAGTCCGAAGACTGGCATTTGGCGGCATGGAGAAGCGACTCACTTCTCGGCGGACTGTACCCCGAACGCATTCAGCAGCATGCAACAGGTCACTGCCACCGCCACGAATCCGCTCAGAAAGATAAAGGGCATGGCCCCATATCCCAGTACTGTCCAGATGGTGTGTTCAAGAAGACTCATTGTTGTGTCCTTCATCCGGTGAAAGGTGTGTTCCTTCTGGCGGATATTGGCTCCGCTCTTGATGCCTCCATTTGACCTCAATCAGCGGTTGGGTCCTATGCCACCAAAGTGATAAATGCAGGGTTCATTTGCGCTGGATCAAGCTTTTTGGCCAAATATCCATGTAGTTCAAACAATTACCACCACCAGTCAAGGATAGACACAAACACGGCGGAATAAAAAAACGCGCCGAATGGCGCGTTTCTTGGACAGCACAGGCAAGGGATCAGTTGTCGCACAGATCGCTTGGCATGTCCTGACGCAGGCGTGTCCACAGCTTGCCGGACTCGATACCGTACTGACGCACCGTCATGAACACGGCTTCGTGGTTCTTGGTCTCCGCCAGATTGAGCAGGGTCTTGTAGTAGGCATCTGCGGTCTCGCGGGCCTGCTTGTCGGAGAAGTAGTAGCTGCCAACCCGGCTGTACAAACCTTTGAAACCGTTCAGGATCAAAGCGTAGATCGGATTGCCGGAAGCAAACGCCAGCTGGTGGTGCAGACGATAATCGAACTCGGCATAAGCCTGTGCGTTGTTCTCGACCCCATCGGCGCCACGCAGGATCTCGGCGGCCTGTTCCGGATTGTGACGGATCGCCCCGCGGATAAAGATGGTGCAGATGTGGGTACGGGCGGAGAGCAGCTGAGCTATCAGATCAGGTACCTTGTCCTGATCCAGACGAGCCAATGTCTCCAGAATATTGAGGCCGGAGGTTTCCCAGAAATTGTTCACCTTGGTCGGCTTGCCATGCTGTATGGTCAACCAGCCATCACGGGCCAGTCGCTGCAGCACTTCGCGCAAGGTCGTCCGCGTCACCCCGATCAACTCGGATAATTCACGCTCGGCGGGCAGAATAGATCCGGGAGGAAAGCGATTGTTCCAGATGGACTCGATGATGTATTCCTCGGCAAACCCAGCTGGGCTCTGCGCTTTTATAACCATGAATTGACTCTGTTGTAATGCGTAAAAAGGCTGACGAATGATATCAAAGCGATGATGGCTGGCAAGCATAAGGTCAGTCCTCTGCTCACATATGGCAAATATAGTGTTGGGAATATGTATCTAATCGCCACGAGGGAGCCAGCCAACCCCGACAAGGTGGTTATAAAACAGACAGATGGGCAGAGTTCCATCGGCTATCATTTATAATCGTCACGCTTTTTGATTAAAATCACGAGGAATCAGACAGATAAAGGCCAACATCCGGAGGCACAGGTCGAATCATCCTTGACTGCATAGAAGCAGATCCTAACAACAAAGTTGAGACCCATTATCATGCCAATAAGCCTAGGGCAGGCATTCGCCAAGAACTTCTTGGGCAATGCACCACAGTGGTATAAAAGCGCCATCTTGCTATTTCTGGTAATCAATCCGATTGCCTTCCACCTTGATCCTTTCATTGCGGGCTGGTTACTGGTCGTTGAGTTTATCTTCACCCTGGCCATGGCCCTCAAGTGCTACCCCCTGCAACCGGGTGGTCTGCTCGCGATCGAAGCCGTGTTGATCGGCATGACCTCCGCCGATCAGGTCAAGCACGAGCTGGTCGCCAATATCGAAGTGCTGCTGTTGCTGGTGTTCATGGTGGCAGGCATCTATTTCATGAAGCAGCTGCTACTCTATGTCTTCACCAAGCTGCTGATCGGCGTACGCTCCAAGATCCTGCTCTCCCTCTCCTTCTGTCTGGTCTCCGCCTTCCTGTCGGCTTTTCTCGATGCCCTGACCGTGATTGCCGTTGTGATCAGCGTCGCAACCGGCTTTTATGCCATTTATCACAAGGTCTCGTCCGGCAAGGAGTTTGGTCACAGCCATGACCATACCGATGATAAGGAAGTCGCCGAGCTCAATCGCCAGGATCTCGACGATTTTCGTGCCTTCCTGCGCAGCCTGATGATGCATGCCGCCATCGGTACCGCGCTGGGTGGTGTCTGCACTCTGGTGGGCGAGCCGCAAAACCTCATCATCGGCGAGCAAGCCAGCTGGAACTTCGCCGAATTTGCCATTCGCATGTCTCCCGTCACCATCCCCGTCTTTATCTGCGGTCTGCTGACCTGCGTGCTGGTGGAACAGTTCCGCTGGTTTGGCTATGGTGCCCGCCTGCCGGACACGGTGCGCGCCATCATGGAGGAGTACAACCGCTACGATGAAGCTAAACGCAGCCCGCAAGACAAGGCCAAGCTGATCGTTCAGGCGTTGATTGCGGTCTGGCTGATTGTCGGTCTGGCCATGCACCTGGCAGCCGTTGGCCTGATTGGTCTCTCGGTCATCGTGCTGGCCACCTCCCTGACCGGGATCACCGAGGAGCACTCGCTGGGTAAAGCCTTCCAGGAGGCACTCCCCTTCACCGCCCTGCTGGCAGTCTTCTTCAGCGTGGTCGCCGTCATCATCGATCAGCAGCTGTTCAAGCCAGTGATCCAGCTGGTACTGGCAGCAAAACCGGAGAACCAGCTGGCCCTCTTCTATCTGGCCAACGGGGTGCTCTCCATGGTCAGTGACAACGTCTTTGTCGGCACCGTCTACATCAATGAGGTGAAAACGGCCATGCTCAATGGTGCCATCGACCGCGCCCAGTTCGATCTGCTGGCGGTAGCCATCAACACAGGTACCAACCTGCCATCGGTCGCCACCCCCAATGGTCAGGCCGCCTTCCTGTTTATGCTCACCTCGGCATTGGCGCCGCTGCTGCGTCTCTCCTATGGCCGCATGGTCTGGATGGCGCTGCCCTACACATTGGTGCTGGGGCTGATCGGCTTTTTCTCTGTCGAATTGCTCCTTGGTCCTGCCACCGAGTGGTTCTATCAGCATGGATGGCTGGTGATGGAGAGTGCGCTGCCAGCGGTACAGCAGGCGCTGCATTAATCCATTGAGATGGTTTCCGAGGGCCCTTTCAGGGCCCTTTTCTTTTCGGTTCCGCTCTGCTCTAATTCAGCCACTGTTTTTTCTGAGAGATCAATGAGATGATCGAGTTTCTCCGCCGTATTGCCGCCCATCGGCTGGCTTGGGGTCTGTTGGCAGCATCAGCCCTGTTCCTCGAGTTGTGCGCCCTCTTCTTCCAGCATGTGCTGGGCCTCTCCCCGTGCGTGATGTGTGTTTACGAACGGTTGGCGACCCTGGGTGTGCTGGCCGCCGGTCTGCTCGGCATAGTGGCGCCGGATAAGTGGTATGTTCGCTGGAGTGCCATGTTGCTGTGGGGCTACAGTGCCTTCCGCGGCTTCCAGCTGGCCCTCAAGCATGTGGACTATCAGGTTAACCCCTCCCCGTTCAACGTCTGCAGCCCATTTGCCGACTTCCCGAGCTGGGCTCCGCTCGATCAGTGGCTCCCCTGGCTCTTTATGCCGGAAGGGGATTGTGCCCAGATCACCTGGCAGTTCTTCGGTTACTCCATGCCCCAGTGGCTGGTCGTCATCTTCGCCGCTTACCTGTTGGTCTTCACCGTAGTGGCCATCGGCAATCTGGTGAAAGGGCGCTGCTGCAACTGAGTGTCATGCCCGCGTGGAGATAAAAAGGGGGAGCCATAATGGCTCCCCCTTCTCGTTCTGGTTGACCGTATTTCTGGTTATGCCTTGGCTGTACCCATCTTGGCCTTGACCGCGCCAATTACCATGGGCAACAGGGAAATACCGATGATGCCGAAGATCAGCAGGGTAAAGTTGTGACGCACCACCGGCAGATTGCCAAAGAAGTGGCCGGCATAGACAAAGGAGAGTACCCACAGCAGGCCGCCAACCAGGTTGAACGCCAGGAAGCGCGGATAGGTCATGGCCCCCATCCCTGCCACAAACGGCGCAAACGTACGCACGATAGGCAGGAAGCGGGTGATGATGATGGTCTTGCCACCATGCTTGGCATAGAAGGCGTGGGTCTTCTCCAGATAATCCCGGCGGAAGATTTTGGAGTCCGGATTGCGGAACAGCTGCTCGCCGAAGAAGTGACCAATGGTGTAGTTGACCACGTTGCCCAGCACGGCAGCGATGATCAGCACGGCCGCCAGGGTATGGACGTCCAGCACGCTGCCCACGGTAAGCGCACCGGCGGCAAACAGCAGGGAGTCACCCGGCAGGAACGGCGTCACTACCAACCCGGTTTCACAGAAGATGATGAGAAACAGGATGGCGTAAACCCAGACACCATAGTTCTCGAATAGCTCTTTCAAATGCACATCAACGTGCAGGATAAAGTCGATTGCAAAGAGGATCAGATCCATTTTTTCCATACCCATAAAGTGAACGGCGTGGAGTCTACGCCAATGCCATCCGGGCGACAATCACCGGGCCTGCCTCTTTTTCATCCCGCAGCGCCCACCTTCAAATGAAACCGTTTTTCCGATTCCTTCGAGGGTGGGAGCGCACAGAGTGATGTCGAGCGTGGTGTTGAAAAGGTGAACTAGGAGGCCTGTTCCAGATCGCTGCGCACTGCGGGGGGCACAACGCTCCCAGCCCCATAGCAACACCAGCAGCAGAGTCACATCATCAAACCAGCCCAGCAAGGGCACCACGTCAGGGATAAAATCCACCGGACTGATGCCATAGAGCAGGATAAGGATCACCAGTCCCCTCGCCCACCAGGGGGTACCGGGATGGCGAAAGCCCTGATAGAGACGACGAAGTCGTTGCCAAATCAGCCAGCGTTTACGGCTCATGATTCGATCAACTCGCTGCGCAGCCGCTGGATCTGATCCCGCAGTGCCGCCGCCTGTTCGAACTCCAGATCCCGGGCATGCTGGAACATCTGCTCCTCCATCCGCTTGATCTCTTTGGCAATCTCGCTGGCAGAGCGGACATGGTATTCCCCTTGCGGCTCGGCTGCCTTGCGCATCCCCTTGCCTGGTTTGCCTGCCGTGCGGCTGCCGCCCATGTCCATCACATCGCCAATGGATTTGTTGAGCCCTTTGGGGGTGATCCCATGCTTGAGGTTATGGGCATGCTGCAAGGCGCGGCGCCGCTCGGTCTCCTCAATGGCTACCTTCATCGAGTTGGTGATGGTATCGCCGTAGAGAATGACCTTGCCGTTGAGGTTACGCGCCGCCCGGCCGATGGTCTGGATCAGCGAGCGGGTCGAGCGCAGGAAGCCCTCTTTATCTGCATCGAGAATTGCCACCAGCGACACTTCCGGCATGTCGAGACCTTCCCGCAGCAGGTTGATGCCCACCAGCACATCGAACTTGCCAAGGCGCAGATCGCGAATTATCTCCACCCGCTCCACAGTATCGATGTCGGAGTGGAGGTAACGCACCTTGACGTCGTGCTCCGCCAAATACTCGGTCAAGTCTTCCGCCATCCGCTTGGTCAGGGTAGTGACCAGCACCCGCTCCTCGACGGCGACCCGCTTGCGGATCTCGGAAAGGAGATCGTCCACCTGGGTGGTCACCGGACGCACCTCGATCTCCGGATCGAGCAGGCCGGTTGGGCGCACCACCTGCTGCACCACATCGCCGCCGGACTTCTCCAGCTCGTAGGGGCCGGGAGTCGCCGAGACAAACACCGTCTGCGGCATCAGCGCTTCAAATTCGTCGAACTTGAGTGGCCGGTTGTCCAGCGCCGAGGGGAGCCGGAAGCCGTACTCCACCAGGGTCTCCTTGCGGGAGCGGTCCCCTTTGAACATGGCGCCGATCTGCGGCACCGTGACGTGGGACTCATCGATGATGAGCAAGCCATCCCCCGGCAGGTAGTCAAACAGGGTGGGCGGCGGCTCCCCCGGCGCACGACCGGAAAGGTAGCGGCTGTAGTTCTCGATGCCGGAGCAGTAACCCAGCTCCTGCATCATCTCCATGTCGAACTGGGTACGCTGGCTGATGCGCTGCTCCTCCACCAACTTGTTGAGGGACAACAGCTGCTCGCGGCGGCTGCGCAGCTCCTCCTTGATATGCTCGATAGCCCCCAGAATGGTTTCGCGCGGGGTAGCGTAGTGGGTCTTGGGGTAGATGGTGTAGCGTACTACCGTCTGCTCGATGGCGCCGGTCAGCGGGTCGAACTGGGAGAGGCGCTCCACCTCCTCGTCAAACAGCTCCACCCGCAGGGCCAGCTTGTCCGATTCTGCAGGATAAATATCGATCACTTCACCGCGCACCCGGAAGGTGCCGCGTTGAAACGCCATGTCGTTACGGGTGTACTGCAGCTCGGCGAGACGGCGCAGGATATCCCGCTGGTTGATCACATCCCCCACTTTGAGATGCAGCATCATGCTCAGATAAGCTTGGGGATCCCCCAGACCATAGATGGCCGACACCGAGGCGACAATCACCACGTCGCGCCGCTCCAGCAGCGCCTTGGTGGCGGACAATCGCATCTGCTCGATATGATCGTTGATCGAGGCATCCTTCTCTATAAAGGTGTCGGTGGTCGGCACATAGGCTTCGGGCTGGTAATAGTCGTAGTAGGAGACGAAATACTCTACAGCGTTGTCGGGGAAGAACTCCTTCATCTCGCCATAGAGCTGGGCGGCCAGGGTCTTGTTGGGAGCCAGGATCATGGTCGGGCGGTTCAGGGTGGCGATGACGTTGGCCATGGTGAAGGTCTTGCCCGAACCGGTCACCCCGAGCAGGGTCTGATGGGCCAGCCCTGACTCGATGCCATCCAGCAGTTGGGCAATCGCCGTGGGCTGATCCCCGGCGGGTTGAAACTGGCTGGCTAACTTGAACAATTTGCTCATGAACACTCCCGACACAAAACAGCAGAGGAGCAGTGTAACCGAGGGTTTGGCAGCGGTACACCCGTGCCATCATCCCGCGAATGGCTTGACCACCCAGGACACCTTCTGTATGATGTTCCTCCTTGCCTGATGTTCCCCCGTAGTTCAGTCGGTAGAACGGCGGACTGTTAATCCGTATGTCACTGGTTCAAGTCCAGTCGGGGGAGCCAATTCCTCACCATCTCGGTGCAAGTTATCCACTTTAGTGCCCTCTCCTGCCAATTTTAATGCACAAGACCCTTCTTGCTGCTGACGCTCCCTTTTGTTACCCGTTCCGGCTCGACAGAATTTTCTCCTGTCGCATCTAACTATTTGATTTTTATACAAACATTTTTCTTCCGGTATTTTTTGAACAGCCCTTGCATCCCAGTGCTGGCGCGGCTTTCAGGGCGATGAACAAGTTTCATGAACAGGGTTATCCACAGATTCTGTGGGTAAGTGCAGCAAGCCCTGTCAGGACGCGGGATTGCCCTTGATGGCCCCCGGCGAAGAGTCATTTTGCTGGCCAACCTGATTTTATGCTGTTTTTTGCTCCCTCCGGAACCACCTAGTGACAGGCTCTATTGGCACTTTTCAGAAGCATCTTTTTGCCAACCCATGCCCCGTGGGCGAGCGGGTAAATATCAAGCTGATTTACCCCTCAGCCAACCATGGCGGCCATCGGTTGAATCTGCTGAAACTGATCCCCGCCAAGCGGTCGGACAGCAGAATCTAAAAAATCGTCCTGCGCCAGAGCGCTTCGGTCGCGGGCAGCAGATTTCACTAATTGACAACGACGGTTACAGCAAAAATTGCCAGATTTCATCCGCTTGTCTCCCTATCACGCCGCCGGTTCCACAAATAGCGTCCGATTAATCGCTCCCTTGCGCTTCTTTATTGGGGATAGATCCGGCACAATATCGACCCCACTTTTTTCCTCGGTTTTTCCGGGCATGACCATAGATTTCGTGACACTGCTACATCAAAGCGACTCCCTGCTGCTGTTCGTGGTATTGGCCTTCGGCCTGCTGCTTGGCAAGGTGCGAATTGGCAACTTTCAGATTGGCAACACCATAGGTGTGCTGTTTACCGCCCTGCTGTTCGGCCAGATGGGCTTCGAATTTGCAGCCACCACTGAAAACGTCGGCTTTATGCTGTTCATCTTCTGTGTGGGGATCGAGGCGGGCCCTCACTTCTTCAGCGTCTTCCTGCGCGACGGCATCCACTACATCACCCTGACCTTGGTGATTTTGCTGACCGCCCTGTTGCTGACGGTGGGGCTCGCCAAGTTCTTCAATCTGGGGCCGGGCATGGCAGCGGGGATCCTGGCGGGTTCCCTCACCTCGACCCCGGCGCTGGTGGGCGCCCAAGATGCCTTGCGCAGCGGTCTTCTCAACCTGCCCCATCAGACCGACATGCAGGCGGTGCTCGACAATATGGGCATCGGCTACGCCCTGACCTATCTGGTGGGTCTGGTGGGCCTGATGCTGGTGGTGCGCTATCTCCCATCGCTGGCACGCCTCGACCTCAATACCGAGGCGCAAAAAATCGCCCGCGAGCGGGGTCTCTCCGACAGCGAGAGTCGCAAGACCTATCTGCCCATCATCCGCGCCTATCGGGTTGGTCCCGAGCTGGCAGCATGGATCGGTGGTCGTACCCTGCGAGAGACCGGCATCTATCCCCATACCGGTTGCTATGTAGAGCGGATCCGCCGCAACGGCATTCTCGCAAGCCCCGATGGCGATGCCGTCATTCAGGAAGGGGACGAGATCGCCTTGGTGGGCTATCCCGAGAGCCACGAGAAGCTGGACGTCAACTACCGCAACGGTAAAGAGGTGTTTGATCGCAACCTGCTTGACCTGCAGATCGTCACCGAAGAGATAGTGGTGAAAAACGACTCCGTGGTCGGCCGCCATCTGGTGGAGCTCAACCTCACCGAGAAAGGGTGCTTCCTCAACAGGGTGGTGCGCTCCCAAATCGAGATGCCGTTCGATCGCAACATCATGTTGCAAAAGGGCGACGTGCTGCAGATCAGTGGCGAGAAGCAGCGGGTCAAACTGCTGGCCAACAAGATCGGCTTTATCAGCATCCACAGCCAGACCACAGATCTGGTGGCTTTCACCACCTTCTTCGTACTCGGCCTGCTGATCGGCTCCGTTTCGCTGGTGTTCGGTCAGATCGAATTCGGCCTCGGCAACGCCGTCGGCCTGCTGCTGGCGGGCATTTTGATGGGTTACCTGCGGGCCAACCACCCGACGGTCGGCTACGTGCCGCCAGGCGCGCTCAGATTGGCCAAGGATCTCGGTCTGGCGGTCTTTATGGTGAGTACGGGCCTGAAAGCTGGTGGCGGCATCCTCGACCACCTCAGCGAGGTGGGTACGGTAGTGCTCTTCTCCGGCATGCTGGTGACCACCTTGCCGGTGCTGGTAGGCTATCTGTTCGGGGTCTGGGTGCTCAAGATGAACCCGGCACTGCTGCTCGGTGCCATCACAGGTGCCCGTACCTGTGCCCCGGCGATGGATGTGGTCAACGAGGCAGCCAACAGCTCCATTCCGGCGCTCGGTTATGCCGGTACCTATGCGGTGGCCAACGTGATGCTGACGCTGGCGGGCTCCTTTATCATCGGCTTCTGGTTCTAGCCAGTACCCATCACATTACCGCTAACAAAGAAGGGAGCCTCAGGCTCCCTTCTTGCTATCTGCCCCGCTAGAGAGATGTAGATCAGGCTCATTGGTGTGATGTCACCTCCCCCCCTCCATCTGCACTGAACTCTGCCACCAACCCACTCTTCCTATTCCACAATTGCCGATGCTCTGCTCTGCTCTGCTCTGCTCTGCTCTGCTCTGCTCTGCTCTGCTCTGCTCTGCTCTGCTCTGCTCTGCTCTGCTCTGCTCTGCAATGAGTGATGGTAGATCCCGAAGACAAAAAAAAGCGCCCTGAGGCGCTTTTTTCATATCAACCGGATATCAGCCTTTGAACTTGCTGAACACCAGGGAGGCGTTGGTACCGCCAAAGCCGAAGCTGTTGGACATGACAGTGTTGAGTTCGGCCGCTTCGTACTCGCGCACGATGGGCAGACCTTCCGCTTTCTCGTCCAGAGTCTCGATGTTGATGCTGGGGGCGATAAAGCCGTGTTCCATCATCAACAGGGAGTAGACAGCCTCGTGCACGCCCGCAGCGCCCAGCGCATGGCCGGTCATCGCCTTGGTGGCAGAGATCTTGGGACCGTTGGCGCCAAACAGCGTCTGGATAGCTTCCAGCTCTTTGGTATCACCGACCGGAGTGGAGGTACCGTGGGTGTTGATGTAATCAACCTTGCCGACACCCTGCATCGCCATCTTCATGCAACGCACCGCGCCTTCACCGCTCGGCGCGACCATGTCATAGCCATCGGAGGTAGCACCGTAACCGGTCAGCTCGGCATAGATGTGAGCGCCACGGGCCAGCGCATGTTCCAGCTCTTCGATCACCAGAATGCCGCCGCCACCGGAGATAACGAAACCGTCGCGGTTCGCATCATAGGTACGGGACGCTTGTTCCGGCGTGTCGTTGTACTTGGTGGAGAGGGCACCCATGGCGTCAAACTGGATGGTAGAGGACCAGTCCAGCTCTTCACCGCCACCGGCGAAGACCACATCCTGTTTGCCAAGCTGGATCAGCTCAAGCGCGTGACCGATGCAGTGCGCAGAGGTGGCGCAAGCTGAGCTGATGGAGTAGTTGACACCCTTGATCTGGAACGGGGTCGCGAGGCAAGCAGAGGTGGTGGAAGACATGGTGCGTGGCACCATGTAAGGACCCACACGCTTGACCCCTTTCTCGCGGGCGATATCCACAGATTCCGAGGTGTTCTTGCCGGAGGCACCACCTGAACCGACCACCAGGCCGGTACGCTCGTTGGAGACCTGATCTTCCGCCAGACCGGCATCTTCAATGGCCTGCTGCATGGAGAGGTAGGCGTAGGCCGCAGCGTCGCCCATGAAACGCATGACTTTACGGTCGATCAGTTCAGACGGATCGAGTTTGATGTTACCCCAGACACGGCTGCGCAGGTTGTGCTGCTCGAACTGCTCGGAATAGGTGATGCCGGATTTACCTGCTTTCAGGGAGGCCAGCACTTCTTCCTTGTTGTTGCCGATACTGGAGATGACGCCGATACCGGTGATCACTGCTCTTCTCATTAATTCATCTCGTCTGGAAAAACTGGCGCCAAGTCTACCCGCTTTCGGCTGCCAAACTGGTCTGCTTTCACGTAGAATGCCCGCGATTTTGTGACGCGAGCCGAGGAAAACGTGAGTCAAACATCCTTACATCATGCCCGATTGGACTGGAATGAAGCGGGAACTCCTGTCTCCAGTGACTTCGGGGATGTGTACTTTTCCAATGATAACGGTCTAAGTGAAACCCGCTACGTCTTTTTGCAGCAAAACCGGCTACCTGCGCGATTTTCGCACCACGATAGTGACAGTTTCGTGATAGGTGAAACAGGTTTCGGCACAGGCCTTAACTTTCTGGCGACAATGCAAGCCTTCCTGGAACAGGCGCCCCAATCCGGTAACGGCTCCCGTCTGCACTTCATCAGTTTCGAGAAATACCCCCTGACCCAAGACGATCTGCGCAAGGCGCTGGCCGCCTGGCCTGAACTTGGCCACTTGAGTCAGGATCTTGTCGCCCAATGGCCGCTGCCGGTTTCCGGTTGCCACCGCCTTCATTTTGCGGGTGGCCGCATTCGCCTCGATCTCTGGTTTGGCGACATCAAGGATATGCTGCCGCAGGTGCCTCACCGGGCAGAAGGTCTGGTGGACGCCTGGTATCTGGATGGTTTCTCCCCGGCCAAGAACCCGGAGATGTGGACACAGGAACTGTTTGATGGTCTCGCTCGCCTCGCCCGTCCCGATTGCTCCATCGCCACCTTTACCTGTGCCGGTTTTGTCCGTCGTGGCCTGATTGCCTCCGGTTTTGCCATGAAGAAGGTGAAGGGCCACGGCAGCAAGCGGGAGATGCTGGTGGGGGATCGCACCGACAAGCAGCCGCAGCAGACCATCGCCCCCTGGTATGCCCGTCCTGCCGGACGCACTGGCGAGGTGGTGATCATCGGCGGCGGCATCGCCTCGGCCATGACGGCGCTCTCTCTGGTGGAGCGGGGTCGCAAGGTGACGTTGCTGTGTGCAGATGGCGAACCGGCCACCGGCGCCTCCGGCAACCGCCAGGGGGCGCTCTATCCCCTGCTCAACGGCGAGCACGATGCCCTGTCACGCTTCTATTCGCTCGCCTTTGGCTATGCCCGCCAACGGCTGCTGGCGTTGGCCGAACGCCATCCTATCGCTTTCGAATTATGTGGAGTGACCCAGCTCGGCTATGACGACAAATCGGCAGCCAAGCTGGCGAAAATGAGCCAGGGCCCCTTCCCGTCCGAACTGATGCATCCCCTCTCTACAGCAGAGGTAGAGCAGGTGGTTGGCCTGCCCTGTGGCCACAGCGGCGTCAGTTACCCGCTGGGGGGCTGGCTCTGTCCGGCCGATCTCACCCGAGCCGCCCTGAAAGAGGCGCAAGCCAGCGGCCTGCTTGAGGTGGTGTTCAACACCGAGGTGGTTGCCATTGCCGAGCAGACAGATGCTTGGCACATAGAGAGCCAGGACGGCCGCCACTGGCAGGCCCCCAATCTGGTGGTCGCTGCCGGTCACCAGTTGCCAGCATTGCTCCCCTTTGCCGAGCTGCCGCTCTATCCGGTGCGCGGTCAGGTGAGCCATGTGCCGACCACGGCCAGCTTGCGTCAGCTCAAGACCGTGCTCTGCTACGATGGCTACCTCACGCCAATGCACAACGCTCACCACTGCATCGGTGCCAGCTATGGCCGCAATCAGAGCAGCCTTGATTTTCGTGTCGAGGAGCAAATCCAGAATCAGGTGCGGTTGCAAGCCTGCCTGCCGGAGCAAACCTGGCCAGCCGAGGTGGATGTGAGCGGCAACGAGGCGCGCGTGGGGGTGCGTTGTGCCAGCCGGGATCACCTGCCGGTGGTGGGGCCAGTGGCCAGACTGCAAGGTCTGGCGGATCACTATGCGCAACTGCAGCATGATCAGCACAACGCCCAGCCACTCCCCCTTCACCCCGGCCTCTATGTGCTGGGGGCGCTCGGCTCGCGGGGCCTCTGCTCGGCGCCGCTCTGTGGCGAGCAGCTCGCCAGCGAGATCTGCGGCGATCCCCTACCGCTGGCCGCCGATCTGCTGGAAGCGCTCCACCCTGCCCGTTACTGGGTACGCAAGCTGCTCAAGGGCAAAGCGCTGGTCTGAACCGGACTCTGCAAACAAATAGAATGGCCGCCCATCAGGCGGCCATTCTATTTATCAAATCGTGCGATGCTGAATATTGCGTCTTGAGATAGCGCTTACTTGGGCCAGTGCACCCCGAGCTGTTCGCCGTAACCTGTCTGACGCTGGAATCCGTCGAGCCGTCCCTTGATCTTGTTCAGCTCGCCACTGCCCGCTGCCCACGCGGCATAGCGCAGCGCCTGGCAATCTGCATGACCGGGTAATCCCGCAATGGCGCCACCCACCTGATTGGCCCCTTGCAGCACCATCTCCTTGAAGCGGGATTCGTAGTCAAACATGCTGGAGAGCAGCCGCCCCCAGCGCTGGCGGGCAGGATCGTTACTGTTCGCGCTCTGACGCCAGCGGGGCAGCAACACAGTGGCGTTGGTGGTCACCGTCACCCGGTTGAGCTGGCAGCGACCCGGCAACTGCTCGGTATCCAGCTGCCAGTCCACTTGATAACTCGCCTTGCCGAGTACGGGCTTGCCATTCACCTTGGGAGCACTCTGGGCAATCGCCCGGGCAAGCTGCTCCGGACTGGTTGCATTGACCTCATAAAAACGGACATTGATGCGGGACTCTGGCACCACTTGCGGCCGGCTCGGCTGAGCCTGACTCATCAGGGGCAACAGCAACAACCCGACCCCCACTACTCCATAAACCTTGCTGACCATGCCAGACTACCTTCCTTGATTGCACGGGCGGAGTACCAACCTTGGTGAACCCCACCGCCACACAGATGACGGGTATAGCCTATGTGTGACGACGAGGCGGCGCAATACAATGATGCACCCAGAAATCAGAGCACGCTCACAGCTTGCGTGAGCAGAGTATGGCACAAGGCCAAAACTGTATTTTTATTGAGCATGACGGCTGATGCGCTGCCAGTCGAGGTGATAGTTTTTCACATTGATGTCATGACCATCTATCTGAATAAAATGATCATTTTTAAGACGGTTGGCAAAAAAGTCCTGATCTGCCCCCTCATTGAGCCACAGCTCGCAAAGTCCCCGTTTTCCCTCTTTGGCATAGAATCTCGGAGTGACCAGCAACGCGACCCCATCTACCCGGATGGCATGACGGGCCAGGCAGTTTGCTTCGGTGGTTTTGGATGCCAGCGCGGCAAAACGGGGTCTGTTCCCCTCGGCAACCACCAGTACACCGTAAGAGTGAGGAGCCATGAGACGCCGCATGGCGACCGCCTGATGAGGACCGGTTTGATGAAAACCGTCATTGGTTACCGCAAACACGCAAGTAGGTGAAAATAGCATCGCAAGCAGGAAAATAGAGCGTTTAATGCCTGAAAAATCACCAGCCACCATATAAAAGCCTCAAAAGACAACCAAGGCTGGCAAGGGTAGGTAGCCAAACCCGCTGGGTAAAGTACCTTTACCTTTCTTTAATTCTGTTCATGGGGTTAAACGTTGATTTAGCTCACACAACATCCTGTTTCCAGTCGCCACTCTACCCCTATCGGAATAGACTCCCTCCACTCTCATCCAATCAGAAGGCAACATATGCTGGAACTCATCGTTGGCACCCTGGTCACCCTGGTGGTGGGCCGTGCCATTTTCAAAGGATACTCCGCGACCGGGGTGCTGCTGAGCGGCGGCTTGCTGCTGCTGGTCATCACCGCCATGATGGGCAAGCCGGTACTGCCGAGCAAGGTGGTCAGCACCGGCTATATCGCAACCGATATCTTCGAATACGTCCGCTTCCTGCTCAATGACCGTGGCGGTGGACTGGGGATGCTGATCATGGTGCTGTGCGGCTTCGCCGGCTACATGAGCCATATCGGCGCCAACACCATTCTGGTCAAGCTGGCCAGCAAACCGCTCGGCATCATCAAGTCCCCCTATATCTTGCTGGTGGCTGCCTATCTGGTGGCCTGCGCCATGTCGCTGGCGGTCAGCTCCGCTACCGGCCTCGGCGTGCTGCTGATGGCCACCCTGTTCCCGCTGATGGTCAACATGGGGATCTCCCGTGGCGCGGCTGCGGCCGTGTGCGCCTCGCCGGCCGCCATCATTCTGGCACCGACCTCAGGGGACGTGGTGATGGCCGCCCAGGCCGCCAACATGCCGCTGCTGGATTTTGCCTTCAAGCTGACCCTGCCCATCTCGCTGGTGGCAATCGCCTGCATGGCGGTGACCCACTTCTTCTGGCAGCGCTACCTTGACCAAAAATCCGGTGAGCACAACGAGCCGGTCGCACCGGGTGATCTGGTGACTACCGCCCCCGCTTTCTACGCCATCCTGCCCTTTACCCCCATCATCGGGGTGCTGGTGTTTGACGGCAAATGGGGTCCGCAGCTGGATATCGTCACCATCATCGTCATGTGCATGGTGCTGGCCAGCCTGCTGGAACTCGTGCGTATCCGCAATGGCAAGGAGCTGCTGGACGGTCTGCAGGTCTGCTGGCGCAACATGGCTGATGCCTTTGCCGGTGTGGTCATGCTGCTGGTCGGTGCCGGCGTCTTCGCCCAGGGTCTGATGACCATCGGCTTTATCGACACCCTGCTGGCTCACGCGCAGGATCTCGGCTCCGGCGGCCTGATCATGATGCTGTCACTGGTGGTGATCACCACCCTGGCCGCCTTCACCACCGGCTCGGGCAATGCCCCCTTCTACGCCTTCGTAGAGCTGATCCCCAATCTGGCCAGCAGCCTTGGCATTAACCCGGCCTATCTGGTGATTCCCATGCTGCAAGCCTCCAACCTGGGTCGCACCATTTCTCCGGTCTCCGGGGTGGTGGTCGCCTGTGCCGGGATGGGCAAGCTCTCGCCGTTCGAAGTGGTCAAGCGCACCAGTATGCCGGTCGCCGTCGGCCTGCTGGTGGTGATCGTCGCCACCCAGATCATGGTTCCCGCCTGATCGCTGACCAGCCCGGCACCCTGCCGGGCTGGTATCCTCCCCCCCCTTTGCAGTAGACTCGGTGCTCATTTTCCCCCTAAGGAGGACCGAGATGAGTATTACGGTTCAACTTGCCCATTTCAGTGATTGCCACTCCCACTTCGATGGCGCGCCCATGAGCTTCTCCCCTGTCGGTGAAGGCCAATGGCGCACCCAGTGCGGCGGTTATGCCCGGATCCTGACCCGACTGACCCAACTGCGTGCCAAAGCCGCAGCAGCTGGCCAGCGTTTTCTGTTTCTGCACGGTGGCGACTCCTTTCAGGGCTCTCTCTATTTCAACCGCTTCAAAGGGCGCGCCAACGCCGACCTGCTCGCCATGCTGGCCCCCGATGCCATGGTACTTGGCAACCACGAATTCGATCTGGGCAATGGCCCGCTGGTGGAGTTCTTGCGCCAGCTCGATTTTCCGGTGCTGGCCGCCAATCTGGACAACAGTCAGGAGCCAGCCGACACGCCACTTGGGCTGTGGGATATTCCCCACCTCTACGACGCCCATCAGCCCTGGCATCGTCAGGTGATCGACGGGGTTCCCTTTGCGCTGCTCGGCATCACCCTCGCCCAGATGGCTGCCATCGCCAACCCGGATCCCCACACCCGTTTCCACGCGGTCGCCGACACCCTCACCCGGGTGCTGCGGGAGATCAAGCGCGAAGGGATCCAGCATATCGTGCTGCTGAGCCACCTCGGGCTGGATCAGGACAAGCTGCTGGCCGAGCGCTTCCCCGAGCTCAGCCTCATCATCGGTGGCCACACCCACAGCCTGCTCGGCGATCTCGCGCCGCTGGGTCTGCCAAGCGAAGGCAGCTATCCGCTGGTGAACAACGGGGTGGCCATTTTGCATGCTGGCCACAGCGCCCTCTGCCTCGGTGTCTGCGAGCTCACCTTCGATGAGGCGGGCCGTGTTGTGCAGAGTCAGGGGCAGCTGGAGTGGCTTCCCTGGCAGCCCTGGCCGTTTGCCTCCCCCCACCTGTCGGGCTCACCTTCTGCGAGCCGGATCCACAGCTTGAACAACATCTGGCCAAACGCTATCGGCCGGAGATTGAAACCATGAGCCAGCGCATCGTCACCCGACTGGCGGCGCCACTGCCCCATCAGCGACTGCCGGATACCACCCTGCCCCACGGCAGCCAGCTCGCCCCGCTGGTGGCCCGCGCCATGCTGACCGCCGCTCGTGAACAGGTAGGCGAGGTGGACTTTGCCCTGCACAATGCTGGCGGCGTGCGCTGCTCGCTGGAGCCGGGCCCCCTGAGCGAAGCAGATATCGCCGGTCGCCTGCTGCCGTTTGCCATTCCCCTCACCCTCTATCGGGTGCACGGTCACGAGTTGGCGGAAGCGCTGGAGAATGCCATCGACAACGCCACCAACAACGGCGTGGTCGGCAATGGCAATGGCAGCTTCCCCTACACCGCGGGGGTGCGATTCACCTATCAGGCCGATCGGCCCAAGGGTCAGCGCATCACCCGACTGGAGTGGGAGGCCGCCCCCGGCCAGTGGCAAGCGGTCAATGCCGAACAGGTCTATCGCGGGGTGTCGAGCGCCTATACCGCCTCCGGCAAGGAGGGTTACACCGCACTGGCGCGTACCCTGACCCAGCACAATCAGGAGCTCGGCATCACCCTGGCCGACGCCTTTATCCGCTGGGCCCGTCACCTGCCGACACTGGAAGCGCAGCCGCCCCTGCTTGAGTACCTCAGTTGATGCAGAGGGGGAATGGCTTTGCCACATCCCCCTGACGGCCAAAATTGCCGCAGCCAGCGCCCGGTTCCCTGCAAGAACCGGGCTTTTTCGAGAATATTTGCCCCACACGGGCCCGCCCCATTGCATCGCACTCACTAGCTCGGCAAGATAGGCCCGCTTTCAAGACCAGCTGCAGGAACAGGCGACTTCATGAATCACTCCATCCGTTTCACTCCCCCTCGCGTCAACCCGGGTATCAAGCCAGCCATCGTGCTGCTGACCGCCCTGCTGGCGCTGCTCTTCTGTCTGCGCAACCCGCTCTTCCACGCCATGGCGCCGGGCTTTGATGCCTCGCTGTTCGCGGTGATGGGCAAGATGTGGAGCGAAGGGGGCGTGCTCTATCGCGACATGATCGACATCAAGGGGCCGATGATCTTCGCTCTCGACGCGCTGGGTTATCGAATGGGGGGATTTGTCGGGATCTGGACACTGGAGTGGGTGCTCTGCTGGCTCGGATTGCTGGCCAGCTGGCAGGCCTTTGCCCAGCTCGGACTCTCGTTCAAGGCGCGCCTTGGCGCCATGCTGGCGGTGCTGGCTCTCTACGGCACCCGTTACTACTACGGCAACATGACCGAGGACTGGACCTTCCACCTCGCCCTCATCGCCCAGTGGGCATTCATTACCCTGCTGCTGGACAAGGGATTTCGCTGGTGGCCGGCACTGGTGGCGGCCCTTACCTTCGCCATCGTCGCCTGGATGCGCACCAACAACGGCGCCTTCTGGGGCGCCTGGTATCTGGTGCTGTTCTGCCACTGGTGCCTGCACGAGAAGTGGCGTGACGCCATCTTGCTGCTCATCTCCAGCCTGCTGGGTCTGGCGCTGATTGGCGGCCCGCTTTACGCCTACTTCCAGCAGCATGACCTGCTGGCAGCCTTCAAATACTACGCATTCGACATCTTCTTCGAGGGGAGCTACGGCAATGGCTTCTCCCCCATGGTGGGCGCCGTCGGCCTGCTGCGCACCGGCCTTATCATGCTGCTGCCCGCCTTCATCATTCTGATGCTGAGCCGCCGTCAGGAGTGGTATCTGCCCGCCCTGCTGGCAACCCTGTTTGGGGTACTGTTCACCCTGATCGCCAACTCGGTCTCCGGCCATGTGTTCGATCACTACGACGTGCTCTATCTGCAACTGGCGGTGCTGCCGCTGGCGGTATTGCTGGATCGCAGCGAACAGCAGGCAGATGCCATCGGCCTGCTCTGCATCTCGCTGGTGGTGCTCACCGCCAGCTGGCTGCTGGCCCAGCAACTCGCCTTTGGCTGGAGCACCAAGGAGTGGTCCCTCGAGCGGGTCAACGAGGTGCTCGGCACCAGCCTGCTGTGGGCGCTGCCTGTGCTGATCCTCATCCCCCTCTGGCGCGCCTGGGATGTGCGCAGTGCCACCCCCTGGCTGGCAACGCTGGCCATGCTGCTGCTGATGATCAACAACGCCTGGGAAGGCACCCTCAAGGGTCGCCCTTTCAATCCGGCCGCGCAGGTACGGGTTGATCGCATCAAGGCCGAGACAGTCCCGAGCGACAAGATCTGGGTCGATGGCATCCAGCCGCAATATTATCTCTGGACCGATCGCCAGCCGGCGTCCGCCTACCTCTTCTTTGCCAACGTCAATCCGCCCTATGACGTGCGCGAGCGAGTGCTGGCCGATATCCAGCGCCAGAATCCGAAGTTCATCATCGCCAAGCCGGATCGGGTGAGCGAGGAGCTGAAAAAACCGAGCACCCCTTCCCATCTCGCCTTCTATCAATACCTGACCAGCCACTACGAAGAGGTGGATCCGGGTCTCTATCGCCGACGCTGATCGTCAATACGCCCCGCAGGGCGGCCATTGTTGCAATGGCCGCCCTTTTTCTTGCGCCAGAACCCCTTGCAGCAGCGGCCCGCAGTAGGCAAGCCCGCCCGAGATAACTACAATGACGCTCTTTTTGATGTAACGAGTGACACCATGGCGGAACTGACTTATCTGGGCGGCTATCCCGACCCTCTCAAGGCACAGGTACAGCAGCTGATTGCGGCAGGCAAGCTGGGGGAGATGCTGGCCAAACGCTATCCGGAAAGCCACCAGATCCAGAGCGACAAGGCGCTGCTTGCCTACACCATGGAGCTGAAGAACCGCTACCTCAAGAGCTCGGCGCCCCTGTCAAAGGTGGTGTTCGATGGCAAGATCAACGTGATCAAGGATGCCCTCGGCCTGCACACCTACGTCAGCCGGGTACAGGGCAGCAAGCTCAAGGCCAAGAACGAGATCCGCATCGCCGCCCTGTTCAAGGAGGCGCCGCCCCCGTTCCTGAAAATGATCGTGGTGCACGAGCTGGCCCATATCAAAGAGAAGGATCACAACAAGAGCTTCTACCAGCTCTGCCAGCACATGGAGCCCGACTATCATCAACTGGAGTTTGATCTCAGGCTCTGGCTCACCTGGCGTGATATCGACAAGGCCAACCGCTAGGCTGACAACCGTTTCAGGGAGGAAACATGTCATTTGCCGCCATCCCCTTTGGTGCCACGCACTTTATTGCCACTTTGGTAATGGCCAACATGGGCCGCGCAGCCCATCCCCGCCGCGCGTCACGCGGGCTGCTGGCGCTGCTGTTTTTGCTCGCAGGCCACGGCGCCCGTGCCGATGAGCGCTGGCAGAGCGACAGCTATCTCACCGAGAGCTTTATGGCCATCGCCATGGAGCGGGAGTATGGCGAAGCCAGGCAGACCCGTTTTGCCCGCTGGCAGCAGCCGATCCGGCTGCAACTTATCAACGAGTCGGGTGACAAGCCGCTGCAGGCCGACGTGGTGAAGGTACAGGCGGCCCATCTGGCCCGCATCACCGGCCACTCCATCAGCATGGTGGCCGCAAAGCCCAACCTCACCCTGATCATGACCGACTACAGCAAGATGAAGAGCTGGGCCAACCGCACCATGGGGGAGGATCCATCGGTCAAGATGGCGCTCAAGGAAGGGCTCTGCCTTGCCAACTTCGCAACCAATGCGAAACACGAGATCAGCCGTGCCACCATCATCATTCCGGTAGACTACAGCCGGGCCAAGGGACGCTTTCTCGACTGCGTGGTGGAGGAGTTCACCCAGGTGATGGGGCTGCCCAACGACTCGGACAAGGTGTTTCCCTCCATCTTCAATGACAACAGCATCGACAGCTTTTTGACCGGCCTCGACTATGTGCTGCTCAAGATGGCCTATCACCCTGCCCTCAAAGCCGGGATGAGCAGTGACGAGATCCGCGCCGCACTGCCTATCGCACTGGCCGATCTGCGCGCCAAAGGGGAGATCCGCGAAGCCAATCGCCGGGTGCAGCAGCAGAGCCTGAAAAGCTGGGCGGGACTGTAACGGCATGGCTCAACCCAGAGTCAGACAAGCCACCGCGAACCTCTCACCACCCACAAAAAACGCAGCCACCTGGCTGCGTTTTTGTTGTCCGGGGATCGGCGGATCATTCGCGGGCATGCCCGTTTATCAGCAACCCATTTATCCAACGCCCGAGTTATCCACTGACAGTGCGGGATCAGGAGGCGACGTTCTCTTCCGGCATCCAGCTCTCGGCGTTCTCCCACACCTCCTGCACCATGGCTTCGGCCAGCTCTTTGTCTTCCTTGCTGGCACGGCTGACGGTCAGAGCCATGGCACTGCCTGGCGCGACCCGCACATGGATGTCGGGAAATTTTTCGCCAAGCTGCTTGAGCAGCTCCTGACGTAGCGCCTCCATGGTCGAGGTCGGGATCTGATGTTTTCTGTCGATGATGATTTCAAGACGCATAGGAAACTTCTCCATGATTTATAACTGTATTTTTATCCAGTATTCATGGAAAGTAAAGTGCCAACTTGCACCAATCAAAAAAGATCCAGCTGCTGGCCGCAGATCCGGTCGAACGACTCGCCGATAAAGGGCAGGATGGCATCGGCAATGGGCCGCAACTGCTTGTCGATATAGTGTTCGTAATCGATGGCACTGCGCCGGTACTCCAGCGGCTCGGGGCCATTGAGGGTCATCAGATAGGCGATGGCGCCCCGATGCTGATAGCGCTGGGGCAGCCCGCGGCGCAGGTTCTCCTCATCGGCCAGCCGCGCCGCCCGCACATGGGGCGGCACATTCTTTTGATACTCCTCGAGCTTCTGGCGCAGCCGTTTGCGGTAGATAAGCAGATCGTCGTGCAGGCCAGCGCGAGTCTCATCCACCATGGTGCGCACATAGCCGCTGGGATCTTCATCGTGAAACACCAGTTCATAGAGGCGGGTCTGAAACTGCTTGGCCAGCATGGTCCAGTCGGTGCGCACCGATTCGAGCCCCTTGAATACCAGCTGTTCACTCCCCTCACTGGCCTTGCCAACCAGCCCCGCATAGCGCTTCTTGCTCCCCTTCTCCAGCCCGCGGATAGTGGGCATCAGAAAGCGGCGATAGTGGGTCTCGTACTGGATCTCCAGATAACTCGGCAGGTCGAACTCGCGCCTAATCAGTGCAGCCCAGTTATCGTTGATCATTTGCGCCAGTCGCTGGCCGATCTCATCCGCCTCATCCGGGCTGGTCTCGCGCCCCAGATGGACAAAGGTGGAGTCGGTATCGCCATAGATCACCTCGAACCCCTTCTCTTCAATCCACTCGCGGGTCTGCTGCATGATGCTGTGGCCACGTAGGGTGATAGATGAGGCTAGGCGCGGATCATAGAAACGGCAGCCCCCCGACCCCAGCACGCCGTAGAAAGAGTTCATGATGATCTTGATGGCCTGGGAGAGCGCCTTGTTGCTGGCCGCCTTGGCCCGATCCCGCGCCGCCCACAAGGTAGCGATGAGACCCGGCAAGAAGTGCCGCTCGCGGGAGAACATGGCGCCGCGAAAGCCCGGAATGGCGTGCTCGGGATGCTGCAGCCCTTCGATAAGTCCCATGGGGTCGATGCAGAAGGTGCGGATGATGCTGGGATAGAGACTCTTGAAATCGAGCACCAGCACATGGCGATAGAGGCCGGGTTTGGAGTCCATCACATAGCCACCTGGGCTCGCCAACCCCCCATCGGCCGGCAGATTGGGGGCCACGTAGCCGCCACGATGGAGCCGCGGCAGATAGAGGTTGGTAAAGGCCGCCACCGAGCCCCCAACCCTGTCCAGCTCAAGGCCGGTGAGGGAGGCACGCTCGATGGCAAAGGGGATGAGGTGGCAGTAATCGAAGATCTCCCACACCAGCTTGCAATCTTCCAGGTTGTAGCGAGCGAGCGCCTCCTTGTCGGAGTGGAACAACTCGGTGATCTTCTCCCCCCGATTGGCCACGTCCTCGATATCCTTGCCACGGCCAAGCAGTTCGCTTGCCACCGCATCCAGGCTGTAGCTGGCAAACTGCCAGGTGGCGCTTTTCAGGGTATCGATGCCATCGAGCACCATGCGCCCGGGGATAATAACGTTGCCGGTCTGGGGATCGCCCCGTGACGAGCGCCAGAAGCAGAGCTCGCGCCCCCGCCCGAGCCGCAGCCGCCGCTTGTTAAGCTCGGCGCGGCGTAGCAGCAGGCGAAAATCAAAATTGACCACGTTCCAGCCGATGACCAGATCGGGGTCATGCAGGCTGAACCAGCTCTCCAGCGCACTCAGCAGGGAGCTCTCGTCCTCTACCCACTGGACCTGGGTGCCCCAGCTCTCGGCATCCGCCTCCGGGGTGCCGATCATGATGACCCGCGCATCCTGCTCGCTGTAAAGACCGACCGAGAAGAGGGCCCCGTCCATGGCGCACTCCACATCCAGCGACACCCAGGAGAGGGTTGGCGTCACCGCCTGCGGCGCGCAGCGCGCCTCGTTCACCTCCCAGTAGCCCTGCTTGCCCCCCTTTTTTACCGCCCGGCCATCAAAGCGCACGCCAGCGGTGATGAAGCGTTCCATCAGGAAGCGCTCCGGCAGCCGGATATCCGCCTCGAAGTGCTCCAGACCGCGAATAAGCAGCAGCTCGATGGCGCGGTGAAAGGCGCTCAGGGTAGCGAAATAGCAGCCCACCACAGGGCGACCGTCGAAGGTGTGCATCGGCAGGCGGCGAAACCGTCCGCTCACCCCGGCCCCCTTGAACAGCTCGGCGGCTTCTGCCATATGGCTCTGCGGCAGGAAGAACACCGGCTCCTGCCCCGGCACCACCACCCGTACCGGCCCCTGCGCGCTCCAGAGCCACATCACGATTTCGGTGGTTGCAGGCAGCCCGTTACGACCGCGCACGTCCCGACCGTGGCGGGTCAGGATAAAACCGTCGAGGGGCGGAGTGGCGGGTACGGTGGGCTGGGTTGCAGTCATGAAGCGTAAAAGGGCTGTTCGAGAATGGGACTATTGTACGTTCATACAGTGCCTGCTCGCAATCGTCACGCGGGCTGCGAGGCGGGAGTCAAACTGGTAAGCTCGATCCGGCCGTTATTCCCGCCCATCCCGTTCTGACCACTCTTCACCGACGAAAGGAGTCTATGTGGCAATCTATTCTCTGCTGGATCAGCTGGCTATCCCCTACCAGCGTGTCGATCATCACCCGGTGTTTACCTGTGAGGAGGCGAGCAGGCTGCTGCCCGACCTGCCCGCCGCCAAGACCAAAAACCTATTTTTGCGCGACCCAAAAAGCGAGCGGCTGTTTCTGGTGGTGAGTCCGGAGGAGCACCGGGTCGACCTCAAGGCGCTGGCAGCAATGCTCGGGGTCAAACGGCTGAGCTTTGGCTCCCCCGAGCGACTCGATGCGGTGCTCGGCCTTACCCCGGGCTCGGTAACCCTGCTCGCCATGGTGCGCGACAGGGAAAAAGCGGTAGAGCTGGTGGTGGACGAGGCCATCTGGCAGGCCGAACAGGTGCAGTGCCATCCGCTGGTCAACACCGCTACTCTGATCATCCGCCTCGACGACGTGCGCCGTCTGCTGACCCATCTGGACAGGGAGGCCATCGTAATGCGCTTGCCTGCTGCAACCTGCGATTAGCACAACGTCTGGCGGTTGGGTTCACCCTGCCGCCAACACAACCACCTTTCACGCAACACAATTGACTGAAAAGACAATAAAATACCCCCATGAGCTCTGATAAATCGAGTCAGCAGTTGCCATCGTGCAAGAAGTCGGAGGTGAGCACATTCGGCCATTTAACCCATTGATAATAGGTTGGATTCATGTTGTGATCGGCCACTGCCAGCGGGCGATACCCCATCGCCTGTTCGTTCACAGGTGACTTCCCAGAGAGCCCCTTGATGCCAAGTCTGTTTTCCTCGGCCCAGTTGTTGAGTCTGGTGCTGTTCGTCACGCTGTCACATGTGGGGGTCGCCACCATTTTCGCCGCCATGTGGCACACCCATCGCCAGATCAGGGCATTGATCTACTGGTCAGCGGGGGAACTGGTTATCGCGGGGGCTTTTTGCTGCCTGCTGCTGCGCCCCCTTGAGGGAAATGCATCCCTTGCCAATATTCTCTGCACCAACCTGCTGTTGATGTCGACCACCCTGCTCTATGAACGGGGTATGCGCCACTTCTTTCGCCGTGAAGCCGACCAACTGGGCTGGCTGCTGCCCGCCGTTACCCTCGGCGGTTTCGTTTTGTTTGCCCTGACCGCCCTGCAGCAACCCCTCTTTGATGTGCACAGCCGGATCATCGTGCTCTCCGGCGTGCTCTCGCTGCAGATTGCGCTGCTTATCTGGCAGCTCTGGCGCTACCAGCGGCTGGCCCCCGTCTATCGGGTGCTGCGCTTTGCCATTCTGCTGCTCGGCCTGCAACTGCTGTTGCAACTGCTGCGGATCGCCAAACACCTCTGGCAGCCGGAGCTGGCGGCCAACTCCTTCACCGACCCGCTGCTCGGGCCTGTGATCCTGCTCAGCCTGCTCTTTACCATCGCCCGCAGTTATCTGCTGCTGAGCCTGGTCCACACCCGCCAGCAGCAAGCCTTGCTGGCCACCCAGCGCAAGCTGGAGCGGCGCGCCAATCAGGATGAGCTGACCGGCCTCTTCAGCCGCCACTATTTCGAACGCCAGGTTGCCCTGCGTGCCCGCGAGGTGACGGGCCCCGGCCAGCTGCTGCTGATCGATCTGGACAACTTCAAACAGATCAACGACCGCCACGGCCACCCCGCCGGTGATGCCATGCTGCGCGCCGTGGGTCGGGTGATCGCCAATACCCTACCTGCCGAGGGCATGGCCGGTCGGCTTGGCGGCGATGAGCTGGCCCTGCTGCTGATGGCGGACCCGCAGACCCTGCCCGACTACTGTCACAGCCTGCAACAGCAGATCGCCGAGGCGACCCGGGCGCTGGCCGGTGGCCCCATCAGCCTCAGCATCGGCCTCACCTCGCTGCACCCTGACGAGGGATTTGAAGCGGCCTACCTGCGAGCGGATCAGGCTCTTTACGCCGCCAAACAGGCTGGGAGGCAACGGGCCTGCGTACAGGAGCTGCACCACAACGAGCCGCAACCGCTGCCGCCCTGCGCGCTCCTGTCATGAGCGCAGTGCTCGCTCTGCAATGCCGACCGGCCAGGCTGGCAGATGCCCCGGCTTACCGGCGCTATGTCACCGAATGCGCCGAGGACGGACAGCCGCTCTATCAGGTGGCGCAATTTGACCCGGACGGCTGGCTACAGAGCCTGCTGGATCACGCCAAAGGGCGCAACTTGCCCAGTGGATACCTGCCGACCACCACCTATTTTGCCCTCGATGGCGAGGAGATCATCGCCACCCTGCGTCTTCGTCACGGTGACAATAAGGCAACCCGCCAGTGGCTGGGTCATATCGGTTACGAAACCCGCCCCTCTCGCCGTGGCGAAGGGGCTGCGACCGTGCAGCTGCGCTGGGTGCAACAACAGGTACTGGCAGCGCCTGTGCTGATCAGCTGCGGCGAAGATAATCTGGCTTCCCGCAAGGTCATTACGGCCGCCGGTGGCGTGTTACTGGGACGGCGCTTCCATCCGGGGGATCGCAACTGGCTGGAGATGTATCAGCTAGCCCCCTGCCCCAGCCGACCATAGCCGCGGCAGTAATAAAAAGAGCGCCCCGAAGGCGCTCTTTTTGCGAACGTGGCAAGACCGTTAGTAGCTGTCTTCCTGTTCCGCCTTCATCCGGGCCTGACGGGCATAGGCCTCCTCCTCGGCGCTCTCAATCTCCTGCAGCACCGAATCGAGATCGATGGCGGCGCGACTCTCTTCAAAGTGACCGGTCAGCTCGCTCTCGGGGGTGAGTTTGCCATCTTCAAACAGCGCCCACATCTCCTGGGCATAACGGGTCTTGAGCAGCTCGGGGGCATACATGCCGTAGTAGTTGCGCATGTTGTTTACGTCACGCTCCAGCATCGCCTTGGCCTGGTTGTTGGCTGCGGCATCCACCACCTGGGGCAGGTCGATAATGACGGGGCCCTGTTCATCCACCAGCACATTGAACTCGGAGAGATCGCCGTGGATAAGACCGGCGCAGAGCATCCGCACCACGTAACGGATCACCTTGGCATGGTCGATGACCGCCTGCTCGGGGGTAAGCGCCACATCGTTGAGGCGCGGCGCGACATTGCCATCCTCATCGGTGATAAGTTCCATCAAGAGGACGCCATCGAGACAGACATAGGGCTGCGGCACCCGCACACCGGCCGCCGCCAGCTTGAACAGGGCGTCGACCTCGGTGTTCTGCCACACCTCTTCATGCTGTTTGCGGCCATACTTGGAGCCCTTCTCCATGGCGCGAGCGCTGCGGCTGTTACGCACCTTGCGCCCCTCCTGATAGACCACGGCCTGCTTGAAGCTGCGCTTGGACGCCTCTTTGTAGACTTTGGCGCAGCGGATCTCGTCGCCGCAGCGCACCACATAGACGTCGGCCTCTTTGCCGCTCATCAACCGGCTGACGACCTCATCGACCAGGCCGTCATCAACCAGAGGTTGGATTCGATTTGGAATTTTCATGGCCGCCCTTTTACCCTATTTCCGCTCTCGAAGATAGCTCCGCGCACGCTCACCTGCCTCTCCCTTTCATAAGACACCCTGTTATCCCCTGTTTGCGCTGTTTTTGTCCACCCGTTCGCCTTAAAAACCACCAGCAGCAGACCAAATACGAAAGGCGCCTGTGCCAACAAAAATGGCCCGCAAGCGGGCCAATTTTCAAGGTTCGGGCGGCAAGCCCTGACGAATACGCTGGATCCCCGCTTCATAGAGGCCGTCATCCCCCTCCTGATGCTCCAGGGTTTCGAAGATCTTGAGAAACCACATGTACTGCTCGGGATGGCGCGCCACCTGCATCTCTACCACCCGGTTCATGGCATTGACGTCTGCCAGCAGATCGGCGGTGGGATAAGGGTCAAACGGCGGCTCGATCTCCAGCAGATAGCGTCCCTCATCCTCGTCATAGCTGGCGAAGATGGGCACGGCTCTGGCACCAGTCAGCTTCACCAGCTTGGGCAGCGCGGGCAGGGTTGCCTTGGGGCGGCCAAAGAAGGGAACAAACACGCTCGCCTCGCGGCCGTGATCCTGATCTGGCAGGTAGAAGAAACTGGCACCAGCGCGGATCGACTTGATCGCAGGCTTGATCCCGGCGCTGCGCTCATAGACCTTGCCCCCTTTGGCCCGCTCGCGGTTGATGTACCAGTCGAACACCTCATCTTTCGGGCTCTTCATCATGGTGCACATCTCGATGCCCATCATGGAGAAGTAGCGGCCAATCATGTCGACCGCCCAGGTATGAGGCACCACCAGGATCACCGGGCGGCCCGCAGCCTGCTCCGCTTGCACATGCTCCCAGCCGGTGACCTTGATGCGGCGGGTCAGCCGCGCCTTGCTGCGCCAGCTGAGCTCGCCAAAGCCCATAAAGGTCTTGAGCCCGACCCGGATCGATTTGAGCAGCAGCGCTTGACGTGCGGCGGCATCCAGCTCGGGAAAGCAGATCTTGAGGTTGGTATCGGCGATATAGGCCTGCTTTTTCGAAAAACGCAGCAGGGTCGGCGAAACCAGATCGGCAAAGCGATCCCTCAATCTCGCAGGAGTAAATGCCAGCAGGGAGAGCAGGCCCAGCGCGCACCAGCTGCCCCACCATTTGGGATGCAGCAGGCGGCTATGAAATGAGGTATCAAATACCGGATCTAACGCAGACATGGCGGCCATCAAGTCATCAAAAACAAACGGTTATTGTAGTGATCCTGACATTTTTTTCTACCCTGGGGAGGCAGGCCATCGACCCGCAAGGCACTGTTCAGACGAGTTATCATAAAAAAATGGCCCACCTGGGGCCATTTCAATCAACGCAAATTCTGGGTCAGCCGTGGGGCGACAATCCCTTGCGGATCCGCTGGATCCCCGCCTCGTAAAGGCCATCCAGCCCCTCCTGATCCTCACGGGTATCGAAGATCTTGAGGAACCACATGTACTGGCCCGGATGGCGCATCAGCTGCTGTTGCACCATGTCATTCATCCGACAGGTATCGGCCATCACATCCTCGGTGGGATAGTTGTCGAACGGTGCCTCAATCTCCAGCCGGTAGCAGTGGTTCGCTTCGTCATAGCAGGCGAGCAGCGGCACCGCCTTGGCGCCACTGACCTGCACCAGACGGGGCAAGGCAGGCAGGGTCGCTTTGGGATAGCCAAAGAAGGGGGCGAAGATGCTCTTCTCGCGGCCATGATCCTGATCCGGCAGATAGAAGAAGCTGCGACCGCTCTTGATGGTTCTGATCACCGCCTTGATCCCGGCGCTGCGCTCATAGACGCGGCAACCGTTCTTGGCTCGCGCACGGTTGAGGTGCCAGTCAAACACCGGATTGCGCGCCCGTTTCATCATGGTGCACATCGGCACCCCGCGCTGGGTGAAGCAGTAACCAGCGGCATCCACCGGCCAGGTATGGGGCACCACCAGGATCACCGGACGGCCGGCCGCCCGCTCCGCCTCGATATGCTCCCAACCGATCACCTGCATCCGGCTCATCAGATAACGCTGACTGCGCATGGTGAACTCGCCAAATCCCAACAGACTCTTGAGGCCGACCCGGATCGAGGTCAGTGCAATGGCATCCCGCTCTTCCGGGCTCTTGTCCGGGAAGCAGATCTCCAGATTGGTTCTGGCGATATAGATCTGTTTTTTCGAGATACGAAACACCAGCGGAGCCAAGGCTTCGGCCAAACGGTCGCGCAATCGCGCCGGCACAAAGGCCAGCAGCATGAGCACACCGAGCGCCAGCCAGCTGAACCAGTAGCGGGGATGCAGAAAACGGGCTTCAAAAGAGGAGTCAAATACGGGATCTTGGGACGACATGTATTGGGGTCGAGCGAAAAAGTGGTGCTGCATTGTAGTCGTCCTGACAGGTAATACCAGTTAAATCCATGGCAAATAGCCCGCCACGGGCGCCACATCAAAAAACCATAAAAAAATGCCCCGCACTGCGGGGCATTTTGCTCGTTACACAACCAGGGTGGAGGCTCTTTGTCCATCCATCGTATGACTGGTCGTTTATCCCGTCGCTCTCGGAGCGCACTGCTTATCCATTTCCCGATGTCACATCTTCTTCAAGATTTAACGGTGAGCACCCTGGCGGGCCATGCCGTTATTCATTTCGGTATTACGCTGCGGCAGAAAAAACATCAGGTAACGCAGTGCCACATACCCGACGATCACGGTAGCCACCCCCAGCTCAAAGTGGGCCAGCAGTCTGATCTGCTCGACGTAGTGACTCCCTTGCGCAAACCCTTCAACCAGATGGGCCACTTTGAACAGAGCGGTGGCACCGATCACCAGCGGGAAGGTGAAGGCGGCATAACCCGGCGAAAAGGGCAGACGCAGCAGTTTGATAAAGGCCAGATAGATGATGCCGGTCATCAGGATGGCGATCCCCAACAGCACAGCCACCAGCAGCAGTGACGGCACCTGACTGACGGTCAGGTAACCGGCAAGAGAGAGGCTGGCAGGGGCAGCCAGAATGGCGATGGTCGGTTTGGCGGCATCCGGCACTTCATGGCTGAAGATCAGGCGATAGAGCATCAGCGGCAGCATCAGGCCATAGCAGATGATCCCGAACCAGAGCAGACCGTTGGCCAGCGGGGCAAATTGACCACCCGGGAAGGCGACGTCAGCCACGATGATGCCCACTGGCGGCACGAACCAGCTCGGCACCATGTGGTGGATTTCAAACTCTTTGGCGCGATGCCAGATAAAGGTGGCCAGGAACAGCAGGTGAACCGCCACGGCAAACAGCCAGAGGGCCTCGCCCGCTTGCGGCGCAATCATACCGAGCGCTTTGGAGACCACCATGGTGCCCATGGCATAGGTCGGAACCACACTGCCCACCACGGGGTGAGCGAGATCCTGCAACAGCAGGCGGGGGTGAAGCAGAAACTTGAAGGTCAGGATCACCAGCAGCACGGCCGCAATGGCAGCGCCCAGCAGTTGCATCCGGCCATCGAAGTGACCGGCATTTTCCCAACACCAACCAAGGCTGGCGATGCCCAGCGCCAGACCCGCCATGGGGGTTGGGGCGGCAGCCAGTGATTTACGGGTTCTTGCGATCATGATGACACCTTTCTATTGATGACTATGGCGATAGGATAATGCCCCCTTATCGTTTACGATATCTAAATGAATTAAATCAATCATTCAGGAAAACCAAACACGATGAAACTGACCCTGCAGCAGCTGAAAGTGTTCGCCACCATTGCCCGCTATGGAAACCTTGGCCTTGCCGCCAACGAGCTCTGCCTGAGCAAGGGGGCCGTCTCCCAGTCGCTGCAGGAGCTGGAGCGCCAGCTCTCCACCCCGTTGTTTGACCGCATTCACCCCAGATTGCAGCTCAATAACGAAGGGCGCCTGCTGCAACCGGCCGCCGAAGAGCTGCTGACCCGGATGCAGGATATCGAGAACCTGTTCAGTCCCGATGCCGAGCCGAGCGGCCAGCTTCGCCTTGGTGCCAGCCAGACCATCGGCAACTACCTGCTCCCCACCCTGCTCGCCAGCAGCAAACAGGAGCTGGGGCTCCCCCCCAAGGTGACCATCAACAACACTCACCTGCTCTGCCATGCGCTGGCCAACTTCGAGCTGGATATGGCACTGATCGAGGGGGAGAACCACCACCCCGACCTGCTCGCCGAACCCTGGCTGCAGGACGAGATGCTGGTGGTGGCGCCACCCGGTCACCCGCTTGCCAGCAAGAAGGAGCTTTCCCTCTCCCGACTGGGGGGCGAAACCTGGGTATTGCGTGAAGCGCAATCGGGCAGCCGCGAGCAATTTATCCAGCAGATCCAGCCCGAGCTGCCCCGCTGGCAACCAGGGCTTGAACTCAACACCCTGGAGGCGGTGATGCTGGCGGTGGAGAAGGGGCTTGGCATCTCCTTTATCTCCCGGCTGGCAGCCTCGGATCGCCTGGCAGATGGGCGGCTGATCGCCCTGCCCCTCTCCCGCCGCTTCCCGCGCCAGCTCTCCCTTATCTGGCACAAGCAGAAGTACCACTCCACTTCCCTGCGCCACTTTATCCACTTCTGCCGGGCTCAGGTGAAGGATGCCGAGGTGAGCCGCGCAGAGTAACGCGCTCGGAGCGCCGCTGGCACGCCCGCCCGCCAATGACGGAGAAAGCAGAGAGGGAGCCACGGCTCCCTCTCTTTGATTCGCTTGCTCGGTATCACTGCGCCAGACTGCGCAACCAGCTGATCTCCTCGCCCCAGATGGACTCGTCTATGGTCTCGAGGATCAGCGGAATGCGATCGAAGCGATCATCATTCATGATGTGGTGGAATACTGGCTCCCCCAGATTGCCCTCCCGCAAGCTGTGGTGGCGATCGACCCGGCTGCCGAAGGTACACTTGGCGCCGTTGATATGCATCCCCTTGAGATAATGAAAACCCACCGTGCGGTCGAACTCGGCAAAGACGGCAGCGCAGCTCTCGGCGGTGCGCAGATCGTAGCCAGCGGCAAAGGCGTGGCAGGTATCGAAACAGATCCCGACCCGGCTCTTGTCCTCCACCCCTTCGATGATGGTGGCAAGGTGCTCGAACGACCAGCCGAGGTTGGTCCCCTGCCCGGCGGTATTCTCGATCACCGCCGTCACCCCCTCACTTCGCTCCAGCGCCCAGTTGATGGACTCGCTCACCAGCTTGAGGCTGGCCGCCTCAGGGATCTGCTTGAGATGGCTACCGGGGTGGAAATTCAAATAACAGAGCCCCAGTTGCTCGCAACGCTTCATCTCGTCGAGAAACGCATCGCGGGATTTGGCCAGACCATCGGGATCCGGGTGGCCCAGATTGATGAGATAGCTGTCGTGGGGCAGGATCTGCTCCGGCAGAAAACCGGCCTTGTCACAAGCCGCCTTGAAGGCACGGATGGTGGCATTCGACAAGGGGGCCGCCTGCCACTGACGTTGATTCTTGGTAAAGAGGGCAAACGCGTTGGCCCCGATGGCCTGGGCGCGGGCGATGGTATTCTCCACCCCGCCGGCCGCACTGACGTGGGCTCCGATATATTTCATACAATCTCCTCAATACGGCAAGCCGCCATTATGCCGATCCAGCCCTGCCACGCCAAACCGGGATATCCGATAGCGGGTATCGACAAAAAGTGCTGCCTTAGCAAGGCGGCTGCGTTTCACGGCGTAATCGGCCTGCACTGTAGCAACCGCTCCGCAGAAGGGATAGTTAGAGCCCATCCACGCCAGCATGGCGCCCATAAAAAACGCAGCGTATCGCCTGAGCAATAACGCTGCGTCTTTGGGTCTCTCGGCCGTCCCCCTTGCCGTGGCTAGAATGACCTGCGACAAGGGAGCAAGAATGCGCGGGGAGAGTCGTCTTAGAAGGGCATCTTGAAGCCTGGCGGCAGTTGCATGCCACCGGTCAGTTCGCCCATCTTGGCCTTGTTCTGCTCTTCCACACGACGCACTGCATCGTTGCAAGCGGCGGCAACCAGATCTTCCAGCAGCTCCTTGTCATCTTCCATCAGGGAGGGGTCGATCTCGATGCGACGGACGCTGTGGCTACCGGTCATGGTGACCTTGACCATGCCAGCACCGGCTTCACCGGTCACTTCCATCTGAGCCAGCTGCTCCTGCGCCTTCTGCATACGCTCTTGCATCTGTTGGGCCTGTTTCATCAGGTTCCCCATTCCACCTTTACCAAACATATGTCGTCTCTCGTCTTGAAATCCGGCATCCAGCGCCGGGCTGTGGGCTTGTCTGTCCTAGATGGGGACAGCCAAACTGCTTTTCAACCGGAAGCAAGCTCCCGGCCACGGAATTTAGCGGTTGAGTGGCTCGATGCTCTCGTGATGAAGCACGGCACCAAACCGCTGAACTAAAAACTGTACGTTGGGATCCTGCTCCAGATCCCAGGTCATCTGCTCGCGCACCCCGAGATAAAGGCGATGTTCGATCTCAAGGGGGGTCTCCTGGTCAGGCACCACACCAAGCGTCACCTCGACTTGCACGGGTTGTCCCAACGCTGGCCCGATGATCTCGGCCAGATCGGCGCGCGCCTTGTCGCTCACCAGATGGCGCTGCTCGGGCTTGAGGGTTAGCAGTACCTTGTCCCCTTCCCGCGTCATCACCGAGTTGATGGCGAGCTGGCGCAGCCGCCCTCCCACCTGAGTGTGAGCGATCAACTCGGCCCAAGGGTCGCCGCAACCATTGAGCAGCGAGGAGGGGATAAGGCGAGTCGCCTCTCCCTCTTGCGGCTCGCTGTCGCTCTCGAGCTCATCCCAGTCGATGGTCTCCATCACCGGCTGAGGGGGTTCATCCTGCGTCACAAGGGCAGCAGCCACCGCCGTGGTGGCAACGGGCGGCAGAGTCGCTGGGGCGGGCGTCACCGCAGGCGCCGCAGCACTGCGCTCGTCGGGTCGATAGCTCGGCTGCCCGTCGAGTTCCCAGGGTGGCAGATCGGATGGCTGGGCCGGTGCCGTGACGGGGGCGTGGCTCATCACCTGAGTCTGCTCGGCAAAGCCCTGATTGAGGTACTCCTCGTATTCCCCGTTGTCACCATGCGGCTCGTAACCGTCGCCATAGAGATCCACCGGCGGCAGATCATTATAGTGTCCCATCGTCGCCATCCCCTGCCCGGCCGGTTGGCCGACCGGAGCTGGCTGTTGGGTGACGGCCGGTACAGCAGCGGGCGCAACAGGGCGAGCTGGTGCAACCGGTACTGCGCGCGGCGCAGGCGCCGCCGTGGCATCCTGACCTCGCTGGCGGCTGCGCAGCATATTTCGCTTACCAAGCAGGCTCTGCATGCTCGATACCGCTGATACCGGTTCAGCAGCGGCAACAGGCGTTGTTGTCGCTTCGAGTGCGGGCTCGAAGGGGGCGGTCAGCGGCTCGCTACGGGAATAGTCCATATCGGCTGCGGAAGGTGCTCGATCATCAGCATCAGCGGATTGTTCGGCTGAGTGCGCAGACACATCGGGCTGCGCATGGGTCAACGCGGGCTCGGGTTGATACCCCATGCCCGTAGCTTCACGCAGCAGCTCATCCTGCTGGCTGAACAGCTCGGCGGCTTGCGCCTCCTCCTCGCTGTCAGCGGGGTTACCGATGTCATCCACCATCGAAGGCAGGGAGACATCAACCGCGGGCACTGCACTGGTAGCAACAGGCGTGCTGGCAACAGGGCTGGCTAGCGGTGCGGGCACGGCGCCGCTGATCGGTGCCAGTGCGGCCGACTCAGCGGCCGGGCGCTTTCCCGGCAAGGAGGCTACCGGCGTGGCACTGCTCGTCATTGACGGGGGCAACGCGGTGAGGCTGGCCGGATGCAGGGCATCGCGCCTTGGGGAGAAGGCGAGCATCCGCAGGCAGGTCATCTCCAGCGCGGTGCGGCCATCGGGGGCCCAGGGCAGATCTTTACGGCCACCCAGCACGATCTGGTAGCAGAGCTGCACCTCTTCCGGGCTCATCGCCTTGGCCAGTTGCAGCAGGGAATCAGCATCCGCCCCCTGCTCCTGCACACTGGCAGGCAGCAGTTGCGCCATGGCGATGCGATGGAGCAAACCTTCCAGCTCGGCGTGGAGCTGATCAAAATCGGGGCCCAGGGTGGCGATCTCGGTGATCTTGGCCATGGTCGCGGGGGCATCTTGCCGCAAAATGGCTTCCAGCAGCTGGTGCAGATGGCGGTGATCGAGCGTGCCCAGCATCGCCAGCACGCTCTCGAGGCGCACGCTGCCATTGCCGTGGGCCAGCGCCTGATCGGTCAGGCTCAGGGCATCGCGCATACTGCCGTCGGCGGCTTTGGCCAGGGCCAGCAGGGCGCGTGGTTCGAAGGGCTGCCCCTCCTGATCCAGCACCCATTCGAGCTGCTTGGCGATCTGGGTCTGATCCAGACTCTTCAGATGAAACTGCAGACAGCGCGAGAGAATGGTAATTGGCAACTTCTGCGGATCCGTGGTGGCCAGCAGAAACTTCACATAGGGGGGCGGCTCTTCCAGGGTTTTCAGCAACGCGTTGAAGCTGTGGCGCGACAACATGTGCACTTCATCGATGAGATAGACCTTGAAGCGGCCGCGGGCCGGACGGTACTGCACGTTGTCGAGCAGCTCGCGGGTATCTTCCACCTTGGTTCGCGACGCCGCGTCAATCTCCAGCAGGTCGACAAAGTTGCCCTGATCGATCTCGCGGCAGGTATCGCAGACACCGCACGGGTGGCTGCTGATCCCCTGCTCGCAGTTGAGGCTCTTGGCCAGAATACGGGCGATGGTGGTCTTGCCGACCCCGCGGGTACCGCTCAGCAGATAGGCGTGATGCAGCCGTCCCTGATCCAGGGCGTTGGTCAAGGCGGTCAGCACATGTTGCTGGCCTACCACTTGTTCAAACGTATGGGGGCGCCATTTACGCGCCAGAACCTGATAGCTCATAAATCCATCATGCAGGGAAGACAGGGCATTGAGGCCGGATGCTAACACAAATGGCGGGCTGGCTGTATCGGCTATCGGTCAGAGCGGGAGGGATCGCTTGATTTTCAAACCGATGCCCGCAAGGGCACCGGTTCAATGCAGGCCCGATGCAGAGGATCGGGCCGAAGAGGCATTACTCGCCGGCCAGCTCGACCAGTGAGACTACCTTGATGCCAGCAGCAGTCAGGCGGGCATCGCCCCCCAGAGACGGCAGGGAGATGATGAAGGCCGCATCGGCCACTTCACCACCGGCACGGCGGATCAGCTTGACGGTCGCATCGACGGTACCGCCAGTCGCCAGCAGATCGTCCACGACCAGCACCTTGTCACCGGGCACGATGGCATCGGTGTGCAGTTGCAGGGTGTCGGTGCCGTACTCGAGGGCATAGGACTCCTCGATCACTTCGCGCGGCAGCTTGCCCGGCTTGCGGACCGGCACGAAGCCCAGCCCCATGGCATAGGCAACCGGTGCGCCAAAGATGAAGCCGCGGGCTTCGGTGCCAACAATCTTGGTGATCCCTTGATCACGATAATGATTGGCCAGCAGATCGATGGTGGCCTTGAAGGCCTCGGCGTTCTCGATCAGGCTGGTAATGTCACGAAACAGAATGCCCGGCTTCGGATAGTCGGGAATGGTCTTGATGCTTGCTTCGATAAATTTCAGGGTTTCCGGATTCATGTGTTGACCGCTTATTTTTTTGACCCAGGGGTGGCCATTTTTTCTCAATTCCCTTCTGCGGGAAATAAAAAAGCCTGTCACGCAAAAATGACAGGCCGACTCCATAGCATTATTGCTGCAATAGCTTAGGGACTTCACTTCACCATTGCAACTGGCTCCAGCACCGGCAGGCGCATTAACCAGGTGAGCAGGATCACCATTATGACAACCAGCAGCCCCTTGACCCACAGCAGTGGCACCACCGCCAGCGACACCGAGAAAGTGAGCAAAATGAAGATAATGGCGCGCCGTCTGGCCTGACGACGAATACCGCGATACTGCTGCCAATCCACGATGGGCGGGCCAAACCAGGGATGGGTCAGCAACCAGCGATGAAAACGGGGCGACGAGCGGGCAAACAGGGCTGCGGCCAGCAACATGAAGGGGGTAGTCGGCAACAGGGGCAGCACAATACCCACAATACCGGTGGCAAATGCCAGCCACCCGAGCGCCATCAGACACCAACTCTTCATTCCTTCTCCTTGCGTGATTTATCTCCCTCTAGCCTAACAGAGTTTGAGCGGGTGCTGACAGCGGGCCGCAACCCCACTACAATCTGCGCTCTTTTTTCTTGCCACTCTCGTCGGAAAGCCGTTATGCGCGTTATTTTGGCCCCCATGCAGGGGGTACTGGATCACCTGATGCGGGAGGTACTCACCTCCGTCAATGATTACGATCTCTGCGTGAGCGAGTTTATCCGGGTCGTCGATCAGCTGCTGCCCGCCAAGGTGTTCTACCGCCTCTGCCCTGAACTACTGCAAGATGGCAAAACCCGCGCAGGCACCCCGGTGCGGGTACAACTGCTGGGGCAACACCCCGAGTGGCTGGCCGAGAACGCCCTGCGCGCCATCGAGCTGGGCTCCCCCGGCGTCGATCTCAACTTCGGCTGTCCCGCCCCTACGGTCAACAAGAGCAAGGGCGGTGCGGTGCTGCTCAAAGAGCCCGAGACCATCTACCGCATCGTCAAGGCGGTGCGCGAGGCGGTGCCTGCCCATCTGCCGGTGAGCGCCAAAATTCGCCTCGGTTACGACGACAAGGATCTCTATCTGGAGAACGCTCAGGCGGTCTTCCAGGGGGGCGCCAACGAGCTGGCCGTTCATGCCCGCACCAAGCGCGAAGGCTACAAGGCACCCGCCCACTGGGAGTATGTGGATGCCATTCGCCGCGCCCTGCCCATCCCCGTCACCGCCAACGGCGAGATTTGGGATCACAAAGATGCCCTCGCCTGCGCCAGGGTCTCGGGTTGCGATGCCCTGATGGTCGGGCGCGGCGCCATCTCCCTGCCCAATCTGGCCAACGTGATGAAAACCGGCTGCCCGCACATGAGCTGGGCCGAGGTGCTGCAGTTGATGGTGAGCTATACCGAGCAGGATCTGGCCAGCGAAAAAGCCGACTACTACCCCAGCCGCATCAAACAGTGGTTCAGCTATCTCAAGCGGGAATATCCCGAAGCGGACCTGCTGTTTCAGGAGATCCGGGTGCTCAAAGAGACGGCTCCCATCCGCGATGCCCTGCTGCAAGCAGCCAAAAGCCACGGCTAACCACGTTTAACTTGACGCATATCATCTTGATAGAGTTATCGGATCCCTATACTGCCCCGAATCTGTCGTCTGTCCTGTGGGGGATAATGTGTGTGAAATGACGCAAGCACAGTTGACTGTCTGGCGTAATCGCCTGCTGTCAGACTGGGCCCAAGTAAGAGAAACGCTGATCGGTCAGCTCAAAGCCTGCCGCCGTGACGAGTGGGCCGAACAGGTCGGTCACTGCGAGCAGGATCAACTGGTGGAACTGACCAGCCGGCTGGATCTGCCGAAGGTAGAGCAGAGCGTGGCCCGCCTCAAGCGGATCGATGCAGCACTCTGCCAGATGGATCTCGGCCTCTATGGCCTTTGCTCCGATTGTGAAGAGCCGCTTTCCATCGAACAGCTGGAACAGGATCCGACCCTGCAACGCTGCCCGCGCTGTGAAACCCGTTATCGCAAGGGATTCCACGCCCACGAACTGTGAGGGATGCACATCTGTGCATCCGCTCAACCCTCAGCACTGGTTACTCCGTCGTTCCTGTCCAATACTCACCGTATCAGCCTGTTCGAGGGTATGCGTTGTGTACAGACTCTTGTTGTTATGGTGTTTGTGTTGCCAGGCTACGGCACAGGAGTCATTGGTCGTGGGCTGGGTCGACTGGCAGCCCTTCAGTTATCGCAATGAACAGCAACAGCTCCGCGGACTGGATGTGGAGCTGCTCAACGCCATCTTCCTTCGGGCCGGTTATCAGGCCAAATTCAGTGAAATGCCCTGGGCTCGCGTGCTGCACGAGCTGAAATTCGGCACGGTTCAGCTGACCATGTCAGCCAATATCACCGCCGAGCGGCAGCAATATGCCCGTTTCAGCCACCCCTATCGGGAAGAGGAGACGGCCATCATCATCCGTCGGCAAGATGCCGAACGCTGGCGCGGGATCACCACCCTCGAGCAGTTGATCAACACCCCCGACTTCCATATCGGGGTGCTCAAGGGCTTTGATTACGGCAATACCTTCCGCCAGTTGATGGCAAGGCCCGAGCTGCAGCCTCGCTTGCAGATGCGCCTGCGGCTGGATCAGCTGCTGAAGATGTTGCAAGGGGGTCGGATCCAGGGGTTTATTCTGGATCCCCACGGACTGCAGGGGTGGCAGGATAAGGATGAAGCGCAGGATCAGCTGCATACCCTGCTGCGTATCGAAGTCACACCAGTTCACCTGATGCTGAGCAAAGAGAGCACCACTGAAGCGCAACTGCAGCGGATCAATCAGGCTATCGATAAATTAAAACAGAGTCCCGACTATCAGCAGATCCTCGATCGCTACCAGTTCAGATCCCTGCATTCACAGGAAAATACTCATAAGTAAGGGGAGCATCAGCTCCCCTTACTGTCTCAAGCAAACCCAATCCGTTCTCAAACAACCCTGGTTGCAACTTGCCAGGACGCTTTGGTCATCGATAACGTGATGGGTTAAGCCTGGCTATCAGCGTCCCAGCACAATGTCGGCAAGGTGGGCGAAGTGGTGGATTTCGTGTGTGGCATCGCACTCGCCCGCTTGCCGCGCCGGGTTGTACCAGCAGGTTGCCAGCCCCTGCGCCGCCGCCCCGGCAATATCGGTCTTCGGGTTATCCCCCACCATCAGCACCCGCGCAGGATCCGGCTGCCCCATCAGGGAGAGGGTGTGCTGGAAAATAGCTGGCGCCGGCTTGGTCACCCGGATCTCGTCGGAGATCACCAGCGGCTCGAACCACTCGCTCCAGCCCAGTCTGCCGAGCCGCCCCCGCTGAGGCACGCTGAAACCATTGGTGATGATCCCCATCCGCACCTTGCTGCGCAGCTGCTGCAGGGTCTCGACCACTCCTTCGAGAGGCATGCTAAGGGCAATGATTTGCTCCAGAAAGGTGTTGTTCATCGCCATGGGATCGGCGGAAACCTGCTGGGCAAAGAGGGAGAAGCGGGTCTGCTGCAACGCCGTTGCATCGATCTCGCCGTCGTTGTACTGCTGCCAGAGCCCGTGGTTGAGGGCGTAGTACTGCGCCATGCTGGCGTCATCAGCCTGTACGCCATAGATCTGCAGGGTGTGCGTCAGCGCGGAGGCGACCGGAAAATCGAGCAGGGTTTCATCCAAATCGAACAGCACCCAGTCATAGCTTGGTTGTTTCACAGAACTCCTTGTTATCATTCAGATTGTTCAGAGGCTTGGCGACCAACTCTGCCAAGCGGGCTGGCCAGCAGATCCAGCGTGAGACGCACGCCGAAGCCGGTCACTTCGCTGGAGACCACCCCATTGCCCCCCTTGTTGCGAAAACCGCTCAGGTCGAAGTGCAGCCAGGGGGTCTGCTCGGGCACGAAGTGGGCGAGGAAACGGGCCGCATCAATGTGATCCGGCGAACTTCCCGGCGCACACTGCAACAGATCGGCCCACTCGCTTTCGATGTTGTCGTCATAATCGTCATCAAGCGGGAAGGGCCAGACTCGTTCACCGCTGCGCTGACCCAGATTGACCAGCGATGTAATCCATTCGCTGCGATTGGTAAAGACGCCGCTGTAGCGGCTACCCAGCGCCCGTTTGCAGGCCCCGGTCAGGGTTGCGTAATCGAGCAGCAGATCAGGAGTATCCTGCACCGCCATCGCCAGGGTATCGGCCAGTACCATTCGCCCTTCGGCATCGGTATCGACCACCTCGATGGAGGTGCCATTGATGGCAGTCACCACCTCGCCAGGACGATAGGCGTGAGGGCCGATATGGTTCTCGGCAATGGCCAGCCAGCAGTGTACCTCGTAGGGTAGCTGAGCTCGGCTGATGGCGTAGAGGGCCCCCAGCGCCACCGCGCTGCCCCCCATGTCCAGATGCATGCCATACATGCTGCCAGAGACCTTGAGGTTGTAACCGCCGGAGTCGTGACAGATCCCCTTGCCTACCAGTGCAATGCGGCGCACCGGCTTGGGCGGATAGTAGCTGAGCTTGACCATGGCCCCCTGATTGTCTTCCGAGCCACGAGCAACGGCCAGAAACGCCCCCGCCCCCAACTCGGCCAGCTGCGCCTGATCATAGTGATGGCACTGCCACCCCTCATCTTGCGCCAGCTTGCTGACAAACTCGCGATAGCTGGCGGCCGTCAGCTCGGAGGCAGGCAACACCGCCAGATGGCGAGCCAGTCCGTTGCCCCCCGCTTCGCTGTAGAGGCGCGCCAAGTCCAGCACCACCGCGGGTGAAACCTTGATCTGCTGATAGCTCCAACTGCTTTCACTGCGGCGCTTGCTGGTGGGCAACGAAATATTGGCGGCAAGCAGGGCTGACAACATCACTTCGGCCAGCATCACTCGCTCGGAGGGAGAAAAACCTTCCAGATGCAGCCCGAGCCGCTCCACATTAAGCCCAGAAAGAGGAGCAATCCAGCCTCTGATCTGTTTATAGAGGCGGTGATCCCGCGTCACACTGCCGGTCACAAACATCACCTGCAACAGGGTATTGCCATGCATCAGGGTAAAGGGCGCTTTTTTCCCCAGCGCAAGCTGGGTCTTGACTCCCGCAAGGGCGGGGAGCGAAAGCAAGGACTCCTTCTGCTCTTCGGCGATCAGCAGCAGTTGCAACGGCAGCCCTTGGGCAAGGGCTTCGGCCAGCGTGGCATCCCGGCTTTCAATAGCAGGAGGAAGATAGGTGAAGGGAGTGATCACAGGCTCGTGCCTCATCCATGAAGAGATACCTGATGATACCCAACAAATGGTTGATACGACCAGTTTTGGTCTTGAAAAAGCGTCAGAAATAGCAGCAATCACCAGATGGTGACGAGCATCAAGAAGGATTGTTCAATGATTGGCAATGCAGGAAGGGAACGTACAGAAAGTTGGTTGCGGGGGCCGGATTTGAACCGACGACCTTCGGGTTATGAGCCCGACGAGCTACCGAGCTGCTCCACCCCGCGTCCGAATTGTCACCCTCAAGCCGAGCAGTAGCTTGGTGGCGTTTGTCTGCCTTCGACTGTTTGCACAATCGCAAGCTGACGAAAAAGTTGGTTGCGGGGGCCGGATTTGAACCGACGACCTTCGGGTTATGAGCCCGACGAGCTACCGAGCTGCTCCACCCCGCGTCCGAATTGTCACCCTCAAGCCGAGCAGTAGCTTGGTGGCGTTTGTCTGCCTTCGACTGTTTGCACAATCGCAAGCTGACGAAAAAGTTGGTTGCGGGGGCCGGATTTGAACCGACGACCTTCGGGTTATGAGCCCGACGAGCTACCGAGCTGCTCCACCCCGCGTCCGAATTGTCACCCTCAAGCCGAGCAGTAGCTTGGTGGCGTTTGTCTGCCTTCGACTGTTTACACAATCGCAAGCTGACGAAAGAGTTGGTTGCGGGGGCCGGATTTGAACCGACGACCTTCGGGTTATGAGCCCGACGAGCTACCGAGCTGCTCCACCCCGCGTCCGAATTGTCACCCTCAAGCCGAGCAGTAGCTTGGTGGCGTTTGTCTGCCTTCGACTGTTTGCACAATCGCAAGCTGACGAAAAAGTTGGTTGCGGGGGCCGGATTTGAACCGACGACCTTCGGGTTATGAGCCCGACGAGCTACCGAGCTGCTCCACCCCGCGTCCGAATTTTTCTCGAATTGGCCGAGCCGTAGCCAGTTCGATTTCTCCTTTTCCACCAACCGGTTACACCGGCTTGACTGGTCAGGATCTCAGATGGTTGCGGGGGCCAGATTTGAACTGACGACCTTCGGGTTATGAGCCCGACGAGCTACCGGGCTGCTCCACCCCGCGTCTGAGGTCGCCAATAATAGGCGCCAGCGCACAGATTGCAAGTAAATATCTCAAAAAAAGTTTATTCGTAGATTAATTGGACAAATAGTGCGGTCATTAGCAGCATCATGCTGTTTTTTCAGGCAATCGAGTCCTTGCTAGGCATCCGGCACTACACTCAATAAGGTGAACACTCCTCATTTTGGGTAGGTAGAATATGCGCATCTCCGCCGGTCACTGCCGTCAGTTGGGGGCCACACCCGACAGTAACGGCGTCAACTTTGCGATCTGGGCACGCCTTGCCAGCCGGGTCGAACTACTGCTCTTCGCAAACGCAGACGATGCGACCCCCGAGGTGATCCCCCTCTCCCCGCGCCTCAACCGCACCGCCTACTACTGGCATATCCATGTGGAGGGGATCTCGGTCGGGCAACGTTACGCCTATCGCATTCAGGGCCCGTGGCGCCCATATGGCGGCACCCGCTTCGATGCCGAGAAGGTGTTGCTCGACCCTTACGGCCGCAGCATCGAGCTTGGCGCCAATTACGATCGATGGGCGGCGGCCCGTCCGGGCAGCAATCTGGCTTGTTGCGCCAAGAACAAGGTGGTCGATACTCGCCACTACGACTGGGAAGGAGACAAACTGCCCGCTCACTCCCTCTCCCGCTCGGTGATCTACGAACTGCATCTGGGGGGCTTTACCAAGTCCCCGAGCTCCGGGGTCGATCCGGCGCTGCGTGGCACCTATCTAGGGCTGATTGAGAAGATCCCCTACCTGCAATCTCTCGGTGTCACCGCCGTCGAGCTGCTGCCGGTGTTCCAGTTCGATCCTCAGGATGCACCCAAAGGACTCTCCAACTACTGGGGTTACAGCCCCATGTCCTTTTTCGCCCCCCACGCCCAATACGCCTGCGGCGATGATCCGCTGACCGAGTTTCGCGACATGGTCAAGGCGCTGCACAAGGCCAATATCGAGGTGATTCTGGACGTGGTTTACAACCACACCGCCGAAGGAGGAGATGATGGCCCCACCTTCTCGTTTCGCGGCATCGACAACGAGGCCTACTACATCCTCGACAACAACCAGAAGGACACCAACTATTCAGGCTGCGGCAACACCTTCAACGGCGCCCATCCGGTGGTGCTGCGGATGATCATGGACAGCCTCCACTTCTGGCGTCAGGAGATGCACGTCGATGGCTTTCGGTTTGATCTGGCCGCCATTCTGTCGCGGGATGAATCGGGTCAGCCGCAGGCCAATGCGCCTACCCTGCGCACCATAGATACCGACCCCAACATCGCCGACATCAAGCTGATTGCCGAAGCCTGGGACGCGGGGGGGCTCTATCAGGTGGGGTCACTGGCCGGCGCCCGCTGGCGTGAGTGGAACGGCCAGTTCCGGGATGATGTGCGCCGCTTCCTGCGCGGGGATGACAACAGCGTCACCGCCTTTGTCGAGCGGCTCTGCGGCAGTCCCGACATCTACCACTATCACCACGCCGATCCCGAGAAGAGCATCAACTTCGTCACCTGTCACGATGGCTTTACTCTGTGGGACTGGGCCAGTTACAACAGCAAGCACAACGAGGCCAACGGGGAGGAGAACCGTGACGGCTGCGATCACAACTTCAGCTGGAACCACGGCCACGAAGGGGTAACGGAAGATCCCCAGATCAACGCCCTGCGGATGCGCCAGGCCAAAAACATGATGGTGGCAACCCTGCTCTCGGTGGGCTCCCCCATGCTGCTGATGGGGGATGAGCTGCTGCGCACCCAGCGGGGCAACAACAACGGCTACTGCCAGGACAATGCCACCTGCTGGATGAACTGGCTGCCCAATGCCCGCAGTCAGGAGATGTTCCGCTTTATGAAGGAGCTGATCCAATACCGCAAACACCTGTTTCAGCGCCCGGAGCAGGAGAGCATGCCGCTGTCACTCACCGAGATCCTGCGCCACAGCGAGATCTGCTGGCACGGGGTCAACGCCGGGCAACCGGATTTCAGCCCCCACTCCCATGCCATCGCCATGTCGGCGCTGTCGAGCGAAACCAAGCTGGCGCTCTATGTGCTGTTCAACGCCTACTGGGAGCCCCTCACCTTCAACCTGCCGAGCCCCCCAAGGGGGTCGGCGGCTACTGGCGGCGGATCCTCGATACCGCCCTCCCCTCGCCGCAAGATATCTGCACCTTCGGCATGCCGCTGGAGGGATTGACCCGCGAATATCTGGCCCAGCCGCGCAGCAGTTGCCTCTTTATCTGCGGGGCCGACGATTTCTATTGATCGATTGCTGTGAATTGATAGCAGCGATACCTGCAAGCCAGATATGCAAAAGCCCCGAGTGTTGGCTCGGGGCTTTCTCTTTTCAGCACCAGTGTCAGATCAGCTGGTGCAACACGCTGGTAGCGGCAATCTGGGCGATCAGCAGGCCACACAGGGAGGTAGAGACCACCACAGGCGCGGTATCACGCTGCAAGTAGAGTGGGCTGAACCAGAGCAGCAGAGAGGCCACCAGCAGCGCTGCCTGGGTCACCACCGCCGGGATCAGGGCATCGAGATTGGCCTCACCCCCTTGCCAGCCCACCAGCACTGCCAGCCAGACAAGGCTGGCCATCGCCCCCACCAGACCGGCCAGCGGCAACAGGGTATTGAATGCCTTGAGACGATGACGGGCCCGCAGCAGCATCAGGTGGGCAAAGGCCGCTCCCAGCATCGCCATCTGCAGCAGACCGCTCACCCAGCCCTGCAGTTGCAGCAGCCCGAAGCCATAGAGAGCGAGCGGCAACGCCGGTAGCCAGAGCAGTGTCGAGGGGACTGAACGCTTGCCCTCCAGCCGTGACTGGGCCAGCGACAAGCCAACCCCGAGCACCAGTGCAGCCCCACCACTCCAGATGAGCCAGCTGGCCGCCTTGGCCTCTACCGCCAGCATCAGGGAGAGCGCGGTAATGACCCAGATGGAGAAGAGCTGCTGACTGATGCGCGAGCGCTGGCCAGGGCAGATATCACCGCGCCACAGCACGATGCCGAGGGCGATCAGGGCGCCAAGCGCCATCAATCCGGTGAGAGGAAAGAGCCAAAAAGGGAGTTGGACGAACACGACGCCTCCAGCAGTAAAGATTCGAGGTGCGCCACCGGGGCGCCAGAGAGGGGCGAGTATACCCAAACCGGCGGCTATCCCCAATCGCGACAAACAATCGTGGGCAAACAATCCGGGGCAATTTGCCGCCAGCAGGGCCCACCTTGAAGGGCGCCCTGCTGGCAGCCATGCCCATAGTGACGGGATGCGGTGGTGGCGTTAGCCCTGACCGCGGGCCAGCGCCACCACCCGGGCAAACATCTGGCGGATCACCGGCGGAATATGCTCGGCGCCGAGCCGCTCCGCCTCTTCCACCACCGCCAGCGCCATTCCCGGCTTGCTGCGGTGATGAATAGCCTTATTGATAATGTGACTGGCGCTCCACATGGCGCGCCCGCCCACCCCAGCCTCGCGGCGAAACACAGCTTCAAAACCGTTGTGATAGAGGTAGTGCTCGATGTCGGCGGCAGGGAGCTGGGTCAGTCGGTCCCGCTCCCGCTCTCCCTTGAGCTGGCCCCGGGCCGAGGTGGCATACTTGAGCCCCGCCTCGTCGCCATCGGTCAGCAGGTGCCACTCGATGCCAAAGTCCCGCGCTACCTTGATGAGCGGCGACTGACCGCACTGGGCAAACTCGATGATCCGCACCCCCTCGGCCCGCAGACTGTAACCGCAGATCTGCGCCAACTCGGAGAGCAGCCAGATCTCGGTCTCCCCCTCCACCAGCAGCCAACAACGGGCAAACAGCGACATGGGGCGGTTGATCCGCACATGGAAGGCGATCTTGCGCAGATCGTCGCTGCTGTAACGCTCGCCCCCCAGCTGGTGACAGAGGATATCCTGCTGACGGCGCACCAGCCGCCGCACCTGATTGAGCGGCAGGGAAGAGAGCAAGTCCCCCGAGTTGGTGGTGAGCAGCTTCTGGCCCGGCAGTTGTTCCAGCAGCCCCCACGCCAGCGCCAGCATGGTTGGGTGCAGCCGGCTCTCCGGGTCCTCCAGGATCATGATGGGACGGGCCCCCTCCTCCAGCTCGCGGTTGCCCCGCGCTTGCAGCAGGGTAGCCGCCATCCCCGCCATCGCCAGCTGCAGCGCGCGGTTATCGGCGCGGCGCAGCAGGGTATGCAGGTTGCCAGGATTGCGCAATGTCATGGGGCGATTGATGATGTCGCGCTGACTGCGCGGCTTGTTCTTGATGGGGGCCAGGGCGTTGAAGTAGTGATCCATCAGCTGGCGCACCGCCTGCAACGCCTCTTTGAGCTCCGGTTCGCCGATCCGCTGGGGTTCGTCGATCAGCTTGTCCGCCAGCTCGCTCAGGCGATGCTCGGAGAGATCTCCCCACTGCAATGTCTCCACCCCGTTGCGAGCGGTACGGGCGTCCCGCAACCGGAACACCGGGTTCATGGTGATGAGCATGCAGACCAGCTCGTGGGTGTTGGCGATGGGCAGGCTCTTGCCTACCCCGTCGAGAAAGTCGTGAATGGTGAGCACAGAGCCATCCGCCTGCAGCTCGGCGCTGGCGCGATAGTGAATGCGGTGGAATTTGTCCTTGTGCAGCACCCAGGAGGGGCAAAGACGGGCCAGCCGACGGGAGTGCTGACACATCTGGGGTCTGTGCTCACTGAAGGTGAGCACCAGTTGCAGGTGGCGCGCCGGGGCCAATTCGGGATCTTCCGGTTGGTGAAAATCCTCGGCGGTGAACTGATAGGGCTCGGCATCCTGCCCCAACAGACACCAGAGGGCGCGCAGCAGGCTCGATTTACCCCAGGTATTCTCGCCGATCAATACTGTGGTCTGATCCAGCCCGAGCGACAGGCGATTTATACCGCGAAAACCTTTGACTTCAATACGTTCCAGAAACATCCAGCCATGTCCACATCATTGTGATGGGGCAATAGTGGCAAAGTTACCGGAAAAATCCTATCGCAGGCGGGGCTTTTTCAACGTGAACTGTGAGGCACTGCAGGTTCGGGAGGGGTAACAACAGCTGTGCGATCTTGCGGGGCATTCCAGTGGCTGAACCAGAGATGACGGGTACGGATTTGACGTTTGCGATAATTCAATGGGCATTCCTTTCAATGGATAAGTGGTAGAGAGTACACCTCTTTTGTCCAAAGTCTCAGGGTTATCTGTGACGAGAAGATGACAATTGCGCCCGCCACTGCCCCGGCGTCAAACCAAACGCCTCGCGAAAACGATTGCCGAAATGGGCCTGGGAAGAGAAGCCACACTGACTGGCGATACTGGCCAGCGGCTCGGGGCCGGCCAACAGCTGCTTGGCCCGTTTGAGCCGCAGCCCCAGCAGATAGCGGTGGGGCGGGCAGCCGAGACTCTGGCCGAACATGCGGGCAAAGTGATACTCGCTCAGCCCCGCCTGCTGGGCCAGCTCTGCCAGCGTGACCGAATCGGCCAGATGGGCCTGCAGATACTCCTGCACCCGCTTGATCACCACCGGCGCCAGCCCGCCGCGCAGAGGCGGCAGACCGGGAGCCTCCTCGGTGTGGTGGCGATAGGCGTGGAGGATCAACATCCAGGCGCCGTGGGAAAGTGCCAGCCGATCGACCCCGTGCTGCCACTGAAGCTGCATCAGTTGGCGCTGCACCAGCGAAGCCGCCTGCGGATCGTCTATAAAGGTCTTGTCCACCAGTTGCAGGTTGCGCCCCTCCTTGTCACACACCTCCTCGGCGATACGGGTGAGGTGAGCCGGGGTGAAGTAGAGATGAAAGAAGCGAAACTCTTCGCGCACCAGCCACTCGGATCTATGGTGATCCGGCATGATGCACACCTTGCCGGTGCCGCCGTGGCCACCCGGCCCATCGAGTCGCTCGGTCTGCTCGCCTCCTTGCAGATAGACGCTCAGGGTGTGGTGGCCCGGCTTGTGATAGCGGGTCTGGTCATAGCAGTTGCGCCAACTGGCGACGCCAAGCCCGGGTTCGAGCCAGCAAGCGTCCTCCAGCCGGGCGCCGGTGCTGACCAGAGCATCAAATACCCCTGCTGTTTTCATTCGCCCCTGCCACCTGTTCCGGTTAAGTGTACGGGTTATCCCGCTGCCATCCATCTTACCGACCGCGCCCGCAGATGACAGCGCAGGGCGATGAAAAACCGCAAGATGGTGCAATCCAGCCATCAGGGCTCGCCCCATAGTGGTTCATCTCTCCCTGACTCACCGGAACTGTGATGAATCTGATGCTCTATCTTGCCACCGTGCTTATCTGGGGCAGCACCTGGATTGCCATCGCCTGGCAACTTGGCCCCATCCCCATCGAGGTGTCGGTGCTCTACCGCTTCCTGCTGGCAGCAGTTGCGCTGTTTGCACTGCTCGCCGCCAGCGGCCGCTTTCCACGCCTCCCCTGGCACGGCCAGCGTTACGCAGCACTGCTCGGTGCCCTGCTCTTTTCCACCAACTTTCTCTGCTTCTACCACGCCACCCGTTATATCCCGAGCGGCATGTCGGCAGTGATCTTCGCCAGTGCCAGCATCTTCAACGGCCTCAACCTCTGGCTGTTCGAGCGCAAGCGCCCCACCCTGCGCTGGTTGCAAGGCTCCTTGCTGGGGCTCTTTGGCACCCTGTTACTGTTCTGGCCGGTGCTAGCGGATGCGCAACTGGGTGCAAACGGCTGGAAGGGGCTGCTGCTCGCCTGCGGCGGCACCCTCTGCTTTTCGCTGGGCAATCTGGTCTCGGCCCGGGGCCAGCGCCATGGCTACCACGTACTGCAACTGGTGCCCTGGGGCATGGTTTACGGCGTGGTGCTGTTGCTGGGCTGGGTCACATTGCTCGGGCAGCAACTGGTGGTGCCGACCGATGGCCACTATCTGGCGGCCATGGTCTACCTCGCCCTGTTTGGCTCGGTGATCGCCTTTACCGCCTACCTGACCCTGGTTGGGCGCATCGGTGCCAGCAAGGCCTCCTACGCCACCGTGCTCTTTCCGTTGGTGGCGCTTACCCTCTCCACCTTCTATGAAGGCTTTGTCTGGCAGCCGGTCTCGGTAGCCGGAGTGGTGATCAGCCTCATCGGCAATCTGGTGATCTTCGCACCGCCCCTCAGCGAATGGCGCATTCGACCGGCCAAGGCAGCAAACGACCCTTGCTCCTGAGCCAGTCAGCCCCTAAGGTAGCGCTGATCAATCTGTGACGATCCTGATGGCGATACACAAGGGGGCGAGATGTTACTGGAAGGGCTGGAGACGCTGAGCCTGCTGGCGAGCGAAGGGACCATGGCCAAGGTGGCCAGTCGCCTCTATATCAGCCAGTCGGCGGTGAGCAAGCGGATTGCCCAGCTGGAGCTGCGCCTTGGCAAGAAGTTGATCGAGCCGGAGGGGCGCCAGATCCGCCTCACCCCGCAGGCAAAGGAGCTGCTTGAGCGAGTGGCCCCGAGTCTGGCCGAAATGAAGGGGGTGCTGGCCGATAGTCAGGATCTGGCGGATCAGAGCCCCCTCCCCATCGCCTGCTCTGAAACCCTGCTGGCGGGTTATCTCGCCCACTTTATGCGCGACTATCTGGAGCGCGATCCCCATCTTGCCCTCTCTACCCACCACACTCCGGTCATTCTGGCTCGGGTGCGCAGCGGTGATGCCCTGCTCGGCATCTGCGCCGGTCGGCTCCCACCCGGCCATGGCCTCGGCGCCGATCTGCTGCTTGAGGAGCCCTTCTATCTGGTGGGCGAAACGCAGCAGAGCCTGCCGCCAGCCAGCGCAGAAAGCAGGCGCAAGATCCTCACCATGGATCTGGAGAACCCCTCCAACCGTTACCTGCGCGAACCGCTGGCTTATTTGGGGCTGGAGCCCGCCATGGAGCTCGACTCCTATCTGGCGCTCATCGAACTCGCCAAGGCAGGCATTGGCCCTGTACTGCTCCCCGCTGGCCTGCTGGGGCTGGTGGGCGAACAGGGGGAAATGGCCCGCCCACTGCCCGGGCTAGGCCGTCCCCTGCATCTGGTCTACCGACCAAACAGCCTAAAGCGAGAGCGGATCGCTAGGCTGGTGAGCGCCCTGCACCAACACTTTCGCCACCGCAGCGACACGCCGCGCTAGCCGTGTAAAACACCTGATATGACAACGGGGCCCAAGGGCCCCGTTAACAATTGCGATGCGGCAAGCAAGGCGCACATCAGATCCAGGCAAACAGCTCCGGATACTGGCTCCACACCAGCTTGGCAGACATCAGCAAGGAGACGGTCACCAGCAGCGGCTTGATCAGCTTCACCCCTTTTTTCAGCACCATTCTGGAGCCAAAACGGGCGCCGATGAACTGCCCCAGCGCCATGCAAAAACCGACACTCCACACCACCTTGCCACCGAGCGCAAAGAACAGCAGGGAGGCGATATTCGAGGTGAAGTTGAGCAGCTTGGTGTGGGCGGTGGCGCGCGCCATGCCAAAGCCTGCCAGCGCCACGAAACCGATGGCAAAGAATGAACCGGTCCCCGGCCCGAAGAAGCCGTCATAGAAGCCGACCCCGCCCCCCACCAGCAACGCAAACAGCATGGGAGTCAGACGGCGGGAGCTCTCGGCATCGCTTACCCGCGGCGAGAAGTAGAAGTAGCAGGCAAAGGCCATCAGCAGGAAAGGGAGCAGGCGCTCGAGAATGGCGGCGTCTATGGTCTGTACCGCCAGCGTGCCGATGGCTGCACCGATAAAGGTGCAGATCACCGCAGGCCAGATCATCGCCCACTCCAGCAGCCCCTTGCGAGCATAGAACCAGGTGGCGGAGAAGGAGCCAAAACTGCTCTGCAGCTTGTTGGTACCGAGCACCAGCGCGGGCGGCATGCCGGTGGCAAGCAACGCTGGCACCGTCAGCAGGCCGCCGCCACCGGCGATGGCATCGATAAAGCCGGCGACAAGCGCCACACCGAACAGGGCAAACAGGGTAACCAGTTCCAATTCCATCCATAGACCTCACGAGAGTGGGTTGCCCGAAGGGGTCGAGCAACCGGAGAACACCAAAACGACGTTGTGCGGGGGCACAGGCTGTGCCGCTATCCTAGCGAGCCACTGACCATGAATCTAACGAAACAGTGGCAGCCAATTGATTCCTAATTTTCATTAATTTGAGCGGCCATGCCCCTGGTCCCCCCCTCAGAAGGCCAGTTAGCAAGCCGTTGAAGCGACGTTCGCTTCCTTGATCGCCGCCAGCGCCTCACACAGATGATCCTCATCGGCACCGGGGAAACGGCTGACCCGACCGGCCATGTAGCGGCTGCTGAACAGATTGAACCAGTGCTGCAATGCCTGCCCCGCCTTGAGCTCCCCCGCCACTTCCAGCACGCAGGCCGCACCTCGGCGGTACAGAGGTGCTCATCGCAGTTGGCCACCCGCATACCGTAGGTGGAGAGCGTATCGGGTTTGATGGCCAGCACCGGAAAACCGTCGAGATAGGGGCTCTTGTTGAACATCTTGCGCGCCTCCGGCCAGGTGCCGTCAAGCAGGATAAAGAGCGGTTTTTTACCCGGTGCCAGCGTCACCTCGCCGGTCAGGCGGGCAGGCTCCTTCTCGCAAGCGGGAAAGACTACATAGGGCTGCCAGGCGGGATCGGCCAGCAGGGCCAGCAGCTCGGGATGGGGCTGGGTACGCGACCAGAGAAACGCCCAGGTGGTATCCGGCAACACATCGGCGATGAGGCGACCGGTGTTGGAGGGTTTCATCGGCTCGCTGTCATACATCAGGAGGCAGAAACCGGCCTCCGCTTTGAGCTCGGGGCGCCACTCGCAGGCACACCAATCCTCGCGCAGCTGACAGGCTGGACAGCGGGCCAAGGTGCCGCCACGGGCAAGAAACGGTCGGGTAGAGATACTCTTGCGCCAGGCCCGCAGGCGGTTGACGGCGTGATCAGGAACAGGCTTCATCTAGGTTCACAACTGGAGTCAAAACAGGAACGGCAGCGGTGCCAACATGTCATGGCGCCACAGGGCGCGATAACAGGGGGTCTGCCGCAAAAGCGCAAGATTGTACCGAGTTACGCGCTGGCGGAACAGCAATCCCTGCCCCTTTCGCCAGACGCAGTGCCAACTCCTCTTGTCTTACGACTCCTGACAGCTGCGCAGCAGCTCCAGCAACAGGCTGCCATCGCGCAGTGCCTTGTGCACCTGCACCGAAGTGGGCTTGGTGGGATCTTCGTAGAAGTGGGTGGATTCAATCTGCAGCCGCACCAGATATTCGGCGGGCAACTGGCTGGCCAGCGACTGGTGCAGCATGGGGAACAGCAGCCGATCGGCACGGGTGATTTCCCCCCCAGCAGCAGCTTGCCCGGATTGAGCAGGCAGATGAGATTGGAGAGCACCTTGGAGAGGCGACCCGCCGCCTGATGGAGAATATCCTGACAGAGGCCGTTGCCCGCCAGCGCCAGCTCGCACAGCTCGCGGATGGTGACGCTCTCGGGCAAGTCGTGCTCCTGCATCCGCTCGCGCAGATCCCGGTATTGCGCCTCCAGCGCCTGATTGGTCACCAGGGTGCAGGCGCAGCCAAAACCGCCGCAGTAGCAGCGCTGGCCATAGGGCTCGAGCTGCAGGTGGCTGAGATCCCCGAGCAGCGCATTCTCGCTCTCGATGAGCTGACCATTGACCACCATGCCGACCCCGATGTCGTTGTGGACAAACACCAGCACCGCATCAGCGCAATTCTTGGCGGCTCCCCACTCGCGCTCTGCCTGGATCCAGGTGCGCACGTCACCGCTCACCAGCACAGGTACCGAGAACTCCTGTTGCAGAGTCGGGCCAAGGGGCCAGTTGCGCAGATCGTAGAAAGGGAAGTGCTTGACCATGCCGGAGTGGCGCTCTACCTGACCCGGCAGACAGAGGGCGATGCAGGCCAGACTGAGGGACTTTCTCGGCAAAAACACCTTGATGGCGTGCACCAGACTGCCCAGCAGATCGGCGCGCTCCTCCTCGGTAAAGAGGTGGCGCTGGCGGGCCAGCGAACGGCCGGAAAAGTCAAACAGCGCCATATCCACGTAGCCACGGCCAAGACGCATGGAGAGAAACTGGAAGCGGCGCTCGTTAATGCGCAGCAAGGTCTGACGACGGCCGCGCCCCACCGAACTTTCACCACAGGTGACCACCAGACCCCCATCGAGCAGTTCCCGGGTGATCTTGGTGATACTGGCAGGCGAGAGGCCGGTCAGGCGGGAGAGATCGGTGCGCGACAGCTCCTTGTGCTCTTCCAGGCTGGCATAGACCAGGCCGTAGTTGAGCTGCCGGATCAAATCGATACTACCTTTCACGATCTCATTCATAGGGTATGGGGCAAAGGCTGAAAAAAAGAGGCTGGCAATTTTCACACATTATTGGTCAATCCCCAAATAAAGTGCGGCCTGAACCGGAGGTCAGGCCGCATCTTGTGGTTGCCGTCACGGACCATTGCAAGATCAATAGCGGAATTGCGAGACCAGTTTGCGCAATTTGTCGCCGGTACTGGCCAGATCGCGAGTGGTGCTGTTGGATTCCACCGCCGCGCTGGTCAGCTCGCTGACAATCTGCTGAATGGCCACCAGGTTCTTGTTGATCTCCTCGGAGACTGCGTGCTGCTCCTCGGCGGCGGTGGCGATCTGGATGTTCATGTCGTTGATGGTACTGACCGCCATCACCATGCTGTCGAGGGAGCTGGCGATATGGCTCGCCTCCTGCACCGTCTCCTGGCTGCGATCCTCGCTCGCCTGCATCACCTCCACCGCCTGCTTCACCCCGCCCTGCAGACGTTGCAGCATCTCGTTGATCTCCTTGGTGCTCTGCTGGGTACGACCGGCCAGCGAACGCACTTCGTCCGCCACCACCGCAAAGCCCCGCCCCTGCTCACCGGCGCGGGCCGCCTCAATGGCTGCGTTCAGCGCCAGCAGGTTGGTCTGCTCGGCAATGCCGCGAATGACCTCCACCACCGAGCCAATCTTGGCGGTCTCTTGCGCCAGCTGTTCGATAACGCCGGAGGCGGTATGCACCTCCCCCACCAGCCGGTTGATACTGTTGATGGCCCCGCTCACCACACCTCGGGCGGCGTCCGATTCACGGGCCGCATCGCTGGTTGCCGTCGCGGCATTGGAGGCACTGGCCGCCACCTCCTGCGCGGTGGAGCTCATTTCGGTCACCGCGGTGACCACCTGATCGGTCTCGCGACTGTGACCCTGCATCTGATGGTCATAGTGCTCGCTCAGATGGTGCAACTTGTCGACCGCGCTAAAGAGGTGGTTGCTGGTCTCGCCCACCTGACTCACCACCGACTGGATCCGCTCGACAAAGCGGTTGAAAGCGCTGGCCAGATGGCCAATCTCGTCCTGACTCTGCACCTTGAGGCGCTGGGTCAGATCCCCGTCGCCGTTGGCGATATCGTTCAATGCCAGTACCGCATCCGCCAGCGGCTTGGTGACCCGGTTGCCCACAATAACGGTCGCCGCCAGGGTGATACCGAGGATCAGCAGGATCACCAGCACACTGCTCTGCAACGAGGCATGCATGTTGCTCTCGCGCTCTGCCCGCAAGGCCGCCAGCTCGTTGTCGATATCATCGATATAAAAACCGGTACCAATGGCCCACTGGTATTTGTCCAGCACCAGAGTAAAGGCCAGCTTGGGGGCATCGCGACCGATGGAGGGCTTGGCCGTCCAGTATTCGGTAAAACCATCCCCCTGACGGGCCGACTTGAGGATCTCCTGGATCAGCAACTTGCCCTTGGCATCCTTGTCGTTCCAGCGGTTTTTCCCCTCCAGCTCGGTACGCACCGGCAGCAGTATGGTGTTGCCCTCGAAGTCATAGACAAAGAAGTAGCCATCACTGCTGTAACGCAACGGCCTGAGCAACTCTTTGACCTTTTGACGATTTTCCGGTGAATCTGGCAGGGAATACACGGCATCGACGGCGGTTTTGGCCATCATGATGTAACTGCTGAGCAGCGCTTTACGCTCCTTGATGGCATTTTCCCTCGCCACCACCAGATCAGACTCCAGATCACTCTTGGAAACCATGTAGTTACTGAGATTGACCACCAGGGCCATCAGCAGCACGGGTACTGCACCCAGTAACAGGATCTTCTGCTTTAGCGTCATCTTTCACATCCTTGCAGCTGTTTTTATTGGAGTTCCTTGCTTACTCATCAGTATAGGTGCTGGCAGGGCGAGCCCAGCTTTCGTTACAATTCCCTTAAACAAATCGGCCAGAACGTGAAAATCATGAATCTTTGTCCTTGCGGCTCAACCATTTCTCTCGAATTGTGCTGTGGCTCACGTCACAGTGGCGCAGTGGCTGACACCCCGGAGCAGCTGATGCGCTCTCGCTACAGCGCTTTTGTGCTCGGTCTGGGGGAGTATCTGGTCCATAGCTGGCACCCGGCCCACCTTGGCGGTCTCACCGCCGAAGAGCTTTCACGCATCGACACCCGCTGGGATGGTCTCGAGATCATCGCCAGCCAGGGCGGCCCGGAGGATGAAACCGGGATGGTGGAGTTCAAAGCCTGGTTTCTGGAGGGGGATGAGCGTCACGGCCTCCATGAGCGTTCCCGCTTCGTGCGTTATCAGGGCCGCTGGGTCTACACCGATGGAGAGCAGGATCCGGCGCCCCTCAAGGCGGGGCGCAACGATCCCTGCCCCTGTGGCAGCGGCAAAAAGCACAAGAAGTGCTGCGGCTGACCCATAACACACCCATCAGACTCGTCAAACAGTGACAAGGGGCATCCGATGCCCCTTTTTTGTGTCTGCCATTTGCCACCAGCCCATTAACCGCTGCGATAACAAGCGTGACAAATGTCACATAATGCTCATTAACGCGCGAGCAAATGAGCGTTTGCGAGCGCAAATTTGGCCCATATCAAACATTTCCACTCAGAAGTAGGCCACACTGGCCTCATCTGGAAGAGATGAGACGGGCAACAATGAAAAGAATAACTACACAAGTCGTCATCATAGGCGGCGGTGCCACAGGGGCCGGCATCATGCGCGATTGCGCACTGCGCGGCATCGACTGCATCCTGCTCGAGCGCGATGATATCGCCGCCGGCACCGGCCGCAACCACGGCCTGCTCCACTCCGGTGCCCGCTACGCGGTGACGGATCAGGAGTCCGCCCGCGAATGCATCCAGGAAAACCGCATCCTCAAGCGGATTGCCAGCCACTGTGTCGAGGACACGGGCGGCCTCTTCCTCACCCTGCCGGAAGATGACATCAATTTCCAAACCACTTTTATGGATGCCTGCGCCCTGGCCGGTATCGAAACCCGCCAGCTCGATCCCCGCGAAGCGCTGCTGCTCGAGCCCAATGCCAACCCGGCGATGATCGGCGCCATCCATGTACCGGACGGTACGGTCGACCCGTTCCGCCTTGCTGCTGCCAACGTGCTGGACGCCAAAGAGCACGGCGCGCGCATCTTTACCCACTGCAAGGTGCTGGGACTCTTGCGCACGCAAGATCGGGTGCACGGGGTCAAGGCCATCAACACCCGCACCGGCGAAGCGTTCGAGGTGGAGTGTCAGGAGGTGATCAACGCCGCCGGCATCTGGGGCCAGCAAATTTGCGAATATGCTGATCTCGGCATCCGCATGTTCCCGGCCAAGGGCTCCCTGCTCATCATGGATTACCGGATCAACCAGCTGGTGCTCAACCGCGCTCGCAAGCCGGCGGATGCGGACATTCTGGTGCCGGGCGACACCATCTCCCTCATCGGCACCACCTCGAGTCGCATCGATTACAACAAGATTGACCAGCTCACCGTCGAACCCGAAGAGGTGGAAGTGCTGCTGCGCGAGGGGATCAAGCTCGCCCCCATCATGGCACGCACCCGTCTGCTGCGCGCCTACGCCGGGGTGCGACCGCTGGTGGCGGTGGACGGTGACGACACCGGCCGCAACATCAGCCGCGGTATCGTGCTGCTCGATCACGCCGAGCGGGACGGCCTCAAGGGGTTCAACACCATCACCGGCGGCAAGCTGATGACCTACCGCCTGATGGCGGAGTGGGCCACCGATCTGCTGGCCAAGAAGCTCGGTAACAGCAAACCCTGCCAGACCGCCGAGCTGAGCCTGCCCGGCTCGCGGGATCCGGAAAAGGTCTCCGCTCCCGGTCTCTCGGTGCCGGTCGAAGGGTCGGCCCAGTACCGCCACGGCGAGCGGGTCATCGCCTTCTTCCGTGATAATCCCAAAGCCAACGCCCTGATCTGCGAGTGCGAAATGGTCACCGCGGGCGAAATCGAATACGCCCTGCGCGAGCTGGATGTGGACAACCTCATCGATCTGCGCCGCCGCACCCGTCTGGGGATGGGGCCCTGTCAGGGCGAGCTGTGCGCCTACCGCGCCGCCGGTCTGATGCAGGAGTACGGCAAGGCCGATGGCCGTCAGGCCTGCGTCATGCTGCGCCAGTTCCTTGAGGAGCGTTACAAGGGAACCCGCCCCGTTCTGTGGGGCGATGCCCTGCGCGAGGCCGAGTTCACCTACTGGATCTACGAAGGGCTGTTTGGCCTGGGGGAATGGACGGCGCCACAACTGGTTGCCGATACCCCACGCGGCTCAACCAGCGCGACCACTCACAAGGAGAGCCGTCATGAAGTTTGACAATATCGTTATCGGCGGTGGCATGGCGGGGCTCTCGGCTGCCCTGCGGCTGGTGGAGGCAGGCCAGAAGACCCTGCTGATGGCATCCGGCCAGAGTGCCCTGCACTTCTCCTCCGGCTCGGTCGATCTGCTCGAAAGCGAGGGAGATCCCCGCGCCGCCCTGCCCGCCTTTATGGCTGCCCATCCGGATCACCCCTACAGCAAAGTAGGAATGCAAAATATCGAAGCGAGTCTGGCCGATCTGCAGCGCCACTGCGCCGAGCAGGGATTGCCGCTGGTGCGCCACGAAACCAATCACCAGCGCCTGACTCCCATCGGTACCCTCAAGCGCACCTGGCTCTCCCCCGATACCTGTGCTTGCGTCACCGATGCGCCGATCCCGGACGTGCTGCTGCTGGCCACCCTCGAGGGCTTTCGCGACTTTCATCCGGCACTGGCGGCCGCCAATCTGGCGACCCATCCGCGCTTTGCCCACTGCCGCATTCTGACCGGCGAAATCCGCCTGCCCCAGCTGGCGGAATTTAGCCGCAACCCCCACGAGTTTCGCTCAGCCGACATCGCGCGCCTGTGTGACAAGCATCATCTGGTGGCCGATCTGGCCCGCGAGATCAGCCGCATGGTGCAGGAGAGCGGTGTACCCGGCTGCCGCCATATCGTGCTGCCCGCCTGCCTTTCGCTGGGGCTGGTTGGCCCGCGTCTGGCGGAGCTGGAACAGCGCACCGGCTGCACCATCAAGGAAGTGGCCACCATGCCGCCGTCTCTGATAGGTATGCGGATGCAGGAGGCGCTCAAGCGCCGCTTTATGGCCCTTGGCGGCACCTTCCTCACCAGCGAGCGGGTGCTGGGCGCCCGTTACGAAGGTGACCGGGTGGTCGGCGTACATACCCAGAATGGCGATGATCAGCTGTTCGAGGCGGACAACTTCGTGCTTGCCTCCGGCAGCTTCTTCAGCCGCGGGCTGGAATCCCGTCTGCGTGGCATTCGCGAGCCCATCTTCGATGCCGATGTGCTGAGTCTGGAGGAGCGTGACGCTTGGGCCGGTCGCCGCCTGTTCGATCACCACCCTTTCATGGGCTTCGGGGTCAAGACCGACGACAAGCTCAGAGTGCTGCGTGGCGGCAAGCCGCTCACCAACCTCTATGGCGCGGGCAGTGTCTTGGCCCATTACGACCCAATTCGTGAAGGTTCCGGCTCCGGCGTTGCCGTTGCCACCGGCTGGCAGGCTGCCGGCCATATTCTGGGCGCGGCCCAATGATTACTACGTCCCATATCCCGTGTCTTCATCATCGCCGGGAGGAGAACTGACATGCTACTGGATCACGCCAACCAAACTTTCGATCAGTGCATCAAATGCACCGTCTGTACCGCCTACTGCCCGGTGGCCAAGGCCAACCCCGCCTACCCCGGCCCGAAACAGGCGGGCCCGGATGGGGAGCGGCTGCGCATCAAAAGCCCCGAGCTCTTTGACAGCGCCCTCAAGCACTGCACCAACTGCAAACGCTGCGAAGTAGCCTGCCCGAGCGGGGTGCGCATCGGCGACATCATTGCCAAGGCCAAGCATCAGTACAGCGGTTTCAAACCGGGGATCCGCGAGTTCGTGCTCTCCCACACCGATCTGATGGGCAGCATGTCTACCCTGATGGCGCCGGTGGTCAACTTCACCACCGGCCTCAAGCCGATGAAACTGGTGCTGGACAAGGCGCTGGGGGTCTCATCCCACCGCGACCTGCCCAAATACTCTCAGGGCACCTTCCGCGGCTGGTACAAGAAGCAAAAAGAAGCTCAGGCCCGTTATGAGCGCCAAATCGCCTACTTCCACGGCTGCTACGTCAACTACAACCATCCTCAGCTTGGCAAGGAGCTGGTGCAGGTGCTCAACGCCATGAACATCGGCGTGCAGTTGCTGGAGCGGGAGAAGTGCTGTGGCGTGCCGCTCATTGCCAACGGCTTCATGGACAAGGCCAAGCAGCAGGCGGCCTTCAACATCAAGCAGATGGAGAACTCCCTGCTGGGCAACGAGATGCCGCTGCTGGCCACCTCCTCCACCTGCGGCTTTACCCTGCGCGATGAATATCCCCACCTGCTGGAGCAGGACAACCACAAGGTACGGGATCGCATCTCGCTGGTGACCCGCTTCCTGTGGAACGAGTTCTACAAGGGCAACAAACCGGCGATGAAGCCGCTCAATCTGCACATCGCCTACCACACCCCCTGCCACATGGAAAAAATGGGGGGCGTCATCTACACCCTCGAATTGCTGCGCGCCATTCCCGGGGTCAAGGTGACGGTGCTGGAGTCCCAGTGCTGCGGTATCGCTGGCACCTACGGCTTCAAGTCGGAGAACTACCAGACCAGCCAGACCATCGGCGAGGGGCTGTTTGATCAAATCAACCGCCTCTCCCCCGATCTGGTGATCACCGACTGCGAAACCTGCAAATGGCAGATCGAGATGAGCACCAGCTTCCGCTGTGAACATCCGATCCACCTGCTGGCCCAGGCGTTGGCCTGAATCCCCGGCCCTTGCGGCCGCATAAAAACAATCCACGCAGAGATAAACAAAGAGCCGGCAATTGCCGGCTCTTCTTTTTTACGCTTCACGCCCGCTATCAGGGGTGCTGGATGATCAGGCTATGTTGATCTTCCAGCATGCTCTGCAGGATATCGTGGGACGAGGTGCTGGTGAGATTCCAACTGGTCAGGTCCACATCCTTCAGGGTGATCTGTTGGGTTATCTGGCCATCACCCGCGGGGGAAACCGAGAGATTCACATCGCTCAGGCCATTGCTCCCTGTGGTCACCGAGGCGGAGAGATGCTTGAGCAGATCATCGACACCATTGCCAGTGACCCCTTGCAGCATATCAGCCAGATCGATCTTGTCCCCTTGCTCCGGATGGAAGTCGGTGATGGTATCGATGGCGGGCTGCCCCTGACTCCCCTCATCCCCGTGCTGCCAGACGAAGAGATCGCTGCCAGCCCCGCCGGTGAGGATGTCGTTGCCATGCCCCCCCAATAGACGGTCATCGCCGGAGGAACCAAACAGCCAATCCCCCTGATCGGAACCGACCAGCTCATGACCACTCTGGCCGTGCACCGTGATGGTCTCAAGGGGCGTGCTGACGGTTGAACCGCCGACACTCGACTCGGCACTGATCCCCAGCACATGGTCACCGTCGCCAAAACCGCTGAAGTAGAGCGGAACCGAGTGATCGGCCGGGATCAGCCAGTCGCCATTGCCATCGGCATGACCAACGATCTGACCATGCTCGTCCTGCACCTGCGCCCCATCCAGACCGCTGATGCGGATGGAGAGCTCACCGGTTGCCGGATTGACCACGCTGGCATTGATGCCAAGGGGGATAACGGCCCCCTGCAAGGCATGGAACGCATGTTGATCCACCGTCAGACCCGGCATATCCGGCTCGGGAGTGACCGTGATGGTCACCTGATCGGTGTCGCTCAGCGGGCCACCCGCACCAGTGTTGCCCTGATCGGAGGTAGTGACGGTAAGGGTATCCTCTCCCCAGAAATCTTTGGCCGGTTCATAGTGCAAGTTGCTTGCCAGCAACTGGTTGAGATCAGCCAGCGACCCCACCAGGGTGATCTCGCTGGTACCCGCCCCCTGCACCATCACGGCACTGGTTGCACCCAGCAAGGTCAGTACACCATGTTCGACCCGCAGCACCATGGAGACAGGCGCACTGCCTGCATCCACATCCTTCACGCTGACACCGGAGAGCGACAGGGAGCCATCTTCCTTCACCGTCATGCTGCCAGGAAGCTGATTGACCGGGGCATCGTTGACCGGCTGCACCTCGATGGGCAGCACATCGGTATCGCTGAGTGCCCCGCCACTACCCGTGTTCCCCTGATCGTTGGTGACTATGGTCAGGGCGTCATTGCCGTAGAAATCACTGTTGCCCTGATAGGTGACCCCACCAGAGAGCAAGGCATTGAGATCGGTCAGCGTGCCGGTCAGCACCAGCGAACCGGTGCCGTTTCCGACCACCGTCACACCGCTGCCAGCAGGCGGCGTCAGGGTGCCATGTTCCACCGACAGGGTGATCTTGATGGGGCTGTTGCCCGCATCCACATCTTTCACCTGCAAACCGTGGATGACGAAGGGCTGATCTTCCTGCGCGACCTGAGGGGTCGTTGGCAATACGTTGATTGGCGCATCGTTGACCGGGCTTACATCCACATGGATGGTGCCATTGACCTCAGGGCCAAGGGCGCCGTTGTCGAGACTCTGGGCGGTGATCTTGAGATCCAGTGCACCGTTGGCATCATTGGTCACCAGCTCGACAGCGCCCAGCTTGCCGCCCTCGGTGGTGACCTGCCAGCGACCGCCACCCAGATCAACAACCGTCCCCGCCACGCCATTTGGCAAGCGGATCTCGGCGCCATCAGGCACCCCTTCGATGGTGACCCGCACCTGCTCGGGCTTGTTCTCATGCACATTACCCGCACTGCCGCCGGTTGGCTGGGTATCCCGGGTCTCCAGCCCCAGATCCAGCGTGATCACATCCCCTTCGGTACCGCTCGCCTGACCCTGAATGTCGGCGATGAGGGCATCCCCCACCGGATTGACGGTAACGGTAAAGCTGCCACTGGTTTCGAGCGGAATGGTGAGCCCCTTGTCGAGGGTAAAGGCGCTCAGCGACAGCTCCACGGTGCCGCTGAAATCAGCTGGCGGGATCAGGGTCAGCTTGGAGAAATCGGTCCCCACCGGGATCTGCCAGACGCCGCCACCATTGTTGACCGCCGGAGCCGACAGGGTGAAGCCATCCGGTACCCCCTTGATCTGCAGCGCGACGATCTGCTCCGAGCCATCGTTATCGATTAGGGTTGCGCCAAATCCGGCAAGGTTGACCGTGCCATCCTCGCTCCCCGTGACGCTGTGCACCGAGAGCTGGGCCGGATCGTTGACCGGTCTCACCTCAAAGCCGACCTGGCCGCTCCAGCTGCCGCTGTCAGTCACCTGCTGGCCGCCGACCAGCGCGGTATCGACGATATCGACCTTGATGTCGAGCGGTACCTGACCGCTGAAATGCTCTTTGGGCACAAACACCAAATCCTTAAGTGCCGCCATATCACTCACAACCAGAATGTTGACCGGCTTGCCGCTGCCATCGAGGAAGTAACCATATTTCGCATCCACCGTGATGGTGACCCGCTCAACGGTTTCGAGACCGCCGCCCGCGATGGAGGGGCTGATATCGGCCAGTTTCACCGAGAGATCGAGGTGGATCTCGCTATCTTCCAGATTGTCCGGCTGCCCGTCCTGGTTGGTGTCCTGAACGGTCATAGTCAGTTCCGGATGCTCGCCACGACCACCATTCACATCGACTACGGGGGCCACATCGACCCTAACCGTGCTGCTGTCAACCTTGATATCGCCACTGGCGGTATCGGTATTCACCACCTTCACCTCGATATTGAGCGAACCGGCAAAGTCCTGTGGCAAGCCAAGGGTCAACCCTTCCAGGCCCGCCAGTGACGGCGGCACCTTGATGACGTATTCACCGGTCGAGATGTTGTACTCGGCCCCGCTGATGGTCACGCCCGCAGGCAACCCCTTGAGGACAATGGTCACCTCGTCGCTGACCTGATCGGCGGCGCCGATATGGATCACGCCTTTGAGCTGCTGACCAAAATCAACCCGGATATCCTCCTTGCCCACCAGCACGGCGTTGTCGTCGATATCGACAGTCGCCGCCGGTGTCTTGGGCGTCACTGGCTTGTTCTCAAATTCGGCACTGGTTTCCAGGCTCACTTTGACATGGGCACTGGCATCGCCATCATCGCCCCGGTCGATCACCATGGCATCGATGCGGATCGGTTCGACCTTGCCGACAAACCCGTCCGGCGCATGCAGCTTGAAGCTGCCGAGGTTGCCCGCCGGCACGATCCAGCTGCCGTTACCGTTGTTGATACCGCCAACCACCACGAACTGATCGCCTGCACCACCATTCAACACCGGCAGGTTGATCACCAGATAGTCGATCTCCTCCACACTCGAGGGATCGAGGTCGGTAAAGACGAAGCGTCCAGTCAGGTCTATATCAGCACCGCTCTGCCCCACGAGAGCTCCACCGTTCTGGGTCAGCACGCCATCGGGCTCCACCACGGCCTGGATATCGACATGCAGATTGCCATCGATCACCTTCTCGGCCACCGCGCCCGAATCCACATCATGCTGGGTCACGGTGACGTGGCTCTGGATAGTGGTATCCCGATCGCTATCCTCCGGCGCCTTCACCAGCAGTTGCCCCCCGTTGAGCAGGCTGTCGAGCTGGGCGGCAGTCAGGGTGACCTTGCCACTGACCACGGTCAGCTGGCTCTCGACACCGCCGACTCGCAGCCAGATCTGGTAGCCATCCTCCACCCCGGAGAGACTCAGCGCCGTGACTTTCTCGGCGCCGTCAGTAAGGGTCGGATGCCAGTCCAGCACGGTGAACTGATCTTCCAGGCCATGACTGGTCTTGCTGTAGTTGGTCGCATCGATCTCCGGTTCCACCTTGATATGCAGCGGCACATCGAAGCTCTTGTGATCACCATCGTTCTCGGTCACCACCACCTTGGCGATCAGGTTCAAATCCGCCGTGCTGTTATGGGGCGGCTGAATAAGCAGGTTGCCAAAATCGGAGACATCGACCTGATAGGTCGGCTTGCCATGGGCGTCGAGTCCGGCAAAGGTGAGGGTCAGCTCCTTGCCATTGGCATCAAAGACCCGGGCACCTTCCGGCAGCCCTTGCAGCACCACGTTGAGGCTCTCGGAGGTGTCGTTCGGGGTATCGACCCACTCGCCCGAGGTGAGGCTAAAGTTGAGCGGTGCCCGTCCATCCTCACCCACTGTGGTGGCATAACCTGTCCCCTCTACCTCCCAGCCGGTATTGCCAAGCTCGAAATGGGGCTGATCCACCACCCCCACCAGATCCACATGAATGGTCTGGGAGCCGTCTCCTTTTCGTTCACCACGGTATGGGTCTGGCCGTTCGCATCGGTCAATATCGCCGTGTCTTTCACCACCCCCTTGATGGTCAGATCGAAATCGACGTTGCTGTTTTTCGGCGGTTGCAGCTTGAGTTCGCCAATCCGATCAAAAGGAACCTCATAGTAACCGGCTATGTTCTGTGCAACGGCGGAACCACCCAGCAACAAGGTTGCACCGTCAGGCAGGCCACTGATGCGGACAAACATCTGCTCGGAGCCATCGAGTTTGTCATCCAGATGAGCAAGGACAATCTTGCTGCCCAGATCGAGCAGGGTGTCTTCCTTGCCCTGAATGTCACGCACGGTGAGCTTGGCGTCATCGGCCACCGGATTGACGTTGATCACCAGATCAATTTTGTCTCCCTGCGCCGTATCCTGACCCTGAGCGATCGGGTTCTTCTCGGTGCTGATCGGCGTCACCGACAGCTTGATGTCACCACTGAAATCCTTGCCCGGAACCACAGTCACCTTGTTGATGTTGCCGGCCGAAACGGTGTAGATGCCACTGCTATTTGGCTTGAGCTCGACACCGTTGAGCATCAGGGTTCCCCTGCCCGCTTCCAGCTTGATCTGATAGGTCAACGTCTCGGAGCTGTCGGTGTCAGTCAGGCTCGCCTTGACGTCCAGCTTGATACCTGTGCTGTCTTCATTGGTGTCATAGTGGCGAGTGGTGTTGGCTGTGTCCCACATCGGCTTGTCGGCCACGCCGCGCACTGTCACAGCCAGATCCCCCGTTACGGCCGCAGGTGCCGCCCCTTCGGTGACACCGACCTGCAGTTGCACCTGGAAGTGCAGCGGTTGACCGCCATTGTTCCAGCTCGACCAGTTGCTTGAAGGCACAAAGGTCACCCCCTGAGTGGTGTAGTGAACATTATCACTGGTCACCATGGCCGCTGGCGGCACGATAAACCACTTGCCATCAGCCGTGGTGGTGAGGGCAACACCGTTGTAATAGAAGGTGCCATGGGCATTGGCAGGCGCCTGGATAAGTAACTGCTCCACATGCTCACCGCGATCGAAATCGCCAATATCGAGCTGCATGTTGATAGGGATACCCAGCCTCGGGTCTTGCGCCCCCTGATCTTCGTTACCAATGGCTGCGCTAACGGTAAAACGCACCGCTTCATCCTGCAGATTGAGGGTCAGGGTGCTGTCTGCTCGATCGCCATCGCCATCGACCAGATGGGCTGTCACCACCTGGCTGAGCTGACTTGCATCGTGATTGAAACCGGCCGCAGGATTGAAGGAGTAGGAGCCATCGGCAGAGATGGTCAGGGTTCCCATCACCTGCTTGCCATCGGGGCTCATCACATCTTGTATCAAAGAGCCATTGATGGCGTACGTCTGGCCATTGATGGTAATCGACTCGACGCGGGCACCATCCGCACCTTCATTGGCAGTAGGCAGCAGATCGCCGGTCACGGTACTGCTCCCCTCGCTCAGGGTATGTGCCAGCACAGTGCCGATAGGCATGTCATCCTGTACCGTCACGGTCACGCTGACATTGGGGCTACGATCGCCATCATGATCGGTGACAAACAACGGCACTTCGATGGTCAACTCATCCTTGCCCTGTGCACCGTGATCAAGCTGGCCTACCAGATGGACGCTGTAACTGCCGTTAACATCGAGGTGGACCCAGAAAACGGGTTTGCCCCCCTCGGCCGTAGCCAGATACCAGCCGGTGCTGTGTGCTGCCAGCGTAACCGCTTTGCCACCCGACATGAGGTGATTGGCCTGATTGAATGCAGCCACATCCAGTTCAAGAGAGGCAACCCGATCCGAACCGGCGGTGATGGTCACCTTGCCACTATCGGTTTCTCCACTCCCTGCAGGTGTGGTCCCCGGATGCTGACCGTTCACTGCATCGAGATCAGACTCCTCGACCCGAACCGGTTCAATGGCGGATATGATCGGGTTGATGCCATCAGTCACCGTGACAGTGGCGGTGCCCTGATTTTTGCTGCCGTCGCTGTCGGTGACTTCGACCGGCAGATTCAGTTCCAGCTTGTTGTCTGCCCCGTGATCCAGGTTGGTATGCACCGTTACCTGATAACCTATCTCTGCGCTGGTGTGAGCAGCGATGGTAGCAGGAACGGTGGGGATGGAAACCGTCATCACCACCAGACCACCACTGGTCACCGCCTGGAAGGTGTGACCATCGGTGCCAACCGCTTTCCAGGTCAGGGTTTCGCCGTTATGGGTGATGAGCTTGCCGCTGGCATCCATGACCTGACCGGAGAGGGTCAGTCGCACATCAATCACCGGATCCGAGTCAGCCTTGATGGTGATCTTGCCGCTCGTCTGCTGGTCATCAGTGGCAGAATTGGCGCCATCGAAGCGCCCTTCATTGAGGGTTACATCGGTCAGGGTCAGGGTTGGTTTCTCCCCTTCCCCAATCTGGATATTGAGGGTGCCGCTGGTGCTGTCGTTGTTGCCGCCCGCCTTGTCGTAGTCGTTGACGATCACCTTGATGGGCAGCTCGGTCACGGCGTTGCCGCCCTGATGAAGCCCCTGATAAAGGGTGACCTGATAGTCAAACCCGTTCTTGCCCGCCTGATCGAGGCTTCCAACCAGCTTGACCTCGAACACCTCGACCCGCTGGCCATCCACCATCACATAGCCCTTGAGCAGCTGGCTGCCCGGGATCAGCGGGTCACCATCCACCAGCTCGTACTGCACCGGTTTACCCAATGCGGTCAGCGCAGGCTGTTCGCTGCCATCGGCAAAGGCCACCTCGCCCACCCGATCCGACCCGGCTTGCACATCGAAGTGACCGGTTTGACTCAGGCTGTTGCTGCCGGTGAGGTCCCCCTCATCCAGAGACACGCCTTTGCCCGGAATAAAGCTAGGTGCCTTGCCATCCACGATTGTGAGCGGCAACGTGGTACCGATGCGATCGCCATCCTTGTCGGCCAGGGTGACAGCCAGCGGCAGGTTGAGGGATTCACTCCCCTTGTGATCCAGCTCACCGCTCAGGGTAACCTTGGCGGTGACGCTCCAGTTACCGTTGTTATCGACCAGGCTCAGCTCGGCGCGCAGCACCACCTGGCCACCGGCGGTTCCGACCAGCTGGCCGGTTGCGGGATCAACGGTGAAAGTAACCGGGTTGCCGTGGCTGCTGAGTCCGGTCAGGGTGCTCTGAATTGCGGCGATATCAAAGCCGAGGGAGTTGGGGTCAAGGGCATCGCTGCCGTGCGCGACCGAGAAACTCATGGTGCTGACCGTGGCAGCCTCCCCTTGCGCCATCTCGGTGATGGTGGCGCCGGTCACGGCGGAGATGGTCGGATTGGCACCATCACCCACCGCCACGGTAATGGTGGAGGATACCTTGTCACCATCGCTGTCGAGCAGGGTAAAGTCCGCCTTGAGCAGGCTGTCGGCACTGCCCTGATCCAGCGGTTGATGGAGGGTAAAGCTGTATTTGCCATCGTTGCCAAGGGTCAGCTCAAACACCAGCTTGCCATCTGGGGTACGTCCCTCGATACGATGATCGGCCACCGTGATGGTCACGGCCTGCTTGCCCGAAGTGAACCCTTGCAGCCCCGGCTGATTGGCATCGAAGGTGATGCTGGCCAGCGGATCGCTGCCCGCAGTGATAGTCAGATCACCGTCAAGGGTCTGGCCCTGCTGCCAGTTGCTATCTTCGGTGAGCGTGAGGGAGACAGGATTAACCTGCGGCAAGGCACCGTCGGTAATGGTGATATTGAGGGTGCCGAGATTGCTCTTGTCGCCGTCAAAATCTGAGCCCTGTACCTTCAGGCCAAGGTTGAGGCTGTTGGTCGCTTCCGGCTCGTCAAACACGCCGGTCAGGGAGACATTGTATTTGCCATCCAGCCCGATGGTAACGGTGAGGATCGTCTTGCCCTGCCAATCCTTGACGATCAGCCGGTTGTCCTGAACCTCGTAACTCGTCGCCTTGCCCTGGCTGGTGAGTCCCGCCAGCGCCGGTTGGCTGGCCTCAAAGTTGAGGGAGACCAGACGATCGCTCCCCACCCTCACCGGCAGCTGACCATCGATGCTTTGGTTGTCCCCTTCTTGCAGAGCGACCCCCTTGTCGATCCCCAATGCGGGATCACTGCCATCATTGACGGTCAGGGTCAGGTTGGCGCTGGTGCTGTCGCCATCGATCTCGTTGGCGCTCACCTGCAAATCGAGGGAAAGCATTTCGTTCCCCTGATGATCGAGCGGGCCGGTGAGGGTGACCACCACCCGCCCAGCCAGATCGCTGCCCTGCTGCTCAGCCTTCAATTCGGCGCGCAGCACCTCCACCCGTTGGCCACTGCCATCCAGGTAGTAACCCACCAAGTGGCGATCACCGGCAAATTCAAAGGTCAGCGGATGACCATCGCTGGCAAAACCCGAGCCGTTGAGGGTAGTCAGGGTACTGTTCTGATTACTGAACACCAGCGAATCCACCAACAAAGGATCGACACCGTGTTTGACTACAAAGCGGCTCTCACCCACTACGGCAGCACCGTTGATAAAGGCATCTTCGGTCAGGGTAATGGGCGGGAGATCAACGTCAAAGTTGGGCGGATTGCTATCCACCAGATTGATCACCAGCGGCGCCTTCACCAGATCGCCGTCGCTGTCTCGATACTCGAGGTTGAACGGCAGGCGCAACACGTCCTGACCGTGATCCAGGCTTTGACTCCAGACGATGCGGTAACTGCCATCACTGTTGAGGGTCAGGGTGAAGACAGTCGCCCCACCGGCACTGGCGGTCAGAGTCTGACCGTTGATGATGTAGCCAAGAGGCGCGCCATGGCTGACGAGCCCCAGCCCTTCCAAGGCACTCTGATCAGCGGCGAACTGGACTTGCAGATTGCCATCCTGGCCAGCACCGGTATTTAGACTGCCGGTCGCGGTGATCGGGCCACCGGCCAATCCGGCTTCGGAGAGCGTCAGGGTTTCGCTCTGACCGATCAGCGGCGCCCCATCGCTGGCGCTGTTGCCCGCCAGATCGGTGACACTGGCACGCACTTCAAAGGATTGATTGATACCGGAGAGATCAAGACCTGATACCTGCCAGCGGCCATCGGCCCCGACCTGTGCCGAGGTGGTCAACAGCGGCTGGCCATTGCTGTCAACAAGTGTGATGGTGACACTCTGACCCGCTTCCACATTGCTGGTGGAGCCGCTCAGGGTGGCGCTGCTGTTGCCAAACAGGGCTGTGGTATCGAGATCATCGATATCGATGAAGGCCTGAGTATCGACATTGATAACGAGGGTATCGCTGGCGCGGTTGCCGGCAATATCCACAGAATTGACCTGAAACTGGTACTGGCCATCGGCCAGGGTCTGCGGCAGCTGATATTGCCAGTTACCGGCGGCATCCACCGTCAGGACGGTGAGCACGCTGCCGCCAAGGCTCAGGGTTACGGTGGCGCCGGGCTCCCCCTTCCCTTGCAGCAGCGGGGTATTGTCGCGGGTCAGATCATCGATCTGGCTGGCGCCGGTGTCGCTCTCATCGGCGAGATCGAGGGTAATGGTGGTGATGGTATCAAGCAGAGTCTGTCCGGTGTCGCTGGCATTGTTGCCCGCCTGATCCTGGGTATTGGCTACAATCTGCAACGGGCCATCCACCAGCTTGCCGGTCACATCGCCAAAATTGGCTTCCCACACCAGGCCGGGCAGCACCACGGTCGTCACCGTCAGTGAATTTCCCGCCTGATCGATAAGGGTCACAGTGACTGGCTGGCCTACCTCCACATCATCCACCACACCACGAATGATGACGCCTGCCGCTTCATCGGCGTTGATAATGTTGTCGCTGGTTTGGGGCTCGGTGATGGTGATGGCAGCAAAGAAATCGCGCTCTTCGGAAAACAGCAGCTCATCGCCAACAGGTTGCACCGCATGATCGGTATCAAAACCGGCCTCGGCCAGGGTGGCATCGTTGGTACGATCGACCACCACAAATCCACCCGAGCTGGAACCGGCTACACCACCGATATTACCGGCGGCGGCTGCGTTACCGGCGGCGGTCTCCTGGAACAATTCGGTCGGGTCAATACCCTGACGGATCGCCTCTTGCAATGAGGCCAGTTCCGGATCGGTCGGTTGTCCATCAGCAGCAGGCTTCGTGGGCTCAGGTTTGGCGGCCATATCTTGCTCACCAGCAGGATCACTGCCCGGCTCGGCTAGTTGAAAGTGGCCACCTTGGGCAGCTTGCAGGCGATCCCCCGGCTGCAATGCCATCCCCACCTTTGCTCGTATGACAGATCCATCTGCACTGATGACAAACACGGAGCCCTCGAGTTGGGAGATCACCGTGGACTTTTCAATTTGCAACTCAGCCATACAACCTCCAGCTAAACCTTAACCACCAACATCAGTACCTACAGGGTACTTGTCTGTTCAATAATCATACCGCACCAGACTAAGTGGGTCTTTTCGCTATTTTCGACAATGATTGCCATAAAATGGCCATAACTTACAAGATTGTGCATCTAACAGGCCCTTTTTAATAAAAAGAGATTTGGATGAACCCAATTCCATCACCTTTATTAACAGGTCTATCAGACTCCATGTGACCATTTCTGTCGTTTGACGATAAATCCACTGCAGCTTCAATAAATTGATCATAATCCGAAGGTCAAAGCTCACAGCACAACACCGAGAATTTGAATATTCAGTCAATTATCAGCATAAGTCATTGCCAGAATGTGTTAACAATACGGCAGCAATCAGGATCAGCAGCAAAAAGTGCCAGTACGTAACTGTACCGTTCAAACTCCTGCCATCGAATGCTTGGCAGTTAACAAGAAGTTGAGTTTCCATAAAATTTAATCCAGATCTCATTTCAGCGATCAATCCTGTGCACCAATTGATCTGGCACAACTCTCCCTCCGATAAATCATCATTAAATTTACCTATTTGTTAGGGTAACCCTCGAGCAATCATATATTGCGCGGTTTTATTCACCCGCAAGCGAATGTCTGCCCACCCCGCCCGACGGGGGGAAGATCCACACCAAGATGGAACGGGTCAGACGAGATCAAAACATTTATCTGGGAGTGATAAACGTGGGTTCACAACACAGGCATATCAAACTGGGCCTCGCCACCCTGCTGCTGACTACCAGCCTTGGCACCAGCGGCTGGGCACTGGCTGATGACGCAACCACCAATGGCAAGATAGAGGCGCGCAGCGAGCTGTTCGCCAAGGATCACGCCGATCAGTTCACCAGCTGGCAAGCCACCAGCGAGAGCAAGGAGCGCACCGACGCGCTGGCGGAAGATCCCAATATGGTGGTGCTGTGGGGCGGTTACCCTTTCGCCAAGGATTACAACAAGCCGCGGGGCCACTTCTATGCGCTGACCGACGTGCGGGAAACCCTGCGTACCGGCGCCCCCAAGACAGCCGAAGATGGCCCGCTGCCGATGGCCTGCTGGAGCTGCAAAGGCCCGGATGTGGCCCGCGTCATCGACGAGCAGGGTGAGGATGGCTACTTCAAGGGGATGTGGGCCAAGGGCGGGCCGGAAGTAGTCAACACCATCGGCTGCGCCGACTGCCACGACACTGCCTCGAAGGAGTTCAAGGAGGGCAAACCTGCCCTGCACCTCTCCCGTCCCTATGCCGAGCGGGCCATGACCGCCATCGGCAAGCCGTTCAAGGAGCAGGGGCGCTTTGATCAGCAGTCCCAGGTGTGCGGCCAGTGCCACGTGGAGTATTACTTCAGCGGCCCCACCAAGGCGGTCAAATTCCCCTGGGACAAGGGCACCACTGTGGAGCAGATGGAGGCCTATTACGATGAAATCGGCTTTGCCGACTGGACCCATGCCCTCTCCAAAACCCCCATGCTCAAAGCCCAGCACCCCGAGTACGAAACCTGGCGCGCCGGCATTCACGGCCAGAACAACGTCGCCTGTGTCGATTGCCACATGCCCAAGGTGCAGAACGAGCAGGGCAAGGTCTACACGGATCACAAAGTGGGTAACCCATTCGATCGCTTCGAGCAGACCTGCCGCAACTGCCACACCCAGAGCAAGGAGATGCTGCAAGGGATTGTCAAACAGCGCAAAGAGGCGGTGATCGAAACCAAGCTGAAGGTCGAGAAGCAGCTGGTACACGCCCACTTTGAAGCCAAGGCGGCCTGGGATGCCGGCGCCACCGAGGCAGAGATGAAGGATATTCTGCAGGACATCCGTCACGCCCAGTGGCGCTGGGACTACGCCATCGCCTCCCACGGGGTGCAGATACACGCCCCCGAAGTGGCCCTCAAGGTACTTGGCAGCGCGCTGGATAAAGCCGCTGACGCCCGCACCAAGCTGGCACGCCTGTTGGCCAGCAAGGGGATCAGCCACGAAATCGCCATCCCCGACATCTCCACCAAGGAGAAAGCGCAAGCCGCCCTTGGCATGGATATGAAGCAGTTCAACAGCGACAAGGCCCAGTTCCTCAAGACCACGGTCCCCGCCTGGGATGCCGAGGCCAAAGCGGCCGGACGGCTGGCACAGTAACGGCGCCTGCGGGCCAGGCCAGACCAGGCCCGCAGCGGATGGAGGCTTCCTATGGGTGATTTAACGATGGATTTTTTACGACTGATGCTGATGGCAGCCATGCTGCTCACCAGCCTGCAGGGTCAGGCGGCCGAGCCGGCAGCTGCCCCTGTTCCAGCTACACATGAGGTGGAATTTTTACGCAATCCCGACAAGGCCTGTACCGACTGTCACAAGGAGCAGAGCGAGGGGATGCACGGCAAGCATGGTCAGGCGACCAATCCCAACAACCTGGCACCTGTCACCTGCACCAACTGCCACGGCCAGCCCTCCCCCCAGCACCGGGAAGGGGTCAAGGATGTGATGCGCTTCAGCCACAGCCTGAAGGATAAAGAGAGCATCAAGCTTTATCCCATCAGCGAGCAGAATGGAGTCTGCATGAGCTGCCACGAGCCCAAACCACTGCGCGAGGCGCTCTGGGCCCACGACGTGCACGCCACCAAGCTCACCTGCACCAGCTGTCACCAGTTGCATCCGGCCAAGGAGCCCATGGTGGGGATCCCGGAAAAATCCCGCATCAAGCTCTGCGTCGACTGCCACAGCAAGCAGCATGAGGCCAGCAAGGCCCAGCAGGAGCAGTCCAAACCGGCTACCGGCAAGGAGGCCTCATGAGCTGCTCTCGCCGTAATTTTATGGCGGGCGTGGGTGCGGGGGCCCTTATCATGATGACGGGGCCGACTCGTTCCCTTGCTACCCCCCTCGCCCGCAGCCAGACCATCGATGGGATCCGCTATGGCATGATCCACGATGAGACGGCCTGCATCGGCTGCACCGCCTGCATGGATGCCTGCCGGGAGGTCAACAAGGTGCCGGAAGGGGTCTCGCGCCTCGAGATCATCCGCTCAGGCCCGGTCGGTGAATTTCCCGACGCCGAGTACCGCTTCTTTCGCAAGTCCTGCCAGCACTGCGACAACGCCCCCTGCGTGCATGTCTGCCCCACCGGCGCCTCCCATATCCGCAAGGAGGATGGCATCGTCGATGTCGACGCGGATCTCTGCGTCGGCTGCATGTATTGCCTCGCCGCCTGCCCCTATCAGGTGCGCTTTATCAACCCGGTCACCCGAGTGGCAGACAAGTGCGACTTTTGCCGCAAGACCAACCTGGCGGCGGGCAAGGAGCCAGCCTGCGTGGAGTCCTGCCCCACCAAGGCGCTGGTGTTCGGTAATCTGGATGATCCGGACAGCCCCATCGCCAAACGGCTGGTGAAAGAGACCACCTATCGCTACAAGCAGGCACTCGGCACCTCGCCCAAGATGTACCGCGTGCCCAAAGGGAGATAACGTCATGACCATACAAGCGGCATTTCACTTCCCCTCGCTGGTGTGGGGATTTGCCCCATCGCCATCTACTGCTGTGACAGAGGGAGGAATGGATCATGTTGCATGACGCATTTCACTTCCCTTCACTTGTCTGGGACTGGCCCATCGCTATCTATCTGTTCCTGCTCGGCATCTCCGCCGGGGCCACCACCCTCTCGGTGCTGCTGCGCCGCAAGGGGGCAGGCAGCGAGAGCGGCATCATCAAGGCAACCGCCATTCTAGCGCCAGCGAGCGTGATATTGGGGCTGCTGATCCTTATCTTCCATCTGGCCCGCCCCTGGACCTTCTGGAAGCTGATGTTCCACTACCAGTTCGACTCAGTGATGTCGATGGGGGTCATGCTGTTTCAGCTCTATATGGCGGTGCTGTTCGCCTGGCTGGCGGTGGTGTTTCGCACCGAGATCGAGACAATGCGCAGCCGGTTGCTGAAAGAGAAGTTCGCTTTTGTGGATGGGCTGCTTGGCTGGCTTGCCCGCATCGAGCGGCTGCTGGCCCCGCTGTTGCTGCTGCTCGCCGTGCTGCTGGGGGCCTACACAGGCTTTCTGCTCTCTGCGCTCAAGACCTATCCGCTCTTGAACAACCCGGTGCTGCCGGTGCTGTTTCTGGTCTCGGGCATCAGCTCCGGCATCGCCTCCACCATCTTGCTGGCGGTGACGCTCTTCAAGGAGAACCATCACAGCCAAGGGGTGAGCTTTGTTCACCGCTTCGAGCGGCCGGTGCTGGTGATGGAGGTGTTGCTGCTGGTCTGCTTCTTTACCGGCCTCTACTTCGGTGGCGGCCAGAAAGAGGTGGCCATGTGGGCGGCCATCGGCAGCGGCTTCTGGGCTCAGGTGTTCTGGGTCGGCGTGGTGGGCATCGGCATGCTGCTGCCCCAGCTGCTGGCTCTTCTGACCCCGGCGCCCCTGCGGGAGCGAAGCGGCCATCTGGTGCTGGTCTGCAGCCTGACCCTAGTGGGGATCCTGCTGCTGCGCTACTTCGTGCTCTACGCCGGCCAGATGACGGTAGTTTAAAAACCGGTTCACGCTCCTATTGCAAGGCCGTGATCAAGGCTCATGTGCTGCTCGGAATCCTCATGTATTCACATACACTCCGGTTCCTGCGCTGCTCTTTACCTTGCTGACGACCTCTCACGACGGATCGTGAACCGGTTATTGAAACTGGGGATAAGCGCCAGCCACCCCTGGGTGACTGGCGCTGGCTTGTTGCTGGCCCAATGAATTTCTGGTGATGCCACACCCGTTGCTTGGCAATGTTCTCCGCCAAAGGGAGACGATGCTACGTGTGTGCCATGACATGAATGACATCAAAGATTGAACCGGAGGTTGTGTGCTGGCGGAGCTCGGCTATCTCTCACTGCTACTGGCGGCGGCACTCTCCTTGCTGCAGGGCACACTGCCCTGGCTGGGATTACGGCTCGCCTCCCCGACCCTGCTGCGCAGCGCCACGCCGCTGGCGCTAATCAATGCCATCCTGCTGTTGACCGCCCTGCTGCTGCTCGCCAGCTGCTTTGGCCAGGATGATTTCACCGTCAGCTATGTGGCCCAACACGCCAACAGCGCCCTGCCGCTGGGCTTCAAGCTGGCGGCGGTGTGGGGCGGCCATGAAGGCTCCATGCTCTTTTTTGTTTTTGCGTTGGGGCTGTGGGGCGCTCTGGTGGCCCTTTGCTCCAGGCGGGTCGATCCGCTGATCACAGCCCGGGTATTGGCCATCATGGGGCTGATCGTCGGGCTCTTCGGCCTCTATACCCTGATCTTCTCCAGCCCGTTTGACCGCCAATTCCCGGGGCCGCTGGAGGGGCGCGATCTCAACCCCATGCTGCAGGATATCGGTCTTATCATCCACCCGCCCCTGCTCTACCTCGGTTACGTCGGCTTTGCGGTCAACTTCGCCTTCGCCATGGCAGCGCTCCATTCGGGCAGACTGGATGGCGCCGTGGCTCACTGGAGTCGCCCCTGGGCGCTCGGCTCCTGGGTCTTTCTCACCGCTGGCATCGTGCTGGGCTCCTGGTGGGCCTACTACGAGCTCGGCTGGGGCGGCTGGTGGTTCTGGGATCCGGTAGAAAACGCCTCCCTCTTGCCCTGGCTGCTCGGCACTGCCCTGCTGCACGCCCTGATTGTCTGCGAGAAGCGCGGCGCCTATGGTCACGCCGTGCTGTTGCTCTCCATCTTCACCTTCGCCTTGAGCCTGCTTGGCACCTTCGTGGTGCGCTCCGGGGTACTCACCTCGGTGCACGCCTTTGCGGTGGACCCCAGCCGTGGCCTCACCCTCTTGTTGCTGCTCGGCTTGCTATTGACCAGCGCCCTCACCCTGTTTGCCCTGCGGGCGGACATTCGCGCCCCCTATGCCCGCTTTGGCTTGCTGTCAAAGGAGGGGCTGCTCGGCGCCGCCATCCTGCTGCTCTGCGTGGCCTGCGCCAGCGTGCTACTCGGCACCTTCTACCCCATGGTGTTCCAGTCGCTTCATCTGGGTTCGCTCTCGGTGGGTGCCCCCTATTTCAATACCATCTTCGTGCCGCTGGCCCTCTGCCTGATGGCGCTGATGACCCAACTGCCGCGCCTGCGCTGGCAGGCGCTTGCGCCACATTCCCGACTCAACGCGCTGTTACCGCCGCTGTTTGGCCTGCTTGGCGGCGGGCTCATTAGCCTTGCCTATCTGGAACAGGGAGCGTTTTCCGGTAGCTGGATTGGCATCCTCGCCAATATGGTGAGCCTCTGGCTGATGGCCAGCCTGCTGCTCCCGCTCTTGCAACTGACGTCGCTGCGTGAACTCACCCTCAATCGGTTCGGCAGCCTGCTGGCCCACCTCGGGGTGGCGGTGTGCGCCCTCGGCATCGCGCAAATGAGCCACCACAGTCAGGAAGGAGGCACAGTGCTAAGTGCCAACCAGCCCTACCAGCTCGGTGCGTTCGAATTTCGCTATGAGGGACGCGAGCCGATCATCGGCCCCAACTACACAGCCGAGCGCATCACGCTCAGCGTGCATAAAGAAGATAAAGAGATCGCCAGGCTCACCCCAGAGCGACGTCACTACAGCGTGCGCACCATGAACATGAACGAGCCGGGCATCGCGTGGGGAATGCTCGGCGATCTCTACGTGGTGCTGGGTGAGAAGATGGGGCCAGATGCCTATGGCATGCGGCTGCACTACAAGCCGCTGGTACGCTGGATCTGGTTCGGCGGCCTGTTGATGATGACGGGCGGCGCCCTGCGCCTGCTCGCCCGTCGCCCCTTGCTTGCCTCCCGCCCCGTTGTGGTTAGCGCCTCCCATCCCCGGCTCGAACAGGAGGCGTTATGAGATCCCGCCTGCGCCTCTTTCTTCCACTGCTCCTTACCCTGAGCCTCGGCATCCTGCTCTGGCTCGGCCTTGGCAACAATCCCTACAGCAAGGATGAGGCAACGCTCGGACGTACCCTGCCTGCGTGGCAGAGCGACAATCTGCTGGGTGGGAGTCAGATCCAGACCACAAGCCTCAAGGGCGAGCCCTTTGTCCTTAACGTCTGGGCCAGCTGGTGCGTCAACTGCCGCGCCGAGCATCCGTTGCTCAGCGAGCTCGCGGGCACAGTGCCCCTCTATGGTCTCAACTACCGGGACAAGGGGAATGCGGCCCGCGCCTGGCTTATCCAGGCGGGCAACCCCTATCGCGCCGTACTGGCCGACCCCGACGGCAAACTGGCGCTGGAGCTCGGCGTCTACGGCACGCCAGAGACCTATCTGTTTGATGCCGATGGTGCCCTGCTCGCCCGCCATACCGGCGAGCTTACCAAAGGGATCTGGCAACGTCAGTTTGCCCCCCTGCTCGACCAGGCGCGAGCTGACGCGCAAATGAAGACCGCGACAACGGCACACGCAATTGCGCCATCTATTGCAACATCAGCTCGGGAGACACAGCCATGATGCGCCGTTCTCTTGCCTGCGCCCTGCTGGCCCTCGGCATGCTGCTGAGTGCAACTGCATATTCCAGCGGGGTCGATACCTATCAGTTTCGCCACCCCGAGCTGCAAAATCGGGCGCAAGAGCTGGCCCGCGCCCTGCGCTGCCCCCAGTGCCAGAACCAGAATCTGGTGGAGTCCAACTCCCCCATCGCGCGGGATCTGCGGCTAGAGGTCTACCGCTGGGTGGACGAGGGGCAGTCTGATGAGCAGGTGATCGCCCGCATGACGGAGCGCTTCGGCGATTTCGTCCGCTACGATCCCCCCTTAAAGGCCAGCACGGCGCTGCTGTGGGGCGGTCCCCTGCTGCTGTTGGGGCTGGCGCTGTTGACCCTGTTTCGCCGCCTGACACGCACAAAGGCGCACCCCATCCCTGTCGTTAAGGCCATCGTTGAGGCCCCCCCTCAACCCGCCGCCGATCCGCGCAGCGAACTGAATCTGTTGATCATGCACGGGGAGCAAGCAGGCCTCTCCCCCGACCAACCACTCTACAGGGAGCTGAGCGCCACCCGCCTGGCCAGCGCTATCCCGGCGGCTGAGCTGGCCCTGCGCGCGCAACTGGCCAACCAGCATAACAATCGCGGTCGCAATAACCGGCACGGGCGGGCCTTGTTGCTGCTTGGTATCATGGCATTCGTAGCCGTGGCCGCTGTCTATCTCAGCACCGGCCGTTATCAGGCATGGCAGGATTATGCATCCCGTCCCGATCCGCTGGCGGGGTTGAGCCCGCGGGATCTGCAGGACAAGGAGCTGGGGAGTCTGCATCAGAAGCTTCAACGCAACCCCGCCGATCTCGACAGCTGGGCGGCGCTCGGCCAGCTCTATCTCTATCGGGGCGAATATGACAACTCCCTGCTCGCCTACCAGCGCCTCGCGCTGCTGGAGGGGGGCGCCAGTGCAGCGACCCAGGCCGCGCAGGCCACCGTGCTCTACTATCAGGCGGGCCAGCAGCTGACTCCCGAGGCAACCCGCCTGCTGGAGAGCGCCCTCAAGCAGGACCCGGGGGAAGTGAGCGCCCTGATGCTGCTCGCCTCCGATCACTTCCTGCATGGCCGCTACAGCCAGGCCATTGCCCTGTGGCAGCAACTGCTCGATGGCGAGCGCCCTCGTATCAACCGGGCTGCACTGATCGAGGCGATCCAGACGGCAAGCATAATGGGCGGGTAACCCCTTGATTGAAAGAGGGTAATCGTGGTGATATGGCGCCGCCCACGCAAGTGGTTCAGCACTCTCTTTCAATAGACAAGGATGTCTGGATGCAACTCACCCTGTTAAACGACTCGGGCAAATTCGATGGGCTCGATGACACCATTAGGCACGTTTTTGCCGAGACGGCGCACAAATTGAATGCCTTGTTCGATCTCTCCCAACTGGATGTCACCTTCAGCCCTTTTGCCGAGGGGGATGCTCCCGATTCGGGTATCGGTGGCTGGGCCATCAACATGTATCGGATAGAACTCCAGCTTGATCTGGAACGGCCTGATATCAAAGAGGTGATCATCACCGAATTGCCTGCCGTGCTGGCCCACGAAGTCCACCATATCGTGCAAAAGAAGAATAAGGTGGAAGCAGAAACACTGGCCGAAAACCTGATTTTTGAAGGACTGGCCTGCTACTTTGAGCAGAGGTTCAATGGTGGCACCCTCCCCTCGCTGTTCAAGGAGTCTCATCACCATGACTGGCAATCGCTCCTGGCAGAGATGACGCCCCATCTATCCAGCAAGCAGTTCAACTATTTAGACTTTTTCTACTGCCGTGATAACCGGCCATTTCCCAAATATGCCGGTTACTGGGTGGGGTTCAATCTGGTGACCAACTATCTGGCCAAAAATGGACTGAATGAAATAGAGGTCATGGGCCTACCCGCCGAGGCGTATTTCAATTAACACGCCTTCACACTGTTCGTGGCTATCACAGAGCCCAAACCCGGAGAGAAGATCATGATCCCCATTCGCTGCAAGGCCGTCTCTGGCGTTGCCCTTACCACTGTCGATGGCGAAACCAAATTGCTGGTGATGAAACGGGTCAAGGGGGGCTTCTGGTGTCATGTGGCAGGCACGGTGGAGGCGGGTGAAACCGGCTGGCAGACCATTATTCGGGAGTTTGGCGAAGAGACGGGGATCCGGGTCACCGAACTCTACAACGGCCAGTATCTGGAACAGTTTTACGAGGCGAGCTTGAATACGGTGGAGGTGGTGCCGGTCTTTGTGATCTATTGCCCGCCCAATCAGGCTGTGGCCCTCAACGATGAGCACACAGACTATCGCTGGTGTTCCCTGGCCGAAGCCAAGGCGCTGGTGAGTTTCCCCGGCCAGAAGGCGCTCTACGACCATATCTGGCACCATTTTGTCGACAACGCCCCCTCTCCCCTGATGCGGGTCGATATCCGCTGACCGCACACGGCTTCCCCCTGTAAATGCAACACGCCCCCGGATGGGGGCGTGTTGCATCTAAAGCCAGCCAAGCGCTTTTGTTAGACCAAGCAGATGGCCTACGGCCGCTCGCCAGCGGCCAGACGGCGGTTGATATCGGCGATAACCGGGGCGATGTCGGCAAGGGTATCAATCACATAGTGCGCCCCCGCCGCCCGCAGTTTGGCCTCGGCCGGTGCGCGCCGGGCGGCGATCTCCGCCTCGCTCATGGCGGCAAACTCTTCCCAGGTGGCACCAAATTCGTTGCCGGAAACCGACAATCCCACCGTCCACATGCCCGCGTTCAGCCCTTCACTGATGCCGGGTACGGCGTCATCCACCTTGATGCAGCGATGCACCGCGCTCACTCCCAGCTCAATTACGTTGGCCAGCGCCATCCAGGGGCCGGGGCGACCACCTGCCTTGAGATCGTCAGTGGCGACCCAGTGATCCGGCCGATAGCCGTGATCGGCCGCAGCAGGCACCAGCGCCTCCATCACTGGACGGGGATAACCGGAGCAGGAGCCGATACGCAGCCCCTGACCCCGCAGAGCGTCCAGCAGCGGCAGCACACCGGGGATGGGGGCGGCAAAGCGGGTCACGGCGGCAATCTGCAGCGGCATAAAGGTGTGATAAATGTGGTCCACCTCGGCGTGGCTCATGGGGTGGCCGAAGCGATCCTGCCAGCGCGCATCCACCGAAGGCAGACGGCCCAACGCAGAGATATGATCCCACTTGCCAAGGCCCATGGGCTGGCGTGCTTCGTCCAGGGTCACAGCAAAGTCATAGGCGCGGGCGAAGGCCTCGACGAAGATGGAGGTGGGGGCGAAGGAGCCGAAATCAACGACGGTGCCGGCCCAGTCGAGGATCAGCGCCTCTACGTCGGTGGTCGGGTCTACAGCAATCTGCAAGTCAGTCATGGTGGTGTTCCTGTTTCGGTGAAAGTGCGATCTCGCCCAATGCGCGATCGAGAATGGTGATGGCGCGCACCAGATCGGCGCGGGCGATATTGAGTGGGGGCGAGAGCTGGATGACGTTCCCTTGGGAGACCTTGAAGCTGAGCCCCAGCTCCAGACAGCGGTAGAGCAGGCGCTCGGCGGCCTGGCTGTTGCGGGTGCGACTCTGGTGATCGACCACCAGATCGAGCGCCCAAAGCATACCGATACCGCGCACCTGCCCGATCAGCGGGTGACGTTCGGCCAACTTGCCGAGCTCGGCCGCCATAAAACGGCCATCCTCCTGCGCTTTTGCCAGCAACCCCTCTTCGCGGATGGTACTGATGGTAGCGAGCGCCGCCGCGCAGCCGATAGGGCTCTTCTCGTGGGTGTAGTGACCGAGTGAAATAGCTGCGGCCTGATTGAACCGGTCGCGGGTGATGAGAGCTGCAAACGGCACCACCCCGCCCCCCAGCCCCTTGCCCAGACAGATGATGTCTGGCTCGATGCCGAACTCCTCGAAGCTGAACCAGTGGCCGGTGCGGCCCAGGGCATTGGGGATCTCGTCGACGATCAGCAACACCTTGTGGCGATCGCAGATCTCCCGCACCCGCTGCCAGTAGGCCTTCGAGGGCACCTGCACATCGGTGTTGCGGATAGGTTCGGCGATAAAGGCGCCGATCCCTCCCTCCTTCTCGATGACGTACTCCAGATAATCGGCGTAGTGCAGGTCATCCCCCTCCCCGCGATACCAGACGCCGCGATAACGGGTAGGCGGCGGGATGCGCTCCACTCCGGCCATCAGCGGGCCCATACCGGCGCGAAAACAGGCCTCGCCGCCGACCGAGATGGCATCGAGGGAGGCGCCGTGAAAGGCATCCCACAGGGACACCACCTTGCTGTTGCCGGTGATGAAACGGGCGAGCTTCAGGGCAATCCCCACCACCTCGCTGCCGCCGGGGGCAAACAGCACCCGGTTGAGATCGCCGGGGGCCAGCTCGGCCAGGGTGCGGGCGCAGTCGATGGCAACCTGATGGGTGTAGCGGCGGGGCGCGAACGGCAGATCGGCGAGTTGCTGCTGCACCGCGGCCACCACCCTGGGGTGACCGTGACCCAGCTGATGAACGCTGTTGCCGTGAAAATCGAGGTAACGCGCGCCCGATACACTGGTAAACCAGCTCCCCTGCGCCCCCTCAATCAGATCCAGACAGGGGGTGGAGAGTGCCTGATGGAGAAAGTAGCGGCTATCTTCCGCCAATCCGGCCTGTACATCTTCGCTCTGGCCCGCCCACCAGCGCGCCCGCCCCTCGCCGAGGTTGATATCCCCTTCGCTGTCGGCACGGCCGCTGCCGTGCAGCTTATGGTCATGCAAATCGCGGCCACGCAGATCACGACCCTGAGCCAGCATGCTGGTCATCGCGCGTCCCCTTGCCAGTAGCAGGCGCTGGCCATGGCGGCGAGCAGATCCCGCACCCGCTCAGGGGTCACATCGCCGATATTGCCGATACGGAAGCAATCGGCCTGGGAGACCTTGCCCGGATAGATGACAAAGCCCTGCGCCTTGAGCCGCTGGTAGAAATCGGCGAAGCGGTAGTCAGGGTGGGCCGGAGAGTAGAAGGCGGTGATGATGGGAGATTGCCACTGTTCTGGCAGCAGTGGCGCAAAGCCGAGGGCAGCCATCCCCGCCACCAGGGTGCGCTGATTCTCGCCGTAGCGCTGATGGCGGGCTTCAATGCCCCCCTCCTCGTCCAGCTCGCGCAGCGCCTGGGCAAAGGCAAGCACGGTATGGGTGGGCGAGGTAAAGCGCCACTTGCCCCCTTGCTGCTCCATGGTCTGCCACTGGGCATGCAGGTCGAGGGAGACCGAGCGAGCACGACCGGCGCAGGCCGCCAGCGCGGCGCGGCGAGCGATGACAAAGCCAAAACCCGGCACCCCCTGAATGCACTTGTTGGCCGAGCTGATGAGAAACTCGATGCCAAGGCGCCCCATGTCGATGGGAATACCGCCAAAGCTGCTCATAGCATCGACGATAAGGCGAATGCCACGACGCTGGCAGAGCTCAGCTACCTCATCGAGCGGATTGAGCATGCCGGTGGTGGTCTCGCAGTGCACCATGGCCAGATGGGTGATCTCGGGGTGGCGCGCCAGCATCGCCTCGATGGCGGCGGGCTCCGGGCGGGTGGTCTCGCCGCAGTCCAGCTCGTGGTGGCGCAGGCCAAGGCAGCGGGCCATCTCCCCCATGCGGGCACCGTAGGCGCCGTTGTTGATGATCAGCAGACACTCATCGACGCCGATCGCCGAGCCCAGCACGCTCTCCACCACATAGCTGCCACTCCCCTGCAGCAGCACGGCGCTGTAGTCACTTTGATATTCCGGGCCGGTGGCGAGGCGCACCAGCTCGCGGCGGATGGGCTCCACCACGCCCAGGTTGTAGTCCGCATCCCAGGTGCAGCTGTCTTGCAGCATGGCGGCACGCACAGTCGCGGTGGTCGAGAGGGGGCCCGGGGTCAGCAGCAGGTAATCGACGGCGGCGGGGGCCGCAGGAATATGGGTCATGACATCGCTCCTTTTGGTATATACCAGAATGAGCGCATTGTGGGTAACTGCCCCGCCAAGGTCAAAGGGGTGGCGCTACGTGCAACAAAAAATTCATTTTCAGCGCCGGGATCGCGATAATCTAGGAAGCCTGAACAGCAGGGGCGCTGCTGGTATCTACCAATGCATGTTGATGTTGCCGTGTAACGACCGGGCAGATGACCTGCCCTGTGCCCAGCCCATTGCCCAACTCATTGCACAACTTATTGCAAAACCAGGGATTTTCATGAGCAAACCCCAATATCTGCAGATCAAGGATGCCCTCGCCAACCAGATCCTGGCGGGGGGTCTGGCCCCCAACGACAAGCTCCCCTCCGAGCGGCTGCTGGGAGAACTCTATGGCACCACCCGGGTCACCATCCGCGAGGCACTGGTGCAGCTGGAGGCGAACGGCCTTATCTATCGGGAGGATCGCCGCGGCTGGTTCGTCACCCCGCCACGTTTTCGCTTGAACCCCAGACGCACCTCCAACTTTCACCAGATAGTGCGGGAGCAAGGGGGTGAGCCGCGCACCGAGCTGCTGGATAAAAGCCGTCAGGCGGTACCGCCCGCGTTGATGGCGCAGCTGCAGCTCAAGCCGTTTGACAGCCTGTTTCTGCTAAAACGTCTGCGCTACGCCAACGGGCGCGCCATCTGCTACTGCGAGAACCACTGCCTGCCAGAGCGGGTGCCCGGCCTGCTGGCACTGGATCTCAACGGCAGTCTGACCGAGATCTACCAGGCCCATTACGATCTCCACTACGCCCGCATGCAGGTGCGCTTCTTCCCCACCGCCCTGCCGGACGAAGTGGCCAAGGCGCTGGGGGCCACCGCCGGTCTGCCCGCCCTGCGCCTCGAGCGGCTCAACTTCGATCAGCACGGACGGGTGCTCGACTTCGATCTGGAGTACTGGCGCCACGACAGCCTGGAGATCGAAGTGGATACCCAGGATTAGTCACGGATAAATCAGGAACGGCAAAACGTCACGGGGCTGTCACGGTCACGTCATAAAGATCCCCTAGCCTCTCTCTCGACCAATCTGGTTTATACCAAACCAATTTAACTGGAGAAGAGGATGAAACAGGGAACCCATCTGCTGGCCGCCGCCGTGCTGGCTGCCATGACCGCCCCGGCACTGGCCGCGACCGATCTCACCGTCTACACCGCCTTCGAACCGGAGCAGCTCAGCGAGCTGAAAACCGCGTTCGAACGCCAGCATCCGGACATCAACATCAAGTGGGTGCGTGACTCCACCGGCGTGGTCACCGCCCGCTTGCTGGCAGAAAAAGCCCAGCCCAAAGCGGATGTGGTGTGGGGACTGGCCGCCACCAGCCTGATGCAGCTCGATCAGCAGCAGATGCTCAATGCCTATGCACCGAAAGGGCTGGATAAGCTCGACAGCCGCTTTCGCGACAGCAAGGCCGAGCCGCACTGGATCGGTCTGGACGCCTTCTTCAGCGCCATCTGCTTCAACAAGGTAGAGGCGGAAAAACAGGGGCTCCCGGCCCCCACCAGCTGGGCCGACCTCACCAAGCCCATCTACAAGGGCAAGGTGATCATGCCCAACCCCAGCTCCTCCGGCACCGGTTACCTGAGCGTTGCGGGCTGGCTGCAGACCATGGGTGAGCAGCAGGGCTGGCAATTCATGAACGGCCTGCACCAGAACATCGACCGTTACACCCACTCGGGCTCCGCCCCCTGCAAGCTGGCCGCCAGCGGTGAAACGGTGATCGGTATCTCCTTCGACTTCCCGGCTACCAGCCTCAAGGCCAAGGGTGCCCCCATCGAGGTGGTGTTCCCGAAAGAGGGGTCGGGCTGGGATATGGAAGCAGCCGCCATCATCAAGGGCACCCCCAAGCTGGAAGCCGCCAAACAGCTGCTCGACTTTGCCGCCACCGAACAGGCCAACGCCCTCTACAACAAGTCGTTCGCCGTGGTCGCCATTCCCGATGTGGCCCAACCGAGAGCGGGCTATCCGGCAGATATCAAAGGCCAGATGATCGACAACGACTTTAGCTGGGCCGCCCGCGAGCGCAACGCCATCCTGGCCCAGTGGAGCGCCAGCTTCGACGGCAAGACCGAAGCCAAACAGTAAGCGTGAAGGGCGGCGGTTTGTTCACGCCAGACACACCGCTGCCAATAAACTGTCAGTCGAAGGCCAACAGCTGTTGGCCTTCGCTTTTTGGTTTTAACTTCCCGAGTTTGCATTGCCTTCAATTAGCGATGCTTAGTCCATTCGCACAGTGCCCAGCCACTTGTTGGCGACCCGATCTCATTTGACTGTCATCAAGCTGTCATCCCCCGATCACCTGACCGTCACACTTCACCCGCAAACTGGTATATACCAAATCAGTAGCGAGTCGAACCATGACCCAGCCCTATCTGGACATTCAACATCTCAACAAGCAGTTCGGTGCTTTTCAGGCCCTCAAGGGGATCTCTCTGACCATTGAGCCGGGGGAGTTTATCTGCTTTCTCGGCCCCTCCGGCTGCGGCAAGACCACCCTGCTCAGAGCCATCGCCGGGCTGGATCTGCCGGACAGCGGCGAGATCTGGCAAGGGGGGCGCAATATCTCCCGCCTGCCGCCCCAGGAGCGCGATTTTGGCATCGTGTTTCAGTCCTATGCTCTCTTCCCCAACCTGACGGTGGCCCAGAACATCGCTTTCGGCCTTGAGAATCAGGGGCTGGCGCGGGATCTCATCAAGGAGCGGGTCGATCACTGGCTGGGGCTGGTGGATCTCACGGCCCAGTCCCACAAATACCCGAGCCAGATCTCCGGCGGCCAGCAGCAGCGAGTGGCGCTGGCCCGGGCACTGGCCCTCTCCCCCGGCCTGCTGCTGCTGGACGAACCGCTCAGCGCGCTGGATGCACTGGTGCGCACCCATCTTCGCAGCGAGATCCGCGCCCTGCAGCAGCGCCTTGGCATCACCACCATCATGGTGACCCACGATCAGGAAGAAGCGCTGACCATGGCTGATCGCATCGTGGTGATGGAGGGCGGCCGCATCGTACAGGTGGGCACCCCGCAGGAGATCTACCACCAGCCTGCCAGCCGTTTCGTGGCAAGCTTTGTCGGCACCATGAACTTCCTCGACACCCTGGTGCTGAGCCCCACTCAGGTGCGCCTCAACGAACAACCGCTGCAACTCGCCAATCAGGCCGCGGCCGGCAGCAAATTGCAGGTGGCGATCCGCCCCGAGGCGATCACCCTGAGTGCGCCGAGCGAGCCGTATCTTGGCCAACATGGCGTTGAAGCAACCATCGATCAGGTGGAGTTTCTCGGCGCTGCCCAGCGTCTTATCTGCACCGCCGACACCTATCTGGGCCCACAGCAAATTCTGGTGGAGCGCCCGACCCACGAGCTGCCCCGCCACGAACAGGGTGGCTGGCGCAGCGGCATGCGCTGCTCACTGCACTGGCCTGCCGGGGCGATGCAGCTGTTTGAAGGAGAACGCCCATGACTGCCCCCTTTGCGACCTCCTCCCTGCTGCCACCAGTGACAGCCCGACAAGACTCTCGCTGGCAGCGGCTCTGTCGCGGCTGGAGCCGGGATCAGCTACTGCAACTGATCCTGCTGGTGCTCGGCATCGCTCTGCTCACCGGCGGTCTGCTGCTGCCGCTGCTCACCATGTTGCAAAAAAGCCTGCAGGATGAGAACGGCCTCTGGATAGGCCTTGCCAACTTCAGCGCCTACTTCGACTCCCCCCATCTGGGACGCACCATCGGCAACACCCTCTGGCTCGGGGTGCTGATCACCGCGCTGGTGGTGACCATCGCCTTTGGCTACGCCTACGCCCTCACCCGCACCTGTATGCCGGGCAAGCCCCTGTTTCGCCTCATCGGTTTGATCCCGCTGTTGATGCCCTCCCTGCTGCCCGCCATCAGTCTGGTCTACTGGTTTGGCAATCAGGGGATCGCCAAGGGGCTACTTGGCGGCGAGAGCATCTACGGCCCCATCGGCATCGTCATCGGTCTGGGCTTCTGGTGCTTCCCCCACGCCCTGATGATCCTTATCACGGCGCTCGGTCAGAGCGACGCCCGCCTCTATGAAGCCTCCCGGGTGCTGGGCAGCAGCGGCTGGCGCACCTTTGTCACCGTCACCCTGCCTACCGCCCGTTATGGCCTGCTCAGCGCCGCCATCGCCGTCTTCACCCTCACCATCTGCGACTTCGGGGTGGCCAAGGTGATTGGCGGCCAGTACAGCGTGCTGGCCACCGACATCTACCGGCAGGTGATCGGGATGCAGAACTTCTCGCTGGGCGCCGTTGCCAGCGTCACCCTGCTGCTGCCGGCGCTCTTGAGCTTTGCCCTGGAGCACAGAGTGCGCAGCAAGATGCAGGAGCAGAGCAGCACCAAGGCGGTGCCCTATCAACCCAAGCCCCATCGGTTGCGGGATCTGCTGGCGCTTGGTTGGTGCACGCTCTGGGCCCTGCTGTTTCTGGCACTCGTGGGGATGGCCGTTTACGGCTCACTGGTACAATTCTGGCCCTACAACCTCGGGCTGACGCTGGATCACTACGCCTTTGACAGCAACAGCGTCTACGGCTGGCAGCCCTTTGCCAACACCTTGCAGCTGGGCCTCTATACCGCGCTTATCGGCACCGTGCTGGTGATGGTGCTGGCCTGGGCACAGGAGAAGGGGCGCCACTTTGCGCCGCTGCGCCAGCTGCTGCATCTGCTTGCCATGCTGTCACTGGCGGTGCCCGGCATGGTGCTGGGGCTCGGCTACATCTTCTTTTTCAACGGCAATCCGCTCTTTGGCGGCCTATACGGCACCCTGCCGCTGATGGTGCTCTCCTGCGTCATCCACTACTACACGGTGGGTCATATGACGGCGCTGACCAGCCTCAAGCAGTTGCCCAAGGAGCTGGAGCTGGTGGCCATCTCATTGCGCATTCCGCTCTGGAAGGCGTTCTGGCGAGTCACCCTGCCAGCCTCCCTGCCCGCACTGCTGGAGATCTTCATCTATCTGTTCGTCAACGCCATGACCACCACCTCGGCGGTGATCTTCCTCTATTCGAGCGACAGCGTGCTCGCCTCCATCGCCGTGCTCAATATGGAGGATTCCGGCGATACCGCCGCGGCCGCCGCCATGGCCACCCTGATCCTGCTGGCCGCCGCCACCGTCAAGCTGCTCCAGCTCTTTTTGAGCCGCGCCCTGCTGGATCGCACTCAGCGCTGGCGCCACCAATAACCTTATCGAGGAGTCATCATGTCCACTCTCCCCTTCTGGCTGGCCGAGGCGCTCGCCGCCGAACAGCCCGCGCCACCCATCCCACTGGTCGGCCACCACGAGGCCGATGTCTGCATCGTCGGTGGCGGCTTTACCGGGCTGTGGAGCGCCATCGCCCTTAAACAGGCCGAACCTGCCTTACGTATCATGGTGCTGGAGAAAGATCGCTGCGGCAGCGGCGCCTCCGGGCGCAACGGCGGCTGCCTGCTCACCTGGTCGGCCAAATACCTGACGTTAAAGCGCCTCTTTGGCGAAGAGCAGGCCGCCTGGCTGGTGCAAGGCTCCGAGCAGGCGGTGCACGAGATCGCCCGCTTCTGCGCGGCGCATCAGATAGAGGCGGAGCTGAGGGTCGAGGGCACCTGCTACACCGCCACCAGCGAGGCCCAGCGCGGCCTGATGGAGCCGGTATTGCGGGAGCTACAGCGAGCCGATCTTAACCAGTGGCAGGCGATTGCGGAGGGTGAACTGGCGAGCCAGAGCGGTTCCCACGTTCATCTGGAGGGGCTCTACAGCCCTCACGCGGGCTCGGTGCAACCGGCGCTCTTGGCGCGCGGTCTGCTGCGGGTGGCGCGGGAACTGGGGGTCGAGGTCTATGAGCACTCCCCCATGCAGCGCCTTGAGGCGGGCCAGCCGGCACGGGTGCAAACGCCGCAGGGTGAGGTGCGTGCCCGCAAGGTGGTACTGGCCCTCAACAGCGCCATGGTGCAGCACTTTCGCGAGTTTCGCCGCAGCATAGTGCTGGTCTCCTCCGATATGGTGATCACCGACCCCGCGCCGGATGCACTGGCCGCCCAGCAGCTTGCACACGGCCGCTCCGTGGTGGATAGCCGCACCTTTGTCCACTACTACCGCTCCACCCCGCAAGGGCGGCTGATGCTGGGCAAGGGGGGCAACACCTTCGCCTTTGCCAACCGCCATCTGGCCGAGTTTGATGCCCCCAGCCGTTATCTTGCCCCCCTCACCCGCACCCTGCGCCGCTTCTTTCCGGCGCTCAAAGAGGTGCCCATCGCCGCCAGCTGGTGCGGCGCCTCCGACCGCTCGGTAGATGGCCTCCCCTTCTTCGGCCACTGGCGAGGGCAGCCCAATATCGTCTATGGCCTCGGCTACTCCGGCAACGGAGTGGCGCAAAGCTGGATGGGTGGCCAGATCCTGGCGGCTTTGGTGCGCGATGAAGTGCGGGAAGAGGACAAGCCGTGGCGCGACTGCGCGCTGGTCAGCGGCCCGCGCGGCTATTTTCCGCCCGAACCCTTTCGCTGGCTGGGCGCCATGGCGGTGCGCAATGCCATCCGGCGCAAAGAGCGGGCGGAAGATGAGAACCGCCCGGTGGCCTGGTATGACAAACAGCTGGCCAAACTTGCCGATGCGGCGGGCAAGGCGGATAAATAGCCTTCCCAAGACCATATTTATTGAAACTGCCGCCCCTTGGGTCGGCAGTTTACAGGTGAAACCAGAGGGACATTATCAAGCAACATGACCAGCTGATTGACCCCTGCGTCAGCAGAATTGATGCATCAGCAGGACAGCTCCAGACAACGTTGACGCTGCGCAACAATCTTGGTTTGTTCAATTCTGGCGGCAGGCAATAACTATGACATACCCCCCCCATAATCCGAATTCGTGTCGCTTTTTAAAGTCAAGAGTTCAAAAAATCGCCACCAATCACCTTGTTAACAAATTTATTGATCTCCGACTGCTTTTTGTCTTCATTCAGTTTGCATAGTTCACTGCGTCAGTTACCATGCCTCAATTGAGGATAAACCGCCTTAGTTGATGTTGTTTTCTAAGGTTGCATTTTCAATAAAGATTATATTGGGTTGTGACTTTAAGAATTAGCTTTCGTTTGAGTGATTATTATATTTCATACTTACATGACATTTTGTATTAACTTTTTTGGTGTTATTTATGAGTCGCTGGATAGAAAATTTTGAAAAGCATCCCTTCCAAGATACTTGGTCTCAAATTGTATCGTTAAAAGATAGTATCAACTCAGATGATAAAACAGTCATCACCGATACAACTGAAATAGCAAGACTCAAGAAAGTTGTAGCATTTATAAATGAACTTTTATTAGCCTGCGACCCAGAATTAATACCAGAGCAAACATGGAGCAATTTTTCAAGCCAAGCTACTGCGTGTCTGCAAAGCATATCGAGCTTTAATAGCAGCCGAAATATTCAACATATCATTCAAGCCAACTCTAACTTGGATAATCTGCTAACTTATATACGCCCATACCAAGTAATAACAGGAAAGGCAGCTAGAGCGGCTAAAACAGCCTTTTCATCCTATACAAAAGAGATTTCTATAAGCCTAGACTCAATTAATAGAGAAATCACCACAAAATTTGACTCTATCCAATCTGACGCAGATTACCTGTTAGATGAAATTGAAAAAATAAAGAATAACGCAGCATCAGAACTGGAAAACTGCGAAATAATTAGTGAAAAAATCACAAACCTAGATGAAGATTATTTTAATAACTCCGTGAACAAAAGTTTAAAGACTAGGATGGAAGAGTTTGAGTCAGAAATAACTCAAGCCCATGAAAAAATACTGAATTTCTCTGAGATTCTCTTTGAGGGAACTTCAACCGATGACTCTGTAGAACAGAAAATAAACGTTGCTCTCGATAATATAGAGTCAGATGCGAAAGAAAGCGCATCCCAACTTGTAAAGCTCAGGTCAAAGATTGATGACTTCAGTAATTATTACAATCTAGTTTTTGGTGAACTTCAGGATGATGAAAATAGAAAAGGAGGATTGAAATCAGAAATTGACACTAGAAAAAAAGAACTAGAAAAATTCAAAGAAACTCAAGAGTTAAAATATAAAACTCTTGTTGAAGAGATAGAGAGTTTACTCCCTAGTGCAACTAGCGCTGGTTTAGCAAGCGCATATAGAGAAATGAAAGTCAGCTTTGATGGTCCGATTATTCAAAACACAATAATATTCTACGGTACAATTGCCTGTTTAATTTTTACTGCACTTGTATCAATGACTCAAGAGCTTGGTTGGTTTTATATAAAGTTTCATAACATCCCAGAATTAACAACATTGGCCTCTAATATTTTATATAAAGCACCGATAATTATACCTGTAATTTGGTTAGCGTTGTTCTCTTCAAAAAGAAGAAGTGAAGCATTACGTTTACAGCAAGAATATGCGCATAAGGAAGCCTTGGCAAAATCATTCCAAAATTTCAAGGCTCAAATTGAGGCGTTAGGGGAGGAAACCCCTGTACTCATGAATAAACTTCTTGAGGCAGCCATTGATGCTGTATCAAAAAATGCATCAGACACATTAGATAAGAAGCATGGGGACAAGACACCTGTTCATCAAACACTTGATGGAGCACTTGACTCATTAGGAAAGATAAAGGCTTTATTCGAATCTAAAAAACCTTAACCATAGTTAAAATTAGATTGTAGGTTCGAATCGCAAAAAGCTAATTCGTGCTTACGATAAAGAAGAACGTATCCATCATAATAAAAACGCCGCCCATTGGGCGGCATTTTTATTAGAGATAACGGGCTAACAGGAATTACCAGCCGGTTACTTCGCGCAGGGCCTTGCCGATATCGGCCAGGGAGCGGACGGTTTTCACGCCAGCATCTTCCAGCGCGGCAAACTTCTCGGCGGCGGTACCCTTGCCACCGGAGATGATGGCGCCAGCGTGGCCCATCCGCTTGCCGGGAGGGGCAGTAACACCGGCGATATAGGAGACCACCGGCTTGGTGACGTGGGCCTTGATATAGGCGGCTGCGTCTTCCTCGGCGTTGCCGCCGATCTCGCCGATCATCACGATCGCTTCGGTCTGCGGGTCGTTCTGGAACATCTCCAGAATGTCGATAAAGTTGGAGCCCGGGATGGGGTCGCCACCGATACCGACGCAGGTGGACTGGCCAAAGCCCTCGTCAGTGGTCTGCTTGACCGCTTCGTAGGTCAGGGTGCCGGAGCGGGAGACGATGCCCACCTTGCCCGGCTTGTGAATGTGGCCCGGCATGATGCCGATCTTGCACTCACCCGGAGTGATCACACCCGGGCAGTTAGGGCCGATCATCCGCACGCCGGTCTCTTGCAGCTTCACTTTGACGTCCAGCATATCCAGCGTCGGGATGCCTTCGGTGATGGTGACAATCAGCTTGATGCCCGCGTCGATCGCTTCCAGGATGGCATCCTTGCAGAACGGCGCCGGCACATAGATGACGGAGGCGGTGGCGCCGGTCGCTTCGACCGCGTCACGGACGGTGTTGAACACCGGCAGGCCCAGATGGGTGGTGCCGCCCTTGCCCGGGGAGACGCCGCCCACCAGCTGGGTACCGTAGGAGAGCGCCTGCTCGGAGTGGAAAGTACCCTGACCGCCGGTAAAGCCCTGGCAGATGACTCGGGTGTCCTTGTTGATCAGTACGCTCATCAGTTGGCCTCCGCTGCTTTGACGACTTGCTGCGCGGCATCGGTCAGACTCTTGGCCGCAATGATGTTGAGGCCGCTCTCGGCCAGCTTGATACCACCCAGCTCGGCGTTGTTGCCTTCCAGACGGACCACGACGGGCACCTTGACCCCCACTTCCTTGACCGCACCGATAATGCCTTCCGCGATCATGTCGCAGCGCACGATACCGCCAAAGATGTTGACCAGCACCGCTTTGACGTTGCTGTCGGAGAGGATGATCTTGAACGCCTCGGTTACGCGCTCCTTGGTGGCGCCGCCGCCGACGTCAAGGAAGTTGGCCGGCTTGCCGCCGTGCAGGTTGACGATGTCCATGGTGCCCATGGCCAGACCCGCGCCGTTGACCATGCAGCCGATGTTGCCATCGAGGGCCACATAGTTGAGCTCCCACTGGGCGGCGTGCGCTTCGCGGGGGTCATCCTGTGACGGGTCGTGCATCTCGCGCAGCTTGGGCTGACGATACAGTGCGTTGGCATCGATGTTGATCTTGCCATCCAGGCAGTGCAGGTTGCCCTGCGCGGTGATCACCAGCGGGTTGATCTCCAGCAGCGCGAAATCGCAATCCAGGAACATCTGGCCCAGACCCATGAAGATCTTGGTGAACTGTTTGATCTGATCGCCGACCAGACCCAGTTTGAAGGCCAGTTCGCGGGCCTGATAAGCCTGCGGACCCACCAGCGGATCGATAGCCGCCTTGTGGATCAGATGGGGGGTTTCGTGGGCGATCTTCTCGATATCCACGCCACCTTCAGTCGAGGCCATGAAGACCACGCGGCGCGAACCACGGTCAACCACGGCGCCCAGGTAGAGCTCTTTGGCGATGTCGGTACAGGATTCCACCAGGATCTTGGTGACCGGCTGGCCGTTGGCGTCGGTCTGGTAGGTCACCAGATTTTTGCCAAGCCAGTTTTGGGCAAAAGCACGGATCTCATCCTTGCTCTTGGCCACTTTCACGCCGCCCGCTTTACCGCGGCCACCGGCGTGTACCTGGCATTTGACGACCCAGGTATTGCCGCCAATCTTGTCGGCCGCTTCGGCCGCTTCTTGTGGGGTAGCACAGGCATAACCTTCGGAGACCGGCAGGCCATACTCGGCAAACAGCTGTTTTGCCTGATATTCATGCAGATTCATAGATGCTCTATCCGTATTGTAGGTATTTCCGTCCGGGGCTGGTGTTTCTCAATCCCCTGTGAATGGGGGCCTGGGCGGCCCCTCGTTATCTTTCAATCGCTCGGGTATTACTCAAACGTCCAGCAGCACATCCGGCTCGGGGCGCAAACCCCTTGCCCAGGTGCCACAGGCTTAGACGTCCAGCAACAGACGGGTCGGGTCTTCCAGCAGCTCCTTGACGGAGACCAGGAAGCCTACCGATTCGCGTCCGTCGATGAGACGGTGATCGTAGGAGAGCGCCAGATACATCATCGGCAGGATCTCGACCTTGCCGTCAACGGCCATCGGGCGATCCTGGATCTTGTGCATGCCCAGAATGGCGCTCTGGGGCGGGTTGATGATCGGGGTGGACATCAGAGAGCCGAACACGCCACCGTTGGTGATGGTGAAGTTGCCGCCAGTCAGTTCATCCACGGTCAGCTTGCCGTCACGGCCCTTGCCCGCCAGATCCTTGATGGCCTTCTCAATGTCCGCCAGGCTCATGTTGTCGCAGTCGCGCAGCACCGGCGTCACCAGACCACGGGGGGTAGAGACGGCGATACTGACGTCGAAGTAGTTGTGGTAAACCACGTCATCACCATCGAGCGCCGCGTTCACTTCCGGATAGCGCTTGAGGGACTCCACCACCGCCTTCACGTAGAAGGACATAAAGCCGAGCTTGATGCCGTGCTTCTTCTCGAAGATCTCGCCGTACTGCTTGCGCAGATCCATGATGGGCTTCATGTTGACCTCGTTGAAGGTGGTCAGCATGGCGGTGGTGTTTTTCGCTTCCAGCAGACGCTCGGCAATGCGCTTGCGCAGACGGGTCATCGGTACCCGCTTGTCGGTGCGACCACCCAGCGGGGCAACCTTGGCTGCCGGGGCTGCAGTTGCGACCGGTGCGGCTGCCGCAGGCTGGCTCTTGGCCTTGATGAAGGCTTCCACATCATCCTTGGTGATGCGACCACCCTTGCCGGTACCGGTCAGCTTGGTCACGTCAATGTCGTGCTCGCCAATCAGGCGGCGCACCGAGGGGCTCAAGCCATCGGCACCATCATCGGCCACCGCTTCAGCGGGTTTCTCTTTGGTCTCTTCACCGGCCACCGGAGCGGCGGTGAGGATGGCAATCAGTTGACGGGACAACACAGTCGCCCCTTCCCCTTGCAGAATATCCCCCAGCACACCGGCTTGCGGTGCCGGCACTTCCAGCACCACCTTGTCGGTCTCGATGTCGACCAGCACTTCGTCACGGGCGACCAGATCGCCCGGTTTTTTGTGCCAGGTGGCGATAGTGGCATCGGCCACTGATTCCGGCAGATCCGGTACCTTGATTTCGATAGTCATCCAATCAGTTCCTTTTTACTTCTATGCCAGAGGCTTTACAGGGTAAGGGCATCTTCCACCAAGGCTTTTTGCTGCTTGGCGTGGACAGACATGTAACCGACGGCCGGTGAGGCTGACGCGGGGCGACCGGCATAACGCAGGGTGGCTCCGGCTGGCAGCACGCCATCGTAGTGGTGACGGGTGCAGTACCAGGCGCCCTGGTTCTGCGGCTCTTCCTGACACCAGACAAAGTCGGTGACGTGGCTGTAATCGGCCAGAATGGCGCGCACTTCCTCTTCCGGGAAGGGGTAGAGCTGCTCAATTCGCACCAGTGCCACATCTTGCTGCTCGGCCTTGCGACGGGCATCGAGCAGGTCGTAGTAGACCTTGCCGGAGCAGAAGACCACGCGCTTGACCGCTTTCGGATCCAGCGCATCGATCTCGCCGATGGCGTTCTGGAAGGTACCTTCCGCCAGCTCTTCAAGCTTGCTCACCGCCAACGGGTGGCGCAGCAGGGATTTGGGCGTCATTACGATGAGCGGACGGCGCATCGGGCGCACCACCTGACGACGCAGCATATGGAACACCTGCGCTGGGGTTGAGGGCACGCACACCTGCATGTTGTGCTGGGGCACATCTGCAGATAACGCTCCAGACGGGCGGAGGAGTGCTCCGGGCCCTGCCCTTCGTAACCGTGCGGCAGCAGCATGGTCAGGCCGCACATCCGGCCCCACTTCTGCTCACCAGAGGAGAGGAACTGATCCACAACCACCTGAGCACAGTTGGCGAAATCGCCGAACTGGGCTTCCCAGATAGTGAGGCCAGCCGGCTCGGCGCTGGCGTAACCATATTCAAAGGCCAGTACCGCGTTCTCGGTCAGCACAGAGTCATACACCTCGAACGGGCCCTGCTCGTCGTGCAGGTTGCACAGCGGGGTGTAGGTGCTGGCATCGGTCTGGCTGTGCAGCACGGCGTGGCGGTGGAAGAAGGTGCCACGGCCGGAATCTTCACCGGTAAAGCGGATCCGGGACCCCTTGTCCACCAGAGTGGCGTAGGCCAGGGTTTCGGCAAAGCCCCAATCCACCAGCTTCTCACCGGCAGCCATCAGACGGCGGTCTTCGTAAATTTTCTCGACCTGACGCTGCAGCACGTGGGTCGCCGGATACTGGCTCACCCGCTCGCCGAGGCTCTTGAGGTGATCCATCGGCACGGCACTCTCATAGGCCATGTTCCAGTCGTGGCCCAGATAAGGGGTCCAGTCGACGGAGTGCAGCTCCATCGGCCGCCACTCTTTGCTTACGCGCTCGCCGCGATCCAGCGCTTCACGATACTCGTTGACCAGTTCGGTCGCCCGCTCCTGAGCGAGGCTCCCCTCGGCCACCAGCTGATCGGCGTAGATCTTGCGCGGGGTCGGGTGCTGCTTGATCTTCTGGTACATCAGCGGCTGAGTCGCGCTCGGCTCGTCCGCTTCGTTGTGACCGTGACGACGGTAGCAGACCAGTTCGATCACCACGTCGCGTTTGAAGGTATTGCGGTAATCCAGTGCAATCTGGGTCACCAGCACCACGGCTTCCGGATCATCCCCGTTGACGTGCAGCACCGGCGCCTGCACCGCCTTGGCGATGTCGGTGCAATATTCGGTGGAACGCAGGTCACGGATATAGGAGGTGGTGAAACCAACCTGGTTGTTGATGACGATGCGCACCGTCCCGCCGACGCCATAGGCACGGGTCTGGGACATGTTGAAGGTCTCGGCCACCACGCCCTGACCGGCCATGGCCGAGTCACCGTGAATGGTGATGGGCAACACGCTGGAGCCATCCTTGTCACCGCGACGATCCATCCGGGCACGGACCGAGCCGATGACCACAGGGTTGACGATCTCGAGGTGAGAGGGGTTGAACGCCAGCGCAAGGTGGACGTTGCCACCCGGGGTGGCGAAGTCGGAGGAGAAGCCCATATGGTACTTCACATCACCGGTGCCCCAGGATTCGCCATGCTTGCCGGCAAACTCGTCGAACAGGTCCTGCGCCCGTTTACCGAGCACGTTGATCAGCACGTTGAGACGACCGCGGTGGGCCATACCGATAACGGCCTCTTTGCAGCCCTGCTCACCGGCGCGACGGATCAGCTCCTTGAGCATGGGGATCATGGCGTCGCCACCTTCCAGCGAGAAGCGCTTGGCTCCCGGGAACTTGGCGCCCAGATATTTCTCCAGCCCTTCGGCGGCGGTCAGGCTCTCGAGGAAACGGGTCTTCTCTTCGAGGGTGTAGCTCCCCTTCCCTTCAATGGATTCGAGACGCTGTTGCAGCCAACGCTTCTCTTCCGTGGAGGTGAGGTGCATGTAGTCGGCGCCGATGGAGCCGCAATAGGTCTTCTTCAGCGAGGCGTAGAGGTCGGAGAGCACCATGGTCTCGCGACCGATGGCGTAGGAGCCCACATTGAAGGTGGCCTCCATATCTGCGCCCTGCAGGTTGTGGAACGCAGGATCCAGTTCGGCAACGGTTTCACGCTGCCACAGGCCCAGCGGGTCCAGATTGGCATTCTGGTGACCACGGAAACGGAAGGCGTTGATCAGCTGCAATACCCGCACCTGCTTGGCATCCACTTGCGGATCGGAGACGGGGGCACTGTAGCGAGAGGGATCCTTGGCCAGACGACGGAAATAATCGCGGACCTGGGAGTGGGGTTGTTCAACCGCATGGCCATTGACCTGGGGCAGCTCGCTAAACAGGCTGCGCCACTCGTCGGACACGGAGTCAGGATTTTCCAGGAAGGATTCGTACAAATCCTCGATATAGCTTGCATTCGCACCAGCCAGGTGAGATGACTCCAACCAGGCCTTCATCACGCCGTTATGCATTTCTATCCCTTGTACTTCTTGTTACTGCTGCGCAGCTTGTAGGGGTCAAATAGCCATCCTGCCACGGGTGGGATGGCTATCCAGAGGTCGAGCCAGCACCTGGCCGGCCCTGATACTAAACAGCCCGATTGAGCAACATCGACTTGATCTGGCCAATCGCCTTGGTCGGGTTCAAGCCTTTCGGACAGACGTTCACGCAGTTCATGATGCCATGGCAGCGGAACACGCTGAAGGCGTCGTCCAGATTCCCCAGTCGTTCGGTGGTCGCGGTGTCGCGGCTGTCAGCCAGCCAGCGGTAGGCGGCGAGCAGCCCGGCCGGACCGATGAACTTGTCGGGATTCCACCAGAAGGAGGGGCACGAAGTGGAGCAGCAGGCACAGAGAATGCACTCGTACAGGCCGTCAAGCTTGGCGCGCTCTTCGGGGGATTGCAGGTGCTCACGCACCGGCGGCAACTTGTCATCATTGATGAGGAAGGGTTTGACCTTCTCCCACTGGGTGTAGAACTGGGTCATGTCGATCACCAGATCACGGATCACCGGCAGGCCGGGCAAGGGGCGGATAACGACGTTATTGCCCTTCTTCAGCAGGTCGGAGAGCGGGGTGATACAGGCAAGACCGTTCTTGCCATTCATGTTGAGACCGTCTGATCCACAGACCCCTTCGCGGCAAGAGCGGCGGAAGGCGAGCGTGGGATCCAGCTCTTTCAACTGGATCAGTGCGTCGAGCACCATCATGTCGGAACCTTCAGGAATATCAAGACGATATTCCTTCATATGGGGGACGTTATCAACATCCGGATTGTATCTGTAGACAGAGAATGTGACGTTCATAGGGCTGGCTCCGCAATCAGTAAGTCCGGACCTTGGGCGGGAACGCCTCACGGGTCTTGGGTGACATGTTGACAGCGCGACGGGTCATGGACTCGGTGTCCGGATGATAGAGGCTGTGGCACAGCCAGTTCTCATCGTCGCGATCCGGGAAGTCGAAGCGGCAGTGAGCACCGCGACTCTCGGTACGGAAGTTGGCGGCAACCGCCGTGGCAAACGCCGTTTCCATCAGGTTGTCCAGCTCCAGGCACTCGATGCGCTGGGTGTTGAACTCTTTGGAGGTGTCATCCAGACGGGCTGACTTGAGGCGCTCGCGGATAACCTTGAGCTCGGCCAACCCTTCTGCCATCGCCGCACCTTCGCGGAATACGGAGAAGTTGTTCTGCATGCAGCGCTGCAGGTCTTTGCGGATCTGCACCGGATCTTCCCCGTCACGGCAATTTTCCCAGCGGTTGAAGCGGGCCAGTGCGGCATCCAGATCCGACTCGGAAGCATCGCGGCCGTGATCCATCTCGCCCAGAGTGTTGACCAGATGCATGCCGGCCGCGCGGCCGAACACCACCAGATCCAGCAGGGAGTTGCCACCCAGACGGTTGGCACCGTGTACGGAGACGCAGGCAATCTCGCCCACCGCAAACAGACCGACCACCGGCACGTCGTTGCCGTTCTTGTCCTGAGTCAGGCATTGGCCATTCACGTTGGTCGGTACGCCGCCCATCATGTAGTGGCAGGTCGGGATAATCGGGATCGGCTCTTTGACCGGATCCACGTGGGCGAAGGTGCGAGAGAGCTCGCAGATGCCCGGCAGACGGGATTCCAGCACCTCTTTGCCGAGGTGATCCAGCTTGAGCTTGATGTGCGGGCCCCAGGGACCGTCGCAGCCACGGCCTTCACGGATCTCGATCATGATGGAGCGGGCCACCACGTCGCGACCGGCCAAGTCCTTGGCGTTTGGCGCGTAACGCTCCATGAAGCGCTCGCCATCTTTATTGAGCAGATAGCCGCCTTCACCACGGCAGCCTTCAGTTACCAGCACCCCTGCCCCGGCGATGCCGGTCGGGTGGAACTGCCACATCTCCATGTCCTGCACGCCGACGCCGGCACGCAGCGCCATACCGACACCGTCACCTGTATTGATGTGGGCGTTGGTGGTGGACTGGTAGATACGACCGGCACCGCCAGTCGCCAGCACGGTGGCCTTGGCCTTGAAGTAGACCACTTCACCGCTCTCCATATCGATGGCGGTACAACCCACCACATGGCCATCCTGGTTTTTCACCAGATCCAGCGCATACCACTCGGAGAAGACGGTGGTCTTGTTCTTGACGTTCTGTTGGTAAAGGGTGTGCAGCAGGGCGTGACCGGTACGGTCGGCGGCCGCTGCGGTACGAGCAGCCTGCTCGCCACCGAAATTCTTGGACTGACCACCAAACGGACGCTGGTAGACAGACCCGTTGTCGAAACGGGAGAAGGGCAGCCCCATGTTCTCCAGTTCATAGATAGCCTCGGGGCCGGTTTTGCACATGTACTCGATGGCTTCCTGATCACCGATGTAATCGGAACCTTTTACCGTGTCATACATATGCCACTGCCAGTTGTCATCGTGGGCATTGCCCAGCGCAACCGTGATCCCGCCCTGAGCGGAGACAGTGTGAGAACGGGTTGGAAAAACCTTGGACAACAGAGCGCAGCTCTTGCCGGACTGGGCAATCTGCAGCGCGGCGCGCATACCGGCACCACCGGCACCAATCACCACCGCATCAAATTCACGAGTTGGAATAGTCACCTTACACACCCCACAGCACGACGAAACCCGTCATCAGATAGACAAACAGCACCACGACCAGGGCAAATTGCAGCGCCCCGCGCAGCCCTACCGGCTTGATATAGTCAGTCAGCACCTGCCACAGACCAATCCAGGCGTGGATCAGTACGCAGAGCAGGGTCAACAGGGTGAATACCTTGGTGAATGTTTTGGCGAAGAAGCCTGCCCACACCTCGTAGGTGATGTCGTTGAACGCGACAAAGCCCATCAGATAGAGGACATAACAGGTCATGATGAGGGCGGTGGCGCGGATCAGGATGTAATCGTGAACACCGCTGCGCCCGAAGGTTGCAGAATTGGTTACCATACAAGCACTCCCGCCAATACAGCCAGGATCGCGGTGATCACGAAGGCCACGCGGGCGCTCTGATTGCCGGATTCCAGCTCTTCCCAATAGCCCATATCCATGACCAGATGACGCAAGCCGCCCACAATGTGGTATGCCAGCGCAGTCAGGATCCCCCACAGCACGAGTTTGACCAGGAAGTTGTCCATGATGGCAACCACGGTTTCAAACCCTTCGGGAGAGGCGAGTGAAGTACCAAGCATCCACAGCAAGATGCCCAGTGCAACAAAGGTAATGACCCCTGAAACACGGTGCAGGATGGATGCAATGGCAGTGACAGGAAAGCTGATCGTCTGTAGGTCGAGGTTGACCGGTCTCTGTTTGTTTTTCACGCTTGCCCACTCAGCTCCATTGAGCACGTTAGTTATTGTTTTAACTCACACTTGAGGGCACGGAATGGTGATTGTTGGTTTTTTGTTACCAAAACACTCTGAAAAAGCCAAAACGCGAGTTTTCGGTTTCACATCAGGCTTTGCCAAAGCGTTTCAAACACCCGCAGCCATGACCCACGTGGCGCAGTATATCGGCGGCCTTAACCGAAGACAATCAATTAGCTACAAAGAAAACACAAAACCGCAAACTCGATCGCATATTTAATTTAACATTTCATTAATGCCATTAATGGGGTTCCAGCAAAATTGACATTGATAAGGAACTCTGTTTCAAATAAGGCGCTCCAGCCACTTCGGTATGGGTAACAACCTTTGCCAGCGTCATAAAAGTCGTAATAGAGTAGGACTGGAACCAAATTATAAAGAGCAAAGGAGACGTGCTATGGCTGATAAGATAGCCACCCTACACCTGCCCGGAAAAGATCCGGTCGAACTGCCGATCCTCTCCGGCACCATCGGCCCGGATGTCATCGATGTCAGAAAATTGGGATCACAGGGGTATTTCACCTTTGACCCCGGTTTTATGGCCACCGGTTCTTGCAAATCTGCCATAACCTACATTGACGGGGATCAGGGTGTCTTGCTGCACCGTGGTTACCCCATCGCCCAGTTGGCCACCCAAGCCACCTATCTGGAAGTCTGCTATATCCTGCTGTACGGCGAAGCGCCGACCAAGGCGCAATATGCCGAATTCGAACGCCTGGTCACCCGCCACACCATGGTGCACGAGCAGATCGCCTTCTTCTTCCGCGGCTTCCGTCGCGACTCCCACCCCATGGCCATCATGTGCGGTGTAGTCAGCGCCCTCTCCGCCTTCTATCACGATGCCCTCGACATCAATAACGAGCAGCATCGCGAGATCTGTGCCTTCCGTCTGCTCTCCAAGATGCCGACTCTGGCCGCTATGTGTTACAAGTACTCCATCGGCCAGCCGTTCATGCAGCCGCGTAACGCCCTCTCCTATGCCGGTAACTTCCTGCACATGATGTTTGGCGTGCCGACCGAAGAGTACAAGGTCAACCCCATCGTTGAACGTGCCATGGATCGTATCTTTACCCTCCATGCGGATCACGAGCAGAACGCCTCCACCTCCACCGTTCGTCTGGCTGGATCCTCCGGTGCTAACCCGTTCGCCTGTATCGCCGCGGGGATCGCCTCCCTGTGGGGACCGGCCCACGGTGGTGCCAACGAAGCCTGCCTGCGCATGCTGGAAGAGATCGGCTCGGTGGATCGCATCCCCGAGTACATCGCCAAGGCCAAGGACAAGAATGATCCGTTCCGTCTGATGGGCTTCGGTCACCGTGTCTACAAAAATCACGACCCTCGTGCCACTGTGATGCGCGAAACCTGCCACGAAGTACTGACCGAGCTGCAGATCAAGGATCCGCTGCTGGACGTGGCCATGGAGCTGGAGCGTATTGCGCTCTCCGACCCCTACTTCGTCGAGAAGAAACTCTACCCGAACGTGGACTTCTACTCCGGCATCATCATGAAGGCGATCGGCATCCCGATGAGCATGTTCACCGTGATCTTCGCCATCTCCCGCACTATCGGCTGGATTGCCCACTGGAACGAGTTCCACTCAGACCCGGACAGCAAGATTGGTCGCCCACGCCAGCTCTACGTGGGCCACCCGCTGCGCGAGTTCACTCCACTCGAGCAGCGCTAACCACTGCGCTGATATGATTTGTTACAAAGGCGGTCATTGACCGCCTTTTTGTTTGCCGCTCTAATGCCCCCTTTCGCGTTAAGGAGTCCATTATGAAACCACTGTTTATCAGCGCAGCCTTGCTGCTGACCGCCTGCCAGAGCGCCCCCGCCTCGTCACAGGGGGAGACCCTCTATATCAACAGCCAGTTGGTCGATTGCGTCGGGGTTGGCCCAATGCAGTGCATGCAGGTTCGCAGTGATGAGCAGCAGCCCTGGACGCTGTTCTACCAGAATATTGAAGGTTTTCAGTTCGAGCCGGGTTACCGCTACCAGCTCACTGTCAGCAAGGAGCAGCTCACCGATGTGCCGGCCGATGCCCCCTCCGTGCGCTATCAGCTGATCAAGGTAGTGAACAAGGTCGCCAGCAAGTAACAAACACGATCAAAAAAACGGGGAATGGCTGATGCCATCCCCCGTTGGTTTATGGGTACTGCGCCTCATCAGGCACGATCAGGTCGGTGCCAGCGCCATATGCAGCAGCGGATAGGGCTTGCCCTGACCATCCAGCGGCGAGCGACCCGTCACGGTGAATCCCATCTTCAGATAGAAGCCCACCGCCTGTTCGTTCTGCTCGTTGACGTCAACCTGCGTCGCGCCGCCCAGTTCGATGGCATGGGCCACCAGCAAACGCCCCACGCCACTGCCGCGCGCCTCGGGTGCCACAAACAGCATCTCCAGCTTGCCCTCGTACACTCCGCTAAAACCCGTAATCAGCCCCTCTTCTGTACGGGCACTGTACAGTGTCACCGCATCGAAGTAGTGCTCAAGAATAAGCGGTTTGAGAGCCAGGATCTCGGCCTCGGGCAGGAAGTGGTGGGTCGCCCGAACAGAGGCCTCCCACAGATCGATCAGGGCCGGATAATCGGCCCGGGATACCGGAACAATCGTCATGAAATGACTCGATATGATAACCAGCGGGAAGAGACACCTTCCCGCTGGCAACGGTGATTAGCGCGCCTGCACCGCCTGCAGCAGCACCGACATATCAGCGCCAAAGTTGCGGCTGCGGATCGCTTCGCGAATATCCGCTTCGCTATAACGGCTGCCCGGATAGACCACTACGCAGGAGATGTCGCCCGGTTTGAGGAAGTGGGTCTCGCCAAACGGGGTATAGCGGGTGGCACCGATACTGATGAGCGCATGGGGAGGATGTCCCGCCTGCGCCAGCAGCCCCTGAATGTGCTCCGCTGGCCCTTCATCCTGCTGATGATTGAACTTGTCGATGGCCCAGTCGAGCAGCTTGCCGTGGAAGTAGCTGTAGTCGATGGCGGCGCTGTCTACCCCGTAGGCGTACAGCTCACCGTCCCGCTCCAGATAGCAGGCGATACGATAGTCATCGAGCTCGCAACCGGCGGCAAAACCGGAAAGCGGCAGCAGGTTGGCCGCCAACCCCTTGCTCTCTTCGCCCCAGTTCTTCTTCTCGCTGATCTTCTTGGCGTTGGGACGACGGATGGAGCAGTCGTTATAGGCGCCAAAGGCACGGGGATGGATCGCCACCACCTGCTTGCCGGCATACTCCAGCTCGCACCAGAGCGCCACTTCCGGTTCAATCTGCGCCTTCTCGTCACCGCTGACCGCCGCTTCCGGCAGAAAGATCGCCTTGTCGCTCAACGGGAATACCCCGAGCTGACCCGGATGGCCCGGCACGAAGAAGGGGAACAGCGCCTTGGGCGCCGTGGTGTCACGCACCACTACCGCTACGAAGTCCGATGCTTCACCCGCCTGCTCCAGGTGACCGGCGAAATTGCCCGCGACCCCGAGTCCGATAAACTTGCTCTCTGCTGCTATCTGCATCTTGCTCACCTGCATCTTGCCCACGCAAGGTAGCAGGCTCGTCGCCTACTACCGCTAAAGTGGCAAGATTAAACCACAAGGGCCCCGCCTTCGCCCAGTCCGGCCCTGTCGTGATGTGCGCCAGTCCGCTTTTTTAAGGTCGAAAAGTCTGTGGCGAACCAGCCATTGCGCACTCATTCAGCTACGCGGTCACCGCGCTGGAAACAGTGCGTTTCCGGCATCTCCCCTTTTTCTCCTTGGGACTCAACTTCATCTTTGTTAGGCTGCCTGCCACACAGGCTCACAGAGGGATCTTCTTGATGTCACAGGCGCACTTTCAGGGCCGCTTCGAAGTCGAGTTCAAATATCAGCTGACAGATCGCCCCGCCTTCCTCAAGGCACTGCTCGCCCTCAATCCGGAGATCATGCTGGAGGATAATCTGGAGCAGGATCGCTACTTCGACACCCCGGATGATGCCCTTGCCCAGGCTGGCAAAAGTCTGGCTATCCGCACCATGCAGCCCTCCGGGATCCAGCTCTGGATCGTCAAGGGGCCCGAGGCGGATCGCTGCGAGGCGGTCACTATCAATGATGCGGACAAGGCCGTCAGCATGCTCTTGACCATGAACTACCGGCAGATACTCGTGATCACCAAAAGGCGCAGCATCTACTTCATTGGCCCGTTTCACGTCACCCTGGATCATCTGGCCGAGATCGGGGATTTTGCCGAGCTCACCATCATGACCGATGACGAGGAACGCCTCCCGGCGTTTCGCCAGCAACTGCTCGCGCTGGCAGATCAGTTGGGACTTTCTCCCGATGCGCAGGAGCCTCGCTCCTACCGCGCCCTGTACACCCGGTACATGCAGGCAATACACACCACACAACCAGAGGATGCAACTCAATGATCGACAAACTCGCCTGGCTCACCTTTAAAGATCAGCAGCTGCTCTGCGCCCGCTCCCACGGCAAGGACATCTATTACATCCCAGGCGGCAAGCGGGAACCGGGCGAGAGCGACGAGGCGGCGCTGATCCGCGAGATTGAGGAGGAGCTGGCTGTCACCCTGCAACCCGACACCCTGCGCTTTGCCTGCGAATTCAACGCTCAGGCCGATGGCAAACCGGCAGGTGTCGAGGTGAGACTGCGCTGCTACACCGGCGAAGCGAGCGGCACCCCGATCGCCTCGGCAGAAATTGCCGAGCTGCGCTGGCTCGACAGCTCTCACCTCGATGAGCTCTCCCCCGTCTCCCGCTTGCTGTTTAGCTGGCTGGTTGAGCAGGGGCTGATCCGCTGACAAGCCGTGCTTGCGGCAAGCATAAGTCCCCACCTCATATGAACCAACGGTGGCAATCAGCCACATAACAGCGCAACGACAAGGATGTCAGATGGACATTGTGGAAGTTAATAGCGCAGCAACCTACCAAAGCGCGCTCATCACCCTGCTGCAAGATTGTGTCGATAGCGGCGCCTCGGTCGGATTTTTACCGCCGCTGACCACAGAGGAATCTACCCGCTACTGGCAAGGAGTTGAAGCGGATCTGGCAGCAGGTCACCGAAAGCTGTGGCTTGCCTTTGAGCAACAGCAGATTGTGGGAGCGGTTCAGCTCGCGCTCTGTGGCAAGGCCAACGGTCGCCACCGGGGCGAAGTGGAAAAACTGATGGTACTGCAAACGGCGAGAGGTAAAGGTGTCGGTCGTGCGCTGATGCAGGCCTTGGAACAAGGCGCCCATGCCGCGAGCCGTTCGCTGCTGGTGCTGGATACTCGCGCCGGTGATGTGGCCTCCCACCTCTATCGTCAACTCGGCTATCTGGAGGCGGGCCAGATCCCGAGCTTTGCACGCAACGCCGATGGATCTCTTGCTGCGACCGTCATCTTCTACAAACCGCTCTGACCATCCTCTATCCCTTATACAAATACAGCAGGGCCGCACCAAGCGGCCCTGCTTGTTGCCAGCGTGACTGTTTGTTGCAGCAGTATGGCTTGCGACGGATTGCCACGATAAGGCCATTGCGCCTGTATGCCTCAACACCGCCAATTGCTCGCCCCAAAATACAACCAAACAAACAGAAAGATTAATTAATGATTAAAACGCCCCCCTTTTCTTCTTCATCTATTGCCTCATCAGGCGTATCGTGAGAGACCCATTTGATAATCAAATCTATGTTGTTCACTGCCTTGAGGAATAATGGATGCCCACTTTGCCCCGTACAGTTACCTCCCCCAAAAAGTTCATCATCGGTCAACACCTTCTCCCGCAACTCCATGAGCACGTTAAAGATTTTGGTGACTATGCGTTGCTCATCAGCGATGAGTTCATTCTGGAGCGGGTACGGGAAGAAGCTTTGGCAGGGCTCCTGCAGGCAGGCCTCAGGGGAGTGGTCGACAAGTTTCGCTACGAATGCACCGAACAGGAGATCCACCGCCTGACCCACCTTGCAGAGCAATATGGTGCGAACGTGATTGTCGGGATCGGCGGCGGCAAGACGCTGGATGTCGCCAAGGCCGTGGCCTTCTATCTGCGCCGTCCGGTTGTGCTGTTCCCGACGATTGCCTCCACAGATGCCCCCTGCACGGCACTGGCGGTGATCTACAACCAGGCGGGGGAATTTGAGCGCTATCTGTTCCTGCCGCAAAATCCGGACGTGGTGCTGGCTGACACGGCCATCATTGCCGCCGCCCCTCCCCGCTTCTTTTCCGCAGGCGTTGGTGATGCCCTGGCCACCTATTTCGAGGCGCGCGCCTGCTATCGGGCGGACGGGCTCAATCTGGTCGGCAAGCGCCCTTCACGCACTGGCCTTGGTCTGGCACAGCTCTGTTACGAGCTGCTTGGTGAGAACATCGAGCTGGCCATGGATGCGATACGCCACCATGTCTCGACCCCGGCGCTGGAGCAGGTTATCGAGGCCACCATCTACCTCAGCGGGGTCGGCGCAGAAGCCGGTGGACTGGCCGCCGCTCATGCCGTCAACAATGGCATGTCACTGATAGCGGAGCTCCATCGTGCCCAGCATGGCGAGAAGGTGGTCTTCGGCCTGCTGACCCAACTCGTGCTTGAGCGCGCCCCGCAACATGAACTTGATGAAGTGTTTCGCATCATCGACTGTGCAGGTCTGCCCATGACGCTACCAGAGCTGGGGCTCACCCACTTTGATGAAAGCGAGTGGCGCAAGGTGGCGCAGCTAGCCTGCGATCCCCTCGATACCATGGGCAACATGCCGATGACAGTGAGTGAACAGGATGTCTACGCCGCCATGGTAGCGGCCAATGCCATGGCTGAGCGTTATCGCCTCCGCCATCCCCGCATCTGATTGCTTGCCGCACTAAATAGGCAAACAGTAAAAAGGCTTGCCCATTGGCAAGCCTTTTTCATCTGCATCCCACCCCCTTGTCGGGATAGACGAAAGTCCGCGTTGACTCAGGGGAGTTTCACCGCTCGCACTGCAACCTCTGGCAGGGCGAAGGCATCTTGCGCGGCGATGAGTTGCAGCTCGTAAGCCTGCTGGCGCCAGGTCTCCTGCAGCACCGCATCCACCGAGGCGTTGGTGCGCTCGAACGCGCTGACCGCATCGTGACCGGCCAGCAAATTGGCCAGCATCAGGGCGCTGATAAGATCGCCAACCCCCACCGGCTGGCGGGCAAAGTCATAGAGCGGACGGGCAATCAAGTAATCCCCTTGCGGGGTGGCCAGCAGCATCTCGAAGCGGCTGGAGTCCTGCGCCGCACGACCGAGATGCTTGACCAGCACCAGCTTGACGCCGCGGGCCAGCAGCTGATGGGCAGCCGCGCGGGTCTGATCCAGATCAGCCAGATGGGTATCACAGAGGGTCTCCAGCTCCAGCAGGTTGGGAGCCATCATGTCGGCCACCGGCAGCGCCTGCTCGGTCAGAAAACGGGTGACGCCGGGGGCAACGATACACCCCTTCTCCGGATGGCCCATCACAGGGTCGCAGAAGTAGATGGCATCGGGGTTGGCCGCCTTGACGGCGTTGACCACGGTCAGGATCTCGTCCCCCTGCTCGGCGGAGCCAAGGTAACCGCTCAGCACGGCGTCACAGCCACCGAGCACCTCGATATTGCCCAATCCCTCAACCAGCGCGCTGATATGGCCCGCCGGCATCGCCATCCCCTGCCACCCCTGGGCATATTGGGTGTGGTTGGAAAACTGCACCGTGTTGATGGGCCATACATCCATACCAAGGCGGCGCATGGGGAAGACGGCCGCGCTGTTGCCGGCACAACCAAAGACCACGTGGGACTGAATAGAGAGAACGGATTTCATCGGGAATACCACAGCAAAGGATCAGCAAGGTGGGCAATATATCGGATGAAGATAACGATGCGCCACCTTGGCGCGGGATGAACAGGCAATTTCCTGACTAAAGACAGGTTTTTTGCGCCATTTGGCCCGCGTCCACAGGGTGAGCGGCGCCATGATGTGCCGCGTCCCCGTCGTCACATGCCGTTGTGCTCTACAGCATGACGGGCAAAGTGATAGACCCATCCCTCATCACAAGGCATGTCACTGGGTGGCGAAATCAGCTCAGGCAATACCGTCACCTTGCCACCAGCGGCATATTGCAGCGCCATCAGGGCGCAGAGCGCCGCATCGTAGCGATCGGTGCCGACCAGCACGTCCGCAGGCAGCAAGGCCGCCAGCTCGGGCCGTGCCGGGGCGGCCTTGCCGCCCACTTTGGCCAATGCCGGATAGACCTCCAGCACGGCACGACTGGTCTTCGGGGCAACGGTCGGCACCAGTTGCAGATCCGAGAGCCTCGGCAGCATGGAGAGCGCCAGGGTGGCGTTGTTGCCGAGCCGGTCAAAGGTAGCCGAGAGCGGCTTCTTGCCGTACTGCTGATACAACCAGCGCTCGCAGTCGCGATAGGCATAGGGGTTTTCTATCTCCCGCTCGGGAGCGGCACAGCTATGTGGCTGGCCGTTGAGCAGATCCCGCAAGGCGCGGGGAAAGGCGAGCGGCGCATCGATACCGAGCGCCAGTTGCGGGCAGGCTTCTACCTGCATCAGGGTCAGCTCGTTTTGCAGGGCCGGACGCAGCAGGGCGGCCAGATCCGGCGCCACCCGCGAGCTCAGGCGAAACAGTGGCGACACCCCAAGCCAGTGCAGGCGGTTGGATTCGGCCTGCCAGCCCACCACGGCCACCGCCTGGGCACTGCCCTGCCAGCCACGCACATCCCAGCCGATCCCGATTGCACTCATCTGCCCTGCCGTCATCAATTACCTCTGTTCGCCTGTCACAAGTTGCAAGAGGCACAGGGTAATCAGCAGAGGCCCTTAACGCAAAGCGAACTGCCTTGGTCAGAACGATTTCTGGAAGTTCACCAGTGGCAGAATGGGGAACACGCCGTTGGCGGCATAGTTGGCCAGCCCGATCTGCAAGCCATCGAGGTGCTTGGTCGCATTGATAAAGCCAATCTGGAAGGTGGTACGCTCGGCATAGTTGACGAAGCCGACGTTGGCCAGCGCATTGCCCTTGGCGATATTGACCACCCCCCAGTTGAGCCCCTGTACATTGTTGGTCAGGTTGACCAGCCCCAGATTGACGCCGGTATCCTGCCCTTCGTGCCAGTTGATGGCGTTGATAGCGACCCCGCCAAACTGGTGGCGCACCCTACCGACACCGAGAAAGATCCCGAGCTGCAGGCCTCTGAACTGATCCACATCGGAGAGGGCGAAGATTGGCAGATCAATACCCTTCACCTGACCGGTCCGACCGTAGAGCAGCGAGGCGCGCGCTCCTTCCACCTGATGAGACGCGGGCAGGTTGACACCGGGCAGCGAAACCTGCACCGGGGTACTGGCCTGCGCGACACCGCACAGAGTCAGGGCGCTGCATGCCAGCAGCAGGCGGGAGAGTGTCATGGAAAGTTCCTTGGGCCATTGAGTGTGGCCCGATCCTAACAGTCAGGGGCGAGTGTGGGCACACCAGCCGGGACGAGGTGCGTCACGATACGTCACGGGTGGCCCTCTCACCTCTCCGTCAGGACTTGTGAAAGCGCCACCTCAAGGACAATCGGCCACTTTTTCGCAGCGAGTGGCCCCTCTTCCTTTCTTTGCCTGAGCGAACTGCCTAAAATAGTCGCCCTGCTGTATCCGGCATTCATCCATCTAGAGGATTTCCCATGGAGACGTTTCTGCTCGAAGGTCACCCCTTCGTTGCCTTGTGTGACCTTATCAAACATCAGGGGTGGGCCGATTGTGGCGGCGCCGCCAAAGCCCTCGTTGCCGAAGGGCTGGTCGAGGTGGACGGTCAGGTTGAGACCCGCAAGCGCTGCAAGATCGTGGCCGACCAGGTGGTCAACTTCAACGGCATGAAGGTCGTGGTGAAAGAGGGCGTCAGCCCGGAGATTGGCTAAACCCGTTTCGGGGAGCCACTCTCCGGCAACCCGCTAGCTGGCCTTGATCGACAGGGTCAGCACAAAACGCGCCATCGCCTCATCCCCGTTCAATGACGGACAGGTGGCCACCACCTGGATGGGGCGATTGATGCGCTGACCGCTTGCCAGCGATTCGTCGATCATGGCGTCAATCTCCTCCCCCGCTGCGCAGTCGAACTGCACATCCCCCTCCGGTCGTTTCAAAAACTCCCCCTGCACATCCTTGAAGGCGAAGTGCACCTTCTTGCGCCGCAGCCGCCCCTTCTCCATCACCAGCAGACCACCTACCAGATCGGCACCGGTCGCCAGCGCGCCAAAATACATGCTGCCCAGGTGGTTGCGGGTACGCCATCCAAGGGGAATGCGAATGCGCAGCGCCTTGGCGTTCATCTCTTCGATGATCGGGGCACAAAACCCGATGACGGGAATATAGCGCCAGGCAAACAGCCGAAGCGCCAGATTGGCTTTGAAGCGTTGCAAATCCATATGCGAACTGATCCGATGAGTTAATGTAAACAACATGTTGCCTGCATCTGCGCCATTCGACAAGCACAGGGATCACGGTTACGACCTTTGCCCAACGCAAAAAAACAGAGGGAACCGCATCGGTTCCCTCTTTTCGTTCATGTCGCTGTTACAGTAAATGTGCCGCTCAGGCGCGCTTCTCTTCCAGCCAAGCCCCCTGACTCTGCATCTCGAACAGCTGGGCATAATGGCCGCCGAGGGCCATCAGCTCGCTGTGGCTGCCCCGCTCGCTCACCTGACCGCGGGAGAGCAGCAGGATCTCGTCCGCATCGACGATGGTCGAGAGGCGGTGGGCGATGGCGATGGTAGTGCGGCCACGACGGGCAGCAGAGATCGCCTGCGACAGCGCCAGCTCGGTCTGGGAGTCCACGCTGGCCGTCGCTTCATCCAGAATGAGGATACGCGGATCTCCCACCAGTGCACGGGCAAAGGAGAGCAGTTGCCGCTGACCGGCGGAGAGGTTCTTGCCACCCTCCTCCATCAGGGTGTTGATCCCCTGTGGCAAGCTGCGCACAAACTCGGCCAACTGCACCTCGCTCAGCGCCTGCCAGAGCCGCGCGTCATCTATGCCGGCGCGGCCGAGACGCAGGTTCTCCGCCAGGGTGCCGACAAAGATAAAAGGATCCTGCTGCACCAGCCCGATGCTGCGGCGCACCGCCGCCAGCGACAGGGTATCCAGTGCGTGATCATCGAAGCGGATCTGCCCCTGATCCAGCGGATAGAAGCCCATCAGCAGGCTGATAATGGTGGACTTGCCGCTGCCGGTATGGCCCACCAGCGCCAGCATCTGGCCCGGTTTTGCGGCAAAGCTGACCTCCCGCAACACCTGCTGCTCGCCATCGTAGGAGAAGCTCACCCGCTCGAAACTGACCCGCCCTTCTAGCGGGATCATCTCGCCATCGGTGCTCTCACGGGTTTCATCGAGCAGGGCAAAGACACGCTCCCCCGCCACCATCGCCTGCTGCAGCTGGTTAAGCTGGTTGGTCATCTCGATGAGCGGCTCGATCATCCGCCCCAGATAGCTGATAAAGGCGTAGAGCACCCCCACCTGAATGGCACCGGCGTGGCTCACCCCCTCGTGGGCGAACAGCGCCAACAGACCGATCAGCACCATCATGTAGAAGAGATCGATGAGTGGACGCAGCAAAATGCCGTTGATCTTGAGGCTCTTGATCCGTGCCGACCAGTGCTGCTGGTTCACCTCGGCAAAGGCGTTGGCAAAGTGGCGCTCCTGCACCATCGCCTGAATGACCGGCATCCCCTGCAGCGACTCGTTGAGGCGGCTGTTGATGTCGGAGAGCAGACTGCGGGTCGCTCGCACCACCGGCACACTCAGTTTCTGGTAGAGCCACATCACCCCGCCCACGGCGGGCAGCAACAGGGAGCAGACCAGCATCAGCCGCAGATCCAGCAGCGCCATGGAGATGAGGATGCCGCACAACAGCACCACCTTTTGCACCAGCAAGCCGATCACCTGCACATAGAGGTTCATGATCGCTTCGGTGTCGTTGGTGATGCGGGAAATCAGCGAGCCGGAGCGATGCTTGTCAAAGTAGCGGGCCGGCAAGCGGATGGCGGTGGCAAACACCTGCTCGCGCAAGGTTTGCACCACCGCCTGGGCAATGCGATTGAAGCGCAGGGATTGCAAATAGAAGCCCGCCGCCGAGAGCACCTGCAAGCCCAGATAGCCCGCTGCAATCAGGGCTATGGTGGGCAGCACGATATTGCGAGGCGCCAGATAGTCATCGATAAAGAGCTTGATCAGTAGCGGTCCGGCCACTTCGGCGCCGGTGGCGAGCAGCAGGCAAATCCCCGCCTGGATCAGCCAGCGAGGATACTGGGCGCAGTAAGCGAGCAGTCGTTTAATGGTCGGATTCACAGGCTCTCCTCCACCGCTTCTTCGAGACGCTGGTAACGCACCATATCTGCATACCAGCCATTGTGCGCCATCAGGGTACCGTGATGACCCCGCTCGCTGATGGTCCCCTGCTCCAGCACCAGGATCTCGTCGGCCTGCTCCACCGCCGTCATGCGATGGCTGACCAGGATCAGGGTGCGACGATGGGCTTTGAGAGCGTGCAGAATTTGCTGCTCGGTGTGGGCATCCACCGCCGAGAGCGCATCATCGAGCACCAGAATGGGCGCATCCAGCAGCAGAGCGCGGGCAATGGCCAGCCGCTGTTTCTGGCCGCCGGAGAGGGTCACCCCTTTCTCCCCCACCTCGGTTTCATAGCCTTTGGGGAAACGCACGATATCATCGTGGACACAGGCAATGCGCGCCACCCGTTCGACCTCCTCGCGGCTCGCATCGGGTTTGCCGAGGGCGATATTGGCGGCGATAGTGGTGGAAAACAGGAATGGCTCCTGCGGCACATAGGCAAACTGGCTGCGCAGTGTGGCGAGCGGCAGCTGGTCAATCGGAACGCCACCCATGACAATCGAACCGTGAGTCGGATTGGCAAGGCGCATCAACAGCTTGAGCAGGGAGCTCTTGCCTGCCCCGGTGCGCCCCACCACCCCGAGCATCCCCCCTTGCTTGAGGGTAACGTCGATATCCGCAAGCAGGGTGCGCTGCTCAAGTTGATAGCTCACCCCTTTGATCTGCAAAGGAAAGGCAGAGGTAAACGCGGCAGGCTGGGCGGGCTCTTCGATATCGCTACGCTCCCCCAGCAGGCTTTCGATACGGGAGTAGGCGGCGCTGCCCCGCTCGATGATGTTGAACAGCCAGGCGATGGCAAACATCGGCCAGATCAGCTGGCCGAGGTACATGGTGAAGCTGGTGAGCTCACCCAGGGTCAACTCATCGCGCAGCACCAGCACACTGCCCCCCGCCACCGCGAGGAAGTAGGAGCAACCGATACAGAGATAGATGACCGGATCGAACTTGGCATCGATGCGGGCCACCGCCATATTGCGCTCCCCCGCCTGTTTGGTCAGCTCGGCAAAACCTTCATCTTCCAGCGATTCAACCGCATAGGATTTCAACACCCGCACGCCGGAAAGGGCCTCCTGGGTCTTGTTATTGAGCTTGGAGAAGGCCCCTTGCGCCGCCTTGAACTGGGTGTAGATCTGGGTGCCGAAGCGGTTCATGAAATAGGCCATCACCGGCAGCGGCAGCAAGGAGACCAGCGTCAACTGCCAGGAGTACTGGCTGCACATGATGGAGAGCACCAATACCCCGACCATGATGGAGTCCACCAGAGTCAGCACCCCTTCGCCAGCGGTCATCTCCACCGCCTGAATGTCGTTGGTGGCATGGGCCATCAAATCGCCAGTACGGTGGCGCTGATAAAAATCGGGGCTCATCCGGGTGAAATGGCTGAACAGGCGATTGCGCAACACATAGGCCAGACGGTAAGAGGCACCAAACAGCATCACCCGCCAGACGTAGCGCAGCAGATAAATCAGCACACCCAGACCAAACAGCCCCGCCAGATAGCGCATCAGGGTACCATTGTCGAGACCGCCCCTGGTGATGCCATCAACCACCCAGCCCACCACTTTGGGCGGAATAACGGTCAACAGGGCCACCATCAGCAGCAGGGAGATGGCAGCCAGATAACGGGGCCACTGCTCCTTGAAAAACCAGCTCAATCGTAGAAATACGCTCACACCACCAACCTTTAGCGCTCTCTGCCCGTGACCGCGCCAAGGAGCGGCCATCAGAGAAGCCACGCAGAAATAGAAGAATGAAAACAATCGCCTCCGGCTGGAGGCGATTCGAACGAAAGCTCATCATATCCCGAACCGGAGTGGTTGAGAATAATTACTATTTAATTCACTGTGACATGCGATCATCCCCTGATGAATAGGGATTATACGAATTTTCATGCTGCTCACCGGTCAACAGGAAGTGTGACACCTCTTCCCGGGTCTGGCTGAACACCTGTTGCAACTGCTCCAGATCCGTCTCGCTTAGCACCTCGTTTTGCCGCAGGCGCCACTCCAGCTCGCCAGCCACCAATTGCAGACGGGCCGCCGAGATATTGGCCGACACCCCCTTGAGGGTGTGCAGCAGCTTGCTGGCCACCTCGGGTTGCTGACGGCGCAGAGCGGAGCGGATCTCCCACAGATCGTCCTTGTGCTCCGACATGAACAGCTTGAACAGGATCTGCAACGCCTCCTTGTCCTGCTCCAGCCGCTTGAGTGCATCCTGCAGATCGAGGATCCCGATCATATCCGGCGGTTTCACCTCCATGATCCCCGCCTGCTCCACCCCTTGCGGCTTTACCCACTGCAGCAGGTTGTTGTAGAGATCCAGCTTGCTCACCGGCTTGGTGACATAGCCATTCATCCCCACCCCCAGGCAACGCTCCTTGTCACCGGGCATGGCGCTGGCGGTGAGGGCAATGATGGGCACATCGTGTTTGTCGACCATCTTGCGGATCTGGCGGGTGGCATCGAGTCCGTCCAGCACCGGCATCTGCAAATCCATCAGGATCACGTCAAAAGGCTGCTCGGCGACCCGCTCCACCGCCTCCCGACCATTGCTGACCACACACACTACCGCATCGACGCGCCGCAGATATTCGATGATGAGCTGCTGATTGACCCGGTTGTCTTCCGCCAACAGCACTCGGGTACCCTGCAACAGAGATTTGAAGTGTTGCTGATCCCCCTGTGCCTCGGCCTTGCGCAGGTTGAGCTCGTAGGAGCTGCCGTTGAGCAGTTCGTCCACCTTGGCCAGCAGGGCATTTTCGGTCATCGGTTTGGGCAGAAAATGAGTCAGCCCCATGCTGTCCATCCTGGCGTGTAGCCCCTCTCTGGCCCAGGCACTGATCATCAGGATGGGGATCCGCCGCCACTGGCTGTGCTGATACATCTCCAGCGCCAGATCGAGCCCGTCCTCCTGACCCATGCGCCAGTCGAGGATCGCCAACCGCAGATTCGGTCCCTCTTCACGGAGCAGCTGACGGGCGCGGGAAAGGGAGTTAACCGGCAGCACTCGCACTCCCGCCCGAGTTAGAATGTCCGGGCCAGATCCAGCACCAGTTCGTTGTCATCCATCACCATCACCAGCGGCTGGTTTTCGAAGAAGACTTTCCGTCCAGCGACGCCGTAGACCGCCTGCGCCATCGGAATATCGAACTTGAACAGAGAGCCGACGCCAGGCTTGCTCTCTACGGTGATCCGCCCCCCCATCAGCTCCACCAGCCGCTGGGAGATGTTGAGCCCAAGACCCGAGCCGCCATATTTTCGGGTATTGCCCGCCTCCAGCTGGGTAAACGCCTGAAACAGTTGGGTCTGCTTCTCTTCGGCAATGCCGATGCCGGTATCGCGCACACTGAAGCGGATCCGCATTGGGTGAGGATTGGCCAGCTCGATGCAGACTTCGACTTCACCGCGTTCGGTAAACTTGATGGCGTTGTTCACCAGATTGACCAGCACTTGTCCCAATCGCAAGGGATCCCCACGCAAGAAGACCGGCACCTCCGGTGACTTGCGAATAACCACTTCCACGTGTTTGCGCTCCGCCAGATCGGCAAACATGCCCGCCAGCGAATCGAGCTGCTCGCTGAGATCGAAGTCGATCTCCTCCAACGTCAGCTTGCCTGACTCCACCTTGGTCAAATCAAGGATGTCGTTGATCAGCAGCAGCAGGGTATCGGATGAGGATTTGATCTTGCCCAGATAGTCCCGCTGTTGTTGATCCAGTTCAGTCTGCAGTGCCAGCGAGCTAAAACCTATGATGGCATTCATGGGGGTGCGGATCTCGTGGCTCATGTTGGCCAGAAAATCGCTTTTGGCCTGGGCCAGCAAGCCGGTCTGGCGCGACAACTCGCTCAGCTTCTGGTTGCGGCGCCACAGAGTGAAAGCCACCAGCGCAAAGCAGATCAAGGCCCCGCACAACACCATCAGATAGAAGCGGTTCATCAAAGAGGAGGCGCGCTCCAGCTTGTCGAGTTTCCAGCGCACCAGACTCTCGATCACATGCATGTCGATGAGCTGGTAACGCAAGGTGTGATAGGCAATCACCTGCTGGCTCATCTCCTTGCTCAGGCGGATCAGGGTAGCGATCTCCGGCAAGTTGCCATAACGGGATTGCAACTGCTTCTGCAACTGGTTCAGCGAAGTCTGTTCACGTTTGTCCCAACTGCGCTGTAAATAGCTACTCAGTTGCGCAAGCTCCTCCAGATCGCGATGAAGCGCACTGTCTGACGGGCTTATCCCCCGCACCTTTTTAATCTGGGCCTGCAGGGGCGCATTGAGATACTCGATAGACATCTCAATGGCATGAAGCTTGGCCAGCGCCATCAGATAGGTGTCCATGTCTTCAAGCAGTGCTTGGGAGAGATCGTCTTGCACCAGCTCGGGATCGCTTCTGACTTCCCGTACAAAACCGTCAAGGGTGATGGATAACTGGTTCAGGCGCTGCTGAACATTGCTGTCATTGGCCTGCTCCCGCCCAAGCAGATAGACGGTATCGGCGTTGATCCGGTTCAGCACCACCTCGGCCGCTTCGTTCAGGTTGTGGGCCTGCTGCTGCTGACGGAGCGACTGCCAGCAGTAGCCCGAAAAGGCAAGCAGCAGGGCAACAATCAGCCCTGGCACAGCACGGTTTTTCCGTGATCCTTTATTCATCCCGTCTCGACTCTCATCTGGTGGTCGCTGAATTATCCGGTTAGGCAATGAACCCTGGGGAATTATCCACTCCCGCTGGGCACTGTGTTACCGTTATTGCTCTGATATTTCGCTATTGTTTCGCGATTGCTTCATTCTGGCTTCTCATCATATCCCCGGCCAGAGCTGATTTAGAAGGAACCAATTATGTCATTTATCACTACTTATTGTAGCCACTGCTTTACCAGGAACCGCCTGCCCGTTACCCATATCGATACATCTGCCAAATGCGGGCGCTGCAAAGCCCTCCTGTTCAGCCAGACCCCTTGCCTCGGGAAGGCGGATAACTTCGATACCCTGATCAACTCAGATATCCCGGTCGTGGTCGATTTCTGGGCCAGCTGGTGCGGCCCCTGCCAGCAGTTTGCTCCTGTATTTCATGAGGTTGCCCATGAACTCGAACCACGGATGCGCTTTGTCAAAGTCGATACCGAGCAGCAGAGCACCATTGCCGCCCGTTACGCCATTCGCAGCATCCCCACCCTGATGGTCTTCAAACAGGGCAAACTGGTGAACCAGATAAATGGATCCTTGCCCAAGAACATGTTCAAGCAGTGGCTGGAACAGTTCATGGATGTTTGATTTATATTTCGCACATGTTTTATTTATGTGTTCATTTCCTCATTTTTATCAATGAGTATGTGAGTAGAGGCTGATTTTCAACATGTGAGTCTGTTTCAAACAAGTGAATGGATGTAATCTCGGCAACACAAAAACAACCATAAATTAACCGAGAGAACATTATGCACACATCAGCTGTACCCTCTGCTCCATCTCGCTGGCTGGACATCAAATCAGGGATCGTCATCCTGGATGTTTTGCTACTTTGTGCCATGCTCGCCTGGCTCCCGTTTGACCCCATGGTCAACAAGGGGCTAGGCATTCTGGTCTTTATTGCCATCCTCTGGCTGACCGAAGCGCTGCACGTTACCATCACCGCGCTGCTGGTACCCCTGCTGGCTACCGTGCTAGGGGTGTTTGACATGAGCAAATCCCTCACCGATTTTGCCAACCCGATCCTGTTCCTCTTTTTTGGCGGTTTCGCCCTCGCGGCAGCCCTCTCAAAACAGGGACTGGATACCCTGATGGCAGGCAAGGTGATGCACCTGGCCAATGGTCATCTGGGTTGGGGCGTCATCCTGCTCTTTACCATCACAGCCGCCATGTCGATGTGGATCAGCAACACCGCTACCACCGCCATGATGCTGCCACTGGCGATCGGTATGCTGGCACGCCTCGATAGCAAAAAAGAGCGCGCCACCTTCGTCTTCGTATTGCTGGGGATCGCCTACAGCGCCAGTATCGGCGGCATCGGTACCCTGGTGGGTAGCCCACCCAACGCCATCGCAGCCGCGCAGATGGGGATTGGCTTCACTGACTGGATGAAATTCGGTGTTCCAGTCGTGCTGATCCTGATGCCCTGCGGCATTGCCCTGCTCTATCTGGTAACCCGCCCGCGTCTCAGCCACCGCGTCGAGATCCAGGATGTCACCATCAACTGGACCCGCGAGCGTAAAGTGACGCTGGCAATCTTCCTGACCACCGTTGTGCTCTGGATCGGCTCACAACCCATCTCCAACGCCTTTGGCGGTATTCCGCAACTCGACACCCTGATTGCCATGGGCGCCATCGTGGCCATCGTGGTCAGCCGTGTCGCCAGCTGGGATGACGTCAACCAGAACACCGACTGGGGCGTGCTGATGCTGTTTGGCGGCGGTCTGACCCTGAGCGCCATTCTCAAGGCCACTGGTACCAGCGCATTCCTGGCCAGCCATCTGTCGGCCGTGCTCTCCAACGCCAACATTTTTGTCGTGTTGCTTATGCTGGCCGCCTTCGTGGTATTCCTGACCGAACTGGTCTCCAACACCGCCACCGCCGCACTGTTGGTTCCCCTGTTTGCCGGTGTCGCCGAGGCACTGGGTGTATCACCTGTGGTGATGTCGGTGTTGATCGCTATCGGTGCCTCCTGTGCCTTTATGCTGCCGGTCGCCACGCCGCCCAATGCCATCGTCTTTGCCAGTGGCCACATTCGCCAGAGGGAGATGATGAAAGCCGGTATGGCTCTGAACGTGGTCTTTACCGTGTTGCTCGCCCTGCTGGCCTACTTCGTTGGCGATATCCTCTGATCAACCTACCCCCAGTAAACAAAAACCCCCGCATTGCGGGGGTTTTCTCATTTATGAATCTGATTAGCCGATGTTGCAGGCCTTCAGATCCCAGATCCGATCCACATAGTCCTGAATAGAGCGGTCGGAGTTGAACTTGCCCATGGTGGCGGAGTTGATGATGGCCTTCTTCGCCCACAGAGCCGGATCCCGATACCAGGTATCGATCAGCTTGTGTGCATCCGAGTAGGACTGGAAGTCCGCTAGGGTCAGGTAAGGGTCTCCCCCTTCCAGCAAGGAGCGCTTGATTGAGGCCAGCTCACCCGGACGACCAGGCGTGAAGTAGTCGGTATCAAACCAGTCCAGCACGGCTTTGAGCTCGGAGTTGGCATAGTAGAAGTCATACGGGTTGTAACCGCGCGCCTTCAGCGACTTCACTTCGTCCACGTTCAGACCGAAGATGGCACAGTTTTCGGCACCCGCCTCTTCAGCGATCTCGATGTTGGCTCCATCCAGCGTCCCGATGGTGATTGCACCGTTGAGTGCCATCTTCATGTTGCCGGTACCGGATGCTTCATAACCTGCAGTGGAGATCTGCTCGGAGACATCTGCTGCCGGGATCAGCTTCTCGGCCAGACTCACGCGGTAGTTCGGCATGAACACCACTTTCAGCTTGCCCTGGATACGAGCATCGTTATTGACCCGATCCGCCAGCTTGTTGATGGCATAGATGATGTCTTTGGCCAGCTTGTAACCGGGCGCCGCTTTGGAGCCGAAGATAAACACGCGCGGATGCATGTCATAGTCCGGGTTGGCCAGCAGACGACGATAGAGTGCCATGATGTGAATGAGGTTCAGTTGCTGGCGCTTGTACTCGTGCAGACGCTTGATCTGAACGTCAAAGATCGCCTCGGCACTGACATCGATACCGGTTTCGTCTTTGATGACCTTGACCAGCTTCTCTTTGTTGTGACGCTTGATGGTCGTGAACTGCTGCTGGAACGCCTTGTCGTCGGCAAACTTCACCACGCCACGCAGTTTGTCCAGTTGCAGCGGCCACTCCTTGCCCACTACTTCGTTGTAGAGGCCAGCCAGTTCCGGATTGCACGCCAGCAGCCAGCGACGCGGGGTCACCCCGTTGGTCACGTTGCACATTTTTTCCGGCCACAGCTCGGCATACTCGGGGAAGAGATCTTCCTTCACCAGCTTGGAGTGGATCTCGGCCACACCGTTCACTTTGGAAGAACCGATCACGCACAGGTTGCCCATGCGAACCTTGCGCACATCTCCCTCTTCGATGATGGAGAGCTTGGCTTTGATAGCATCGTTGCCCGGCCACTTGGGCTCCACCAACTCGTTCAGGAAGCGGGCGTTGATCTCGTAAATCACCTCCAGATGGCGAGGCAGTACTTTCTCGAACAGGCTGACCGACCACTTCTCCAGCGCTTCCGGCAGCAGAGTGTGGTTGGTGTAAGAGAATACCTGATAGCAGATAGCCCAAGCGGCATCCCAGTTCAGATCTTCCTCGTCAACTAGCACCCGCATCAGTTCCGGGATGGCGACAGTCGGGTGAGTATCGTTGAGCTGAATGGCAATTTGCGCGGCAAAGTTGCTGAAGTCACTGCCATGGACCCGCTTGTAGCGGCGCATGATGTCCTTGATGGAGCAAGCACAGAAGAAGTACTGCTGGATCAGACGCAGCTCTTTACCTGCATCGGTCTCATCGTTCGGATACAGCACCTTGGAGATGGTCTCGGCCTGGGCTTTCTCAGCCTGGGAGTCGATGTAACCACCGGCGTTGAACACGTCCCAGTCGAAAAACTCGGAGGCGCGGGATTCCCACAAACGCAGGATGTTGACGGTGTGACCGCCAAAACCGACCACCGGAATATCCCAAGGCACCCCTTTAATCTTGCGACCGGCGTGCCATACCTTCTTCAGGCCGCCATTGTCACCAAACACGGTCTCGACGTAGCCATAGAGCGGCACTTCTTGCACCGACTCGGGACGGCAGATCTCCCAGGGGTTGCCATATTCACGCCAAGAGTCCGGACGCTCAATCTGGCGGCCATCCTGGATTTCCTGACGGAACAGACCGTGTTCGTAGTGGATACCATAGCCAACCGCCGGATAGTTCAGAGTGGCCAGCGAGTCGATAAAGCAGGCAGCCAGACGACCCAGGCCGCCGTTGCCAAGTGCCATGTCCGGCTCTTGTTCGCACAGGTCGGTCAGTTCCAGACCGAGTTCGCCCAGCGCCTCTTCGCAAGTCTTGTAGAGGGAGAGGTTGTGCAGGTTGTTGGAAGTCAATCGTCCCATCAGGAATTCAGCAGAGAGATAGTGAATCGCACGAGTATCTTTCTTGAAATGAGTCTGCTGAGTGCGGGTCAGGCGCTCGTACACCTGTTCATTGACAGCCGCAGCTGTGGCTTTCCACCACGCTTCGGGAGAGGCTTTCTGTTCGCTTGTTCCCAAGGTAGAACGCAGGTGACGCACGATACTCGCCTTGAGCTGATCTTTATCCAGTTGGAGATCCTGGTCTGTCTTCTTCTTGGTAGCCATAAACCATATTCCTTCGTTACAAATAAAATTGTTATCCCGCTTGCGGGACCGGCGCTGTTGTTATCTCAAAATATGTACCGGCGTGAGAATACTAACTAAAGCGGCAGAATTAAAAGTTAACGCAAGTCACACTTTAACCGATAAAAACAGCCTGAAAAGCTTGAAAACCCTTTCCTTTAATTGATCGCATAAAAACAAACATTCCCTTTATTATCATAAGCTTAATGAAACAATAAAAATATTCTGGCATGAATAGGTTTTCAGAGATTGCCAAGCCTTGAAAATCCCTGAAAATAGGCAGCAAGACGGCACATTGAAACCGGTTTCAATGTGCCTGAAAAATTACCGTATAAATATGAAGCAATCATTGCATCCTTAAAGATGTGCTTTGAACTGATTGCTCAATGGATCGTAATGGTACCCAATCTGATCCAGACGCCCTGCCAACTGCTCTTCACTCATATCGTAATAGGCCAGCAACTCCTCCAACCCGTCACATTCAAGCCTTAGCTTCTCATTGATGATGCCCAGCAAGATGTTGGCATCAAGACGTTGCAAGGTACTGATATCCATGGCGGCACCTCCTGTAAATGACCTGTATAACCATGGGCGGTTACGCAAGGTTTGTCCATAGTACGAAAAACACCCAACCAGATTTATATTAAATAGTGTTTAAAAACATAACCTTACTAACGACACATGCCAACACCATCACATTTTTCAGCAAAAACACCTTGTCACTGCCACAGGATAGAACTACTGTATGCGCATACAGCTTGGATATTCATACAGGAACCCCATATATGAACCAGCCCCTGCACTCACTGCCCTTTGCGATGAATCGTGTCATGAGCAAGCCCTGGCCAACCAGAACCGCCTGCAAAGCGGAGTTGGCTCATTATGGTGTGACTATCCAGTCTGATGATCAGTTTCTGAGCGAGCTGACAAAGCTTGGGGAGGCTCATACCGGCTGGATCTTGTTGATCGCCCCGCCGGGACGCCCCACAGTCAGCCGTCTGGAAGAGCGAGGTATCGATCCCAAGAGAGTGCTGGTGGTACATAGCCCCAAAATCAAGAACTGGCAGCAAACCCTGGAGCGCAGTCTGGGCAATGGTCACTGCGCCGCCGTATTTACCTGGCTACCCGAGCAGATCGAGCTGGATCACGTCAAGCTGCAGCGACTGGGACAGCAATCTGGCGTACTCACCCGCTTCTTTGGCGCGAAACGGACTAACCTCGGCACACCTCTGCTGGCCTATTCAGAACAAGATATCTATCTCAATCATTAAGACAAAAAACGAACGCCTACGCAGGCTCTCCCGCGGGTCGCAGTGACAGAAGGTCGCAAACAATATGTGACCAGCGGCTTTATTTGAAAGACAAGCTTGCAACAGCCTGACGGTAGGCATCGGAGATCATTTGACCCTGCTTGCTGCAAGCAGACAAACATCAAAAGATGCAACGGATAAAGAAGCAGAAAATAAAACCTGAACTGGACAATCATGCAGCCCAAGTATTCAAACCTGCGGGACTTCCTGCCTACCAGCGAACCCGTTTGAGCAATATGATGAGGCTGAAAGTCATTGCATTCATTTGAGCTGATCACGACAATTTGTCCACCGGGGTGACCCTCTCCTTGAAATACAGGGTAACAAGGGGTATAACCACGCGTTTTATCAGGTGTAATAAGTGAGCGGTATGATGCAAGCCCCCTTTTGGCAGACCAAGAGTCTGCAGCAGATGACTGAATCCGAATGGGAATCCCTCTGCGATGGTTGCGGAAAATGCTGCCTCAACAAGCTGATCGATGAAGATACCGACGAACTGGTTTTCACCAATGTCGCCTGCAATTTGCTTAACACCAAGACCTGTCAGTGCTCTGATTACGCCAATCGTTTCAAAAAAGAGCCTGACTGTCTGCAGATCACCCATGACAAGATCACCGAATATGACTGGCTCCCCTCAACCTGCGCATATCGCCTGCTGTCTGAAGGTGACGCTCTTCCAGAGTGGCATCCTCTGCTGACCGGCAGTCGTTCCGCGATGCATCAGGCTGGTCAATCCGTCCGTGGCAAAGTCATTCACGAGGATCAGGCGGGTGAATGGATCGATCACATCATCACCTGGGCCAGCTGACACGCTCAACCCGCTATTCTCCAGAGGCAAGGGCTGCACAATGTGCAGCCCTTTTATTTCTGCAAGCAGGGTTTGTAGTTTGGTTGGCTTAAGCCACACACATATCTGGCTGGCTAAACCTGAGACCTCCCAGCTGCATATGGAAAGGCAGAGGCAGAGGCAGAGGCAGAGGCAGAGGCAGAGGCAGAGGCAGAGAATGATTCCATAGTCACAGGCTTATGGGTATTGCTTGATACCCGCGATGGCGCCTCTGTTCACCCCTTAATCCTCTTCAAATACCCAGTAACAACTGTTGTGGTTGCGATGGAACTGGGGGCGATTCACAGGGGATGATTACTCCCCCTAAATCGCACGCATAAAAAAACCGGCGCCTTGGCGCCGGTTTTTGCTCACTATGTCTCGATTACAGAGAAGCAGTGAAGGTACGGGTGATGACGTCTTGCTGTTGCTCTTTGGTCAAAGAGTTGAAGCGAACGGCATAACCGGATACGCGGATGGTCAACTGCGGATATTTCTCCGGGTTTTCCATGGCGTCCAGCAGCATTTCACGGTTCATCACGTTAACGTTCAGGTGCTGACCACCCTCTACGTTGGATTCGTGGTGGAAGTAACCGTCCATCAGGCCAGCCAGGTTGGCTTTCTGGGCTTCCATATCTTTACCCAGTGCGTTCGGAACGATGGAGAAGGTATAGGAGATACCATCTTTAGCGTAAGCGAACGGCAGCTTGGCTACGGAAGTCAGGGAAGCAACAGCACCTTTCTGGTCACGACCGTGCATCGGGTTTGCACCCGGGCCGAACGGAGCACCAGCACGACGGCCATCCGGGGTGTTACCGGTCTTCTTGCCATATACCACGTTGGAGGTGATGGTCAGAACAGACTGGGTAGCAACAGCACCACGGTAGGTGTTCAGCTTCTGAATCTTCTTCATGAAGCGCTCAACCAGGTCACAGGCGATATCATCGACGCGAGCGTCGTTGTTACCGAACTGCGGGTATTCGCCTTCGATTTCGAAGTCGATGGCAACGCCATCTTCGTCACGAATCGGCTTGACCTTGGCGTACTTGATGGCAGACAGGGAGTCAGCGGCTACGGACAGACCAGCGATACCACACGCCATGGTGCGATATACGTCACGGTCGTGCAGCGCCATCAGAGAGGCTTCGTAGCTGTACTTGTCGTGCATGTAGTGGATGATGTTCAGCGCAGCAACGTATTGCTTGGCCAGCCAATCCATGAAGTGGTCCAGACGATCCATTACATCGTTGTAGTCGAGGTACTCGGACTTGACCATCTCGGTTTTCGGACCGACCTGGATCTTGAGCTTCTCGTCCATACCACCGTTGATTGCATACAGCATGGTTTTGGCCAGGTTGGCACGAGCACCGAAGAACTGCATCTGCTTACCAACGATCATCGGGGATACACAGCAAGCGATGGCGTAGTCATCGTTGTTGAAATCCGGACGCATCAGATCGTCGTTCTCGTACTGAACGGAAGAGGTTTCGATGGATACCTTGGCACAGTACTTTTTGAAACCGACCGGCAGCTTCTCGGACCACAGGATGGTCAGGTTCGGCTCAGGGGACGGGCCCATGGTGTACAGGGTGTTCAGCATACGGAAGCTGTTCTTGGTGACCAGAGTACGGCCGTCAACGCCCATACCAGCCAGGGTCTCGGTCGCCCACATCGGGTCGCCGGAGAACAGTGAATCGTATTCCGGAGTACGCAGGAAGCGAACCATACGCAGCTTCATGACCATGTGGTCCATCAGCTCCTGGGCTTCTTGCTCGGTGATCAGGCCTTTTTGCAGGTCACGCTCGATGTAGATATCCAGGAAGCTGGAGGTACGACCGAAGGACATGGCTGCACCGTTCTGGGACTTGACTGCCGCCAGGTAGGCGAAGTAGGTCCACTGTACGGCTTCTTTAGCGTTCTTGGCCGGTACGGAGATATCGCAACCGTACTTGGCCGCCATCACCTTCATCTGTGCCAGGGCACGGTGCTGCTCGGAGATCTCTTCGCGCAGACGGATGGTGGCTTCCAGGTTGACGCCGTTTTCCAGGTCAGCTTGCAGGGACTTGAACTGGGCCAGTTTGTCGGCCATCAGGAAGTCAACACCGTACAGAGCAACACGACGGTAGTCACCGATGATACGGCCACGGCCGTAGGCATCCGGCAGACCGGTGATAACACCAGACTTACGGCAGTTCAGGATGTCTTTGGTGTAAACGTCAAACACGCCCTGGTTGTGAGTCTTGCGGTATTCGGTGAAGATCTTTTCGACCATCGGGTCCAGTTGACGACCGTACACTTCGCAAGAAGTTTTAACCATCTTGATACCGCCGTTGGCGATGATGGCGCGCTTCAGCGGCTTGTCAGTCTGCAGACCAACGATCTGCTCCAGGCTCTGATCGATATAACCGGCATCGTGTGCGGTAATGGTGGAGGGCAGGTCAGTATCAAAATCAACCGGCGCATGAGTGCGGTTCTCGATTTTGATCCCTTCCATGACCTTGTCCCACAGCTTGGTGGTCGCTTCGGTCGCGCCAGCCAGGAAGGACTCGTCACCTTCATACGGGGTGTAGTTCTTCTGGATGAAGTCACGGGTGTTGACAGAGGTCTGCCATTCACCGGCCGCGAAGCCTTCCCATGCTTTTTGGAACTGTTCGTTAAGTTCTGCCATTTTTCATTACCTCACACGGTATTGATGTAGTATCCCGCAATCATCCTTAATGATGACGACGGAAGATAAACCAGTAAGTCAGACCAACCATCACGCCACCACCGATGATATTGCCGATGGTCACGGGGATGAGGTTGTGTAGGACGAAGTTGGATACGGTCAGGTCAGCAAAGGTTGCCGGATCCTGGCCGATGGCCTGCCAAAATTCCGGACTAGCCACGCTGTGGATAGCGATACCAACCGGAATCATAAACATGTTTGCGATGCTGTGCTCGAAACCTGAGGCAACGAACATGGCAACCGGCAGCAGCATAACCACTACCTTGTCAGTCGCGCTGCGGGCACCAAAAGCCATCCAGGCAGCAAGACATACCATCAGGTTACAGAGGATACCCAGCGCCACCGCTTCGAAGAAGGTGTGGTGAATTTTGTGTTGGGCCACTTTGAGGGCGTTAAGGCCCCACTGACCATCTGCTGCCGTGTACTCTGCAGAAACGATGATCAGCGCCACCATCAGCAGACCGCCAATCAGGTTACCGAAGTAGACCAGCCCCCAGTTCTTGAGCAGCTGAGCCCAGCTGATGCGATTGGCAGCCTTGGCCACCAGCGTCAGGGTGGTGGAGGTGAACAGCTCGGCACCGAGCAGCACACACAGAATAAGTCCGAGAGAGAAGCAGAGACCGCCCACCAGCTTGGCCATACCCCAAGGCATGGAGCCGGTTCCGGTAGTCACTGTGATGTAGAAGATAAATGCGATGGCGATGAAAGCGCCTGCGGTGATGGCCAGTGGAATGACCTTGTATGCCGGCTTGGTAGCCTTGGCATAGGTGATGTCTTCAGCCAGTGCAGCGATGGCTTCGGGCTTGAGACAATCGAATGGAGATTCAGCTTTCAATTATTTTCTACCTGAATGTTTTGCCTGTTGAAATCATAACAAAGGGCCTAATAGCCAAAATTGACATTGATCAAGTTTATCAGAGTGCGAATGTAATTTTACTACAAATATTTTAGTGCGATGGCTACGCCACTTTACACCAGGTATCAGCTGAAACAGAAATATCACATTTTTAATGCAATGATTTTAAAGAATTTATTCCAGAGCATGGAAATATGGCATTGGCAAGATATCTTTGCAGTTCGACAGCACATCCCCTGCCCTGCCATCAACCCCCTTAGGGGTATTTTTTGTTTTTTATTTCATCTTTGAATAACAATCCCGTGCCTTGCCGCACGATAAACAGAAGGGGCCACACGGCCCCTTCCTTTACAGCAACAATCACGCCCAGTGATGGGCTCGCTTGGCCTTCTGCAGCTTCTCGTAGGCCGCCAGCAGCTTCTGGTGCAGCGGGAACTGGGAGAGCGACGTCGGCCGCCTCCAGACCGTGGAAGCGTGCTTCGCCAGTGGCGTTGGCCCATGCCTGTGCCAGAGTCTCTTCGCCATACATGCGAGTGAAGACGGCGCGATACTGCTCCGGATCCCGCTCCTCGTCGAGGAACAACTCGACGCAGGCACGCAGGGCGCGGTAGTAGCTGGCACGCTCGGCAGTGAACACCGACTGGTTGAACTCCATGGTCCAGTCGATGAGATCCAGTGCGGTCTCCAGCTCACCGGCGGCCAGCGCCAGCATGGCTTTCAGCTCGCCAACGCGCAGGGTGTGCAGAGCGGTCCCCTTGGCGGCAGCGATGCCCAGCAGCTCGCGTACACGGGTACGCTCGTCGTGCCCCTCTTCATCCAGTTGATCAAACAACGCCATGTACTGCTCGGCATCCCAATCAAGTGATGGCAGTGCCAGGATCACTTCGCGCAGGTTGGCGCCCATGTTGTTGTTGGCCAGCAGCAGATCTTCGGCCGGATAGATGTCGGACATGCCCGGCACCAGAATGCGGCAGGCGTAGACACCCAGATGCTCGTAGTCTGCGATATAGACCGGCTGCTCCAGCTCATGGAAGATGCCGATCAGGTGATCGAACTCCTCCTGCGAGGTGCCACGGAAGTCCCAGTCGGCAAACTCGAAGTCCGCATCCTGCTTGAACAGATCCCAGCTGATAAGGCCCGAGGAGTCGATGAAGTGGGTCTCGAGGTTGTGGTGATCCGCCACCTGCTCGTTATCGAATGACGGTGGCACGAATACGTCGAGATCCTTGAGACCACGGCCCTGCAGCAGCTCGGTGACGGTACGCTCGAAGGCCACTTCGAAGCGCGGGTGAGCGCCGAAGGAGGCAAAGCAGGTGCCATTGCTCGGGTTGAGCAGCACCACGCAGATGACCGGATAACGGCCACCCAGAGAGGCATCGAAGCTGTAAATGGGGAAGCCTTCCGCTTCGAGCGCCGCGATGGAGGCGGCAATCCCCGGATAACGGGCAATCACCTCGTCAGGGATCAGCGGCAAGCTGATGGCCTCGGCGATGATCTTGTTCTTCACGTGGCGCTCGAACACCTCGGAGAGCGCCTGGGTGCGCGCTTCGGTCTTGGTGTTGCCAGCGCTCATGCCGTTGGAGACATAGAGGTTGCCGATGATGTTCATCGGGATGTAGACGGTCTCGTGATCGGACTGGCGCTCGAACGGCAGGGCGACGATACCGCGCTCCTCGTTGTTTGACTGCAGATCCACCAGCATGTCGGCGGTCACTTCACCGTCCGGGTTGTAGAACTTGCGGGTGAAGCTGTCTAGCAGACCGGCCGGGAACTGGTCACCCTCAATGGGGAACCACTTTTCGTTCGGGTAGTGAACGAAATCGCCGTTGGCGACCTGCTCGCCCAGATAGAAGTCGGCGAAGAAGTAGTTGGTGGAGAGACGCTCAAAATATTCGCCAAGGGCAGACGCGAGGGCCGCCTTCTTGCTGGCACCCTTGCCGTTGGTAAAGCAGAGGGCGCACTCTTTGTCGCGAATATGCACCGACCAGACGTTCGGCACGGGGTTGAGCCAGGAGGCCTCTTCAATATCAAAGCCCAAGGCTTGCAGCTTGGTCTGGAAGCGTTCGATGGAGTCTTCCAGCGCCGCGTCCTTGCCGGGAATAAAAGTGTGGTCAGTCATCACGATATCCTGATTTTTATTGGCTCATGTTCGGCCGCAGATAATAGCAGGGGTCGGCGGCTTTGGCAGGACAAAAATCAGCAAACAGGGATGAGTCGCACGGTGAGAAACCGGCTTATCCCCTCTCCCCCGCCACAAACAGCGCGGGCCCGGGGATTGCCCGGGCCCGCTGGTTACGCGACGCGATAAACCGTCAGAGCTGCTTACCCTGGCTCGCAATCACCTGGCTGTACCAGTGGAAGCTCGCTTTCTTGATCCGGCGAAGGGAGCCCCCCTGCTCGTCACGCTCCACATAGACGAAGCCGTAACGCTTCTGGTAGCCGTTGAGCCAGCTCAGGATGTCGGTGAACGACCAGGCGCAGTAGCCGAGCAATTCCACCCCATCCTGCATCGCCTCCTGGCACGCCTTGACGTGGCTGCGCAGGTAATCGATGCGGTACGCATCGTTCACCTTGTCGCCCGCCTCCAGCTTGTCGAACTCGCCAAGACCGTTCTCGGTGATCATTAGCGGCAGGCCATAGCGGGAAGAGAGGCGACGCAGCGCGATGCGCATCCCGGTCGGGTCGATGGCCCAGTCCCAGTTGCTGGTCTCAAGGTGCGGATTGGGTGCCGTCTTGTAGAGGCCGGGGATGCCGCTGGACGGGGTAGTGCCCTTCTTGCCGGTGGTGTTGATCCGCTGCAGGGTCTGACCGCCCAAGGGGTTATCAGTGTAGGTCAGGGTGTAGTAGTAGTTGACGCCGATGTAGTCGGGCGTCCCCTCTCGCAGCAGCTCCATATCACCCGGCAGGATCTCCGGCGCCTCGCCGTTTTCTCGCAAGTAAGCGAGCGCCGCCTGCGGATAGCGGCCAAAGCAGTAAGCATCCAGCCACCAGAGGTTGTTGAACTCCTCGGCGTTCTCATAGGCCAGCATATCTTTCGGGTCGCACGACGCCGGATAGGCTGGGGAGTAGGCAAAGCTCGGGCCGATGAGGCCATTTGGCACATGCTGGCGAAACGCCTTGATCACCCGGGCGTTGGCCAGAAACGCGATATGGTTGGCGGCAAAGAAGCGCTTGCGATCCTGCACAGCGGGCGGATGGGTGCCGAGCTGATAGGCGTTGGTCAGGTTGTAGTTCTGCTCGTTAAGCGACACCCAGTACTTCACCTTGCCGGCAAAACGCTGATAGAGGGTCACGCAGTAGCGCTCGAAATCCTCGATAATGCGTCGGTCTTCCCAGCCGCCGTACTCATCTTGCAGCGCCTGCGGCAGATCCCAGTGATAAAGGGTCAGCACCGGTTCGATCTGGTGGGCCAAGAGGGTGTCGATCAGCTTCTCGTAGAAGGCCAGCCCCGCCTCGTTCACCTCCCCCCGACCGGTGGGATAGATGCGCGGCCAGCTCACCGAGAAGCGGTAAGCCTTGAGCCCCATCTCGGCCATCAGCGCCACGTCCTCTTCCATGCGGTGGTAGTGATCCACCGCCACATCGCCGTTGCTCCCCTCAAAGGTCTTGCCCGGCAGCTTGGTGAAGAGATCCCACACCGAGGGCCCCTTGCCATCGGCATTCCAGCCCCCCTCCACCTGATAGGCGGCGGAGGCTGCGCCCCACAGAAAATCGCTCGGGAAGTCGTTGAACTTGTGGTGATGCATCTGGTGTTGCTCCTTCTGCGCTGATGGTGTCAGCCATCTCTGATAACTCGGCGCCCCCTGTCTGGGCACCCGAAATGAATTGGCATAAGCATCCTTCACTTCTAAAATTCCGTCCAATGACAAATTTGACCACTCAACATTCCCAACAGGAATGAAAGGAGCCCTGATGGAGCTACGGGATCTGAAAGCCTTCGTCACCCTGGGGGAGGTACTGCACTTCGGCCAGGCGGCGGTGCGCCAGCATGTTACCCAGTCGGCCCTGAGCAAACAGATCAGGCGGCTGGAGGAGGAGCTGGGCGGCGAGCTGTTCGAGCGCAACGCCAGTACCACTCGCCTCACCGGACTGGGCAGGGCGCTGTATGAGGATGCCCGCGCTGTGGTCATCCAGAGCGAGCAACTCTCGCGCACCGCCCGCGACGTGCTGGCGGGCAATGTCGGCACCCTGCGCATCGGCTTTGGCGTGGCCACCAAAATCCTGGTGCCCGCCGCCATTGCCCGTTTTCGCGCCGAGCGGCCGCAAGTGACCATCGAGCTCAACGATCTCTCCACCCACCACCAGTTGCTGGCGCTGAGTGAAGGCAAGCTGGATCTCGGTTTTTGCCGCCTGCCCGCCCCCAAGGGGTGGCACGCCCTGCCAGTGGTCGAAGCCCACTTTGTCGCCGTGCTGCCCGCCAGCTACTGCGGTGTGAGGGCATTGGCGGATCTGGTGGACAAACCGCTGGCGATCCTGCGTCGAGACAAGGCGCCGTCGTTTTACGATCACCTGATGAACTATCTGGCCCAGAGCGGGCTGCGTTTTCGCGATATCCAGTACGTCAACGACTTCGCCGCCGGTGTTGCCACCGCGGCGGCAGAGATCGCCTGGACCCTGGTGCCCTCCTCCACCACCATCGAGCACCCGGATGTGCTCACCCTCCCCTTGAGAGACGGGGAAGCCTGCTGGACCATTGGCCTTATCCGTCCGCCCCACAGCAAGGGGCCCTTGATCGATGCCTTCTGGGCAACCATCGCCGATATGGCGCCAAGATAAACACGCCGTTGGCAAACAGCAGATGGCGGCCGCGCATCAACGATAGCGTTCGACGATACGCGCCAACTCGCCGCTTTGTCGCAGCTGTTGCAGGGCACGGTTGAACTCGGTTATCCGGGTATTGAAGCGGGAGTGCTTGCCGATGCAGAGATTGAACGGGGTAGAGGCAAGCTGCAGCGGCACCTCGACCACCTGCCCGGACAATCCCAGCTGGTTGAGTTTGAAACGAGCCACCAGTGGGTCGGTCACCATCAGATCCCCCCGACCCGCCGCCAGCATTTTGAAGACATTATCAACATTGATGGTGTGATGAACGGTGAAGCCCGCCAGGTTCTCCTTGCCCCAGCCGTTACCGAAATAGTCGAGAAAGGTAAGCGATTTGAAGTCGCTCAAGCGGCTGGCTCGCTGAAACTCCGCCATGCGGGGATGGGCGCGCTGGGTAAAAATGGTTAGCACTGTGGTGGTGACCGGCTCTTCCACAACCAGGGTATAACTGCGCCGCTCCCGGGTGGCGATGGTGACAAAACCATCGGCCTGCGCCATCCGCACCATTTTTTGCGCCCGTTGCCACGGATAACCTTCATGGCGCACCCGCAGCCCCATGTGCGCTGCCACCCGCTCCATCACGTCGATCATCAGCCCGCGCATCTTGCCCTGTTCGTCACGCCACGAATATGGGGCAAAGTCGTCAAAGTAGACCAACTTCAACTCGGCCGCTGGCGCCGCCCAGACACTCTGCCACATCAGCAATCCCCACAAGATTGCGCTCCCCAGACTGACTCTCATGGCCGCGACTCCATCCACTTCTGCCACCTCTGAGCCTAGTGCAAAGCGGGCTGCGGCAAGGTTCAGGATCCAGTGAAAAAAGTGGCCAACGAAAAAAGAGAGAGGAAGCAGTGGCTTCCCCTCTCTCGTTCGTTTTTCAGCACGCCACCTTACCGATGGCGGTCACGGCTTGCCGGTTACGCCAGCTCGGCCCGCAGCGCCCTGGTGGCATCGACCATCACCTTGAGGGCGGCCTCAGTCTCTTCCCAGCCGCGAGTCTTGAGGCCGCAATCCGGGTTGACCCAGAGCCGCTCGGCCGGGATCTGTTTGGCCGCCTTGCGAAGCAACCCCTCAATCCAGCTCTGGCTCGGCACGTTCGGCGAGTGGATGTCGTAGACGCCCGGGCCAATCTCGTTGGGGTAGTTGAAGCGTTCGAACGCTTCGAGCAGCTGCATCTGGCTGCGGCTGGTCTCGATGGTGATCACATCCGCATCCAGCGCTGCCACTGCCTCGATAATGAGGTTGAAGTCGCTGTAACACATGTGGGTGTGGATCTGGGTGCTGTCCGCCACCGGGCTGGCACTCAGACGGAAGGCCCGCACTGCCCAGTCGAGATAGGCCTGATGATCCTGCTTGCGCAGGGGCAAGCCTTCGCGGATCGCCGGTTCGTCGATCTGGATGATCTTGATGCCGGCGGCTTCCAAGTCTGCCACCTCGTCACGAATGGCCAGCCCGATTTGCAGGGCGGATTGCTCACGGCTCACATCTTCGCGCGGGAAGGACCAGCAGAGGATGGTCACAGGGCCAGTCAGCATCCCCTTGACCGGCTTGTCGGTCAGGCTCTGGGCAAACTTTGTCCACGCCAGGGTCATGGGGGTCGGGCGGTCAATATCGCGGGTGATCACCGGCGGCTTGACGCAGCGTGAGCCATAGCTCTGTACCCAGCCGAAGCGGGTGATGGCAAAGCCATCCAGCAGTTCACCGAAATACTCCACCATGTCGTTGCGCTCGGCCTCGCCGTGCACCAGCACGTCCAGCCCGATGGCCTCCTGACGCGCGATGGCATCGCGGATCTCCGCCTGAATGCCCGCCTCGTAGGCGCTGTCATCGATGCGACCGGCGCGCCAATCCTGCCGCAACACCCGGATCTGCGAGGTCTGCGGGAAGGAGCCGATGGTGGTGGTGGGCAGCAGCGGCAGCTTGAGATCCGAGCGCTGCAGCTCGGCCCTGACCGGATAAGGGCTGTGGCGATTAAAATCGCTGTTGGTGAGGCTGGCGAGCCGTGACTGCACCGCTTTTTTGTGCACCCGGCTGTCGGACTCCCGATCCACGATGGGCTGGCTGTAGGCGGTGATTTTGTCGAGCTCGCCCCCATCCAGATACTCTCTGAGCAGTCCCAGCTCGAAACATTTTTGCAAGGCGAAGGCGAACCAGCTGCGGGTCTGGGGATCCAGCTCCTGCTCCAGGGTCAAATCCACCGGGCTGTGCAGCAATGAGCAGGATGAGGCCACCCAGAGCCGCTCGCCGAGTTTGGCTTTCAGTGCCTTCAGAGTCGGCGCCAGCTTGGCCAGATTGGCACGCCAGACGTTGCGGCCGTTGATCACCCCGGCTGAGATGACCCACTGGGCGGGCAGATGCGGCACCAGGGTCTCCAACTGCTCGGGGGCGGCCACCAGATCCAGATGCAGGCCATCCACTTTCAGGCTGGTGATGATATCGCGCTGATGAGCCACCGAACCGAAATAGGTGGTGAGCAGCAGCTTGCAGGGGCCCGCGAGGCGCTCGTAAGCGTTGAGGTAGGCCAGCCGCCACTCGTCCGGCAAGTCCAGCGTCAGCGCCGGTTCGTCGATCTGCACCCACTCCACCCCTTGGGCGGCCAGTTTGGCCAGGATCTCCTGATAGACGATGAGCAGGCGATCGAGCAGTTCAAGGCGGGAGAAGCCGCTCTCTTTCTCCTTGCCGAGCCACAGATAAGAGACCGGTCCCAGCAGCACCGCCTTGACCGGCAGCCCCAGCGCTTTGGCCTCTTCGACCTCGTCAAACAGCTGGCTCCAGCCCAGCTTGAAGCGCTGATCACGGCTGAACTCCGGCACCAGATAGTGATAGTTGGTGTTGAACCATTTGGTCATCTCGGCGGCAGCCGCCGCCGGGCCGGTCGGTGCACGGCCGCGGGCCACCCGGAACAGGGTGTCGAGATCGGTCTCGCCATGACGGTGACGGGCAGGCACCGCATCCACCAGCAGGCTGGTACCGAGCACCTGATCGTACCAGGCAAAGTCGCCCACCGGCAGCAGATTGGCCCCGGCGCCGTGCTGGGCCTGCCAGTGGCGCTCACGCAGCGTCTTGCCCACGGCAACGAGTTCGGCCTGAGTGGTCTCGCCACGCCAGTAGGATTCGAGGGCAAATTTCAGCTCGCGCTTGGCGCCGATACGGGGGAAGCCCAGGGTGTGTGCTCGTGTCATAGGTTCATTTCCTTATGCTCATTCATCTGATGGGAAACTGGATGATTTAGCCATCCAGATGTTTACACATCCAAAATGACAAGATAAGGTGACGCTGGCTATTGAATCCTCTTCAAGTGGCTCTCAAATAATCCTCAACTGACCGCCAATCAGGTTCACCGCGAGGATACAGAGGCCGATTTTTACAGGTGCAAGAGGTGCCGCAGTCAAGAGGCGCAACAGGCCACCGCCGACCGCAACCTCAGCGCCATACGCAATCTCACAAGGAGCCATCTTATGGCAGTGCCAAGCAATGCAGGGATAGAGATCAAACACTTGAAAACATTGACCGCGCTGGCCGAGCAGGGCTCGCTGGCCGGTGCGGCGCTGACCCTCAACCTCACCCAGTCCGCCCTCTCCCACCAGCTCAAAGAGCTGGAGACCCGCCTCAATCTGGAGCTCTACCTGCGCAAAAGCCGCCCGCTGGTGCTGACCGCGGCAGGCGGCCAGCTGCTCGTCCTCGCCCGTCAGGTACTGCCCGCCCTGGCCCAGACCGAGAAGCAGTTGCAGGCCCTGCAGAGCGGCGATGCGGGCAGGCTGCATCTGGCGCTCGATTGCCACAGCTGCATCCAGTGGCTGCTGCCGCTGTTGCCCGATTTTCGCCGCCAGTGGCCTGGGGTGGATCTGGAGGTGGAGTCAGTGCCGGGCTTTGATGCCATCAATGCCCTGCTAGGCGGCCAGCTCGACCTGCTGCTCACCTCGGACGTGCAGGCCCGCGGCGATCTCCACTTCGAGCCGCTGTTTGCCTTCGATCTGACTCTGGTGATGGCGCCGGATCATCCTCTCTGCCACCAGAGCCGCATCGAGCCGGGCGATCTGGGGCCGGAGGTGCTGCTGGTCTATCCGGTGGAGCGCAGCCGCATGGATATCTTCAGCCGCTTTTTGCAACCCGCCGGGGTGGAGCCCGCTCGCTGCAAGCCGGTGGACAACACCTCGGTGATGCTACAGATGGCCGCCGCAGGACTCGGGGTCGCCGCCTTGCCGCGCTGGGCCAGCGACGAGTTTGTCAGACAGGGGATGCTCTGCGCCCGTCCCCTCGGCAGCGGTATTCGTCGCCATATGTATGGCGCGGTGCGGGCCGCCGATCGGGATCAAGCCTGCCTGCAGAGCCTGTTCGAGCGCATTCGCCGCAAGATGGAGGGATAGCCCTCCTCAGCGTGGCTGACCGACCTCTGCCAGCAGTGCAGGCAACTGCACCTTGATAAAGTCGATGAGGGCCCTGACCGCCGGTGACAGACCGCGCCGCGCGGGATAGAGCATCACCAGCTTGCCATCTTTGGGACGCCACTCGGGCAGCAGTTGTTGCAGCCGCCCATCCGCCAGCTCATTCACGCAGGCGTAAAGTGGCAAGCCCACCATTCCTAGCCCCGCCAGCGCCGCCTGCTTGAGGGTTTGCACATTGTCGCTGCGCAACAGCACATTGACCGCCACCTCCTCACTCTCCCCACTGTCGTGCCGTAGCCGCAGCAGGTCAGCCTGACGCTCCAGCGAGCTGAAAAGCAGGGCATCCTCTCCCTCCAGCTGGCGCGGATGCATCAGTGCACCGTGGCGGGAGAGCCACTCCGGGGTCGCCAGCACGCCCCACTGCACCGTACAGAGCGGCACCTGCACCAGACTGGAGGGGGGCTGCTCGAAGGCCACCCCTCGGATCACCACATCCAGCCCCTCCTCCAGCAGATCCACCTGCCGATTGCTGGCTTGCACGGCGAGCCTCACCTTGGGGTATTGCGCCATAAAAGCGGGCAGCAAGCGGGCGAGCAGCGCATCGGCCATGGTAATGGGCACGCTGATCCGTACCAGACCGCTCGGCTCCTGCTGCCGTTGCCGCACAGCCGCCTCTCCGGCCTGCGCCTCGGCCAGCATCGCCTGACAGTGGCGATAGAGCACCTCACCGGCATCGGTCAGGCTGAGCTGGCGCGAGGTACGTTGCAGCAACCGGGTATCCAGCCGCTCCTCCAGCAGCCGGATCCGGCGCGAGATCCGCGACTTGGGCACGCCAAGCGCCCGCGCGGCGGCAGTGAATCCCTGCCGCTGCACCACATGGGTGAAGAGATAGAGATCATTCAAATCAAGTTCCAGTGGTGTCATCGGGCTGCCTTGGTCAGGGTGAGGTGCATTTACATCGTTCCATTGATAGAACGATAAGAACCTATTTCACCAGATTGTCGCCATTTTTGCAGCCATCATAATGGCCCTGTCCCCATCAGACGGTTGCTGCGCGGGCAATCCGCCCCACCAGCCAGGGCCGTTTGACTGTTCCGATATCACAAGGAGTTCACCATGAAACTGCGACAAATCTGCTCTGCCACCCTGCTCGGTCTGGCGACCCTGGCCGCCACGCTGGCCACCACAGCGACACCGGCCATGGCCGCCGAGGCTGCCAGCCATCCGACTGTATCACCCAACCGCTATCTGGAGATGCTCTCCCGAGACAATGCGGTACTGCTGCTGGTCGACCATCAGGTCGGCTTGCTGAGCGGCGTGCGCGACACCACGGTGGGCGAGCTCAAGCACAACGTGGTGGCGCTGGCCAACGCCGCCCGCGCCCTCGGCGTGCCGGTGATCGTGACCGCTACCATGCCCGATGGCATGTGGGGCCCCACCATGCCTGAACTGACCAGTGCCCTGCCGGATGTGAAGGTGATCAACCGCACCGTCATCAACGCCTGGGATGATCCCGCCGTGCGCGCCGCCATTGAGAAGACCGGCCGCAAACAGCTGATCATCGCCGGGGTATCCCTCGAGATCTGCGCCAGCTTCCCGGCCCTCTCTGCCAAGGCTGCCGGCTATGATGCCCGGGTGGTGCTCGATGCCTCCGGCACCTTCAACGAAGCCAAGCGCACCACTGGGCTGCAACGCTTGCTGGGTGCCGGTATCCCGGTCACCGATTACGCCTCCGCCGCAGTCGAGATGCTGCGCAGCAACGTCGACCCCAAGGCGCACGATGTCTACAGCGCCCTCGACATGCCTTTCGCCACCCTGGTGTGGCAGATGCAAGAGGGTGCCAAGAAGTCGTAACTCGCCTCGCCTTCGGTCAGATGACCGAAGGCATCTTTTATCTTCTGGAGGATCCATTGATGACCAGACGCCTGACTCTCTCCGCCCCCGTCAAGGGCCAACCGCTGCGCATTGGCAGCGGCTTTGAAGCCAGCCATTTTGGCGAACACTTTTTCAACGGTCTGATAGACCCCGTGGTGATGGTGGATCACTTCCAGATGACCGCCCCCACCTTCGAGCCCCATCCCCACGCCGGGATCTCTGCCGTCACCTATCTGTTCGAGGATTCGACGAGCCCCCACGTCAACTACGACTCCCTCGGCAATCAGGGCCCCATCGAACCGGGCGCGCTCCACTGGCTGGCGGCCGGGCGCGGGGCCGTACATACCGAGCAGCCGGAGGGGGCATCGCCCTATGTCCACGCCCTGCAGATCTTCGTCAACCTGCCTGCCCGTCAGAAGATGGCGTCGCCTTTTGCCGTCCACGCAGCCGCAGCCACCATCCCCGAGTTTCATGGCGAAGGGGTGCGAGTACGGGTGGTCGCAGGCCACAGCAACGGGATAACGGCACCACACTCGGTAGAACTGCCCCAACCCTTTACCCTGCTCGATGGCCATTGCGCGCCCGGCAGCCGCTTCACCCATCTGCTGGCGGCAGGCTGGAATGCCATGATCTATTCCCTGACTGGATCGCTGACCCTGCAGGCGGAGGGAGAGCGGCACCTCATCCCGGCAGGTCACGGGATGGGTGTCAGCCTCTCTGCCGATGGCGGCGAGGCGGCGGCACTGCAACTTGAGGCCACCGAGCCCTGCCACTTTGTGCTGCTCTCAGGCCAGGCGCTCAATGAACCCCTGGTCAAACATGGCCCCTTCGTCATGAACAGCCACGACGCCATTGCAGATCGGCTGCATGCCTATCAGCGCGGCGAATTTGGTCAGCTCAACGATGAGTGGCTGCGCAACGGCCAATATCGGCCATGAGCACGCTCGCTGGCCACCAGCCACAAAGCACGCGCTGGCCTCTGGTCTTCCTCGCCATTTTTGCCGGTGCCAGCGGCGCTCTCTGCCTTGGCAAAGTGCCCGCCGTGCTCGGCATACTGCGCAGCGAGCTGGGGCTGACACTGGTCGAAGCCAGCTATCTCGCCTCAGCTTTCAATACGCTGGCGATCCTCTGCAGCCTCTTTCTCGGCCTGTTGCTGACCCGCTGGAGTGGGCGGCAAACCGGGGTTGTCGGGCTTTTGGTTATCGTCACAGGCGGTGCGTTGGCGCTGCCCGCCACCGGGCTGGCCATGATGCTGCTGTCGCGCATTGTCGAGGGGATTGGCTTTTTGCTGGTCTCGGTGGCTATGCCCGCCTTTATCGTGGCGGTGACCCGGGAGGAGGATAAACGGCTGGCCTTGAGCCTGTGGGCGGTCAACCTGCCTCTCGGGGCGGCGGCGGGTATGCTGCTCACCCCCTGGCTCACGGCGCAAGGTGGCTGGCGACTGGCCTGGCTGATCCTGATTGCTCTGCAACTCTCGGCTCTGCTGCTTCTGCTCGCCAGTCGCTCGGCAGATGGGCTGCGGGTCGGGGGGCCCACAAACGCGGCTAACGCAGGCCGCCCACTGCGCCAGCTCACGGTGCTCCGACAACTGACACTCTGGCGCTACGGGTTGGCGTTCACGCTCTACAGCCTGATGCTCTGGGCGCTCTTTGTCTGGCTGCCAACCATGTTGCAAGGCACTCCCGGGATTGGCCAAAGCCAGATCGCCCTGCTTTCGGCGCTGGCGGTGGTCGCCAACATTCCCGGCAACCTGATGGGGGCATGGTTGCTGCGCCGGGGCGTGGCGCGAGATCGGCTCATCAGCTGGGCACTGGGCCTGATGGCACTGTGCGGCATGCTCGCCTTCTGGCCCGGCCTGTCGCCGTGGTGGGCCTATGGATTGTGCCTCGTCCTCTCCCTGTCGGGTGGTATGGCGCCGCCGGCTATCCTCTCGTCTGCGCAGGGAGTGAGTCAGGGGCCGGTGCAACTGGCCATCGTGCAGGGCTTTTTTGTCCAGCTCGCCAACTTCGGTCAGCTGCTGGGCCCCCTGTTGCTGGCGGCCCTGATGACGGACAGCGGCCATTGGGGAAGCGCTCGCTGGCTCTTTCTGGGCGGCTTGCTGCTGGTCGCGCTGCTCTATGCCGCGGGCCACCTGCCGGGCTCAAGCATGGCTGAAAAACAGGCTCGATCGCATTCTCGGCAAGATGGAAGATGACGAATAGAGAGGGAAACATCACAGTTATCGCAGGGAATGCTGGCCGGACAAGAGGCTGTTCAATATGTTAACTGTTTAATCTTGCTTAACGGTGGCTGCCATGTCTCAAGTCGATCTCAATCTCTTTCGCGTCCTCGATGCGGTGATCCGCTATGGTGGTGTCACCACGGCCGCCGAGATGATGGAGATGACCCCCTCGGCCATCAGCCAGGCCATCAGCCGCCTGACCAGCCTGGTGGGCGAGCCGCTGTTTGTCCGCCAGGGACGCGGCATCACCCCCACGGCGCGAGCGCTCAGTCTGCACCACGAGATCATGGTGCCGCTGCACGACATGGAGCGCAGCCTGCAGCGCACCGATCTCTTTGATCCCCAGACCAGTCGGCGCACTTTTCGCATCGCGGGGGTGCCCGATATCGATATCTTCTTCCTGCCGGAGCTCAACAACCTGCTGCAGACCCAAGCCCCCAACTGTCAGCTGGAGTGGAACACCCAGGTGCAGGACGAAGCCCTGCGCCAGAACAGCCTCTATCTGCACAGCGTGGATCTGGTGCTGGCCACCAAGCCGATGGCGGAGCAGGGGATCGAAAACGAGCAGATCATGTCCCAGGCCCTGCGCATCGCCTGCCGCAAGGATCACCCCAGGATCCGCCAGGCCCCCGACATGGCCACCTTCTTCAACGAAAAGCACGTGGTATTGCAAACCAGGCGGCTCGACAGCTTGCTGCTCAACACCCTGACCAAGGCGCCGCTGCCGCCGCGCCAGATTGCCTACGAGAGCGACTCCCTGCTCACCGCCCTTCATCTGGTGAGTCGTACCGACTGGCTCTGCGTCGCCAGCCAGTGGCACATGGAGAAGCTGGGGCAGGCACTGGATCTGGCCAGCTATCCCCTCCCCTGGCTCTCGGAGGATTGCCCCGTCTACATGAGTTGGCACAAGAGCTCCGGTCAGGATACCGGGCTTAATTGGCTCAAAGATCAGGTGCGGGCCGTCAGTTCATTTTAAGTATGCTTAACAGTCAAGCATGCCCATCTCCTCATCCTGGCTATCGCTCTTCTGGACAAACCGCCTTATGGATAATCCCCTTCAGGATAATCGGGCGCCTTTTCTCAACCATTAAGGCGCAGCTCATGACGACATCGTTGTGCCGAAATAGCTGCGCAGCGCCTCCACCACCCGCCGCACCTTCTCCGGGATCTCCCGCTGCGGCGTGATGGCGTGGATCTCCATCGGCTGCACCCGAAAACCGGGCAGCAATTCCAGCAGACGCCCCTGCGCCAGATCCTCGCCAATCTCCCCCTCCGGTTGCAGCGAGCTCCCCTGCCCTGCCAGCGCAAACTGGCGCAGGGGCAACACGTTGTTGCAGAGCACCTTGGCCTTGAACCTCACCCTGTGCTCGCCCCCCTTCTCATCCTGCAGCAGCAAACCGTTGCCCAGCATGTCGCCGCAGAGCCAGTCGTGGGTGGCCAGATCGGCGGGCGTGCGCGGCGCTCCCTTGCGCGCCAGATAGGCGGGGGCGGCGCAGAGCAGCATCCGGGTTTGCCCCAGTTTGCGGGCCACCAGGGTCGAGTCAGGCAAGGTGCCGACCCGCAGCGCCACGTCGATCCGCTCGGCAATCAGATCCCGCTTCTCGTCGTCGGCGATGATCTGGATGGTGAGGCCGGGATGGGCCTGCAACAGCGGCGAGAGGGCCAGAGCCAGCGGCTGGCCCGCCATCCCCACCGGGGCGGTGATCCGCACTTCCCCGAGCAGGGCGTCGCGCACCTCCGAGAGGCGCAGCTCGGTCTCGCTCAGAGTCTGCTGCAACGCCCGACACCCTTGCCACACCACCTCTCCCGCCTCGGTCAGACTGAGACGACGGGTGGAGCGATGGAGCAGGGGCAGTCCAAGCAGGCTCTCCAGCTGGCTGATATGCTGACTGACGGCAGAGGGGGTCATGCCGAGGGATTTGGCCGCCCCTGTCATGCTGCCCGCGTCCACCACGGCAGCGAAGATGGCGTAACGTCTGAGCTGTTCCATTATTAAATCCAGCTTACAAGTGAATGCATTTTAGAGGTGATTATTAAATCATAAATGGCGGCGTAGGATAGCCCCATTCCAACAGTGAAGGAGAGTTCCCCATGAAGATTGCCCTGATCGGTGCCAGCGGTTTTGTCGGTTCAGCCATCCTGAACGAGGCCGTCAGCCGCGGCCATCACGTCACCGCCATCGTCCGCGATGTCAGCAAGGTGGCCGCCCATCCGCAGGTCACCGCCGTGGCGGTGGATGCCCAAAACCCGCAGGCATTGGCCGAGGTGCTCAAGGGGCACGATCGGGTGATCAGCGCCTACAACCCGGGCTGGACCACACCGGATATCTACGACCAATACCTCAAGGGCGCCAACGCGATTGTCGCAGCAGCCAAAGCGGCCAACAGCTGGCTGCTGGTCGTGGGTGGTGCCGGCAGTCTGGAGGTTGCCCCCGGCGTGCAACTGGTGGATACCTCGGAGTTTCCGGCCGAATGGAAACAGGGGGCGCTGGCGGCCCGCGACGGTCTCACCGCCCTGCGTCGTGAAACCACCCTCGACTGGCGCTTTGTCTCCCCCCCGGTGTTCCTCGAACCGGGCGAGAAGCGCGGCGGCTATCGGATTGGTGGCGATCAGGTGCTCTTTAGCGGCGAACAGCCTGCCGGGATCACCGCCGGTGATCTGGCCGATGGCGTGCTGAACGAGGTGGAAAAACCGGCTCACCAGCGCCAGCGCTTTACCCTGGGTTACTGAGAGCCAGCAGGCGGTTAAGGCCAGAATACGCGGTCACTCGCCTGTGCTTTCGGTCAGGTGAAAAACCGCTCAACCAGAAGGGAGGCATCCGCCTCCCTTCTGGTTTGGCCATTTTCTGTTTTGATCTTTTTTACCGGTTGCAGCTTGCCTCTGGTTATCACTCTCCCTCCCATCATTTCCCATTCCGCCCTTAATTGCTGCGCAAAAACCCGTCAGCCCATCAGGAGCCGAATTCCATTTCGAATTTTGTATATAACTAAGAATAATTTGTTGTTTCCGTCTTATAACGCCGAACAGTAGCATCCCCTTCATTCCAGATGGCGCCACACCGCTGCGCATACCGCCACACTGTCGCGCCATCCCGTTTGCCGCTTATCAGGTCTGCCAACAGCGGAGGCAGTGCAAGAGATGGCGCCAGAGATAACGAAAGAGTGAGGAGGTGCACATGGAACATTCACCACTGCCGATCATCGATCTGGCTGCCCTCAACGGGGCACCCGAGGTGCGTCGCCCTATGCTGGCCCGGCTGGCCGCGGCCGCCCGCGACGTCGGCTTTTTCTATCTGACAGGACATGGCATGAGTGACGCCGAGCAGCGGGAAACCCTGACGCTGGCAGAGCGCTTCTTTGCCCTGCCGGTGCAGGAGAAGCTGGCGGTGCAGATGGTCAACAGCCCCCACTTTCGCGGCTATAACCGGGTCGGTGCCGAGCTCACCCGAGCGCGGCCGGACCTGCGGGAGCAGTTCGATATCATTAATGAGGCGCAGGCTCTGCCTGCAGCCCTGATCCGTGAACCCTGGCAGCGGCTGATCGGCCCCAACCAGTGGCCAACTACCCTGCCAGAGATGAAAGCCCATCTGCTGGCGTGGCAGGAGCGGCTGAGCAACATCACCCTCACCCTGCTGGCCGCTTTTGCAGAGGTGCTGGAGCAACCGGCCAACGTGTTTGACGACAGCATCCGCGGCGCCCCCTATCAGCACATGAAGCTCATTCACTACCCGGGGCAAGAGGCGGGCGGCAGCAGTCAGGGGGTCGGCGCCCACAAGGATCCTGGCTACCTGACGCTGGTGATGCAGGACAATCACTCGGGGCTTGAGGTCGAGACGGCCGACGGCTGGATCTCCGCGCCCCCCCTGCCGAGAGCGCTGGTGGTCAATATCGGCGAGCTGCTGGAGCTGGCCTCCAACGGCTATCTCAAGGCGACCCTGCATCGGGTGGTAAGCCCGCCGCCCGGCGTATCGCGCCTCTCCTGCGCCTTCTTTATGGCGGCGCGGCTCGATGCCACCGTGCCACTGCTCAGCCTCTCCCCAGAGCTGGCAGCGCAGGCGCAAGGGCCGGAGAGTGACCCGACCAACCCGCTCTTCTATCAGGTAGGGGAGAACGTGCTGAAAGGGCGGCTGCGCTCCCACCCGGATGTGGCGGCGCGCCACTATGGGCCGGTGGAACCTGCTCACCTCCCGCGCACTGAAAGCGAAGCGATACCGGCCTGAGCAGCGCAAAGATGCGCATGCGGGTATATGCATAAGCCACAAGCCGCATGCACATACCCGCGCTGACAAAAACAACAAGCAACGAACAACAAAACAAGTCATGGCCAGAGCCTGGCCATCACGGAGCAACACGATGAAATTCAAGACCATGAGCGTACACAGCGGCCAGCGGATCGACCCACAGACCGGCGCCCTCACCACCCCGCTCTACCAGAGCAGCACCTTCAGCTACTTCAACGCCCAGGCGGGCAAGGAGCGCTTTGCAGGTCAAGCCCCCGGCTTTATCTACAGTCGCTTTGGCAACCCCACCACCGCCGAGCTGGAGCAGAAACTGGCGGCGCTGGAAGGTGCCGATGAAGCGCTGGTGGTGGCGAGCGGCATTGCGGCGGTAAGCGCCATCATGTATGCGCTTGCCGACAGCGGCGATGAGGTGGCCTATATCGGCCCGCTCTACGGCGGCACCGATGCGTTCCTCAAGCAGACCTTCAGCCGCGCCGGTATCAAGATCACCGCTTACGAGAGCGACCGGGATCTGCTGGCCAACATCCGCCCTGCTACCAAGGTGGTACTGTTCGAAACCCTGACCAACCCCACCCTCAAGGTGGTGGATCCGCGGCTGGTGGTGGAAGCGGCCCGCAAGGTGGGCGCCATTACGGTATGTGACAACACCTTCCTCACCCCCTACCTGCTGCGTCCGCTGGAGCTCGGGGTCGATGTGGTGATGCACAGCGGTACCAAATATCTGGGCGGCCACGGCGACATCATCGCCGGGGTGGTGGCGGGCTCCCACGCCCTGATGAAGTCGATCCGCACCGTGGCCCTCAAGCATATCGGCTCCCCCATCGGCCCGCAGGAGGCCTACCTGCTGCAGCGTGGAGTCAAGACCCTGCCGCTGCGGATGGATGCCCACCTGCACAATGCGCAGAAAGTGGCCGAGTTTCTGGCCGCCCACCCGGCAGTGAAGAAGGTGATCTACCCGGGCCTTGCCAACCATCCGGGCCACGATGCCCTCGGCGCCTTCGCCAGCGGCTTTGGCGGCATGGTGAGCATCGAGCTGGAGGGCGGGTTTGAGCGCTGCGCCACCCTGCTCGATAACCTGCAACTGTTCGTGCAGGCGGTGAGTCTGGGGGATCTCGAGAGTCTCGCTTGCCATCCGGCCAGTACCACCCACGCCGCCATGGACGAGGCGAGCCGCCTCGCTGCCGGAGTCAACGACGACCTCATCCGCTTCAGCATCGGGGTGGAAGATGCGGACGACCTGATCGCCGATCTGGCCGCCGCGCTGGCGCAGATCTAACCGGGCGCGCTTTTTACTCGCCGACAAAACAGCGGCGAGTGAAATGCCCCAAAAACAACAACGGCCCATCAAGGGCCGTTGTTGTTTGGTGCGCTATGGAAAGACGGGATTTACTCCTCCCACACCACCACTTGGGATGAGGGCCAGCGATCCCCGACCTGAGCATATTTTTGCTCCAGCAGGTGACGCTTGATCTTCATGGTGGGGGTCAGCACGCCGTTCTCGATATTCCAGGGGGTTTTCACTACCAGAATACCGCGGATCTTGGCGTGGGATTCCAGCTGATCGTTGACCCGTACCCGCGCTGCTTCCAGTCTGGCGTTCACCTCCTCCCGATTGCCCTTCATGGCGCTCTCGGCCAGTTGCACCAGCGCAATGGGCTGCGGCATGCCGTAACCAATCACGCAGAGCTGTTCGATAATGGGCTCCTGCCCCAGCAGTCCCTCGATGGGCACCGGCGCCACATACTTGCCCTTGGCGGTCTTGAACACATCCTTCATCCGGCCGATGATGGTGAGATAACCCTCCTTGTCCAGCTTGCCCATGTCGCCGGTGTGGAGCCACCCCTCGGCATCGATGGCCTCGGCGCTGTGCTCGGGATCCTTGTAGTAACCCAGCATCATCCCTTCGCAGCGGCAGAGGATCTCACCCTCGTCGGAGATCTTGATGGTCACCCCGATCCCCGCCTTGCCGACGGTGCCGATCTTGTCAGCTCGGAACGGGTAGTTGATGGTGGAGTAGGCGTGGTTCTCGGTCATGCCCCAGGCTTCAGTCACCTTGAGGCCGATGCTCAGATACCACTCAAGCAGCGCAGGGGAGACAGGCGCGGAGCCGCAGCCGAGTACCCGGGCCTGATCCAGTCCCAACCCCTTTTGCAGCTTGCGTTTGATAATGCCGGAGATAAGCGGGATCTTGAGCAGCAACGCCAGTTTGTTCTGGGGCAGCTTCTCGTGGATCTTGATGCGGAACATGGCCCACAGCCGCGGCACCGAGATAAAGACGGTGGGACGGCAGCGTTTGACATCTTCAATAAAGGTGTCGAGGGATTCGGGAAAGGCGATGGTAGCGCCGCCATAGAGGCTGCCGCCGTAGATGTAGACCCGCTCGGTAATATGGGCCAGCGGCAGGTAGGAGAAGCCCCGATCGGCCTGGCTCAGGCTCACCGTCTCCACCAGCTTCTCGCACGACCAGGCGTAGCGCTCGACGCTCAGCATGGCCCCTTTCGGTTTGCCGGTACTGCCGGAGGTGTAGACCAGACTCAGCAGGGAGTCAGGGGCCTGCACCGGGCTGTCAGGGATCGGCTCATGCGCCTCCAGCAGATCGTCCCACTGGTGGCTGGCTGGCATGGTGTCATAGGGGAAGGCGATGCGCAGCAGATCGGTGGGTACGCCAGCCTCCTGACTCTTCCAGTCATCCAGCTTGCCGACGAAGATCGCTTTGGCCTCGCTATGGCGCAGCACATATTCGATGGTGTCGACGTTGGCGGTCGGGTAGATGGGCACGCTCACATACTGCCCCATCTGCATCGCCAGATCGGCGATAAACCACTGGGCGCAGTTCTTGGAGAGCAGCGCCACCTTGTCACCGGCCACCAGACCGAGGTGACGCAAGGCCGTCACCATCCGCCGCGCTTCATCGGCCACTTCACCCCAGGTGAAATCGACATATTCGCGGTTGATGGTTTGACGCAGGTAGGTTCGATCAGGACACTGCCGCTCCCAGTGATAGAGCATCTCGAGCGGCAGTTTATTGGCAATACGTGAGGAGGAGGCCATAGTTTAATCCCTGAAACAAAAGGCGAAACTTATTATTAACCTTTCACTAACTTCAGGGGAAGGATAAACTCAAACTTCAGTTTGAATTGTGTATCCGATCAAGCTTCTGCATCTTGTTGCAAACGACTCCACATCGCCTGCACCAGTTTTTCATCCTCTTCAGAAAGCTCACCTTGCAAGATCGCCTCGTTGAGGCTGCGCAGCACATAGCTCTTGACGTCCCGCACCAGGGTCTTGCCTTCCAGCTCGGCCCGGGCAACGGCCAATGAGATATGACCTCGCAGGTAACCCCCCGCAAACAGCTCATCGTCGGTCGCGGTGGCAACCATGCTGTCGATCAGTCCCAACAACTTGTGCTCAAAATCGTGAATCGTCATGTAACGCAGCCTCATTTGCGGCAAAAAATTCGGGGGTATGGAACCGCAATCCGGTTGATTGCAGCTCTCTGGCGCCAGGCCAGCAGCGTCCTTGGCGTCCTATTCCGGGTTGGCCACCGGGTAGATGACCTGATCCTTGTATCCCGTGGTTATTCGCAGATAACCACGCAACGCCCGGTTTAATTCGGGATCATCGGTGTCCACCAGCAGCGGCCTGCCCGCAAGGGCGGCAAGCTTGGCTTTGGTTGCCAGCACCTGGATATTGTCCAGCCCGACACACCGAATCACCTCTGGACTCAATTGCTGATTTCCGCGCCCGAACAGATGTCCCTGTCCGCCTATCAGGGTAATGATCAGTCGGCAGCGACGGCCGCGGATCCGGGTCAGGATCTCGGCGGCGCTGAGATCCTGCCCGATAAGTCGGCCATTTTCCACCAGATCCACACCGAGCAAAGTATTTTCCAGACCGAGCTCAGCCATACAGGCTGCCACCGTGCTGCCGGAGCCCATCAGATAGAGGGTATCGGGCTCCATCTGCTCCACCACACCGGCGGCGAGATCCGCCAACACCAGCTCTTCGGACTCCTTGCCCCCCTGTTTTACCGCCTGTACGTAACGCAGATCACCGGGCACCTTCAGCTGGCCGTAGTGGCGGGCCCGCACCTTGCCCGCGCGAAACGCCTCCTCGTCGATGTCGCGCACCTCGGCATCGATCAGGCTGAGCAGTTCCCCTGCGATCATCCGCGCCACCACCCGCCCGCTGGCAGCGGGCGTCACCCCGTAGACGCCGGAGTGGATCTTGCACCCCGCGGGAATGCCGAGCACATGGCAGGACTCCCCCACCGCGGCGCAGATATCCCGCGCCGTGCCATCGCCACCGGCAAACAGCAGCAGATCGACCCCAGCTTCGCGCATCAGCCCGGCGGCGTGGCGGGTATCATCGGCCGAGGTGCTCTCCCCGGCCGGTTGATAGATGACCCGACAGGGTAGTCCCAGAGATCGGGCTACCGCCTCCCCCATCTCTCCCGCCACCGTCAGCAGTTCGAACGGGACGCTCAGCTCGCACAGTGGCAACAAGGCTTGCCGCGCCCGCTCCTGCGCTTTGGGCACAGCGCCTCGGGCCAACGCCTCGGCAACCACACCGTCACTGCCCTTGAGCCCCACTGCACCGCCAATCCCGGCGACCGGATTAATAATGAACCCTAATCGAAACATGCCTGCCTCCCTTGCGATGGCCACCATTTTTATCTTTTCCCCCCTCTGGGACAAGCAGTGGCGCCCCTGCTAGAATGCGCTGCTTCAATTTTCCAACCAATTTTCAACCAAGGTTCAATCATGCTGGAATGGGTTCTTGATCCCTCTGCCTGGGTCGCACTCGCTACCCTTACCCTGCTCGAGATCGTGCTGGGCATCGACAACATCATCTTTATCTCCATCCTGGTCGGTCGCCTGCCGGAGGCGCAGCGTCAAAAAGCGCGCATTCTGGGTCTGGGGCTCGCCATGGGTACCCGGATCCTGCTGCTGCTCTCGCTGGCCTGGGTGATGCGCCTCACCGATCCGCTCTTCACCGTGCTGGGTGAAGCCATCTCCGGCCGCGATCTAATCCTGCTGCTGGGGGGCCTGTTCCTCATCGGCAAGAGTGCCCACGAGATCCACGTCACCCTGGAAGGGGCGGCCGAGCCGGAGAGCGTCAGCAAAGCGGCCTCGGGCTTTATCAGCACCCTGATCCAGATCGCCATCCTCGATATCGTCTTCAGCCTCGACTCGGTGATCACCGCAGTCGGTATGGCCGATCACGTGCCGGTGATGGTGCTGGCCATCATGATCGCCGTCTTCATCATGATGTTTGCCGCCAAATCCATCGGTGATTTCGTCGACAGCCATCCCACCATCAAGATGCTGGCCCTCTCCTTCCTCACCCTGGTGGGCTTCGCCCTGATGGCCGAGGGGATGGACCTGCATATTCCGAAGGGCTACATCTACTTCGCCATGGCCTTCTCGCTGGTGGTGGAGATGATCAACATCCGCCTGCGCAGCCATCACGACAATAACGGGCAAAATAGCGCGCAGTAACCCTGCCCGCACATGCCCTCGCGACCCCGCTGTCGCGATCAAAAAGAGCGCCGGTCGGGCGCTCTTTTTTTATGGGTAACGACACGATAAAAGGGTTATTGATCGCTGATGACGATGGCAACCCGGCGGTTGGCGGCCCGGCCCTCTCTGGTCTTGTTATCCGCCAGCGGCATGGTCTCGCCACGGCCATGGATCTCCAGATTGGCTGGCTTCATGCCGACCGAGACCAGCACATCGGCCACCGACTGGGCCCGCTTCAGGGAGAGTTGCTGGTTGTAGCTGCTCTCGCCGGTATTATCGGTGTGACCATCCACCCGCGCCTTGTCCAACCCTACGCCAAGCAGTGTTTTACCCAGTTTTTCAACGGATTGGCGAGTCTGGGGATTGAGCGCCCCCACGTTGTTGGCAAACAGCACCCGGTTGGCCAGATCCAGCGTCCACCCCTCATCGGTCAGATAAAAGCCCTGCTCCTTGAGCACGGCGATTTGCTCCGGGGTCAACCCCTTGGGCGCGCTCTGGCAACCGGCCAGCAGCGACAAAATCAACCCCAGCAGGGTCACTTTCAACAGGTGGGTGATCTTCATGGTTTGCTCCTTGTTTATGTTGTTATTCTTGCCAGTCAGGCGATGGTTTGCTGTTCGCTGCGGCGCGCCCGTTTCGCCAGATACATGGCTGCATCGGCCTGATCACACAGCACGCTGGCACTCATGCCCGCCTGATAGACGGCGAAGCCGACACTCACCTCGGCCACCAGCTGACGACCGTCACGCAGCGCCACCGGTTCGCTCATCGCCTGCTGGATGCGGCCAATCACCTCTTCCACCTCATGCTGTCGCTGGAGTGGGCCAACCAGCACCGCAAACTCGTCACCACCGAGGCGAAACACCAGATCATCCGGACGCAGCTATGCTGCACCCGTCTTGAGAGCGCAATCAGCACATCGTCACCGGCGTTGTGCCCCAGCGTGTCATTAATTTGCTTGAAACGATCACAGTCGAGATAGAGCAGCGCAAACCCCTCTTGCTCGCCGAGGGAGATGGCCTGCGCGAGCCGCGCTTCAAACAGGGCGCGATTGGGCAGCCCGGTGAGGGCATCGTGGGTCGCCTGATGGAGCAGGCTGGCATTTTCGCGGGCCTGCTGGGCCTGCCAGGCTTGCAGCTCGTCCAGCAGGGAGTTGAAGTCATCCCCCAGCTCGTTAATCTCGACGATATCGGCCGGTGGTGCCCGCATCCCCAGGGTGCGCTGTCGGCGTACCGAGTGGGCGACAAGTGCCAGTTTGCGCAGCGGTGCGGTGATGGAGACCTGCATCCGGTCAGCCACATAGAGTGCCACCATGGCGCTCAGCATCAGGCAAACCACCATCACCAGCAGCGCCGAGAGCAAAAACAGCAGCAGGTATTCACCGTGGCCGCGCAGTTCGATGGTGGCGATCTGCTCACCACCCCGCAGCATGGGGAGTTTGACTGGCCCCGGCATCAGCAGTTGGGCCAGATAGTCTTCGAGCGTCACCAGCGGGTTGCTTCTGGGGCGCTCCCAACTGGCGAGCAGCTGACCATTGGTCAGTACGATAGTGGCTTCAGCCACCTCTTCCTTGGCAACGATACCACTGAGCGCCTCGCTCGCCGCCTCCTCATCGTGGAACACCACCGCCGCCTCGGCGCTGTAGCTGATGGCGCGGGCTACCAGCTCCAGATTGTGGTCGGCGTAAAAACGCACTACCAGCAGGGCCACCAGAGTAAAAAAGAGTCCCGCCACACTGACGGCTGTGATGGCGGCCACCAGATGGGTTCGCCCCAGGCTCTGACGCAGGGTCAGACGGCGGGGAGCCGCGCTCACCTGTCGTCTCATGGGACCCCCTTGTCGGCATGGGCCAGCTTGAGCACGGCGGGATGCACCCGCACGCCGCTCAGGGCCAAGGCATCGAGGTTCACTTTAAACCGCACCCGCACGCTGTCCGGCGAGGTCTGCAGGCAGAACACCGAGCTGGTGGAACAGTCGTGGTTGTATTCGCTGATGCTAAGCACTGGGTGTCCCTGCAGGCGGGCAAACAGCGCAATCCGGGTCGGCTCGTCGAGTACCCCCAGATAGAGCACATCGCAGTGATCGCTGATGGCCGGATCGCTCGCCTCGTAACGATGGACCTGCACGGTACGGCCATTGGCCTGACGATCGATGGTAAAGAGAGCGCCGGCATATTCGGTCGGCGCCGCCACACACATGCGCAGCACCGCAGGCTCGGTGGGCCAGCGGGTATAACTCATGATATCGAGCACCAGCTCCCTGACCGCCGTCGCCCGGCTCTCTGCGGCCGTTTCCGCCAGCGCGCGGGGCAACAGCAGGCCAAACGCAACCAACAGGAGCGCCAGACGGGCAGTTAAGCGGGGGGAAAAGAGTAACAGCATGATCGGGAGGTGGTCGCCTTGACAATACCGCTGCTATGGCATTGCGGTTCGGGTACATGAACCCAGATAGTAAGTTGGCTGACACTGGCCTGACAAGTCTCACCCCGCCATCATCTACCGAGTTCGTGTAAAGAAAACGGAGAGCCCGTCTGGTAACGGGCTCTCTGGTGGCAGGCAACAAGACGGCAATCACTTCTTGCTGATGCCGTATTCTCGCAGCTTGTTGGCGATGGCGGTATGCGACACGCCCAGGCGTTTGGCCAGCTGGCGCGTCGACGGGAAGGCGGGATAGAGCCGGGCCAGCAGCTGGCTCTCGAAGCGCTTCACCGCATCGTCAAGATTCCCCTCAAACCACTCGTCGATCAGCGGCATGGTATCGGCCGCCACCGGCAGGTCGATCTGCTCGGGCCCCAGCTCATCCCCTTCCAGCAGGGTCATGGCACGGTAGAGACAGTTGCGCAGCTGACGTACGTTGCCCGGCCAGCGGTAGGCGGTCAGGTAGTCGGCCATGTTGCGGGTAAAGCGCGGACGGGGTCGCTGCAACTCGCTGGCAAAGCGGGAGACAAACTGCTGGGCCAGCACCATGATGTCTGCCTTGCGCTCGCGCAGGGGGGGCAGCGCCAGACTGAGCACGTTGAGGCGATAGTAGAGATCCTCGCGGAAGGTTCCTTCGTGCACCAGATCCAGCAACTGCTTCTGGGTGGTGCAGATGAAACGCACGTTGACCTTCACCTCCTGCTCGTCACCGACCCGGCGGAACACCCCATCCTGCAACACCCGCAGGAACTTGGTCTGCAGATGGGGAGACATATCGCCGATCTCGTCCAGCATCAGGGTGCCGCCGCTCGCCAGCTCCAGCACGCCGCGCTTGCCCTCGGTGTTGTTGCCAAAGGCACCGGGGGCATAACCAAACAGCTCGCTCTCGGCCACGTTATCGGGCATGGCGGCGCAGTTGAGGGCCATAAAGGGGTGGCTGGAGCGCAGGCTGGCCCCGTGACAGGCACGGGCCAGCAGCTCCTTGCCGGTACCGGTCTCACCGACAATCAGCAGCGGCGCGTCCTGCATCGCCAGTTTGCGCGCTTGCGACAGCACCTCTTTCATCTTGGGGCTCTCGGCCTGCAGATGCTCGAAGCCCCCCACTTCCACCGCATGAAGCGCGCTGAAGTGCAGGCCGACCCGGCGGGCAGATTTGAGCACCACCACGGCCCCAGCCAGCGCCTGCTTGCCGCGGGCTTCTGCCACGAACAGCGGCATCAGATCTGCCAGATACTCTTCGCCATTGAAACTGAGCTTGCAGGTCTGCGGCTTGATCTCGCTCGCCTCCAGCCAGCGGGTGAAGGAGAAACCCTTGACCAGCGAACCGAGCGCCACGCCGCGCACCTCCTCCACCGGCAAGCCGAGGGTGGTGAGGGCCGACTGGTTGGCCTGGGTCACCTTACCCTTGCTGTCGAGGGAGAAGACCAGATCCGGCAGCGCCTTGAGCAGCGCCTCGATCTCGTGGTGCTCTCGCTCGGAAGGCATGTAGGGGATGGTCTTGACGTCGTAGACGCCGGGAATTCGGCGGATCTCCGGCATCAGGTGCTGAAAATCACTGAACTCCAGCTCGGGAAAGTTGAGATAGATGATGCCTGAGGTATCGATTTCGATGCCGCGCAGATCGATATTGTGCTCCACCAGGCGGTCGAGCAGTTCCCGGGTCAGGCCCAGGCGGTCTTCACAGCTGACTTCAAGACGCATTCGGGACACACTTCCTAGCTAACTCTATGAATGAGCGGATAATACAGTCTCGATCCCCCCAGTGCGAGCGCCAGCCCATAAAAATGCGGGCCCGCCCCGCTTTCGCAGGCAGGCCCGGGTCAACCGATGACGCTGGTGTGGGGTGCGATTACCGGAGCAACTGATCGGTGCGCGCCGCCATGATGAAGTCGTTGCGGTGCAAGCCGCCGATCTTGTGGGTCCACCAGCTGACGGTCACCTTGCCCCACTCGGTCAGGATGGCCGGATGATGGAACTCCGCTTCCGCCAGCTCCCCCAGGCGGTTGGTAAACGCCAGCGCCTCCTTGAAGTTGCGAAACGTAAATTCCCGCCGCAGTTGCAGCGCCCCCTCCTCCACCAGCGGCTGCCAGTCGGGAATAAGCTGCATCAGCTCGCACAGCTCCTCATCGCTCACCTTGGGGGCATCGGCGCGACACGCTTCACACTGCTGGCTGGCCAGTTCGGACATGGGTTACTCCTGCTTGAATTAATGAAAAATTAATGACAATGAAATAGGGTTGTTTGCTTTTGGTCAGCTCGCCTGTTTGCCAGCGGCAACCTCAAAACGTGGCGGATAAAGGCCAAGCCGACTGGCCTCCGCCAGAGCAGCCATGATCTCCTCACCGGTCAGCTGGTAGAGATGATCGAGACTCGGCAGCACAAAATAGGTGGGCTGCATGATGTCGATGCGATACGGGGTGCGCAGCACGGTCAGCAGATCGAAGGGTTGCAGCAGCGGCTTGCCGGAAAGGGCATAAGCTGTCTCGCCGATGGAGGATAGAATGCCGCCACCGTAGATACGCAGCCCGTCCGGCGTTGCCAAGAGGCCAAACTCCACGGTGAACCAGTAGAGCCGCGCCAGAAAGACCCGCTGCTCCTTGCTCGCCTGCTGCCCCAACTGACCGTATAGGTGGGTGAAGTGGGCAAAGGCCGGATTGGTCAGCATGGCGCAGTGGCCGAAGATCTCGTGAAAGATATCCGGCTCTTGCAGGTAGTCGAGCTCGTCCCGGCGCCGGATAAAGGTAGCCACCGGAAACTGGCGATTGGCCAGCAGGGCGAAGAAGCGATCGAACGAGATAAGCGCAGGCACCGCCGCCACCGACCAGCCGGTCGCAGGCAGCAAGACGGCGTTGATCTCGGCCAGCTGGGGGATGCGATCACGGGGCAGCCCCAGTCTGTCGAGACCGGCCAGATACTCGTCACACCCCTTGCCATCGAGAACGGCGAACTGACGTTCGATCAGGATCTGCCAGGTGCCATGCTCTTCGGCCGAGTAGTGGATCATCCCCCGGGCATCCGGCTGGTGGGCGGTGTAGAAGGTTGCCATAGCGGTTCCATCCTCTGGCGCCACATCAAGGCGCCTTGCCGTTTCATCACGATTTCACTGTAACGAAATGGCAACAAAAAAAGCAGCTGACCCATGAGTCGGCTGCCTGAAACAGTTGTAAATAAATTGTGACAACCCGCTAACCAATCCCCACTACAGCTTGACCATGATATGGCGCGGCACCGTGTAATCCTCCAGCGCATAGAGGGAGAGATCCTTGCCGTAACCCGACATCTTCATGCCGCCGTGGGGCATCTCGGAGGTGAGCATGAAGTGGGTGTTGATCCAGGTGCAGCCATATTGCAGGTGGCTGGCCACCTTGCTGGCGAGGCTCAGATCCTTGGTCCAGACCGACGAGGCGAGGCCATAGTCCGAGTCGTTGGCCCACTGCACCACCTGCTCGGCATCGTTGAAACGGGTCACCGACACCACGGGGCCAAACACCTCGCGGCGCACGATCTCATCCTCCTGCCGAGCCCCGACAATCAGGGTCGGCTCGAAGAAGAAGCCGTTGCCTGGACGGATCTTGCCTCCCGCCGTCACCTCCACATGACCGCTGCTCTGGGCCCGCTCGACAAAGCTGGCGACCCGGTTGCGCTGTCTGTCCGAAATAAGCGGCCCCATCTCGACCCCCTCCTCGTATTGGCTACCTACCTTGATGGAGGCCACCGCCTCGGTCATGGCGGCGACGAACTTGTCGTAGATCTTGCCCTGGGCATAGATACGGCAGGCGGCGGTGCAATCCTGGCCTGCGTTGTAGAAACCGAAGGTGCGAATGCCCGCCACCACCGCCTCCAGATCCGCATCGTCGAAAATGATGACCGGCGCCTTGCCTCCCAGCTCAAGGTGGGTGCGCTTCATGGTGCGGGCGGCGCTCTGCAGGATCTTCTGGCCGGTGGCGATATCGCCGGTGAGCGACACCATCCGTACCAGCGGGTGCTCCACCAGCGGTGCCCCCACGCTTTCCCCCCGCCCGCAGATGACGTTGATGACGCCACGGGGAAAGATCTCGCTGGCCAGCTCCGCCAAACGCAGCGCGGTGAGCGGGGTCTGTTCGGAGGGTTTGAGCACCACCGTATTGCCCGCTGCCAGCACCGGCGCCATCTTCCAAGCCGCCATCATCAGCGGGTAGTTCCAGGGGGCGATACTGCCCACAACACCTATGGGGTCGCGCCGGATCATGCTGGTATGCCCCTCGAGATACTCCCCCGCCAGCGGCCCTTGCAGGCAGCGGGCCGCCCCGGCAAAGAAGCGGAAGCAGTCCACCACTGCGGGCAGCTCGTCGTTGAGCACTGCCAGATAGGGTTTGCCGCAGTTGAGGGATTCCAGCGCCGCAAACTCCTCGGCGTGGCGCTCGATGAGATCCGCCAGACGCAGCAGCAGGTTGCTGCGCTGGGCAGGGGTAGTGCGGCTCCACTGGGCGAAGGCGCGCTGGGCACCGTTCACCGCCCGGTTCACCTGTTCGAACGAGGCTTCGGGCACGGCGGCGATCTGTTCGCCGTTGGCCGGGTTGAGAATGGGTTCGGCCTGCCCCTCGCCGGTCACAAACTGGCCATCAATCAAGAGTTGGGTAGAGAGTTTCATGGTTGCATCCTTGCGCACGCGTTGAGTCATCATTTGCCACTGCCAGCGACATCATGGGTGTCGCGAGTGAGGTAGTAGGCAAGCAAAATGGGGATAGTGGTGAAGGCCACTATGATGAGGGCCACCACGTTGGTGACCGGCCTGTCACGGGGACGGATCAGCTCCTGATACATCCAGATGGGCAGCGTGGTCTGCTGGCCCGCAGTGAAGGTAGTGACAATCACTTCGTCAAAACTCAGGGCAAAGGCCAGCATGCCCCCCGCCAGCAGCGCCGTGGCCAGATTGGGCAGGATCACGTAGCGCAGGGTCTGGAAGCCGTCGGCCCCGAGATCCATCGACGCCTCGATGAGGCTCTGGTTGGTGCGGCGAAAACGGGCCAGCGCATTGTTGTAGACCACCACCACACAGAAGGTGGCGTGGCCGATAACGATGGTCCAAAAGCTGAACGGGATCTCCATCAGGCCGTAGGCCGAGCGCAGCGCGATACCGGTGACGATACCGGGCAGCGCGATGGGCAGCACCAGCAACAGCGACACCACCTCCTGACCGAAGAAGCGGCTGCGGGCAATGGCCCCTGCCGCCAAGGTGCCGAGGATCATGGCTGCCAACGTCGCCAGCCCAGCGACCTCCAGCGACAGCTGGATGGCACGCCACACATCGGGGCGATTGAGGGTCACCTCGAACCACTTGAGGGTGAGCCCGGGTGGCGGAAACTGGTAACTCTTGCTCTCGCTGGTGAAGGCGTAGAGGAAGATAAACAGAATGGGAAAGTGCAGGAATAGAAGCCCGCCGATGGCGGCGTACTTGAGCAGGCCCGAAGGGCGCTCTCCCTGACGGCTCACAGAGCTAGCTGACATGACGGCCTCCTTGCTGCCGGTTCAAAGCGATAGGGTCAAAGCGCATCAAAGGCTCCTAACCGTTTCGCAATCGCCAGATAGATGGCGATGATAAGGATCGGCACCAGCGAGAAGGCGGCGGCAAAGGGCAGATTGCCCGCCGTTCCCTGCTGCATGTAGACCACCTGACCGATATACATGGTCGAGTTGCCGATGATGCCGGGGATGATGTAATCACCGAGGGTCAGCGAGAAGGTGAAAATGGAGCCCGCCACCACACCGGGCAACGCCAGCGGCAGGATCAGGTTGCGAAAGGTCTGGGCGGGTGTCGCCCCCAGATCGCTGCTCGCCTCCAGCAGGGATCGCGGAATACGCTCCACCGCCGCCTGAATGGGCAGGATCATGAAGGGCAGCCAGACATAGACGAACACGATAAAGGTGCCGAGCCGCGAGAAGGAGAGCGACGGGCCACCTATCACCGGCAGGGAGAGAATGGCATCGAGCAGCCACTCCAGCCCCATGCTGTCGGCCAGCCAGCTCACCACCCCCTCCTTGGCCAAGATCAGCTTCCAGGCGTAGACCCGCACCAGATAGCTGGACCAGAGCGGCAGCATGATCCCCACATAGAACAGCGCCCGGGTCTTGCCACTGGTGTAGCGCGCCATGTAGTAGGCAACCGGAAAACCGAGCAGGGCGCAGGCCAGGGTCACCAGCAGCGACATGCCGACGGTGCGGCCGATCACATCCAGATTCTCCGGCCGTAGCAGGGCGACGAAGTTTTGCAGCCCCAGCTCGTGGCGCACCTGACCGCTGAACTCGTCCAGCCCGAACAGGGAGTTGGAGAGCAGCATCAGCAAGGAGCCGACATAGATGATGCCGAGCCACAGCAGCGGCGGCCCCAGCAGGATCGCCAGCAGCAGGCCGGGTCGACCATAGAGCAGGGTCGAGAGGCGCCGCAGCGGCCTGAAACGGGCAGGTTCGGGCTGATGGTTCATGGCAAGACTCGCACTGTGAGGGGCACTCATGGCTGCGCCCCCTGATGGGCGCCGCTCAGGCGGTGGATGGCCTGCTCCGGCCAGCTGAGGCTGACCCTGCTGCCACGGGCCAGACGGGCCTGCCCCTCATTGGGGTGATTGACGATGATCTCGAGCTGCTCCCCGAGATCAACCCGATAACGGACGAAGGGACCCAGATACTCCACCTCGCGGATCTCCCCCGACCAGCCCGGCGTGCCCGCCTCAGCGAGCCGGATCCGCTCTGGGCGCACCATCATCTGGCTGCCGTCGCCGCACAGCCGTCTGGCCTGCTCCCCTTCGAACAGATTGACGGTACCGACGAAGCGGGCCACAAACGGCGTCGCCGGAGCGTCGTAGATAGTATCGGGGGCAGCGATCTGCTCGATCTTGCCCTGACTGAAGATGCAGATCCGGTCGCTCATGGAGAGCGCCTCCTGCTGATCGTGGGTGACGAAGATAAAGGTGATGCCCAGCTGGCGTTGCAGCGCCTTGAGCTCAAGCTGCATCTGCTCGCGCAGTTTGAGATCGAGGGCCCCCAGCGGCTCATCCAGCAGCAGGATGCGGGGCTGGTTGATAAGCGCCCGGGCGATGGCGATGCGCTGGCGCTGGCCGCCGGAGAGCTGGCTCGGGCGGCGCTTGCCGACCCCGGGCAGTCGCACCAGCTCCAGCATCTCGTCCACCTTGCGATAGCGTTCCACCTTGGCGACCCCCTTGAGCATCAGGCCATAGCCGATGTTGTCGCGCACATCCATGTTGGGAAACAGGGCATAGTCCTGAAACACGGTATTGAGGTTGCGATCATAGGGCGGCACGGTGGAGCAGGGTTCGCCAAACAGGCGGATCTCCCCATCGCTCGGGTACTCGAAGCCCGCGATCATCCGCAGGCAAGTGGTCTTGCCGGAACCGCTCGGCCCCAGCAGGGTAAAGAATTCCCCGGAGGGGATCTGGAAAGAGATGTCGTCGACCGCCTTCACCTCGCCATAGTGGCGACTGACCCGGTCAAATTGTACGGCGTTCATGGGGCATCCTTGTCTGTACTGGGATGGGCCGGACTCCTGTCCGGCCCGCTTGATTATCCGCTCTCGGCAGTCGTGCAGAGGAGGAGCTACTCCCCGCCTTAGCGACCACCCAGAATGGCGATATAGTCGGAGACCCAGCGGTAATAGGGCACGCAAGTTCCCTGGCTCTTGCACTGGGAGACCGGAGTGCGCCAGAAACGAACCCGATCGAAGTTGTCGATACCGTTGGTTTTGCACCCGGTCGGGCCCAGCAGGGCATTGCCCTCGCAGGCGGCAGGTACCACAGGCACCGAGCCAAACCAGGCGGCGAGATCTCCCTGCAGCTTGTTGCTCAGGGAGTGCTCCAGCCACTTGTAAGCGCAGGTGAGGTTCTTGGCATCGCTGTGCACCATGCTGGTATCGGCCCAACCGGTCACTCCCTCTTTCGGCACAGTGGTGGCGATGGGCTGCTTGTCGGCGATCAGGGCGTTGGCCTGGAACGGCCAGGAGCCTGAGGCAACCACCCCTTCGTTCTTGAAGTCATCGATTTGAACGAAAGCATCATGCCAGTAGCGTCCCACCAGCTGGCGCTGCTTGCGCAGCAGATCGAGGGAGGCCTTGTACTGATCCTCGTTCAGCTCGTAAGGATCCTTGATGCCCAGGGCGGGCTGATGGGTCATCAGATAGAGGGCGGCATCGGCGATGTGGATCGGGCCGTCAAAGGCCTGCACCCGCCCCTTGTTGGACTTGCCATCCGCCAGGGTCTGCTCCTCGAACACCACGTTCCAGGAGTCCGGTGCCTTGGGGAACACCTTGGTGTTGTACATCAGGATATTGCCGCCCCACTGGTAGGGCACGCCGTAGTGCTTGCCATCCACAGTGTGCCAGGGGGCATTTTGCAGCCGGGGATCAATCTTGCTGTAGCTCGGGATGAGCGCCAGATTGAGCGCCTGCACCTTGCCACCGGCAATCAGACGCAGACTGGCATCGCCGGAGGCGGTCACCAGATCGAAGCCCCCCTCGTTCATCAAGGCCACCATCTCGTCCGAGGTGGCCGCCGTCTTGACGTTCACCTTGCAGCCGGTCTCTTTTTCGAAGCCAGTCACCCAGTCGTAGTTCTTGTCGGTCTCACCACGCTCAACGTAGCCAGCCCAGGCCACGATATTGAGCTGGCCTTCACCCTTGCCGAGCTCGGTCGGGGCAGCCTGGGTCTGGCCTGCCAGCAGCGCCGGAACAAGAGCCAGCATCAGAGGGGTCAATTTCATCATGCACTCCTTGCATTGTGTTGACTTGCATCAGGTGAAGGAACGCCACCATGGGCGTTAACATCCTGTTAACCAGCAATGAGCTTAGGGGAGTGGCAATACGATGAATATTTCAATTTTTGGTGGCTCAGGTATCAGCTAAATCGATATCGAGTGCAGATGAATCTGATTTTTGGTGGCTACCCCGCAAGAGATGGCTAACGAGGGAGCGCCTGACGGGCCCGCAACCGGCTCTGATCCCGCGCAATATCGATAAATTCCCGCGCCGTCCAATCCAGCCGAGAACCACGGCGCCACACCAGCCCGATATCGATGGCGGGAATGGGCTCCTTGATGGGGCGCGCCTCGACCCGCTCCTGCTCCAGCGACCAGGGGCGATAGGCAAAGTCGGGCAACAGGGCGACCCCGAGCTGGCTGGCCACCAGACTGCGCACCGCCTCCACCGACGCGGTGCGCAGCACGATACGGGGGGAGATGCCGTAGCGGCGCAGGCCGCCACCGATGATCTGATCGAGCTGATCGGCGGTCAGCGAGATCATCGGCTCCTCCCCCAGCGCGGTGAGCGAGAGGGTCGACTCAGCGCAGAGCGGGTGGTTGGCGGCCAGCCAGAGGCGCAGCGGCGAACGGGTCAGCAATTCGGTATCAAACGCCTCTTGCCGGATGGTGCGGTTGGTCATCAGGATCCCCACATCCACCTCGCCATTGACGATCTGGTGCTCCAGAAAAGGCTGTTCATCCTCCTTCACCTCGATCTGTACCGCCGGAAAGGCACGGCGAAAGCGGCCAAGCGCCTCTGAGAGGTAGTAACCCGCCACCAAGGTGGTCACGCCGATGGTGAGTCGCCCCTGATCCTGCTGGGCCACCGCTTTGAGGGAGTGGCTCGCCTCGGTCATGGCGCCGAGAATGCGGCGGGCGTGGAGCAAAAACTGGTGCCCCTGAGTGGTGAGGGTGACGCCGCGCGGATTGCGCTCGAATAGCGGGGCGCCGAGCTCGGTCTCCAGCTCGCGAATGGCGCTGGTCACCGCCGACTGGGAGATATGCAGCTCGGCGGCGGCGCGACTCACTGAAAAGCTGTCGGCCACGGCCACAAAATAACGGATCTGGCGAAAGGTAAAGTTCATCAGGCATCCTTGCCGATTGGTACTATTGGTGTGATTGGTAAGATTGACTGCCAGCTTAACCGTAAACGGGCGCCTCGCCAAAACCGGGCACTGCTGCCAACTCAATGATCTGCCGATTAAAACCATGCCCCTGCGGCTTGGCGAGCACAACAGGGGCATGGGTCATCGCAGCAAGGTGCAGACAGGGCTATCAGGATTTGTTGAGATACCCCGCCAGCTGGCCGATCAGCCGCTTGCGCAGCTCGCCGAGTTTCGGTTTTTCGTCCGCACACCAGGGCAGCGGGCGGCACGCCTCTATAGTACGCAGGCCAAGGCGAGCGGTGAGAAGCCCGGCCCCCACCCCTTGCGCCGCGCGGGCAGAGAGCTTGGCGGCAAACTCGGCGCCCAGTAAGTCCATCCCCACCTCGGTCACCAGCTCGGTGGCACCGGCGTAGAGCATGTTGCGAAACACCTGACGGATGAGGCGTATGCGGCTCCAGTAGCCGAGCTCGATGGCATAGACATCGGCGATATCCTCGATCATCCGCAGGTTGCGCCACAGCATCAGCATCATGTCGACGGTGGCGAGCGGGCTCAGCGCCACCAGCACGGCGGCCTCCCCCGACCACTTGGCTACCCGCGCCTGCGCCAGCTTGTCGCGCTCGCCGAGTACCAGCTGGCTGTAGAGGGTCAGCACCTCCCGATCGCAGTGGCTCTCATCGAGCTGGGCCAGCCAGGTTTGATACCCCTCGCGCCCCTTGTCGCCACTTTTGACCGCCAACCCTTCGCAAAAGGCCTGCCCCTGCCCGACTCCCTGATGAGCAAGCAGATCTTCTGCGCGCGAGCGTACATCCTGACGCCGCTTGAGGGTGCGCAGCCGCAGCCACTCGCGCCCCACCACGCTGGCGGTCCCCGCAGCCACCAGCGCCGAGGCCGCCAGCCAGGCGCTGCCCCAGAGCGGGGTGGTGAGGAATTGATCGTAAAGAAAGGCGCCATACTGGCCCAACGAGAGCAGACCGACCGCCCCCAGCCCCCACGCCAGTAGCCGATTGCGGCGGCGCGGTTTGATGACGAGGGCGCTCTCCACCTCGGTGAACTCGTCCAGCTCGTCGAGGCGCTCGAAACTCGCCTCCTCCAGCCGCTGGGCTGGTGCGGGCGGTCGCTCGTCACTGGCCACCGTCAAGGCTGGCTCAAGGATCACCTTGCCCTGCAGCGGTGGCCGCTCTTTTATCTGATCGTTCATCGCATTGTTCTCCTGTGCGCAGCCTTCGGCTCAGGTGCCAAGACCGCACACCGTTATTCGAGGTGATCCCCGAGCAGAAACTCCAGCGCAGCATCGAGCCGGATATGGGGCAGCGCCTGATGGGGGCTCATGGGCATGGGGCGAAACGCCTGAAAATCAAAACCCTGACTGTTCCACCACTGTGCGGGGGGAATATGAGGCGGCACTTCACCCGGGAACAGCAGCAGCGGCTCACCGCTCAGACTGGTGCCACGGATGGCAGGGAACTCGCGGCCATTGGCCACCCCCTTGCCCATTTCCGTCGCCTTGATGGCGGCGAGCGCCAGACACTCGGTGGTGATCCCCTCAAAACGGGCCTGCCCGCGGCCGCTGCGCACCAGATGCTGCAGCAGTGAGACCATGGGTGCATGCTGTTCGGGGGTGACGTGATCGGCCTTGCTCGCCACAAACAGCAGCTTGTCGATACGGGGCGAAAAGAGCCGCCGCCACCAGTTGCTCTTGCCGTAGGCAAAGCTCTCCATGATGCGGGCGATGGCCTGCTGCATGTCGCCAAAGCTGGCCGCCCCGGCGTTGAGAGGTTGCAGGCAATCCACCAGCACGATCTGGCGATCAAAGCCGGCAAAGTGCTGCTCATAAAAACCCTGCACCAGATGCTGCTTGTACTGCTCGAAGCGCTGCTTGAGGGTGGCGTAAAGAGTGCCATCGGCGGGCTCGCTGGCAGGCATCTCCCACACCCAGGGGACAAATTGCAGCATGGGGGCACCGGCATACTCCCCCGGCAACACGAAACGGCCGGGTTGAATAAGGTGCAATCCCAGCTCCTGTTTGCAGGCATGCAGATAGGCGGTGTAGCGCTCGGCAAGCTCAGCCACCGGCCGCTCTTCGAAGCGCTGATCGACCTGCCACCCGGGTGTCAGCCAGCTGGCGGCAAGTGTCTGCAGCTCGGGGCGACGAAGCTGCTCGCGCACCTGTTCGCTCCACTGCTCGTAGCTCATCTCAAGGAGCGGCAAGTCGAGCAGCCACTCCCCGGGGTAGTCCACCAGATCCACGTAGAGGGTGGAGATCTCCCCCAGATGCTTGCGCAGGGGGTGGCGGGTGCGATAACGGATTTCGAGGCGCACTTCGGCCACCCCGCGGGTGGGCTCGGGCCAGGCAGGTGGATCGCCAAACAGGGAGTCGAGGCCACGTTCGTAGGCAAAGGTGGGGATGTGGGCATTGAGCTGCGGCACCCGGCGGGCGCCGAGGATGCGCCCCTGACGCAGGGCATCCCACAACGGCAAACGGCCATCGATGGCCGCGTGTTCCAGCTGGTTGACCAGCGCCGTGATAAAGGCGGTTTTGCCGCTGCGAGAGAGGCCGGTCACCGCCAGCCGGATATGGCGATCACGCACCCGGTTCACCACGTCGTTCGCCTTGTGTTGCAGGCGAATCAACTTCTGTTCCAGTTTATTGAGTATCAAGGCTTGATCCGTTCTCCCTTGGTGGTTGCATCCGGCGTGATTGGCCGTGCGAGAGGTCGACCGCTTATCCACGTCTGGATAGTTGTCGTCGATGGTGGATCATCACAGAAGATTCCACCATCGAGATTGAGTGCTTGAGCAAGAACTACAGCTTGCGAAACTCCCGCTGCAGGGTGAACTCCCTGGAGGTCACCAGCTTCTCGATCCGCTGAACTCTGGGCTCCAGCGCGTCAAGTTCCTGCGCGATGCGGCCCAGCGCCTGATGAGGGGTGATCCCCGCCTGCCAGCTGCGCGCCTTCATCCGCACCTCGGCAAAGTCGGCATCCTCTTGTGAATAGAGGGTGACCGGCTTTTTATCGAGCAAGAACCAGGCGGCGATATAGGCTGTGAAGGTGATGAAACCGGCGAAGATAAGGCCACTGATGGCAAGCAGCCGCACGATCCAGGTCTCCACCCCGAAATACTCTGCCAAACCGGCACAGATCCCGGCTATCTTGCCACGCTGGGGATCACGATAGAGGTTACGCCCTTCACGACTGACACTGCTCATACCTTGTTCCTCCAACCGGGTACTTCCGCATCCAGAATCGACTCCAGCGCGCCCACTCGTTCCTGCATCTTCTCGGTGCGAGCCAGCAGCCCTTGCAGCTGTTCCCGCTCGCTATCGGCAAGACCGGCGCCAATCCGCCCCTTGGCACGATAGTGCAGCACTAGCCAGATGGGAGCTACCACCACCATGAAGACCACCATGGGAACCATCAATACGCCCAGCAGATCTTCCATCTGTTACTCCCCCTGTTTACCTTCGCTTTTGCTGTCGCCCTGACCCAGCTTCTGGCGCATGGCTTCCAGCTCGCGGCTTATCTGATCGTCCACTTCCAGCTCGGCAAACTGCTGCGCCAGCGCCTTGTCGGACTGTCCCAGATCGGCGCGCGCTTCCATTTCGTCGATGCGACGCTCCATCCGCTCAAACTTGCTCACCACCGCCTGGCTCTCGCCACGGGCTACCTGGCTCTGCACATTGAGACGGCTGCTGGCCGCTTCGGTGCGAATGGCCATCGCCTTTTGACGGGCGCGGGCATCTTCCAGCTTGGCTTCGAGCTGGCGGATCTCCTCACCCAGCTTCTCGATGCCGCTGTCGACCGCCTGCTGCTCGCGGTAGAGGGTCTCTGACAACTCGGTCTGCTTTTTCTTCTCGATAAGGGCGGCGCGGGCCAGATCTTCACGCCCTTTGGTCAGGGCCAGCTCGGCCTTGGCTTGCCACTCGTCGACCCGCTCCTGATGACGGGCGACCTGACGACCAATCTCTTTCTGGCTGGCGAGGAAGCGGGCCAGATTGGAACGCTCCTTGACCAGCTCGTCCTCCATCTCCTGGATGATCAGGCGCACCATCTTCTGGGGATCTTCTGCCTTGTCAAGCAGGGCCGTCAGGTTGGAATTGATGATGTCGGCCAGACGGGAAAAAATACTCATGATTGCACTCCTGTTATTGGCATGGCGTTGTTTCTCCATTGACAATGGCAACTTGTGTGCCAATCTGGAACAAAATTTAACTTGTTGATTTATATGGGGCAGAATAACCGGATTGCAAGATGCCTCGCGCAAGTGATGATTAAAATCACCAACTTTTGGTAAGATTGACCAGCTTTTACAACTGACAGGGATCACTATGACCACGGCCACGGAAAGCCTGCTGGGGGAATCCAACGCATTTCTCGAGATCATTGAGCAGGCCTCACGGCTCGCCCCGCTGCGCAAACCCGTGCTGATCATCGGTGAGCGGGGGACGGGCAAGGAGCTGATCGCCCACCGCCTACATTATCTCTCGGCGCGCTGGGATCAAAGCTTTGTCACCATCAACTGCGCCACCCTGAGCGAGAGCCTGCTGGAAACCGAGCTGTTCGGTCACGAAGCGGGATCGTTTACCGGTGCAGCCAAGCGCCATCAGGGCCGCTTCGAGCGGGCCGATGGCGGCACCCTTTTCCTCGACGAGCTGGCCACCACCAGCGCCCGGGTGCAGGAGAAGTTGCTGCGGGTCATCGAGTATGGCGAGTTCGAGCGAGTGGGTGGGGCCAAGCCCCTCAAGGTGGATGTGCGACTGGTCTGCGCCACCAACGAGGATCTCCCTGCGCTGGCCGACAAGGGGCAGTTTCGCCACGATCTGCTCGACCGGCTCGCGTTTGATGTGATCACCCTCCCCCCTTTGCGGGAGCGGCGGGAAGATATCCTGATGCTGGCGGAGCACTTCGCCCACAGCATGACCCGGGAGCTGGGCTATCCGCTGTTTGCCGGTTTCTCACGCAAGGCGACCCAGTTGCTGCTGGATTACCACTGGCCGGGCAATGTGAGAGAGCTGAAGAACGTGGTGGAGCGCAGTATCTATCGTCAGGGCAATCCCCAGCTGCCGCTCTCGACCCTGGTGCTCAACCCGTTTGATTCCCCCTGGCGACCACAGGTCACGCAACCTGCGCAAGAGGCCCGAAGCGAGGTACAATCTGCATCCCCCCTCGCCTTGCCGCTCGATCTCAAGCAGGCGGTGGCGGAGTACGAGATTAATTTACTCAAGCAAGCGATGCAGCAATCCCAGTATAATCAGCGCAAAGCCGCTCAACTGCTGGCCTTAAGCTATCACCAGTTCCGTGGCATGCTACGCAAATATCAGCTGCTGGATGGCGATAACGATGCAGAACAAGAGTGAAGGAGCGCGGTTGATGCCGACTCCAGCAACACGCCAGCCTTCGCGCTGGCACATTTGTATCAAAACGTGCGTACAAAACCCCTATAAGAACATGGTTCAACAATGAGAATGCTCACACCCTTGCTGCTGGGTCTGCTGGTGCTGGTCACCGGCTGCCAGAAGCAACCCGAGGCCTCCAAAACCGGACTCATCTATTGTGCTGAGGGATCCCCCCTCTCCTTCAATCCCCATGTTTCCAACTCCGGGGTGACACTGGATGCCAGTGCCCGTCCGCTCTACGACCGCCTGCTGGAGGTGAACCCCAACACCCTGGCGCTGGAACCAGCGCTCGCCACCAACTGGCATGTCAGCGAGGATGGCCTCACCTATACCCTGACCCTGCGCAAAGGGGTGACGTTTCACCATACCCCCTGGTTCAAGCCCACCCGCACTTTCAATGCCGATGACGTGGTCTTCACCTATGCCCGCCAGCTGGACGAGCAGCACCCCTATCACAATGTCTCCGGCGGCGATTACCCCTACTTCTACAGCCTGGGGCAAGATCTGCTGATCAAGCGGGTGAGCAAGAAGGGGCCGCAGACGGTAGTGTTCGAGCTGAATCAGCCGAACGCCTCCTTCCTCGCCACTCTGGCCAGCGACTATGCGGTGATCCTCTCCGCCGAATACGCCGAGCAGATGTTGCAGGCGGGCACGCCAGCCCTGCTGGATAGCCGCCCCATCGGCACCGGGCCGTTCAGCTTCAAGGAGTATCGCCACAACGAGTTCATTCGCTATCTGCGCCACCCCGGCTACTGGGGTGGCGATGCCAAGATTGAACAGCTGGTCTACGACATCACCCCCAAATCCGCCAAACGGCTGGCCAAGCTGCTGACCGGCGAGTGCGACGTGATGAGCACCCCTTCCGCCAGCCAGCTCTCGGTGATCAAGCAAAATCCGGCGCTCAGTCTCTCGGTCCAGTCGGGGATGAACGTCGCCTTTTTGGCCCTCAATACCCGCAAGCCGCCGTTCAACAATGTCAAGGTGCGTCAGGCCATTGCCAGCGCCATCAATATCGACAACCTGCTGCAGGCGGTCTATTTCGATACCGGTCTGCCCGCCAACAGCCTGCTGCCGACCCTCTCATGGGGGTACAACCCCAGCCTGCCCGAGCGCAAGCCCGATCTGAAACGGGCGCGCCAGCTGCTCAAGGAGGCGGGTCTGGAGAAAGGGTTCGAAATGCAGGTGCTGGTACAACCGGACGCCCGCCCCTACAACCCGGATGCGGTCAAGACCGCCCAGCTGATCCGCAGCGATCTGGCCAAGGTCGGGATCAAGCTCAAGATCGTGCAACGGGAATGGCCGGTGATCGAAGGCCGCCTCACCAAGGGGCAGTACGACAGCCTGCTCTCCGGCTGGATTGCCGACAACGCCGACCCGGACAACTTCTTCCGCCAGCTGCTGAGCTGCTCGGCAGTGGAACGCGGCAACAACTACAGCCGCTGGTGTAGCCCGGCCTTCGATCAGTTGCTGGATGATGCGGTCACCACGCCCCAGCTCTCGTTCCGGCTGCGCAACTACTACTATGCCCAGACCCTGCTCAACGAACAGCTGCCGCTGATCCCGCTGGCACACGCCTTGCGTACCCAAGTCAGCCGCAGCGACATCGAGGGGCTGACGCTGATGCCCTTTGGCGGCACCTCCTTCAACCAGGCTCACAGGGAGTAAGCATGCTTCTATACACCTTGCGCCGCATCAACCTGCTGCTCATCACCCTGCTGGCGCTGACCTTTGTCGCCTATCTGCTGGACTATCGGCTGATCGGCAATCAGCTCAGCTTCTGGAGCGGCTATCCCGACTTCCTGCGCCGCATTTTCGCAGGTGACCTGGGGCTCTCCAGCGTCTCCGGGCTGCCGGTGCTGGACGAGATCCGCCACTACTTCCCGGCGACCCTGATCCTCTGTCTGGCGGCGTTCGCCATCTCGCTGCTGGTGGGGATTCCCCTCGGCACCCTGGCGGCCCTGTCCCAAGGCAAGACGCTGGATCTCTCCATCATGACTGCCGGTCTTATCGGCTATGCGGTGCCGGTATTCTGGCTGGCGCTGCTGGTGGTAATGCTCTTTTCGCTGGATCTCGGCTGGTTGCCAGCCTCCGGGCAGATCAGCCTGCTCTACGACGTGCCACCCATCACGGGCATCGCGGTGATCGATGTGCTGCTCAGCAACGAGCCCTGGCGGCAAGCGGCGCTGCATGATGCCCTGCGCCACCTCATTCTCCCGTCACTGGTGCTGGCGGTGGTGCCCACTACCGAGGTGATCCGCCATGTGCGCAGCTCCCTCATCGACGTGATGAAGCAGAACTACATCAAGGCGGCGGCGAGCCGGGGCCTTTCCAAGGCGCAGATCGTCTGGCGCCATGGTCTGAAGAACGCCCTGCCGCCGGTACTGCCGCTGCTGGGTCTGCAGCTAGGCAGCGTGCTCACTTCCGCCATGATCACCGAGGTGGTGTTCGAGTGGCACGGGATCGGCCGCTGGCTCATCAGCAGCATCGCCCTGCAGGATTACGCCGCCATTCGCGGCGCAACCCTGGTGGTGGCCAGTTTCGTGATCCTGACCAGCGTCAGCACCGAGTTGCTGACCACCCTTATCTATCCGGCACGGCGCAAAGAGTTGTATGCCAAACAAGATTGAACGCGCTCATGGCGTGACCAGGAGCCAGGTATCCTATGCAAGATAAATCGAACATCTATCCCGAGCTCAAGATCCTCTCACCCCTTGAGCAGACGTGGGCCTCCTACAGCCGCAATCCGTTGGCGATGGCGGGGCTCTGGTGCTTTTTGCTGTTGCTGCTCATCACGCTGGTGGGGCCGCTGATCGTCCCCTACGGCATCGATGAACAGCACACCGACAAGCTGCTGCTCGCACCCTCCTGGGCGGCGACCGGCAACATCGACTACTTCCTCGGCACCGACGATCTGGGGCGTGACATGCTCTCCCGGCTGGTGGTGGGGGCGCGCCTCACCTTCGGCTATGCGCTGGTCGTGGTGGTGATCGCCATGGTGGTGGGCTCCGCCATCGGTATCCTCGGCGGGATGAGCAAGGGGCTTAAATCGAGCGTGCTGCACCACCTGCTCGATACCCTGCTCTCCATCCCCTCCCTGCTGATGGCCATCATCATGGTCGCCATCATGGGGCCGGGTTTTGGCAATACCCTGATAGCCATTACGCTCGCTTTGATCCCGCCCTTTATCCGGGCCACCTACAACGCAGTACATGCCGAGATGCAGAAGGAGTACATCACCGCCAGCCGCCTCGATGGCTCGCCCCCCTTCCGGATCATGCGGCTGGCTATTTTGCCCAACATTGTCGAGACCCTGGTGGCCCAGACCACCCGCACCTTGTCGGCGGCCATTCTCGATATCTCGGCGGTCGGGTTTCTCGGTCTCGGCGCCCAGTCTCCCCAACCGGAGTGGGGCACCATGCTGGCCGATTCGAGCGACCTTATCTATCTCGCCCCCTGGACCGTCACCCTGCCCGGCATCGCCATCCTGTTCAGCGTGCTGGTGACCAATTTAGTTGGTGAAGGCATTCGCGAAGCACTCAAAGAGGGGAATGACTGATGCCGCTGCTCGATATTCGCAATCTCACCATCGAGATCGACACCCCGCAAGGCAAGGTCAAGGCGGTGGACAAGGTGAGCCTGACCCTGACCGAGGGGGAGATCCGCGGTCTGGTGGGTGAATCCGGCTCCGGCAAGAGTCTGATCGCCAAGGTGATCGTCGGCATCGAGAAAGACAACTGGACGGTTCGTGCCGACCGGATGCGCTTCAACGACATGGATCTGCTGACCATGGCTCCCAAGGAGCGCCGTCGCATCATGGGTCGCGAGATCGCCATGATCTTCCAGGACCCCATCAGCTGTCTCGATCCCTCCGAGGAGATCGGCACCCAGCTGGAAGAGGCGATCCCGACCGATTCGTTCGAGGGACAATTCTGGCAGCGCTTCCAGTGGCGCAAGAAGAAGGCCATCGCCCTGCTGCACCGGGTAGGCGTCAAGGATCACCGCAAGGTGATGCGCGCCTATCCCCACGAGCTGTCGGACGGCATGTGCCAGAAGGTGATGATCGCCATGGCCATTGCCAACCAGCCGCGTCTGCTGGTAGCCGACGAGCCCACCAGCGCCATGGAGTCCACCACCCACTCCCAGATCCTGCGACTGCTGGACAAGATGAACAAGCTGGGCAATACCACCATCCTGATCATCAGTAACGATATCGCCGCCATCGCCAACCTGACCGATACCATCAACGTGATGTACTGCGGCCAGATGGTGGAAGTGGGCACCCGGGAGCAGATCCTCGAGACCCCGCATCACCCCTACACCGATGCGCTGCTCAAATCGATCCCCGACTTTGACAAGCTGGTGCGCCACAAGTCGCGCCTCGAGACCCTGCCCGGCGTCATCCCGCCACTACAACACCTGCCCATCGGCTGCCGTCTGGGGCCGCGCTGCCCCTACGCCCAGAAGCAGTGCGTGCAGACCCCCCTGATGAACAAGATCAAGGGCCATCAGTTCAGCTGTCACTTCCCGCTGAACATGGAGGAGCCAAAAAAATGATGACCGTTAATGCCCCCATGAAGGAGCCCCGCTTGTGATCGAGCCATCCCTGTTGCAGGTCAGAGGCCTTAGCAAAACCTACCAGAACCGCACCGGTCTGTTCCGTCGTCAGGCGGTGGAGGCGATCAAGCCCCTCTCGTTCGATCTCGAAGTGGGTCAGACCCTCGCCATCGTCGGCGAGGCAGGCTCCGGCAAGAGCACCCTCGCCCGCATTCTGGCTGGCATGATCGAACCCACCAGCGGCGACATCGCCATCGACGGCCAGCTGATGGTGCATGGCGATTACCAGACTCGCTGCAAACTGCTGCGGATGATTTTTCAGGATCCCAACACCTCGCTGAACCGCAAGATCCGGGTCGGCCAGATCCTGGAGACGCCGCTGCGTCTCAACACCGAGATGACCGAGGAGGAGCGCCGAGAGAAGGTGGTGCAGACCCTGCGTATGGTGGGGATGCTGCCGGATCACGCCCTCTTCTATCCGCAGATGCTCTCCTCCGGTCAGCAGCAGCGGGTGGCACTGGCGCGCGCGCTGATCCTCAACCCCAAGATAGTGGTGGCCGATGAGGCGCTCTCCACCCTGGATATCTCGGTGCGCTCCCAGATCATCAACCTGCTGCTGGAGATGCAGGAGACCATGGGGCTGAGCTATGTGCTGGTAGCCAACGACCTGGGTATCGTCAGCCATATCAGCGACGAGGTGCTGGTAATGCACGAAGGTCGGGTGGTGGAGCGCGGCAAGACTCTCAAGGTGTTTGCCGATCCCCAGCATGAGGTGACTCGCCGTCTCATCCAGAACTACAACAACGAATACCGCAAATAGAGAGGCGCTGGCCGCCTCCCTTGCCGCTGTGTTTCGCCGAGCTCACACGGCGGGATCAAAAAAGCCCACTGCATGCAGTGGGCTTTCTGTTACTGGCGTTGCTGCTTAGGCTTGCAGCAGCAGACGGTTGATGCGGGAGACGAAGCTCGCCGGATCGTTCAGCCCGCCCTGCTCGGCCAGCTGGGCCTGTTCGTGCAGCAGGGTGACCCACTCACCGAACAGTGCCTCGTCTTCAATGGTGTCGAGTTTCTTCACCAGCGCATGGTCAGGGTTGAGCTCCAGAATGTACTTCTGCTCCGGTACCGGCTGGCCGGCCGCACGCATCAGCTTGATCATCTGGGTGCTCATACCGTAAGCGTCGGTGACGATGCAAGAGGGTGAATCGGTCAGACGGTGGGTGACGCGCACCTCTTTCACTGCATCACCCAAGCTCTTCTTGACCCGCTCAACCAGACCGGCGTTGGCCTTCTCGGCATCGATCTGCGCCTGCTTGGAGGCTTCGTCTTCCAGATCGCCGAGATCCAGCTCGCCACGGGTGACGGAGATGAGCTGCTTACCGTCGAACTCGGTCAGGTGGCTCATCAGCCACTCGTCCACGCGCTCCCACATCAGCAGCACTTCGACGCCCTTCTTGCGGAAGATCTCGAGGTGCGGGCTGTTCTTGGCAGCGGCATAGGAGTCAGCAGTGATGTAGTAGATTTTCTGCTGGCCTTCCTTCATGCGGCCAACGTAATCCTCAAGAGAGACTGTCTGGGCTTCGCCCTCGCCAGCGGTGCTGGCAAAGCGCAGAAGCTTGGCGATCTCTTCGCGGTTAGCGTAATCCTCGGCCGGGCCCTCTTTGAGCACGTTACCGAACTCTTTCCAGAACTTGGCGTACTTCTCGGCATCGTCTTTCGCCAGCTTGGAGAGCATGGTCAGAACCCGCTTTGAGCAAGCCTTGCGCAGGGAGGCGGTCACCTTGTTGTCCTGCAGGATTTCACGGCTAACGTTGAGCGGCAGATCGTTGGAGTCCAGCACCCCTTTGACGAAACGCAGGTAGGTCGGCATAAACTGCTCGGCGTCATCCATGATGAAGACGCGCTGCACATAGAGCTTCAGACCGTGCTTCTGCTCGCGGTTGTAGAGGTCGAACGGTGCGCGGGCCGGTACGTAGAGCAGGCTGGTGTACTCTTGCGCCCCTTCCACCCGGTTGTGACCCCACAGCAGCGGATCTTCAAAGTCGTGGGCGACGTGCTTGTAGAACTCCTGATACTCCTCGTCCTTGATATCTTTCGGGTTGCGGGTCCACAGTGCCGTGGCACGGTTGACCTGCTCCCACTCGCCCGGGGTGCCGACGATGGTCTCGCCATCCTCTTCGCGATCCGGGGTACCCTCTTTGAACATCTCGACAGGTACGCTGATGTGATCGGAATATTTGCCCACCACGGAGCGCAGACGCCAGTCGTCGAGGAACTCGTCCTCTTCGGCACGCAGGTGCAGGATGACGTCGGTACCGCGACCGGCTTTGGTCACGTCAGCGACGGTGAAGGAGCCTTCCCCTTCCGATTCCCACTGTACGCCCTGCTCCGGAGCAGTACCGGCGGCGCGGGAGACCACGGTCACCTTGTCGGCCACGATAAAGGCGGAGTAGAAACCGACCCCGAACTGACCGATCAGCTGGGAATCCTTACCCTGATCGCCGGAGAGGTTTTTGAAGAATTCTGCGGTGCCGGACTTGGCGATGGTACCCAGGTGCTCAATCACCTGATCACGGGTCATACCGATCCCGTTATCGGAGATGGTCAGGGTACGCTTCTCTTTGTCCACCACCAGACGCACACGCAACTGGCCGTCGTTTTCGAACAAAGAGGCATCGGAAAGCGCCTTGAAGCGCAGCTTGTCCGCCGCATCGGAGGCGTTGGAGATCAGCTCGCGCAGGAATACTTCTTTGTTGGAGTAGAGGCTGTGAGCCATCAGGCTCAGCAGTTGTTTGACTTCAGTCTGAAAGCCGTGGGTTTCGGCATGAACACTTTGGGTCATGGACCAATCCTCAGAAACATCGGGTTGAACATATGCCCAACCTAGATGGGGACAGGGATCCAAATATCAAGGGGGCGAATGTGCAATCCTGCTCATTCGCCCCCTGTTGGCGTGTAACCGCCGATTTTATGTTCAGTTTTTCGCGACTTGCCGCCACCCGCCCCTTACTTGAGGCGCTGGCGACCCATCAGGGAGTGGGAGAGCGTGGTGCCATCCACCAGCTCCAGCTCGCCCCCTACCGGCACCCCGTGGGCGATGCGGCTCACCTCTACCCCGGCGGTGCGGGCCATATCGGCGATATACCAGGCGGTGGCATCCCCCTCGATGGTGGGATTGGTGGCGAGGATCAGCTCGCTGATGTGCTCTTCCTTCAGACGGCGCTCGAGAATATCGAGCCCCAGTTCCTCCGGGCCTATGCCGTCCAGCGGCGACAGATGGCCCATCAGCACAAAGTAACGACCGGAAAACTGACCGGTCTGTTCGATGGCGGCCACGTCCGCCGGACTCTCCACCACACAGAGCAGGCCATTCTCTTCCCGCTTGGGATTGGCGCAGATATCGCAGCGGTCGTTCTCGGTAAAGGTGCGGCAGTGGCTGCAGTGGCCAATCTCGGTCAGGGCGCGAGAGAGCAGCTGGGCCAGTCGCAAACCGCCGCTGCGCTCACGCTCGAGCAGGGTAAAGGCCATCCGCTGGGCAGACTTGGGCCCCACCCCCGGCAATACCTGCAGGGCTTTCATCATCTCATCGAGCAGGGGACTGAACTTCATAACACTCCTTACACGGGCCTGCCCCTCGCCACCACCAGGGCCACGACGGGTCAGCAAAACAGGATAACGCCATTGGCGCAGGACTATACCCGAGCCCGCCGCCCATCGCCATCGGCTTGCCCACACCTTCTTCGCTAACCGCCCTGTCGCATCAACCGGACAGTTTTCAACGAGGCACTTACCCGTTAGAAATGGCGCTTGTTTTGCTATATCGCCAGCGTGCTTGCCCGAATCAATGGAATTCAAGGGTAACAACAAAAAAGGTTGGTAACGCCCTTGGTCTACCAGCAAGAAAGTACAGATAATGGATTAGAAAAATGACAATTCGATGAGTTATTTAGGAAACAACTGCATGGAGAAAAATAAAACCATCATAAAAAATGTGACTCTGAACACTTAAACATCTAAAAAAATAACTCTTTAAAAACTATTCTTGCACATGACTAGCAATAAATTCAGATGAAATATGATTAGCTAGCCAAAAAATATCATTACCACGATAGAACATTGTACCATTTTTCATGGCCCCTTCAGTCTCTATTTGTAACAAAACTGGTTTATTGGATTTACGCCGACCGACTTGAATAGCTGTATCGATATCTATTGAAAGATGTACATACTGTCTTCCCATAGGCAACAACCCATCTTTTAAAATTATTCTAGCAAGTTCTGGTGATGTACTATGATATAGTGCTATGGGTGGTATGGCTGGCTGTTTAAGCAGTTTTTTCGGTACAGAATGTACCATATAGCGCCCGGATTTTACCATCGCATATTTCATGTCGTTTTTTATCTGACGCCGTGATCATATCAACCAGAGTATCGGTGGTAATATCACTCCATTTTGAATTCTCTCGGTGTAACACCTTGATTAGATCATCAACAGTAACCCATCCTTGCTCGTCCAGCTCCAATTCATAAAGCCATGGCTCATGACGAAGAGCATGTGAAACTACGCGACTGACTTTCTCAAAGTCCTTTTCATCAACCATAAAAAACCCTATTACATTTAAACAACATACTTGTCATTTATTCATCCTCATCATTCCAAGATTCATATTCAGCTGTGGCTGCAGTTAACCACTTACCGAAATCAGGGTATGTTCCATGACATGAGCAATCTATTGTTGAAAACGAGTTGATAATTACAATGTCACCATTTTTCAGGTCAAAACAGGCAACATCATCATTTGCCATATATTTAGCAAACGGAATCAATGAGTACACTGGATATTGCTTGTGCAGGATTTTATGCCACGCATCCACATCCTCTTCATCATGAGCTAGCATCATCCATGGCTCAAAACTTTTAGATGATGGGTCTTTCAAAAAGCTAATGTATTTCTCGGGATATTTGAAACCCTGCATATTAAAATTCCCCAAAAATATATCCATCATTTCTTACCACTCAACTTAGGATCTATATCTGAACCAAACTGGTTATTTTTTGAAAAAGATTTTGGCTTTTGCTGGCGGTATCCCGTCATTGTGGCAATGTAGACGCCGCCAGTTGTAGTAATCCATCAGGTAATAACTGATATCCCGCTTTGCCTCCCGTATGCTCATGTATCCCGTTGCAGGGAGCCACTCTGACTTCAGGCTTCTGAACAACCGCTCCATCGGGGCGTTATCCCAGCAGTTTCCACGCCGACTCATACTCTGGGTCATGCGATAGCGCCACAGTCGTTGCCGAAATGCCCGACTGCCATATTGGCTGCCCTGGTCGGAGTGAAATAGCACACCGGATGGGCAACCCCGCTGCTGATAGGCCATCTCCAGTGCTTTGATGGCCAGCTCTGCATCAGGCTTATCAGACATCGCCCAGCCTACGACCCGCCGGGTATGCAGGTCGAGCACTGCGGCTAGGTAATGCCAACGACCACCGGCCCAGACGTAGGTGATATCGCCACACCACACCTGATTGGGCTGCTGGACATCAAATTCGCGGGCCAGCAGATTGGGAATGTCCGGTCGTTCAGACCGTGCCACCTTATAGCGGTGTACGCCCGGCTGTTTGGATGCCAACCCGGCCTCCTTCATCAGGTTACGTACTTTGAATCGGCCAATCTGATACCCCAACTCTCGCATCATCGACATCAAGGCGCGGCTGCCCACTGAGTTCCTGCTTTCTTTGAACAAACGGCGCAACTCACAGCGCTGTTGCATGCGCTCACGGTTAATCGTCCGCCTACGGGCCAGATAATCGTAAAAACAGGAAGTGGGCACATCGAAAGCGCAGCAGACCAGGGTGATGGGGGCTTGCTCCCTTAATCGGTCTATCAGCGCATACGTGTGAACTCGTCCGCCATCAAGAGAGCAGTAGCCTTTTTTAGTATGTCCTTTTCACGTTCGAGCCGGTTGATACGGGCTTCCAGTTCCTGGATTTTCTGCTGTTCCGGTGTCAGTGCTTTGCTGATTGGGGTTGTGCCGCAGCGTTCGGATTGGAGCTGCTGAACCCAGCGACGAAGTACGGTTTCACCGACATCCAGTGAACGGCTGGCTTCAGGGACAGAATATCCCTGGTCGAGCACCAGGGATGCGGCTTCGAGTTTGAATGCGGCAGTAAATGAGCGACGTAATCTTGTCATTGAACACCTCAGGTCATGGTGGCGACTGTACCACCTAAAATGGTGTCCGGGATGATTAGACCACTACACCTCAAAAATCATGACCACCTACCATAATCTGCATTTTTAAAAAAAACTATTAACTCATCCTCGGTGAGTACATGTTCTGCAACTAGTTTGTCGGCAAGAATATCTAAAATTTCAAAGTCTTCAACACACCCACTCTCCTCAACGATAATTGCGAAGCAACTCTCTAGAACCTCATCTCTATTACCACCATTAATGAGGGATAGTGCATAATTTAAAAACACAGTTTTCGCTGATAAGTTATCATCAAAACTATATTCCGCACCATAGAGTGAATCACTAATCTCTAGCCACCATTCCTTTAACACAAAACCTCACTTAATGACTTCGCATGCATTTTCTGGAATAAAACGAAGAATTAAAACCTCTTTGTCTTCTTTAGCATAAGCGAGCCCAAGCAATCCTAACTTAGCATTATTTCCAGGATCTAAACCATTAGAAACATCATAGACACCGGCTTTATCAAGTTGATTTCTATCAATCTTGATCACAGGGCTATTAGACGTTTTTCCAAAACGTGGATTTGCCTTTGCATACCAATTTGCCGTATCCATTGATTTAGTTGTAGATATAAACTGTGTCTTGAGCCTTCCGTTATTTATATGTTCTTGTATTGAGTATGTTGCACTAACATCTTTAGCGGTAATGGTATCACCACGTAGAGCTTGCTCCTCTTGATGTGGACTTAATGCTCGATATACATATCTATCTTCGCCGGGAGGACATTGCCCAGCTTTTTTCATCACCCCAACGGATCCACCCAACCGGTCGGGTTGGGGGCGTACTGGTAGTTGTTGAGCCCACCAGCCAAGCCTATCGGGTCGGAGGTGATAAATCTACCCGTTTCAGGTTGGTAGTAGCGGTGCCGGTTGTAGTGAAGGCCGGTCTCGGCATCAAAATATTGCCCCTGAAAACGCAAGGGAGTGGCAACCTCGGCGATCTCTTCCCGCCACACATTGCCATAGGCGCGATAACGCACCTGCCAGGCGGTCGCTCCATTGTCACGAGTCAACGCCAGCGGGGTACCCAGGTGGTCAAGTTGATAATGGAATACCTCGGCATCCACCCCTTCCCCTTCCAGCTGCACCAATGGCTTGAAGCTGCCCGGCTCATATATAAAGCTGCGGTATTGCTCGTCAGTGCGACGTTTATCATCACCAAGCTGATAACTGTTTTCGGCAATCAGGTTGTTGGCCTGCCACAAGAATTCGGTGACCAGCTCGCCCTTTGCCCCACTCACCGTCTTGCGAATACGGCGGCCAAAGGCGTCGTAATCATAACGGGCAGTGGTGCCATCCGGCAGTTCAGCCCTGACTAGCTGATGCTGGCAGTCATAGTGGTAATGGGTGACCAGTGACTGGCCTTTGCCACGACGCTCGATGGCCAATCGACCAAATTCGTCGTACTCAAAATGGCGATCGCCACTCAACAGCAGCCGGTTACCCTGGGTGCGCGCCCCATCAAACTGGCTACCCAGCGTCTGGCTCAACAGGTTGCCCGCCGGATCGTGCAGGAACCGCTCGGTCAGTTCACCACGCACCTCCAGCAAGCGATCCAGCGGGTCGTAGCGGTAGTGCTGCTCCCCTTGCACGCTGTCATTGATCTGCAGCAGATTGCCGGTGCGGTCATAGCCGTAACGCCGCTCACGGGCGACCTGTTTGCCTCGTTGCAGTCGCAGCGCAGTCAGGCGCCCCTGCTCGTCATATTCGTATTGCTGGGTCAGCGCCCCCTGGCTGCGGCGCATCTCCAATCCGCCCACCCTCTGGTGGCGAGTCAGCTCGGCGCCGTTCAGATCAATCCCGCTTAGCTCGCCATGCAGGTAGTGGTAAGCCAGCTTGTTGCCATCGGGCAGCTGCCAGTGGGCCAACCGCCCCATGGCATCATGCTTGAAATAGCTGGAAGCCCAGCCCTGATGCTCGGCCAGCAGATTGCCTGCAGCATCGTATTCAAAGGTGAGTGGCCAGGCGCCATCATCCACCTGGGTCAACTGACCGTACTGGTCATAGCTGAACTGGATTTCACGGCCATCGGGGTTGATGTGGCGGCTCACCAGATGCATGCCGGTGTGATATTCGTAGCGGGTCGTGCCACATAATATGGCGATCCCACTCGTCATAGGAAATAAAAAATAGACCAGGAAACTTTTTAATCCTGGCCTATTTATATATTCACATTTTTAAACAATCTTGACTAAAAGGCTAAAAATTCAGTCAAGTACCCTGCTAAAATCAAGTCTGTACAGATTGAACCGAGAGGGTCGAGCCTAACCCTGCCATAATGTGAGTAGCTCCAGGATTTATTCGTTCCTTGTATGAAATAAATATCATTCATGACATTTTAACATGATGTATATACAGAAGGCCCTGTCACATGAATAACTTTACATTCAAAACTAAAATTAATTATTTCTGAAGAAAAAATAACGAAATAACACTCATTGCGATGAGATACATTTAACGTACCATTACAAGAATGAAAATCACCAGTCATACTAAACTGTGAAACAACGTAGCATCCCAGTCCAATACGACATCGGTTATAGTTTGCCCCCCATTTTACTGGGGCTTTATCTGGTAAATTACTAGTCAAATCAAAGTCAATCATTGCCTTACCATCAATTAACTCCAGGGAAAGCCTCATCAATGACACTTCTGATATTTCAGGTACTGTGGAGTACACTCTGGACATGAGCTCACTCCCTGGAAGATCAGACCATCTCATACATCACCTCTTGATTCTAAAGTTATAATGTTCTTTTGTACCATCAACTTTCCCAGTTCTCTTATTTTCTATAGGGCGAACATTGAAATGAGAACCTTGATTACCTTCTGTGCCTTCAGGACCATAACGATGACCAGCTGAATGGTCTTGGATAACGACTTTACTCCCATCTTCTCTTGTAAAATGGTATTCTTTTGTATAGACCAGTCCACCGTGATCATTCAATACAGGAACTTTATTCCTATCTGTCATTAAAACCTCATCATACTCTTCAAATCGCTGCGTTCTTGTGTTGAATACTCGATCTGGAGACTGAGATACTGGAATATTAGAATCTCGTTTGGCATTTCTGAATGCTCCGCGACGGGATAACTTATCAGGACATTGCCCCGGAATATTCGTCAACCCCAGCGGATCCACCCAACCGGTCGGGTTGGGGGCATACTGGTAGTTGTTGAGCCCGCCAGCCAAGCCTATCGGGTCGGGGGTGATAAATCTACCCGTTTCAGGCTGGTAGTAGCGGTGCCGGTTGTAGTGAAGGCCGGTCTCGGCATCAAAATATTGCCCCTGAAAACGCAAGGGAGTGGCAACCTCGGCGGTCTCTTCCCGCCACACATTGCCATAGGCGCGATAACGCACCTGCCAGGCGGTCGCTCCATTGTCACGGGTCAACGCCAGCGGGGTACCGAGGTGGTCAAGTTGATAATGGAATACCTCGGCATCCGTTCCTTCACCTTCCAACTGCACCAATGGCTTGAAACTGCCCGGCTCATAGATAAAGCTGCGGTATTGCTCATCGGTACGACGTTTATCATTACCAAGCTGATAACTGTTTTCGGCAATCAGGTTGTTGGCCTGCCACAAGAATTCGGTGACCAGCTCGCCCTTTGTCCCACTCACCGTCTTGCGAATACGGCGGCCAAAGGCGTCGTAGTCATAACGGGCCGTGGTGCCATCCGGCAGCTCAGCCCTGATCAGTTGGTGCTGGCAGTCGTAGTGATAACGGGTAACCCGTGACTGGCCTTTGCCACGACGCTCGATGGCCAATCGACCAAATTCGTCGTACTCAAAATGGCGATCGCCACTCAACAGCAGCCGGTTCCCCTGGGTACGCGCCCCCTCAAACTGGCCACCCAGCGTCTGGCTCAACAGGTTGCCCGCCGGATCGTGCAGGAACCGCTCGGTCAGTTCACCACGCACCTCCAGCAAACGGTCCAGCGGGTCGTAGCGGTAGTGCTGCTCCCCTTGCACGCTGTCATTGATCTGCAGCAGATTGCCGGTGCGGTCATAGCCGTAACGCCGCTCACGAGCGACCTGTTTGCCCCGTTGCAGTCGCAGCACCGTCAGGCGCCCTTGCTCGTCATATTCGTATTGTTGGGTCAGCGCCCCCTGGCTGCGGCGCATCTCCAATCCACCAACCATCTGGTGGCGAGTCAGCTCGGCGCCGTTCAGATCAATCCCGCTTAGCTCACCATGCTGGTAGTGGTAAGCCAGCTTGTTGCCATCAGGCAGCTGCCAGTGGGCCAACCGCCCCATGGCATCATGCTTGAAATAGCTGGAAGCCCAGCCCTGATGCTCGGCCAGCAGATTGCCAGCGGTATCGTATTCAAAGGTGAGTGGCCAGGCGCCATCATCCACCTGGGTCAACTGACCGTACTGGTCATAGCTGAACTGGATTTCACGGCCATCGGGCAAGGTTTTTTTAAGCAGCCGCCCCATGGGGTCGCGCTCATAGCGGGTGACCAGCTCGGTCTCCTGCTTGCCGAACTCGACCTTCTCGCTCAGGTGCCCATTGAGGTCGTAGCGGTAAGCGGTGGTGCGGCCATCAAAGCCGGTTTCCTGCGCGACCAGGCCATTGGGGAAGTAGTGAATGCGATGCTGCTCGCCATGCTCGTTCTCAATCTCGCTCAAGAAGAGCTTGGCATTGTCGTAGCGATACTTGAGTTCACTGCCATCGGGGTTGATGCGGCGGCTTACCAGATGCAGGCCGGGGTGATATTCGTAGCGGGTCTCGCGGCCCAGCTCATCCCACTCGGCCGTCACCTTGCCGTAGGCGTTATATTCGAAACGGCGGATACCACCACCAGGCAGATACACGGCTTGCAAGCGATCGGCCGCATTCCATTCATAATGGGTAATCGCGCCACGCGGGTCGCACCGTACTATCTGGCGACCCCGCTCGTCATAGCGCCAGCGGGTCACGCCACCGTTGGCCCCCTTCTCCTCAATCAGCTGCCCAAGGCGGTTCCAGCCCAGTTCGATGCGGCTGCCATCGGGTTGCACCACGGTGCTGAGCTTGCCTTGCGCGTTATAGCTGTAGCGAGTCTCCCGCCCCAGGGGATCCCGTCTTGCAATCACATCCCCTTGCTCGTTGCGTTCAAAACGCCATTCACGCTCCCCCTGCACCACCTTGCGAACCCGACCATCCCAATAGTGATAGGTGGTCTGACTGCCATCGGGCGCAATCTCGCACTCCAGCAAGCCCGCTTCGTCATAGTGGTAACGGGTTTCGCCCCCCAGTGCATCGCGGGCCAGCACTTTCTGACCCTTGTCGTTATAGACAAACTCGCTGACCGCGCCGTCGGGATCTTGCTGACGGATCAGTCGAGCGTTGCTGTCATGCTGGTACACCTCCTGACTGCCATCAGCATTGCTGACCGTCACTTCACCCTTGTCATCATCCCAGGTGTAACTGACATCAAAACGGGCCACATCACTCCAGTGGCGAACCGCGCGCGCCAGCTTTCCTTCCCGCTCCCATTCCCAGAAGAACCCTGCGCCGCCCGCCAGTCGGCGCTCCAGGATCACCCCATCAGGGCGATAGCGGTAACGTTCGCACTCACCGGCCCCGTTTTCAGCCACCACCAGGTGCCCTGCATCGTCATAGTAATAACGTTGCAAGGTCGCTTCTGGCTGCCAGTTAATACCGTCAAAATGCTGTAATTCGACAGCGGTCAGATATGCCTTTTGATAGACAATGCGAAGAGCCAGACCGCCCTCGTTTTCTATCCAGCAGGGGCGCCCCTGCTCATCGGCGCGGATAGTAAGCCGGTTGCCATAAAGGTCTGACATAGCCGTCAGACGGCCTGTCTTGCCATGCCAGGTGAAATGCAGGAAGGGCGATCCCGCCTTGGCTACTATCACCTCGTCAGGCTCATCCCCCAGATAAACGGCCGCCTCTGACAACTGGTTGGTGATCATGGGTCTGGTTGCCGAGGGCATTGGCAACTCGATGGCAAGAGACTCCTGATCCCACCAGGTCAAACTATCACCGTGACGTTCGAGCCGATGGGCCAGCGCATGACTCCACCCCGCCCCCATGCCACAGGAACGCTCAACAGCTGACGTGCGATAGAGGCGACCAAAGGTAAACGGCAGCATGCCCGGTAGATGGGCATCCTCCAGCGCCAGCAACTCCTCGCCGGTGACCATGGACACAGGGCAGTTGTTCTTGCAGGTTTTGGCTTCAGGTTGATGGGGTTTATTGGCCGATGTTGTCGCCGTTTTCGAGGCATCCGGCGTCTTTTTAATCTGCTTAAGCTCGGAATGGGGCTGGAATTTGCGCTTGGCTGCCGTCCCTTTCTCTACCAGCGTTTTTGTACTGCCATCTACCAGTTTGAGATCAGCTTTCTTGGCCGGACTCAACTTGCAGACCCGGCGATCAACACCTTTTTGGCCGTTTGGGCATGTTGCGCCAGATTGTGTTTTTTGGAGAGATTGACCAGAGAGCTCACCAGGCGCATCACTCTATCGCTATTCTTGGCCGCTGAAGCTGCCTTGGCGCCATAACGGGCAGCAAGGCCGGCACCACCGGTTAAAATCACACCGATGATGACATCAATCAGCACAGAGGAAATCACCTGAGACCCAAACTCGGTCTGCTGATCTGGCGGCAACATCTTGACCCAGCACACCAAGGCATAGGCATAGAGATAGAGCAGCGCTTCATCCTGCAATACCAGCATGGCGGCTTCCATCTGGGATGCTCCCGCCTTGGCCATGGCTGCGGCATCTACACCAAACTCAGCCAATTTTTTGGCATTCCCCACAGGGTCGGCCAACAAGTTGTAGATGGTTTTCAGATCGTCCCACACCCCAACCAGCGCCTTGCCAACGCCACTGGCAGCAGCCAACGCATGGCTACCAAATCCGGCTCCCGTGGCGCTATAACGGCTCCAAGCGACTTTGTGTTCGCTGCTCCACTCTCTGGTAAGCCATGCTTCCAGATCTTTTTGCACTGGAGCATAGGAGGCAAACAAGGCGTCAAGGTCACTCTTCTTCACCTTGGGGTAAAAGGTCACCCGATAAGACTTGCCCGGAGTCAGCTTCCCGACTTCAGCAATCCCCTTGGCATCCAGGGTTCCCTCCTTCGCTACCGCTTCACTGACAAAACGTCCACGAACCATTTTGCCCGCTTCCACCTTGTAGGGGGTATTACCGATAGGAATAAAGCGCACGGATTCAAACAGATGGACCAGCCGCAAAGTGCCGCTCAACGGGCACTGCGTCACCACGGATTGCGCCTTCTTGCTGCTCGAAGACGCCTTTACCGTCTTGTCACCAACCTTGATGGTCTGCTCCATGTCCATACCGAGCAGGTCGCCAAGAAAGAAACTCTCGGCATCCTTGCGGTACTCAGTCAGGGCATTGCGATAATCGGCGATCACCTGGGTGAAGACGGCCTGGCCGGCATTACTCATGCTTGAACCTCATTGAGCAGCGCCGCTTCCAGCGCTGGAAATAGATCGATATCAGGGGATGGGTAACGGGAAACGAAACGGGCAACTTTGCGCCTGAGATTGGCCTCGGGGAAAGACCAGTAAAGCTGGCCATTCTCATCTGCCAGTTGTTGCATCAGGTTGTTGATAAGGGGACCTGTATCTTGCCCGGCCAACACGGCTGCAATTGCGGGAGGAAGTTCCCACCAGGGAAATGGACGCACAGCACAAGGCTCAGATGCCCCCCATGAAAATCCATAGCCCTGACACCACATCGCATCCAGTTGTGGCAACAGCCTTGTCATATCATCACCAAGCTGCGACACGATGGCAGACATATACACGCCATCCCAATAGCGAAAGAACACTGCTTCACCCTGATGCCAGATCTGGGTCAGCCCCTGAAAATGGCCATAGAGGGTGCCAGCAGGTTGCGCTGTCGCCAGAATAAATCCCCAATCGCGAGCATCGGTCGTTTCAGCCCATTCGATAAAAGGACTCACCTTGTCCAGCTCGACCAGATAGGGCATCACGGGGAGCCAGTCGTGATAGGGGGTACCGAGATAGAGTCCGCGCGGTGTATGACGGCCATCAAGCTGGTAATAGTGCTGCAAAGGCGCCGCATCGCTGGCCCCTGCCAGTACGGCATAGAGTGGGCTGGTTTGCACGGCTACCCACTCAGCAAGCGACATTGCTTCAGATTTCACAGCCGCCCTCCTTGCACTTCTCACACTCCTCACAGAAAGGGGCGGCACTCTTCATGGTGGCCAGCTGGGCAGGACTGAGCGGCACCTTCGGCATGGGAGGAACTGACACACCATGAGGGCCGACAGGGGATTTACCCGCCCAACCTGAACCAGACCCCGGGCCTCCCCCAGAGTTCATCTTGATCGTAGGGCCAACCAGTGTGACGCCACCACCATCCACCTTGATAAAGCAGCCGCCCACCTTGACGGTAATTTCAGATCCCGCCTCCAGCACCACCTTGGCGCCAGCCTTGACGTGCACCTCCTGCCCGGCCTGGGTGAGCCAACTTTGTCCCAGTTTTTGGTGCATAGAAGCATCCACCGTCAGCGAATAGTCAGCCTTGATCTGGTCGCGCTTCTCGCCTTCTACCGTCAGGTGGTCATTGGCCTTGATGCGGGTCACCCGCTCGTTGTCGATGTCGGTGTGCTGATCGTGCTTGATGTGCCACGCCGCATCATTTTCGATAAGCACATTCAGGTCTTTCTGACCGTGGATATAAATCTCTTCCTGTCCTGCCTGGTCTTCGAAACGCAGCTCGTTGAAGCCCTCGCCCTTGTGAGTTTCGGTGCGTAGCACGGTGCGAGTCTTGTTGGCCGGCAGCTCATACGGCGGCCGGTTGGTGGCGTGGTAGGTGCGACCGGTGACGATAGGCTGGTCGGGGTCACCTTCGAGGAATGAGACGATAACCTCATGACCGATGCGTGGAATCGCCATCATGCCGTACTGGCCACCGGCCCAGCCTTGGGATACTCGTACCCAGCAGGAGCTTTGGTCGTTGGAGCTGCCGTAGCGGTCCCACGGGAACTGCAGCTTCACCCGGCCATGTTCGTCGCAGTAAATCTCCTCCCCCTCTGGCCCTACCACGATGGCGATTTGCGGGCCATCCACCATCGGCTTGTAGGGTGCCTCGGGGCTGCCAACACGCGCCCGCCAGGTGGTACTCGCTTTCACTACGCCAAATTCGTTGTGGTAGACGGTCGGGCCGCTGCCGCCCTCCTCTTCCAGCGCTTGCGGTTGTTCACCGGTGTGGCGGATATGGACGATTTGCCAGTCGGTGTTAAGGCTGCCATTGGGGTGTTCGGTGAGTGAAAAGTGCTGACCTGGTAGCAAGGCCGCGCTATTGGATTTGCCGCTACCCGCCACCGCATCATTGCGCAACGCATCGAGCCGATGCTGGGCAAAGGCCTTGCCGCTCGGGTCCAGCTTGTAGCGACCCGGATAGTCGAAGTGCTGGTAGGTATCCCGTTGGTGCTCGAGCTCTGCGCCCTGCTTTTTGTGGGAGAGGCCATAGGCCGGAGTCTTGAAGCTGTAGTCCTTGAGTTCAACATCCGAGGGGCGCACCGATTCGCGGTAGTGGAACTGGCGCACATAGGGACCTTGTTCCAGCGAGCGGTTACCGAGGTTGAAGAAGAGCGAGGGGCCAGCGGCCAGGGCTGCCGCGTCGTCAGCAAAGACGATGCGATGTTTGCCTGCTTCAAACTCGTGGAAGTAGAACAGCCCCTCTTCGGCTGCGAGGCGATTGAGGAAGTCGAGGCCGGTCTCGCGGTACTGCACGCAGTATTCGCGCTGGGCGTGCTCGTTTTTCAGGGCAAAGGCGTAATCGGTAATGCCATGCTCTTGCAGCAGGATACTGAGGATTTCATCGGGCTTTTGCGCCTGAAAAATGCGGGAGTTCTGGCGCAGGCCCAGTCGCCACAGGGCCGGTTTGACTTGCAGGCTGTAACGGGTACGGCGAAAGCCGCTGTCCCCTTGGGCAAACTCGCTCACTACCCCGCAGACCCGGCGTTGCAGCTCGCCGTTGTACCACACCATCAGCTCGCATGGCTGGTCCAGCACGGCGCCAAAGTCGACATCAGGCTGGCTGCTGGCCACCTCCAGCTGCAGGTTGAACGGCCGGTTCAGCCCCTCATCCAGCTGGAAACTGGCCACCACAAAGGTGCTCTCGGGCAGCGCCCCCACCTTGACCGTAAATTGTAATCCTGTGCTTTGTGCCATGACTCTGTTCCTTATCCTGCCTGTCCGCTACCGGAACCAATCACCACGCCACCACAATCCACTGCCGTGCCGGTGACGGCGATGGGTTTGCCATTCACCAGCACAGAGCCAACACCACCGGCAATGGCCCGTGGGTGCGGCGGGTTGTTGGGCTTGTCATGGGGCGCCAGTGGATCACCTTGACGAGCCACTGGCTTGCCATCTAGGAACACGTCGGGACTGGCAGCTATCACCGGGGTCGGTGGGAAGCCATCGTGGTCGGTGCCAATGTCACCGAGCAGTGCGATAGCGGGGCACATAGTCATTCTCCATATGAGCGGGAAGACGCACAGACATCATCCCTCTGCCCCTGTGCCCGATGGAACGCACCAGGCACAGGCGATTTTGATAAACAGCGGATAAACAGAACAGGCCACAGCACAGGCTATGCCATTTAGCACTGGCGAAATTAGCCAAATAAAATCAAATGGTTAACCTCTTTCGATAGATGACGGGGTTATCCATTCGCAAGGGATTGCGCAAACTGGGCTATCCCCCTACCAAATATTGCATCTGCAGTACAACCCTCTGGAATATGCGCAACCGGTTGCGCATAACAGAGCAATCAGCTACCGGGTAGCCCCTGTTGCAGTTGGTAAAGCCGAATGTTGAGTGCTTTCAGGTCACTCTCCATCCCTTTCAGCTCGGCAGCCGTAATAGGCTCCTGCGACGCTTTGCGCGCCTCCAGTTCGCTCAGACGTAAACTGAACGGGACCTCCTGCATCAGGTTCTTCTGTACCTCGTAGAGCTGAGACTTGAGGTAGGAAATCGTGACCGTCTTGCGCTGATGCTCCAGCTCCAGCAGCTGATCGATCAGGGCATCGACCCCGGCGCGCGCCTCCAGATAGGTCGGAACCCGGTTGAGATCCCCCTGCTGGCCGGCCAGCGCGGTCTGCCACTGTTTGTCGAGGGCCTTGACCGCCAGCGAGTCGGGATAGAGCATCTGCAGCGAATTGCGCAGCCCCTCGCCATAACGGTACCAGTAGAGGGGCGAGGTCTGCTCCAGCCGATCCAGTTGGGCCTGATAACGCGATACCAGCTCGCTCTCCATCCCCTGCAGGGTCTGCTCCCCCAACACGATGCGGGCCTGGCGAATGTCGTCATAACTCAGGGCCTGCGGTAACGCTGCAGCGGGTTGTTGCAACCGTTGCGCCGCGATGACCTTCTCCTGCTGCTGATGTTGCCAGCCAAGCCATCCCATCATGGGCAAGGCGCAGGTGAGCAGGCCACAGCCAAACCAAAACCAGGCCGGCCGCTGTTTGCGGTGCTGCTCAATCTTGAGCACGGTCGGCTTCATCTGCCCCTTCTCGCGCCCCACCAGGATACTGCCCTGAGGCAGGTGCGGGGTTGCCCCGACAGAGGCGCCGTGGTCGCTCTCCATGTCGGATTTGAAGAATACCATCGGCGGGATCTGCAGCTCATCCTTGAGGCCCGGCTCATCGGAGACGATGACAATCTCGGTCTCGTCAAACAGATGGGTGTACCCCTCGATAAAGTGCACCAGATTCTCGACCCGGGGGATGCGGCTCAAACCGGCGTTGTGCAGCTTCTCGCTGATGAGTTGCAGCGCCCGCTCGCAGCGGTAGATCAACCGCTTGTCCTCGTGGCTGATCTGGTACTGGCGGATCACGTCGCTGATGCGGGCGATAAACCAGTCGAGCATCTCGATGCGGGCCCGCTCCTGATGCACCGGTGGCCAGAAACTCTCCCACTGGGTGACGATGAGGTTGGCGAGAAACTCGCACCCTTCGGTAAAGCCGCTCAGCCCCTGAATGCGGGAGCGCGCCAGAGTGAAGTAGATGGCGGTTTGCAGATCCACCCCGTGCTTTTCAAAGATTTGACTGGCAAGCTGATGGATGCTGACCCAATCCACCTCGGGGCGGGAGGCGTGGCTAAGCTTGTTGATCTCGGCGCGCAGCGCCTCATACTCCGGCAACATTCTGGGGTCACGCCCCACTTTCAATGCCTGCTGGCCTTGTTGATTCTGTGACATATCGGATTCCAAAATGTGGGGGGCATGGCGCCCCCCAACATGATCAATAGAGGGATTCAGGCAAGCTGAACTGGCTGAACAAGCCGCCGGTGAAGGGGTTCTGGGCACTGTCGGTATAGACCCGATAGGTCATGGCACCCTGATCCACCGGGAAGCGCACGTCAAAGGTGGCCTCGTTGACCTGAGTCAGCTCCCCCTTGTCCATCAGGCGGAACATGGCCCAGGGACCGACAAAGCCCTCGCTGCGCGGTGAACGTTCGCGGGCAGCCGGTACCAGGGTGATCTTGCTCTCGGCCCCGTCGCGCATGGTGTTTGGCCACACCAGCGGGATCTTGTTGCGACGGCCGTGGGCATACTCCAGCAACTGGCCATCAAGGTTGAGCACACTACGCCGCTTGTTGGCGGTGAGTTCGATGGGCTCGAGGGCAAATTGCACCTCCAGATTGCCCTGCTGGCTGAAGAAGATCTGGCGGATCCGCGCAGCGCGATCCAGCTGTTTGATAAGCTCGGCCTGAATGGGTGAGCTCAGTTCTCCCTCCATCAAGCCCCCCTCCACCATGGGTTTCAGGTTGACCTGATAGAAGCTGTCCAGGGTGCCACCGGGGGCAAAGAAGCGCTCCATCTCGGAGAGCGGCACATCCTTGGCAGAACCCGGGTTGAACGGATAGCGATCCGCCAGTTGGCTGTTGAACGGTGCCAGTACCTTCGCCTGCCACTCCTGATTGAGGGATGACATCGCCAGATCAATCACCAGTTGCGAGCTCTGATCCGCCAGTTGACCCACCCAGCGATTGAGCGGCTCGGGCAGACCACGAGCATATTGCTGCAATGCAAAGACCGGATCGGCGTACTTATTGGTCAAACGCAGTTGCACCGCCTTGAGGGCTGACTGTCCCGGCTCGGTGGCATTGACGATCAGCTCCATATAGTGCTGCAGCTCAATCAGCTTCTGGTTCACTTCCGAAATCAGCGGCCCCTGTTCCCCACGGCCAGTCAAGACGCCATTGGTGGCCATAAAGGGGCGACCGATCCGGGCAGTGATCGCCTGCGCCGGATCTCCTTCCGCATCGGAGATCTTGCGAATACGAGTGTTGTCATCCAGCGCGGCTAGCACCCGCTGGAATGGCTGGTCGTTGCCGGTGATGGCAGAGAGTACATCGAGCGCCTGCTCTGGGCTGGCAAGGGTCTGCACATCCAGATTGGTCAGCAATTTTTGCCACTGGTTGACGTAATCGGTGACATAGCGATCGTTGACCTGACGAGTGATCTCCTTGCGATCCGCCTCGCTCAACTGGCTCAGCTTGCGCTGGCCCAGCACCCAGGCATCCATGGCGGTGAGATCGATCAGCGCCTTGTCCTGTTTGAGGAAGAAATCACTGAACCCGGGCCAGGTCAGCAAACGCGGCACCTGACCAGCACTCTCGTTGCGCAGGGCAAACACGGTGTCGAAGGTGGGGCCCACCTCGTCACGGACATTGAGATCCGGCGGCAACACATCACCCGCCTTCACCACCAGATTCTGATAGACCCGCTGATACATGGGCAATTTGCCCAGTTCACGCTGGGCGCCATACACCGGCTCCTTGAATGGCACAAATGCCGTGATGGCGGCCTGATCCCGGGCGGCGCGAGCAGCGTGCCAGTCGGTATGATCAAGGGCATAGTCAAGATGTCCCATCAACTGCTCCTGGACCGCCCCCTGTCCCGGGAACGCTTTCTGCCAGCGGCTGGCCATATACTGCTCCACCAGCTCCTTGTTGCGACCGGAGGCATCATCGAGCATCCGCATCACCCGCAGGATGGAGAGCTTCTCCTCGCTGCCAGCCGGTGCACGGTTGAGATCCTCCAGCAGCCCCTGCATCTGGGCAGGCAGGAAACGCAGCCCCAGCAGTTGCAGATAGGAACCTTCCACATAGGGGCCAATCTCATCCCCCTGATAGAGACCAAGGTCTGCCACCAGCGGCATCCGTTCGCGGTAGTTGCCAAAAGAGAGGGTTGCCTCGCGAATAAGGTTGAGACGTGGCAACTGGCTGACACCGAAGGCATGTTCATCAGCGACCTCGTTGGTCTCGGTGAACGCTTGCGCCTTGGTCAGTACATTGCGCCCCGCCTCCTCATTGACCCGGTAGAAGTAGTGCCAGCCACCGATCAGGGCCGCCGAGAAGAGAGACAGGCAACTCAGGCCAATGGCCATCCGGCGACGACGATAGAGGGTATGCAGCCGGTTTTCTCCGGCCAGATGGGCCTCGGGGAAGATGATCGAAGAGAACAACTTGCGCACAAAATAGGTGTTGGACTCCCCGCGCAAGGCGGAGTGAATCGGCTCGGGCAAGCTGTAACGCCGGGAAGCGGCCTGAGCAAAGGCATCGAACGGGACACCTTGCTGATAAACGGAGCTGATATAGACGCCGCGCACCAGCAGTGGTTTGCTCTCTTCAATGGTCAGGGTTTCATCGAGCAGGCTGGTCACATAATCCTTGAGACCCGCCAATTGACGGACAAACGAGAAGAGGGCGTTGCGCTGGGCGGCATCGAGCCGGGCCAGCATCATCTCGGGCAGATTGCGGTTGAGATTGTCGACCCACTGATCCCAGAACAGCGCCAGATCCTGCTGCCAGGATTTGCCCTGACTGCTGCCGGGGTTGAAGGTCACCCCCAGCACGGCGTCACGGGCCTCTTTATCCAACTGCTCATAGACCACATCAAAGCCGCGCAGCATATCGAGTTTGGTGAAGGTGACATAGAGTGGCAGCCGGGTATTCATGGTGGCCGACACCTCTTGCAACCGGGCACGCATCAGCTGTGCATACGCCTTGCGCTCGGCCACGCTGGCCGCGGACAGCCATGCCAAATCAACGGTCAGTACCAGACCATTAAGGGGCTGACGACGACGGTGCTCGTTGAGCCAGTTGAGTAGATGCAACCAGAGCCGCTCATGCTTGCGAGCTTGCGGATCCAGCTCGGGCTCGGCTTGTGACAACAGCGCGCCGGCCGGATCCAGCATCACGGCTTGCTCCCCCAGCCAGCAATCGACCAGCTGGCCTTGCGCCACGTCCCGCAGTTCGGTATCGAGCCTAGGATTGAGCTTGTTGGCCGGATTGGCACGGTGGATCAGGCTGCTCTTGCCGCTGCCGGGCAGACCCAGCACCAGATACCAGGGCATGGCGTAGAGCGCCCCCTTGCCAAGGTGTTCATTCAAGGCTTGCAACCAACGATTGAGGAACTGCGCCTGTTTGTCGATGAGCCCTTTGACCGGATCTTGTTCCAGCAGCACCTCATGCTGGCGCTCGGCCTTGAGCTGCTTCATCTTGCGCCATACCCGCCAGGAGAGTACCCCCAGCAGCAACCAGAGCCAGAGCAGGGTAAACACCACCCGCCCCCACAAGGGCTCGAATGGCTTGGCATCACGGATCTCGATGCGAGGCCCCAGCCACCACACCAGGATCAGGGCGACAACCCACAGCACCACACCGAGCAGGGGCCAGGAGGGTTTCAGTTTCGGCAGCTGTTGCCGCAGAAAGGTAAAGATGGTTTTGAACATAAAATGTGATCCAACTCCGACTCAATGACTCATTTCGGCACTTATTTCGGCAAATGGGTGGCATAGGGGGCCAGGCGGCTGACCAACCCGGGCTCCCACTGCGACAACCCGAGGCGATCTGCCTCTTGCCACAAGTGTTGATATTGCTGGCGCGCAAGCGCCTCCATGCCTTCCTGCTCCAACAACTCCGCCTGCACCAGCAAGGCATGGAAGCGGGCTCTTGGCTCTTTCATCTGTGCCATCCGCTCATCAAGCAGGGAGAGCGCGGCGGCAATCCCCTGCTCCCCATGACGCAAGGCGACCTCCTCGGCCAGCTCGGCCTGTCCGCTGCTGCCCCCACTGCTCTTGGCAGGCTGCAACCAGCGGCTGCACTCGGGGGAGAGAAACGGGGAACCATCGCTGAAGGTGAGATCCCGCAGCGCTGGCAGGCGCTGCAAAAACGCATCCAGCTCCGCCATGATCGCCTGCGCCACCGCGCCATATCCCAGCTTCTGGGCTACCTCGGCCGAGAGCCTGTGCCCCTCGAACCAGTAAGGGGCCAGCGTCAGGCTCTGCTCGATGCGCTGCCAAAGCGCCAGATCTGGCGTGCCCATGGCTGCGCGATATTCATCCACCATGTCAACCGACATGGGCGCAAGCTGGGTCTTGTTGCCCTGCGCAGTCACGGGAGGTGTCGTGATACCGGCCCAGATGGCGTGACGACGCAGCCGATAGCCGATAGCCACCTCTGGCTGGCGCTCAATCAGCAGCTCCGCCACCTTGAGCTGGGTCTGTCGCCATGCCCGATCGTTGGAGCTATCAATCTCGACCCCGGAGCCCTTGCTACTGCCACTGAGCACCATGGAGCCCGCCATGCCACTCGCACTGGCGGTGGCTGCAGCAGCGCTGCTTGCAGGTTGACCCCCGGCATCTGCCTGGGCCTGGGCAACCTGTTGTCGCTGGGCCCGCTTCAACCCCATCACCAGAGGATCCAGCAGTTCCCCCTTGTCAGGGCACTGGGACAGCCAGACGGCCTCCAGCTGTTCTGCCTGCGCCAGCAACTGCGCCAGTTCCGCCGCCGAGGCGCTTTCGCTCACCCTCGGCAGGGCCCCCTCAAAGCGCTTGATGATCTGCACCATCAATCGCTGCTTCTGGGTCGCATTCCCGGGCCAGGCCAACAGCCAGTAAGCCTTGATCCAGGCTTCCAGCAAGCTCAGCGCAGCGCCCATCGGGGTCGCCTTGGCGGGATGCTGCAGGCAGCGCAGCAGTTGGGCCAGCACCCGCATATCCTTGGTGCGGCTCTCCAGCAACCCCAGACAGGCTTCGGCGACCGCATTGAGATCGACCTGGCTGTGGGCAAGGGAGCCCAACTTGACCAGCTCGGTCTCCACATAGTCCCAGCGAGGCTCATCGGCCAGCACGGCCCCTTTGATCTGTGCATCCGGCAAGCTGGTGAGCAGACGGCTACACCAGGGGTGTTGATAGCTCATCTTCCCCCCTACCAGCGACACTGTTGGCGCACCGGTATCAGCGCCTCTTTCAGGCCGCTGAGATCGACCCGCAGCAAGGTGCCGTTGGCCGCCTGAACCTGCAATTCACGATGACCGATCCAGCGCTTGAGCTCCTCTATGGCGGGCAAGCCGCGGCCATATTCGAGCAGCCATCCCTGATCCCGGATAAACCAGCTCTGACTGCTGCGAGTCGCTTTTCCATCCAGCGCAACCTCGACACGCTCCCCGCGCCACGGCGCATCCAGCCGCAAGCGAATATGGGTGATGCTGTTGACACAACCGATCGCCAGGGTGGCACCGCGCAGGGCCGGACGGGTCAATACCGCCGTGCCACTCTCCTCATCCTGTCGCAACAGGAAGGGTGAGCTATCCGGCACTCGGGCCAACTCCTGTTCCGCTATCGCCAGCCAGGCCGGAGACTTGGTGCTCTCCTTGTTGCCTGATTGCGTCGCCTCATTGCCAAGGGCGTCATAGCAGGCGAGCCGGATCAGAGGGGATGGCTCGCGACGACACGCTTGCCACTCCGCCATATCGAGGGGAGGCACCGCATTGCCGGTCGCCAGCAGCAGGGGCAACAAACCCATGATGCTCATCAGTTCACCTCCAGTTTCTGGCACTTGTGATCCAGGGTGCGCTTGGGAATATTGAGGCTCTCGGCCACCAGCATGCGATTGCCCTGAAAGTAGCGCAGGCGCGCTTCAATCACCGATGCCTCGTACTGCTGCATGGCCCGGCGCAGATCGCGGATATGGTTGTAATCATCCAGCGCATCGGGCAGCTCGGCACAGACCCGATCCCGCAGCTCCGGCGGCAAGGCGCCAAGCCCCACCTCTTCACCGTGACGGGTGTGAGCACAGGCCACCTCCAGCAGATTGCGCAGCTCGCGCACGTTGCCGGGGAAATCGTAACTTTGCAGTTGCTTGAGAAACTTGCGCTGCAAGCCAGCCAGCCCCTTGTCATCCTGCGCGGCAAACTGGGCCATGAAGTGCTGACAGAGCAGCGGCACATCCTCGATATGCTCGCGCAAGGGGGCGATCAGCAGCAGACACTGGCAGAGACGGTGGTAGAGGTCGGCACGGAATCGGCCCTCCTCCACATGGCGGGTCAGCGGCTGATGAGTGGCGGCGATGAGGCGAAAATCGGAGTGATACTCCTGCTCTGCCCCAAGCGGCCGGTAGCTGCGGGTCTCCAGCACCCGTAGCAGCTTGGCCTGCATGGCGGCGGGCATATCGCCCACTTCGTCGAGAAACAGGGTGCCACCATTGGCCTGCGCCACCAGCCCGGTCTTGTTGGAGAGGGCGCCGGAGAAGGCCCCTTTCTGATAACCGAACAGCTCGCTCTCAATGAGATTCTCTGGGATGGCGGCGCAGTTGATGGCGACGAACGGCTTGGCGGCACGCTCGGAGCACTGATGCACCAAGCGGGCGACCACCTCCTTGCCACTGCCGGTCTCCCCCTGAATGAGCACGGTCAGCTTGTGCTGGCCCGCCTGGGCGATCTGCTCGCGCAAGCCGCGGATCACCGCCGACTGGCCAACCAGCTGATCCCCCAGCAACTTCTCGTGCTGGCGCTGGCGCTCCCCCTCGCCCTTGATCTGACGCAGGGAGTCGCGCAGCACGTTCTGATCCCGGCGACTACGCCCCAGATCGCGGATCAGGGTGAGCTGGTTGCAAAAGACCTGCGCCAGGCTGGCCAGCTCGGGGCGAGCCGCCCACTCCTGCAACACATCGCCACTGTCCATCATCGCCAGCACGGCAAACGGCTTGCCGTTGCCATCATTGAGCGGGAAGGCGTGCAGGCCGCACTGCTGGCCAAGGTTGGCAAGCAGTGCGCGGAAACCGGCGTGCTCAATGCGGGCACCGCCATGGAGGGAATCCCAGGTGCGGGATTGCGCCTTGTGCAGCACATAGGCGAGTGGATGAGAGAAATCATCCACCGCCAGCGCCAGCGCAACCTCCTGCCCCTTGACCCACCCTTTGCACTCCAGCTGGCGGCCGCTCACGTCCAGCATGCCAAGCAGCAGTCCTTTGGGCTGGAAGCTGGCATGGAGGGTCGAACTCCACCAGTGGCAGAGATGTTGTTCATCCCGTTGCGAGGTGAGCGCGAGGGCGAATGCGAGGGCTTGCTCCATGGTCAGCCCTCCACCTCGGCCACAAACTGGTGATCGGCCACCGAGAAGCGTACCCGGTTGATGGGCTCACCGGCCGAGAGGCGCTGCAACAGTTGCAGGGAAACCGGCGGCAACAGGGCTCCATCAATGACGGACTCCAGCATCCGCGCGCCGTTCTCGCTGCGGTTGGCCCGCAGCAGGATCTCCTCGGCCACCTCGCTCTCCAGCACCACCTCGGCACCGAAACGCTCCTTGAGCAGCTTGACCAGCCGGTTGAGTTTGCCACCGACGATCTGCACCAGGGTGTCGTGACCGAGCGGCAGATAGGGGATCACCTCCATCCGCGCCAGCAGGGCCGGTTTGAAGAAGGCAGCCAGCTCAGGGTAGAGCGCATCCAGCAGGTCATCAGTCTGCTCGGCATGATCGACGATGGTCTGGAAACCGAGGTTGGAGGTGAGGAAAAAGACCACATTCTTGCAGTCGATGATCCGCCCCTCCCCATCGGCCAGCTCGCCCTTGTCGAACGCCTGATAGAAGAGGTTGAGCACGTCAGGATGGGCTTTTTCCACCTCATCCAGCAGCACCACCGAGTAGGGTTTCTGGCGAATGGCTTCGGTCAGCACGCCACCCTCGCCAAAGCCGACATAGCCGGGAGGCGAACCGATCAGACGGGAGACGGTGTGCTTCTCCTGATACTCGGACATATTGATGGTGGTGAGATACTGGCGACCGCCAAACATCAGCTCGGCAATCTGCAGCACGGTTTCGGTCTTGCCGACCCCGCTTGGCCCCACCAGCAGGAAGGCCCCCAGCGGACGGCCTGGACGACGCAGATCGGCGCGGGCGGTCAGCAGGTGCTTGTGCAGATGGGCCACCGCCACATCCTGCCCCTTGATGAGCTCGCCAAGGTACTCCGGCAGACGGGTCACTACATCGAGCTCCCCTTGGGAGATGCGATTAAGCGGCACCCCGGTCCACTCGGCGATCACTGCTGCGACCTGAGTCTTGTCGACATGGGCAGAGACCAGTACCTCACCCTGTTGCAGCTCGGCCAGCTCGCGCTCGAACCCGGCAAGCTGCTCGGCAGCCGCTTGCGGATCGAGCGGCGCATCGGCGAGATCCAGCGCTTCTCTGGCCAGCATCTCATCCTGCTGATCGGCCAGCAGGGCGGCACGCAGCTCGACAATCCGATGCACCAATCCCTGCTGTTGCTGCCACTGTGCTTCCTGCTCACGCAGGGTGTCACGGCAGGTCTGCTGGGCCGCTTTCAGTTCTGTGAGTCGCTCATCGTTGTCACCCAGACCGATCAGGCTCTGGCGCTCCAGCTGACGGATCTCCAGCTCACGCTGGCGCAGTTCGTTTTGCAAATGGCTGACGGCGCGCGGCGGCGTGGTGAGGTTGATGGCCACCCGGGCACAGGCGGTATCGAGTACGTCGATCGCTTTGTCCGGCAGTTGACGACCGGAGATGTAACGGGCGGAGAGCTGAGCAGCGGCTTGCAGCGCTTCCTCATCGATCAGCACCCCGTGGGCCTTTTCGTAGATGCTGCGCAGACCGCGCAGGATCACGGTGGCTTCATCTGCACTGGGCTCACCCACTTTCACCAGCTGGAAACGACGCGACAGGGCGGCATCTTTTTCCACGTACTTCTTGTACTCGCCCCAAGTGGTGGCTGCGATGGTGCGCAGCTCGCCACGGGCCAGCGCAGGTTTGATGAGGTTGGAGACATCCAGCCCCCCCGCCTGATTGCCCGCCCCGATCAGGGTGTGGGCCTCATCGATAAAGAGGATGACAGGTCGCACGGCGTCCTTGACCTCCTGCATCACCCCCTTGAAACGCTTCTCGAACTCCCCCTTGACCGAGGCTCCGGCCTGCATGGCGCCAAGATCCAGGGTCATCAGCTCCACATCGCGCAATTTTTCCGGCACCTGGCCTGCGACGATGCGCAGCGCCAACCCTTCGATCAGGGCACTTTTACCGACACCCGCCTCCCCCACCACGATGGGGTTGTTTTTGCGACGACGGGAGAGGATGTCGATCATCAGATCGATCTCGTGATCCCGGCAGAGTACCGGATCCAGGGTTCCCTGACGGGCCTGTTCGGTGACGTTGACAGTAAAGCGGGCCAGCAGGCTGGCATCGGCGGGCAGCGCGGCCTGAGTCGAAGTGCCGTTGGCAGAAACAGTCACTTGGGTCTCTGCAGACTCTTTCACCCACTCGTCGAACTGCTGGCGCAGCAGTTCGCGATTGATGTTGGCAAGCAAACGGGTCACCGAGCCCGGCAGGTAACGCTGGGGAGTCATCAGCAGCACCAGCAGCATGACGCCGCTGCGCAGTTGGCCATGTTGCAGCTCGGCAGAGGCGAGCAGCCAGCTGTCTTGCAGCCACTCCACCAATAGCGGCGAGAAGGAGGGATAACCCTGACCATAACCGTTATCGGCCGCCGAGGGTTGCAGCAGGCTCTTTAACTCTTCAACCTCAACTTCGGCCCGTTTGAGGATCTGACGCACATCGCTGAGGGGGGTCTCCAGCATCTTGAGCAGCAGGTGCTCGATGCGGATCTCGGCGCCCTGATGATTGACACAGAGGGCCGCAGCCTCCTCCAGCATGTGACGGCAGATGGGGTTGAGTCTTTCCACCAGTACCGGTAGCTCTATACGAATCAAGGCGTGCTCTCCTTAAGTATTTATTTTAATAATTCGCCCAGTTGACGCAGTACGTCCTGGGTCTGGTTATTGAGTTGGTGGTGATAGAGGCCAAAGATGATGGCCAGGATCAACGCGCCGCCCATAAACAGGGTGCGCAGGGAGACTTGCTTGCGCAGCTGGTAGCGAGACGCCTGCTGACCGAGATCGAGATGAAACACGCTGGGTGCCTCACCGCCACGTTCGAGTGACAACTGTTTGTGCAATTGCTTGACGATCCGTTCAAACTCGTCACGGCCCTGGCTCATCACCTTGTAGCGCCCCTCAAAACCGAGGCAAAGGCAGAGATAGATGAATTCCAGAATGTCGCGATAGCGCACCGGATCTTCCTGCAGACGCGACAGCAGCACGAATACCTTCTCGCCCCCCCAGGTCTCGTTGTGAAACCGGGCCAGCAGGGAGTGTTGGGACCATTCGCTCTGGCTGCCCCAGTCGCGCCCCATCACAGCCTCATCGATGAAAGTACAGAGGATGTAGCGAAACGAGAGGACGACGCCATTTTCGTAACCCTGCGCCATCAACTCCTGCTCGATGGCCTGGATCTCGGTCACCACCCGTTGATAAAGCTCGGGCACCCGGTCGTAGCGCGACAACAGACGCACCCGCTGTACCAGTCCCAATAGCGGGGTCACCGCATCGATCATCGGGTTGATACTCTGGCCACGCAGGCGGAACCAGTAGTCCGAATCCATGTCCAGCTGCTCGGCGTGATCGAACAGCAGGTCGCTCAGTTGTTCGTTGTTGATAATGTCCGTGGTCATCTCTGCTTGTTTCCTTGATGCGATCACTGGCTACGGATGGCCCAGAGCTGCATGTCGAGCTCGGGGAAATCGCCGGCAATGTGGAAGGCGAGCGTGTTGCTGACCGCCAGCATCTGCCAGGCTGGGCTCTGACGGTCGAGCTGGAAGTAGCTGTAACCGGCGTGATAGGGCAACTGGCGCGGCGCCACCGGCAGCGGCAACAGCGGGATACCGGGCAACTGCAGGCTGATGAGTTCGCGGATCTTGTCGCTCGACGCCACCTTGGTCTGCTGCAGCAACTGTTTGCGCAGCTGCTCTTGCGGCATGCGGGCACGCACTGCCAGCACGAAGTCGGCGCTCTGCATCAACTCGCTCTCGTTGACCATGGCCACCATGACGCCGTACTGGTGCTTGCGCAGCTGGATGGAGACGGCACGTGGCGACAGCACGGTACTGAGCGCCTGACGCAGGGCCAACATCACCGGCTCGAAGCTCACCTGCTGATCGTCATGACGATAAGCGGGGAACTCGGGGGGCAGACGGGACTCGTCGGTAAAGGTCATCAACTCGCCACAAAGCTGCACCAGCGCCTCGTGCAACCGCTCGGGGTGCAGGGTGCCAAGACGCGCCAGATGGGAGAGCTGTGGCTGAGCCCGGTTGAGCAGCTGTAGCATCATGAACTCGGCCACATCGGCCACCCCCTGCTGTCCCGGCGCAGCGATGCGCTGGGAGAGGCTGCGAGCCCGCTCGGCCACGAGGCCAGCCGATTCGCCGAGGAAGCGCTTGAGGGTCGGAATGGCAGAGACACTGATACTGCAAGGCATGAAGTTGGGATCCAGCACCAGACCGCCATCCGGGCGCTTGTCCAGAATGCGGGCAATGGCGAGGGACGCGTAGGCACTGCGATCTTCCCGCTCCAGCATCAACCGCAAGCTGACCCGACCCACTTCGAGGGAAACCACGTCCCCCCCTTCACTGTGCAGATCGCGCACGTCGTGGCGATGGGCCTGCAAACGGGTGGCGACCTGACCGCCCTGATTGACCTCGTTGACCCCGCTCACCGAGAGCGGCAGCGCCAGATAGACCTTCTGGTTGGCCACCGAGGCATCGGTGATCTCCAGCGGGGTCGGCAGCACATCATCGTTCGGAATGTTGAAGACGGTGCCGTCCGGCAGGATACCGGTGGCCCCCACCAGCGCGATGCGGCCAAAGCCGAGGTAATCCTCGTTGATGGCAAGCGACTGCAACCCGTAGAAATAGTCGGACAGCGCGCTCAAACGCGCGTGCAGCGCGTAATCTGAATGTCTCTGTTGTTGCTGGAAGTGCTGGGGCTTGATAAAGAGCCCTTCACGCCAGATAACCCGATTTCGACTCGACATGATTATTCTTCTTCTTTTTGTAGTTCCACTTCATCCAGGCGCAGGTGCACCAGAATTTGATAGGCCGTTCCCTTGCTCTTGACCTTGATGACCTTGCGCCACTCGGCGCTGTCCGGATCGGCGTACCGTGCAATCACGCCGATGTAACGGGTCTTCTCGTCAAGCTTGACGGGGGGCAGGTATTTGAACTGGCCGGGCAGCAGGGTGTAGTCCTGATGATCCAGATAGTTCTTGCCAAGGGCCTTCTCTACATCCGCCGTCACCTGGTCATAGTCAGTAGCGAGCAGCTTGGAATCTTCAGCCAGCAGCACCACCTGAAACTCGATGGGTGCCGCCTCCCCGCTCTCGTTGGGGTTGACATCAGGTTCTGCCAACAGGCTGAGCCCCAGGGTGGAGGGTTGGTCATCGTTGCTCCCCACCTGAATATCCGGGTTCATGGCCACATCGGCCATCTTGCCCATGGTGGTACAACCGGCCAGGGCCAGCAGACAGGCCCCAAACCACAGTGCACGTATCATCAAATCAGTCCCTGTTGCTGACGCACGGCCTGGTCATACGCCTGGGCGTAGACCTGATGGAACAGCTTGTCGAACCCCTGCTGACGGGCGGAGGTGAGCTCGCGGTAGTAGTGCTGGTACATGTTCCAGGCCCAGCCTTCATCGGCCACACCCGGGGTACCGGTACGACGGTAGTGCTCGAAACGACCAAGCAACGCCTCGGGCGAGAAGGCCTGCAGGATGCTGTCGAGCGCAGCGCCAATAGCCTGCTGGTTCGCCACGTGGTGAATGCGCACATTGCGCAGACTCTCGGCCACCGCAGCAGGCGCGGTCAGGTGCACCGGGCTCTTCTGCTCGGCAAACATCACCGCCAGGGTCTCGTCATAATCGAGACCAAGGCGCAGCGGGTTGTCCTCGATGGGGCGCAGGTGCTTGTCTGCCAGCGCAGCCTGATCGCTTTGCAGTTGCAGCAACCCCTCCACCATGGCACGCACTGTCTTGCCCATCTCTTCGAGCATATCGTGGGCCTGCTGGGTGTCTTGCAGCTGCAACGGCTGGCCCAGACCACGCATCAGCGGGGTCAGGGCGACGTGATCAACGCCCTCCAGTGGCTGGAAATCGGGGTGGTTCTCGATGGTGGGCATATCCAGAAATTCTTGGTTCATGGTGTTCTCGACGGCTGAAAATGGAGCGAGGGATACGGTGTCCATATCCGGTTGAAACTGCGGTTGAGCCTGCAGGCGAGCATCCACCAACGGACTCGGGGCCGCACGCTCCTGCTGCAATGCCAGCAGGGGGTCGACCGCCAGGGCCTGTGGATCATCCAGGGTCTGGGTGTGGTGAGGCTCGCTGGCCAGCCACTCATCAAGCTGCTCGGTCGGACGGTTGCCCAGCACCTGCTGCAAACTCTGCTCGGGAGAGATGGCACCGAGATAGGCTCTCAGGCGAAAAGGGCCGACAATCAGCTCGTCACCCTGCTCGAGGTTGACCTTGCGAGCCCGCCCGATGGGCGAGGTGGCACCATTGATGTAGGTCTGGCCGCTGAGATCGCACAGGCAGAAACGACCGTCATTGAGCTCGATGCGGGCATGGGCTGGCATCACCGCCCCCAACCTGTCTCGCAGTTGCCAGTCATCCTGTTCGGAGGAGCCCAATGTTCCCCCCATCTCGTCGAAGCGATATTGCACCTGCTGGCTGCCGTCGAGCTGCTCGCTGTTGAGCACCACCAGAGATAGTTGCTGGTTAAAGTCGTCCACATTCACTCCTGCACGTATTCCTACACTGAATTTCTGTGCTTATTCCTGTACACAGATTGTCACGAACGGGTCACTCGGCGGTTGGCCGAGAAAGGTACTCCACCCCAGACGGGCACTCTGCTCCTCCCCCAATCTCAGCCCCTTGGCCTGCTCCTGGCCGAAGCCAAGCCGTAGATCCCAAGCCAGCTGATCGCGCAAGATGAAGGAGACAAAGGTCACCAGGGCGTGGAAATGCTCCCCGTTCGGGAGAAATCCGAGAAACTGGCTAAAACTCAGATCATTGATTTTCAATAAAAACTTGCCGGCACAATCATTAACCTTGTCACCGATGACGAAGTCGTGCCCCAGAGTGGCGCAAGCACCGCCCAAGCGGTTTTGCTGCTCCGGATGGATCGGCACCTTGCGCCACTGCCAGGCACTCACTTCCACATCCGCCAGATCGAAGCAGTGGGCCACGAGACCGGCAACCACCTCTGGAGAACGGCTGGGGCTGGCCAGCATGCCCGCATAGGAGAGCATCTTGGCGCGGTTGACCGGCAAACTCTGACAGACGGCATCGTTGCCAAGCCCCACCAGCGCAAACATCAGGCGCGAGAACCCATCTTCGCCATCGTCCTGAAAACGGACGTGGTAGCGATACTTGCGCCAGATCCTGTGCAGCAGGGTCAACAGGCGGTGGTGGAAGAAATCCAGGAAAAGGCCGAGCTTTTGTTCACCCTGGGCGTACTCCCACGCCAGCGAGTCGAGGTAATACCCCGGCATCGGCGACTGACTACCGTGCAGACCCAGAAAGGCCACTTCCAGTTCGTGACGCCCTTTCTCGTCGCGGCCAATTTGCAGCACGTCGCTGGTGGGAAACCCCAGCGATGCCGTCGCCTTGAAACGAATATTTTCGTCACTCGGCAGGTGGTCGAGACCACGCTCCTGATCGGCACCGTCCAGCCGGTTGAGCAGCTCAACCAGCTGGAAGAAATTGAAACGGGGCGCCTCGTTGGCGGCGCTCACATCAGGGAGTGCTGACCGATCTGGACGGGCCACTGATAGCGCTCCTTGTTATCGAGATTGACCACCTCAAGCAGGTGGAAAGCGTTGACGCTGGCATAGAGCGAGAAGAAGTGGGCCAGCACGGTGCTGAAGAGATAGAGCTCCCCTTCGCTGCCAAAGGCGGACTGGCGGATGGAGAGCACCGACTTGAGCCCCCGCACCGGCATGCCGCGCACCAGCCTGTCCACAGGCTTGGTCTCGATCTCCTCGATCCCCGCCAGCCGCTTGCGCGACGCCTGCTCTGCCTGCTTGTCGTGCAAAGCGGGAAAGTCATAGGTACGCAGCACCTGCACCAGGGCATCCCGGCGCAGCAGAGAGACATAGTTGAGCGACAGGTTGGAAATCAGGGTCCAATGCAGGCTGCCATCCAGTGCCGGACGCAGCGGCCGAGTCGGCCGGATCAGGTTACGGAAGGTAGCAAACGACGGTGAACTGCCGGTCGGCACGCAGATAGTGCCCACCTTGAGGCGGGCTGCGCGGGAGCGGTTGGTGCAGGTGAGCGTAACCGAAATGGATTCATCCAGATCGACCGTAGTGGTTTCATCCCCCCGCACAAACGACAGACTGTGCTCGAAGCCATCACCACTCACCGACTCCCTGACCCGCACCCGGTAATAGAGCGCCAGCCGCTGTTTGGCCCGCTCAATCTGATGCTGAAAACTTTCAAACGGCTGATAGATGCGTGGCGTACCGCGGGAGCGGCCCATATTGCCCTCAACCCAGCCTTCAACCTGATCCACCGAGAAAATTTCGAAACTGTCGGCATAGCGATAGCTCGCCTTGAGCGGGTATTCCGCCTGACGGCCGTTGAGATTGACCGGCTCGCTATCGTGCTGGAACAGATTGATAGCCGGCACGCAGTTGAGCATGAAAGAGTCGGGACGGATCTTGAGTTCCGCCGGCAAGGGCCGGTCGAAACAGAAATGGATTTTGAATTCACTCACCGGCAGCGGCTGTTTGGGCCACTCACCACCGGAGAGTTCGAAGAAGAGAAAGCTCTCCGGAAAGCAGAAATACTCCTGCAGGATCCGGTAGCCGGAATAGACATTATTCGGATAGGGCAGCAGCGCATCGTCGCGCTCGAAGCCGACCGATTTGAGTGCCTTGGCCTCCTGACGAAAGCGCTTGCCGTCGATCTCAAGCTCGATATGGGAGAGCTGGTTGGAGAGCCAGAAGTAGAGCTCATACGCGGTGTAGCTGTCGCCACCGAGGAAGAAGCGCAGCTTGTCCAGCTGCAATTCGCTAAGCGGCAGAGGGGCATGCAGCGCAATATCGAGCGAGATAGTAGAGTGATCGTTGCCACTTTGCGCCGTTATCTGGCGCATCTCGGCCGGATAAACCCAAGCATCGTGACAGGTCTGAAAATGGCAGGTCACGTCGTCGATTGGCAGACTGTCCAGCTGGCAACCCTGCCTGACCAGTGCCGGTTGGGCAATGGCACCCGGAATGACCGAAAACTGCATGATGGTCATGCTGGGGACGGGGCGCAGATAGTTCGGCCAGAGCATATTGAGCAGACCGTGAGTCAGCTCGGGGAACTCGTCCTCGATTTTGGCGCGCAGGTTGCCCGTAAGAAACGCAAAGCCTTCCAGCAGGCGTTCCACATCAGGGTCGGTATTCTGCTCCGACAAAAAACGGGTGAGTTCGGGATAGCTATCGGCAAATTCGCGCCCTTGCAGGCGCAAAAAAGCCAACTCATCCCTGAAGTAATGTTCCAGCGACATTGATCAGACCATGCGGTAGTGACGGTGACTGTCCATATGGACGTTGAACGAGGTAACTTGCTCGATATGCTCCAGCCGCACATGGGCCGTCACCTGAAACGACATCTCAAGCGGACTTGCCTGATAGTCGGGTGAACGGACATCCACATGGATGATCCGAGGTTCATAACGACGGATGCATTGCCGGATCGCCTCCCGGATCCGCCCCTTGATATCCGCACTACCCTGAGTGGCGTCATTGAGATCAATAACCCCCAAATCGGGTGCACTGCGGCAATTGCCGGGACGGGTGTTGAGGATCTGGTCGAGCTGCCGTTTGACAGAATCAACCAACTCATCAACTTCCGAACGAGGGGAGGAGCCAAGCCCCTCCCCCCGGATGCGATCAAACAGGCTGGCCGCATTTCCTCTATCCCAGGAAGAGAGATGCGGCATCGGGCCTTATTCCTTGTCCAGTCGACCTACCAGAGAGAGCTCGAAGCTCGCCCCCATGTACTTGAAGTGCGGTCGCACGGCCATGGCAACCTGGTACCAGCCCGGCTCCCCTTCCACATCCAGCACCTTGATCTGGGCGGCGCGCAGCGGACGACGGCTACGGACGTCTGCCGGCGGGTTCTCTTGGTCGGCAACGTACTGCTTGATCCAGCCGTTCAGTTCACGCTCCAGATCCTGACGCTCCTTCCAGGAGCCGATCTGCTCGCGCTGCAGCACTTTGATGTAGTGCGCCAGACGGTTGATGATGAACATGTAGGGCAGCTGGGTACCCAGCTTGTAGTTGGTCTCTGCTTCCTTGCCTTCCTTGGTGTTGGGGAACACCTTGGGTTTTTGCACCGAGTTGGCAGAGAAGAACGCCGCGTTGTCGCTGTCCTTGCGCATGGTCAGGGTGATGAAACCCTCTTCAGAGAGCTCATATTCGCGACGGTCGGTGATGAGCACTTCGGTCGGGATCTTCGCTTGCAGCTGACCCATGGCCTCATAGACATGCACCGGCAGATCGTGAATGGCGCCACCACTTTGCGGGCCAATAATGTTCGGGCACCAGCGGTACTTGGCAAAGCTGTCGGTCAGGGAGGTGCCCATCAGATAGGCTGTGTTGCCCCACAGGTAGTGATCGTGATCCGAGCTGATATCTTCCTGATAATTGAAACCCTTGATGGGGTTTTCAGTCGGATCATAAGGCAGACGGGCCAGGAAACGTGGTGCAGTCAACCCCAGATAACGGGCATCTTCCGATTCGCGCAGGGAGCGCCACTTGGTGTAGGCCGGTCCTTCGAACACCGATTTCAGATCCTTGATGGAGGGCAGATCGGTGAAGCTGTCGACGCCGAAGAAGGCGGGGGCGACAGAGGAGATGAAGGGGGCGTGGGCCATGGCACCGACGGCACTGACATACTGCATCAGCTTGATGTCAGGCGAGCTGTGGGTAAAGGCGTAGTCACCGATCACGGCACCGATCGGCTGGCCGCCGAACTGGCCGTAGCCGGTTGAATAGACATGCTTGTAGAGACCGGACTGGGTGATCTCCGGGGAAAACTCGAAATCTTCCAGCAGCTCTTCCTTGGTTGCGTGAAGCACCTGGATCTTGATGTTTTCACGAAAATCGGTGCGATCTACCAACAGCTTGAGGGAGCGCCAGGAGGATTCCATCTCTTGCAGCTCTTTGGCATGCAGGATGACGTCCATCTGCTTGCTCAGCTTCTTGTCGAGCTCGACAATCATGCTGTCAACCAATGCCTTGTTGACCGGCTCGCTGGTGGTACCGCTGTCCAGAATGTTGGCGATAAGCGCAGCCACACCCTGCTTGGCAACACTGTACCCCTCATCAACCGGTGTGATACGAGCCTGCGCCATGATTTCGTCCAGCAAAGAGGACGAGGAGGCTGCACCCGCCCCCGCTTGAACCTGTTCTTCGACCAAAGACATGTTTGTTCCTTTCTCGTCAGTCAATACAACCCGCCGATCACTCGGCAGGCTTGATCAAATCCAGCTCTTTGAGCAGTTGCTCACGAGCCTCATCACTGGACAGCAGATCCTGCAAACGATTGCGGAAAGAAGGGATATTGCCCAATGGCCCCTTCAGGGCAACCAGCGCCTCACGCAGTTCAAGCAGCTTGCGCAGCTCAGGGACCTGTTGGGCAACACTGTCAGGAGTGAAGTCTTCCAGAGACTGGATTTTGATCGAAACCGGCATCTCGTCCTGGCTGTTCTCTTCCAGACGATTGGGAACAGAGAAGTTCAGTTCCAGTGCAGATTCTTTCATGACGGAAGAAAAGTTGTTTTTGTCGATGGAAACGGTTTGGCGCTCCTCGATCGGCGTTTCTTCGGTACGGCCCTTCATATTACCGACCACCATCATAGTCAGCGGAAGTTCAATTTCCGCCTGTTGACCACCGGTTGCCGGTACATATTTGATATTGATACGTTCTTTGGGCGCAACTGTGGCGCCGTCAATTCCTTTTCCCATGCTCTAAATACCAAGTTAAGGGTCACCCAAGACCCTATAGCTTATAGCTTATAGCTTATACCCCTCCCCTCAACTGTAAGATATTACAGTTGAGCCATCCTATGGACGATTTTGTCAAAGAGGCACTCACCAACGATGCACTTTTGATATATTTCAAGCAAAAGCTCTAGTTATCAAAAGCACAATATCTCTTGTTATTTATCTACAACCCGAAGCCTCAACTCAATGGTGTGAGGTCATATTGGCATTAATGCCTATTTTGAGCGGGCATGGTATATAGAGAGAATTTGATGGTCAACGAATAATTCTAACGCGAACACAGAAAAACCATTAAAACACTAAAAAAACAAACACTTAATAGAGAGATCAATCTTTGCAACAATAAAGACGCTCGCACGATGACTTCACAATAACAACCTGTCATTTATTACAGTTGACCTAGGGTCGCATTGGAAGAATGCGCCATCGAATCACATTATTGATACCGCATTTACCGCTATGCGAGTACATGCGTCAAAATCAGTCGTTAAGCCAATCGAATGAATTGAATTAAGTAACGCTAATAATTTGATTCATATGGCTTGCTTGCATTTATGGCCAGCTTAAAAAACAAACTACTATTTATCGAAAACATAAATGACGATCCGTAGTCATCACTCCCCTCATAAATCCAGCCGTAGCGTACAAGCCCCTAATCTACAAGTTATGCACCATTGAATCGCGTTGAGACCAGAACAAGCTATTAGGCTGACAACGCCATGTCTTGCATAGCCGCTACACTGGAGCATTTCGCTTGTTTAGGCGCATGCCCCACCAGACCAACTACCAAATGCAACTTTCGCTAAACAACCCACACGTTTCCACCATCATTGATGACGTCCCCGTTCCCTTCACATTGAGAGCATCCCTGCTAATCCTCAGCGCATTCATCAACTCTAACAAGGTATCTAGTCCCCCTTCACTGCTTCTCAAGATGAGGCAGAAAACCCTGCGCATCCCAAATGGCCTGATCGGTGTAGAGGGAGTTGATAAAACTCGGATACGTCGTACCTGTGGACGTGGCAGCACCTGCTACGTAGCCTTGCTATCAACCTGTGAGCCATGATCGCTCACAAGGCTATTGCGCCGAGGCCATTCAGTGATAGGACGAGACGCGTTCCCATAGTGTTGATTTGAAGAGAATGACGCGATTTGGCATCAGGTAGTATTTGATTGGCTAGTGAAGGCGTGGATCTGAGATGGGAGAAGAGTATTCATAACCCAAGTGGCATGACAGGCTATTTCGAGAGCAAGCGTTTCTATCCCGTTGTACAACGCATAAAGACCAACTTTGCGACAGGTTCTTTTTGTTCCTTTTCCGGGTTAGAACTGGATTATTTGCAGCTCAGTGGCTCACCGCTTCGAAGCGGCCGTTGGCAGCCATGCATAACCCCGAACGACTCCCGTGTGGATTTTTCCCCTCGTCGGTATAAGAGTTCCGTATAGCAAAAAGCCCTGATGTTTCCATCAGGGCTTTGCAATGTGGCGGTGAGGGAGGGATTCGAACCCTCGATACGTTGCCGTATACACACTTTCCAGGCGTGCTCCTTCAGCCACTCGGACACCTCACCAAATTTTTTCTCACTGTTTTATGTGCTTTAGCTGCACATTCGCTGGCGGGCCATGCCGCGGCGACGGGGCGTAATGTAAGGGATACGATGGCTTTTGGTCAATGCAATTTTTTACTTTTTGCGTTCGTTTGCTCAATATCCGAACCAAGTGACCAAAAATATGCCGTTTCGTATCCCTTTCAATCAATTTACTGCCGCTTCGTGCAAATGTTCACCTTTGAGCGCCTCTTCCAGCGAGCCGTAAAATTCCAGCTTGCCGGGCTGCGGCCGTACCTTGGCGCGTGCCAGGGTCTTGAGCGGTTGGAACTGCAACTCGGCCACCCGCAACTCGACACCGGCTTTAGCCATCTGCTTGCCAAAGTGGAGGAAGGCAGACAGGCCGCCCGCATCGAGGATGGAAACCGCCTCCATCTGCAACACCAGCACCTGGTGCCCTTTCACTTGTGATTCCAGCTCGGCAAAGACCCGTTCGGCCGCTGCGAAGAAGAGCGGGCCGTTGATCTTGTAGAGCAGGCCGTTGTCCGGCACCTCGTGGGCATAGCGTTTGTGCTCGGCCAAATCGTGCAGTTTGGTCATCTTGGCGATTTCGCGCATAAAGAGCAGGGAGGCCAGGATCACCCCGAAAGTGATGGCGATGACCATGTCGAAAATGACGGTGAGCGACAGGCAGACCAGCAGCACCAGCACATCGGATTTGGGCGCGCGACGGATCAGCTCCACCACCTTGTGCGCTTCACTCATGTTCCAAGCCACGATGAGCAGCAAGGCAGCCATGGCCGAGAGCGGCAACCAGGAGAGCCAGGGGGCCAGTACCAGAATGGCGGCCAGCACCACCAGCGCATGGACGATCCCCGAGATGGGGGACGTAGCACCGGCACGCACGTTGGCGGCAGAGCGGGCGATGGCGGCGGTGGCGGTAATGCCGCCAAAGAAGGGGGCGAAGATGTTGCCAAGCCCCTGCCCCACCAGCTCGGCGTTGGAGCTATGTTTGCGACCGGTCATGCCGTCGAGCACCACGGCGCAGAGCAGCGACTCGATCGCCCCCAGCATCGCCATGGAGAAGGCGGCAGGCAGCAGCCGCTCAACAGCCGCCAGGTTCCATTCAACCGGCAAGCCATCCGGTCCGGGCAAGGCCCAGGGCATCACCAGGGTCGGCGCGATGGGCGGGATCCCCATCCCCTGGGTGCCATCGGCCAGGGTATAGCTGAACTTGCTGCCGATGGTAGCCACATCCACCCCAAAGTAATGGAGGCCAAAACCCAGACCCACCCCGACCAGCACCGCGGGCAAGTGGCCGGGCACAGGCAGACGCAGGCGCGGCCAGAGCAGCAGCACGGCCAGCGTTGCGACCCCCACCAGGGTATCGCCCCACTGCCAGCTTGGCAGGGCGGCGGCCAGCGCCTCGACCTTGCCCAGATAGGTTTCCGGCATCTCGGGCACGCTTAGGCCAAAGAAGTCCTTGATCTGCAAGGTGGCGATCACGATGGCGATACCACCGGTAAAGCCCAGTGTCACTGACGGGGGAATGTACTCGATAAGGCGGCCAAGACGGGCCATCCCCATCGCCACCAGAAAAAGGCCTGAGATGAGCGTCGCCATCAACAGACCGCCAACCCCGAACTGCTGGGCGACCGGATAGAGGATCACCACAAAGGCAGCGGTCGGGCCGGAGATGGAGTAACGGGAGCCACCGGTCACGGCGATCACGATACCGGCAATGATGGCGGTATAGAGACCGTGTTGCGGCGGTACACCGCTGGCGATGGCCAGCGCCATGGCGAGCGGGATGGCGATGATGCCCACCGTCACACCGGCGATAAGATCACGGCCGAAGCGGGCCATGCTATAGGGTTCATCAATACAGGACTGGCGTAAGGCTATGGCGAGCTTCACGCTATTTAAAGAGGCTTGCTTGTGCATGTATATCGTAATACCAGAAGAGGGAGATAAAGGCCGGAGAGATCCGGCGCCCGATCATCATCAAGGGCCGGCAGGGCTGTCGACGCGGCGATGGTATCCTGCGTAACCTTACTCCAGACGGGCCATTTTTTCGATGGGCAGGATCAATGAAACTCGCCCTTACCCATTATTTGGCCTATTTGCCGCCAAATCGCCGATCTTGACTCCAGCTCTCCCCTTTTTAGCGACAAAGATTACCATTTGAGCCTCACTTAGTTGCCTGCACGTTCGCGACATCATGCTGGCATCATCAGGTTGATGCGAACCGAGCCAATAACCCCTGCGCCGGTTAGGGGCGTGATGGCAAGGGACTGATTGTGCTGAAAATAAACCGCAAAGCGCAACTTTTGGGCAAACAATCCGAAAATCCGGTTTTCGGGAAATTCGCGGGTTGACACCCGCCGCCCTGGTCATTAATATTCGCCCCGTCTTAACGAGACAGGCAATTCCTCCTTAGTTCAGTCGGTAGAACGGCGGACTGTTAATCCGTATGTCACTGGTTCAAGTCCAGTAGGAGGAGCCACTTTTCCCTCGTAGTTCAGTCGGTAGAACGGCGGACTGTTAATCCGTATGTCACAGGTTCAAGTCCTGTCGAGGGAGCCAAATTCTAAAGCCCAGCCTTTTGGCTGGGCTTTTTTGTATCTGCTGTTCGCCCCCTTCCCTGTCACGCGCGCCCTTCAAATGCCCTCTGTCATAACGCCTCTTGCCTGCATGTGATGACCAACCTGCATACAGCTTGAATTGTCTATTGAACTCCATCCCATAAACAAAGGGCTGGATTGACCAGCCCCTGTGTGTACACCTCGTCTCGCTGCCGGATGCCGGGATCAGAAACGGTAGAGCAGACCTGTGGTGATGCTGGTGGCGCGAATATCGTAAAAGTCGATCCCGGAGTTTGCCGTGGCGTAGCTGGCGCTAAGGAGTGCAGAGAGCGGCGCAATGCCAAACAGCTGGTGCCAGAAGAGGGTAGCATCGATGGCCATGTCGCGACTGTCGGCACGCTGGCCAAACAGCGGGTTGGCCTCGTCATAGTCCCGCTTGCCCAGATAGAGGTTGCTGACAAATGACCAGCGGGACGAGGTTTTGGCGTAAGTGAACTGCAACCCCTTGCTCACATAAGACTCGGCACTGCCCGCCAGATCAGCCTTCTCATAGCGCAATGCTGGCTCGAGGAACTGATCGTCTGCCAGCCGGAACTGGTAGGAGAGCTCGGCGGAGTTGACCCGGCCATTGCGATCCAGCATCCCCATCACAGCGCGGCCATATTGCTCGCCGCTGGACTCCCCATCCACCTTGACGTCGCGGCTGGTGATGCTGCCACTGAGCGCACTGCCCCAGATGTTGTCCCACGCCAGACGGGCGCCGTGGGATCGCACGTCACTCTGCTCGCGTTCCACACCCACAGCAAAGGGATCGCGCCAGACTTTGACCGGGGTGGCATTGAATACCAGCGAACCGGCCACGATCCCCTTGTCCCCCAGTTGCTGGCGCAGCCCGAACTGCTGGGTACCGTCGCCACGAATGGCATCCTGAATGAGGTTGCCCAGGAACAGCTGGCTACCGATGGAGGCAAAGGTGTAGCGAAGATCGCCGTTGATCACCGGATCAAGGTGGCGCTGCTGCGCCGCAACACCCAAAGCGTCAATACGCTCGCTACCTGCACTCCCCGTGGCAAAATTGGACTTGGTCTCGCTAACGCTGACTCCCGCCAGCACACTGCAGGAAAAGCCAGATTCCTCAGGAATGGCTCCCAGCTCTTGTGCCTGAACCCCGCTTGCAACCAGCATCCCCATACTCAACAGCAGACCAATACGCATCGCAACACTCCTGGCAAGCGGCCACAAGAGTGGGCCGAGCCTGATAAATAGGAGGGAGGCAGTCGCCCCCCAGTATCGAGAAGCGGCATGTTACGGCAGGGAAAAATCACAAATAAGACAGCGGGATGCGGTTTTATTTTTTATGATGGCTTTTTATTTTTTATAGGTGCAAGCAGGGGGTGACCCGGCATAATCAGTCCCCACGGCCTTGCAACGCTGCGGGCTGCTCGCGCCATACTCACTCTATTTACCCCTGTACCCAACATCGGAGTTCTCATGCGTCGATTCAATTTCATGCTCAATGGCAGCAGATTGATGATGTTCCCCTTCTACATTGGCATTCTCATCTGCGTGATATTGCTGATGGTGAAGTTTGCCATGCAGCTCTATCAGCTTTCTGTAAACATTTTCGAGATCCCCTATCTGGACCTCATTACCGGCGTGCTGACCCTGGTGGACTTTATACTGGTGGCCCAGATGCTGATCCTGGTTGCTATCTGTGGCTATGTGCAATTTATCCAGACGGAAGAGCAGCGCGCCTCCCTTAGCAGCAACTGGCTTAGCAAGATCAACTTTGCCTCCCTCAAGCTCATCGTCATCAACTCGCTGGTGACCATCGCCGGAGTGGAGGTACTTAAAGCCTTCCTCGAAGATGGCATCATCAACGAAGTCGATATGAAGTGGTCCGTGGTGGTGTTTCTCGCCTTCTCGCTGGCCGCGCTCATCTATGCGGTGACCGAGCGGATGGCGGAGCATAAATAGTCGAGTTTGATCACTGTGCTTGTTCAGCCTTGATTCACCAGCAATACAATTGATAACACTTTTCATTACTCTTACTGCGTTATAAACTTGCTCCCCCCGGGCTGCCCCGCCCGGGTGCTGGAGCCTTTATGACAAGCCTTTCTCTCTCACCCCGACAATTCTGGCAGTGGCTGGCATACCACCATCAGGCCGCCGAGGGCACCCTCTATATGATGTTCTTCTCCGGCCTGCTGCTGTGGGAACCGCTGACCCCGCTCTGGTCGCTGGCACGCTGGAATCTGTTTTTCCATGTGATGCTCTCGCTCACCCTGTTCCCGCTGCTGTTTGGCGCCTTCTGGCTCTCCCACCGCAGCTTGTTGAACCGCAGCAACAAACCCTTTTTGCGCACCACGGGGCGAATTATTGAAGCCCTGCTGCTGATCTGTCTGGCCAGCGGCCTGCTGCTGGTGCTGCACGGCACTCCGGGCGATGCCACGGGCAACCTCGCCAGCTGGGCCCACTGGTTGAGCGCGTTGGCGTTAACTCCTCTGGTGCTGCGCCACGCCTGGCGCTGGACCATCTTGAAATGGCGCACCTGATCCCATGTTGAAGTCATCGTTTTCTGCATATTTGTCACTCCTGCTGGCCCTCGTCCTGCTGCTGGCCAGCCCCTTTGCGTTGGCCCAACAGATGGGCGCAGGGATGCTCGCCTATGAGGAGGGGCAAAGCCCGCGCCTCGTCACCGCCAACCTGAGCGCAGGTTCCGTCACCCTGCTTGAGCGCGATAGCGGCAAGCGGCTCAAAGAGGTGCAGCTGGGAGGCGATCTGCGCCAGCTTGCCCGCGCCGATGACGGCACCCTGCTGGTCACCGACTACAGCGGTGATCGCCTGTTGCTGCTGGATGATGATCTCGATCTGGAAAAGACGATCCCCACCGGCCACCGCCCCTATGGAGTCATCTTCGATGCCAAGCGGCAGTGGTTCTGGGTCACGCTGTTCGAATCCGCTCGCCTGCAGGCCTACGACACCGCGGGCAACCTCCAGCTGGATGCAAAAACCGCCGAGACTCCCCGTGGACTGGCCTTGACCGACAACGATCGCCTGCTGCTCACCCACGCCATGACCGGCCAGCTCGCCATCTATGATCTCGCCAAACTTGGCCATGGCGCCAAGGGAGCTTCGCTTCCCAAGCCCAAGCTCATTACCCTGGCCGAGACCCATAGCGACACGCCGAGTGACTCCCAGGGCTTGCCACGCCTGCTCGATGGCATCGCCCTCTCCCCCGATGGCAGCGAGGCCTGGCTGCCTCACGTACTGTGGAGCTTCAGCCACCCATTCCAGTTTCAGAGCACCGTCTTCCCAGCGGTCTCCATCATCGATCTCGATGAGAAGAAAGAGCGGGTCGATGAAAGAAAACAGCTCTTTTTGCAGATCAACCTGCCAAGCGTCGGCAACCGCAGCCAGATCGTCTCCAACCCGTTTGCAGCCCGATTTGCCGCCGATGGCAAGCGGGTCTATCTGACCCTGGCTGGCTCGGAAGATCTGCTGGTGTTCGATCTCTCCCGCAGCGGCAAGTCCAACAACAACCGCCACCGCCGCAAGAAGTTTCAGGGGGGCGCCAAGGCGACCCAGCTCTTGCGTCACCTGCCGGGCCAGAATCCGCGGGATCTGCTGATCGATGGCGACCATATTCTGGTGCACAACGCCATGGGGCAGGATCTTACCCGCCTCAATAGTGGCGGCAGCGGCCCGTTTGCCCGAGTCACGGTCGATGTGCCCCACTTCGCCAAGCTGGTAGAGACGGATCCGCGCCCCGAGCCGCTTCAGCGCGGCGAGCGGCTGTTCCATCTTGGTAACACAGCATCCAACTCACGCTTCCCCATGGCGGGGGACAACTGGATGAGCTGCAACTCCTGCCATCTGGACGGATTCAATTTCACCAACCGCTATCTGATGGCGGCACATCGCCAAAAGAGCGGCGATAACGCCATCAATGGACACGCCAACCTCACCAACATGGTGGCGGGGGATTTTGTCGGCGAATACCTGCGCATGACCCAGCAGACCCAGGGCGGCATGGGCCATGACACCCGCGATGGGGCCGAGGCAGTTGACCCCGCGAAGCCCCAACCGGAAGTGAAAGCGATGATGGAGGACTTACACGCTTTCGTCACCGCCGATGGCAACCTCCCCTATCTGGCCAACTGGCTCAGGCTCGATGCTCCGCGCACGGATCCCGCCAAGGCGCCGACCACTCATCCCAAGGAGTGGCTCAACTCTGCCTCCTGCCAGAACTGCCACCAACAGGCGTTCCAGGATTGGAGCGAGAGCAACCACCGGTTGATGGGCAACTCCCATCCCTACTACAAGGTGGTGCAGGCGCTGGCCCGCGAAACCGAAGGGGAAGCATTCGGTCAGTGGTGCCAAGGCTGCCACATGCCCCAGCAGGTGATGACAGGCCAGCTGGATCTGCCCAAGGGCTCCCACATGTTCGAGCAGGGCGGCGCCTCGCTGATTGCAGCCCACAAGTCGGGCGAACCTGTGGTTGAGGAAGGGACCGGCTGTGTGCTCTGTCATCGCATCACCAAAGTGGAAGATGCGGGCGGCAACAGCGCCTTTACCGTGAATTTGAAAGACCGCGAGAGCTATGTGTTCGAGGATGCCGCGGGTGGTAGCCTCCAACACTGGCTGGCTGAGCGGCAGATCAACGCCCGTCCGGCGGCCCACAAAGCCTCCTATCAGAAGGATTTCTACCGCGATGCGGCCCTGTGCAAGTCGTGCCACAACGAGTTTGCTCCGGGCACTGGTGCCAACATCGTCAACACCTGGGACGAGTGGGAACAATCCAGCTTCGCAAACGCGGAGGATCCCGCCAAACGGCGCACCTGCATCGACTGCCATATGAACCCGGAGCCGGGCAATGGCGGCGCGCCGGTGGCGGGCCAGTCCACCGAAAACGGCACCATGAAGGCTCGGCTCTATCGCCACAACTTTACCGGCGCCCAGCATCAGCTGGTGGGGCTGCGCAATCCCGACCTTGAGCAGGAGAGTCTGGCCCTGCTGCGCTCCAGCGCGACCCTCTCCGCCCGTATCGAACAGGCGGCCGATAGTCAGCAGCTGGTGGTGCGGGTCGCCAATACCGGCGCGGGCCATGCCCTGCCCACCGGGGTGGCCGATTTTCGTGAACTCTGGCTAGAGCTGACCGTCACCGACGCCAGCGGCAAGGTAGTGCTTGCCAGCGGCCAGCCGGTGGATGGCGCTGTCCCTGAGAATGCGAGACTGTTTCGCAAAGTATTCGGTGATGCCGAGGGCAAGCCGGTGGGGCTCAAGTTCTGGCGCTACGCCAAACTGCTGGAAGATACCCGCATTCCGGCCGATGGCTGGCGCGATGAAGTCTGGCCGCTGCCCGCAGAAGCCCAAGGGCCCTTCAAGGCCGATATCAAACTCAATTTCCGCACCTACCCCAAGTGGGTCAATGATGCGGTGCGCGCCGCCGAGCCCAGCTTGCCGGAGCCACCCATAGTGCAGCTAAATCGGTTGCAACTGACCTTGCAGCCTGTTCCCGTCACGCCTGCTACGGAGCCTCAATCCTGATGTTTGCAAGTTTTCTGATTACCCTGCGCGAGGGGCTGGAAGCCTTCCTGCTGGTCGGCATCTGCCTCTCCTACCTCGCCAAGCTGGGGGCGAGCCGCTACAACAAGTTCATCTATCTGGGGGTGGGGCTCGGCCTTGTCGCTTCCCTTGTCGTCGCCTTCCTGTTCCAGGTGGTGGTGAGCCAGTTCGAGAGCGAGCGCTACAACCACCTGTTGATGGCGGGGATCCTGATGTTTGCCACCTTGGTGCTCACCTATATGGCGATCTGGATGCAAAAACAGGCCAAATCCCAGGTGGGAGCCATGACGGCACGCATCGATGCGGCCATCGATGGCGGCAACCTGTTTGGGCTGGTGCTGCTCGCCTTCCTGGCGGTGATGCGCGAAGGGTTTGAAACCGTGCTCTTCTTCTCCGCCCTGCTCTATTCGGGGCAAGGGGTGGATCTGCAATCCGGCATGATTGGCGCGCTGGCGGGGCTGCTGGTCTCCATCGCGCTGGTGTGGGGGCTGCTGCGCTCCACCCGCAAGGTGGCGCTGGCTCCCTTCTTCCGCTGGACGGGCCTGCTTATCATCATCATCGCCGCAGGCTTGCTCTCGTCCGCCGTCAACATGTTGCAAGCGGCAGACATCATCACCTTCTGGACCACGCCGGTGTTCGACATCAGCCACATTCTCGACGATCAGGGGGTATTTGGTACCTTCCTGCGCGCCCTGTTTGGCTACAATGCCTCACCCGCTGGCTTGCAGCTGCTGACCTGGGCCCTCTATCTGGCGATCTTCGTTACCCTCTGGCAGCGCAGCTATCGCCCGCAGGTGAGCGCCGCATCCAGCAAGGGCTGAGCCCGCACGCCCTGCGGCAACAAGGCCACGGGGTAACAACACTATTCAGGAGCCGTGCCTTGGCGCGGTTCCCTTATCTATCAAGCAGTTTCGGAATAGGTCATGAGCGATAACAACAAGAAAAGCATTGCAGTGCTGGGCGCTGGCCCCGCCGGTTTGATGGCGGCCTGGCGCCTGTGCCGCGCCGGTTTTGCCGTCACCCTGTTCGAGCAGGAGCCGGTGGTCGGCGGCATGTGCGCCACCCAGACCTTCAAGGGGCGCGATGGGGAGTATCGCTTCGACTACGGTGGCCACCGCTTTATCACCAAGAACCCCGAGCTGCTCGCCTTTATCGACGAGCTGATGGGGGATGACCTGCTCCACGCCGAGCGCAAGAGCGTGATCCGCTTTGGCGGGCGCACCTATGACTACCCCTTGAACCTGCCCAACCTGCTAAAAACAGCGCCGCTGGCCCTGATGGCCGGTGCGGTGAAAGACTTGCTGCTGTTGCCTTTTGCCAAGAAGCCCACCGATTTTGCCAAGGCAAGCTTTGCCGAGTGGATCCAGAGCCACTTTGGTCGCACCCTCTACCGCCAGTTCTTCGAGGGCTACACCGGCAAACTGTGGGGCATCAACCCGGACAAGCTCTCCGCCGACTGGGCCGGCCAACGCATCAGCCTGATCGATCTCAAAGACGTGGCCCGCCGCCTGCTGCCAAGACGCAACGGGAGTATCTCGGTGCGCACCTATGCCCGCAAATATCGTTATCCAAAGTATGGGTTCGGCCAGATATTCACCACTCTGGGTGAGCGACTTGTGGCAGAGGGCGTTGAGCTGAAAACCGGCGCCACCATCACCCGCCTTGAGCAGGCTGATGGCCGCATCGAACGGGTTTATTGGAAACAAGATGACGTTGAGCAGAGCGAGCACTTTGATCAGGTGATCTCTACCCTGCCGCTGCCGCTCACCTGCCAGCATCTGGGCTTGCCGTGCGATCTCCAATACCGGTCGCTTCGCTTCGTCAATATGCCCCTCAAACAGGAGAACCTGTCGGACAACACTTGGCAGTACCTCTCCGACCCCCATATTCTGGCCACCCGTCTGCAGGAGCCGCGCCGCCGCAGCCCCTTTATGGCGCCCCAGGGCCAGACCTCGGTGATGCTGGAGATCCCCTGCAATCCGGGGGATGCCACCTGGCAGGCGCCGCTGTCTGATCTGCGCGGTCGGGTTACCGCTGATCTCGCGAGTCTCGGTGTCGATACCGCCAAGCTTGGCGATGAAACTTTTGAAGCGCGTAGCGAATACGCCTATCCGCTGATGGACCTTGGCTATCAGGCCCGTCGTAACGAAACCATCAAGGCGCTGATGCCGATCACAAACCTCATCATGACCGGCCGTCAGGGGACATTCCGCTACATCTTCACCGACACTGCCATGGAGATGGGCATGATGGCTGCCGACATGGTGATCGACGGGGTGGACAGACGTCATGCCATCTTTAACCATCGCAACGAAAATACCGTGATTGAAACCCAGAGCGTGGCCTGAGTGCCGCGCCATTGGCATAAGTAAGGAGAACAGGATGACCATCCGCCCGGGTTTACTCGCCCTCACCCTGCTGCTGGCCCTGAGCGGGCAGGCGCAGGCTTACTCCTACGCCGCCGCCGGCAAGGAGCCACTGATCGACGCCCGCGAAGCGCTGCTGGGCGCCGCCACTGACGGCAAGGATGCCAGCACCACCTTGAGCGAGATTGCCGATGAGCTGAGCTATCTGGAACAGCACCACAAGGTGGAGCTGCAAGGGCCGCTGGCCGCCGCCATCAAGGCCCAAGATGCCGCAGCCACCGCCGCCCTGCTCAATCGTGCCTACAAGGCGGAGATCGAGCGCCGCCTCGAAGGGGCCAACCAGAATCTTGGCGACTACCAGACCGCCAAGGTGCTGGTGGTCAAGAGCAAGCGCTTCCTCGACTTGATCCTCCCATCACTCAATGAAGGGGATCGCAAGGCCGCCGAGCTGGCGCTGGCCAAGGTGCTGGATGCCATCGGCAACCCGGGGGTATTCGGGGTAGGTGCCAAGCCCGCCGACGCCGCCGCCTTTGCCGCAGCGGAAAAAGCGCTGATGGCAGTGCTGGCGCCGCTTTGATGGCAACCTGCCAATCATTGCGCCACCTCGCTGTGACAAACGGTGGGTTTCGCTGCGCTCTACCCACCCTACGCACGGCCTGCCGATAAATGCACCCGGACGCCGGCTTGCCCCCTTCTCCCCTGGCGGGAGAAGGGCTGGGGATGAGGGGTAAGGTAACGGCCCGGCGTTGGCCTTCCCCCTGCTCCACCACCATTTGGCTGCTCATTCTGCTGCAACTGGCTTGGCTCGGCTGGCTGCTGGCCTTTCCGGTGGCCCTCGACTCCGACGATGCCCTCAATTTCGCCCACGGGGTAACGCGCTTTAGCGTGCTGGAGTTCTCCCCCCACTTTCCGGGCTACCCCGCCTTTATCTGGCTGGCGCGGCTGATCAATCTGGCGGTAGACGAGCCGGCCCGCGCGGTGCAGTGGGCAAGTCTGCTCGGGAGCAGTTTGCTGGCGCCCCTCGCCGCATTGCTGGCGGTCAGATTGTGGCAACGGCCCAGCCTGCTCGCCCCAGTCTGGCTGCTGGTATTGGCCCTGCCGCTCACCCCGACGCTGGCGCTCTCCGGCCTTTCGGACGGGCCCGCGCTCGCGGCTTGGCTCTGGACGCTGCTGGCCTTGCAGCAGCGCAGATTCGCACTGGCAGGCCTGCTGCTGGGCCTCATGCTGGCGCTGCGCCCCTCCTATTTTGTGCTGGCGTTGCTGCCGCTTTGGCTGGGGATGGCACAAAAGGGTCAGCGACTTAACTTTCTGCTCCCGATTGTTCTGCTGGGGCTAGCCTGCCTGCTGTTTGTCTGGCAAGCCGATGGCTGGGCCTATTTCAGCGAGGGGCGCCGCTTTACCGACGGCCACTTTACCCTGTGGGGCAACACGGCGGCGGCTCACGGCGATCGGCTGCTCAGCTGGGCGAGCACCTTCAACGATCAGCTTACCCCGCTCTGGCCCTTGGCTGTCGGAGCCTTGCTGATGCTGCCACTTTGGCAACGGTCAAATGATCACACTGCCGCCCTCTCTCCACTCTGGACGCTCTACTGGCTCGCCCTGCTGCTCGGGACCCTGTTTGGCCAGAATCCCGACAATCCCCGCCATCTGGCCCCCATCACCCTGCTCGGTATCGTGCTGCTGGCAGGTTGGCTGCCGCGCCGTGCTGAGTGGGTGGTCGCGGTGGCCGGATTGCTGCTGCTCGGCGCGACCTTCACCCTGCCCCGTCTGCCCGCCATGGTGCAGGCAGCAAGGCTGGCAGAAACAGCGTGCCCGGCGCTGGTGACCCAGTGGGGCGTGCGGCTGCTGCGGGAGACCACAGCCTTGGCCGTCACCGATGGCTGGTACAAGGGGGATGCGGCGCTGGCGCTCTCTCAGGGAGCCTGTCGCCTCAGTCGCCGCCCCATCGCCGTGAACGAAATGCCCACTGCGGTGCGCCAGCACTGGTTTGCCCCGCGCTTTGCCGCCGAGCCCGGCCTCTGGCTCGCCATACCGGATCCATAGCCGCGACAAAACTGATAGACTGCTTTTTTCGCGCTTTTCAACCCGACGTTTCGCATCAAGGACACCCTATGCCCCAATCGCCAACAGCTCAGGCTGCCGCCCTCTCCCCCCGTTTCCTGTTTATCCTGCTGGGCGCCCTGGCGGGTCTGACCCCGCTGGCGGTGGATATGTATCTGCCCGCTATTCCGGCCATCGCCCGGGATCTGGCCACCAGCATCGACGGCGCCCAGCTCACCATCAGCGCCTTTCTGGGCGGCTTTGCCATCGGCCAACTCTTCTACGGCCCGCTGGCCGACAGCTATGGCCGCAAGCCGGTGATCCTGGCGGGGCTGGTGATGTTTGCCATCGCCTCGGTGGGCTGCGCCATGGCGGACTCCCTGCCTGAGTTGCTGGCCTATCGGATGTTGCAAGCGGCGGGCGGCGCGGCGGGTTCTGTGGTGGTCAATGCCCTGCTGCGCGATCTGTTCGAGAAGGATGCATTTTCTCGCGCCATGTCGTTCGTCATTCTGGTGATGACGCTCGCGCCGCTGGTAGCGCCGGTGGTGGGCGGCTATATCAGTGCCCACGCCGACTGGCGGGTCATCTTCTGGCTGCTGGTGGGGATCAGCCTGCTGATCTGTGTGGTGATGCAGTGGAAAATTCAGGAGACCCTGAAACCGGAGCACCGTCAGCCCCTTAATCTGGGCCAGATCCTCAAGAACTACTGGGGGGTGCTCTCCCATCGCGGCGCCATGGGTTATGTGCTGTGCGGCTCCCTCTCCAGCTCCGGCATGTTCGCTTTCTTAAGCGGCTCCCCTTACGTCTATATCGAGTATTTCAAGGTGCCGACCGAGCACTACGGCTGGCTGTTTGGCCTCAATATTCTGCTGATGATGGTGGTCACCTTCGTCAACAGCCGACTGGTCAAAGGAGTGGGTGCCGAGCGGATGCTGCAATACGGTCTGCTGGTGCTGCCCTGCGCGGGCGCCCTGCTGGTCTACAACGCCTGGAGCCAGACCGGCGGCCTGTGGGGCATCGTCATTCCGGTGGTGCTGTTTGTCGGCCATATCAGTCTGGTGGGCGCCAACGCCATGACCGGCCTGATGGGCCACTTCCCCCAATCTGCGGGCACCGCATCGGCACTGGCGGGCACCCTGCGCTTTGGCATCGGCGCCCTGGTCGGCATTCTGGTCAACCTCAATCCGCCCCACTCGCCGCTGCCCATGGCCATCGCCATCGCCTGCTGCGGCGTGGGTTCCACTCTGAGTTACTGGCTGCTGACCGGCAAGCGAGGCGATTGATCCCCCTCCCTCCTGTCAGGAAAACGAAAGAGGCTTCCGTCAACGGAAGCCTCTTTTCGTACTGGTAGCCAGACGTTCAGAACTGGGCGCTGTTGAGCCAGAGGTGCGCCCCTATGCTCACCAGATAACCGAGCAAGATAGCCGGCAGCCACTTCAGGTGGCCAAAGAAGGTATACATGCCGTGGGCCTGTCCCATCAGGGCCACCCCGGCCGCAGAGCCGATGGAGAGCAGGCTGCCGCCCACCCCGGCGGTCAGGGTCACCAGCAGCCACTGCCCCAGCGCCATATCCGGGTTCATCGACAGCACGGCAAACATCACGGGAATGTTGTCGATGACGGAGGACAAGACCCCGATGAAGATGTTGGCCATGGTGGGGTCCCCAGCGTCATACAGCCAGTGTGACACCAGCTCCAGATACCCCATAAAGCCCAGCCCACCGACACACATCACCACCCCGTAGAAGAACAGCAGGGTATCCCACTCCGCCTTGGCCACCTTGTTGAACACGTCAAATGGCACCACAGAACCCAGACTGCGCAACCGCACCTCATCACCATTGCGTTCATAGAGCGCACGCTTGCGGGCAAGGGATCGTGGCAGCGACTTGCGCAGATAAAAGCCGAAAAACTGCAGATAACCGAGTCCCAGCATCATGCCGAGCACAGGCGGCAGATGGAGGAAACTGTGGCATAGCACCGCCGTGATGATGGTCAGCAAGAACAGCACGACGATGCGACGGGCCCCCCGCTTGAGATCGACCACCTCGTTATCAGCCTCCGGTACATGACGCGGCACCATCAGGCTCATCAGGATGGCCGGGACCAGAAAATTGAGCAGGGAGGGAATAAGCAGGGTGAAGAACTGGCCAAATTGCACCTTGCCCGCCTGCCACACCATCAGGGTGGTGATATCGCCAAAGGGACTGAACGCCCCTCCGGCGTTGGCGGCGATCACTATGTTGATGCAGGCAAGATTGACAAAACGCCGATCACCGTTGGCCACCTTCAACACCACGGCGCACATCAAGAGCGCAGTGGTCAGGTTGTCTGCCACCGGCGAGATGCAAAATGCCAACCCGCCAGTCAACCAGAACAGGGTGCGCAAGTGAAAGCCGGATCGCACCAGCCAGGCACGCAGGGCATCGAACAGCCGCCGATCCTCCATGGCGTTGATATAGGTCATCGCCACCAGCAGGAACAACATCAACTCGGCATATTCCAGCAGGGTATGGCGGAAGGCCTGCTCGGCGACATGGCTCATCCCCTGCTGTGCATAGGCGATACCGATCAGGATCCAGATCACCCCGGCGGCCACCAGCACGGGTTTGGACTTGCGCAGTTGCAGATACTCTTCAGCCATCACCAGGGCGTAGGCCAACACAAACAATCCGACACAAAAAAGTCCTATTGAAGAGGATGTCAACAGAACAGGACCACTACTGGCATGGGCGGGAGGAATAAACAGGGACAGCAGCAAAATAACAGGGGTGAGCGCAGACATGGTCTCTTCCTTTTAGAACCATCTGGCAATGATGCTAGCACCTGGATGAAAAGAAAAATTCATCCAGGTCAATTAACGCTTAATTGGTTTGCTGTCGAAACGCGGGATTATTTCTTGCCGAAACCCGACTGCTTGAGGGTATAGCCTGCGCTGTTTTGCCAGGCATCCAGACCGCTGCGGTTATTGCCCGCCACCAGACTGGCGGCCAGACTCGGGCTGTTGAACAGCTGATCGGCGGTAAAGACAAAGCCGCCCTGACTGCGGGGCACTATGACCCCCTTCTCCAGCAGTTCGTGACGCAGCTCGATCACCGCTTCACGCAAAGAGGCGGCATCCTCGCCATTGGCGGTGGAACCGGCCAGCACCATAAAGCCCGGATTTTGCCGCTTGCCCACCGGATAACCGTGGGCCTCGGCCCCCTTGCCGTTGAAGTGGTAGAGCTCGCGCTCCCCCGGCCGATTGTCGGAGAGTGCCTTTTGCAGGGTCATCAGCTCGTTGTAGATCTCGATGGGGACGACGGCAGCCTGCTTGTTGCCCTTGCTATCGATGATAAAACTGACTTGCTTGTGTAACATCCTTGCTCATCCTGTGACCCATGGAAGCCCCTATTCTAACCACCTCGGGCAAGCGGGATCCAGCGAGGATCCACTGCTCTTTTGCCGCCTTGATCACTAACTGGCACTCTTGATCAACCGTAAGGGGTGTTGATCAATGCTGGCCGTGCTAGCGTACCAAGCATGATGAAAGCCATTGACCATCAAACGGTTATCCCATGCTGACCCTGCGCAACCTCTGCAAGAGCTTCGATAACGGCAGTGAACGACTGCCGCTGTTCCACCATCTCGATCTCGCCCTCCCCGCTGGCGAGATCACCCTGCTGCTGGGCCAAAGCGGCTGCGGCAAGTCCACCCTGCTCAATCTGATCGCCGGGCTGATTGCACCGGATGAAGGGGAGATCTGGCTGGGGGAGACCCGGATCGACACCCGCTCCCCCGACGAGCGGGCGCGCCTGCGGGGTCGCCACTTCGGCATCGTCTATCAGGATTTCAACCTGCTGCCGACCCTGAATGTGGCCGAGAATCTGGCCCTGCCGCTCGCCATCAACGGGCTGCCACCGGATGAGACAAAGATTGACCAGTTGCTGCAACGGCTCGATATGAGCCACAAGCGCCATGCCTGGCCGGAGCAACTCTCCGGCGGTCAGCGTCAGCGGGTAGCGCTGGCCCGCGCCCTTATCCATCAACCCCAGTGGCTGCTCGCCGACGAGCCCACCGGCAGCCTAGATGAACACAATGCCGAACAGGTGATGGAATTAATGATCGCGGCAGTGCGCGACACTGGCGCAGGCTTGCTGCTGGTGAGCCACAACCCCGCCTATGCTGCGCTGGCCGACAGAGTGCTGCGCCTCGAAGGGGGGCAACTTATCGAGCTCAAGGGGCCCCGTCATGACTAAACAGCGACTGCGTCTGTCGGGGGCACGCTGATGCTGCCACTCAAAGCGCTGCTGCGCCTCTATCGCAGTCACCCCTGGTTGCTGCTGATGAGTCTGGCCGGGCTGGTATTGGGGGTGTCGCTGGTGGTGGCCATCGAGCTGCTCAATCACAGTGCCCGCACCAACTTCGTCGCCGCCCGCAGCCAGCTGGCAGGGGAAGCCAACTACCGGCTAGCCCCCGCTGGCGGGCTGGATGAGCAGCTCTACGTGCAGTTGGTGACCAGCCAACCCGCCCTCGATGCCATGCCCCAGCTCCATGGCTGGCTCAAGGATGAGCAGGGGCGCAGCTTTCAGCTGTTGGGGATGGATCTCTTCAACCCCGGCCCCCTGCGCCAGCTGTTTGGCGCCCAACCCGCAAGCGAGCCCGCCTTTTCCCTCAACCGCGCCGACAGCATCTGGCTGGCGGCCCCCGAAGCAGATCGCCTTGGCTGGCAAGCGGGCCAGAGCCGCCGCTTTGTCTTGGGCGGCAGCGATGGCGCCAGCGCCCGTCCCCTGACCCTGACGCTGGCAGGCACGTTTGAACCGGGCGCCGTGCCCATGGAGCGGCTGCTGATAACCGACATCGGCCTCGCCCAGCTGTTGCTGGATAAAGCGGGTCAGCTCGATCGCATCGTCTTCAAATTAAGCGAATCAGAGGCTCGCACTCTGCAGGCCACCCTGCAAACCGATTACCCAAACCAGCCTTTGTGGCTTGAGCCCATTAGCCCGGCGCTCGATGCCAGCCAGCTTGGCGATGCGCTGGCCCTCAACCTGACGGCGCTCTCATTGCTCGCCATGGCGGTGGGATTGTTTCTGGTGTTCAACGCCCAGCGATTTGTGCAGAGCGTGCGTCGCCCCCAGCTGGCCCAGTTGATCATTCTGGGGATGGGGCCGAGCCGGGTGCTCCGCTGGCTCATTCTGGAGCTGCTTATTCTCGCCACGGTAGGCACCCTGCTCGGGGTACTGCTCGGCAGCCTGTTGGCGCTGGCGCTGATGGGGCAACTGACCCAGGCGCTGGCCGATCTCTATGGGCCCAACCCCATCGATCTGTTGCGCCTCTCCCCCGTGAGCCTGCTCAAGGCACTGTTGATCGGGCTGCTCGGTACGCTGGCCGCCAACCTGCCCGGCTGGTGGCAACTGCTGCGCCAATCCCCCCTCGAATTGCGTGCCGGAAGCAGCCGTCCCCCCGCTCATCCGTGGCGACGGCGCGTGCTGGCCATCGCCATCTTGCTGCTGTGCGCTCTGTGCCTGTGGCTGCCGCAAACGGGTCTGAGTGGCGCCCTCTTTATCGCCGGCGGCTGGCTGCTGGCCATGGCGCTCTGGCTGCCCGATGCCCTGCGCGGCCTGCTTGGCTGGTTGCGACGGCGCGCGGGCGGCCCCCTCACCGCCCGGCTCGGGGTGGCCGAGACCCTCTATCATCTCGATCGCACCGCCATCGCGGTGATGGCGTTGCAGCTGGCCATCGCGGCAGCCATCGGCATCGGGGTCATGGTGTCGAGTTTTCGCTCCAGCGTGGAGATCTGGCTCGGCCAGCGTCTGGCCGCCGATCTCTATGTCACCGCCCCCAAGGGGGTGGCGGGCAACAAGGGCACCTTGAGCGACGCCACCCTTAAGACCCTGCTCGCCAATCCGCTGGTGAGCGCCGCCTCGCGACGCTCGGTTCACCCTGCCCGCTGGCAGGGGCAGCCTATCGAGTGGGCGCAGATGGACTTTATCCCCCAGCTTAAAGCGGCCTATCCGCTACTGGCCGGACGCTGGCCGACCCACCCCGACGAGGTGCTGGCGAGCGAACCGCTGACGGTGCGCCTCGGGGTCAAGGTGGGCCAGAGGTTGGCGATCAGCGGCGAGCAGGGGCCAAGACAGTTCACCGTCACCGGTGTCTATCAGGACTACGGCAGCGACAAGGGGCAGATCCTGCATGCCTTCGAGGCGGGAGCGGTGCAATCCCTCGCCCTCTTTAGCAACAACCCCGAACAGCTGGCCGACCGCCTGCGCGAGCGCTTTGGCGAGCAGCTCAATCTGCTCTCCGCCCCCGCCATCCACAGCGCAGCGCTCAAGGTGTTTGACCAGACCTTTGTGGTGACCGAGCTATTGAAACTGCTGATCCTCGGCATCGCCTTTGTCGGCATAGGCTCGGCCTTTATGGTGCTGGGGTTGTCGCGCCGTGGCGAGCTGCAGACCTTGCAGAGTCTGGGCTTGAGCCCCCGCCACTGCCGCCAGCTGCTGGTGTGGCAAGGGGCGGGGTTGGGGCTGCTCACCGCCCTGCTGGCCCTGCCGGTGGGGTATGGCCTCGCCTGGGTGCTGATCGAGGTGGTCAATCCCCGCGCCTTTGGCTGGCGCCTCGCCTTCGAGGCCGCCCCCCTTCATGCGGTCACGGCCCTGTTGCTGGCGCCGGTATGTGGCGCACTGGCCTCCTGGTATGCGGCAAGGAGAGTGGTATGAGCCAACAACCGCGAGATACGCCAGCATGCTGGCTCTCACACCTGATACGTGGCGCATTGGCCTCCTGGTATGCGGCAAGGAGAGTGGTATGAAACAGATCAAAGGGTGGCCGCTGGTGCTGGGTATGCTCTGGACGCTCTATAGCGGAGCTATCGCTGCCAGCGATCTGGGCTCCCTGCTCGGCGGCGGCAACGACAGCTTTAAAAAGGTGCAGCCGGGGCAAACCATCCAATTGCCGGAGGATCACGCCGCCCACCCCGATTACCGCTCCGAGTGGTGGTATCTCACCGGCAACCTCAAGGATGAACAGGGGCGCGAATATGGCATGCAGTGGACCCTGTTTCGCCAAGGGATCGAACAAGAGATCCGCTCCGGCAACCCCTGGCTCACCCCCCAGCTCTGGCTGGCCCAATTTGCCATCACGGATCTCGACCGTGGCAGCCACCAGCAAGATGAACGGGCCAGTCGGCAGGGGCCGGGGCTGGCGGGAGCCAGCGGAGGCCAATATTGGCTCAGGGAGTGGCGGCTTGCCTCGCAAGGGGCCGCGCTATTCCCCGCCACCCTCAAGGTGCAGAGCAAAATTGGCGAGCTGAACCTCACCGTCACTGCCGCCAAACCGCTGGTGCTGCAAGGCAAGGCCGGTTACAGCGAGAAGAGCCCGGGCAACGCCTCCTTTTACTACTCCTACCCGCGCCTCACTCTTCGCGGCACCCTGACTCGTGATGGCGAGACCCGCACCGTCACCGGCCAAGGCTGGTTTGATCACGAGTGGAGCAGCTCGGTATTGGCCGAGTGGCAATCGGGTTGGGACTGGTTTTCCCTGCAACTGGCCGATGGCCGCGAGCTGATGCTGTTTCGCCTGCGCACCAAGGCAGGCCGCGCAGAACCAGAAAACCGTTACGGTATTTTGATTGAGCGGGATGGCAGCAGCCGGGTGCTCGCCCCCGACGCGATTCGCCTCACCCCGGGCAACACCTGGCGCGACCCAAAGGGGCAGGATTACCCCGTCGAGTGGCAGCTAAACGCCGCCGGAATGAGCCTCACCATCAAAGCCCGTCAGCCCAATCAGGCCATGACAGGTCGCTTTGACTACTGGGAGGGAGCTGTCTCTGTCTCGGGGGATGCCAAGGGGGTCGGCTATCTGGAGATGACCGGCTACTGAACACCCTCGACAAACGTGGCCGGTCTACTCGATGACCTAAAAACAAATCGCTCTTATAACAAGGCATCACAGTGATATCGCCCAGCCACTCCTATCACTTGGCGCCAGTCGTCAAGGATGCCTCATCTGTTTATTTATTGAACGCCCTCATCCACTCAACCCGCAGTCAACTTGGCTCAAGTCTGATCCTCGTCAAAAAACCTTTCAAAATCCGAGCGATAACTAACTTTTCACTCACTTAAATTGATCGCCGTTTGATATCTTGCCCATGCGGCACCCGCAGCCCCAAAAGCAACCGAGGTCAGCCCATGATTTACCCATTTTCAATCTGGTTAAAAGCAGCACTCGGGGAGCTGTAACCCCGTGCGGTAGCCATCCATTTGCTAATCAACAAAGACTATTGGTAGCCCAAGTACAAAATCTGATACCGCTAAAACTATTTTTTACTTCTAGCTTAACGACATATCTGATTGCAGGATTATTTATGGACAATAAAATTCTTTTAGAAAAGGCAAAGGAGTTAATTGAATTAAAGTATGAGTTAGATACTTTAATGTCAAAAATGAACGCCATAAAACAAGATGTTATACAAGACATCAAAAAGCATGGAGCCATTAATATTGAATCTGGTAAGGTTTATTATGGTGAGTCAAAAGGTGCTGAATCATTCAGTAGAAAAAACGTTCTCCAATATTTAAGAGATACTTACGGGGATTCTTTAGCTAATCAAGTTGATGAAGATTGTACAAAACATGGAAAACCAAGAGCCATCGTTTATGTAAAAATAAATAAAGCCCCACCTGAAAATATTTAAAAAAGTTCAGATGGCTATAATAAAAAACGCCACCACAATGTTTGTTAAACATCTCATTCCCACCCCATCATCAAATGGTTTAAATAAGGACTTTTATGCCTGGAGCATTTGCACATATCACTGCCGTGAACTTTGCTATGGCCAATTCAAAGTTAGCTGGCTTGGATATGCCAAAAAAAGCTAAACTCATGCTCACTAAACACCAGAAATTCGTAGAGCTTGGTTGTGTCAGCCCTGATTATCCCTACTTGAAAATAGGTGATTCCAATCAGAACTCATGGGCCGACAAAATGCATTACGAGAAAGTAGGTATTTTTATCAAAAAAGCTATCATACTCGTCAAACAACTCTCCTCCCAAGATCAGGAAAAAGCATTTTCGTGGCTTTGTGGATTCGTAGCTCATGTGATCGCCGATATCACTATACACCCAGTAGTTGAGTTAAAAGTAGGACCTTACAATAAAAACAAGAGCCAACATCGTATATGTGAAATGAATCAAGATGCTTATATATGGCAGAAGTTAAATCTTGGCGATATTGGTTACGCTGATAGAATCAGAATGAATATAGGAACCTGCGTTGAACCCAATTGCCATGACTCACTTGACAGAGTCATACATAACTTATGGGAAGCCTGTCTAAAGGAAACTCATCCTGACCACGTAAATTTAATATCCCCAGACATAGATAAATGGCATCAAGGTTTCTTACAGGTTGTTGACCATGTGGAAGAAGGTCATAAGCTTTTTCCTTTTGCCAGACATGTAGCTGCAGAACTTGGACTCACTTATCCAGATGTAAAACATATCGATGTCTCATATATTGATAGCTTAAAAACCCCCTGTGGAATAGAGCATTATGATTCTATCTTTGAGAGAGCAGTTAGTAACATTCAAAAATATTGGTGCTATTTGGCTAAATCCATTTATGAACATGGTGAAACGGATATGTTCTTAAACTGGAATTTAGATACTGGTCATTGTGAATCACATATATTAACAGCTTGGGTATAAATATGAACTATATCTCTTTTTTGTTATTATCACTGACTTTAATCGGATGTTCATCAACAAATAGCTATGATGATGAACATATGTATGATATGTCATCCCAATTCAAAGATTTAGCTCAATCAGTAGATGGCATGGTCAAGTTTGGTGATCTTGCTGGCAAAGATGGCGATCAAGTATTGACTCAGGTCTTTCTGGAATCGCCTGAAAAAACAAAACCATTCGAAAAGTATACAATTAAAGTCGAATTACAGGGAGAAAATGCCATTCTATTGCTCTGCGAGAAAGATGTTGCACTTATAGAGGACGCAGGATGCAATGCAGTATTGGATAAACACTATTGGAATGCCCCTAAACCAAATAGTTGTAATTTTACGATAGATAGCTCAACTCTATGCAAATAAAATTTACATATAACATACCCAAGACTTTCTCATTGGTTTAATTTCTAGAGGGTTTTATTTTTTAAGAGCCACATCACATTACCAATATAAAATACATAGATCATATAATAAAACTCAAATAACAAGGAAGATTATGACTGAATGGATAGACGTAAATTCAACTGCAATTCGTCGCATTGGCTACAATGCAGAGTCTACTCAAATGTTTATTGATTTCGAAGAGAGCATTCCTGTGTATACTTTTTATAATGTTCCAGAACCCATTTTCAGGTCTTTTGTAACTGCACGTTCAGTTGGTCAATACTACCATCAGTATATAAAAGGTAGATATACGAATTAATCTATTGAAATACCGTATTTTGTGAGTGCATCTGTTTAGGTTGATTATTGGCAGCACATTTATAACGCGCTCCTTGATACAAAAACAATCTAACTTAATCTTTAGAAAACCCGTACTTTGTTGAACTCAGGAGTTATTATGTCTTTCACATATAAAGTTGATACATTTATCCCTACCGTATCAGGTTGTGGTGCGAAAGATAATGGATGGGACTCTAAACGCTGTGAACAATTTCAAGCTTTCCTTAATCAATATGCCGAAAGTGGATGGCGTTTACATTCTAGTGATTTTAGAGAAGTTACCGTCGCTGGCTGTGGGGGTGGAAAAGGAGCTTGGTTAGTCTGTGTTTTTGAGAAAGAGTTATGAAGATAATTGCAATCTTGGCTGTTCGATTTTATCAGAAACATTTACGCCATCTTCATAATAGACGGTGCATTTACACGCCTTCATGCTCTAACTATACCATTGCAGCCATTGAAAAATATGGTGTAATAAAAGGTTGCCGATACGGTTATTTACGAATAAAGCGTTGTAATGGTGCCTTATATAAAGGCGGTGAGGACTTACCTTAACAGTTAGTTACCTAAACGTCAAAGAAGTACATATTCAATTGACATTAACATTATAAAACCCCGGCAAAAAATTTTATTCCGGGGTTTCTTTCAATTATAAGGTTAAGATTATTTATTCGGCGAGTAGGCACACCACATCCTAACCGATAGAAAATAAACCACAGAAAAAATCTTTACTCAAATATCTCCAGCTCTGAGTAACAATTTAAGATAACTAGTTATTTCCTCCCGCTGCCTAGCGATTGAATAAATGCCAGGGTACGACGATTAAACTGCTCCGGCTGCTCCACATTGCAGACATGGCCGCACTGTTCGATCACCGCTAATGAGGAGCTGGCATCGCGGGCTACCTGTTCGCGCACCGGTGCCAGAAACATATGATCCTCCTCCCCCATCACATAGAGGGTGGGAATGGGCAGGGAGCGTTCGCGGAAGTAACGCATCAGGGGGTTAACCTCGGTGGCGAGGCGGAACCAGCGCTTGAACTCTTTCTGGCAGAGCTTGCGGGCTTCGCGCACAAAGAGGTTGCGCGACTCCTGATGGTGCTGGCGCGGCATGATGATGAAAGCAAACAGCCGGTAGAGCCACATATAGGGCAGGAAATGCTGGCCGAGTCGGCCCAGTTGCACCAGCACCCGCGAGCGGATATCGAGCCGCAAAATAGCGCCCCCCAGTACCATGCTTTTCACCCGCTCCGGGCAGAGCTCGGCCAGATGGCGAATAAGGATGGTGCCAAGGGAGATGCCGACAAAGTGGGCGCGGCGGATATCGAGATGATCGAGCAGCCGAACGATATCTTCGGTCACTTCCCGAAAGCTGTAGTGGCCCTTGACCACCTGTTGCAGCTGGTGAGACTGGCCGTGGCCGCGCAAGTCCAGCAGCAACACGTTGAAGTGTTCGCGATAGGCACGCAACTGCTTGAACCAGATGGAGGAGCTGCCACCGGCGCCGTGGACAAACACCACCCAATCCCGCTCGGGACCCAGTTCGAAAGTCTTGTGATACAACATCCAATAGGCTCCCTTGGTGATGGGGGGTATACTCGGCTGCGCGCATATTAACAGAACAGGCCCGCCGATAGATATGCGCCTGACATGACCCGGATCACCCCTTGCGCGAGAACCCACCATGGATTTGACCCGTTTGCGCCACTTTCTTCTGACCCTGCCGGGCGCCACCGAAGATACCCCGTTTGGCCCGGAGATCCTGGTCTACCGCATCGCGGGCAAGATGTTCGCGCTGGTGGATTGGCAGGCCGAGCCGCTCACCATCAACCTCAAATGCGAGCCCGAGCTGGCGTTGCTGCTGCGCGAGATCCACCCCGAGGTCAAACCGGGCTGGCATATGAACAAGCAACACTGGAACACAGTGACCCTGAACAGCACCTTGCCAGATGATCTGTGGCAAGGCTGGGTACACCACTCCTATGAGCGGGTTGTCGCGGGTCTGCCCAAAGCCAAACGGCCACAGGCGCCGCGCCCCCTCTCCCCCACTGACGACCCAACCTTATGACCCCAGCACTTAGCCCAGCACTTTGCATTGTCCCCCTTGGCGAGGCACATATCCCCGCTCTCGTAACCCTGTTTGAGCAGGCGGTGCGACGCAGCGGCCCCGAACACTACAGCGCCGAGCAGGTGGAGCAGTGGGCCCTCGGTTCACAACATCCGGGCTTTGTCAGCCAGCTGCGCGAGCACCACGGCTGGGTGGCGGAGCAGGCAAATGAGCCCCTCGGTTTTGTCACCCTGAGCCCCGATGGCCACCTCAGTCTGCTCTATGTCAGCGCCAACCATCAGCGCCAGGGACTGGGCAATCTGCTGCTCACCACGGCGCTCGCGGGGGCCAGAGGGCTCGGTCTGACACTCATCACCACCGAGGCCAGCGCCTTCAGTTATGAGCTATTTTTACGACATGGCTTTACGTTGACCGGGCTGGAGTGCGTGGAGCGGGGTGGAGTCAGTTTTACTCGCCATCGCCTGCACTGCTGCTTGCCAAGCTAGGGCAAGCCACTAAAATACGCTTAATTTTCGTATTGTTACTGTATTGAGGCAGCAACCATGGTGGTAGAAAGTGAAGGCTATATCTCGCTGATCGAGTATCTGGTGGAGAGTTTGGGATTGTTTGAATCCCAGCAGCAGAACGATGGTGAAGAGACCATCGAAGATCTGGTCAGTGGCCGTGTTGCCAGCAACCTGATGGCCATTTGCGAGCAAAACCCCCAGCTCGATCCCAAGGTGCGTTTCGCCATCATGCAGGAGGCCGACGCCGTGGTCGCCGACCTGGAAGAGGTGCTCTCTGCCGTCTGGCTGCGCGCCCCGACCCCGGAACAGAAAACCTTCCTCATCGAGTTTATCGATCTCATCAAGAACCTGTTCGACAGCGCCATCGGCTGATCTGCCGTCCGGCTCTCCCGCCCAACGCAAGATTTCAGAACAGCAGATAAGGAAAAGGGCCGCCTTGGTGGGCAGCCCTGCTTGCTATCATTTTCAACCCGCCAGTGCGTTCATTCATCAGGCGGTTATCAAGGCAAGAAATGTGTCTGGACTTTGCATCCGATCCCTGGACGCTACCTTGTTAGTCCCGACTGGTCGCAATAAGTTCCCTCCTCCGACCATTTATTTTCACTTTTATTAAGAAATCGACTACAAACCTGTTCAGCGGTTCAGGCTGGGCGGCAAACAGACTCCAATGCCACCCAATCCGCAGTAACCATCCGGGTTTTTCTCCAGATATTGCTGATGGTAATCCTCGGCGTAGTAAAAGGGCGCCAGCGGCAGAATGCGGGTGGTAATGGCACGGCTGTCACCGCTTGCCGCCATCGCCTGCTGATAGGCCGCCATGCTCTGCTGGGCAATGATCTGCTGGCTCTCGTCGCCATAGAAGATCACCGAGCGATACTGGGTGCCAATGTCCCCGCCCTGACGCATCCCCTGCGCCGGATCGTGCTGCTCCCAGAACAGTCTGAGCAGATCGCCGTAGCTGATGACCGCCGGATCAAACACCACCTGCACCGTCTCGGCATGGCCGGTCAGCCCGCTGCACACCTCTTTGTAAGTGGGATTCTGGGTCACACCGCCCTGATAACCGGCCGCGGTGGAATAGACGCCCGGCTGCTGCCAGAACAGGCGCTCCACGCCCCAGAAGCAACCCATGCCAAACCAGGCGATCGCCATGTTCTCGGGCCAGGGACCCTGGGTCGGGTTGCCATTCACCGCATGCTGCTGACCAATCACCATCGCTTCGCGTCGTCCCGGCAGGGCATCTGCCGGTGAAATAATCTGTTCCATGAATTCTGTCCTTGTATAAAACTCTGTGAAATCACACAGCTGACGAAAAGGAGCATCGAAGATAGCAGTTTATCGCGCCGGATCAACCGACGGGCCCCTCCCCGCTCGCTCCGGCGGCCGTCTGCGCTTCCTGCCACCTGTTCCCAATCCGCACGGCCAAGCCGCTCCTCATAGACCAGAAACGGCCAAAATCAATATTTAGTCTTGATTTGTGAATTAATTTTCATATATTGAGCCAATCGCTGTTTTTTTATGGAAGAAATATCAAGTGCGTGAACGCGAACCCAGTCTGGTCAATGCCTTCCGGCAATCCACCCCCTATGTCAATGTGCATCGGGGTGCCACCTTTGTGCTGATGATGGGGGGAGAAGCCATCTGCCACCCCAACTTCGCCAATATCGTCAGCGATATCGCCCTGCTGCAGACACTGGGCATACGCCTGGTGCTGGTGTTTGGTTCACGTCCGCAAAACGATGAAGCACTGGCCCGCGCCGGTATCGAGGCCCAGTACCACAAGCGGATCCGGGTCACCGATGACGAGAGTTTCACCATCATCAAACAAGTGTGTGGCGGCCTGCAATATGACATCACCGCCCAACTCTCCATGGGGCTCGCCAATACCCCCATGCAGGGAGCGCGGATCAGCGTGGTGAGCGGCAACTTCGTCACCGCCCAGCCGCTCGGTGTGGATGATGGCATCGACTTTTGCCACAGCGGCCGGGTGCGCCGCATCGACGTGGAGGGGATCACCCGCCAGCTCGATCAGAAGAGTCTGGTGCTCATCTCCCCCATCGGCTGCTCGGTCACCGGCGAGAGCTTCAACCTGAGCTCGGAAGAAGTGGCCCGCCGGGTGGCGGTCGATCTCAAGGCGGACAAGCTCATCTGCTTTAGCAGCACCCAGGGGGTAATGGACCGCCACGGCGAAGCCATCTCCGAGCTCTTCCCCGAGCAGGCCGAAGAGCTGCTGGTGGAGCTGGAGCAGGCGGGAGAAGAGATGTCCGGCACCGCCCGCTATCTGCGCGCGGCCATTGCCTCCTGCCGCGGCGGGGTGCCCCGCTCCCATCTGGTGAGCTATCAGGATGATGGCGCCATGCTGCAGGAGCTGTTCAGCCGCGACGGCCTCGGCACCCAGATCGTGCGGGAAAGTGCCGAGCAGGCCCGCGCCGCCACCATCGAGGATATCGGCGGCATTCTGGATCTCATTCGCCCGCTGGAAGAAGAGGGCATTCTGGTACGCCGCTCCCGCGAGCAGCTGGAAATGGAGATCGACAAGTTCACCATCATAGATCGCGATGGCCTGATCATCGGCTGCGCGGCCCTCTACTGCTTTATGGAAGAGGCGATGGCGGAGATGGCCTGCGTCGCCATCCACCCCGACTATCGCAACTCCAACCGGGGGGATCAGCTGGTGGCCAAGGTGGCCGAGCGGGCCAAGCGCCTCGGCATCCGTCGCCTGTTCGTGCTTACCACCCGCTCCATCCACTGGTTCCGGGAGCGGGGCTTCGATCCGCTGGAGGTGGAAGATCTGCCGGTGGCACGCCAGCGTCTCTACAACTGGCAGCGGCGTTCCAAGGTTTTGTCAAAGACCATTGCCTAAGTCATTGATCCTGCGTTGAGTTAGCTGACAATTTGAACTTTTTCACAAACTCGATTGACAGTGCAATCCAACGCAGGGTATTTCTAAATGCACTCCACCGCCCTGGTGGAGCCAGAAGAGGAGCGCTGCCCAGGCAGCCCAAGGGAGGACGCCAGCGTCCGGTGAACTTGGGTCAGGGGGAGCAGCGCCGAGACGAGTGAGGAGACTGGTAACCTCAACGTCGGCTGCGGGGGCTGAATCCCCCGGGTTGTCATCGGTAGTGATCATCCCCCACCGCGCCCTGTCAGGGGCGGTACGGGATGGGCTCTGCAGGTGGAGTGCTTCTGGCCGGGATAGCTTCGTTCATTCCTGCCATTTTCAGCCTCCTCCTCTCTTTTTTGCCCGATGGAACCGGAATCTTAAAATAAGACAGGAGTAAGCAATGAGCCCGATCAATGTCGCCAAGTTTGGCGGAACCAGTGTCGCCAACTTCCCGGCCATGAATCACTGCGCCGACATCGTGCTGGCCAATCCCGCCACCCGGGTGGTGGTGCTGAGCGCCAGCGCCGGTGTCACCAACCTGCTGGTCGCTCTGGCACAAGGGGAGCTGGACGAAGCGGGCCGCGACGAGCAGCTGGCCAAACTGGCCGGGATCCAGCAGGCCATTCTGGCCGATCTCGGCAACCCCGTTGATGTGAGCGCCCTCATTCATGGCCAGCTGGACGAGATCCGCCTCATGGCCCAGCAAGCCCACCAGCATACCGATGCAGAGCTGGCCGATCGCCTCATCGCCTGCGGCGAGCTGATGTCTACCCGCCTCTTTACCGAGCTGCTGCGCCAGCGCGGCGTCAAGGCCCACTGGCAGGATGTGCGCCAGCTGATGCGCACCGACAGCCGCTTTGGCAAGGCCACCGTCGATCTGGCCACTACCCGTACCCTCTGCCAGCAGACGCTGGGCCCGCAGCTTGGCGACAGTCTCATCATCACCCAGGGCTTTATCGGTGCTGATGGCGATGGCCGCACCACCACGCTGGGGCGCGGCGGCTCTGACTACAGCGCAGCCCTGCTCGCCGAAGCGCTCGATGCCGCCAGTATCGAGATCTGGACCGATGTGCCCGGCATCTACACCACGGATCCGCGCCTCGTCACCCGCGCCCGCCCCATTCCCGAAATCAGCTTTGTCGAAGCGGCCGAGATGGCCACTTTCGGCGCCAAGGTGCTCCACCCGGCCACCCTGCAACCGGCGGTGCGCCAGAATATTCCGGTGTTTGTCGGCTCCGCCAAGGATCCTGCCGCCGGTGGTACCTGGATCCGCGCCAGCACAGATTCAAGCCCGCTGTTTCGCGCCGTCGCCCTGCGCCGCCAGCAGGTGCTGGTGACCCTGCACAGCCTCAACATGTTCCACGCCTACGGCTTTCTGGCCGAAGTGTTCGGCATTCTGGCCCGTCACCGCATCTCGGTCGACCTCATCACCACGTCGGAGGTGAGCGTATCGCTGACGCTGGATCACACCGGCAGCCAGAGCAACGGCGAACCGATCCTGAGCGACAAGGTACTGGCCGAGCTGGGCCAGCTTTGCAAGGTGGAGGTGGAAACCGGTCTGGCACTGGTGGCGCTCATCGGCAACCGGATGAGCGAAGTGAACGGCGTTGGCAGTCAGGTCTTTGACGCCCTGCGCGAGCACAACATCCGGATGATCTGCTACGGCGCCAGCGCCCACAACCTCTGCTTTCTGGTCAAGGAGAGCGAGGCGGGCAATATCGTCAACCGCCTCCATCAGGAGCTGCTGGACTGATCCTCACCCGAGGCAATTCCGGCCATGCAACAGGGCGCCAGCAAGGCGCCCTGTTCATTTGTATTTCGCAGATGTGTTGGCTCAGGCAAGGCTGGTGGCAGGCAGCTGACAGGCGACGGCTTCGCGGCGCAGCTGCTGCAAGCGGGCCAGCAGCCCGGTCTGGCCCAGCTCAGTCTCCTGAGGCGAGAGATTGTCCACCAGCAGCGGATAGTGATCCGTCACCGCCTGCATCAACCAGTCGAGGCGACGCAGGGTGAGCGGGCCGCAGCTCTGGCCGCTCAGATCATCGGCCACATCGAGACGGTGGCTGCGATACATGTCCCGCCACCAGTTGGCGACCAGCGCCTCGTCGCTCGCCAGCGCGGCACTCCACTCCCCTTGCAGGGCATGCAGGCGGGCCAGCACGGGCGCGCTGGCCCCTTCACGGATCAGGTGGTGGATCTCCCGTTTCACCCATTTCAGGCAGAGTTCACGCCAGTAGCGAAATTGCGGCAGAGGATCGGCCTCATCGAGCCAGAGTCCGGAGAGGGTGCGGGTCTCCAGTCGCTCCGGCACATGGAACTGCGGGTCGACCAGACCGTTGGAGTTGTATTCAAAGCGGGGATCGAAGGTCCACATATAGCCAAAGTCGAACACGCAGATCTGCTCGCCGTCATCGAGCAGGTTGCCCGGGCTCGGGTCCCAGTCAAACCAGCCCCAGCGGGCCAGCTCACCCTGCACCTCCAGCATCTGGGCCAGATTGCGCTCGTTGAGCTGATGGACCGGCACACCCCGCAACCAGGGGGAGACCAGCACACCGGCGCGCGCCGAGCCGAAGCTGGTGCAGACCACGTGGGAGAGGACAGTAGGGTGCAGCTCGCGCAGCGCCTCGATTTCGCGCCGCCGCTCCAGCTCGGTCAGAAAGGCAGTCTTGCCATCGAGGTTGGCCACCAGCGAATCCTGACGGCGCCGCTTGAGGCACCAGTGATGCCCCTCCACCTTGAGGTGAAACACCTCGGCGGTGAGACCGTGGCGATAGACCTTGACCACAGCCGGATGGCTATCCTTCAGCTTGACCAGTTGGGCCAGCGGCAGCGGGCAGTCGCGCTCGCGTCCGATCCGGATCTCTTCCTTGCTCTCCAGCATGCGCAGCAATCTGGCCTGACGTGCCATCACTTTGGGATTCATACATGTACCTCCAGTCGCTATCGAGAGACTAAACAGCAGATCCCTCCCAAGCCAGTGGCAAAACCCCATGATGACGCTTTCATCACATATTCCGAACAACCCCTCGATCGGGATCACAATTTGCAAGGTTGAGCTGTAACCAAATATTCATTAAGTGGTCATTAAATTGACAAGCTGAAACAAGGCCCGCACCATCGGGTCAAACTCTATGCGGATGAACGATCTCTCCCTCACTCGCTCAAAGGATGAGCTTATATGAATCGCCCCTCCTCAGGCCGCCCCCGCGTCCTGAGTCTGCCCTCTCTGCTGCTTGCCCTGCTGGGCGGATTGCTGCTGCTGACCCTGTTGTTGCCGCTGATCAATCCCGGCAGCTGGCTGGGCCGTGCCCAGCCGCTGGTGCTGGGCCCCGCCGACAATCCGCTGGCCACCCTCACCCGCCACGCCCTGCTCTATAAAAGCGACAGCCGCGGCCTCTATCTGGTGGTACGGAGTCAGTGGCAGTTGCGAGGGCCATTGCAAGCGGGGGACAAGGTGCGGGTAGAGCTGCTCAACGACAAGGGGGAGCGGATTGACCAGCTGAGTCAAGCGGTGGATAAGCGTCAGGTGTGCCGCAATAACCGCTGTACTCTGGATCTCAACAGCACCCTGCGCGCCCCGGACGATGCCCTTGATAGCCGCTATCAGTTGCGCATCGGTCTGCTGCTCAAGGATCGCCCCGAGAGCGGCGATTTCAGCCAGATCCTGCAAACCCTGCCGGAGCAGGGCTTCAACCTCACCTATCTGGTGGTGAGCCTGACCCTGGTGCTGGCCCTGAGCGCCGCCGTGCTCAAGACGGTGCTGCCAAAGCTGCGCCGCAGCCTGCGCTGGCGGATCATCGGCAGCCTGCTGCTCGGCAACCTCACCTTCGTGCTGCTGCACGGCTTCGTAGTGTTCAAGCTGGGGGAGTTTCTGCTCTGGTCAGGCTTTCGGCCGGAGCACTACTATCTCGCCTGGGGCAGCATGGTGCTGGGCTGGAGCCTCTGCGCGCTGGCGGGCTTCAACCTCTATATGGGGCTGGTCTTTACCGCGCTTTCCGGTATAGGCCTGCTCGCCAACTTTATGAAGATCGCCATCTACGGCGTGCCGCTCGGCGGGGACGATTTTGGCAACCTGCTGGCGCTGCTGCGGATCCTGCTCGACCAGCACCCCATCCTGCCCATCTTCACCGTGTTGCTGGCACTGCTGCTCTGCTGGCGCTTTGCCCTGTCGCGCTGGGTGTTGCGCACAGCCGCCGCCACCGCTGCCTTCTTTGCCCTGTGCGTGTTTGCCACCCAGACCGGCAACAAGCTGCTGGGGGCCAACATTCGCTACGTGGATCGCGCGGTCAACTACCACAGGGACATCATCCGCTCCGGCCCCGGCCTCTATCTGTTCAATCTGGTGGACGAGATGTTGCAAAGCGGCAGCGTGTTTCGCTACCCCTTGCAGATCAACGAGCTGGCCCCGCAGCTGAGCTATCCGCCCCAGGGCATAGCGCCGCGCTGGGATCTGGTGATCGTGCTGCAATATGAGTCGCTCTGGCTCGACTGGAAGGGGCGGATCTGCGCCCCGGCTCCCACCCTCTCCCTGCCCGCCAGCGTGCAGCAGTGGCAAAAAACCATCCACTCCCCCACCACCGGCGGTATGACGGTGCTGGCGGAGTTCGAGATGAACACCGGCCTGCCGGTGGGCTTGCTCAAGCAGGGGGTGGTGCCCTACTACTACCTCTCGCAGCAGGTGCCGGGGCTGGCCCAGAGCGCAAGAAAGAGTGGCTACCAGACCCTGTTCGCCCACCCTTATGTGGAAAAATTCTGGGGCCGCGCCAAAGCGATCCCGGCGCTCGGCTATGAGGAGCGCTGGTTCGACACCCGCTTCACCACCCTCGAGCACAAGGGGCTCTATATCTCCGATGATGCGCTGATCGACCACATACTCAAGCGCAGCGAACAGGATGACAAACCGCTGTTTGCCTATGCGGTCACCATGCAGGGGCACGGCCCCTTCGATGGCCCCCGCTATCAGGGGCAGGAGCGCAGCGGCGCCTGCCCGAACCAGAGCGAGAGCGACACCCAGCTGCTCAACACCTATTACACAGGGGTGGTGGATGCCATGGCCTCGCTGGAGCGGCTGCTCAAGACCCTAGACCAGTCTGACAAGCGCTATCTGGTGGTGGCCTTTGGCGATCACCAGCCGTTTTTGATGTCCGCCGGCAAGGGGATTACGGTGACAAGCCGGCGCGCGATACCACCTACCAGATCCCCATGATGGCCTTTGCCCGCGCCGATGATCCCCTCAATCTGGCGACCCAGTTTGCGCCGGTGCGCCAGCTCTACCAGATGGGTCAGGCCACCCGCCAGCTGCTGGCGGGGGATATCACCCCCATCGAAGAAAAACCCCTGCTCCATCCGGTGCTGGGCGAGGAGAAAGGGTTCGACCCTTCAAGCCTGGTGCCGCAGATCCGCGCCAGCTTCCGGCCCGATGCCCTGCCCTGATCCCTCCACACAAAAACAGACAAGGCCGCATCCGCGGCCTTGTTGTTGGACTTTCATTTCGCCCTCATTCTGCTCGCCACCATGGCTCCAGTAGCGTGAGCTGCTGGCGGTCGAGATCGAGCTCCACCTCGATGCCCAGCGGCAGCATGGGGTGGGTATGGGCGCAGTCAAACTCCGCCAGAATGGGGAAGTTCGGCTCCCCCACCACCTCCAGCAGGATATCGAGGGGGCACTTGCCGCTCCCCTGCTCGTTGAACAACTCGTGCTTGCCGAGGATAAGCGCGCCGATCCGATCAAACACCCCGCACAACTTGAGGTGGGCGAAGGAGCGCTCCAGCGTCTCGGCTGATTTCAGGCTGTCCTCCAACAGCAGAATGTCGCCGCACTCGATGGCCGGCATATAGGGAGAGCCCCAGATCCCCGCCATGGTGTTGAGGTTGCCGCCAATCAGCCGTCCCTCAACCCGGCCTGAGCCCACCGAGATCAGCCGATTGGGCTGGCACTGCTTGGTCCGGGTCTGGTTCTCCCAGTCCAGCCGTTCATCGCTCCATTGCGCCGGGGTGGGCAGCGTGCAGGGGACGCCAGCTTCGTCGGCCAACGCAATCTGTAAAAAACTGGCCAGCGTCTCATCCACCAGAGGCGGCAACTCGCCAAAGGAGGCCACCAGCGCCGGGCCATAGAAGGTAACCAGGCCAGTTTGGGCGTGGATGCCGAGCAGCAGCGCCGTCACATCGGAGTAGCCGACGATGATCTTGGGGTCGCGCCTCAGCGCCTCAAAATCGAGGTAGGGCAGCAGGGAATTGGAGTTGCTGCCGCCAATCACCGACATGATGCAGCGTACTTCTGGGTCGCGAATAAGGGCGTTGAGCTCCTCGGCCCGCGCGGCAATGGAGCCGGAGCGCCAGTGATCCTGCTGGCCGGTGAGGCTGCCCGCCTTGAGCCTAAAGCCCTGCCCCTCAAGAAAGGCTTTTGCGCGGGCAAAACGGTTGGGTACCCAGGCGGTCGCCGCGCTGGAAGGGGAGAAAAAAGCGATGGTATCGCCACGTCGGAGCCGCGGGGGAACCAATAACGTCATGACACACTCATCCTTGCCAATATCCAGCCATCACAGAGTCGTTGAGACTCCTACACAACCCCTTTGATCACAACAGGTTTATCACCATCGTTTAGAAATACAAAACACTTGATTCATTATTAACAGATATTCTAAACACCATCCCCTTCCTAGAATGACCTCATTGCGATGGCCAACCCCGGTTGGTTGTCAGAACGGTCGGCCTGACAGCCCGAGCGCTCTCTTTCCCACTTTTTCTCTCTGACTTATCAATGAGGTGCCTGTCATGAACAAAAACGCATCCCCCAGCGCATTGGTTGTAGAAGGCGGCGCCATGCGCGGCATATTTGCCAGCGGCGTGCTGGATGCGTTTATCGAGCATGACTATCGCCCCTTCGACTTCGCCATCGGCGTCTCGGCGGGCGCGACCAACCTGTTGGCCTATCTCGCCAGCCAGCATGGCCGCAGCCACGAGATCCTGACCAAACTGGCGTGCAGCCAGCAGTTTATGGATCCCCTGCGCTTTGCCAAGGGGGGCAATCTGGTGGATATCCACTGGCTGTGGCACACCAGCTGCAGCAAGTATCCCCTCGACATTCACGCCTACCGGGAGACCGGTATCCCCTTCTATGCGGTGGTGACCAATACCCTGACCGGCAAGGCGGAGTACATCCGGGTCAAGCCGGAAAACATGAACGAGGTGCTGCCCGCCAGCTGCGCCATTCCCCTCGCCTCCCACGAATACCCGGAGGTACACGGGGTGCCGATGACAGATGGGGGGGTGGCCGACTCTATCCCGGTGATCGAGGCCTACCGCCGCGGTGCCCGTCACCTGACGGTGATCCTCTCCGAGCCCCTTGGCTATCGGCTCAAGCCGATGCCCTTCCCCTGGATGATCCGTACCCTGCTCAAGACCCGCCCCGCGCTGGCACAGGCGCTGGAGCAGCGGGATCGCAGCTACAACGAGGCGCTCGATTTTATCGCCAATCCGCCGGAGGACTGCCAGATCGAGGTGATCGCCCCGGCCGACTACTTCCCCGTTTCCCGTTTTACCCGCGATATCAACAAGCTGGAGATGGGATACGTGATGGGCAAGTGCGCAGGCTATCAGGCAGCCCTGCTCAATTGACAAGGGTTTTACAGGCATGACCCGACCTGCCGCGACGCACGCGCCGCCAACACAATAACAATCGGGTCAGTTGAGCAACATGAGTCATAAAAACAGACCGTGGCGAGGCAAGCGCGGCCAGAACCGGTGTCAGACACCCTGACCGGCCCTCTCCTCATCCCTATGCCAGGGCATCTCACCCTCATACAAGGTGTTTATTTATGTCGTTTCTTCTCACCCATCCCGCGCTGGCGCAGCTGTTCGAGCGGCTGCTGCCCGATTACCGGATCATGGCGCCCGCGGCCGAATATCGGGGCGGCCGCTTCTCCGACACCGACAACGTCACCTACCACAGCATCCGCCATCCGGCCGATCTGGTGTGGCAGGAGAAGTCCCACTTCTCCCCGAAAGAGGTGGTGCTCCCCATCACCCAGACCCTGTTCCACTTCGACAATCTGGAGCTGCGCGAATCAAAGGTGGAGGCCAAGCCCACCCTGCTGTTCTTGCGCAGCTGTGATATCCACGCTCTGCGCAGGCTGGATCAGGTCTACCTGAAAAACGGCCAGAACAGCGACGTCTACTACGCCAGACTGCGCAGCAAGCTCAAGCTGGTACTGCTGGAGTGCCGCGAGAGCTTCGAGAACTGCTTCTGCGTCTCCATGGGCAGCAACGAGACCCGGGACTACGCCGCCGCCATTCGTCTGAGCGATGAGGGTGCCCGCATCGAGGTAAAGGATCCCGAGCTGCTCGGCTACTTTGCCGAGCTCGGTGAATCCGATGACTTCACCCCGGAGTTTGTCCAGAGCAACCCGGTCAAGGTACGCACCCCGGACAGCGTCTGTGACGACCCCCAGCGGATCCGCCAGATCCTCACCGCCCATCCGGTCTGGGCCGAGTACGACAGCCGCTGCATCGGCTGCGGCCGCTGTACCACCTCCTGCCCGACCTGCAGCTGCTACAGCGTGCACGACCTCACCTATGCGGAGAACCCCCAGCAGGGCGAGCGCCGTCGCCAGTGGGCCAGCTGCATGGTGGATGGCTTCAGCGACATGGCAGGTGGCCACGGTTTTCGCGCCAAACATGGCGAGCGCCTGCGTTATCGCGCCCTGCACAAGGTCAACGACTACAAGGCCCGTCAGGGAGAGGAGCACATGTGCGTCGGCTGTGGCCGCTGCGACGATCGCTGCCCTCATTACATCTCCTTTAGCAACATCATCAACAAGATGACCGATGTGGTCGAACAGACCATCGCAGCCGACAACGCGCAGGGGGCGAACTGATATGTGCCAGTGCCAGCAAACCGCAACAGCAGAACCGCAGCAGGACATGGTCGAAAACCGCCTGCTGCCCAAGGCCTACACCATTCTGGCCATCGAGCGTCACACCGAGCTGGAGTGGAACTTTCGGGTATCACGCGACTTTGATGTCCACTACGGCCAGTTTGTGGAGATCTCCCTGCCCACCGTCGGCGAAGCGCCCATTTCGGTCTCCGACTATGGCGATGGCTATGTGGATCTGTTGATCCGCAAGGTCGGCAAGGTGACCGATGCGCTGTTTGCCCTCGATGTGGGCGACAAGGTGTGGATGCGCGGCGTCCACGGCAACGGCTACCCGCTGGAGACCTACCGCAACCAGCACCTCATCGTGGTGGCGGGCGGTACCGGCGTCGCGCCGGTCAAGGGGCTGCTGCGCCGCTTCAGCAAACATCCGGAAGAGGTGAAGTCACTCGACATGATCCTCGGCTTCAAGAACGAGCAGGCGGTGCTCTATCGCCACGAGATGCCGCTCTGGGCCGAGCAGCAGAACCTCATCGTCACCCTGGACGAGGGCAAGGAGAGCGAGCAGTTTCGCATCGGCCGGGTCACCGACTACATCGACCAGCTGGATCTCGCTGACAAGGAGGATATCCAGGTGATCGTGGTCGGCCCCCCCATCATGATCCGCTTCGTGGTGCTCGCCTTCCTCGAACGGGGCATCCCCAAGGATCGCATCTGGGTCGACTACGAACGCCGCATGGCCTGCGCCGTGGGCAAGTGTGGCCACTGCCGGATGGGCGACACCTATATCTGCGTGGATGGACCGGTCTTTCGTTTTGACCAGGCCCAGCATCTGATCGACTGAGGGAGAACACCATGAGTCTCGATATCGACATCATCAAGGCCCGCGCCAAGAACGAATACCGCCTCTCCAAGGTGCGCGGCGAAGCGATGATCAGCGTACGCATTCCCGGCGGGATCATGCCCGCCCACCTGCTGGCAGTGGCCCAGCAGATCGCCGAACAGTATGGCAACGGCCTGATCCACCTCACCACCCGCCAGAAGCTGGCGATGCCCGGCATCAAGTATCAGGACATGGACAAGGTCAACGCCGCCCTCGAACCCTTTATCAAGGAGATCGAGGTGGAGACCTGCGGCATCGAGGTAGAAGACACCCAAGCCGGTTACCAGACCATCGGCGGGCGCAACATCGTCGCCTGTCAGGGCAACACCATCTGCCAGAAGGGCAATATCGACTGCACCGGGCTGGCCCAGCGGATGGAGAAACACCTCTACCCCAACCCCTATCACCTCAAGATGGTGATCGCCGGCTGCCCCAACGACTGCGCCAAGGCCAACATGGCCGACTTCGGCATCCTCGGCATCGCCAAAATCCACTTCAATGCCGAGCGCTGCATCGGCTGCGGCGCCTGCGTCAAGGCATGCAGCCACCACGCGGTGGATTGCCTCGCCATCAAACATGGCAAGGCGGTCAAAGAGGAGAGCAAGTGCATCGGCTGTGGCGAGTGCGTGCTGGCCTGCCCGACCCTGGCCTGGCAGCGGGATCCCAAGCAGCTCTACATGGTCAAGCTGGGAGGACGCACCAGCAAGAAGACGCCTCGTACCGGCAAGCTGTTCCTCAACTGGGTGACCGAAGAGGTGCTGCATGCGGTGATCAAGAACCTGTTCGAGTTCGAGGCCGAGATGCTGGATGGCAAACCCATCTACCTGCACATGGGTCACCTTATCGACCGGGCCGGTTATCACAAGTTCAAGGAGCGGGTGCTGCGCGGCGTCACCCTCAATCCGGAAGCCATGGTCGCTGACCGTATCTTCTGGGCCGAAGATCAGTACGTCGCCAACATGCACGTCAAAGCGGTGCAATAGGAAAAACCTCGTTTGGGGAAGCGTGATCAAGTGGCCGACACCGGTGGGGATCTGTCGTTGGCCCGGGCGTAGATCACCCTTCCCCTTTTTTATTCCCGTCGGGGGATCTTTCCCCCGACCATCCGGGGTGCGTCACGGCGCGCCCTGCTATCTCGCCCGGCGCGGCATTGCGAGCGGGCCAGCATCCGGAGCCTGTTATGGACTTTCTCCCTCTCTTCTGTCAGCTGCAAAACAAGCCGGTCCTGATCGTCGGCGGCGGTGAGGTGGCGGTGCGCAAGGCGCGCCTGCTGCTCGATGCCAAGGCGAAGATCACCATCAATGCCCCGCATCTGGAACCCCAGCTGATGAGCTGGGCCGAGCAGGGTCGCCTGACCGTCTGCGCCGCCGATTTTCATCCCGAACTGCTCGATGGCAAGTGGTTGGTGATCGCCGCCACCAACCAGCCCAAGGTCAACCAGCAGGTCTTCAACGAAGCGAATCTGCGCCAGATCTTCTGCAATGTGGTGGACTCTCCGGCCCACTGCAGCGCCATCATGCCCGCCATCATCGACCGCTCGCCGCTGATGGTGGCCATCTCCAGCGCAGGTTCGGCGCCGGTTCTAAGCCGCCAGCTGCGGGAAAAACTCGAAGCCATGCTGCCGCAACACCTCGGCCAGCTCGCGGCGCTGGCGGGCAAGCTGCGCGAGCGGGTCAAACTCATTCCGGACAAGCTAGCCCGCCGCCGCTTCTGGGAGCGGCTCTTTAGCCATGAGCGACTGGCATGCCAGCTGGCGCGCGGCCAGCAGCAAGCTGCCGAACAGAGCGTCTCCGAGCTGCTCGATGAGCAACCACAGAGCAAGGGAAGCGTGACCCTGGTGGGCGCCGGCCCCGGCGATGCGGGACTGCTTACCCTGAGCGGTCTGCAGCAGTTGCAGCAGGCGGATGTGGTGGTCTATGACCGACTGGTCTCGCAGGAGGTATTGGCGCTTGTTCGCCGGGATGCCGAGCGGATCTTTGTCGGCAAGGAGGCGGGCCGCCACTGCGTGCCCCAGCAGGCGATCAACCAGCTGTTGCTGGAACAAGCGCAGCTGGGCAAACAGGTGGTGCGGCTCAAGGGGGGCGATCCCTTTATCTTTGGCCGGGGTGGCGAGGAGCTGGAAACCCTGGCCGAGGCGGGCATCCCCTTCTCGGTGGTACCGGGCATTACGGCAGCCTCAGGCTGCGCCGCCTACAGCGGCATTCCCCTCACCCACCGCGATCACGCCCAGCGGGTGCAGTTCATCACCGGCCACGACAAGGAGGGCAATATCGCCTAGGAGTGGTCGGCGCTGGCCGCCCCACGCCAGACCCTGGTCTTCTACATGGGGCTGGCCCACGCCGCCCGCATTCAGGATGCGCTGCAAACCCACGGCATGCCCGGTCACACCCCGGTGGCGCTGGTGGAACAAGGCACCCAGCTCAGTCAGCGGGTGGTGCGCGGCGAGCTGCAGCAGTTGGCCGAACTGGCCCGTCAGGTGAAGAGCCCGAGCCTCATCATCATCGGCTCGGTGGTCACTCTGGCCGACAAGCTGGACTGGTATGGGGAAGCCAACGCCATCCACGGCATCTAACCCCGCACGGCTATCACCCAATAGAGACAACAAAACAGAGAGCGGCCATGCCGCTCTCTGTTTTTTGCATCAATGACCAAGCCGTGGCACGGCGCGTCTGTTACTCGAGCCGGATGGGGCCGGTGTTCTGAACATCGCTGTCATTCCAGTCGCTCTCATCGCGAATACGCGGATCCCCCTGCAAGGTGTAGAGGATGGTGCCCTGACGAAACTGCAGCGCGCCATCGGCCCGTTTCGCCTTCACCTTGACTCCGTTGACCCACACCTGCTCCTTGCCATCCACCTGAATATTGGCCACCGTGGCGCCGGTCTCGCGGTTTTTGGCGATCCACTTGCCCTGATAGGGCGAGTCCCCCTTGGCCATAGGCAGTGCGGCGGCCTTGCCCGCCGACCAGGCGTGCACGGTGCAAAAGCCATGAGCCCGGCGATCATGCTTGATGACGTAATCCAGGGTGGGTTCGCTGGCGGGCAGATCGAAGGTGATCCCGATGACCACCTTGCCGTTTGTGGCCGAATAGGCGGCGGGCGCCAGTGTTTTCAGGGTCGCCTTCTTGCCATTGATAAAGACGTTGCCCCCTTGTGACTTGACCCGGATGTCGGTGGGACAAGTGGCGCTGAAATTGGGCTGCGCCGCGAGGGCACTGCCGGCATGGGCTGTCATGGCCAAGATGACAAGGGTCAGCAGAGCAGGTTTTTGATTCATAGTGATACGCCTTCAAGAGAAGAGAACCTCGTCCGTGAGCGGTGTCGTTCCTGATGGCGGCACTCTAGCTTGGCCCTCTCGGGCCACCCAGTTAAAAAAAATAAAACCGGTCAGTGGAATTATTAATAAATATAAACATTTAAAATCAATGGGTTAAGAAATATTCCCGCCAGCCGCCACGTATCAGACAGGCAATAAAAAAGCCGATAACCCGGTTATCGGCTCATTGCCCATGAAGACGCTGGAGCCCTATCAGACCACCACGGCGGTGCCACTGATGCTGACCATCAGCATGCTGCCATTTTGCCCCACCACCTCGTAGTCGATATCGATGCCGACCACCGCATTGGCGCCAAGGGCGGCGGCACGCTCTTTCAGCTCATCGAAGGCGATCTCGCGGGCACGGGCCAGCTCTTTTTCATAGGCGCCGGAGCGGCCGCCGATGATGTCGCGGATCCCGGCAAAGAGATCCTTGAAAATGTTGGCGCCGAGAATGGCTTCGCCAAGCACGATGCCGCGGTATTCACGAATGCTTTTGCCTTCCAGCGTGGGGGTCGTCGAGAGGATCATCTTGAACTCCTGTGAGTAGCAGAAGGGCTCAGACTACCCCAACTGCCCGAAAATCCCAACCGGGGGTGGCCTGTACGACGCCGTCCTTAAAAATCACGACAGCCAGATAAAAAAAACACCGCGCACGGGGCGCGGTGTTTTTTTCAGAGGGCCATTGCCAACGGCAAGCCGTCACGGATTGTAAGAGACCACCGAGCCACTGAGGCCGGTCATCTGGGAGATCCGCCCCTGCATCCCCTGCAGTTTGGCCTTGGAGACATCCGGTCCGATAAAGACACGGTTGAGCTGACCCTGCACCGGTGTGCGCGGCGAGGTATGGGCAGAGTAGCCCGCCGCCCGCAGCTTGCTCACCAGCGCGTTGACGCTGTCGACGTTCTTGAAGGCGCCAAGCTGAAGGATCCAGCTGCCCTGGGCCGGTGCCGCAGCAGGCGCGGGAGTGGTCGGCTGGGTCATCTTGCTTTCAATCAGGTCGTCGAGGGACTTGATCTGACCCGCCTGCGGCTTGGCCGGTGCGGGCGCCTTGGCCACTTCAACCGGTTTGGCTGGCGTCGGCTTGGGTGCTGGCTTGGGCGGTTCGACCGGTTTTTTGGCCACCACTTCCGGCTTGGGCTGTGGCTTGGGTTGGGCATTCTGCTGCGGCTGGACCGGCGCCGGTGCGGCAGGGGTTGTCGCCGGCTGCGCACCGTTGCCCTGGCCGGCGAGGGTCATGGGGTCAGCCACCTCTTCCACTTGCCACTGTTGGGCCGCAGAGGCCTGTTGCTGGCTGGCCAGATGATCGGCGGGCAGGCTGCTGGCTGCCGAGACCTGCAGCGCAGGCTTGGCAGGCTCCAGCTCGGGGCGCAGCGGGATCTTGGCAAAGGCCTCCTCCTTTTGTGCCAGCTTGTGACCATCCAACAAGTCCGGCAGGAAAATAACAACCAGGGCCACCAGGATGACGGTGCCCACCAGACGGTTTTGAAACTTCGAGGCCAAGTTGAATCCTACCTTTACGTAACTCAATATGCGATTTGGCTCCCCGCCGGAAGGCTGGGGAGCCGGGGTGTGGCCTAGACGGCGACACCCGCCAGAATGTCGGCGACAGTGTAAAACGAACCAAACACAATGACCATATCGTCCGGACTCGATGCGGCCAACGCTGCCTGATAAGCGGCGCTGACATCATCAAACTCTCTGGCAGGGCCCTTTCCCTCCCCCAGCGCCGCAGCCAGTTGCGCAGCAGTGGCGGCGCGCGGGCCAGTGAGACTGGCCAGATACCACTCGCCAATCAAACCATCGAGTTCGGCAAGGGAGCCCGCCATGTCCTTGTCTTTGAGCATGCCGACCACGGCGCGGCGCACACCCGCGCAGGGCTTCTTGCGCAATTGAGCTGCCAGATAGGCCGCCGAATGGGGGTTGTGGGCTACATCGACGATCACCAGAGGCGCACTTTGCAACTGCTGCATCCGGCCAGCCAGCCGGGCATTGGCAAGCCCGTCACGAATGGCGGACTCCGGCAGCGGCAAGCCGAGGGACTCCAGCGCCGCCAGCACGGTCACCGCGTTCATCAGCGGCAGCGCCGGTTTTGGCAGATCCCGCCACTGGTTGAGGCCGTGATAATCCCAACCGCTCTCGTGCTCATCGCCACGAAAATCGATACCGACCTGACGCAGGTTGGCGCCAAGACGCTGGGCTTCGCTGGCAATAGTCGCGGGCGGATTAGGCTCACCGCTGATGGCGGGCTTGCCAGCGCGATAGACCCCAGCCTTCTCCACCGCCACTGCTTCGCGGGTATCACCCAGCCAGTCGCAGTGATCGAGGGCAATGGAGGTGATCATCGCCACATCGGACTCCACCACATTGGTGGCGTCGAGCCGACCACCCAGTCCCACTTCCAGCAGCAGCACATCGGGGGCGGCGCGGCAGAAGAGCCACAAGCCAGCCAGGGTGGCGAACTCGAAGAAGGTGAGCGCTATCTCGCCACGCGCCGCTTCCACTTCGGCAAAAGCGGCGCAGTGATCGCTGTCGGACAGCTCCTGGCCGTTGACCCGCACCCGCTCGGTAAAGCGCAGCAGATGGGGCGAGGAGTAGACGCCGACCTTGTAGCCTGCGGCCATCAGAATGCTGGCCGCCATGGCACAGCTGGAGCCCTTGCCGTTGGTACCCGCCACCGTGATCACCTTGAACGGCAGCTGGGTAAGCCCCATACGCCGGGCAACGGCACCGACCCGATCCAGCCCCATGTCGATATTGACCGGATGGATCTGCTCCAAATAAGAAAGCCAGTCGACAAGCGACCGGCTTTGGGATTGTTGCATGTTTGAACTCATCTTCACTCTTCGATGACGTGAGTATTCAGCATTTTGGCGAGCAGGCTGGCCAGACGGTTACGCATTTCACGGCGATCGATGATGATATCGATGGCACCCTTTTCCAGCAGGAACTCGGAGCGCTGGAAGCCTTCCGGCAGTTTCTCGCGCACGGTCTGCTCGATAACGCGCGGGCCGGCAAAGCCGATCAGCGCCTTGGGCTCGCCCACGTTGATGTCACCCAGCATCGCCAGACTGGCAGAGACGCCACCCATGGTGGGGTCGGTCAGCACGGAGATATAGGGCAGGCCCGCCTTGGTGAGTCGGTCCAGCGCTGCACTGGTCTTGGCCATCTGCATCAGGGAGAACAGCGCTTCCTGCATACGAGCACCACCAGAGGCGGAGAAGCAGACCAGACCGCGGCCTTCCTTGATGCACTCCTCGACGGCACGCACGAAGCGGGCACCGACCACGGAGGCCATGGAGCCACCCATGAAGGAGAACTCGAACGAACAGGCGACAACCGGTACCCCTTTGAGGGTCCCTTTCATCACCACCAGCGCATCTTTCTCCGCCGTCTCTTTCTGAGCGGCAGACAAACGATCCTTGTAGCGCTTGGAATCCTTGAATTTCAGTACATCCTGCGGCTCCAGCTCGGCACCGATCTCGGTACGACCCTGCTCATCGAGGAAGCTCTCGAGACGGGCGCGGGCGCTGATACGCATATGATGATCACACTTGGGGCACACTTCGAGGTTGCGCTCCAACTCTGCCCGGTAGAGCACCTGTTCACAAGCACTGCACTTGGTCCACACCCCTTCCGGAATGTTGTGACGACGGGGCGCAGTGATCTTGCTCTTGGGAAGAATCTTCTCAAGCCAGCTCATGGAATTCCTTAATGCTTTTGTGCCTGACAAAACGCATCGAGCCTAGATTGTTCAATGACTTAATAGCTCGATGGCAACAAATGACGGGTCATTAAACCACAATTTTTCGGGCGCAGTTACTAAAAACTGGTCGTACCCGGTGCCGAGTCGGGCAGCCACAGCGGGCCGAGCGGCAACTGCGGCAGAGCAAACTCGGCCGGGTAATCCACGTCGACCAGATAGAGGCCACCGGCCTTGGCGGTCGGCCCGGCCAGATTGCGATCCTTGGCAGCCAGCACCTCGGCAATCCACTCCACCGGTTTGAGCCCCTGCCCCACCAGCAGCAGGGAGCCGGTGATGTTGCGCACCATATGGTGCAGGAAGGCGTTGGCCTTGATGTCGAGCACGATGTAGGGGCCGGAGCGGCTGACACACAGATGGGTCACATTGCGCCACGGGGTGTTGGATTGGCAGGCGACGGCACGGAAGGTGCTGAAGTCGTGCTCCCCCAGCAAGCTCTGGCCTGCCCGGTGCATCAACTCGGCATCGATGGTCTCGTGGTAGTGGCTGACGCCACTGCCGAGGATCGCCGGCCGGTAGTTGTGGTTGTAGATGATATAGCGGTAGCGACGGGCGGTGGCGCTAAAGCGGGCGTGGAAGCTCTCGTCCACCTCCTTGACCCAGCGCACGGCGATATCCGGCGGCAGGTTGGAATTGAGCCCCAGGGTCCAAGCCCCTTCGGCACGGTTCGCCTCGGTATCGAAGTGGATCACCTGACCGGTGGCGTGGACACCGGCATCGGTGCGCCCGGCACACTGGATGGAGACAGGGTGGTTGGCAATCCGGCTCAAAGCCGTCTCCAGTTCAGCCTGCACGCTGATCACTTCACGCTGACGCTGCCAGCCGAAATACCGGCTGCCGTCATATTCAATACCTAGGGCAATTCGCATGGATAAACTTGTCTTGTTGTGAAAACGCAGTGAAAGAAACGGGGCGGATTATACGCGCTCAGCCCGAAAAGTCCCACCACGCGCGCAATTGGCCTGGATTGCGAACCTGCGCGGCCATGATCCCCCCATAACAAATCGCCAAAAGAAGAGGGCAGCCTGCTGGCTGCCCCCGTTTTGCTGCTCCCGTAATGGGAGATGCTTTAGCCCAACCGCTTGAGCAACTTCTCGGCTTCGGCACGCTGATGATCGCTGCCCTGCTCCGCCGCCTCTTGCAGCAGCTCGCGGGCGCTATCCTTGTCATCAATCTCGAGGTAGGCACGGGCCAGATCCAGCTTGGCACCCACACCGCCGTCGTCGGCATCCACGTCAAATCCGGTGGATTCCGGCAGCACCTCGGGGAAGCCATCCAGCCCCACATCCAGCGAGAAGCCCTGATACGGCTCCTGCTCCGGCGCGGTGGCATCCGCTTCGGCTAGCAGCTTGTCGATCTCGACGTAGCCGCTCTCTTGCGCCTGCTCACGGGGTTGAACATCTGCCGGATGAGACTCCACCTCGGCGAACGCATCTTCGAAATCGGAGAGCGCCAACTCGTTGGGATCCCACTCCAGATCCAGCTCGGCTTCCTTCGCCTTGACAGGCTCAAGACCGAGCTCGGCCAGCATGGCATCCGCACTCTCGTCAGCGTCCTCTGCGGCACTGAGATCAATGGCGTTATCATCTTTGCCAGCAGCAGGCTCGTCGAGGGCACTGTCGAAATCGCCGAGATCGAAGCTGGCCAGATCGTCGTCAGCGGCACCGACTTCGTCGATGGAGCTCAAATCGGGCTCGAGGTCGGCGGAGAGATCCGCATCCAGCTCGGCAAACAGGGCTGCCTGCAGCTCCTCTTCGCTCATGATCTCGTCAGCGGTCTTGGGCTTGGGGTTGAACTCGCTGGCCAGATCCATGGCGGGCTCGTTGGCAAGCGCAATGGGCTCATCCAGCGAGAGATCGAGATCCGGCACCAGATCCGGGTCACGACTGGCTGGCTGGGCCGCCATCCGCTCAGGCTCGAAGCCCTGCAGCTCCATCTCGCCCTCGTCGCTGAACACCAGATCGACATCCGGCTTGGCGGCCGGCTCGTCAGGCTCCATCGGCATAAAGCCATCCGGGGTGTTGAGATCCGGCACCGGGCGCACCGGCTCGTTGTCGGTCACATCGACGCTCAGCAGATCATCAAACTCGCTCTGCTCCTGATCCATCATCATGGCGGTGGATTCGGAGAGGCTCTTCTCCTGCTCTTCCAGCTCTCGACGGGCACGGGCACGCAGCCACAGGGTCACCAGCGCCAATACCAGCAGCACCGGCAGCAGAATGATCATGGCGAGGTTGAGCGGTGAGGAGAGCAGATCCATCAACCAGTTTTTCTCAGGCTCAGGCTCGGCTGCCACCGGCGGGACCGGTTGCGCCTTGAGCTCGGCAATCTTTTTGCAGCGCGGTCTGATCCTGCAGCTGGGCTTTGAGGGTCTCTACCTCTTCGGTCAGGGATTGCAGACGCAGCTTGAGCCTGTGGTTCATCTCGGTCACCTGGCCGAGCTGGGCATTGGCATCTTCCAGTGCCAGCGCCATCTCGGTAGCCGGTTTGCCCACCGGTTTATCCAGATCGGAAGGCAGAGGCGCCGGGGTGGTGCCTTCTGCAGCGCTAGGAGCAGGTGCTACCGCCTCTTTCGGCGCAGGCTCGCTCACCTTGGCCACTTCTTTGGTTTCAGCCGCCGGTTGCGGTGCCACCACCGGGGCTGGAATGGGGGCGGCTTTCGCCACTGGCAGCGGCGCAGGCGCAGCCTTCACCGGCTCGGTCTTGGCGGCTTCCACCTTCGCGGGTTTGGCGGCAGCCGGCTTGGCGGTATGGGCCTGCTTGTCAGCCAGATATTTGGGGCTTAACCCCTTCCAGCTGGCGTTGTCGCTACGGAACTTGGCGCGGGCCTCGGCATCAGTGATGACGCTCGCCTCGGCCGCGGTCGGCAGCAGAATGCGGGATCCCACCAGAATGTGGTTGATATTGCCATCGGCGAAACTGCGGGGGTTTTTCTCGTAAATCGCCACCATGGTCTGGTAGACGCTGACCCGATTGGAGGGGCGATATTTGCTCGCCAGACTCCATAGGGTATCGGTCGGACGAACAGGGCCATAGCTACCGGCATTGGCAGTGACCTGACGCACCACCGGCTGGGCGGTTGTACGCACCGGTTGTGCGACGGGTCTGGCGACCGGCTGCGCCAGCGGCTGGGAATTGACGGCGGGAGGTGCGGGTTCGTCAGGGCCTTTTAGCTCGACAAAAAAAGGCTCCCGCGCCGAGTCTTCAGCCTGGACGGTGCCCAGCAGACCCAATGCGAGTAGCGTTGCCAATGTTATGCGGGAATGTCCCATATTCGTTCCTTCGTATGACGGCCCTATCACATTGAAAAATCTGGATAGTTACCCCAAAACAGTCGGTTCAATATAAATCAGGCTCGCTTGGCAAGCCAGCAGTCCGACACATTTAGCACCCAACTTGACCCTGAGTGTAGGAAAAAACTTAATCAGTTGATATCGCAACAGAATCTTGAAGTGACGGAGTGCGGCATGGGTCACACCCCTGTTTGATCACAGGCCGGATGCGCAGCACTCCCTGCTGCGCATCTGTGGCATCTGACCAGCCTTACAGATAGTCGCGAACCAGCAGCTCGGCAATCTGTACACTGTTGGTTGCCGCGCCCTTACGAACGTTATCGGCCACGATCCACATATTGATACCACTCGGGTGAGAAATATCCTGGCGTACCCGGCCCACCAGCACTTCATCCTTGCCGGTTGCGTCACGCACCGGGGTCGGATAGTCCACTTCGTCATCAAACAGGGTCACACCCGGCGCATTGCGCAGCAGGTCCTTGACCTGTTCGGCATCGAGCGGCTGGTGCAGTTCGACGTGTACCGCCTCGGCGTGGCCGTAGAAGACCGGCACCCGCACGCAGGTGGGGTTCACGGCAATGCTGGCATCGCCGAGGATCTTCTGGGTTTCCCATACCATCTTCATCTCTTCACGGGTGTAGCCGTTGTCAGTGAAGCTGTCGATCTGCGGGATCAGGTTAAAGGCGATCTGTTGCGGATAAAGGGTCGGTTCTACCGGACGGCCGTTGAGCAGATGAGCTGTCTGACCCGCCAGCTCGCTGACCCCCTCTTTGCCGGAGCCTGATACGGATTGATAGGTGGCCACGTTGATGCGGGCAATGCCCACTTCGTCGTGCAGCGGCTTCAAAGCCACCAGCATCTGGATAGTGGAGCAGTTGGGGTTGGCGATGATGTTGCGATTGCGAAAATCGGCCAGCGCATCCGGGTTCACTTCCGGGATCACCAGCGGGATATCTTCGTCGTAACGGAAGCAGGAGGTGTTGTCGATGACAATGCAGCCGTGTTCGGCAGCAATCGGCGCCCACTTGGCAGAGACCTCGGCACCGGCGGAGAAGAGTGCGATCTGCACCTGGCTCCAGTCAAACTCCTCCACATCGAGGATCTCGAGGTTCTTGCCGCCAAAGCGCACGGTATCACCGGCGCTGCGGCTGGAAGCCAGCGGATAGAGGGTCGCTACCGGAAATTCGCGCTCTTCCAGGATCTCGATCATCGCCTGACCCACGGCGCCGCTGGCACCCAATACCGCTACGTTAAACTGCTGGCTCATTCTGTTCTCCTCTGATAATGCTGCAATGGCGCCGGGTGGCGCCATGGTCGGCTGGCTCCCGCACGGCGAGATGACGCAGCCTGATATGGCTGAGCCGGCGCAGTAGTATCTGCGCCAGCTCAGTAAAAAATGGGGGCGAGGTAGCCAGTACGGCTCACCCCTTCCGGTTATCTTCCAACGCCTAGTCCCCGATTCAGGGGCCTGACAGCGCAAATCCCAGCTCGCCCAGCGCTTGGTCGGCAAACGCCCCCTCAACCTGCAAGGAGGATAGTTCACGGCGCTCGGGGTAGTGTTTGCGCTGCTCGTCAAAGCTACCGGGCAAGCCGAGTCGGGCCCGGAAACGGGCATCATCGCGACGCACGTCATAAACCAGATGCACCAGCTGCTTGATCAACGCCTGATCCAATGCGCGGCCCGGCACCACCGCCTGCACATCGGGGGCAGGCAACAGCTGACTCAAATCCTGACGAGGCTGGCGTCCCAGCTGCTGGCAGAGCGCCTGATAGAGCATCCAGGTGCCGCGCGCCTTCCCCTCCAGGCTGTAACCAGCGATATGGGGAGTGGCAATCTCGGTATGGGGCACCAGCGCAGCCAGTGGCTCAGGCTCGTTCTCCCACACATCCATCACCAGTCGTAAAGGCTTATCGCTCAGCTGGCGTGCCAGCAGGGCACGGTTATCCCACACCTCGCCCCGGGAAGCATTGATCAGGATCTGCCCGGCAGGGCGCGCGGCAATCTGTTCGGCATCGAGCAGATGGTAGGTGGCATCCTGCCCTTCACGGGTAATGGGCACATGGAAGCTGACGATATCGGCACCAAGAGCGGTCTGATAATCGACAAAGCCCGCATCGGGGGTATTACGCGCCTTGGGTGGATCGCAGCGCAGTACCCGCATGCCGAGCGCTTGGGCCTTGCCAGCCACACACTCGCCGGTATTGCCCGCGCCAATCACCGCCAAAGTCATGGCCGAGAGGTCGAGTTCATAACGCTCCGCCAGCACCAGCAGGGCGGAGAGCACATAATCCCCCACCGAATACTTGTTGCAACCGGGGGCGCTGAAGAAGGGAATATTGCGGCTTGCCAGCAGCGCCTTGTCCACATGGTCGGTGCCTATGGTGGCGGTGCCGACAAACCCGAGTTTGGGGCTGGTCGCCAGCAAATCGCCGTTGACGCGGGTGACCGAACGCACCAGCAGCACATCGGCATCCAGCAGATCGCAGGCCTGCATCTGCCGTCCGGGCAAGGCGACCACCTCGCCAAATTCGGCAAACAGCTCCACGGCATGGGGCATATTCTCATCAACGACTATCTTCATCGGGCTCTCTTTGGTCACAACCGCCACGGGGGCGCCATTCTAGCGCAAAGCCGCCCGAGATTTCAGCCTGTGATGCAATCCGGCGCGAAACGGGGCCACATTGCGCGGCAGCCGCTCCATCCGCCCGCTCAAACAGAGGATATCGCCACAAATGTGTAAGCAGAGGTAACAAACGTGCTGCTCGGCTTTGTCCGGGCATATCACGGTGGCACAATGCCCCTCTTTTTCGCGATCGCCCATACCCACCATGCCGCCACACGCTTCATCGCTCCCAATGTCAACCGCTTCACTCACCCGCAGTCAGGTGCTTGGCTTCACTGCCCTGTTAATCCTGCCCCTGCTGCTGCTCGCCACCCTGCCCTGGCAGCCTTTTCTGACCGGCTCCCTGCAATCAGGCTGGCTATGGTGGTCATACGCCCTCACCCGCATGGTCGATATTCCCGGGATCGGGGTCAGTGGCGCCCTCTTGCTGTTGCTGACCCGCTACAAACTGAAACTGGAGCTGACCCCCTTCATTGCGCTGGGATGCGCGCTGGCAGCCCTGCTCGCCAGCGACTGGGTGCTCAAAAGCCTGATCAAACACCTGACCGAAGAGCCCAGACCCTATCTGCTCTGGCTGGAGAGTCAGTCGCTGATCCCGGCCATCAAGCACTTCTACGCCAGTAGCGTCGATGTGCGCAGTGAACAGGTTCACGCCGCCAGCCAGTTGCTGGCCCTGCCAGAGTGGCTCGGCCACCACTGGCAGGCCGAGGTGAACTACGCCTTCCCCTCCGGCCACAGCATCGCCGCCATCAGCCTGGCCCAGTTCTTTGGCCTTATCTGGCTTGCCCGCGCCCCCACAGGCGTCTGGCTGCTGCCGTTGTGGGCGCTGGGGGTTGGTCTGTCGCGCATGGTAATGGGAATGCATTGGCCGGTGGATGTGCTGGCCAGCGCCCTGTTGGGCACGCTCACGGCGCTGATTGCCGCCCGCTGGTGGCTGCACAGATATTAAATCGAGCGCCACCTTGCCGCGGTATCCTGCGTGGGATGGGAGGACAAGCCTGTGCTTTTTTGCCATAATGCCGCCTCATTTTATCCCGACCGAGATCCCATGACCGACGCAGTTCATACCCTCAAGGGCCGTTTCCGTGGTTTTTACCCCGTCGTCATCGATGTTGAAACAGCCGGGTTCAACGCCAAGACCGATGCCCTGCTCGAAATCGCGGCTTACACCCTGAAAATGGATGAGCAGGGCTGGCTCGTTCCCGATCAGGTATTCCACTTTCATGTCGAGCCCTTCGAAGGGGCCAACCTGGAAAAGGCTGCGCTGGAGTTCACCGGCATCGACCCCTACAACCCGTTGCGTGGCGCTGTCTCGGAAAAAGAGGCGCTGACCGAGATCTTCAAGGGGATCCGCAAGGGGATGAAGGAGCAGGATTGCGGCCGCGCCATCATAGTGGCCCACAACGCCACCTTTGATCACGGCTTCGTGATGGCTGCCGCCGAGCGCGCTGGCCTCAAGCGCAATCCGTTCCACCCGTTTGCCACCTTCGACACCGCTGCTCTCTCCGGATTGGCGCTGGGGCAGACCGTGCTGGCCAAAGCGTGCCAGAGCGCCCGCATTCCGTTTGACAATAAAGAGGCGCACTCTGCCCTCTATGACACCGAACGCACCACAGAGCTCTTCTGTCATATCGTCAACCGCTGGAAGAGCATGGGGGGTTGGCCGCCAGCGCATCCGGATGATGACACAACCGATGCTCCTGCCGACGATGAGGGGCAAGAATAAACGGATGAAGGCTGCCACTGGCAGCCTTCGCTTTTTGGGGAAATGATTGATTGCACGGCGCACCGGAAATCGCCATCAACGTCACTATCCACCGCTGCACACGGGATGCACGGAGACAAACAGGTCACAAACCCTCATGTTGAGCAACCTTGTGCCACATGCTGCTGCGATATGAGGGGTTTGACTGATTTTTTTCTCGACATTTGTCACATTTTTCGCAAACTAACTCCCCTTCACATGACAGACAGCAATAACAAACTATAAGGAAATCAAATGAATCCAGTTGTTATCGCAGTCGGGCTGATGCTGGTGCTCAGTCTGCTGCGGATCAATGTGGTGGTCTCGCTGGCGCTGGGGGCCATTGCTGGCGGCCTGGTCGGTGGGCTGTCGTTGACCGATACCCTCACCACCTTCAGCGGTGGTCTGGGCGGTGGCGCCGAGATTGCTCTCTCCTACGCCATGCTGGGCGCCTTTGCGGTTGCCATCTCCCGCTCCGGGATCACCGACCTGCTGGCCCGCAAGGTGATCAACCAGTTGGGCAAGGATGCCAGCTCGACCCGCATCATGTGGGTCAAAACCCTGCTGCTCTCTTCCGTACTGGCCGTGGCGATCTCCTCCCAGAACCTGATCCCGGTTCACATCGCCTTTATTCCCATCCTGATCCCGCCGCTGCTGCATGTGATGGCGCAGATGCAGATCGACCGTCGTCAGGTGGCCTGTGTCATCACCTTTGGCCTGACCGCCACCTACATGGTGCTGCCGGTCGGCTTTGGCGGCATCTTCCTGAACAACATTCTGGCCAAGAACCTGATCGATAACGGCGTGCCCATCACCACCAGCCAGATCCCGCTGGCGATGGCCATTCCGGTCGCCGGTATGGTACTGGGCCTGCTGATTGCGGTATTCATCAGCTATCGCAAACCGCGCCAGTACGATCTGGCCAAGATCCTGGATGCCGAGCCCGAAGCGGTCGAGCTCAACCTTACCCACATCTGGGTGGCTCTGCTGGCCATTGGCGTGGCGCTGGGGCTGCAACTGATGACCAACAGCATCGTACTGGGTGCACTGGCCGGTTTTGTCATCTTCACCTGCGGCGGCGTCATCAAGTTTCGCGAAAGCCAAGATGCCTTCACTCAGGGGGTGCGGATGATGTCGCTGATCGGCTTCATCATGATCTCCGCCGCCGGTTTTGCCGCGGTGATGAAGGCAACCCACGGGGTCGACTCTCTGGTTCAGGTGGTTGCCTCAGGCATCGGCCAGCACAAAGGCATCGCCGCCTTCCTGATGCTGCTGGTGGGTCTGCTCATCACCATGGGGATCGGTTCTTCCTTCTCCACCGTGCCCATCATCGCCACCATCTATGTGCCGCTCTGCCTGCAGCTTGGCTTCTCACCGATGGCGATCATCGCCTTGGTCGGTACCGCTGGCGCGCTAGGGGATGCGGGTTCACCGGCCTCCGACTCGACGCTGGGCCCCACCTCCGGCCTCAACGCAGATGGTCAGCACGACCATATCTGGGACAGCGTGGTGCCCACCTTTATTCACTACAACATCCCGCTGGTGATCTTCGGCTGGATTGCCGCCATGGTGCTCTGATAGCCCCTCGGGCTGCGACCTCTGCACATCACAATGCAAAACAAGAAGGCGACCAGATGGTCGCCTTCTTTATTTATTCGGCTAGATAAACAACAGCACGGTAGCTTGTGGTAACGGTGAAAAGGCACCGCTCGCTAACCAAGCGCCACCTCCTGCATGATGCTCCGATTGATAAAGTAGCGATGGCAGAACAGCAGAAAGTCCTGTAGTGGCAAGGGCCTGGAGTAGAAATAGCCCTGAATTTCATCCACCCCTATGCTCAGCACCGCCTTCAGCTCATCATTGTTTTCCACCCCTTCCGCCACCACCCGCACACCGAGTTGATGAGAGAGGCTGGTGATCGCCTCGACGAACAGCGCCTGACGGGTGTCATTGTCGATGGCCGTGATAAATGAGCGGTCGATTTTGAGCTTGTCGAAATAGAGTTCCCGCAAGTAGGAGAACGATGACCAGCCGGTACCGAAATCATCGAGAGCCACCCGCACTCCAATCTGACGCAAGGTATCGATGATCTGCTTGCTCAGCTCGATATCATCCAGAGCAATAGTTTCGGTCAGCTCTACGATCAGCTGTTGCAGGCTTAGCGGCCCCTCCCTCATGTTCTCATCCAGCTGGGCTGCCAACCCCATAGTGAACATGGAACTCGAGAGGTTGACCGAGATCTCCAGCGGTTCAATCAAGTCGCTCGGGAAAATGGCGAGATCATGTTGCAAGCGCCGGAAGATCCATAACCCGAGCGCCTCCCCCAGCCCGTTATCTTCCGCCAGCGAGATGATATCGAGGGGCGGAATAAACCCGTACTCCGGGTGATTCCAGCGGATCAGTACCTCAGCCCCCAGTCGCACCCTACCTTGACCACGGACAATGGGCTGATAGTAGAGGCTCAACTGCAAATTGCTGTGGTGCTGGATCAGCTCGCGCAACTCGGTCGACAAACGGCGGTTGCGCAGATAGTGCTGATACATGCTGCTGGAGAAAACCACGTAACGATTCAGCCGCTTGCGCTTGGCACTGTCGAGGGCGATATCGGCAAACAGCAGCATCTCCTCCGGCGTGTGTACCGGTCGCACGTACTGGCTGACCCCCATAAAGACCCGCACCCGGTGGGCGGGATCAGTCGCCAAGGCAAGCCCGGCAAGTTCGTTACGCAGCTGCTCCAGAAATGGAAAGCGCAAATAGGTGGGCATAACGCCGGAAATAATGATGGCAAACTCATCGCTACCGGTTCGGGCGGCAAAGAGACCGTCAACCGATACCGCGCGGATCCGCTCGGCCAGTTGCGTCAGCAATGCATCCCCCACCTCGTAGCCCAGGCTGTCATTTACCTCCCTGAAATGGCCAAGATCCACCAGACAGACGGTCACGCTGCTGCGCCCCCCTTTATGTCCCGTCAGCTGCTTGAGGTGTTTGATCAGGGAGGCCCGGTTTGGCAAGCGGGTTAGCACATCATTCCACGCAAGAAAGTGCTGGTGGCGCACTTCGCGAAACAGCATCAGCAGCATCACCACGGTCGCCAACATCAAGAAAGCCAGAATGAAGAAGTTCTGGATACGCGACGAGTTGAGTACCTCCCGCTGGGCAATAGCGGATGGACCGGTGAAATTTTTCACCATCACATCGCGGATGGCAGCCAGATCCCGAGCCAACTCCTCGGCGAAACGAGCAAGTTCTTTCGAATCTCGCTCTCCACTGACCACGGCCTGCTCATACTTCTCGAACAGGGCCATGATCTTCCCTACCGCTTGTTCAGCACCAAAGCGAGCTCGGACCTGCTTTGCCTCTTCACCGTGCAGGAAGACATCAAGGCGGTTCCAGGCAATATCAAAGCGCTTGTTCATCTCTTTCTGACTGGTCGAACCGGTGCGATAGAGAGAGAGCGCCTCATCAAAACCACGGATTTCCAGCTCCAGCTGCGCCAACGCCCAGGCGGAGAGCTGGGTATAGCGAGTCACGGCATTGAATGCACGGTCATAGTTCCAGACCGACCAGATGGCGACCCCCAAAAAGGCAGTCACCATCAGGATCAAGCTCAGAAACTTGCCGCGCAGCATCTTATTTGCTCTCGATCGCCGTCAGTTGCCACACCATCCGGCTGTGATAGAGCTCCTTGTTCAGCTCCGGGTGATCAGAGAGGGGATAGATGATCCAGAGCGGCCCCTTGTTGCGCAGGGTCAACATCTTGCCATCCTGCTTCTCGGCCAGCAGTACCGCATATTTATCTCCATCTTCCAGCGGCACAGCCGCCCAGTAGTCATTGATGGCGACCGCCTTGACCTCCCCACTCTTGAGACCATACATCTTGACTAGATCTCGCAGCAGCACGCCACGATAGGTGTGATCCCCCTCGGTCCACGGGGTCTGGGTCTTGACCTCTGTCTGAGGTAAGGCCTCAAACTCGGCCCGGGTCAACACGACCTCCCCTTTACCATTGCAACAGCCATCCCCCTTGATCTTGAGGAAGGGATCATCAGCCAACACCATGCCAGAAACAAGACAGCCGGATAACAGCAGCATCCTGCCAAGCCATCCACCCATGATAGACCTCCGCATCGTACTGTTTGTTTTATTGGTTTCACTCAGCCCACCCACATGACAACGGCAGAGTCACAATGCAAAACAATGTTGCTGCAACCAGCTCACCACAACAGGCAACCAACATCAGGCTGTACCCGAATGCCACCAAAAGCATGGCATCCTGGCTCCGAATGTCACAACTGCATCGGAAAATATTCATGCCCCTTTGGCTCACGACCTGGGTTGTGGAACAAAAATATGACCCCCACAAAGGCAAACTGACGGTACAGTCCCTATCGCAGATACAAAAAAAGGCCGCTCAATGAGCGGCCTTCTTCATAACGGGATCAGCAATCAGCTTTCGCGACGCTTGCCACCGAATTTGCGATCTTTGTTGAAGCCACCTTCACGGCGCTCCCCGCTCTTGTTGAACGGACGGTCACCCTGGGGACGGCGATCCTTGTTGAAAGGACGGTCGCCACGGAACGGACGATCACCACGGGGCGGACGGCTGCTGGTGTTGCCACCGGCCGGCACTTCGGTGTAGCGGGTGATCTGCAGCGGACGCTGGCAAACACGGGCTTTCTTGATCACTTCTAGTACATCGGCGGTCATGCCTTTCGGCAGATCGACGGTGGAGAAGTCATCGGCGATGTCGATGTTGCCGATGAAGCGGCTCTCGATGTTCGCTTCGTTGGCGATGGCGCCCACGATCTGGCCCGGCTTGACACCGTGATGGGCACCCACGTCAACGCGGTAACGCTCCATCTCCACATCCGGGTTGTCTTTCAGCGGACGCGGTTCGAGGGACGGCATGCGACGGGCAGGACGATCGCCACGGTCACCGAAGTCACGACCGCCACGGTCGTTGAAGTCACGGCGCTCGAAGCCACCACGATCGTTGCCAGCATTCAGCAGCGGATCCGGAATGGAGTCATCCAGCAGCAGCGGTTGGTCACCCTGTACCAGCTTGGCCAGTGCGGCAGCCAGCTCCAGCGGATCGGCAGAATCCTCTTCGATCAGCTCGTTTACCAGGTTGTGGTAGATCTCGAGCTCTTCACCCATCATGGTTTCGCGGATGCGCTCCTTGAACTTGGCCAGACGATGCTGGTTGATGTCCTCGGTGCTCGGCATCTTCATCGGCTCGATGGCCTGACGGGTTGCGTGCTCGATGGCGCGCAGCATACGACGCTCGCGCGGAGCGACGAACAGGATGGCTTCGCCTTTACGGCCAGCACGACCGGTACGACCGATACGGTGAACGTAAGATTCGGTGTCGTACGGAATGTCGTAGTTCACTACGTGAGTGATGCGCTCAACGTCCAGACCACGGGCAACAACGTCGGTGGCGATCAGGATGTCCAGCTGGCCCTGACGCAGTTTGTCGACGGTACGCTCACGCAATTTCTGCGGGATGTCACCGTGCAGCGCTTCACAGGCGTGACCACGGGCGGCCAGCTTGCCAGCCAGCTCTTCGGCAGCGTTCTTGGTACGCACGAATACCAGCAGGGCTTCGTAGGATTCCACTTCCAGCAGACGGGTCATGGCGTCCAGCTTGTGCAGACCGGTTACCTGCCAGTAGCGCTGGCGAATAGTGGTTGCGGTAGCAGTCTTGGAGGCGATCTTGATCTCTTTGGGCTGCTTTAGGTGCTTCTGGGCCACGCGACGGATCTGCTCCGGCATGGTGGCAGAGAACAGGGCAACCTGACGAGTGCTCGGGCACTGCTCCATGATCCAGTCCACGTCATCGATGAAGCCCATACGCAGCATTTCATCAGCTTCGTCCAGTACCAGAGCTTTCAGGCCGGAGAGGTCCAGGTTCTTGCGACGGATCAGGTCCATCACGCGGCCCGGAGTACCGACGACAACCTGAGCACCGCGACGCAGAGCGCGGGTCTGGGTTTCGTAGGAGGCACCGCCGTAGATGGGCAGTACGTGGAAATCAGGCATGTGGTGGGCGTAGCGTTGGCACGCTTCAGCCACTTGCAGCGCCAGTTCGCGGGTAGGCGCCAGCACCAGGATCTGGGTGTTGCGGTTACCAGCTTCCAGACGAGACAACAGAGGCAAGGCAAAAGCAGCGGTCTTCCCTGTACCGGTTTGCGCCTGCCCCAGCAGATCGTGTCCCGCCATCAGGTGGGGAATTGCTGCGGCCTGGATCGGTGACGGGCGCTCATAGCCCACGTCCTGCAGCGCTTTCAATACAGGCGCGGCCAGTCCAAGCTCACTAAAAAGGGGCAGTTGTTCGGTATCAGACATAGATTCTTCCAGATTAAGGCAGGCGGCTAACACCGCGGAATAGCAAAAAGGCGGCGATTATAGCGCCACTTTGTTCTGCTGTCTTGAAAAATGTGATAAGCCTCTCAAGACGTTGGCAATTATAGAGGGATCTGACGAGTATGGCTTGCTTATTTTGCACTCATAGTGCGTTATTGCGGATCACTCCTCGCTGGAGTCCTTGCCCCGCTTGTGTTTGAGCACCGCCATGGTCAGTCGGCTGGTGCACAATAAACGCTCACGTTCGTCCCGAATTTCAATCTGCCACACCTGGGTTGTTGCTCCCAGATGGAGCGGCGTGCAACGCCCGGTCACCACCCCTTCCCGTTTAGCTCGCAGATGGTTGGCATTCACCTCCAGCCCCACACAGTAGCTATCTGGCCCGACCGCCATATTGGCGGCAATCGATCCCAAGGTTTCCGCCAGCACCACAGATGCGCCGCCATGCAGCATGCCAAGGGGCTGGTGAGTGCGATGATCCACCGGCATGGTCGCTTCAAGCCAATCGGTGCCAAAAGCCGTGTAGACGATATCGAGATGGGCCATCAGGGTGTTGCGAGAGGTGGCGTTGAGCCCCTCCAGACTCATGGGTTTACGCCAGATGGGCGCAATATCGTGACTCATTGCGAGCAGACTCCTTATGTAAGCGATGAATGCGTACCGATATGGGTGAAACGCCCTCCATCGGCAACATGGTTCTGTTATATGAGTTGTTGGTTACCAGGTGACGTGTTAACAACGCAGCACCGACCCGGCGCTGCGTGTTACACAATCATGCCCTTAAGCGGGATGTCACCAGGGGTAGGTAACGCCGGGCCACTCGGACCAAGGCACATCTCGCCCCGGCAAGCGGGGGGCTGGCCACTGCCACACCCTGGCGAGCCACTCGCGCAGCTGAATCTCCAGCTCCTCATCCGTGATGGGCGCCTCGGCCACCTTCCAGAAGAAGAGCTCCACCGCTACCTCCGGCAGCACCGAGGGGTAGAGATAAACCCCGCCCCAAAATTGCGGCTCCCGATCTGGGCTCCAGAGGCCATAGGCAAAGGAGCGCTTGGCCAGAAACTCCGACTGCTGCCACTCCAGATCCCCTTCGTGCTGGCTCAGGCTGAAGTTGGCGGAGGGCCAGAGATCGTGCGGGCGAAACAGCTGATGGAGCTGCTCGCGCTCGCGCAACATGGCAACAAACTCCACCACCGCCTGAGCAGGAGTGGCGGGTAACAGCAAGAAACGCGGGTGCCGATAGGCCTTCGGCACCCGAAACCGCTTGGGAAACGTCAGCATCAGAGCAGCTCCAGCAGGGCTTGCAATGGATGTTTGAGCTTTTCCCCCTCCATCCGCTTGACCTGACTGCGGCAGGAATAACCGGTCGCCAGACAGCGCTCCTGTGGCAAACGGGCCAGCGGTTCGGCCCAGCTCAGTCCATAGATCCCCTTGGAGTTCTCCACCTGTTTGACATCATGACCATAGGTGCCCGCCATACCGCAACACCCCACAGAGACCGGCTTCAAACTGGCCCCGAAGCGGCCAAACAGGGTGCTCCAGTCACCGTGAGTGGAGGGCTTGGCGGTCTTCTCGGTGCAGTGGGCAAAGAGATACCAGGGCTCGCTCCCCTCCTCGCTCTTGGTCTTGTCGGTTCGAGCAGGCAACTGATCTACCGGCAGCGAGAGCAGCCACTCCTGCGGCAGCAACACCTGAAAATCACCGCGGGCCGACCCCAGCGCCTTGGCATACTCGTCGCGATAGCAGAGCACCATGGCCGGATCCACCCCCACCATGGGAATGCCAAGCGCCGCCACCTTGTTGAGGAACTGGGCGCTGTTGGCGGCGGTGCGGGCAAAGGCCCGCAGGAACCCCTTGATATGCTGGGGTTTACCGTTGGGTTTAAAGGGCAGCAAGTAGGGCTGGAAGCCGAGCTTGCTGGCGAGTTTCACCAGGTCGCGCACCACGGGGGCGTCGTAATAGCTGGTGAAGGGGTCCTGCACGATGAGCACCACCTGCTTGCGCTGCTCGGCACTCATCCGCTCCAGACCCGGCAGATCAAAATAGCGGGCGCGGTTATCGTGCAGGCTCTCGGCCAGGGTCGGCACCGAGAGCAGCGGCACATCGACCATGCCGATGCTCTTCTCGGTCGCCTTCTGGGCCCACTCTTTTTCGAGGAAGAAGTTGACCAGCTTCGGCGCCTTGGCAAGCAGCGGCGCATAGCTCTCCACCGTGCCGACGAAGTAATCCTTGGGGGCGCGCAGGTAGCGGCCGTGATAAAGCTGCATAAAGCGGGCGCGAAAATCGGGCACATCCACCTTGATCGGGCACTGGCTGGTGCACGCCTTGCAGGCCAGACAGCCCGCCATCGCCTCCATCACCTCGTGGGAGAAATCATACTCGCCGCGCTGTTTGGCACAGCTGTTGCGCACCTTGTCCACCAGCTGTTTGAAGCGCACACCACCGGATTGCAGCGCCACCTCTTCCGCCAGCGGGTCAAAGCCCTGCTCCGCCAGCTGACGCAACCATTCACGCATCAGACCCGCCCGCCCTTTGGGGGAGTGGCGGCGATCACGGCTGATCTTGACCGAGGGGCACATGGGGGAGTCGGTCTCGAAGGTGAAGCAGAGACCATTGCCGTTGCAATCCATGGCGCGGGTGTAGCTGGTGCGCACCGCGAGCGGGATCTGGCGGTCATACTTGCCGCGCTTGGGGCCATCCACCGACACCAGCTCGGCGCCGCTACCGTAGGGGATGCAGATCTTGCCCGGGTTGATGCGGTTGGCAGGGTCGAATACCCCCTTGACCCGCTGCAGCTCTTCCCACAGCTCGCCAAAAAAGGCGGGGCTGTATTCGGAGCGAAAGCCCTTGCCATGCTCGCCCCACATCAGACCGCCATATTTGGCGGTCAACGCCACCACCTGATCGGAGATGCGGCGCAGCAGCACCTCCTGTTCGGGATCGCACAAATCCAGCGCCGGACGCACATGCAGCACACCGGCATCGACGTGGCCAAACATGCCGTAGTCGAGGCCGTGGGCATCCAGCAGAGCGCGAAACTCCATGATGAAATCGGCCAGGGATTCGGGCGGCACGGCGGTGTCTTCAGTGAAGGCCACTGGCTTCTTGCGCCCTTCGGCGTTGCCGAGCAGCCCCACCGACTTCTTGCGCATGGTGTAGATGGTCTCGATGCTCGGCAGGTGGTCACACACCTGATAGCCGATGATCCCCGCCTCGCCCTTGGCCAGCAGCGCGTCGATACGGCGGCAGAGCTCCGCCACCTTGGCCCTGTGTTCTGCCTCGTCGGTGTCGGCAAATTCGACGATGTTGAGCCCCTGCAGATCCTTGCCGGGCACATCCTGAATAAGTTCTTTCACCGAATGCCAGATGATGTCGGCGCGGGCCAACCCCAGCACCCGGGAGTCCACCGTCTCCACCGAGAGAGCCTGCGCCTGCACCATAAAGGGGGCATTACGCAGGGCGGAGGGGAAGCTGTCGTACTTGACGTTGACCAGAGTGCGATAACGCGGGATGGGGGTGATATTGAGTTTGGCTTCGGTGATAAAGCCGAGAGACCCTTCAGATCCGCACAACACCCGACTCACATCCAGCGTGTCGGTATCCGGTTGATATAGGTGCTTGAGATCGTAGCCGGTCAGAAAGCGGTTGAGCTTGGGGAAGGTCGCCTCGATGTCGGCGCGGCGCTCCTTGCCGATGCGATAGAGGGTACGATAGATCTCCCCTTCCCGATTCTCCAGCGCCAGCTTGTCGGCCAGTCGCTCACCGGTCAGCGGCTCGGTGGCCATGATGTCGCCATTCTCCAGCACCGCTTTGAGCCCCAGCACGTGATCCGAGGTTTTACCGTAAACGAGGGACCCCTGCCCCGAGGCATCTGTGTTGATCATGCCCCCTAAGGTAGCGCGGTTGGAGGTGGAGAGATCCGGCGAGAAGAAGTAGCCGTGAGGCTTGAGATAGGCGTTGAGCTGGTCTTTTACCACCCCGGCCTGGGCACGTACCCACCCCTCCTCCAGATTAATTTCCATGATCTGGTTCATATAACGGGAGAGATCGACGATAATGCCGCCGCCCAATGACTGACCATTGGTGCCGGTACCGCCACCACGAGGGAAAAAACTCAAGGCGGCGAACGCCGGCTCTGCGGCCAGCTTGAGCATTGCTGCTATGTCGTCCGCACTGCGCGGATAGAGAACCGCCTGAGGTACTACCTGATAGACGCTGTTATCCGTCGCCATCGCCAACCGGCTTGCATAAGACTTTTCGATATCACCACGAAATGCGCTGCGCTCTAGCAACTCAAGAAACTGCAGGGTTGCGGGTGACAAACTGTCCTGGTAATCGAGTCTCGGGATCATGAATCCTTGTTCCCATCCTTTGCTTGATGCCGGCACGCCGGCGACAACGACTGGCCAGCCGCCTGTCAATGGCAGTCAGGCCAGTCCGCTCACATGTGAGCGGGCAGTATATCAGCTAGAAAACCGCTTGCGCTTGGCAATATTCACCATTTGAAAGGAGGACTTTTATGGCTCACCACAGCCATGTTATCAGTACGCTGGTCACCACCGAAAAACAGGCGCTTACCCTGTCGCTGTTCGGTTGTATCACCTTTGCCATCTTCGGCATCGGCTACGGCCTCTTCGTCGGTTCCAACGCCATCATGCTCGATGGTATCTTCACCCTGTTCAGCATGGGCATGACGGGCCTTGGCCTCATCACCGCCTATCTCGTTACCCGCCCTTCCGATGCGCGCTTCCAGTATGGCTATGCCCACTTCGAGCCCATCACCAACGTCATCAATGGCGCCATTATTCTGCTGCTCTGCCTTGGCGCCCTCTATAGCGGCATCACCACCCTGCTGGATGGCGGACGGGAGATCGATCTCGGCCACGCCCTCATCTATGCCGCCGTCTCCACCTTCTTCTGCGCCATCATCTATCGCATCGAAGCCCAGGTCGCCGAGCAGGTAGACTCCGAGCTGGTGCGGGTCGACTCCAAGGAGTGGCTGGTGGATACCCTGCTCAGCGCCACCCTGCTTATCGGTTTCGTAGTCGCCATTGGCCTGGATGCCATCGGCTACGGCCAATACAACCGCTACATAGACCCGGTGCTGGTCTCGCTGCTGGCCCTCTGCGCCACTCTCATTCCCATCAAGGTGCTCGGCCGCAACCTGCGGGAAGTGTTGAAGATCGCCCCCAAGGGGGATGTGCCACGGCAAGTCGAGCAGGAGATCGAGGCGCTGCGCCAGCGCCACGGCATCGAGTGCTACAGCCATCTGGCCAAAAGCGGTCGCCGCTTCGATCTGGAATTGAACATTCTGGTGGCGCCGGGTCAGGAGTGGCCCGTCGAGCGTCAGGATGCCCTGCGTCAGGAGCTCTGGTCCCGCCTCGGCGATACCCTGGGGGATGCCTGGCTCTCGGTCTGTTTCACCCGCGAAAAGCGCTGGTTGTAACGACCGCACGGGGGAGCGTGGCACGGCCTCCTCCCCCTGCCGCATCACAACCCCATCACGCCCCGCTGACGCTGCTCTTGCCAAATTGGCGCCAGCCGCTATCATCAGGGCTCATTTTTCACCCGAGGTTTTATTGCCCATCATGGACAATCCCCGAAGTTGCCCTTCGTCTCTCTCTGTCAAAGCCTATCTTTTTCTGCTTAATCAGCGCCTCTGAATAACACCTTTGCCTTGCTGTTACTGCGGCCATCGTGCGCCGTGATCACTGTTTGCTCTGTCTGTTTTTATTGAGGTCGTCACAATGGAATTGCTGCTGGATCCCCATATCTGGATCGGTCTGTTTACCCTGATCATTCTGGAAATCGTGCTGGGGATCGACAACCTGGTCTTTATCGCCATTCTGGTGAAAAAACTGCCTCCCGCCCAGCGGGACAAGGCACGCGTCATCGGCCTGTCGCTGGCCCTGCTGATGCGACTTGGACTTCTGAGCGTCATGTCATGGCTGGTCACCCTGACCACCCCGATTTTGCACCTGTGGGATCACCCCTTCTCCGGTCGGGATCTGATCCTGATGGGAGGCGGCCTGTTCCTGCTGTTCAAGGCCACCTCCGAGCTGCACGAGCGGCTGGAAGCCAAACCTCAGGATGACGGCCCGGTCGGCGCCTACGCCAGCTTCGGCGTGGTGATCGCCCAAATTCTGGTGCTCGATGCGGTCTTCTCGCTCGACTCCATCATCACCGCCGTCGGCATGGTGGAACACCTCGGCGTCATGATGGCCGCCGTGACCATCGCCATGATGGTGATGGTGCTCGCCTCCAAGCCGCTGACCCGCTTCGTCAACGCCCACCCCACCGTGGTGGTGCTCTGTCTGAGCTTCCTGCTGATGATTGGCTTTAGCCTGGTGGCGGAAGGGTTCGGCTTCCACATTCCGAAGGGCTACCTCTACGCGGCCATCGGCTTCTCGGTGCTGATCGAGTTTTTCAACCAGCTTGCCCAGCGCAGCGCCATGCGTCACGAATCCAAACAGCCCCTGCGCGAGCGCACCACCGCCGCCATCTTCAAATTGATGGGCAGCAAGGCGTATCAGGACAGACCGGATGACGATCTGGATGCCGCACCTGCCGAACCGCTCAGCTTTGGCGAGGAGGAGCGCTACATGGTGACCGGGGTGCTGTCGCTGGCCGAGCGCTCCATTCGCACCATCATGACGCCGCGCTCGGAGATGGCCTGGATCGATATCAACGACTCCAGCGACGAGATCCGCGCCCTGCTGCAGCGCGAGCCCCACAGCCTGTTCCCTATCTGTGACGGGGATCTGGACGAGGTGATCGGGGTGGTCAAGGCGCGCGATCTGCTGTTTGCCTTGAATGAAGGGCAATCCTTGAGCGAACTGGCCAAGCAGAACGACCCCATTATCGTGCCGCAGACCATCAACGTGATCCGCCTGCTGGCGGAGCTGCGCAAAGCAAAGGGGAGCCTGATTCTGGTCTCCGACGAGTTTGGCGTGATCCAGGGGCTGGTCACCACCCACGATCTGCTGGAGGCCATCGTCGGCGAGCTGCCGGACGAGGACGAAACCCCGGATATCGTGCGCGATGGCGAAGGGTGGCTGATCAACGGCAGCACCAACATCCACCATGTGGAGCAGGTGCTGGAGCATGAGGGGCTGGTGAGCGAGAGCGATGAATACGTGACCCTGGCGGGCATGCTGCTCTCCCACTTCGGCACCCTGCCCACCCCGGGCCAGCAGTTGCAACTGCAGCAGCTCAACTTCGAGGTGATCGAGGTGAGCGAGCGGCGCATCGAGCGGGTGAAAGTGATGCCCGCCGCGGCTTGAGCCTGCCACCAGCAGAATACAGAAGAGGGCCAGACGGCCCTCTTTTTTATGTTTCAACTTTATGGCTCAACGCCTCCTTTCCCGGCGGTTTGTGCTGATTGCTGCATCAAGCACAATTCTCTTGTGCAATTACCCCTCTTTTTCACAACAAGATGGCGGCATAAAGTGGCCTCACTTCCACCATGAGGAACTCAAGATGAGCCACGATCACCTGTTCTGCCCGCTGCGCCTCGGCCAGCTGCACCTTGCCAACCGCATCGTCATGCCCCCCATGACCCGCTCCCGTGCCAGTCAGCCCGGTGATGTGGCCAACGCCATGATGGCGAGCTACTACGCCCAGCGCGCCGAGGCGGGCCTGATCATCAGCGAAGGCACCCAAATCGACCCCATGGGCAAGGGCTATGCCTGGACGCCGGGCATCTACAGCGCCGAGCAGATCGCTGGCTGGAAAGGGGTGACCGATGCCGTGCACGCCAAGGGGGGCACCATCTTCGCCCAGCTCTGGCACGTGGGCCGCGTCACCCATCCGAATAACATCGGCGGCGCCCAGCCCATCTCCGCTTCAGCCCTGCCCGCAGTGGGCGTCAAGGTGTTCGTCGATAACGGCAGCGATGCCCCCGGCTTTGTCGAGACAGTCACTCCGCGCGCCATGACCCAGGCCGATATCGATGCGGTGGTGGGCCAGTTCCGTCAGGCGGCCCGCAACGCCATCAGCGCCGGTTTTGACGGCATCGAGTTGCACGCCGCCAACGGATATCTGATCAACCAGTTCCTCGACTCCGAATCCAACGCCCGCACCGACAATTACGGCGGATCGCTGGAAAACCGGCTGCGCTTTCTCAAAGAGGTGACAGAAGCGGTTAGTAGCGAAATCGGGGCCGAACGTGTCGGGGTGCGTCTTGCGCCACTCACCACCCTCAACGGCACCGTGGATGCCAATCCGCAGGAGACCTATCTGGCCGCCGCCCGCCTGCTGGGCCAGCTCAATGTCACCTACCTGCACATTGCCGAGGCGGACTGGGACGATGCCCCCCTGATGCCGGAGAACTTCAAGCAGGGTCTGCGGGATGCCTTCCCCAACACCCTGATCTACGCCGGTAAATATGATGGCGAGCGGGCACGCGCCGCCCTCGAAGCGGGCTGGGCCGACATGATTGGCTTTGGCCGTCCCTTCGTTGCCAACCCGGATCTGCCGAACCGGCTGCGCCACGGCTATCCGCTGGCCCCCCACGATCCGGCCACCCTGTTTGGCGGTGGCGAGAAGGGGTTGACCGACTACCCCGTCTATCAGGCCGAGGACGCAACCACCAGCCGCTGATTGTCGATGGCCAACCGGCTATGTAACGCAGGCCCCACAGGTTGGGGCCTGCCGTATTGTTGCGCATTAGCAACAGTGATATGACTGACCGAATCACTGCTGCAATAATCTCGTTGTTCTCTCCCCTCGCTTTCACAAGGAGTCATCATGAATCACACCCAAGCCTGGTGCTGGCATGCCCCCGGTGAACCGACCCAGCTTACCCTCGCCGATCTGCCCCTGGCACCGCTCGCCCCTGACGAGGTACTGGTAGCCAATCGGGTTATCGCCTTCAATCCGGTGGACTGGAAGCTGATGGAATATGGCCACTCCAACTGGCAGGACGGTCAGGTGCCCGGCGTCGATGGCATGGGCACTATCGTGGCCCTCGGCGCCAACGTCAGCCATCTGCGCCTCGGTGCCCGGGTCGCCTATCACACCGACCTGCGCCATCACGGCAGCTTTGCCCGCCACACCCGGGTACCAGCCCGCGCCCTGCTGCCGGTGCCCGATGCCCTGAGTGACGAGGCCGCCGCCGCCCTGCCCTGTCCCGGCCTCACCGCGTGGCAGACGCTGGCCAAGTTGCCGCGCCTGCACGGGGAAGCGCTGCTCATCACAGGTGCTGGCAGCAGCGTCGGCCGTTTTGCGGTGCAGCTCGCCCTCCAGCAAGGAGCGCGAGTCTTTGCCAGTGCCAACCCACGCCACCATCAGTGGCTCAAACAGATCGGTGTGCAGGGTGTAGCCGATTATCGGGATCCCGACTGGCTGGCCATCTTGCAGGCGGCCAACGGCAACGAGCCGTTTGAGGGGATCATCGATCTGGTCTCGAGCCAACAGGCTGAGAGCCTGCTGCCCGCCCTTGGCTACTACGGTCACATGGTGACTGTGCTCGGGCGCATCCCGCACAATCCGCTGCCCGCCTTTGCCCATTGCCATTCGTTGCACGAGATTGCGCTGGGCGCCCAGCACGCCTTTGGCACCGACAAGCAGTGGAGCCGACTGGTGGCCGCCGGTGTCGCCATGATGGAGCTGATGGCGAGCGGCGAGCTGACCCTGCCGCCGCTGGTGGTCGGCGACTTTGAGGAACTGCCCACCCTGCTCGAGCGCTTCAAGCGCGAAGGACAGGGAGAGAAGTTTCTGGTGCGGGTGGCATAGCGCGGGCGTCATCCACCAGCAGCAGAAACGCTCGCAACTGAAAATGAGAGAGGCCCGCGATAGCGGGCCTCTCTGCATCCGGGATTAACCTGCCCCTGACTCAGTGCAGCTGCACCCCGTGGCGGGCGGCATGAGTGCGGATGTCACGGGTCAGCCGCGCCTTGTCGGCCAGACTCAGCCAGCTCGCTTCCACCGCATTGAGCGAGAGGCGGCAGAGCTGATCCGCAGTGGCACCGAGATCGTTCGCCAACGCCGCAAAGTTGGCCCCCATGTAACCACCAAAATAGGCGGGATCGTCGGAGTTGATGGTGACGCAGATCCCCTGTTCCAGCAGCCGCAGCACATTGTGGTGGGCCATCTGGTCAAACACCTTGAGCCTGGTGTTGGAGAGGGGGCAGACGGTGAGCGGCAGCCGGGTATCGGCCAGATAGCGCAGCAGCTCGGGATCGTCGGCCGAGCGCACCCCGTGATCGATGCGGCATACCTGCAGCTCGTTGATCGCCTGCCAGATGTAGTCGGCAGGCCCCTCTTCGCCAGCGTGGGCCACCACCGGCAGCCCCAGCTCGCGGCATTTGGCAAAAATCCGGGCAAATTTGCTGGGCGGATTGCCCTTCTCCCCCGAGTCGAGACCGATGCCGTGGATCCGTGACAGGAAGGGCATGGCCTCTGCCAGCGTAGCGAACGCTTCATCCTCGCTGAGGTGGCGCAAAAAGCTCATGATAAGCCGCCAGCTGATGCCAAACTCCTGCTCCCCGCGCTGCAGCGCCCGCTCGATGCCGCCCAGCACAGTGGCAAAGGGGATACCGCGGGCGGTGTGGGTCTGCGGGTCGAAGAAGATCTCCACATGCACCACCTTGTCGGCGGCGCACCGCTCAAGATAGGCCCAGGTGAGGTCGAAGAAGTCCTGCTCGGTCACCAGCACACTGGCACCGCGATAGTAGAGGTCGAGAAAGGATTGCAGGCAGTCAAAGTCATAGGCGGCGCGCACGCTGGCCACGTCAGGCCAGGGCAGTGGCACATTATTGCGGCGGCCCAGCTCAAACATCAGCTCGGGTTCGAGGCTGCCCTCGATATGCAGGTGCAGCTCCAGTTTCGGCAGTCCGGCGATAAATTGCGCGGCGGTGAGGTGTTCGGGGGTGACTGGCTTGGGAATCGGGGTGTCCATGGCAACGGCTCCATCAGCAAAGTGATCCGGCGTCAGCCCCTCCACCAGACTGACCCGACGGCAGCTTTATTGTGCACCGAAGTGGCGAGACAGGGGAGACTTGTCATCAAACAGACTTATAATGGCGTCACAAAAATCATAAATGATTGAACATCTTAACGATTGGCGGCTCGCCTGCGTCCTGACAAGGAGTTTTCATGAAGAAGAACGTCATCTGCGATATCGACGGTGTCATCCTGCACAACAACGATCTCATCCCCGGTGCCGACCGTTTCGTCCATCGCCTGCTGGAGCAGGGCAGCAAGCTCTTGTTCCTCACCAACTACCCGGCCCAGACCCAGAAAGATCTGCAAAACCGCTTCCGCTCCGCCGGGATCGAAGTGCCGGAGGAGTGCTTCTATACCTCCGCCATGGGCACCGCCGACTTCCTCAAGCGTCAGGATGGCAAGAAGGCCTATGTGATCGGTGAAGGGGCGCTGACCCACGAGCTCTACAAGGCCGGTTTCACCATCACCGATATCGACCCGGACTTCGTGGTGGTGGGCGAGACCCGCAACTACAACTGGACCATGATGCAACAGGGGGCCAAGTTCGTCGATCAGGGGGCCCGCTTTATCGCCACCAACCCCGATACCCACGGCCCCATGATGCACCCGGCCTGCGGCGCCCTGTGCGCCCCCATCGAGCGGATGACCGGCAAGAAGCCGTTCTATGTCGGCAAGCCGAGCGCCTGGATCATCCGTGCGGCGCTCAACCGGATGGAGGCACACTCCGACGACACCATCATCATCGGCGACAACCTGCGCACCGACATTCTGGCGGGCTTTCAGGCCGGTCTCGAAACGGTGCTGGTGCTCTCCGGGGTGAGCAAGGTCGCCGATATCGACCGCATGCCGTTTCGCCCGAACCATATTTTCGACTCCGTGGTCGACATCGATATCGTCTAATCACCACCCAAGCGTTAAACAGGGCAGGTCTCTCCTGCCCTTGCAGGATCTGTTATGGAACCCATTCTGATCGCTGTGGCCTTTGGCTGCGGCATGGTAGTCAATCTGATTGGCCTGCCCCCCCTGCTCGGCTTTCTGGCCGCCGGTTTTATCCTCAACGGCATGGGATATGAAAATACTCCTGCCCTGAGCGAGGTAGCCGATCTCGGCGTCACCTTGCTGCTGTTCACCATCGGTCTCAAGCTCAATATCAAGACCCTGATGCGGCGCGATGTGTGGGGTACCACCAGCCTGCACCTGCTGCTCTCCACCCTGCTCTTTACCGTGGTACTGCTGGTCTGCAAGGGACTGGGGCTTGAACTTGCCCTGTCGCTGGACTGGAAGCTGGCGCTGCTGCTGGGCTTTGCCCTCTCCTTCTCCAGCACTGTCTTTGCGGTCAAGGTGCTGGAAGATCGCAGCGACATGAATGCCCTCTACGCCCGCATCGCCATCGGGGTGCTGGTCATGCAGGATGTGTTCGCCGTGGCGTTTCTGGCCTTCTCCAGCGGCAAGTGGCCCAGTATCTGGGCGCTCTGGGTACTGGGATTGCCGCTGCTGCGCCCGCTGCTGTTCAAGCTGCTGGAGCGTGCCGGGCACGGCGAGCTGCAGGTGCTGTTCGGGGTGTTTTTGGCGCTGGTGGTCGGGGCCGCCGGTTTTGAAGTGGTCGGCCTCAAACCGGATCTCGGGGCGCTGATCATCGGCATGATGCTCGCCTCTCATCCGGCTGCGGCAGGGCTTGCCAAGGCGCTCTTTAACCTCAAAGACCTCTTTCTGGTCTGCTTCTTTCTCACCATCGGCCTCAACGGCCTGCCGACCCACGACACCATGCTGCTGGCACTGGCGCTGGTGCTGGCCCTGCCGCTCAAAAGCGTTCTCTACTATCTGGTCTACAGCGGCGCCCACCTGCGGGTGCGTACCGCCCTGCTCTCGACCCTGGCGCTCACCAACTTCTCGGAGTTTGGCCTGATCGTCGCCGCCATTGCAGCCAAGGCGGGCTGGCTCTCCCACGAGTGGCTGGTGGCGGTCTCGCTGGCACTGGCGGCGAGCTTTATGATCTCTGCCCCGCTCAATGCCCAGAGCGAGCGCATTTACCACCGCATCGGCCACTGGCTGCGGGGATTGCAGGCGAGCAACCTCCATCCGGAAGACAGACCTATAGAGCTTGGCGATGCGGAGGTGATCATCCTCGGTATGGGGCGGATCGGTCAGGGGGCCTACTTCGAGCTGGAGAACAAATACGGCAACGTCATCCTCGGGGTGGAGAACGACAGCGAGAAGCTGCCCACCCTGCGCGCCCAGGGGATGAACGTCATCGAGGGGGATGCCACCGATACCGACTTCTGGGACAAGGTGCTGCTCTCCAATCAGGTCAATCTGGTGCTGCTGGCCATGCCCCACCACTCGGGTAATCTCTACGCCATCGAGAAGCTGCGCAGCCACGGATTCAACGGCAAGATCGCCGCCATCGTCCGCTTCGAGGATGATATCGCCTCCTTGCAGGAGCAGGGGGTGGATGCGGTGTTCAACGTCTACAACGAAGCGGGCAGCGGCTTTGCCCGCCATGTGATCCGCCGCTTGCAGCCGCTTTGAGTCGTCGGCCAGCAGCCCTTGGCAAGGGAATGCGCATCGTTTAAGTTATGCACAACCTCGTTTAATAAAACGAACAAACGCGGGGCCGGGATGGCCCCGCGTTCCTATCTGCCGAAGCCAAGGAGGCACCATGAAGACCCTCAACGACTGGATTTTGCTCGATCGCCACGAGGCGGCCCCTACCCCGCTGATGCCCGCCCCCGAGCGCATTAAAGCAGGCCATCCGAGTCAGACGGTGTGGAACCACTACTCCGATCCCAGCCAGCAGTTTCACGTGGGCTTCTGGGCTTGCGAGCCGGGCCGCTGGGCCATCCACTACACCGAGCACGAGTATTGCCAGTTGCTGGAGGGGGATGTGGTGATCCACGACAGTCTGGGCGGCCAGCTAGCCCTCAAACCCGGCGATCAATTCGTGATTCCGGCCGGCTTTGTCGGCGAGTGGGAGACCCTTACCCCCTGTCGCAAGGTCTATGTCATCTTCGAACCCGCCTCTGCTTGACGTTCACGTCACCCAGCCCCGTTGCAGCAGCCCTTATCCTGTTGATCCGCTTGACGCTTACGGCATGATTTTCTGCGGTTTTCCCGCTTGCAAAAGGTTTTTCCGCTAGGCATTGTGTCTGACGAGGAATGTAAATGGAATTTCGAGCCCAAACGTGGGGGGCTCATATAAAAATCAAGAGGATTACCGCCAATGTGTTCAATTTTCGGCATTCTGGATATCAAGTCCGATGCAGTAGCCCTGCGCAAATCGGCGCTGGAGATGTCCAAGCGACTGCGTCACCGCGGGCCTGACTGGTCCGGCGTTTACAGCTCCGACAAAGCCATTCTGGTGCACGAGCGTCTGGCCATCGTCGACCCGGGCAATGGCGCCCAGCCGCTCTACAACCCCGAGCGCACTCACGTATTGGCCGTCAACGGCGAGATCTACAACCACAAAGAGCTGGAGAAAACCCTCAAGGTCGACTTCCAGTTTCAGACCAAATCTGACTGTGAAGTGCTGCTTGCCCTCTACAAGGAGAAGGGCCCGGCGTTTCTCGACGATCTCAACGGCATCTTTGCCTTCATTCTTTATGACGCCGAACAGGATGCCTACCTGATTGGTCGCGACCACATGGGGATCATCCCCCTCTATACCGGCCGCGACGAGCACGGCAACTTCTATGTCGCCTCCGAGATGAAGGCGCTGGTACCGGTCTGCAAGAGCGTCGAAACCTTCCCGCCAGGACACTACCTGTGGAGCAAGGATGGCGAGCTCAAACAGTGGTACAAGCGCGACTGGATGGAGTACGCCGCGGTCGAGCACAACGTCAGCGACAAGGCCGAGCTGAAAGCCGCGCTGGAAGCCGCGGTCAAACGCCAGCTGATGTGCGACGTGCCTTATGGCGTGCTGCTCTCCGGCGGGCTGGACTCCTCCGTCATCTCCGCCATTACCAAGCTCTATGCGGCGCGCCGCATTGAGGACGATGGCAAGAGCGAAGCCTGGTGGCCGCAACTGCACTCCTTCGCCGTAGGGCTGGAAGGGTCTCCGGATCTCGCCGCCGCCCGCAAGGTGGCTGATCACCTCGGCACCATCCACCACCAGATCCACTTCACCGTGCAGGAGGGGCTGGATGCCCTCCGGGACGTCATCTATCACCTCGAGACCTATGACGTCACCACCATCCGCGCCTCCACGCCCATGTATCTGATGGCACGCTACATCAAGGCGATGGGGATCAAGATGGTGCTCTCCGGTGAAGGCTCCGACGAGCTGTTCGGTGGCTACCTCTATTTCCACAAGGCCCCCAACGCCAAAGAGTTCCACGAAGAGAACGTGCGCAAGCTCGCCTCTTTGCACCTCTATGACTGCCTGCGCGCCAACAAGTCGATGGCAGCCTGGGGTGTGGAGGGTCGCGTGCCCTTCCTCGACAAGGAGTTCATGGACGTGGCGATGCGCCTGCAACCCGCCGACAAGATGTGCGGCAAGGGCAAGATCGAGAAGCACATCCTGCGCGAAGCGTTCGAGGATCTGCTGCCCCACGAAGTGGCATGGCGCCAGAAGGAGCAGTTCTCCGACGGTGTGGGCTATTCGTGGATCGACAGCCTGAAGGCGATGGTAGAACAAGAGGTGACGGATCAGATGTTCGAAGCGGCGGCATTCCGCTTCCCCATCAACACCCCGCTCACCAAAGAGGCCTACTTCTATCGCGCCATCTTCGACGAACACTTCCCGCTGGAAGCCGCCGCCCGCACCGTGCCCTACGGCAAGTCGGTCGCCTGCTCCACCCCCACCGCGCTGGAGTGGGATGCCAAGTTCAAGGAGATGGCAGACCCGTCTGGCCGTGCCGTGATGGACGTGCACCAGCAGGGCTACTGAGCCTGCACGCCAAACCGAGCGGGTAACGTCAGATAGCAAAAAGCCCTTCACCATGGTGAAGGGCTTTTTCATCTCCCCTGTCCCGTCCTGAATATGGTTTACAATAAATGGAGAACCCGATGGGACAAGGTGTGAAACGGACACAGCGCGATTACTCGCTGACTTTTAAATTGGCACTTGTCGAGCAGATTGAAAAAGGCGAGCTCACCTACAAACAGGCTCAGATGCGTTATGGCATTCAGGGCCGCTCCACCGTTCTGGTATGGTTGCGTAAACATGGTCGGCAAGATTGGAGCCAGGGGGCTTCTGTACGTGCCGGCAGGAGCATCACCATGCCTGACCCCGACAACAAGACGCCCGAACAGCGTATCAAGGAACTCGAGCAGCAGCTGGCGCTGATGAGTCAGAAGGCCCAGTTCTTTGAGGCCGTCGTCGATGTACTGAAGAATGACTACGGCGTTTCCATCGTAAAAAAGCGACCCGGCAAGTCCTCTCGCAGCGGCAAGTCGAGAGGCTGACCATTGTCAGGGCTTGCCTGTTTCTGGGGATAAGCCGGCAGGCTTACTATCAAGCGCAATCGGGTCGCCAACGAACGCCATGCACAGGGATTGCAGGTGGTGCGCTTCGTGCGTCAGGTTCGACTGCGACAACCTCGGGTGGGCACCCGCAAGCTGCATTATCTGCTGCAGGGTCAGGATGATGGCGGGCTCAAGGTCGGGCGGGACAGGCTGTTTCGGATATTGGCCGGGCACCGCCTGCTGGTGCCACCCAGACGGGCGTATCACACGACCACCCACAGTTTTCACCGTTTCTACCGTCATCCCAACTTGCTCAAGGCGGGGCCAGAGCAGGTCACGCCGGTGGCCCCGGAGCAGGTCTGGGTCGCAGATATCACCTATCTGCCAGCCAGGAGCGGGCCGCTGTACCTGAGCCTGGTGACGGATGCGTACTCACGCAAGATAGTGGGCCATCACGTGCACGAAGGGATGCACGCCGAATCGGTGGCGATGGCGTTCAAGAAAGCACTGAAGCAACGGTGTGGCAGCGGTGAACTCATCCATCACTCGGACCGCGGCGTGCAGTATTGCTCTGGGCTGTATCAGTCATTACATGAACGGTACGGGGTGAAATGCTCGATGACGGATGGGTATGACTGTTACCAGAATGCGTTGGCGGAGCGGGTGAATGGGATTTTGAAAGGAGAGTTGTTGTTGCAAAGCCCGCAGGATTTGACGCAAGCGCGGGAAATGGTGCGTGAAGCGGTGGATATTTACAACGAGGAGCGGCCGCATCATGCGTTGAAATACAGAACCCCCGATGCGGTACATAGGGGGTTCTGAGTGGAGCAAAGCTAGCCGAAAATGTGTAAACCTATTTCAGGACTAGACACCCGCGGTCACGCACGCCAAATCACATCAGGCCATGCAGATAGTTGATTTTTCATAAATATTTAATTTTTTACCGAGTGACCATGCATTGACAGGAAGCGCGTCGATTGACTATGCCTGAAGGGTGATCAACAGGATCACCACGATGACAACAAGGATCGGGAGGGGGCATGGACGCTAACACTCTATCAAGGATCGGCCTGCTGACAGCACTGCTCGCCAGTCCGTCTGCAATGGCGAATGACAATATCGTGTTACTGCAGCTTGGCAAGGCCTTCAGCAATGAAAAGCTCGACATCAACATCGCCGACGCCAAGTTCCACCACATGTTCTGGCGCTGGGGAGACTCAGGCTGCCAATTTGGGCTGGGGGTACGTGGCGGTATGCTCAAGGTAGAAGATGAAGAGACCGCCAGACTGGGGGGCGGCGCCCGTATCGAATGCCAATGGGGTGACTGGGTGACCTGGCTCCCCGGCGAAATGGTCTGGCTCGATCAGTACCAATTTGGCACTCGCGGCCACGGCTACAAGGATTACGGCGGTCCCTTCCAGTTCGCTCTGGGGATCGGCCTCGGCTACGCCATCACCAAGAATTGGCTGATCGGTTATCAGTATGAGCACATGTCCAACGCCCATATGTATGACAAGAATCCGGGGCTGGACAGCCATACCCTCCATATCGAGTACCGTTTTTAGCAACCTCTCCCACATTCTGCGCCGTCGAATCCTTGGCATGGCGATCCTGATGGGCTACCTGACACAACTATTGTTTTAAGTCGCCCATCTTTAAACAGGCAAAATGCCAAAGCAGCCGAGTGTGAAACCATCCGGCACCTCATAGACAAACGCCGATCGGATGATCGGCGTTTGTTTATTCCGTACGGCAGTCAATTTGAGACAGCCAAAGGATGAGGGGTTTGCTGCTCTCCGGGCCATGTGACTTGGCCTGCCTCCCCTCACCGAACTGTGCTGTAAAAATGTGAGACCCATCCCGTCCCCACGCAGTAGCACAAGAGTTAATATGCAACAACACAATAAATGAACATCCTCTGCCATACTCAAACGAAGTATTCCGTTACGCCGAAACCGGAGCCTGATCATGGTAACCAGCTCGCTTCACACCACAGATACCGAGGTTGAATTTGCCGACGATATCCAGTTGGTATCGACGACCGACCTCAAAGGGGACATCACCTACGCCAATCCGGCGTTTTGTCAGGTGGCAGGCTATCGCCTGGAAGAGATGTTGGGGCAGCATCACAATCTGGTGCGCCACCCCGACATGCCCAAGGCAGCGTTTGCCGATCTCTGGGCCCACCTGCAGGCAGGCAAACCATGGCGAGGCATGGTAAAAAACCGCTGCAAAGATGGTCGTTATTATTGGGTTGATGCCTATGTCACCCCGATTTATGAAGATGGCAAGATGGTGGGTTACCAATCCGTCCGCTGCCGTCCCGCCGCAGAGCACAAAGCGCGTGCCAGCAAGATGTACAAAACCCTTAAAGCCCGTGAAACCGGCTCTGCCATTCACATGGGCCTGCGTCAACTCACACCGGCCATGATGACCATACCTCTGCTGCTCGTCAGCGTGATCAGCGCGCTCTGGCTGCTCTCACCGCTGCAGGCGCTCTGGGTCATCATTCCTCTCTTGGCAGCCATCTGGTTCAATCGCCACCCTCTCTTCCTCACACCGCGATTCTTGCAGCAGCTCGAACAGGATTACGACAGCATCAGCCGCCTTATCTTCTCGGGGGATGCCCCCCACAGCATTGCCGATTTCCATATCAAGCTCGGGCAAGCGAAGATCCGTACCGTACTCGGCCGGGTGGATGACACCACTGCTTCGCTCAATGCCATGGCCAATGACCTGCGCGGCTCCGCCTCTCTGGCCAGCCAGGATATCTCTTCGCAAGACACGCAGATCCAGCAGATTGCCACCGCTGTCACCCAGATGGCTTCGGCCGCCGAGGAGATCAACCGCAATATTCAAGACAGCAACAGCCAGATTGAAGAGGCCCGCAGCCACTGCATCACCACCAGCACCCAGCTTTCGGAAGCAGGAGAAGAGATGTCGGCGCTGGCCACCCAGGCGGAGCAAGCCTTTCAGTCAGCCGTTGAGCTGGCGAGCGAGTCCGAGCGGATCGGCACCATCATGAGCGAAATTCGCGGCATTGCAGATCAAACCAACCTGCTGGCACTCAATGCCTCCATCGAAGCAGCACGGGCAGGCGATCAGGGGCGTGGCTTTGCAGTGGTGGCGGACGAGGTTCGCAGTCTGTCGACCAGAACCCATAAGGCGACAGAGCAGATCCAGAACAGCATTGGCCATATCCAGCAAACCCTGGGGGGATGGAAAGAGATGATGCATCTCAATGTGACCAGAACCAACGCCTGCCTCGCCACCACCCGGACAAGTACCGGCAACCTGAATCAGGTTGTGGTCGAGATAGACAAGGTCTCTGATTTTTCCAACCAGATCACCGCCGCGGCCACCGAGCAACAAGCGGTCATCGAGGAGATCAGTCGCAATATCAACCAGATATCCTCGCTCTCTCACGATAACAGCCTCAAAATCGATCAGGTGAGTGAAACCAGTGCCAACTTGCAGAGCAAAGCGAGCCAGCTCAAGGACTTAAGCCGGACATTCGGATAGCAGCATGCAGATAAAGTCCATGTAAACGAAGGGCCACCCGTCTGGGTGGCCCTGTTGTTTATAAGGCTTAACTGTAGCTCCTAAACGCCACTTACTTGGCGTAATCCTCAGTCGGGATACAGGAGCAGAACAGGTTGCGATCGCCGTAGACGTCGTCGATGCGGTTAACAGACGGCCACAGCTTGGCGGCGCGCACGGCGTCCGACGGGAAGACCGCCTCGGCGCGGCTGTAGCCACGATTCCACTCTGCATCCATCACGTCGTCTTGGGTGTGCGGCGCATGGACCAGCGGGTTGTCGGCGAGGCTCCACTGCCCCTCCTGCACCTTGGCAATCTCGGCGCGGATGGACGTCATCGCCTCGACGAAGCGATCCAGCTCGCGCTTGGATTCCGACTCGGTCGGCTCGACCATCAGGGTGCCCGCTACCGGGAAGCTCATGGTCGGTGCGTGGAAGCCGTAGTCCATCAGCCGCTTGGCCACGTCCATCTCGCTGATGCCGGAGGCTTCTTTGAGCGGGCGGATATCCAGGATGCACTCGTGGGCCACCCGACCGTTGCGGCCGGAATAGAGCACCGGGAAGGATTCGCCCAGCTTCTTGGCCAGATAGTTGGCGTTGAGGATGGCCACCTGAGTGGATCTCTTCAGCCCCTCGTCACCCAGCATGGCGATATACATCCAGCTGATGGGCAGGATGCTGGCCGAGCCGAACGGTGCAGCCGACACGGCGCCATTGTCACGGCTCTCCTTGTCGGTCTTGACCACGGCGTGGCCAGCCACGAACGGTGCCAGATGCTTCTTCACGCCGATGGGGCCCATGCCCGGGCCGCCACCGCCGTGAGGAATGGCGAAGGTCTTGTGCAGGTTGAGGTGAGAGACGTCCGCGCCGATAAAGCCCGGTGCCGTCAACCCGACTTGCGCGTTCATATTGGCGCCGTCCAGATAGACCTGACCACCGTGCTGGTGAACGATGTCGCACACCTCCTTGATGGTCTCCTCGTACACCCCGTGGGTGGAGGGGTAGGTCACCATCAGACAGGAGAGCTGATCCCCCGCCTCGGCGGCCTTGGCACGCAGGTCATCGAGATCCACGTTGCCGGACTTGTCACAGGCGGTGACGATCACCTTGAGCCCCGCCATCTGGGCAGAGGCCGGGTTGGTACCGTGGGCAGAAGCTGGGATCAGGCAGATGTCGCGATGCCCCTCACCACGGGACTCGTGGTACTTCTTGATGGCCAAGAGACCTGCGTATTCACCTTGGGCACCTGAGTTGGGCTGCATGCAGACCGCATCGTAACCGGTCACTTTCACCAGCCAGTTTTCGAGGTCGGCCAGCAGCAGCTGATAGCCCTTGGCCTGCGCCAGCGGAGCAAACGGGTGCAACTTGCCAAACTCGGGCCAGGTCACCGGGATCATCTCGGCGGTGGCGTTGAGCTTCATGGTGCAGGAGCCGAGCGAAATCATGGCGTAGTTGAGCGCCAAATCTTTGGCTTCGAGACGGTGGATATAACGCAGCATCTCGGTTTCGGAGTGGTACTTGTTGAACACCTCGTGGGTCAGCACGGCATCGGTGCGCAGCAGATCCTGCGGAATGGCGTGATGAGCCTGAGCCGCCTTGTCGAGGGCCTCAATATCCAGTCCATGGCCTTGACCGAGGAAGAGATCAAACAGCTCGGCCACATCGCCACGGGTGGTGGTTTCAGAGAGGGACACCCCTACCGCACCGTCGAGATCCGCACGCAGGTTGATGCCATTGGCTTCAGCTTTGGCAATGAGTGCTGCTTTATCTGCCGTCAGCACGGTCAGGGTATCGAACCAGCTGGCATGCTTGAGGGCCACGCCCTTGGCCTTGAGGCCGAGCGCCAAAATGGTGGTGAGACGGTGCACGCGGGAGGCGATGGTTTTCAGCCCCACCGGGCCGTGGTAGACGGCGTAGAAGCTCGCCATGTTGGCCAGCAGCACCTGAGCGGTACAGATGTTGGAGTTGGCCTTCTCGCGGCGGATATGCTGCTCGCGGGTCTGCATCGCCATGCGCAGGGCACTCTTGCCACGGGCATCCTTGGAGACACCGATAATACGGCCCGGCATGGAGCGCTTGTAAGCATCGCGGGTGGCGAAGAAGGCGGCGTGGGGGCCACCGTAGCCCATGGGCACGCCAAAGCGCTGGGCGGAGCCCAACACCACGTCGGCACCCAGCTCGCCCGGGGATTTGAGCAGCAGCAGGGAGAGCAGATCGGCGCTGACACAGGCCAGCCCTTTCTGTGCCTGTACCGCGGCAATCAGGGCGCGCAGATCTTTCACCTCACCTGTGGTGGTGGGGTACTGGAACAGGGCACCAAACACCTCTTCGCTCACTGCGTCGCTCGCGGCGCCAACCGCCACGTCAAAACCGAAGTGAACCGCACGCTCCTTGACCACGTCGATCACCTGCGGGTGCACATCATCAGCCACGAAGAAGAGGTTGGATTTGGACTTGGCCATCCGCTTGGCCAACGCCATCGCCTCGGCAGCGGCAGTCGCTTCATCCAGCAGGGAGGCGCTTGCCAGATCCATGCCGGTGAGATCCAGCGTCAGCTGCTGGAAGTTGAGCAGGGCTTCGAGACGGCCCTGTGCCAGCTCGGGCTGATAGGGGGTGTAGGCGGTATACCAACCCGGATTTTCCAGCACATTGCGCAAAATGACGTGGGGCACATGGGTATCGTGATAACCCATGCCGATATAGCTCTTGGCAATCTTGTTCTGAGCGGCATAGCCCTTGAGCTTGGCCAGCGCCTCCACTTCAGTCATGCCGGCACCGATCCCCAGCGGACCCGGCAGGCGAATGGCGGCCGGCACGGTCTGTTCAATCAAATCGTCCAGGCTCTCGGCCCCGACGGTCGCCAGCAGCTGGCGCAGCTCTTCCTCGCCCGGGCCGATATGGCGGCGGACAAAATCGGTTTTTTGCTCAAGTTCAAACAGTGACTGGGTCATTTCCCTATTTCCTGATAAATAAGTCCTGGCATGACATCCTGATAACCAAGACCTGATGTTCCTGATCGTCGGCTGATACCGACTCCACTCATGTTCTGGGTCCCGCAGACAGGGTACGGCACCGGATGCTGCGGCAGCATCAAGAGGGGATCGCCTTGTTGCAAACCGACCTGTTTGCCCCTAGGCTCCCAGGCTGGCAAACGGCAAGCGCGGGCGACTTCACCCTTCCACCGGCCGGTGCTTGCCCGGCTGGCGGTCATACAAAGGGGCCCTGCTGTGTTGGCAGGGCCCGGGGGCATTACTCTTCGTCCACCACGTTCTGGTAGCCTTCGGCATCCAGCAGGTTGGCCAGCTCGCTCTCGTCATCGAGCTTGATGCGGAACAGCCAGCCAGCGCTGTAGGGGTCGGAGTTGACCAGCTCGGGGCCCCTTCCAGCTCTTCGTTGACGGCGATGATCTCACCGCTCACCGGGCTGTAGATATCGGAGGCCGCCTTGACCGACTCGGCCACGGCGCAGTCGTCACCGGCACTGACCTGCTTGCCCACTTCCGGCAGCTCGACAAACACCATGTCACCCAGCAGCTCTTGGGCGTGCTCGGTGATACCGACCACGGCCTCGCCGTTGGCTTCAACACGGATCCACTCGTGGGAAGTGGCATATTTCAGTTCGCTCGGGATATGGCTCATTTGTGCTTCCTTTGATCTTTGAGTCGCGTTTAAAAACGAATATGAAAAGGGATGGGGGAGGCACTCCCCTCCCCCAAGACGATGTTAAACCAGCTTCTGGCCGTTACGGACGAAAGCGGGCTTGGTGACCTTCACGGTGACCAGTTTCTTGCGGATCTCCACCTCGGCCAGTTCACCGATATCACGGGGCACACGCGCCAGGGCGACACTGTAGCCCAGGGTGGGGGAGAAAGAGCCGGAGGTGATCACACCTTCCCGCTTCTCACCGTTTGCCGCGGTGAAGGTAACCGGCATACCGGCCCGCAGCACCCCTTTCTCTTCCATCACCAGACCCACCAGCTTGGGCTGGTTGCCCGCCGCTTTCTGGGCTTCCAGCGCAGCGCGGCCAATAAAGTTGCGATCACTTGGCTCCCAGGCGATAGTCCAGGCCATGTTGGCGGCCAGCGGAGAGACTGACTCGTCCATATCCTGACCGTAGAGGTTCATCCCCGCTTCGAGGCGCAGGGTATCGCGGGCACCGAGACCACACGGGGCGACACCGTTATCCAACAGTGCCTGCCACAGCTCGCAGGCTTTCTCTTGCGGCACCACGATTTCATAACCATCCTCGCCGGTGTAACCGGTGGTGGCGATAAAGAGATCGCCAGCCTGCACGCCGAAGAAGGGTTTCATCCCCACCACAGCAGTACGCTGGGCTGCGCTCAGCACAGCAGCAGCCTTGACCTTGGCGTTGGGGCCCTGCACCGCAATCATCGCAAGCTCGGGACGCTCGGTCACTGTGATATCGAAATCGATGGCGTGATGGCGGATCCAAGCCAGATCCTTCTCGCGGGTAGCGGAATTGACCACCAGCCGGTAGAAGGTATCGGTCAGGTAATAGGTGATGAGGTCATCGATCACGCCGCCTTCCGGATTGAGCATGCCGCTGTAGAGGGCCTTGCCGGGGGCAGTGAGTTTGGCCACGTCGTTGGCCAGCAGGTGTTGCAGAAAGGCTTTGACCCGTTCGCCGGTCAAATCGACGATGGTCATGTGGGAGACATCGAACATACCGGCATCGCTGCGCACCGCGTGGTGCTCTTCCAGCTGGGAGCCGTAGTTGATGGGCATTTCCCAACCGTGGAAGTCCACCATCTTGGCGCCGGCTTCCAGGTGTTTGGGATGCAGTACAGTAGTCTGGATCATCGCATTCTTTCCTTAGCAAAAAGCCTTTTCGCTTTGGCGACCACCCTTGCGACCCGCGCCACCGCTCTGACTGCACTGCGTGCAACAAAAAGCGACCGGATCCAAAAGTGCGTGCTCGCTCCTGCCCTTGCCAGGCAAGAGGGATTCCTTGAACGGAGCGGATTATATGACAAGCAGGCGAGCGTGCCGCTCAAAAAAAACTAATCCCCTCCCGTAAAACTGACTCCAGACACTAAGATAAATGCAGTGATAAAAACAGCCATAAGCCGACTCAGGCGAGATTAAATTTTGATTTTTACCGTTTCGTCACAATTTGCAGAAAAACGTTTCGCTCCAGAGCAAAATTAAAGGCTGACACCCAAAACGGGTCGTCAGCCTTGTCGGATTACTTTTGTTGTCAAAAACGGCGAGTAATATTAGTTTTTTTCACCCTTGGCCTGCATGGCACTGCCCTTGGTCGCCGCAACGACCCAGTCAGGACGGGCCAATGCGGGCAACTCTCCCTCCAGCCCCATGGCGGCGCGGATCACCCCCTCCTTGAACGGAGTCAGCAGATTGGCCGCGCGCAATCCCACGCCCCGCACCAGCTTCTTGAGCGGGTTGGCCCCGCTGAACAGCCGCTTGAGCCCTTCCATCGCCGCCAGCATGCGAGCCGCCTCGCTCTTGCGCCAGCGCTCGTAGCTGCGCAGGTTGGCGAGCAGGCCGATATCCTCGCCCGCGGCATGATTTTGCAAGATCTGCTCCGCCAGCGCGGCAGCATCCAGCAGGCCAAGGTTGACCCCCTGCCCCGCCAAAGGGTGGATGGTGTGGGCGGCATCCCCCACCAGCACCAGCCGCTCGCGGGCAAAGTCGCGAGCATAGCGGGCGGTAAGAGGAATCGCGCTGCGCGGCCCCTCCACCTTGCACAGACCGAGCCGGGCATCGAAGGCGGCGGTAAGCTGGCGATTGAACTGCTCGTCATCGCAGGCGCAGAGCGCCTCGGCGCGGGCCGCAGGCAGCGACCAGACGATGGAGCAGAGGTTCTCTTGCCACAGCGGCAAAAAGGCGAGCGGGCCATCCGGGGTGAAGATCTGGCGAGCAACAGCTTCATGGGGTTCGGCGCAGCGCACCGTCGCCACCAGCGCGTGGTGACCGTAATCCCAGCTGGTGAGCGGGATATCAGCCTGACGGCGCACCCAGGAGTGGGCGCCATCGGCAGCCACCACCAGTTTGGCCGAGATGGCCTGACCATCTTCAAGGAGCAGCAGGGCGCCCGCCGGGCCGCTCTGCAGGCTCTTGGCTCTGGCGGGGGTCAGCAACTGGATATTGCTGGCACCTTCAATCGCCTCAAGCAGCGCCAGCTGGATCACCCGATTCTCGACGATGTGGCCGAGGTTGGCTTGACGCAGACTGGCGGCATCGAAGTCGATATGGCCGAAACTGTCCTGCTCCCACACCGCCATCTTGTCATAGGCCTGCAGGCGGCGCGCTTCAATGCCGTCCCAGGCGCCGACATGGCGCAGGATCTGCTGGCTGGCCAGACTCAGGGCGCTGACCCGGTTATCGGCCACCTCCCCCAGCTGCGGGTCGGGCAGTTGTCCCTCCACCACCAGCACCTTGAGGGCGCTATGTTTCAAGGCCGCAGCGAGCCCCAGCCCCACCATGCCGCCACCTACAATCACCACATCCACATTTTGCATCTGCATCATCTCATCCTTTCAGGGCTGACCGGCTGGCCAGCGAGGGGACGCCCGCAGGCATCGCCTCTTTATTCAATAGGTTTTGATCAACGAATGGCGGTCAACAGGTTCCACTCAACAAGTGCTGGCTAGTTGCCGCACACATCAGCGACAAAGCCCAAGGTGCGCGAGGCAAGCGGCGCCTTGAGGCACGGGAATCGCCCCATCAGGGTGAGCGCCAGATTGCGCCCCGCCACCAGCGGATCGTGACCATTGGAGAAGAGCTGGGCCAGCGAAGAGGTGAGCCAGACGGTCTGCTTCTGATCGCGCTGACGCTGCTGCCAGTAGCCACTCAGTACCTTGAAACTGCCGATATCCTCCCCCTCTGCCAACGCCTTGGCTACGGCGCCGGTAAGCAGGTCGAGATCCCGCATCCCGAGGTTGAAGCCCTGCCCGGCGATAGGGTGCAGGGCATGAGCAGCATTGCCCACAAGCACGGTACGCTGGGCCAGCGGGTAGTCGCAGGCGGTCAGAATGAGCGGATAGACGTTACGCACGCCACATCGCTCGAAGCGACCGAGCCGCCAGCCAAAGGCCTGCTGCAGACGGGCGAGAAACGCCGCCTCATCGAGGGCCATCAGCTCATCCACCTCATGCTGCCCGACGCTCCACACCAGCGAGGAGAGCCCATCCTGCATCGGCAGCAGGGCCAGCGGCCCCCCTTCGGTAAAACGCTCGAAGGCGCGTCCCTCAGGGTCTTGCGCCGTTTTGACCGTGGCGATGATGGCGTGCTGCTCAAAGTCGTGGCGGGTCACCGGCAACTTGAAGTACTGACGCACAAAGGAGTTGCCGCCGTCTGCCGCCACCAGCAGGCGGGTCTCAATCTGTTCACCGCTCTCGAGGGTGAGGGTCACCTTCTCCTCATCGGGCGCAATCTCGCTCACCCGAGCCGGACAGCAGACCCGGATATTGGGAGAGGCCGCCATCGCCCGTTGCAGCTCATGACCGGCAGCTGCAAGCTCGATCACCTGGCCCAGCGCGGGCAGACCGTATTCGGCAGCCGACAGGCGAGCCTGACCGAAGTGGCCCCTATCCGAGACATGGATCTGGGTAATGGGGGAGCAATGGGGGGCAAACAGCGGCCAGAGTCCGCGTCGCAACAGCGCATCACAGGTACCGGCCGAGAGCGCAATGGCGCGGGCGTCGAACCCTGAATGGGTGTGCTGTTCGGGGACGCTTGCCTCCAGCAGCAGGATCTCGAGGGGGGAGCCATCGGATCGGAGCAGGGCCGCCAGCGAGAGGGCCAGCACGGCACCGCTCATTCCACCGCCGACCAGGGTGACATCGACCTGTCGCACATCAGATTGAGACATAAGCTGAGAGGAAGAAGTGAAAAAGGTGGCCTCATGCTATCACAAAGCCGCTGGCCGAATGCGAGGTCACCGGCAAAAAACCGGTTGCGCCTCACAGGGTTAGCCACCACAAGGAAATAAAAAAGAGCGCCATCAGGCGCTCTTGCAGATTCAGTAAGGGTCGCGTTGACCCGCACCTCAATGAAGGGTCGGCGGCGCACTCGGGGTATCGGGGCGCTTGCCAAACTCTTCGAAGGCCATCATGACACCCAGTTTGACGTGTTCGTAGAGCACCAGGAAAGAGGCTTCGTTCTCGTCATCTTCCTGATCGAACTCGGCGGAGACCTGAGTGATGCTGGCGATATCCTGGATCATCTCCTGCAGCTCTTCCGATGCGCGGGAGAGCTCCTGCTGCACCACGCCGAAACCGGCCAGAAATGCCTGTGACCAGTCCACCAGCGAATCGATGCGCTCGTCGAGGGGAGCATCATCACTTGGCAGCAGCAGCTCGACGCCCTTCTGGGCCATCAGGCTCTCGACCACATTGTGATAAAGATCGGTCATCACCTGGCGCACCGGGGCCGGCAGGCCGAAACCGTCGTTCACCAGATCGTTGAAATGGGGCAGCCAACTCTTGTCGTCCAGTGCCACACCGCCGCACACCAGACCGCAGATCACACCATGGGCCTCTACTGCGCTGGCCATCAGCTCATGTTGTTCCATGATGTCGGCCACTGCCGCATATTTAAGGGGGTTCGTTTTGCTCATCGAGGATCCGCTCAAAGTTCAGTCAAATTTGCAGAATTAATGGTCAGGATCCTAGCATTCTCCCTCTTGCAGAGCCAGCAAGGCCTTGAAACTTATGCATCTGCGCTATATAGTCCCGCCCAGTTGTCCACGTGGATAAAGGCGGAAATCAGCTCCGCCGTATTGAGGAAGGCATGAGCACAGAGGCCGTAGAAATCGTCATTTTGGGACGTCCCTACAAGGTATCCTGTCCCTTGGGACAGCAGGATGCCCTGCGCCAGGCCGCCGAGCAGCTGACCGACAAGTTGATCGACCTGCGTCAACGCTCCAAAGTCTCCAGCAACGAACAATTGGCTATCATGGCTGCGCTCAATTTCTGTCATGAGCTCTGCCTTGAAAAAGAGAAGAACCACCAATACTCTGAGACCATGGACAAGCGGATCAAGATGCTGCAGCGCACCATCGAAGCGGCCCTGATCGAGCACGGACAATATGGTGATTCCAGCGAAGAGGGGCAACAGCCCTAATCGCAAACCGTTTTAAAATTCCCTGGGATGTTTGTCAGCCGGTTCAAGTCCCCGAGCCGATATTCATACCAAACAGGGGATCTGCCTTCTGGCTATTGCGCATGCTCGGCACGACCGAGAAGCCTGCGGTCAGATCCGATCCCCGCCTTGAACCGACGGTTCAAGGGCCCAAACCGGCAACGGCATCTCGGGGTACCAACAGCAAAAGCCCGTCACCAGCGTGACGGGCTTTTTCTTTGCCTGATGATCAACGAACTGTCCCGTCCTGAATATGGTTTACACCTTTCCCCCCCAATAAATGGAGAACCCGATGGGACAAGGTGTGAAACGGACACAGCCATAACGACAAAGCCCGCCAAAAGGCGGGCTTTGTTTTGCAACTGGCAAGCAAATTTAGATGGCCATCTGCTCGTGAGGAGAACCGTGGTGGCGCAGCCAGACAAAACTCAGCGCCACGATCAGCACCATCAGGGTCATGATAGCACCCAGAGTCACCTGACCGGTCATCGGGAAACCGGCCGCCAGCAGGGTCACCACACCGGCCCCCAGATTCTGCATCCCGCCGAGAATGGCACCCGCGGTACCGGCCTGACCCGGGAAGGGCTCGATGGCACAGGAAGTGGCGGTCGGGTAGAGAATACCGCTACCGATGAAGTAGACAGCCGCACCACCGACCAGCGAGGCGGCACTCACCACCCCGAACAGCCCCGGCACCAGAATGATGAGGGAGCCGAGCGCCAGAAAGGCGATGCCAAGACGCATCAGTTTGCCCTGAGTCAAACGGAAGCTCAGCTTGGCAGAGAGCCAGGCCCCGAACAGATAGCCGGGCAGCGGCAGCACGAACAGCACGCTCACGGTACGGGCGCTCAGTTTCAGCACATCGCCCAGCAGCACACCGGCCGCTGCCTCGAACACTGCCAAACCGGCAAAGGTCGCCATCAGGCAGAGCAGGTTGCCCTGAAACTTGGGGTTGCCCAGCACATGGCGATAGGCAGCACCGACGCGCAGTGGCTGACGGGCAGCAGCAGGCAGGGTCTCGCCAAACCAGGCCATGATCGCCAGGGTGGCTACGGCACCAAAACCGAACAGGAACCAGTAACCGGCCCGCCAGTTGAACAGCTCGGTCAGCCATCCCCCCAGCACTGGCGCCAGCAGCGGGGAGAAGATCACCCCCATACTCACCAGACTGTTGGCGCGGTTGAGCTCGGCGCCATTGTAGCGATCGCGCATCACGGTACGGCTCATGGCGCCACCGGCACCGGTACCCAGCCCCTGAACAAAACTGCCCACCAGCAGGGCGGCAAAATGGGGGATGACCTGAATGATCAGGGTGCCCACCAGAAACACCATCATGCCGACGATCAGCACCGGACGACGACCGATACGATCCGACAGCGGCCCGTAGACAAACTGGGAGAGGCCATAGGGGATCAGGTAACAGGCCATCACCGCCTGTAACTGGCCCGAGGCCACATTGAAGTCCCCCGCCATCATGGGAATGGAGGGAACATAAAGGGTCTGGGTCATCTGGCCCACAGCGACCATCAGAATGGTCAATAAAAACAACGGATAAAAACTGTGCCGATCCATATCAGTCCCAAAAAATCGAAAAAATGCTGCCGCCCCTCTGGCACAAAATGGCCCAGAGGAATCTGATCACAGAGGTTGTGATGCAATCAAAAACAGTGTTGGAAACAGTAGGCGGGGAGCCCGCCAAGCCACCGCACAGGACGCTTGGTGGTATGGGGGCATCATAGTGATTCAGCTCACAGAAAACGAACGAATCTTTATAATCGGCTTGCCTTAGTTTTTCTAATATTACGGGGCTTTACGCCCCGTCCGCAGTTAAAAATCAACGTGTTACCATCTGCTGCGCCTGCTTGATCAGCTCATCGGGCTGCTCCTTGCGCGGCGGTATAGTGATCCCCTTCTGGCAGGCAGGTTTCTGTGCCATGCGATCCATCCATGCTTGCAGATGAGGCAATCCCTCGATGGAGATGCCGCTCCAGTCATAAATACGCACCCAGGGCCAGGTGGCAATGTCGGCGATGCTGTACTCGTCCGCCAGATATTCGTGATGGGCCAGATGGCTGTCGAGCACCTCGAACAGGCGGCGCCCCTCCTTCTGGTAACGTTCGATGGCGGCGGGGATCTTTTCGGGGAAATAGCGGTAGAAGACGTTGGCCTGCCCCATCATGGGTCCTACCCCGCCCATCTGGAACATCAGCCACTGGATGGCCTGAGAGCGGCGTTTGGGATCAGCGGGCAGCAACTTGCCTGCTTTCTCCGCCAGATAGATGAGGATGGCCCCCGACTCGAATACGGCGAAATCGTCGTTATCCCGATCGACGATAGCCGGAATACGGCCATTTGGGTTGATGGCGAGAAACTCGGGCTTCTTCTGCTCCAGCGCCGAAAGATCGAGAGGAATGACCCGATAGGGCAAACCCAACTCTTCGAGGGCGATCGCCACTTTGAAACCATTGGGGGTCGCGGCAGTGTAAAAGTCGATCATGATTCACTCCTTGTTGGTCATAGTCAAATTGCACGGTTGGAACAGGGTGCAACACCATAGCCGCCTCATCTTGCAACAAGTGACCGGCTCCAGACCATTAAAAAGCGGCGCACCGTAGGCCAAACAAGGCCACAGTGCGCCGCTGGTGCGCTCTGGCAATGGTAGATATTAGTTAATCACGGCGACCGGCTTGCGCTGGCGCAGCATGATCAGGCGGGAAAGCAGCGGGAAGTAGGACTCCAGCTTGCGCAACAGCACCCGGCTGCAGGCAGGCTCGGCCAGCTCCGACTCATCCAGCACGATGCCGTTTGAGACAAAATAGAAACGGGGGTCACGCACATCCGGCCCGCAGACCGTCAGCTCCTTGTCTCCCTTGCGGATCAACAGCGGCAAGACCGGCAAACCGATCGTCTCATCCTCTCCCCGGGCAAATCCGGCATCCTGCCAGGGCGCATCGCCGTCGATCAGCAGGATCGCCGCCTCCGTCTTGGCCGGTTGCCACTGGGCCAGGGGGGTCACGGTGATGTGGGCAAAGTGATCACCATACTCGGGTGACGATCGTAAAATGGCCAGCAGTCCCTCGCTGGCAGTAGACACATTTTGACTCACTAATGACAAATTCATGGTTCACATCCCTATGCTCATGACAGCCTGTATCCGGCTGCTGGGATAAGACTAGCGCAGATCTGGTCTATATTGGAGCCGTCAAATCTGGCAGTGGTAATCAATTGGTCGTAGGGGGGATAACAGTTGCCATCGCACAAAATACTGGTATTATACCGCGTCCTTTTATCCCCCGTTCTTTAACATCCAGTGGTGAACCTATGCATCCGATGCTGAATATCGCCGTGCGCGCTGCGCGCAACGCCGGTCAAGTTGTAGTAAAAGCCTTCTCCCAGCCCGAGAACATTGAGGCTATCCAAAAAGGCAGCAATGACTTCGTGACCAACGTTGACCGTGAAGCCGAAGCGGCCATCATTCACACCATCAAAAAATCTTACCCGGAGCACAGTATTGTTGCTGAAGAGTCTGGTGAGATTGCCGGTACCAATCCGGACTACCAATGGATCATTGACCCACTGGATGGCACGACCAACCTTGTCAAAGGCATTCCGCACTTTGCCGTTTCCATCGCCCTGCGCGTAAAAGGCAAAACCGAACAAGCCGTTGTTTACGATCCCATCCGTGACGAACTGTTTACTGCTACTCGTGGTAGCGGCGCCCAGCTGAACGGCTACCGCATCCGTGTCGGCAAAGCCAAAGAGCTGGCTGGCACCGTGCTGGCGACCGGTTTCCCGTTCAAGCAGAAGCATCACATCGAGCCTTACCTGAAGATGTTCCAGAGCATGTTCATCGAGTGTGCCGACATCCGCCGCTCCGGCTCTGCCGCACTGGATCTGGCCTACGTGGCTGCCGGTCGTGTCGACGGTTTCTGGGAAATCGGCCTGAAACCCTGGGACACCGCTGCCGGTGAACTGCTGGCCAAAGAAGCTGGTGCCATCGTCACCGACTTCGTAGGTGGTCACAACTACGAAAACTCCGGCAACATCGTGGTTGCCAACCCGCGCGTCCTGAAAGAGATGCTCGGCAAGATCCGCGAAGAGCTGCCGGAGTCTCTGGCTAAATAAGCCAGCCTTCGAGCAGACAGATAAAAAAACCGGCGCAAGCCGGTTTTTTTATTGCTGCGATATGCCCTGTTCGGGCATTCCAACCAACTGCTTATGCTCTTCTTCCCCGTAGCGCACACCCCAACCGCTCGCCCCGTTCCCCATCCCCAAAACCGTTCGTCGCCCTTCTCTCGTTAGCAAATACGCCTTAACCAACCTTCTTGAATATCACCGCGCACAGGCCGGGATAATCATCTGCCCCCTGTTTGTTGCCCTGACCTTCATCCCCTTGCGAAGAACCCCGACCATCTGGCCTCGTACCCATCGCCAGATAAAAAAACACCCGGCACATGGCCGGGTGTCGTGAGGGCATACAAAGCGCCCCGACTTTTATGAATGAAGAGGCCGGCGTACGCCAGCCCCTTTATCAGGCGAGGCGGAAGCGACCGATGGTCTGCTTCAGACCCACCGCCAGCTGGCTCAGCTCCAGACAGGCGCGGGCAGTATGATCGGCGCCCAGGGCTACCTCGTTGGCGGACTCGTTGATCCGCTCGACGTTGCGGCCCAGCTCGTCGGAGACCGCATCCTGCTCGCCGCAGGCGCTGGCAATCTGGATCGCCATATCGGCAATCTGGGCGACAGCCTCTTCGATCTGCTGGATACCGGTACCGGTCTGCTCGCTTTGGGCTACGCACTGGCGGATCATGTCGCAGCTCAGCCCTGTCACCTCTTTCGCCTGATTGGCGCGAGACTGCAGGGTTTCGATGATGGCGACGATCTCGCCGGTAGAGGCCTGGGTGCGGCCCGCCAGAGTACGCACCTCATCAGCAACCACCGCAAAGCCTCGGCCCTGTTCACCGGCACGGGCTGCCTCAATGGCGGCATTGAGAGCCAGCAGATTGGTCTGATCGGCAATGCTGCGAATAACATCGACCACGACGTTGATCTGGGCGGATTCACGCTCCAGTTCGGCCACCAGCGTGCCAGCCTGCTCAATCTCTTCAGCCACACGGGTGATGGCCACCAGCGAACGCTGCACATCCTGGTTGCCTTTGCGGGCCAAAGTATTAGCTGCACTGGCAGACTCAGAGGTGTGCTCTGTATTGCCCGCCACATCAGCAACGGTCGCCTTCATCTGGGTCATGGCCGTCGCCACCAGCGAAATCTCTTGCTGCTGGCTCTGAATACCCTTGGCAGACTGTTCGGAAACCGCACTCACTTCGTCAATCGCCACACCCAACTGGGTAACAGCAGCCACTACCTCTTCAATCAGACCGCGCAGGTTGTCCTGCATCTTGAGAGAGGCTTTGGCCAGCATGCCCAGCTCGTCGCGGCCAATATGCTGACGCTCCAGCTGATGAGTCAGATCGCCGGCTGCAATGGCGTTGGCCTGAGCCACTACCGCTTGCAGCGGCAGGCAGATCTGGCGGGTCAGAAACCAGGTCATGGCCACCATGAAAATCAACAGAGCACCGATGCTCACCATGGCGAAGGTGGTCACCATGCTGACGCTGCCAAGCAAGCTGCTGCGGTTTTCTTTGACGAAACCAAGGTTCACTTCCACTAGACCATTGACAGCCTTTTCTAGCTCACCATAAATGGGATTAGACTGGAACAGCTGAGCCTTGGCTTGCTCAAGATCTCCCTGTATAAGCAGTTGATCCACCACATTGACTGAGCTCAAGTAGCGTTGCCACTCCTGTCTGGCACGGTTGAATACTTGACGCTCATATTCGTCCCCGACAGTCGCCTCATAGGCGTGAAATGCATTGTCGACTTTCTGGATATTCTGCTGGATCCGGCTGCGGCGAGCTTGCAGATCAGCGGCATCGTTCACCATCAGCAAGGCGAACTGGGCACGACGGACATAGGAGACGTCATAGAGCAGGGTTTCGACCGACAGGACACTCGGCAGCGTAGAGTCGGTAAAGTTCAGCACCCGATCACGCACACCGCGCAATTCACTGGAGAGAAAAACACCGAAGACAACGTTGACTGCGGCAATGACCGCAAAAACCACGGCAATCTTTTTGCCGATGGAGAGATTCTTGTAAAACATAGTGGCGGGTGATCCTCTACTGCTGACAGGCGAATGGAGTGTGGCGATCACGTCCCTATGAGCAAATCCCCGGATCTTCCTGACGGGAAAGAATGCAGAACACCGGGAAGATAGAGTTCCGCAAAGGCGCGCACTCTAGCACAAAGCGACCACACCCTCACTTTTCTTTAAAAATCAAAAGCAACTTAACAAAACCAACAATCGGAGCCGGATCACAAAAAACTGCATATTCACCTGACGCCATTTTCTCGATAGCGGCAATCGCCTTGCAGGCATGGACAAGGGGCGGCCAAGTGGATGTAATGCCACCATCCACTTTGCACACCTTGAGGTCATGCTATGGACCATCTCTCAGCTCTTCCTCCGTTATCCTGGTCACAGCAACTGCGCAGCCAGATGCAAAGCCGCCCGCTCACTGCTCTCGGCCTCTTTATCGCGCTGGCTGCCGTCTTGTTGCTGCTGTTGCAGAGTCTCATCATGCTCGCTACCGGCGAGGTGACCAGCGGCGTGCGCTATGGCCTTGTCGGTGGTGCCGCCGGGTTTGCCGCCACCGCCATCGGCGCCCTGCCCGCCCTGTTTCTGCGCTCGGTGCCGCAAAAGGTAGAGGACACCATGCTGGGCTTTGCCGCCGGTATGATGCTGGCGGCCAGCGCCTTCTCCCTGCTGCTGCCGGGGCTGGAGGCCGCCGAGGGGATTACCGGCAACGGCTTTAGCGCCGCCGCAGTGGTGGTAGTTGGCATGATCCTCGGGGTGCTGTTAATGCTGGGGCTGGATCAGTTCACACCCCACGAGCACGACAAAACCGGCCCCTGCGGTCCCGGCCATGAGAGCTGCTCCCGGGTCTGGCTGTTCGTCTTTGCCATCGCCCTGCACAACCTGCCGGAGGGGATGGCCATCGGGGTCAGCTTCTCGCAGGGGGATATGTCGGTGGGGCTACCGCTCACCACCGCCATCGCTCTGCAGGATATTCCGGAAGGACTGGCGGTGGCGCTGGCCATGTGCGCCGCCGGTTTTCGCCCCTCGATAGCGGTGCTGGTTGCCATCGCCAGCGGCCTGCTCGAACCGGTTGGCGCCCTGCTCGGGGTGGGGCTCTCCAGCGGCCTTGCCATCGCCTACCCCATCGGACTTGGGCTCGCCGCCGGCGCCATGCTGTTTGTGGTCTCGCACGAGGTGATCCCTGAGACCCACCGCAACGGTCACCAGACCTATGCCACCCTCGGCCTGATGGCGGGCTTTGCACTGATGATGACCCTCGACACCGCGCTCGGCTAAAGGCTCTCTCTCCTCCTCATCAATGCTTTTTGTCACCTGCGGCGCTCCCATATGGAGCGCCGCACTTCATCTCTCCTTTCGCTTGTGCCTCTCGGCGCCGACGCCATCTTTTGTTATGATCTACAGCAACTTAAATTCAGCCACACGGCTATCAAGACGAGGTCAGCAATGAAAGTAGGTATTATCGGCGCCATGGAGCAAGAAGTAGCCCTGCTGCGCAGCCAGATGAGCAACCCCACCACCCTGCAACTGGGCGGCTGTGAGTTCTATCAAGGGATGCTGGCGGGCAAAGAGGTGATCCTGACCCGCTCCGGCATCGGTAAAGTCGCTGCAAGCGTGGCCACCAGCCTGCTGCTGGAAAAATTCGCCCCCGACTGCGTCATCAATACCGGCTCTGCAGGCGGTTTTGCCCAAGACCTGCACATCGGTGATGTGGTGATTGCCAGCGAGATGCGTTTCCACGATGTGGACGTGACCGCCTTTGGTTACGAGATGGGCCAGATGGCGCAGCAACCCGCCGCCTTCCCCTGCGACGAGAAACTCATCGCGGTCGCTCAGGATTGCATCGCCGAGCAGGGCAAGCACCAGACCAAGGTCGGCCTTATCTGCACCGGCGATCAGTTCATGTGCAAACCGGACGCCATCGCCAAGGCTCGCGCCGACTTCCCGCAGATGCTGGCGGTCGAGATGGAAGGGGCCGCGATCGGTCAGGTGTGCCACATGTTCAAGGTGCCCTATCTGGTGGTGCGTGCCATGTCCGATATCGCCGGCAAGGAACAGGTTGAATCCTTCGATGCCTTCATCGAAGTGGCCGGCAAGCACTCCGCCGAAGTGATTATCAAGATGCTCGGCAAGCTGTGATCGAGACCGGCTCGCTTGATTTGATGGCCGATGCCCTCCTCTCGACTACGGCGGCCATTCTGGTGGGGGCTGCCCTGCTGGAGGCGGTGATCCCGTGGCCATCCCATCTGCGTCTTTCGGCCGTCACGCCCTTGCTGACCCGGCTGGGGCACAAGGTGCACAGGGCCGATGGCACACCACGCCAGCAGCTACAAGCAGGTATGCTGGCGATGCTGGTGGTATGGGTACCCTGCGCCGCCGGGCTCTGGTCGTTGCGCAATCTGGCCCTGAGCGAGCCGATCTTCGACCTGCTGTTTCTGCTGTTGATGATCGAATCTCGTCCACTGCGCGAACTCGCCCATGCCACTCACTCGCTCGCCACGCAGGAGACCCTGCCGCTGGCGAGATTGCAGGCGACGCCCTGGCTCAAGCGGGAGACCGGTAAATTCTCGACCATGGGGCTCGCCAAAGCAGTGACGGAGAGCTGCTCCCTGCGCCTGGTGGGCCAATGGGCTGGCCCGCTGCTGGGGTATGCCCTCGCCGGGGTACAGGGCGCCCTGCTCTGGCGGCTGGTGCAGCTGATGAGCCAGGGCTGGAGCATGAAGGATCCCGCGTTTGGCTATTTTGGCCGAGCCACCAGCGCCCTCTATCAGGGGCTCAATGCTCCCACCATCCTGCTGTTGGGGCTGCCGCTCCTGCTCCCGCGGCTCAAGCAGGCCGCACAGCTGCTGCGCAATGGTGCGCTCTGGCCCTATCCCACCATTGGGATGCTGTTGACGCTACTTGCTGACAAGTGCCGGATCCGCCTTGGCGGCCCCCGCTACTATCAGGGAACCTTGCAACGCTGGCCGATACTTGGCAGCGGTGATAACCCCGACGGTGAGTCACCGCGCAAGGTGCTCAATATTCTGCAAGGAATTGGCTGGGGCTGGTTGATGCTGGCGCTGCTTGTCACTGTGGCGGGGTTATTTCATGGTTAGATGGTTGCGATTGCCTATCTGGCTGCCCTGCGTGTTGCTTGCCTGGTTGCCCGCTGCTCTGCAGGCAGCCACTCCGAGCCGGGTGGTGAGCGTGGTACCCCATCTTACCGAACTGCTTTACGACATCGGTGCCGGTGACAAGCTGGTGGCCATCGACGATGCCTCCGACTATCCCGCCGAGGTGAAAAACAAACCCAAGGTGGCCAATTATCGCAGCATCAATGTCGAGGCCCTGCTGGCACAAAAACCGGACCTGATCCTGGGCTGGCGCTCGGCCCAGTCACGAATGCTGGCACCGCTGGAACAGCTGGGTATCCCGGTGTTCTACTCTGAACCCACCGATTTTGCCTCGCTGGCGACCGAGATGCGGGCGCTGGGCAAATTGCTTGGAGTGGAGAAGAGTGCCAACGAAGCCGCCGATCGCTATCTGGCGCGCCTGCATTCCCTGCAACAGCGCTATGGCCAACCAACCGGCGTCAAGGTGTTCTACCAACTCTGGTACCCGCCGCTCACCAGCGTCAGTGGCAATGCCTGGCCGGCTCAGGCCATCGAACTCTGCGGCGGGATCAACATCATGGCGAATGCCAAGACCCCTTACCCTCAAGTGGACATGGAACAGGTGATCAGAGCCAACCCATCGCTGATCCTTGCAGGGAGTCAAGATCCTGACGCTCTGCGTCACTGGCTGAAGTGGCCTAATCTCGACGCGGTGCAGCATCAGCGACTCGATTTGATCAACTCAGATGAACTGCACCGCTTCACCCCGAGAGCCCTCAATGCGGTGGAGCAGGTTTGCCGAGCCATTGCCCAACGCAGCAACAAATAGCCAAAAAACAGCCATTCAGATCACGCCTTCCAATTTACGTCTGCAAATGGCATAAAAAGTGCTTTAGAATTCCGTAGATACCAATCTTCATCATGGGACACCGTCATGTTTAATGGAAAAACAATCCTAGTTACCGGTGGCACGGGGTCATTTGGCAAGAAATTCATTGCAACCGTGCTATCCCGCTACCAACCCGCACGACTGATCGTCTACTCCCGTGATGAGCTCAAGCAGTTTGAAATGCAGCAGTGTTTCAACCATCCCTGCATGCGCTATTTTATCGGCGATGTTCGCGATGCCGAGCGCCTCGACATGGCGATGCGCGATGTCGACTTTGTGGTGCATGCCGCTGCGCTCAAGCAAGTGCCAGCTGCCGAATACAACCCGATGGAGTGCATCAAGACCAACGTTGGAGGAGCCGAAAACGTCATCAAGGCCGCGCTCAACAATGGCGTGCAGAAGGTCATTGCACTCTCGACCGACAAGGCTGCCAACCCGATCAACCTTTACGGGGCAACCAAGCTCTGTTCTGACAAGCTCTTTGTCGCCGCCAACAATATGGCGGGCAAGAACCCGAGCATCTTCTCGGTGGTACGTTATGGCAACGTGGTCGGCTCAAGGGGCTCAGTAGTTCCCTTCTTCGACAATCTGATCAAGAGCGGCGCCAGTACGCTGCCTATCACCCACCCCGAGATGACCCGCTTCTGGCTGACCTTGCAGCAAGGCGTAGATTTTGTTCTTAGCAACTTCCAGCGTATGCGCGGTGGCGAACTGTTCGTGCCGAAAATCCCGTCGGTCAAGATCACCGATCTGGCGGCAGCCATGGCTCCGACCCTTAAGCAGGAGATCATCGGCATCCGTGCGGGGGAGAAGCTGCACGAGGTGATGTGTCCGGCTGACGACTCTTTCCACACTTATGAGTTCAACGATTACTACGTGATTGCCCCCAGCATCAGCTTCACCAGCCGCAACAATGATTTCAGCGTTAATGCTCTGGGTGAAACAGCCACACTGGTTGCACCGGGCTTTGAATACAATTCCCTAAATAATCAGCACTTTCTGTCGATAGCCGAACTACAGAGCATGAACCAGCAGGTATTGTCCGAATGATCCCTTATGGCCGCCAATCGATCAGCGATGCCGATATAGAAGCCGTCGTTGCCGTACTGAAATCTGATTATCTGACCCAAGGCCAAGCCGTTCCCGCTTTCGAACAAGGACTGGCAGATTACTGCCAAGTGCCGCATGTGGTTGCTTGCAGTAACGGCACCACTGCGCTTCATCTGGCCTGCGCAGTACTGGATATTGGCGCCCAAGATACAGTTTGGGTTTCTGCGGTCAGTTTTGTTGCGTCGGCGAACTGCGTTCGCTACTACAATGCCAACGTTGATTTTGTCGACGTTGACCCTGCTACCGGTAACCTCGATGTAGTGGCACTGGATAAGAAACTGCAGCAAGCTATGCGCACCCACTCCCTTCCAAAAGCGCTGATTGCTGTACATCTGGCCGGACAGCCCTGCGATCTCGAAGAGATCGGTGCGCTCTGTCGCCAGTACGGAATCGTTCTGATCGAGGATGCCTGCCATGCACTGGGTGCCCACTATCAGGGGTCACCTATCGGTAGTTGCCGTCACAGCGATATGACGGTCTTCAGCTTTCATCCGGTCAAACCGATTACGACCGCAGAAGGAGGCGCTGTCACCACCCGGGATCAGGTGCTGGCCGACAAATTGCGACTCTATCGCAGCCATGGAATCACTCGAGATCCGCAAGCGCTGCTCATGCCCTCTCCCGGAGAGTGGTATTACGAGCAACAACTTCTGGGCTTCAACTATCGCTTGACCGACATTCAGGCGGCACTAGGGCTTAGTCAGTTGAGCCGTCTTGATCAGTTCATTACCCAGCGTCGTGAACTTGCCAGGCGATATGACGCGCTGTTATCCCCCTTGCCAGTCCAGCCGTTGCAGCAGAGTAATAATCGCCAGAGCGGTTATCACCTCTATGTCATTCAGGTGGCTGAACGCGATCAGGTGTTTGCCCGCCTGCGTGCTGCCGGCATTGGCGTCAACGTTCACTATATTCCTATCCCAGCCCAGCCCTACTACCGTGGGCTGGGACATGATCCAGCAGCCTATCCGGGCGCACAAGCCTACTATCAGGGAGCAATCTCTCTTCCACTATTCCCGGCTCTGACTCTCTCAGAGCAGCAACAGGTCGTAGATGCGCTGGAGCAGGCACTATGCGGCTAGCTCTGGGCACAGTGCAATTCGGTCTGGATTACGGGATCAGCAATCACGACGGACAAGTCAGCGATGAGGAACTCGACGCGATCATTGCGTTAGCTCGTCAAGCAGGTATCGACACCCTGGATACGGCGCAAGCCTATGGCAATGCCGAGCAGAGGCTGGGGCAAAGAGATATCACCGACTTCACTCTCATCGACAAGCTGGCACCAGGGCTACCGCTGTCCGATGTTAAGGCAGCGCTCAACAACAGCTTGCATTGGCTGGGGCGAAAACGGCTCGATGGTTTGCTGCTGCACCGTAGCCAAGATGCCTCACCTGCCTTGTTCGAGTTACTCACCGATTTGCAGCAACAGGGCGCGATCGGAAAACTCGGGATCTCCGTCTACTCCCCGGAGGAGCTCGATACCTGGAGCGCAGCTGGCTATCCTCTGGAACTGGTGCAATTACCTGCCAATTTGCTCGATCAACGCTTTTTACGCACTGGATGGCTCGACAAACTGGTAGATATGGGATGTGAAATCCATGTTCGCTCGCTCTTTTTACAGGGCCTGTTATTGATGCAACCAGCGCAGCGACCTGACTATTTTCAGCGTTTCGCTACCGCACTTGAACGATTTGACCACTGGCATCCCTCGGTGGCCCCGCTTGGCAGAGCCCTCTCCATCATGACAGCCCTACCACAGGTGAGCCGCTTTGTTGTCGGTGTTTGTCATGCCCAAGAGCTGGCCGCCATCGTTGCGGCTAGTCAAGTACAGCACGAGTGCTACGAGGCCGATATCGCACACCTGGCGTCTATGGAACAGGAACTTATCAACCCCGGACTCTGGAGAACACGATGATCTTGGGTATTCTGCAGGCCAGAACCAGTTCTTCCCGCCTGCCCAACAAGGTACTAAAGGAACTGCTGGGCGAACCCATGCTGGCAAGGCAGATTGAACGGCTGCAACAGAGCAAGCTGCTGGATAAACTGTTGGTTGCCACCAGCGATCAGTCGGAAGATCGCGCCATTGCCGAGCTGTGCGAGAAGTTGAATATCCCCTGTTTCTGCGGTCCTCTTGACGATGTGTTGCTGCGTTTCTATCTGGCGGCCCAACCCTACAGTCCGACCCATGTTGTGCGTCTCACCGGTGACTGCCCACTGGCTGACCCTATGGTAATAGACGAGCTGATAGCCCTCCATCTCTCGGGCAAGTTCGACTACAGCAGCAACTGCGGCAATCCCAGTTATCCGGATGGGCTGGATGCCGAGATCATGAGTAGATCGACTCTGGCAACCTTGCAGGAAAAGGCCGCCACGCAGACCGAGCGGGAACATGTCACCTATTACGTTCGCTGTCATTCCGAACAGTTTTCTATCGGCGAACTGCAGCGCTCGCCTTCGCTGGCCCACCTGCGCTGGACTGTCGATGAGCCTGCCGACTTTGAACTGGTAGAGCGAATTTATCAGGCTCTCTATCCTGCCAACCCAACCTTTACGACCGACGATATCCTCGCCCTGCTGGCGCAGCAGCCGGAGCTGACAACACTTAATACCCGGCACAAGCGCAACGAAGGATTGGCTAATTCGCTGGCCAAGGAGAATCATATATGACCTCACGTTATCAACATTCACTTGCTCTCTCGGCACGGGCGGAACAGAGCATTCCACTCGGCTCCCAAACCTTCTCCAAAAGTCGCCTCTGTTTCCCCTATGGCGCCGCCCCACTCTTTATCGAGCGCGGCAATGGGGCGCATGTTTGGGATGTAGATGGCAACGAGTATCTTGATTTTGCCAGCGGCCTGCTGGCCATCAGTCTTGGATATTGCGATCCGGATGTGAATGAAGCGGTAATGGAGCAACTCAGTCTTGGATCGATCTTCTCCCTTCCCCACCGGCTGGAAACCGAAGTCGCTGAACAGCTCATTGAGCTCATCCCCTGCGCCGAAATGGTTCGCTTTGGCAAAAACGGGACTGATGCCACCTCAGCCTGTATCAGGCTCTCCAGAGCAGTCACAGGCCGCGAGCGGGTAGCAGTCTGTGGCTACCATGGCTGGCAAGACTGGTACATCGGCTCAACCACCCGCCATTTGGGGGTCCCCGAGTGTGTGAGAGAGCTGACCCACAGATTTGACTACAACGATCTTGCCTCGCTGCAGTGCTTGCTGGAAGCTCACCCGGGCGAGTTTGCAGCCGTCATTCTGGAACCGATGAATGTAACCTGGCCAACCCCGGATTTTCTGCCTGGTCTGCGCCAACTCTGCGATGCCCATGGCGCACTACTCATCTTTGATGAGACCATTACAGGTTTTCGCTACCACTTGGGCGGGGCACAGAGCCTCTTTGGTGTGACGCCGGATCTTGCTGCGTTCGGCAAAGGCATGGCCAATGGTTTCCCGATTTCCGCCGTTGTTGGCCGCCGCCAATATATGAAACGGATGGAAGATATCTCTTCTCCGGCACCTTCGGCGGGGATGTAATTGCCCTCGCTGCGGCCAACGCCGTCATCAAAAAGATGCGGCGACTGGATGTACCAAAGAGGCTTGCAGAGCGGGGACAACAGGTACTGGATGGGCTCGATAGCTTGCTAAAAGAGATCGATGCCCCGGACTGGCTGCATACCGCCGGACATCCGAGCTGGAGCTTTCTGCTGGTTGCGGATTCAGTAAACCACTCTACCTGGCTTCTCAAGAGCTATCTGATCCAGGAGTTGTGCAAGCGAGGGATCCTCACCCTTGGCAGTCACAATATGAATCTGGCCCACAGCGAACAGGATGTGGCCGCTTTGCTGGCCACCTATCGCGACATACTGCCAGTGCTCATTCGTCACGATAGAGATCTGACACTGGCCAGTGCGCTTGATGGAGAACCTATTCAACCTGTATTCAAGGTGAGATAATTGCTACCACTATGGATATTTACCGAAGGAGATCTACAGCGCGGCATGGGACATATAAGCCGCTGTAGTGCCTATGCATGCGCATGGAAACAAAGAGGCGGTGACGTCTATTGGATAATAGATGGGGATTCATGTGCGCAGAATTTTATTCCAGATGAAAATATCTCCTGGATATGCTGGCAAGATAATCCGGGGGTAGTTAATAGCATCACTGGCTTTGCACTTATTGATAGTTACTATGCATCACCACCTGTTTTAAAAAAGATTTCTGATTGTTTTTTACAAACTGTGTATCTTGATGATACTTTCCGATTGAATTATCCAAATGGATTAGTAGTTCACTGTATACCAGAGCAAAAACCTGATCATCTTGTTGATGCAAAATGGCTTATGGGTATTGAGTGGCAACCATTGAGGCCAGCTTTTTGGAATACTGCTGTGAGGGAAAAATCGACCAGCGACATTATTAATATTTTAATTATTATGGGTGCAACAGATATCAGAAATCTGACTGAGCGTATATTCAACCTAGTTATTGCCATGTATCCAAACGCACATGTAAATATTATTTCAAACAATCAAGATGTTGCGTTTAATAAAGAGTGCACCATCTACAAAAATATTAATGACATTGAGATGTTGCAATTGATGTCTCAATGTGACCTTGCCATTAGCTCGGCGGGACAAACCATGTTTGAACTTGCTAAATGTGGCTTACCTAGCATTTTGGTTTGTGTTGTTGACAATCAAGAAAAACAATTTAAATGGAGTCAGGAAAATAGCTTATTCCCAGATGGGATATATTGGGATGATCCATTTTTTGATGAAAAAATAGCCACTCAGTTAACGAAAATGTCATCCCCCATATATAGAGATTCAATTGCCAAACATGCACAATCACTCATCGATGGGCAGGGCGTTAACAAATTAATTAATGTGCTGATAGGTTCTTAAATGAAGATATCAATAATTTGTTCCGAGAGTAACCACCCTGTAAATAGTTGGATTCACACTTGGGCGAACAATATAAGTGAACGACACGAGATCAACATAGTAACTAAATCAAACCAGTTAACCACTGGCAACATTCTCTTTTTAGTTTCTTGCCATGAAATAATAGATAAAGAAACAAGAGACAATTTCGATTACACACTAGTCCTCCACGCAAGTAATCTGCCTTATGGTAGGGGCATGTCTCCTCATATTTGGCAAATAGTTGAAGGGAAAAACCGTATTCTCCTAACACTTTTAGATGCAGAAGACAAACTAGATTCTGGGAAAATATGGAAACAAAAAGAAATATTCTTTGATGGTAGTGAGCTTTTCGATGAAATAAATAATAAAATTTTTTCATCCGAAATAGAGTTGATGTCATGGGCAATAAAAAATATTTACACATCATCTCCATTTGAACAAGTTGGTGAACCAACTTTCTACAGAAAGCGAACTCCTGAAGATAGCAGAATTGATATCAAAAAGACCATTGATGAGCAATTTAACTTGCTACGCGTGGCAGATCCAGAACGCTATCCCGCTTTCTTTGAAAGAAATGGTCACACGTATAAAATAAAAATTGAAAAAATCATAAAATAATTTACTTCGAGTAAGTAATACATAGCAAAAAGCAATGTCGTCAATTTTTATGATGGTAACTGTTTATTTGACAGATTGCCTGCAAAAATGAATACTTCAGCTATGATCACATGTTAAGCAAGTAGGACACCATGTCATATTTTTCTATTGATGGAAGAGAGATTGGGCATCACAAAAAACCCTTCATTATTGCGGAGCTATCAGGTAATCATAATGGGAGATTAGAAAATGCACTAGCGCTCATCGATGCAGCTGCGGATGCCGGTGCTGATGCCATAAAATTACAAACCTATACTGCTGATACAATGACATTGGATATCGATTTGCCAGAGTTTCATATTCAAGGTGGATTATGGGATGGGTATACACTGTATGATTTATATAAACAAGCCCATACGCCGTGGGAATGGCATCAAGCACTTTTCGAGCGAGCAAAAACTAGAGGACTAATTATTTTCTCGACACCATTTGATGAGAGTGCTGTCGATTTTTTAGAGAGTCTAGGCACACCTGCATACAAGATTGCCTCATTCGAAATCACAGATCACCCTTTGATAAGGTATGTGGCCAAACAAGGAAAACCAGTCATTATTTCTTCAGGAATGTCTAGTGAAACCGAAATAGCCCAAGCTCTGACCATTTTACGTGAGAACGGATGTACACAGATTCTATTGCTTCATTGTGTAAGCGGCTACCCGACACCACTTGCCGATATCAACCTCAAACGAATCACTCGTTTGGCCGAGACCTTTTCAGTACCCGTTGGTCTGTCTGATCATACATTGGGCAATACCGCCGCTCAGTTGGCTGTCGCCTTGGGCGCTGTAGCCATCGAGAAGCATGTGACTCTGGCTCGTGAAGATGGCGGACCTGATGCTGAATTTTCTTTAGAGCCAGATGAATTGAAAGCACTATGTGACCAGACCAACCTCTGTTGGCAAACATTGGGAACCGGTGAAAGTGGTAACAACCAAGCTGAAGAATCCAGCTTAATATTTCGTCGCTCTCTTTATTTTGTCTCTGATATACAGGCTGGAGAAATCATCAAACCGGAGCATATTCGAAGGATAAGGCCTGGCTATGGATTGCCACCCGAAGCTTTACCAAAGATACTGGGAAGAAAAGCTCGTCATGATATTCATCGAGGTAAATCTGTCCATTTTGATGACGTTTTATAATACCTTAAGTGACATTTTCTGATAACTTGCAATAAAGGGGAATTTACATGATACAGAAAAGCATCTTCATGCAAGAAGAGGCTGATGCATGGTATGAGAGAAATAAGTTCTGCATCAATCAAAAATCTCTGAGTAATGACCCCATATTCACAGCACTACAAAGTATCGGCTACCAACCGAAACGAATCCTTGAAGTTGGCTGTGCCAATGGTTGGCGATTAGCACAACTGGCTAACCATTATGGTGCCACCTGCTATGGTATAGATCCCTCACAAGCAGCGATTGAGGATGGAGCTAAGAGCTATCCCGCATTAAATCTAAGTGTTGGAACTGCAGATGGTTTACCTGACTTTGAACCTGTCGACCTGATTATTTTCGGTTTTTGTTTATATCTATGCGATCCACAGGATTTATTCACAATTGCGGCTAATAGTGACAGATTGCTCGCAGACAAGGGGGTAATGGCTATTTACGATTTTTGTCCTCCGACAGGACACTATCGAAATGACTACCAGCATCATGCCAACCTTTTTAGCCATAAAATGAATTACAGTAGTATGTTCAGTTGGCACCCAAGTTATTGTCGAGTATTTGAGCACGTCATGCATCATGATGGTACTCACGAGCTGGAACCAGATGCATTGGTTTCTGTTCAACTATTGAAAAAAGACTCGCAGCTTCTTGATGTAAAAAATCCATATCCCCCCCAAAATTAATAATAGAAAAGGGAGGCATTAGCCTCCCATAAAAAGAATAAAGCATTGTTCACTACATCAGAAACATCATTATTTTCTAAAAAATGACATAATTTCATTATCAACCATATCAACACTATCGAAAGCTCTTGGATACATCTCTTTTATTTTCGCCAAAAAGTCTAACCATAAGCTGATTGCTGGCCTCATCAGCGTCATCGTTTTTTCCTCTCCATCAAAAGAATAGAGAATTGAACTCAATATGGTAAACACATAGTTCATAGAGCCAATCATAATTTGAGATATATGTTTTTGCCGAGTTGCTGCAATCTGTGCGAGATAACCAAAATTACGCAACATTAATTGATTAATCTCATTTCTAGATGAGAAATTCTGTTGCCACTCACCCATCATTTTATCGATTAAAACATCGAAAAACTCAACATCCAGATATGGTTTGAAGTCTTCTTTTGATAGAGGAATCGGGGTTGATAGCTGTGAAATTTGGTGAATCAGTTCAGCTTTATCTATGACTCCTGAAAAACTGATCTCACTATCAGGCAATGGCCTTGCTTTTGCAATTTTAGCCCCGTCGCTGCAGTTAAAACACTGAACATGTTCATTCGCAGCTAATACTTGCTCAATAACTTTTCGAGATGTATTAAACATGGCGTTACTTATTACAACACCACCAAAATTACCTTCATGCTGCCACTGGCTGTCTCCATACATCAACTCACCTAGTACCTCAGCACCTTTATCACTGTTATAATAAGCACTAAATTTCGAGTGATGATGCCCTTTGTTTTTATAACCATTATCGAGGCCAAATAAATATATATTTTTAAAACCAAGATGAATAGGTGCACTCACCCCGATATTCCCGACTAAAGGGTTTACCCCTCCCAATGCAGCATATTTGGGAAGATGAGGGAAGTTTACATGATAGAGGATAACTCCAGGCTCACTAAGTTTAAACATTAATGCTGATTTGTCGAACAGCGTTGAGCAATAGGGGTGAATAACATCCGTGCTTAGGAAAAGTATATCTCTAAGATAATCTGGGTCATTCATATTAACCAAGAAATCATAAACAACCTTAGTTCGTTCAGTCTCAACATGAATATCTGGTTTAATACCTACTTTATGCAATGCAGAAATAGCACTACCACATGAAATTAAAATTGCTTTTTCTTTATTCCTTTCAATAACAGGAAGAGATGCATCCAAAGATGGACCATTAGCAATCACAAAAACTGGGGTTCTATTATATTCCGATGGAATTTTCTTCCCCTGCACCAGGAACGGAACAGTTCGTTCAAGATTATCAACCGTATGAGAAAGAGCTATCAGATTATCATCAAAAAAACCCCACCCCATCACCAGAAGATAATACTCCCGCTGGATTCTCTCAATTAAATATTTAATTTTATCATTTTGGTAACCCCACATGATAAAGGCATTAGCGATAAGAAAAGAACCACGGCTATGAATAGCAGATGCAAAATCATTAAAAATAGTATCTTCATCCTGGCCTAACAGGATATGGAGACCAAGGTTCTCTTTATATAAATAATCAAGCAGAGGTGCCCAATCAAAACAAAAAAGAGATGCATAAAAAAGATCTAGATCTGGTTCAAAAAGAAATAAGGTGCCAATTTTGCATTGTTCATAAAGATAACCAAGGTGGTAACCCAACCCAACCCCAAACACCAGTGCGGTCGGAACTTCAGTTGGTACTTTTTTTAATGGTTCTTCTCGAGCAGCAAGATCATCAAGATAAGCATTGAGTTTATTAAGATACTCAACGTGCATAAATCCGAGTGGGTTGGCTTCTTGACTAAATGAGAACTTGGATAATCCCCCTTTATCCATGAACTCTTTAACTAATGTCTCACAGATAAGATACGGCTCATCACCATATACCGCGACATCATCATCGATCCAAGCCATATTTGGCTGGCCATTTTCATTACAAAAAAAACGAAATGGTCGGCTTGGTTGATATGACTCATACATATCTGCAATATGGGGGATATATTTACGAAATGCAGCAATATTCTGTGAGAATCGAAGCGGCAAGGCCACCGACATGGCAGCCTCTTGCTCTGCACGTTCTTTTAGTCGTAAAGCAACACCTTCAGCTTTTTCCAAAATATCATCAATATTTTCCGACATCAGAACTCCTTGCTATTCACACTATAAATTTGCTTTGCTTTACTCGCCAACCCAATCACAGACAACTCATTGAAAATGATTTTACGGTGATCAGATGCCACTTTTTTCATGCTTTCTTCTTGTTGAAAAAGTAATGTAGCCAATAAAGTGGCATCTTGTTTTAATGAAGGCTCACTTTCAACGAGATACAACAAACGGTCAATCAAAGAAATCCGATAATCCATACAGACCAGAGCATCATCATAGCTTTTTCTGGCTAATAGATATTGAAGTTGCTCGTAATTTTCTGTGAGAGCTTGTTGCAAAGAGGCTAAAGTGGTCATTACAACTCACCCAGTTGCTGTCTCATTTTATAGCCCTGTTGTTTAGCAGAATCTGGTAACTGATCCCAACCAGATTTTATAGTAACCATCAAAGCCATGACCTCTTCAATCGGGGCTACATCCAATGCAAGGCTTGCATCCCAAATTCGCTCGTCCATATAGGAATAGAGGCTATATAAATCTTCAGCAATAGCCCCTTGACTCATATCAAGTGCATCCTGCAAACCATGTAATAACCCCTGAGCTTTCGATACAGCGGTAGATTTTGCTTCCATATCACGACGTTCAATTGCACCTTTGGCTTGAGCCAAACGTTCAAGTACACCTTGCATCATGAGCTGAATAACACGATGAGGATCGGCAACAGCCAAGTCAGCAGCGACACTGGTTGCCTTATATGCTTTAAGATTACGCTGGTACATAGCCTGCTCCTCGTAATATAAATTTATTTCTTGTTATTAATCTGTAATGATTGCAGTGCTGCCGCTGAGTGATTCATTTTCACTAACAAGGCGTCTAGGCTACCATATTGAGCACGTAGTGAAGCTTCGTATTTAACCAATTGAGCGTTTGATGTGGCCTGCTTCTGGTTCAAGCTACGCAGATCGGCATTCAAAACATCTGTACGTTGATCCAGCATACCGCCAGACTTGGAATACTCTTTTAAACCTGTATTCAAGGTTGCAGCAATACCCTTTTCTCCACCGAAAAGCCCAACGACTTGGTCAAAGTTTTTATCAACAGCATCATCAAATTTTGTTTTGTCCAGAGACAACTTGCCTTTATTATCCATCTTAATGCCTACTTCAAAGATGGTTGAGTAAGTCGTACTGGTACCTGCTTTATTTGTTACAGTATTAGCCATAAAACTGCTAATGGTACGAGTGCTCGCATCACCAGCGAGCGCGCCACCATCATCTTGTCTAACTCCACCGACGATACTATTACGCTTGCCCAACGCGTCCATTTTATCTTGCAGCGCGTTATAACCATCAATAAACTGCTTGACCATATCCTGAATCGCAGTTTTATCAGTTGTTATGGCAACTTTATTGGATTTCAGAGTTGTGCCATCACTCTCTTTATCGGATACACGTAAAACCGTTAATTTTAAGTCCTGAATAGAGTCGTCAAACACATTGGTATCACTTTTAAGTGTATTACCATCAACAGTAATTTCAGCACTACTAGCGGCTTGCTTTTGGCTCATCGCAGAACCAGTAGCACCAGTTGCAAAGATATCCAGCTCAGAATTATTACCAGTGATCAGCAAATCTTTGCCATCTCCAGATATCCCAGAGTCAATAACAAATTTTGCCTTACCATCGGCAGTATTGACAATATTTGCACTAAGACCGAAGTTATCTCCGTTGCTATTAATACTTTTACGAATGTCTTGCAGAGTATCCCCTGCCTTGACATCAACCTTGAATTCCTTGTCACCGGCTTTGAAGGTCAACTGACCATCCTGAGTCACAAGTGGAGTTGTCGAACTGGCAAATTCACCTTCAACACGGCTAGTGGTTGCCAATTTATTGACGGTAATATTGTACTGACCATTGGAGCCACCACTTTTACTCTCCACCTTCATCACCGGGTTATCTTTATCTTGGGTGATGGTGACTGCTCGCTTGTTGAAGGCCCCTGGTTTGCTCAAGGTATCGAGAATATCGGTGAATGCGGTGAGGGATGACTTCAGCTGGCCTATACCAGATATGCTGATCTGGGTACTGTTTTGCTTGGTCAAAATCGGTTTCTGTAGCTGGGCCTTCTTGGCCGCTACGCTAGCAGCGATGACGCTCTCAAGATCAAGCCCAGAGCCCGCCCCGGCAGAAGTAATGGCCATGTTATCTTCTCCTCATCAATTCGGTTCAAATCTCGCTATCAAACAACAGTCCGCGTTTAGGGTTCGCCCCTGCTTCACCTTGCTGCAACGCCTGGATCCGCTTGTGGATAGCAATCAACTCTTCTGTAGGGATCTGGCGGATCACCGAGCGGGTATCAGAGTCCATTACCTTTATTACCACCTGGCCAGACTCCTGCTCCATGCTGAAATTAACGGTCCACCCTTGCAATTTGCCAAATTCCTGCAAGTTTTGTACCTGTTTTTCAAAATCTGCCTGGCTCTGCACTTGTTGAAGCTCAGTTTCCTTTGCCTGCTCCTGACTTTTTTGCTGTACAGTCCCGGCATCCTCTACCGTGCCAGAAAGCAGTTGAGCGGCCACCTGGCCGCTCTTGTCACTTAGCTGTAAGGAAGCGCCATTGGCAGATGACAGATTGCCTATTTCGGTTGCCATCTTATCTCTCCCATCTTAGTCAGCCTAGTCAACCCATTACCCAAGCAGGGAAAGAGCAGACTGCGGTCTCTGGTTAGCCTGAGCCAAGACACTGGATGCGGCCTGTTGCAGAATATTCTGCTTGGTCATGTTAGCAGTCTCGGTCGCAAAATCCGCATCACGGATACGAGAGCGAGCGGCACTAACGTTTTCCGCGATATTAGCTTGGTTACGAATAGTCGAATCTAATCGGTTTTGTACCGCACCAAGCTCGGCTCGTTTGCTATCAACCACTCCCAACATTGAGTCCACTGCCGCCAATACGTTTTGAGCGTTACTCTGACTGCTAATGCTGATACCACCAGCACTTCCACCAACAAAAATGGTCGTGACACCAACAGCAGCTGCCGTTGTAGCAATAGTTGTCGCTGCAGCGGCGGCAATACCGGAGATGCTAAAACCAGCGGATTGATCAAGTGCAAAGCCGATCGTCTGATTGGCGTCAGCACCGACCTGGAAAGTACCTGTATAAGAACCATCAAGTAACTTGGTTCCCGCAAAAGTCGTATCTTTGGAAATGCGATTGATCTCTGACCCCAGCTGGTCAACCTCTTTCTGCAATGCTTCACGATCTTTGGCTGAGTTGGAACCGTTAGCAGATTGCTGTGCCAACGTACGCATGCGCTGCAACATACCGGTCACTTCATCCATCGCGCCTTCAGCCGTTTGAGCCAGAGAGATACCGTCGTTGGCGTTACGGTTACCCTGATCCAAACCGTTGATCTGGGAGGTCAGACGGTTGGAAATCTGCAGACCCGCTGCATCATCTTTCGCGCTGTTGATGCGCAGACCGGATGCCAGACGCGTGTACGAGGTATCCAGAGATTTGGTGGTATTCATCAAATTACGCTGGGCGTTCAATGATGACGTATTGGTATTAATAAACATGGCCATAATAAATTCTCCCGAAGAACATGCGACTGCGGGTTGCGCTGTCAAAGCTGACAACGGCCCACCGTAGAAGAGGAGGTTGAACGAGCCTCTCTCTTCTGGCGGGTATCTGTTTGAACGGACAGGCTACCCGCAGCTATGCAAACGTTGGATTCCGAACACCCCTCGATTGCCTCATCTTGGTTAACGGCGGCCAAGTCGCAATCTTTAGGACATTATTGGCAAAAACAGAACGCTTTCTCTCATCACTTTTTCAACCAGCCTTGCAGACATAACGCAAGCATTACCCGACTTTTCCCAGGTTGTATTCAGAAAGCTCAATAAAACTCAAGCGGCCTTAAGTTGGCCGCTTGAGTTCAAGACTGCTACACAAAAGTGAGGAACTATTAACCAAGCAGAGATAGTGCTGATTGAGGACGTTGATTAGCCTGAGCTAAAACGCTTGAGGCCGCCTGCTGCAGAATATTCTGCTTCGTCATATTGGCTGTTTCAGTCGCAAAGTCGGCATCACGGATGCGCGAACGTGCAGCACTGACGTTTTCAGAGATGTTTGCCTGGTTGCGAATGGTTGAGTCCAAGCGGTTTTGTACGGCACCAAGCTCAGCTCGTTTGCTATCCACAACTCCCAGCATGACGTCTGCAGCAGCGAGGACTTGCTGTGCTCCGCTCTGAGTACTGATGCTGATGGAGCTACCTGCAGCAAAAATGGCAGTAACGTTAATCGCGGTACCAATCACGGTGCCTACGTCAACGGTAGTATTCGCCGCAGCAGCAATTCCGGAGATACTGAAGCCATCAGCTTGAGACAAGCTAAAACCGATGGTCTGGTTGGCGTCAGCACCGACTTGGAAAGTTCCACCGTAAGTGCCGTCCAGTAATTTAGTACCTGCAAACGTAGTGTCTTTAGAGATACGGTTGATCTCGGACCCAAGCTGGTTAACCTCTTTCTGCAGAGCCTCACGGTCCTTTGCTGAGTTTGAGCCGTTGGCAGATTGTTGCGCCAAGGTGCGCATGCGCTGGAGCATGCCGGTCACTTCATCCATTGCGCCTTCAGCCGTTTGTGCCAGAGAGATGCCGTCGTTAGCGTTACGGTTACCCTGATCCAGACCATTGATCTGAGAAGTTAAACGGTTGGAGATCTGCAAACCCGCAGCATCATCTTTTGCGCTGTTGATACGCAAACCGGATGCCAAACGGGTATACGAGGTATCCAGAGATTTGGTGGTATTCATCAAATTACGCTGGGCGTTCAGTGATGACGTATTAGTGTTAATGAACATGGCCATAATAAATTCTCCCGAAGAACATGCGACTGCGGGTTGCGTCACCATAACTGAGTGACGACCCACCGTAGAAGAGGAGGTTGAACTGGCCTCTCTCTTCTGGCGGGTACCTGTTTGAACAGACAGACTACCCGCAGCTATGCAAACGTTGGATTCCGAACACCCCTCGATTGCGTCATCTTTTTAGCGGCAGAATTTAGCCAAGCTTTAGGAAAATTGTTGCCGATAGCGGCAAGTCTTCTCCTGTGAGGGGTAACATACTCAATCACCCCACCCTCTATGGGAGAGCCTTCCAGCCATGCCCATAGATGAGCCTGAGGAAATATAATTTTGGCATGATGTATGCACACACTGGGAGGAGTGACGCCAATTTGGCGACACAATAAAAAATGGCCGGAGAACCGGCCTAAAAATGAGCATATGCTCAGGAGAATATGACCAAGCGTGACAGAACTGAACAGCTGGACAACACTTGGCATTACTAGTAGAGAATTATATCTCTCCCGATAGAACAGAGTGCGAACCCGAACACCCCTTTGTTCCATCTCTTGACCAGGGCGGCCTGAACAACCGCCCTGTTTTCTTTTGTTAGCCTTGCAGCAGCTGAAGTGCTGACTGAGGTCTCTGGTTGGCCTGTGACAGGATACTGGAAGCTGCCTGCTGCAGGATATTCTGTTTGGTCATATTGGCAGTTTCGATCGCGAAGTCAGCATCACGGATACGCGAACGAGCTGCACTAACGTTTTCCGAAATGTTGGCTTGGTTGCGAATAGTCGAATCCATCCGGTTCTGTACTGCACCAAGTTCAGCGCGTTTACCATCCACAACCGCTAACATCGCATCAGTTGCTGCAAGAACGTTCTGTGCATTACTTTGACTACTGATGCTAATCCCACCAGCACTACCGCCAACAAAGATAGCTGATACCAGAACGGTCCCACCGGTAGCTGTCGTGATAGAAGTTGCAGCCGCCTCAGCAATACCCGAAATGCTAAAGCCCGCATTTTGACTCAAACTGAAACTAATGGTTTGGTTGGCATCAGCCCCAACCTGGAAGCTCCCAGTGAAAGAACCATCGAGCAACTTGGTCCCCGCAAATGTGGTAGAGGTAGAGATACGGTTGATCTCTGCTCCCAGTTGATCCACCTCTTTTTGCAGTGCTTCACGATCCTTGGCAGAGTTGGAACCGTTAGCCGACTGTTGTGCCAAAGTACGCATACGCTGCAGCATGCCGGTCACTTCATCCATGGCCCCTTCCGCAGTTTGTGCCAGAGAGATACCATCATTAGCGTTACGGTTACCTTGATCCAGACCGTTGATCTGAGAGGTCAAGCGGTTGGAAATTTGCAGACCCGCGGCATCATCTTTGGCGCTGTTGATACGCAAACCAGATGCCAGTCGAGTGTAGGAAGTATCCAGTGATTTGGTCGCATTCATCATATTACGCTGAGCGTTGAGTGATGAAACGTTAGTGTTGATAAAAAGGCCCATGACTATTCTCCTAAGCTATTAAATTTACTCTTCTATTTGCTCGAGCTTTATTATTTTCTGTGCCCGATGCGTCTTATTTAACGGCTCGTTTTTGGATGTCTTTAGCATTTTTTTCAACGCTTCATCGCATTAACGCCGCTTACCTTATATATCGGCGGGTCGGGGGGATACTTAAGGAAAAAATCGGACCTAAACCTGTGATGGGCTCAACCTTCTGAAGCCCGCCAACGGCGGAGAGCTAAGGGCACTCACGAGCCTCACCCGGTTCATGCCGCGAGAAAAAATTCGTCCCGACTCTCAATTTTGTCGAGCACTGTTGGCGATTGGGCTCACCAGCCCCTAAAATCGCGGCCCCATCAACAATTTGGCGTGAGTTGTTCTCCATGCAGACACTGGTTGAGCAGATTGTTTACATCAGCGACATGTTTGGTACTGCGGTATTCGCGTTTTCAGGGGTATTGGTGGCTGGCCGACTCAGAATGGACGGGTTTGGCGTCATGGTTTTGGCGGCGGTCACCGCCATCGGCGGCGGCACCATCCGCGACATGATCCTGGGAGCCACCCCCGTATTCTGGGTGCGCGACCCGCTCTATATCTGGGTCGTCATTGCGACGGCGCTGATCGGTATGTGGATGGTCAAGCTGCCCCGCAGGATGCCCTGGTATGTGCTGCCGGTGGCGGATGCCTTCGGGCTAGCCCTCTTTACCGTTATCGGTGCCCAGAAGGCCCTCAATTTCGGCACCCCAGGGCTGATTGCCGTGATCATGGGCACCATGACCGGGGTTGCCGGTGGCATGATCCGCGATGTACTGGCGCGGGAGGTGCCCATGGTGCTGCAAAAAGAGATCTATGCCACCGCCTGTATCCTTGGCGGCATTCTCTATACCCTAGCGCTTGAGGCCAACATGGACAGGGTAACGGCCATGCTAATCTGCATGACGGCCGTGTTTGGCCTGCGGGTCGCGGCTATCTACTGGCATCTGTCGCTGCCAACCTTCTCGCTGCAACGCAATTGAGAGCAGGCCCACAGCGTCATCATGTCGCTGTGGGCCGCGCGTTGAACCAAATAGGCTTTTCTGTTGTCATAGAAGCAGTCGTTGTTAGCCGGAACTTCTCATGCGCAAAATCGGTATGCTTACCACCCTCCTCCTGGCGAACGTGACGGCAGCCCACGCCGAAGCACAAGTGGTATTTGGACGACTGGCCTCGGCGCCAGTGCAGCAGTTCAACCAGCAGATACGCCAGGCAAGCCATCAACAGCAAAACTGGGTTAATGACTACCGTGAGGTAGCTCTGCGATTCGTCGGTCATGGTGACACGCCCAGCCGCATCCATGCCCAGCAACTGGACAATGACTTGGTGCTCTCGGTCGCCCTCGACGGCAGCAAGAGCGACATGATCTACATCCTGACCCTCTATCGCAGCAACAACCTGTGGCAGATGCGGGAGGCGGAAATGGGCTGGCGTTGTCAGGGGCAAGACTCCTTCACTCCGGTTCCCTGTCCCTGATAGTCATTGCTCACTCTGTGAAATAAAAAAATCCGGCACATTGGCCGGATTTTTTATTGAAAGTGAAAAACACGCTTACAGGCGGTACACCTTGACGTTGTCAAAGCCCTTCTCTTTCAGATAGAGCGCCTGCAGCTTGCTCATCACGCCACGATCGCAGTAGAGCAGGTAGGTCTTCTCCTTGGGCAGATCGCCAAAGGCAGTGGCCAGCTTGAAGAAGGGGATATGCAGCACTTCACGACCTTCCACCACCAGCGGTTTCTCATCGTGTTCATCGGCAGAACGGATATCCAGGATCACCTCGTCAGCGCCCAGCACCTGGGTGGTTTCCACCTCTTGCACTTCAGCGGCAGTCTCTTCACCGATACGGCGGATATCGAGGTAACGGGCCTCTGAGACCACCTTGTCCAGAATGGAGAAGTCAAAATTGGCCTCTTCCTCTTCAATGCGGGAGAGCTCGGCCTTCACGGTCGGCTTCTTGGAGATGACACCGCAATACTCCGGCATGGTCTCGGCAAACTCCAGGGTGCCGATACGGCGGGCTTCGTTGATGATATCCGGCTTGTCCCAAGTAATGAGCGGGCGCAGGATCACCTTGTCGGTCACCCGGTCGATCACGTTCAGGTTGGTGAGGGTCTGGCTGGATACCTGACCCACACACTCGCCGGTCACCAGCGCCGGGATCTGGAATTCATCGGCCACCTTGGCGGCAGCACGCATCATCATCCGCTTGAGCACCACGCCCATCTGACCGTTGTCGATCTTCTCGAGGATCTCGGCAACCACCGGCTCGAAGTCCACAGCGGTGAAACGTACCCGGTGGGAGGAGCCGAAACGGTTCCACAGGTGGTAGGCCACCTGCTTGACGCCGATTTCGTGGGCAGCACCGCCCAGATTGAAGAAGCAGTAGTGCACCCGGCAGCCGCGCTTGATGAACTGGAACGACGCCACGCCTGAGTCAAAACCGCCGGAGAGCAGGCTCAGCACATCTTCCTGGGTCGCGATGGGCATGCCGCTCAGGCCCTGATGGATGGCGCTGACGATGAAGAGCTCTTCGCCGTCAATCTCGAGGTTGATCTTCACATCCGGGTTCTTGAGGCGCACACCGTTGCTTTCGCAGTGCTGATTCAGTCCACCGCCAACATAGCGCTCAACCTCGAGGGAGGAGAACTCATGCTTGCCGTGGCGCTTGGCGCGCACGCAGAAGGTTTTGCCCTTGAGCTGGTCGCCCCATACGGCTTTCACCTGCTCGAAGATGTCGTGCAGATCGGTAAACTTGCTGGCTTGTACCTCGAGGAAGGCCTGAATGCCCGGAATACAGGCCAAAGCTTCGATAGCCTGCTCGCGGAACTGGTCGTTGCGGGAGCTCACGATCAGCTTGTCCCAATCCATCCGTACGCGGGCATCGTCGTCGAAGCGGCGCAGGACATTGCGGATATTGCCCTGCAGGATCTTGATAAAGCGCTGGCGAACCGACTTGCTCTTGATGGTGATTTCCGGGAACAGCTTGATAATGAACTTCATGGTAATGACTCGGGTGACCTTGATTTAAGGGCGCGAATTATATCAGAACTTTGTGGCCAGCGCCTACTGGATGAGCGTTTGCTCACATTACCCCACGCAGTGTTTGCCGTGCAGCGCCAATCTTGCGTATATTCCCGACCCTGCGCCTCGCCAGATTTTTGACAACAGACTGATCCGATGAAGACCTATATCTATTACCCCGGCATGGAGGTACGCGACGAGCTCTGGCTCAAATTTGCCCTGCTCTATCTGGAGCGGCTCGCCTTCGTCTTCACCGTCAGCGAAAAGAGCGGCCTCACCGCCCTGCTCGATACCCTTCAACAGCAGACCGATCTGCTGGCCGAGCGGCCCGATGCCGCCTTCTTTGCCGCCATTACCCCGCAACTGGAGAACCAGATAAGCGGCCTGGTGGCCCCCGATTTCGTCCGCCACAAGGTGTTTGGCAACAAGGAGCTGATTGGTCGCTGGCGTCAGGAGGCCAACCACGACTGCTTCTGCCCGGATCAGGCGGGACTGGAGCGACTACACGGCTTTTGCCTGACTCACGGCTTTGCGACCCGGGATGAGGGTGGGATCAGAATAGCGCGGCGCTTTGCCAACCTGATCTCCATGCGCCTTGCCCGTGAGTGGGCACTCGCCAATGACGGGGCGCTCATTACCGATCACGACTATCTCGACCGCCTGCTCCATCTGCTCGAATCCCGCTACCACAATCGCGGCGGTCAGGATTGCTTCCACCTCGAAATCCCGTTGCAAGTACCCATTCACCTCGGCGAGATCTCCTTCGCCGAGCTTATCGCCCTGCGCGGGCGCAGCGGCTTTCGCCAGCAGTTGGCCGAATTTCATCTGGCCCTCGACAACCTGCTCACCATGCTGGGTAGCGGCTATGCCGACCCGGCGGCCCTGACCCGCTTTGAGCAGGCTCAGCAAGGGCTCAATCAACTGCTCGGGCCCGAGACCCTCAGCATGCCACTCACCACCCTGGTCAGCACCAGCCTGCCCGCCGTAGCCATGCTACACCAGTTAAAGGCGAGCCACCCCGAAAGCAACCTCATCTTCCATCCCATCAAGAAGAGCCACTTTCACCAGCGCAAGAGCCAGCACTTCTTCACCCGGCTCGGTCATCTGCGCCAACCGGGCTGAATTGGTGGAATGAAAAAGGGGTTGGCATCTGCCACCCCCTCTCTTTATCTGCGGCCTACCAGTCATCACCACGGTGATTGGCCCGCTCTTGCGCCTGCCTGCGCGCCTCCATCGCCCTGTCACGGCGGATATTGGAAGGGGTACAGGCAAACTGTTTCTGATAGCAACGCGCAAAACTCTCGGAAGCAGGTTCGAAAGGTGAATAGAACCCGGTACGCTCAGGAGAAACATGGTGATCACCATGATTGGTTGTGGCACAGCCCGAACTCATCAACACCAGCAAGGGACACAGAACACGCAGCAAAAGAGAACTCCCGATTGGATTTGAATGAACTCGCAATTATTCACAAATTAATTCATCCAATCAAATATTGATGCATTTCAAATGGTTAATTACATTCGCCTCAATGGCTGTCGGCAAAACGCTCAACGGGTGATGGTGCCGGCATCACCGTCAGGATGCACCACGCGAAACTCGATGCGATCGCTGTTACCCGCCTCGTCCACCACCACCAGCTGATAACGACCCGCCACATTCAGCACCTGATCCCCGTCCCAGCGCAGCCGCTGGCCGTTGAGAAACCAGGCTGGTTTGCCGACACCGCCGAGCATCTTGGGCTGCAACCGATAGCGCTGGCTGCGGATAAGGTTGCCCTCCCCCAGCGCCACAATGCGAATAGGGGCCTGCAGCTCGGCGCTCTGCTCTTCCCCCGCGCAGCCGCTGGCCAGCAGCGCCTGCCGTCGCTCTCCGGGGGACCGCCACGGCTCCAGCGACAATGGCCAGAGGGCCCGAAAACCGGATTGCGCCGCATCGTGGCAACGGATCAGCGTCGGCTTGCCCGCGGCGGTCAATGCAACTTGACGCAGCGGCGAGGGCCAGTCCATGGGATCCGGCAAGGTGGGAGGATCGCGCCCTTCCAGCAACCAGGCGCTCTGACGCTGCAAGCAGGCCTCAGGCAGGGTCGCGCTCATTTTGCGCCCCAGCGGCCAGCAGATCTCGGCTTCGCTCACCGTATTGGGCTGTGCCGGCAGGGGGCTGTTGTCGGCCAGCCGCGAGTAGACCGAGAGCAGCAGCGGCACCGCCGCGCTCTGGCCGTAAAAACCGGGCATGGGGGTCCCGTCGGGGCGCCCAAGCCAGACGCCGATGGTCCAGCGACCGGAGACCCCCATGGCCCAGCTGTCGCGATAGCCATAGCTGGTGCCGGTCTTCCAGGCCAGTCGGTTGACCCGGCCGGTCGCCTCGCTGGCAAAGGGCTGATCCGCGCGCCCCTGCGCGCTCAGGATCTGCCAGATGATCCAGGCCGCTCCCGGGCTCAGCAAGGGACGTGACACCGCCTGCTGCCCCGCCAGCCAAACCGGCATCGCCACCTGCCCCTCCCGGGTCAGCGCACTGTAGAGCGCCACCAGCTGCTCGAGTCGAATGCCCGCCGCCCCCAGCGCGATGGCAGGATTGGGTTTGTCGGAGAGCGCCAGCCGCACTCCGGCGTTGTCGAGGCGGCTGACCAGTTTGTCCGGCCCAAGCGCCTCCAGCACCTGCACCGCCGGCACGTTGAGGGATTGCTGCAGCGCCTGAGCGAGGGTCACCGGCCCCTGAAAGGCGCCGGAAAAGTTGGCGGGGCGATAGTCAGACCCCAGCCTCGGCGCATCGGAGAGCAGGGAGGCCGAGTGCACCAACCCTTCATCTATCGCCAGACCGTAGATAAAGGGCTTGAGGGTGGAGCCGGGAGAGCGGATTGCCTGCACCATGTCGAGATAACCGTGGCGGCGCAAATTGCCATACTCGGCGCTACCCACATAGGCGCGCACCGCCATGGTTTTGTTGTCTACCAGGAGCAACGCTGCTGAGGTCTGCTCGGGGAAACGGTGAATGTAGCTCGCCACCCGTCCCTCCAGCCAGCGCTGCAGATCCCCGTCGATGGTGGTGTGCACCAGCGCCCCGGCCTGATGGTCAGCGGCAAGGCGGGCAAAGAGCGGCGCCTCCATCGGCGTGAAGTGACCGCGGGCCAGCACCGGCTCGATACGTCCCTCCAACCACACCTGTTCGGGCCAGACGCCTTGCGCTACCAGCCGCTGCATTACCTTGTCACGGGCGGCACGGGCCCGCTCGGGGTGGCGGTCCGGCCGGTTGCGGCTGGGGGCCTGCGGCAGCACCGCCAACAGCGCCGCCTCGGCATAGGTCAGCTTGGCGGCGCTCTTGCCAAGGTAGGCAAAACTTGCCGCCTGCACCCCCTCCAGGTTACCGCCAAACGGCGCCCGGTTGAGGTAGACTGTGAGCAGGGTGCGCTTGTCGTAGTGCCACTCAAGCTGCAGTGCGCGCGCCATCTGGCGCAGCTTGCCGGGCACGCTCCGGTGGTAGGGCTCGATAAGACGCGCCACCTGCATGGTGAGAGTCGAGCCGCCTGACACGGCGCGCCCGTAACGCAGCCACTGCCAGACCCCGCGCACCATGGCCACCGGATTGACCCCGGGATGACGCCAGAAGTAGCGATCCTCGTAACCCAGCAGCGCCTCGATATAGCGGGGGGAGACCTGCTCCAAGGTCACGGGGTAACGCCACACGCCGCTGGTATCGGCAAAGGCGCGCAGCGGTCGCCCCTTCATGTCGAGCACCACCCGTGCGTAGGCAGGGTCGAGCGGTGGCGGCGGGAAGAGTCTATCTAGCGCCAGCAATGACAGGAGCAGTGCTACAGCTCCCAGCACCGAGCAACGCAGCCAGCGTGGCAGGCGACCAAGCCAGCGCCAGCAAGCGTGGCCACTGCGACCTAATTTCAGCCAGCCACGCTGCCAGAAAGTGAGCGGGCGAACCCGCTCAAGGGAGGGAATGTTACTCAGAGATGATCACCTCATGGATATCCTCACCCACGGCCCGCAGCTCGGGGCGGTACATATCCTCCACCTGGGTCGGCGGCACCTGATAGCGACCCGGCGTCACCGCCCGCATCAGGTAGACCAGCTGCTGGTTGCTCCCCTCACTCAGATCCAGCGCTGCCGTGTAGCGGTCATCGCGAAACTCCTGATGCTTGAGATAGTCGTTCCACTCGCTCTGCCACGCCGGTTTCCCCTCGATGGAGAGCTCTTCCAGCTTGATGCTGTTGCCAAGGGCCGGGTTCTCCAGCTCGAAGCCGGCGGGCACCATCTCCACCAGCAGGGCATCGGGCACCGCCGACTCGCTGCTGACATTGAGCCGCACCACCACCAGATCGCCCATCTTCACCTTGGCGGGATCAAACAGCTGACCTTCGCTGTTGAACCAGCTGCGGGTCACACTCATCCCCTTGCTGATCCGTGCCGGTGCCTGTTCGGGGTAACCGACCAGAGTGCGCTGCACATAGAGGGATCCCTTGCCCTCGTTGGTGACGGTGCTGGCGGCCAGTGCCTCGGGGGCACTCTGCTGCAGCGGAGCCGAACCGCTCAGGGATCCACTGCCAAGAGAGGAAGTCACCTTGGCCTGCCAGTCGGCGGCCGGATCGACGCGGGCGAGTCGCAACAGGGCAAGCCGCTCTTGGGTGCTGAGCCACTCACGGTGAGCCAGGGTATCGGCCACCTTGGCGCTGAGATCAGGCCAGCGCTCCGCAGCCAGCTTGTGCTGACGCAGCAAGGAGAGCTCAAGGGCTGCATCGCGCAGCGGCGAGCCGTAATCCCCCAGATAGTCGTCACCACGCTCGGTCGCCAATGCCCGATTGAGGGCCTTGGCGGCGTTCTGCTCATCCCCCATGGCCGAGAGGGCCAGCGATAGGTGCAAAAGCGGCAAACCGGAGCGAGCGTGATCGGCCTGCTGCTCCCAGATAAGGCGCAGGGTAGCGAGCGGCGCCTTGCCCACCCGGGCCAGCACATAGGCACTGTAGGCCTGATAGGCCAACCGGCTGTGCTCGGGGGCACTGCTCCAACGCTCGCCGTACTGGCTGTCGGTGAGATAGCTTTGCAGCCGGTTCAGCGCCTGATTAAGCATCGCCTCCGGCACGGCGTCACCCGCCTCCTTGCGCGCCAGCAGGTAGTCGGCGGCATAGGCGGTGAGCCACTGCTCCTCGTCGGAGCGACCATCCCACAGGCCAAAACCGCCGCTGGGCAGTTGCAACCGCTGCAGCCGTTGCAGCAGGGCGCGTTGCACATCCGCCTCACTCACCGCGTTCTTGCCCTCTGCGGGTTTGCTCCAGGCGGCCCGCTCATCCGCCGTGGTCAGCAAGTAAGGCCAGGCACGGGACAGGGTCTGCTCCAGACAGGCGTAGGGGTAGTCGGCCAGCGCCTGCCACTGGGCTGCCGGATCCCAGGGGGGAGTGCCGGAGAGGCTGAGCAGCCCCTGCAGATTGGCGCGATCCAGCCCGGCCAGCTCTGCTGGCGCAAAGCTCATCTGCTGGCCGGGGGCCAGCATCTGGTAACGCTGGCGAGTCTCGGCCGGCCAGGGGGAGCGCAGCGGCAAATACCAGTCGCGACTTATCGCAAAATCCTTGCTACTGGCCGCCAACTGCAGGCTCGCTACACCGCTCGCCCCGGTCACGGTGAGCGGCAGGGTCAGCCACTGCTCCTCGCCATTTTTAAGAGCCAGGGTGCCGGGCAGCTCGCCATTTGCCTTGAGCCCGCCGTTGAGGGTCCAGACAAGGGAGAGGGTCTGATCTTCGCCGCTCATGTTGCGCAGCTGCACCAGCGCCCGGGTCTCATCCCCTCTGGCGCCAAAGCGCGGCCAGCCGATCTCGGCCACCAAGGGCGCCACTACCTTGACGGCGCGCTCGGCCTCGCCGACTTGCTGTTCGTTCCAGGCCAGCGCCATCAGCGCCAGTTCGCCGTTGAAATTGGGCAAATCGAGCGGGATCACCGCTTTGCCCTGCTGGTCAAAACTCACCTCGCCGCTCCAGAGCGCTGCTATCTCGACCCGGCTCTCCAGCGCGCCTCCCTTTTTCAGCGGCGCCCGATCGCCCCCATAGTTGAGGCGGGCCAGCTTGCCATCCTGCGGCGGGATCACCTGGCCGTAGTTGTCGAACAAATCTTGGGAGAAGCGCTTGCGGCCAAAGAAGATCTCGAACGGGTCGAGGGGTTGATAATCACTGATATTGAGCACGCCCCGATCCACCGCCGCCAGCACCACACGGCCTTGGCTATTGGGGGTGGAGGTGGCGGTTACTTCCAGCCGGGTAAGCGGCACCGCTTTATCAGGCGCGCTCAGGGTGAGCGGCAGACGGCGAGCTTCCCGGTCCAGGGTGAGCGGCACCAGCCCGACCGAGCGCAGGCTCTGTCCCTGCTGCTTGCTGACCGGTTTGGAGGCGCTGTCTGGCGCGGCGATCTGGGCCGAGATATGCAAGTCATGGCGCTGCCACTCAGGACTGACCGGGATCTCGAACTCGCCGCGGGCATCCTTGGCATCGCCAGCGGCCCCCTTGAGCTCGATGCGCTGCCACCAGCGCAGACCGTCGCCATCTTCCACCAGCAGCAAGCCCTTGCCGGGGCGCGGGGCTACCAGCGTCACTTTGGCCTTGTCGCCCGCCTGATAAGCGCGCTTGTCGAGGGTGATGGCAATCTTGTCGGGCCGTGCCTGCTCGCCACCGCCGCCCCAGGCGTAACTGCCGATCTCCACCCGCAGGCTGGATTGATGGCCCTGACTGTTCTCCACCTCCAATCGATACCAGCCCGCCGCCAGTTGCCAGCTTAGGGGGGTCGGCCCCTTGCCATCCAGCTGCAGGGTCTGCTCCTGCTCCAGATAAGGCTGGCTGTTGAACTCGTACTTCCACCCCTCGCCATCGGCGTAGTGCCAGTAGTAGTCGCGGTACTCGTTGATAAGGCGCACCTTCACAGCCCCCGCCACCGGTTGACCTTGCTCATCGAGGTTGAGGATCTGGAAGGGGATCGGCTTGCCCCCTTCCACCCGATCCGCCACGAAATCGGCCTTGAGTGCCGGCCACTGGCTGCCCGCAGGCCAGCCATACTGGGTGCGGCTGCGATTGACGGCGCGGCCACCGGGCTCGGAGAGCGACACCCGATAGGCCACCTCCAGCGGCCCGAGGGCTCGCACCCCATCGAGCTCATCAGCAAGCGAAAAAGTCCCCTGCCCCTGCGCATCGAGGGTGAGACTGCGCGCCTCGAGATCCTTGGCCTGCTCGGCGAGCAGCACGTCACCCAGAGTGAACTCCTGCCACTGGGTAAAGGGCATGGTGGCGCGGCTGATCTTCACCTCTGCCTTGGCCTTGGTGGCGCTCGCCGGTGCACCGTAGAGATAGTCCCCTTGCAGCGGCAGGGTGAGGGCGGCGTCCAGATCCGTCACTTCACCATCCGGCCCCTTGCCAAGCTGCAGTTTGAGCCGCTCCGGCAAAAACTCCTCCACCAAAAAGGGCCACTCGAAACGACTACCAGCGGCGGTCTTGAGGTTAATGGTCCAGCGCCCGAGCGGCGCATCGTCCGGCAGGCGCAGACCGTAGTGGGCCGCGCCCAAATTGTCCGGCAGCAGCCGTTTCTGTTCGAGCAGCTGACCGTCCGGCTGCTTCACCTCCAGCTCCACCGCCATGCCCGGCAGCAGCTGGCCATCCTGCCCCTTGAGCAAAATCTCGCTGTCGAGCCGCTCGCCGGGGCGATAGAGATCGCGCCCACTGAACAGATACAACTGCTGGGCCTGCCAGGGCTGGGTGCCGAGATCGAAGGTGGAGAGATCGAGTGCAGCCCCATCGAGGCGCAGCACCGCCAGATGGTTGCCCTGTTCGGCCAGCAGCAGGCGAGCCCCCTGCACCTGGTCAAAGCGCCGGTGACCACGGTTGTCGGTCTGTTGTACCTGCAGCCGGTTGCCCTTCTCGTCGAGCAGGGAGAGCTGCACATCCTTGAGCGGGTCGGCGCTGGCCAGGGAGCTCACGAACACCTCCAGCTGATCGCGGTAACGGCGGGCACTGAGCCCCATGTCGCTCACCGCGAAATAGGTGGTCTCCTTGCGCCAGTCGTAGTTGCCAAGGGGCGACATCACCGCAAAGTAGACGCCAGCCTCCGCCAACTGCGGCTCCTTCACATTGATGAGGCGGGTCTCGCGCCGGTTGGCATCAAGCTCCAGCGCATAGCGGCCGCTGAATACCCGCTTGGCCCGCTTGGTGATCTGCTCAAGCTCCCAGTTCCCCATGCCGGCACCGGGGCGATATTCCGCCAGAAAACGGGGCAGATATTCCGCATCGACCCGAAAGAAATCGATATTGACCTCATCCACGTTGACCGCGCTGATGGGCAAGCGAAGTTCCTGACGCAGCGGCAATACCATGCCGCTGGCGGTAAAGGAGGCTCCCGCCTCCAGCGGGCGGGTCTTGAGGGTCCAGCTCTGGGGGGATGGGCCCAGCCCCGCCTTGAGGCTCACTTCATAGTTCTTGTCGGGCTGAACGTTCGGGAAATAGAGGGTGCGACCATCGTCGGCGAGGATCCACTCCCCCTGCACCTGCTTGCCCCCCTCACTGACCCCGAGCCAGCTCTGCCAATTGGCCTTGGGCGACAGGGGGCCGGAGAAGACCAGCGCCAGCGCCGGGGCATCGCGATATTGGCGGGCATTGGCCTGCACCACGGCGCTTGGGGCGCCCGTTTCCTGCTGCGCGGCAGGCTTTATAGTCGGCCCATTGGCGACAGGCTTGTCGGGGCCACAACCGGCCAACAACAAACCGGCCAACCCAGATAGCAGCAGGGTTGACCAGCGGCGGCGCAGAGCGCCGGTTTCAGCGATAGAGCGGTGAGAAGCAGAGGGAGAGTCGAAGAGGCGCATAGGTTCCATCCCGAGTTGGAGCGCTGCAAACGCAGCGTGGCAGGAAACAGGATAAGGCATCCTGCTCACCCGACACAAAGCTCATTACCCGAATGGACACAATTCCGCCCCCCAGCAGCACGAGAACACCCTTGCCCACCGATCCAGTGCGGCAAGGGTTGTCATCTAGTCGTGGCTGGTCTCGTTTTTTGCTCCGCCTTTGAACCAGCGAAACAGGATGGCCATGACGGCCGCCAGAAACAGCACCAGCGAGGTAATCAGCAGGGCCCGGGTCAACAGTTCGCTGTGGTGGAGGAAGAAGGGGGTATTCATCGCCAGTTTGCCCACCAAACTGAGGCAGAGCGCCCACATAAAGGCACTGGCAAAGCTGGCTACGCACATCCGCAGCACGCTCAGGCGGCCAATCCCCATCAGCATGGGGGTCAGCACCCGCACAAACGGGATAAAACGGGAGGAGAACATCGCCAGAAAACCGTACTTTTTCAGCAGCCGGGTCGCCTTGGGCAGGCTGTCGGGAGGCAACATCCGTTCGATATGATCCATAAAGCGGGTGCGCTGCAGTGCCCGTCCCTGCCAGTAGGCGAGCACGGAACCTATGCCAGCAGCCAACGGCAGATAGACAAGAGTCACTTCGGGGCCAAACACCCCCATGCCCACCAACCCACCGGCCAGCAGTACCAGGCTGTCCCCCGGCAGGGGCAGGAAGACGAATGCGGACTCCAGCAGCAGTACCAGCATCAGGCAACTGATCAGCAGGGGTACCGCCTGCATCTGAACCAGGGCGTCAAAATCCTGATGCCAAATGGCCATCAGCATATCCAGCATGTCACTCTCCCTACTACACGGTTCATCATGAACGAGGCAGGGGTTATAGCACCCATCCCCTGAACAAAACGTTAATTTTGTCCGGCACAGGAAATAAAGTGTGTCGAAATATTGCTGCAATTAGGGAATGCAAGGAGGGCGAAAAGCAGAAACAAAAAGCCCCTCATCTTGCACGCACAAGGGAGAGGGGCAAACAGGCACAGAAATAAAACGGTTACTCGGCGGTGGCCATCTGCCAGGTTTTGAAGCCGCCGGAGAGATTCTTCACTTTAAAGCCGTGTTGGCTCAGCAGGCGACAGGCGACATGGCCGCGCAGCCCGACCTGACAGCTGATCAGCAGCTCTTTCTCTTTGGGCAACTCATGGAGGCGAACACGCAACTCGTCGAGGGGGATATGCAGCGCCCCCGGAATCCGCCCCAGCTTGTCGAGCTCCGGGCCATTGCGCACATCCACCACCAGCTGATGGGGGTTACGAGCCTGCACCTCGGCCACGTGGCAGAGCAGGGTGTCCCCTTTCAGATGGTTGCTTGCCACAAAGCCCGCCATATTGATCACATCCTTGGCCGATCCAAAGGGCGGCGCATAGGTGAGCTCCAGATCCTGTAGATCAAACACGGTGAGACCGGCGCGCTGGGCCACCGCCAGCACGTCGATGCGCTTGTCGATGCCATCCTTGCCGATGGCCTGGGCACCGTAAATCTTGCCATCCGGGGCAAACAGCAGCTTGAGGCTGACCGGATGGGCACCCGGGTAGTAACCGGCGTGGCTGCCCGGGTGGACATAAACCTTCTCGAACGGCAATCCCAGTTGCACCAGTCGCTTCTCGTTGAGGCCGGTGCTGGCCACCGCCAGATCGAACAGCTTGCAGATGGCTGTCCCTTGGGTCTTCTTGTAGGTTTCGCTTCGGCCCAGCATATTGTCGGCGGCGATGCGCCCCTGCCGGTTGGCCGGGCCAGCCAGCGGGATCAGCACAGATTCGCCGGTGACGAAGTCTATCTCTTCCACCGCATCCCCCACCGCGTAGATGAAGGGATCCGAGGTACGCATCCCGGCATCGACCTTGATGCCGCCCCGTGGGCCCAGCTCCAGCCCCGCTTTGGCGGCGAGCAGGGTTTCCGGCTTGACGCCGATGGCGAGGATCAAGAGACCGGTATCAAGATGGGAACCGTCATTGAGGGTCAGGCGCAGGCCACCGCTTTTGGCGGTCGGTACGGCGGAGGTCTTCTCGGCAGGCAGATCCAGACTCTCGATGGCGGTGAGGCCGGTGCGCAGGCGCAGGTCGATCCCCTCTTCCCGGATGCGGGCATGGAGCATGTTGGCCATCTCCTTGTCCACCGGTGCCATCACCTGATCGGCCAGCTCCAGCAGGGTGACATCCAGCTTGCGCTGATGCAGCGCCTCCATCATCTCCAGCCCGATAAAGCCGCCGCCCACCACGGTAACGTGGCGCGGCTGATCGTGATGCAGGGCCGCCAGAATGCGATCCATGTCCGGGATGTTGCGCAGGGTATAGACATGGGGGCTGTCGATACCGGGGAAGGGAGGACGGATCGGCGCAGCCCCCGGGCTCAGAAGCAGCACATCGTAATGCTCGCGCTGCTCTTCACCGGTTTGCAGGTTGCGCACCAGCAAGGTCTTGCCCGCCTTGTCGATCTCAATCACATCGTGGAAGACCCGCACATCGACGTTGAAACGGCGCTTGAAACTCTGGGGAGTCTGCAGCAACAAGGCATCCCGGTCGGGGATATCGCCCCCGATGTGATAGGGCAGACCGCAGTTGGCGAAGCTGACAAACTCGCCCCGCTCGAACATCACGATCTCTGCCTCTTCACTCAAACGACGAGCACGAGCCGCCGCCGATGCGCCCCCCGCGACACCACCGATAATCAGGATCCGTTTCATCTGCAAGACTCCTCATACATGATAATGGGCAATAAATTAGACTTTTCTAATTTAGAATTCAATGAAATTTTGTTTCACACCATTTTGCAGTATTCTTGCAACCCCGACGGTTGCTTAACAGGATGTTGTTTGTTCATGTCGTCTACCGCACTCAGTCATCTACCTCCTGCCCTCCAGACGCCGCTTTTTTTTCGTCTGGATCTGCGCAGTCAACGGCTGGTCGCCCTGACCGACGTGATGCAAACCCCGCTCTACTGGCTCGACGAGCCGCGTGCCCCCTGGCCTGCCCAGCTGCCCGATGCCCTGCGCCTGCCCATCGAACAACTGCTGGCCAACGGCCATGGCGGCAAGATCACCGTGCGCTTTGCCAGCCAGCTCTGGCACATCGCCCTCGCTCACGAGCAGGATGGCTTCTGGCTCATCTGTCTGCAGAACCTTCGCCAGGAGCCCATCGCCGATCTGGCATTGCAACTGCCGCGCCTCAGCCAGATGGCGAGCCAGCAACAGTATGCGCCCCTGCTCGAGGCCCTTAAAGAGAGTTTGGGGGCCGATCGGCTCATCCTCTGGCACTATCAGGCCAACGGCGATCTCGGCAGCGAGCAACTCACCCCGGTGTTCACCCTGGGGGTCGAGGCGCTCTACCCCATTCGTGGTGACAGCCGCTATATCCGCGCCCTGCGTACCCGCAAATCGTTGAGTTTCTCGGAAGCGGCCCACCAGCCGATGCTGAGCAATCACCTCTATCTGACCAGTGCCGGTGTGCGCTCACGCCTCGATGGTGCCCTGCTGGAGCAGGACAAGCTGTTCGGGGTGCTGAGTCTGGAGTATCTCGATCCCACCCCGCTTAGCGAGGAGATGTTGCAGCTGGTGCGCAGCAGCGCCCAGCTGCTCGGCCACTGGCAACCGCAACCGGAAGAGCACCGCGCCGAGCTGGCCCTCCCGCCCGAGCTGCACCAGCAGACCGGCATCGACTACTGCAAGACGTTGGTAAGCTGGGCCATGAGCGCCAGCGGTGCCCGGGTGGGCTGGATCGGCGAGTTCCAGCCCCGCGGTCAGGATCTCTGGATCATCCCCCGCTGCGTCATCAACGAGGAGATCTGCTCCACACTCAAGCCAATCCAGCTCGACCCCGGCCCCGCTCAGGAGCTGTTCCAGCATGGTCAGGCCATCTATGTGGAAGATCTGCCAGTGCGCTATCCCAAGGCGACCCGGCTGCTGGCCCTCAATGCCAGCGCCTACATCGGCATTCCGCTCCATGGCCAGAGCGGCGCCCCCATTGGCCAGATCACCCTGCTGCTCGATACCCCCCTTGAGGAGCCCGAACAGCTGCTGGATCTATTGAGCAGCCAGCACAAGCGGGCCGCCATCGAACTCAAGCGCCTCGCCACCGACGATGCCCTGCGGCTGGCCGAGGTAGCCTTTAATACCCACGATGGGCTGATTGTGATGGATCACAACGGCATCATCCTCAAGGTCAACCACTCCTTCAGCCGGATCACCGGATTTGGCGAGGTAGAGGTGATCGGTCACTCCATTCGCAAGCTGCGCCCCACCTACTACGGGGATCATCTCAAAGAAGATGTCAGCCGCACCGTCAACGAGCAGGAGTTCTGGCTCGGGGAAGAGCGCTGCCTGCACAAAGATGGTCATCTCTTTCCGGTGCGCTTGATGGTGAACGGCGTCAAGGATGAGCAGGGGGAGCTCAGCCACTTCATCTGCAGCTTCTACGACATCACCCAGGAAAAAGAGGCGGCCAGACATATCGAGCAGCTCGCCTACTACGACGATCTCTGCGGTCTGCACAACCGGCGCAGCCTCAACCATATTTTGCAGCAGACCCTGAGCGCCTCCAACGGCCAGTGGGGTGCCCTGCTGCTGGTGGATCTCGACAACTTCAAGTCGATCAACGACTCCCTTGGTCACGCCTGCGGCGATCTGCTGCTACAGGCCGTGGTGCAGCGTTTCAGGGAGCTGCCCCAGGACAATCTGGTGCAGGCGCGCATCTCGGGGGATGAGTTTGCCCTGCTCTTTACCCAGCTGGGACAAGGGGAAGTCACCGCCAAAATTCTGGCAGAGCACTTCGCCCGCGAGCTGATGGGGCTGTTTCGCACCCCGTTCGACATCGGCGATCACAAACTGCACTGCAGCGCCTCGGTGGGGATCAGCCTCTTCTCCGGCAACGAGACGGATCATCTGGTCCTGATGCAACAGGCCGACACCGCAACCCACATGGCCAAGCGCGCCGGTCAGGGCCACTACGTCTTCTTTACCGAGGCGATGGCCCAGCATGAGAAGAACCGGTTGACCCTTACCAATGAGCTGCGCGATGCCCTGCGTCACCACGAGCTGCAACTCCACTACCAACCGCAATACCGGGTCGACAATGGCTCGCTGTCGGGTATCGAGGCGCTGCTGCGCTGGCAGCGCAGCGACGGCACCATGGTACCGCCCGGGGAGTTTATCCCCATCGCCGAAGAGACCAGCCTGATCCTCGAAATCGGCTACTGGGTGATGAAGACCGCCTGCGCCCAATACAGCTTCTGGCTCAACCGTGGCCTGCAGATCCCCCATCTGTCGGTCAACGTCAGTGCCCGCCAGTTCCACACCCAGGGCTTCGTACAACAGGTGGAGTACATCTTGCGCGACACCGGTGTGCCCCCCTCCCGCCTGCTGCTGGAGGTGACCGAATCGGTAGTCTTGGAGAATAGGCAGGAGAGTATTGCCAGAATGCGCCAGCTCAAGGAGCTCGGCATCCTCATCTCCATCGATGACTTCGGTACCGGCTACTCGTCGCTGGCCTATCTGCGGGATCTGCCCGCCGATGAGGTGAAGCTGGACAGAAGCTTCATTCAGACCCTGGTACACAGCGAACAGGACAGAGCCATCGTCAAGGCGATACTCGATCTGGCCCAGGTCTTTCGTTTTACCGTCACCGCCGAAGGGGTGGAAGAGGAGGCGCAGCTGGCCATCCTCAAAGCACTGGGATGCCAGCATTATCAAGGGTTTCTCACCAGTCGGCCGCTCACCGTCAAGGGGCTGGAGCAGCTGCTTGGCAGCCGGGCGCCGGACTAAAGGTGTAGGATCAATAGGGGTTTATGTAATAAAATAACGGCCTGCTCGAATCGTTGGAGTTGTTTATGTCTGTCATTAATCGGATCCCTGCCGTTGAAATCAGCCAGCCAGCCGGAGCTCACGGCACCGTTGGCCGGATCCATTCCGTCGAAACCTGCGGCACTGTCGATGGCCCGGGAATACGCTTTATCGTATTCATGCAAGGCTGCCTGATGCGCTGCAAGTACTGCCACAACCGCGATACCTGGGATACCGAAGGTGGCCGCGAAGTGACCGTACCGGAGTTGATGAGTGACATCACCAGCTATCGCCACTTCATGAATGCCTCCGGCGGTGGCGTGACAGCGTCCGGCGGTGAAGCCATGCTGCAACCCGCTTTCATTACCGAACTCTTTACCGCCTGCAAAGAGAAAGGGATCCACACCTGTCTCGACACCAACGGCTTCGTCCGCCATCTCGACGAACAGGTAGACAAGCTGCTCGACCAGACCGATCTGGTGCTGCTCGACATCAAACAGATCAATGACGAGAAACACATTCCGCTGACTCACGTCAGCAACAGATACACCCTGGAGTTTGCCCGCTATCTGGCAGCCAAAGGCAAGACCATGTGGATCCGCTACGTGGTGGTGCCGACCTGGAGCGATGACGACGAGAGCGCCGAAGGGCTGGGTCAGTTCATCGCCGAGCTGGGCGAGAGCGTGGAGAAGGTGGAGCTGCTCCCCTACCATGAGCTCGGCAAACACAAGTGGGATGTGCTGGGCGACCCGTACGAGCTGAGCGGGATCAAGCCCCCCAGCAAGGAGACCATGGAACGGGTCAAGGGCATCCTCGGCAAGTACCACAACAACGTCAAATATTGATGGTAAAAGCAGGCTGATTCGTCAGCCTGCTCTGCTATGGGCGGTCGGGAAGGCCGCCCGGACTCTACTGCATAAATGGACGACAAGATGAGTGAAGGACAACTCGCCGCCCTTCTGATCTGGCTGGTACTGCTGGCTTTCAGCCTGCGCAGCTCTCTGTGGCAGACCCTCCATGACAACCCCCTCTATCAACACCTGCTGCTGGGCAGTGCCATCGCGCTGGTGCCACTCTGGTATCTAAGGGCCGGTCTGCATGAGGGGCTGGAGGTCCATTTTCTCGGGCTCACTTCCCTCACCCTGCTGCTGGGCTGGCGGCTGGCACTGCTCGCCCCCTGCCTGACCCTGCTGGTGCTCGGTTACTTCGGTGTCACCAATCTGGCCGATTTTGGCTGGCAGGCACTGGTGGGCATCGCCCTGCCGGTGGCCACCAGCTGGCTGCTGTTTCTGGCCAGCTGGGCCTGGCTGCCTCGCCATCTCTTTGTCTATATCTTCGTGGCCGCCTTTCTCGGTGGCGCCATCACCATCTCGGTCAAGGTGGCCGCCAGCGCGTTGCTGATGGGGCTGAGCGACAGCTACCCCTGGCACACCATCACGGCAGATTACCTCTCCATCTGGCCACTGCTGCTCTTCCCCGAAGCCCTGCTCAACGGCATGGCGATGACGGTGCTGGCCATCTACCGCCCCCACTGGGTAAACACCTTCTTCGATCGCACCTATCTGGGCACATAACTCCTTTTCCCCTATCTGCGCGCATAAAAAGGAGAGGCCATGGCCTCTCCTTTTGCTATTCCGAATTGTGACAAATCCCGGCTTAGTGCAGCTTCAGGGTCGGACGCAGCACACGGTTGATGCGACCCACCAGCATGATGAGGCCGGTCTTGACGTAGCCATGCAGGGCGATCTGGTGCATCCGGTAGAGGGAGATGTAAACCAGACGGGCAATGTAGCCCTCAACCATCATGGAGCCGCGCATCAGGTTGCCCATCAGGCTGCCCACGGTGGAGAAGCGGCTGAGGGAGACCAGCGAACCGTGGTCGTGGTAGAGGTAGGGCTTCATCTCACCGCCGTTCATCTTGGCCAAAATGTTCTTGAATGCCTGGCTGGCCATCTGGTGGGCAGACTGGGCGCGCGGCGGCACAAACTTGCCATCCGGCTGCGGACAGGCGGCGCAGTCACCGATAACGAAGATGTTCTCGTCACGGGTAGTCTGCAGGGTCTCTTTCACCACCAGCTGGTTGATGCGGTTGGTCTCAAGACCAGCGATATCCTTCATGAAGTCAGGTGCCTTGATACCGGCCGCCCACACCATCAGGTCAGCTTCAATCAGCTCGCCATCCTTGGTGTGCAGACCGTCGCTGGTCGCTTCGGTGATCATGGTGGCGGTACGCACGTCCACACCCAGCTTGACCAGTTCCTGATGAGCGGCGCCGCTGATGCGCTCCGGCAGAGCCGGCAGAATGCGCGGGCCCGCTTCCACCAGGGTCACCTTCAGGCTATCGGTGGTGAGGTTCTTGAAGCCGTAGGCGTAGAGCTGCTCAACCGCATTGTAGAGCTCGGCAGAGAGCTCGACGCCGGTTGCGCCGCCGCCGACGATGGCAATCTTCACCTTGTCGCCTGGCTGATATTCGGTGGCGAACTGCAGGAAGCGGTTCATCATGCTGTTGTGGAAGCGGTGCGCCTGGGAGGGGCTATCGAGGAAAATACAGTTATCCTTGATGCCTTTGGTGTTGAAGTCGTTGGAGACAGAACCGATGGCCATCACCAGATAGTCGTAGGGCAGCTCGCGCTCGTTGACCACGATGTCGCCATTGTCGTCGTGGATCGGGGCCAGCACGATGCGTTTATCGTCACGCTTGATGTCGGTCAGGGTGCCGAGCTGGAAGTCGAAACCGTGGTTCTTGGCGTGAGACTGGTAGCTCAGGGCATCGATGCCCGCATCCATGGAGCCGGTGGCTACTTCGTGCAGCAGGGGTTTCCACAGGTGGGTGCGGTTGCGATCGACCAGAGTGATCTTGGCCTTGTTCTTCTTGCCAAGCTTGCGACCCAGACTAGTGGCCAGCTCCAGGCCACCGGCGCCGCCGCCTACAACGACAATATTCATCATGATGATTTTCCTCGGTTCCTCAAAACGAAAGGGAGCCATTGGCTCCCTAAAACGAAATCGGTCGACGTGATGGATCAGGCTTCTTTGAAGGCCTTCATCCGCTGCAGATGATGCGAGATATTTTTGAACTTATGAGTCTCGCGCTCATCCCACACGATGTCGTAATAGTTCTTCAATTCACGTTCAGTGTCCCGATTATCGCGCACTTCATCCTGAACGGAAAGGATACACAGGCAGTTTCCTGAATTTTTCTTACGAAATTCAGTTACACACTTGGTACCGATATCGTCATATTCTTCCGGCCGGTCGATCTTGCCCTGCATGTTCTCTTCCGGATGGAGGTTGGGGTTGAAGATCACCTGGCGAATGCCGCACAGAAAGCCGATGCGCTCGCTCCAGTAGCCGCCAAGACCCACGCCGCAGATCAGCGGCTTGGGATCGGTACTCATATCGAGCTGTTTTTTCACTTCCTTGAGCAGATGGCTCATATCATGACGGGGGTGAACCGTGCTGTAGTGCACGAAACGCACATCATCATCAATAAACTGCAACTGCAGCACTTTCTCGTGATTGCCTGGGCTGGTGGCATCAAAGCCATGCAGATAGATGATCATGGATAAGACCTCAGGATCTGTGTCGGTTTTATCGAAACTACCCCAGCGGCGGCCCCGTGCGCCACCAAAACATCCAACTTTCTTGCTTTGGATCACGCCCCCGCCCCCGATTGCGCCCTGCGGCCCGCGAGCGCCGTCACATGCAGAGGGACGCATTGCGAGCAACGTTATGGTGCCCGGCTATCAAAGTGAGATCGCCAGACCGATAATGATAAACCCCTTACCAATCTGAGATGCCCTCACCTCCTTCCCCTGCCAGCAGCCGGACACTTATCTGGCCGGTATGTGACTCATCCCGCAAAAACAAGGCGTTATCGCCAAACGTTTTCTCTCGTGAGCGGCGTTGTGCATGTTTTGTGCACTGACCCGTGCTGCACCGGATCCCTTTCACTACTGCCGAGGGATCTGGCACCTCTGTCAATACACGAGATCAATGACCGGGAAAGCTGCGGCTTTCACTATCTTGCCTGTAGCAGTTGCGCGGGCTTCAAGGAGTGATCTGTTCATGAACGAGACCAATCCCCCCTCCCCCGACCGGGTGCGCGCAAGCGCCCGGTGGATGAAGTGGAGCGCATGCTCCCCATGGGCCAACTCTTTACCCTGGGCCTGCAACATGTGCTGGTGATGTACGCCGGCGCCGTGGCGGTGCCACTGGTGATTGGCGGCAGTCTGGGGCTGCCCAAGGATCAAATCTCCTACCTTATCAGTTCGGATCTCTTCTGCTGCGGCATCGTCACCCTGCTGCAATGTGTCGGGATTGGCCGCTTTGCCGGGATCCGGCTGCCGGTCATCATGTCGGTCACCTTTGCCGCCGTGATGCCCATGCTGGCCATCGGAGCCAACCCGGATCTGGGGCTGACGGGCATCTTCGGCGCCACCATCGCCGCCGGTATCATCTCGACCCTGCTGGTGCCGCTGATAGGTCGGCTGATGCCACTCTTCCCCACCGTCGTCACCGGGGTGGTTATCACCTCCATCGGGATCAGCATCATGCAGGTGGGGATCGACTGGATGGCGGGGGGCAAGGGTAATCCGGAATATGGCAGCCTGCGCTATATCGGCACCAGCTTTCTGGTGCTCGTCTTTATCCTGCTGGTGACCCGCTTCACCAAGGGCTTTTTCAGCAATATCTCGGTGCTGCTCGGGATCATCTTCGGTTTCGCGGTGGCCATCGCCATGGGCGAAGTAAGCCTCGATGGCCTCGGCGAGGCAGCCTGGTTTGCCCCCATAGTGCCCTTCGCCTTCGGCTGGCCCACCTTCGATCCCATCTCCATCGCCACTCTGACGGTGATCATGCTCATCACCTTTATCGAATCCATGGGGATGTTTCTGGCCCTTGGCGACATCGTCGGCCATCCGGCCAGGCGCGGTGATATCGTACGCGGGCTGCGGGTGGATGGCATCGGCACCATTATTGGTGGGATATTCAACAGCTTCCCCCACACCTCCTTCTCCCAGAATATCGGTCTGGTGAGCGTGACCGGGGTATCGAGTCGCTGGGTCTGCGTGATGTCGGGGGGATCCTGCTCGCCTTTGGCCTCATCCCCAAGATGTCGGTGCTGGTCGCCTCCATCCCGCCCTTCGTGCTGGGGGGCGCCGGTATCGTGATGTTCGGTATGGTACTGGCCACCGGCATTCGCATCCTGGCGCGCACCGATTACAACAGCAACCGCCACAACCTCTATATCGTCGCCATCAGTCTCGGAATTGGCATGATCCCGACGGTCTCCGGGAATTTTTTCCAGCAGCTTCCGGCGCAGCTACAACCGCTTTTTCATAGCGGTATTCTGTTGGCCACCATCAGCTCGGTGCTGCTCAACCTCTTCTTCAACGGCTATCAGCCGGATCTGACTCACCAGACCCGTCCTCTGTTCGTTGGTCCCATCAAACCGCAACAAAAGCAGGCATAACAAACAGGCCCCCGGACAGCGAGACTGTCCGGGGGCCTGTTGTTCATATCACCGCTGACCCAATCAGGCAGGCAACTGCGCGAAGCGTTCTACCGCCTGCGCTACCTGTGCCAGACTCCCCTGCCAGAAGGCGGCCTCACGGATATCCTGCCCCAGATGCTTGGCTACCAGATCTTCGGCGCTCATCCGGCCAGTATCGCGCAACAAGGCACGATAGGCCTCGGCAATGCCCTCTTCCCCCGCCGCCTTGCGGCTCATCAACTGCTGATAGACCCCGAGGCTAAACAGATAACCAAACAGATAGGGGTAGTTGTAAAAGCCCAGCCCCGCGATGGAGAAGTGCGCCTTGGCCGCCCAGAACATGGGGTGATAGCGGGTCAGGCTCCCCTCATACCAGCGTCCCCACGCCTCGTCGGTCAGTGCCTTGAGTCGCTCTGCCGGCACATAACCCTGCGCCCGCTCGGCCACCAAGGCCTGCTCGAAATCGAAGCGGGCCGGGATATTGACCAGGAAGGTGGCTGCGCCGTCGGCCTCCGCCCAGGCGATGGCCAACTGCTCTTCCGGGCTTTGCGCCTGCTCGAACAGGGCGCTGCGCACCAGGGTTTCGGCGAAGATGGAGGCGGTCTCCGCCAGCGTCATGGGGTAGCTGCGCTGACTCATCGGCAGATCGCGGATCACCCAGTTGTGCCAGGCGTGACCCACCTCATGGGCCAGGGTAATGACGTTGTCCATGGTACCGGCATAGGTAACGAAGACCCGCGGTTCGACCGGTTCGGCAAACTTGGTGCAGTAGGCGCCGGTGCGGCGATTTGGCGTGGGGGCCGCATCAATCCACCCCTTCTCGGCCATCATGCAGGCAAACTCCCCCATCTCGGGATCGAAACGGCTAAAGGCATCGGCAATCAACTCGATCGCCTCATCAAAAGGAATGTCACGGCTGCAGGAAGCTGGCGGCGGCGCAAAGAGATCCTCCGGCCCCAAATCGTCGAGACCAAGGCGCTCGGCCATCAGCTCCAGGGCGCGCTGACCCAACCCACGGGCTCGCCAGGTTTCGCTCATCAGGGCATCGAGGGTGGCACGCTCGATATGGCTCTGGTGGCAGGAGAGATCCAGCGCATCGAGCACACGGGTTTTACCGCGCTGACGGGCCAGCTCCAGCCGCCAGCCGTTGAGGGCATTGAGGATAGCGGCAACCGTCTCCTGCTCCCCTTCCCAACCGGCGCTGATGGCATCAAAGGCTTCTAAACGCAGCGCACGTATCGGGCTGGAGAGCAGATTGCTTGCCTCGGCCAGCCCCATCTCGCGGCCATCAATGGTTAACCGGATCTTGCCCACCAGATCGTTGTAGAGGTTGCCCCAGGCGTGCAGGCCATCGGTGCCCAGACCGATCACCAGCTGCTCCGCCTCCACCGGCAGGCGCTGATCCTGCAAGCGACGCTCGTGGCGCAGGCGGTACGCCTCTTCACCGAGCAGCGGATCCACCATCAGCGCGGCAAATTCCTCTTCCGGCAACGCCAGCATCAGATCTTCCACCGGCGCCAGGGTCTTGAACAGATCGGCATTAAGGGCGCGAGCACGGGACGCCAGCTGTTTGGCCTGCGGATCCCGCGCATCCTGACTGCCGCGGCACGCGGCCAGAATGGCGACGTTCCAGCCGACATGGCGAATATCGCGGGCGCGCAACCGCACTTCCCGCAAGAAATCCAGCAGCGCTGCGTCATCGCCGCGCACCCCGTCCAGACCTGCCATATAGCTGGCCAGCTCTTCCAGCGCGTGGCGGGCTGCGCGCATGTCCGCTTCCAGCTCGGTGCTGTCGAGGCCCGGGTAGATATGGTCGTTATTCCACTGTTGTTGATACATAGCTTCTCGCAAAGGCCTTTATCGGGAGGCGCAACAGACCTGCGGGCAGCAAGTCAGAGACCGAGCGTCCCGCTGACCAAAAAATGAAGAGAGGAAAAAAGAGAACATGGCCCGCAAGCTCGCTTATCCCTTGGCCGGGGCAAGACGGCTCACCAGCGTCATCACGGCAACCAGCAGCAGACCCGCCACCACACCGGCCACGGCGTTGAGCAGAGTCGGCGTCACCGCCGCCAGTACGGCCCCTACTGTGGGCAGGGTGGCAACGACAGCGGCTGCGCCTTCAATCAGGTGATGGGCAAAGGGCCAGGCATGCACCAGAATGCCGCCGCCCACCATAAACATAGCGATGGTGCCGACCAGTGCCAGCAGGTGCATCAGACGGGGCGCCGTCACCAACAGTCCCTGCCCCACCGCGCGGCGCAGGGCGCTGCCATCAGGCTTTTGCAGCAGATGCAGACCGATGTCATCGAGCTTGACGATCAGCCCCACCAACCCGTAGACCCCGATGGTCATCAGCAGGGCGATGCCCGCCACTACCGAGAGCTGCAGCGCGAGGCTTGCTCCCTGTACCGTGCCAAGGGCGATGACGATGATCTCGGCAGAGAGAATAAAATCGGTGCGGATCGCTCCCTTTACCTTCTGCTGCTCAAACGCGGCCAAATCATCGGGAATAGGAGCAGTGTGTGCCTCCCCCTCACTCGCCTCATGGGGCAGGAACTTGTGGGCCAGCTTCTCGGCCCCCTCAAAGCAGAGGTAGGCGCCTCCCAGCATCAATAGAGGCGTGATAAGCCAGGGCACCAGGGCACTGATGGCGATGGCGGCGGGCACCAGAATCAGCTTGTTGCGAAATGACCCCTTGGCCACCGCCCACACCACCGGCAGCTCCCGCTCGGCACGCACCCCGGAAACCTGCTCCGCGTTGAGGGCCAGATCATCCCCCAACACCCCGGCGGTCTTCTTCGCCGCCATCTTGGTCATCAGCGCCACGTCATCGAGCACGCTGGCGATATCGTCGAGCAGGGCCAATAAACTGGTTCCAGCCATATCAAAGATCCCTTATATCAGTGAGAAACGTCTTCCCGAAAAATGTCTCGCGCTTGTTCACCACGACCTTGGTCATCAGCGCCACGTCATCAAGCACGCTGGCGATATCGTCGAGCAGGGCCAACAAACTGGTTCCGGCCATATCAGAGACTCCTTATATCAGTGAGAACAACACCGCGAGAGAGGTGTACGTCCCGATAACCACCAGGGTCAACAGGACCACCTCATGGCGATCGCAGGCCATCATCGGCCGAGCCAAAAATCCGGCGATCGCCATCGGGGGGTTACGTCTTGCGGGCAAAAGATGGCACAGTGTAACGAGAAGCCGCCGTTTCGGCAGCACCCCTGAGCCATTTGTTCCTGGTTCCCTCTGAATCACCTCAAGGAGTTCCCATGCAACCCTGGCAACCTCTGCTCGATTTCTGGTTTGGCGACGAAGCCGATGATGTCCTGCGGGCCACACGGCAAGCCCCCCTGGTGGGGGAAAAGCAGCGAAACGGATGCCCTGCTTGCCAAGCAATTTGGCGCGCAAGCAGAGGCGGCCGCCAACGGGGAGCTGGCCGACTGGGCCGATCTGCACCACGGCAGGCTGGCGCTGATCCTGTTGCTCGACCAGCTGCCCCGCAATATCCATCGCGGCACGCCTGCGGCCTTTGCCCAGGATCCACTGGCACGGGATCTCTGCCTGAAAGGGCTATCCATCGGGGCGGACAAATCCCTCTCACCACTGGAGCGGGTCTTCTTCTATCTGCCGCTGGAACATGCTGAATCCCGGGAGCAGCAGGCCAGAAGTGTGGCCCTGTTCGAAGCACTCGCTGCCGAGCAGGCTGGCACACCGGCGCAGGCGACCTTTGCCGGATTTGCCGACTTTGCCCGCCGTCATCAGGTGATCATCGAACGCTTTGGCCGCTTCCCCCACCGCAACGACATTCTGGGTCGCACCAGCACACCGGAAGAGGCGGCATTTTTGCAGCAACCGGGCTCAGGCTTCTAAGCAAGCCATATAAAAAAATCCCCGCCAGCTGGCTGGCGGGGATAGCGGATGGATAACAACTCTCGGCGTTACTGAATACGGTAACGGGATATCTGCTGGTGGATGCTCTCGGTGGTGACATTAAGCTCCTCGGCTGCCGCCGAGGTCTCTTCCGCTGTGCTGCTGGTCTGCTGCACGACCTGAGCAATCTGCTCCACCTGATGGGCAATCGACTCGGCGGCCGAGCTCTGCTCGCGAATGGCATTGGTGATCTCGCCCACCTGCTCCATCACCCGGTGCGACGCACTGCGGATCTCGGCAATAATGGCGCCACTCTCTGTCGCCATGGTGACCCCCTGGCTCACCTTCTCCTCCACCAGATGCATGCGGGAGACCGTATTGTTCGACTCCTGCTGGATCGCCTCTACCGTGGCGGAGATCTCCTGAGTGGATTGGGCTGTGCGCTCAGCCAGTTTGCGCACCTCATCCGCCACCACCGCAAAGCCACGGCCGGACTCCCCGGCCCTCGCCGCTTCAATGGCCGCGTTCAAGGCCAGCAAGTTGGTCTGCCCCGCCACATCACGGATCACGTTGACCACACCGCCAATGCGCGAAATGCCCTCACCCAGCGCAATGACCTCGGCCGAGGCCTGCCGGATCGAGTCGGCGATCTCGTTGATGGCATGAACGGTGCGCTCGATGGTCCGGCCTCCCTCGGTCGCCAGTTGCCCCGACTCGTTGGTGATACGGCTCGTCTCCTGAGTACGCTGGGAGATATCTGTGATGCTGACCGTCATCTCTTCCACACCGGCGGCGATCAGACTGGTGGCATCATTGGCCTGATTAGCCGAGCTGGCCAGGTGCTGCGCTGCCTGAGAGAGGGATTCGGCAGTGCTCTTGATCTGCAAGCTGCCTACGGAAAATTCGGTAAATGTCTGTTGCAGCGTATCGAGCAGCCGGTTAACCGCATTGAGGGTCAGGCCAATCTCATCCTGCTGTTTCACGTCTGCTCTGAGGGTAAAGTTGAGGTCGCGCTGGATCCGGGTCAGGGTATCCATGGCGGTGCGAAGGGGATTGGCCACCTGATTGAACAACCAGACAAACAGCCCCATCGTCAGTACGGTGGCACCACCGGCGATAAACAACAAGGTTTGCAGGCTGTTGTCGTAGTTCTCCTGGCCCTGCTTCTTGAGCGCCAGTCCCAAATCCATATTGAAGTTGACGTGAAGCTCGATTGCCTTGGCAAACTGCTGGAACAGTCTGGAGGCTTCTCCCGCCAACATGTCTCGCGCTTCATCGTTCTTGTTTTGTCTGGAGAGCTGCAGAACCTTGTCTATCTCCTGATAATATTGCGCGATAATACGTTGATCATCGTCGGTCAGGCGTCGGTCTTCGTCATTGGAGAGCATCTCTGCTTTATATTTCTCCAGTTGCGAATTGATCTGTTTGCGATGCTCGGCAATATCGGCTTCTATCTGCTGCATCTTGCCATCATCGGTATTGAGAATGTGACTTTGCACTCGGGAGTGCAGCTCATAGAACGCAGCCTGCACCTCCTTGATCAGCGCAATACTGGGCACCGTATTGTCCGTCACATAGCTCAAGTCTCGATTGCCAGCCCCAAGGCGGTTGATACTGAACCAGCTGAGGAAAACAAGCGCCAGCATAACCAGCAGCGCTATCAGTTGAAGCCGACGAGCAATGTTCATAACCGTACACTCCAGATGAAAACTATCTAGCAGTGTAGACGAGCCATAAACAACAACGGCCCGCATTGGCGGGCCGTTGTTGTTTATTTTTCATGGCGTTGTGATCAGGCTTTGGCTGGCTCACTCTCGCCTAGTGCGACGGTTTCACCCAGACTGTCTTCGGTCTTGGCCACCACACTGGCGGCGATGGCGTTGCCCAGCACGTTGGTGGCTGAGCGGCCCATGTCGAGGAAGTGATCGATCCCCAGCAGCAGCAGAATGCCAGCTTCCGGAATATGGAACTGGTTCAGGGTGGCGGCAATCACCACCAGAGAGGCGCGCGGTACCCCGGCCATCCCCTTGGAGGTGACCATCAGCAGCAGCAGCATGGTGATCTGCTGGGCCATGGAGAGCTCGATGCCATACGCCTGGGCAATGAACATCACCGCGAAGGTGCAGTACATCATGGAGCCGTCGAGGTTGAAGGAGTAACCCATCGGCAGCACGAAGCTGGCGATGCGCTTGTCACAACCGAACTTCTCCAGACGATCCAGGGTCTTCGGATAGGCGGCTTCAGAGCTGGCGGTCGAGAAGGCCAGCAGGATGGGCTCGCGGATCATCGCCAGCAGCTTGATGACGCGACCACGCAGGAAGACGCTACCCATGGCGATCAGCAGCAGCCAGAGACAGGCCAGCGCGATATAGAACTGAGCCATAAAGCTGCCATAGGTAACCAGAATACCCAGCCCCTCTTTGGCCACCATGGCGGCGATGGCGCCAAATACCGCGAACGGCGCAAAGTTCATCACGTAGCCGGTCACTTTCAGCATGATCTCGGCGGCGCTGGCCATCAGCACCACCACCGGCTTGGCCAGATCGCCGAGCGCGGCGGCAGCCAGACCGAAGAAGAGGGAGAAGACCACGATCTGCAGGATCTCGTTGGTGGCCATCGCCTCGACCACGCTTTTGGGGATGGCGTGGGTCACAAAATCTTTCAGGGTAATGGCACCGGCAGCAATGCCAGAGCTGGCGGTGTCATTGGGCAGGGAGAGCGAGAGACCCACACCCGGCTGCATCAGGGTCACCATCACCAGACCCAGGCTCAGGGACATCAGGGAGGCCAGCATGAACCAGCCGAGGGTCTTGGCACCGATACGCCCCACGGTGCGGGTGTCGCCCATCTTGGCGATACCGACCACCAGGGTAGTGAAGACCAGGGGAGCGATGATCATCTTGATCAGGCGCAGGAAGATATCGGTCAGGATCGTGATGTTACTGGCAAAATCCGCAGCCTGATCTGCGGCAAACATCCGATAGCCCTGGCCGGTGAGGATGCCAAACATCATGGAGATGAGGATGGCGACCGTCAGTTTATTCATTTTCATGGGGGAGTCCCGGTTTTGATTGGTGCAAGCCGTAAACAGTGGCGTGGGAGCCACTACAGTCCGTTTTTGTGATCCGAGCCGTTGATTCCTGGCGGCTGGTATGCTGGGAGAATGCCTAAAAGCAGGGGGTAAATCTAGAGGCTTTATCCAGAATTTTATCCTGCCATTAGGTGTATGTGATATGGATCTTGCAAACCATCAATATTAATCACTGTTTATTTTGATTTCGGCGAGATATTTCGCATTCAGAGTTCGCTCATCGAGTGCCCGTGGCAACAGGCGAAAAGTGAGCAGCGCCGAGATGGTATGCTGCACCTGCATCTGGGCCATAAAGAGATCAGGTTCATCTTCGTCAAAGCCGAAGATCGGCCGTGATGGGGTCACCCTGACGGCATCGCGGTTAATGGTCAGCTCATCGACCTTGAGCCAGGAGTAACCCTCTGCCAGTGCCAGCTCCCCTGCCCGCTTGAGTACATATTTGCGGGCGGTCTCCCTGTCCACCAGATCGTTGCCGACAAACTCCAGTTGCCACTTGTCCGGGCCAAGCCGGGTCTGGGAGAAACCGGTCTGGCCGTTCCAGAATGACTTTTCACTCTCGTAAGGGGTGGCGCAGCCCACCAGCAGCAGGGTGAGCATCAGCAGACAACAGGGTTTAGATACGGATGCAGACACGAGAGGCCTCGCCAGGCAAATGAGCAACAGAGTCGTTACTACACCATAAAGCGCGGTGGCTGCACAATCCGCTCGCGCCAACAGCGACCAGCGTGCATCACCACTGGCTTCACGCCTGTGCGGCAAATCGCAGGCAAAAGAAAAGGCCTTGTCGTTTGACAAGGCCTTTACCGGGGAATTTGGTCGGTGTGAGAGGATTCGAACCTCCGACCCTCTACACCCCATGCAGATGCGCTACCTGGCTGCGCTACACACCGACGGAGTCAGCTCGGCTGACGGGGGCAGGTTTTATGGAGATGACCCTGCCCTGTCAACAGGGAAACGCCGCCAATTCCTAAGCCACGGTGCGTTCGCCTGCTTTGCGAACAATCAGCGGTTAAAGGTCAGCCGCTTGCCCAGGATCTGATCAGTCACCTGCCCGTTTTGCCAGGCGATCTGGCCGTTCACCAGCGTCATCTCCACCGTGCTGTGGAAGCGGTAGCCGTTGAAGGGCGACCAGCCACAGTGGTAGAGGATGTTGTCGTCGTTGACCACATAGGGCTTGCCCAGATCCAGCAGCACCAGATCGGCGAAGTAGCCCTCGCGGATATAACCGCGATCCTGCACCTGGAAGCGCTCGGCTACCGCGTGGGAGGTCTTCTTGACGATGGTCTCCAGGGTAAACACGCCGTTGTGGTAGAGCTCCAGCAGCGCCTGCAAAGAGTGCTGCACCAACGGTACGCCGGACGGCGCCTTGAAGTAGCTGTTCTGCTTCTCTTCCCAGGTGTGGGGCGCGTGGTCGGTAGCGATGATGTCGAGCACATCGTTGCGTACCGCATCCAGCAGTGCCTGCTGGTCGGCGGCACTCTTCACCGCAGGGTTGCACTTGATCAGGCTGCCCTGGGTCTCGTAATCGGCTTCATTGAAGAAGAGGTGGTGAACGCACACCTCGGCGGTGATGTTCTTGTCCTTCAGCTCGCTCAGGTCGTGGCTGGCGGTAAACAGCGACAGCTCCTTGGCCGAGGTCAGATGCAGCACATGCAGCTTGGCACCGTATTTTTTCGCCAGCGCCACCGCCATGCTGGAGGATTTGTAGCACGCCTCGTCACTGCGAATGCGGCCGTGCTCGCCCATCGGCACATTCTCGCCCCACTTGGCCCGCGCCGCCTCTTCCGCCTTGGCGATAGTCGGAGTGTCTTCGCAGTGGGTGACGATCATCACCGGACTTTCGCGGAAGATGGCCGCCAGGGTCTCCTGATTGTCCACCAGCATGTTGCCGGTCGAGGAGCCCATAAACACCTTGACCCCGCAGGACTGCTTGGGGTCGAGACGCTTGATCTCTTCAAGGTTGTCGTTGGTGGCACCGAGATAGAAGCTGTAGTTGGCGACGGAGGAGTTGGCGGCGATCTGGTATTTGGCTTCGAGGGCGTCGAGGGTGGTGGTCTGGGGATTGACGTTGGGCATTTCCATGAAACTGGTGGTGCCACCGGCGACGGCGGCGCGGGATTCGCTGGCGATAGTCCCCTTGTGGGTCAATCCCGGCTCCCGGAAGTGGACCTGATCATCGATCATTCCGGGGATGAGATGGCGACCTGCGGCATCGATCACCAGCGCATCGGGCGCCTCGATATCCGGGGCGATGCGGGCAATCCGTTCCCCCTCGATCAACACATCGGAGGCATAGATGCGGCCTTCGTTGACCAGGGTGGCATTTTTGATAAGCAGTTTGTTCATGGGGGGTTCCAGTTCCTTTGCCGATAATCGCGGGTCATAATAGCGCAAAACTGCCCTTTCTCTGTAGCAAGGCCTGACTGATGAAGTTATTTGTAAGAGATTTGACCGTGATCGACTCCAGCTACCTGTGCGAACGCCGCGGCATGGTGGGCGAGAGCTGGCTGGTAGATATCGAAATGAGCGGTGAGCTCAACGAAATGAGCATGCTGCTGGACTTTGGCCGGGTAAAGAAGCTGATCAAGTCGATCATCGATGAAGAGGTGGACCACAAGCTGCTGGTGCCGACCGAGTGCCCGCTGATCCACGTCGAGACACTGGATGGTGACGAAAGCACAGTGGATCTGCTGCGCCCGGGTCGCTCCATCCATCTGCGCTGCCCATCCCAGGGCTTCGCCTTTATCCCGGCTCCGCAAGTTGATAAAGAGTCGGTGACCCGCTACCTGCTGGCGGTACTGGCCAAACGGCTGCCGGGCAATATCAAGGATCTCTCCCTGACCCTGCGTCAGGAGGCGATCACCGGTGCCTTCTACCACTACAGCCACGGCCTGAAAAAGCACGATGGCAACTGCCAGCGCATCGCCCACGGCCACCGCTCTCCCATCGAGATCCATGTCGATGGTGAGCGCGACCAGGAGCTTGAGTTCAACTGGGCCGAACGCTGGGGCGATATCTACCTCGGCACCGAAGAGGACAAGGTGGCGCTGACCGAGCTCGCTTTGAGCCCCCGCGCCAATGCCCAGCTTGGCGAGCATCACTGCGGCTTCAAATATGTGGCGCCCCAGGGGCTGTTCCAGCTGGCCATCCCCACCGCCGAGGTAGAGATGATCGACACCGACACCACGGTCGAGCTGCTGGCCTGCTATATCGCCCGCGAAGTGAAGAAGATGGTGGGCGACAAGTTCGTCAAGATTGTCGCCTATGAAGGGGTCGGCAAGGGCGCGATTGCCTACGCCTGATCCCCTTGTCACTACCGTAATAAACAGAAGGCCCCGCATCTGCGGGGCCTTGTTGTTTCATCTTTCGACCATCAGGCGCTGAGGCGGAAGCGCTTGACCAGGCTCTCCTGCTGCTCGGCGAGGGAGTCCAGCTGCTGACTGGTCTCGGCCACCCGCTCGATCCCCTGATAGTTGAGATCCGAGATATCGGAGATGCGGTTGAGGTTGGTGGCGATATCGGCGCTGGTGGCCTGCTGCTGCTCGGCGGCAGAGGCGATCTGGCTCGACATGTCGCTGATGAGCACCACAATCCCCTGCACCTCCTCCATGGCGTTGTTGGCGTGAGAGCTCTGATCCACGCAACTGTCCATCTCGCGGGAGCACTCCTGCATTACGATCACCGCCTTGGCAACTCCCTGCTGCAGGTTCTCGATCATGGTCTGGATCTCGCTGGTGGACTGGGCGGTACGGCCCGCCAGACTGCGCACCTCATCCGCCACCACCGCAAATCCGCGCCCCTGCTCGCCGGCCCGCGCCGCTTCGATGGCGGCGTTGAGGGCCAGCAGATTGGTCTGCTCGGCGATGCCTCGAATGACATCGAGGATATTGCCGATCTGGCTGCTCATGGCGCTCACATCGCCAATCACCTTGCCGGTCTGTTGCAATTTGCCTGCAAGTTGATGAGTGGTGGTGATATTGCCCGCCATCACCTTGCGCCCCATCTCGGAGGCCTTCTCCACATCCTGCACCCGCTCCAGGGTCTGGTTGGCGGCCTGCGCCACCTCGCGCACCGAGGCCTCCATCTGGGTCATGGCTGCGGCGACCGAGGCGGTCTCCTGCCGTTGTTTCTCCAGATCCGCCCGCACTGATTCGGTGGTGTGGCGGTTGCCGTGGGCGGCATCGTTAAGCTGGGCAGACGCTTGTGAAAGCTGTGCCAGCACCTCCCCCATCTGGGCAATCAGCAGGTTGATCTGGCTGCCCAGCTGGCCGAATTCGTTCTTGCTCTGAAAACCGATGCGCTGGGTCATGTCGCCCTGGGTCACTTCGGTCAGCACCCGCAGCAACTCCCTGAGCGGACGACGAATGGCCTTGCCCAGGGTATAAGCCACCAGCATGGCGATCAGGATGGCGACTACGATGCTGGTTCCCTGGGTCAGGGTGCTCTGGCTCTGTGTGGCTTTGGCGTGCTGAATGCTTTGACTCATCAACTGTTGACTCTGGCCGGTGATCCGCTCAAGCCGGTTCTGGATCTCGACGATGAGAGCGCTAGCCTGCTTGCTCTTCTCCCGCATCTGCTCCTGCTGCTTCATCAGCGCCAGATACTGGGAGAGCACGCCTTCGCTTGCGGTGGTGTCGCGCACAAAGCCGTGAACATAGTGGCCCATGTCGTTCTCGAAATTCTTGAGCTCCCCCTGCAGATCCTTGATGGTGCTGTTGAACCCCTCGATCTGCATCTTGTTGCGCTTGAGCGCCCCTTCGATGGGGGCCGGAATGGTCTGATTGAGGGCGTCCATGGTGGAGAGTTCGATGGCGGAAAGCTTGGTGGTCAGGGTCTCGGAGAGCATCTTGATAAAGCTGTCGTCGATGGTGACCATCATGTCACCCAGACTCTTCTTGAACTGGGGCAGACTGACCTGAAACTGCCCCTTGGCCAGATTGACCTTGTGCAGCCGGGTGAGCAGCGCCTCGTGTTCGCCGGGCAGGGTATCGGTCAGTTGCAGGTAGCTGTCGACCTGCTGGCTGAGGCTGCTCATCTCCCCTTGCAGTTCGGGGTGGTGGGCCACCTGCTGGAGCAAGACGTCAAGGCTCTTGCCCACCGCAGCCTTGGCCTGTTTCAGTTCGGCCACTTCGGCCGGCAGCTGTTTGGGGTCCTGCTCGGTGAGCACATCCCCCAGCCACTTGTTGGCGCTGAGCAGGGTGATCTGGGTCTGACTGCTGGCAATCACCAGCGGCATAGACTGCTGGGTAACCTGCTCCAGTGCGTTCCCCAGGGTCTCCTGACTACGAAATGTGAGCAGTGAACTGGCCACCATCACGGCCACCAGGATCGCGAAGCCAAGGTAGACTCGCTGCAAGATGGAGAGATCCGACATTGTTTGTTTCATTATTGTCCCGCTGTATATGCAAAAGTCCCTTGCCTGAGTACCCCGTCCTTTTGATACCCTGCAGACCACCCTGAACAGGCGCTGCAGATGACGTCCCTCTGGCTATCGGTATTTTTAACAATAACTGAAGGGAATGGGACATCAGCTGTGTCAAATGTCGGCTTGTGTCACACTTGGCGTGCTGCTCGCCCCCCTTTCGGGAGCCGCTTGGGGTTCTAGTTCAATTTTCTGTTTCATATAAGGGAGTTAGCCATGGCGCAAGAAACCATTTTCAGCAAAATCATCCGTAAAGAGATCCCCGCCGACATCCTTTATCAAGACGATCTGGTCACCGCATTCCGGGATATCCAGCCCAAGGCCAAAACCCATATTCTGATCATCCCCAATGTACTGATCCCCACCGTCAATGACGTGGAAGCCGAACATGAACTGGCCCTTGGCCGGATGTTCACCGTGGCCCGCAAACTGGCCGCTGAGGCTGGCATCGCCGAAGATGGCTACCGCCTCATCATGAACTGCAACCGCCACGGCGGGCAGGAGGTCTACCACATCCACATGCATCTGGTCGGTGGCCAGCCGCTGGGACCGCTGCTCAGCCTGTAATGAATCGCCACGCCTCTACCTGCCGCAGCGCCCTGTTGCTCTGCGGCGCCCTGCTGTTGCTGGGAGGCTGCGCCTCCCGCTGGCAGGATATGTTCGTCTCCTACTCCGATCAGATGGTGCCCCTGCGCAACCAGCTGCTGCTGGGCCATGCCGCCGAGGCGCTGCCCGAGGTGCGCGACTCCACCCTTGGGGATGACACCTTTGTGCTGGATCGGCTCGAACAGGGGCGCATTGCCTGGCTCGCCGGTCAGGATGCGGGCAGCAAGCTGGCGTTCACCGCCGCCGACAGCCGCCTTCAGTGGGAAGACAATCAGGCCGAATACCGGCTGAGCCACGGTCTGGATCAGGTGGGCAGTCTGCTCACCAACGATCAGTCGATGGCCTATCGTACTCCCGATTACGAACGCACCATGCTGCATCACTATCTGGCCCTCAACTATCTGCAACGGGGTGATGCCGATGGCGCCCTGGTAGAGGTGCGCCGGGCCAATCAGGTGCAGGAGCAGGCCCTGAAACGGCGAGCCGATGAGGTGCGCAAGGCGAAGGATGAGAGCGAAGAGGCCGAAGCAGAAGGCGAGATGCGCCAGCTGATGTCGCGCGGCGCACCGGATCTCGACCGGTTGATCGGCAAGGTCAAAAACGGTTTTCAGAACGCCTACACCTTCTATTTTTCCGCCGTGCTCTATGAGGCGGCCGGGGATCTCAACGATGCCTGGGTCGACTATCAGCGCGGCTACCAGATAGCGCCGGACAACCGCAGCCTGCAAGATGCCTTGCTGCGTCTGGCGCGGCTGCGTGGCTCACCGGACGAGATCCGCGAGACCGAGAAAAAGATAGGCCGCAAAGCACCGCCGCTTGCAAAAGATCAAGGCCAATTGGTGGTGCTGTTTGAAGATGGTTTGATCCCGGCACGGCGAGAACTGTTCCTGCCGCTGCCCATCTCCACCTCTCGCGGCGATTTTCGTACCTTTACCGTCGCCATCCCCTATTACGATAATCGGGCCAGCGACACCGGCCCGCTGACGGTGGAGGTCGGCAAGCGGGCCTGGCAGACCAGCGAGCTGGTCAGGCTGGAAGCGCTGGCCGCCAAAGATCTGCAGGAGCGGCTGCCCGGCATGCTGACCCGCCAGGCGCTGCGACTGGTGGCCAAGGAGCAGATGCGCCGCACCGCCGCCAAAGAGGGAGGGGATGTGGGCAATATTCTGGTGGGGATCTTCAACACCCTCTCGGAGCGGGCCGATACCCGCAGCTGGCTGACGCTGCCAGCTCAGGCATCGAGCTGGCAGGGAATGGTGCCGGCAGGTGACATCAATCTCACCCTGGGCGCAGGGGCGGCGCAGCGGCAATTGCCGCTCACCATCCACAAGGGACGCACCACCCTGGTCTGGGTACAGCGCCTCGGCGCCGGTCTGACCACCCGGGTGATGCCGCTCTGAGCAGATGGCGAAGAGAGATGAGCAAGACAATTAACCGGGCAGGCTCACACGCGGCCCCACTCACCCCGATTAAGGAGAGCAAGATGAAAGCATACGGGTTGGCCCTCGGGCTCGCGCTGCTGCTGACCGGCTGCGCCACCAACACCTCAGGCGTGGCGCTCTATGGCCCGGCGGGCGGAGCTCCCACGCTGGAGCAGCATCAAAACGTCAACGTCACCCTGACCGAGCTGAGCCGCCGCCAGCAAAATGGCCTGCTGCAGGTCAATGTGGCCGCCGCCAGCACCCAGCGCGGCGATAACAAGCTGCAATATATCTTCTATTGGTATGATGAGGCCGGTCAGGAGGTCGCCAGCGATGGCCGCGGCTGGACCCCCATCAAGCTGCATGGCTATCAGACCCGCACCCTCTCGGCCCTGGCGCCCAGCCCGGCGGCGCAGGGTTACCGGATTTACGTACGCGAAGTGATTGAGGAATCCTACTGATGAAAATGAATCATGCCCTGCTGATATTGACCTCTGCATTGCTCTTGGGCGGCTGCTCCAGCACCACCGTCAGCTATGGCGATCCCACTGAAACCGAAACCGTCACCGTCGATTACGGCTCAAGCGACCTGCAGGCCATCGCCGACAAGATGGCGGACTCCATGCTCGCCTCCCCCGCCACCAGCGAGATCACCGCTGGCGGTCGTCCGGTGATGTTTATGGACTCTATCCGCAACAAGACCTCCGAGCACATCGATACCGAAGCCATCACCGACACCATCCGCACCAAGTTGCTGCGGGCCGGCAAGTTCCGCTTCGTCGACATGAGCAAGGTGGCCGCCGTCAAGCAGCAGCTCGAATATCAGCAGAGCAGCGGCATGGTGGATCCTGCCTCCATGGTGCGGCTTGGCAAGCAGACCGGTGCCCGCTACATGGTCTATGGCAACCTCGCCAGCATCGTCAAGGACAATGGCAAGGTGAAGGATGTCTACTACCAGATGACCATGAACCTGATGGATCTGCAAAACGGCGAACTGCTGTGGGCCGATCAGAAAGAGATCCGCAAACAGGCGAAGAAATCCACCTTTGGCTGGTAACAGGCTCCTGGTGACAGGCAACTGTGATCCGCTACTGGCCAGCCTGCCCGCCCCCTGGCGGAAGGGGCAGCTGGAAACACTCGGGTTAGGTCTGACCAACTGCAACTATCGACTGCGCCTCCCCTCGGGGCGCAGTTACTTTTTGCGTCAGGGCCACTCCGACCCAGTGCGCCTTGGCATCGACCGCCCCACCGAGTGGCAGCTTTATCAGGGGGCGATGGCCGAAGGATTGGCGCTGCCTTGCCACTATGGCGATCCCGCCAGCGGTCTGATGCTGCTCGAATGGTGCGATGAGCCAAACTGGGTACACGCGGCGCCTCCGGCAGTCGATCAGCCCCGTCTGCTGGCTGAGGTGCTGCGCAAGCTTCATCGCCTGCCGCTGCCTGCGGTGGTGATGGCGGTGCGAGCCCACGCCGCAGGCTATCGCGCCCGACTGGCCCGCATTCCCTCCTGGCTGCCCGCCCTGGAGCGGGGCTTGCTCACCAGCAGTGAGCCAAATGATTGCTGGCGCCCTTGCCACCATGATCTCAATCCGGCTAACTTGTTGGGAAGCAAACCCTGGGTCATCGACTGGGAGTATGGCGCGGCAGGTCACCCCGGCTTTGAGCTCGCCAGCATCCAGCGCACCCATGAGTGGCCCGCCGAGCGGCGCGACGAGCTGGAAGCGCACTATCTGCAGGCCGTGCCGCGCCACCAGTGGCCCGATTTTCAGAGCGAGGCATTTTTACCCTGGGTCGACTATATCGGCCTGCTCTGGGCCCTGCTGATGGCAGAGCAACAGCCCTCACTCGACTATGACACCCTGATCGCCATCAACCGGCAACGACTGGAGTAACAGATGATAAACAAGGTGCGCTGGCACAAGCCGAAAACCTGGGGTCTGCTGCTGATCGGCCTGCTGCTGACCGGCTGCTCACCCGGGTGATCTACTACTGGCTCGATACCGCCATCATCTGGCAGCTGGATGACTACTTTGCCCTCTCCTATTCGCAGAAGGATCTGCTCAGCCGCGAAGTGAAGGGGCTGATGGCCTGGCACCGCCAGCACGAGCTGCCGCGCTACGCCAGGGATCTCGATGCACTGGCCAAGGCGGTGGCCAGCCCCATGACGCCGGAGCAGATCTCGACCAACCTAGATGCGGTGCAGCAGAGCCTGACCCGCACGCTGGAAAACACTATCCCCCGTGCGGTCAGGCTGGCGCGCACCCTGACCGACGAGCAGGTGGCCCGCTTTATGACCGATCGGGTCAAGCGGCAACAGGAGCGGCAAAAGGACTTTGCCACTGAGCCCAAAGAGCAGATGCTGGCGGAGTTTCGCGACAAGATGAACAAGCGGCTCGAGTTCTGGATTGGCGAGGTGAAACCGGCACAGGCGCCACTGGTGGCCCAGTGGGCCGAATGGCAATACGAGCTGATGCCCCCCTGGCTCGAGTTTCAGGAGTCCTGGACCCAGGAGCTGGACAGGCTGATGAAGCAGCGCCAGAGTCCCGACTTTACCCGCGAGCTGACTGACCTGCTGGCCGAGGGGGATGGGCTGATGGATGGCCGCTTTACCGGCTATACCGAGCAGTCACGCCAGCGTACCGTCAACTGGCTGAGCGCCATGAGCCAGTCGCTGGATATCTCCCAGCGGGCCCATCTCTACTCCCTGCTCAAGGGGTATGCCCGCGACTTCAAGCAGATGAGCGGCAGCTGACGAGCGGCACCGAATGGTGCCATGCGTCCGGGGCAACCTTGTTCAAACCGGGCGCGTGTGGTAGTTTGCCCTTTCTATTTATCGGGAATTAACTTTTTGCGCCTTATCGACAAAGTAAAACTGGTGCTGGTAACTCTGGTTATCGCCCTCACCCTGCTTTGTTCCATCGCCCGAATGGAAGGCCCGCTGCTACCCGCATCTCCCCAGAGTGAACAGCCAGACTCAGGTGTTCAATCAGCTTAGCGACAGCGATGATGGCATCATCAAGTTTGTCGGCAGCCATCAGAATCACCTGCTGCGTCTCGAACAATCACTGCGCAGTGACAACCAGCCCAAGAGTGTGGTCTACGAGCTGATCCAGAGCTGGTCGGCCCAAGCCATCCTGCTGTTGCTGCTCGGCTGGCTGATGCTGGCACCCGAGCTCTATCACAAACAGAGTTTTCGCGATCGCTTTGGCGCGATCCACCGACGCCATCTACAGCGCCAACATCTGCAATACCGCTTCACCCAGAGCTATCTGAACGCCTGACCCCGGAGGGGCTGGCACATCCACTGTTTGCTCATCTCCTCTTCCTGACGGATCTGGCGGCTGCCTGATCCGCATCTGATGCATCCCATTTTTTGCGCCTTGCCGAGCCTTGTTGCTATCGGCCCGGGCACCATTCTCCTGACAGAGGCTTGTTTGCCATGAGAAAGAGCAATCGCACCGTTCTCAACCGCATGAGCAAGTGGCAGTACGCACTGCTGCTGTTGATGCTGTTGACCTTTACCTTTTACTCCCTGCCCACCTTTTTTGGTGAGCAGCCCTCCCTCGGCCTGCACGGACAGCAGCGCCTGACGGCTCAGCAGCAGATGTTGCTGAGCGACAAACACCTGACCCCGATCAAGGTCATTGAGCAACCTGAGCGGGTCGAGCTGGTCTTTGCCAGTCAGGGCGATCAGCAGCGCGCCAAGCAGTTGCTGGAGCTGCAAGGGGTCGACAGTGCCGCCCTGACCCTGGAGTTTCACTCCAACGCGCCGGCCTGGATCACTCGCCTCGGCGCCGATCCCATCAAGCTGGGGCTCGACCTGCGTGGCGGCTCCCAGCTGCTGATCGGGGTGGACGTGGACTTTGTCATCGACAATCAGACCAAGAATCTGGTGGATACCCTGCGCACCCGTTTCCGTGAAGCCAACCTGCGCGGCGCCAGCGTCACGCGCAGCGCACAGGGCGCCGTAGCCGTCACCCTGCCGGAGGTGGCCGAACAGGAGAGCTGGCTCGCCATCATCAAGGAGAGTGCCGGTACCCGTCAGGATCAGTGGAAGCTGACCCGCTCCGGCAATGATCTGAAACTGGTGCTGAGCGAGGCGGAGCGTACCCTGCTGGTCAACAACGCCGTGACCCAGAACCTGTCGATCCTGAAAAAACGGATCAACGAGCTCGGCATCGTCGAAGCCTCGGTGGTGCGTCAGGGGCAGGATGGCATCCGTATCGAACTGCCCGGGGTGCACAACCCCAAGCAGGCGAAAGAGGTGATCGGGGCCACCGCCTCGCTAGCCTTCTACGAGGCCAAAGCCGACAGCCACTTCTATATCGCCGATCGCAACGGTCAGGCCGTCGGCATGGCGCGCAAGCCGGTACTCACCGGCGAGCACATCGTCGATGCCCGCGCCAACATGGGCGAAATGGGTCAACCCCAGGTCAATATCGTGCTCGACACCCTGGGTGGCAGCAAGATGAACCAGTTCAGCCGCCAGCATGTGGGCAAGCCGATGGCGACCGTCTTCACCGAGTACAAGACTAACGCCCAGGGCAAACTGCGCGCCCAAAGCGAAGTGATCAACGTCGCCACCATCCAGACCGCCCTTGGCAACCAGTTCCGCATCACCGGCATTGGTAGTCTGCCGGAAGCTCAGGAGCTGGCCATGCTGCTGCGTGCCGGCGCCCTCACCGCCCCTCTCAAGATCCTGGAAGAACGCAGTATTGGCCCGACGCTGGGGATGCAGAATATCGAGGCGGGCTTCACCGCGCTGGCCTTCGGCATGGCAGGCATGATGCTGTTCATGATGGCCTGGTACCGCAAATTCGGCTGGGTTGCCATCACGGCGCTGGTCGCCAACCTGTTGATGCAGGTCGGCATGCTGGCGGTGCTGCCGGGTGCCGTGCTGACCCTGCCGGGGATCGCCGGTCTGGTGCTGACGGTGGGCATGGCGGTGGATACCCATGTGCTGATCTTCGAGCGGATCAGGGACCGGCTGCGAGAAGGGGGCTCACTGGCCAACGCCATCGATTTTGGTTATCGCTCCGCCTTCCACACCATTTTCGATGCCAACATCACTACGCTCATCTGCGCTGTGGTGCTCTACTCCATCGGCTCCGGTCCGCTGCAGGGCTTCTCCATCACCCTCATTCTGGGTCTGCTCTCCAGCATGATCACCGGGATCTGGGGGACGCGCGCCATCATCAACCCCCTCTGGGGACGCAGCAGCGAGCGCACGCTGAAGGTGTAACGGGATAGCAGTCCCTCTGATGAGCGGCTTTGGCTGCGCCATCGGCCATGGATATGGCCGGGGCGGCCAAAGCAGAACACTATTTCCCGGCGTGTCGCGACACGTCGTGATGGGCCAACAGCCTGAGGCTGGCTGGCCAAGGAGATAATTATGTTGAGAATGATCGTTGCCATGGGGCTGACCCGTTGGCGTTATATTGGCCTGTGGGCTTCCATCCTGCTGACCGTGGCCAGCGTGGCCATCTTGCTGGTGAACGGCCTCACTCTGGGGCTCGATTTTACCGGCGGGATCCTGCTGGAGTTTCATATCCAGACCCTGAAAGAGGCCCATGAGCTCAATGCCATGCTGGTCTCCCCGCTGGCGGGAGCCGTTGAGCTGAGTTCGGCCGGTATTCCCGGCGAGTGGCTGATCAAGCTGCCCCCCCACGAACTGCCCTGGCCCGCGGCAGATCTCGCCACCATGCTGACCCAGCAGTTGGGGGTGCCGGTCGAGTTGCTGCGCACCACCATCGTCGGCCCTCAGGTGGGTGCCGAACTGTTCCAGCAGGGGATGCTGGCGGTGCTGGTCGCTTCGCTGGCGATGTCGGCCTATCTGGCGTTTCGCTTCGAGTGGCGTCAGGCCATCGGCATCCTGCTCTCGGTAGTGCATGACGCCATCGTGGCGCTGGGGCTGCTGTCACTCTTTCAGATCGAGTTCGATCTGAACATCATCGCCGGTTTGATGGCGGTGATCGGCTACTCCCTCAACGACAGCATCGTCATCTCGGACAGGCTGCGGGATCTGCTGAGCTCGCGTACCCAGATGGGCATCCACGAGTGCTCCGATGTGGCCATCAAGGCGACCTTCAGTCGCACCATGATCACCTCGGGCACCACCCTGTTTACCGTGGGAACTCTGTTGCTGTTTGGTGGTGACGCCCTCTACGGCTTCTCCTTCACCCTGTTTGCCGGGATCCTGGTGGGCACCGTCTCTTCCATCACCGTCGCCTCGACCGTGCAGGAGCTGCTGGGCCTCACCCCGCAGGCCTACCAGAAGAAGAGCGAGGAGCCACTGGCCAACGCAGCCTGAACCTTGTTAATCAGGCCCGGCTCACCGGGTCTCAACGAACCGGACCCCTGCCAACCATTGGCAGGGGCTTTTTCCATCCCTCCTCTCTCGCCGCCCATTTTGTCGTTCGGCTCGCCTCAATTGACAACTGACCATATTGAAAGCAATGACGGATCAACCCGTCACTTTTAATAACAAAAAGGTCATTTTATTACGTCAGAAACCATAAAATGTGACTGAAAGCACTTTCTTGAGGGCTCAAAGGAGGCAACATTGTAGTGATTTATCTACAAAGGGATATGAGATGTTGTTACAACCTGCCAATACAGCAAAATCCAGACAGTTGCTGAACGAGACCATGGCTTTGGTACTCGCAGGAGGGCGGGGTAGTCGCCTCAAACAGTTAACCGACAACCGTGCAAAACCTGCCGTTCATTTCGGCGGCAAATTCCGCATCATCGATTTCGTGCTCTCCAACTGCATCAACTCCGGCATCCGTCGGGTCGGTGTCGTCACCCAGTACAAATCCCACAGCCTGTTGCGCCATCTCCAATCGGGCTGGTCATTCCTGCGCTACCAGATGAACGAGTTTATCGATCTGCTCCCTGCCCAGCAGCGGGTGGATGAGGTGAACTGGTATCGGGGTACCGCCGATGCGGTCTACCAGAATCTGGATATCATCCGCGATCACGCCCCCAAATATGTGGTGGTGCTGGCAGGTGATCACATCTACAAGATGGATTACGCCGCCATGCTGCTCGACCACGTCAATATGGGCGCCAAGGTGACCGTTGCCTGCATCGAGGTGCCACGCAGTGAAGCAAGCGCCTTCGGGGTAATGGCGGTGGATGATGATCGCAAGATCAATGCCTTCGTCGAAAAGCCTGCTAACCCGCCCGCCATGCCGGGCAAGGCCGACACCGCGCTGGCCTCCATGGGCGTCTATATCTTCGATGCGGAGTATCTCTATCAGCTGCTGGAAGAGGACATTGCCAACGAGCAGTCCCATCACGATTTCGGCATGGACGTGATCCCCCGCGTGGTGAAAGAGGGCACCGCATTCGCTCACCCGTTTGGCATGTCCTGTGTCGGCTGCTGTCCGGATCGCCGCCCCTACTGGCGCGATGTGGGCACCGTGGACTCCTTCTGGGAGGCCAACATGGATCTCGCTTCCGTCACGCCTGAGCTCGATATCTACGATCAGGACTGGCCCATCTGGACCAGCCAGAACATGACTCCTCCCGCCAAGTTCGTGCAGGACCGAAACGGCCAGCACGGCATGACCATCAACTCCATGTTTGCCGGGGGCACCATCGTCAGTGGTTCTTTCATCCTGAGTTCGGTGCTCTTTACCAATGTGCGGGTCGACTCCTTCTGCACTCTGGATCAGGCCGTTATCTTCCCGGGTGTGGAGATTGGTGCCGGTTGCCGACTGCGCCGGGTGGTGATCGACAAGGGGTGCAAACTGCCGGAAGGCACGGTGATCGGTGAAAACGCCGACGAAGATGCACGTCGCTTCCACCGCTCCGAGCAGGGCATAGTGCTGGTCACCCAGGGGATGCTCACTCGCCTGAACAAAGAGCTGCAGGGAAAACAAAAGCGCTGATCCGCAGCCAGACGGGATCCCCCTTCCTACCGCAAAGGGAGCCATCATGGCTCCCTCTTTCTATGGCTGACCAGATAGCCACCTCACACCATCATTGCCATCGCGTTGCAGTCTCCCAGAGATACCATTTACTGTGGATAAACAGCTGGGTAACGCACCTTTACGCCTCAAGCCGTAAACATTAAATTACAAAACAACCATTAACCCTCCGAAAAACCCTCTGTATTATTCCTGTTAGCGCTATATAGCAGCTCATTTATCTGACTTTTTAGCGGTAAACCCGCTAGTTTCACTTGATTGTTTGTTTTTCCTTGGTAAGGTGATGGCGGTTGCGTAACAAAGCAGGCACCAGTGTAAACATATGGGTACAACCGCTTTTGGCTTAATACAGTAGAGAGAATGAAATCATGCAAAGAGACCCCCTGAACAACATCCATATCCAGTCCGAACAAGTGATGATCACGCCTGCCCAGCTCAAGGAGAAGTTACCCATCTCCGACAAGGCGCTGGCATTCGTGCAAGGGGCCCGCAATACCATCGCCGACATCATCCACCGTCGCGATCACCGCTTGCTGGTGATCTGTGGTCCCTGCTCCATCCACGACATGGACGCCGCCAAAGAGTACGCAACCAGACTCAAAGCGCTGCATGATGCCTATCAGGACTCTCTCTACATTGTCATGCGGGTCTACTTTGAGAAGCCGCGCACCACGGTCGGCTGGAAAGGCTTTATCAACGACCCCAATCTGGATGGCACCTTCGATGTGGAGCTGGGGCTGCACCGTGCCCGCGAGCTGCTCTGCTGGCTGGCGGAGCTGGAGTTGCCGCTGGCCACCGAAGCGCTCGACCCCATCAGCCCGCAATACCTGGCCGAGCTCTTCTCCTGGTCAGCCATCGGCGCCCGCACCACCGAATCCCAGACCCACAGGGAGATGGCCTCCGGCCTCTCCATGCCGGTCGGCTTCAAGAACGGCACCGACGGCAACTTGGGGACTGCCATCAATGCGCTGCAGGCGGCCTCCTCCCCTCACGCCTTTATGGGGATCAACCAGCAGGGCCAGGTTGCGCTGCTGCACCCAGGGCAACCCGGATGGCCACGTGATCCTGCGCGGCGGCAAACATCCCAACTACGACTCGGTCAACGTGTCGCTGGCGGAAGAGGCGCTGGAGAAAGCGGGCCTGCTGCCCGGTCTGGTGGTGGATTGCAGTCACGGCAACTCCAGCAAGGATCACCGCTTGCAGCCCAAGGTGGCCGACAACGTCATCCACCAGATCCAGGAGGGCAACCGCTCCATCATCGGGGTGATGCTCGAATCCAACCTGTTCGAGGGCAACCAGTCCAGCGAACAGCCCAAGGAGCAGATGCGCTACGGGGTCTCCATCACAGATGCCTGTATCGACTGGGACACCACCGCCACCCTGCTGGCCCGCTGCCACAACCAGCTGGCTGACCCCCTCAAGGGCAGAACTGCACGGTAAGCCGTGGTATCTTGTCGTAACCTATTGAACAATCGAGGTATCACCGCTGGTGGCATCAAGCCGCTCACGCCGTGATACCTTACTTGCATCTTGAATTTCAGGGCGCCGCCGCTCGCGGCGCCAGCAGGGACTGGATATGGCTGAAGAGTTGAATGTACTCAGGGACAAGATAGATGCGGTGGACAAGCAGCTAATCGATCTGCTTGCCGCCCGTCTGGCCCTGGTGGGAGAAGTGGGTGAGGTAAAGAGCCGCCACGGCCTGCCCATCTATGCACCGGATCGGGAAGCGAGCATGCTGGCCCGCCGTCGTGCCGAGGCCGAGCAGTTGGGAGTGCCAGGCGATCTCATCGAAGACGTGCTGCGCCGGGTGATGCGTGAATCTTATGCCAGCGAGAAAGATACCGGCTTCAAATGCATAAAGCCGGATCTTGGCAAGGTAGTCATCATCGGCGGTCAGGGCCAGCTTGGTCGCTTGTTCGGCCATATGTTCAGCCTCTCAGGCTATCGGATCGAGACGCTGGAACAAGCCGACTGGCCGCGCGCTGACGAGATCCTCGCCGGAGCCGGTCTGGTGATGGTGGCGGTGCCCATCGATATCACCTGCCAGATCATCGACCGGCTCGGCAACCTGCCCGCCCACTGCCTGCTGGTCGATGTCACCAGCGTGAAAGCGGCGCCGCTCGAACATATGCTGGCGGTGCACCAAGGGCCAGTACTGGGACTGCACCCCATGTTCGGGCCGGATGTGGCGAGTCTCGCCAAGCAGGTGATCGTCTGCTGCCAGGGTCGTGACCCCGCCGCCAGCCAATGGCTGCTGGATCAGATGACCATCTGGGGCGCCCGCTTGCAACAGGTGGAAGCCAAGGCCCACGATGAGGCGATGACCCTCATTCAGGCACTGCGTCACTTCGCCACCTTTGCCTATGGCTGGCACCTCTCCCGGGAGCAGGCCAATCTGGATCGTCTGCTGAGTTTGAGCTCCCCCATCTACCGGCTGGAGCTCGCCATGGTGGGGCGGCTGTTCGCTCAGGATCCCCACCTCTATGCCGACATCATTTTGTCGTCACCGCAGAATCTGGCGATGATCCGCCGCTACTACCAAAACTTCGGCGAAGCGCTGGGGCTGCTGGAGCGAGGAGACAGGGACGGTTTCATCGCGGCCTTCTCGCAAGTCTCCGGTTTCTTCGGCGAACACGCCGACCAGTTCCTGCGTGAAAGCCGCATGCTACTGGCCCAGGCCAACGACCGCCGCCAACACGGCTGATCCTGCAAAAGCAGTCACCGCTCATATCACCAAAAAGGGAAGATACTCAGGCATCTTCCCTTTTTTGTTTATTACCGATTTCAACGCTAACTCAGTCGCGAGCGGCGACACATCGAGTACCTACCGCTGATTGGCCTCACAATCTCCCCCTACTGTGCTGCATCACATCCCAAGTATGCCCCCTCAATATCCGCACAATCCACGCAAATAGCACCGCCCCTTGCAAGGGCTGCCAGATTCTCACAGTCAAACCAAGCTGCTGCGAGCAATGACTGTATGGCGTAGAGGAGAGCAGTGCCATCCCCATCAAAGAGATAAGCAGGAAGCAGGAAGCAGGAAGCAGGAAGCAGGAAGCAGGAAGCAGGAAGCAGGAAGCAGGAGAGATTAACTAAGACAGATGGTTTGCCAAACATCACGTAACACAGCAATCCGGCGGTTCATCATGGCACCAATACGCTGGCGCCAAAAAAGAAAATGGCCGAGATATCATCTCGGCCATTCGTAGTCTGGTCAAAGACTCAAGCCTGGATATTACTCATGCGCAACTTATTAGAAGTTGTACTGCAGAGCAACAGTCCACTCGTCATCCAACTTCTCGATGCTCTGGATTTTGTACTCGGTGTAAGCTTTCAGCTTCGGAGTAAAAGCGTACTGGACACCCAACAGAGTTTCATCAACCAAGTCTTTGTACTGTGCACCAGCGGCATTAGAAGCAACTTTGCCTTCTTTGAAGTTGTAGCCAGCTAGGAAGGTCCAAGCGTCTACATTGTAGGAAGCTGCCAGCTCGTAGCCACGGCCCTTGTCTTTGTCACCACCGGTGGTGGTGTCATAGCTCAGGTCGCCTTGGGTATAAACACCAGCGAAGTAGAAGCCGTTGATGGCGTAATGTGCACCCAGAGCCCACTCTTTCTTGTCGCCAGTGGTACTGGTTACAGAATTTTCCAGATCGGAGTAGGCGTAACCTGCGTTGAAGCCCAAGCCGAAGTCGAAGTCGTAGCTGGCAGCAGCAGCATAACCATAGTTACGCTTAACGTTGTCACCATATACGGCTTTCTCTTTGATACCTTGACCTACGTCAGTAACTACAACAGCTTTTTCATCGTTGGTCTGATAAGACAGTTTGCCTTTGAAGCCACCGAAGCTGTTGGAGTAAATGATTTGGCCTTCCTGACGACCGTCGTAGAAGTTACCGGCATCGCCCCATTCGTTGAAGATATCGGTCGGCTCGAGTACGTCGTAGAAAGCGGTATCGGTCTGACCGAAGATGATCTTACCGTACTGAGTGCCGTCGAAACCGACATAGACGTGGCGAGAGTTGAACTTGTTGTCAGTTTTCAGCAGAGACTTGCCACTCGGTCTTGGCGATACCAGACCAGGTGTTGTTCAGGGCAATTTTGCCAGACCAACCCAGGCGGGAAGAACCAACCAGCTCACCATCTACGTCTTGGTAGCTAGCAGCGCTGCCCGGCACAAAAACAGTGTTACCAGTTTTAGTATCGAACTTATAGGCGTCGTCAGTGGCGCCAACAGCCTTGTTGTGATCGCCGTAGTAGTTAGCCTGTACACGGCCGTATACGTCGAAGGTCACACCGTCTTTGTCATAAACAACGGCAGCGTTGGCTGCGGATGCAAACAGAGCCGGGATAGCAATAGCCAGAATTGTCTTTTTCATAGTTTCCAATGCCTACTGTAATTAAACACTAAGTTGTTGTTATTCCCTGTGTTAGCGATGTTCTTTGCATCACTATGCCGCCGAGACTAGCACCGGATTTTTTGAACCGCAATGAAAAAACTTGGAACTTTTTACGCAAACCATAGTCACGGAGGCAAAAGTGTGAGCCAAGTCTCACCTGACGGCAAGGCAAAAGGAAAACGTTTACAATGAATCCTGCTGATTATTTGGACTCAAATAGTCTATTTTGCATGCAAATTACGCTAACTACCTGATAAACAACCAAAGTGGTCTGATCAGCGTAAAACAGCCGTGATAATGGCTGTTGCCTCGACCTCACCGAGGGGTTGCGGGTATCCTTGTCCTTCGATTAACACCTAACTGGCCTTCTCTTCATGCTCTCTACTCGCCTTAAAGCCACCATTCGTCAAACCTATCGCCAGATTTCGGATGGATTACCCGGTTTTGTGCCGCGCAAAGAGCAGAACTTTCTGGTGGCCGAGATAGCCAAAACCCTGACCGGCGAGTACGACAAACAACGCCGTATTCTGGTTGCCGAAGCAGGAACCGGTATCGGCAAATCTCTTTCTTATGCGCAGGGTGCCATTCCGGTGGCGCGACTCACCCAGAAGAAGCTGGTGATCTCCACTGCCACAGTGGCCCTGCAAGAGCAGTTGATCCACAAAGACCTCCCTTTTTACCACCGCCACAGCGAGCTGCCGTTTCGCTTTATGCTGGTCAAGGGGCGTCAGCGTTACTGCTGCGAACATCTGCTGGAGCAGGCAGCCAGTGGCGCCGAGATGGCCAACTTCGAGCTCGACTTTGGCAGTCTGAGCAAATCCAAACCATCTGACAGCGACAAAGATCGCTACCAGGCTCTGTGGCAGGCCTACACCAATGACAAGTGGGACGGGGATCGGGACAACTGGCCGGAGCCCATTCCCGACACTTGCTGGGATCGCATCGCCGCCGACCGCCACACCTGCAACAAGGCGCTGAGCCATCACCAGCACTGCCCCTTTCATCGCGCCCGCAACGACATGGAGAGCGCCGATGTGCTGGTGGTGAACCATGCGCTACTGCTCTCCGATCTCACCATGGGCGGCGGCATCATTCTGCCCCCCCCCGATGAGTGCATCTATGTGCTGGATGAGGCCCATCACCTGCCCACCATCGCCCGGGATCACGGCGCTGCGTCGGCCAGCGTCAAAGGCTCGCGTCGCTGGCTGGAGAAGCTGGTACAGAGTGCAGGCAAGCTGGCGCGGACTCTTAATAAGGAGAGCCTGCTCGACCCCCAACTCAAACTGCAGGATACACTGGCCTCCATCCAGCCTGACCTGAAGGCGGTCGAGCAGTGGCTCAGCGCCAACGATCGGCTGTTTGGCAGTGAACCCCACTACCGCTTCGCCGAAGGGGTATTGCCGGATCCCCTGCCCATGCTGGCAGAGAATCTCAAGGAGTCGAGCAAGAAGGCGCTGCGAGCGCTGGATCGGATGCAAGGGGCCATAGGTGAAGCGCTGAAAGATGGCGAGATCCGCCGCAAGGAGGCCGAACCCCTGCTGGCAGAGAGCGGTTTTCATCTGCAGCGGCTGGAGAGTTTTTGCGCCCTCTGGGAGATGCTGGGGCGCCATGTGCCGACCGGCAAAACCCCGCTCGCCCGCTGGATGGCCAAGAGCGATGACGGCGATATCTGGCTGCACACTTCACCGATAGAGGTGGGGTATCTGCTTGAGGAGTGGCTCTGGTCGAAATGTTTGGGGGCCGTGCTGGTCTCCGCGACCCTCACCGCCCTCTCTTCCTTTAGTTATTTTCGCCATCAGGTGGGGCTCAAGGAGCACGACGGTACCCGCTATCTGCGCCTGCGCTCCCCCTTTGACTATCAAAAAGCCGAGCTCTATCTGCCCAAGATGGAGCACGAACCCAACTCGCCGGCCTTTACCAACGAACTCATCAGCGTGCTGCCACGCATTTTGGCGGGCAAGGAGGCGAGTCTGGTGCTCTTCTCCTCCTACCGCCAGATGAATGAGGTGGCTGTTGGCTTGCGAGCCAAGGGACTGTCACTGCTGGTGCAGGGGGAAGCCTCCCGCAATGCCCTGCTCACCCTGCACAAACAAAAGTGCGATGGCGGTCAGGCCAGCATTCTGTTTGGTACCGGCAGCTTCTCGGAGGGGCTGGATCTGCCGGGTCACTACCTTACCAATCTGGTCATCACCAAGCTCCCCTTTGCGGTGCCCAACTCGCCGGTCGAGGAGGCCACTGCCGAATGGGTGGAGCAGCGAGGAGGCAACCCCTTTCTGCAACTGACGGTGCCGGAGGCATCGCGCAAACTGATCCAGGCCTGTGGCCGCCTCATTCGCAAAGAGGCCGATCGGGGGCGGGTCACCATTCTGGACCGGCGTCTGCTGACCAAGCGTTATGGCAAGGGGTTGCTTGATGCCCTCCCCCCGTTTACACGGCGGATCGAATAAATAAGCCGGTTATTATTGATAGAAAAACTGACAGCGGAGCGAACGTTGAGCACCAGAAAGAGCCATTGCCGCAGTAGGCTAAACCTGTAAAAATAAGCCCCTGTTTTCAGTGGGCAATCGCCTGACTGTTCAAGGAGATGAAATGAAACTGACTGTTCTGGTACCGGCACTGGCTGGTCTGTTGTGGGCCGGTAGCGCCCTTGCTGATGCTCAACTGGAAGTGACCAACCCCTATGTCGTCCAGCTGATCGATGGTCAATCCATCAACCCCAAGCTGCTCGACAAAACCAGTATCTTCCCCCTCTCTGTCGGCAAACACCAGTTGGTCGTCGCTTTTGAAGGCAACTACTCCAGCCGCAGCGATATCAAGCTCGTCACCGCCGAGCCGCTGGTGCTGAACTTCACCGCCGCCGACAATCAGCAGCTGGTGCTGGACTACAAAAAGCCCCGCAACGAAGCCGAAGCCAAGCAGTTTGTCAAAGAACAGAAAGTGGCGCTGAAAGACAAGGTCAGTGGTCAGCAAGTGAGTAGCGAACAGTTCGTGATGCCGAAAGTAGAGGGCTTCCAGCTGACCCGTGACTATCAGCAAGAGCTGATCAACATGGGGAAAGCCTTCAACCAGCCCAAAGCAGTGGCCGTCTCTTCTGCTGCCGTGATGGCTGCCGCCAGCGCACCGGTTCAGGTTGCCCCCAGCAAGGCTCAAAGCAATCCGGAAGCGCTGACCCAGTTGCAAAACTGGTACAACAAGGCCGATGCGGAAACCCGCAAAGCCTTCCAGATCTGGGTTATCCAGCAGCAATAAGCCGGGCTGAGTGATTGACTGAAAGGGGAGCCAAGCTCCCCTTTTCCATATCCTGCGGTCTCACTCACGACGCGTCTTGATTTATGCGCTGCCACTTCCCCTTTATATAGGGAGTACATATATGGATTCATCTGCTGATTTCATATATAGAAAGCGCCACCTTGCCAGGGAGAATGGCACCATGTCGTTGCGCATTTTCTATCACCCCCTCTACTCCTCCCTGACGCTACCCGAGCGCCATCGCTTCCCGCTGGCCAAGTATCAAGGGCTGTTTGAACGCCTGCAGGTGCAGGGTTACCCCCTTGGCGAAGCGCCCGCCGCTACCCGGGAGCAAATCTGTCGCATTCACGATGCCGATTATGTCGCGGCGGCCCTGAGCGGCCAGCTGGAAGATCGCGCCATCCGCAAGATCGGTTTTCCCTGGTCACCCATGCTGATAGAGCGCACCTTGCGCTCGGTGGGTGCCACCGTTGCCGCCAGCCGCCATGCACTTGAGCAGGGCTGCGGCTTGCAGATCTCCGGTGGCTACCACCACGCCCATCGGGATCACGGCAGCGGTTTTTGTCTGTTCAACGATCTGGTGATTGCCGCCCAAGCTTGCCTCGACGAGGGGCGCTGCGAACAGGTGCTGATCGTCGATCTCGATGTGCATCAGGGAGATGGCAGTGCGGCCCTGTGCGCCGGACGGCGCGATATCATCACCCTATCCCTTCATGGGGAGCACAACTTTCCCCATCACAAAGCCGCCTCTCACCTCGACTTTCCGCTGCCAAGCGGCATGACGGACGATGCCTATCTCACCACACTGCAACAGGCACTCTCGCTGGTACTGCGGCTCTATTCGCCGGATCTCATCCTCTATCAGGCGGGCGTCGATGTGCATCATGCCGACGAGCTTGGCTATCTCTCCCTGAGCGATGAAGGGGTTCGCCTGCGCGATGCCATGGTATTTGACTGTGCAATCAAGCATGGGTTGCCCATCGCGGCGATGCCCGGTGGCGGCTATCGCCGCGACTGGCAACAGCTGATCCCGCTTCATATGTCGCTGTTTGAGACGGCACGCCACCGTTTTGGCTGATGGCATGGCTTTATAGCGCGGACACCCCATCAGAGTCGGGCGTACACTTCACCAGATAAGACAGAAGAGGCGACCCCTGGGGTCGCCTCTTCGTGTTTCGTCATCTGGGTCACACAAGCTCGCTCGTTGTCAGGCAAGCTCGGGACGCCTGAAGATAACTATTTCTGACGCTTGCGGGCGTACTTGCGACGGGCGCGGGCCTGACGCTCCTCTTCCCGCTCGGCCTTCTCTTTGGCTTTTTGCTCGGCTTCTGCGGCGGCTTCGACAATCTCGACGCTCACCATCTCCGGCGTCTCCAGCGAGATGCGGCCAAGCAAGCCGGAGCGGAACTCGTTAATCAGGATTTCGGACGCCTTGTGCAAGTCGGCCAGCCCCCCTTTGCGCATAAACGCCCGCTGGCGGGCGATCATCTCCAGCAGCTCGATCTCGGTCTCGGGCAACTCGTCAATCTGGTAGCGCGCCTTGATCCGCTCCGGATAGGCCTTGATGAAGTAGTCAGCGGCAAACATGGCGATATCGGCATAGTCGAACACTGTGTCCTTGATGGCCGCAGTGATGGCCAGACGATAACCACAGGAGGGCGGGTTGAGCTTGGGCCAGAGAAAACCCGGGGTATCGGTCAGGATGACGTTGTTATCCAGCTTGATCCGCTGCTGGGACTTGGTCACCCCCGCCTCGTTGCCGGTACGGGCGATGATGCGCCCCGCCAGAGTATTGATCAGAGTGGACTTGCCCACGTTGGGGATCCCCATGATCATCGCCCGCACGCCGCGCAGCTCAAAGTTGCGCTCCGGCAGCATCTCGTGGCAGAGAGTCAGCAGTTGCTTGATCTTCTCCGGCTCTTGTTGCGTCAGCGGCAGCGCCTTGATCCCCTTCTCTTTTTCCATGTGTGCCACCCACAGATCGGTGATCGCCGGATCGGCCAGGTCCGCCTTGTTCAGCACCTTGATCACCGGGGTATCACCACGCAGCTCGGGCACCAGCGGGTTTTCGCTGGAGAAGGGGATGCGGGCATCGAGCATCTCGATGATCACATCGACCTGGGGCATGACCTCGGCAATCTCTTTGCGGGCCTTGTGCATGTGACCGGGGAACCAGTTGATGGACATATCCGTTACTCTCTGTGGGGGCTGCGGGCGCGCGCATGGAACAACAGGCGCTCTGCCGCGGGCATCGAACGAAGGGGGCGCATTTTACCTGCTGCGGGCACATTTTGACAGGTCATTCTAGCCATCACTTCATCAAATCAGCAAACCGCCGAGGCGGAGCAACCTTGCCGGAAGCGACCGGGCCAACTCGCTCAATTGATAGATAACACATTGATATAGTGTAACATTTTCATCACTTTTTCACACAACCGTCACCGATAGTCAGTAAAAGTGTCATCTGCCCCCTCTAGGCTGCGCTCAGGTTTTACAAGGAGCGAACCCCAATGAGAAAAATGGCAGGACTTGCAGTGATGATCGGCGCCGCCCTGGCTGCCGGCTGCAAATCAGACAATGACACGGTGGCGACCAAGCCCGCAGCCCAACCCACCAACGTCATCTTCTTCCTCGGTGACGGCATGGGCCTCAACACCCTGACGGCGGCCCGCATCTACGGTGTCGGCGAAGAGGGTGATCTCACCATCGATACCCTGCCAGAGACGGCCTTTATCAAGACTTTCTCCCACGATGCCCAGGTCACTGACTCGGCCCCCTCCATGGCGGCCTACATGACCGGGGTCAAGAGCAACAACGGCGTCATCAGCATGGACGGCGACGCCACCTATGAGAGCGACTGCAGCAAGAGCGCCGGCAAGCCGGTGACAACCCTGCTGGAGCTGGCCAAAGCTGATGGCCGCGGTACCGGTGTGGTAACCAGCACCCGGGTAACCCACGCCACCCCGGCGGCTACCTATGCCCATATCTGCAACCGGGATCTGGAAGCGGATATCGCCGTCCAGCTGGTACCGGGCGGCAAAGGCTACAACAGCGCCCTCAAGGAGGGGCTGGATGTGGTGCTCGGTGGCGGCAGCAGTTTCTTCCTGCCCAAAGCTGACAAGGGCAAGCGGGAAGATGGCCGCAACCTCATCAGCGAAATGCAGGCCAAGGGCTACCAGTTTGCCAGCAATCTGGATGAGCTGAACAAGGCCGATGCGGGCAAGCCGCTGCTGGGACTGTTTGGTTCCAGTCACATGAAATATGACCTGGACCGCCCTGCCAGCGAGCCGTCACTGGCCCAGATGACCCTGGCTGCCATCAAGCAGCTCAAGGGCAAGGAGAAGGGTTACTTCCTGATGGTGGAAGGGGGTCGCATCGACCACGCCCTGCACGACACCAACGCCAAGCGGGCGCTGCAGGACACCATCGCCTTCGACAACGCCATCAAGGCCGCCATCGACGAGGTGAAAAAGAGCGACCCCGAGCTGAAAAACACCCTGATCGTGGTCACCGCCGACCATGACCACACGCTCGTGCTCAACGGCTATGCCAAGCGCACCGGCAAGACCACCGCCGACAACCCCGGCGTACTCGGGCTGGTGAAGAACTACGAGACTGGCGAGCCAAGCAAGGATAGCGAGGGCATGCCCTACACCATCATAGGTTTTGGCAACGGCTACAACCGGGTAGATGGCCCGCGCAGCAGCGTCGCCCCGCTCGACGATGCCACCGTCTCCGCCAATGACTACCACCAGGAAGTGGTGGTCAAGGTAGGCGAAATCGGCAACGAGACCCACGGCGGCACCGATGTCTTCCTCGGCGCCATCGGCAAGGGGGCTGACAGCTTCCATGGCTCACTCGATAACACCGCCGTGTTCGGCAAGATCAAGGCTGCGGCCAAGCTGTAAGGAGCACTTTCATGAGCAAACAGATGAACACATCCATCAAGCACACGCTGGTCTGCGCCGCCCTGTTCAGTGCGCTGGGCGCAACCTCCCAGGCACAGGCCGGTGATGCCAAAAACGTCATTCTCTTTATCGGTGATGGCATGGGGCCTACCGTGCTCACCGCCACCCGCCTGTTCAAGGTGGGAGAAGAGGGCAATCTGGAGATGATGAAACTGCCGCGCAGTGCCCGCATCAAGACCTTCTCCAACGATGCCCAGACCACCGACTCGGCCCCCTCCATGGCGGCCTACACCACCGGGGTCAAGATGAACAACGAGGTGATCGCCATGAGCAGCGACACCAAAGCCGTCGCCCCCGGCAAAGACGTCAATGGCAACAAAACCGTCAACAATTGCAGCAGCGATAACGGCAAGCCGGTGCCCACCATCCTGGAGCTGGCCAAGGCGGCAGGCAAATCGGTCGGAGCCGTCACCACCACCGAGCTGACCCACGCGACCCCGGCGGCTACCTACGCCCACATCTGCCATCGGGATGCTGCCTATGACATCGCTGCACAGGCCGTTCCGGGAGGAACTGGTTTCAACCAGGCGCTTGGGGATGGGGTCGATGTGCTGATGGGCGGTGCTGCCAACCACTGGACCCCCTACAGCGCCAGCAACAAGGGCGGTCGCAATGACAACCGCGACCTGACCGCCGAGATGAAGGCGCAGGGATACAGCTATGTCACCACCCAAAGTGAACTGGCCAAGGTCACCAGCGGCAAGGTGCTCGGTCTGTTCAGCAGCAAATCCCACTTGGACTACGAGCTGGATCGGGTCGCCAAAGGGGCTGCCAATACCCAGCCGTCCCTCTCCGAAATGACCGCCAAGGCGATCGACCTGCTGAGCAAGAACAGTCAGGGTTACTTCCTGATGGTAGAAGGCGGCCGGATCGATCATGCCCTGCACGGCACCAACGCCAAGCGCTCGCTCACCGACGCGGTGGCTCTGGATGAGGCGGTCAAGACGGCGCTGGGTAAAGTGGATCTCAACAATACCCTGATCGTGGTCACCGCCGACCATGACCATACCATGACCATTAACGGCTACTCCGCCAAGGGCAATCCGGTGCTCGACCTGGTTAAAAATGGCGATGGCTCGACCCAGAACGATGTGGATGGCAAGCCCTTCACCACCCTGGTGTTCGGTAACGGCCCCAACCGCCCCGATGTGCGCCCGGTCCTCACCAGCGATCAGGTGATGGCCAATGACTACCTGCAGGAGACCGGCGTCAAACTGACATCGGAAACCCACGGCGGCGGCGATGTGATGCTGTTTGCCGATGGCGCCGGTAGCAACCGCTTCAAAGGCACTCTGGATAACACCAAGGTGTTTGGCAAACTGCGGGAGGCGCTCGGCCTGTAAGCAGCAGGGGCCCGGGTGCATCTGAGCAATCGACTCAGCGGCCCGGGCCCCGGCTCTTTCGAGCGACAGATGATGATGCGACTTTTGCTTTCGTTATGGCTGCTTGGCAGCACCCTCGCCTTTCCCCTGCATGCTGACGACACGCCCCCGGATCTCGCCGCCCGGATCAGCTATCACGACCGGAACACCGGCAGCGATGGCATCGCCAGAGAGAGTGTCTGGCAAGAGAAGTGGCTGCGCGTGGGCAATCAGGTGTGGAGCCAGCGGCTCATACCCCTCCCCCTTGCCCGTGCCTATCACGCCACTCACGACGCCACCCCCGGCCACAAGCACTTTACCCACCAGATGGCGGCCCGCTGGGTCAGCCGCAGTGATGAGGGTGAACTTCTGCTGCGCTATGCCGACAGCTGGCACAACCAGCTGGTTGAAGTGCCGGTGGAAGAGTATGGCCAGGTGGCCTTCAAGCCCGACTGGCTGCGGATCCGCCATCTCGTCAACCCGGTGCTGATCGAGGGGATGACTCCACTGGATGAGGCCGCCCCCGAGCAGGCCCGCTGGTATGAAAAGCGCGAAGGGCAGCAACGAACCCGCATTCTCTGGTCGAGTCAGTGGCAAATCCCGCTGGTGGTCGAGTCGGCCAGCCTCGATGGCTATCGCAGCTACCGGATGGAGGTAACCCTGCGCAAGCTGCCTGCTCAGCTCCCCTGGCAGCAACTCGCTGATTACGAAGTGCGCGATCTGCGGGATTTCTTCGACTGAGATCCCAACCCCTCAGCGGGCACAACGACAACGCAGGCAGGAATGTTACACTCTGCATATTCGACTCTGGCTCACGACCTTGATGCGCGCTCTCTGCCTGCCCTTTTTTGCCCTGCTGTTATTGCTGGTGAACACCGGTGCCCAGGCTATTGTGCTGGTGGCGGCCGAGTTGCCCCCTTACGTCATTCAGTCCTCCCATGGTAAACCCAGCGGGGTGGGTATCGAGATCATGGAGGAAGCAGCCCGCCGTCTAGACGAGCCGCTTACCATCGAGCTGATGCCACTTCCACGTGCACTGACCCAGACAATTCACCGCCCCGATGTCTTGATGATACCGCCCGTGCGAAGCAGTCAGCGAGAGCACCTCTATCAGTGGGTAACTCCCATCCTCGATGAGCAATTTTTGATCGTCAGCGATCGCCGATTTCACCCAAAAGCACTGAAAAGCAGCGATTTGAAAAACCTTGATGTGGGCGTGCTGCGCTACTCGTTTGGTCAACACCTACTCAAACAACGCATCGGGATCCGGGGAGAGACAGTAGCAGATGAGCAACTCAACGCTCATAAACTCCATCGCGGTCGCATTGATGCCTGGGTCGCCGCATGGAATGTCATCCTGTATGCCCAACAACAAGACAAACGCTCATCACAACAGCTGGTTCGCGGGGAAGTGTTGATGAACACCCAACTGTTCCTGGCCGCTCACAAGGATTTCCCCTTCAAAGAGGCCCTGCGCTGGCAAGCCGTAATCGACGAGATGCGCCATGATGGCACACTGGCGCGGATCATCCGTCAGTACAACTATCAGGCTCCTGAGTAGTCACTCAATCGCGGTTGCCAAGGCCGGCCAGAATGGTTATGGTAGCCCCATGAAAATACTCGCTATTTCCTCGCATTTGCTCACACCCTGCTGAGCCCCCGCCTCGCTCCTTCGGCCGCGAGTCGCTTGGGGGCATGGCATTTTCAATCGATTGAACCTGTTGAATCCATTTTTGTAACACTTTGCGTGATGGCCAACCTGCACCCGCCGGTATGGGCCTATCCGCTATTGATAAGGAATATCTTATGAAACAACCTCATCTGGTTATCTCCAGCCTTGATCTGGACCGTATCGAACAACTGCTCGGCAACCACCCGCAGCATCTGGCCCTGCAAGAGGAGCTGGACCGCGCCGAGATCCGCGAACCGGCCGACATGCCGCCGGACGTGGTCACCATGAACAGCAAGGTTCGCTTCAAGATGCAGAGCAGCGGCAACGAATTCTGCCTCACCCTGGTCTACCCGCGCGATGCCAAGGGCGACGAGAGCAACATCCTGTACTGGCGCCGGTAGGCAGCGCCCTGCTCGGCCTGAAAGTGGGCGACAGCATCGCCTGGCCGGGCCCGGCCGGTCGCACCATCGAGGTAGAAATTTTGGAAGTGGTCTATCAGCCGGAGCGCGCCGGCGAGCTGCACCGCTGAGTCCCCCGGGCTGGTCATCTCCCTGTTGATCAGCCCGCTTGCTCGCCCTTGCCAGCTGATCCCGATCAAGCTTTGCGCACCTTGCCCCCCGGTTTTTAGCCCCTTTTCCTGCTGCTGCTTGAGCCTGACTCGGAGGGCAGGTATCTTGTTGGCCGCGTCATGGTCATGACGCACCGAATTTCAGGCTGACATCATGATAAAAATTGCCCTCATCGACGATCACCAGATCGTCCGATCCGGTTTTGCCCAACTGCTCAATCTGGAGCCAGACCTGCAGGTGGTCGCCGAATTCGGCTCCGCCAGCGATGCCCTTGCCGGCCTGCCCGGCAGCGGGGCGCGCGTCTGCGTCTGCGACATCTCGATGCCCGACCAGTCGGGACTGGATCTGCTCAAGCAGCTCCCCTCCGGCCTTGCTGTGGTGATGCTCTCGGTACACGACAGCCCGGCCCTCATCGAGCAGGCACTGCAAACCGGCGCCAAGGGATTTCTCTCCAAGCGCTGCAGCCCGGACGAGCTGATCGCCGCCGTGCGCACCGCCGCCCAGGGGGGGTGTTATCTGACGCCGGACATCGCCCAGAAACTGGCCAGCAGCAGCCGGGATCCCCTCACCAATCGGGAGCGGGAGATTGCCCAGTTGCTGGCACAGGGGCTGGAGGTGAAGGCCATCGCCGAGCAGCTCGGCCTCTCCCCCAAAACGGTACACGTCCATCGCGCCAACCTGATGGACAAGCTCAAGGTCAGCAACAACGTCGAGCTGGCCCACCGCATGCTGGATAGCTGGTGATCTCCCGTTTTGCCAGCTATGTCGCCATCGCGCTGGCGGCCTGCTTCATCTTTGCCGCCGGCTGGTTTTGCCTCTGGAGCATCAGCCTGCATCTGGCGGGCGGCCCGGCGCTGGCGGTGCTGCTCTTCCCCTTCGGCCTGCGCCTTGGCTTGCTGCTGCAAAGTCCTGGCCACTACTGGCCACCGCTGTTGCTGTGTGAAGGGCTGCTGCTCTACTGGCTCAATCTGGAAGTGGGGCTGCCCCACTGGCCTTGGCTGGTCGCGGGCAGTCTGCTGACCCTGCTACCGCTGCTGATTGCCCGCCGCCAGCAGGTGCGCAACGACTGGCAACAACTGTTGCTGCTGCTCGCCACCGTCACGGCGGCGGCGCTGCTGCAAGCCCTGCTCTGGCATCTGGCGGGGGAAGATGGCCTCTCGGCCCTGCTGCTCAGCCTGACCGGCGGGCTGACACTGACCTCCACCTGCATGCTGATCTGGCACTACCTCACTCGCGCCACCTGGGTGCCGCTGGGGCCTGCGCTGGTGGATCAGCCGGTGGAGTGGCGCTTTCGCCATCTGGTCTGGTATCTGCTGCTGTTCGTATTGAGCCTCTGGCTGCAACTGGGATTGCCCAACTCGCTGGTGCGCTTCACCCCGTTTTGTCTGGCCATCCCCATCATCGCCATGGCGTGGCGCTACGGCTGGCAAGGGGCGCTGCTCGCCACCCTGATGAACACCATCGCCCTGCTGGCCAGTCAGGCCTGGCACGATCACCCCCTCGACCTGCTGCTCTCATTGCTGGCCCAGAGTCTCACTGGCCTGCTGCTCGGCGCCGGGATCCAGCGCCAGCGCGAACTTAATCAGGCGCTGACCCGCCAGCTCGCCCATAATCGCCAGCTCACCGAGCGGCTGCTGGAGACCGAGGAGAGCATCCGCAAGGAGGTGGCGCGCGAGCTGCACGACGACATCGGCCAGACCATCACCGCCATTCGTACCCAGGCAGGGATCGTGCGCCGCCTCGCCCCCGATAATGCCGGTGTGGGCCAGAGCAGTGCCCTCATCGACACGCTGTCGCTCGGGATCTACGATGCGGTGCGCGGTCTGCTCGGGCGGCTGCGCCCGCGCCAGCTCGACGACATGACTCTGGAGCAGGCGGTACGGGCACTGCTGCGGGAGCTGGAGCTGGAGCGTCACGGCATCGTCACTCGGCTGGAGTGGCAGCTGGCGGATGGGGATCTCTCCGATGCCCAGCGGGTCACCCTGTTTCGGGTCTGTCAGGAGGGGCTCAACAACGTGGTCAAACATGCCAACGCCCACTCGGTCACCATTCGCGCCCGGGCCAGCGGCGAGCAGTTGCAACTGGTGCTGGAAGATGATGGCCGCGGCCTGCCACAGAGTCGCCCGCAACAGGGCTATGGCCTGCTCGGTATTCGCGAGCGGGTACAGGCGCTCGGGGGCAGTCTGCAACTCTCCTGCATTCACGGCACCCAGCTGACGGTCAACCTGCCCAGTCGCAGACGGGAGGAGAGTCATGGCTAATCACCACCAGAGGGCCTGCCTGTGCTGAGTTTTATGAGAAGCGCGCCGCCCCGGCCCCTTATCCGGGATCAGGCCGAGATCGACGCCACCTATCGCCACTGGCGGCTGCACCTGCTGCTGACCATGTATCTGGGCTACGCGGTCTTCTACTTCACCCGCAAGAGCTTCAACTTCGCCATGCCGGACATGCTGGCAAGCGGCATGCTGGACAAGTCCGATATCGGCATGCTGTGGACTCTGTTCTACATCACCTACGGCTGCTCCAAGTTCTTCTCCGGCATCATCAGTGACCGCGCCAACCCGCGCTACTTCATGGGTGTCGGACTGATGGCCACCGGCGTTATCAATATCCTGTTCGGCCTCTCGTCGGCACTCTGGATGTTTGCCGCCCTCTGGGTCGCCAACGCCTTCTTCCAGGGCTGGGGCTGGCCCCCCTGCTCCAAGCTGCTCACCAGCTGGTATTCGCGCACCGAGCGCGGGGTCTGGTGGTCGGCCTGGAACACCGCCCACAACGTCGGCGGCGCGCTCATCCCCCTTATCGTCAGCACCATTGCTCTGCAACATGGCTGGCGCTACGGCATGATAGTGCCCGGCCTTATCGCCATCATCGCGGGGTTGTTCCTCTGCTGGCGGCTGCGCGATACCCCGAGTGCCATGGGACTGCCGACAGTAGGCGAGTGGCGCAAGGATGCGATGGAGCTGGCCCAGCAGACCCAGGATGCGGGCCTCTCCCACCGCCAGATCCTGCGCAAATATGTGCTGGGCAACCCCTATATCTGGCTGCTCGCCTGCTGTTACGTGCTGGTCTATGTGGTGCGCACCGCCATCAATGACTGGGGCAATCTCTACATGACCGAGCAGCGCGGCTTCAATCTGATGAGCGCCAACTCGGCCATCTCCATGTTCGAGGTAGGGGGCTTTATCGGCGCCCTAGTGGCGGGTTGGGGATCGGACAAGCTGTTCAACGGCAACCGTGGCCCGATGAACCTCATCTTTGCGGTGGGGATCCTGCTGGCGGTGGGGTCGCTCTGGCTGATGCCCTTCTTCAGCTATGTGATGCAGGCGGCCTGCTTCTTTACTATCGGCTTCTTCGTGTTTGGCCCCCAGATGCTGATCGGCATGGCAGCGGCGGAGTGCTCCCACAAAAACTCGGCGGGAGCGGCCACCGGCTTTGTCGGTCTCTTTGCCTACATGGGGGCGGCGCTGTCGGGCTATCCGCTGGCCAAGGTGATGGAGATCTGGCACTGGAACGGCTTCTTCGTGGTGATCTCGGTGGCGGCAGGCGTCTCGGCCCTGCTGCTGCTCCCCTTCCTCAAGGCGCAGGCACCGAGAGCCGCTCAAACGAATGCAGAGTAGCAGGTGGCAGCTGACGAGCCATACCCTGCAAACAGAAACAATCAGAGCGCGGATCACCGCGCCCTGATTTTATTCCTGAACCTATTCCTGCATCAGGCCGCCTGACAGACCCGGTTTTTTCCTTCCCGCTTGGCCCGATAGAGAGCGTCATCCGCACGGCTGAACAGGCTGTCAAAGTGCCACTCCCCCTGCCAGTGAGCAATACCCATGCTGACGGTGATATGGATCCCCTCTACCTCGCTGGCCGCAAGCTGAACCCGCAGTGACTGGCAACGGGCGATCGCCTCCTCTACGGTGGCATGGCGAAACAGCAGCACAAACTCCTCGCCCCCAAAGCGACTGGCCAATACGCCCTCCAGCTCGCGCAGTGCCAACCCGACCCGCTCCAGCACCCGATCCCCCACCTCATGGCCATACCGATCGTTGATCTGCTTGAAGTCATCCAGATCGAGCACCACCAACGCCCCCTGCTGTGCAGGGCGTCCCCGGGCCAGACGCTCCATAAAACCACGGCGATTGAGTAACCCAGTCAGCGGGTCATGACTGGCCTGATAGCGCAGCTCCAGCGTCCAGTGCTGGTTGCAGAGCAGCAGCACCCCGAAGGTGAGCATGGAGCTACCCACCAGCATGGAGACATAGGGCAACACGTTGAACAGCTGACGCTGGAACGGACTTTCGATCACCTCGCCCCACACGGTAAACATCCGCATCAGGGTCATGGCGATCAGCACCAGATTGAGGCCAATCAGCACCCAGACCGCCACCTGATAATCGGGTCGACCGTGACGCCAGAGCTGCCAGATGATGAGCGAACTGAGCATGAGGAAGGCAGCACTGCTGATCATCACCCGTACCGCAATCCGGCCATCGATGGCGACCGACCAGGTCATGACGGCGGCAAACAGCAGGATGAATCCCCAGCAGACAGGCCAGCCCGGCGATTGACGGAAGAAACAGCGTTGGGCGACCAGCAATAACGACACATGAAAAATCAGGAAGACATTGCCCACCCAGGAGCCATAGGGAGTAGGTGCCAGCAGCAGACTGGCAAATCCCGCCTGACCCAGCATGGCAAACAGACTGGACCACCACCAGACCCCGACGCCGGGAATATCGTTGTGGGTAACGCGGATGATGGTGAGAGTGAGGAAACCGAGACAATAGCCACACAAGGCCATGATCATCAAGGTAAAAATATCCAGCTTAAGCAGTAGTGAGGCGTCCATACCAAAGCCATGCAGAGAGGGTAACTGAGTATATGAGAAGCGTTTGCCAAGACCCAGTGCGACTTGATGGTTTTCACAATAAAGCCCGTTCGTTTGCTGACAAACAGAGCAATGCGTGTGATATCCCACCAATACGTATCCGCATTAGCCCCATAAAAAGCCTCTTACGGAGCCCAGCAACTCAATAAGAGCCGCAAGCGACACCCAGGCTTTGTAACAAAATGTCTTGGGGATAATTTGGGCTTGAACCCACTCAATTAGATAGATATGTTGTTTTCGTGTGATTTTATGAATGAAGCCATGAGCAATAAATGTCTCTAACCTGTTGAGTCTTCTGACACAATCTGTTTTTGGTACATTTTTCACTCAACCACTATTCATAGCATCTCATATGGGGCTTTTGTCCCGCACAAGACATTCATCCTGTCTTGCCTGTTGCCGGATGCAGCAGTCTCTTGTGCCACGGAGTCGCACGGGATCAGGTTCAAGGCCGAACACACCACCGACAGAGACGTCACTTATGATCAAAAAACTGATTCTTTCTACCCTGCTGTTTTGCGGGATCGCCACGGCGGCCCCGACCCCAGCCCCCACCTCCACCCTGGATGCCGTGCTCGAACGCGGCGTGCTGCGAGTCGGCTTCGATGCTGGCTATCAACCCTTCGAGATGACCAACCAGCAGGGCCAGTACATCGGCTTTGACGTGGATCTCGCCAAGATGGTCGCCAAAGAGATGGGCGTGAAGGTCGAGTTCGTCAACACTGCCTGGGATGGCATCATTCCGGCGCTCTTGACCAACAAGTTCGACGTCATCATGGGCGGCATGACCGTCACTCCCCAGCGCAACCTGCGGGTCAACTTTGCCGATCCCTACATCGTGGTCGGCCAGACCATAGTCCTGCGCAAAGAGAAGGCGGGCGAAATCAAATCCTTCACCGACCTCAACGACCCGAAATACAAGATCGCGGTCAAGCTCGGCACCACCGGCGAGCAGGCAGTCAAGCGCCTGATCCCCAAAGCCACCCTGCTGCAGTTTGAAACCCAGGATGACGCCAAGCTGGAAGTGATCAACGGCAAGGTCGATGCGTTCGTCTATGACCTGCCCTACAACGCTATTTTCGCCTCCCAGAATCAGGGCGCCGTGGTGCACCTCGACAAGCCGTTCACCTTCGAGCCGCTAGCCTGGGCTATCCGCAAAGGAGATCAGGACACCCTCAACTGGTTCAACAACTACCTGCGCCAGATCAAGGGCGATGGCAGCTACGACCGTCTCTACAAGAAGTGGTTCGAATCCAACGCCTGGCTGAACCAGCTCAAATAACCTCCGGGGGGCGGCACATGCCGCCCCTGCACCACGCAGCTCCCCACACAATAACGAGAAGAGGTTGTGACTGTGCACACACCCAAACCGACAAGACAGATGGAAAAACAACCCAATCAGCTACTCTGGCATGGGGTTTTCCTGCTGATGCTGCTGGTTGCCGTATTCGGCATCTACAAGGCTGTCCAGTCCGTGGATTACACCTGGCGCTGGGAACGCATTCCCCAATACATCGCCTATCAGGCGGAGCAGAAGAATCTGGCCGAATTTGACGGCACCGTGATGGCGGGCACCAGCGAGGCCGAGAAAGGCAAGCTGTTCCTCCAAGACGATCTCGATCCCAATGTGCGGCAAGCCATCGCCAGTACCGGCGTACAAGTCGCCGAAGGGGATACCGTTTTTCGTGGCGATACCCTCGACACCCAACTGAGCTGGACCGCAGGCCCCATCGCCTGGGGCGTCTGGGTCACCGTCAAGCTCTCGCTGGTAGCAGGCATCTTCGCCATCCTGCTCGGCACCCTGGCCGGGCTTGCGCGTCTCTCCCCCAATCCCGCCCTGCGCAATCTGGCGGTCACTTACGTGGAGCTCATCCGCGGCACGCCGCTGCTGGTGCAGATCTTCATCGTCTACTTCTTTATCGGCACCGTGCTGAACCTCGATCGCTTCACTGCCGGGGTCGCGGCACTGGCAGTCTTTACCGGTGCCTATGTGGCGGAGATCGTCCGCGCCGGTATCAGCTCCATCCACAAGGGGCAGATGGAGGCAGGCCGCAGCCTGGGTATGACCTCCGCCCAGACCATGCGCTATGTCATCCTTCCGCAGGCGTTCAAGCGGGTGCTGCCACCGCTGGCAGGCCAGTTCATCAACCTGATCAAGGACTCCTCACTGGTCTCGGTCATCTCTATCACCGATCTGACCAAGGCGGGACGCGAGGTGGTGAGCTCCACCTTCAGCCCGTTCGAGGTGTGGTTTACCGTGGCCCTGCTCTATCTGGTGCTCACCGGCACTCTCTCTTTCCTGGTACGCCGTCTCGAGGTGAAATATGCGCGCAGCAACTGATCCCATCATCAAGGTGCAACAGGCGCCGATAAGTGCTGCCGGCACCCCATTCGCCTTCCCGATTCGTCTTCTGGAGGCGAAATATGCGTACAGCAACTGATCCGATTATCAAAGCGACCGGTGTCGAGAAGTTCTACGGCAGCGAGGTGCACGCCCTGAAAAACGTCAGCACCGAGGTCGCCGAAGGGGAAGTGGTAGTAATCGTCGGCCCCAGCGGCTCGGGCAAGTCCACCTTCCTGCGCACCCTCAACCAGCTGGAGACCATCAACGACGGCAACATAGTAGTCGACGGCATCAGCCTGACCGAGCCGGGCGATGTCAACAAGCTGCGGGAAGAGGTGGGCATGGTGTTCCAGTCCTTCAACCTCTTTCCCCACCTGACGGTGCTGGATAATATCTGCCTCGCTCCGCAGAAGGTGCGTGGCCTGTCGCGCCGTGAGGCCGAAGACAGAGCCAAGGCGCTGCTGCTGAAAGTGGGGCTGTCGGTGAAAGCAGCCAGCTATCCCTCCCAACTCTCCGGTGGTCAGCAACAGCGGGTAGCCATTGCCCGGGCGCTCGCCATGCAGCCACGCATCATGCTGTTTGACGAGCCCACTAGTGCGCTCGACCCCGAAATGGTGGGGGAAGTGCTGGATGTGATGAAGGGGCTGGCCCGCGAAGGGATGACCATGGTGGTGGTGACCCATGAGATGGGCTTTGCCCGCGAGGTGGCGGATCGGGTGCTATTTATGGAGAGTGGCGAACTGCTGGTAGATGAAAAACCCGCCGATTTCTTCGACAATCCCCCCTCCCCGCGTCTGCGCCAGTTCCTGAGTCAGGTGCTGTAGCCAACATGCTCTGCTGGATAAACGAAGAGGGACCGCAAGGTCCCTCTTCTTGTGTGTCACGCTGAGCAGGCTTAACCCAGCTGAACCCGAGTGCCCCTCTCATCGGCTCAGCGCGGGGACTTTCCCAGATAGCGCTCCAAGATCACTTTCACCCCGTCACGTTTTTTGAGCTGATAGAGCTCCTTGTCAAACTGGTCGATAAAGGCCTGTTTGTAGGGATACTCCCCCTTGCGGCTGTAGCCGAGAAACCCCTGCTCCTTGCTGAGCACCGGCCCCTGTTTGAGCAGGGACATATCGGCTACCGCCAGCTGTTCGGCCTTTATCATGTTGAGCAACTCATAGAGCAGGGAGAGGCGATCATTAATGGTACAATCGACCCGGCCGCGGACAATCTTGAGCAGGTTCTCCCGATTGCTTTTCACCTCCTCCACGTCGATCTGCTTCTCTTTTACCGCCTGCCAGAAGGCATCGCCGCCGACGGCAAAACCGGCATTCATACCAAAGCGCAAACCGTGATAGTCGAGCGGAAACCTGGCCTGTGGGGTATTGGCTGCCACACTGGCGCCGCACATCACCACCAGCTCTTCATCCAGCATCGGCTGGGAGTAGGGCCACATATAAGGGCGGGTATCGGGCATGTAGTAGGGTGGAAAAATGGCGAAGGCGGTCCCCTGCTCCACCATGCTCAGACCGCGCCGCCACGGCATGGGCTTGAGCACCACCTCATAGTCAGGCATGGCAGAGGTCACCTCGCGGATGATGTCGGCATAGATCCCCCTGACCTCCTCCCCCTCCTGCCAGGAGTAGGGAGGATAGGCGGCATCCGCCAGGATCTCGACCCGGGTCTTGGCGTGCGCCATCATGCACAACCCCAGCAACAAGCAACACCAGACACGCATAAGCCAGCACCTCCTGAAAAAGCCTGCATCAAGCATAGCCATCCAGCGCGCCTTCCTCTGCTGCCGCGCCATATTTCATGCCATCTCTTCGTTGGCTGAAAAATGTTAATGAAATATTAAAACCATCCTTTATGCTGGAGAGCAATTGCTCTGAATGGATGGCCGCATATGGATGTGCAACTGCTTCTACTCTACCTCTCCCCGGTTTTTCTGGCCTTTATCGGCTGGGAGATGCTCTACCTGCGCAAACATGGCGCGGCCTTTCCCACCGCCACCTACCAGTGGCGGGATCTGTTCGCCAACGCCGCCCTGGCCCTGATGCACCAAGGGGGCGATGCGCTGGCGGCCATCGCCATTGCTTATCTGTATGACACCCTCTGGGGCTGGCGACTGTTCGACATCGAGCTCACCTTCTGGAGCGTATTGCTGCTGTTCCTGTTGCAGGATCTCTGTTACTGGCTGTTCCACTTCACCAGCCACCATGTGCGCTGGCTGTGGGCCTCCCATGTGGTGCATCACAGCTCGGAGCGGCTCAATCTCTCCACTGCCTTTCGCCAGAGCCTGATGTACCCCATCTCCGGCATGTGGCTGTTCTGGATCCCGATGATTGTCATCGGCTTCCCGCCCGAGGCAGTCATCGCCACCGTGCTGCTGAGCCTCGGTTTCCAGTTCTTCGTCCACACCCAGGTGGTGGGCAGACTCGGCTGGCTTGAATGGGTCTTCAACACCCCCTCCCACCACAGGGTGCACCACGCCAGCAACGCCAAATACATAGACCGCAACTTCGCCGGGGTGCTGATCATCTGGGATCGGCTGTTCGGCACCTTTGTGGAAGAAGACCCGGCCGAGCCGTGTCGCTTTGGCATCACCAAGCCTATCCACAGCTTCAACCCCCTCACTCTCACCTTCCATGAGTGGCGCGACATGCTGCGTGACGCCCGTGGCCTACCCTGGCGACAAAAACTCGCCGTGCTGTTTGGCAAACCGGCCGGACCTGCCAGCCGCTGAGCCTTCGTCCCGGATAGCAAGTCCCTGATAACCAGTCCCTGATAACAAGAGAGCGCCATGGTGGCGCTCTCTTTTATGGTCAGTCATATCTTCGATATCAGAGATGGGCAAACGACCAGACGGCGGGGATCAGGCTCAGCAAGGTCACTCCGGCCAACAGCCGCTCGCGACCACTCAGGCAAAGATCTGCGCCCAGCTGACGGCGGCTGTAGAGAAACAGCAGCAAGCCCGGTCCGTAGAGCAACAACGACAGCAGCAGATACTCCACCCCGGCGGCATAGAGTAGCCAGAAGCCGTAACCGCTCGACACCAGCGCCACTGCCCGCATCAGGCCTCGGCCCTGCCCACTCTCTCCCTCTTGCTGAACGAAAGCTTGAGCAAAAACAGCCCGATCAGCAGGTAAGGCACCAAAATCATCGAGGTCGATATAAGCAGCAAACTGGTGTAGCCCTTGCCGAGCAGCCATACCAGCAGCAGGCAAGTCTGCACCGTCAGGCTGGTGAGCCAGAGCGAGGCGATAGGCGTCCCATTGCGGTTCTGGCGCCGGAAGATGGCGGGAAACGCACCGTGGCGGGCTGCGCTGAACGGCACCTCCGCCGAGAAGAGGGTCCAGCTCACGTAGGAGGCAAGCACCGAGACGATAAGGCCGACGCTGATGAGCAGCTTGCCCCAGGAGCCGGTCATCTGGGCCATCAGCCCTGCCATGGAGGGGTTGGGCAGCGCTGCGAGCTCGGGCCGACTCAATATTCCGAGCGCCAGCACCGAGATAAGCACATAGAGCAGCAGCGCCAATAGCACCCCAAGCACGGTGGCCGTGCCCACATCCCGCCGGTTTTGGGCGCGGGCCGACAACACCGCCGCCCCCTCGATACCGGTGAAGACCCAGAGGGTGATCAGCATGGTGTTGCGCACCTGCTCGGAAACCGGCACCGCCAGGCTACTACCCTGCTGATCCGCCGCGAAGGTGACCGGATCGAACCAGTAGCAGGCGAACAGAATAAACAGCAGCAGCGGCAGGCTCTTGGCCAGGGTCGCCACCAGATTGAACAGCGCCGCCTGCTGCACGCCGCGAGCCACCAGCAGGTGCACCGCCCAAAGGATGCAGGACTCGCCGACAAACGCCGCCAGGGTATTGCCGTCACCAAACCAGATCTGCTCCGGCGTATCGACAAAGCTGCCCAGCGCCGCAAAGGCGATCACCAGATAGCCCACCACGCCGATGGTGGCACAGAGCCAGTATCCCCAGGCGGAGAAGAAGCCCACCAGCTCGCCAAAACCTGCGCGGGCGTAGTTGTAGATGCCGCCGTCGAGATCCGGTCTGAGTCGCGACAGATAGAGAAAACTCATGGCGAGCGCCAAGATGCCCACACCCGTCACGCCCCAACCGATCAGCACGGCGCGGGCGCCTGCCACCTCGGCCATGTTCTGGGGCAGGCTGAAAATCCCCGCCCCCACCATGGAGCTGAACACCAGCGCGGTGAGAGACCAGAGCCCAATCTTGTTCTCTTTCATGGAAGCTCCTTAGCGCAACCGGCTGCTCAGCGCCTGAATATGCTCGGGACCGATACCGCAGCAACCGCCGATGAGGTTCGCCCCGGCCCCGCGCCAGCGCTCGGCCCAGCCAAGGTAATCCAGCGGCCCCAGATCGGCGCGGATCTCGTCCAGCCCATCGTTGGCGGTGGCCTCTTTGGGTTGCGGCGGGAAGGCGTTGGCATAGGCACCGAGGCGGATGTCGCTGCGACCCTCTGCCTGCAACGCAGCACTTGCCACCTTGAGCGCCCCCTCAATCACCTCGGGCTGACAGCAGTTGAACAGGATGGCATCGACCCCGGCCGCCACCAGCGCGGTCACCGCATCAGCCACCTGCTCGCCGGAACGTAGTCGCGGCTCGTTGCCCGGCGCCTCATCTTCCAGCGTGAAGGAGACCCAGAACGGCTTGCCATCGTCAGGCAGCAGCGCTTTCAGGGCCAGTGGCTCGGCAATCAGGCTCATGGTCTCGGCCAGCCAGATATCCACATGAGGGGATAGCGCCCGGATAAGCGGCGTCGCCAGCTCGCTCACCCGGTCCGCCTTGAACAGGTCGGCACGGTAGGAGCCAAACAGCGGTGGCAGAGAACCCGCCACCTGCACGGCGCCCTTCTGCTCGTCAGCCACCTCACGGGCCAGCTGACCGGCCAGCGCTGCCAACCCCTCCCCGTCGGCAAAGAAACGCTCATCGCCGATATGAAACGGCACCAGCGCATAGCTGTTGGTGGTAATGACCCGGGCACCGCTAGCCACATAGGCCTGATGCACGTCACGCACCGTCTCTGGCGCCTCCATCAAGGCCAGCGCCGACCACTCGGGTTGACGAAACGGTGCCCCCCGCCGTGCCAGCTCGCGCCCCATGCCCCCATCCAGCACCCACAATTCCCTGGTTTCCATCTGTCGTGTCTCTTCGTTATGTGCGTTGTTTATTTGCGTATTTATCTGTTTGTTTTGTTGATCTGCGGTTTCACATCGAATCGCTGCAGATCGTCCTGCTTCATCCTGTGAAGCCCTTTTATTGTGCAGCCATAAAAACATATGGATGTTTAGATGGCCAAAACAAGATAAAGCAAAGCGCCACAGGCGGCAATCAGTATCAGCAGAAATCAGCGTGCAAACGGCGAGGCAAACGCAGAAATGCAAAAGGCCACCCGAAGGTGGCCTCTTCACAATCTTGATCCGCTGGTAACTTAACGCCCGGCCAGCACTCGCTTGATCTGTTTGACCCAGTCGGAGACCCGACCCTGCTGCGGCAGGCCACGCCAGATCTGCTCCCACTGGGCAGGGCTGAGCGGACGACCGAGGCGACGCTGCACACCCGCATAGAGGTAGTCATGGGCCGTGGTGGCCGCATGCTCGGAGGTGAGGAATTTGGATACCGGATCGGTCAACCGCACATCCCGCATGCCGAGCAGCGGATAGTCGTTGTGCACCGCCGCCAGCATAGTCTCGCGCATGGCGGACTCGATATAACCACGGGCAAACAGAGCGGTAACCGACTCCAGCGACCCCTGATCCGGGCCATGATACTGCTCATCAAAGACCGGGCTCGGCTCTGCCATGCCGCTTTGTACCACCGCATCGGGATCCGGCTGCGGCACCACCACGGCAGGCTTGGGGGCAACCGGCTTGGCTGCCACTGTGGCTTTGCGCGGCGCACTCTGGCTACAGGCACCCAGTGCCAGGGCGAGCGCGACACAGGCCAGCGCACGGGAATGAGACTGCATCTTCATGACTCTTATGTCGCTCCTTTTACGATTCCTGAGCAGGCTTCTCGGCCACAGCCGGTTCGACCCGGGTAACCAGCAGCTGATCAATCTTGTAACTGTCGATATCCACCACTTCGAACTTGTAACCGGCGTATTTGACCGAGTCAGTGCGCTTGGGGATCTTGCGCAGCATATACATGATAAAGCCGGCGATGGTCTCGTAGTTCTGGTTCTCGGGGAACTCTTCGATATCGAAGGCGCGCATCACGTCGGAGATGGGGGTCACCCCGTCCACCAGCCAGGAGTTCTCGTCACGCTGGACGATCTGCTCTTCCACCACGTGGGTGGCCCACTCACCCATGACGGTACTCATTAGGTCGTTCATGGTGACGATCCCCACCACCAGCGCGTACTCGTTCATCACCACGGCAAAGTCGCCACGATGATTCTTGAAGTACTCCATCGCCTCATAGAGGTTCAGGGTATCGGGGATGATGATGACGTTCTGCACCAGGTTGCCACCGATCAGGTCGATGCTCTGGCCGCCGATAACGCGGATCAGCAACTCTTTGGCATCGACAAAGCCCTTGATGCTGTCGAGGTTGTGGTCACAGACCAGAAACTTGTTGTGGGGATGTTCGGCGATCTTCGCCTTGATGCTCTCTTCACTCTCTTGCAGGGTGAAGTAGATGAGGCTCTCGCGGGCCGTCATGGCAGAGGTGACACCAAGGGACTGCAACTCGAACACGTTCTCGATGAGCTGATGCTCCTCGCGCTGGATAACCCCCGCCTCGGCACCGGCATCCATCACCGCATAGATATCGTCGGAGGTGATCTCGTCGTTACGCACCGTGGAGACACGCATCAGACGGAACAGGGAGTTCGCCAATCCGTTGAAGACCCACACCAGCGGCATCAACACGGTGACGAAGAAGAGCATCGGGCGCACCACCACCACGGCAATCTGCTCGGGCATGGTCATGGCCAGACGCTTGGGCATCAGGTCGGCGATCAGGATAAACATGCCGGTGACAAACACGAAGGAGGCACCGGAGCTGATCTCGCCAAGCCAAGGCCCTTGGTAGAACTGGGAGACAATCCCCTTGATGGCGGGGTTGAGGCAGACTCACCCAAGATACCGCCCAGAATGGCGACGGTATTGAGGCCAATCTGCACCACGGTGAAAAAGTTGCCCGGTTGGGCCTGCAGGGCCAGCACCTTTTCGGCCTGGCGATTACCTTCATCCGCCATCACCTGCAATTTGATTTTGCGAGACGCGGCGAGAGAGATCTCGGAGAGGGAGAAGAACACACTGCCGCCAACCAGCAGCATTAAAAAGAACAAACTATCGGCAAAACTCATGATTAACCTATTGCTACACCCGCCTTAGCACAAGACGGCAAACTGGGCCCGGGAGACCGGACCGTGAGCCCATCCGGGACTCACACAGGGGGAGTATTCTATCAGAAAACAGCCAGTTGGGGGCTTTATCTTACTCCGACCAGTTATGCAACAAAAAAGGCGCTTCACGCGCCTTTTTATTCACTTCCGGTTAGCCCTTGCCCAGCAGGGTGCCCAGATCGTCCGCCTTGGTGTGGCGCACATCCTTGCCTTTCACGTGTAGACGATGTACTCGCAGATGTGCTGGCAGCGATCGCCGACCCGCTCGATGGCTCGCGCCGCCCACAGGACGTTGAGAACCTGGGGGATAGTGCGGGGATCTTCCATCATATAGGTCATCAGCTCGCGAATGATGGACTCGTACTCGCGGTCTACCTTGTCATCTTCCTTGTAGACCGCCAGCGCCGCATCCAGATCCATGCGGGCGAAGGCGTCGAGCACATCGTGCAGCATCTTGATGGTGCGACGGCCCATGTTCTCCAGCGACACCAACGGCGGCTGCGGCTTGTTGGCGTTGTCGGTCAGCATGCGGGCGATCTTGTCGGCCACGTCGCCAATGCGCTCCAGATCGGTGATTGTCTTGATGATGGCCATCACCAGTCGCAGGTCGGATGCTGTCGGCTGACGCTTGGCGATGATGCGGGTGCACTCCTCGTCGATCGCCACTTCCATCGCGTTGACCTTGTGGTCGTTGGCCACGATCTTGCGCGCTGCATCGAGATCCTGATCGTGGATCGCCGCGATGGCGTCGGTGAGCTGCTGCTCCACCAGACCGCCCATCACCAGCACCTGGTTGCGCACGCTCTCTAGCTCGGCATTGAACTGACCGGAGATGTGTTTATTGAGGTTCATATTGTCCATACAAATAATCCTTGATTGCTCCGATTATGCCTTAGCCGTTGAACCGACTGCCAATCTGTTTGCTGAGATTCATCCTCTCCTCTCCTTAGCCGTAACGACCGGTAATGTAATCTTCGGTCTTTTTCTTGGCCGGGGTGGTGAAAATGGTATTGGTATCCGAGTACTCGATAAGCTCGCCCATATACATGAAAGCGGTCTGATCCGACACTCGCGCAGCCTGTTGCATGTTGTGGGTCACGATCACCACGGTGAACTGGCTCTTGAGCTCGTTGATCAGCTCCTCGATGGTGAGGGTGGAGATGGGGTCGAGCGCCGAGGTCGGTTCATCGAGCAGCAACACTTCCGGCTCGATGGCGATGGCGCGGGCAATCACCAGACGCTGCTGCTGACCACCGGAGAGACCGAAGGCGTTGTCATGCAGACGATCCTTCACCTCGTCCCACAGGGCCGCACCGCGCAGGGAGCGCTCGGCCGCTTCATCCAGAGTGCGACGATCGTTGATCCCCTGCAGGCGCAGACCATAGACCACGTTCTCGTAGATGGACTTGGGGAACGGGTTCGGGCGCTGGAACACCATGCCCACCTGACGGCGCAGGGCGGAAACATCGACGCTCTTGTCATAGATGTTGTGGCCGTGCAGCTGGATTTCCCCTTCGATGCGGCAGATCTCCACCAGATCGTTCATCCGGTTGATACAGCGCAGCAGGGTCGATTTGCCACAGCCTGACGGGCCGATAAAGGCGGTCACCTGCCCTTTGGGGATCTTCATGTTGACGTTGAACAACGCCTGCTTGCTGCCGTAGTACAGGTTGAGATCCTTCACCTCCAGCGCGGTCTGCTCCGGGGTCAGGTTGAGCAGGTCCAGCGCGGTGTGCTGGGTAGACGTGGTCGTTACGTTGATCATCTGTTACCTCAAAATCTATCTGGAGTGGCCGGACAGCTGCCGGCGCCCCTCACGTATTGGTGCAGAGAGATGGCGGCTCGCGCTCGGCCGCCCCTCTGTTATCTCACTCTTGTATCACTCAAGCGGCGCCGGATTAATGCTCCAGCGACCGGAATTTCTCGCGCAAGTGGTTACGAATACCGATAGCGGTCAGGTTCAGACCCACGATCACCGTCACCAGCAGGAAGGAGGTGGCGTAGACCAGCGGGCGGGCCGCCTCGACGTTGGGGCTCTGGAAGCCGACGTCATAGATGTGGAAGCCCAGGTGCATGAACTTGCGCTCCACATGCAGATACGGGAAGTTGCCATCCATCGGCAGGGTCGGTGCCAGTTTTACCACCCCCACCAGCATCAGCGGCGCCACTTCACCGGCTGCACGGGCAATCGCCAGAATAAGGCCGGTCATGATGGCCGGGCTCGCCATCGGCAGCACGATGCGCCACAGGGTCTCGGCCTGGGTGGCACCCAGGGCCAACGAGCCCTGACGGATGGTGCTCGGGATCCGCGCCAACCCCTCTTCGGTGGAGACAATCACCACCGGCAGGGTCAGGATGGCCAGGGTCAGCGCCGACCAGATCACGCCGGGTGAGCCAAAGGTCGGGCTCGGCAGCGCTTCCGGGTAGAACAGCTGGTCTAACGAACCGCCGAGTGTGTAGACGAAGAAGCCCAGACCAAACACGCCGTAAACGATGGATGGCACGCCCGCCAGGTTGATCACCGCGATGCGGATGATCTTGGTCAGGCTGTTCTTGCCCGCGTATTCGTGCAGGTAGACTGCCGCCACCACCCCCAGCGGGGTCACGATGATCGCCATCAGGAACACCATGAACACGGTGCCGAAGATGGCCGGGAACACCCCGCCCTCGGTGTTGGCTTCACGGGGATCGTCAGAGACGAACTTGCCGATTTGGTGGAACCAGTGACCCACCTTGGCCAGCAGGCTCATGTCGTTGGGCCATACCACGTCCAGTACCTTGGACATCGGCATGGTCACCAGCTCGCCACGCATATCCTTGACGGTGATGGCGTCACGGTCCGCTTGGCTACGCAGTGAGAAGAGCTCTTTTTCCAGCACCTGATAACGATCGTTGAGGGCCTGACGCTCGCTGGCCAGCTCGGCTTTGAGCTGATCGGTCAGCTTGTCATCCAGCTCGGCCTTGCGCTCTTTCAGGCGCAGCCGCTCCAGTTGATAGTTGATGCTGCCGATGTCCCCTTTTTGCAGATCGTTGGCCTGTTCTGAAAGGGCATTGGCTCGCGCCAGCACCCGCTGCAGGGCAGGATGCAGATCAGAGGTGAGCTCGCGGCCATCCTCTTTCACCCCGACGATATAGCCGTAGAAGTTGCCGTTGGTGGCACGCTCAACCATGGCCAGCTCGGCTGGCTGGCTCTGGGACTTGATGTCCGTCTCCAGCACCCAGCGAAAATCGAGGTCAACGAACTCGCGGTTGCCGGTCTTGACCAGATAGCGGGTCAGCAGCTCGCGCTCTTCCCCTTCCAGTGGCAGACCTGCAGCGCGCAGTCGCTCCACCGGTACCTGCTCGCGATCGTTGATCTCGCCGATCAGTACGCTCTTGTTGCCGCTGGCATCTTCCAGCTGCCACTCATAGATGGGGTGGGGCCAGAAGTAGACCAGACCACGCCAGCCGATCAGCAGCAGCAGACCCAGTACCGCCACCAGACTCAGGCTGACGGCACCGCCGGTCATCCAGATCCAGGGGGCCCCTGATTTAAACCACTTACCCATTGTCGATTCCTTGTCCATTACAGAGTCGCCCCTTACATCGAGCTGTATTTTTCACGCAACCGCTGACGGACAAACTCGGCCAGGGTGTTGAACAAAAAGGTGAACACAAACAGGACAAAGGCCGCGAGGAACAGTACCCGATAGTGGGAACTGCCCACTTCCGATTCCGGCATCTCCACCGCGATGTTGGCGGCGAGGGTGCGCAGCCCCTGGAACATGGAGAAGTCCATGATGGGGGTGTTGCCGGTAGCCATCAGCACGATCATGGTCTCGCCCACGGCGCGGCCAAGGCCCATCATCACCGCAGAGAAGATGCCCGGGCTCGCGGTGAGGATCACCACCCGGCTCAGGGTCTGCCACGGGGTGGCCCCCAGCGCCAACGAGCCCTGGGTCAGGTGCTTGGGCACCGAGAAGACCGCATCTTCAGCGATAGAGAAGATGGTGGGGATGACCGCAAAGCCCATGGCGATACCGACCACCAGCGAGTTGCGCTGGTCAAACTTGATGCCCATTTCGTGAGTCAGCCAGATGCGCGAATCGCCGTGCATAAAAGCATTCTCGATGAGCGGGCTCAGGGCGAAGGCCCCCCAGCCAATCAGCAGTAGCACCGGGATCAGCAGGATGGCGTGCCACCCCTCCGGCAGCCAGGACTTGCCGCGCTCCGGCAGATAGTTCCAGAGCAATGCAGTCAGCAGCATCCCCATCGGCAGCAATATCAGCAGCAGGATCACCCCGGGCAACGCACCCTCGATGATCGGCGCCAGCCACAGACCCGCCAGGAAGCCCAGGATAACGGTCGGCAGCGCCGCCATGATCTCGACCGTTGGCTTGACGTATTTGCGCAGCCCCGCCGACATGAAGTAGGCGGTATAGATGGCACCGGCCACGCCGAGCGGCACAGCAAACACCATGGCGTAGAAAGAGGCTTTCAGCGTACCGAATACCAGCGGCACCAAACTCAGCTTGGCTTCAAAGTCGTTGCTGGCGGAGGTGGATTGCCACACATACTGGGGCTCCGGATAGCCTTCGTACCACACCTGTTGCCAGAGGGCAGACCAAGTCACTTCGGGGTGTTCGTTCTCCACCGAGAACAGCTTGAAGCTGTTCCCTTGCTGCATCAGCAACAGGTTGTGACGGGGGGAGATGGCCAGAGCAGAGAGTTCGCCCCCTTCCACCGTCTCGGTCAGCAGCTTGGTCTCGCCGGTAGCGTGGAAGAAGCTGATGATGCCGTCCTTGTCGGCACTGATGAAGCCTTTGCGAAAGTGCTCGGGAGTCAACAGATCCACTGCGCCATCACCCTTGAAGTCACGAATTTGGGTGAACTGGCGTTTGCCATCCTTCGCCACTTCGAACCACTGGGAAATCACGCCGTTGTCATTACCCACCAGCAGTGAAGAGGCGCCGGAGAGCAGCTGAACCCGGGTCACATTGGCGTTGGGGGCATTGATCTCCAACACGTTGCGCAGGGAGATTTCGCTCAGGTTATGAATGTCATAGACGGAGAGGCGATTGCCCTCGCGCACGAACAGGATCCGCAGATTGGGGGTCAGCAACATCTGATCCACATGGCGCGGCAGGGAGGGAATCGTGTAGTTTTCACTGCTCCACTCAATCTCCCCGGAGATGAAGTTCTCCTCACCGTTCATCACCGTCATCACGCCACGACCATCTTCGGTCACGGCGGCGGTCGCCATCTTGTCCTTGGTGGCTTCGAACACCATCAGTTGCAGTGCCTTCCCTTGCGGGTCGATCACCACCGGCTCTTCGCCGAAGGGATATTGCAGACTGGGTTCAATCACCCGCACATCGTTGGGATAGGAGACCTTGAACGCTGGCTGGACGACCTGCGCCTTGCCATCGGCAAAGCCGTAAGCGATCAGCCGCTGACCAGGAGCAGGGGTCGCTACCGTGGTGATGTCACCAGCAACCTGAGCCTGACCCAGTGACTGGCCGACCTTGATCTTGTCATCTCCCTGCACCGCAAAGAAGTTGACCTGCCCTTTATCGCTGAAGCGATAGCCGATCTCGTTCTGCTCTTCCACGCCGAGCCAGGCGGTCTTCCCTGCGGCAGGCAGGGTAAACGAGGCGGTCGGCTCCATGGAGGCGCCATTGAAGATGGGTTTCACCACATAGAGCAGATAAAAGAAGATAAGCAGCAGCGCCACCAGTACCAGGGCTCCGCCTGTGGTGACGCCATATTTGGCCAATTTATCCTTGATCCGGCGTTTTCTACTGCCCGCCATGACCAGGTTTAACGATTCCGATGACATGCAAGACCTCAATGTAAGCTAGGCTTCGCGGCATTATATGGCGGTTGCATGACAGTTTTGTTACATCGAGAACGCTTTAACTGAGGTTGTTAACGGAAGAATGGGCGGGGATCCCTTCGAAGGCGGGCGAGCGTAATATATTGTTTATAAAGGGATATTTATGCTGATAATCAACAAGGGCAGCCTGCGCTGCCCCCGAATGATTCAGGAAAGGGTATCGTTTGATTGTTGCAACGCCAGTTTGGCCGCCTTTTTCTCGGCGCGACGGCGCTTGAAGAAGGCCGACAACTGGGCCGAGCAGGCATCGGCCAGCACACCGCCGGTCAGCTCGACGCTGTGATTGTGGCGCGGGTCCTGCAAGATCTCGAACACCGACCCCGCAGCACCGGTCTTGAGGTCTGGGCGCCGTAAACCACCCGCTTGACCCGGCTATGGATCAGCGCACCGGCACACATACAGCAGGGCTCCAGCGTCACATAAAGAGTGGTGTCGAGCAGCCGGTAGTTCGCCAGCTGCTTGCCCGCCGCCCGGATTGCCATCACCTCGGCATGGGCACAGGCATCGTGTTCGCTGATGGAGCGGTTCCACCCCTCTCCCACCACCTGACCATCCAGCACCAGTACGGCACCGACCGGGATCTCGCCAATCCCTTCGGCCCGGGCGGCCAATGCCATGGCATGGCGCATCCACTGTTCGTCCTGCTCGGTTTGACTCTGTGCCTGACTAGGTATTTCTGGGACCTCTGATGGTTTCACGCCCATCCCCTCTTTATATTGTTCAATTGTGCTGTTTGCATTCCAGCTATTCATACCTGTCAGATGATTCCATAGATAGCAGGCATGATAGCTCGCGGTGACAGGGCGGCGATTATGCCAAATCTGCACGTCAGACCCAAGCCACATCCAGACTGAGCAATAAAGAAGCAATCGGCATCTCTATGATAAAAAAGGAGTTGCACCCGTTTGGCCATGCTATTAGACTTCCTCCCCGTCAGCCGAGTCTGACTCCGTCGGTGTGTAGCGCAGCCAGGTAGCGCATCTGCATGGGGTGTAGAGGGTCGGAGGTTCGAATCCTCTCACACCGACCATTTTCCCCGAGAATAGCCCAGTCAAAGGACTGGGCTATTTTTTTGCCTCCGATTTATCCTCCTGACAACGTCAGCCTACCAAGAACAAAAAACACTCAGAACCACTTGAATCTTTTTGCCGAACTCATTAAGATGCGCAACTTTCCGCCGGTAGACAACACAGGGAGGTGGAAACACGAGTGAAGGGATCACTGTCCGGCTTGCGTGCAACACAGGACCAGGCATGAACCAGAACACCGATTTCGCACCCGCCATTACGCTTTATTCCGTTCCTCACGACACCCCTTGCCACACCGAAAGCGAAAATGAACAGGTCATTCAGCTGGATGTGATCGATCTGGCCGAACCGGATGATGACTATTGAGCCCGGCCAGATGGCCGCTCATCACCAGCACATCGCCTGTTCAACGCTCTCCGTTTCAGGCCCTTGGCGAGAAATCTGCAAAAAAAACAAACTGCTAGTTCTATCAAGGATGGCAGTATTATTGACTGATGCGTCTCCCCCTTTCCTCCCCGGCATTCCCCCCGACAACTGATACAAACCTACGTTATTGCACTTCACTTTCCATCGCTGCAACCGCTGGTGCCAACAGAGCCTGCATCACCACGCCAAGTTTAAAACGCACGTTCACCAATCAGGTCTAGCATTAGCAAAACATTCATTGCCACATTCAAACGCGCTTTATACGGCTGTTTTGGCAAAGCCTGGAGTTATGTCGGGATTTGTTTTTGCATTTGTAATTTTATTACGTAATAAGTTACAAAATGAGGGGCAGGGTAACGGCCCAAATTAGCCGTTGTCCGATGGGAAAAAGCAGGAGCATAACCATCTGCGTAGAGCTTTTATACCAATCCAATAAAACAATAAAAAACATCAACTTAACTATATCGAAAAAACAGGCGTTTAAAAAAAACTGTTGACGTATTCAACAATATTTCGCACCTTATCAATCGTGTTACCCCGTTGTTGCGGGAACGTTTCAGGAACAGGGATTCGACTTTAGTCGTAGTTAGTAAGTTCAAAATGTAATTCTCAAAGGAGTGAACCTTATGTCGGCACCGGCTCAGACCCACTGCAGCGCCCGCCTTCGCATCCAGGGCGAGATGCTACCCGAATACGCGCAAATTCTGACGCCGGACGCGGTGGCTCTGGTCTCCGAACTGGTGGAACGTTTTGCTCCCCAAAGAGGGGAATTGCTGAAACAACGTGTGGCACGCCAGGCCCGTATCGATGGCGGCGAGCTGCCGGACTTCCTGCCGGAAACCGCCCACATCCGTGAAGGTGACTGGACCATTCGCGGTATTCCCACCGACCTGCAAGACCGCCGTGTGGAGATCACCGGCCCGGTCGAGCGCAAGATGGTGATCAACGCCCTCAACGCCAACGTCAAGGTGTTCATGGCGGATTTCGAGGATTCACTGGCTCCCGCCTGGAATAAGGTGATCGAGGGCCAAATCAACCTGCGAGATGCGGTCAACGGCACCATCTCTTACACCAGTCCGGAAGGAAAGGCCTACACCCTGACCCACAATCCGGCGGTGCTCATCTGCCGGGTGCGCGGTCTGCACCTGCCGGAAAAACATGTCACCTTCGATGGCGAGCCGATCCCCGGTGGCCTGTTCGATTTTGCTCTCTACTTCCTGCACAACTATCAGGCGCTGCTGGCCAAAGGCTCGGGCCCCTACTTCTACGTGCCCAAGTTGCAGAGCCATCTGGAAGGGCGCTGGTGGAGCGAGGTGTTCGCTTGGACCGAGGACAAGTTCGGCCTGCCCCGCGGCACCATCAAGGCCACCGTGCTTATTGAAACCCTGCCGGCCGTGTTCGAGATGGATGAGCTGCTCTATCAGATGAAAGATCACATCGTTGCGCTGAACTGCGGCCGCTGGGACTACATCTTCAGCTATATCAAAACCTTGAAGAACCATCCGGATCGGGTACTGCCTGATCGTCAGGTGGTGACCATGGACAAGCCGTTCCTTTCCGCCTACTCGCGGCTGCTGATCAAGACCTGCCACAAGCGCGGTGCGCTGGCGATGGGTGGCATGGCCGCCTTTATTCCGGCCAAGGACGCGGCCGTCAACGAGCAGGTCTTCGCCAAGGTCAAGGCCGACAAGGAGCGCGAAGCCAACAACGGCCACGACGGTACCTGGGTCGCCCACCCTGGCCTGGCCGATACCGCCATGGCGGTGTTCAACGCCACCATTGCGGCTGGTGCCAAGAACCAGATCGGCGTGCTGCGTGAGCAGGATGCCCCCATCACCGCCGCCGACCTGCTGGCACCCTGTGAGGGCGAGCGGACCGAAGCAGGGATGCGCACCAATATCCGGGTTGCCCTGCAATATCTGGAGGCCTGGATCAACGGCAACGGCTGCGTGCCCATCTACGGTCTGATGGAAGATGCCGCCACCGCCGAGATCTCCCGTACCTCCATCTGGCAGTGGATCCGCCACGGCAAGAGCCTGTCTAATGGCAAGGTAGTGACCAAAGAGCTGTTCCGCCAGATGCTGGCCGAGGAGCTGGAGGTGGTCAAAGCCGAGGTGGGCGCCGCACGCTGGCAGGCAGGACGCTTTGCCGAGGCGAGCGAGCTGATGGAAGAGATCACCTGCGCCGACACCCTGATCGATTTTCTGACGCTGCCCGGTTACGAGCGGCTCTGAATCACGGGCCCCCAGCGGGGCTCGCCAATAACAAGTCTATGGAAACGTGAAATCAATGAAAGAGGGAACTGATATGGCACTGACCCGTGAGCAACAGATCCAGGCTATCGAGAAAGACTGGGCGGAAAACCCCCGCTGGAAAGGGATCAAGCGCGGCTACAGCGCCGAAGATGTGGTGAACCTGCGCGGCAGCTTGCAGCCGGTGCACACCCTGGCTCAGCGCGGTGCCGACAAGCTGTGGGGCCTGATCCACGGCGACGCCAAGAAAGGCTACGTCAACTGCCTCGGCGCCCTGACCGGCGGTCAGGCGGTGCAGCAGGCCAAAGCGGGGATCGAGGCGATCTACCTCTCCGGCTGGCAGGTGGCGGCGGACAACAACTTGTCCTCCACCATGTATCCGGATCAGTCCCTCTACCCGGCCAACTCGGTGCCGTCCGTGGTGGAGCGCATCAACAACTCCTTCGCCCGTGCCGACCAGATCCAGTGGGCCAACAAGGTTGGACCGCAGGATGAGGGCTTTATCGACTACTTCCTGCCCATCGTGGCGGATGCGGAAGCCGGTTTCGGCGGTGTGCTTAACGCCTTCGAACTGATGAAGGGGATGATTGAAGCGGGCGCCGCTGGCGTGCACTTCGAAGATCAGCTCGCTTCGGTCAGAAGTGCGGTCATATGGGTGGCAAGGTGCTGGTACCGACTCAGGAAGCGGTACAGAAACTGGTTGCCGCCCGTCTGGCAGCCGATGTGTGCGGCACCACCACGCTGGTGATCGCCCGTACCGACGCCAACGCCGCTGACCTGTTGACCACCGACGCCGACCCGTACGATGCAGACTTCCTGACTGGCGAGCGCACTGCCGAAGGGTTCTACAAGGTGCGTGCCGGTATCGATCAGGCCATCGCTCGCGGTCTGGCTTACGCCCCCTACGCCGACATGGTGTGGTGTGAAACCGCCAAGCCGGATCTGGACGAAGCGCGTAAATTTGCCGAAGCAATCAAGGCCAAGTTCCCGGACCGCATCCTGGCCTACAACTGCTCCCCGAGCTTCAACTGGAAGAAGAATCTGGACGATGCCACCATCGCCCGTTTCCAGCAGGAGCTCTCCGACATGGGCTACAAGTACCAGTTCATCACCCTCGCGGGTATCCACAACATGTGGTTCCACATGTACGAACTGGCCTACCAGTACGCCCGTGGCGAAGGGATGAAGCACTACGTCGAGATGGTGCAGGAGCCGGAATTTGCCGCCGCCAGCCGTGGCTACACCTTCGTGGCACACCAGCAGGAGGTCGGTACCGGTTACTTCGACAAGGTGACCACCGTCATTCAGGGTGGCCAATCCTCGGTCACCGCGCTGACCGGCTCCACCGAAGAAGATCAGTTCCACTAATAAGAGAGCTGCCTTGAAATAGCAAAACCCCGGCCTGAAGCCGGGGTTTCTTTTTATCTGTAATTCAAACGAAAGTCAGGCGCACAACCGCACACAGTCGAGAGGCTCAGAGCTCGAGGATCTCTTTGACAAAGGGAATGGTCAGCTTGCGCTTGGCGCGAAATGAGGCGTTGTCGAGCTGATTGAGAGTGGTGAGCAGGGTGCGCATATCGCGGGAGAGTCGGTTGAGCAGGAAGCGGCCCACATCGATGGGCAGTTTGAAGCCCCGCAGCTCGGCACGCAGCTGCAGGGCACTGAGCTTGCCTTCGTCATCCAGCTCTTCGAGATGGAAACTCACCCCCCAGTCAAGGCGCGAGGCGAGATCCGGCAGTTGCAGCCCCAGTTTGCGCGGCGCGCTGCAGCCAGTGACCACCAGCGTCCCCTCCCCCTTCTCCTGCCAGCGGTTGTAGAAATCGAACAGCGCCCGCTCCCACACGGCATTGCCGGCGATCGCCTCAAGGCTGTCGAGACAGACCAGCGGCAGGCTTTCGAGGGCATCGAGCATGCTGGGATCGAGCTGTTCAAATTGATCGAGGGAAAGATAGGCCGCCGCCGCATCGCGGGCGTTGACCTCGGCACAGGTGGCGTGGAGCAGATGAGAGCGTCCGGATCCCTTGGCTCCCCAGAAATAGAGGAAAGGCGATCCCTGACCGATGGCCGCGTTTTTGAGGGCGGTGATCAGATGAGCATTGTTGCCGGGATAAAAACTGACGAAGGTTTCATCATCCGGTAGTTGTACGGCTAAAGACAGTTGGGCCGGTTGCTTCACTCGTTGGGCTTTGACTGTGACATTTGTGGCTAAGTGTACCATCGCAATGGCAGATAGAGAACCGCCCGGACAAGCCGGGCGGTAGACAAAAGCCTTATAAAATCAGGGCTGCGACCATTGGTAACGCAAACCGCTGCCATTATCGTCAACCTTGCGCAAACGACTCTCAAGCTGCAGTGCCCGTACCAGCTCGGCCTGATCCCCTTGCAGGGTAAAGTTGAAGGTGACCTGGTCCCCCTCCAGCTTGCCGATCGCCACCTTGCTGACGTTGGCCATCCCCTGCAGCATCTTCTGCACGGCGATCATGCTATCCACTTCGGAGAGGCCATCCACCACCAGGGTCTGGCTGGTTGCCGGACCAGAAATGCGGGCACCGTAGTTTTTCACCAGCCAGGCCGCCAGGGTATCGGCAAACCCTTGCGCCACTTCGGCCTGAGTGCCGGTGCTATTGCCACGGGTCAGCTCGGTCACTTCACCGGCTGCTTTGGGGCCGTAGAGTCCCCAATCGATGCTCCACTTGTCACCTTCCGGTGTCAGCTTGCCCAACACCACCATCTCGGCGCCATAGCGCTGGCTTGCCTGCAAAATCGGGTCGGCAAAGCGTCCCCAGACGTCGGTGGCACTGACCGCCATGTTATCATCGAGATCCATCAGCGGAATGCTGATGGGTAGCCCCAGCGTCTGGGCCTGCTCGCGCAAGGCTTGCGCCCAACCATCGCTGGATTGATCCGCCAGCAGACGGCGCTCACCCTGATCCACCACCAGCCAGATGGCCATTTGGGGACGAGCCGGGCCAAGCAGGGCAAACTGGCTCTCCGAGACCAGGCTGTTGACCTTGTCACTCTTGAACTCGGCTTTCAGATACTTGACGGAGTCCTGATCCTGATAGCCATAGCTTTTGACATAGTCGCCCGGGGCCGCCAGCGCCTTGACCACCACCGGCTGGGTGAGGATGTCGCGCTTGCCGGTCACCTTGATCAGCACCTGACCGAGAGCCTGCCCTTGAGCGGCAACCATGTCGCCACTGGTCGGGGCCTTGCCCTGATAGAGGTCGGTCACCTGAGCGGCCGAGGCCATGAATGACAAGCCGCAGCAGAGGGCGGTCACAACACGTTTGAACATGAACAGAGTCTCGAAATGGGAGAGTGTGCTTATGGTAGCGGCAAGGCGCATCTTGCGGCAAGGCTGGCACAAGCTGCCACAAACAGCAGAGCCGGCGATGCGCCGGCTCCGATCACCCCTTCCACATGGGAAGCAGGTCAAGGCATTAACTTATTTGGTACCGAAGATCTTGTCGCCTGCATCGCCCAGACCCGGCACGATGTAGCCTTTCTCGTTCAGCCCCCGGTCGACAGAAGCGCAGTAGAGCTCTACGTCAGGGTGAGCGGCTTCCAGCGCCTTGATCCCTTCCGGCGCGGCAACCAGTACCAACACCTTGATGGATTGGCAGCCTTTCTTCTTCAGCAGATCGATGGTGGCGATCATGGAGCCGCCGGTGGCCAGCATTGGATCGATGACCAGCGCCAGACGCTCTTCGATGTTGCTGACGATCTTCTCGAAATAGGGAACCGGTTGCAGGGTCTCTTCATCGCGGTAGATACCGACCACGCTGACGCGGGCGCTCGGCATGTGCTCCAGCACGCCATCCATCATGCCAAGGCCGGCACGCAGGATAGGTACGACGGTTACCTTCTTGCCCTTGATCTGGTCAACTTCTACTGGCCCATTCCAGCCATCGATGATAACCTTCTCGGTTTCGAAGTCAGAGGTCGCTTCATAGGTCAACAAACTGCCCACTTCTTTGGCCAGTTCACGGAAACGCTTGGTGCTGATATCGCCTTCACGCATCAGCCCGATCTTGTGTTTGACCAGGGGGTGTTTGACTTCAACGACTTTCATTATTATCTCCTCTAACCTGCCGCAAAAAAATCGCGGAATCATACAACAAAAGCCACCGCTTGTAGAGCATTTCCGCGCAAAAACGCGCAAACGATTTCCTTTCTGGTTTTTCACCGCCACTGTTAGAATACGCCCCGAATTTTACCCTCCACTTCTTTACATGACGGGGAATACTCGTGACTGACAAAACCTCACTGAGCTACAAGGATGCTGGCGTAGATATCGATGCCGGCAATGCACTGGTTGAACGTATCAAGGGCGTGTCAAAGCGCACTCGTCGTCCTGAAGTCCTTGGTGGTCTTGGCGGCTTTGGGGCCTTGTGTCAAATCCCTGCGGGCTACAAGGAGCCGGTACTGGTCTCCGGTACCGATGGTGTGGGCACCAAGCTGCGGCTGGCCATCGACCTGAAGAAGCACGACACCGTGGGCATCGATTTAGTGGCCATGTGCGTCAATGACCTGATCGTACAGGGCGCCGAGCCGCTGTTCTTCCTCGACTACTATGCAACCGGCAAGCTGGACGTGGACACCGCGGCCGCGGTGGTCACCGGGATCGGTAACGGTTGCGAGCAGTCAGGGTGTGCCCTGGTGGGCGGCGAGACCGCCGAGATGCCGGGTATGTATGAAGGGGAAGACTACGACATCGCCGGTTTCTGCGTCGGTGTGGTGGAGAAGAGCGAAATCATCGACGGCAGTAAGGTCGGTGAAGGGGATGCCCTGATCGCGCTGGCCGCCAGCGGCCCTCACTCCAACGGCTTCTCCCTGATCCGTAAAATTCTGGAAGTCTCCAAAGCCGACGTGCATCAGCCGCTGGGTGACCGCACCCTCGCAGATGCCTTGCTGGAGCCGACCCGTATCTATGTGAAGCCTGTGCTCAAACTCATAAAGGAGTGCGAGATCCACGCCCTCTCCCACATCACCGGTGGCGGCTTCTGGGAGAACATCCCCCGCGTATTGCCTGCCAATACTCAAGCAGTGATCGACGAGCAGAGCTGGCAGTGGCCGGCGGTGTTCAGCTGGCTGCAGCAGGCTGGCAACGTCACCCGTCACGAGATGTATCGCACCTTCAATTGCGGTGTCGGCATGATCATCGCCCTGCCCGCCAACCAGCTGGAGAAGGCGCTGACCCTGCTCAAGGCAGAAGGCGAGAACGCATGGCACATCGGTCATATCGCCAAGGCAGCAGACGGTGAGGAGCAGGTCGTCATCAAATGATGCGGATCCTCGTCCTAATCTCTGGCAGCGGCAGCAACCTGCAGGCGATCCTCGACCACTGCGCCAGCGGCAAGATTGCCGGTGAAGTGGTCGGCGTTATCAGCAACAAGGCCGATGCCTATGGTCTGGTTCGCGCCAAAGAAGCTGGCGTGGCGACCTCCATTCTGGCCCAGCAGCAGTTTGCCAGCCGGGAGGAGTATGACGCCGCCCTGCTGGCGCTGATGGCAGACTATCAGCCGGATCTGGTGGTGCTGGCCGGGTTTATGCGGATATTGAGCGGCGATCTGGTGCGCCATTTCGCCGGCAGGATGATCAATATCCACCCCTCCCTGCTGCCCAAGTATCAGGGCCTGCACACCCACCAGCGCGCCATAGATGCCGGTGACAGTGAACACGGCGCCAGCGTCCACTTCGTGACCGAAGAGCTGGACGGGGGCCCGGTGATCCTGCAGGCCCGCGTACCCATCTTTGAAGGGGACACGGCGGACGAGGTAGCAGCAAGGGTGCAGGCGCAGGAGCACAGCATCTACCCGCTGGTGGTTCGCTGGTTCTGCGAAGGCAGGCTGCAGATGGTAGATGGTGCCGTGCAACTGGATGGCGCCCTGCTGGGCCCCGCAGGTTACGCCTGCGATTAAGCAGACGTCTTGTCGAAATGTGAAAAAGGAGGCCGATGGCCTCCTTTTTATTTCCTGAATTTTCCCACCACAGGCACAGGCTTAAACCTGTTCACGACCTGCAGCGAGAAACCGTCAACAAGGTGAAGAGCAGCACATGAGCCTTGATCACGGTTTCGTAGCCAGATCGTGGACAGGTTTAGACCGGATTGTCGATATCGATAAAGGTCACATCCAGCCCGTGCACGGTCGCCAGCCACTCCCCCAGCGCCTTGACGCCGTAACGCTCGGTGGCGTGATGGCCCGCGGCGTAGAAGTGCATCCCCATCTCGCGAGCGGTGTGAATGGTCTGCTCTGAGGCTTCACCGGAGATAAAGGCATCGATGCCCTGCTCCGCCGCCAGATTGATGTAGCTCTGACCGCCGCCGGTGCACCAGGCCACGGAACGGATAAGCTCGGGGCCGGTATCGCCACAATAGAGTGGTTCACGGCCAAGGCGCTCGGCAATCAGCTTGGCAAAGTCGGCACCGCTCATGGGCTCTTCCAGCTTGCCCACCATGGCGACGCTCTTGCTGTTCCACGGCTCCAGACCGCGACGCACCTTGATGTCGAGCAGCTTGGCAAGCTGGGCGTTGTTACCCACCTCTGGATGGACATCCAGCGGCAAATGGTAGGCAAACAGGTTGATATCGTGGGTCAGCAGGGTCTTGAGCCGACGCTGCTTCATGCCGGTGATCTGGGCCGGTTCACCGCTCCAGAAGTAGCCGTGATGGACCAGAATGGCATCGGCCTCGGCAGCCACCGCCGCGTCGATAAGCGCCTGACTGGCGGTGACACCGGTCACTACCTTGCGAATGCGCTCACGCCCCTCCACTTGCAAGCCGTTGGGGCAGTAATCCTTGATGGCGTGCGGTTCGAGCAGATGGTTCAGTACGGTTTCGAGTTTTCGATGAGAGATCATAGGGGTCCCTTATTAAGGCTCGGTCCCCTGCTTTACCAATAAAAACAGGGCCCAGGCTCAAAGCGCCAAGGGCCCCATGATAATCGAGCCGGGCCGTCAAGACCATGACAGCCCCCACACAGTGCGGTTTCCCTCTCGGCCTCAGGCTGGCAGGTCGATCCCCGCCTCCCGCATCTGGGCCAGCTTGTAGCGCAGGGTGCGCGGGCTGATGCCGAGCCGGTCGGCCACCGCCTTGCGGCTGCCGTTACAATCTTGCAGGGTGTCGAGAATGATCTGGTGCTCCTGCTGCTTGAGCTCGCTGCCGAGGCGATCGCCGCCATAGCTGCGCTCCACGCTGACAAACTCCATCTCCTGCTCGTCCAGCTCTTCCAGAATGAGGTGGTCACAATCAATGACCCCGTCGGGGCTAAGGATCAAGGCCCGCTGTACCACGTTGTCCAGCTCCCGCACATTGCCGGGCCAGGGGTGGGCCATCAGCCGCTCCCGCGAGGCATCCGTCAACTGTGGTGTCGGTAACCCCTGCTGACTGGCATGAAGCGCCAGCAGATGCTCCGCCAGTGGCAGAATGTCGCCGGGCCGCTCGCACAGAGCAGACCAGCGCAGCGGGAAGACGTTGAGGCGATAGTAGAGATCTTCGCGGAACTGGCCATCCTGCACCGCTTTTTTCAAATCCCGATTGCTGGTGGCGATGACCCGCACATCCAGCGGGATCATCTTGCGACTGCCGAGCCGCTCCACCTCTTTCTCCTGCAACACCCGCAGCAATTTGGCTTGCAGCCCCTGATCCATCTCGGTGATCTCGTCAAGCAGCAGGGTGCCCCCCTGCGCCTGCTCGAACTTGCCCGGGCACCCCTGCACCGCACCGGTGAAGGCCCCCTTCTCGTAGCCAAACAGGGTCGCCTCCAGCATGTTTTCCGGAATGGCGGCGCAGTTGATGGCGACGAAAGGCTGCTCGGCGCGGCTGGAGTTATCGTGAATGTAACGGGCCAGCACCTCTTTACCCGTCCCGCTCGGGCCGGTCACCATCACTGTCGCTTCGCTTCTGGCCACCCGGGTCGCCAGCTGGAACAGCTCGGCAGTTTTGGGATCCCCGTAAACCACGGCGCGCTTCTCCACCTTTTGGGCGGGCACATAACGGCTGACCTGATTGAGCAGCACCTCCGGCGAAAATGGCTTGGCCAGATAGTCGATGGCCCCTTCACGCATGGCGCGCACTGCACCGTCGATATTGGCGTAGGCGGTCATCAGCAGCACAGGTATCTGCGGATATTGCTGGCGGATGGTGGCCAGCAGGGTGAGGCCGTCCATCCCCCCCATCTGGATATCAGAGATCACCATGTCAAATGGCTGACGGGAGAGGGCCAGCAGAGCCCGCTCGCCACTGTCCGCTTCACGGCACTCATAACCGCCGAGCAAAAGGGTATCCACCAGCGCTTCGCGCAGGCCATTGTCATCTTCAACTACCAGGATCCTGGCCTGTGTCATGCTACACCTCCAAGCTGCACCGGTTGCTGGTGCAGGGGGAACGACATAGTAAAGCAGGTGCCTTCACCGGGAACCGAGGCCACACCGACCTCCCCCTGATGGGCACGCACTACAGATTGCACCACCGCCAGCCCGAGACCAGTGCCTTGGGAGCGAGTGGTAAAGAAGGGTTCGAATACCTGACCGAGCTGATGGGAAGGGATCCCCTTGCCATTATCGATGACCCGCATCTCCACCCGGGCGCCACTGCGCACCGCGCTGACCAAGAGTGACGTAGCCCCTGCCTGCTGGGCATTGGCAATCAGGTTGTTGATGGCCCCCGCCAGCGCACTGCTGTTGGCCAGCAGACAGAGATCGGGCTCTGGCGCCTCCATGTGCAGCTCGCAGCCCTGCTGCTGGCAAAAAGCCTCGGCTCCAGCCTGCACTTCGGCCAGCAGCCCTTGTACCGAGATGGGGGTGACCACCTGATTGTCGCCATTGCGGGCGAACAGCAGGATGTCGTTGATCTGCTTCTCCAGATCCTGCAAACGGGCCATCAGCTTTTGCTGAAACTGAGTGCGAGATTCCGGCTTGAGGGTGCGGTTGGCCAGATTGGCGGCATAGAGCATGGCGGCAGAGAGCGGCGTGCGGATCTGGTGGGCGAGCGAGGCCGCCATATTGCCGAGCGCCGACAGCCGCTTCATGTGGTTGATGCGGTCTTGCAGTTTGCGGGTTTCGGTCAGGTCATTGATAAAGACCAGCTGGCCGGGCTGATCCGGCAGCGGTTGGGTCGAGAGCTGGACCCGGCGCCCGTCGCGCAGGGAGATCTCGTGGCCATCATCCTCGCGCGGCTCGAAGCAGCGGGCAATGATGTGGCGCCAGAGCTCCCCTTCCAACGGCTCCCCCAGCAGAGAGATGGCCGCCGGATTCGCGCGGGTGACCACCCCTGCCCCGTCAAGCAGCAACACCCCGGTGGGGAGCGCCTTGAAGATGGCATAGAGCTGGCTCACTTCGTGGGACTGGAGTGGCATGTCCTGCTGCTGGATTGTCATAAACCTGACCTCAAACTGGCTATTGGGTCAGGTTATTCAATTTCCATGCCACTAAATTATGTTAACTAAAACAATGGATTGCGTATTTGCGTCAAGGCTTTGACCCTCAGACGTCCTTGCTCATCCCGTACTTTTTCATCTTCTCCACCAGGGTGGTACGGCGCATGCCGAGCAGATCGGCAGCGCGGGCCACCACCCCGTCCTGAGACTCCAGCGCCTGACGGATCAGCTCCACTTCAAGGTCGGCCAGCATCTCTTGAGGTTGACCCCCTCCTCCGGCAGCTGCATGGTGCGGGCCGAGGCGAGGGAGTGATCCAGCTCGGGCGGATCCTGAAACACCGCCGCCAGCGCATCCCGTTCATCCATCTCGGTCAGCCGCTCATCCCGCGGCTCGCTCGGCAGCAGGCGATAACGGCTCGGCAGATCGGCCACATCGACGATCTGGTGCGGGTAGAGGATCAGCAGCCGCTCCAGCAGGTTGGATAGCTCACGTACGTTACCGGGCCAGGGGTACTGCATCAGCGACTCCAGCGCCCGCTGGGTCAACCGGATAAAGCCGTGGTGCTGCTCTGCATGGCGGTTGAGCAGCTCCTGCAGCAGCAGCGGGATGTCGTCGATGCGATCCCGCAGCGGCGGCGTCTCAATGGGGAAGACGTTGAGGCGGTAGTAGAGATCTTCACGAAAACCCTGGGTGCGGATCATAGCCTCCAGATCCCGGTGGGTTGCTGCGATGATGCGCACATCGGCCTGAATGGGCTTGCCGCCACCAACCCTGTCGAACAGCCGCTCCTGCAATACCCGCAGCAGTTTGACCTGCATCGGCATCGGCATATCGCCGATCTCGTCGAGAAACAGGGTGCCCCCCTGCGCCAGCTCGAAGCGACCGCGACGGGCTGCGATGGCGCCGGTAAACGCCCCCTTCTCGTGGCCAAACAGTTCGCTCTCCAGCAATTCGGCCGGAATAGCGCCGCAGTTGATGGGCACGAAGGGGCCACTGCTGCGGGAAGAGAGTTCGTGGATAGCGCGAGCCACCACCTCTTTACCGGTACCGGACTCCCCGAGGATCAGCACGTTGGCATCAGTCTCGGCCACCTGGCTAATGAGGCGGCGTACCTCCTGGATCCCCTTCCCTTTACCCACCAGCAAGCGCAGCAGGGCCTGCCCCTTGTCATGGGTCTGCTGACGAGGATGCAAGGATACAAAGGCCTGACAGAAGTGCAGATGACGGGTAAGGGATTCATAGGTAAAGGGCGAGAGCGCGACCCCGATAAAGTTGCTGTTGGGCAGATCGGCCTCAACCAGCGAGAGAAAGGGGGTACGGGGGAAGGCGGCCAGCAACTCTGACAAGGGGCGGTCGGTCAGCTCACCCACCAGCACCCCTTGCAGCGGTCCGGAGGATTCGATGGCCACATCCAGATCGCTTTGTGCCACCTCCTGCCACGGGATCCCCATAAACGAGAGCACGGTTCCCAACTGTTGGCGCCGCTGCGCATCGGCATCAACAATCAACACGCCCATCTCCACCATATCCATTCCTCGCGATGTCCTGAACTAACTTATTGTTTTATTTGATGATAAAACAGCTACCGACTGTCTTTTTGCTGGCACACAAAGTGCCAAAATTCCGACACATTGTCAAAAATTGTCGTATTCAGGCTAAGTGTATCGACAGAAACGAGAGATTAGATAAATTTTGCCGAGGAATTTTCTGCATTGGCGCCGTTAACAAACGCAGCCAAAAGCGGAAAGAAAACTGCCTCGTCAGAGGGCAGCATGGGACACGGTGAAGCGCATTCAGTGGCGGTTATGATGGTGCGGCGCCGCATAACGACACTCGGGAAAACGGCTGCAAGCCAGAAAGAGTCGACCGGCGTGGGGGCCTTTTTTCGCCTCCCGCTCCACCAGCGGCGCATCGCAACGGGGGCAGTGGTGGACTTCATGCTCCTCGTCATCCTCTACATCGGCGAACAAACCATCGACCAGTTCACCCTCACTCTGCGGCGCCTCCATCACCCCCTTGGGCTGGATGGCGGGCTCGTGGAGCGACGCAGGCGAGATCGCCTCGGCATGGGCAGTGCGGCCACGCATCCCGGCACCGACATCCACACCATCCAGCAACAGAGGGTTGAAGGTGGGCTCGCGCCGTGCCCCGTGCGGCAAATCGTCGATCAATGGTTCGCAGGTTTTGACCAGCAGCGGCAGGATCTGTTCGCGCAGCTCTTCCACCAGATAGCTGGCACTTGCCGGGATCTGCAGCAACGGCAGACCGGCGCTGTCGCAGGCGGTTTTCAGAAAGAGATCCCGTGCCTTGCGCTTCTGGTGACGGTGGGAGCTGTCATCGAGTTCGATGGCGCAGATAAAGGAGAGATCCGCGGGGTGGCAAAGCAGATAGTCGAAATGCTTGGCACTGATCTTGTTGAAGTACTGCTGCCATTTGCTTTTGCCGATCCCGGCCTGCGGCGTCAGCACATCGGCCACCCGCACCTTGGCAAAAACCCGGGCCTTGTCACCCACCGCCAGATCCAGCACCCCGAGGAAGGAGCGCTCGGCGGGACTGAACAGGGTCTCCTGCACATCATAGGGCAGGCGCTTTTGCTGTCTGCCTCTGCTCCAGAAGATCGCCAGCACAAGCAGCGCCAGCAACAACAATCCCGATAGGACAAGGGTATTCATGAGAGCACGATCCAGTTCACGACACGAAAGGGGAATCACTTTACCACAGCCGCCACGGAGCAAGGCAGCAGACCCGTGTATAGAAAGTGAAAAGTCCCGTCTTTTTATCTATTTGTCAGCAGGCGGGGGTTCATATGACCAGCCCCAGCAGGCACAATAGGGATAGAGCAAGAAATCCCATTTCAAGGAGAGCAGGATGCAAAAGCAATTGGTGGTCACCGTGATCGGTGCAGACAAACCCGGGATCGTCGAGAGTCTGGCAGCTGTCATCAGCCGCGAGCAGGGCAACTGGCTCGGCAGCGCCATGAGCGAACTGGCGGGCCAGTTTGCCGGTATCCTCCATGTTTCCGTCCCCGATGAGCACTATCGCAGCCTGTGCGAAGCACTGGCCCTGCTGCCGGGTCTGACCATCAGCTTTGCCGAAGGGACACCTACCGCCGAGCCAGCCCATCAAGTCATGATGACAGTGACCGGCAACGACCGCCCCGGCATCGTCCATGAAGTAGCCAGCATCCTGCGCCAGCTCGAGATCAACGTGGCCGATCTCACCACCGGCTGTGAACCGGCTCCCCACTCCGGCGCCCCGCTCTTCTATGCCCATGCGCTGGTTGCCCTGCCCGACGGGCTCGCGATGGATACGCTTATCACCGCGCTGGAATCCCTCTCCGACGATCTGGTGGTCGACATCGACGAAGCGTTCAGCGAGCAGTAACAATACTGTCATTTATTTGTCATATATTAACGCCATAACTGCCGCGCAGACGCGACCTGAAACAGAGGCACAAGATGAGCACCGACAAGCAGTATGAAGAGAAAGAGCTGAGCTGGCTCTCATTCAATGAACGGGTGTTGCAAGAGGCAATGGACAAGACGGTGCCCCTCATCGAGCGGGTTCGTTTTCTGGGGATTTTCTCCTCCAACCAGGATGAGTTCTTCAAGGTACGGGTATCGGACGTCAAGCGTCGCATCCTCATCAATGAAGTACATGGTGGCGACGATGAAGCGAAAGTGCTGCTGCGCGCCATCCAGCAAAAAGTGATGGCGCTCGGTGAAGCGTTCGACAACACCTATAAAGAGCTGTTGATTGCGCTGGCCCGCCACAACATCTTCCTAGTCAACGAGAACCAGCTCTCCGATGCCATTCAGAAGTGGCTGCGGGTCTTCTTCAAGGAGAAGGTGCTGCGTCACATCATCCCGATCCTGCTCAACAAGGAGGTCAATCCGGTCAAATTCCTCAAGGATGAGTACACCTATCTGGCCATCGAGATGAAGAAGAACGGTCAGGTGATCCAGTACGCCCTGGTGGAAGTGCCGACCGACGACCTGCCCCGCTTCTTCCAGCTGCCGCCGGAAGGGACCCGCCGCAAGAAGCAGATCATCATTCTGGATAACGTCATCCGCTTCTGCCTCGACGAGATCTTCAAAGGCTTCTTCGACTACGACGAGATTGCCGCCTATGCAGTGAAGCTGACCCGGGATGCCGAATATGATCTCTCCGACCAGCTGGACTTGAGCCTGGTGGACAAGATGAGTGACGGCTTGAAGCAGCGCCTCACCGCCATGCCGGTGCGCTTCGTCTACGAGCGGGAGATGCCCGCTGCCATGATAAGCTTCCTCAAGCTCAAGCTGCAGATCAGCTCCTACGACGCCATCATGCCGGGCGGGCGTTACCACAACTTCAAGGATTTCATCGGCTTCCCCAACGTGGGCCGTGACTATCTGGAGAACCCCAAGCTGCCGGCCCTCGATTGCCGCGATTTTGACGGCTTCGTCAACGCCTTCGATGCGATTACCAAGCAGGATATCCTGCTCTACTACCCGTATCACAAGTTCCACCACTTCACCGAGCTGGTGCGCCAGGCGGCGTTCGACCCGGCGGTAAGCGCCATTCGCATCAATATCTACCGGGTCGCCAAGAAGTCGCGCATCATCCACTCCCTCATTGATGCCGCCAACAACGGCAAGAAGGTGACCGTGGTGGTCGAGCTGCGCGCCCGTTTCGACGAAGCGGCCAACATCGACTGGGCCAATATTCTCACCGATGCCGGGGTCAAGGTAGTGTTCGGGGTGCCGAGCCTCAAGATCCACTCCAAGCTCTGCCTCATCACCCGCCACGAAAATGGCGAGGCGGTGCGCTACGCCCATATCGGGACCGGGAACTTCAACGAGAAGACCGCCAAGATCTACACCGACTTCTCGCTGCTGACCCGCAATCCGGATATCACCGCCGAAGTGGAAGGGGTGTTTGAATACATCGAGTACCCCTATAAGCGTTACAAATTCAACCACCTGCTGGTCTCCCCCATCAACAGCCGCCGTCAGCTCTATCGCCTCATCGACAATGAGCTATCCAACGCCAAGGCGGGCCAGCCGAGCGGTATCATCCTCAAGATCAACAATCTGGTGGACAAGGATCTCATCAACCGCCTCTATGCCGCCGGTCAGGCCGGGGTGCCGATCCAGATGATCATCCGTGGCATGTGCGCCCTACGTCCGGGCGTGCCGGGCCTCAGTGACAACATCAAGGTGATCAGCATCATCGACCGCTTCCTCGAGCACCCGCGGGTGATGGTGTTCCACAACAAGGGCAACCCCCAGCTCTATATCTCAAGCGCCGACTGGATGAGCCGCAATATCGACGGCCGGATCGAGGTGGGCACCCCCATTTATGACGAGCGCCTCAAGCAGCGCATCATGGACATTCTCGAGCTACAACTGAGTGATACCTGCAAGGCGCGGGTCATCGATGCCGACCAGCAGAACGAATATGTGAAGCGGGGCAACCGCCGCAAGATCCGCTCTCAGGTGGCGATTTACGACTATCTCAAACGTATCGAGTCAAACAATGGACAATAGTCTCTATGCCGCCGTGGATCTCGGCTCCAACAGTTTTCATATGGTGATCGCCCATCTGAGCGAAGGGCGTTTTCGCATCGTCGATCGCATCAAGGAGCGGGTGCGTCTGGCGGAAGGGATGGATGAGCAGAAACGAATGAGCCCGGAAGCGATGGAACGCGGCCTCGCCTGTCTGTCACTCTTTGCCGAGCGGCTCACCAACATCAAACCGGATCAGATCCGCATCGCCGGTACCTACACATTGCGCCGTGCCAGCAACGCGCGAGAGTTCGTCAGCGAAGCGGCCAAGGTGCTCAACCACCCCATCGAGATCATCAGCGGGCAGGAAGAAGCACGGCTCATCTATCAGGGGGTTGCCCATACCCAGCATATCGAGGGCCAGGTACTGGTCATCGATATCGGTGGCGGCAGCACCGAGCTCATCATCGGTGAAGGGTTTGAACACAAGGCCCTCACCAGCCGCAAGATGGGCTGCGTCAGCTTTACCCAGAGCTTCTTTGCCAGCGGCAAGCTGAGCGAGAAAAACTTCACCAATGCCGTGCTGGAGGCGCAGCACCAGCTCGCCCCCATCGTCAACCAGTACCGCAAGCTGGGCTGGCAGAGCTGCCTTGGCAGCTCAGGTTCCATTCGTACGGTTCGGGATGTACTGCAGGGTGAAGGGCTGACTGACGGCAGCATTACGCTGGAGGGACTGGAGCGGCTCAAGGCACTGATGATTGAGCGCAAGCGAGTCGATAACCTCAAACTGGTCGGGCTTACCGAGGAGCGTCAGGAGGTGTTTGCCGCTGCGGTCGCCATCCTGCTCGGGCTGTTTACCTCGCTGCCCATCGAGCGGCTTGACTACTCCGACGGAGCCCTGCGTGAAGGGTTGCTTTATGAATTCGAGGAGCGCTTGCAGCACCACGATATTCGCGAGCGTACCGCACAGGCGCTCGGTACCCACTACCGGATGGACCGCAAACAAGCAGCCCGGGTGGAGCAGAGCGTGCTGACGCTGTTTGATGCCTTGCAAGAGCCCTGGCAGATGGAGATAGAGCCCTATCGCGCCATCCTCGGCTGGGCGGCGCGGCTGCACGAAATTGGCCTTGCCATCAACTACAGCGGCATTCACCGTCACTCCGCCTATATCCTGCAACACACCGACCTGCCTGGCTTCAACCAGGACGATCAGGCCCTGCTGGCAGCGCTGGTACGCTTTCAGCGCAAGGGGCTCAAGCTCTCCGAGCTGCCTCCCCTGCCCAACCACGACATGCAGACGGTGCTGCGCTGCATCCGCATCCTGCGCCTCGCGGTCGCCGCTCACCACAAGCGGCAGGACAACCTGCTGCCTGAGTGGCAAGTCGCGGTACAAGGGGATCAGCTGGTCGTGACCCTGCCGATCGACTGGTGCGAGGAGAACCGTCTCCTGATGCAGAATCTGGAGAAGGAGCATCGTTATTGCCAGGAGCAGGGCTGGCCACTGTTGTTCCAGCTCGGCTAAACCGGAAAGATAAATGAAAAAGGCAGCCCACTGGCTGCCTTTTGCATCTCAATCTCCCGATTACTGCAACTCGGGCAACAACCACTTGGCCATCTCGAAGTAGATGATAAGGCCGGTGCCATCCACCAGTGTCGCGATGAATGGCGCAGAGACCACCGCCGGATCGATGCGGAAACGGCGCAGCACCATGGGAATAATGGACGCGACCGTGGCACTCCAGAGCACGATGGCGATGATGGTAAAGGTCACCACCATGCCAATCTGGGGACCGACGCCGAGACTCCATGCCCGTACCCAGGCCGCCATGGCAATGGCCCCCGATATGAGCAGACCGGTGGAGAGCTCCTTTTTCAGCACTGTGCCGAGATTGCGTAGGCTCACCTCCCCGACCGCCATGGCTCGTACTATGGTGGTGGTGATCTGGGTGCCGCTGTTACCACCAGTACCGATCAGGAGCGGAATAAAGAAGGCCAGCGCGATGGCCGCTTCCAGCTGCTCCTCGAATGCCCGCAGCACGGTGCCGGTGTAGGCTTCCGCCACGAACAGGATAAGCAGCCAGCCCACCCGTTTGCGCCACAGCTGCCAGGGGGTCGCCTGCAGATAGGGAGTATCGAGTGGCGAGGAGCCACCCTGCATCTCGGCATCCTCGGTGGATTCGAGCTCCAGAATATCCGCAGCATCATCGACGTGGAAAATACCGACCAGTCGCCCCTGATCCTCGACCGGCAATACCGACAGGTCGCGGTCGATGAGCAGGCGCGCTGCCAGCTCCTGATCCGCACGGGCATTGATCCGCACCGTCTCCCGATCCATCAGGGTCGCGACACTGGCCAGCGGGTCGGCGATCAGCAAGGTCTTGAGGGAGAGGCTTCCTTGCAGACGACCATCCCCGTTGACCACATAGATATGGCGAAACAGCTGGGCATTGTCCCAGGCATCGTGGATCAGCTGTTTGGCGTGACCGACCGTGTCCTCCTCCCGCACCGCCAGATATTCGTGGCGCATGTTGGCCCCCACCGACTCGGTGGGCCAATCCAGCAGGGAGTAATACATGGCCTGCGCCTGGGTCGGGAAGCGAGCCAGCAACATGGTGCGATCCTGACGACCCAGTTTGCGCAGGATAGCGACCATCTCACGGCGGGGAATAGCCTCCTGCAACACGCTGACGATGCTGCCATGCAACCGTTGCAACAGGCGCCCGGCACTCTCGGCCGAGAGTGAACCAAGCAGTTCGGCCCCTTGCGGGATTGGCAGGGTATCAAAGATACAGTTGAGCTCTTCCGGACGCAGGGTCAGCAGTTGATCGGCGCGCTGAACCGGATCCAGATTATGTTCCAGCCAACCCTGCAGGGCGGCCAGATCGAGCAGTTGGTGACGGTTAAGAATGGTATGTGTTTTCTTCATCACAGATATCCTCATGTGATTTCAGGCGAGCCTGAATGCCTCCGGAAATAGCCGGATGCAACGACAAGAAAACAGCAATTTGATTGACGAGTAATAGGCAGGAAATGACGCCGTTCGGCGTGTCATCATCCCCACGTACCAGCTTTAGCACTGTATAACGTATCCGGCATGCCGGAAGCCACTTGGGTTTACACCTTAATCCGATGAAAACTGTCCTGATCTTGGGCGTCTCTGGACGTCGTGAGATCAGTGGCCTGTGTTTATACAGGAGCCTCGCCTAACGAGATGCTGCAAATAATTCGCACAACCCTCTGTTGTGCGGGCGGCATGATTATCCAATCCCGCAGGGAGGTCAACCCCGCAACCACCATTAAATTGGCAACGGCAACAGCTTGTTACAATTGGCAGGAGATGACACGGAACCAATCTTCATAGTCTGGACAAAAGTAAAGGCCCCAAAGGGGCCCTTCTTCAATTAGCGAATATAGTCAAATAGCGTCAGACGACTTATTTTGCTGAAAGAGAGTTGCGAGGCACTCAATGCCGCATCCTCTTTTGACAGCGCGGAAATCACTTCATAGAGATCCGCTTCCGACACCTTGGCTCTCGCCTCGGCGTTGAGGGTACTCAACCCCTCGTTAGAATCCATGACTGCCTCGAGACTGTTCATCCTGCCACCCAACTCCCCCAATCCATGATCGATATTCAGGCGGGCATTTTTCATATGAACTGTGGCATCTGCCACTTCCAGCGCAAAGTTGTCAGCTGTGATAGCGGGGTCACGCAAGGCGGTAATAAAATCCGACATACCATTCAATATGTTGTCATTCTTCGGTGGATTAAGATCAAACTGCTCAGAACTGCCCGCAGGGGAGCTGATGGTCAACTCCAACCCATTGAAAGGGATCTTGGTGCCAGCAGTGTAGTTACCCGTTTGCAGGGTAGTACCACCGGCATCCTTGATATCATAGGTATCAGGCGGGCCTATGGTGGTTGATACGGTATAGGTGTTGCTGGGCAGTGCCGAGTTATAATTGGACTTATAGAAATTATCAAAGTTGCCCTGATCGCCGACTCCGACCTTGATATTTGCGGTGGTTGCACTGGCAGTTCTTCTGGTCGCCACGATTTCAAACAGATCCTGCCCGGAATCATTGGCAGCAATTTGTACTGTGGGTGAGACCTGAATATTTCGCTGACCAGGGTCCCCCTGATAAATATATTTTCCGTTAGCGTCTTTTATATATGGCTGGGTCTTGCTCTGATTACCGCCAAATATAAATTCACCCGAGGAGTTTTTGCTATTCATCAGGTCAAACATCTGCTGCTGCAACCCTTCCAGCTCGCTGGCAATAGCCTTGCGATCATCCATGCTGATAGCGCCATTATTTGACTTCTGGATCAGGGTCTGGGCACTAAGCATCGCATTATTAATCGACGTTAAGACCGTCTCCTCATGCCCCAGGCTGTTTTCCAGCAAGCTGCCATTGACACTGTACTGCTTGAACAGGTCGATCTCCTTGGTCAGTGCCATCTTCTGGCTCATCCCCGCGGGATCTTCGCCGGCAGTCTGAAATTTATTACCGGTTTGCAGCTGTTGGTAGGCAGTATTCAACCTCTCGTTGGCACTGTTGAGGGAATAGATATTCCGGTCGTAGATCATGTTGGTGGTGATGCGCATGACGTTACCTCACGGAAGAGAGCAGTGTATCGAAAATGGTTTTGGCCGTGCTGACGATTTGCGCCGATGCCGCATAGGATTGCTGGAAGCGGATCAGATTGGCCGCCTCCTCCTCCAGATTGACCCCAGACACGCTTTCAAAAATGCCGGTGCTCTGGATAAGCTTGGACTCATTGGCCTTGAGCAACGTTTTTGCCTGACTGGTATTGTTACCCACTTCCATCACCAACCCGGAATAGGCCTGATTGAAGGTCATCTTGTCGTTGGTCGTCCCACCATTGGTGCTCTTGCGCACCAGATCCTTGTTTTGCAGTTCGGCCAGAACCAGGCCATTGCTGTTATCGGCAAAGCCATTGCTGTTGTAACTGAGCTTGAAGCTGTCACCGGCATCCACCGTGCCAGTGATGCTGAACTCGTAGCCGGGCGCCTGTTTCGGGTTTGGATAAGCTGGTCCACCAGTGGGGGGGGCAGTTGCAAGGCTGCCATTAAATTCTGCCCCTTGCTGCTCGCAGGGGCCGTACCTATCAGAGTAGTACCATCGGCTTGAAACACCTGATAGTTACCACTAGCATCGATTTTGACCACCTGAGGCGCTGTCGGGCTCAGACTATTGGTACCAAAACCTGACCCCGCACCTGTATTAAATACGCCACCCAGTTTGATATCAGCCCCGCCGCCATTATTGGTGGTCTTTTCCGCTTTAAGCGGAGAGGCCAGGGCCAAATCTTCCGGTCGGGTGATCAGCTGACCCAGACCGGCTGCCGCACTTTTGGTCGGTTGCAGCAACAGTCTGTCACCCGCAGCCGGCACACCGGTGAGATCGATTGAAATGCCGTGACCAGTGAGTTCAAACGTTGCAGGAGGGGTCGTTCCAGTCGCCACAGAGGTGCGATTACCAGACTTGTCCAGCGAGAACACCTCATAACCGGTGGCGCTGCTAAATTGCACTTCGTAATCAAACGGGGTCACTGATGTCCCCTTGCCCGGCACGAAGCTGACATTCGCCCCAACCGTCCCGGTGTTATTGCCGTAGGGTAAGCCCTTGCTGGTAGGCAGGGTGAAGATATCGCCGCCAATCTCGTTATCCAGATCCATCCCGAGGCGGTTCTGCTGATTCATCGCATCCGCCATCGCCACGGCCAGCTGCCCCAGTTCGCGCTTGGTCGGCTCAAGGTCGGTACGCGCCTTGAACAGCCCCCCCATGGCGCCACCAAACGTATCGTGATCGATGGTTGCCTTGTTCGCCCCCAGGGTCAGCTGCAGCTCCTGATCCCGGGAGTCAGGATCTCCTGCAATCACCTTGAACTGGGCGACGCCCCCATCGAGGATCAACGAATGGCCAGTGCTCATATTGACCAGCATGCTGCCGTTGGGTTGGGCTACGGTGCGAATATCCATCTTCTCCGACAGCTGGCGGATCGCCTCATCCCGCTGATCAAACAGCATCAGGTTCTCTTCGGGTGACCCCTGGGTGCGGATGATGGCCTGATTAAGATCATTGATGCTGGTGAGCAGGCTGTTGACCTGCTTGGTTTCATCTTCTATACGGGTGTTGAGGGTATCGCTCTGCTTGTCGAGCTGCGCCGAGAGGGTATGAAAACGGTTGACCATGCCACTCAACTCCGTCATCACCACCTTGCGCCCACCGATCTCGGCAGGCGATTCATTGGCTGAGTGAAATGACTTGAAGTAGGAGGTGATGGCCGCCCCCACGCTGTTGCTGGTATCCCCAAGCAAGCTGTCAACGCCTGCCAGCTGTTCATAATGGGTCAGGGAGGCATGATAGGCGGAGGTATCACGGCGCACCTCCCCCTGCATATAGTCGTTGATTACCCGCTGGGTCTTGATGTCACCGGTCCCCAGACCGATGGTATTGGTATACACCAGCGTACGCTCACGCACATAGCCCTGGCTATTGACGTTCACTATGTTGTTACTGGTGGTCTGCAGCAGGCGTTGCTGTGCCAGCACGCCCGATGAACCAATCCCAAGCAGGTCGCTTGCCATACGTTACAGCTCCATCTCGTTGTATTGGGCAATGGCGTCACTGCGCAATACCTGTTTCAATTTTCTGGCGTAGTGCGGGTCGGTGGCATAACCCGCCTGTTGCAGCGCCTCAAAGTAGCGATCAGGACTATCCACCTTCGCCAGGGCTCCCTTGTAGCGAGAGCCGGAAGTGAGGAAGTCCACATAGTCGTTGAAGCTCTCTTCAAACGACTCATAGGAGCGAAATGCCGCTTTCTGGCGGGAGGCGACGCCTTGCTCATACTCGAGCGTGCTGACCACCGCCTTTGGCCCTTCCCAGCGAGGATCGGCCTTGATGCCAAACAGGTTATGGGTCACCTGCCCCTCGCCATCCTTGATCACCCGCTTGCCCCAACCGCTCTCCAGTGCCGCCTGGGCGACCAGTACCGCCGGGCTTAACCCCAGCTTGTCGGCCGCTTTCTTGGCCAGCGGCATCAGGCGATTAACGAACTCTTCCGGCGTATCGAACTCTTTGCCCCCACTACCGGTGGCACTGCCCTCTTCGCTGGCTATGCTCCCCATGGGCGGAATGCTGCGGTGCGGTCGATGGGGCATAGTGAGTGCGTGACTCTCCTTGACCCCCTCGGTCATCTCTTTTTCAGCAAAATCTTTGCCAACTTTTGATGCCGCGATCAAATCATCGGCCGCCGCCGTGGGTGGCTGATAGGGTTTGTAGGTCCGTTCGGTACGCTGCGGCATCTTGAGCACCCGTCCATCCTGATGGGTAAAGGTCTCGGGAGAGAGCTGTTTGGCCACCATGTCAGCCAATCCCAGCCCCCCCTTGCTGGACATGTCGGCGACTCGCTGCTCATCCAGCATCCCTTCATAGAACTGGGTATAGCTGCTGTTCATCGGGTTGTCCTGAGTCAACACCCCGTTGGCCTGACGCATGCTCTGAAACAGCATCTGAGTAAAGATTGACTCGAACTGGCGTGACGCACTCTTGAGCGCTTCGGCCTGTCCCTCTTTGCTTTGGCTCATCTGGCGCAGACGATCCAGGTTCTTGATGTCCTGTACCATCCCGAGATTCATGCCGCTGTTGCTGTCAAACTCCGCCATTTTGCTTACCTCATTGCCACCCGTGGCAACCACTTGCCGCTTGTTACAATATGACCAGTTGCCCCTCGATGGCGCCTGCCTGCTGCAGCGCCTCAAGGATGGCCATCAAATCACCGGGGGCGACCCCGACCTGATTGACCGCCCGGACCAGATCGTCCAGGGTCGCACCGGTATCAAACTTGAACATCCGCCCCGGCTCCTGCTGGACATTGATGGTCGAGTTGTTGGTCACCGTCGTCTCTCCTCCCGCCAGCGGGTTGGGCTGGGAGACCTGCTGGTTTTCGGCGATGGTCACCGTCAACCCGCCGTGGCTGATGGCCGCCGGTTTGAGCTTGACCTGACTGCCGATCACTATGGTGCCGGTGCGGGAGTTGACGATGATCTTGGCCGCCTCGTTGGCCGGATCCACCTCCAGATTCTCGATGGTGGCGAGATAGGATACGCGCTGACCCGGATCCCGCGGGGCATAGACCTTGACCGAGGTGGCATCGAGCGCCTGAGCGGTATTGGGCCCCACCAGATCGTTGACTACATCGGCCAGACGGCGCGCAGTGGTAAAGTCGGGTCGGTTAAGGTTGAAAGTGATGGTATCCCCCTGACTGAAGGAGTTGGGTACCTCCCGCTCCACGGTCGCACCGTTGGCAATCCGCCCTACGGTCGGGGTATTGATCACTACCTTGGAACCATCAGCCCCCTCGGCCCCCAGACCACCGACCACCAGACTGCCCTGGGCGACCGCATAAACCCGCCCATCGAGCCCTTTCAGGAAGCTTTGCAGCAGAGTGCCGCCCCGCAGGCTCTTGGCCTCGCCGATGGCAGAGACCGTCACGTCGATGGTCTGGCCCGGCTTGGAGAAGGGAGGCAGGTCGGCATGGATCGCCACCGGCGCCACATCCTTGATCTTGGGCTTGATGTTGTCCGGCACCTTGATGCCAAAGTTGTTGAGCATGGTACGGAAGGTCTGCTCGGTGAAGGCGTTGTTCTTCTCGCCAGTGCCGGGCAACCCCACCACCAGACCGTAACCAATCAGCTGGTTGTTACGCACCCCTTCAACCGAGCTGATGTCCTTGATCCGGGCCGCATTGGCCACACCCAAGGGCAGCAGACAGCAAAGCAGAGTGACAAGACGGAGTGACTTCATAACATCTCCTAGAGCGGCCACCAGGGACCATTGAAAAAGCTGGTAAGCCACCCTTGCTCCTGGCTATTGGCCAGATCGCCGGTACCACCGTAGTAAATGCGGGCATTGGCCACTTTCTGGGACGAAACGCTGTTATCAGACGTCACGTCCTCCGGGCGAATAAGGCCGGTGATCCGGATATATTCATTGCCATTATTGAGCATGATCCACTTCTCGCCGCGCACCACCAGATTGCCGTTGGGCAGCACCTTGGCCACGCTGACCGAAATATTGCCCTGCAGACTGTTGCTCTGATCCGCCTTGGCCTGCCCCTTGAACGCGCTGTCTTGAGCAATGGAGGCTGAGAGATCATAGGGGCTGGCGGTCACGGGCACGCCACCCAACTTGACCGGGTCCAGATTGAACTTGTTATTCTTACCACTCTGGGTATTGGCCTTTTTCGAGGCAGAGGTCGATTCCGCCAATTCGATGGTGATGATGTCGCCTACCTTGTGCGCCTTGATATCCGAATAGATGCCATTGACCTGATCCGGCTGGAAAATCGCCCCTGTAGGTCGCACCGACACCGGCTCCGACTCCCCATAGACGGGGGAAAACTCGGGATCATCAGGCTTGGGTGTATTGGGAGTGCTGCTACACCCTCCCAGCACCAACAATCCCAGCATCCATACGGCTTTCATCATGCACCTCCTAATTAGGTACGCTGGATCAGGAAGGACATCATGCCGTCCACGGCGGAGAGCACCTTGGAGTTCATCTCGTATACCCGCTGAGCCTGAATGAGGTTCACCAGCTCTTCGGTTACGTTGACGTTGGAAGTCTCCAGCATCCCCTGCTTGATCACCCCCAAGCCATCGGCACCGGCAGTCCCCTGAGCGGCAGCACCACTGGATTGGGTCTCGACAAACATGTTCTCCCCCATCGGCTGCAAGCCGCTGGCGTTGACGAAGTCGGAGATGTTGATCTGACCGACGACCTGAGAAGCGCCATCGCCCTTGAGCTGCACCGAGACCTGGCCATCTTCACCCACCGTAACGCTCTGGGCATTTTCCGGGATCTGGATTTCCGGTTGCAGCGGGTAGCCATTACCCGGGGTCACTATGGTCCCTTCATCGTTGAGGGTGAACTGACCGTTACGGGTATAGGCCGCACTGCCATCCGGCAGCTGAATTTCAAAGTAGCCACGACCACTGATCATCAGGTCCAGCGAGTTGTCAGTGGTTTGTACGTTACCCTGACTGTGGTTTTTCTGGGTCGCCACCACCTTGGCACCCGCCCCCAGCATCAGGCCGGAGGGGAGCTCGGTATCGGCAGAGGAGCGGCCACCGGGCTGATTGATGTTTTGATAAAGCAGATCTTCAAAGATGGCCCGTGACTTTTTGAAGCCCACGGTGCTGGCGTTCGCCAGGTTGTTCGAGGTGACCGAAATATTGGTCTGCTGTGCATCCAACCCGGTCTTGCTGATCCAGAGTGCAGGATTCATAGTGTAACTCCTTGATTAGCTGATTCGCAGCAGTTGGGTTTGAGCTTCATCATTCTCTTCGGCCGTCTTCATAATTTTGACCTGAGTTTCGAACTGGCGTTGCAGCCGGATCAGGTTGGTCATCTCATCCACCACATTGACGTTGCTCCCCTCAAGGGAGCCAGCAATCAGGCCGACATTGGCTGAGGCGGGTTCATTCTGGCCATCCTTGCGGCGAAACAGACCATCTTGCCCCTTCTCCACCGCATCGGCGGCCGGGTTGACCAGCTTGATCCGCTGAAAATCTTCCGGCAAGTTGGCGGCTGCCCCCTCCGGACGACCGCTGATGGTGCCATCCCGATTGATCTCGAGTTTCTCCATCGGCATCGGCAGCACGATGGGCTGACCACCGTCATCCACCACATTCAGACCGGTCGAGGTCTGCAAATTGCCGGTCGCATTGACCTGCAAATTCCCCATACGGGTATAGGCCTCGCCGCCCTTGGGATCCTGCACGGCAATCCAGCCAGGACCATCTACCGCCACGTCCAGATCCCGTCCGGTGGTCATCAGCATGCCATGCTGCAGGTTCTGACCCGGGCGCTCAGCCATGGCAAACACCCGGCTTGGCAAGCCCTCTCCGAACGCCTGCATGCTTCTGGCCTGCTCAAAATCGGACTTGAAGCCGGTGGTATTGGCATTGGCGAGGTTGTTGCCCCGAACAGCCAGACTGTTCATGGTCTCTTTGGCCCCGGACATGGCGATATAAAGCAGGTGATCCATGGAATTCTCCGTCAAACAGATGACTCTGACAGGAGAAATGCAATTAGAGTGCCAACAGCAGAAATATGGGGGGATAAGGAGGATGGGAATGCGACAGAAACAGAGAGGGGGCCAAGCCCCCTCTCATTATCATGTATTGCGCGATTAACGGATCTGCAGGATGGTTTGCTGCAGCGAACTGTTGACCTCCAGAGAACGGGAGTTGGCCTGGAAGTTACGCTGGGCAGTGATCAGGTCCACCAGCTCCGAGGTCAAATCCACGTTGGATTGCTCCAGCGCCGATGATTTGATGGTCCCGAAAGTACCCGAGTTCGGCGTCCCCGGCAAGGCATCGCCAGAGAGCAGAGACTGACGCCAGGAGGTATCGCCAACCTGAGTTAATCCTTGCGAGTTGGCAAATTTTGCCATTGCCACCATGGCCACCTTGATGGTGGTTGCGTTACTGTAAGTCGCGGACACGATGCCGTCCGGAGTGATCTCCACCTTGGTCAAACGGCCGACAGTGGAACCATCCTGAGTCAACTTGTTGACTTCAAACGGTGAAGCATACTGGGTCACCGTTCCGAAGTTGATATCCACCTGCTGAGTGGGATCTGCACCATTGGTGATAATGCCAGCACCTGCCGGGGGCGCGGCTCCCAATTGCTCTGTCTTGATGGTCGCCGGTGTAGTCGGGGTAATCATCTTGCCATCAGCCCCGAAGGTCACTCTTGCACCAGCAGGCGCCTGACTCAAACCAGTTGCCATAGTGGGTGTGACACCACCGACAATATCAATAGGCTTATCACCTTGGTAGAGGTACATACGCCAAGCTGTAGGATTGGCGGGTTTGGTCAGATCTGCCGGGTCAGCTTCTTTGACAAAATATTGCGTGATGGTATGCGGCTCACCCAATGAGTCATAAATCACCACGGAGGTAGAAGATGAGTAGGTTTTCGAATCTTTTGGATCAAAGGTTGATGCATCACCGGCACCGGCGCCAGCAGGCAACGGCGACGCTGTAGACGGCAGGTTGAAACTGGCGTCAATCTTGGTTGTCTTGATTGGTTCACCGGCCTTGTCAGGTATCTGAATCGGCTTGGTCGCATTGATACTTACCGCCTTAGGCGTGCCATCGGCGTTGATTTCATAACCTTGCAGGTAATGCCCCTGATTATTGACCATGTAGCTGTTTTCATTGAGCTTGAAGGCGCCAGCACGGGTATAGGTACGATCCAGATTGGTCAAGCCATCAGAGGTCACAAAGAAGCCATTCCCCTGAATCGCCAGGTCCAGCGCGTTATTGGTAAATTGCAGCGCACCCTGGTGGAACTGCTGAGCAACCGCACCTGTCGCCACACCGTTACCGACCTGGGTCTTGGCATTGACAAAAATGGAGTTGGCGTAGACATCCGCAAACTCGGCACGGGACTCTTTAAAGCCCATGGTGTTAACGTTGGCAATGTTGTTGGCGGTGACGTTCAAGTCTTTTTGTGCCGCGTTGACACCGCTCAAGGCATTGTTAAATGACATATCCAGCTCCTTAGATCGATGCTGTCGACGTGGTTTTTGACGGTGTAACCGTCAGATTTGAATTGGTGCCTGAAATTTGCAGAATATTGTTCAGATATTCGCTCCCCAGCCCTCTCAAGTTGAGACGAGTCGGGTTGGTGGCATTGCCCAAAGCAACGCTATCTACTTTGGCATAAGCAAATGTGGCAATACTTTCCGACTTCCCATCGAGCGCACCACTAGCTTTGATGACATATTTGCCTGAAGCGACTCGGTTACCGGCCTTGTCTTTACCATCCCAAGCAATTTCCACATTACCTTTTTGGTCGCCTTCGAGGGGAAACTCCTTAATAACCTGCCCCTTTTCATCCTCAACGGTGATTTTGACATTCGAATATTTATTCGTTGTGCCAACAGCAACAACTGCAGATAAAGGACCATCCTTGTCTAGAAATCCTGTATTGCCTTGTAACAGCACATTTTGTCCAACCAAAGAAGACGCCTGGAGAGCCTGGCTGGAGATCATCTGGTCATTAAGCTTACCCATTTGAGTAGACAGGCTACTGATCCCCTCAGACGTAGACATAGAGGCCATCTGGGAGAGCATCTGGGCATTGTCGACAGGTTTGAATGGGTCTTGATACGACAATTGCATTGTTAGCAGCTTCATAAATGAAGCCTGATCCAGCTCTTTCTTCGGCGCCGTTGTGCTGCCTGTCGTCTGGGTCGTGGCACGGCTGATGCCGTTCACATTACTGGTTGTATCGACCATGCTGCATCCCTCCTATCAGGATTTGCCAAGCTGGAGCGTCTGCTGCAGCATCTTCTTGGCCGAATCAGCAACCTGTACGTTGGTCTGGTAGCTGCGCGAGGCGTTGATCATGTCGGCCATCTCTTCAACCATGTTGACGTTTGGCTTGAAGATAAAACCGTCTTTGTCCGCCATCGGGTGGTTGGGGTTGTACTCCTTGAGCAGTGGCGCCTTGCTCTCGACAATCCCTTTCACCTCAACCCCGACCGAGCCCTGCTTGTCAGACATCGCCTGATCGAGCTGGGCGGCAAAGACTGGCCGCCTGGCGTGGTAAGTATTTTCCACACTGGAGCTGACGCTGTCCGCGTTGGCCATGTTGCTGGCAACTGTGTTGAGGCGCACTGACTGTGCACTCATAGCCGAGCCTGCTATGTCAAAGACCTTGAACAAACTCATCACTGCTCTCCTTTCAGGGCCTTGAGCAGGCCACTGATCTTGCTATTCATAAATTCAAGGGAGGTTTGATACTCAAGGCTATTGCGCAGAAATTCGCTGCGCTCCTGCTGCACATCGACTGTATTGCCGTCACCGGTATCCGGTTGCAGCGGGTTGCGATATTGCACGGTACCCGGGGCGTCCATATTCAAGGCAAAGTGCTTTTCGCTGGTCGTTGCCAAACCAAAACCCTGATGCGACTGGGCCTCCTGCAATGCCTGAGCAAAATTGATATCCCTGGCTTTGAAGCCCGGGGTATCTGCGTTGGCAATATTGCTGGAAAGCACCTCAGCACGCTTGGCGCGAACGCTTATAGTGTGTTGATGCACACCGAATGCCTTGTCAAATGAAAGAGCCATAGCACACCTCCTGCTTGGTTTAATTTGTTTGCAAGAGGTGTGCCATAAGCAAATCACTCAGTTCGATAGTTTGGGTATGAGCACAGTTCAGACCGAAAACGGCAGGAGCATCTCGTGCCTTGAGTCAGACGGCATCATTTGGCCACCTTAAGGTTGCAACCACTTTTGCAGTGGCGAGATATGATAGGTAAATAGAAAGACTGAGCTGTAGATTAAGAAAGAGGGAAGCTCGTAGCTTCCCTCTTTGCATGAACTGGCAATATTCGGCAGACCCCGAATATCAAGGCCATCAGGCCTATTTGACCTTGTAGACAATCCCCGGATTGCAGCGGATCATCTCGAACCGATCGGTTAACCCGGCCAGTGACTCCGACGCGCCCAGCATCAGATATCCACCGGGATTGAGACTAGCAGCAAACTGGTTGAGGATCTTCGACTTCACTTCCGGCGCAAAATAGATGAGCACGTTACGGCAAAAAATAATGTCAAACTTGCCGAGCAGACTATAGCTCTCAAGCAAGTTGAGTGGCCGGAAGGTGGTCAATTTTCTGACTCGCTCGGCAACCCGCATCTTGTTGTCACCGTAGGGCTCAAAAAACATCTTCTTGCGCTCCGGTGACAAACCGCGCGCCAGAGCAAGGCTATCGTAAACGCCTTCCTTACACTGATTGAGCATGGTCGTCGAAATATCCGTCCCGACAATCTGCACGCCACCAGGCAAGGTACCCGGCTTTTTCATCTGCTGTTCCAGTGCCGTCATGGCAATGGAATAGGGTTCCTGACCTGACGAGGATGCAGCCGACCAGATCTTGATGGGGCGGCCACTTTTCCCCAACTCGGGAAAAATCTTGTCAGTAAGAAGCTGAAACGGGTAAGTATCACGAAACCAGAGGGTCTCGTTGGTCGTCATGGCATCTACTACGGCCATTTTCAGGTCACGCTCTCGCACACTCATTGCACGGGTAACCAGATCAGACAGACTCTCGATGCCAAACTGAGCCATCAAAGGTGAAAGACGGCTCTTCACCAGATACTGTTTGTTATCCCCCAGCACAATTCCGCTCTGTACCGCCAGAAAGTTGCTGAACTGTTTGTATAAGTCGTCCGAAAGTGTCTTCATGCAGCTGTTCTTCTTTATTAGAGTGCGTTTTGTACGGCCTTGGCCAATTCATCAGGCTGGAACTTGGCGATAAAATTGTTCGCACCAACTTTCTGCACCATTGCCTGGTTGAATACTCCACTGAGCGAGGTATGCAGAATAACATGCAAATCCTTGAGATTGGGATTATTCCGGATCTCGGCAGTGAAGGTATAGCCATCCATTTCCGGCATTTCGATATCCGAAATAACCAGCGCAACCTGATCCTTGATAGGACCATTTTTGGTCATTTCCAGCAGCATGTTCAATGCTTCGCGGCCATCTTTTGCCAACACGCACTCGACACCGATAGCCTCAAGCGCACGTTGTACCTGTTTGCGTGCCACTGAGGAGTCATCCGCAACAAGAACAGGACGCCCCAGAGTCGGGTGGTCGACACTGGCCTGAACCAACTCCTCACTCACATCCGTTGCAACCGGCGAAATTTCGTTCAATATCCGCTCAACATCAAGGATTTCGACCAACTCGCCATCGACTTCAGTCACGGCTGTCATGTAGTTGATGCGACCCGCACCTTTAGGCGGAGGCAGGATGGATTCCCAGTTCATATTGATGATGCGCTCGACCGAATGCACCAGAAAACCCTGAATAGAGCGGTTGTACTCGGAGATGATAATGAAGCATTTGCTCAGGTCATCAATCGGGCGTTTGCCAACCGCCATGCTGAGGTCGATGACCGAGATAGTCTGGCCACGAATATGTGCAACCCCGCGGATGCAGGAGTTCAGTTTGGGCATCACGGTCAAGGGGGGACACTGCAACACTTCACGCACTTTGAATACGTTGATGCCAAATCTTTGACGTCCATTGAGACGAAACAACAACAACTCCAGCCGGTTTTGCCCCACTAGCTGGGTACGTTGGTTGACCGAGTCCAGGATACTGGCCATAAACACTCCCTAAAAACGCTTGGCATTAATCATGCATGCGTGATGGATTGCGTCAGACTATCGATGTGACAACGAACAGATTCTGAAGCAATCATAGTTAAATATGGTGATATGCGTGAACAACTTATCGACCAACGAGCGAAAATGATTAACCGACTTTTACTCATCAGCCTCTTTTTTGGCAGCATATCTTCCAGCTACGCCTCAGACGTCACTACTTATCTGCAAGAAAAGGCACAAGAGTTCGTTTACAGCCAGCTGGATATTCCGTTGGATGCCAGAGCCGAGGTCACCTCTGCCACGCTGGATGAACGGCTCCCACTGACCCGCTGCGAAGATCTGCTCACCATCAGCTTACCAGCAAAAATGGAAATTCGCCGTAATACAACAGTTTACCTTAAATGTGAGGAAGACAAACCTTGGGACGTCTATCTCCCGGTGCGGGTCAGCATTCAAAAGCCCTATGTCACTGTGACCAACCCCATCGCCAAGGGGGACCTGCTGAGTGAAAGCCAGCTGGTGTTGGCCTATCAAGATCAGACCCTGATCCGCGGCGACTACCTGACTGACACAGCCCCTCTTATCGGAGTACGCAGCAAGCGGGAGCTAAAACCGGGGCAACCCATCCGTTTGAGCCAGGTTTGTGTCGTGTGCAAAGGGGATCAGGTCACCCTGACGGCAGAAAACAGCAACTTCCAGATCAAAACCATGGCCCGAGCCTTGCAAGATGGCAGCTTCGGAGAGATCATCAAACTCGTCAATATTCGCTCCGGCAAAACCGTTGAGGGTAAAGTCAGTGCAGTCGGTGCCGTATCGGTCACTTTTTAAATCCGGATCCTTGACAACTTTTTTCTAAAGTTTTGATCTGCCGCACCGATAAACAGGTAAGCAAACCTTAAAGCAGACGAAGGTAACTAAAATGGCCATCAACAATATCAACAACTTGGCGAATAATCGGTTGCAAAATACCGCTAATAGCCAGGGGACAGGCAGCAAGTCAGTCACCTCATCGCCCGAAAACAAAGCGGCTACTGTCAAGCTGGACTCCGTCTCCTTGACCAGTGAGGCGCAACAATTGCAAAAGATGCAACAAAACCTCAATACCGCCTCGACCGGCAATGAGAGCAAGGTCGAACGGCTGAAAAAAGCCGTCGCGAGTGGCGAATATCAGGTTAACAGCGACGCTGTGGCCAAGAAGATGTTCAGTTTCGAGGCCAATCTGGACAAAGTTCTGGGATGATGGATTTACCTTCGTTACTGCACACCCAAGATGATTACCTCAGCCAGATGCAAGGCATTCTGGAAGAGGAGTTCAGCTTGCTCGAACAGCATCAGGCACTGGCCCTGCCCGCACTGACCGAGCGCAAACAGCAGTTGCTTGCTGCGATAGAAACCCTGGACAAGACTCTGGCAGAGATGCCGGAACTGGCACTGCAGCTGGCAGCCTATCCCGACGAGATGGCGCAGCTTCGTGCAAAACTGGATGCTTGCCAGGCACAAAATGATATCAACGGTCGATTGCTTGAATTGAGCATCGTCTCAAACCGTCGTCTGGCAACCTTTCTGAGTCAGCTGCGCGATCGCAACAGCCTGACCTATGACGCCAAGGGTAACACTCGCTCTGGCACCCGCTCCTACGGTATCAAGGCCTGACATCTCTTATCAGGCCTTGCATTTTTGCTCTCCGTTTTAAAGCACCAGTCGCAACAACTCTCGCCCGTCCTCACACGCATTGACGCGAAGCACTCCGTCCTCATAGCACCCGTAACTGGCAGGCAACTCGCCGCGCGGGAAACAGATAGACCCCGGGTTCATCAATACCCGCGCCCCCTGCCACTCCAGCACCGGCACATGGGTGTGACCGCTCAGGAAAAGACTACCCTCCGGCAGTTGTACCTCGTCCGGGCGATAAAGATGACCGTGGCTGACAAACCAGCGCCGCTCATCGACCAGCAGCTGGTTGTAGGGGGCGGTGATGGGAAAGCGCAATAGCATCTGATCCACTTCGGAATCACAATTGCCCCGTACCGCGATGATCTGCGGTGCCAGCTCGTTGAGCCGATCGGCCACGGCGGCCGGGTTATATCCCTCCGGCAGAGGATTACGCGGGCCATGGTTGAGCAGATCGCCGAGCAGCAGATAGTGATCCGGCTGCCAGGGCTCAAGTTGGGTCAGCACCCGTTCCAGCGCAATGATGCTGCCGTGGATGTCGGAAATGATGGCAAGTTTCATGAAATGCTCCTCACTGCGGGCTGAAATAGAGATCCTTGGTGGCAATCGTCCCTTTCAAATTCTGGCTGGGTAGCCCTCGCAGCGCGGGATCGACCAGTCTCATCTGATTGTAATGATACACGGGGAGGATCGGCGCCTCCTCAAGCAGCAACTGTTCGGCATGCCGGTAGAGTTCAACCCGGCTCGCGCTGTCCAGCGTATTGGCCGCCTGCTCCAGCAACAGATCAAAATCGGGATTGCAGTAGCCGCTCTCGTTGCGCAGATCCTGACAACGGAAGCTGCCCAGCATGGCTGACGGCTCCACGTAATCGCCAAACAGAAAGCTTCTGGCCACCTGGAAATCACCGCTATCCTTGGCCACCTGATAGGCGCCCCACTCCAGACTGTTGAGGGTGACCTGTACCCCCAGCTTCTGCCACATGACGGCAATGGCCATCGCCATCTGCTTGTGGGTTTCGGCGCTGTTGTAGGTGATGCTCAGCTTGAGTGGATTCGCACTGTTATACCCGGCCGCTGACAACAACGCAGCCGCTTTGGCCTGGCGGGTTGGCATATCTTCAAGTGCCACAGGCAATATCACCCGGGGGTAACCCGGCATCTCCGGCAACAGCGACCATGCCGCCTGTTCATCCTGCCCGCTCACCGATCCAATGAGCTGCTGTCGATCAACCGCCATGGAGAGCGCCTGACGCACCCGCACATCCTGCAGTTCGGGTCGCTTCAAATTGAACGCATAGAGATAGGTGCCAAAAAGCGGCAAGCCCCAGAGCCGCTCCGGAGACTCGCGCTTCATCTTCTGGTAATAGCCGAGGGAGACCTTGTTGGTGAGCTGGATTTCACCAGCCTCATAGCGCAGCCGTTCGGCATGTTGCGAGGTGATAGGCAGATAGGTGACACGCCCGATACGGGTGTGAAGGTCATCCCAGTAGTGGATATTGCGCTCGGCTTCTATCCGCTCGTTTGGCGTCCAACTTGTCAGCCGGTAAGCACCATTGCTCACCAGCTTGCCGGGCTCGGTCCACTGCTTGCCAAATTTGGCTATCGCCTTCTGATTGACTGGCACAAAGGGGCGCTGACTGATGAGCTGCAGGAAATAGGGAGCCGGCCGCTCCAGAGTGATTTTCAAAATCTGATCGCTTTGCGCTTCAATGCCAAGATTGCCGAGCTCCAGCGCACCGGCATAGATGGATTGCGCATTGTTGATCCCCGTTGCCAGCAGCAATCCGGCAGAAGGGGAGTTGATGGCCGGATCGAGCAGACGGCGCCAGGCATAGACAAAATCAGCGGCCACCAGCGGCTCGCCATTGGACCATTTCAGTTGAGGGCGCAGGAAGAATCGCCACTCCAGCCCATCTTCACTCACCTCCCAGCGCTGTGCCTGAGCAGGAACGATATTCCCCTGACCATCTTCGCTGACCAGCCCTTCAAACAGATCGACCAGTACCGCCTCCCCCGGAAAACCGGAGCGCACCAGCGCCGGATCCAGCGACTCCGGCTCGGCACCGTTGCCCTTTACCAGGGTTTGCCGATCGGCAAGCAGAGGCTGCTGCTCAACGGTGGTGGCATGGGCCAGTGGCCCTGCCAGCACGGCAAGCAATAGCGGGGATAGCCAGCGTTGTGCCAGCTTGGAGAAGAAACCATACCTCATGACAAAACCTCGAATAAAACCACTGCAGGAGGGGAAGGCCGACGGCGCGCCTGATGAATGCCTGATGCCGCTCTTGTTATCCCCGAAAACGCCCCGTATTGTATCGGGCTTGCCCGGGAGATGGAGTCTTTCGGGTTAATTTTTTCAGGAGTTTTTATGGGTTATGAGTGGCTGGCCCTCGCGTCGGCCAGTTTATGGGCAATTGCAGCGCTAATTTCGGTCAAACCGGCCCGTCATCTCGGCGCATTTGCCTACAGCCGCTGGCGCATGTTTCTGGTCAGCCTGATGCTCGGCACCATGAGTCTGCTCACCGGTGGCTGGCAAACCCTCACCGCAAGCGCCCTGCCCCTGCTCGCCATCTCGGGGCTGGTCGGCATCTTCGTGGGCGATACCGCGCTGTTTGCCTGCATGAATCGGCTGGGGCCAAGATGCAGTGCCCTGCTCTTCTCCTGCCATGCGCTGTTTTCCGCCCTGCTTGGGCTGTGGCTCTTTAATGAACAGTTGACTGGCTGGCGACTGCTGGGGGCCATGCTGGTCTTTGCCGGCGTGATGCTGGCGATCCTGTTTGGCAGACGCAGTAGCAGCAACGAGTGGGAGCAGATCCGTGGCAATCTGGCGCTGGGAATTGGCCTTGGCCTGACGGCGGCACTGTGTCAAAGCGTGGGAGCCATCATCGCCAAGCCGGTGATGATGAGTGGTGAGGTGGATGCGGTGAGTGCATCGGGTATCCGGATGGGCAGTGCCCTGCTGGCCCACTGCGTCCTTCGGCTGGGGCGCTTGCCGCTGGCCATGCCGCTCAAACCGGTCAATCGCCATATCCTCGCCATGATTGCCACCAACGGTTTTCTGGCGATGGGGCTGGGGATGACGCTGATCCTGATGGCGCTGCGGCAGGGCGAGGTGGGCATGGTAGCCATTCTCTCCTCCACCACGCCGGTACTGCTGCTGCCGCTGTTGTGGTGGCACTCGGGGGAGCGGCCATCCATTGCCGCCTGGGCGGGTGCACTGATTGCCACCCTGGGCACGGCGCTGGTGCTGGGTTTCAGTACTCACTGACACCCGGCCCCCCCTGATCAGAACAGGGCAATCTCCTCAGCGGTCAGCTCACGGTATTCACCGGGTGCAAGCTCCTCATCCAGCGTCAAGCCGCCCACCCGCTCGCGATGCAAGCCAACGACCTTGTTGCCGATGGAGGCAAACATCCGCTTGACCTGATGGTACTTGCCTTCGTGGATAGTCAAGCGGGCCTCGCACTCGCCGAGAATTTCCAGCTGGGCAGGACGGGTTTTATCGGTCTCGTTACGCAGGTAGACCCCTTCGGCGAACAGCGCGATCGCATCCGGGCTTACCGGATCGGCCAGCCAGACGTGATAGGTCTTGGCACACTCGTGGCGCGGCGAGGTGATGCGGTGGGACCATTGACCGTCGTCGGTCACCAGCACCAGACCCGTGGTATCGAGGTCGAGGCGACCCACTACGTGCAGCTTGCCCATCGCCGGTTCATCCATCAGGAAGAAGACGGTCGGGTGATCCGGATCCTCGTTGGAGCAGACGTAACCTTCCGGCTTGTGCAGCATGAAATAGCGGTTGCGCTGCTCCAGCGTCAGCAGCACGCCGTCAAACTCGATCTGGCTCTGCTCATTGATATGAAAGGCGGGCTGCTTGACCACAATGCCATCCACCATGACCTCGCCCTGACGGATCAGTTTGCCTGCCAGCGAGCGGGTCAAATCGGAACAATCGCACAGAAATTTATCAAGCCGCATTCACAACCTCGGAGTCCAACAAGTAAAGGGGCGTCATTATATCGGGCGGGGGCGACAACGCCACTGTTAAGGGGTTGCCAATTATGACGAACTGGTCATCCGATGTTACACTTCTCCGGTGTGACCCATCCGAACGATACTCATAATAATAAGAGTCAGGAAGCCCTCATGAAGTCTCAAGCATCCTATCCCGTCATTCCCGTCAACCAGCTGAAACCCGGCATGTATGTCATTGCTATCGCCAGCCAGACAGGTGGGATGGAGATCGCCCAGATGGGCTTGGTGACCAGCGTGGCGCAAATTGCCAATCTGGTGCGTCAGGGGGTGCTCACGGTACGCATCGATCTGGCCCGCAGCAAGCTGGGCAGTGCCGAAAGTGACGCCGTTACCTCCCCCGACCTCAATGCCAACAGCGCCCAGGTAGGGCGCCGGGCCAGTGCCAACGGCGAAGGACGAGAGCTTAAAATCCGCCGCCTCTATCAGGAAGCGCGCGAGCTGCAAGGCAAGTTCATTCGCCACCTCAAAGCGGGTGAACCCATCGACATCACCCCGCTGGCCGAAGTCGCCGAAGAGATGGTGGACACCATGTTCACCCACGGCGATGCCATGCTCTGTCTGGCCCGTATTCGCGCCAAGGATGCCTACCTGATGGAGCACTCCATGAACGTGGCCATTCTGCTGGCCAACTTCGGCCGCTATCTGGGACTGGAGCGCAGCGTACTCAAGGAGCTGACCCTGGGTGGCCTGCTGCACGACGTGGGCAAGATCATGACCCCGGACGAGGTGCTCCACAAACCGGGCAAGCTGACCGATGAGGAGTTCGCCATCATGCGTCAGCATGTGGTGCACAGTTACGAGATCCTCAGCAATACCCCTGGCATCACCCCCACCATGCTGGAGGTGGCCGCCAACCACCACGAGCGGCTCGATGGCTCCGGCTACCCGCAGCGACTCAAGGGGGAGCAGCTCTCCCTCTATACCCGGATGAGCGGCATCGTCGATGTCTATGATGCCATCACCGCGGATCGGGTCTACAAAGCAGGTATGCAGCCGACCCAGGCCTTCCGCATTCTGCTCAAGGGGATCAATCAGCACTTTGATGCCGAACTGGTTACCAAGTTCATCAAGTGCATGGGGGTCTATCCGGTGGGCACTCTGGTACAGCTCTCAAACCAGCGCCTGGCTATCGTGATGCAGCGCAACGAGCAGCAGCCGCTCAAGCCGGTGGTCAAGGTGATCTATCACGCCACCCAGCGTCACTACCTCGAGGTACAGTGGCTGGATCTGGCCAAGTCAGGGGTGCAGGAGAGCATCGAAAACACGGTCGACCCCAAAGAGTTTGGCATCAACCTCGCCAACTTCTTCTAAATCTCTCACCTCAGATATTCATGATTGGCGCTGGCTGTCGAGCCAGTGCTGGATCAGAAACTCCTCATCCAGCGGCGAGAGATCAAAACGCAGGCTGGCCTCTTCAATGGCGGCGAGATCGTGCTGGTGATGCTCGCTAAGCCAAAGCACCGCACGACGCAAATCTTCACCATGGGAGAGTAGCAGATGGTCGCTCATGGGATACCTCCGGTAGACTGCAAGGCGGCCAGCGAATATAGCCACCTCTTTCCAGTCTAGTCGGTCAATCCCCATCACCCGCGCTTCTTCACCCTCCCCCCTCAATCACTGCAATCAGCTTGTCACCGGGATCAGCGACCGAAAGCGCGCAGCCAATCCTGATCAAACTTCTCCAATGCCGCATCCACTGCCGGTACGTTCAGCAACTGCTCCGCCACATCGAGCGGCAAGGTGATCGATTGGCAACCAGCCAGCAGGCAGTCGAGCGCCTGGCGCGGGGTACGGAATGACGCCGCCAGCACCTTGCTGTTCGGTGCGTGCAGCGCAAGCAGCTGTTGCAGCTCCTGCACGGTGGCAATGCCATCGCCACCCTGGGCATCCAGCCGGTTAACGTAGGGCGCGACATATTCTGCCCCCGCCACCGCCGCCAGCCAACCCTGCAGCGGGGTATAGACTGCGGTTCCCAAAGTCGGCACACCGTTGGCGGTCAGGCTCTTGATGGCCGCCAGCCCCTCTGCGCATACCGGGATCTTGATCACCAGATCCGGATCCAGCTCACGCAGGGCAAATGCCTCGCGCACCATCTCGGTTTCGGTTTTGGCCATCACCTGGGCAAACAGGCGCACCTTGGGGCCCAGCACGTCGCGCAGGGCGGGCAGCAGCTCATAGAGCGGCAATCCCCCGGCGGCAGTAATGGAAGGATTGGTGGTGACACCGGCCAACGGCAGGATCCGTGACCAGCGACGCACTGCCGCCACATCGGCGGTATCGAGATACAGCTCCATCTCTAACTCCTTAACGGGATGTTCAATATGTCGCCATTCTAGCGATAAAACATCTGCAAATAGCTTGATCGAAATCAAATCAACTTTCGAATGAAAGCAAATAGAATGCACATACAAAAGGAGGCGGTATGATTTTCGACCTGCAACGATATTCAACTCACGACGGCCCCGGCATTCGCACCCTGGTGTTTCTCAAGGGGTGCTCGCTGGCCTGTCGCTGGTGTCAAAACCCGGAAAGCCGCTCTCCCAAGCCGGACATACTACTCGACCGGCGCCAGTGCATCGAGGGATGCCAGCTCTGCAGCCAGGCTTGTCCGGCAATCTTGCGTGACAGCGAGGGCATCCAGCTCAACCGTTCTGCCCTCAAAGCCGATGATATGGAACGGCTGCGCGGCCTCTGCCCCAGCGAAGCGCTACAGGTGTGCGGTCGGGATGACACCCTGGACACCCTGATGGACACCATACTGCGGGATCGCCCCTTCTTCGAGCGCAGCGGCGGTGGCGTCACCCTCTCCGGTGGCGAGCCGTTTATGCAGCCCGAATTTGCTGCCAATCTGCTGGCCCGCTGCAAGGCCGAAGGGCTGCACACCGCGGTCGAGAGCTGCCTCCATGTACCCTGGCACCAGATTGAGCCAAGCCTCCCCTCACTGGATCTGCTGCTGGCGGATCTCAAACACGTGGATAAAGAACGTTTCTTCCACTGGACCCGCGGCAAGGTGGAGCTGCCCATCGCGAACCTCAAGCGCCTCGCCGAGCGCAGCGTGCCGATGCAGATCCGGGTGCCGCTCATTCCCGGCTTCAATGCCGACCGCGCATCGATCGAAGCCATCACCGACACCGCCGCCAGTCTCGGCACCGTGCAGGAGATCCACTTCCTCCCCTACCACACCTTAGGCGTGGGCAAATATGCCCTGCTGGAGCTGCCCTATCAGGCGCCGGAGACACCGCTCGACGACCCCGATTTACTCCACTTTGCCCATGCATACGCCCAACGTCAGGGGCTGACCCCTGTGACAAGAGGATAAGATCATGACCCAGCTCGACCTCAATACCCTCAGCCCGCGGATCCGCGCCCACAAAGAGAGCCTGATCCACATCGTTCAGCCGCCGGTCTGCACCGAGCGTGCCCGCCACTACACCGAAGCTTATCAGGCTCACCTCGCCCGGCCGCTGCCGGTGCGCCGCGCTCTGGCGTTGGCCCATCACCTCAAGGAGCGCACCATCTGGATCAAGCACGACGAGCTTATCGTCGGCAATCAGGCCAGTCAGGTACGGGCGGCCCCGCTCTTTCCCGAATACACGGTGAGCTGGATTGAGAAGGAGATCGACGAGCTGGCAGACCGTCCCGGCGCCGGTTTTGCAGTCAGCGAAACCGACAAGGCGATCATCCACGCCCTCACCCCCTTCTGGCGCGGCCAGACGGTGCAGGATCGCTGCTTCGGCCTCTTTACCGACGAGCAGAAAGCGCTGCTGGAGAGCGGCATCATCAAGGCCGAGGGCAACATGACCTCGGGGGATGCCCACCTCGCGGTCAACTATGAGGAGCTGCTCACGCTGGGTCTCGATGGCTTCAAGGCCAAGGTGGCCGAGCGCCGCAGTCGGCTGGATCTGGCGGATTGGGCCGATCTGCAGCGCGAGCAGTTCCTGCACGCCGTCGCCATCACTCTGGATGCGGTCAGCGTTCACATCTCGCGCTACGCCGCACTTGCCCATGATATGGCAGCACAAGAATCTCGCCCCGAGCGCCGAAACGAGCTTGAGACCATAGCGCTCAACTGCGCCCACATCGCCCACCTGCCCCCCAAGACCTTCTGGCAGGCGCTGCAGCTCTGCTACTTTATCCAGCTCATCCTGCAGATCGAATCCAACGGTCACTCGGTGTCGTTTGGCCGGATGGATCAGTACCTCTACCCCTGGTATCGCCGCGAGGTGGAATTGTCGGAATCCCTGCCTCGAACGCGCGCCATCGAACTGCTGCAAGGGTGCTGGCTCAAGTTGCTGGAGGTGAACAAGATCCGCTCCGGCACCCACTCCAAAGCCTCCGCCGGCAGCCCGCTCTATCAGAACGTCACCATCGGCGGCCAGAACTGGCAGGATGGCAGTGCCCATGACGCGGTCAACGGCCTCTCCTACGCGATTCTGGAGTCCTGCGGCCAGCTGCGATCCACCCAGCCCAACCTCTCGGTGCGCTACCATGCCGGGATGAGCGAGGATTTCCTCGACGCCTGCATTCAGGTGATCCGCTGCGGCTTCGGCATGCCCGCCTTCAACAACGACGAGGTGGTGATCCCCGAGTTCATCAAGCTCGGGGTGAGCGTGGAGGATGCCCACCATTACGCCGCCATAGGCTGCATCGAGACCGCCGTGCCCGGCAAGTGGGGCTACCGCTGCACCGGCATGAGCTTTATCAACTTCGCCCGCATCCTGCTGGCGGCGCTGGATGGCGGCCGCGATGCCACCACCGGCAAGGTATTCCTGCCCCAACCCCAGTCGCTGCGAGACGGGAGTTTTGGCAACTTTGACGAGGTGATGGCCCGCTGGGATGAGCAGGTGCGCTACTTCACCCGCAAATCCATCGAGATCGACTGCGTGGTCGACAGCGTGCTGGAGGCTCAAGCCCATGACATCCTCTGCAGCACCCTGGTGGATGACTGCATCGAGCGCGGCAAGACCATCAAGGAGGGGGGCGCCGTCTATGACTGGGTCTCAGGTCTGCAGGTGGGGATCGCCAACCTCGGCAACAGTCTGGCAGCCCTGAAGAAACTGGTGTTCGAGCAGGGTGTGGTGGATCAGCACGAGCTGGCTGCTGCGCTGGAGCAAGATTTTGCCGGACTGGCGGGGGAGCAGCTGCGCCAGCGCCTCACCAATGCCGCCCCCAAATATGGCAACGATCTGGACGAGGTTGACCTGCTGCTGGTGCAGGCCTACCAGAGCTACATCGACGAGCTCAAGGGACTGCACAACACCCGCTTCGGCCGCGGCCCCATCGGCGGTACCTACTATGCGGGCACCTCCTCCATCTCCGCCAACGTGCCGTTCGGTGCCGCCACCATGGCCACCCCGGATGGTCGCCATGCCCGCACGCCGCTGGCGGAAGGGGCCAGCCCCTCGTCGGGTTCGGATCGTCTCGGCCCGACGGCGGTGTTCAACTCCATCGGCAAGCTGCCCACGGCGGCCATCCTCGGCGGGGTGCTGCTCAACCAGAAGCTGAGTCCGGCGAGCCTTGAGAACGAGCGGGACAAGGCCAAGCTGATGAGCCTGCTGCGCACCTTCTTCGAGGTGCACAAGGGGTGGCACGTGCAGTACAACATCGTCTCGCGGGAAACCCTGCTGGCGGCCAAAGCCAATCCGGATCAGTACCGGGATCTGGTGGTACGGGTGGCGGGCTATTCGGCATTCTTCACCGCCTTATCCCCGGATGCGCAAGATGATATCATCGCCCGCACCGAGCACAGTCTCTGACGGGGAGCCCCCCATGGCGCCTGTGACGTCATATGATTGGCAAGCCACCCCCGGGTGGCTTGCCGCTATCCACCACCTTGCATGTGAGCGCACCATGAATCCACGCCACCAACTGATCCTCACTCTGGTCCATCAGGCTCGCAAGATGAGCGTGAGTGAACTCTCCCGACATACCGGCGTGTCTGAGGTGACGGTGCGCAACGACCTCACCGCGCTGGAGAAGCAGGGACTGCTCAGACGGGTACACGGCTCGGCCATGGCGCTGGAGACCGATGACCCGGATGCCCGGATGAACATCAATTACCTGCTCAAGGAGCGCCTCGCCGAGCGAGCCGCCCAGCTGGTGGAAGATGGCGAGACGGTCTTTATCGAGGGGGGCAGCGCCAACGCCATGCTGGCGCGCCATCTGGCCCTGCACAAACGGGTCACCATCATCACCATCAGCAGCTATATCGCCCATCTGCTCAAAGACACCCCGGCTCAGGTGGTGCTGCTCGGCGGGCTGTTCCAGCATCAGAGCGAGAGCGTGGTAGGGCCGCTCACTCGCCTCTGCATCGAGCAGGTGCACTTCTCCAAGGCCTTTATCGGGGTCGACGGTTTTCATCCCGAGATGGGTTTCACCGGCCGCGACATGATGCGGGCCGACGTGGTCAACAGCGTGCTGGCCAAGGGGATGACCAATGTGGTCATCACCGACAGCAGCAAGTTCGGCGCCATCCACCCGAGCCAGCTTGGCGCGCCGGGCCAGATCAACGTGCTGGTTACCGACGATGCCCTGCCCGCCCCCATGCGGGCCGCCATCGCGGCCAAGGGGATCACCCTGCACTGCGTTGCGGCCTGATCTGCCCTGATCTTGCCATCAGGACCCGCCACCAGAAAAATCCAAACGGGTCTTCCTCCTTGACACTCACCACCTGCACAAGGGTATGCTCCCCCCCTTGCCGATCGCGCCGAGCTGTGTAAACCCACCCACTCGTCGCGCTGCTGATGACAAGGATTTCAACCATGCAAACCAAGGACAAGTGTCTGGCCGCTCTGGTCATCCTCTGCTGGGGGCTCAACTTCGTCGCAATCAAGTGGGGGCTGGAGGGGATTCCCCCCCTGCTGCTGGGTGCACTGCGCTTTATCGGTGTGGTCTTTCCCGCCATCTTGCTGGTGCCCAAGCCCGCCATGCCCTGGCGCTGGCTGCTGGCCTATGGCGGCGCCATCAGCCTCGGCCAGTTTGCCTTCCTGTTCTGCGCCATGAAGTTCGGCATGCCGGCGGGCATGGCCTCGCTGGTGCTGCAATCCCAGGTGGTGTTCACCCTGCTGTTTGCGATGATCTGGCTCGGGGAGCGCTGGCAACCCCACCACTGGGTGGCGCTGCCCTTGGCGGGGTGCGGCCTCTATCTGATCGCCACTCACGGTGAAGGCAGCCTGACCTTGCTCGGGTTTATCCTGACGCTGTGCGCCGCAGCCTGTTGGGGCCTTGGCAACGTCATCAATCGCCAGATTGGTCTGCGCTACCAGACCACGCTGCCGAGCCTGATCGCTTGGGGCGGTCTGGTACCGATAGTGCCGTTTTTCGCCCTATCCTGGCAGTTCGAAGGGCCGGAGCTGATGGTCAGCAGCCTGCTCAACTTCAGCTGGCAGGGATTGCTGTGCGTGCTCTATCTCTCGTATGTCGCGACCTGGCTGGGTTACGGCCTGTGGGGCCAACTGCTGATGCGCTATCCGGTGGCGCAGGTGGCGCCCCTCTCCCTGCTGATCCCTTGTGTCGGCATGGTGGCGGCCGCCCTGCTGCTCGATGAACATCCGACCGCCATGCAGTGGCTGGGCTCAGGTCTGGTGCTACTCGGCTTTGTGGTGCATCTGCTCGGTGGTCGGCTGCGCGGGTTCAAACCACAGAGCGCGATCTGATGAGAGCCTGCCAATTTGCGCTATTTCATTGACCTGACAGGATAAAATTTTCATGATGAGCCAGTCCCCATCGGGACTGACATCATCAGAACATGATCTGCAGGAAGCAGACTTTCAGGAGAGCAAGGACATGCCATCGACCATCACCGCCGGGGGGCGCCGCCTCCCCCCTATCATTCGCGCCACCGCCATCACCCTGACCCTGTGCTGGAGCCCGTTTGGCTGGAGTGCCACGCTGCCCGCTGACTTGAAGTGGGAGAGCAACAACCAGGATCCTCTCTATGCCGATCCGGCCGCCAAACGCGGCGGCACCTTTCGCACCTTTATGACCAGCTTCCCCCTGACCCTGCGCAAATATGGCCCCGACTCCAACGGCGGCTTTGCCGGTTACGTGCGGGAAACCAACCTGCCACTGCTGAGTACTCATCCCGTTACCGGCAACCCCATGCCGATGCTGGCAAACGAGTGGGCCTTCGGCGCCGACAACAAGACCCTCTATTTTCGCATCAATCCCAAAGCACGCTGGTCAGACGGCCAACCGGTGACCGCCGATGATTGGCTCTTTACCCTCAAGATGATGCGCAGCAAAGAGATCAACGACCCCTGGTACAACAACTACTACAGCACCCAGATAGCAGACATAACCAAGTTTGATGATCACACTCTGGCCATCACCAGCGGCACCGAAAAGAGCCGCCAGGATCTGCTCGAGTCACTGCCCATCAGCCCGGAGCCGAGCCACGCCATCAAGCTCACCGCCAACTGGGTCAAGGAGTACAACTGGAAGGTATTGCCAGTCACCGGCCCCTATCAGCTCGATCAGGTGAAAAAGGGTAAATCGGTCACCTTCAAGCGGATTGAAAACTGGTGGGGGGATGACGAGCGCTACTTCCAGCATCGCTTCAATCCTGCGCGGATCGAGATCAAGGTGCTCAGGGATCTGAACATCGCCTGGCAGCACTTCCTGCGCGGCGATCTCGACACCTTCCCGCTGGTGATGCCCAACTGGTGGCACGACAAGACCAAAACCGCGGAGTTCGAGAAGGGGTATATCGAGCGGCGCTGGTTCTACAACCAGACCCCGCAATCGCCAATGGGGCTCTATCTCAACACCGCCGATCCGCTGCTGAATAATCTCGATGTGCGGCTCGGGGTCCAGCATGCCCTCAACCTCGACAAGATGCTCACCAGCCTGCTGCGGGGGGATTACCAGCGACTCAACAGTTATGGCTCAGGTCAGGGTGAGTTTACCAACAGCGAGATCAAGGCCCGTCCGTTCGATCCCAAACTGGCACGGGAATACTTTGCCAAGGCAGGCTTTAACAAAGTGGGGCCGCAGGGGATTTTGCAAAACGACAAGGGGCAGTCACTGACCCTCGCCATCACCTACACCACCGCAGAGCACGCACAGCGGCTCACGCTGTTGCGGGAAGAGGCCAAGAAGGCGGGGCTTAATCTGGAGCTCAACCTGATGGATGCCTCGGCTGGGTTCAAATCGATGCAGGAGAAAAAACACCAGAGCGCCTGGATGGCCTGGGCGGGTAGCCGCTATCCCGCCTATTGGGAGTTCTTCCACAAGGTCAACGCCAACAAACCCCAGACCAACAACATCATGAACATCGATGATGACGCCATCACGGCCTTGGTGGAGCAGTATGACAAGGAGTTCGACTTTGCCAAAAAGGCGGCCCTGTCACGGCAGATCCAGCAGCGGCTCTATGAGCTGGCGAGCTTCGTCCCCGCCTATCAGGTGCCCTACACCCGGGAAGGAGCCTGGCGCTGGATAAAACTGCCAAAAGTACCTGCCACCCCCAAGAGCGAGCAGCTCTACTGGCCCCTCGGTGGCGACAACAGCGGTTACAGCTATGGCGGTCTGCTGTGGATCGATGAAGAGCTAAAATCCGAGACCAGGGCAGCCATCAAGAGTGGCAAAACTTTCCCGGCCGAGCCTATCATCGACAGCACTTATCGCCAGCCCTGATTGCATCAGCCCATCGGCAAAAGTCCTTAAAACAAAAGACCCCGCCAGATAGCGGGGTCTTTGTTGGCAACCGGTGTTGCGAATAGCTCGGTGATCAGCCGCGTTTGGCCTGCTTCTCGGCAATGGCGTCAGCCACGTCAGCCGGCTCCAGTACGATGCCTTCCTGATCCGGGGTCGGGAACACGGCAACACACAGCTCGTCCTGCTCCATACCGTCAACCCAGCGCTCCAGCCACACCTTCAGGGTGATGGACTGCGGCTTGCAATCGGCCCACTCACCTTCGGCCCACGCCTTGGCGTACTCCGGGTGCGGCCATACCGGGATGCAATCTTCATCGTCGGTGGTCAGCATCATGACGCCATGCTCGTCAGTCAGGACGAACAGCTCTTCATGCTCGACCAGCTTGCTGATGAAGTGATCGTAACGGTAATCAGCGTTCAGTTGCAGCGCGGCATTGCGCTCGGTGTCGCTCAGTTCATAGCTCATTGGCCAAGTCTCTCTCTCGATAAAGGGCGCCATGTTCACATCTTGTCGTCAGCTTGTCCAGCTTGCAGCCCCTTGGCACCGGATGGGGAGGACAATGACGCAAATAAGGATAGAGCAGCCTCCTCGATAGCGAGACCGCCAGCCATCATATTGCCCCTTTTACAGCGCAGGGGTGATCAGCTCCACATCAGGCTGCTCGCTCAGCTTTTGCCGCAGCCAGTAGGCGGACTCCACTTCGACAAAGCAGAGCAGATCCTGGCCATTGGCCGCCATCGCCATCAGCTGCTCAAAACGCTGCTGTTGCTGTTGCTCCCAGGCGGCAGCAAGTTTCACCCCGTGGGCTTCATCCACCACTTCGCGACGCAGCTCGAACAGGTTATCGGTGATCGGGCTGTTGATCTTGGCGGCGCTGTGCCAGTACATCAGCAGGTTATCCATCATCTCGCTGTCGTAGTTGGCCAGTGCATCCAGCTCGGGTGTATCACCGCTATCGCTGGCGGCAAAATCGCACCAGCCCGCATCGAGTGACGCCAGCTCATGAGCCCCCTTGGCATGCTTGCGCAACAGTGCAATGTCGGCCCCCTTGCGTGCAGGCAACCACACCTCGCCCTGATGGGCATCCAGCAGTGACGTCAACGAAGCAGCGGGGTAGACAGGAAAGCGGGCACAAAGTGAATGCAGCAGGGATACCAGAGTGATCTTGACCATGAGCGATACCTTGAACGGGCGAACAGCCACCAATAGACCGTCCGATATAAAGAAGTGCCCTATCCTACCACGTTTGGTCCGGCTCGGCCCTTGGCGAAGCTGTCAGCCAACCATCTGATTACGCCGAAAAAAGCAGCATTTGAAACGCAGCATCCAGTCAAAGATCAATAATTTGAGCCAGCGCCCACTAAAGTGGATCTGGGGATGCTAGTTTGCATACATCTTTAGCGTAAGGAGTAAATCCATGATTGGGATCGACCAGGTTTCTAACGAATTCGTGAACGATTTGAAAATACTGGCATGCTTTGATCCGGCCAACATGAGCCTGGGGATTAAATTACGCAGCGATATGTCTGAAGAGTTGTGCCAGGCGGCAGCCCGTCTGCATCAACAGGGGCTCATCAGCGCAGAAGATGGCGGCTATCTCACCCCGTTTGGCATGACCATGGTTGAACACCTGCAACATCTGCTGGTCGCACTCAAACCGCTTTGACCGGCTGTGGTGCCCAGAGTGAAAAGTTGAGTAGCTCCCAGCGCTCCCCTTGGTGAAGATGACAGGCAAACAGCAAAGGACCTTCGGGTCCTTTTACTTTGCCATCCACCAGCCACTCCCCCTCCCTTTCAGGCACCAGTCGCGCATTCACCTCATCGGGTTGCTGTGCAGTGCCCATCCGGACCTGGACAAATTGCTGGCAGATCATCTGCGCTTCCATCGCGGATTGAACCGGTACCGGCGCATCGGAAGTCGGAGTCAAGGTGGCAGCAAGCAGGAGCGATAGCAGCATGATTCAGCACATGGAAGTCAGTAGCAGAAGCCATATAAACAAAAAGCCGTGGCACCAGAGGTACCACGGCTTTCTTAAATTCTGTAAGAATTACAGAGCGGTTACGTTCTCAGCCTGCGGGCCTTTCTGACCTTGGGTCACAGAGAACTGTACGCGCTGACCTTCAGCCAGGGTACGGAAACCGTTACCTTGAATGGCGCTGAAGTGAACGAAAACGTCCGGGCCGTTTTCTTGCTGGATGAAGCCAAAACCTTTGGTTTCGTTGAAAAACTTAACGGTACCGGTGATCATGTTAGACATATCTTTTAAACCTGTATTCAAAATAATTACTTATGCTTTTCAGCGGGTAAAGCTCAAAAAACGGGATTAACTTATGAACAACAGGACAAGATGTGAAACATCGTATTCATTGACATAACTATCGCCCTTTCAAGCTGGTTTGGATTATACGTGGCTTTGTAGATTACGCAAACAAATTTGTGCCCTGCCAACGGCAGGGCACAAACCGTTATAAGGTGGCCGCTTCCAACGCTTCGACCAGCGCTCTGAGAAAACGAGCCGCCTCCCCGCCAGTACAGGCTCTGTGGTCAAATGTCATCGACAGCGGCAATGCCCTGACGGGACGCGCTTCACCATGGATGAACACCACTTTTTCGAACAGTTTGCCTGCCCCTATGATGGCCACCTGCGGCGGCGTGACGATAGGGCTGGCATAACGGCCAGCGATGGCGCCGAAGTTGGTGAGCGTAATGGTCGCCCCCTGCAACATCTCGCGCGGCACGGCGCGCGCCTTAACATCGGCGATCATCCGATCCAGTCCCTGCCGGATATCCGCCCCCTCCCGCTCGGCCACGTTCTCCATCACCGGCACATAGAGGCCATGCTTTGAATCCACCGCGATGGCTACATTGACCTCTTTGAACAGCCGCCGTGACAGGGTGTCACCATCAAACCAGGCATTCATCGAGGGCTCGGCGCGGCACGCCACGCCAATGGCCTTGATAAGGCGCACCGTCACATCCTCATCAGGCCGCCAGTGACGCAAATCCACCTCGTCGGTGATGCTGACCGGCACCACAGTCTGATGAGAGAGCTCCATCGCCTTGGCCATGGCCCTGCGCGACCCTTTGAGGAATTCGTTGCCACTGCTCTGCTGGGCCTCAAATGCCTGCTGCACATCCAGCTCGGTCACCATGCCGCCGCTGCCACTCCCCTTGATCCGCTCGATATCCAGACCCAGTTTTTGTGCCAGCAGGCGCACGGCAGGCATGGCTTGCACCAGCGATCCCCCCGGGGCAATGGCCCCCACCACGAAGTGATCCTCGATATGTTGCTGATGGGCGCTCACCTTGCCCACCACGGTGCCATCATCTTCGCCCCCCTCGAACTCCACCAGCGGCGCACCGATATGGAGGATATCCCCCTCGGCGCCGCAGAGACGGGCAATCACCCCGGCTACCGGAGAGGGTACATCCACCAGCGCCTTGGCCGTTTCCACCGACAAGAGCACCTGATCGACCGCAACGGTATCACCGGCACTCACCTTCCACTCGACAATCTCGGCTTCGGCCAACCCTTCACCCAGATCCGGTAATTTGAAAAATTTCATAGCCACTGTTTCTCCATCAGCTGGTGAGCGGCATCGGCGATATCCTGCTCGGTGATGAGGTAATACGCTTCGTTGCGATAGTAGGGGACGGCGGCATCCACGCCGGTCAGCCGCTTGGGCGGCGCCTTGAGGCAGGGAAGTGCCTGCTCGGTCACTCGCGCCACAATTTCGGCCCCGACCCCGAAGCTGCCACACGCCTCGTGTACCACCAGCAAGCGACCGGTCTTGCGCACCGAGGTGAGGATGGTCTCCATATCCAGCGGCTTGATGGTGGCCAGATCCAGCACCTCGCACTGGATATCCTGCTCGGCCAGCAGGTTCGCCGCCCGCATCACCTCCTGGATGCAGGCCCCCCAGGCCACTACCGTGATATCCCGGCCCGGGCGCAGGGTGAAGCAGACATCCAGCGGCAGGCCGACACCGTCATCCACCACCTCGGATTTCATCGAGCGATAGATGCGGTCCGGTTCGAAAAACATCACGGGATCCGGATCGCGGATGGCCGAGAGCAGCAGGCCATAAGCACGCCTCGGGCTGGAGGGGATCACTACCCGTAGCCCCGGAATATGGGCAAACAGCGCCTCGACACTCTCGCTGTGGTGTTCTGGCGAGTGAATGCCAGCACCATACGGGGAGCGATAGACAAGGGGACAGGAGAGGCGGCCACGAGTGCGGTTTCGCATCCGCGCCGCCTGACAGATGATCTGCTCCATCCCGGGGAAGATGAAACCCTGAAACTGGAACTCAGCCACCGGCTTGAGCCCCTGAGTGGCCATGCCGACCGCCACCCCGGCGATTAATCCCTCGGCCAGCGGCGTGTCGATCACCCGCTTGAAACCGAACTTGTCGCGCAGGCCCACAGTGGCGCGAAACACCCCGCCGTTGACCCCTACATCCTCGCCCAGTACCACCACATCCGGGTCGTGCTCCATCTCGTAGTGAAGGGCCATGTTGACCGCTTCCAGCAAACTGATCTCACTCATGGCCAACCTCCTGCTTCACCCCCTTGGCAATCACTCGCTCGCGCTGGGGCAAGAGTTCGGCGGGCAGGCTGGCGTAGTGATAATCGAGCATCGCCTCCGGCGGCTGGGGCGCCATCGCCTCATAGTGGGCGACCGCCTGCTCTACCTCTCGGGTGGCCTCCGCCAGCAGGCGCTGCTCCTGCTCTTCATCCCACCAGCCTTTGTTGTGCATAAACTGGCGCAGCCGCTTGACCGGCTCTTTCGCCCAGGCGGCCTCGACCTCGGCCCCGTCGCGATAGCGAGTGGCATCGTCGGCCGTAGTGTGATCGCCGAGGCGATAACTGACCGCCTCGATCAGGGTCGGCCCCTTGCCGCTGCGGGCCCGTTCGACGGCAATGCGCGCGGCATCGTAGACCGCCACCACATCGTTGCCATCCACCTGCAGGCTGCGCACCCCGGCACCAATCCCTTTCTGGGCCAGCGTTGGGGCGCTCGATTGCAGCTTGCGCGGCACCGAGATAGCCCACTGGTTGTTGTTGACGATGATGACCATCGGCAGGTGCCAGACACCGGCGCAGTTGAGCCCCTCCAGAAAATCCCCCTTGGAGGTGCCGCCGTCGCCGATGGTGACCACGGCAACGCGCGGTTGATTACGCAGTTTGAAAGCCGAGGCAATACCGCAGGCGTGGGTGATCTGGGTGGCGATGGGGACGCAGATGGGGAGATCTTCAGAGGGAGTCCCATCGGGTTTGAGAAAATAACTGCCCCGCTCGTCCCCACCCCAATATTGCAGGTTTTTCTCCATCGGCACGCCCCGCACATAGAGGGTGGGCATGTCCCGATAGTAGGGGACGTAGACATCCTGCGGCTGCATGGCCAGACCAATGCCAATCCCCACGGCTTCTGCGCCGAGATGGGAGGGAAAAGTACCGAGTTTGCCGGTTCGTTGCAGCGCAATCGCTTTTTTGTCATAGCTGCGCACCATCACCATATTGCGATAGAAGGTGTGCAGTATCGCCTTGTCCAGCCAGGTCGGTAAGGTTGCGACCGGGCACCCTTCCGCATCGAGGTAACGAAGGAAAGGGATGTCGACATGGGTCATAACTGGCTCCTTGCCGTTGTGAGCGTCACCGATGCTGGTGACACCTAGATGTAAATACCTTGTTAAATAAAAAGCAAAGGGATTTACTCAGGTAAGACCAGTAGAAATTTCTTTAAAGTAGCGAAGGAGCTGAATTTTCGGCGATGAGTGGCAAGGTATGCCGTAAATGGTGCAACTTTGCAGCACTGAACGCAGGATGCCAAATGTGAAAAAGGGGAGCCTTGCTCCCCCATTGAGTTACTTCAGTCAGCCGTTACTCCAACCAGCAGTTACGCCAGCCAGTGTTGCAGCTGGCTGGCCATGCCAACTGGCAGCAAGTGAACGCGGCTTAGCAAGTGGCTGCGCCAGGGCTCGGCCAGCAAGGTCGGGCAAATTCGCATCTCCCGTCCCCGGTCAGTCACGCGCACCAACCGATCGATGAGGGTCTCCAGCGGCGGATGCGCCGGCCAGTGAGGATAGAGGTCGGCAGTCGCGATCCCGGCCAGCTCGCACACCCGCTCCTCTTCCTCATCTCCCTTTCCATCAGCCATTGGCCAGGGGTGAAGGACATGCAACCAACCCGGCCGTGCGGCCTCCAGCAACTGGCCCAGCGTCGGCTGCGCAAAGTGGGGATCTCCTGCGGCTTTGAGCAGATGACGCGCCCCCGCCAGCACCACCACGCCGCGGGCGGGAAGTGCAAGAAGATAGTCGGCCAGCGCCTGATCCCGCCCCCTGTTGTGCTGCTGCCATCGCTCCGGAGTCAACTCTTGCCACTCGAATGAAGGCTCGCAGAGATGCACCCGCAGCCGCACATGTTCGGGGCGAGCCAGATTGCTCTGGCGCAGGGCGGCAAAGAGGGCCGGAAACTCGGGGGCCATCCAGGCGGGAAAGGCGCAAGAGTCGAGCCAGACCGGATAGAGCCGTGCCAGCGTCAGCGGCTCCCCCTGCCAGCTCTCCTCCCCCGCCAGCCAGGCATCGAGCAAGCCCTGATGGCGGCGGTTGCCGCACTCCAGCACCAGATCGGTCATGATTCCCCAGAGCGCCGGATCACACAGCCAGGCGTGCTGGCGCCGGATAAAATCCGGGTGCCAGTGCGGCTCCCCCAGCCCCACCAGTTTGCCCACCTGCAAAGCTTCCCTGATAGCGGCAACCGGGGTCATGCGTCCCCCTCCTGCCGGATGTACGGTTGCTGCCCGACCCCATCGACCCGCTCACCAATAAGGGCGCCGATCTTCGCCAACCAGTCGGGATGCACCATCTCCTGATGCAGGCAGGGGAAGCACTCATAGCGGATATCCCCTTTTGTCAGCGACTCCCAGCCGCGCCCATCCAGCCAGGGCTGGCGAGAAGCTGACGCCTCGATAAAGATCACCTCCCCGTGGTAGCAGTAGTCGACCGGCTGACGGATCAGCCGGTTGTTGTGGCCCACCAGCTCAATCATGGCGCTCACCACCTGCTCGTCGAGCATGGCCAGCGCACTCCCCTCTGCCCCCAGTCGGGCCACCACCTCGTCACGAGTAAGGGAATCGAGCGCATCGTCCGCAACCGCAATCCCCCCCATTCGCAGCAGCGCATCGAGCATCCGCTGCTCGTCGGGCAGCTGCTGGGTCTGCCACTGCAGGCAGGGGTAGGCGTCGAGCAGCAGCACCATGGCCACCTCTTGTCCCTGTTCTTGCAGCATGGCGGCCATCCGGTGCACCAGCATGCCCCCGAGCGACCAGCCGAGCAGCCAGTAGGGCCCCTCACTCTGCTGACGACGCAGCTCGGTCACATAATCGAGCGCCAGCTCGTCGAAACTGGCGGGCAGCGGGGCATCGGGCTGACAGAGCGCACGCGCCTGCAGGGCATAGACCGCCATGTCGGTCGGCAGATGGGGCACCAGCGGCGCATAACACCAGCCGAGCCCGCCGGCGGGGTGGACGCAAAAGAGAGTGGGACCCGATGTACCCGCCTGCACACCGGGCGCCCGCAGGGGCAACAGCATGGGCATGGCCTCCCGCTCGCCGCCAAGACGACGCGCCAGCTGGGCGGGGCTCGGCGCTTCGAACAGACTGGCCAGAGTGAGAGCCTGTCCGAGCGACTCTTCAATGCGCACCACCAGTTGCGCCGCCAGCAGGGAGTGGCCGCCGAGGGCAAAGAAGTTATCGTCGGCGCCGACTCGCACCAGCCCCAGTATCTCGGCGAAGAGGCGACAGAGCCGCTCCTCCTGCAGGTTTTTCGGCAGTGACTGACCCACCGCCGACGCCATATCGGGCAGCGGCAGCCCCTTGCGATCCAGCTTGCCATTGGGGGTAAGCGGCAGTTCGGCCAGGTTTACCAGGAGCCCCGGCACCATGTAGTCAGGCAAGGCTGCGCCAAGGGTGGGTACCAACTCGGCCAGCGTCAACTCGCTGCTATCTGCGGCCACCACGTAGGCCACCAGACGGCGATCGCCGGGAGCAAATTCGGGGGCCAACACTACCGCCTGCGCCACTCGGGGATGGCGCAGCAGCACCTGCTCGATCTCCTCCAGTTCGATACGCTGGCCACGGATCTTCACCTGAAAATCGAGGCGCCCCAGATACTCGATGGCGCCATCCTCGCGCCAGGCGGCCAGATCGCCGCTGCGATAGAGCCGTCCCGCGCCGAAGGGGTTGGCAATAAAGCGCTCGGCGGTGAGCTCGGGCTGGCCAAAGTAGCCCTCCGCCACCTGCACGCCGCCGATCCAGAGCTCCCCCGCCACACCGGGCGGCACCGGCTGCAACCAGGGGTCGAGAATGTGGATACAGGTATTCCAGACCGGATAGCCGATGGGCACGCTGGTCACCGCCTCGTCTGCCCGGCAGGGATACCAGGTGACATCCACCGCAGCCTCGGTCGGGCCATAGAGGTTGTGCAGGGGGGCTGAAAATGCCCCATACCAGCGCTGCACCAGATCCGCGGGCAGCGCCTCGCCGGAGCAGAAGACCTGCCGCAGGGCGCGGCAACGCGCAGGTTCGGCTTGTGCGACGAAGACCTGCAGCATGGAGGGGACAAAGTGCAAGGTGGTGATCCCCGCCAGCTCAATCAGCTCGGCAAGGTAGGCGGGATCCTTGTGGCCGCCCGGTTTGGCGAGCACCAGCCGCGCCCCGGTCATAAAGGGCCAGAAAAACTCCCAGATGGAGACATCGAAACCGGCCGGGGTCTTTTGCAGCACCCGATCCGCCGGGCCGATGGGATACATGTGCTGCATCCAGAGCAGCCGGTTGACGATGGCACCGTGGCTCACCACCACCCCTTTGGGCCGACCGGTCGAACCTGAGGTGTAGATGATATAGGCCGCATCTTCCGGTTTGGGGGCTGGCAGATCACAAGGTTCTGTCGCCACCACGTCTATCGTCGCCAGCTGCTCTGCCACACCGGGGGCATCGAGGCAGACAAGTGGCGCGACCACATCGAGCGGCATCCGCAAGGTGCGACTGGTCAGCACCAGCGCAGGATCGCTGCTGGCGAGAATGTAGCCGATCCGCTCCGCCGGATAGTCCGGGTCAACGGGCACATAAACGGCACCCACCGCCATGATGGCCTGCTGGGCGAGGATAAGCTCGGGAGAGCGCGGGATCACCACCGCCACCCGACAACCGGGGCCCACGCCCCTCCCCGCCAGATAGCTGGCCAGCTGGCGGGTGCGCTGGCGCAACTCGGCCACACTCCAGCTCTCGGCGCCACACTCCAGCGCGATGGCGCTCTGATCTGCCGCCGCCAGCCCTTCGGCCAGCAGTGCGCTCAGGGTGGTAGTCGGCAACAGATGGTCGGTCTGGTTCCAGCGCGCCAGCTCAGCCTGCTCGCAGGGCAGCAACAGCGGCAAACGCACCGCCAGGGCCTCGTCATCCGCCTCACTCCAGGCGGCCAGATAGGCCAGCAGTCGGGCCAGATGACGTTCGCTCTCCTGATGGCAGAAGCGCCCCTGATGTGCTTCGAGGGTCAGGGTCATCGCGCCTGCCTCCTCGGCAAAGTAGAAGGCGCACTCCTCCACCGGCCCCGCCGCCAGCACCTGCACCTCGCCACGAACTTGGTTGTGCCCTTCACCAACGCTGAGGGTGCGGGCAAAGGGCATCAAATTGACCTGAGGGCCAAACAGCAGCTGGCCCGGCTGACGCTGTTGCAACCACTCCTGACGGCAGCCCTGATGACGGCGCAGGGCGGCAAATTGCCGCTCGACCTGTGCCAGCAACTCCCCTACCCGGCTGGTGCCGCTCAGCTCGACGCGCAGGGGCACCACATTGACCTTCATGCAGGGGGTATCGGCCGCCGCTGAGCCCAGCCGCCCCATCAGCGGAATACCCAGCACCACCTCGCCAGCGCCGCTCATCCGCTGCACATAGCTGGCCACCGCCGCCAGCAGCAGGCTGTAGGGGTGACAGGCCGAACGACTCGCCCGTGCCACCAATGCCTGCCACTGGCGGCCCACTAGCCGCTGCTCAAGACGATATGTGGAGCCCGGCCCTTGCGCCGGACGGCGGGAGAGCGACGCAGGATTCTCCACCCCGGCCAACTGCTGCACGAAGAAATCGCGATCCCGCGCGGCGCGCGGCGAATCCTGATAGGCCGCCTCCTCGGCCAGCAACTCCTGCTGGGTCGCATAACGACAGGGGGCAGGCTGCTCGCCGGCACAGAGCGCCTCATACCAATTTGTCACCCGCTGGCAGAGCAGGCTCAGGCCAAAGCCGTCGATGGCGATATGGTGCACGGCGATAAACCAGGCCCACCGCCCCTCGCCAAGGCGATAGAGCGTAGTGGCAAACAGCGGCCCCCCGGCCAGATTGAAGGGGACGGCCAACTGCGCACGCATCTCGGCCTGCGCAGCGGCGAGCGGGTCGGCTTCGCTGCGCAGATCCCGCTCTGCCAGCTGCCAGCAAGCGGGGTTGGCCACCATCTGCGGGCCATCGGCAGTAGCCACAAAGGCGCAGTGCAGACCGGGGATCTCGTCGATAGTCTGGCGCACCGCGCGGGTGAAGTGATGGGGAGCCAGCGCCCCCTCCAGCAGCCAGTACTCGCCGGTATTGCAGGCGGGGCTCTGCGGATATTTTTGCTGGGCAAACCAGATGCCCGCCTGAGCGGTGGTAAGCGACCAGCGCGGCGGCTCCCCACGCTGATGGGTGGCGCGCATCGCCATTGTCTGTTCCATGGAAATGTCCTTGCGCAAACATCAAGCGGGCAGTGAGTTGCTCCTGCCCGCATGGCTGAAAAGCGAGGAGGCAAGGCCTCCTCCATAAAAAGAGTGTCACGCCTGCCAGACCGGCAGCGCGCGGGCTAGACCCCCAGAGTGGCACCGCCATCGACCACCAGATCCTGCAGGGTGATATGGCTGGCGGCATCGGAGGCGAGAAACAGCACGCAAGCAGCCACCTCGTCGGGTGTCCCGAGCTTGCCAAGAGGGATCCCCAGCTTGAACTGCCCGGGCAGGCCCGCGATGGTACGCAGCTCTCCTTCCTGCTGCGCCGCCTCCCCCTCCTGCCACATGCCGTACAGCATCGGGGTACGGGTCGAGCCCGGCGACACCAGATTGCAGCGCACCCCATAGGGGGCAAGCTCCAACCCCGCCGTTTGGGTGAGGCTGGTCAGCGCCGCCTTGGAGGCGCCATAGATGCCCATCCCCACTCGCGGTACCCGACCGGCATTGGAGGAGACATTGACGATAGCGCCCCTGCGCCGCCCCTGAAACCAGGGGGTCAGGGCCCGCATCAGGTAGAAAGGGGCGAAAGTGTTGATGGCGAAGGTGCGCTGCAAGAGGGCGTCATCCACCTCATCGAGCCTGCCGGTCGCCAGTACGCCAGCGACATTGACCAGCACATCGGGCCCCAGCCCCTCGTCCAGCAGCTGTTCGCAGCAGCGGGTCACGGCCTCGCTGTCGCTCACATCGATCACCACTCCCTTCACGTTGCCGGGCAGCGCCTCGGCCAGTTGCAGATCGAGCGCCACCACGCTGGCCCCCGCCTCGGCAAAGGTGCGCGCCACCGCATGGCCAATTCCCTGCGCCGCACCGGTCACCCAGACGGTTCTGCCTTGCCACTCGCTCATGGGGTGCACTCCGGTTCGCTGACGTGATCTTCGTTGGCCTGATAAGCCGTGGCCTGACTGACATTCAGCTGACGGGAGAGGAGCGCCCACCAATGGGCCAGGGTCGGCGTGCGGGCCAGCTCGGCCAGCTCCACCACCAGCCCCTGCTGACGCCACTCCTCCACCAGCCCCATCACAGCCAGCGAGTCGAGACCGTAGTCGAGCAGGTTGTCATCCTCGGTGGGCTGCTCCTGCTGCATCTCGGCGGGCAGCCGCGCCAACACCAGATCACGCAGTGACTCGCGAGTCAGAGGGCGTTTGCTGGCCGCCATCACCTCGGCCACGGTAATCACCCGACCGGCATTGCGGCTGACATAGGAGAGCGCCAGCAGATGATCCTCGCGGGAGAAGTCGGCGATGGCATCAGCCACCAGGAAGGGGCGGATATCGCGCATAAAGGCATCGACCGCCGTCTGCATCACCCCGATATGGCCGTAGATGCCACAGATCACCAGCTGATCCCGCCCCCATTCGGCCATCAGCTCGGCCAGCGGTGAGCGGCAAAAAGCGCTGTAGCGCCACTTGGTCAGCACCGTATCCTGCGGCTCGGGGGCCAGCGCAGGAATGATCGGTTGACGCTCTGGCGCCCGGGTCAATCCGGGCCCCCACATGTCATTGAGCAGCGCCCGATCTGCTTGGCTCTGCTCGGCGGGCTGGGCGGTATAGACCACCGGCATACCGAGGGCTCGCGCTTGACGGATCAGGGCAGCTATATGGTCGATGACCTGATTGATCAGCGGATTGTCCAGCCCGTAGAAGTCGACGAAATAGTGCTGCATATCGTGGACCAGCAAGGCGGCGCGGCCCGGTTCGAAAGGCCAGTTCACCCGCCCGCTGGGCAGCTCCTCAGCGGTGGGCAGCGGATAGGCGGCGAGGGATTGAATGGTCATGCACACTCCTTGGCGAGCTGCTCGCGCAGCGTCTGTTTGTCTATCTTGCCGACCGGGGTGTGGGGCAGTTGCTCCACCAGCACCAGGCGATCAGGCAGTTTGTAATCGGCCACCCCCTGCTCACGCAGGAAACGGCGCAAGCGGGGCAGATTGAGGGGCTCGCGGCACATCAGAAAGGCGCAGCTGCGCTCCCCGAGCATGGGATCAGGCATGGCGACCAGCGCTGCCTGCCGCACCTCCGGGTGGGTCAGCAACAGCTCTTCAATCTCGAGAGCGTCGATCTTCTCCCCGCCCCGGTTGATCTGATCCTTGTTGCGTCCCACCACCATCAAATGGCCGCCGGGCAAGCGGCAGACCAGATCGCCGGTGCAGTAGAAACCGTCCCGATCAAAAGCCCGCTGATTGTGGGCATCTGCCTTGAAGTAGCCGCGAAAGGTGTAGGGGCCACACGTCCAGAGCTCGCCACACTCACCAACAGGCAAGGGGCGCCCGTCGCTGCCTCGCACCTCCACCTCGTCGCCCGGGCTCATCGGACGGCCCTGGGTATTGACGATGTGCCACTGGTCATCCTCGATGCGGGTGTAGTTGACCAGCCCCTCAGCCATGCCGAACACCTGCTGCAAGCGGCAGCCAAGGCGGCTCGCCACCGCCTCGGCGTGAGCCGGGCTGAGGCGCGCACCTCCCACCTGCACACACTCCAGAGAGGTCTGCGGATAGTGACTGGCAGCCTCCAGCCAGAGCGCCAGAGCCGGTGGCACCAGCGCCGCCCAGTTGATCTGATGGCGCTGCACCAGCGGCAGACAGGTTGCCGCAGAGGGATCCTTTGCCAGCACCAGGCAGCCACCGGCATAAAACACTCCGAGTGCCCCGGGGGAGCTCAGGGGAAAGTTGTGGGGCGCCGGCAGGGCGCAGAGATAGATCACCCGCTCATCCCAACCGCACACCGCCACGCTCTGGCGCACGCTATAGCCATAGTCATCGTGGGTACGGGGGATCAGTTTGGGGGTGCCGGTGCTGCCGCCGGAGAGCTGGAAAAAGGCGACCTGATCGGCCGGAGTCGGTGCAGGAGTTGGCGCAGCAGTCACCTGCACAGAACCATCTGCACGAGCCACGGTTTCAGACTGACGCCATGCAAATCCTGACTGAAGATCGCCCCCTTCTGCTGGCTCGAACAGCAGTGTCTGACAGGAAGGCGATACCCACTCATCAAGGGCCGCGAGGCTTCCCCCTTCACCGGCAAAGCCGGGGTGAGAGGGGCTGAGTACCAGCAAGGCGGGCTCAATCTGGCGGGCAAAGGCCACCAGCTCGCGCCGCTGATGGCTATAAAGTGCGTGCACAGCCACCACTCCGCAGCGGATCAGGGCAAACCAGCAGATATAGAACTCGGCGCAGTTGGGCAACTGAACCAGCGCGGTATCGCCATGACCCAACCCGCGCACTGCCAGCCGCGCCGCCAGCGCATCGACCTCACGTTTTAACTGGCCATAACTGAGGGTGCGCTCGCCGCAGATCAGGGCCGTGCGCTCGGGATAACGTTCGGCAGAGTCATCGAGCAGGGCGGTGAGCGGTTGCCCGCGCCACCACCCTTGCGCCCGGTAGTGGGCCGCCAGCTCGGCGGGCCAGGGGGTAAAGGGCACCAACGGCTTCATGCAGTTACCTCCGGCTCCCGGCTCTCGAGGCCAAACGCCCGCAGCATGGTGCCGAGTTTGGCGGCGGTCTCCTGCCACTCTGCTTCCGGCGAGGAGCCCACCACCACCCCGGCGCCGGCATAGAGCCGCAGCTGTCTGCCAGCCAGCACGCCACAGCGAATGGTGACTACCCACTCGCCATTGCCGTCGGCATCCATCCAACCAACGGCGCCGCAGTAGAAGCGGCGATCGTACCCCTCAAGCCGGGCGATGGCCTGACGCGCTGCCGAGAGCGGCGTGCCGCACACCGCCGGTGTCGGGTGCAGCGCCAGCGCCAGAGCCAGCACGGGAGAGGGCTCATGGAGCCGTCCGGCGATGCGGGTCGAGAGGTGCCACATGGTCGGAGTGGCGATCACCTGCGGCTCCAGAGGGACGTCCAGCTCGCGGCAGAAGGGAGCGAGGGCGGCGGCGACCGCATCGGCCACCAGCGCATGTTCATAGCGATCCTTCTGCGCCCCTAGCAGTTCGGCACTGGCCGCCTGTTGATCGGAAAAAGCGTGGCGCGGACGGGAGCCCGCCAACGGATTGCTCACCACCGCCATCTCGCTGCGCGATACCAGCAGCTCGGGGCTCGCGCCAAGCAGGGTCTCTCCCTCCGGCAGCGGGATCTGGAACACATAGGCGCCCGGATTCTGGGCCAGCAGAGAGCCAAAGGCGTGTGCAGGTGAGGTCTGCTCTGCGCTCTGCACGTCGATGGCGCGCGACAGCACCACCTTCTCAAGCTGCCCCTCGCTGAACTGCTGCAGCGCCGCCCGCACCGCCCCCTGATAGTGGGCAGCGCCGGTCACTTCACTCACCTCACCATGGAGCTGGCAACAGCGGGCGGGTAACAGGGCATCCCTTGCGACCCACTGCGATTGCGCCGGGATCACCAGATGCCAGGGGGATTGGGTATCAAACGGGATGGCGCCGATGGCGATGGGATTGACCATCCCCTGCTGGCGCAACTGACGCAGATGGGCGAGCAGTTTTTCCGGTGGGATGCCGGTAAAACTGTCGTGGATACCGGAAGCGACCAGTACCCTGTCACCGCTGGCAAAACAGCACACTTTATCCAGCCCGGCCGCAGTGGCGGGCCACTCTCCTTCCAGTGCATGGTCACACATGACGGTGCTACTCCTTGGAATGAATCACTACCTGAAACGACAAAAAGTGAGTCATTTGACTCACCGCATCGCAGGGTGAGCGGCATCCTAACAAGGAGTGAAAAAACGATCAATAAAAATGAGAATCAATTTCATTAACTTCTTTTTAGTCAAAAGAGAGGGGCGAACGAAACCGAACATCACCGATAAAAAAGAGTTGCGATCGAAGCAAATTCAACTTGATAATGATAACGCTTATCATTTGAATGTTATGGAAGATGTAAATAATGAAATCCTCAACCTCCCGTTTTATTGCTCCCAGCCTGCTGGCCACCACCATCGTCACTCTGCTGACCCAGCAAGCGATCGCCGCCAGCAACGCCCCTCAAGCCGATGAAGTGATCACCGTCACCACCACGGCGCACAATACCCGCTCGGCACCAGCTTCTATCTCTGTCATCACGGCCGAACAGATCGCCGCCGCGCCCGTCAATGATCTTGCCGACCTGCTGCGCCACGAAGTGGGCATTCAGGCTGAAGCTGACACCAATGGCCGCAGCGATATCGGCATTCGCGGTATGTCCGGCAAGTACACCCTGGTGCTGGTGGATGGCAAACGCCTCTCCTCCTCCAATGCCCTGTGGCGCGGCGGCAACTTCGACAACACTCCCGTGCCCCTTGGCATGATCCAGCGGGTCGAGGTGATCCGTGGCCCCATGTCGGCACTTTACGGCTCCGATGCCATCGGTGGTGTCATCAACATCATCACCAAGCAGCCGGGCAAAACCTGGCAAGGGGCGGCCGATGCCGACTTCAAGGCCATCGAGGGCAAGGATGGCGGCGATCAGCACAGAACCAACCTGGGCTTTACCGGCCCGCTGACCGACAACCTGCTGATCCGGATGAACGGCGAGGTGTATGACCGTCAAGCCTGGACCCCCACCGAAGCCGCTGACGGTATCCCCCTTATCGAAGCCAAGCAGACCCGCAACTTCGCCTCTACCCTGAGCTGGCTGGTGGATGAGCAACAACGCTTCGAGCTGGATTACCTCTACAACCAGGATGAGCGGCCTCTCGATATCTTCCGCAAAACCGGCAACAAGGTGCACAGCCGCCAGCAGCAAAACGATCGCAACCTGTTTGGTCTGACCCACAAGGGGAACTGGAGCTGGGGTGACACCACCGTCATGGCCAACTATGAAAGCTCCCAGATCGATGACTTCAACACCAGCTACTCGGCCCCGCAGCAGCGCGAACTGGAAGAGAACACCTTGACCCTCAAGGGCTACACCAACCTGGCGCTGGCCAACCACTACCTGACCCTGGGCGGTGAATATCTGGATCGGGAGCTGGTGGATGCGGTGAGCTACAAGGATATCGGCGGCAAAGAGAGTCACTCTCAGGAGGCGCTGTTTGCTCAGGATGAAATTGGCCTGACCGACAGCCTGACCTTCACGCTGGGCGGCCGTTACGATCACCACGAGATCTACGGCAGCCACTTCACCCCGCGCGGCTATCTGGTCTATGAGATGAACGATGTGGTGACAGTGAAAGGCGGTGTCAGCCAGGCCTTCAAGGCACCGGCGCCGCACCAGTACTCCAACGGTTACAGCATCGAGAGCTGCGGCGGCAGCTGCCGCATCTATGGCAGCGACAAGGTCAAGCCGGAAACCAGCACCAACTACGAGCTGGGCGTTATCGCAGGAGAAGGGATCTGGGAGACCAGCGCCACCCTGTTTTACTCCGACATCGACGACATGCTCACCTTCAAGCAGTTGCCGAACTCCACTGACCGCACCTGGTACAACCTGGAGAAGGCCACCACCAAGGGGCTGGAGCTGACCGGCAAGCTCGATCTGACCGACGATATCAACCTTGGCGCCAACTACACCTACCTCAAGGCGGAAGGCGATCAGGGTCAGGCTCTGCCCGAGCGGCCTGAGCACAAGGCCAACGCCAAGATCACCTGGCAGGCCACCGAGCGGGTCAATGCCTTTGTCGGCACCACCTACACCGGCACCCAGTTTGCCGAGCAGACCGTCAACAAGGTTGTCGTACTGCACAAGCTGCCCAGCTATCAGACCTTCGATCTCGGCACCGGCTTCAAGGTCACCGAGAACTTTGACCTGCGACTGGGGATCAACAACCTGACCGACGTGCGCCTGCAAGAGAAAGATACTGTCTTCCAGAACGTCGAACCGGGTCGCAGCTACTACGTCAGCGGCTCAGCCCGCTTCTAAGGTAGCCAAGGCCGATATAACAGAGCGCGGGCCCATGCCCGCGCTCTGTTAACCAAGAGAATAAGGGGAAGATCCCCACTGGACAGCAAAGAGCATGCAGATTTCCATTTGTCATCAGGATCGCTCATGTTCACCTCACTTCTGAATGCTTCACCCCTTGCCACCCTGCCCACCCCTGACGAGATGTTAAAGGCCAAACCCTGTCCGGCACGGCTCGCTCGCCAGATCGCTCGCAGCCGCCAGCAAGCCCGCCATATTCTGCAGGGAGAGGATGATCGCCTGCTGCTGGTGATCGGCCCCTGCTCCATTCACGATCCGGCAGCCGCCCGCGACTATGGTGGCCGGCTCGCTGAACTGCAGGGCCAATACGGGGAGCAGCTGCAACTGGTGATGCGCACCTATTTCGAAAAGCCGCGCACGACGCTCGGCTGGAAAGGATTTATCTTCGATCCCGACCTCGATGGCAGCGATCGACTGGAAAAGGGCCTATCCCAGGCCCGGGAGTTACTTCTGGCCCTTGGACAGGAAGGGCTCGCCTGTGCCACCGAATTTCTCGATCTCACCAGCATGCTCTATCTGGGGGATCTCATCAGCTGGGGTGCCATTGGCGCTCGCACCACCGAATCCCAGCTCCACCGCCAGCTGGCCTCGGCCCTTCCCTGCCCCATCGGCTTTAAAAACGGCACCGATGGCAATATCCGGATCGCGGTAGAGGCGATCCTCGCCAGCCGGGCGGCCCACCTCTATACCCAGCCTTCCGGTGATGGCCAGCTGGCACTGGTGCGCAGCCATGGCAACCCCGACTGCCACCTGATCCTGCGCGGTGGCCGGCAGCCCAACTATCAGAGCTGTCATGTGGCAGAGGCTGGCGACTTGCTGCGCCAACATCATCTGTCACCCCGGCTGATGATCGATTGCAGCCACGGCAACAGCCAGAAACAACATGCCCGCCAGCTGCTGGTTGCCCGTGACATTGCCGACCAGCTGGGTGCTGGTAGCCATGCCATCGCCGCCATCATGGTGGAAAGTTTTATCTGCGAAGGGCGTCAGGAGATTGGCAGCAAACCGCTGCGCTACGGCCAGTCGATCACCGATAGCTGCATCGGCTGGGAACAGACAAGGCAACTGCTCGATATGGTGGCAGAAGGGGTTGAGGCGCGCCGTCAGCAGCGGGTCGCCCTGGCGGGATAAATAGCGGATTATTCAGATAACGCAGAAAAGAGTGTGGCCCCGATGGGGCCACCTTGTTGTTCGCTGTTTGACACTCGTCAGGCGACTGACTCACGCTCCACCAGCTGGGCTTCAAACTTGAGCGCCAAGCCGTCCACCGGCTTGTGATCGAGCAGGCGCAGCGCCAGCTCGGCAGCGCGGCTGCCCATCTCCTCGATGGGGTAGCGCACCGTGGTGAGCTTGGGATAGATGTAGCGGGCGTAGGGGATATCGTCGAACCCCACCACCGACACCTGCTGCGGGATCTTGTAACCCCGCTCCAGCAGGCAAGAGATGGCGCCGGCCACCATACCGTCGTTGAAACCGAGCACGGCCGTGAACTCGACACCACGGGCCAGCAGTTCACTCATCGCCACATAGCCGCCATTTTCGTCGGCATAGGCACGGCTGACGAGAGCAGGATCAAAGGCGATCCCGGCTCTGGCCAAGGTCTGGGTGTAACCGGCCATCCGCTGCTGACCATCGACAAACTCTTCATCATCGGAGGTGATAAAGGCGATGTTGCGATGACCGGCATCCAGCAAGTGCTGGCACGCGGTGGTGATCCCCGCCTGGTTATCGAGCCAGACGCAGCGATCTTCAGCGCCCGGCACCTGACGGTTGATGAACACGATGGGGGTAGAGCCTGCCGCCAGCTCGCTCAGCTCCTCGTCCGGAAGCGCCTTGCTGTGGAGGATCAGCGCATCGCACTGGCGCTGCAGCAGCGCCTGAATGGCGTGACGCTCGCGCGCGATATCGTGGTTGCCAGACATGACGATGGTGAACTTGTTGGCCTGATCGACCATGGTTTCGATGCCACGCATCATCTGGGCAAAGAAGGGGCCGCCGCAGAGGTCGCCAACCAGCACGCCAATGCAGTTGGAACGTGCTGACCAGTGCCTGGGCAAAACTGTTGGGTCGAAAATTCAGTTCCTTCATGGCCGCCAGTACGGCCTCACGCTTTTCCGGTGCTACCTGTGCCGTGTTGTTGATAACCCGCGACACGGTGGAGATAGACACATTTGCCAGCTGAGAAACGTCTTTAATCGTTGCCACTATCCATTCCTTTATTGTGGGGGAACCTGTCGGTGCCGACGCCCGAGTATACCCTGCGGCCTGATGCAATTCCCGGAGCCAGGTCACCAGGCATGTTTCCTTTGGTAACAAAACCTTACCCGATGATACCCGGCAGCAGGGAAATTTGAAAACAGGGGCCGGCTGGCGGCCCCCGACTCAATAGGCGTGATTGAGCTCCCGCTCTGACATGAAGCGCAGCGGCTGCTGCAGCTTGTGCTGATAGATGAGATCGAACGACAACACGTTTTGCACGTAGTTGCGGGTCTCCTTGTAGGGGATGCTCTCGACCCACACGTCCATCGGCTTGTTGTCACTCTGCTCTCGCCAGCGTTTTACCCGTCCCGGCCCGGCGTTGTAGGCGGCCGCCGCCAGGATCCGGTTGCCGTCATAAACATCCAGCAAACGCTTGAGATAGGCGCTCCCCAGACGAATATTCATCGTCGGATCAAACAGTTGCTGCTCGTTGCGATAGGGCACCCCCAGCTTGCCTGCGGTCTCTTTGGCGGTGGCAGGCATCAGCTGCATCAGACCGCGCGCCCCCACCGGCGACTGGGCCAGCGGATAGAGAGCACTCTCCTGACGAGAGATGGCGTAGAGCAAACTGGTGTTCATGGTGCGCTCTTGCGCCATCTGGGAGAAGGTGCGTTTGAGCGGCAGCGGGAAGCGCAGGTCGAGGGCATCCCACGCTTCGGCGCGAATGCTGGCGAGAATGGCCAGCTCGTGCCAGCCCTGATTGAGGGCGATATGACCAAACTCGATGCGCTGGGCCACCGGATTGCGATCCATGTTGTGGATCCACTCCGAACGGGCCGCCGCAATCTCGTTCATCGACAGCAATTCGCGCACCCGCAACAGGAAGGGCCAGCGCTGACTGGCCGTGCGCCAGTCCGGTACATGCTTGACGCTCTGGTTCTTGATGCGATAAGGCACCCCGGTGCGCTGGGCGGCCATAAAGCCGTAGAAACCGCGCAGGTTGGCGGTCTCCAGATAGAGATCCCGCGCCGGTTTTTGCTGCCCCTGCACTTCAAGGGAGCGCGCCATCCAGTAGCGCCAGCGATCCTCTTTCTGACGGGCCATCGGCATCATCTTCACCCAGCCGGAGAGGCCACGCCAATCCTGCTCCCAGATGGCCAGTCGCGCCCGCAGCTCGGTAATGTCGGGATCCGCCAGCTTTTTCACCGTGCTGTCGACCCAGCTGCGCTGGGCAATGGAGCGATCCAGCAGCAGGCGGCGGGCAATGGCACGCTCTACCGGTTTCACCTCGGCCTGGGTCAGGCCGAAACGGCTGCGAAACAGCGCAAGCTGGCGCAGCACCGACTCCGGCTCCTGATTGGCATAGCGGGTCAAGCCGAGGGAAAGCAGCTTGCGGGAATAGGGATTGCTGCTGAAATAGGCCGGGTTCATCGCCTTGGCTGGCTGCTCGAACAGGGTCACCATCTGATCGCCATAGCTCTGCAAGCCACTACCCAGGGTCGCGCCAAGGTGGCGGATCAGATTGGGATTTTCCGCCTCGAACGCCAGCGTCATCCGCTGCCAGATCTTCTCCTGGGTACGCTGACCGGATGCCTGCCACAGCTGGAACAGCGGTGAGCAGGCATCGGGGCGCGATTGACCACTCATCCAGATCTTGCCCGCCCCCTGCAACGCCTCTTTCGGCTTGCCGGTGTAATAGAGCGCCTGATAGTGCATGCAGAGCAGATCGGTGGAGCTCGGCTTGGCCGGATAGAAGCGCAGGAACTGCGACCACTGCTGGCTCTGGGCCAGATAGGTCAGATAGCTGCGCTCCAGCCGGTTGGACTGGGGAGTATCCCATGCTGGCGGATAAAGCGGGTCACATCGTTGTAATCCGCCGCCCCCGGACGAAAGGCGAGCTGATAGTAATCGAGGTAAGGGAGCAGGGGGTAATGGGTCAAACGGGCACGAATTTGCTGGAAACGGGCCTGATCATTGGCCCGTACGGCGTCATACGCCTGACGGTAGAGCGTCTGGTCGGCAGTCTGCGCCATCAGGGTCGGCACAAACAGCGCCGACAAAACAATTCCCCATACAGCTTTCACTGAACATCTCCATTGAGGGCAATACACCGCCCGGTGGCGGTGGGTCTACTGCCTCTCATTCTACCCGTTGCCGAGCAGCGCTACAGCGGGGAGCAGGGACTATTTTTCTGACTCGCTCAGCTGCATTTCACGCAGTTGCTCCGGTCTGGTCAGCCGCCGTACATATTTCTCCAGATAGGGCACCGGCAGCGGCTTGGAGGCGAGATAGCCCTGATAGAAACTGCACCCCTGCGCCTTGAGAAACTCCAGTTGCTGACGGGACTCCACTCCTTCCGCCGTGACGTTAAAGCCCATATGGCGGGCCATGGCGATCACCGCCTCGACGATGGCCATGTTGTCGCCATCTTTCGGGATGTCCTGAATGAAGGAGCGGTCGATCTTGAGCTCATCGGCAGGTAGCCGCTTGAGGTAGCTCAGGGAGGAGTAACCGGCGCCAAAATCGTCGATGGCAAAGCTGATGCCGAGCTCCTTGAGCTCGGTCATCTTGCTGATGGTGTCCTCGGCATGACCCAGCACCACGGACTCGGTGATCTCCAGATTGAGGCAGGCCGGATCCATGCCGGTTTGCGCCAACACATCGTGGATCCGCTCGACAAAATCGGTGGCATGGAACTGCTTGGCACTGACGTTGACCGAGATCTGCGGAATGTGGATGCCGTTCTCCTCCCACAGCACATACTGGGCGCACGCCTCGTGCAGCACCCAGTTGCCGATATCGACAATCAGGTCCGTCTCCTCGGCGATGGGGATAAATTCTGCCGGCGAGACCAGCGAGCGACCGGCCGGCTGCCAGCGAATGAGCGCCTCGACACCAATGATATCGCCGCCATCGACCATATGCTGAGGCTGATAGTAGAGGGTCAGCTCTTGCTGGCTGAGGGCGTTACGCAATTCGTTGTGAATGAGCAGACGGCGATCCGCCTGCTGCTGCATCGAGGCATCGAAGAAGCGACGGGTCTTGCGACCAGCGGACTTGGCCTGATACATGGCGGTGTCTGCCTGCTTGAGCAGATCATCGACCCCCTGCTCCCGATCCGGAAACAGGGTAATGCCGACACTAGCGCCGATGTGCAGCACTTGCCCCACATAGGTATAAGGAGCGGCAATCTCGGTGATAAGCCGTTCGGCAATGATATCGGCCTGCATCTCCGCCTGGGGCGGGCTGGCCGAGAGCGATGGCAACAGCAACACAAACTCGTCACCACCGAGGCGGGCCAGACAATCCCCCTGTCGCACCAACCGTTTGAGACGGGCGGCGACCTCCTTGAGCAGCCAGTCACCGGTGGCGTGGCCGAGGGAGTCGTTGATGGTCTTGAAGTGATCGAGATCGATAAAGAGCAGCGCGCCAATCAAGCCATCGCGGGTCGCCTCGTTGAAGGTCTGCACCAGAGTCTCGTGGAGCTGACGGCGATTGGGCAATCCGGTCAGCTCGTCGTAATAGGCGAGATCCTGGATGCGCCGCTCGGCCGCCTTGCGCTCGGAGATATCCTCGAAGCAGATGACAAAGTGGCTGATCACCCCCTTCTCATCCTGCACCGGCGTCACTATCTCCCACTGGGGATAGGTGTGACCATCGACATGGCGACGCTGGGTCTCCCCCTGCCAGCGGCTGAGGGTATTGAGCTCGTAGCCGAGCCCACCCAGATTGGGCCAGAGATCCTCTTCCAGATGCAGGCCCAGCACCGACTGGCTGTCAAAGCCGGTGATCTGGCTGAAGGCATTGTTGACCCGCAGGATCTTGAACCCCGGATCCGTAATGATGATCCCTTCGTGGGTCTCGAATGCAACGGCAGAGAGGCGCATCTGGGCATCGGATTGCAGGCGCTCCAGCTCGGCCACCATCCGTACCGAAAAGGTATTGAGCACCGAGGTGAGGTTGCTGGTATCTGCCGGAGCCGAATAGAGCAGCGCCAGATGGCCCAGAAGTTGGCCTCTGGCATCAAACAGCGGCTTACCATAATAAGTCTGCCCGGCCGCCAGCCAGGGTTGATACTCCTGCGACTCGTCGATCACCTCGAAACAGATGGCCCCCTGCTTGTAGAGCTCCTGACAGGGGGAGCCCGCCAGCGGATAGTCCTTCTGCGCCAGCCCGTCGGCGGCCAGCACTTTGACCCGGTCGGCACCGCACAACTCACCCACCCAGACCGCATCCACCTTGAGGATATGGGCCAGCTGGCTGACCAGGGTATTGAAGAAATCGAGCCCGGTGCGGGCAGAGAGCGCCTGCGCCAACTGGGTGAGCAGGGTGGTTTGCAGCAACGGCAAAGAGAGATTGAGAGAGGAGACCGCACTGTTGGCGGTATCAAGAGGGGCCAGCCAGCCACAGCAGATCTGCTGGGTGGGCACAAACTGGCCACTCCAGAGCACATGGTTGAGCTGCCCCTGATCATCTTTCAGATGACCGATGAACTGTTCAGGCAGATGTGATTCATGAAGCCGGACAAGAAAATCGGCAAAGCCTGCTTCATCTTCTGGTAACAGGCGAGCGGCCCAGGGATGATTGCCCTCCCCTTGCCACTGCTGGTAGGCCCCCTGATCAGAGAGACTCCACTGATCATGTTGCCGATCGAAAAACCACATGACTTGCGTGGCCTGCTGCTTCATTTACCACTCCAACACAACAACCAACCACGTTTGATGTCCAATCAGGCATAGCAACGCCCCCAGCATCCGCTCATCAGATCAGAGGTTGCGAGGGAAGAGTACAAACATGCGATATCAAGCAGTGGAAACCGGACATGAGGTCGACACGAAGTGCTGCCAAGAAGGGACAGAAACGATCCTATTCCCGTCATACTGCCTGCCAGTTTCATGGAGCTCAAGCTGTTTTTGGCACGAAACCGGAAAAGATCACAATTTATAAGTTGCTGAATAGCCAAGGGAAGGTTATGTGACATGGATCACATTTCAATCTTTACCAATGAGTAATCTGAAGGTGAAGACACAAGCAAGACGACCCGAAGGGGGCCAATATGAAAATCGAAATTACCAGCAAAATCATCGACATCACCCCGGCTATCCGCGAGCGCATCGAATCCCGTTTTGAAAAGCTCGAACGTCTTCAGGTGCCTCTCATCACACCCCATGTGATTGTTTCCAAAGAGCGTCTGATGTTCACTGTCGAAGCCAGTGCTGGCATCCCCAACGGCAAACTGTTTGCCCAGGCAGAGCATGAGGATCTCTACGCCGCCATCAACGAACTGGGGCAAAAACTGGAGCGCCAACTCAACCGTCATACCGAAAAGCCGATTGCCCGTCGTGCCAATGCTGCGCTCAAAGAGCAGCCGCAACCGGATGAAGCTGACGCTTGATAGCATGCCGCAAAGCTAAAAATTCTAAAGAGCATAGAGGCGGGGTTACCCGCCTTTTTGTTGCCTGTGATTTACCCCACAAGCACAGCATTACGTCAGTAAACCGGCATCATCAACTGAGCCAGTGCAACCGGGTATCCACTCCTTGTTGCAAACGGTCGAGGATCGGCAGCAATACCAGCGGATCCTCCTGGCGTGGCATATCGGCCAGCTTTCCTTGCAACCGCTCCCGCGCCAGCGGTGACAGGTTGTCGTAGACAGCCTCATCCAGCAGCGGCTGTTTGACCGCCAGCGGCGGTGTTTGCAGCACCAGCCAGAGCCGTACATCCACCATGCTTCCCCCTTGCTGCAACCGCTCATTGATGGCACTGCAGTCACTCCCCGCCCCTTCAGCCACCAGCACCTCTGCCGGTCTCAGCGCAAAGTGCAGACGCCAGTCACGGCTCTGGGGAGTGGCCGCCGGTTTGGCATCAAACCAGGGCTGCTCCTCCACCGCGTCGGTCAGCAGGGCCAGATGCAACCGGAAATCCGCCCGATCCCCATGCTGCAGGTCACGGTTGAGGCGCTGCCCCAACTGGCCCTCATCGACGAGCAGGTGATTACGGATTGAACTGGGCAGCATGAGATAACTCTCGAAAATGGCGATTTCACTGGTTATCGGCCACAAATCCAATTCTTTTAATGGAAAAATCCTGCTTGGGGGTTCACAAAACCGGAAGATCTGTTAGTATGCGCCTCGCACTTGTGGAGGGGTTCCCGAGCGGCCAAAGGGATCAGACTGTAAATCTGACGGCTCTGCCTTCGAAGGTTCGAATCCTTCTCCCTCCACCATTTCAAGTGCGACAATTTGAAAGCAATACCCCGTGGAGGGGTTCCCGAGCGGCCAAAGGGATCAGACTGTAAATCTGACGGCTCTGCCTTCGAAGGTTCGAATCCTTCTCCCTCCACCATCATTCAGAAAGCCCGGCCTAGCGCCGGGTTTTCGCATTTATAGCCCGCCGCAATCCATTCTCCCTCTGCACTCCAGTCCCTTATCGCCATTTACCTACAGCCGATCGCGCAATAAAAAAACGGGAGGCCAGCGCCTCCCGTTTACTCTCATCTCTGCCTTGTTACAGAGTGACGTGTTACAGGGTAAAGCGATAGAAGATATCGACCGCCTGAGCCACCCCGCTCATCGCCTGCAGATAGAGTCGTGGCAATACCTCGTAGCGCAGCTTGAATTCGGCGATGGGGCTGAAAACCCCGACCCCGTACTGGAACTGCAAGCCCGGTAGTAGATATGCAGACAGAGTCACCTGGGTGTTGTCACCACTGCCCGCGGTATCGAGGGAGACATCGCTCATCCCCAGCGACTCGCCGATACTCGACACCACGCCATTGGCCTGACTCACCGCACCGGCCACCAGCAGACCGTTGAAACCGCCATCCTCACCGCCGGTCTGCAACCCTTTGCCACGCAGCAGATAGGAGAGCTGTTCCGACTGCGCCATCTGCGGCTCGGAGTAGACAGTGATCTCCGGCTTGCTGGCAGGGCCAGTCACCCGCACCCCGACCGTCACCTGACCCTCGATGGTATCGGGATCCCGGTTGGCCTCGATGTTGAGGAACGGCCGATCCAGCGGACCGGAGAAGAGGATCCGCCCCTCCTTGATGATGAGGTTCTGACCATAGGCCTTGAAGCGGCCGTTGGTCAGCACCAGCTGGCCGTTGCCTGCCAGCGGTTTCTCGGGATCCTGACGGATATTGAGGCCACCGGAGACATCGGTCTTCAGCCCCATGGCATCGAGCTTCACATCGTTGCCAAGGCGGATCGCCACCTTCATCGCCAGCGGCAGACTTGCCTGCTTGGGAGCCGGGGGCAAATCGTCATAGACCACGGTCACATCATCGGAGACCGCCACCGCCGAATCCGGCAGGCTCTTGACCAGAATGCGCGCCCAGGGAATATCCACCTGACCGGTAATGCGGGTCTCCTCACCCAGCGACACCGCGATATCGGGCGAGACTCTGACCCGGCCCATGCCCGGATATTGCGCCTCCAGATCCTTGCCCTGAATGGTGAGGCTGCCACTGACCGGCATCTTGGCCCAGCTGAGCCAGCCTCCCAGTGCCAGCGGCCCCTTGCCAACCAGCATGGAACCATCCAGCTCGGCGCGGTTGCCTTCAATCTTGAGGCGGGTCACCAGCTTGGTCAGGGTCACCATGTCGGAGTGAGTCTGCACTTCACCGTCACGCAGGTTGAGCTGACCAAACAGCAGGGGCGCCGCCAGCGTACCGTCGAAGCGGGCATCGGCGGAGATGATCCCTTGCAGAGAGCGCACCTCAGGGATGAGCGGCGCAAAGGTATTGAGCTTGAGATCGTCAAACTTGAGCTGACCGCCGAGCAGACCGTGACCGGCGGGCTCCCTGATCAGCAGGTCGGTATCGATATTGCCGATCTGCTTGGAGGCAAAATCGAGGCGAATGGCCGCCTGCTGCCGCTCGAAATCCAGGGCCAGAGCCAGCAGCTGATAGTCGGTCTTGAGACCATCGGCCACAAAAGAGCCCGGCGTGGTGCGTACCACCGCATGCAGGGTCGGCTGATTGCCACGCCAGCTGGCGCGGCCATCGGCCGAGAGCATCGCCTGCCAGCGGAAGTTGTCCGGCAACCAGGGGCGTAGCCGCTTGAGATCAAACTCGCTCAGGGCAAACTCCAGAGTGCCCTGGGCAGCGGAGACCTGACTCCCCTTGACGCAGAGGCTGGCCCCCTGGGAGCCGAGGCAGAGATCCCCCATCGCCAGCCGCTGACGCGGCAGATCGAGATCTAGCGCCCACGGGGAGCTCAAGTCCCAACGGCGCAGCGGGGTTTTCAGCCGCAACTCGGAGAGCGCCCCGCGCCAGTGATCCCCCCGCACGCCGCCACCCAGTTTGAGGTTGGCGGCAACAGGGTCACCCTTCATGGTCAGGGTCAACAGATGCTGACTGATATCGCCGCTGAGGTTCAGGGCCAGCTGGCTGAGCTTGGTTTCGCCCTGTTTCAGCTGCGCCACCAACAACGCGAGCTCACCGGCCGGTTTGGCGCCGATCACCGCATTGCCCTTGAGACTAATACCCTTCAGGTCGGTGCCGGCATAGTAGAGCCGCTCGGAGGCGAGATCCGCATCGATTTTTGGCGTCTGCTGATTGCCACTGACCTTCACCTGTCCCTTGATATCCCCTTTCAGGCCGGGATAGATACCCCCCAGCTGGGGAGCCTGCAGGTTGGCATCGAGCTTCCATTGGGCAGTGCTGATGCTGCCCTTGGCCTGCAACTGGTTGGGGCCACTTTGCAGCGAGAGCGCCGGGATCTGCCACTCCATCTTGTCGTTGCCGCTAAGCTCCCCCTTGAGGGCCAACGGGTACTGGTTGAGCTTGCCATCTACCTTGAGCTTGGGCAGTTTCAGCTCCCAGTGGCCCGCTTCGTTCATCACGAAACGGCTCTCCAGCTCACCGGCCAGCGTCCCTTTCAGCTCGGGCAGCAGCTCGGCCGGATTGATCCCCTTGAACAGGGTGGTTCCCTGCCACTCGATCCCCTTGTTCCAGGCCAGCTTGCCATCGAGTTTGAGCTCCCCCTTGAGGGCATTGAGCTGCAAGGCGATCTTGCTGAGCCGCTCCAGATCCCCCTTGCCGTCCAGCGTAAGCTTGAAGGGGGGGACATCGGTTCCCTTGCCGGAGGTATTGAGGGCAAACTGATAGCCGGAGAGCTTGCCCTTGGCAGTCAGGCTCCCTTTGTCCAGCCGATAGCTCGGCTCATCTTTGGCAGGCTTATGAAATGGCCAGCCGAGGCTCTTCCAGTCGAGGGCCAGATCAAAAGGGAGATCCGGGTCGAGGGCTGCCAGCGAGCCCTTAAGATTGGCGGCGACCGGCCCCTTGGCCGACAACGCCAACCCCAGCTTGCCGACCGAACCGCTCAGCGCCAGCGTGGCCTGCTCACCCTGCAGCTCGCCATCCAGCAGCCCCTTGCGGGCCTTGGCATCCAGCGTCACTGCCAGCGGGTAGTCGTCACTGAGTTGGATATGGCCCTTGAGCGCCAGATCGGCCATGGCGTGGCGCAGCGAGAGCTCGCGCACCTCGATGCGATCATCGACGGCAGTGGCAGAGAGCAGCAGCTTGTCGAGCCCTTCGATCAGCTCGCCCTGCTTATATTTCACCCGGGTCGCACTGACCCCTTCCAGCTGGATGGGGAAAGGAAGATGAATGGCGGGCAGGAGAATGGGGGCTGCCTTTGCCGTGTTCGCAGCTGGCGTCCCTTTGCCCTGTTTGACGGTCTTGGCGCTGGCCTTGTCGTTACGCGCCACCGCAGCACCGGCTTGCTTCTCGTTAGCGGCCGGCTGCTTGGCGGATTTGGCTGCGCTGGCGGGTGCCGCATCATCCAGCGTCACCGTCAGGTTATCGAGCACCGGGCCGCGTACGATCAGCCCCTTGCGGTTGAGGGTGGCGCCGATATCGAGGGACCCCAGGGTCACGGCCACGCCGGGCACCGCCAGATCGAGGTCAGCCACCTTGAGGCTGTCGACCTGAATTTTGAGGGGGAGCGGATGCCAGACAAAAGGCTCCGACGGCTCTTCCGGTGCAGGCTCCGAGTCGGCCACCTTCACCACCGGATGAGTCACTTCAAGCGATTTGATCCAGAGTTTGCCCTGCAGCAACTTGCCAAGATCCCAGTCGAGCACGGCGCGATCCACAGTGACATCCACCAGCTCATCCTGCCAACCCGCCCCTTCCAGAGTCCAGCCATAGCCAAGCTGACCGGCCACCAGCTCCCCCTTGAGAGAAGGCAGCGCTCCCTTGGCCTGTTGCCACAACCACTTGTTGCCCTGATGGGTAAAGCCCAGCAGGCTGACGCCGATGAGCAGCAGGAACACCAGCCCCATCAGCCAGAGAAAAATGCGTTTTAGCCAGATCACAATGCAGACCCCCGCGCAAGATACAGCCGCAGCGGCCAAAGAAAAAAGCGTTTAGACAACATCATAATTCAGGCCCCAATGCGAAATGCAGCCGCAAGGGCTTGTCCTCTTCCGATACCCCGACCGCCAGATCCAACCTGACCTGACCGATGGGGGTGACCCAGCGTACACCGACGCCGGTACCTATTTTCCAGGGTTCGCTGTAATCGGTGGTGGAGGTGCCGCCATCCACAAACATGGCCCCCAGCCACTTCTCGCTGAAGCGGTAGTTGTATTCCAGACTGGCCACGCTGGTGTAACGACCACCGGTCAGCTTGCCATCCGGCCCGGTGGGGGAGATGCTCTCGTAACCAAAGCCGCGCACCGTCTGATCGCCACCGGTAAAGAAGCGCAAGGACGGCGGCACCAGCGAGAAGCTGTCACCTATGATGGCCCCCTGCTCGGCCCGCATCAGGAATCTGTGGTTATCGCCAAGAGTTCGCAGCCACTTGCTGCGCCCCCACACCCGCATAAAGCTGATGTCGGAGCCCCATCTGGGGTCGGAGAACTCCAGCGTCAGCTGCTGGCGATCCCCCCAGTCGGGCACAAGGGTGCCGCGCACCCGCAGTCGGGACCAGGAGACCCCGGGGATCAGCAGCAAGCTGTTCCCCTCGTCGGCACCCTGGGTATAGATCTCGTTCTCCAGCCGGATAAAGACGTCCCGATCCCAGCTCTCCGGCCGCCGCGTCCAGCGGTGCACACCGATGGTCGTGAGATCGGAGCGGGTATCGTTGTTGTCCTTGTACTGGTAACCGGTCTGGATGGAGTAGTAGTCCCGCAGCGGGTTGCCCACCGGGATCTGGTAGTCGAAGCTGAGCTCTGCCTCCGGCGCCGACACCTTGGCGGTGGCAAACAGACGATGACCATAGCGGTTGACCCAGGGCTTCTCCCAGGTGGCACTCATCCGCGGCCCCACGTCGGTGGCGTAACCGATACCGGTCTCGATTTCGTGATCGACCCGGTTATCCAGCGTCACCGCGATGGGCACCCGATAGTTGCTCGCCTCGCTCAATACCGGCTTGATATCGACCTGACGGAACAGCTTGGTGGAGGAGACATCCTGCGACATCTCGGCCAGACGGATGGCGAGATAGGGGTCACCGCTCTTGATGTTGATAAGCGGGCGAATAAGGTGAAGCGCTTCGGGGGTGGCATCGTAGCGGATCTCGCCAAAACGGTAGCGATGGCCCGATTCGAACAGAATAAAGATCTCCGCCGTCCCCTTGTCCGGGAACACCTTGACCTGACTCTTGCTCAGCTTGGCATCAAAGTAACCGCGGGCCAGCCCGAGGCTGCCTAGATCCGCCTTGATGGATTCATATTTGGCGTGGTTGAGGGGCTCGCCCTCTTTGAGGGGCAACTTGTCCAACAGGGCGCTGTAAAGCTCGTCGCTGCCCGCATCCCCCTCCAGCAGAATATCGAGGCGGGAGACGATGACCGGCTCCCCCTTGTCCACCTCAATCACCACTTTGGACGGGGTTTTCTTGTCGCGACTCAGGGTGATTTTCGGCTGGTAGTAGCCATAAACCTGCAGCGCCTTTTGCACGCTTTCGGTGATTTTGGCTCGAGCCGGGCGGTATTGCCGCTCCTGATAGACTGGCAGGGCATTGAGATAGGCTTCGACGTTATCCTTGTTCTCCCCTTTCAGCCCCTTGACCTGATAGGTGAGCTTGGCGGCAAACGCGGGCGAAGCCAGCAGCGACAGCAACAGGCCCACCCCCAGTACCCGCAGGGCGCGGCGAAACGCAGGGCCGGACAGTGAACGCCCTGCCAGCAGGGATGAAATGCATCCTGTCAAAGGTCAATATTCCTGAATCTGTGGTGAAGGAAACCAGCGCCCTTTCGGGCCAACCCCGAATGCGGCGCAGCACGCCATGCCGTGCATGGCCGTGACACAAAAATGCGCGCCAGAAAAATGGCGAACCTTATCCTAACATAGGCATCGGCCAGCGACAGCGCGGCGCCATTGGCAAATTCACCATATCTTTTAAGAGGTTGACCACAAATCACACATTTTGGTGACAATGACGCCGCCCGCTTTCCCGATGAGGGCGAATTGACCTGCCCTGAACAAGGTTCACTTCGTCGTCAGGCACCATTTGTCGCCTCTCCCCCTCTCATTACCACCAGAAACCCACCACGACAGAGTTTGTCGGCATCACCCCACCCTCACCGTTTAACAGTCCCGGCACACCCTAAAGCCCGCCGTAGCGGGTGATTAAGAATTGCTCGTTCAGCGCAATCGAATTATCCCGCTGCCTTTGCAAGCGCCCCTCCCTCACACTTGAACCATCAACTGAAGGAGACACATCATGCATGCACGTAGCGAACAGATGGCTGACTATATTGCCGATCGTCTCGAGTTCATCACCTTTCTCGCCTGTTGCAGCGCCCTGCTGGCCCTGCTGACCGGCATGAGTGGCCAGCAGGCGCTGGCCTTTACCGCCCTGAACCTGCCGTTTGGCCTCGGCATTTTGCTGGCGATGGCGCTGCTGGCCCCCCTGCCCGTCCACTGGCGGCTGCCGGGCATCACCTTGCTGCTGGCAGGTTGCGCCCTGATGACCCTGCAACTGGGGGGTGAGTGGCTCAATCCGCTGGCCATCTGGAGCCTCTACGCCCTGCTCGGGCTGGAGATCATCTGGCAAGCGCGTCCCCGCGCCGTGCTGGCCACCCGCGCTCGCCAGTAACAGGGCTGACGATCGCCGGTAAATGGTGGGCTGTGATGGCTGACGCCGGTGGCAAATTGGGGTACTCTTGCGCCCCCATTTGCTACCACCCTTGGCGTTAACAACCTTCGCCATCACTCCCAGGAGCGCCCCGATGAAAAAAGCCTGTGCCCAGCACATTCTGGTCAAGACCGAAAAACAGTGTCTGGAGATCAAGGAGAAGATCGAGAAGGGAGCCGACTTCGGCCAGATGGCCAAGCGCTTCTCTACCTGTCCCTCAGGCAAGCGTTTTGGCGATTTGGGTGAATTTTCCAAGGGCGATATGGTGAAAGCATTTGACGATGCCGTATTCAAGGGTGAACTGCTCAAGGTGCTGGGACCGGTGCGCACCAAGTTCGGCTTTCATCTGATCAAAGTGCTCTATCGCAACTAAGTCATCGCAACTGACCATTTTCTCGGTGAAGCTCCCATCAGGTGGGCTTCACCGACCTCTGCATCTCCCTCGCAAAACTGGCCAAAACCACGCCAAACTCGCATCAATTTACTAACGTTATCAGGCAATTAAGTTTATCCTTCTCGGCATTGTCCACATTCGACGATGGATCCCGTGCTATGCCCCGCTCTTGCTTGTGGCCCCTGCTGGCCTGGTTACTCCCGCTCGCTGGCGCCCTCGGCAGCCGCTTTCATCTCTGGCCCTGGTGGATCGGTTTTGCGATCTGTCTCATCGGAGCCCTTGTCTCCCTGATCTTGCTGGTACGCCTGCCCTGGAGCCGTAACCGCTATGCCAGCGGCCTTGGCGCCTTGCCACTGCTGCTACCGCTGACCTTTGTGGCACAGGCGCTGCGCATGCCGCTGATCAACGATGTGAGCACAGATCCCTACAATCCCCCCCAGCTGCGCTGGGCGGCAGAGCTCAGAACGGCGCAGGATCTGCCAATAAATAGCGCACCGCTGAAAGCAGTTGAGGCAAAACCCGGTCCTCTCTTTACCAGGGCCTCTCCTGCCGAAGTGGTGATTGAAGCCAACGAACTGATGCAGGAGCTGGGCTGGCAGGTACGACCCAGCCCGGATGGTCTGGATGCGGTGGTTACCACCGGCTGGTTCGGCTTTCAGGATGATGTGGCGCTGCGGGTCTTTGCTGGCCCCAAAGAGACCCGCATCGATATGCGATCAGCCTCCCGTCAGGGGCAAAGCGATCTGGGCACCAACCGGGCGCGGATCGAGGATTTCCTGACCCGCCTGAACGAGCGCCTCGGCCAGGCCTACAAACCCAATTTGAAACCGTAAGTGTGAAACAACAAGAAGGTAACTGATGCGCGTTGAGGTCAAACCCGACCGGGAATATGCCTGGTTTATCCGCCCCTTTTTCTGGCTGCAAAAGCGCAACTATGGTCAGGTGCTTATTCCGGGTAAATGCTGGGGCCGCTCGCCGCGCCTCTTTGCAGCCGTCGCCACCCTCTACGGCGTCATCAACCGCAAGCGCTCCCCCATCGACCCCGTGCTGCGCTCGCTGGTGACGGTGCGGGTCTCCCAGCTCAACTGGTGCCGCTTCTGTGTCGACATCAACGCCATGACTCTGATCAAGCGGGCAGGCTCCAGCGAGAAGGTGGAGGCACTAGCCAACTGGCGCGAAAGCCCCTTGTTTGACGAGCGGGAAAAAGCGGTGCTCGACTACACCGAAGCGATGACCGGACTGGATGGGGTGAGCGATGAGCAGGCGGCCCGCCTCAAACCCTGGTTCGATGACGACGCCATGGTGGAACTGACTGGCCTTATCGCCTTCCAGAACATGTCGGCCAAGTTCAACGCCGCCCTCGATATCGCGCCGCAGGGCTTCTGTCAGCTGCCGGTGCAGCCGGAACGCCCTGCCCAGCCAGACAACAAGGACGCCTGATGAACCGGACCCGCCTGCTGCTTGCACTGGTGATGGGGGGCCTTATCGGCACCTTTTTTGCCCTCGATCTCGGTCGTTACCTCACTCTGGACGCCCTGCAGGCCCAGCAGGCGGCAGTGGCGCAATGGGTCGACAGCCACTTTGTCTCGGCGAGCCTGCTGTTCGTGCTTATCTATGTGCTGAGCACCGCCCTCTCCCTGCCCGGCGCCAGCCTGCTCACCCTGGGTGGCAGCGCTGTGTTCGGCGTCGCCTGGGGGCTGCTGCTGGTCTCCTTTGCCAGCACCATAGGCGCAACCCTCGCCTTTCTCAGCGCCCGTTTTCTGCTGCGCGACTGGGTCACCGCCCGCTTTGGCGACAAGCTGGCCACCTTTCAGTCCGGCATGGCGAAGGAGGGGGCCTTCTATCTGCTAAGCCTGCGCCTCATCCCCATCTTCCCCTTCTTTCTGGTCAATCTGCTGATGGGACTCACCCCCATCAGAGTCAGCACCTACTACTGGGTGAGCCAGCTTGGCATGCTGCCCGGCACCTTCGTCTATGTGCTGGCGGGCAGCGAGCTTGGCCAGTTAACCAGCACCGGCAATATCCTCTCCCCCGGCCTGATGGTAGCGTTGACCCTGCTGGGGCTGATGCCCTGGCTGGTCAAAAAATTGACCGCACACCTTGCGCAGCGGCGCCTGCTCACCCCCTACCGCAAACCCGCTCGCTACGACTACAACCTGCTGGTGATAGGTGCCGGTGCAGGTGGGCTGGTTACCAGCTATATCGCCGCAGCGGTGAAGGCCAAGGTGGCGCTCATCGAGAAGCACAAGATGGGGGGCGATTGCCTCAACAGCGGCTGTGTCCCCTCCAAGGCATTGATCCGAAGCGCCCGCTTTGCCGCAGAGCAGCGCAAGGCCGACGAGCTGGGCTTTAGCCAAAGCCACTCCCGCGCCGATTTTGCCGCCGTGATGGAGCGGGTGGCTGAAGTTATCAAGGAGGTGGAGCCACACGATTCTATCGAACGCTATCAGGGGCTTGGAGTGGAGTGCATCGAAGGGGAGGCGCGGCTGGTCTCTCCCTGGGAGGTGGAGGTTAACGGCCAGCGCCTTGCCAGCCGCCATATCGTCATCGCCACCGGCGCCCGGCCGCTGGTGCCCAAGCTGCCGGGGCTGGATCAGGTGCCTTACCTCACCTCGGATAGCCTCTGGCAGCTGCGCACCCCGCCGCGCCGCCTGCTGGTGCTGGGCGGTGGCCCCATCGGCTGCGAGCTGGCCCAGAGCTTCGCCCTGCTCGGCATTCCCGTGACCTTGGTGGAACTCTCGGAGCAACTGCTGCCCCGCGAAGAGAGAGAGGTAGCCGACGCCCTTGCCGGGCAGATGAACCGCGATGGCGTGCAGCTACTCACCGGCTGGCGCGCCGAACGAGCCGACTATCTGCCCACAGCCGAGGGGGAGCTACCCATCCGGCTGCAACTACGCCGAGGCGATGAGATACAAGTGGTTGAAGGGGATCAACTGCTGCTGGCACTGGGTCGGGTCGCCAATGTGAGCGGCTTCGGGCTCGAAGCGTTGGGGGTCGAGCTGGCCCCCCGCGGCACCATAGCAGTCGATGGCTTTCTTGCCACCAACTTCCCCAGCATACTGGCGGTGGGAGACGTAGCGGGCCCTTACCAGTTCACCCACTTCGCAGCCCATCAGGCCTGGTATGCGGCGGTCAATGCCCTGTTTGGCCAGTTCAAGCGCTTTCGGGCCGACTATCGGGTCATTCCGGCGGCCACCTACACCACGCCGGAGATTGCCCGGGTCGGCCTCAATCGCAAGGAGGCCGAAGCGCAGGGGATTCCCTTCGAGGCGACCCGCTTCGAGCTGGCCGAGCTGGATCGCGCCATTGCCGATGGGGAGCGCCACGGTTTTGTCGAGGTGCTGACCGTGCCGGGCAAGGATACTATCCTTGGCGCCACCATAGTGGGCACTCACGCCGGTGAGCGGATTGCCGAGTTCGTGCTCGCCATGCGTCACCGTCTCGGCCTTGGCAAGATCCTCGGCACCATTCACGCCTATCCCACCCTGATGGAGGGGAACAAATATGTGGCGGGTGAATGGAAACGGGCCCACCAGCCCACCCGGGTGCTGGCGTTGCTGGCCCGTTATCACCGCTGGCGCCGTGGCGCCTGACAATCATGGAAACGTTTATGCTCAAGCCATTCTCACAACTCAAACAGCGGCTAAATGCGCTGCTGTGCACCCTGCCACTGCTCGCCAGCGGCCCGCTGTTAGCCACCCCTGATGACAACTGGCAACAGACCCTTGAGGAGGCGAAGGGGCAGACCGTCTACTTCAACGCCTGGGGCGGCAGCCCGGAGATCAACACCTATCTGGTGTGGGCCGGGCAGGAGCTGGAGCGCGACTATCAGGTCAAGCTGGTGCAGGTGAAGGTGGATGACATCGCCCAGAGCGTCAGCCAGTTGCTGGCCAACAAGCAGGCGGGCAAACAAGCTGGCGGCCCCATCGATCTGCTCTGGGTCAACGGCGAGAACTTCAAGGCGCTCAAGGAGCAGGGGCTGCTCGGAGCTCCCTTTACCCGGGAGCTCCCCAACATGGCGCTGGTAGACAACAACCTGCCGGTGAGTGAGGACTTCACCCTGCCGGTGGAAGGGCTGGAAGCCCCCTGGGGCATCGGCCAGCTCAATCTGATGGTCGACACCGAAGAGGTCGCCAGAGCGCCCACCTCGGCTGCCGCCCTGCTGGCGTGGGCCAAGGCCCATCCCGGCCGCTTCACCTATCCCAAGCCGCCCCAGTTCCATGGCTCCAGTTTTCTCAAGCAGATCCTGCTGGAATTGACGCCAGACCCTGCCCCCCTCTATCGGGAGGCGACCGAGAGCGATTTTGCCCAGCTCACCGCCCCCCTCTGGGCCTGGCTCGATGAGCTGCATCCGGCACTCTGGCGCAAGGGCAAACTGTTCCCCACCAGCGCCGCCGAAACCCGCCAGCTACTCGATGATGGCGAACTGGCCATGGCCATCAGCTTCAATCCGCAGGAGGCGCAGAGCGCCGCCCAGATTGGCGCACTGCCCCCCAGTGTGGAAGCCGTCGCCATGGAGAAAGGGGCGCTCACCAACAGCCATTTTCTCGCCATCCCCTTCAACGCCAGTGCCCGTGCGGGTGCCAAGGTGGTGGCCAACTTCCTGCTGAGCCCGGCGGCGCAGGCGCGCAAGGCCAATCCGGCCTTCTGGGGTGATCCCAGCGTGCTGCGGGCCGATGCGCTGCCTGACTCCGCCAAGGGGCAACCGGCACTGCGCTTCAAATCGGTAGCCGAGCCTCACCCCAGCTGGCAGCTCAAACTGGAAGCGGCATGGGCCGAGCGTTACGGCCACTGATGAGTGCTGCTGGTCACCAACTTGCCCTCTCCCGACCATGGCGCCGGTTGACACGCCACCTCAGTATGAGTACGGGGATGGCGGTCATTTATCTGGCGCTCTTCGTCATCCCTCTGCTTGCAGGGCTATGGCAACTGCTGGCGGAGGGGATGGCCGCCTCTCATCTTGCCTTGCTGCTGGCCCAGCCAGGCCTATGGCACTCCGCTGCGCTGAGTCTGTGGATTGGCGCCGCCTCAACCCTCGGCAGCCTGCTGTTGACCGCCCTGCTGTTGGCCCACAGCGACAGCCGGGCTTTCGGGCTGCTCCGTCGCCTGCTCTCGCCCATGCTGGCCATGCCCCACGTCGCCTTTGCCATCGGTTTTGCCTTTCTGCTCGCCCCCTCCGGCTGGCTGCTGCGGCTCGTCTCGCCAGCTCTGACGGGGTTTGATTTCCCCCCGATTGGCAGACCATCCGCGACCCTTGGGGGCTCGGGCTGATTGCACTGCTCGTTTTCAAGGAGACCCCCTTTTTGCTGCTGATGGCGATGGCCGCGCAGCAACCCATCCTGCTGGCACGCCAGCAGTGGCTGGGGGCGAGCCTCGGTTTTAGCGCCCCACAGATCTGGTGGAGCCTGCTGCTGCCCGCCCTCTGGCCCGCCCTGCGCCTACCCATCTATGCAGTGGCGGCATATGGTGTGGCAGTGGTGGATCTCGCCCAACTGCTCGGGCCTGACCCCCCCGCCCCGCTGGCGGTGCGGTTGTGGCTCTGGTATCAGGACCCGGATCTGCTCTGGCGCGGTGCCACCGCCAGCGGCGCCCTGCTGCTGCTCGCCATCACGGCACTGCTGATCGCCATGCTCAGATTACTGGAGTGGCTTCATAAAGAGATGGGCAAAGGCTACTGGCTCAATGGCAAACGGGCGGCGCCCCACTCCTTTGCCAACCGGCTCGCAGCGGGCTTTGCCTTCACCCTGATCACCCTCAATCTGGCGGTGCTGGCGGCGCTGCTGCTCTGGTCGCTGGCGCGCCGCTGGCCCTTTCCCGCCCTCTGGCCCAGTCAGTGGAGTGGTCACTACTGGCTGGATCTGCTGCCAACCCTGCTGCAGCTGCTGACAACCAGCGCGCTGCTGGCGCTGACGAGCGGCTTACTGGCACTGGTGATGGCGGTGTGCAGTCTGGAGGCACAAGCCGGGCGCCGCCCCTGGCCGCTCTGGCTCATCTGCCTGCCGCTGTTGCTGCCACAGGCGAGCCTGCTGTTTGGCATCCGGCTCGGGTTGGACTGGCTTGCACATGACTCAATAAGTAGCGGTATTGGCTGGGGCTGGGTGCTCTGGAGCCAGCTGCTGTTTGTTTTTCCCTATGTTTATTTGTGCCTGCATGGCCCCTATCGCCAGTTCGATCCGCGGATCACCCAAAGCGCCCTGCTGCTGGGGGCCACGCCATGGCGAGCCTGGTGGCAGGTCAAAGCACCACTGCTGGCGCGCCCGCTGCTGTTTGCCTTTGCGGTGGGGGCCGCGGTGAGTCTGGCCCAGTATCTGCCGACCCTATTGTTTGGGGCTGGCAGGGTGGTCACCATCACCACGGAAGCGGTGGCCATTGGCAGCGGCCTCAACCGGCGGTTGGCGGGGCTCTACGGCCTGCTGCAACTGCTGCTGCCGCTTATTATCTATCTGCTGGCGCTCTGGCTGCCAGCGCGGATCAATCCGGCGCTCAAGGGGGGCAGCTCACGATGAACTCTGATGATGGAAACAGCTATATGCTGAGCACCACGCCTCTTCGACTTTACCTTGATGAAAATCCGCTGCTCTCGCTGCCCGCTCTGCAGGTGGCCCCCGGCGAGGTGTTGACACTGATGGGGCCAAGCGGTTGCGGTAAAAGCTCCCTGCTGGCAGGGCTGGCCGGGGTACTGCCCGGCGCGCAGACAGATAGCGGCCCGATCCGGCTGGAGGGGGAGATAAGGCTCGGCGAGCGGCCACTCAACACCTTGCCTGCGCAAGCACGGCGCATCGGCATGCTGTTTCAGGATGACCTGCTGTTCGACCATCTGACGGTGGCGGAGAACCTGATGTTCGGTATGCCTGCAACCATCAAGGGAAAACGTGCGCGGCGGGAAAAGGCGTTGGCCGCATTGGCGCAGGTCGCACTGGCAGATCAGGCTGACAAGCTGCCACAGCTGCTGTCAGGGGGGCAGCGGGCGCGGGTCAGCCTGCTGCGGGCACTGTTGGCGGAACCCGACGCCCTGCTGCTAGACGAGCCCTTCTCCCGCCTCGACAAGCCGCTGCGGGCCGCCTTTCGCGAGCTGGTGTTCGCGCAGATCAAGGCGCTGGCTATCCCCGCCATCCTGGTGACCCACGATGCGGAAGACGCGCCGGGCACCATACTCAACCTCACCGAATGCCACTGTTAACCGAGGAGTGTTCACCTTGTTTGATCGCCATCTGATCCCCGTGATCCGCAGCCCCCTCACCCAGCTTGCCAAACCGCTCTGCCGCGCCGGGATCAGTGCCAATCAGGTGAGCCTCACCGGATTTGCCATCGGCATGCTGGCGCTGCCGCTGCTGGCCTTTGGCTACTATCAGTGGGCGCTCGCGGCCATCCTGCTCAACCGGCTGCTGGACGGACTCGATGGCGCCGTGGCGCGGGAAACCGGCATCACCGACTGCGGCGGCTTTCTCGACATCACGCTCGACTTTATTTTCTACGCCGCCGTGGTGCTGGGCTTTGCCCTCGCCGCCCCCGCCAATGCGCTACCCGCCGCCACCCTGCTGTTTGCCTTTATGGGCACAGGGTCGAGCTTTCTGGCGTTTGCCATCATGGCGGGCAAACGGGGCATCGACAATCCGGTCTACCACCACAAATCCCTCTACTATCTGGGTGGCCTCACCGAGGGGAGCGAGACCATCGCCCTCTTTGTGCTGATGTGCCTGTGGCCAGCCGCCTTCGCCCCGCTCGCCTACGGCTTTGCCCTGCTCTGCGCCATCACCACCCTGACCCGGCTCTGGAGCGGTTACCACACCCTGCGTCCCCCCCAGCCCTAAACAGCACAGCCCTCACCGGAGGGCTAATCCATCGCACGATGAATTGGCGGCAAACAAGGCGCACGGAACACTTGCACGGGGATGACAATGTTTTACCATTGCGAAACTTTTATCAGTCTCTTTGAGAACCCTATGCGTCGCCTTGCCTCTCTTCTCACTCTGTCATTATTCCCCCTGCTCGGTGGCTGCAGCAGCGCCCCCGCGCCAAAACCCGTGGTCGTCCCCCAGCCCAAGAGCGCCTTTATCAATCAGGCGCCATCGAGCAAACCCGTTTATACACAAGGGGTTAGCAAGGGGGACTTCGCCAATCGCCCCAACGTGGACAGGTTCGTCCAGAAAATGGTCGAGAAGCACGGTTTTGACAACGCCCAGCTGCATCAGGTGCTGGCACAGGCAGAGCGTTACGACTGGATCATCCGCCTGATGGATGCCCAGGCGCCGACCACCGCCAAGCCCACCGGCCCGACCGGTGCCTGGAACCGCTATCGCGCCAAGTTCATCACCCCCGACAACGTACAGAACGGCGTCAACTTCTGGCGTGAACGCAAGCGAGCTGAACCGGGCGGAGCAGATCTACGGGGTGCCGCCTGAGATCATCGTCGGCATTATCGGGGTCGAGACCCGCTGGGGCCGGGTGATGGGCAAGACCCGCATTCTGGATGCGCTGGCCACCCTGGCGTTTGATTATCCGCGTCGCGCCGAGTTCTTCACGAGCGAATTGGAAGCCTTCCTGGTGATGACCCGCGACGAGGGGATGGATCCCACCGAACCCAAGGGCTCATATGCGGGCGCCATGGGCTACGGCCAGTTTATGCCCTCCAGCTTCCAGCGCTATGCGGTAGACTTTGACGGCAACGGCCATACCAACCTGTGGGATCCGGTGGATGCCATCGGCAGCGTCGCCAACTACTTCAAAGCCCACGGCTGGGAGAAAGGCCAACCGGTGGCGGTGCGCGGTCAGGGCCAACTGCCCGGCTATGAGCATGGCTTCCAGACCCGCTACCCAGTCGCCACCCTGCGCCGCGCGGGGCTGACGCCCACCAGCACCCTCGGCAACCACAGCGAGTCGAGCCTGCTACGCCTCGATGTCGGCACCGGCTACCAATACTGGTACGGCCTGCCCAACTTCTACACCATCACCCGCTACAACCACAGCACCCACTACGCCATGGCGGTGTGGCAGCTGGGTCTGGCGGTGAAAGAGGCCAAAGGCGGTTACTAAATCATTTGCTTATAAACGCGAGGCAGGCCTGTCCAGGCCCGCCTCGTCTGCACTCCACACGGCGCCTACTGGCACCGTGTCGGTTTAAAGCATCCCGGCCGCGGCCAGTCTGTCCAGCTCAGCGATCAGCTGGGTCGGCTCTGCGCGTTGGGTGTAGTCCACATTGACGAAGTGGTAGCGCACCACCCGATCCTGGCCAAGGATATACGTCGCCGGGACAGGCAAAGTAAAACTGTCATCCCCGTTGCTGGCCGGAATATCGATACCAAAACGCTCATAAATTGGGCGCAGCACCTCGGGCAGCTCGAATACCAACCCCAGCGAAGCCGACACCCGGTTGCCTTCATCGCTGAGCACGGTGATCGCCAGCTCGTTGGCGGTGAGAGTGTCCTGCGCGGTTGTTGGCATCTCGGGAGTCAAACCGAGGAGGGTGACCCCCCGTTTCACAAGCTCGGGCAAAGCGATATTGAGTGCCTGCATCTCGAGATTGCAATATGGACACCAACCACCTCGATAGATGTTGAGCACCACAGGCCCCTCAGCCAGATAGTGGGAGAGCGGGCGCACCACCCCGTGCTGATCGGGCAACGCAAAGTCAGGAAACTGATCGCCAGTGACAAATGCCCCTTGTCCCAGTCCGCTCGCCCGTAGCGCTTCTGTTACCCCCTCCATCACCGCCAGTACATCACCAGGGACTTTAGTTCGCTTTATCGCATCGTACTCTTTGATTTTTTGCTCAAGTGTGGGCATGATTATCATCCTTTCTGTAGTGGTCACTACAATATCAAACAAGCCACCAACACTGGTCAAGATATTTTTTAGTGATCACTACAAAAAGACAACACAAGCAGGAATCGAAATGGCAAGACCGGCATCATTTGACAGAGAACAAGTTCTGGAAGTTGCCCTCAACAGCTTCTGGGAAACTGGCTTCAGCAACACTGGCATCGCCACACTCGTTGACAGAATGGGGTTGAAGCCCAGCAGCCTGTACGGCGCCTTCAGCTCAAAAGAGGGATTGTTTATCGAAGTGTTGCAGCGCTATTCAGCACAGAGTCTGGCGCAGATCGAACTGTTGCTGGCCTCGGCAGATTCTCCCCTAGCCGGTGTGCGAGCCCTGCTCGATGCTGTAGCTCGGGATGCCATAGCCAGCGAGACACATCGTGGCTGCCTGCTGGTCAATACCCTGCTGGAAGTGGGGCGCCAAAATCCAACGATTCAGCATGAAGCCAGCGTGCACTTAGCCGAAGTGGAACAGCGGGTGGCCAATAACTTGCGCCAGGCACAAGCCGTTGGAGAACTGGCCGCCGAGCGCGATATCGACACCCTCGCGGCTTTGTTGATGACTATGGTGTGGGGAATGCGCGTACTGGGTCGCACCCATCCACCTGCCGCCAAGGTACAGGCAGTGTTGGCCCAGATACAGGCCATGCTTTAAGCCACAGACCAGCAGCCCCTCGCACAATTCGTAGCCACCACAGAAAAACAGAGGAGCCGATTTGGCTCCTCTCTTCACCTTGTCTTTAGCCCGAGGACCCGGGCGCTGACGTGATGCGCGGCTTAGACACCTGCCTTAGCCAGTGCCGCGGAGACGATCTGCTGGGCTTCCTGCTGGATGAGGTCGAGGTGCGTGTCGCCCTTGAAGCTCTCCATGTAGATCTTGTAGATGGACTCGGTGCCGGAGGGGCGCGCCGCGAACCAGCCGTTCTCAGTCACTACCTTGAGACCGCCGATGGCGGCATCGTTGCCCGGCGCCTTGGTCAGCTTGGCGATGATGGGCTCACCCGCCAGGGTGGAGGCTTCTACCAGTGCCGGATCCAGCTTGGAGAGCACCGCTTTCTGGGCGCTGTTGGCCGGGGCGTCGATACGGCGATAGCTGGAGCGGCCAAACTTTGCTTCCAGTGCGTCGTAGTGGGCCTGCGGATCCTTGCCGGTCACCGCCAGAATTTCCGCAGCCAGCAGCGCCAGAATGAAACCGTCCTTGTCGGTGGTCCAGACGGTGCCATCTTTGCGCAGGAAGGAGGCGCCCGCGCTCTCCTCGCCGCCAAAGCCGAACTCGCCGCTGTAGAGGCCATCCACGAACCACTTGAAGCCGACCGGCACCTCTTTCAGGGTGCGGCCAATCTCGCCGGCAACCCGGTCGATCATCGAGGAGGAGACCAGCGTCTTGCCGACGGCCGCATCCGCAGACCAGCCGGTACGATGGGTAAACAGATACTGGATCGCCACCGCCAGATAGTGGTTCGGGTTCATCAGGCCTGACTTGGTGACGATGCCGTGACGGTCGTAGTCAGGGTCATTGCCAAGGGCGATGTCGAACTTGTCCTTGAGCGCGATCAGGCTCGCCATGGCGAACGGGCTGGAGCAGTCCATCCGGATCTTGCCGTCTTTATCCAGGGTCATGAAGGAGAAGGTCGGGTCGACCTTGTAGTTCACCACCTCGATATTCAGGCCGTAGGTCTTGGCGATGACGTCCCAGTAGGCGACACCGGAGCCGCCCAGCGGATCGACACCGATCTTGATGCCCGCGTTCTTGATGGCATCCATGTCCAGCACGTTCTTCAGATCATCCACATAGGGGGTGACATAGTCGTGCTCGACCACGAACGGGCTCTTGAGCGCTTCGGCGAACGGCATCCGTTTCACGCCAGCCAGACCCGCTTCCAGAATCGCGTTGGCACGGTCCTCCACCCACTTGGTGATCTCCCCTTCGGCGGGGCCACCGTGAGGCGGGTTGTACTTGAAGCCACCATCTTCCGGCGGGTTGTGGGACGGAGTGATCACCACGCCGTCAGCACGGGCAGCCGGTTTGCCTGCATTGTGGCGCAAGATGGCGTGAGAGATGACAGGGGTCGGGGTAAAGCCGAGGCCAGCCTGAATGCGGGTTTCAACGCCGTTGGCGGCCAGCACTTCGACGGCGCTGGCAAAGGCGGATTCGGACAGGGCGTGAGTATCCATGCCGACAAACAGCGGGCCAGTAATGCCGGCCTGCTGGCGATACTCCACCAGGGCCTGGGTCACAGCCAGAATATGGGATTCGGTAAAGGCGCTGTGCAGGGCGCTGCCGCGATGGCCGGAGGTACCGAAGGCAACTCGCTGCTCGGGGCGGCTCATGTCCGGCTTGTTGAGGTAGTAGGCGCTGACCAGACGGGGAATGTTGGTCAGGTCGCTTAAACGGGCCGGCTGACCGGCGTGGGAATGCTGAGCCATGGCGTTTTCCTTGCGTAATGGCGGCCTTGCCGGGCAAGGCCTGAGTCTTGAAAAACCGTTAGATTGCGCCGCACACCTGCGCGATCACCTCGTCGCCGTAACCCATGCTGCTCATCAGCTGGGCCACCATGTTCTGCTTGCGACTGGTGTTGGTGTTGGTGATTACCCAGAACGGGGTTTCCGGTACCGGCTTGGGCTTGGTGGTGCTGCCACTGGCACGCAGAGCCTCGGGATCCCGCGAGAAATAGACGCGCTTGCGCCCCTTGATTTCGGTGGCCTGGGTAAACCCGACCGGATCATCCCGGTAGAGGGTACTCAGCACCTGCATGAAACGGTTGATGGACTTCTCTTCCTGCTGCAGCTCGCCAGAATCAAGCAGGGCTTGCAGCCCTTGCCGGGTGGCTACCGCACTGGGCTGCGCGACGGCAACGGGCTCGGCAACCGGCACACCTTGGTGAGCAGGCTGTTCCAGCAGACGGCGCAGGATATCGGAGGCACTCTCACCAATGTGCCGGGTCTGGCTGGCGATATAGAAGTAGAGATCGTCATCAAGCTCGATGGTTTTCATAGGGATGCGCTGGACTCGTCGAAATTCGGATGCGGCGATTATACATAGGCAAACCCGACAGCCCAAGCAAGGGGCTGGCAGATGTACATGAATCTCATCGAGAATACGGCATAATAGCGGCCCAAGTGTGTGATCAGCCGCACTGATAGCCGATCCGGACGGGATTTTTTAGAAAAAAAACCACATTTATTTCCCATCCGCTGGACGAAATCCTTTTCTTTCCAGTGCGTTAAATAAAACAGCGATACGCACTCACGACCGACAAGGTGTCATTTTGCAACAAAACAGCATATTGAACTTCAAGGAGCAGGGTCAGGGCCCGGCAGTCATTCTGATCCACGGCCTGTTTGGCAGCCTCGACAACCTCGGCCTGCTGGCCCGCGCCCTCGGCGAGCACTATCGGGTCATCAGCGTCGATCTGCGCAACCACGGTGCCTCCTTTCATAGCAGCGAGATGAGCTATCCGGCGCAAGCGGCCGACATCCTGACCCTGATGGATCGGCTGGAGATTGCCGAAGCCACCCTGATTGGCCACTCGATGGGTGGCAAGGTGGCGATGCAGGTCGCCAAGCTGGCGCCAGAGCGGGTGACCAAACTGGTGGTGGCCGACATGGCGCCGGTCGCCTATCCCCACTCCCGCCACCAGAATGTCTTTGCCGGACTCAACGCCACACGACGCACGCCGCCGCAAAGCCGCAGTGAAGCAGAAGCCATGCTGGCGCAGCATATCGAGATCGCCGGGGTACGCCAGTTCCTGCTCAAATCGTTCGCCAGAGGCGAGCATGGCTGGGGATGGCGCTTCAATGTGCCCGCCCTTGAGCAAAACTACGCCAACATCATGGGCTGGCCAGAGGATGAACGCCGCTTCGAGGGGCCGGTGCTCTTTATCAAAGGGGGGGATTCTGACTATATGCAGCCCCAATACAGCGAGACGGCACTGGCCCAATTCCCGGCGGCAAAGGTGCGTGTCATCGCGGGTACCGGCCACTGGCTGCATGCGGAAAAACCGGCTCTGTTCAACAAATTGGTTGTGGATTTCCTGTCGACAGGCGGTTAACAGTTTCAAATCCTTTGTGATATAGTGCGCCGGTCATAAGGAGTGTGCGCAATCCATGCTAAGTGAACATATCGACCTGATCGAAAGTTTGGGCCTCAAGTTATTCTTTGTGGCCATTTTCATATTGATTGGCCTGGCCATTCAGGACGTGCTCAAGCGCGGCAACGTGCCCCGTTTCGGTCGTTTTATCGTCTGGTTGGTACTGTTTCTGGGTTGTGCGGGTTTTGTCGCCAAGGGGCTGATCGAACTGGGCTGGGAAGGCTCAGGACTCGGCTAACTTATTTTCATCTGTGATGTATGGCCAAACAGCAAACTGATCGAACAACACTGGATCTGTTCGCAAATGAGAAGCGCCCCGGCAGGCCAAAGACCAATCCACTCCCCCGCGAGACCCAGCTCAAGATCAACAAGCGTAACCAGCTTAAGCGCGATCGGGAAAATGGGCTGAAGCGGGTAGAGTTAAAGGTGGAGGCCGAGTTGCTGGAGCGCCTGAACCAACTTGCGTTACAACAGAACATCAGCCGAGCCGAGCTGATCCAATCTATCCTGAAACAACAGATTGAGTCCGCCTTTGTGGTGGACATTGCAGTCTGAGGGTTGAGCATTAACACCAAATACGGGTAACTAAACACTATGGCAAGTGTAGGTCTGTTTTTTGGCAGCGATACCGGTAACACCGAAGCTGTCGCCAAGATGATCCAGAAAGAGCTGGGCAAAAACCTGATTGAAGTCCGTGACATCGCCAAGAGCAGCAAGGCCGACATCGAGAGCTTTGATCTGCTGATGTTCGGCATCCCGACTTGGTACTACGGCGAAGCCCAGGCCGACTGGGACGACTTCTTCCCCGATCTGGGCGAAATCGACTTCACCAACAAGCTGGTCGCCATCTTTGGTTGCGGTGATCAGGAAGACTATTCCGAGTACTTCCTCGACGCCATGGGCACCCTGCGTGACATCGTCGAAGCCAAAGGCGCCATCATCATCGGTCACTGGCCGACTGCCGGCTACGAGTTCGAAGCCTCCAAGGCACTGGTCGATGACAAGCACTTTGTCGGTCTGGGTATCGATGAAGATCGCCAGCCGGAGCTGACCGCCGAGCGCGTCAAGGGCTGGTGCAAGCAGCTGCACGAAGAGATGTGCCTAGGCGAGCTGGAGTAATCCGCTTCCCCTCATACCTCTGACAACAAGGGCCCCGACGGGGCCCTTGTTGTATCTGCAAGTGGCGATGCTTGCCTTTAATTCTCCCTTGTTATTCACCTCTGTGCTCCGGTTTGGCCCGCACATAGAGGGTGCGCTTGACCTGCGCCACCAGCTCGCCGCTCTTGTCCTGCACCGAGACCTCGAATTCTGGGAAGTGTTTGTTGCCACCTTCAGTCGCCGCCATGATTTCGGCCAGCTTTCCCTCGGTCAGGTTGAACTCGGCCACCAGCTTGCCCTTGCCCGGCTTGATGTAGTTGATGCTGCCCGCCTTGTCCCAGACGTAATAGCGATTCTTGAAGTAGCCCATCAGCATCAGCGGATAGATGGGGTCCGTCATGGCAAACATGCTGCCGCCAAACTGGGTGCGGTTGGCGTTCTTGTTCCACCAGCGGGATTTGAGGGTCACCCGGCAGTAGCGAAAGTCATCGCTCAGGGTCTCTATCTTGATACCGGCGCCCCAGAAAGGGGGCCAGGCGTTGAGTGCGCGGCGCACCCAAGCCGCATTGTCAAAAAGCCAATCCATGGATCTCATCCGACCAGAAATATGAAAGTTACATCTTATCAACATCTGCCATGCCAGCAAGTCGGACGACACGATTGATTATTTCAATCCAACCGGCCATTTATGGCTAAACCCCTTGAATTGCTGGGTTTATTTTTAGGGAGGCTACGACCTATAATGACAGGCCAAGCGAGTTCAAGGTTGCCATTCCTGCGGCAGTCCATCAGAATAACCCCACCTTCGAGAATGCGAATAAGTAGAATATGGCAGACAACAACCAAGCGTTAAAAAAGGCCGGGCTCAAGATCACCTTGCCCCGGGTCAAAATCCTGGAAATCCTGCAACAGCCGGACTGCCAGCACACCAGCGCCGAAGATCTCTATAAACGACTGATCGACCTGGGTGAAGAGATTGGTCTCGCTACCGTCTATCGCGTTCTCAACCAGTTTGATGATGCCGGTATCGTTACCCGTCACCACTTCGAAGGTGGCAAGTCGGTATTCGAACTGGCCACTCAGGAGCACCACGACCACCTGGTTTGCCTCGACTGCGGCAAGGTGATCGAGTTCTCCGACGAGGTGATCGAACAGCGTCAGCGCGAGATCGCCAAGAAATTCAATATCCATCTCACCAACCACAGCCTCTACCTCTACGGTCACTGTGCTACCGGTGAGTGCAAGCACGACGAATAAGTCGGCCGCGACTTGCAGATAACGGACAATAAAAAAGCCAGCATCAGCTGGCTTTTTTATTGTCCGGCGCAGGCCGTTGGCATCGCACAGGGCAGGGTCTCCCCTGCCCCATCGGCTTAGCCTTCGACTTTGCCCCAGGAGTCGCGCAGGGCAACGGTGCGGTTAAACACCAGATGCTCCGGGCTGGAGAGCTTGTTGTCGGCGCAGAAGTAACCTTCACGCTCGAACTGGTAAGCCTGCTCCGGCTTGGCGTTCTTGAGCGAAGCCTCGACACGGGCCCCCTCGATGATCACCAGGGATTCCGGGTTCAGCGCAGCTTCAAAGTCATCCTCGGCGCCCGGGTTCGGCACCTTGAACAGACGGTCGTAAAGACGCACTTCCGCTGGCAGGGAGTGAGTGGCGCTGACCCAGTGGATCACCCCTTTCACCTTGCGGCCATCGGCCGGATCCTTGCCCAGAGTCTCGGGGTCGTAGGAGCAGTAGATGCAGGTGACCTTGCCATCGGCATCTTTCTCGATGCGCTCGGCCTTGATCACATAGGCATTGCGCAGACGCACTTCCTTGCCCAGCACCAGACGCTTGAACTGCTTGTTCGCCTCTTCTTTGAAGTCCGCTTCATCGATGAAGATCTCGCGGGTGAAGTTCAACTCGCGGGTACCCATCTCGGCATTGCTCGGGTGAGCCGGGGCAGTCAGCACTTCGTCGGCAGCCAGGTTCTCGATGACCACTTTCACCGGATGCAGCACGGCCATGGCGCGCGGCGCATGCTCGTTGAGGTCTTCGCGGATGCAGGCTTCCAGCATACTCATCTCGACGATGTTGTCCTGCTTGGTGACGCCGATGCGCTTGCAGAACTCGCGGATGGAGGCCGGGGTGTAACCACGACGACGCAGACCGGAGACGGTCAGCATGCGCGGGTCATCCCAACCATCGACGTGCTTCTCGGTCACCAGCAGGTTCAGCTTGCGCTTGGACATGACGGTGTATTCGAGGTTCAGACGAGAGAACTCGTACTGACGGGGGTGGCAGTCGATGGTGATGTTGTCCAGCACCCAGTCGTACAGACGACGGTTGTCCTGGAACTCCAGGGTACAGATGGAGTGGGTGATCCCTTCCAGCGCGTCCGAGATGCAGTGGGTGAAGTCATACATCGGGTAGATGCACCACTTGTCACCGGTCTGGTGGTGGTGGGCAAACTTGATGCGGTAGATAACCGGATCACGCATCACCATAAAGGGAGATGCCATGTCGATCTTGGCGCGCAGGCAGGCGGTGCCTTCGGCGAACTCGCCATTCTTCATCTTGGCAAACAGCGCCAGGTTCTCTTCCACGCTGCGGTCGCGGAACGGGCTGTTCTTGCCAGCTTCAGTCAGGGTGCCACGGTACTCGCGCATCTGCTCGGGCGTCAGCTCGTCCACATAGGCCAGACCCTTTTCAATCAGCTCGATGGCGTAGCCGTGCAGCTTGTCGAAATAGTCGGAGGAGTAGCAGATCTCGCCGTTCCACTGGAAGCCGAGCCACTGTACATCCTGCTTGATGGACTCTACGTACTCGATATCTTCCTTCACCGGGTTGGTGTCATCGAAACGCAGGTTGCACTGGCCCTGATAGTCGCGGGCGATGCCGAAGTTCAGGCAGATGGATTTGGCGTGGCCGATATGGAGATAACCGTTCGGCTCGGGCGGAAAACGGGTATGCACGCTGCTGTGCTTACCGCTGGCCAGATCTTCATCAATGATCTGACGAATAAAGTTAGTTGGGCTGTTCGCCTGACTCATGGCTCACCTCAAAAAAGCGTCACTGGCGGAAGTTGTGCCGGCTGGCACCCTCATCCCCCCGCCGTCAAGCCGGGTATGATCCCTTATTACGGGCGCTGTCTCAACCTGAATTTGGCACTTCCGGGCCATTTCCCGGCCATTGCGCCACTAAAAACGGCGTGGCTTGGCACATTGCACACCAAATGCATAAAAAAGCCCCGCACAAGGCGGGGCTGAAAGTGATGAAAAACACAAAACAGACAATTACACACAACAAAGGCTCACACGCACAGTCAACCTTTCCCAAATCCGATACGCCATCGCCCTTGGGAAAGGCGGGTCTTGCGACCCACCTCATGTTAACGGTTGACTGCTATCAGTTCAGTTCGGTGACTCGGCTGGTGCGCTTGCCATCGAAGCTGGTGGTACGCAGGTAGACCTTGCCATTCACGGTCGGCTTGGCCGCGGCATCATAGGCACTCCAGTTGGTACCGTCCAGGCTGTACTGGATGGGCAGACCCGGCAGATCCACGTTCGCTTCCAGCACACCGTTCACTACCTTGGCACCCGGTACGGAGAGGCGGTATTCAACACCGGCCTGATCCAGTTTCGGCAGCACGCGCTGACCCAGTACGTTGGCAAACTGGTTCCACTCTTTGTTGAGGGTGGCCTTGTTGACGAACTTGGTCTCGCCGGAGAACTCACGACCCTTCACATAGTTCAGCTCGAAGCCACCTTTGTGCCAGGCACGCTCGGCCACGGAGAAGATACGCGGGTAGACCATGTACTCGTACTGAGCATCGGTACGCACGGTTTCACTCCACTGCTGACCGGAGATCCCCTTGAACTTGACCGGATCCTGGTCACCTTTGGCCACGAAGGCGTTGCCGTCGCGGTCAACCGAGGTCTCGGCGTTCTGCGGCAGGTTTTCCGGGGCGAAGGCGAACACCTTGCGGGTGTCGTTGAAACGGGTTGCCCAGTAGTAGCCACGCTCGGCCGGGTGTACTTCGTTCGGGAAGTCGAAGTAGAGGTAATCCGGGTTGGACAGGACCACTTGGTAACCCTTGTGGGCCCACTTCATCGCTTCGTTGAAGCCACCCCAGTAGAGGGTTTCCCAGAAGTTGACACGGGTGTTGTCGGTGGCGAAGTCCTTGGCACCGCTGGCGTACTTCAGACCATCTTCCCACGCCTGCAGGGTAGAGAAGCCGCGGTCTTTGACCATCTGGCCCACTTCCTTGGCGAAGTAAACCGGCAGCTCGCCCACTTCCTTGATCTTGCCTTCATCGATCATCTTCTGGCACATCGGGGACTTGCCAAACGGTTTGTCCTGCTTGCTGGAGTCGACGTTACCTTTCCAGGCGACCAGCTCTTCTTTCTTGGTGACGGCCGGATCCTGATAGCCACCGCCCTGCATGATGTTCTTCGCCTCATCACCACCGTAGTGCCATGCGGTCAGCGGCTGACCGGCGGCCTGGTGCATCTGGGCAACTTCATCCATTACCTTGGCCACGAAGGTGGCAGCACCCGGCTGGCAAGGGTTGATGAAGGACATCTTGTCGTAGAACTGGACCGAGGTGACGTTGGAGGTGTCAGCCGGATCAGTCAGACGGAACTGGTTGGCTTCCGCTTCTTTGCCTTCCGCCATCAGACGCTTGTAGCGCGCTTCCATGGAGACCACGGCAGCACGGGCGTGAGCCGGCATGTTGATCTCGGGGATCACGGTCACACCGCGGGCCTTGGCATAACGCACCAGATCCACGTAGTCAGACTTGCTGTAGAAACCGGAACCCTGGTTGTCGCTGGTCGGGCCGGAACCCAGTTGCGGCATCAGGCACTTGGTTTCGGACTCGTCGTGGCAACGCTGGCTACCGACCAGGGTCAGCTCCGGCAGACCCGGGATCTCCAGACGCCAGCCTTCATCGTTGGTCAGGCCAAGGTGCAGCACGTTGAGCTTCATGGCAGACATCTGGTCAACCAGCTTCTTCATGGTATCCAGACTGCGGAAGTGGCGGGCCACGTCGGTCTGCATGCCACGGTATTCAAAGCGCGGCGCATCCTCGACGGTCATCGGGCTCACCAGCTTGTCATCAACACCCAGCAGGGAGATCAGGGATTGTGCACCCCAGAATGCCCCGTCGATGTCGCGACCCTGGATCACGGTGCCCTTCTGACCGATGGTCATGTCATAGCCTTCAGCCTGCTTGAGCTTGCTGCCGAGCTTGATGGTCACCGGGTAGCCGGTGTCGGAGAGGGTAACACCCAGCTTGGTCAGTTGAGCCTTCAGGGCCTCGGCGCGATCGCTCGGCAAGTCCAGGGCATTGAGTTTGATGGTGGAGAAGTCAACCTGCGGGCCAGCTTTGACTACCTGCTTCATCGGGGTCGGCAGGATCTGGTTGTCAATCTTGCCAGCCGGCAGCAGTGCGCTGGTCTGGTTGGCCGCGAAACGGGTCTCGCTGTTCATCAGGATGTTCTTGTCATCCTTGGTGCGCTTCCAGCCATCGGCCGGCATCGGCTTCTCGTAGGTGCTGGCATCATTGATGTTGCTCATGCTGGCCAGTACTTTCGGCTCGGCACCTTCGCTGGCGACATACCAGTTCGGCATGATGTCAGATTCGAACAGTACCCAGTATTCCACCACCAGCGGCACTTCGACCGTGGCATCCTTGGCAAAGCCCTGGAACTTCTCGGTTGGCGTCAAACGATAGAGATCGCCGGTCAGGTGAGTGATGGTGAACTGGTCGTTATCCACACGCTGGATACGACGGATGGAGGAGACGTAGATGCTCCAGTCTTTGGAGGTCACGTCCGCACCGGTATTGGTCAGGTGCAGCTTGGCAACACCACAGCTCGCCCACTCGGAACCGAGCGCCTGGCAATCGAGGCCGGCACCGGCACCGTCGTTGGTGACCACTTCATACTTGACCACCAGGTTGTTGGCGAGGGAGTCGACCACGGCCTGCTTGGCGGCATCGGCTGCCTGGACCTGGCTGACAAAAACGGTAGACATGGCAATGGCTAACAGAGAATGTTTCAAGTTCATAACTGCTGCTCTCATTTGAAGTAAAGGTTGGATTTTCTTGGCTTTTTTATATGGGGCCCCTGAGCGGGACCCTTAGTTATGTCAACAATGGACTTAGACTTGAGGTGAGCGAGTCGCTCGATTAACGCAGGGCTTTCATCTCACCGGCGATGATTTCGGCCAATGGGCCCAGAATCACCTGCAGGTTCTGCTCACCGAGTTTGACCACACCGGCCGCACCCAGGGCTTTCAGCTTGCGCTCATCGACGATGCTGCGGTCTTTCAGAGTCAGACGCAGACGGGTGATGCAGGCATCGATGGAGACCAGGTTCTCTTGACCACCCAGCACTTCCAGGTATTGCTTGGCCAGCTCGGTACGGTTGGTAGATTGAGCGGCAGCCGGAGCAGTATCTTCGTCATCTTCACGACCCGGGGTTTTCAGGTTCAGCTTGGCAATCACTACGCGGAACACGGTGTAGTAGAGGCCGAAGAAGACCAGACCCTGAGGGATCAGCATGTACCAGTTGGTCGCCAGCGGGTTACGGCTGGAGAGCACCATATCCACCAGACCGGCACTGAAACCGAAACCGGCCATCCACTGCATGGAGGCAGCGATGAACACGGAGATACCGGTCAGTACGGCGTGGATGACATACAGTACCGGCGCCACGAACATGAAGGAGAACTCGAGCGGCTCGGTTACACCGGTGAAGAAGGAGGCAAAGGCAGCTGCGATCATGATGGAAGCAACTTTCTCTTTGTTCTCTTTCTTGGCGGAGTGGTAGATGGCCAGCGCTGCACCCGGCAGACCAAACATCATGATGGGGAAGAAGCCAGCCTGGTACATACCGACCACGCCTTTCACCTGCTCCAGGCTCTTGCCAGCGGCCAGAGCAGCATCGATGGTAGCCTGACCACCCAGGAAGTTCGGGATGTCGTTGATACCGGCCACGTTGAACCAGAACACGGAGTTCAGGGCGTGGTGCAGACCGATCGGGATCAGCAGACGGTTGAAGAAGGCGTAGATACCGGCACCGGTAGAGCCCAGGCTCACGATGGACTCACCGAAGGAGACCAGACCACCGTAGATTGCCGGCCATACGGCCATCAGGATGAAAGATACGACGATCATCACCACGGAGGTTACGATCGGTACCAGACGACGACCGGAGAAGAAGGAGAGTGCCTTGTGCAGCTCGACGCTGCTGAAGCGGTTGTACAGCTCAGCGGCGATAACACCACACAGGATACCCACAAACTGGTTGCTGATCTTGGCAAACGCGGCAGGAACCTGCTCCACCGGGATGCTCTTGATTGGGCCACAGCGCCCGGGCTCAGCAGGGTGGTAACGACCAGGAAGCCGACCAGACCTGCCAGCGCAGCAGAACCGTCTTTATCCTTGGACATACCGTAAGCGACACCGACTGCGAACAGTACGGACATGTTATCGATAATGGCTGCGCCCGCTTTAATCAGGAAGGCAGCCAGCGCACTGTCACCACCCCAACCATTCGGGTCAATCCAGTAGCCAACCCCCATCAGGATCGCGGCGGCAGGCAATACCGCTACCGGCACCATCAGGGCACGGCCGATCTTTTGCAAATAACCGAGAATGTTCACGGTTCCTCTCCTTAGTTAATGTTTTTCTAGAAATTAAGTGCTTATCACGTTTGACGCATAAGCCATCAAGGCTTGATTGGCAGTCTAGGGCTTTTATTTCGCTGCGCAAATTAATAAACCGATAATCGTGATCGTTATCACCCAAACAAGATAAAGGTGGTGGATAGATGTGGCTTAGTTCGCAATCTTTATTTACGCTATAAAACAACTTGAATCCGTCTTAGCCAATTGCCACCGCCAAACCGGTCGCAACCCGACACAGAGGTATCCCATATGCGCCTGATCCCGTTGAAATCTGCCAGCCAAGTAGGCCTGTGGTCTGCTCGTTACATCGTTGACCGCATCAACGCGTTCAAGCCGACCAGCGATCGCCCTTTCGTACTGGGCCTGCCCACCGGTGGCACCCCGCTCAACACCTACAAGCGCCTGATCGAGTTGCACAAAGCCGGTGAAGTGAGCTTCCAGAACGTGGTCACCTTCAACATGGACGAGTACGTCGGCCTGCCGGAAGATCACCCGGAGAGCTACCACAGCTTCATGCACAACAACTTCTTCAGCCACATCGACATTCGTCCCGAAAACATCAACATCCTCAACGGCAATGCCGAGGATCTGGTGGCCGAGTGCAAGCGCTACGAAGACAAAATCAAGTCCTACGGCAAGATCCACCTGTTCATGGGGGGCGTGGGTAACGACGGCCACATCGCGTTCAACGAACCGGCCTCTTCCCTCTCCTCCCGCACCCGGGTCAAGACCCTGACCGAAGATACCCGTATCGCCAACTCCCGCTTCTTCGGTGGCGACATGGAGCAGGTGCCCAAGCTGGCCCTGACCGTGGGTGTGGGCACCCTGATGGATGCGGAAGAGATCATGATCCTGGTCACCGGTCACGGCAAGGCACTGGCCCTGCAGGCCGCCGTGGAAGGCAGCGTCAACCACATGTGGACCATCTCCACCCTGCAACTGCATCCGAAGGGAATGATGGTGTGTGACGAGCCCTCCACCATGGAGCTCAAGGTCAAGACCGTTCGCTACTTCCAGCAGCTGGAAGCCGCCAACATCGGCCGTCTGTAAGGAGTCGTCATGTACGCATTGACCAACTGCACCCTCTACACCGGCAGCTGCGTGCTGACCGGCTACGGGGTGCTTATCGAGGGCGACAAGATTGTCGCCATCTCTCACCTGGCCGAACTGCCTGCGGGCATCGAGCAGATTGACCTCAAAGGCGCCAACCTGACCGCCGGTTTTATCGATGTGCAGCTCAACGGCTGTGGCGGGGTGATGTTCAACACCGACATCACGGTCGAGACCCTGGCAACCATGCAGGCGGCCAACCTCAAATCCGGTACCACCAGCTTCCTGCCGACCCTGATCACCAGTCCGGATGCCGACATGAAGCAGGCCGTTGCGGTGACCCGCGACTACATGGCTGCACACCCCAACGAGGTGCTGGGCGTCCATCTGGAAGGGCCTTATACCAACCTCAAGCGCAAGGGGATCCACCCTGCAGCGCAAATTCGCCAGCCAGCGGACGAGATGATCGACTTCTTCTGTGCCAACGCGGATGCCATCACCAAAATCACCCTGGCACCGGAGCGCAATGAGCCGGCCCATATCCGCCGTCTGGTGGAAGCGGGCATTCTGGTCTCGGCCGGTCACACTGCCGCCAGTTACGATCAGGCCATGGCCGGGTTCGATAACGGTATTCGCTTTGCAACCCACCTCTACAACGCCATGACTCCGACCCTCAACGGTCGCGAGCCGGGCGTCGTGGGCGCCATCTATGATCGCAAAGATGTCTATGCGGGCATCATCGTCGATGGCCACCATGTGCACTGGGCCAACGTGCGTCTGGCTCACAAGGCGCTGGGGGAGCGACTGGTGCTGGTCACCGATGCCACCGCGGCAGCCGGTGCACCGGAAGGCTTTGAGAAATTTGATTTTTGTGGCACCACCGTCTTTTTACGCGATGGTCAGTGCATCGACGAGAATGGTACACTCGGCGGTTCCTCCCTCACCATGATTGAGGGGGTGGAAAATCTGGTCAAGCAGGTCGGATTACCGCTCGATGAAGCACTGAGAATGGCCAGCCTCTACCCCGCTCGCGCCATTGGATGGGACTCACGTCTCGGTAGTATCCAGGTCGGTAAAGTAGCCAACCTCACTGTCTTCGATCAGGACTTCACGGTCCGTGGGACCGTGGTTAACGGACACTACACACAACAGTGACATCATGACTGGCGGACAAATAGCAAACGTAGATCTTATCAAGCAGGTCAACAGTGCAGCCGTGTATCGGCTCATCGACCTGCAAGGCCCCATCTCCCGGGTCAAGATTGCCGAGTTGAGTCAGCTGGCCCCGGCCAGCGTGACCAAAATAACCCGGCAACTGATCGAGCATGGCCTGATCAAGGAGACCTCTCCGCAAGCCTCAACCGGCGGGCGGCGTGCCATCTCCCTGACCACCATCAAACATCGCTTTCAGTTTGTCTCTGCCAAGCTGGGCCGCGGCTACCTGCAACTGAGTCTCTATGACCTCGATGGCAAGGAGCTCGACCAGCACGTCATTCAGGTGACCGAGATCGACCAGCAACCCGTGGTCGACATGCTGCTGCGGGAGATTGGCGCCTTTATCGATGCCAACCGCGAACGTTGTCGCAACCTCATCAGCATCGCGCTGACCATGCCGGGTCTGGTCAACCCGGAATCCGGCATGGTCATCTACACCCCCAAGTATCAGATCCGCAATCTGGGACTGGCGAAGCTGCTTGAGAACCACTTCAATCTCCCCTGCTACGTGGGCAACGACACCCGCTCGCTGGCGCTGGCCGAACACTTCTTCGGCGAGTCCCGCGACTGCATGGACTCCATTCTGGTGAGCGTCCACCAGGGGACGGGCTCGGGGATCATCACCAAGGGTCAGGTGTTCCTCGGTCAGAACCGCAACGTCGGCGAGATCGGCCATATCCAGGTCGAGCCGCTCGGCAAGCGCTGCCACTGCGGCAACTTCGGCTGCCTCGAGACCATAGCCTCCAACGAAGCGATCATCGACAAAGTGAAGGAGCTCATCAGCCGCGGTCATCAGAGCGCGCTGCAAGAGAAGCACATCACCATTCAGGAGGTGTGCAAGGCGGCGCTGGCGGGCGATGAACTGGCCCGCAGCGTGATCGAGAACGTGGGTGAGCATCTGGGACGAGCGGTGGCTATTACGGTCAACCTGTTCAACCCGCAGAAGGTGCTGATCGCCGGTGAAATCACCGCCGCCGAAGAGATCCTCTTCCCGGCCATCCGTCGCTGCGTCGAGCATCAATCCCTGCCGAGCTTCCACCGTGGCCTGCCCATCGTGAAAGCCCGCTTCCAGAACCAGCCGACCTATGGCGGCTTTGCACTGGTCAAGCGCGCCCTGCTGGAGGGGGATCTGCTGCAGATCATCATGGAGCAGAAGTAAGACACTGACCTTGCGAGATAATAAAACGGCAGCCAGTGGCTGCCGTTTTCTATTGTGTGCTTGCTGGCGGTTTAGCCCGCCCGACATGGCTTGAACAGATCCAGCTTGTTGTCGTAAACACTCGTCTGCACATCCATGATCCCCAGCATGGAGTGAAAGAGGTTGTCATGGGAGAAACGCTGACTGCTCGCCTCCGCTGCCAGGCAACCCATATCCAGCTGGCGATCGGCCTGTAACTGAGGCGAGAACCAGGTCAGCAGCGGCACCCGGGTCTGATCATCCGGCGCAAACTTGTAGGGCGTGCCGTGCAGATAGAGCCCCATAGCCCCAAGCGATTCACCGTGATCGGAGAGATAGACCAGCCCCACATCGTACTGGCTCTCCAGCGACTTGAGCTTGTCTATCAGCAGTCCCACCACCTTATCGGTGTAGCGGATGGTGTTGTCATAAGTGTTGACCAGCTCTTCGTTGCTGCAGTTTTCAATGTCGCTGCGCGGGCAATCCGGCATAAAGACGCGCTCGCTGGCAGGGTAACGACGGAAATAGGTCGGGCCATGGCTGCCCATCAGGTGAAAGGCCACCAGCTTGTTGCCCTTCATGCCGGCAATCTGCTGATCCAGCCCCTCCAGCAGCACCTCGTCATAGCAAGACTCCCCCTGACAGAGCGCAGGATAGGATTTGGGGAGGATCTCGATGGTCGGCACATTGCGGCACACCCCTTTGCAGCCGCCATCATTCTCTTTCCACAATACCGAGACTCCGGCATGTTGCAGCACATCGAGCAGGCCGTCACGGGAGCTGGCGAGCTGGTCATCGTAACCACGGCGCGTGAGGTTGGAGAACATGCAGGGCACCGAAACCGCAGTAGCCGTACCGCAGGAGCGCACATTCCTGAACGACACCACCCCCTGCTCTTTGGCCGTGAAGCTGTTGGTTGCCTTGCCATACCCGTTAAGGGAGTAGTTCTGGCTGCGCGCCGTCTCCCCCACCACCAGGAACATCAAAGTCGGCTTGCTTCCCCGGGCCACCACCCTGGCATCGGTCCCCAACTGCTGGTAAGGGATCGGCGTGGCAAACAGCACATCACGCCCATATTTGTAGAGGCCGTGCACATAGTTGGCAGGCACAATCTCTTTGGCCAGCGACTTGTTGTTGCGCCCGACCGAGGCGTAATCCTGATAGTAAAGTGACGCGACGCCCCCGATAAACAGCAGAGAGATAGCCAGTGCACCAGCCCGCAACGCCAACCCATGATACCAGCGAGCCGGATAGCGGATCCGCAGTGACCAGAGCACCAGAACAGGCAACAGCCCGGTCAGCAGAAACCAGAGTGCAACTGAGCCATTCAAATAGGCCCCCGCCTCACCACTGTTGGTCTCCACTATGTTCTGGATCATGCCTGCATCAAAGATGACGCCGTATTTGAGCATGGCGTAGCTGACGATGGAGCCAGTCAGAATGAGCACGGTAAAAAAGGGCTTGAGCACAAACCGGAACGTGAAGGGAATAAACACGGCATTGAGCGCCGCGATCAGCACCAGCGGGATCGAGATGGCAAATCCGGCTTTGACATGGGTCAGGGCGCTGAGCACCGTATAGAAATGCAAAAAGATTGGCCAATTCAGTACCAGGGCGAAAAAGAGTACCAGCAACAGATTGGTCTGCAGTACACCGAGAGTTACACGCATAAACAACTCCTACATACCGGCCTGCAGTGCAGCGGGCCGGCCAAGCCAACAAAAACGACGGGGCCAGCGTAGGAAGTAAAACTTAAGCGCGAATTAAGAGGAGAAGCACGGCGCTCGTGCGCCCCATCACAGCACGGGGTGCTCCGCTGCCCCGAAATGGATTTTTAGTTGTCTATCCATCGGATTTTGCTAGCTTGTTGAGTAGGCATTCACGAAATGCAGGTTAACCGATGGCACTGATCCAAGCCTCGATAGAGCAATTGAGAGTAGGCCACTATATCCATCTCCCCACGGGATGGACTAACCACCCGTTTATGTTCAATACCTTCAAGATCAAGGATCAGCAGCAACTCGACATTCTCCGTCATCTTGATCTCACCCTACTGATGGTCGACCCCGACAAGAGCGATCTGCCCATCGAGCCGCTGCTGCGCGGCGATATCCCGGATGCCGGGCCTGACCTTGATGAGCTGGAAGAGCTGATTGCCTCGGGCCCGCCCCCCTTTGACGAAAAGGCCTTTCGCCGCTCCATGCGCGCCGCCGACAAAGCCTTTGGCCAATCCATGAGCGAGCTGCGTGATGCACTCGGGGCACTCAACCTCAAACCGGATGAAGGGCTGGCCAATACAGCCCAGATCGTCCGCAATGCCGCCTTCACCCTCAGTCAGCATGAAGGGCCTCTCGGGCTCCACCTTATTCGCAGCCCCCACACCGATATCCTGCTGCAACACAGCCTCAATGTGGCTTTCATTGCCATGCTGATGGCACGCGAATTGGGGATGAATCCTATAGAACTGGAAGAGACGGGACTTGCGGGACTTATCCACGATATCGGTGAACTGAAGATCCCTAGCCAGATCACCCAAAAACGCGGGGATCTCAGCAAGGCCGAGCAGAACTTCCTCAATATGCATCCCCAGTACGGGCTGGAGATGCTGACCCAGCTCAACGCCTTTGAACCGAAAATCCGTCAGGTCGCCCATCTGCACCACGAGCGGCTTGACGGCAGCGGTTATCCGCTCGGGATCAAGGGCGGGGAGATCCCGCCGCTGGCCCGATTGATCGGGCTGGTCGACTTCTACGACGAGCTGCTCCATCCCCGCAACAGCGGTAACCCGGCCGCGCCGAGTCAGGCCATCAGCCAGCTCTACAAGTTATCCCAGAAGAAGTTCGACCAGAATCTGGTCAAGTTGCTGGTCAAGGTGCTGGGGGTCTATCCGCCGGGATCACTGGTGAAACTCTCGGACGAGAGCATCGCGCTGGTGCTCTCTACCGAACCCACCATGCCCCTCAAGCCGAAGATCCTGCCCTATATCAAGGCCCAGCGGCCGGAAGCCGTCGCCATGATCGATCTGCGGGAAGATGAACGCACCATAACTGCTTTTATCAAACAGGAAGAGCTGGATGAGGGACAACGGCAGTTCTTCAACCTGACCCGCCGCTTCTGCTACTACTTTGCATTCTGAGTTATCCCCAGAAGCTGGGGATAACTCATTGGACAAACCGGAATAATTGCTCAAACCCCCATCAGAAGGTTGCCAACTGACCATGTATAAAAAACGCCCAGCCAAGAGGCCGGGCGGAGCATGCCACCTCCGTGTGGCGTATCCAGCGGATACATTCATGCTCCATCCATCAATATCAACCCGCTGCCGCTTACACAAATATCAATTTAACATGCTGATTTAATATGGTTTTATCCACTTGTTCTGGCAAACTGACGGCCCGTTGCGCCCAGTTGGGCCAACAGAACAAGATCCTGATCACACTTATTCACGGGCTGGCTATTTTTTCAGCTGCCTTATGAGGAACGTTTTTTATGCAGTTGGTCCTCTCCTTGCTGCAACAGATGAGCGTCAGCCTGGTGATCGCCTATCTCTTCTCGAAAAGCCCGCTGCTGCGCCCGCTTGCCAACTATTCAGTGAGACTACCTCACAAGATACTGATATACATCATCTTTTCCAGCTTTTGTATCCTCGGCACCTATGTGGGCCTCGATATCGACGATGCCATCGCCAACACCCGGGCAGTCGGCGCCGTCTTGGGGGGATTATTGGGGGACCGCTGGTGGGCTTTCTGGTGGGGCTGACCGGCGGTCTGCACCGCTATACGCTGGGGGGATTTACCGATCTCGCCTGCGCCATCTCCACCACCTGCGAGGGGTTGCTCGGGGGCATAGTGCACTGGCGACTGATGCGCTCGGGGCGAACGGATGCCCTGTTTGAACCACGCATCGCCTTCTTTACCACCCTCTATGCCGAGATCATGCAGATGGTCATCATCCTGCTGGTGGCGACCCCGTTCGACAAATCCCTGCTGCTGGTGCGCACCATCGCCACCCCGATGATTCTGGCCAACTCCTGCGGCGCGGCGCTCTTCATCAGCATGATCCGCGACCAGCAGCGGATGTATGAGAAGTTCTCCCGGGTCTTCTCCGCCAAGGCGCTCAATATCGCCAACCGCACAGTGGGGATCATGAGTCAGGGCTTTACCCCGGAGGCGAGCAACAAGATTGCCCGCATCATTCAGGAGGAGACCGGCGTTGGGGCGGTCGCTATCACGGACACCGAGCAGATCCTCGCCTTTATCGGCACCGGCGAAGATCATCATCTGCCGGGCACTCCTATCGCGTCAGCCATCACCATGCAGGCCATCGCCCAGAACAAGGTGCTGTTTGCCGATGGCAACAGTCAACCCTATCGCTGCAGCCTCTCCTCCGCATGCCAGCTGGGTTCGGTGCTGGTGATCCCGCTGCAGGGGGATAAAGGAGTGATCGGCACCATCAAGCTCTACGAACCGAAGAAGCGGCTGTTTCTCAAGATCAACCACACCCTGGGGGAAGGGATTGCCAACCTGCTGTCACAGCAGTTGCTGGCCGGTCGGCTGGAGCAGCATCAGCGGCTGCTGGTGCAGTCCGAGTTGAAACTTATCCAGGCCCAGATCAACCCCCACTTTCTGTTCAACACCCTCAACACCATCAGTGCCATCACCCGGCGCGATCCGGACAAGGCGCGAGATCTGCTGCTGCATCTTTCACTGTTCTTTCGCAAGAACCTAAAACGCCAGAGCGGCCTTGCGACCCTGCAGGAAGAGCAGGAGCACTGCCAATCCTATCTGGAGATCGAGCTGGCCCGCTTTGGCGATCGGCTGACGGTGATAAACGAGATCCCGCCCCATCTGGCCACACTGCGACTGCCCAGCTTCACCCTGCAACCGCTGATCGAGAATGCCATCAAGCACGGCATCTCGACCCTGCTGGAGCAGGGGCGCATTCGCCTCTGGACCGATGAGCATCCCACCAGCGTCACTATCCACGTGGAAGATAATGCAGGCACCTGGCAAGCGCATCCCGCTGGCGACGGTCTGGGCATGACCATCGTCGATCGGCGACTGAAAAGCGCCTTTGGCGAGCGCTATGGCGTGACTATTGCCTGCGAGCCTGAGCAGTGGACCCGGGTCTCGTTCACCATCCCCAAGGAGCAACCATGATCCGCACCCTGATAGTCGATGACGAACACTATGCCCGCGAAGAGCTGAGGCAGCAGCTGGCCTGCGATCCTGCCATCGAGATCGTGGGGGAAGCGGCAAACGCTATCGAGGCGCTGCCGCTTATTCAACGCCTTAAGCCCGACGTGGTGTTCCTCGATATTCAGATGCCCAAGCTGAGCGGTATGGAGCTGGTCGCCATGCTCGACCCCCTGCCCCGCATCGTCTTTGTCACCGCCTTTGACGAATATGCCATTCAGGCATTTGAAGAGAACGCCTTCGACTACCTGCTCAAGCCGGTGGAGCCCGCCCGGCTCGCCAAGACGCTGGCTCGCCTCAAGCAGGATATCTCCCCGCAGCCCATCGAGCGGCTGGCCCCGACTATCGAACATATTCCGGGCTATCTGCACAATCGGGTCAGGCTGCTGCCCATCGCACAGGTGGAGTATGCCTTCTCCGATCTGGGCGGGGTCCATGTGGCCTGTCAGGGCGAGCTGTTCCACACCCAGCTCACCCTCAAATCGCTGGAAGAAAAGAGCCCGCTGCTGCGCTGCCACCGTCAGTATCTGGTCTCCCCCAACGCCATCTTCGAGATCCGGCTGCTTGATAACCAGCTGGCGGAGATCGTCACCCCGAGCGGCGCCCGGGTGCCGGTCAGTCGTCGCTATCTCAAGGAGCTCAAAGATCAGCTGGGGCTGGACTGAACTGCGGAGTGTGCGCCTGATCACAGCCGCCGACCGCTCGGCGCGCCAAAGCGCCGCTCGGGGAGTTTCACCAGCCAGTCAGGCGCAACCGTTTTAGACTCGCTCTGCACACTAAAAAATAACAATGCAGGAGCGTAACAATGATCTGGTTCTTCCTCTGTGTCGGCTTACTTGTGGCCGGCTACTTCATATACGGCAAATTCATCGAACGGATATTCAGCCCGAAACCCGAGCTGAAAACCCCCGCCATCACCATGGCTGACGGGGTGGACTATGTCCCGATGTCGGACAAGAAAGTCTATCTGGTCCAACTGCTCAACATCGCAGGTGTCGGCCCCATCTTCGGCCCCATCCTGGGTGCCCTCTACGGCCCGGTAGCCATGCTGTGGATCGTCTTTGGCTGCATCTTCGCCGGTGCGGTACATGACTACTTCTCCGGTATGCTGTCGGTACGCGCCAAGGGAGCCTCGGTGCCAACCGTGGTCGGTGAGCATCTTGGCACCGCCGCCAAGCACTTCATGAACCTGTTTGCCGTGGTGCTGCTGATGCTGGTGGGCGTGGTATTTGTGCTGAGCCCGGCGGGCCTCTTGGCCAACCTCACCTCCACCGATCTGGTCTACTGGATCGTGGCAATCTTTGCCTACTACATCCTCGCGACCATAGTCCCCATCGACAAGATCATCGGCCGCTTCTACCCCATCTTCGGCGCCCTGCTGGTCTTCATGTCGGTCGGCCTCATCGTTGGCCTGATCGCCTCCGGCAAAGGCTTCTACAACACCGGGATGGACTTCTCCAACCTGCACCCGACCGAGCTGCCGCTCTGGCCGCTGCTCTTCATCACCATCGCCTGTGGCGCGGTATCAGGATTCCACGCCACCCAGTCACCGCTGATGGCGCGCTGCATGCAGAACGAAAAATCTGGCCGTTTCATCTTCTACGGTGCAATGATCGGTGAAGGGATCATCGCCCTGATCTGGTGCACCTTGGGTCTCTCCTTCTACGACAGCACCGAAGCGCTCAACGCTACCATGGCCAACGGCGGCCCGGCAGCCGTGGTACACGAAGTCTCCACCAGCCTGCTCGGCACAGTCGGCGGCATTCTGGCCATCCTCGGCGTGGTGATCCTGCCCATTACCTCCGGTGACACCGCATTTCGCAGTGCACGCCTGATCGTGGCGGACTTCCTGAATATGACCCAGAAGCCGCTGGCCAAGCGTCTGCTGATCGCCATCCCCATGTTTATCCTTGGCTTCATCATCTCCAAGGCTGAGTTCGGGGTGATCTGGCGCTACTTCGGCTGGGCCAACCAGACCACCGCCGTCATCATGCTGTGGGCTGCGGCTGCCTACCTCATCAAAGAGGGCAAGCTGCACTGGATCTGCACCATTCCCGCCATGTTCATGACTGCTGTTGTGATCACCTATCTAGCCAACGCCCCCATCGGGTTCGGGCTGGAGATGGGAACCTCCACCATCATCGGCTTGACTGCAACGGCAGCCATTACCGTGGCCTTCCTGATGAAGTTCCGCCAGCCGCTGGTCAGCAGTACCAGCGAAGGGTAAAAACAGCAAAAAATGCAGCGAAAGCAGCACAAAAAGGCGCCTGATGGCGCCTTTTTTAATGACAAAAAAACTAATAATGCAACTGTTGAACGGCTTCAGCTTCAATACAGCGAATAGCTTTAAGATTCCGGGCGAACTGACGATAAATGTGTGATTCTTAATTGCTTTAGTGCTTGTTGGAACCAATGATTAAGCTGTGCGTCATGCCAGTGGAGGTTATAAATGGCCCTTGATTATTTTGCACTTGGTCTGCTCGTCTTTGTCGGGCTGGTCATTTTTTATGGAGTCATCGTTATCCACGATATTCCTTACGAGATTGCCAAACATCGGAATCACCCTCATCAGGATGCCATTCACGTGGCAGGCTGGGTAAGCCTGTTTACCCTGCATGTGCTGTGGCCCTTCCTCTGGATCTGGGCAACCATCTATCGCCCCGATCGCGGCTGGGGCTTTAGCCAGCGCCTGCAAAAAGATGAAGAGGAGCTGGCGGCCCTCAAGCAGGAGTTGGCGGATCTGAAGAGCCGTATCAACACTATCGAACAGAGTGAGCAACAGGGATAAACCATGGACCTGCTACTGATCCTGACCTACACGGCGCTGTGTGTCGCCATATTCAAAATTTTCCGCATCCCGCTCAACAAGTGGACCGTCCCCACCGCAGCACTGGGCGGCGTGCTGCTCATCGGCACCCTGATCATGCTGATGAACTACAACCACCCCTACTCCGAGATGGCGCGCAACTACTACGTCTCCACCCCCATAGTGCCGCTGGTCAAAGGGCGCGTGGTGGAGGTGCCGGTACAAGCCAACCAGCCGGTGAAAAAAGGTGATGTGCTGTTTCGCATCGATGATGAGCCCTTTCGGCTGAAAACCGAGAGCCTTGCCGCCCGTCTGGAATCAAACCGCAAGCAGCTCAGCTCCATCGAAGCCAGATTGCGCTCCGCCAAGCTGGATCGGGATCGCGCCAGCGACCTGATGCGCCGTGGGGTTGGCAAACAACGTGACCTTGATGTGACCCAGGCCAATGTGGATGACATTGTGGCCCAGATAGAGCAGCAGAATGCCACCCTGGATGACCTGCAGGCCCAGTTGGACGAAGCCAGGTATCAACTGGCCCAAACCGTGGTGCATGCCCCAAGCGATGGTCACGTCGTTCAGCTGGCACTGCGCCCCGGCATGATTGCCACCCCTTTCATGTACCGTCCGGTGATGACCTTTATCCACAAGGATGATACCGCCTACGTCGGCTGGTTCTGGCAGAACAGCATGCAGCGCCTTGCCATTGGTGACGAGGCAGAAGTGGTGATCGACGGTGTGCCGGGCCGGATCTTTAAAGGCAAGGTAACCGCCGTGATCCCGGCCATTGCGGCAGGTAACGTACAAGCCAACATCGGGCTGCTGGATCAGACTACCGCAGTGCGCCCTGGCCGCCTGCCAGTGGTTATCTCCATCACCGACCCCGAGTGGGCCAAGTATCAGGTGATTGCAGGCTCAAGCGGACAAGCCGCCATCTACACCGATCACTTCCACCATGTGTCAGTGATGCGAAAAGTGCTGCTGCGCATGGCCAGCTGGATGAACTACATCTTCCCGTTCCATTGATCAGCCTCTTGCCACTCTGCGGGCCGGCACTATGCCGGCCCGCTGTTTTTGTGGCGCCAAGATCCCTATAATGGCGCCATCCTGCGCCGCCCCAGCCCAAACGCTACGTCCTCATGTTCGTTCTCAGACCCTATCAAACTGACGCCGTCAACGCCGTGATCAGCCACTTTCGCAAACACCCGGACCCCGCCGTGGTGGTGCTGCCCACCGGGGCAGGCAAAAGTCTGGTGATCGCCGAACTGGCTCGCAAGGCGCGTGGTCGGGTTCTGGTGCTGGCTCACGTCAAGGAGCTGGTTGAGCAGAACCACGCCAAGTACGAGGCGTGGGGACTCAAGGCAGATATCTTCGCCGCAGGCCTTGCCCGTAAAGAAGCGAATGCCCAGGTAGTGTTCGGTTCGGTGCAGTCGGTGGCACGCAATCTGGAGGCCTTCGACGGGGCCTTTTCGCTGCTGATTATCGACGAGTGTCACCGGGTGTCACTGGCTGACGACAGCCAATACCATCAGGTGATCGCGCATCTCAAGGCGGCCAACCCCGACCTCAAGATCCTGGGGCTTACTGCTACCCCTTATCGGCTCGGGCTGGGCTGGATCTACCGACGCCACTACCACGGCATGGTGAAAAGCCACGGCGAGCGGCTGTTCGGTGACTGTGTGTTCGAGCTGCCCCTGCGTTTCATGGTCAAAAACGGCTACCTGACGCCGCCGCGCATGATTGACGCCCCCATCGTCCACTACGACTTCAGCAAGCTGATCGCGCGGGAGAACGGTCTGTTCAGCGAAGCCGACCTGAATGGCGAGCTCAAACGCCAGGAGCGGGTCACCCCCCACATCCTGAGTCAGGTGCTGGCGTATGCCGCCGACCGGCAAGGGGTGATGATTTTTGCCGCCACCGTCGAACATGCTCGGGAAATTCATGGCTTGCTCGGGGCCAAAGAGCAGCAGGCGGCCCTGATCACCGGCGAAACCCCGGGGCCGGAGCGCGATGCCCTGATCAGCGCCTTCAAGGCGCGAGAGCTCAAGTTTCTGGTCAACGTGGCAGTGCTCACCACCGGCTTTGATGCTCCCCATGTCGATCTTATCGTGATGCTCAGGCCCACCGAGTCGGTCTCGCTCTATCAGCAGATCGTTGGGCGGGGCTTGCGTCTCTCGCCCGGCAAGAGCGATTGTCTGGTGCTCGACTATGCGGGCAACAACTTCAACCTGTTTGCCCCCGAAGTGGGGGAACCCCGTCCCCACGCGGGTACCGAGCCGGTGCAAGTGCCCTGCCCTGCCTGCGGTTTTGCCAACACCTTCTGGGGCAAGACCGATGAGGATGGCAAGGTGATTGAACACTACGGCCGCCGCTGTCAGGGGCTGTTTGAAGATGACGAGGGTAACCGCGAGGAGTGTGACTACCGCTTTCGGGCCAAGATCTGCCCCGGCTGCGGCGCCGAAAACGACATCGCCGCCCGTCGCTGCCAGCACTGCGATCAGCTGCTGGTGGACCCTGACGACAAGCTCAAAGAGGCGCTCAATCTCAAGGATTGCATGGTCATTCGCTGTGCCGGGCTGACCCTCAGCGCCGGGCGCGGCAAACAGGGGGAGCGGCTGGAAGTGATCTATCACGATGAGGATGGTCTCACCCTCAATGAGTACTTCGGATTTCACTCCGAGGGCGCGCGGCGCTTGTTTCAACAGCGCTTTGTGCGTCATCATTGGCCCGCTCCGGGTCTGGAGCCCGAATTTGCCACCCTGGCGAGCGTGCTGGCGTGCGAGCGCCAGTTTCGCTATCCCGATTTCGTCATCGCCCGCAAATCGGGCCGTTTTTGGCAGATTAAAGAGAAGATTTTTGATTATGACGGCCGCTATCGCACTGCCAACTCACTGGCATGATAGTCACTGGCGTCCGGCATGAGTCGTGTGAATTGCGTTGCCACGACCGATCTCGCATCGGCAGGTGACACCAGGATGAATTATCAGGGCCGGCACCACTACCGGGCCCCTTCGTTACGTTAGAGGATGTTATGCAGCGGCTGTTGATTGGTTTTTGTACTCTCTTTTCTCTGGCGGCCCACGCCGCCCCGCTGACACCCCCGCAAGGGGGCCAGTACGCCATCATGGTGCAGGGCAATAACGGTGTTGAGTTCGCCCGCCACGCCGATCAAATGATCGCTCCCGCCTCCACCATGAAGGTGCTCACCGCGTTGGCGGCCCGCCTTGAGCTGGGTGCCGATTTCCGCTTCGCCACCGATATTCAGGCCCAGCCTGGCGCCAAACAGGGTGACACCATCAACGGCGATATCTGGATCAACTTCGTCGGCGACCCCACCCTCTCCCGCATGGATCTGCTGGCCCTGTTCAAGCAGCTTGGCGTCACCAGCATCAAGGGCAATGTCTACGTCAACACCGGCGCCTACAACGGCTACGAGCGCGGCAATGGCTGGTCATGGGGGGATCAGACCCTCTGTTTCGCCGCGCCCGTCTCGTCTGTCATCATCGACAAGAACTGCGCTTATGGCACCATTACCGCCACCCAGATCGGTAAACCGGCCACCGGCAACGTCGCCACCGGCGTCCCCATCGGCATCGGAGCCGACAACGTGGAGGTGATGAGCTACGGCGACATGGCGCGCCAGTTCTGCGCGCTGGAAGTAGACATGGCCAAGGGCAACTTCTATGAGCTCAAGGGCTGTATCACCCCCAACAAGGAGCCACAGGGGCTGCGCTTTGCCATCCACGATGTGGAAGCCTGGGGATGGGACAACATCCGCTGGGCCATGAACCGTGCAGGTATCAAACATGACGGTCTGCTGCGGGTCACTCACAAGGCCCCTGTCGGTGCCGAGACCCTCGGCACTCACTATTCGGTCTCCTTGCCAGTCATGCTGGCCAAGATGCTGAAAAAATCGGACAACCTCTACGCCGATACCTTCCTCAAGACCGTGGGACGCCACTACTACAACAAGCCGGGCAGCTATCGCAGCGGCACCATGGCGGTGCGGGCCATCCTCACCAAGAACGGCATCGATCTGGGCAACGCCACCCTGGCTGATGGCTCCGGCCTCTCGGCTCACAACCTGATCAGTGCTCGCCAGATGATGTCGGTGCTGAACTTCATCCAGAAAAACGATGCCGAGCTTGGTTTTATCAAACTGCTGCCAAGCTCCCAGGTAGATGGCACCCTGGCGTGGCGACGCAGCGTCACCGCCCCCATGATGAAAAACAAGGTCCATGCCAAGACCGGCACCATCACCGGCACCTCCAATCTGGCCGGTTTTATCGATACCGCAAGCGGCCAGCGCAAAGCATTCGTGATGTTCCAGCGCGGTCTATCCCAAGATCCGGCCACCCACGAGCGCTACCGTGCCAGCAAGGCCCCCTGGCCCTGGACTGTGTTTGAAAAAGGGGTGCTGGAGAGCATCTATCAACAACAACCCATCCAGATCGTCAACGAGGGCTGATGGGGCAGGCCCCGTTTACGGGGCCGATACAATCGACTTCACGTCATCACTCGGCAGGGCTATGCTGTTGCCGGTGTGACATCAAGGGCCTGAGATAACGGCTTAAAAACGGAGAGATAATATGTTTGCAGTGATTTTTGGTCGCCCCGGTTGCCCCTACTGTGTTCGTGCTGTGCAGATTGCCGAACAGCTGACCGAACAACGCGATGATTTCAAATTCCGCTACGTGGACATTCACGCCGAGGGGATCAGCAAAGAAGATCTGGCCAAGAGCGCCGGCAAGCCGGTCAATACCGTGCCGCAGATCTTCCTGGACGAGCAGCACATCGGTGGCTGCACCGATTTTGAAGCCTATGCCAAAGCAAATCTGGGGCTCTATCAGTAATTCCCGCGCCCCATGCCACGCGGGTTAACCGCCAGCAGCGATAAAAAAACCGGCGCCATCAGGCGCCGGAATTTTTAAGCAGCTATCACCGAGCTCAGGGGGTCAATCTCTGAGCAGCAAAGCGCGCAATAATCGGGTTATGATCCGAGCTGTCCGTGGCCGGTGAGCTCACTTCCACCAGATCCAGATTGCGGTAGTAGAGGTGATCCAGCGGCCGACCAAAAGCGGTGCGGCGCAGGTCGGGCACAGGGACGGCCTCCTGCAACCCCAGCTCCTCCACCAGCTTGCTCAACCAGAACTGACGCTTGTCGCTCCAGGTGTTGAAATCACCGGCCAGGATCACCGGCCCCTGATGGCGGCGCACCAAGGCAGTGAGATCGTTGAGCTGTTCACGGAAGGTGGCCATCCCCAACTCGAAGTTGACCGAATGGATATTGATCACCATCAGGCCGTCGGGGTCCCCCTGCAATGGATAGAGGCTCACCAGCCCGGATTTGGGGATGCGCAACAAGGGCTCGGGGGAGCGCACGCCACAGACGAACGCTTGCGGGGTCTTGGCCACCGTCATCACCCCGAACGACACGCCGCCCTGGGTGAAGGCTTGCAGCTGTTGCCACTGGAAATCACCGGCACGCAGCCAGTCGAGCATCTCGGGACGGGTGGCGGACTCTTGCAATAACACCAGATCCTGCCCCTTGGCGTAACTGTCCATCCCTTCACGCCAGTTCTTGCGTTGCCCCTTGTAGAGGTTCCACACCGTCACCCCGAACTCCCGGGGCAGCGCCGTGGTCGCCAGCGCCACCAATGGCGGACGCTGACAATCGATACCCGGCACAATCCCTTCTGCCGTGACCAGATGATTCTGATCCGGCACCTCAAAACAGCCTACCAACCCCAAGGTCAGCAGGGAGGTGCCAAGAATGCGATAACTATTTTTCATTGGCTAAACCGCCTGCCTTTGCTTTTTGTCGTAACCATCACAAACACCATCAATGCCGACTAAGCTGATAGTCCCTGTTCCACCCAACCCGCAGGAGCCTGCCCATGGCGAGAGAACTTCGGTACAACGTGACGTTTTATGATCAACAAGGAAACTGTCATCAAGTGGAGCTGGCCACCATCTATCACATCAGACGGGACCCGCAGTGCGATCTCTGCCTGTTTGATACCCTGCAATATGTGGGCTCGGAAGAGATGCTGGAACGCATGATACGGCAAAAAACCGGGCTTGAGCAGGAAATATCCATCATCAATGCCCGGCTGATTTGATCAGGCACTCACCGGCACCGGGCGGGATTTGCCCTGTTCGTCGATGGCGACATAGGTGAAAATCCCCTCGGTCACACAGTAACGCTGGGCATCGTTTTCCCGCAGGACTGGCTTGACCCACACCTCCAGCTTGAGCTTCATGGAGCTGCGGCCGATCTTCATGCAGCGGCCGTAGCAGCAGACCACATCGCCCACCTTGACCGGACTGTGAAAGGTCATGCCTTCGACGGATACGGTACAAATACGTCCTTTTGCCAGCTCCTTGGCCATAATGCCCCCACCTATATCCATCTGGGACATGATCCAGCCACCAAAGATGTCGCCATTGGGGTTGGTATCGGCTGGCATTGCCAGGGTTCTCAGCAACAACTCCCCATCGGGGTGACGTTTTGTATCTACCATCATTACCGCCTCTCTCTCATGGATGGCGGCATGATAGGGGGCGATCACCCCCTTGGCAAACCTCAATTGCCCGAGGCGGCAAGCGCGGCAAACCAGTGGGCAGGGTCGGGCCAGCGATAGTTGAATCCCATCTGCTGGCAGATGAGCTGACCGTCGATGGGCTGAAATTCACCGGCAGGCTCGATAAAGACCGGCACGGGCAGCCCCTGCTGGCGCGCCGCAAAGGGGTAAAACTGCTCGCGGCGCGGATGCACAGGCGCGCTCAGGTTGAAGACATCCCCGTCCTTGCCCCGCTCCAGCAGCAAGATGCAAGCCGCCACCACATCGTCCAGATGAACCAGATTGACCGACTGGGCGCCGCCATCGAGAGTCTTGCCCGCCAGGAAACGGCCGGGATGGCGATCCGGGCCATAAAGGCCGGAGGGGCGCACTATCATCACCGTCTCGAAACCGGCCGCCAGTACCGCCTGCTCCGCCGCCAGCATCCGCTCGCCACGGGCATGGCGGGGTTTGGGCTGCTCACCCTCCTGCTGCCCCGCCCCCCATACCGAGGTGGCGCTGACAAACAGCACCCGCCGGGTGCCGTGCGCTTTGGCCAACGCGCAGGCCTTTGCCACCGCCTGCGGGTAGTCATCGGTCTTGCTGGGCGGTACGCAGATCACCAGACTCTCGCAGGGGATGGGCCACGCATCCGACATATGGGCAGAAATCGTCAGCGGATGGGCGTTGATCCCCTCCCCCTGCAGACGGGCCGCCTTCTCGGCGCTGCTGACCGTCACCGCCACCTGCTTGCCTGCCGCCAGCAGGGCCCGCGCCAGCGGCAGCCCGAGCCACCCCGCCCCCAGAATACTGATCGTCCCGGCGATATATTGCTCTGTCATCGTCCCTTCTCCTGCTTGACGCTAGTTGCCCCGCAGCTTACCTGCCTTGGCATAAAAAGAAAGCTTTGACCCGCAAATAGACAAATACCGCCAAAGTGGCGGTATTTCTAACTCATTTGAAATCAATACATCAAAGCAGAATAGAATATATCTACATCCATATCAGGGATATTAATTAACTCAACTGCCCGCTCAAGCGACAAACCATAATTGTGACTATTATATGCACCAATCAGTATTTCTTTGTGATACGTTTCCTCACCTTCAGCACCATCTTCAGGATATGCAAATGCAACTATTGATACAGCCTGTGTAGATATAGCATTGAGGAATTTTCTTAAGTGTTCTTTAGAAAAACCCGGGCCTATAACTACTTCTGGAGGATCGTTGAAATCCAAATCATTATTACCAAATACTCCATGGATCGGGATATTGTTTTCAATTAAACATTTTTTAAATTGTTCTTTAGCTTTCATTAAACTGTTTAATCTAATTTCACATTGATTCCATGAAGAAACATCTTCCGCTTCTTTTATTTTACGTTCAAGATCCTCATTACTTGGCAAAAATAGAGCCTTCGCCTTACCATCTTTGATTTCAAATGTCAGTCCCTTTATTTCCTGTTGAATACTGGAGACTAACTTCAATGTTTCTGTATTGGCAGAGTAAAGCTCCTCTTTCAACTTAGTTAATTGATTACTAGACACTGGCTGCCTAAGCATACCGGTCTTTGATTCTAGGTATTTTGAATAAAACAAATCCTCTTGCATCTCTGGTCTGAATTTGGTTTGCAAAAGGAAGATTGAAGCCAAAAAAAGAGGTACATTTATGATCGCGGCTGCTATTAGTAAGCCTTTAGCCCATACTGGTTCAGATAAAGCATTTGCTGCAGTTAAAAATGCAGCATCAATTAATATCAATCCTGTGAGCCAAGCGGCCAATAGTTGGATTGGCTTAGTAACCTTCTCTACGGGGATCTTGTGACTACTATCCATGCTACCTCTAAGAGTTAATAAATTAACATTCCAAAAACATCCATTTAAAACTATCTTGCTCTGTATAACCTGTGCAATATTGTCTTACACACCAACATAATTGTCATTTATTTTTCAATGCTCTGAGACTACCTTGGCCAAATATACTGTGGCATCTATGATGCGTTTTCCTATACAGGCAGCCTTTAGTCTGCCAATACAAAAAGCGGGCCAGTGGCCCGCTTCATTTTATGCCGAGTTAACCCAATCCTCACACCGGCGGATGGAAATGGCTGGCCTCGCGGGTGGCCATCTCTTCGTAGGTGGCCCACTTCTGCCACGCCACTTTTTGCGCCACCTGCATCAGCCGTTCGGCCTCCTCTGGATGGCTCTGGGCCAATACCCGATAACGGGTCTCCTCCTGCCGGTATTCAGCGAGGGGGATGGAGGGGCGCAGGCTGTCGAGGCTGAAGGGGTTCTGCCCCGATCTGCGCAATACCGGGTTGTAGCGCATCAACGGCCAGTGACCGGAGGCCACGGCGCGTTTTTGCTGGGTCAGGCCAAACTCCATATCGATACCGTGGGCGATACAGTGGCTGTAGGCGATGATCAGCGACGGGCCCGGATAGGCTTCGGCTTCACGCAAGGCCTGCAGCGCCTGCTGCGGATTGGCACCAAAGGCGATGCGGGCAACATAAACGTTGCCGTAGGAGATGGCTTGCAGCGCCACATCCTTCTTGGCCAGCGTCTTGCCTCCCGCCGCGAATTTGGCGACGGCACCGAGCGGGGTCGATTTCGACATCTGACCGCCGGTGTTGGAGTAGACCTCGGTATCCATCACCAGCACGTTCACATCGCGCCCGGAGGCGAGCACATGATCGAGCCCCGCCGAGCCGATGTCATAGGCCCAGCCATCGCCGCCGATGATCCAGACCGAACGGCGCACCAGCTGATCGATAAGTGACAGCAGCTCGCGAGCCTTGCCGGATTTCACCTCTTCCAGCCGCTCCCGCACTTGTGCCACCCGGGTGCGCTGGGCGCGGATCTCCGACTCCAGCCGCTGCGGGGCGCTAATCAGGGTATCGACCAGCTCGGCGCCCAGCTCCCCCTTCATCGCTTCAAGGGCCGCCACCGCCTGACCGTGATGCTGATCGGCGGTGAGACGGAAGCCAAAGCCAAACTCGGCGTTGTCCTCGAACAATGAGTTGGACCAGGCCGGCCCCTTCCCTTCGCCGTTCTTGGCCCACGGCGTAGTCGGCAGGTTGCCACCGTAGATGGAGGAGCAACCGGTGGCGTTGGCCACCAGCATGCGATCGCCAAACAGCTGGGTCAGCAGCTTGAGATACGGAGTCTCGCCGCAGCCGGCGCAGGCACCGGAGAACTCGAACAGGGGTTCGAGGAACTGGGCACCGCGCACCGTGGAGAAGTCCACCCGCTCGCGGGCAGGCCAGGGCAGGCTCTCGAACCAGCGCAGCGCCTGCTTCTGGCCAGCCAGATGGGGCGCCTTGTCCATCATGGTGATGGCGCGCTCGCCCTCATGGCTCTCATCTGCACCGACCCGCACCGGACAGGCTTGCACGCACTGGCCGCAGCCGGTGCAATCTTCCGGATAGAGCTGCAAGGTGTAGCGGCTGTCGGGGAAACCCTTGGCGGTGACGGGCACCGACTGCGCTGCCTCGGGGGCGGTCGCCAGCCAGTCCTGATGGTAGAACTTGGCCCGCAGCGCCGCGTGGGGGCAAACAAAGACGCAGTTGCCGCACTGGATACAGATATCGGAGTGCCAAATCGGGATCTCGCGGGCGATATCCCGCTTCTCGAAGCGGCTGGTGGCAGTGGGGTAAGTGCCATCCACCGGCAGCATGGAGACAGGGATCAGATCGCCACGCCCCGCCAGCATCTCGCCAGTGACCCGCTGGACAAACTCGCTGCCGCCGGGAGCCAATGGCAGCGGATAGTCGCTGATCTGCTCCTCACCGGCCGGGATGGCCACCTGATGGAGATGAGCCAGGGTGTCGTCCACCGCCGCGAAGTTGCGCTCGACCACTTCGGGCCCCTTGCGGGCATAGCTCTTCTCGATGCTCTCCTTGATCAGCGCAATCGCCTCATCCCGCGGCAAGATGCCAGCCAGCGCGAAGAAGCAGGTCTGCATGATGGTGTTGATGCGATTGCCCATGCCGTTGCGCTCGGCCACCCGATCCCCATCGATGCAGTAGAGGCTGATATCGAGGGCGCGGATGCGGGCACGCAGCCGCTCGGGCAGCTCGGCCCAGACCTGCTCAGGCTCATAGGGAGCATTGAGCAGCAGGGTCGCCCCTTCGGCGGCGTGCTCCAGCAGGTCTACCGATTCGACAAAACCCCACTGGTGGCAGCCGATAAAGCTCGCCTGCTCGATAAGCCAGGGGGCATCGATGGGCTCGGGGCCAAAGCGCAGGTGGGAGACGGTGCGCGAGCCCGACTTCTTGGAGTCGTAGACGAAGTAGCCCTGGGCGTGGAAGCCCTCCAGCTCGCCGATGATCTTGATGCTGTTCTTGTTGGCGCCCACGGTGCCGTCGGCACCAAGGCCGAAGAAGAGCGCCCGCACCCGGCTGGCGGGCTCCAGATCGCCGATGGGGTGCCAGGCCAGACTGAGGCCCGACACGTCATCGACAATCCCCACCGTAAAGCGGGGGCGAGGCGCATCGGAGGAGAGCTCCTCGAATACCGCCGCACACATGGCGGGGGTGAACTCTTTGGAAGAGAGGCCATAGCGACCGCCACTGAGCCACGGCAGCCGCTTGATAAGGCCGCGCTGCAAACCGTCGATGAGGGCGCTCTGCACATCCAGCAGCAACGGCTCGCCGCCCGCCCCCGGCTCCTTGGTGCGATCAAGCACCGCCATGTGCCGCACGCTCGCGGGCAACGCATCGAGCAGCGCCTGTACCGGGAAGGGGCGATAGAGGCGAATGACCAGCACTCCGGTCTTGCGATCCTGTTGGTTGAGCCAATCCACTGTGGTGCGGGCGGTGGCCGCCCCCGAGCCCATCAGCACAATGACGTCAGTTGCATCGGGCGCGCCGTGGTACTCCACCAGCCGGTAGTGGCGGCCGGTCAGCTCGCCGAGATTGTCCATGCATTGCTGCACCCGCGCCGGCACCGCTTCGTAGAAGGGGTTGACGCTCTCGCGGGACTGGAAATAGGTATCCGGGTTCTGGGCGGTGCCGCGCATCACCGGATGATCCGGGTTGAGGGCCCGGGCACGGTGGGCGCGTATCCAGTCGTTATCGATAAGGGCGCGAATTTCATCCCGATGCAGGGCGGTGATCTTGTTCACCTCGTGGGAGGTACGGAACCCGTCGAAGAAGTGGATAAAGGGCACCCGGCACTGCAAGGTGACGCTATGGGCGACCAAGGCCAGGTCCTGCGCCTCCTGCACCGAGCCGGAGGCAAGCATGGCAAAACCGGTGCTGCGCGCCGCCATCACATCCTGATGGTCGCCAAAAATCGACAGCCCCTGCGCCGCCAGCGAGCGGGCCGCCACATGGAACACCGCCGAGGTCAGTTCACCGGCGATCTTGTACATGTTGGGCAGCATCAGCATCAGCATCAGCCCCTGACTGGCGGTGAAGGTGGTGGCGAGCGCCCCCGCCTGCAGGGCGCCGTGTACCGTGCCGGCCGCCCCCCCTTCGCTCTGCATCTCTACCACTGTGGGAATGTTGCCCCACAGGTTGGTCTGCCCCTCAGCAGCCCAGGCATCGGCCAGTTCGGCCATGGTCGAGCTCGGGGTAATGGGGTAGATGGCACACACTTCACTCAGCTGGTAGGCCACCCGGGCCGCGGCTTCGTTGCCATCGACCATGATCAGTTCATGTTTCATTGGGACTCCTCCGGTTGGCGCAGCTCGATGGCGTGACAAGGGCACTGGTCGTGACAGGCACCGCAGCCGGTGCAGCGCTCGGCATCCACCTGATAACCTTTGCCCGGCCCCTGCTTGGCGATGGCCTGCTCAGGGCAGCTGCCATAGCAGCCGTCGCACTCGAAGCAGTTGCCGCAGGAGTAGCAGCGCGCCGCCTCGTAGCGAGCGGCCACCTCATCCAGCCCGCCGATGATCTCGCCAAAGTCATCTCGCGCCCATGCCGGTTTGACCGGCTGACTGCTGGCGGGCGCGTGGGTCTGGAACCAGAGTTGCAACTGCTCCGGCCCCACCAGCGGGTAGGAGAGCGGTTTGTGGTAGTGGCGACCGCGCAGCCAGGCATCCATATGGCGCGCCGCCTTCTTGCCATGGCCGGTGGCGATGGTGACGGTGCGCTCGGAGGGCACCATGTCGCCGCCGGCAAACAGACCCGGCACATCCGTCATCAGGTTACCCGCCACCTGTACCACCCCCTCCTTGTTGACCCGCACGCCGGGAATGCTCTCCAGCACCGAGAGGTCGACCTCCTGACCGAGCGCCAGAATAAGGGAGTCCGCTTCAAGGGTTTCAAACTTGCCGGTGGGCACCGGCTTGCCCTCGGCATCCAGCGCCATCACCTCCACCTCGATATTGGTGCTATCGAGCTGGCGGATGCTGCGCAGCCAGTTGATCTTGATCCCCTCCTCCTCGGCCTCGTCGGCTTCGAAGGCGTGGGCAGGCATATGGTCCCGGTCGCGGCGGTAGATGATCATCGCCTCTTCCACACCGAGGCGGCGGGCGGTACGGGCCGCATCCATGGCGGTATTGCCCCCCCCATAAATCGCTACCCGTCGTCCCAGTTTGGGTGGCGGCAGGCCCTGCTCTTCGGCCAGACTCGCCTGTTCGAGGAAGCTCACCGCATCGAGGATCTTGCCCGCTTCCCGGGCCGGAATATCGACCCGCTTGGCCAGATGGGCGCCGATGGCCATAAAGACGGCATCAAAGCCCCCCTCGTCGCGCTCGCGCAGCACATCCTCCACCTTGTGGTTGAGGGTCAGCGTCACCCCGGCCGCCACGATGCGGGCCACCTCCCGATCCAGCACGTCGCGGGGCAAGCGGTAAGCGGGAATACCGAAGCGCAGCATGCCGCCAGCAAGCGGCCCCGCTTCGCGGATCTCCACCTGATGGCCGAGCCGGTTGAGGTGCCAGGCGCAGGAGAGACCGGAGGGGCCGGCACCGATCACCAGCACTTTCTTGCCGCTGGCAGGGGCAGGTGGCGCAGGCAGCCAGCCACGGGCCAGCGCCTCGTCGCCGAGGAAACGCTCGATGGCATGGATGGAGACGGATTCATCCACCTGCCCGCGATTGCAGGAACTCTCGCAGGGGTGATAGCAGACCCGGCCATGAATGGCGGGCAAGGGGTTCTCTTCGATCAGGGTCTGCCAGGCCGCCTCAAAACGGCCGGCCTGCGCCAAAGAGAGCCAGGCCTGGATATTTTCTCCGGCCGGGCAGGCGTGATTGCAGGGTGGCAGGGCCGGCCGCCAGACGGGTAGCCGGGTACGCACCGGGCCTGTTCCCGTTTTCAGGGAGAGATCCGGCAATGGGGTCATGTCCAGTTGTTTGCTCATACATTGCTTTCTTCTTTTTGTGTGACAGGCCCCACCCGATGGCGCTTGATACCGTGTAGCCGAAGCGGACGGTGGCCGGATGGGGAAGAAGCGAAAGCGTTAGAAACTGGGAACTGAGTCGATAATGGCCGCTTTTTTGTACTGATTAGCGAATCAGGATCAAAAAATGTTGCACTTTATGGTTCATAGAGACCAGAACGTGACTCAAGTAACATCTTCTCCAGCTGACCGCTGGCTTTCAGTTTGGCGAGCCCCCGATTGAAGGTTTTGATCAGCTCGTCAGCGTTGGCACGCTTGCGGCTGATCAGCAGGTGACCTTCGACCTTCATCACGGGTTTTGAATGGGTTGCAAAGAGATCGACCGTGCTGGCCGGGTAGAACTGACGCAGGGAGTAGTAGCCGACATCGATGTTCTCCAGGGTCAGGTCGGCGCGGCCGGAGAGCAGCAGATCGAAGCTCTGGCGCAGTCGGGTGACGAACTGCACCTGCAGCGGCACCTGCGCGATGGCTGCAAAAAAATCTGCATTGTAGGTATAGCCACTGACCGCAGCCAGCTTGCGATCCGCCAGATCCTGATAGCCGTGCCATTCCAGCGGATCGGATTTGAGATAGAACCAGACATAGGTTTCGCTCAGGATGGGATCGCTGTAGAGATGGGTTTTGCGCCGCTCGCTCGACTCATACCAGTGGACTGTGCCATCCACCACTCCCTCCTCCGACAAGCGAAAGGCCCGCTTCCAGGGAAGAAACTGGAACTTGACGCTCACCCCTTCACTCCTGAATGCCTCGCTCACCACATGAGGGATAAGCCCCTGATATTTCAGCGTCTCGGAGCAGTAAGGGGGATACTCTCCCGTGGTCAGGGTCAGCTCCTGCGCCCAGAGCCCGTGGCAAAAAAGGCTCCCCGCCAGCAACCAGCTTATTTTCATCCCGATGCCCTCTTGTTCTGTTTTCCCAACTATAGACCGCCCCCTTGAAAGGATTGCCGGATCGCCGGGGAACCGTTATGTTCCCCTTTTTCCAGGCGATCGCGCCGCGTCACAAGGATATGAAGATGCCCAGGCTAGACAGCATTCACCTCTACCCCATCAAATCGACTGCAGGTATGCCGCTGGCTCGCGCCCGGGTGACCGAAGAGGGACTGGCAGGGGATCGCCGCTACATGGTGGTCAAACCGGACGGCACCTTTATCACCGCCCGAACCCATCCCCAGCTGCAACAGGTCGTGGCTACCCCCATCGAAGGTGGCTTGCAACTGCGCTATCCGGGCTTTGAACCCCTCACCCTGCAAGAGGTCGACTTCAGCCGCGCCCCGCAAGCTACCGGAGTCTGGAGCGACCGTTTCACCGCCCTGCACCGACCCCAAAGCCGATGGCTGGCTAAGCCGGGTGGCAGGGGAGACGGTGCAACTGCTCTGGCTGGGTGAAACCTCTGATCGCTTTCGCGAGAAGACCGGCACCCGGGTCAGCTTTGCCGACGGTTATCCGCTGCTGCTGATAAGCCAAGCTTCCCTTGAGGATCTCAATCTGCGCTCCGATGCGCTGCACCAGATGAGCCAATTCCGCACCAATCTGGTGGCAAGCAATACCCAGCCCTTCGAGGAGGACAGCTGGGTGCGCATCCGCATCGGTGAGGTGGAATTTAAAGTGGTCAAGCCCTGCAGCCGCTGCATCATGACCACGGTGGAAGCGGGCACCGATCGCTTCAACGCCCTGAAAGAGCCGCTGGCGACCCTCACCCGCTACCGCCGTGGCGAGGATGGCGAGGTCTACTTCGGCCAGAACCTGATCGCCCTGAACGAGGGGTGGATTGAGGCTGGCAGCGAGATAGAAGTGCTGGAGCATACCCGTCCGGTGGTTTATCCCGCCGCCGCGCCGAAGAAGCGGGAGCTGGTCTGCGTGGCCCGCGAACCGCTGGCGCGGGATCTGGAGACCTTCTGGTTCGAAGCCGCCGATGGCGAGCCCCTGCCCGACTACCTACCGGGCCAGCATCTGCCCATCAGTCTCGATATCAAAAACGAGCGGATCCAGCGGCGCTATACCCTGAGCTCTACGCCGGATCACCCGGAGCGTTACGGCATCAGCGTCAAAAAGGTGGAGGGTGGCCGCATCTCCCACTGGCTGCACCAGCAGTTGCAGGTGGGTGATCGGCTGCTGGCCGCCAACCCTGCTGGTGAGTTTCACTTAGGGTCCGAGCACAACCTCCTGTTGCTCTCCGCAGGCTCCGGCGTCACCCCCATGCTGGCGATAGCCCGCACCCTGGCGCTACGCGGGGAGCTGGAAGAGGTTCACTTTATGCACCTGTGCCGCAGCGAAGCGGACATTCCCGCCGCTAGCGAACTGCACGCCATGGCGCAGCAGGGGATGACCCTCACCATTATCCTGAGCCAGCCGGACAATCACTGGCAGGGGCTGCAAGGGCGACTCAATGATGAGCATCTGCAACTGGTCAAAGGATTGGCCGGGAAAGAGGTCTTTATCTGCGGCCCCCACGGCTTTATGGCCGATGCGGCGGCGAAAGTGGCAGCCCTCGGCGTTCCAGCCGCACGGATCAAACAGGAGAGTTTTGGCGGCGCGATTCTCTCGGTGGCTCGCCCCCATCAGGCGGTGCAACTGCGTATCGGCGTCCAAGCCTTTGCCGGCAACAATCAGGGCTCTGTGCTGGATCAGGCCAACAAGCAAGGTGTAGAGCTGCCCTGGAGCTGCCGCGCCGGCATCTGCGGCAGTTGCAAACAGACGCTGATCTCGGGCGAGGTGGATCACCCCGACGCCCCCGCCATCACCGCCGCCGAGCGGGCAGAGGGCAAGATCCTTGCCTGCTGCGCCGTGCCGCTTACCGACCTTGAAATCCTATGATCGGGTGATCGGGCCACATTAATTCACGCCAACCCAGATGACCGGGGAATTGACCCCGGTCATCTTTATCCACACTTGTTCACCTGATCCGCCCTTAATTTGTCCCCACGGCCTTCATCAGTGAGTTTCCCTTCCTATACTCTCAGAGCAAAAAGCCTTGCCAGCCATTGACTTGGCGATGCTCCATACGACACTCAGCCATAGGGAAAGGACGCCCATACCATGGAACAGAACAAGCCCGCCTTTCAGCTCAACCTGCTGCTATCCGTCATCACCCTGATCCTGCTGTCACTGGTGTTTTTCGTCTACAGCTGGGCGGGTAAACAACTGGAAGAGAGTTATCGACAACAATATGTCTCCTACCTGCTGGCCGACGAACTGCGCCAATCCTCCGATGATCTGACCCGACTCGGGCGCACCTACGTCATCACCAAGGATCCAGCCTACGAACAGCAGTACATGCGGATCCTGGCCATTCGCAACGGCGAGCAGCCGAGACCGGATGGCTACAACCGTATCTACTGGGACTTTGTCGCCGCCAACGGCCAGAATCCCCGCCCCGACAGCAATGTTCGCCGTGGCCTGATCGACCTGATGAAGGATGCCGGTTTCACCGACGGTGAGCTCGCCAAACTGAACGAGGCCAAAAACAACTCAGATGCGCTGGTCAACACCGAGGTCGCCGCCTTCAAGCTGGTGCAGCAGAGCGATGGCGACCCGGTTGCCAACCAGCAAAAAGCCATCGCCATGATGCATGACAAGGCCTATCACCAGAACAAGGGGCGCATCATGTCCCCCATCGATGACTTCTACGTGATGATGGAGCAGCGCAACCATGAGGCGGTCGAGAGCGCCATCGCCAATACCGACATGCTGCGCTATCTCTTTATCGCCCTCGGTCTGGTGTTGATGTTCTTCCTCTGGCGCACCTACCGCTCCCTGCTCGATCTGGTGGGCACCTCGGTCGAACAGCTCAAGACCGATCTCCATATGATGGCGGAAGGGGACTTCTCGCGCCCCATCAAGGTGCCGCCAGGATCGAAAGAGAGCCTGATCGGTCTGCTCGGCGGTATGCAGACTACCCTCAAGGGGATCATCGCCAAGGTCTCCCACTCCACCGAGGAGCTATCCCACTCTGCCGACAGCATCGCCCAGATCGCCGAACAGACCGCCCAGTTTGCTACCGATCAGCAAACCAGCACCCAGACCATGGCCGCCGCCATCGAGGAGCTGGTGGTGAGCATCAGTCACCTCTCCGACAACGCCACCCATGCAGACGAGCTGAGCAAGGTCTCAGCCAATACCCTGGAGGAGGGATCAGGGGTCATTAAAGAGACGCTCGGCAGCATCGAGAATATCTCCACCACAGTGGGGGATGCAGCCAGCACCATCTCCGAGCTCAACGGTCATACCCAGCAGATTTCGGAGATCATCGGGGTGATCCGCGGCATCGCCGATCAGACCAACCTGCTGGCTCTCAACGCAGCCATCGAGGCGGCGAGGGCCGGTGAACAGGGTCGCGGCTTTGCGGTGGTGGCCGACGAGGTGCGCAATCTGGCCAGTCGCTCGGCGGCCTCAACCCAGCAAATCACCGGGATGATCAGCAAGATCCAGAGCGGGGCCGATGCCTCCATCCGCAGCATGGAGAACACGGTCAACAACGTCTCTCGCGGGGTCACGCTGGCCAACCAGACCGGCGAGGCGATCGCCAGCATCCAGAGCCACGCCTCCAACCTCACCGGCTTGATGGGAGAGATCAGCCACACCCTGCGCGAGCAGTCCACCGCCGCCAACGAGGTAGTCTCCACCGTCGGCAACATCACCTCTCTATCAGAGCAATCGGGGGATGCCGCCCGCCATGTGTCGCAAGAGGCGGCCAAGCTCAAGCAGCTGTCACGGGTACTGCGCCAGGAGATGGGGCACTTCAAGCTTTAAAGAACGCTGAAAAGCAAAACGGCTGCCCGAAGGCAGCCGTTTTTTATTCGGGGTCATCCCCGTCATTCAGTATCTATCAACCACGCAGGGCGGCGATACGCTGCTCGATGGGCGGGTGGCTCATGAACAGCTCGCTCATGGAGCGCTTGCCGTTGATGCCAAAAGCCATCATGGAGCCTTCCAGCTGTGGCTCGGCACCGCGGGAGAGGCGCTCAAGGGCGGCAATCATCTTGTCGCGACCGGCCAACTTGGCGGCACCGGCATCGGCACGGAACTCACGCTGACGGCTGAACCACATGACGATGATGGAGGCCAGAATGCCGAACAGCATCTCCAGCACGAACACGGTGATCATGTAGGCAAAACCGCCGGTACTGCTGCTCTCTTCCTCGTTGTTGGAGCTGAAGAAGTTGCTGATCACGCCAGCCACGATACGGGCGAAGAACATCACGAAGGTGTTCACTACACCCTGGATCAGGGTCAGGGTCACCATGTCGCCATTGGCCACGTGGCTCACCTCGTGGGCCAGTACCGCTTCCGCCTCGTCACGGCTCATGCTGTAGAGAGCAGGCCGGAGGAGACCGCCACCAGCGAATCATCGCGGCGAGCGCCGGTCGCAAAGGCGTTCATCTCGGGAGAGTCGTAGATCCCCACTTCCGGCATCTTGATACCCGCTTCGCGGGCCTGACGGGCCACAGTGCTCACCAGCCAGTGCTCGGTCTCGTTACGGGGTTGCTCGATGACCTGGACGCCATAGCTGCGCTTGGCCATCCACTTGGACATCAGCAAGGAGATAAAGGAACCCCCAAAACCGAACACGGCACAGAACACCAACAGCCCGGAAATGCTGGACTTGTTGATCCCCAGAACCGAGAACAGGATATTGAGTACCACCCCCAGCACCAGCATGACGGCCAGGTTGGTCACCAGGAATAGCATAATTCGCTTCATATAGACTCCTTGTGAAGATAAGGGACATGACCCGGGATCACTCGGGATCCCCACCTGATCATGTTAATGTCGACATTCTAGGGAGATTCGATGAATGTTCGCTGAATATGCCGTCAAAGTAGCGGCGAGATATCAAGACGCCCCTGCAAATCGGCTTCAAGCGGATTGTTTATAAACGGAATTTCGCCGAGGAAGGGGGCTGGCAGCAAGCCCCTCAGGGTGTCCAGATTTTCCTGATAATGGCTCATGGAACCATGGAGCCGATTAATTACCCACCCCGCCACTGGCAGCTGATCATTGCGAATGGCGGCAAAGGTGAGCAGCGCATGGTTGAGGCAACCCAGCTTGGCCCCTACTACCATGATCACCGCCATGTTCTCCTGTTTCACCCAGTCCGACAGCAGATGCTTGCGATCGAGCGGCAGATACCAACCCCCCGCCCCTTCCACTACCGCCAGCTCGGCCCCGGCCTGTTCAATCTTGCGTAGCCCCTCGCTCAACCCCTGCATGGTGATAGGCTGGCGCGCCTCGCTGGCGGCAATGTGGGGCGCAATCGGCGGCTCATAGGCGAACGGATTGACCACCTCATAGGGCAGCGGCAGACTCGCTGCCTCCTGCAACAGAACTGCATCGAGGTTGCGCAGCCCGTCCGGAGTGCGGGCACATCCGGCCGAGACCGGCTTGTAACCCGCACACTTGATTCCCTGTGCGCTGAATTCACGCAGCAGGGTACGCGCCACCAGCGTCTTGCCCACATCGGTATCGGTGCCGGTGATAAAGAATGATTTCATACGGTTCTCTCCTTGGCAGGGCCCGTTGACTACCCTGCACACAATGCGATTCCCGGCGCTCAGCGAGGCTTGCTGAGACGGCCGAGGCACACCCGATAACTGGCGACCAGCCTGCCATCGGGCTGGCGAAACGCCTCATACGCCTGCGCCAGCTGCTGCAATCTGGCGCGACCGCTCAGACCGGCCGGGGCGGCACTCCCCTGATTGTCATTGACCTGATTGGCCCCAATCCCCTTGAGATCACGCAACAGCTGCGGCAATTCAAGATAGGCGAGATCCCAGGTGATACAACGCAGCTCGGGAGCAGATACCCCAGCGCTAGCCAGCGCCTGCTCCAATTGTGGCAGGCTGAGGAAGCGATTGACATGGGCGCGACCATCAAGCTGCTGCCAGGCGGCTCGCAACTGCCAGAGCGACTCATCGAGCAGGGTCGAGAAAAAGATCTGGCCGCCCGGTTTGACCACCCGCAGCAGCTCGCCGAAAGCCTGGGCTGGACGCTCGCACCACTGCAACGCCAGACTGGAGAAAACCCAGTCAAACGCGCTGTCGGCGAAAGGAAGCTGCTCCGCATCGCCGCAGAGCAGGCGAGCATCGCTGCCACGCAAGGCAGCCTGCGCCAGCATGCCGGGGGCGAGATCCAGCCCCACCAACTGATGACAACGGTTCGCCAGTTGGGGCAAGAAAAAGCCGGTGCCGCAGCCCAGATCCAGCCCGCTCACCGTCAGATCAGTGCCAACCGGCCTGCTCGGCATCCATTCCAACAGCGCCTGACCCACCTCCTGTTGAAAGCGGGCATGGGCATCGTAGTGACGAGCGGCGGCGCCGAAACGGCGAGCAAGCTGCGCCTTGTCGACCGTTTGAAAACGCTCAGTCATGGTGAGCCTCCCCAAGCGTTGTAACTGCAGGGCAGACCCCCAAGGCATCGAGCAAGCGATCCACATCCTGCTCGCGGTGAGCCGCGCTCAGGGTAATGCGCAGCCGGGCCGTACCGACTGGCACAGTGGGCGGGCGGATGGCGCTCACCCAGACGCCGCGCTCCCGCAGCCGTTCAGCCAGTTGCAGGGCAACACTGCTCTCCCCCACCAGCAGCGGCTGGATCGGGGTATCACTCGCGCCAAGCTGCCAACCCTGCGCCTTTGCCCCTTGCCGGAAGCGGGCGATCAGCTGGCCAAGATGGGCGCGGGCATCCTCGGCGGCGCGTACCAGTTGGATACTCTTGCTCACCGCACAGGCCTGCGCGGCGGGCATATGGGTGCTGTAGACATAGTGGCGAGCGAAGTTGACCAGATACTCCACCAGCTCGCGACTGCCGCCGACAAAGGCACCGGCAACCCCGAGCGCCTTGCCAAAAGTGCCCATCTGGATGTGTACGCTGGCAAGAGCAACCCCCTGCGCCGCCAGAGTGCCGCGCCCCTCGGATCCCAGCACACCAAGACCGTGGGCATCGTCGATCATCAGCCAGTTGCCGCTTTGGGCGGCGAGGGTTGCGAGATCGCGCCAAGGGCCCTGATCCCCGTCCATGCTGAACACCCCCTCCGAGACGATGAGCCCGCGATTTGGCTCAAGCTGCCGTTCAAGGGCCGCCATATCGTTGTGGGCAAAACGCTTCATCTTGCAAGGGAGCTGGCTGCCCATCTCCTGCAGGGAGGCGTGGTTGAGTTTGTCCTGCCACAGCAGATGTTCCTTGCCGAGCAACGCTTTGAGCACCGCCTGATTGGCCGAAAAACCGCAGTTGAACAGCAGCACCGCCTCCACCCCGAGCCACTCGGCCAGGGTCTCCTCAAGCTCTTGGTGGGCACGGCTGTAACCGGTCACCAGCGGCGAGGCGCCGGAGCCCGTGCCATAACGTTCAATCCCCGCATTGAAGGCGGCCTTGATGGCGCCGTGATCCGCCAGTCCCAGATAGTCGTTGGCGGAAAAGTTGAGGTAGTCGCGCCCCGCAACCTTGAGCCGCCCGCCACTCACCCCGTCGGTCGCGATGCGGTTGCGCAGCAGACCCACCTGCTCGCGCTCGGCCAGAGCCGTGCCCAACACAAAGGGGCCCGTTACTGCAGGGCCGTTCATGACCGCGCAGCCCCTGCACGGGGGCGGGTGGCGTCATAAAACATCTCGGCAGGCTCGCTCTGGCGACTCACCTCGGCCAGCAGTTCCTCTTCTTGAACCTGATCCGGCTTCTGGGCCCGCTGGGCAGGGCGAATGCCGAGCCGCTTGAACAGCTGCATATCGCTGTTTTCGTCCGGGTTGGGGGTGGTCAGCAACTTGCAGCCATAGAAAATGGAGTTGGCCCCGGCCATAAAACACATGGCCTGCATCTGCTCATTCATCTTCTCCCGCCCGGCTGAGAGGCGCACATGGGAGGCGGGCATCATGATCCGTGCCACGGCGATGGTGCGGATAAATTCGAACGGATCGAGGTTCTCCTGATCCTCCAGCGGCGTGCCCTTCACCTTGACCAGCATGTTGATGGGCACGCTTTCGGGATGACGGGGCAAATTGGCGAGCGCCATCAAGAGGCCCGCCCGATCTTTCGCCTGCTCACCCATGCCGACGATACCACCGGAGCAGACCTTCATGCCGGCGCTGCGCACATGCTCCAGAGTATCGAGCCGATCCTGATAGGTGCGAGTGGAGATGATCTCGCCGTAGAACTCCGGCGAGGTGTCGAGGTTGTGGTTGTAGTAATCAAGCCCCGCGGCCCCCAGACGCGCCGCCTGATCGGCGGTAAGCATCCCCAAGGTCATGCAGGTCTCCATACCGAGCCCGCGCACCTCCTCAATCATCCGGATGATGTAGGGCATGTCTTTTTCTTTGGGGTTGCGCCAGGCGGCCCCCATGCAGAAACGGGACGAGCCGTTGGCCTTCGCTTCACGGGCCCGCTCCAGCACCTTCTCCACCTCCATCAGCCGCTCGGCCTCAAGACCGGTGTGGTAACGGGCGCTCTGGGGGCAGTATTTGCAATCTTCCGGGCAAGCGCCGGTCTTGATGGAGAGCAAAGTGCTCACCTGCACTTCGTTCGGGTCAAAGTGGGCGCGGTGGACGGTCTGGGCCTGAAACAGCAGATCGTTGAATGGCAGGGTAAACAGGGCCTGAACCTCGGCGAGGGTCCAGTCATGACGAAGGGCGTGACCGCCCGCGGTGAGAGCATTCATACATGGCTTCCGGTTGTTATTAGTGGGATCCTGCGCCCGCCATCTTGGGATGGACGGCCACAGAACCCGCCGCCGGGCCTGCGCGCTCAGGGTGATGCGCAGTGCCAAGTGGCTGAAATTGTTGGCTAGTGTAGAGAGCACGCGTAGACTGTCAACACCGACCAGATCAAACAAATTGACAACAGAATACAAAATGACCAACCAAGAATTCGACCTGCACCACATCTGGCACCCCTATACCTCACTCACTCACCCCCTGCCCTGCTATGAAGTGGCCAGCGCCAAAGGGGTGACCATCACCCTCAGCGATGGCCGCGAACTGGTGGATGGCATGAGCTCCTGGTGGGCTTGCGTGCACGGCTATCAGGTGCCGGAACTGGACGCCGCTGCCACCGCCCAGCTCGGCAAGATGTCTCACGTGATGTTTGGCGGGCTGACCCACCCCCCGGCGGTCGAGCTCTGCCGCAAGCTGGTGGAGATCACTCCGAAGGGGCTTGATCGGGTATTTCTGGCCGATTCCGGCTCGGTGGCAGTGGAAGTGGCGCTCAAGATGGCCCAGCAGTACTGGCATGCCAAGGGGACGCCCAGAGCCAAATTTGTCGCCCTGCGCAGCGGCTATCACGGCGACACCTTTGGCGCCATGAGCGTCTGCGATCCCGATGGCGGCATGCATGAGCTCTACAAGGGATTCCTGCCGGAGCACCATTTTGTCGAAGCCCCCAGCTGTCGCTTCCACGCCGAGTGGGACGAGCAGTGCGTGGTGGAGCTGGCGACACTCATGGCGGATCATCACGAAGAGATCGCCGCCATCGTGCTTGAGCCCATAGTGCAGGGCGCTGGCGGCATGCGCTTCTATCACCCCCGCTACCTGCAGTGGGTACGCGCCCTGTGCGACGAGTTCGGCGTGCTGCTCATAGCTGACGAGATTGCCACCGGCTTTGGCCGCACCGGCCAGCTGTTTGCCTGCGACTGGGCGGGGATCAGCCCCGACATCATGTGTCTGGGCAAGGCGCTTACCGGCGGCTACCTCACCCTCTCGGCGACCCTGACCACCGAGCAGGTCGCCCGTACCATCTGTGACGGCAAGGCGGGGGTCTTTATGCACGGCCCCACTTTTATGGGCAACCCGCTCGCCTGCGCGGTGGCCAACGCCTCTATCGATCTGCTGCTGGCCTCACCTTGGCAGGAGCGGGTGCGCACCATCGAGCATCAGCTGCGAACAGAACTGGTAGAGCTGACCTTGCACCCGGCGGTCGCCGATGTGCGGGTGCTCGGTGCCATCGGGGTGGTGGAGATGAAAGAGCGGGTGGATGTGGTGCGCATCCAGCGCAAGTTTGTCGAACTGGGCGCCTGGATCCGCCCCTTTGGCAAGTTGGTCTACCTGATGCCCCCGTTCGTCATCACCCCTGAAGAGTTGAGGGTATTGACCGGCGCCATCCGTCAGGCCATCACCGAGGGCGAGTTTTAATGCATACAGCGGGCGGCCATCGCTGCCGCCCGTTTGGCTACCCGCATTTGATATATAAAGAGGGCAACTTTATCCACTTCAGTGCAGTTTCACTTGCCGTAATGTGAGCAAAACACCAGACCTGAGGCCCCAAGAGGGGTAAACTGCTGCGGTTTTACCATCAAGAAAGACTGCTCATGCGCCTCTCCATTGCTGCCAAAATCAACTTTTTCCTGCTCTTCATCTTCTCCATGGTACTGGTCTTCTCCGCAGCCTATCAGGCGGTGCGCGAGCGCGATCTCATCCTGACCCTCATCAAGGAGCAGAGCCGCGAGCAGACCGAAGCCTATTTCGATGGCCTCAACATGCTGATGCTGACCGGCAAGATGGATGCCCGCGATACCCTGCGCGGCAAGTTTCTCGACCATGCCCATGTGGAGGATGCCCGCATCGTCCGTGGCGACGCGGTGAGCAAACAGTTCGGGCCGGGACGGGAGACAGAGCAGGTAAAGGATGAGTTTGATGAGCTGGCTCTGGCGGGCAAAGGGAGTCTGGAGGTGGTGCACAACGGCATGCACAGCCGTCTGGTAGTGACCCGACCGCTGCTGGCCAAGAAGGATTTTCGCGGCACCGACTGCACCAGCTGTCATCTGGTGCCGGAGAACACTGTGTTAGGGGCGGTGCGCTTTGACTACTCCCTTGATTCGCTGTTTACCCGGGTCGAGCAGAATATCCTCACCTCGGCGCTGATCCTCACCGGCATCTTCGGGATGGGACTGCTGCTGACCCTCTGGGTCATCCGCACCTGGATCGTGCGCCCCCTCAACCAGTTGACCCGTTCCATGGAAGAGGCCACCGACCTGCACGACTTCGGCCACCGGCTGGAAGGGGATGACGGCGACGAGATTGGCCGGGTGGCGGTGGCCTACAACCAGATGCTCGACAGCGTGGAGCGCCAGCTCGGCAAGCGCACCAAGGCCAGCAGGCAGGAGCCGGATCAGCCCCGCTGAGGCGGGCGCTTAACCGACATAGTAGAAGAGCAAGCTGGCGATCAGCACCAATAGCAGGATGGCCAGATTGACATGCCGGGAGTCATCCTGACGGCGGCTGCGCTTGCGCTCCAGCAGCAACACCGCCAGCGTCAGGGTGCAACAGCTCCAGAGCCCGTAGACCAGCCAGGGGGTAAGGGCCGGGTCCCAATAATCGCGCACCTCGATCCCGCCATAGACCAGAAAACCGTAGGCAATTTCGGGCCGGGCATAGTGGTAAAGGGAGAGCAGCACGATAAAGCCGCCCCAGCAGAGCATCACCAGCCCCTGCAACACCCGTGTCAGCCAATCTGGCCCATGCCGCCGATCTTTCACCCACCTCTCCTGCGCCCGTGACACTCTTGTTGAGTGAACCATGCCGAAAACCCCACCAGAGTCCGACATTTTTGCTTGTTTATCAAACCCGCGCGGGTAAGATTGACGGCTTAGTCTGCCATGGTGGGCCATCTGTGCCCGGGCCAGACTCCCTAGTGTTGCAAATAGCGCTGCAAGAACAAGCTGGAGACAATATTTCGATGACGCACGCATCCGTAGTAGATGTGCTGGCCGGTAAGTATCCGGTCGGCACCACCCAAACTGTCAAAGGGTGGATCCGGACTCGCCGTGATTCCAAGGCGGGGATCTCATTTTTGGCCATTTCCGATGGCTCCTGTTTCCATCCGGTACAGGCAGTTGTCCCCAATACCCTGGCCAATTACGAGAATGAAGTGCTGCGTCTGACCACTGCCTGCTCCGTGGAAGTGACCGGCGTGGTTGCCGCCTCTCAGGGCAGCGGCCAGGCTTTCGAACTGCAGGCGACCGAGGTGAAGGTAGTCGGCTGGGTCGAAGATCCGGACACCTACCCGATGGCCGCCAAGCGCCACAGCATCGAATACCTGCGTGAACAGGCTCACCTGCGCCCGCGCACCAACATCGTTGGCGCCGTGACCCGCGTTCGTCACTGCCTGGCGCAAGCCATCCACCGCTTCTTCCACGAAGAGGGTTTCCTCTGGGTTGCGACCCCGCTCATCACCGCTTCTGACACCGAAGGTGCCGGCGAGATGTTCCGCGTCTCCACTCTGGACATGGAAAACCTGCCGCGCACCGACGCCGGCAAGGTGGACTACAACGAAGATTTCTTCGGCAAAGAGGCTTTCCTGACCGTATCCGGCCAGCTGAACGCCGAAACCTATGCCTGCGCCCTCTCCAAGGTCTACACCTTCGGCCCGACCTTCCGCGCTGAAAACTCCAACACCAGCCGCCACCTGGCCGAGTTCTGGATGGTTGAGCCGGAAGTGGCCTTCAACGATCTGGAAGATAACGCCGCACTGGCCGAAGCCATGCTGAAGTATGTCTTCAACGCCGTACTGACCGAGCGTCGCGACGATCTGGAGTTCTTCGCCCAGCACGTGGACAAGGATGCCATCGGCCGTCTGGAGCGTTTCGTCTCCTCCGACTTCGCCCAGATCGACTACACCGACGCCATCGAAGTGCTGCAAAACTGCGGCAAGAAGTTCGAGTTCCCGGTCTCCTGGGGTATCGATCTCTCCTCCGAGCACGAGCGCTATCTGGCCGAGGAGCACTTCAAGTCTCCGGTGGTGGTGAAGAACTACCCGAAAGATATCAAAGCCTTCTACATGCGCCTCAACGACGACGGCAAGACCGTTGCCGCGATGGACGTACTGGCACCGGGCATCGGCGAGATCATCGGTGGTTCCCAGCGTGAAGAGCGTCTGGACGTGCTGGATGCCCGCCTGGCCGAGATGGGCCTGAACAAGGAAGATTACTGGTGGTACCGCGACCTGCGTCGCTTCGGTACCGTGCCGCACTCCGGCTTCGGTCTGGGCTTCGAGCGTCTGGTTGTATACGTGACCGGCATGGGCAACGTCCGCGACGTGATCCCGTTCCCGCGTACTCCGCGTACCGCCGAGTTCTGATCAGCGGCATCTTGCCACTGCATTGCAAAAGCCGACCTGTGGGTCGGCTTTTTTATTGTCACCGTTATGGGTGATACTCAGGATCAACCGGCACAAGGAACTCGTCGCCTATGGGATATCGCCTGCTGCTCTCGCTACTGCTGTCCTGCATGCCTGTTCAACTGTGGGCCGAGCCTGTTCGTCTGACCACCCTGGAGTGGCCCCCCTACACCAGCCAGAGCCTGCCCGATGGCGGCCTTACCGGTCATATCGTCAAGCGCGCCTTTGCCGAGGCGGGACTGGAAGTGACATTCGATTTCTACCCCTGGCAGCGGGCAGTGCGGCTGGCGGCCGACCCGACCCAGCCTTATAGCGGCTATTTTCCCGAGTACCTCTCCGACACCCTGCCGACCCTGTGGCGCAACTCCCCCAGCGTGGGCGACAGCGTGCTGGGCATGGCGCAGCGCTCAGGCCCCCCCATCCCCTGGCAGCAGCTCACGGATCTCGCCCCCTACCGGATCGGCGTGGTGGAGGGATACGTCAACACCCGTGAATTCGATGCCCTGATGGCCAGCAAGCGCCTCAACACTGCCGCCGTCGATGCAGACCTGCTCAACCTGCGCAAATTACAACGTGACCGGCTCGATCTGGCGGTGATCGATCGGGATGTCTTTCACTGGCTCATCAACCATGATCGCAAGCTGAGCAGCGCCGGATTGCAATTTCACCCGAAGATCCTCGAACACAAGAGCCTGCACATCATGTTTCGTCCCGATCAGCAGGCGTTGCAGCAACGGGTGGCACAGGCCATTGCCAGACTCGATATTGCCAAGCTGAGCGAGGATTATCAGCGCCGCTATCTGCAGCAAGCACCTGCGGCCAAGTGAGCCAACCCGCCGAAGTCAGCCCTTGCTGGCAAAAGTAGCCTGAGCGCTGGCTTTTTCACCCTCTTCTGCCGCAATCGAGCCCTTTTTATGCCCCTCCCCTGCAGCCCTGCTGCCACTCTGTGCTGCCACCATGACCACCCGATGGCTTGGCCCCGAGTGATACCATTTGGTGACAAAAATAATGTTTTTGTTAGTACGTGGTTTTTAAGTGGTTTAATCAAAAATTCATCGAGTTATTGAAGTAACTCAATTTTTTCACTTTTTCAGGGGAGCAGAATAGCAACTAACCCTTTTGGGCTAAATAAAACAGACAATGACAATTCATGGTTCAGGCTACCCGCGGCAATATGGGTTGAATCACACGAGGTAACGGAATGATCTTGATGGAATTTTTAGTGGTACTCGGCTGCTTGCTGCTGGGTACCCGCTTTGGGGGCATGGGACTCGGTCTCATCAGTGGTATCGGTCTCTTCCTGCTGACCTTCGTCTTCGGCCTGGTGCCGGGCGAACCGCCTGTTCAGGTAATGCTGACCATTCTGGCGGTGATCGGCTGTGCCGCCACCCTGCAGACTGCCGGTGGCCTCAACCTGATGATGCAAGTGGCCGAGCGTCTGCTGCGCCGCCACCCGCAATACATCACTATCCTGGCGCCGCTCACCACCTGGACCCTCACCTTCCTGTGCGGTACCGGCCACGTGGTCTACACCATGTTCCCCATCATCGCTGACATCGCGCTGCAGAAGAACATCCGTCCCGAGCGCCCGATGGCCGTAGCCTCCGTTGCCTCCCAGATGGCCATCTGCGCCTCCCCGGTCTCCGTTGCCGTGGTCTCCATGGTCTCCATTCTGGCGGCCGGTCACGGTATCGGTCAGGCTTATGGCCTGCTCGACATCCTGATGATCGCCATCCCCTCCTCCCTGACCGGTGTCATCGTGGCGGCCCTGTGGAGCCTGCGTCGCGGCAAGGATCTGGACAAGGATGAAGAGTTTCAGGCCAAGATCAAAGACCCAGAGCAACGCGCCTTCATCTACGGTGGTGGCGAGACCCTGCTCAACACCAAGTTCCCGAAAGAAGCCTACTGGTCTACCTGGATCTTCTTCGCCGCCATCGCTGCCGTGGTATTGCTCGGCGCCAACGAAGGTCTGCGTCCGGTGTTCACCATCAAGGACAAGACCGGCCCGCTCTCCATGAACCTGGTGATCCAGATGATGATGCTGATCGCCGGTGCCATCATCCTGATGCGCTGCAAGGTCAAGCCGGGCGAGATCGCCAACGGCGCCGTCTTCAAGGCGGGCATGGTCGCCATCTTCTCCGTATTCGGGGTGGCATGGATGAGTGAGACCTTCTTCCAGGCTCACATGCCGCTGCTCAAAGAGACCCTGGCCCATGTGGTACAGGCCCAGCCCTGGACCTACGCTCTGGTGCTGTTCCTCATCTCCAAGCTGGTAAACAGCCAGGCCGCCGCCCTCACCGCCATCGCCCCCATGGGTCTGGCGCTGGGTGTCGAGCCGAAGCTGCTGATCGCCTTCCTGCCAGCCAGCTACGGCTACTTCGTGCTGCCGACCTACCCGAGCGATCTGGCCTGTATCGGTTTCGACCGCTCCGGCACCACCCGCATCGGCAAGTTCATCATCAACCACAGCTTCATCATTCCGGGGCTGATCGGGGTGGTGACCTCCTGCTCGCTGGGCTTTATCCTCACCAGCATCCTGCTCTAATCGCAGCGGCGTTTACCACGCTATTGCAATACAGGCCCCCGCTTCGGGGGCCTGCTTTTTTCCCCGCTCAGTTACCTCAACCACTTCCCCGCCGCCATTTCCGGACACTATGCCTTTACCTCTGCCCCCGCCGCTGGGTAGCATGCCCCCTCGTTCACCACCGGAATCTCATCCATGTCTCGCGTCATCCTGCTCTGGAGCGGTGGCAAAGATGCCATGCTGGCCCTCTGTCATGCTCGCCAAGCGGGCCATCAGGTGATGGCACTGGCCACCTTTGCGCCGCCAGAGCCCCGATTTCTCGCTCATCCCTTGCCGCTGGTGCGCCGTCAGGCGGAAGCCCTCGGGCTGCCCCATCTGCTGGTCACCATAGAAGCGCCGTTCGATCTCGGTTATGAGCGGGCACTGGCGCGGCTCAAGGATGAGTGGCAACTCGATGGCGTAGTCACCGGCGATATCGACAGCGTGGGCGGTGCGCCTAACTGGATCCGCGAACGCTGCCAGCCGCTGGGTCTCACCGTCTATACCCCGCTCTGGCAGCAATCTCGCCAAGCCTTGCTGGCGAATATGCTGGCACGCGGCATCGTCGCCCACCTCTCCTGCGTCGATACCCGGGTGCTGGCCCCCGAGTGGACTGGGCGCATCCTCGATGCCGCCACCCTCGCCGAGTTGCAGCAACTGGCCGAGCGCGAGGGCTTCGATGCCTGCGGCGAGCAAGGGGAGTACCACACCATGGTGACCGACGGCCCGGGCTTTGCCGCCCCGCTGCGCCTCGATGGCTGGCAGGTGGCGCGGCAGGATCATCTGGCTTATCTGGCTGAGCCACAGGGGTAACGGCCTCAGGCCATCTGGCCCGCTCACTCAGCGCGCGAAAAATCGAGATAAAAAAACGGGAGGCAACAGCCTCCCGTTTGAATTTGAGCGGACCAGTTTTGAGCGGGCCATGACGCCCGAACAAGGAATAAACAGGCTTATTTCGCCAGCTTGCCCAGCACCCGCTGCAGCAGGCGGATGCGCGGTTCGATGCTCTCCAGCAGCAGGAACTCCGCCTCCGAGTGGAAACCGCCCCCCATGGGGCCGAAGCCATCGAGGGACGGCACACCCGCAGCGGCGGTGAAGTTTGCATCCGAGCCGCCACCGGCCTCCAGCCAGTTGAAGGGGATCCCCTCCTCGTTGGCTGCCGCCTCCACCAGCGCCATCAGCGCCTCGGTGTCGCCGCTCGGGCGCATCGCTGGCTTGAAGGTCTGGCGATCCACCTCGACCCGACAACCCGCGAGGAAGGGGTTGTTGGCCATAAAGGTGAGCCGGTCGTGTACCGCAGCGGCCTCTTCGTTGCTCCAGAAGCGCAAATCCACGCTCGCCTCGGCAAAGTCCGGCACCACGTTGACGCCGGTGCCGCCCTGTACCACGCCGACGTTCATGGTGGTGCCCGTGGTCATGTTGACCTGCTCGTTGATGGCCAGCACCCAATGCGCCAGCTCGGTGATGGCAGAGATCCCTTCGGTCAGGGCCGAACCGGCGTGGGACGCCTTGCCGTGGAAGGTGATGCGGTACTTGGCATTGCCCTTGCGGGCGCTGATGAGATCCCCGTTGGGACGAGCCGCCTCGGCCACCAGCACGCAGCCGCTCTGTTTGGCCTTCTCCACCAGCCAATCTTTCGACCAAGGGGAGCCAATCTCTTCGTCGCAGTTGTAGCAGACCAGCACCTTGAGCTTGGCAAGCAATGCCGGATCCATCTCTTTGAGGGCATACCAGATAGAGAGCAAGCCGCTCTTCATGTCCGACACACCGGGGCCAAAGGCTTGATTGCCTTCGATTTTCAGCGGGCGCTTGGCCGCCGTCCCCTCGGGGAAGACGGTATCCATGTGGCCGCACAGCATCACGTCGTAGTGATCGGCACCCGGCGCATTGGTGATCTCGAGGCAGGGGCCGCACTCGGCAGCGAACTGGTGGCGGGTCACCTGCCAGCCGATGGCCTCATATTTCTCGGTCATGATGTCGGCCACTTTCGCCACCCCGGCCGGGGTGCGAGTACCGCAATCGAGGTTGATGAGCGGGGCCAGATCGGCCAGATAGCTATCGAGGGAAAACGGGCTCTTTACAACTGTCATTATCTTCTCCATGCAACAATCAGCGTTGATGGCCGATCGTCTATTGCAACAATGCGACACAGTGAGAAAAAGGCGGGCAGCCATGCCACCCGCCCGACCGGTAAATTCCAAACACCACTACATAACCCACATCACTACATGAACAGCAGATAATTGAGGGTCAGCGCCGTCACCAGCGCCCCCGCCATCGGCACGCTGGTGCGCTTGACCACGGTAAAGGGCGATACCTTGGCAATCCCCGCACAGGCGATCAGTACCGCTGCGATGGGAGAGACGGTGCGGCCGATACTGGAAGCGAGCTGCATCGGCAGTAGCATGGTCACCGCAGGTACGCCAAACTTGGCCGCCACCGCCGGTGCCAGGGTCGAGAAGCTGAGGAACGCCGCATTGCCGGAGCCCATGATGACCGCCGCTACCATGATCAGCGCCACCATCACTAGCGTCATCAGACCGCTGCCGATACCGGCATTGCTGGCAGAGTGCAGCAGGGTATCGATGGCGCCGATGGCCTTGAGGGATTCGGCAAACAGCTCGGCACAGACGATGAGCGCCACCACGGGGCCAAACACCTTGCCCATGCCGTCGAGGAAGCTCGACAGCCCGGCAAACGCGGTACGCACCGAGCGGCTACGCAGCAGCTCGCACAGCATGCCGATAAAGACCGACAGCAGCATGGCCACCTCCACGCTCATCTTGATGTCGCTCACCAGCAGCTTGGAGAAGGTCATCATCAGCACGAAGGGGATGATCGGCAACAGGGCATACCAGGTGGGCGCCTGCACGCTCTCGGTGCCCTGCTCGTCCAGCTCGGCGTGATCGCCGCGATGCAGCGCAGGATCCCAGCCATCCTTGCGATCGCAGTGACGCTGCCAGAAGAAGTGCAGCACCATGGTCACCAGCAGCATGGGGGCCACCAGCCAGATCTGGTAGTCGACAAAATAGCTGGTCGGATCCATGCCGGATTGACCGGCGGAGAAGATGGCGTTGGTCTGGGTCGGGCCAATTTCAAACGCCTGTGAGGTGGCGATGACGCCACAGGCGGAGGCCGGGCTGATACCGAGGTTGCGCATCACCGGATACATGGTGACCATCAACAGCAGGCCAAGGCCGGTAGCGGAGGTGACGAACAGGGAGACGAATACCGCCACCAGATAGCAGATGGAGAGCATCAGGTAGCTGGACTGGATGCCCGCCACCGGCTTGACCGCCACTCGCACCAGCGCTTGGGAGGCCCCGATATGGGACATGTAAGTGGCAAAACCCGCCACCGCCATGATGGTGAGGCCGAGGCCCGCCGCGCGGTAGGAGAAGATCCCCTTGAACACTTCGAACAGGTCGAACAGGGCGAAGCCGGTGCTCTTGTCAGCGGGAAGAATGGGGTGCAGCCCCAACCAGTAGGCCACCGCAAAAATGGCCATGCCCGCCAGCGCCAGCACCGCCTGCGGGTTGTAATCCTTGATGATGCCGTAGACCACGGCGACCAGAACGAGCAAGACGAATAAAAGTTCCAATATTCACTCCTGATAAATTTATCGAAGAGCGAAATCTAGTGATCTGACCACTGTTTGCCTTTGATCCCTATCAATAAAGGTGCCGTCATCGTGATTCATTAGCATAATATGTCGGCCATGTAACAATTATTCGTTATTTCAACTACCGGAAAACCTTTATCACCCCATATCCGGGAATTGTGTGACGCGACTCCCCTCTTTTTTGCGTTGGATCAACATATGACGGCGCCGAACTGGCGAAGATGCGCTTCGACACATAGCGACCATTTCGCGCCGGAGAGAGTTATGACAAGCCAAGCCACCGCAGGTGCTTCGACCTGCGACTACAAGCTGTGGGACATCCTCGTCGAGTCTGCAAAGGAACGCACTACCATTCGTTACTCCAAACTGGCCAAGCAGGCCGGGCTGGAGCAGTGCCAGGATGAACTGCGCACCCTGCTGCAACGCATCCGCATGTACTGCACCGAAAACAACCTGCCGATCCTCTCCGCCATCGTGGTGGACGACGTGGGCAAATACACTGGCCTCTCTTCCAGCCTGCCTGATGCCCCCTGGGAACGGGCCCGGGTCTTTGACCATGAGTGGACCACCCTGCACTGATTGAGGTGCTTGATAATGCCGACCAAAACGCGCCCGCTGGCGCGTTTTGGCTATCTGGCGTTTGCCCTTTCTCTTCTCCTGCAATAGCGGCTTTTCTCCGCAATCACCGCCCCATCGGGCATACCCACCGCACCGCTTCTGATCTTGATCTCAAAAGCGCCGCTCAGGTGTGACCAGTTCCGGTAAAACCCGCGAGCCGGACCATCGGCGTTGCCATGGGATTGCCACAATGCCAGAATCGGGCCCTTGCACTCTGTTGATTCGGATTTTCGGGACGCGGCCCACGGCCAGCGCCCACAAGAGAAGGACTCCCCATGGCCATCACCCTCTATGGCATCAAGAACTGCGACACCATCAAGAAAGCCCGCAAGTGGCTGGATGAGGCCGGTATCGACTACCGCTTTCACGACCACCGCGCCGACGGCCTGAACCCGGACGATCTGGACAGCTGGCTGGCAAAACTCGGCTGGGAAGCCCTGCTCAACAGCCGCGGCACCACCTTCCGCGCCCTGCCGGATGAGGCCAAACAGGGGCTCGACACCACCAAGGCGCGCGCCCTGCTGCTGGAACATCCGGCCATGATCAAGCGCCCGCTGCTCGACCGTGACGGCGAACTGACTCTGGGTTTCAAGGCTGATCACTATCAATCCCTCTTTTCCCGTTAAGGACAACTAAGGACAACTGATGTCGGATGTCATCGCACTGGCCAAGGATCTGATCCGCCGCCCCTCCGTTACCCCCCTCGATGAAGGGTGCCAGACCCTGATGGCGCGGAGCGCCTCGCCAAGCTCGGGTTTGTCATCGAGCCTATGGTGTTTGAGGACACCACCAACCTCTGGGCCCGTCGTGGCAGCGAGGGGCCGCTGTTCTGCTTCGCCGGCCACACCGACGTGGTGCCCGCCGGGCCGCTGGACAAATGGCACACTCCGCCGTTCGAGCCGACCATCAAGGATGGCGTACTCTATGGGCGCGGCGCCGCCGACATGAAGGGCTCGCTGGCTTCCATGGTGGTGGCGGTCGAGCGCTTCGTGGCCGAGCATCCGGATCACACCGGGTCCATCGCTTTTCTCATCACCTCCGATGAGGAGGGGCCCTTTATCAATGGCACCACCCGGGTGATCGACACCCTGGAGGCCCGCAACGAGAAGATCCGCTGGTGCATCGTCGGCGAGCCCTCCTCTACCGCCGTGGTGGGGGATGTGGTGAAAAATGGCCGCCGCGGCTCCATCACCGGCGATCTGCTGGTGCGCGGAGTGCAGGGCCATGTCGCCTACCCCCATCTGGCGGACAACCCCATTCACAAAGCCGCGCCAGCGCTGGCGGAACTCGCCGCCACCGTGTGGGATGAGGGTAACGCCTACTTCCCCCCCACCAGCTTCCAGATCGCCAACATCTCGGCCGGTACCGGCGCCTCCAACGTCATTCCGGGCGAGCTGCAGGTCCAGTTCAACTTCCGCTTCAGCACCGAACTGACCGACCTGGATATCCGCGAGCGGGTCGAAGCGCTGCTGGATAAACATGGCCTCGATTATCAGCTGAGCTGGACCCTCTCCGGCCAGCCGTTCCTCACCGACACCGGCGCGCTGCTCGATGCGGCTGTGGCGGCCATCGAGGCGGTGAACGGTCAGCGACCGGCCCTGCTCACCACCGGCGGCACCTCCGACGGGCGCTTTATCGCCCCCACTGGCGCCGAGGTGATTGAGCTTGGCCCCGTCAACGCCACTATTCACAAGGTGAACGAGTGCGTGAAGGCGGACGATCTGGATCTGCTGGCGGACATGTATCAAGGGGTGCTCGAGAGATTGCTGGCATGACGCAGGAACAACTACTGGGGCTCGACGAGAGCCACCTAATTCTGGTGGGGCGCGGCCCCCATCGTCTGACTGCCGCCACCGCGGCGGCCTTCAACGACATGCAGGTGGCGGCCGCCTATGAGGGGTTCAACCTGCAGGCGGCCTCCAGCTGGCGCAGCTTCGAGCGCCAGCTCGCCATCTGGAATGGCAAGTGGCGCGGCGAACGGCCACTGCTCGATGCCAACAGCCAGCCCATCGATGCCCTACAACTGGGTGAGACAGAGCGGCTGCACGCCATTTTGCGCTGGAGCGCTCTGCCCGGCACCAGCCGTCACCACTGGGGGACCGATCTCGATATCTACGACCCGGACTGTTTGCCTGCCGATACCAAACTGGCACTGGAGCCGTGGGAGTATGAAGCCGGGGGCTGGTTTGCGGATCTCAGCGAGTGGCTCAGCGACCATATGAGCGACTTCGGCTTCTTCCTCCCTTATGCCAAACCTGTCGGGGCCGCGATCGGGGTAGCCTACGAGCCCTGGCATATCAGCTTCTCGCTGGAGTCCGACGAGCAGCGACTCGATCCCGAGGCACTGGCGCTTTGCCTGCAACAGGTGGATATTGAAGGCAAGTCGACCATATTGGCCAACCTTGATGAAATTTTGGCCCGTTATGTCACCACCTGTCCTGACGAAAGGAAAATCCCATGAATCTCTGGCTGTGGATAGGGTTGCCGCTGCTGTTCCTGCTCGGGCTGTTTCTCAATGCCATCAAAGACATGAAACGGCTGGAGAAGCAGTTGCCCAACTACAAGGACAAGATCCGCGAAGTGAAGGATGACGAGGACGACTGAATCCCGCCCCCATCCCGTGGGGAGCGCCCTTGTGCTCCCCTCTCCCTCTGCTGTGCCGTTTCGCTTTTCCCCGCCCTTTCCTCCCTGCGCATCCTGAAATCGACGCGCCTTTGACTCCGCTTTCGTTAACCCCGTCACTGTCAGAATATGGCGCGGCCATGCTGAAAAAAGGGATGAAAAATGTAAGAAAGTGCAAATTGATGCACAAATAAGCCACACAAGGGGGGCCTAACTGCATATAATGTGCCTACTTTGCACATTACCAGGAAGGAGTTCGCCCTTGGATGCCGCTACCATCAACAGTTTCTTTTTTGTCGCTGCCCTGTTGGTGGGAGCCAGCGTACTGTTGAGCGCCCTCTCTTCCCGCCTCGGTATTCCCATTCTGGTTATCTTCCTCGCCGTCGGCATGCTGGCCGGTGAGGATGGCCCCGGTGGCATCCACTTCGCTGACTACTCCATCGCCTATCTGGTGGGCAACCTGGCGCTTGCCATCATATTGCTCGACGGCGGCATGCGCACCCGGGTCTCCTCGTTCCGGGTGGCACTCTGGCCTGCCTTGTCGCTGGCGACGGTCGGGGTGGCTATCACCACCGGCCTGACGGGGCTCGCCGCCGCCTGGCTGTTTGACCTCAACCTGATGCAGGGGATGCTGATCGGTGCCATCGTCGGCTCCACCGATGCGGCGGCGGTCTTCTCCCTGCTCGGCGGGCGCAGTCTCAACGAGCGGGTGAGCGCCACTCTGGAGATAGAGTCAGGCAGCAACGACCCCATGGCGGTGTTTCTCACCGTCACCCTGATCGAGTTGCTCGCCACCGCCCAGCAAGGGCTGGATGGGGGCTTCCTGCTGCTGCAACTGGTCAAGCAGTTTGGCCTTGGCGCCGGGATTGGCCTTGGCGGCGGCTGGCTGCTGTGGCGCCTCATCAACACCGCCCGCCTGGCGCCGGGGCTCTATCCGCTGCTCACCGTCAGCGGCGGCCTGCTGATCTTCGCCCTCACCACGGCGGTCGGTGGCAGCGGCATTCTCGCCATCTATCTGACCGGTCTGTTGCTCGGCAACCTCGCCCTGCGCAGTCGCAGCACCACCCTATCGGTGCTGGACGGTCTGACCTGGCTCAGCCAAATCGGCATGTTTCTGGTGCTGGGGCTGCTCGCCTCCCCCCACAAGCTGCTGCCCATCGCCCTGCCCGCGCTGGCGCTGGCGATGTGGATGATCCTGTTTGCCCGCCCGGTGTCGGTCTGGATCGGGCTGCTGCCGTTCAAGAACTTCGCCCCCCGCGAGCGCTGGTTTATCTCCTGGGTTGGCCTGCGCGGCGCCGTGCCCATCATTCTGGCGGTGTTCCCCATGATGGCGGGGCTGCCCAACGCTCAGCTCTACTTCAACGTCGCCTTCTTTGTGGTGCTGGTCTCGCTGATTTTGCAGGGCAGCTCGCTACCGCTGGCCTCAAAACTGGCGCGGGTGGAGGTACCGGCACCGCCGTCGCCCATCAACCGCTCCGGGCTCGAAATCGATCTCGACAGCCAGTGGGAGACCTTCGTCTACCAGCTGGGGGAGGAGAAGTGGTGCATCGGCTCGCCGCTGCGGGATCTGCAGATGCCTACCGGCACCCGGATCTGCGCCCTGTTTCGTGGCCGCGAGCTGCTCCACCCCTCGGGCAGTACCTGTCTGCAGGCCGATGACATCCTCTGCGTCATCGGTCACGAACGCGACCTCCCCGCCCTCGGTCAGCTGTTCAGTCAGGCGCCGGAACAGGATCTCGGCCCCCGCTTCTTCGGTGACTTCCTGCTGGAAGCGGCGGCACGACTGGTGGATCTCGCCCCTCTTTACGGGCTGGATGTGAGCGAGGTGGCGGATCAGACACTGGGCGATTTTATTGCAAGCCAGTTGGGCGATAATCTGGTGGTCGGTGACAACATCGAATGGCAGGGCCTGATCTGGACCGTGGCCGAAATGGACGAGAGCGTGCCGGGCAAGATCGGGGTGCGCTTTCAGGAAGAGGACCCGGTCTGACTGACCGTCCCGTATCAAGTCCCCAGCAAGAAGGGAGAGTGTTATGCCATATCAAAGTTTGCTGTCCGGCCCCCTGCCCCCCGCTTCCAATCTGGGGGTCATTGAAGGCTTTTTTGGCAAGGGATGGAGCTGGCAGGCCCGCGCCCGCTACGCCCAGTGGCTGCCACGCCACGGCTACGGCTTCTATATCTACGCTCCGAAAGAGGATGGCTATCTGCGCAAGCACTGGGCCCTCCCCTGGCCCGAGCAGCAGCTGGCCGATCTCGCCGAGCTGGCGCGCCAGTGCCGCGCCAACGGGCTCGCCTTCGGGGTGGGCTTGAGCCCCATGGGGGCGCATCACGACTACGATCGCAAACGCTCGGCGCTGCTTGAGAAAGTGCTCCTCATCGACGAGATGCTCCAGCCTGACATTCTGGCGGTGCTGTTTGACGACATGAAGGGGGATACCCCGGATCTGGCTCGTCACCAGCTCACCATCGCCCACGACATCGCGGCCCACAGCAAGGCAAGCCGCCTTATCTTCTGCCCCAGCTACTACTCGACCGATCCGGTACTGGAGAAGGTGTTTGGCGCTATGCCTCCCCGCTATCTGGAGGAGCTTGGCGAACAGCTCGACCGCCGTTTCGAGATCTTCTGGACCGGCCCCAAGGTCTGCTCGACCGAGTATCCGGCGGTACACCTCAAACAGGTGACCGAACTGCTCGGCCGCAAGCCCTTCCTGTGGGACAACTACCCGGTTAACGATGGCAGCAAGGCGAGCAGCTACCTGCATCTGCGCGCCTTCGAGAATCGCCCTGCCGAGCTGGCAGAGCTGGTCTCTGGCCACGCGGTCAACCCGATGAAACAGGCAGCACTCTCCGCCCTGCCCCTCGCTACCCTGCCGATGAGTTACCGGCTCGGCAAGCAGTACGACCCCGACAAGGCGCTGCATGCCGCCCTCAACGCCACCTGCGGCCCGCAGATTTCGGCGATGATCGAGGCCGACCTGCCGCTGTTTCAGGATCTGGGGCTGGCACAGCTCACCCCCGAGCAGATTGCCGCCCTCAAGGCGCGCTATCTGCCGTTTCGTGACCAATCCTGCGTCGACGAAATCGTGCGCTGGCTGGACGGGGAGTATGTGTTCGATCCCGACTGCCTGACCGATTAAACCGCCCCTGCGGGGGGCAGAAAGGAGGTTGTATGGATGCACACCTGCTTTACCAGAATCTGGCGGTGATCGCCGCCTTCTTGCTGGTCTACAGTCTGATCGCGGGGCGCTTCGAGTCAAAGCTGGTCAACGGCCCTCTGCTATTTCTGCTGACCGGCTGGCTACTGGGACCCGGTGGGCTGGAGCTGCTCTCCCTCTCTATCGACAGCGCTGGCATCAAGCTGCTGGCCGAACTGACGCTGGTTATCGTGCTGTTCAACGATGCCGCCAACACCAACTGGCAGGTATTGCTGGCCAACCGCCAGCTCCCCATCCGGCTGCTACTGATTGGCCTGCCCCTCACCCTGCTTTGTGGCGCCCTGTTTGGCCACTGGATCTTCCCCGACCTGCCACTGCTGGAGATGGCGATCCTCTCCACCATTCTTGCCCCCACCGATGCGGCGCTCGGCAAGGCGGTGGTAAGCAACCCCGCGGTGCCGGCACCGGTGCGTGAAGGGCTCAATCAGGAGAGCGGCCTCAACGACGGCATCTGCGTGCCTGTGCTGCTTCTACTGCTGGCCCTTATCGCCCCCACAGAGCAGCACGCAGGCACCGCCACGCTGGCTATCACCCTGATGCTGGAGGAGATCGGCATTGGCCTGCTGATCGCCTTTGTGCTGACCAGCCTCACCATCCGGCTGCTGAAGATCTCCTATCTCAATGGCTGGCAACTGCCACTCTGGCGTCAGCTCACCATGCCGGGGCTGGCCCTGCTCTGCTTTGCGCTGGCCCAGACGCTGGGTGGCAGCGGCTTTATCGCCGCCTTTGTCGGTGGCCTCTTTATCGGCCACCGCCTCGGCGAGCACAAGCACGCCTATATGGACAGCTGCGAAGGCTACGGCGACCTGCTCTCCGTGGTGATCTGGATGGTGTTTGGCGCGACCCTGATGCCCATTCTGCCGGAGCTGCTGCACTGGCAATACTGGCTCTATGCCATTGCCAGCCTCACCCTGCTGCGGATGGTGCCGGTTTGGCTCAGCCTCATCGGTACCGGCCTCAAGCCGGAGCTCAAGCTCTTTATCGGCTGGTTCGGCCCGCGGGGCCTTGCCAGTATCGTCTTTGCGGTGATGGTGCTGCAAAACGAACCAGCCCTGATTGGCCAGCGCCCCATCATCGCCACCGTGCTCTGCACCATCATATTGAGCGTCATCCTGCACGGCCTCACCGCCAACCCCTGGGTCGAGCGTTTCAAGCCTCGCTGAGCCACCCTGCGCCCATAAAAAATGCCACCGATCGGTGGCATTTTTCTTTTCTGCCGAGGGTCACTGACGGCGCTCACCCGAGCGCCAGCCAGACTCCCACCCCCAGCATCAGAGTACCGGCGATGCGGTTCATCAGGGTGACATTGCCGCTCTTGGCGAGGAAGTGGCGCAGAGTACGGCCACCGCTGGCATAGAGCAGCAGGCAGGAGAACTCGATAACCAAAATCAGCGCCACCAGCGCGCTGATCTGCGGCGCCATCGGCTTGTCGGCAGAGATAAAGGGGGGCAGCAGGGAGATCATGAAGGCCCACCCTTTGGGGTTGGCGATGGCGGTGACAAAGCCCTGCAGCGCCAGCCCCATGGCGCTGGTCTGTTGACCGGCCGAGAGATCCGCCGGAATGGCCATCTTCCCCTTGGCCTGCCACATCTGGATGCCAAGCCACACCAGATAGGCGCCCCCCACATATTTGAAGGCGGCGAAGATCCCCGGATAGTTGAGCATGATGGCGGCCACCCCGATCACCGACAGCACCGAGACCAGCCCGACCCCGATCAGCTCTCCCCACATCATGTGCAGGGTACGGCGCACCCCCAGGCTCATCCCCAGCGTCATCGACAGAGTCATGCACATGCCGGGGGTCACCGAGACAAAGAAAAAGGTCGGGATAAACAGAGCCAGAATGGCCGGATCGATCCAGCTGGACACAACACACCTCCATATGACGAGAGCGGGAAATCACGAAAACGGGACAGGATTGACACAACCCAGCCAGTTGTACCACATATTCAGGGGATAAAGCGCTCAATCATGCCTAAATGGCTCCTTTCTCACAAGAAAAACCTTTTCTTCAGCACATTTCAGCAATAAAAGCCTGTGACAGCTCCTGACGTGCATGTGTAAGATGTCGGCTCCTCCAATTCCGGATTAGAGCCATTTATGTCATTGAATAATCTATCAATACGTGTCCAGGTCTTGATACCTTTGCTGCTGGCCAGCCTGCTGATGATGGTGATGATCGCCATCAGCAAACAGGGTCTGGATGAAGCCATCAATGACATAGATGAGACGACCCAGAGCGTGGTCCAGCACAAGGACGATATTGCCAAACTGATCCACGCCACCTACCGGCTACGCACCAGCGCCATCTATGGCCTCTACGATGCCAAGCTGTTTGCCGCTCTGCCCGCAAACCTCAACAGCGCCGAGCAAGAGATCAACGCCATCCTCGGCCGTCTGGTGCTCCCCGGTGCCGAGCAGGATAACCGTCAGGTCGCTGCCGCCCTGCAGGCCTACCTCAGCCATACCCGCAGCAACATGCTGCCGCTGCTGGCGCAAAAACATCAGGGTGGCGGCGATCCGGTCGCCTACGAGGCGGCCCGCCTCCATTTCCGCGAGCTGGGTGAACAGCTGATCAAGCAGATCGACAGCATGTCCGCCCACATCAACCAGCTGATCCAGCAAGAGCTGGCCGAAGAGCAGGCCCACTACGACGCCACCCTGCTGCGTACCCTGCTGCTCACCGCCGGTACCCTGCTGGCGGCGCTGATCTGTGGCTGGGTCCTCTCCGGGCGCATCGTCAGCCCCATCAGTCAGCTACAAGAGGTGATGCACGCCGTGGCGCAGGGGCGCTTCAACGTACGCGCCAAAGCGGAGGGCAACAACGAGCTGACCCGTCTGGCCAAAGATATCAATCTCACTCTGGGGCAACTTGGTAGCGCCATCGAGAGCCTGACCGGGATCAGCAACAGCGTCGCCTCCGCCGCCACCGAGCTGGCCGCCGTGATGACCCAGTCCGAGGCCAATGCAAAGCAGCAGCACAGCGAGATCGAACAGGTCGCCTCCGCCGTGACCGAACTCTCCAGCACCGCTGACAACGTCAACCACAACGCCGCCATCGCCGATGAGCTGGCGCGGGATGCCAATGGCCGGGTCGAACAGGGGCTCGCCCTCTTTACCGAAAGCATTGCCGCCAACAGCCGGATGGCGAGCAGTCTGGAAGATGCCGCCGCCATCGTGGCCCAGCTCAAATCCCAGTCCGAGCAGATCGGCAAGGTAATTGAAGTAATCCAGGGGATCTCCGAGCAGACCAACCTGCTGGCGCTCAATGCCGCCATTGAAGCGGCCCGTGCCGGTGAAACGGGTCGTGGTTTTGCGGTGGTGGCCGACGAAGTGAGAATGCTGGCAGCCCGTACCCAGGACTCCACCAAGGAGATCCAGGCCATCATCGAGCGGCTGCAGAGCCAGTCCCAATCCGCCAACAACGGCGTGCAGGAGACTCTGGAGATCCTCAGCCATAACCAGCGCTTGTCCGCTCAGGTGCAGGATCTGCTGAGCGGCATTACCGGTGCCGTGCGCCAGATCAACGACGCCAACGCCCAGGTCGCCACCGCCGCCGAGGAGCAGTCCTGCGTCACTGCCGACATCAACCGCAACATCACCAATATTCACGAGATCGTGAGCCAGAGCTCCGCCGGCATCAGCCAGAGCGCCAGTGCCAGCAACGAGCTCTCCCAGCTCGCCGAGCAGCAACGCAAACAGCTGGCCCAATTCCAGCTGTAAGCGCACAAAGTGAACCAGACAAAAAGGCCCGCAAGGGCCTTTCTTGTTGATGGAGCAATGGCTTTGTCTCTGTTTTAAACGCCATTTTTTGGCCGTTGGTGCCATAAGGGGCTGGGCTGCCCTGTCAAATATCGGTATGGTAGAGGCACGTTACTCCCCCTCACGTGAGCACACCATGAGCCTGAGATTCAAGAAACCCGCTTTTATCGCCCTGGGGCTCATCGCCCTCATTTCCGCCGCCTGGCTCGACTACTACCTGCCGGAGCACACCATCGCCACCATCACCGGGGTCGAGGTGAAGCGCACCGACAAGGATGGCCCCATCAGCCAGAAAAACCCGGCTGACGGCCCCACCACCGATGTCTATTACATCTACACCGAGCGCCCCGGCGAGAAGATCCGGGTGTTTCGCAATGAAGATACCGAGTGGGGCTGGCCCTTCTACTTCAAATTCAACGCCGCCGACGTCCAGGCCAAGGCCAAGTCCATGGAGTTCGAGAAACGCCTGGCCATCATTACCTCCTACGGCTGGCGCGTGAACATGTTCTCCATGTTCCCCAACGTCACCAAGATTGAGAGCACTGAGCCTGACGCCTCCACCTGGAGCTTCTTCCGCTGGTTCTGGTTCGGCCTCTGGGCACTGGTGATGGGCAAGGCAGCCATCGCAACCTGGCGCTACTTCGATCGTCTTGAGGACGAGATATGAGTGAGCCGAGCAAGACCCGCACCAGCTTCTACCGGCGACTCTACGTGGCCTGGCTGATCAGTCAGGGCACGGATACGGTACCTGCCATCATGGAGGCGACCGGCATGCCGCGCCGCACCGCGCAGGATACCCTGACGGCACTGGCCGAACTCGATATCAGCTGCGCCTTCGAGCAGACCGAGGGGGCTCGCCATCTGCAGGGGCACTACCGCATCAGCGACTGGGGCCCCATCAACCCGGCGTGGATCAAGGCTCAACTGCCGCTTATCAAAGAGACGTTGAGCTATCCCTGAAATTATGTCGAGTCAGGTCTGCGACTGGGGAACCTATTGCAATCCGGCATGGATCAAGGCTCAACTGCCGCTTATCAAGGAGACGCTGAGCTATCCCTGATCAGGGCGCTAAGCAACAATAAAAAAGAGGGGCCAGCCGACAAGGCTGGCCCCTCTTTTTTCAGGCCGATGGCGTGACAGGTGGCCCTACTCGGGCATGGCCGAATCCTCAAGCTCCCCGTCAGACTCGCCGCGGGTGCAGTCGATGATGGAGCGCTTGGGGTTGTTGGGATCGCGCAGCAGCAGGGGCGCCAACCCCTCGTCATGCTTCTGCTCGTCGCCAAACTCGCTGCCGTAGGCGTTGTGGGTCAACCGGCGGGCATTGGCGATGGGAGTATCGACAAACAGGGCGTGCACTTCGAAGCTGGAGGCCGGCACGATAAAACCGACCACCGGCAAGCCGTGTAGCTCCTCGTGCACCTTGTACCAGGCAAAGCCGTCGCTCACCTTGTAGGGGGTGTAGTTGGCCAGTTGTAGATTGGCGGCCCTGCCCGTCTCATCCACATAGAGATCGGTAAATTCACAGGTCGCCAGCCCCTGCCACATCCGCTCAAATGGCGTCGCACAGCCTGTCAGTTGCAACCCGGCCAGCAGCGCCAACCCTGTCTTCCACATTCCCCGCCCCTTCTTGCAAAAATGAACCGGCGCTCAGCCAAAGGCCCGCAGCCGCTCGACCAGCAGATCAATAAAGCCTGCCCGATCCAGCCCCAGCAACACCAGCGCATTGGCTGGCTTGCCGGTCAGACCATAACGATCCACCACCGTCATCCCCACGGTATGCTCCCCGCTGGTCTCGATATCGACTCGGCACTCGACCCCGTGGAACAGCTCGGGAGCCAGCAACCAGGCAATGGTACAGGGGTCGTGGAGCGGTGCACCAGCAAATCCCCACTTGGGATCCCGATGGTAGATCATGAAAAAGTCGAGCAGCCCGGCCACGCACTGGGCCACCGGATTGGTGATGGCGCGTACCCGCTCGATATCCTCGTCCATCACCTGCGCCTCGTGGGTCACATCGAGGCCGCACATGGTGATGGGGATACCCGACTTGAAGACCATATCGGCCGCTTCCGGGTCCACATAAATATTGAATTCCGCCGCAGGCGTCCAGTTGCCCGCCCCTGCGGCGCCCCCCATCAGCACGATGCGAGCGATCCTGGGTTTGAGCTCGGGATGAGCCGCCAGCAGCAGGGCGATATTGGTGAGCGGGCCGGTCGGCACCAGAGTCACGGGCTGCGGGCTCTCTCGCAGACATCTGGCCATCAGCTCGATCCCCGTCATCGCTTGCGGGGCAAAGGCGGGATCCGGCAGTTTCGGGCCATCGAGACCCGATTCGCCATGGACGTTATCGGCGATGATCAGCTCGCGGGCCAGCGGTTTCGGCGCCCCGGCCGCCACAGGAATATCGTCCCGTCCCAGCAAGGTGAGGATGCGCAGGGCATTGTTGAGGGTCTTGTCCGGCGTCTGGTTGCCCGCGCTGGTGGTAACCGCCAGCACCTTCAGTTCAGGGCTGGCCAGCGCCAGAATCAGGGCGATGGCGTCGTCGTGGCCGGGATCACAATCGAGAATAACGGGCAGTGCCATGGGATGAGTCCTTACAACATAACAGGGAGCCATACCTTAACAAGCAAGCCTCGGATGAACTCGGGAAGGGGTCACAAAACGGGGCCTTGTTGCTGACCTGGGCGGTTTGCACTGTACACCGCCTCGCTCAACACGGCTCATTATCAAAAGATTGCATGGCGTCATCCCGTTCATTTTCCGAGGCAGCGCACCGCCCATTCGCCCGGCCGCGCCGGTTCGGGTATGATCGTCCCCCGTTTCCAGCCTGTGCCGCCTATGTCCGTTATCGTCGACACCTTTATCGCCCCGCCCTGCAAGGCCGCCATCGAGATCCTGTTCGAGGATGAACACCTGCTGCTCATCAACAAGCCGAGCGGCCTGCTGAGTCTGTCAGGCAAGAACCCGCAGAATCTCGACTCGGTGCACTATCGCTTGGTGCAGGATTTCCCCGGCTGCACTCTGGTGCATCGCCTCGATTTTGGCACCTCAGGCATCATGGTGGTTGCCAGAAACAAGGCCATCAATGCCCTGCTCTGCCAGCAGTTCAGCCAGCGGGCGGTGAGCAAAGCCTACAGCGCCCTGCTCTGCGGTCATCTGATTGACGACGAAGGGGTTATCGACGCCCCCATCGCCAAGGATCCGGCCCTCTTTCCGCTGATGAAGATCTGCGCCGCCAGCGGCAAACCCGCCCGCTCCCACTATCAGGTGATTGAGCAGCTGGCGCAGCAGATGCAGGGGCAGACCGTGCCTTTGACCCGGGTAAGACTGGTGCCGGAAACCGGCCGCACCCATCAGCTGCGCATCCACAGCCAGCTGCTGGGCCACCCCATCCTCGGTTGCGATCTCTATGGTGGCCTGCTGCTACCCGGCTGCGAACAGGCCCCCCGGCTGATGCTGCATGCCAGCGAGCTGGATTTTGTCCATCCGGTGAGCGGCAAGCCGATGCAGATCCGCTGTGCCGCGCCTTTTTAGGAGCAATCAGTAGAGGCCGTCAGTAGATGGCAATAGACGCGAGTGCGGCGGGAATAGAGAAAGGCGTGACGCGAGAAGAAAAGGGACAAACGGCGGATAAAGATAGGGGCCGCGCTTTCGCAACGGCCCCCACCCCCCACTCTTTGTGGTGCTATCAGATCAGCTTGCGGGCAGCGCCCAGTACGATCTTGATGGCATCAGATTCGGTCTTCGCCATGGTCTCGGCGTTCGGGATCTCTTGCTGGGTACGGTTGACGATAACGCCAGCCACCATACCGGCACGCAGGCCCTGGCTGGAGCACATGGTCAGCAGGGTTGCGGACTCCATCTCATAGTTCAGCACGCCCATGGCTTGCCACTCTTTCATGGAACCCTGGAAACGGCTCACTACGCGGCCGGATACGGTGTCGTAACGCTCCTGACCCGGGTAGAAGGTGTCAGAGGAGGCAGTCACACCGATGTGCAGCTTGGAGCCCATCTCTTTGGCGGTGTTCACCAGCGCAGTGGTGCAGTCGAAGTCGGCAACAGCCGGGAACTCCATCGGAGCAAAGTGCAGGCTGGCACCGTCGAGGCGCACGGAACCGGTGGTCACGATCACGTCACCCACGTTCAGGTGCGGCTGGATGGCGCCAGTGGTACCGATACGCAGGAAGGTGCGGATACCCAGCTGGGCCAGCTCTTCTACCGCGATGGAGGTGGACGGGCCACCGATACCGGTAGAGCAGATGATCACGGCCTTGCCGTCCATCTCGCCACGCCAGGTAGTGAATTCACGATGGCTGGCCAGGTGCACCGGGTTATCCAACAGCTCTGCGATACGCTTCACGCGCTCGGGGTCACCGGGGACGATCGCCAGGGTGGCGCCTTGCAGATCCGCTTTCTTCAAACCCAAGTGAAATACATCAGACATAGTGGACTCCTGGTTGCCCCCTGCCAGCATGGTCAGGGCACAAGTTAAGATGATTCTTTATGATACTTTCAAGCCTTTACCCCCCTCTTCGGGGAGGCGCCAACTATGGTCGAAAGCGCTTTCCAATTCCTTGAAGCGCCTCACACTTCCACGCATTGACAGTGACAAACATTGCGCAAAACGTTTGCTAACTCAATGAAATAATTGACAAACGTTTTTCTGCTAATCGAGTCAGATGCGGGAAAGTCAAGCCTGGTTCAGCGCTTAATTAACGACTCGTGATCGACCCCGTAAAGTTGTAAATAAGATGCTTTTGTATCCCTTTCTAGATGGTAGCCTAACTCTCAACTACCACTTAATGGCTAACTATAGGAAGTCCATCATGGCTACATTCAAATTCTATATTCCCGCAATCAACCTGATGGGTGCCGGCTGTCTGCAAGAGGCAGCCGCCGATATCAAGGGTTACGGCTATCGCAAGGCGTTGATCGTCACCGACAAAATTCTCAACCAGATCGGCGTGGTCGCCAAGCTCACCACCCTGCTGGCTGAACATGGTATTGAAAGCGCTGTTTTCGATGAGACCAAACCCAACCCCACTACCAGCAACGTCGAAGCGGGTCTGGCCATGATCAAGGCCAACGGCTGCGATTGTGTCATCTCGCTGGGTGGCGGCTCGCCCCACGACTGCGCCAAGGGCATCGCGCTGGTCGCCGCCAACGGTGGCAGCATCAAGGATTACGAAGGGGTGGATCGCTCCGCCAAGCCGCAGTTGCCGCTTATCGCCATCAACACCACCGCCGGTACCGCCTCCGAGATGACCCGCTTCTGCATCATCACCGACGAAGCGCGCCACGTGAAAATGGCCATCATCGACAAGCACGTTACCCCGCTGATGTCGGTCAACGACCCCGAGCTGATGCTGGCCAAGCCAGCGGGTCTCACCGCCGCCACCGGTATGGATGCCCTGACCCACGCCATCGAGGCCTATGTCTCCACCATCGCCACCCCGGTGACCGATGCCAGCGCCGTGATGGCCATCGAGCTGATTGCCAAGCACCTGCGCACCGCCGTTCACCACGGCGATGATCTGCATGCCCGCGAGCAGATGGCCTATGCCCAGTTCCTGGCCGGTATGGCCTTCAACAACGCAAGCCTGGGTTATGTGCACGCCATGGCCCACCAGCTGGGCGGCTTCTACGACCTGCCCCACGGTGTCTGCAACGCCGTGCTGCTGCCCCACGTTCAGGCATTCAACGCCCAGGTGAGCGCAGCTCGTCTGAAGGATGTGGCCTGCTACATGGGTGTTGACGTGAGCGCCATGAGCGACGAGCAGGGCGCTGCCGCTGCCATTGCCGCCATCAAGCAGCTGGCGCTGGATGTGAAGATCCCGGCCGGTCTGGAGCAGCTCGGCGTCAAGGCCGATGACTTCGATACCCTGGCCAGCAACGCCCTGAAAGATGCCTGCGGCTTCACCAACCCGAAACAGGCGAGCCACGAAGAGATCGTAGCCATCTTCCGCGCGGCGATGTAAAGGCCACCGGATTGCCAGAAAGGGTCGCAGTGCGGCCCTTTTTATTGGCTGATGGATCAATGGCTTTTTACTTCCGTGGAGGGAGTCGGTATGATTTGCCGAGCCAAAAAGACTGTATGGATGATCTGAACTCGATATGCGGATGAAACACCTGATTGCCGCGGCTTTGACCGCCCTCACCCTCTCCGGTTGCAGCCTGGTCTATCGTATCGATATTCCCCAGGGCAACTATGTGGAACAAAAACAGGTCGACAAACTGCGCCAGGGGATGACCCGCGAGCAGGTCAGCTATGTGCTGGGGACCCCCATGCTGCGTGACGGCTTTGACCCCAACACCTGGTACTACCTCTATGAATTCCAGCCGGGCCACGGCGACAAGGAGCGCAAAGAGCTCACCGTCACCTTCGCCAATGACAGGCTGACCACAGTGACGGGTGACTTCCCGCTGCCAGCAGCTTTCAATACCCCGCTCTGATATCACGCAAAACCGGCCTCGCGCCGGTTTTGTTTTATCCAGCCCCGCGTAATTCATCCTGCCCGACAACACTGAGTCATTTCTCCCCATTGCAGCTGCTCGCAAATTGCCTGATGCTGATGAGCAGCCACCATGGCATCAACACCATCGAATGACACAGGGAGAATCCCCATGAGCCGGATCCTGATTGCCGGAGCCAGCGGCCTGATCGGTCGCGAACTGGTGCAGCAACTGCCTGCCGAACATGAACTGACCCTGCTCTGTCGCAAGCCGGGCAAGGAGGCGCACCACTGGCTGCCGGTCAATTTTGATGATCTGGCCAGCGTCACCCTCTCCCGCCCGGTGGATATCGCCTTCTGTGCCCTCGGTACTACCCGCAAGGAGGCAGGCTCTGCCGAGGCGTTTCGCCGGGTCGATCTCGACTATGTCATCGCCTTTGCCGAGCTGGCCCGCCGCCACGGTTGTCAACGGCTGATCGTGGTCTCGAGCATGGGGGCCAGCACATCGTCCCCGGCTCTCTATCCGCGTACCAAGGGAGAGATGGAGCAGGCCTTGCTGGCCCAATCCTGGCCACGGCTCGCCATCGTGCGGCCCGCCATGCTGCTCGGAGATCGCCAGCCACCGCGCCTCTCCGAGCAGATCTTTCAAGCTATCTATCCGCTGTTTCGACCGCTGCTGGTGGGCAAGCTCGCCCGCTGGCGCGCCATCGAAGCCCAGCAGGTGGCCCGCGCCATGATCGCCCTCTCGAAACTGCCCGCCGGGTGCGAGATTGTCGAGAACGAGCAACTGCTGGCTCTCTGAACTAGGCCTTCCCCACTACTTAAGCTCTATGCCGTAAAAACAGCAGGGCAAGCCAATTGGCTTGCCCTTTGTTTATCTGTTGGCGAGGTACCCTGACCGCCTCTTGCCATAACAGGCTGCGCTCGGCTATCAGGGCAACATCCATCAACCGCGAATATGGTCGATAAAGGCGTCGATCTGCTCGCGAGTGCAGGCCGGATTCATAAAGACTGCCTTCTCCCCGGCGATATAGGAGTATTTGCCGCGGGCGTCGTAGTCGGAGTGGGCCACCGCCTCCACCCAGTTGGTGTAGAGCCCCACCTTGCCGCGCCCCTTGAACAGGCTGCGGTGGTAATCGGTATTGCGCTGCAGTCGCGCCTTGTAGGCAGGGTCACTGGAGCGGGCCAGCTCGAAGGCGAATTCGGCTTCAGGATCGCTCACCCACTCGGGGTTGTAGATCTTGAAGCCGACACTCGGCCCCTGATTCTCCTGCGCCACCAGCTTGACGTTGCCAAGCTGACTCAGGCGATAGCGGAAGTAGTTGGCATTTTGCAGGCAGTGGGCCAGCACGGTGCGATACCCCTCGACCCCCATATAGTTGAGCGCCGCATAGGCACCGAACAGACCGCTCGCGCCGCGGGAGCACTCGATGGTGGATTGCAGGTGGGTCTGGCCCTGAATGTCCCGCTCGAAGTAAGAGAAGTTCTCCGGGTCATTCTCCATCGCCTTGAGGTCATCCTGCTCTTTAATCATCACCAGACTGGAGGTGTAGGGCACATAGCCCCACTTCTGGAAGTCGACGGTGAAGGAGTCGGCATATTTGAGCTCGGCAAAGCGCGCCACGTTGCGCTCGATCCCCGCCAGAGTCGCGCTGTTGATGGCGAGCGGGTTGGCGGCAAAGTCGTAACCCAGGAAGAAGATCATCGACCAGCCGATGGCGGCATCGACGTGGATGTGAGGTTTGACCGCCACCTCAAACTGCTCGCACAAGCGATTGCGCAGCTCGAACACGGGTTTCACCTGATCGACCCCGAAGGTATCGGTGGTGCCCATGGTGAGCATGATGGTGGGCACCACGTGCTTCAGGGCAAAACAGGCGGTCAGGGTGCGCTCGAGGTGGTCGAGATCGATGTCATTGTTCTCGCCGACCTGAATGCGGATGGTCTTGTTCTCGATATCGACCCCGAGCAGGGAGAGGTTGGTGATGTTGGAGTAGTGACCGCCCTGGGAGTTGATGATGCGGTAATCCTGATAGTGGCCTAGCCCCTTGTGCTTGGCCTCCGGCAAGGTTTTGCGAATGCCGAGCAAGTAGCCATAGAGGTTACAGAAGGTCCCCCCCTGGGTGAAGATGCCGGTGGCGCGAGCCGTGTCGTAACCCGCCAGCAGGGCAATCTGGCGCACTACCTTTTTCTCCAGCTCCTCGGCCACTCCGGCATATTCGGAGTAGACCAGATTGGGGTTGGCCAGAATGCCCAGCTGGGCGCCATAGATAGCGGGATCCGCCGACATGGTGATGACGTTCTCGACGCTGGAGGGGTTCTCCCAATCCTTCGATAGAGCAGCGGCAAACAGCAACTCGGCCATCGGCTCGCCCGGGGTGCGCATGGTGGCGGGCACCGGCATGGTCTCGCAGAGATCGGCCAGGCGGGCACGGCCATCAGGCCAGGCATTCAGGCGGGCATCGGGGGCCAGGCCACGGGCCCGAAATTCGTTGAGGGTGGCAAATCCGGGTTCGCGAAAAACGGGCCAGAGATCGGGATTGCGCGAGAAAAAGTTGGCTTTGACGGTGGCGAAACGGGCGGAGAAATCGGGATGGACGGCATTGACGCTTTCGTCTTGCAGATAAACTAAGTCACTCATTTTTATACCATTAGTACAGCAAATGTGCGGCCGTTATACCCCTGTACCAGCGGGGCCGACAGTGACAATATCTAATGGCCTACCCTACTTTTTGTCATGTATCAGCCATCACAAGGGCTGGCAAAAAGGCGCCTTTGAGGCGCCTCTTTATATTTCGTGATCTTGCTCCCATCCTGGCTGACAGCGCCCTCACTATCAGACCGCCATCCGCGCAGCGTCCCCCTCAACGCAGGGAGGTCAACAGCCACTCGGCAAACTCCGCCAGCTCGCCCTGCTGTTGCGGAAAGGCCGCCAGCCAGGGCTGCAGACGGGCGGCGACAGCATCCGGTCGATAGCTACAACCCACCAGTTCGGCCGCCAGCCGATCAAACGGGGCCGGCTCCAGCGTATCGCTAAAGAGCTGCGCCCGGGTGATGCCCCCTTTCTCCACATCAAAGTGCAGCTCCACCCCGCCCCAGCTGAACCGCTCCTCCAGCAGATGGCTGAAAGCCGGTGCATGGCCGTAGTTCCACTCCCAGCTGCGCTGGCGGGCGAAGGTCTCGGCAAAGCCCGGCAGATCCGGCATCTGCTCCGGGGAGATATGCTCGGGCTCAACTCGAGCACCGTAATGGTGGAAGAACGCCTCGGCAAGCGCCTCGCTCACCTGTTGATGGTCGAGCCCCGGCAGCAGTTCGCACAGATTGGCCACCCGGCTGCGCACCGAGGTGATCCCCTTTGCCGCCAGCTTCTTGGGGTCGGGGTTGAGGTAGTTGGCAAGGCGGCCGAGATCGGCGTCCAGCAGCAGGGTGCCGTGGTGGAACCCGCGATCCTGAGTCTCCCGATAGGCCGACCCCGATACCTTGCGCTCCCCGTCCGGGGTCGCCACCAGCAGATCGTTGCGACCGGAGGCAAACGCCTCGATCCCCAATCGCTTAAGCCCGTCCAGCACGATGGCGGTGGAGACGCTCTTGTCATACTCCGGCTTGCCCGCCATGAAGGTGAAGCAGCTGTTGCCAAGGTCGTGGAACACGGCGCCGCCCCCACTGCTGCGGCGCGCCAGGGTGACCCCGTCCTCTTCCATGCGGCGGGTATTGCACTCCTTCCACGGATTCTGGGCACGGCCAATCACCACGGTATTGGCATTGCGCCAGAGGAACAGCACCCGCTGGCCGGGATCCATCTGGCGGAAGATGCACTCCTCAACGGCCAGATTGAACAGGGGATCGTGAGAGTCGGAGACAAGCAGACGCAAGCGGGACATAAAAAGACCTTATCCGGAACTGGGGGCAGCATGATAACACTGACGGGGTACCATCACTGAGCCATCGCACATTAACCGGTGCGCAGCAGCCGCGATACATTTGCGTCACACCTGACCGCCTCTTAAAAGTATCTATTGATATAACGACACAGCTTGACGTGCAACCACGGAAAAAAAGCAGTCAAGCCACAATGACAGCAATAAAAACGGGAAAAAGTGGCTAGAATGCGACCACTTCGATAGGCCATATGACTCTCTTATTGGTCACATAACTTGCAAAAAAACGGCATGTATCCATCCCGTGTGATGAATGACACAAAAATGACTTTCCAACCCCCCTATACCCCATTGCAAACGCCTTTTCTCCCCTTGCAGGTGACACAAAATTGCTTGAATCTAGCCTAGACACCGCTCCCGAGAGAAACGTTGTATGACGGAGAACGCAGCCCCCCGCCAGCCCCTCAGCTGGTTTATGCCAATGCTGGTCGGTATGGTCATCGCGACCCTGACCTCTTCCCCCGTGCGAGCCGGCGAGCAGGTCATCGTCCAGTTGCCGTGGCAACACCAGTTCCAGTTTGCCGGTTACTACGCGGCTATCGCCAAAGGGTTTTATCGGGAGGCCGGTCTGCATGTCACCCTGCGCGAAGCGGACTACCGCACCGATGTGGTCAGCGAGGTGATCTCGGGAAAGGCCCAGTTTGGCATCAGCGGCAGTGATCTGCTGCTGGATCGGGCTGCCGGTCGCCCGGTGGTGGTGCTCGCCGCCCTGCTGCAGCACTCGCCGCTGGTTCTGCTCACGCTGGATCGGCCAGATATTCGCAACCCGGCCGATCTGGCCAACAAGCGACTGATGCTGGAGCCGGGCTCCAACGAGCTGCTGACCTACCTTTCCAACCAGACCCGCAGCCGCGACTGGGTCACCCTCCCCTATAAACAGGGGATAGAGGCACTGCTGGCGGGCAAGGTGGATGCCATCAGCGCCTACAGCACTACCGAGCCCTTCTATCTGCAACAAAAAGGGATCCCCTATCGGGTCTTCAGTCCGCGCACCATCGACTTCGACTTCTACGGCGACAACCTGTTTACCTCCGAGCGGGAGCTGATCACCCGACAGGATCGGGTCTACGCCTTCCAGCAGGCCAGCCTCAAGGGGTGGCGCTATGCGATGGACCACCCCGAAGAGATGATCAACCTCATCATGGAGCAGTACCCGACCGGGGCTGGCCGTGAACAGCTGGAGTTCGAGGCGCGCGAAACCAGAGAGCTGATGCAGCCGGATCTGATCGAACCTGGCTACATGCAACAGGAGCGCTGGCTGCAGATCGCCAAAACCTATCTGGAGGCGGGCATGCTCACGGTATTGCCCAACCTCGACCGCTTTATCTACGACCCGGCGCAGGAGCGGCTGCGCCAGCAACGGCAACTGCTCGACAAGAGCGTGGCGGTGGCCATGCTCATCACCTTTACCCTGATGACCCTGCTCGGCATCTTCTTGCACCTCTATCTGCGCCTGCGCCAGGAGGCGCGGGATCGCCAGCGGCTGACCCGTGAGCTGGCCCAGAGCGAGCAGCACTATCGCTTCGTGGCGGAGAACAGCGCCGATGTGATCTGGACCATGGATGCCGCCAGCTTGCGCTTTCGCTACGTCAGCCCGGCCATCACTCCTCTAAGCGGCTACGAAGCCCCCGAGCTGTTTGCCCTGCCCCTCAAACAGCTGCTGCCGGATGCCTCAAGGCAACTGCTGCGCGAGGAGATCTCCGCCACCCTGGAGGCCTGGCAGCGGGGCGAACATGACCAGACTCGCCGGGTCATTCGCACCCAGCTGCGCCACAAGGATGGCCATCTGGTGGCGACCGAGACCATCACCACCCTCCATGGCAACCACAATGCCCAGCCGGAGGCGATCCTCGGGGTCACCCGGGATATCACCGAGCGGGCAGCGCGAGAGGAGATGATGCGCCGCCTCGCCTTCTACGACCCCCTCACCGGGCTGCCCAATCGCCGCTTGCTGCAGCAACGGCTCAAGGAGCTGATGGAGCAGGAGACGCCCCGTCCGCTGGCATTGATGTTTATCGATCTCGATCACTTCAAGCCGATCAACGACACCTTCGGCCATGAGACCGGGGATATTCTGCTCAATATGGTGGCCGAGCGGATGAGCCACTGCGTGCGCAAACAGGATCTGGTGGCACGGCTGGGGGGCGATGAGTTTGTTATCTTGCTGCCGGAGAGTGGCGACGAAGTGCTGGCGGTGGCCGACAAGCTGCACCAGCAGCTGCGCCATCCGTTCCAGCTGGAGGGGCAGGAGCTGCTCATCTCCAGCAGTATCGGGCTGGCGCTCTATCCCGAGCACGGGGAGGATGCCAAAACCCTGATGCACCACGCCGATCAGGCCATGTATCAGGCGAAGAATCGCGGCCGCGGCCGGGTCTGCCTCTATACCGAGGGCCTTGATCCCGAGCAGGGCGCCCTGCTGTGGCAACCCGGCCACGAGTGCGGTCACCCGCGCATCGATGCCGAGCATCGCCAGCTCTTCGTATTGACCAACCGGCTGCTGGAGCGGATGAAAGATCAGCACGAGGATCCGGCCCCGTTTCTGGAGAGTCTGGAGAGCCTGTTCGACATGGCTCGTCACCACTTCGCCTTTGAAGAGCAGATGCTGGCGGAGCTCGACTATCAGGAACTCGTCAGCCACCGTCAGGATCACCAACGCCTGCTCAACAAGGCAGGCCAGCTGCTGCACGCCGCCAAAGCGGGGACACTGGGCAACGACGAGTTGCTCAACTTCATCATTCAGGAGCTGGTGGTCGGCCACATGAGTCAGGCGGATCGCCGCTACTTCCCTCTGTTCAGATCTGAGCGCAACCTGTCGATTGCGGAGGTGGTCGCCTAGTCCCCCTTGTTCAGACCCGAGCGTAACGCGCCTCTTGCGAAAGGGGCTGCCTAGTCACCGCGCAGGGCAACCACGGGATCGAGACGCACTGCCCGCAAGGCAGGGGCGACCCCGGCCAGCAGACCGACCAGGGCGCTGCAACCGAGCGCCAGCAGCAGATAGAGAGGATGAAGGGTGAGCGGCAAGCCGGCCGCCAGCAGGGTGAGCAGCAGCTTGAGCCCGCCGAGCAGGGCCAGCCCCATGGCCCCGCCCAGCAGCGCCAGCACCACGGCTTCGAGCAGGAACAGCAATAGAATGCGCCGCCGTGGGCAGCCCAGCGCCATCAGCAAGCCCACTTCGGGGATCCGCTCCTGCTGGGCGATGCTCATGATGCTGAAGATGCCGACCGCCCCGATCAGCAGAGAGATAATGCCGAGCCCGCCAACCGCCAGCTTGATGATGGAGAGTATCTTGTCGAGGCTGGTCAGCATGTCCTGCTGGGAGGTGAGGGTAAAATCCTCGGCGCCGTGGCGGGCGATCAGCACCCGCCGGATCTGGGCGGTGATCTCGGCCTCCGCCTGCCCGGCGCGATAGATGACATCGATCTCCTGCAGCCCCTCCTTGTTGAACAGCGCCTGGGCGTGAGCGGCGGGCAGATAGATCATGTCGTCCAGATCAAAGCCGAGAAATTGCCCCTTGGGGGCCAGCACCCCGGCCACCCGAAAACGGCGATCACCGGCGCGCAGCAGACTGCCCGGCGCATCGCCGCCGGGAAACAGCTCAGCCGCCACCTTGGCCCCCAGCACCGCATAGGCGCGGGGCATGGCACTGTCATCCGCGGGCAGAAAACGCCCCTGCACCAAGGTGAGCCGCCAGCCGGAGAGTGCCGCCGGACCTGTGCCCAGAATGGCGGTGCTGCGGGTGAGCCCACGGCTGCGTACCTCCCCCTGCCCCTGCACCACAGGGAGCGCCGCCTCTACCCCTGCCAATCTGGCAAGGGCATCGGCATCCTCCAGCAGCAGGGGACGGCTGCTGGAGAGGATGCCGGGCGGGCCGCCGGCGGTCTCTGTCTTGCCCGGGGTCACGGCGATCAGCCGGGTGCCAAATTGGGAGAAGCTGTCGAGCAGATAGAGCCTAAGCCCCTCGCCGATGCCGGTGAGCAGGGTCACCGAGGCGATCCCGATGGCAATGCCGAGCGCCGACAGCAGGCTGCGACTGCGCCCCGCCAGCAAGGCACGCCAGAGCCAGAAAAGCAGATCAGCGGCGCGCATCAGCCACCGCTCCACTGTCCGCTGCGCAGGCTGCTGACCGGATCTTGCCGTGCCGCCCGGGAGGCGGGCAGCCAGCTAAAAAACAGCCCGGTCAGCAGGGCCGCCGGTATGGTGCAGAAAGTAGCGAGCAGAGGGACAGCCGCCGGAAATCCGGGCCAAATCACTCCGGCGAGGCCAACCAAGGCATAGCCCAACACAGTACCAAACAGCGCGCCACTGCCGCTCAACAACAGCGCCTCCCACAAAAACAGCTGGCGGATCTGGCGACTGTCGGCCCCCAGCGCCTTGAGCAGGCCGATTTCGCCGGTGCGCTGGCGGGTGCTGATCAGCGCCAGATTCATCATCATGATGCCACAGACCAGCAGGCTGATGGCGCCGATGCCGGCAACGGCCAGGGTGAGAGTCGAGAGAATGGTGGAGAAGGTAGCCAGCATGGCGTCACGGCGCACCACGGTCACATCGAGCATCCCGTGGCGCGCCTGCATCAGCTGCTCCAGTCGCTTGACCAGCGGCGGCACCGCTTGCCCCGCCAGCGGCTGGATCAGCAGCCGAAACAGCCCCTCGGTATTGAACAGCCGCATGGCACTACCGACCGGGATCAGCGCGGCCTCGGCCATATCCATCCCCAGATTGCTGCTCTGACTGGTGAAGACCCCCACCACCCGAAAGCGGCGATTGTCAAAACGCAGCCACTGGCCGACCGGGTCGGCCTGACCGAACAGCTCACGGGCCACCTTGGCCCCGAGCAGGACGGCCGGTCGATCCTCTGCGGCATCCCCCGGTAGCCAGCGGCCGGAGAGCAGCTCCAGCCCGTGGGTATCGCGCAGCCCGTTGCTGCTGCCAAGCAGCATGGTCTGGCGCAGCCGCGCCCCCTGTTTGGCCTCGGCAAAGCCCATCACCAGCGGCACCAGCCGCACGTTTGGCTGGTGCTGGCCAAGGTAGTGCATATCATCGAGAGTGATCTGCCGCAGACTGTTGCCGGTGACCGGCGGCAGCCCGCCTGTGGTCTCCTTGCGGCCCGGGAACATCACCAGCAGATCCTTGCCAAGGGAGCTGAACTGGTCGGCCACATAGCGCCTCGCCCCCTCTCCCAGCGCGGTGAGCAGCAGCACCGAGGTGACGCTCAGACTCACCGCCAGGATCAAGACCAGCGCCCGTGAGCGCTGGCGCAGCAGGGCCACGGCGGCAAAGCGGATCACATCGGGTCGCCGCATTCAGCCACCGCCGCTATCAATGTTGATGCGCCCATCGTTCATCAGGATCCGCCTGCCTGCCCGTTCCCCGAGGCGCGGGTCGTGAGTCACCACCACCAGCGTGATCCCCTGCTCCCGGTTGAGCTCCTCCAGCAGGGTAATCACCTCCTCCCCGGAGCGGGAGTCGAGATTGCCGGTGGGCTCGTCGGCCAGGATCAGCCGCGGCGCCATTGCCATGGCCCGGGCGATGGCTACCCGCTGACGCTGACCGCCGGATAGTTCGGCAGGGCGGTGTCCGGCCCGGTTCTCCAGCCCCAGCTCCCCCAGCAGTCGTTGGCTGCGACGATGGCGCTCGGCGGGGGCGATCCCGCACAGCATCAGCGGCAGCTCGACGTTTTCACGGGCGGTGAGGCGGGAGATAAGGTGAAACGACTGGAACACGAAGCCGATGCGATGGCCGCGCAGTTGGGCCAGCGCCGGCTCTGACAGGGTGGCGGTGTCCTCCCCTCCCAGCCAGTAGCGCCCCTCATCGGGCCGATCCAGCAGCCCCAACACATTGAGCAGGGTCGATTTGCCGGAGCCAGAGGGGCCCATCACCGCCAGATACTCCCCCTCGGCAACCCGCAGGGAGACGCGATCGAGGGCGGCCACTTCGCTCCCCCCCAGAGTGAAACGTCGGCTGACGGCATCAAGGCGAATGAGATCACTCATCCGTCTGCTCCGTGGCAGCGCGGAAAGGGCCCTCCCCGACAATCTGTCCGGGCTGAGCTGCCAGCCGATCACCGGCGGCGAGCCCCTCGGCCACCTCAATCCAGTTCCAGTTCTCCACGCCCCAACGGGGCACCACCCGCACCAACTTATCCCCTTCCAGCCGCAGCACGCTGCCATCGTCGGCCCGGCTGCTGGCCGCTACCCGCAGCACATCGGTAGCGCGGGTCACTTCGACCTCAAGGTCGGCGCTGTAGCCGATAAGCAGGGGGACATCGGTGGGCAGGGCAGTGAGCGCAGCCTCCACCTCCACGGTGCGGGCCTGCTTTTCCAGCTCCTTCACATAGGGGGCGATACGGGTGACGGTAGAGGCAAAATCGCGCCCGGGCATGGCATCGAGCAGTACCCGGGCAGACTGACCCACCTTGAGGCGGGCAGCATCCACCTCATCGATGGGGGCTGAGACATAGAGACAGCGATCGTCGATAAGATCGATAACCGGAGGCATGGCGACCCCGGGCGGTGAGGGGGTCATGTATTCGCCCAGCTTGCTGTTGACCTCAGCCACCACGCCGGCAAACGGCGCCAGCAGGCGGCGCTCGCTCAAGCGGGCCTCCACTTGGGCGACCTGCGCCTCGTCGACCCGCTCCTGCTGACGGGATGCCTGGCAGACATAGCGGCGGGTATCGGCCAGATTCTGGGCCTGCTCGGCGAGGGTGCGGGAGGTGAGGTTTTTGGCCAGCAAGGTGGCCAGCCGGTTGGCCTCCCGCTCGTAGTAGGCAGCCTCGCTGCAACGCTCCTCGCGCTGGGTCTTGCCAAGGGCCTGCTGGGCGCGGGCCCGGGCGAGATCGGCGTGAATATCGTCACTCCAGAGGGTCAGCAGCAGATCTCCCTGCGCCACCCGCTCTCCGGCCTTGACGGCGATCTGCTCCACCACGCCGCCACCGGGCAGACTGAGTCCGGCCCGCTGGCACGACTTGATGGTGCCAGCCCGGGTGTTGACCACGGTGACCAGCACATCCCCCCGCCCGACCTCTGCCAGCCTGATCGGCGTAGGCTGCGGTCGCCACCACCATGCTGCCGCAGCCACCGCTACCACAGCGCCACTTCCCCACCACAACCAACCTCTCTTCATCGCGCATCCTTTCGCTAGGGACTCCCGTCATGAGCGTCGGGAGAGCAGGGCATAATAGAGCAAGGGTATCACCACCAGGGTGAGCAAAGTGGAGACCAGGATCCCGAAAATCAGGCTGATGGCCAGTCCGTTGAAGATGGGATCATCGAGGATAAACAGAGCTCCGATCATCGCCGCCAACGCCGTCAGCATGATGGGTTTGGCCCGCACCTGCGCCGCTTCGATCACCGCCTGCTCGAACGCCACTCCGGCGCTGCGCTGCTGCTCGATAAAGTCCACCAGCAGGATGCTGTTGCGCACGATGATCCCGGCCAGCGCAATCATCCCGATCATCGAGGTTGCGGTAAACTGGGCCCCCAGCAGAGCGTGGCCCGGCATCACCCCGATGAGGGTGAGCGGAATAGGGGCCATGATGATGAGCGGCACCAGATAGGAGCGGAACTGGGCCACCACCAGCAGGTAGATGAGGATCATCCCCACCCCGTAGGCTAGCCCCATGTCGCGGAAGGTCTCGTAGGTGATCTTCCACTCCCCGTCCCACAACAGCGCCACCTCCCCCAGCTTGTCGGGCTGCTGCACGTAATATTGGGGCAGGTCGATGTCGGCACCGGCGGCAAACATGCCGTAGAGCGGGCTGTCGGTGTGGCCACCCATGTCGGCCACCACCATCACCATGGGCTGCATGTTCTTGTGCATGATATAACTGGGGGCCACCTCATCACGGCGACTCACCAGCTCGGAGACCCGCACCAGCTGGCCGCTCTGGCTGCGCACCTTGAGGGCCAGTACGCCCGCCAGATCCCGTTTGTCACCGGGAGCCAATTCGATACGGATCGGCACCGGATACTTGGCACCGTGCCCCTGCAGCCAGCTGGCATCCTGATAACCTACCCCACCATTGAGGGTGCTCACCAGGTCGCCGAGATCGACCCCGAGCAGGGCCGCCTTGCTGCGATCCACCACCAGCCGCCACTTGGGCTGCGGGTCGGTCAGATAGATATCCACATCCACCAGATCCGCCGTGGCCACAAAACGGGCCTGTACGGAGCGCGCCGCCGCTTCACGGGCAGCAGGCGTCGGGCCATACACTTCTGCGACTATGGGGGACCAGACCGGCGGGCCGGGCGGCACCTCAACGACTTTCAGGTTGCCCCCTGCCGCACTGGCGATGGCCTGCAGCGGCTCCCGAACCGACTGGGCAATCTGGTGGCTGCTGCGATCCCGCTCATGCTTGTCCACCAGATTGACCTGAATATCCCCCACGTTGGCGCCGCTGCGGATAAAGTAGTGGCGCACCAGCCCGTTGAAATTGATGGGGGCGGCGGTGCCGGCATAGATCTGGTAATCCTTCACCTCCTCCACCATGGCAAGCTCTCGTCCGACCGCCAGCAGGGTGCGCTCGGTCTGCTCCAGGGTCGCCCCCTCCGGCATATCGAGCACCAGCTGAAATTCCGACTTGTTGTCAAAGGGGAGCATCTTGAGCACCACCCACTGCACCACCGGCATGGCGGTAGCCGCCCCGACCAGCAGCAACACCGCCAGCCAGAGCTTGCGTCTGGCACGCTTGGCGCCATCACCAATCAGGAAAGGGGTCATCAGCCGGTGAAAGAGACCAGCCTTGGCCTCGCCGTGGGCACCGTGCACCTCACCCTTGAGCAAATGGCTCGCCAGCCAGGGGGAGAAGATAAAGGCCACCAGCAGGGAGATGAGCATCCCCATGCTGGCATTGATGGGAATGGGGCTCATGTAAGGGCCCATCAGCCCGCTGACAAAGGCCATCGGCAGCAGGGCCGCGATGACGGTCAGGGTCGCCAGTATGGTCGGCCCCCCCACCTCATCCACCGCCCCCGGAATCAGATCCTTGAGCGCCCCCTTGCCCAAACCGCGATGGCGGTGGATGTTCTCCACCACCACAATAGCGTCATCCACCAGAATGCCGATGGAGAAGATCAGCGCAAACAACGACACCCGGTTGAGGGTAAAGCCCCAGGCCCAGCTGGCAAACAGGGTCAGTGCCAGGGTGATGACGATGGCAACGCCCACCACCAGTGCCTCGCGCCAGCCCATGCTCACCAGCACCAGCAGCACCACCGCCGTGGTGGCAAAAATCAGCTTGCCGATCAGGGTGTTGGATTTGGTCTCGGCGGTGACGCCGTAGTCACGGGTCACCGTCACCTCGACTCCTGCCGGGATAAGCCGGTTCTGCAAACTCTCGACCCGCGCCTCCACCCGCTTGGCTACCTCGACCGCGTTCTGACCCGGTTGCTTGCCGATGGCCAGAGTCACCGCCGGATAACTGGTCTGCCCCTGCCCCATCCAGCTGCGCTGCACCGGAGTCTCCTTCCCCAGCGACACACTAGCCACATCACCGAGGTAAACCGGCTTGTCGTCGTGCAGCCCCACAACCAACTCGCGGGCCTCCTGCTCGCTTTGCAGGAACTGCCCCACCTGCACCTTGATCTCCCGGTTATCTTGCTCGATAGCCTGTGTGGTGCCTACCTGATTGGCGGCCGCCAGTCGCTGGCTCAGTTCGCCCCAGCTGATGCCGTGGGCGCTGAGGGCCGCCGGATCCGGCATCACCCGCAACACGGCGCTCTGGCTGCCCAGCGTGTAAATATCGCGGGTACCGGGAATGCGCTTGAGTTCGGTCTCCAGCTCATGGGCGACCCGGGTCAGCTCGGGTGCCCCCAGTTGCTTACTCCCCTCTTTGCTCCATAAGGTCAGACTGACGATGGGGACATCATCGATCCCCCGGGGTTTTACGAGTGGCTGACCGACTCCGATCCCCTGTGGCAGCCAATCGCGGTTGGAGTCGAGCTGGTTGTTGAGATCGACGATGGCCTGTTCGCGGCTCACCCCTACCTTGAATACCACCACCAGCAGGGCGCCATCGGGTTGGGAAAAAGAGTAGAGGGTATCGATCCCCTTTATCTGGGAAACCACCTGCTCGGCAGGGGTAGTGACGAGAGAGGCCACTTCAGCCGGAGTGGCTCCCGGGAAGGGAATGTAGACATCGGCGAAGGTGACATCGATCTGCGGTTCCTCCTCCTTGGGGGTCACCAGCACTGCAAAAAGACCGAGCAACAGCCCCACCAGCGCCAGCAGCGGCGTGATGGCCGAGCCTTGGAACAGCGCAGCCAGCCGACCGGCAGGCCCCAGCCTCTCCTTGTTGCCGTTCAGCTCTCTACTCATGGGCCACCTCCTGCTGCTGCGCCCAGGCATCAGGGGCCAGCTTGTCACCGGCTTGCAGCCCGGCCAGGATCTCGCACTGTCCCTCGACGCAATGGCCGACCCGCACCGGCGTCAGGGCCCAGCCAGCGGGCTGCTGCAGATAGACGCCATTGAACTCCCCTTGCCGCAGCAGGGCGCGATCCGACACCTGCAACACCTGACGTTCACCCTGCTTGAGCTGCACCTTGAGCCACATGCCGGGCAATACCCCGACGTTTTGCGGCGGCAAGTCGAGGCGCAACCTGAAGGCGTGGCTCTGGCTGTCGGCATAATTGAAGCGGGTCAGTTTGACCGGGGTAACGGCCCTGCCATCCGGCAGCAGCACCTGCACATCCTCAGGCTCACGAGCAAGCGTCAGGGCGGATTGGGGCAACTCCACCTCCACCCGCAAGGTGTCGAGGGAGAAGCCGGAGAGCAGCGGGGTACCGGGGGCGACAGTCTCCCCCAGCTCTACCAGCCGTTTGGTCACCACTCCGGCATAGGGAGCCAGAATGCGGGTATAACCGTAGGCCTCGCGGGCCTGAGTGAGGGCGGCATCGGCGGCATTGACCTCGGCGCGGGCGGCGCGATCCGTCGCCTGGGCATTATCGAGCTGGGCGCGGGTGATCACCCCCTTGGCAATCAGCGCCTGAAAGCGGGCGAGCTGGCGCTCGGCTTCCACTTGCTGAGCCTGCGCCCGCGCCAGCCGCGCCTCGGCACCGGAAACGGCGGCAAACTGCTCCTTGCCGCTGATCTCCAGCAGCGGTTGCCCCGCCTGCACCTGATCGTTCACATCCACCAGCATGCGGGAGACCCGGCCGCTGGTCTGGGCCGCCACCGTCCCCTGATTGATGGCACTGACGGTGCCATCCAGCGTCAGCCAGTCGGTCACCGGCTGCGGCGCCACTGTCAACAAGGGCTCTGGCTCCCCGTCTGCGGCAAAGGCCCGGGGGGATGTCATGGCTGCGATGTCATCACCAATAAGGTGATCCCCAGCAACCGGATCTTTTCCATCATTACTCTCCTTCCCTGGCGTAATCTGTCACTTCACGGGATCAGGCGGTATGGGACTGGCGCACCTTATCCACTCCCCGAGCTGGCGCCTTGGTCAGCACCCTGGCCAGCCCTCTGTCAAACAGCAAGATCCCGGCCACCATGGCCGCAATAAACAACATTATCATGGGCTGCCCGCTGGAAATGAGACTCAGAGCAGGCCCCGGGCAGATACCGACCAATCCCCAGCCGATGCCAAACAGCGCGGCCCCGCCGATCAGCCTGCGCTCCAGCCGAGGGGCTGGTACGGCGGCGATGGGCTCCCCCAGCACACTCTGGCGACGGGGTTTCAACAGCAGAAAATAACCCGGCATAAAGACCAGCAGGGCCCCTCCCATCACGAAGGCGAGGCTGGGATCCCAGGCCCCGGCCAGATCGAGAAAACCAGTGACCCTGGCGGGATCCATCATGCCGGAGATGGCCATCCCCAGCCCGAACAACACACCCGCAAACAAACTTGTCAGCAATTTCATGGCAATCAGCCCCTTACAGCAGATGATGAGTGACGAAGACGGTGATAAAGCCTGCCGCCATAAAGGTGAGGGTGGCGACGATGGAGCGCAGGGAGAGCCGCCCCATGCCACAGATGCCGTGGCCGCTGGTGCAGCCATTGCCAAGACGGGTACCGACCCCGACCAGCAGACCGGCCAGTAGCACAACGGGCCAGCCGGGCAGCGTGGTGAATGCGGGCATGGTGGCCCAGCCCAGGGTCAGCGCCAGCCAGGCGCCCGCCCCGAGCCCCAGCAGAAACAGCACCCGCCACGGCGCACGGTGTTGCAGCGCACCAGCCAGAATGCCGCTGATCCCGGCAACCCGGCCGTTGAACAACATCAGGATCAGGGCCGACAGCCCCGCCAGCATGCCGCCGCCCAAAGAGAGCAGCCATTGGCTTTCCATCATCAAGATTCTTATTTTCTGAGTGACAAAAATGGGTTTGCAGCGCGCCCAACACATCAGCTGCCGCTTCGCTCACCAGCGAGTAGTAAATCTGCTGGGAGACCTTGCGCGAACGGATCAGGCCGTAGCGCTTCAATACCGAAAGTTGCTGGGAAAAGGCCGACTGCCCGAGCTGGCTATGGGCCAGCAGCTCCCCGACCCCCTTCTCCCCCTCCACCAATTGGCAGAGCACCATCAGGCGTTCGGGATGAGCCAACGCCTTGAGCAGGGAGGCGGCGGCTGTCGCATGTCTGTTCATCTCGTCGAATTGGCTCATAAGAGTAAATTAGCAATTGCTGATATTTGTTCTATTGTATAAAACAACACTAAATTAGCAATATCTAAAGTAGATAAGGAGAAGGACCATGACAGTAGATAACGGAGTCAGAATCGTCGCGGGTTGCATGTTGCTGCTCTCGCTGATCCTTACCAGCTGGGTTCATCCGGGCTTTGTCTGGTTGAGTGCCTTTGTCGGGGTCAACCTGATCCAGAGCGCATTCACCGGTTTCTGCCCGGCAGCGATGATCCTCAAACGGATAGGATTTAAATAACAGGGTCGGATGACCTAGGCTCATATGAGCGTGTAATAAACGCAGGAGGCTGAACATGGCAACGGTAATCGTCATCGGCGCGGGTCTGGGGGGCATGTCTGCCGCCTACGAACTCAAGGCTGAACTGGGCAAGCAGCATGAGGTGATCCTCATTAATGACAAGCCGGACTTTGAATTTACCCCCTCCAACCCCTGGATTGCCGTCCAGTGGCGGGAGCGCAAGGAGACCTCGATCCCCATCGAACCCCATGTGAAGAAAAAGGGGATCCGCTTTATCCATGCCGCCCTGACCGAGCTGCAACCGGCGGCGCAGCAGCTCACCCTCTCCGATGGCCAGACCCTGCGTTACGACTTTCTGGCGATCTGCACCGGCCCGGCCCTCGCCTTTGACGAGGTGACGGGGGCTGGCCCCGAATCCGGTGGCACCACCAGCGTCTGTACCCTCTCCCACGCCGAAGAGTGCCGCCACAGTGTCAGTGCCCTGGTCGATGAGCCCGGCCCTGTGATTGTCGGCGCCATGCCGGGCGCCTCCTGCTTCGGTCCCGCCTACGAGTATGCGTTCATCCTCGATCGCCACCTGCGCGACAAGAAGGTGAGGAAAAATGTGCCCATGACCTTTGTCACCAGCGAGCCCTACATCGGCCATCTGGGTCTCAACGGCGTGGGCGACTCCAAGGGAATGCTGGAGAGCGAACTGCGGATGCGCGACGTGCAGTGGATCTGCAATGCCCGCACCGTGGCGGCGCAAGATGGCCAGATGACGGTGGAGGAGCTGGACGATGAGGGCAACATCAAGCGCACCCACACTCTGCCCTACAAACACGCCATGATGCTGCCCGCCTTTGTCGGCATTGCGCCGCTGCGGGGCATCGAGGGGCTGGTCAATCCCCGCGGCTTTGTCATCGTCGACGAACACCAGCGCAACCCCGCCTTCCCGCAGATTTACGCCGCCGGTGTCTGCATCGCCATTGCACCGTCGCACAAGACGCCGGTACCGACCGGGGTGCCCAAGACCGGCTACATGATTGAGGCGATGGTGCGCACCCTGAGCCACAACATCAAGGCGGAGCTCAGCGGCCAGCCGCCGGTGACCAAGGCAGTGTGGAATGCCATCTGTCTGGCAGACATGGGGGGACACAGGTGCCGCCTTCGTCGCCATGCCGCAGATCCCGCCGCGCAACGTCGCCTGGTTCAAGAAAGGAAAGTGGGTCCATCTGGCCAAGATCGCCTTCGAGAAGTACTTCCTGCACAAGATGCAGGTGGGGGATACCGAGCCCATCTACGAAAAACTGATGCTCAAATACCTCGGCATCGACAAGACCGAATGACCCCGCAGACCCGGCCCTCGCCGGGTCTGCTTTTGGCGGCCCTGCGCGGCAAAACGGGGCTTTCGATTATGTTTCAAGATGTTGCTGCGGGCGGCGCGGGGTTTACCCTGCCTGCCGCCTCGGCTATCATTCGAGCCTCTTATCAATAGCGGAGACCATCAGTGGGCAACTCATCAAGTGACAGTTGTAGACCGACCCTCATCGTCGGTACCAAGGTCGCGAGCTAGCCGCAGGTCTTTCTCTGCCGCATGCTCGCAACCCTGCGAGAAGCGGAAATCCACTCCCCTCTTCTCCCTTTTTACACTTGACGTCTGGTGACCTGTGGCCAACCGCCACGGTCGCCATGCCTGCATAGTTTCTGCTTCCCACAAGGAGGCTGCTATGCGTTTTATCTCAATCAAACCGGCTGCGGATCGCGCGGTCGCAACAGGTTCTGTTGCTACCCAGGCTCACCCCCTGTTGAGCCGGCTCGGCCGTGGCATGCTGCCACGCTGGCTGGGCGGCAAACAGCGTCAGCACCACTACCGGCTGCAGATCCGCTGTGAGGATCGCGCCGATATGGAACAGGTGCTGGATATGGTGAACCACACCCTGCAACCGGCGGGGCTGCAACCAATGCAATCGATGAAGCCGGGTCGCGGCGGCGGGCGAGAGCTGGTGCTCAACCTGCAGTGCACCCCGCCCCAGCGACGCTATCTGGTGCAGTTTGTTCATCAGGTCGGAGTAGCACATCCGGTGCGCTGGCAACTGCGCCCGCGCATCGACTGCGATCCCGAACTCAACTGACCGCACACCTGCGTTAACCACAGTGAAAGGGGCCGGCCACGCTGGCCCCGCTTGTTGCGTCCTCTCCGAGCGTCAGGGCATCCGATGATGCTCACGCCCCGGGACGCCGCGTTTTGTTTGTCTGCTGGCCATCCGCGCAATCATCCCCTGATCCATCCGCCTCCCGGCGTTTCATCATGGATTGCGCCAAGCCAGCGCTTATCAGAAGGAGTACGCCATGAAGATGTGGCAACAAATTGACATGATCTCCCTGCTCGACACCCTGGCCAGCCTGCTGCTCGCCTTTGTGCTCGGCAGTCTGGTCGGGCTGGAGCGCCAGTACCGCCAACGTACCGCGGGTCTTCGCACCAACGTGCTGGTCGCCGTGGGGGCCGCCCTGTTCGTCAGTCTGGCCCAGCGCATCTATGACCTGCACGGCGGCAACTACAACGTGGTCCATGTGGTGGCCTATATCGTCTCCGGCATCGGCTTTCTCGGCGCTGGCGTCATCATGCGCGAGTCGGGCAATATCCGCGGCATCAACACCGCCGCCACCCTCTGGGGCGTAGCAGCGGTCGGCGCCGCCTGTGGCGCCGGGCTCGCCATGGAGGCCATTCTGGGCGCCCTGTTCGTGCTGGCAGCCAACACCCTGCTGCGACCGCTGGTCAACCAGATCAACCGTCGCCCGGTGGACAATACCGACACCGAAGTGACCTACAAGGTGACGGCCCTGACCCAGCGCGAACATCAAAAAGAGGTGCTGCACTGGCTGGAAGAGATGCTGGAGCAGGCCAACTACCCCTTGAGCGAACTCGATATCGAGCCGTTTGGCGAGGGGGATCTGGAGATCTCGGCGGTGCTGCTGGCTACCTCCATCGATGGCGACGAGCTGGATGCCCTGATGGTGAAACTCGGCATCCACCCCCATATCAAGCAGGTGTTCTGGCGCACCAGTACCACCGACTGAGCTGTCGGTCAGAGTCATGGCTCCATCCGCCAACAGCAAAAAGCCCCGCCAGCAATGGCGGGGCTTTCTCATATGGATGGGCGAAGAGTGGCTAGCGGCGACTGCGCCAGCGCACCCTGGGGGTGATCACCTGGGCGGTCTGTGCGGGAGGATTGCCCGCAATCAGTTGGTGCATCAGCTCGAAGGCGGCGAGGGCCAGCGCCGGACAATCCTGCGCCACCGAGTCGATACGCATGGGGATGCAGTCGAGCAAGTCGTGATCATCGAAGGTACACAGCCGCATCCCTGTCTCCATCAACCCCGCCTCGTTGAGGTAGCGCAGTACCCCTTCCAGCAGGGTAAAAGAGGCGGTAAAGAGCCCCCTTGGGGGCGCCCCCAGCTCGGCCACCAGCTCGGCCATCAGCTGATAACCGGAGCTCGGCTGATAGTCGCGATGGCGCACCCGGGCGGCATCGGCTTCAAAACCGGCGCGATGGAGCCCCAGCTCATAGCCCGCCAGCCGGTGACGACTAGGGGAGAGATCCAGCAGGCCACCGAAGTAGTAGATCTCCTCGCCGCACTCGCTGGCCATGTCCCGCACCAGCTCGGCGGTCGCCTTGCAGGCATCGGAGATCACCATGGGCAGGCGCGACTCGCCGATGTGGCGGTCGAGCTGCACCACCGGCAGGCGGTCGTGGATGCGGGCATAGATGTCATCGCTGTGGCCGCTGGAGGCGACAATCAGCCCGTCCACCTGACGGCTGATGAGGTTGTCCACCACCCGCTGCTCGAGAGCGGGATCATCCTCGGAGCAGGCGATCAGCAGCTGGATGCCCGCCTCCCGGCAGTGGGCCTCGAGGGCGCGGGCGATGCGGGCAAAACCGAAGTTGGTGAGATCGGGGATCACCAACCCCCAGGTGTAGCTGCGGGTCTCGCGCAGGGAGCGGGCATGAAAGCTCGGCAGGTAGTGACACTCCTCCGCCACCGCCTGAATGCGCTTGCGGGTATCGTCGGCAATCCGGTACTCCGCACTCTTCCCGTTGAGCACCAGACTGGCGGTTGCCTTGGACACCCCCGCCAGTTCGGCGATCTGGGCAATCGTGATCCGTTTCTTCTTCTCCACCTGGCCTCCCGGCTGACTAGAACCGGGCTATTGTACTAGGCACGCCGACAGCGGCCAGTGATTGAGGCAAATTTTGCAGCCATCATTGCCGTTACCTGATGAAAGTTGCGGCTTGTCCCCGGGGAAGTAGCGCGCCGACAGGCTGTGTCGCCCCTCATCGATGAAACACTCCAGACTGGAGCGATCGCACAGCACAGAGATCCGCCCGCCAGCCCATGGGCTGCTGCGGGTCTCCCACGCCCCGCTCTGCCAGTTCTGGCGCCGCAAGGTGAGGCGCCCCGGCTGCCACACCAGCTCGGCCACGGCGCCGAACCAGAGACGCCCCTCACCGCAGAGATCCAGATCGATCCAGGCCGAGTCGATGGCCAGCCCCGGAAATTCTCCGAGCGTCCCCTCGAAACGGGTCAACTCTCCCTTCAATGCCGCAAGCTCCGCCACCGGCCGCTGGCAGAGCCACTCATCCTGCCAGAACAGCTCCCGCGGGCAGCTCATCTGGTGGAGCCAGCCGTGAGCGATCGTAGGCTGGCTCATCTCGTTCTCCTCCGGCAGCCCCAGCCAGCCAAACAGCAAGCGCCGACCCTGGCTATCCAGAGTGGTCTGGGGGGCATAGAACTCGAAGCCCCGGTCCAACTCGTGGAAAGCCCCGTGCTCGAAGCGCTCGCCGTCGAAGTTGCCAGAAAGCCAGCCGCACTGGTAGAGGTTGCGATAATCCTCGCCTGCCGGGGCAATCCCCTGCGGGCAGCTGATCAGCACATGGCGCTCCCCTAGCGGGAAGAGATCCGGGCACTCCCACATATAGCCAAACTCACCCAGCCCACCTCGCCCGCTACCGGCGATGGGGCCCACCCGCTGCCAGCTTTGCAGGGTGTCACCGCGATAGAGCAGCACTTCGCCCTTGTCATCCAGGGTGCGGGCCCCCAGCACCATCAGCCACTGCTGGCCGTCGTGCCACACCTTGGGGTCGCGCACGTGGCCGCTGTAGCCTTCGGGCAGATCCAGCACAGGCCCCAACTTCTCGAAGCCTCCCTCACCGTCGGCGCGGGCCAGACACTGATAAGCGGTGCGGCCGCCATCCGGGTATTTGACATTGCCGGTGTAGATGAGGGTCAAACGCCCCTGCTCGTCGCTCACCGCCGAGCCCGAATAGCAGCCGTGGCTCTCATAGGCTTCGGTGGGCAATAGCGCCACCGGCTCGTGTTGCCAATGCAGCAGATCGGTGGAGGTGACATGGCCCCAGCCCTTGTTGCGGTGCTCGCAACCGAGCGGGTTCCACTGGTAGAAGAGGTGGTAGCGCCCGTCGTGCTCGATAAAGCCGTTAGGATCGTTAAGCAGCCCCACCGGGGCTGCCAGATGCCAGCGGGGCCGATGGGGATCGGCCGCCGCCTTGAGCTGTCCGGCCAGCAGCGACCGGACGATCTGGTTGAGAAGTTCGCTTTCCTTCATCACTCCACCTTGTACTTGAGCAGGTAGGAAGCGGCGAAGGCGGCACCAAAGGCGATCACCAGCCCGATGATGTAATGAATAAGGCTCATGGGCTGGACGATGGCCATGCCGGGAATACCGGTCAGCCCTACAGCCGTCATCCCCACCTTGGCCGCCACCACGTAGGCGCCGCCGCAGGCCCCGCCAAACAGACCGGCGAGAAAGGGTTTGATGTAGCGCAGGTTGACGCCAAAGATGGCCGCTTCCGTGATACCCAGCAGGCAGGACATGGCAGCCGGCACGGTAATGGCCTTGATCTTCACGTCGCGAGTCTTGAAGTAGACCGCGAGGCAAGCCCCGCCCTGTGCCACGTTGGCCATGGCCCAGATGGGCAGCAGGAAGTTGACGCCAATTTGCGGATTGGCCAGCAGCCCCGCCTCGATGGCGTGGAAGCTGTGATGGATGCCGGTGATGACGATAAGCGAGTAAGTGCCGCCAAATACCAGCCCCGCCAGCCAGCCCGCCTGCTCATAGAGGGCGCTCAGACCGAACGAGATGCCATCCCCCAGCACCCGACCCGCCGGGCCGATAAAGAGCAGTGCCACGAAGCCGGTGATGATGACGGTCAAAAACGGGGTGAGGATCAGATCCAGCGCATCCGGAATGCGCTTGCGCAGCTGTTTCTCCAGATGGGACATAAACCAGACTGCCAAGAGCACCGGGAAGACGGTGCCCTGATAGCCGATCATTGCCACATCCAGCCCGAAAAAGTCCATGGTCTTGAAACCACCGGCCACGCCCCAGGCATTAGTCAACGCCGGGTGGGTGAGAATGCCGCCAAGGGTCGCCCCGAGGTACGGATTGCCGCCAAACTCACGTGCTGCCGTAAAGCCGATGAGGATCGGCAATATGATAAAGGCCGCCGAGCTGAACATGTCGAGCATCACAAACAGAGCGCTGTCGGCATTGGCCCAGCCGTAGGTGCGCACCATGCCGAGCAGCCCCATCAGCAGGCCCGAGGCGACGATGGCCGGAATGATCGGCACGAAGATGTTGGAGAGGGTTCGCGCCAACCGCTGGGCCACGTTGAGCTTGGCCGCCGCCATGTCGGCCAGCTCAGCCTTGCTGGCGGTGCCGGTACCGGTCAGCGCCACAAACTCCGCATAGACCTTGTTGACCAGACCGGTGCCGAAGATCACCTGAATTTGGCCCGCGTTGCTAAAGCACCCCTTGACCCCCTCCAGCTTGTCGATGGCAGCCTTGTTTACCTTGCTGTCATCGGCCAGCACCAACCGCAGCCGGGTGGCGCAGTGGGCAGCGCTGACGATATTCTCCTTGCCCCCGAGCAGGGGCACCAGATCCTTGGCTATCGCACTGATATTCATATTCTTCCTCTTATGACCCGCCACGCTGGCGGGCCCTTGTCACATGAGAGTAGGGGCTGTCGAGCCGGGCTTCTAGCCTCAGCTCAACAGTCGCTTGCGCCTGATCGCAAAAAGGCATCCAGTTCGGAGCGGGTCGGCAGCGCCGTCATCGCCCCCTTGGCGGTGGTGGCGAGCGCCCCACAGCCGTGAGCCTGAGCCAGAATGGCGGGCAACTCGGCCAGAGTCGGCAGCGACGAGCGCCCGGCCAGCGCCGCCAGCAGACCGGCGACGAAGGCATCCCCCGCCCCCGTGGTGTCGATGGGCGTCACTTTCTGCCCCACCCACTCCAGCAACTCGCCATCAAGGCGAGCCACTACCCCGGCCGCCCCTCTGGTCACCAGCACCAGCGCCGGGCCAGAGAGAGTCGCAAGCCCAGCAGCCAGATCATCCTCGCCGCTCAGCAGTTGCAGCTCCTCGATGGAGAGCTTGACCACATCCGCCTGCCCGATGGCCTGACGCACCAGCGGCAGCATCTCGGCCGGGTTGCCCCACACCTCGGGGCGCAGGTTGGGGTCGAAGCAGACCCGCCCGCCTGCCGCCTTGATGTCCGCCATGGCCTGCAGGCAGCTGGTGCGTACCGGCTCGTTGGCGAGCGCGATGGAACAGGTCAGCAACCACTGACCGGCATCGAAGTGGGGCAACTCATCCGGGGTGAGGAACTGGTCGGCACTGGGGCGCACCATAAAGGTGAAGCTGCGCTCCCCCTCATCATCCAGTGCCACCAGCACGGTAGAGGTGCGATGGTCTGGATCGAGCCGCAGCGCACCGATATCCACCCCCTCCCCGCTCAAGGTGTCGGCCATAAAGCGGCCGAACGGATCGGCACCAACCCGGCCGATAAAGGCCGCATCGCCACCCAGCCGTGCCACACCAACCGCCACATTGGCGGGCGCGCCACCCGGACACTTGAGGTAGTGCAACGCCCCTTCCGGGATCAAGTCCACCACCGCATCCCCCATTACCCACACACGATTCGTCACCTTGCTACTCCACTGCTGCATCGGATCCACGGTCCAACCCGAACTCTGTTCTGTTGGCTGGCATTATCAGCTAAACCGTTTTAGCCAACCAACAGATCTCGGCACCGGCTGCCATTTTTGTGATCGGGATAACGAACTAGAACCAGGTTTCCATCTGCACACCAAAGTTCCACTCGCCACCGGCGGTGAAGTTGCTCTGGCCCATGGCATCGTCGCTGGCGTAGTTGTTGAGCTCGGAGGACCAGTCCATCCAGCTGGCGAACACCCGCAGTTCGGGCCGCTCGAAGAAACCGGCGGTCTGCGCCTTGAAGGTGGGGGCGAAGGTGAGCTTGGTGAAGTTGCCGTTCACCGCCTGGCGTCCCTTGTAACCCTTGGGATCGAGATCCATGTACTGCCAGGCCGCCTCGTAGACCAGCTCGACGTTCTGGCTCAGCACCTGCGCCACCCGGGTATTGAAGGTAAGCCAGCGGTACTCATCCCCTTTCACGTAGCGATCCTGACTCTGCTCGGCCAGCAGGGTCGGGGCAAAACGCCAGCGCGAGTTGAGATCGGTAGCGCCAAACACAGCGACCCGCACCGCATCGGCGTCCGGCAACAGCTCGCTGTCAGAGCCCAGCCCCTTGACCTCGGCCCCCAGCCCATGACCATACAACACCGCCGCCTTGGCAAAACCGGGGTTGAGGCCAAAGAAGCTCTCGCCGTGGTAGGCCAGCAGGGTGTGTCCCCCCTTGTCCGCCGCCTCGCTGCCCGCCCCCTTGTCATTGATGCGGGCGTCATTGTCCTTGGCCGAGAGACCGTTCACCATCCACTGCCAGTTACCGACGCGGTTGTTCATGGTGAGGATGTAGCTCTCGATATCGGAGAGACCGCTGGCGCTGATGTCGCCGTAATCCCGGCCATAGAGGGAGAAGTTGGCCTTCCAGCTGTCGGCCAGCTGCACGTCGTAGACGCCGCCGCCGGTACCGGCCAGGAACACCACGTCAGAATCGAGCCAGTGGATGTCGAAGTTGTCGCGGTCAAAGCGCTTACCCGCCCAGAGCACCGCATTCTTGAAGGGGCCGTCGAAGCTCGCCAGATTGCCGATCTCGGCAAACACCTGACGGGTATTGAGGCTCGAATCGCTGGCGGTCCAGTCGTTGCTGGTCTCCACCCCGTCAGCCAGCATCAGCTTGTAGCGGGCCCAGCTGCCATCCTCGAAGGTCTGGGTTTTCAGCAGGTTGGCCTCCATGTAGGTGTCATCCTCGTTGCCAAGGCGACCGACGGCCCCGCCCACCGAACCGGCTGGCGTGATGTAGGGGCCGCCGCGCCCACCGTTGCCATTGCTGTTTACCAACAGGCCCGAGCGAGCGTAACCGTGAAACTCGAAGCCCTGGGCACCAGCGCTCTTCTCATCCACCTTCTGGCTGCGGTTGTTGGCCACCTGCGCCTGCTCGCTGGCCGCACTCGCCTTCACTTCCGCCTGACTGGCACGGCTCTCTGCCGCCTCGGCTCTCGCTTCAGCCGCCTGTACCCGCGCCTCCAGCGCCGCCAGTCTGGCTTCGACACTCTCACCTGCGACACTCGCCTGCGCCGCCCACAGCGGGCTGCTCATCCCCAGTCCCAGCGCTACCGCCAGCGCCAACTTGCTCTTGAACATCATCATCTTCCTCACCTGTCATCTGTGGCCCGGACGGGCGCTGTTGTTATCGACAGCCAGAGCATAGCTAAACCAATTTAGCTAACTCAATATGACAACTAAACCGTTTCAGCAACAGTGTGAGCGGGATAACATTTGTACAGCAGGAATTGGCGGGAGTTGTGAGGAGGATCCCTCATCAGGATCCACTCAATAGGGCGGATCCTGGCTAAACGGCGGGCAAAAAAAGAGCCGGAACAAGGCCGGCTCTGTTTATTCGGGTCGCTGAAATCAGCTGGTCAGATCGTCGAAGAAGCGTTTCACCCCTTCGAAGAAGCCTTCCGATTTCGGCTTGTGGGTCTTGGCAGCGGCACCGCTGAACGACTCGTCCAGCTGGCGCAGCAGCTCTTTCTGCTGCTCGGTGAGGTTGACCGGCGTCTCGATCACCACCTTGCACATCAGGTCCCCTACCTGGCCGGAGCGCACGGACTTCACGCCCTTGCCGCGCATGCGGAACATCTTGCCAGTCTGGGTCTCCGAAGTGACCTTGAGCTTGACGCGGCCATCCAGGGTCGGCACTTCAATCTCGCCACCCAGCGCAGCTGCGGTGAAGCTGATGGGCACTTCGCAGTAGAGGTTGTTGCCGTCACGCACGAAAATTTCGTGCTCTTTGACGTGCACCTGTACGTAGAGATCCCCTGCCGGAGCTCCTGCTTCCCCCGCTTCCCCTTCGCCGGAGAGACGGATGCGATCGCCGGTATCGACGCCCGCCGGAATTTTTACCGACAGGGTCTTGGTGCGCTGGTAGCGACCTTCACCGTGACACTTGCGGCACGGATCCTTAATGATCTTGCCGCGGCCGTGACAGTGTGGACATGCCTGCTGTACCGCGAAGAAGCCCTGACGCATCTGCACCTGGCCGGAGCCGTGGCAGGTCGGGCAAGTCTGGGCACTGCTGCCGGTGTGGGCACCGGAGCCGTTACAGACTTCGCAGTGAACCAGAGTCGGCACCTTGATCTCCTTGGAGACCCCGCGTACCGCCTCTTCCAGCGTCAGCTCCATGGTGTAACGCAGGTCGGAGCCACGGGCCGGGCCACGACGGGCACCACCACGGCCACCGCCGAAGATGTCACCGAATACGTCACCAAACATGTCGGCGAAGTCGGCACCGCCGCCAAAGCCACCGTGGCCACCGCCACCCTGGCTCGGGTCGACACCGGCATGGCCGTACTGGTCGTAACGGGCACGCAGGTTGGCATCGGTCAGGACCTCGTAGGCTTCCTTGACCTCTTTGAACTTCTCTTCGGATGCGGCATCACCCTGGTTACGATCCGGGTGATACTTCATGGCCAGGCGCTTGTACGCCTTCTTGATCTCGCGATCGTCGGCATCTTTCGCCACACCCAGTACTTCGTAGAAATCGCGCTTCGACATACTCATCCTGTGGTTACGCAGACGGGCGTTGGTTACCCAACGCCCGTGAATTCATTGACCAAGCCGATGGGCGAAGCAGACTCCGCCCATCTGGGTAGGGCTTACTTCTTGTCGTCTTTCACTTCTTCGAACTCGGCGTCGACTACGTCGTCGTCAGCCTTGGCAGAAGAGGAGGACTGACCGGCATCAGCACCGGCTGCACCCTGGGCCTGAGCCTGCTGCTGGGCAATTTCCATCAGCTTCTGGGACGCTTCCAGCAGAGCCTGCTGTTTGGCTTCGATAGCAGCCTTGTCGTCACCCTTGATGGCCACTTCCAGCTCGCTCAGAGCGGCTTCGATCTTGGTCTTGTCGTCGGCAGGCAGGGCTTCACCGGCTTCGGTGATCTGCTTGCGTACGGAGTGGACCAGACCATCAGCCTGGTTGCGAGCCTGTACCAGCTCTTCAAACTTCTTGTCCTCGGCCGCGTTGGCTTCGGCTTCGCGTACCATGCGCTCGATCTCGTCATCAGACAGACCAGAGGAGGCCTGGATGGTGATCTTCTGCTCTTTGTTGGTCTCTTTGTCTTTCGCAGAGACGTGCAGGATACCGTTGGCATCGATGTCGAAGGTCACTTCGATCTGCGGCAGACCGCGCGGTGCCGGACGGATGCCTTCCAGGTTGAACTGGCCCAGAGACTTGTTGTCGCTGGCGCGCTTGCGCTCACCCTGCAGCACGTGAATGGTCACGGCAGACTGGTTGTCTTCGGCAGTGGAGAACACCTGGGACTTCTTGGTCGGAATGGTGGTGTTCTTCTCGATCAGCGCAGTCATCACGCTACCCATGGTTTCGATACCCAGGGAGAGCGGGGTGACGTCCAGCAGCAGTACGTCGGTCTTGTCACCGGACAGTACGGCACCCTGGATGGCAGCACCCATGGCCACGGCTTCGTCCGGGTTGACGTCTTTACGCGGCTCTTTGCCAAAGAACTCGGCAACGGTCTTCTGAACCAGCGGCATACGGGTCTGACCACCAACCAGGATCACGTCGTCGATCTCGCCAACTGCCAGACCGGAGTCTTTCAGGGCGACACGAACTGGCTCCAGAGAGTCTTTCACCATGTCTTCCACTAGTGATTCCAGCTTGGCGCGGGTCACCTTGATGTTCATGTGCTTCGGACCGGTGGCATCTGCAGTGATGTACGGCAGGTTGACGTCGGTCTGCTGGGCAGAAGAGAGCTCGATCTTGGCTTTCTCGGCGGCATCTTTCAGACGCTGAAGAGCCAGCTGGTCGTTACGCAGGTCGATGCCTTGCTCACGCTTGAACTCGTCTACCAGATAGTTGATGACGCGGTTATCGAAGTCTTCACCACCCAGGTGGGTGTTACCGTTGGTCGCCAGTACTTCGAAGGTGGTTTCGCCTTCCACTTCGTCAATCTCGATGATGGAGATATCGAAAGTACCGCCACCCAGGTCATAGACGGCAACCTTGCGCTCGCCCTTGACCTTGTTAACGCCGTAAGCGAAAGCAGCAGCAGTCGGCTCGTTGATGATGCGTTTTACATCCAGACCGGCGATGCGACCGGCATCCTTGGTAGCCTGACGCTGGGCGTCGTTGAAGTAGGCCGGAACAGTGATAACGGCTTCGGTTACCGGCTCACCCAGGTAGTCTTCAGCGGTCTTCTTCATCTTTTTCAGCACTTCGGCAGAGATCTGCGGCGGTGCCATTTTCTTGCCCTTCACTTCAACCCAGGCGTCGCCGTTGTCAGCTTTGGCGATGGCGTACGGCATGATTTTCAGGTCACGCTGCACTTCTTCATCTTCAAAACGACGACCGATCAGACGCTTGATGGCGAACAGGGTGTTTTTCGGGTTGGTGATGGCCTGACGCTTGGCCGGCTGACCAACCAGGATCTCGCCATCATCGGCATAGGCAATGATGGACGGAGTAGTACGATCGCCTTCTGCGTTCTCGATCACGCGAGCAGTGTCGCCATCCAGAATAGCGACGCAGGAGTTGGTAGTACCCAGGTCAATACCGATGATTTTACCCATTTGACGAATCTCCAAATACTTTGAATAAACTGGCGAGGAACTCGCCTTAATGCGTTAACGGCTAGGTGGGGGCTGCCAATCTGGCTTTCAAGCTCCCGGCATCAAATTTTTTGTGCCGCCGCGGCCTTGCTACCTATATGGGGTCGCCAGACGCAGCTTCAAGCCCCAACCCTAAAAAACCACACCCTTTGTCATGGTTGCGCGGTCACGTTGAGCCGTAAACCGGGCAAGATGAACAGGTGCTGCACTGCGAAACAAAAAGCCCGCCACGGGGCGGGCTCGGGCACCCACAGCCAATCAGTCGACCGCTTTGGCGATCATCACCATGGCAGGACGGATCACCCGACCGTTGAGGTCATAGCCCTTCTGCATCACTGCAATGACGGTGTTAGGGGCCACATCGGCACTCGGTACCATGCTCATCGCCTGATGGGCGTTGGGGTCAAACGGCTGGTTGATCGGGTCGAGCGCCACCAGACCAAACTTGGCCACGCCGCTCTGCATGGATTTCAGGGTCAGCTCGACACCTTCGATCATCGGCTTGAGGGCTTCGTTCTCCTTGTCGGCCAGTTCGATGGCTCGCTCAAGGTTGTCCAGCACCGGCAGCAGTTCATTGGCGAACTTCTCCAGAGCGAATTTGTGCGCCTTCTCCACATCCAGCTCGGTACGACGACGCAGGTTCTCCATCTCGGCGGCGGTACGCAGGGCGCGTTCACGCTCTTCCGCTGCTTTTTGGATGGCGGTTTCCAGCTGCGCTTCCAGTTCGGCAATACGGGCCTGCTCGGCTGTCACTTCACTGTCTACATCGGTCGGCTCGACTGGCTGGGCTTCCACTTGCTCCATCGCTTCAACCTTTTGCTCTTCGTGGTTCATGACATCTCCAATTCCGGGGTTACTTATGAGGGCCCTGACGTCTGGTTGAGCGACCGGACGACAACAGACCGACTATGTTGGCGCTATTATGGGGATGCATCCCCGGCTTTCAAGGGGTAAAGGGCAATCAGGGTTGCTGAATAGCCGCAACCGTCGGTTTATCCGGGTTACCGCTCACCGTTTAACCAGTAACCTCAAGGGGATAGCCACCCCCGTCACACGGGAGAGCGTCACAAGCGGAGCAAAGCACTGTATACTGGCCCGCAATACCCATCCCAGATCTGACTGACTATGGATTCTCCGTTCAAAACCATCGCCCTGATTGGCAAACCCCACCATGAGGGGGCCAACCAGACGCTGACCGGCCTGCATCAATACCTGACCGTCCGCGGCTTTCGGGTTCTGGTGGAGAGCCGGGTCGCCCAGACCCTGAGCATCCTCGATGAAAACGTGATGGATCTGGTGCAACTGGGCCAGCAGGCCGATCTCGCCATCGTGGTCGGCGGTGACGGCAACATGCTGGGGGCGGCGCGGGTGCTGTCACGCTTCGATGTGGCGGTGATCGGGGTAAACCGGGGCAACCTCGGCTTTCTGACCGATCTCTCGCCACAAGATTACCTGCTGCCGCTGGAGCAGGTGCTCTCCGGCCACTACAAGAGCGAACACCGCTTCCTGCTGGAAGCCTCGGTCTATCGCCACGGCGAGCGCAAGTCGAGCAATCTGGCGGTCAACGAGGCGGTACTGCACCCGGGCAAGATCGCCCACATGATCGAGTTCGAGGTCTATATCGATGGCAGCTTTATGTATAGCCAGCGTTCGGACGGCATCATTGTCGCCACTCCGACCGGCTCAACCGCCTACTCCCTGTCGGCAGGTGGCGCCATCCTCACCCCCAAGCTCAACGCCATCACGCTGGTGCCCATGTTCCCGCATACCCTGAGCAGTCGCCCCATCGTACTCGATGCCGACAGTGAAGTGCGGCTGCTGGTCTCGCCGGATAATCAGGACGATGCCATGCAGGTCAGCTGTGACGGTCAGGTGACCCTGGCGGTCCACCCGGGGGACGAGATCCTCATCAAGAAGAGCCACCATCAGCTTCATCTGGTGCATCCCCTCGACTACAGCTACTTCCACGTGCTGCGCAACAAGCTCGGCTGGGGCAGCAAGCTGTTCTAATCAGCTTTGACCGACAACGGCATTGCCAGAGAAGGGCGCCTGAATTGGCGCCCTTCTCTTTTCTTTCGTAGCAACCGCCCCTGCACTCTCATATCCGTACCGCGTGCCAATGGTCAGTACCGCATTCTCATAGCCATACCGCACTGGCGCGGCTTTCCTTTGTTAAAAATGGCGGCGCCCTCTTTACTGTATATAAGACCAGTATATACTGGATGCATACACAGTAATGTTGACCTATACAGGATGAGACCATGCTGACCCAGCTGACCGTCAACAACTTCGCCATCGTCAAGTTTCTCGAACTCGATCTGCAACCGGGCATGACCTGCATCACAGGTGAGACCGGTGCAGGTAAATCCATCGCCATCGACGCTCTCGGTCTCTGCCTCGGAGAGCGGGCCGAAGCCGGCATGGTGCGACCCGATAGCGACAAAAGCGAGGTCAGCGCCCGCTTCCTGCTGGACAACAACCCGGCCGCCCGCGCCTGGCTCGCCACCAACGAACTGGAAAACGAAGGGGAGTGTATCGTGCGGCGAGTCATCTCCGCCGAGGGCCGCTCCCGCAGCTATATCAACGGCGTGCCCGTCCCCCTCACCCAGCTCAAGAATCTGGGCCAGCTGCTGGTCAACGTACACGGTCAGCATGCCCACCAGATGCTGCTCAAACCCGACTATCAGCTCGCTCTGCTCGATGGTTATGCCGGTCACCATCTGCTGCTCGACGAGGTGCGCCAGCACTATCAACAGTGGCGTCAATTGCAAAACGAGCTGAACCGGCTCAAGGCCGAGCAGCAGCAGCGGGAAGCCCGCCGCCAGCTGATCGAGTATCAGGTGCAAGAGCTGGACGAATTCGCTCTGCAACCGGAGGAGTTCGAAGAGATAGAGGAGGAGCATCAGCGTCTGGCCAACGGCACCGAGCTGATGCAGGAGTGCGGCGCTTGCCTCGACCTGCTCTATGACAACGAAGAGACCACTATCGCAGGGCTGCTGCAATCGGCCGTCGATCGGGCCGAGGGGCTGGTCAGCATGGACAGCCGCCTCACTCCGGTACTGGAGATGCTGAACGAAGCGCTGATCGGCGTGCAGGAGAGCCACAGCGAACTGCGCAGCTACCTCGATCGGCTGGAACTGGATCCCGAGCGTTTTAACGAGCTGGAGGCCCGCCTCTCCAAGGCGATCAATCTGGCCCGCAAGCACCATGTCAAACCGGCAGTTCTGGCTCAGTACCATCAGGAGCTGGCCTCGGATCTCGCCCGCCTCAACTCTGACGAAGAGCGGTTAGAGGGGATGGAAGATGAGCTGGCCGAAGCCCGTCAGGCTTTTGTCCAGGCCGCCGAAGCCCTGAGTCAGAGCCGTCAGCGTTACGCCCAGGAGCTGGGCGCCAAGGTAACCAGCAGCATGCACGAACTGGCGATGCCCGATGGCCGTTTTGCCATCGAGGTGCGCCCCGATGCCCAGAGCAGCCTCTCTCCGCTGGGTATAGATCGGGTGGAATTTATGGTCACCACCAACCCGGGCCAACCGATCCAGCCGCTTGGCAAGGTGGCCTCAGGCGGTGAACTGTCGCGCATCAGTCTCGCCATCGTGGTGATCAGTGCCCGCAAGATCTCCACCCCGACCCTGATTTTCGACGAAGTGGATGTGGGGATAAGCGGCCCGACTGCCGCCGTGGTGGGTCGCCTGCTGCGCCAGCTCGGCGAGTCCACTCAGGTGATGGTGGTCACTCACTTGCCTCAGGTGGCAGGCAACGGCCACCAGCATATGGTGGTGAGCAAGCATACCGATGGCAAAACCACCGAAACCCAAATGAGTGCCCTTGATGAGACCGCCCGTCTCAACGAGCTGGCACGCCTGCTCGGTGGCGACCAGATCACCGACAACACCTTGGCAAATGCCCGCGAGCTGCTGCGTCGATGAATCAGGTGATAAAGCCGATTTGCAGCGATGGCGACTGATAGCGCTGACCGAACATGCTGACTGCGCAGGCACAGGCGAGAGCTATGGCCTGCGCAGCCAGTAATAGCCAATAGCCAATAGCCAATAGCCAATAGCCAATAGCCAATAGCCAATAGCCAATAGCCAATAGCCAATAGCCAATAGCCAATAGCCAATAGCCAATAGCCAATAGCCAACTGTGATAACTGAACTCGCGTCAGGATTACCGACCCAGATCAATAAAATGGCGAGTTAGGCGAAGCTGGCAGCAACATGGGCGTGGATCCGGTTGCCTTCATGTGGCGGATTTCGCATAGTGTTGCCCCCCTTTATGGGTATCCAATTGTGAGGCTTTGTCTATGATCCACGTTTTTGGTCACAAGAATCCTGATAGCGACAGTATCTGCAGTGCGCTGGTTATCACCGACTGGCTCAATGGCCAGGGCCGTCAGGCCACCCCATGGCGTCTGGGTGACCTGCGCACCGAAACCCGTTTTATTCTGGAGCAGGCTGGCGTCAGCGAACCCGAGTTGCTGACCAAAGATTTGACCGGTGAAGATGTCTGGCTGGTGGATTTCAGTGATCTGGAACAGGGCCCTGCCACACTGGCACAAGCCAATGTACTGGGCCTTGTGGATCACCACCGTCTCGGCACTCTGGTCACCCAGTCTCCGCTGGATGCCTGGATCCGGGCCGTCGGCTGCACCTGCACCATCGCCTTCGATCTGCTGAGCCAGCAAGGTACCGTGACCCGCAGCCAGGCTCGCCTGATGCTGGGTGCCATCATGAGCGACACCCTCTGTCTCACCTCGCCGACCACCACCGAGCAGGACAAGATCGCCTGTGAGCGTCTGGCACCGCTGGCCGAAGTATCGCTGGCCGAATTCGGCCAACAGTTGCTGATGGCGAAAACCGACCTGAGCGGCCTGACTCCGGCTCAACTGCTGCAGCAGGATGAGAAAGCGTTCCAGGCGGAAGGTTGCAGCTTCATCATGAGCCAGATCGAAGTGGGCAGCGAGCAGCAGCTGGCAGAGCACCTGCCAGCCCTGCAGCAGGAGATGGCCCAGCGCGTGGCGAGCGAAGGGCTCGACTTCTTCGTGCTGATGGTGACTGACCTGACTGCGGCTGCCAGCCGTATCTACTTTACCGAGCACGCCAAAGTACCGGCAGAGTCCAGCTACCACCCGGGCTTTGTCAGCCGCAAGAAGCAGGGGCTGCCCTGGGTGATGGATCTGCTGGCCAAGGCCTGATCTTCCCTCGCCATCACCTATTCCAAAGCCCTGCCTCTGCGCAGGGCTTTTCATCGCCACCGCCAACCGCACTCCCCACCCTCTTGCTGATCATCTTGCTCACCCCTCCGGTCTCTCACGTACGTCTTCCACTGCTTATTGACAGTTAACGCCATAACTTTGCTTACATATTTGCGGCTGTTATTTATCAGGGCTTTGCTGCAGGATAATCGCCGCGCACAACCTTTTCCGTTTCCATTCAGGTGATCGATGAACATAACCCCCAAGCAGAGAACCCTGGCCATCACCATGCTGATCGCCGTGGTGCTCCTCGGCTGGCTGCTCTGGCCCAGTCCCCCCCCCAAGGCGATGCTGACCGCTCAGGTGACCCGTGAAGATATCGCCCAGACCGTGCTGGCCAGTGGCGTGCTGCAGGCCGTGGAGCAGGTGGATGTGGGGGCCCAGGTCTCCGGTCAGGTTACCAAGCTGGCCGTTGAGGCAGGTGATCAGGTCAAGCAGGGAGACCTGCTGGCCGAGATCGATCCCCTGATTGCCCAGAACAACCTCAAGACGGCCGAGGCGGAGCTTGCCAGCAACCGCGCCCAGCTCAAGATCAAGCAGGCGCAACTCAAACAGAACGAACTCGCCTGGCGGCGCCAGCAGCAGATGTTCAAGCAGGAGGCGAGCTCACGGGCCGATCTGGAGAGTGCCGAGGCACTGCTGGCTGTCACCCGCGCCGAGCTGCAAAACAGCCAGGCCAATATCGACAATGCCCTGATCAAGGTTGATCGGGCCAAGACCGAGCTGGGCTACACCAAGATCCTGGCGCCTATGGATGGCACCGTCATCAGCATTGTGACCCGTCAGGGCCAGACCCTGGCTGCCAGCCAGACGGTGCCGACCGTGCTCAAGCTGGCCAACCTCGAGACTATGACGGTCAAGGCGCAGATCTCCGAAGCTGATGTCACCAAGGTCAAAGCCGGCATGCCGGTCTACTTCACCCTGATCGGCGATCCGGATACCCGCTATCAGGGTACCCTTCGCGCCGTGGAGTTAGCGCCTACCAACATCAACGATCAGGCCACCACAGGTACCACCACCAGCAATGCGGCCGTTTACTACTACGCCCTGTTCGATGTACCCAATCCCGACCATACCCTGCGGGTCGCAATGACCACCCAGGTGACCATAGTGCTCGGCGAGCGCAAGCAGGTGCTCACTGTGCCGCAAACAGCCCTCGGCAAGTCGCTGGGTGACAACGAGTATGAAGTCACCGTGATCAAGGACGATGAGACAACCGAAACCCGTCATATCAAAACCGGTATGAAGGACGAGATCCGCATTGAGGTGATCAGCGGGCTGAGTGAGAAGGAGGAGGTGCAGCTCAATCACGGAGCCCCCGCCGACAATGATGAGATGGCGGTGATGCTATGAGTGAGCCCCTGAACCAGCTGCCGTTGATCCAGCTGAAAGGGGTCGAGCGACGCTACCAGAGTGGCGACAGCGAAGTCACCGTGCTCCACCCTCTTGACCTCACCATCACGGCAGGAGAGATGATCGCCATTGTCGGCGCGTCCGGCTCTGGCAAGTCGACCCTGATGAACCTGCTGGGTTGTCTCGATAGCCCGAGCGGCGGCCAGTACCTGTTTCGCGGTCAGGACACCGCCACCATGGATGCGTTGGCGCTGGCCCGGCTGCGCTGCCACCACTTCGGCTTTATCTTTCAGCGCTACCACCTGCTGCACCATCTCGATGCCGCCGCCAACGTGGAGATCCCCGCCGTCTATGCCGGCACCAGCCGCCCGGATCGCCAGGTGCGCGCGCGTCAGCTGCTGGGCAGACTGGGACTGGCCGATCGCAGCCACCATACACCGGGCCAGCTCTCCGGCGGTCAGCAGCAGCGGGTCAGTATCGCCCGGGCGCTGGCCAATGGCGGCGAAGTGATCCTCGCCGATGAACCGACCGGCGCACTGGATAGCCAGAGCGGCAAGGAGGTGATGGCGATCCTCAAGGAGCTGCACGCTCAGGGCCACACCATCGTTCTGGTCACCCACGATATGAACGTGGCCAGCCATGCAGACCGGATCATCACTCTCAAGGATGGTCGGATTGAACAAGATAGCGGCCCCTGCCAAACGGCCGTGTTGGCTCCAGCCACCGCTGTAGCCCCTCAAAAAATAGCGCCCACTAAAGGTGCCATGGGCCACGACTGGGATCGTTATCGGGAAGCGGGACGGATGGCGATGCATGCCATGCTCGCCCACCGGATGCGCACCTTCCTCACCATGCTCGGCATCATCATCGGTATCGCCGCCGTAGTGAGCGTGGTGGCGCTGGGGCAAGGGGCGCGCGCCAAGGTGATCGACCAGATCAATGCGATGGGCACCAACACCATCGAAATTTTCCCGGGCAAGGGATGGGGCGATGAGAAGATGGCCAGCATCCAGACCCTCAACAAGGGGGATCTCGATGCCCTGTTGGGGCAACCCTATCTTGCAGGCGCCAGCCCCGAGATCGGCAGCTCAGGGCAGTTGCGCTATCGCAACAAGACCAACAGCGGCAATGTGACCGGGGTTGGTAACGACTATTTCAAGGTGAAGGGGATGACGCTGGTCAGTGGTCGCTTACTGGAGTGGCAAGATATCCAGCAGCGTGCCGCCGTTGCCGTGGTGGACAAGAAGAGTATCACCAGCCTGCTTGGCAAGGAGGATCCTGTAGGCAAGGTAGTACTGGTCGGCACCTTGCCGGTGCGGATTGTCGGTGTGGTTTCGCAGGAGACCGGCTTCGGCCCCACCAGCCAGTCGGTCAATATCTGGCTGCCCTACAGCGCGGTGATGAGTCGCCTCATCTCGCAGCACCACTTCAGCCAGATCACCATCCGGGTCAAGGACGGGGTACAACCGGCACTGGCCGAACAGGCGGTGATCGAGCTGATCACCAAGCGCCATGGAGTGAAGGATTTCTTCACCTTCAGCAGTGACAGCATCATCAAATCGGTGGAGAAAACCACCGCCACCATGACCCTGATGGTCTCGGCCATCGCGGTGATCTCGCTGATCGTCGGCGGGGTGGGCGTGATGAACATCATGCTGGTGTCGGTGGTCGAACGCACCCGCGAGATCGGCATTCGCATGGCAGTGGGCGCCCGCCAGTCAGATATTTTGCAGCAGTTCCTGATTGAAGCTGTGATGGTGAGCCTGCTGGGGGGGATCTTCGGCGTCGGCCTCTCGCTAGGCATTGGTGCACTCTTTTCAGTGCTGGTGGACTCCATCAAGATGCAGTTCTCGCTCTTCTCCATCCTGATGGCCTTTGGCTGCTCGTCACTCATCGGGATCCTGTTTGGTTACCTGCCGGCACGCAATGCGGCGCGGCTCGACCCTGTTGTCGCACTGGCGAGGGAATAACAATGCACAAACTCTCCTGGCTGGCTCTCTGCATGGCCCTCAGCGGCTGTAGTCAGCACAGCACCTATCAAAGACCCGAGCTGGCGATCGCCCCTGCATGGCAACAGGCAGAGGGCGCCCAACTGGCTGCGCAGGCTGGGCCCTGGTGGCGGGAATTTCATGATCCCCAACTCGACAAACTGGTCGAGGCGGTACTGGCCGCCAACCCGGACATGCGTGTGGCGGCCCTCAAGCTCAAAAGCGCCAGACTGGGCGCCGAGCAGGCCGATACCAACCTCACACCCTCGGTCAATGGCACTATCGCAGCCAGTGGCAACAAGGATCTGAAAACCGGCAAAGGCACCAACAGTCTGGGCCCCTCGCTGAGCCTCAGTTACGAAGTGGATTTGTGGGGCAAGCTTGCCTCGGTGCGAGATCAGGCAAGCTGGGAGGCGGCGGCAAGCGAGCAGGATCTCGCCAGCACCCGACTGCTGCTGATCGGCAATACCCTGGAGCAGTATTGGCAGCTCGGCTATCTCGGCTCTGCCATCACCCTTGGGGAACAGCAGTTGGCCAACCTGTCCCGAACCGAGCAGCTGACCCAGACCAAATACCAGGCTGGCGCCATCACCCGACTTGATCTGGCGCAGGCACGCCAACTGTTGGCAGGAAAACAGGCTGAGCTGGCCTCCCTCAAGGCGCAGCAGGAGCAAGCTCGCAATGCCCTGCGTCTGTTGCTGGGCCGCAGCAGCGGGCCGCTGAGTATGCAGCCGCTTCCCTTGTAAAGCAGACCATTCCTGAACTTGCGGTGGGTATTCCGGCTGATGTGCTGGCACGCCGCCCCGATGTCAAAGCGGCCGAATTGCGGCTGCGCAAGACGCTGGCAAAAGGGGACGAGATCCGCACCAGCTTCTACCCCAGCCTGACCCTGACCGGCAGTGCCAGCACCGCATCCGATAGATTGGCGCAGGTGCTGCAAAATCCGGTCGGTACGCTAGGGGCCAGCCTTGCCCTCCCCTTCCTTGAATACAACCGCACCCAGCTTGCCATCGAAAGCTCAGCGCTGGATTACCAGATTGCTGAAACCGAGTTTCGCAAACAGCTCTACACCGCACTGGTGGAGGTTGAAGACAATCTGGCCGCACGTCACTATGGCCAGCAGCGACTCGATTATCTGCAGGAGCAGCTGAGTTATGCCCGGGAGGCCGAACGGCTTGCCAAGGCTCGCTTCCAGGCGGGTGCGACCGGTGTACAGGCTTGGCTTGATGAGCAGAACCGGCTGTGGGATGCCCAGCAGAGCCTGCTGGCCCAGCAAAAAGAGCAGCTCACCACCACGGCCAAAATCTATCGCGCCCTGGGTGGCAGCGATAGCGTGACGCCCCGATAGCGCTTCACCTGGCCATTCCCCACTCTGTCGGCAGAGTGGGGAATGCCATCGCCATCGACCGCACAGAATTCCCTCACCCACACGGCAGACGAACGCCATTGCCCATCATCAAGGGGCAGTTATGGCAGCACAGCCAATTACATACATCGGCGACCCTGAATATCCCGGCCATACCTTGCAGCTCTCTCTATACCTCACGCTCCCTGATCGGAGATAACGATTACCGGATATTCCATCAGCTGAGAGCTCGGCTCTTGCCAAGCCGCGCCCCGTGAATCATGAGCGACATATCCGAAGCGCATATCTGCACGACGCACACAAATAGCGATATCACGCAGTTAATCCTGCACGACAAAATTAATCGCAAACAGCGAGTGATATTGAGCAAAGTAACAGTGAAGTGAAACGACGGTAAAAAGGATACAAGCGAGGATGTAGAGAGCAGTGGGGCGGAAGGCGGATTGGATAACCACGAGTAAAACGGCAAAAAATAATGCCGCCCTTAGGCGGCATTATTCAATCTCGGAACCTGACGAATTAGATCAGGAAATCGTTCAGGTCTTTACCCAGAGCTACTTGAGCAGCAATGGCTTTCGGCATACGGCCTTGACCGGTCCAGGTTTTTTCCTGGCCATCTTCTTCGTACTTGTATTTAGCCGGACGCGGAGCACGCTTGCTCTTGGCAGCGCCAGTCGCAGCAGCCGGAGCTGCTGCAGTCGCCAGCAGCTCGCGAGGATCAATACCAGCCTGCTGCAGCATCTCGGTGAATTCATTCAGCTTGCGCTGACGCTCTTCCTGTTCAGCACGCTCCTGTTCAACAGAATCGGCGCGCTCTTGGTAAACCAGGTCAAACTTCTCTTTAGCTTCCAGCAGTTGCTCAAACGGCAGCTCACGAATAGCCGCACGCAGACTGCGAATGTTCAGCAGAACTTTCAGAAACTCGTTCATTATTTCCTCACAAAAAAGTCGGTTACAGGGATACCGTTTCAGAATAGCATGGACAATTCTCGAGAACATACAGTTTTTCTATATTAACGTTATTTTTTTCTTAAATTTCACCATCAAGATCGAATGCTTGCCACTATCAATAACAAACTGGCTGGAATGCAGATCTTCTGGGTAGAGTGGTGATTACCATCTTGTGTTCAAGAAACATCAGTATTTCAAGACTCATTAATTTCCAGTTCAGCATCCAACAAAACAAACTCGGTAACCTGCTTTATAAGCCTGAGCGCACATTTCTACCATACGTTCAACATCATGTGACAAGACTGTGCCTATCTGTTTAGCAATGAACACGTCTAGAACCTGTCCCTTCACCTGATGATTAGGGGGATACTCCCAATTGACTATCAACCCATTCGGCGCCACCAATAAAATTACATATTAATCAATTAGTTGAAAGCAAAGTGTGACATTTCAAATATGCTTTTCGTCGCCCGTTTGACAGACGCATACGTCCGAAAACAGACTGTTCAGATACTAGTTGCCCAGAAGGAAAAAAAATAAAAAAGCCAGCCGTTTTTAAGGGCTGGCTTTCTATGTATCCAAATAGCACTATTTATTTTTGGTTATATTCTTGCCTGATTGGTCAACACCGCTAATCACTACCTGTGAAGCAGATTCAGTTAAAAGGGGCTCGGTTGGATAGAGCTTAAGTGCTTCTGCCCGCATCGCATTGGCTTCCTCTATACGACCCAATGCATTAAGCGCGATCACCATATTGGCGTATATGTTGGCACGCGGTGTATGGCGTACGAATGCCTGCCCCCACCCCAGATAAGCTTCCAGTTCGGTCTTGTTATTTGTCTGCAAGCCCACCATCAGACGAACTGAGTTCACATCAAATTCCACTCGGGTCAACCAAGCCATGGGATTGACGATATCAAGTAGCAAAGTCGGCTCTTTATACCCACCTCTTTCGTACTTTGTGACTACCCATGCGGTGTGAATTGCTGTGAGCATAAAGGGAACAACCAGCAGTGGGATAGCGATCGCCATAAATCGCAGTAACAACCATGGTCGGCACTCCATATCCCACCATGATGAGAAACCCTGACTAGCCAGGTTGGTCTCTTCAATTTCGGTATCGATGATATAAATCAGCGTCAGCAACAGCCACCATAACACGATCGCATGGTAGAGTGGGTATTCCGTCTGGGTATGAAGCAATATCGGTGTAACCAGAGCAAGCAGCCCCATGGCATTTACCCAACGCACACTCGCCAGACGCCATAATAATGCGCCTCCCATGATCACCATGCCGACCATGGGTGCAATACCGCCCTCAACAGCCCAATAGAGAAACTCGTTGTGGGGGTGATCAAGATTGTACTCAATCTGCACCATGGACGGATTCAGTGCTTTATCAGCCATGTAGTGATGGAGAAAAACAGATTCAAAACTGCCGTATCCCCAACCACTCCAGGGAGCCTGTGCAATCAGTTTTGCCGCGTAAGGCCAGTAAATCGAGCGCATACCACCGGACTGATAGATCTCTAATCCGCGTTTTACTCCAGCCAGCCAATATTGTGATAACAGGCCAATCGCTACAGCCAAAATAACCAGACCCAATATCCGCCATAGCAACCGCTGTCGATAAAGCTGAGGCATCAGTAAAAACAGTGCTAGCAGACCGCCTAACTGCCCTACTCGGGATTGCAAAACAACGAGCAGCAGTGCTGCAGATAGAATGACGCCATAGCGCAGCGCCATCAGTAATCGACCACCCTCTCGGCGTAATTCCAGCCAGATAGCAAGGGCAAGGCCAGTTGCCATAAACGTCGCCATCACGTTTGGCTGTTGAAAGATCCCGTATGGGCGATTGGCTTTGGTGTCATAACCAATCCAGTTACCTGGCGTTAAAAGGTAGAATTGCACCATACTCAGCAATGCCTCCATCGCGATCGCAATCAGGATGAGATAGAGCAAGCGATCACGCTGCAACTTATCAAAGTGCCATTGATAGAGTCCAAACAAAAACAGCAGACCAGCAAAAAGCCCCAATATTCTGGGAATGGCATAATCCTTGAATGCAAAACCTGGATAGAGCATCGGAAGCAGTAGCAAGAGAGCCCCTATCCATAAACCCGCTTGTAATGGAGAAAAGAGCAGGCGCTGACGTAACGTCACCTGCCATAATCCCAATCCAATAGCCAACGAGGCAAACACCCATCCCCATGCGTTAAAGGGCAAATACAGCCCCGCACCACCAGGATTGTGCATAAAAAAGTGCATACCCATCAGCCAGTAGAGCACACATAAAACCATCATGATTCGTGTTAACATCACAGCCCAGCTCCTTAGGCCAACCCAACATTGAAAGGGCACCGAAGAGATAGATAAAAAGAAAGGGGGCCTATTGCCCCCTCCACTCAATCAACCACTAGCATTACGCCACTTCTGGCCGACGAAAAGCATGGCGTACAAGAACAATCGCGGCACCCAACATGCCCCCCAGCAAGGTTGCCAAAACCACGATAAGCGGGCGCTTTGGTTTGTCACGGGTAAAAGGTTCTTCCGGTGAATCGATCATGTTAAACGATGTAAACTCAGCATCTTGAAGATTCAAGGCTTTTAAACTACTTAACTGTAGACGAATCCTTCCTAATTCCGGGTTAAGCAGTTCAGGATCTTTAATCTCATTCAATATGTTCAGTTTTTCAGCTAAGCCTTTCGTACCTAATTGAATGTTAAAAATCTCTTGGCTATCAATTTTCTCAAGAGGCGCATCCACCCCAGCGGCTTTGCTAATACGCAGACTATATCCGACCCGCTGAAGTTCTTCCTGTCTTTTCAGCAGAGTATCAGCCTTGACACTGTCGTATTGTGCAGTCAGAGCCTTTATTCTGTTTTGCCATATAGATTGCAATTCTGTATTTTTGCTTTTGAGTTGCTGCTGCTGGACGAAGTCCATGTACTTCACCAATCGCTGTTGAGCAAGTTCAGGTGTTTCAGCAGAAAAACTTAATGTCATATCTTCGCTTGTTTTATCCTGAGCCTTAGCTGATATGGATTCTGCCAGCTTACTCATTAATGCACGTTCACTGCGCTTATCCGAGCTCCCCTCTATCTCCATCTCTGCGGCGTAGATACCCTCTTGCATCAAAAAAGCCCGCTTATTGTTCATGCTGTTAAAGGCTGAGATAAAGCTCTGATAAATGGCGGGTTGCTCAAGTGAGGCAAATGCAGCTGTCGATGGAGGAGCTCCGTTGTTACCGTTGTTGCTGTTGTTGCTGTTGCTGTTGGACATTATTGCTTGTATTTTATCCACAGCCAATTGTAGGGCAGCGACTTGAGAAACTGACGGCTCCGAAATAAGTGCCTGACTGGTCCATATCTGACGTGCAGTCATAGAGTAACCAATACCCACAACGACAAACACGCTAGTCACCAACAATATCAAGAATTTTTGACGCCACAGCACCAGCACCAACTCTCGCAAATCTATCTCATCTGATGCCGGTACTTGTACCCACGGCTCAGGAATAACTGGCGTTTTTTTGCTCATTTCTCTCTCTTCATTATTAATATTAAAAATATTACAACAGGAATACCATTAAGAGGCACCAACAAAACAAGGGGCTTGGCGATCTTTATCCGACAGTAATAAGGACCACTGTTCAGATAGTGGCCATTTTATCGCCAGATTAGGGCTATCCCATCGAATAGCAGCTTCATCACCGGGATGATAATAATCGCTGCATCTGTAAAAAACATCAGCGCTGTCACTTAGCACATAAAAACCGTGCGCAAAACCAGGTGGGATCCATATAAGTTCGCCGAGTTCTGCATCTAATCGACAACCGAACCATTGTCCGTACGTGGGCGACGCTGGCCGGATATCAACTGCCACATCAAAAATAATCCCACTGATAACCTGTATCAGTTTACCCTGTGGTCGATTGCGTTGGTAATGCAAACCGCGTAACGTGCCCCCGACCGAACGGCTCAGATTGTCTTGCACCAATGGGTAATGGCCACAGTACTGTTCAAACTCATCTTGACGAAAACACTCACGAAATTGACCGCGATGATCCGAAAAAGTAGTGGGCGTAAGGATCATCACTCCTGCCAGCGATGTTGTACGATATTGCATTGATAAATCCATGCGAAAAAAGAACCAAGTGATCACTTACTGACTTTTGATTGCCAGGGTAGTAGCTTGAGAGCTTCCACTTATGCTCGCCCTCCCCCCTCAGCCCACACATCAGGCTGCGTGACCAGCAGTCGAAGCAGGTATTGACCATATTCATTTTTTTCCAGCGGGATAGCAAGTGAACGCAACTGATCGGTATCGATAAATCCCTTGCGTAAGGCGACCTCTTCTGGACACGCAACCTTTAATCCCTGACGCTTTTCGATAGTCTGGATAAAGTTACTCGCTTCAATCAGGGCTTCATGGGTTCCGGTATCGAGCCAAGCATAGCCGCGCCCCATTATGGCGACCGTCAATTGCCCTGTTGCAAGGTAGTGATTGCTGAGATCTGTTATTTCCAGCTCACCACGGGGCGACGGCTTCAGACTCTTGGCGATCTCCACCACGCTGTTATCGTAGAAATAGAGGCCGGTCACCGCATAGTTGCTCTTGGGCTCCAACGGCTTCTCTTCCAAAGAGATAGCGGTACCCTCTTTATCAAATTCCACCACCCCATAACGCTCAGGGTCGTGCACGTGGTAAGCAAAGACAGTAGCGCCGCTCTCTTTGGCCGCTGCGGCTTCCAACTGTTTCTGCAGGTCGTGGCCGTAGAAGATGTTGTCCCCCAGCACCAGCGCGCAGGGGTCCGAGCCGATGAACTCTTCACCCAGAATAAAGGCTTGTGCCAACCCGTCCGGGCTTGGCTGGACCTTGTATTGCAGGTTCATACCCCACTGACTGCCGTCACCCAGCAGTTGCTCAAAACGGGGGGTATCTTGCGGAGTACTGATGATCAAGATATCTCGAATACCCGCCAGCATCAGGGTGCTGAGCGGGTAGTAGATCATCGGCTTGTCATAGATGGGCAGCAGCTGCTTGCTCACCGCCATGGTCACCGGATAGAGACGGGTACCTGAGCCACCGGCCAGAATAATGCCTTTACGTTTGGTCATGATGCTTGTTTCTTCTTTTTAAATTGCAAAAAAAAGGGTGGCTTGTGGCCATAATGCCAGTCAGTTGAGCCTGACTGGCATTGTTTTTATTGGCTTTTTGCACCGCATACTTTTGTGGTATTGCCTTCACACTGCGGGGATAACTCCGCTCCCTTCGCTCCGGTAATACAAACTGCACCGCCTGCTTATCCAGCTCCGCCACCCGCTTCGGGATACTCCCCGGTGACAGGTACGGCAGGCAGCTCAGTTCATGGATGAGATACACCGACGCCATGTGAAAACTCAACTGGCTCGCCGTGTATCCCTTCAGACTCGCCGCCATCTTTACCATCTGGCTGCGCAGCAGGTTGTACGCCAGCAGCACGCCCCACAGCTCTTGCCGTATCCCCGCCGCCTTCTTGCTGCGCAGGGTCAATCTGTGTTGTTGCAGGCTGTGCTTCATCTCCCGATAGCCCAACTCGATTTCCCAGCGGTGGCTGTAGAGCTCAACGATGTCGGTGCCCGGGAAACGCATCGGGTCGACCATTGAGGTCAGCACTTGGCGCGCCTTGCCATTAATGTTGCGGGTCAGCAATCGAGCTTCCACCGTGTCAGGTAGGTGCGGCCACTTCTTCCTCGCCTGTGGACTGGTTTTCAGCAAGACCAGTGCATCCTGGCGCCCCAGCTTGCGCACCACCTCGTATTGGGTGCCCTTTTTGAGCAGCAGCCAGTGCCGCTCAACTCCCGCAGCCTGCCATGCGTGGAGCAGGCCGAGGGAGTAGAACCCCTTGTCGAACAGGGTGAGTGAGTGGTCCGGTGTGCGCGCGATGAGTTGCTCGGCCAGTACCATCTCGCTGACGGCGCAGCTCTCCATGACAGCTTGTACAAACAGGTGGCTGGTCAGCTCCATCTGGCAGAACATGCGCACCTGCGGATAGGCAGTCTCACCATGCTGAGTACTGGGCTTGGCAAAGGCTGCGGCATTGTCCGGGGTATCGGGTGTGCGCCCCATCACGCCATCGACGGCGAGCAGTTGCAGCCCGGCCCAACCGGGATGGTTGGCCTGCTGGTGCCAGCGCGAGGCGGCCTCGTGAAACAGCCGCTCAATGCTCTTGTGGCCAAGCTTTTGGCGAGCTTGCAGGAAGGCACTGGGGGCGACAAAGGGGACGGTCACTGGGCAACAGGATATCGAGCTGATTGACGAGCTGGGTCATGGGGACGTGGCGGAAGATAGCCATACCGATGATGGCCAGACCAGACGCTCCATGGGCATACGGCGGCGACGCAGGGTCACGACATCCTCTTCGGCGAGCAGCGTTGTGATGAGCTCGGGAGGAATGAGGTCAGAGAGTGACTCAAACTGAGCGGCATTGCTGGCGTGGAGAAAGTCGAGAGCATGGGCGATACGCATAAAAAATCCGAAACCAATCAACAGGTTTCGGATTTTCACACAACAGAAGGATCGGTCAATGGGTCCTTAACTGATCGGGATTAGGCTTGTGGCCACACCTTATTACGTTTTATCCCTGCCAGCCAGGGAGGCAGTCACTACATCCCTGGCCAGTGATTTACTTGCCGAGGATCTCGGTCAACATCCGCTCCACACCGACTGTCCACTCCGGCAGCACCAGCTCGAAGGTGCGCTGGAACTTGCCGGTATCCAGGCGGGAGTTATGGGGACGTTTGGCCGGGGTCGGGAAGGCGCTGGTCGGCACCGCATTAAGTTGCGTGACCGCCAGTTCAACCCCGGCCTCTCTGGCTTTGGCAAACACCAGCTGGGCGTAGTCAAACCAGGTGGTGGTACCGGAGGCAATCAGGTGGTATAACCCAGCGACCTCGGGTTTGCGCTGCGCCACGCGGATCGCATGGGCAGTGCAATCGGCCAGCAACTCGGCACCGGTCGGGGCGCCGAACTGGTCATTGATGACTGACATCTCGCTACGCTCTTTGCCAAAGCGCAACATGGTCTTGGCAAAGTTGGCGCCGCGGGCGGCATAGACCCAGCTGGTGCGGAAGATCAGGTGACGGGAACAAAGCGCGGCCCCTTGCTCACCCGCCAGCTTGGTTTCGCCATAGACGTTGAGTGGGGCGGTTGCATCGGTTTCCACCCAGGGGCGCTCACCGCCGCCATCGAACACATAGTCGGTGGAGTAATGCACCAACCAGGCACCCAATGCTTCCGCTTCTTTGGCAATAGCAGCCACGCTGGTTGCGTTAAGCAGCTCGGCAAATTCACGCTCGCTCTCCGCCTTATCGACTGCGGTATGGGCCGCAGCGTTGACAATCACATCCGGCTTGACCAGACGTACCGTGTCGGCCACCCCTGCCGGGTTGCTGAAATCGCCGCAATAGTCGCTGGAGTCAAAATCAACGGCAGTGATGCGCCCGAGCGGCGCCAGTGCGCGTTGCAGCTCCCAGCCTACCTGGCCGTTTTTGCCAAACAGCAAAATATGCATCAGGTACGCTCCCCATCGTTTTGTTCAATAGAGGAATAGTGCTGTTCAATCCAGGACTGGTAGGCACCGCTCTTGACGTTGCTGACCCACTGCTGGTTATCCAGATACCACTGCACGGTTTTGCGAATACCGGATTCAAAGGTCTCTTGCGGTTGCCAATCCAGCTCGGCACTCATCTTGGTCGCATCGATGGCATAACGGCGATCGTGGCCAGGGCGATCCGCCACATAGGTGATTTGCTCACGATAAGAGCCCGCTTTCGGCACCATCTCGTCCAACAAATCGCAGATGGTGTGTACCACCTCCAGATTCTGCTTCTCGTTATGACCGCCGATATTGTAGGTCTCACCGACCACGCCTGTGGTCGCCACCTTGTAAAGCGCGCGCGCGTGGTCTTCCACATAGAGCCAGTCACGGATCTGGTCGCCCTTGCCATAGACAGGTAACGGCTTGCCATCCAGCGCGTTAAGAATGACCAGCGGGATCAGCTTCTCGGGGAAGTGGTACGGGCCGTAGTTGTTGGAGCAGTTGGTGACTATGGTGGGCAGGCCGTAGGTGCGGCGCCAGGCGCGCACCAGATGGTCGCTGGAAGCCTTGGAGGCAGAATAGGGGCTGCTGGGGGCGTAGGGGGTGGTCTCGGTAAAGAGCGGCAATGGTTCACCGACGGCTACTTCATCCGGATGGGGCAGATCACCATACACCTCGTCGGTGGAGATATGGTGGAAGCGGAAGGCCGCCTTGCGTACCTCGTCCAGGCCGTTCCAGTAAGCGCGAGCCGCTTCCAGCAACATATAGGTGCCGACGATATTGGTCTCGATAAAGTCAGCCGGCCCTGTGATGGAGCGGTCAACATGGCTCTCGGCAGCCAGGTGCATCACCGCATCCGGTTGGTGCTGGGCAAACACACGATCCAGGTCGGCGCGATTGCAGATATCCACCTGCTCAAACACATAACGCTCGCTTGACGATACATCTGCCAGGGATTCCAGATTGCCGGCATAGGTGAGTTTATCGAGATTGATAACGGAATCTTGGGTATCACGGATGATATGGCGCACCACGGCAGAGCCGATAAAGCCTGCACCACCGGTAACAAGAATTTTCAACATATTTAAGCGAGTATTTCTGCGATATAAGGCCGACTGACAATATATGCTTGAAGGCTACGCTCTGACAGAGCATTGACCTTGATGAGGACAGAGGATTGCTTCGGCCAAAACAAGCTATTGATGCTCAACATGTTGTCCCTCTGTCCATCTATCTGCTCCGTCATTAATGCAAACACTGTGCATCCCATAAAACATGCTGTTTAATGCATAGGCTGATGACTCTCTGAATTAAGAAAATCAATGTCCTCAACCACACTCAGGATCGGTTCATGCGACAAAGTATTTTTTGCCTGCCATACCAGATCGCAGATCCCGTCGGTAGGATTAAAACCGGTTGGCATACTTAACAGCAGGCTACGGATCTGCTCATGATCAAAGCGGAAACACGCGCTGTCGAGCTCGGCCAAAAACTCCCGCAGTTGTGGCCATGGCAACATCGACTCTGAGGCTTTCATGATCCGAGGATGGGCTGTGCCCTCAACCTGCGCACCAATTAGCAGCTCTTCAAACAGCTTCTCACCGGGGCGCAAGCCGGTGATCTTAATCTCAATATCACCATCAGGATGCATGTCACTCTTGAGCTTCAAGCCACTCAAGCGGATCATCCTGTGCGCCAAATCAATGATCTTGACCGGCTCACCCATGTCTAGTACAAACACATCCCCTCCCTGCCCCATAGCCCCAGCCTGGATCACCAGCTGCGACGCCTCAGGAATGGTCATGAAATAACGAATGATGTCGGGGTGAGTCAAGGTCAAGGGGCCTCCATCGCGGATCTGCTTGCGGAACAGCGGCACCACAGAACCTGATGAACCTAATACATTGCCAAAACGCACCATACAAAAACGGGTTTGCCGCTGCGCAGCTGCCAACGCTTGCAACACCAGTTCAGCCAATCGCTTGGTGGTTCCCATGGTGTTAGTTGGGCGCACCGCCTTGTCAGTCGAAATCAATACAAAGGTTTCAACCTTAGCCCTGATTGCGGCTTGAGCACAATAAAGTGTACCAAATACATTATTGCGCACCCCCTCAACCACGTTGTATTCAACCAAGGGGACATGCTTGTAAGCCGCAGCATGGTAAACCGTCTGGATCTGGAAGGTGCTCATTACCGCTTGCAAGCGATGTTGCCGCTGTACCGACCCCAACAATGGTACTATCTCAACCTGTAGCCGCTCTTGCAGGTTGATTTCTTGAAGCTCTTTATCAATGGCATACAAGCCATATTCTGATAGCTCAAACAATACCAGCTGAGCGGGTTTGCAACGGATTATCTGACGACATAATTCAGAGCCGATAGAGCCACCGGCCCCTGTCACCATGACTCGTCTACCAGAAATGTTTGCATTGATAAGATCAGGAATAGGATCAACGGGATCTCGTCCCAAAAGCTCCTCAATAGAGACTTCCTTTAGTTGATCAATGTGTGCAACACCAGAAACAAGATCTGCCATACCAGGAATAGATAACACCTCACATGGTAGATGATCAAGACGTTTAATTACTCGTTGACGCACAACACGTGATGCACTGGGTATTGCTAGCAAAATCTTTTTGGCATCAAATCGGTCAATCAAATCGGAAATAACATCTGGGCTATAGACATTCACTCCTTGGATCACCAATTTTTTCAAAGAAGGATCATCATCGATAAAAGCTACAGGAATAAACTCCTGGCCCTGATTTAAGGCCTGTTGTAGTTGTCTACCAGAAGCACCAGCACCATAAATCAATAGGATCCGCTGAGTCCCACCACTACTAATGATAATTTTAAAAAACAGTCTTATTCCACCGACTAATAAAACAGTAAACGAAAAATATATAATCAAAACTGTTCTTGGCAAAAAGGCATCTAAAAAGAAAGCTAAAAACAGTAGTAATACCGTAGACAGCACAGCCCCCTGTGCAACAGTCCAAAGCACTTTGAATCCAACAAATCTTAATATTGTACGATAAAGCCCCAATCTCATAAAAACGATGATCGATGATGGTAACAACAAAGACAACATCTGCCAATGTATGAAACTACTGATGGGTAGAGCGTTATCAAGACGAACCAAAAAAGCTCCCCAGAAAGCACATGAGAGCAATAACATATCAATAAATATGCTAATAAGTTTTTTATATAACCGTGAAACATTTAACAATGGAAACTTAATAGAAAAGGTCTTTATCATCATAATTTCTCGACAGCAAGTGATCAGTTACGTAAAATTTCTCAAAAGAAAAGAATATATGATACATAAAAATATCGTCACTAAACTTTAACTTAACAACATAAATATGAGCACATACCATTATAACATCACAACATTTACCTTACATTTTAATCACCCAATAGTTTCTGCAAAACAGATAAAACATTATCTGTCGCAGACACTAGCTGTCTACTTGCACAAAGATCTGAAATATCGGTAAAAGAATATAAATACTTATTAAAATATTCTCGAAGTTCATTGACACTTGCAATACCTGAAGATATCCCCATTGAACTAAACGGCGCATCATTCCTAAATATAGAGCAGTCTACGCTAATCACATGCTTCCCTATTAGACTAGCTTCCAACCCCACAGTAGAGGCTGTCACCACAACCACATCAACAGCATACAGTAGTTCATGTAGGCTCTCTGATTTTTCACTGAGATATACATGCTCTTCCTTTATAAAATCAACATTCTCACTGGGATGATATCGAACTACTAGGTGTGTATTTTTATGATCCTTTACAATTTGAAAAGTTGAAACTCAATGTCACGAGGTAATAATGGGTTGCCCTCTAACTCATTAAAAGGGTGCTTACGTGGTTCTGGTTGAGATGCATACAAAATAAGGCATTGATAATCTTCTACACCAAGTGCCGCCCTTAGCTCAGCGCGCTTATTAATGAGATCATTAGAAAATAATCCATCAAATGCAGGGTTACCGGTAACTATAATATCATGGCCATTTCGACCATTTTTTATAAACATTGCCTTCACTGAATCGTTCAACACGCATATTTTCGATGCGTAATTAGGCTTCCCAATCCACTTTACCTCCTGCAAAGCAAACATATCAACTAAACAAAGACTATCAATCCCCATAATCCCGGCAGCCTCAATAGCAGCCCTTTCAGAACGAGGGGAATTTGTCGAAATGACTAAGTCAGGCTTTAAGTAGCTAAATAATATTTTAAAGAAACGAGTAGGAATAAATGACTGACGGCCCATGTCAGAGTATTTTTTCTTTGCTTCCTATACCATAAAGATAAATCATATCTAAAAAATTTATACCATGATAAGCAATTGACTCATCATAAGAAACCAATTTAGATTCTTGATATGGGCCAACAAGGGTATGGCCATGCTCAGACCAAGACTCATACCCTTCAAAATGAACAAAATTTTTGAAACCAACATAGGGTATGCCCTCATCATCAAGCACCGAACCTGCAGTGGTTAACCCAAACACGATTATGTCGTAAATATCTAGTGATTTGAGACGCTTGATTATAGGTAGCAGCATTTTTATGTGCCCCCCCCCATAAGCAATAAAAAAAATTTTTTTCATTTTTTTCATTTTTTTCATAAACCTTAACGTATAAAAAGTGATGGAGTAGTATAAAACTACCTTATGCCACCTTCAAAATAAGTAGCCACATCAATTTCACAATCCCCCGTTATTTGCTTGCCAACACCAAACTTTATTGCACCATTAATAACAGGTAATTCTACCATTGTGTAGCTTATTCTTCGTCTTTCATCTTTATTTTCAGACCAGGACTCATTATGAATAAAGTGATTACCTATCTCAGTACTCGAAATAAGTGAATAAACGTACCCAAGACAATAACTATCACTACCCTTATGATTCCATGATTTAACTTTAAATCGTAGTTTAATAACTTTAAAACCTACAGGAAAATGAATTCCCTCCGATAATCCAACCCAGCACTGACTATAAAGCTCACTGATTGCACTGTTGCAATTCACTTGAGGGTACTCATCTTTTTGAGAGATATCTCCCACCCAAGTATAACCAAAGATCATATTTTTTTGTTCTGCAGGAAATATATACTCTACTTTTTCACCACCACATCCAGCTATAAAGAAAATAATGCACATCGTAAAAAAAAAAATTAAGTATGACTCTCAAGCTTATAGCTCCAATCATTATAGTGTTTGTCTTCAACGATAAATCGTAGTGATTTCTCTTATTGATGACTTATAAGGTAATCGTGAAAATCTCATCTCAAAGTAATTGTATGAAAAATAACTTACCACCAATGTCATTATAATTGACATACTATAAGAAATCATATAACCAAAACCGATTTTATTTAGGGCAAAAACTACAGGGAATGAAACTAATGGATGAATTAAATATATTGAATAGCAGCAATCCCCAGTAAATTTAAGCACAACATGCATCCATCCTTTGAATTTAATATTCAGAAGATAAATACTTACAACAAACATAAATACGCATAGTGACAATATCAATCGCTGTGGCCCAAAAAGCAGGGCTCCTTCTGATGAGTTGATAGGATACATACAAAAAACCAGTATCGATATTACCATCATAATTTTCACAATGATAGCAACAATAGAGTTACTTATCTTAACCATCGGTTTGAAATAATAACCAACTGCAACACCAAGCAAGAACAGGAATATTTGATTTAATGGATTTATGTAATTAGACCATAAAACAGGAAGCGTCATATTAAATGACATCATATCCAAACTAAAATAAATACACATATAAATACTTAATATTAAAAAAAATGCAAACATGTATGATTTATTTTTTAAAGTAAAAAAAGCTATTGCTGGGAATACTGCATAAAAGACCATTTCATTCCCAATTGACCATCCGCCAATAGGAATGTAATCACCAGGGCTGAAAAAGCCAAAAACAAGAAATACATTAATAATTATTTTTAAAAAGTCAACATCTAACTGGGTGTTAAAGTACAGTGATTTAGCGTATTTCAATAACAGGGTAATAAATACAACAACGATAAATAATGGGAATATTCTAAGTACTCGTTTAACCCAAAAGCCAATTATATCAAACTCCGACCGATGTAGATAAACAATAGATAGACTCAGCCCACTCAATATATAAAAAATAGATACTGCATATACACCTAATTTACCAATAAGACTACTGTTATCAACATGCAACCCCGCCCATGACGCATAGTGATATACCATAACGGATACCGCCATCACCCCCCTGAGATAATCTAATGAATCATATCTTATTTTCAATTCTCCCTCCTTTAAAAAACAGTGAGGATATATATAACAACAAACAAAACAAATATGAAACCAGACCTATCCCTTCAAAGAAAAGCAATGGGACGCTTCCTAAGAAAAATAGAAAATGTCGACCAACCCTCAGCTTGTTATTAAAAAGCTCTAACATGAGAATGCAAGATATACATATGGATATAAGCGCATACAATAACAATCTAGCATGTTGACCATATATATAAGCCACATAAAAAGTACTTCGTTGAAGTGCACCACCATTCACTTCGGCACCATATTCAGAAAACATAAATTCATATTTATGAACGAGTGAGGCAAGAAAGCCAAGACACAGTAAAATAAAGAAAGGCTTAAAAAAAACATATTTTAACTTTAGGTAATTAAACGAACCGATCACTGCTATTGCCCATCCTAAGACAATACCAGAGCTTAAGTTCGCAAGTAATGCCGAGATTACAAATAGAAAAGAGGTGTTTTTTTTATGATAAAACAAACACATATAAAGGTAAAAAATACTACACATTCCCAATACCGATCGATAGCTAAAGAGTAATGGAAAAAAAAGAAAAATAAATGGTAAATAACCTTGAACACCCTGATATTTAAAAAAAGATATTATAGGCCGCATATAAAATACAAAAAAAATTGCATCTGTATATGCAGGTAGCCCTAGTTTATCAGATATGTAAAATGGTAATATAGCAATCAATCGTAACGTGTGAATTATAAATAGCGGGGAGAAACTCTCCCCGCTCATCAGATGCTCGGATACATATGATATCTGTGAATAAAATCCATCTGCGGAATCCTGACCAAACATTCTTATATTAAAAAAGTTTGCAACAACAATATACAATATGGAGAAAAAATAGAATTTAATACCATAACGAGATACTTTCATCATTAGCTGGTTACTCAACTTGAAAGTCTACTGCAAACTCCCTAAACCAAATCTCCAGAGCCATTAAGGCCCTAATTTCGCGAGTGTAGTTTTTAATTCCTGAACAGTGATGTTCATACATAGTAGCTATAAGTTCATAATCAAATATTTTTCTTGCTCTGACTTTTTCTGACAAAAGTAAATCGATTACCATATCTCTAAGCTCATGAACCAACCAGCTGCCAATCGGTACAGTAAACATTTGCTTTTTTCGATAGGCAAGTTCAAAACCAATCAACTCACCAACAGCCTTTTTATATATATATTTAGTTTCACCATTTTTTAACTTTAATGATCCTGGCATAGAGAAAGCCAATTCAATCATACGATAATCTAAGAATGGAGCTCGATTCTCTATGGATACTGCCATACCCATTCTATCAGGCTTCACTAAATTATTGCCACTCAATAGCAGTGTAGTGTCAATATAAAGAGCCTGATTAATACGATCCATGTTATTCGCTTCATCAAATTTCTTTTCAATGAAATTGAACACAGAATCAAGATTCACATGTTTTCTAAATGCCTCTGAATATAAAAAAGATTTCGTATGCTTATTGAATAGTGAAATGCTGTCAAAATAACGTTCTCTAAATAATGCGTCTGAATAATTACGAGTGTCATCGGTGAAAAAGTTTTTATATTTATCATAACCAGCAAAAAGTTCATCTGCACCATCACCAGTTAGTACCATCTTGACATTTTTTGCGGCCAACTCAGAAACCCGATATGTCGGCATAAATGATACATCACCATGAGGTTGATCACAGTGATATGTCGCTTTTGGCCAAAATGATAGAAGATTAGGGTCGACCTTCTCCATAGTATGCTCTGTTGAGAAACGGGAAGCGACTGCTTGAGCAAATCCAGACTCATCATAAAGAGGATCGTGAAAACCAATCGTGAATGTCTTTACAGGTTGAGACATATGTTGACTCATCAACCCAACAACAGTACTAGAGTCTACTCCGCCAGAAAGAAATGCTCCAAAAGGAACGTCAGAACGCAATCTTATAGCAACAGCATCATTTAGAGTCTCGTTAAATTTAGCAATCCATTGCTCTTCCGTCTTTTCTACTATTGTAGTAGAAAGTAGATCCCACCACTGATGTACATGTAAACTATCACGTGTAACTCTTAAATATGAACCAGGCATTACATGCATCACTTGCTGGAACATAGTTAATGGAGGTGCAACATAGTTGAATGTTAAGTAGGAATCAATTGCATCATAGTTTACTTTTGTTTCTATACCAAATTCTAAAATAGATTTGATCTCAGAGCCAAAGACTAGCACCTCATTATCATAAAAATAATAAAGCGGTTTTTCGCCAACGCGATCACGGATTAAAAAAATTTCATCTAGATTCGCATCATAGATGGCAATTGCAAACATACCATTTAATTTTGATAGTGCAGAGATACCATCTCGCTCGTAAAGCCTGAGGATAACCTCAGTATCACAATGAGTTAAGCATTCAAATGTTGTGCCTTTCAGTTCATTCGCTATTTCTACGTGGTTAAAAATCTCGCCATTCTGTACTACTATAATTTTACCATCATTTGAAATAAATGGCTGTTGTCCATGTTCCAAATCTAGAATGGCTAATCGCTGATTACCTAACGCCACACCCGCATGATTAAAGATACCTTGGCCATCCGGACCTCGATAATCAATGACATTCCCCATTGATTGAATAACACTCAAATCTTTGAATGATTTTTCTTTACTAAAATAACCAAAAATACCACACATAAGTTAATTCCCACCCTTAAACAAAACCTGCTTTATTGTCATAAAAATAATTTTCAAATCAAATGAAATATTCATTCTATCTACATATTCTAAATCCAACATTAATCGTTGTTTCTCAGTAGCAGATGAACGCAATGTAGCCTGTGCTAAACCAGTTATCCCTGGCTTAATTGAGTGTCTTTTATTCCAATCAGTCTCACAATAAAGGCTCCTTTGCATGGGTACATTGGGGCGAGGCCCAACAAGACTCATATCCCCAATCATAACATTAACCAATTGAGGTAGTTCATCAAGACTGCTACGTCTCAAAAATTTGCCTACTCTAGTTATACGGTAATCATTGGTACTAGTTGAATATGAACCAATTTTATCTGCATTAGGGCACATGGTCCTGAATTTATACAAACTGAACTCTTGACAATCAAGTCCAACCCGTTTTTGAGTATATAATATAGCCCCTCTATCTGATAGATAAATAATCAGAGAAATGACAATAAATAATGGTGATAAAATCAAAAGCGCAGAGATAGATAAAAATAAATCAATAATTCTTTTCATATTTTAACCATTCACTATCGTAGCAATAGTTTCATCTAATAATAATTTATCCTTTGTAACTTGTTCATTTGAGCGAGAGATATGCTCATTAAAACTATCTAGCAACTTTGTCACTTCAAGCTGAAGATTCATACTCATTTTTAAATCATCTAGGTTACTACTGTTACCATGAAACGTTCGCGACAAAATAACATTTGAAGATCCCAATCTGGCATGCTCAGATAGAATTAATTCAGCTGGTAGAATACCCTCCCCTATGCGAGCAATTCCTCCAAAGCCAAAAGGCATTCTCGCATTAGTTACAATTTTAGCGAGTGCTTCTATACAACCATTCTGTAAAGGCTCAAACATAAATTTGCAGTTCATTTCACGATGAAGATCATTCAAACCAAAATACACTTCCGAGACGCCTTTAACTTTTACTATATCACTTACAATGTTTGCGGCATCAATTGTCTCAATCAAAGGAATGAATTTTACTCGACCAGCAATCAACTCGGAAAATATAGAAACCTCTTCTATAGTTCTAAACATAGGCAACATAATAATGTCTGCACCATGCTCAATAGCCGAATTTATCTCTTGCTCACTATTAATATGGTATGGATTCAGTCTTACCAAAAGCTCTGCCTTTCCTTTCACCTTATTTATAGCGCCCACATCAGTCATACTATGATAGCTAATAACAGTGTCAAGATGACCTTGCCGTTCATATTTACCATTAACTTCTAAATCAACAAATAATCTTGTCACACCGCATCCAGAAGCATACTTAGCAACATCTATATTATTTGTTATTAGCATCAGATTAAGATTTCTATTCATTATTAAATCTCCCCAAACTTTTAATTTCGTCGTCAATGAAAAACCAAGCCAACAGACTTGATAGCATCAATATTAATGTAATGAAAATAGCAGAGGCAGTACTAACCATGGAGTCATAGAAGAAAGACATTATAAACGAGTATAGAACAATAACAGCCGACATTTTCCATAAACTATGGACAGTATTATGCGAAAGAAAAACACGGTGCTTCAAGATAATACTAAAAAGTAAACACGCGGTGATCGCAGCGTACGAAATGCACATTAAATAAAACAGTGACTCGATTGTTAATCGAATATTAAAACACACAATGGAAAATAGAGACACAATAGATGTTGTAATTATCAACGGCGTTAGAGTGTCATTTTTTGCAGCATGCGCCGAGATGATGAACGAATTCAAGCCTTGAAAGACCAGTGATATTATTGCAATAGATAGTAGATTTGAAACTTCTCTAAGATCAGATTCAGATACTCCTCCCCAATTATATACAATAGAAGTAAACTGATAGGAAAAAACAATCATTGAAACAGTAATTAATAGTGAGGAGAATATCACTACATAAATTGCAATCCAGCAAACCTTAGAAAATCTTTCATTATTTTTATCTACATGTAGTGACGACAATTTTGGAAGAAATATTATCGAAAAAACTGTAAGACAAACTGCCAAAGGGAAGTCAACGAGCTTCACTGCATAGTTTGAAATTGATAGCATCCCTTCACCCTGTCTAGATGATATAGCTCTGACAATAACGGGAATAATAAATAGAAAGCCACTACCAAGTACACAATAAATATATTTTTTAAGTAAATTTATGCTTATCAACCAATGTGATAAAAAATTCCTGTCGAATAATAAAAAATTATCATTAGCTATCAAACTACACCAACGAATCATGGCCGAAATAATAATACCAAACGATAAACAGTAAAGTAAGGAGTCCTCTTCAATTTGTCTGCTTGCTAACCAAATAGCTATAATCAAAATAATATTAAATATCAAAGTCCCTAAAGCTGGTAGAAAAAACTTCTCTTGATAGTTTAATCTAGCAGTTGTAATCCCAGCAGCAACCGTTAGTGGAATAGCAACCAGAGAGATTTTCAAATATCTTTGATAAGATAATATATCATTAGAGTCTAATCCTGGTGCAAATAAATACATAAGTTCTGATGAAAACAATGATAAAAATAAAGCGATGATAAAAAAAACAACTATACCTAGATATAATACCTGAAGATAAAATGTTCGAGCTAGCTCTTGTGTATATTTTTTTTGTTCAGGCACTAATATCATACCAAGAGCACCACCAACTAACAAATTTACCAAAACATCTGGTATGGATAGTAAAACGATGATTAAATCAGACGTTTTTGAAACACCAAAAGATGATGCGATAAATAATTCTCTTAAAAACCCCGAGATCCGCCCTAAAAAAAGAGCAAAAGAGACAAATAGACCTGATATAAATAGTTTTTTCATATTAATATGCCGTATGTAACCTGTGGGCATTAACATAGTCAACGCCCACAATAATTAGCTAACTTTATACTTTAAAACCCATTCACCATCCTTATAGTCCCATAATTCTTTATTTCTAAATTTTTCAACTGTATTATCAAACTCATCTCTCGTGATCATATGAAAATTTAAAAAATCTTCAAGATCATTAAATGGCTTTTCATCTTGTAGTTCATTGACTATTTTTACAGCTTCAGCACGTGACAGTCTATCATTCCAAATGTCATAACAGGTCTGATCTGTTGCACGCCAGAAACCAAATTTCAGGTATTTAAACCAAATATTGATTTCGCAAAGCTTTTCGTCGATATTGTCGTAATCCAGATAGTTACCAGGTAAAGGCCCTGCTCTACGACCTGTAAAACCTCTCGGTAATACAAACTCATAGTTTTGACGCCCATACCATTTAACAAAGTGCCCCAGATAAATACTCTGAACTCCAGCTTCTTCAAGTTTCTTGTAATCAGGGTACTTATAAAAAAATACATCGCGTTCAGAAACGTCATCATCCAGCCAATCAAAAACTGTCTTCTCTTTAACCAGATCACTTTTATTTATCGCTAATGCCGAGGGTCTGCTTTCACTACGCTGCAACCCGCCAAACTCAAATGCGATATCTTCTCCCCAAACTACAAGCGGAACTTCATAAATTAAAGCAGTATTTACAACGCTAGAAAACATTGCACAATGTTCCGCCCAATTTGGCTCACCCTGACGTAAAAAACATTTTTGACGGATTTTTCTAAAGGTGCTTGGTTTGATTGTAATTTTCATATGATCAACGTTCAGATCTTTGATCATATTATTCAAATTATCTATACCTTCAGTAGTAGGTAAATGAGCTGCGAGCGTTACGCAAAGTACTTTTAAGCCGAAGTGTTCAGCTAATACTGCAGCCTGATACCAACTGTCTTTACCCCCACTGACAGCAACTATACAGTCATAAAATGGGTGGCTTGCTTTTTTTATATCTTCAACAATCAGCTCGAGATCTTTAAAACGTGCATCCCAGTCGATAGTCGCTTTAACCTCTTTGGTGCGACATGCGTTACAAAAACCGCGCTCGTCCAACCAAACTCCTGGTTTTGTATCTGGCATTACACAACTTGAACAAAACTTCATATTTTATCCCTCGACAGCCTTATAGTTTCGCTTATCCATATAAGTCCGCCCCAGTAAAATGTACTCATCAAATGAAGACTGGTCTTCAAGTAATTCAGTTAGCTTGTACTCTCTCGGATCAACTACTTCAAGCTCCTGTCCGGTTTGTAAATTAATATCATTTTCCAAAACACTCCCCTTGCAGAACCAGGTACCGTCTCCTCTCTTCTCCCAAGCTGTCGGATCCCTGAATGGGTTAATCGACGACATAAATTCATCTTCTGACAAACCAACCCAGTCAAGGAAGACCTGAAGAGCTTTTGGCTTCACTTCAATGTATTTCTTAATAAGTGCTAGACCTTCTGATTTAGTTATTCTTTTCAAGCGGATGTCACGAGCAACATGGTCAGAGACCTTCGCATAACCAAATTTCAAATATTTGATATAGTCATGCACACTAGCGTTATTGAAACAATGAATGGATTCATAAGTGTTATATGTGCGTTCCTGAGTATGGGTCTCATAACCAAAATTTTTAATCGCATGTTCTATCTGTCTCTGAGAATCCCAAAACACATAGTTACCAATATATAATCCACGAACTCTGGATTTTTCTAACTGAGCATCCGAAGGATAAGTAAATGCTTGTAAGTCTTTATGTGTCACTTTGTCAGAAACGCCAATTAAAGATTCAGCATCGACACAACGCATCGCATGTTCTTTCCTGACCTTTTTGGTCATTTCAACACGGTCATGGTGGCTAAACATACCCACTTGATCCAACCAACCATTTACCCCCCAGATAATTAATGGGATATCAAGCTTAGTTGCAACCTGGACCGGGAATGTCTGACTCCCTGCAAGGACGTGCCAGTACATGTCACCAAACTTTTGAAGAGTGATTTTAGTGATTTCTTTAATTGTTTCAGGACCAACAGTAGACATCATATGATCACAATCCAGCTTGGTAATCAAACGCGCCAGATTACGTACACCAACTTTGGTACTAAAGTGAGTATTATAGGTTACGAGCAGGGGGTTTAATCCGTACTTATTTTTGACTAGGTCTACGATGAAAAAATCATCACCCGTACCAACAACAGGTATTACGCAGTCATAAGAAGTCCCTGAACGTCCTTTATACTGAGACAATAAAGCGTCCAGTTCTTTTGCTTTGGCAACCCAATCAATTTCATATTTTTCTTCATGAACACGGCAACCACTACACACGCCTTGTTCGTCCAGAATCAAATTCAATGCATGGTTTTCTGGATACAAACATCTGTTACAAAATTTCATTTTTAAATACCTTAAAATGGCCGACCCAGTATATCTAATGAGAAATCTTCATATTTAACTTCTGAGCTTAAACGAACTTCCAATCCAGAACTACGCATTTGAGCCTTAGCAGCAATAGTACTGTGTTCCATATGCTGGAAAATGTTTGCTGCTGCGACAGCCTGGCAGCCACCTTTTAACACCGCATCAGCTAAATGCTCGAATCGTCCAACACCACCTAAAGCAATTACTGGAATATTCACTGACGAACTAACTTCTTTAAGTAATTCAACATCATACCCTAAACGAGAACCATCACGCTCAACCGAGTTTAATAGTATTTCCCCCGCCCCTGCTGCTTCAATCTCTTGCAGATGATGTTTCAGCTCAATACCACACATTCCTTTGCTTAGATAATCATATATCGCATAACCAGAGTCAGTTTTAACTACATCAACAGATACAGTAATACACTGATCACCAAAAATATTTGAAGCCTCGGTAATAAATGCAAGGTTATTGCGCACAACAGAATTAAGACATACTTTGTCGGCTCCAGCTTTCAGCAGACTTTGGATATGTTCTAATGTTTTGATACCACCACCAACTGTCAGAGGAACAAAACACTCTTTAGCAGCCCAAGCAACTAACTCAAAATTTGGAGCTCTGGATTCTTTTGTTGCGTCTATATCGATAATAACAATTTCATCAACATCCCAATTAACAAAAAATTCAATAGCTGTCTTCACATTGCCTATAGGCAAATATTTGTTGAAGTTAAAACTTTGAACCACCAAATCATTTTTTGTGATAATACAAGGAATCAATCTCGTCTTAAGCATTGTGTTGACCAACCATTGAACTTGCCCATTTGAAGAAACTACTTAATGCTAGTAAACCATTTTTCTGACTTTTCTCAGGATGGAACTGCATGCCTACAACGTTATCTTTTCTCACTGCAGCAGTCATCAAGCCGCCGTAATCAAACTTATGGTGTACTGGTCATCACACACTACGTGAAGGCTGTGTACAAAATAAAAATCTTTATCCGTATTGAGATAATCAAAAATAATATCCGCAGGCTGCAAAATTAAAGAGTTCCAACCAATATGAGGAACCCTTAAATTTCCCTCTGGATGCATATAAGTTACTTTACCGGGAATCCAACCTAGCCCCTTCGTAATTTCCTTTTCTTCAGAAACATCGAATAACAACTGCATACCGAGACAGATACCTATAGTAGGTTTCTTCAACTCTTTCACAGCTTTCTCAAGCACAGAGATCAATCCCTTTTCAGAGAGTTTTTTCATCGCGTCAGGAAAGGCTCCTACACCAGGTAAAATAATGATGTCAGATGACAAAATCACACTGCTATCGGCAGTAATCACGACATTAAAATCTCCGATATGAGTAATCGCATTTTCGATCGACTTCACATTTCCCATCTCGTAGTCGATGATCGCTACGTTCAATTTCTCAGCCATATGTACCCTACCATTACATCGAGAAGCCATCATCAACAACTATGTTTTGTCCATTGACAAAATCAGACATTGAAGACAATAGAAAAACAATTGACCCTAATACATCGGACACGTCCAGCATGCCTTTCCCTAAAGTCTCTTTTTTGTAGGCTTTAAGGAAATCTTCAGGCTGATGATCAAAGATACCGCCAGGACTTACTAGATTGACCCGGAATTTACTGTTAGCGACATATTTTGCTACATAACGCGACAGATGAATAAGACCAGATTTAATAGCTGCATATTCGACTGGCATAGTCATTTTAGTGTTATCGTAAATACCAAATTTCGGCGGAATAACGCCATAAACAGAAGATATATTGACCAGCGAAAACTCTGTCTGATATTTCTCAAAATATCTGGCACATTGCTGCATGAATAAAAATGAAGACCCAAGATTCAGAGAAATATTTTCGTTAAAATCAGCCTGAGCTACTTCAAAAAAGTGTTTACCGTAATTCTTGTTTCTTGGATAAGAACAATTAACAGCTCCTGTAATCCCCTCTGCCGAGTCAAAAAAATTAATTACAGCAGACTCTTCAGACAGATCAAATATAATTTTTTGCAAAGCTGGGCTATGGATATCCACTCCAGACTTGGATAGCTTATCGTTTAAATTGATTAGATCTCGATCGATTGCAATGACCTCTGCGCCCTGCTGTATCAACTTATGGACAAGTTGAGCACCCAATAAACCTGCAGCACCGGCAACTACTATTTTTTTTCCTTCAAGCATCATTTAATTTTCTCTTCACTATTGCTTCTGCCAGCATGAAATCATAAATATCATCAATGTCTACAGCCCTGTCTTTCGGAATGAGTACACTAGTCACTTTTCCATCAAACAACGCATTTTTTTCAAGAACAAATTCAGGTTTCGCGGCGTAAACTACTGTTGTGATATCAAAAACTTCAGGAGCATCTTGCCTTCTATACACACCAGTAGCAGGCCTGTTGACTAACGCCACATAGCCATCTTCGTTCTGTTTCACCATATTGAAATATGGACTACGATTTGCTGGTGTAACGGAAATACAGATATCGGATCCAGTATCTAAAAGTTGTTTTATGGCAGCACTAACATCGGTTTCATCACGAAGCGGGCTAGTGGCTGGTAAACTGACAAACACATCAAAATCACCATAACTAGCACGGACGTAGTCAATCGCATGACGCCAGGATAACCATTCTGGACTTGTGTCTGTAGCAAGCTCTGCTGGACGCGCAATAATTTCAGCACCAGCAGCCCGCGCAACAGTAGCTATCGCTGCATCGTCAGTGGAAACAAACACTTGCTCAATACCAACTGTAGCTAGTGCTGTTTCGATTGAATATTGGATAAGCGGTTTACCATCCAGAGGTTTGATGTTTTTTTGAGGCAGCCCTTTTGACCCCCCTCTGGCAAAGATGAATGCAATAGTTCTCACGCAATCCTTCTCCATTTATTGTATTGTTTTGCATCCTCAATCAGTTTGACCACCTTCGAAGCAGTCTCAACTGTTGCTAGATGCGATATGCCAGCATTTTTAACGTTTTCAAAAGCTTGCAACATATCTATATACATACCATTTTTATTGTATTCCGGCTCTGAATACAAAGTTTCAGTTCCTGTTGCATGAAATAATGTGACTGAGTTTGCGATGAGATCCCACACCAATCGACCTTTTTCACCAATAAATTCACAATTACGTTGTGTAGATTTTTGAATAAAATCAAGATGAACTGAAATGTAGGTACCTGATGTAGTTGTAAGAACCAGATCTGCGATTTCTTCAACATCTAAATCAAGCTCATCTGTTGTACGCAGCCAACTATGCTGTAATTCCAAATTGTCAAAAAACCAAAATAGGTAATCCAGCTCATGACTGAGTTCTAGCAAGGCTCCGCCACCAAGTTCTTTTTTGGCTGAAACAGAGTCTTTATAATTTTTATCTTTACGCCATCCAGGCAAAAACTGTCCAACATTAGATTCAATATTGTAAACATTGCCTAATGAACCTGAATCCAGATGTTTTTTTACGATTTGGGCTGAAGGTAAAAATCGCAAACAATAGCCAACCGAAACCATATTTGTATCTAGTCCTCGGATGCAGGAAAGTAATTCTTCACATGCATTTAAGCTATCCGATAAAGGCTTTTCAACAAGAACAGGTATACCTTTTTCTAGCAATATCTTAGCTGTAGTAACATGATAAGGTGCTGGCGATGCAATAATGGCATAAACTGGTTTTTCCGCCAGAAGTTGCTCCAAACTAATAACAGCATCTGCATGTGCAGGTAGTTCGTTGTTACGTCCGCTCGCAGAAACTGAATAAATTTTATCTTCTGGATGTAGGAGTTTTAGATTAGCAAGATGGCGCTTGGCGATACTCCCCATCCCAATAACAGCGTAACAACTCATCTCAGAACTCCAAATTCATAATGTCTGTTTGTGCTCTGTTGTAATCTTCAATTCTGCCAATATCAAGCCAATATTCATGTATTGGAAACATTAAAACATTTTGCTGTTGCGATATAGATTGCTCTAATAAAGTAGGCATATCGATACGAATATTTTGTCGTACAAAACTTCGAATTTTAGGACTCACAATATAGATGCCAGCATTAACAAAAAATCGTTGTACTGGTTTTTCTACCATGCTAATAATTTTATTACCTTCACCTTGTATCACACCAAATGGAACTTGATACTCATAATCTCTCACGCACATTGTTGCTGCAGCAGCATGCTTATTATGAAATTCAAGTACACGCTCAAAATCAACATTAGTTAAAACATCACCATTAATTAAAATCAGAGGCAGCTCAGGGGTATCACAGGGTAATAAGCCGAGCGCACCGCCCGTACCTAATGGTTCTTCTTCGTGCACATAATTAATTTTTACATTCCACTTCGAACCGTCACCAAAATAGTCACGAATCATTTCAGGAAGATAATGAGTAGAAATATAAAAATTTACAAAGCCAGCCTTAACAAAACTATTAATTAATATTTCTAAAATAGGCTTATCACCCACTTTCAACATAGGCTTAGGGCAATTATCCGTTAAAGGTCTTAACCGCGTCCCAAAGCCCCCTGCCATTATAAAAACTGGGTTTTGATATTTTGAGCATTGCCCCACTCTTTGCAATGTTTCTAAGCCAGCAACCTTATCTCCATCCATTAAAGGAATAGCGAGAAGCTGCTCTTTCTCCATAAATTTAACTAATTCTTTACGTGCAGTCCCCAGTTTTGCAGTTAATGGTTTAGTATTCATTACCATATAAACTGGACTGTTAATACTTAAATTTTTTAGAAGTCCACGCCTGACATCACCATCAGTAACAACTCCCAGCAAGCTGAATTGATCATCAACAACAAGAGCTATCCGCAATGATTCACTATCTATTAATTGTAAAGCATCACGTATAGGCTGGTCTGGCTTAATTAAAATATTCTTCCAGTCATAGCTCATTAACAAGTCCCTTACCGTAAAAATGATTTGGCCACATATAAAACTTGGTTGTTTGCGAGGTCTTTAACAACAGTTGCACCAGCACCAACCACAGTATGAGAACCAATTTTGATATTCTGGATCACTGCGGCCCCCGTGCCGATATGGACTCTTTCGCCTGTTACTACACCGCCGGATAACACCGCACCTGGTGCGATGTGGTTGTCATCACCTAGACGGCAGTCGTGATCCACGATGGCGCCACTATTGATGATGCTGTTTGCACCTATTTGGGTACCAGCTTGAATGATGGCCCCCGCCATGACTTGGGCACCCTCTTCCAGCACAGCGTAGTCAGAGACCATGGCCTGTGCGCTAACGACGCTTGCAAAGCGGTAACCAAGGGCGCGATAACGGGCAAACAGCGTGGCGCGCAGCGGATTGCCCGGCAGGGAGCCGATGCCATTGACCAACACCACCTTATCCGGATGGTAGGTCAGTATTTTCTCATCATGCCAGAAGGGAATATCAGCCAGCGCGGCGCGCAGTGTACCTGCAGCGGGCGCAACTAGGGCGATGGGAACCACTCCCTGGCTGCGCAGCATGTCGACCAGCACCGAGGCATGTCCGCCAGCCCCGAGGACGATGAGCGGTTTATTCATGGATAGGCTCACCTGCCTGATAGGCCTGCTTCGCAGGTTGTCCCAGAAGCTGCCAGTAAGCATAAGGGCTCATGCCGTCACCCGGACGTTTGATGGCGAGGTTGTCGGCACAGAGGATGGTGCCCTCCTCAATGTCGCAGGCAGCCACCAGACTCTTGCGTGCGATCTCCTTGTTCTTGATCTCGCTCGGGCGCGGTCCCTTGATACCATCTCCCAGTGCCAGCTCCACATCGCGGATCCCTTTCACCATGGCGGCCAGTTCATCGGGCTCAAGAGAGGCCTTGTGATCAGGTCCTTCCATGTTGCGATCAAGAGTGAAGTGCTTCTCGATGAGGCAGGCTCCCCGGGCTACAGCCGCTACAGGGATGGTGATGCCTTGGCTGTGATCCGAATAACCGACCGGCAACCGGAAGGCGTGCGACAGGGTATCCATGGCTTTGAGGTTGATATCCACCATGGGCGCTGGATACTCGGTCGTGCAATGCAGCAGGGTCACCTTGTTGGCAAGAGCGGCCTGACCAGCCTCGCTGGCATAGGCAGCCATGAAGGCGGCCTCACCGGGCTGCGCATCCTGCGGCGCGGTCAATCCGAAGGCTATCACCCCCAGGGCCGCCTCCACTTCTGCCAACGTGGCCATACCGGTCGAGACGATCAACTCGCAGCCGGTGCGAGCATGGGCCAGTACGAAAGGCGCATTGGTCAGTTCCCCGGACGGGACCTTGAGGGTCTGCAACTTCAACCGGTTCACCAGAAAGTCCAGGCTCTCGGTATCGAAGGCGGTAGACAAAAACGCGATACCGAGAGACTCGCAATGGGCGATCAGACGAAGATGGGCATCGAACGAAAGCTCAAGGCGGGAGAGCATCGCAAGCTGACTCTCTTCCTTGCCGGTGTTGGTGGTTTGATAAGCGGCCTGCTTGGCTTGGCGGGTCACCAGATTGGCCGCCTTGAAGGTCTGAAACTTGACGACATCGACGCCTGCCCGGTGGGCAGCATCGATCAGTGCCACGGCGAGTGCTTCGTCGCCATTATGGTTGACGCCGGCTTCGGCGATGATGCGGATCATGGCGACGGACTCCTGTCGAGATCATGGAACTGTTTGATGGTGGGGATGGCAAAATGCTTCAGGCGTGCCACGATTTGGCCGCTGGCGTCCCCTGCACCATAAGGATTGACATAAGCATCCGGGCCCATAGGCTGCAAGGCCTTGGCAATGCATTGCGTAATGGCCTCAGCCTTCGCGTCGCAATGAAGCACACTCTTTGCTGCCAGGCGCCCTTGTTGGCGTTGGCCGATATTGATGGTCGGAACACCCAGAGAAGGCACTTCGATGATGCCGCTCGACGAGTTGCCGATCACGACGGCACTGTGTTTCACCGCGCTCAGGTAACGCCTATAACCCAAAGACGGAATGGCCAGCACGCGTGCAGGATTGGCTGCCGCATACTGCTCAAGCAGTGGAATGATGGTTCGACCACCGTCATCTGCATTCGGGTACGTCAGGATGACCTGGTGGTCTGGATAGTTATCCAACGCCGCCAGCAAGGCACTGAAACTCTCCCTGGCCGGCTCATCGGCCAGAGTCACGGGGTGATAGGTCACCACGAAGAACGGTGAGCCCAACGTAAACCCAAGAGAGGATTGCAGCTCGTCCATGGACAGCAGCGGTGTCTTGATGATGTGGTCCAGACCGACGGCACCTACGTTGAACACCCGCTCAGGTGCCTCCCCCAACTGAATGACACGCTGTCGATAGGGCTCGGCAGCCGTGAAATGCAGGTAGCTCAACTTGGTAATGGCATGGCGGATGGCGTCATCATAGGCCCCTTCGGTTATCTCACCACCATGAAGGTGAGCAACAGGTATGCGTTGCAACATAGCCGTTTGGGCGGCAGCTAAGGCTTCAAAGCGATCTCCGAGGATCACCAACACATCGGGCTGCAGCCGCGCCAATGCGTCTGCCAGACCGAGCAAAGCCACGCCCATGCTTTTGACCACACCAACCGAGGTGTCGGAAGAGAGCAGCATCTCGATGCGCTCATCGATCTTGAAGCCATCTTGCTCTATCTGCTGATAAGTCAGGCCAAACTCGGGAGACAAGTGCGTACCTGAAACAATAAGTCTGAGATCCAGCTCGGGATCGGCCGCAATGTCTTTCATCAACCAATAGAGCAGCCCGTATTCGGCGCGAGTACCGGTAAAGACGGCAATGGTGTTGGCCATATTCAGACCTCGACAGGCGAGCTGGGCAGGTTGATCAGATGGGCTTCCAACCATTCGGCATTGTTAAGCTCCCCACGCAAGGCATGAGAGAACATGGGCAGGCGATGCATCAGTTTCCATACAGGCCGGGTCATGACACCAGCCTTGTTCAGCTCGGTCAGCAACGTATCCCGCTGGGTTTGATCTTCACAGACAATCGCATTGAGCCAGTAGTTGGAGCGTCCATAAGAAGGCTCAGTCACAAACTGACATGCCTGTCCCTTGAAGAACTCGGCATAGTGCATGGCAAGCGCCCGCTTTTGCGCTAGGAATTGCGGCAGGGCTTCCATCTGGGCACATCCGAGGGCCGCATTTAGATTGGGCATCCGGTAGTTAAAACCGGGTTCATCATGATAGAACTCGAACGGATGGGGCACCTTGGCGGTGGTGGTGATGTGCTTGGTGCGCGCCCCCTGTTCGGCATTCTGGCAAAGCACCATGCCACCACCACCCGTGGTGATGATCTTGTTGCCATTGAAGCTCAGGGCGGAAAACGCGCTCAGCGTCCCCGTGTGTTTGCCTTTGTAGTAGGAACCAAGGCTCTCGGCAGCATCTTCCACCAAGGCGATGCCCCAGGCCTCGCACACGGCCTGAATCTCATCGAGTTCAACCGGATGACCAAAGGTGTGCATGGGTACGACTGCTTTGAGGCGGCGTCCACTTGCCTTGTGGATGGCACCTGTCTCAGTGTGAGAAGCATGCTCTTCCAGCCAGTGGGCTAAGGCAATGGGGCACAGACCCAGGCTCTGTCGTGATACATCGACGAACACGGGGTCTGCACCCATGTGATACAAGGCATTGCAGGTCGCCACAAAGGTCAGGGGCTGGGTGATCACCAGATCGCCTGCCTGCACACCAGCCATGTAGAGCGCGATGTGCAGCGCCGCCGTGCCATTCATGGTGGCAACGGCACGGGCTGAACCGGTAAAGTTGGCTATTTGCTGCTCGAACTGCTCAACATAGGCACCGACGCTGGAAACGAAGGTGCTTTCCAGCGTGTCCATAACATATTGACGTTCGTTGCCGGCAAAGGTCGGGGCGTGAAGAGGAATGAAATCATCGGTTTTGTAGGTATCACGAATAAAACGAATTAATTGAGTATGCATACCGATCCCTTACATCTTGCCATCGAGATATTTGCCTGTCTCTTTATGACCAAAATCCGGGATCATGGCGAAGAACAGCTCGACGATCTCTTTCTTATCCCAGGCGCGTTTTATTTTCATGGCCGCGATGCTCTGCTCGAAATGGTTGAGCAGAGCATTCTGATATGAGGGTTCATTCTTGATGATGCCCAAGTTCTCGAACCGGGCCATATCCAGCACTTCCTTGTCCGTGAAGAACTCTTCGAAGTCTTTTTCACCCGTGGTGTCGCTCTCGGTAAAGAGGCAGGGCCACATCCCCTGCTCAGGCAGGCTCGCCATCAGGGCTCTGGCTTCATCCTCATCCTTGCACAGATATGGCTTGTAACCATGCTGCTCCAGATACTTCACGGCGATTTCGGCGAAGGTAATCAGGTGCAGGGATTCGCTGAGCTTGGGGAAGAAGATATCCCTGTTCTCACCGAAGATGCAGGACATCAGGCACAGCTCACCGGACTCTTGGGGGGTCACGAAGTAGCGTTTGATGTCGTTGGGGGCGACGATGGGCTGACGCTTTTGCAAACGCTGGTTGAAGCCATGCAACAAGGAGCCATCGGAGAAGGCCACGTTGGCAAAGCGCGCGGTTGAAATGGCAATCTGTTCGCTACGGCGCATCAGGAACATCTCCATGATGCGCTTGGACGCCCCCATCATGTTGACCGGATTGGCTGCTTTGTCAGTCGAGACACAGAAATACTTTTTAACCCCTATGTCGATGGAATGCTGGATGGTTTTATCCGTGTTGAACACATTGACGTCAATCATACGCATCAACGTGAAGGGGTCTTTTTCGCTGCGTACATGCTTGAGCGCAGAAAGGTTGAGCACGTAATCATAGGCGCCGTCAGCTTTGATAAAGGCGTCATATTCAATGGAGCCGATATCCAAGGCGAACGTCTGGAAATCACCATCGATATACCCGAACGAGCTGCGGATATCGCGCACCAGCTCGACCATGTTGTTCTCGCTGATATCGACCACATGCAATTTACGTGGATTTCTCTTGAAGATCTCTTTGGTTACCGCCTGGCCAATAGAACCGGCGCCACCAAGAACAAGAAAACTGGACTGGCTGACGATATCAGACAGCTGTTGCTCATTTTTGCCGATGTCATCAACGAACAGGTCTTTATTTCGACCAATGAGACTCAAAATATTACTCTTCATATAAAAGATACCAATCTCAAGTTCAGTCCAAGCAGGACGTGCAATAAATCAATGATGAATTCAATCAATGTCGCGCATTTGCGAGAGATGCCAGGTAATCGTCTTGGACAATCCTGACTCAAAACTCTCCTGCGGCAGCCATTTCAATTCAGTGGCTATTTTGCCGGCATCAATGGCGTTACGACGGTCATGGCCGGGCCTGTCGGCCACATGGGTGATTTGATCCTGATAGCTTTTCACCTTTTCCCCGGGCTTTTCTCCCTCAAGAGGACATGGGGACAAGGGGACCAGTTCGTCGAGCAATCTCCCACTCGCCCTTTGGTCAGCACCAGCACCAGCACCAGCAACAGCAACAGTGCTCTGACATTATCCTCCACATAGAGCCAGTCGCAGCTCCGACCTCCCTAATCATAAAGAGGGATTGACTTGCCCACCAAGGCATGGGCGATCATTTTTAGAATCAGTTTTTCCGCATTTTGCCAAGGCCCGTAATTGTTCGAGCAGTTGCTCAACAATACGGGCCCCCGTCGCATGTTTGGCGCCAAACGGACATCGCATGGTCGCTGGAGGCTTTGGAGGCAGAAAAGGGATGCTGGAGGCGTAAGGGGGTAGTTTCGGTAAAGAGCGGGAGTTTTTCCCCCTCACCTCACTCCTCTCCCACCGAGGGAGAGGGAATAAGGAACTCACATGGATGGGGCAGATCGCCATACACCTCGTCGGTGGAGATATGATCGAAGCGGAAGGCCGCCTTGCGTACCTCGTCCAGACCGTTCCAATAATCGCGAGCCGCTTCCAGCAAAATACAAAATATAGGTGCCAACGATATTGGTCTCGATTAAGTGGGCCGACCCTGTAATAGAGCGGTCAACATGGCTCTCGGCGGCCAGATGCATCACGGCATCCGGCTGGTGCAGGGCAAACACCCTATCCAGTTCGGCGCGATTGCAGATATCCACCTGCTCAAACACATAACGCTCGCTTGACGATACATCGGCCAGGGATTCCAGATTGCCGGCATAGGTGAGTTTATCGAGATTGATAACGGCATCCTGAGTATCACGGATGATATGGCGCACTACGGCAGAACCAATAAAGCCTGCGCCACCGGTAACGAGAATTTTCATAGATATGCGTTCTCTTGCGAGGAGTGAATACGGAATTGGGTATCGGGGTATGGAACAGAAAACAGCTGTATTAGCACTAAAAATCAATAAATAACGTGTATTGCCAAGACTGCACCACAACAGCCGTTGTGCATATAGGTTGAACAAAACTCAGGATAACACCATGGCTACCGCCCTTGGGTTACAGCCCCCAATTTGCTGCTTTTAACCGAATTTTGTTTGCTGTTGGTCATCTTGTCCTCCAGCATTTTTATGTTTTGATGGTCGATAACAGTGTTACCCGCTCGCATTTTATAGCCAAAAGAGGGATACCAAACCAAACGACACATAGTCTACCAGCCCGATAAGGGGCAGATTCTATCTCGTTTTCTGTAAACCTGCACACCAAAAAGTGCCTTCATCAAGGGTTTTGAATCAAGATTCGATGGAGAACCGAAAGCACTTGATGAACTCATCCGAATCACCTTTCAAAATCGAACAGATCACAGCCAAGTTACCGTTTTTCAGGTGAAAAAAATGGGGCAACCGCTCACGTTGCCCCATTTTATAGTCAGCTTTAACTGACTCATTTATCAAATTGTGATCTATCGCTCAGAACAGATGGACACGCTTTTGCTCAGTCACCTTTTGACTCAACTGCTGCAGCCATGCGCGCCTCTTTACTCTTGTGGCTAGTGAAGTAACGCATCACCAATACGAAGAAGAGGGGTACGAAGAAGATGGCCAGTACGGTAGCGCTGATCATCCCCCCCATCACGCCGGTACCGATGGCGTTACGGCTGCTGGCACCGGCGCCGGAGCTGATCACCAGCGGCAGCACCCCGAGGATAAAGGCGAGCGAGGTCATCAGGATTGGACGCAGACGCAGACGCGCCGCCTCCACCACCGCCTCGCCCAGTCCCATCCCTTTGTCATAGAGCTCTTTGGCAAATTCCACGATCAAAATCGCGTTCTTCGCCGACAAGCCGATGGTCGTGAGCAGGCCGACCTGGAAGTAGACGTCGTTCTCCAGCCCGCGCAGGGTAGCAGCCACAATGGCCCCCAGTATCCCGAGCGGCACCACCAACATCACCGAGAACGGAATGCTCCAGCTCTCGTAGAGGGCAGCCAGACAGAGGAACACCACCAGCAGCGAGATCGCGTAGAGCGCAGGTGCCTGTGAACCGGCCTGACGCTCCTGGAAGGAGAGCCCGGTCCACTCGATGCCCACCCCTTCCGGTAGCTGTTTCACCATCTGCTCGATGGCGGCCATCGCATCACCGGTACTCTTGCCGGGCGCCGCCTCACCGACGATCTCCATCGCCGGCACACCGTTGTAACGCTCCAGACGCGGCGAGCCGAAGCTCCACTCGGTGCTGGCAAAGGCGGAGAAGGGCACCATCTGACCGGCACTGTTGCGCACATACCAGAGCTTGAGATCTTCCGGGTTCATCCGGAAGGGGGCATCCGCCTGCATGTAGACCTTCTTGATCCGGCCACGGTCAACGAAGTCATTAACGTAGGACGAGCCCCAGGCGGTAGCCAGGGTGTTGTTGATATCGGCGATGGATAGCCCCTGCGCCAGTGCCTTCTCGTAGTCGATCTTGATATCGAGCTGCGGCGTATCTTCCATCCCGTTCGGACGCACCCGCACCAAAGTGGGATCCTGCGACGCCATGCCGAGCAGCTGGTTACGCGCCGCCATCAGCTTGTCGTGACCGATACCGCCGCGATCCTGCAGGAAGAAGTCAAAACCGGTCGCCGTACCCAGCTCCGGGATCGGAGGCAGGTTAAAGGCGAACACTTGCGCCTCCTTGATGCTGAACAGATAGCCCATGGCGCGGCCGATGATGGCATTGGCGCTGCGATCCGGGCTCTTGCGCTCGCTCCAGTCCTTGAGCTTGATAAAGGCCATACCCGCGTTCTGGCCACTACCGGCGAAGCTGAAGCCGGATACGGTCAGTACGGAGTCAACGTTATCCTTCTCGTTTTTCAGGAAGTAGTCGCGCATGTCTGCCAGCACCACCTCGGTGCGCTGCTTAGTGGCCCCCACCGGCAGTTGCACCATGGACATGATGACCCCCTGATCCTCTTCCGGCAGGAAGGAGGTGGGCATCCGCATAAAGAGCACAGCCAACACCGCCAGCATGGCGCCGTAGATCAGGCTGTAGCGCACGCCCTGCTTGATCACCTTGCGCACGCCACTCTGATAGCGATTGGTACCGGCATCAAAGGCGCGGTTGAACCAACCAAAGAAGCCGCGCTTGGCCCCAAACTCGCCATGTTTCATCGGCTTGAGCAGGGTGGCACAAAGGGCCGGTGTCAGGATCAACGCCACCAGCACCGACAGCACCATGGCCGAGACGATGGTCAGCGAGAACTGGCGATAGATGGCGCCAGTCGAGCCGCCGAAAAAGGCCATCGGCACGAACACGGCAGAGAGCACCAGGGCGATCCCCACCAACGCGCCGGTGATCTGGGTCATCGACTTGCGGGTCGCTTGCAGCGGGGAGAGATCCTCCTCGCTCATCAGCCGCTCCACGTTCTCTACCACCACGATGGCGTCATCCACCAGCAGGCCGATGGCCAGCACCATGCCGAACATGGTGAGGGTATTGATGGAGAAGCCGAACGCCGCCATCACCCCGAAGGTACCGAGCAGCACCACAGGCACCGCAATGGTCGGGATCAGGGTGGCGCGGAAGTTCTGCAGGAACAGATACATGACGCAGAACACCAGGAAGATCGCCTCGATCAGGGTCTGCACCACCTCCTCGATGGAGATCTTCACAAACGGCGTGGTGTCGTAGGGGTAGACGATCTCCATGTTGGCCGGGAAGTAATCCGACAGCTCATTGAGCTTGGCACGCACCTTCTCGGCGGTATCCAGCGCGTTGGCGCCGGTCGCCAGCTTGATGGCGACCGCGGCGGTAGACTGACCGTTGTAGAGCGCATCGGCGTCATAGCTTTCGCCCGCCAGCTCAACCCGGGCCACATCTTTCAGCCGTACCTTGGAGCCATCCTGATTCACCCGCAGCAGGATGTCGTTGAACTGCTCCACGGTAGAGAGCCGGGTTTGCCCCATGATGGTGGCGGTGAACTGCTGATCTTCCACCGACGGAGTACCGCCCAGCTTGCCGAACGCCACCTGGGCGTTCTGCGCCTTGATGGCCGCCTGCACATCACCCGGTGTCATCTGCACCCGGTTGAGTTTGTTGGGATCGAGCCAGACCCGCATGGAGTACTGGCTGCCGAACAAGGTGATGTCCCCTACCCCGTCCAGACGACTCAGAGGCTCCTTGATGTTGGAGACCACATAGTCCGCCAGGTCGTCGTTGTTCATGCTGCCATCGCTGGAGATGAAGGCCGCGACCATCAGGAAGCTACTGGAGGTCTTCTGTACCCGGATCCCCTGCTGCTGCACCTCTTGCGGCAGCAGCGACATCGCTTGTTGCAGCTTGTTCTGCACCTGTACCTGGGCGATATCGGGGTCGGTTCCCGGCTGGAAGGTGAGGGTCACCGACACCCGCCCCGCGGAGTCAGACTGTGAAGACATGTAGAGCAGGTGATCCAGCCCGGTCATGTTCTGTTCGATGATCTGGGTCACCGAGTCTTCCACCGTTTTGGCGGATGCGCCCGGATAGCTGGCGGAAATACCGACAGCGGGCGGCGCAATGCTCGGATACTGGGCGACCGGCAATTTGATGATGGCCAGACTGCCCGCCAGCATGATCACCAGCGCGATCACCCAGGCAAAAATGGGTCTATCTATAAAAAATCGAGCCATGAGGCGATTACTCCATCCTACTTGTTGGCCGGGGTGTTGGACGCAGCTTGAGCAGACGGTGCATCAGCACCCTGCTCGGCGGGATTGACCACGGCGCCCGGTCGTACTTTCTGCAAGCCAGCCACGATCACCCGCTCGCCGGAGGTGAGCCCTGACTCCACCACCCAGTTGCTGCCGACGACCCGGCTCAGCTGCACGTTGCGCAGCACCACCTTGTTGTCAGCGGTCACCACCATCACGGTTGCGCCGCCGTTGGGGGTGCGAGTCACGGCAGTTTGCGGCACCAGCAGCCCTTGCGCCCGCTCACCCTCTTGCAGGGTCGCGCGCATAAACATGCCGGGCAGCAGCAGCTGATGAGGGTTGGGCACAATCACTCGCAGGGTCACCATGCCGGAGGTCTCATCCACGGTCACATCGGAGAACTGCAGCGAGCCCTCTTCGCCATAAGTGGAGCCATCTTCCAGCTGGAAGGTCACCTTGGCCCCTTTCTGCTCGTCCTGGGTCAGCTTGCCCTCGGCGACCAGTCGCTTGAGGCGCAGCAGATCAGCGGTGGACTGACGCACATCCACATACATGGGATCGAGCTGCTGAATGGCGGTCAGGCTGTCAGCCTGCTGGGCAGTCACCAGCGCTCCCTCGGTCACCGCGGATTTACCGATGCGGCCACTGATGGGGGCAGTGATGCGGGTGTAGCCGAGATTGATCTCGGCAGTGCGCAGGGCCGCCTTGCTCGCCATGATCTCCGCCTTGGCCTGCTTCCAGCTGGCGTCGGCGTCGTCATAGTCCTGACGGCTGATGGATTTGACCTTGAGCAGCTCCTGATAGCGCTGCGCCTTGAGGCGGGCACTCTGCTCGTTAGCCTCGGCCTTGGCCAGATTGGCCTTGGCGCTGGCAACCGCCGCCTGATAGACAGCCGGATCGATCTGATAGAGCAGATCGCCCGCCTTCACATCGCTCCCCTCGGTAAAGAGGCGCTTGAGGATGATGCCGCTCACCTGCGGACGCACTTCGGCCACCCGCAACGGGGCACTGCGACCGGTCAACTCGGTGGTCAGCATCAGCGGACCGCTCTGCAGGGTCACCACGTTGACCGCCGCAGGGGGCATGCCGCCCTGTCCCTGGGGTGCGCCCCCCTTGTCACCACAACCTGCCAGCAAGCCTGTAGCCAGCAAGGCAAGACCAACTGAACGAGCAAGAATATGTTTATGCATGAAACACCTGAGCCTTTGCCAGTCAATGAACAATCAGGGCCACACGGGCCCTGTTGGTAAATAGTCGAAAGATGAGGCAATATACATACATTCATAAATGTATGTAAGTGACTTTTTGCTTGCATGAGGCACAAATTTCGATGGCCAGACGAACCAAAGAAGAGGCGCAGCAAACCCGCTGCCACATCATGAGCACGGCGCTGGATCTGTTCTGCTCTCAGGGCCTGGCCAAGACCAGCCTGACCGACATCGCCAGGGCGGCAGACCTGACCCGCGGGGCCATCTATTGGCACTTCAAGAACAAGGATGAACTCTTCATTTCGCTCTGGCAGGAGCTCTGCAGCCCCCTCGCCCATCAGCTCGACGCCTGCCTCAACCCAGATGAGCCGGATCCGCTGGGGCAACTGCGCCTCTTCTTCGAAGGGGTGCTCCACAGCTTCATTCACAATCCGGCCCAGCGGCAGATGTTCACCATACTGTTCAATCTCGAATCGCTGGAGGGGGAAGCCATCTCACTGCGCGAACATATCCGCAGCCAGTCCGCCAACTTCTTTCGGGACCTGGAGACCACCCTGGCCAATGCGGTACGACGGGGCCAGCTGCCCGCCAACCTCAACCTGCAGCGCGCCGCCACCCTGCTCCACTGCACTCTGGATGGCTACATCATCAACTGGCTCCACTTTCCGGGCCGGATCGACCTGCAGAGTGAATCAGCCTTCCTGATAGAGAGCATGTTCACCATGCTGGCCCAGCCCCACGGGCCTGCCTGCGGCCGCTAACCGGCTCCGGCAACTCCCATCCATCCAAAACGGGGCCTGACCGCGCGCTTTGGCAGTCAGGCCCCGATTTGTTACCCTGTGCGCCCCCTGCTTGAGGTAACCCCTGTGCCACACTCTGACGCTATCCCCGCTTCCCGGCCCTTGAACGACCAGCACGCCCGCGCTCGGGCTGCCTTTGTGGCACGTCTCAAACCCGGTGCTCACCTGCTCAATGGTCAGTGCGGTACGGGGGAGGATCTGTGCTGGCTGCGTGCAGAAGGGTATGTGGTCACCGCCTGTGACGCTGTGCTGGCTGACGCCAAAGTTGCCTCGCAGCAATCCGGGCAAGCAGTGCGGATCTGCCCGCTGGCGAAGATGCACTCGGTGCTCCCTTACGATGGCATCTGGCTGAGCCGCCCGCTTGATAGCGACGCGGCCACCCTTGTCCCCCAGTTGCAACAGCTGGCGACCCTGCTTAAAGCGGGTGCTCCGCTCTGCTTCCCCCTACAGCCAAGCGGCAAGATAAGTCACGATGAGCTACAGCAACTGGTCACCACATCCGGGATAGCGCTGCAACTGGCGCCGATGGAAACCGCCTCGACCAACACGCCATCATGCACAAGTCAACACGCCAGCCAGTACGTCATGTTGCTGCGTGGCGATCATCAGGCCACCTAACGGGCTAATTCATCACGAATTTTCCAGTTCAACGCCAAGCCGACAGCTAGTCGGCGATCTTGACCTTCGACAATATTTAACTCGGCGTTAACGCAGAAAAGGCAGACATAACACGGCTTACGTGTTAAAAAGTGTGATTAATATCAAATTTTAATAACAAAACAGACAATACAACCAACTCCGGATTTCCTTATGAAACTTGTCCTGAAACTCATTGCTGGCATCCTTGCCGGTCTCTTGCTCGGTCTCTACGCCCCTGAGTGGGTGGCGCGCGTGCTGTTTACGGCCAAGACAGTGATAGGTCAGCTGATCACCTTCACCATTCCGCTCATCATTCTGTTCTTTATCATGAGCGGCATCGCCAGCCTGCCGAAAAACTCCGGCAAGCTGCTGGGCAAAACCGTGGCCCTCTCATATTGCTCCACCATTCTGGCGGGGCTGTTCGCCTTTACCGTGGCGAGCCACCTGATCCCGCAGTTCACCACCGCCGCCGAGCCCACCACGGCCACGGCTATCAAACTCGCCTCCTACGTCAATCTGGAGATCCCGCCGCTGTTTGGCGTGATGTCGGCACTGGCCGCCGCCTTCGTGTTCGGCATCGGGATCAGCGCCACCCAGGCCACCGATCTGCGCCGGGTCGCCGATCAGGGTCGTGACATCATCGACCGCCTGCTGGCCAAGGTGATCATCCCGCTGCTGCCGTTCTATATCGCCGGCGTCTTTGTCGAAATGACGGTAGAAGGCACCGTATTCGCTACCCTGAAAACCTTCGGCGTAGTGCTGGTGATGGCCATCCTGATGCACTGGATCTGGCTCTCCGTACTGTTCGTGGGTACCGGTCTGGCCCTTGGCCGCTCACCGGCACAGCTCATCAAGAACATGCTGCCCGCCTACTTCACTGCGCTGGGGACCATGTCGAGCGCCGCCACCATTCCGGTAGCTCTGCAATCGAGCAAGAACAACGGCGTGAGCGACGGTATCGCCAACTTCACCGTGCCGCTGTGTGCCACCATTCACCTCTGTGGCTCCACCATTACCCTGGTCACCTGTGCCACCGCGGTGATGTTCCTCTCCGAGCATCTGGCAATTCCGGGCATCGAGACCATGCTCCCCTTCATCATGATGCTGGGGGTGATCATGATCGCCGCTCCAGGCGCGCCGGGTGGTGGCGTGATGTCGGCGCTGGGCCTGCTCACCTCCATGCTCGGTTTCGGTGAAGCCTCCATCGCCCTGATGATCGCCCTCTATCTGGCGCAAGACAGCTTCGGCACCGCCTGCAACGTCACCGGTGACGGCGTGATTGCCCTGTGGGCGGATCGCTTCGCCAATGGCAGCGAGAGCGCCGCTCCAGTGGCCGAGGCCGAACAGGCGTAAGCTCGTCGGGAAGGCAACCGCCATCCTCTGCAAAACCGCAGGCCCGAACCATGTTCGGGCCTGCATCGTTTCTGCCACCTTCACAGCTTTTGTGCGTATTCCTCTCCCCTCTCTTTACCCCTATCTACCGTAAACAGCACTGACGCTACCCTCTGCATCAGACAAAATTATTGGCATATGCTACATATGAGCGTATAAATGGCTTATGCCAATTAGGAGCCACCATGCCAAGACCCAAGATTACCCGCCAGATCTGTGGCCACCCCGCCAACAGCTGCTTCAAACCCAACGGCCGCCCCATGCATCAGCTGGAACAGGTCACGCTGGCCCCTGACGAGTTCGAGGCACTGCGCCTCGTCGACCTTCAAGGAATGCAGCAGCAGGAGGCCGCCCTGGTGATGGGGGTCTCCCGCCAGACCTTGGCCAATATCCTGAAAAAAGGGCGCTACAAGGTGGTGGAGTGTCTGAGTCTGGGCAAGGCATTGATGATGCAACCCGCCGAGCCCGACCACCCAACCAGTGGAGAAGAGCCGACATGAATGCTGTCACAACCATGACCACCAACCCCAGCAACAGCGCCCTGATGCTGAGTCAGGGGTTGCTGGCTGGCCACTTTACCCGTGCCGAGCAGTTGCAAATTCTTAACCCCGAAGGGAACGTTATCGCCACCCTGGCTAACCCGGCCGCCGCCGAAGGTTGCCACGGCAAGCAAGCGCTGCTCGACGCCCTCGCCCATTATCAGGTGGGTCAGGTGGTGGTGCGCAATATCGGCGAGCGAATGCTGGGGCGCCTGCTGGCGGCCAATATCCGGGTGCTGCAGTGTCGCTCTGCCCGCCTGCCGCTGCCCGCGCTGCTGGCCCCCACCAATTTGCAACCTCTTACCGAGGCCAGTCAGGGGCGTCCATCTCGCCGTCATCAGAGCAAGGCGACTATCCGTGCCATCCAGCCCGTCGGCACAGGCCACAGCCATGCGAATTGTCACGGTGGTTGCAACAGTGGCTCCGATCACTGTTGCGCCAGTAGTGGCAATCAGGCAGAGAGCTCACGACAAGGCCATACTTGTTGCCACGGCAGTGAAGGCGCCAACCAGCAGGGCGGTTGCTGCCATCATCACTGATGCCATCGCCGTGCATGTCATCACCATCAAGGAGAAGAGATCATGTCCATCTGGTTGTTGAGCCTGCTCGCCTCGTTCGTGCTGATCCTGGCCATGGGCACCATCATCTGGTGGCGCCAATATCAGCTTGCCCAGAAACGGGAAGATAAAGAGGTGCGCCCCTGTGGCTGCTCCAGCGCCTGCGCGGATCACCTCTATCAAATCAGCGAGCCGACGCCCAAAAAGTAACCTGACCACACACGCCATAGCCGCAGAGATAAGGTCGGAAAAATAAAGGCGCGTGGAATCGAGAGGCACATAAAAGAGAGGGGGCACCTGCTGGTGCCCCCTCTCTTGTTACGCTTTTCATTCATGCTTGTTCCGCCACTTTGCCCTTACGCTCATCACACGCGCTCAACCCGGCTCGGCGCCGCTGCGCGCCACACTCGGAGTGCAGGCCGGATCCTGATACTGCTGATAGATGGCATAAAACTCGGCCTTGTTGTGCAGGGCTGCGGCGACACAGGCGGGATCAAACTGGCTGCCGGCATGCTCTTCCAGATAGGCAAATGCCGTCTCGAACGGCCATGCCTTCTTGTAGGGGCGCTCGCTGGTAAGGGCATCAAACACATCGGCCACCGTCACGATGCGCGCCGCCAGCGGGATCGCCTCCCCCGCCAGCCCCAGCGGATAGCCGGTGCCGTCAAAGCGCTCGTGATGGCTGGCGATGATATTGGTCAGCATGTCGGTGTGGTGAATGCCATCGAGACCAAACTCGTTGATCATCAGGCTGATCATCTCCCGCCCCTTGCCGGGGTGGATCTTCATGATCTCGAACTCTTCCGGCGTCAGCTTGCCCGGCTTGAGCAAAATGGCATCCGGCACCGCGATCTTGCCGATGTCGTGCAGCTCGGAGAAGAGGTAGATAAACTCCACCTCCTCATCGCTCAGCCCGCAAGTCGGGGCCAGCGTCTTGGCGATCAGCCGGGAGTAGGCCGACATCCGGTGCAGATGGTTGGCGGTCTCCTCATCCCGATAGCGGCTAAACTCCCGCGCCGTGGTCAGCGCGCCGCCAAGGGTCTGGATGGAGAAAAACTCCACCGCAATGATGGCCGAGATCGCCTGGGCATAGGCCGACAGCTCGCTGCGGATCGGCTCCTCGAAGTATCCCGGTTCCATGGCATCACAAAACAGAAAGCCAAACAGCTTGCTGTTGAACAGCAGCGGCTCGGTATAGCTGGAGGCATAACCCGCCTCCAGTACCTTGCGGCTGTGCTCCGACGCAGAGCCACGCAGGGCATCCAGATTGCCGAGCACCCGGGGCTGCTTGTGCTCCGCCAGATAACTCAGGGAGGGAACATCGCTCAGCTTCACCTCGTACTGCACCAGCGGCGAGGGCCCCTCGGTGCTGTGGGCAAAGGTCTTGAGCTGATCGGTATGGGGATCGTAAATCGCGATGGCCACCCGACTCAGCTTATCAAAGCGCTGCCTGAGCGTGGCATGTACGCTCTGCATTTTTTCGCCAAATGAACTTTCCATCGCCTTCTCCAACGGGACCCCGTGATGGAAGTATAGTGACTCCCTTTGACGCTCTCCCCGCCACAGCGTCAAAATTGACAGAAAAATCAACAAAGCAGCTTCCCCACAACAAGCCTGCATGGCAGAGGCAATAGCCCTACCAAGGGCGCGTCATCAGCGACTGCTGGTGCAGCCCAATCTTGCCTGGTCGGAGATATTGTTCGGTTCTGCCATGCTGGCTGTATAGTTTTTGGTTAACCATTCCGGTAAAATCCGCGCCCTTAAAGAAGAGCCACCTAAGAGTGATTGAGCGATGTCCAACACAAAACAGGCCCCCAAAGTAGGATTCGTCTCCTTGGGTTGCCCCAAAGCAACAAGACCAATCCATGGCTAATACTGTCAGTAAGGCTTGTGCTGGCGGGCTCCCATCACTGTACCGGTGCCGGAGTTGCAAGCTGTAGTACTGACATGTTGCTCAACACAGGATCATATATCCCGTTACCTAGGAGGTGTTCGTCCGTTCAACCATCAGGATACGCCCGAACTCGCTCAGGCTGTGCTCGACCTCCTCAGCCGCATCGAGCATGGGATCCTGACTGAACGCCTAGGCTAGGATGTTATGTTGGGTTTACCGATATTAAAGAGGTGCTTAATGACGTCCGTCTCTATGGAGACTCATAAGGCGATAAAAACGCTAATTGGCGCCGGTTATAATCCAAAGAAGCTGAGGCTACGTTGGCATTACTTTACGAGGATGAGCGACAAATAAGTCCACCAATACAGCAAACCGCGAGAAAGACCCGAATGCCCTCCATCATGTCAGAGACTTGTTCACTTTCTTAGCTCCTGAGGTATCGGCCATTGCTGCTTAAAATCCATAAATTCGGCAACAAACGAAACCATAATGCTCTTAACAAATTCATCATATACGGATTGATTGATAGTGACATGTACGAATGACTCCACTCTCAAAGAATCTCCTACTGCGGCTAGGAAATCCGCATCTTGAAAGGTTAGTGTCACTGTGCCACTTTTTTGATTCTGGCTCAGAACGATCTGCTGATTGGACATTTTCCACCTCGAAATGATGCTTATATGCAGTGTCATTATATGCGTGTACTCACAGCCGTGTACAGCACACCGTATAACGTAGACCATAGATCCTCTAGTGAGGAGATAAAATGGATTCTGACGAGTTTGAGCTGGCGATGCTCGCAACTGCATTCGGTAAAAATGTACGAGAGCTGCGGTCTGCACGAGGTATGCAACAGGAAAAACTAGCACTAATTGCTGGTATAGACCGTGGTCATATGGGAAAAATCGAACGTGGGGAAACTAGGGTAACCCTGGAAAAAGTTTATCAGATCGCCAAGGCCCTAGGGGTCTCGCCTGCATCATTGCTGCCATAACCATAGCTGTTGCTCTAACCAAATGGCCTGCCAATAAACTCGAACATGCCAAACACCTAACCTTATAACTGCATACAAACCACCCAAGTCTGGTCTGGTCTGGTCTGGTCTGGTCTGGTCTGGTCTGGTCTGGTCTGGTCTGGTACAGTTTCAGCCAGTGCCAGGCGAAACCACATTCGTTGTCATCAGAAGCATCGTCCAGACGGCCAACTAGAAACCGGCAGGTTTCTCAATCCCCTCATTGTTGACCACAACAAAACCATTGAAAACAATAACCCTGAGCTTGGGGGCATTCTGAAAATATCGATGATACTGAGGTTGGTGTACTCAGACTCGACTGCACAGGCATTACACAGCGTATCGAGCGCTGAAATTAATTTAGCTCGACCGGTATGAATCGCTACACCGCATCGTACAGCATCATCCAATCTGCCATCTCAAGCCCTATCCATATCACCAAAAAATGTATTCTGGCTCATAGTTAGCCAGTTCTGAGTGTACAGCCAAGCTGGGCTGGCTAACATTTCGTTTTAATCATATACACAACCCCGTAGCTCTCATTTCTACTCTGCCACCAGTACAGCGACGAATAACTATGGGGAACGATCCTACCGGCTGAAATAGATAGGACTGCAACGCAGAGCGAAACGGCGTTGGAGCACTCTTGCATCCTAGGTCACATATTTTCATGTCAGATACAATCATAGGTAGAGAAATTGTGCAGTCATCTTCGTTTTACCATTTACAACGCGGGCAGACAGCCCACTTTTTGCTTGATATAAAGAGGGTTCAAGCAAGCAGGCGTTGTGATTCTCTATTATCTAAGAGATTTTGTTGTAAAAATAGAAAGTCACATGCAAATCAATAACTTATTACTATATGATTTGTTGACATTTTTTTAGCTAACCATATGTTTTTATGATGCTTTTGTTTTTACAACAAAATGTCCTTCCAACTTAGTCCCTTACACCATAATTACAACAAATCAGAGAAATACAGTCATAGTTTTTCCGATTCAGGAATTAAAGAATATAGCTAAGTGTCTAATTTTAATTGATTATTTATCACTGTTGTAAACTTCATGTATTGTTGTTTAATGCTGATTGTAACCTAATCAATCTTTGCTTCATTGCCAATTTTAAAAATCATGAAACCCCTCGTAAAACTCACAAAAAACCAAAAAAGACATTGATACATAAGAAATTTTAAATAAGTCAAAAGCTATTTTTCGGTAATTTTCGTTTTGGTGTGGCGATTGATGTTTGCAGCACTATAATGAACAAAAAGACCAGTTGTTGTATTTTTATGGAGTGGCAATTATGAGCATTAGGCAGTTGAGAGAACGGATCATTCAAGGCATTGAGAGTAGCGACAAAACTGAAAGTGCGCGTTATAGGCACCATCAGACAGCACTCAACATGTTACTGAAAACATCAATTGTGCAGTCCGAGGATGAGCTGGAAACTGCACTGTTAGAAAATCGCAGTGAAACAATAGAAAAGCTGAAAATGACCTTGGCACGTCAGAGCAGGAGTGATACGCGAGGCCCACTGACACGAGTGCGTCGGTTGGCAGAGTTCTACGCTCAAATAAACAACATAGATTTCAGCAAAATGACTTTTTGTGAGGCTCTTGCAGCAGCAGTTCAGAGGAAATACGGTGAGCGTCTCTGGCTCGATGAGGTCACTCCTAAGACGCAGAATAATATTAAGAAAAGCTTCATTACATACAGAGAAGTAGCACGTGAAATTATCAACGCGTCATTATCTAACTACCCAGAGGCATGGCCAATTCTGAAAAGTAGTCCACAAGCGATTGGCAGCGCAACAAAAGTTTTGCGCGATTATATGATGGGTACATCACACCCTGCCGAGCGAGTACCTGATGTTCGCATCAATTTCATTGAAAGTTATTTTAATTTACCAAAAAACTTGTTGTTAGATAAAATTCATAGAAAAGTTGACCATCAACGCAGAGGAAAAAATCGGTCAGATCTTGATCTGTCGGCTATCAATCGCAGCACATTCATTAGCTCGTCACTGAATCCAAATCTACAGAAGGTTTATGATGAGTATTGTGAGTATAAAATAAATAAAAAACAACCAGCGATAATAAACATTTCTGACGAGCTTAGGTCAGATCGACGCTATGAGATACGAGCAAAAGTCAATGAAAAAAACAGAAGAAACAATGAATGGACAATCAACGCGAAGGGCGAATGCGGCTCTGCTATCGCATTTAAAAGTCAGCTACTTTCATTTCAACATTTTTGTCATACTGAATTAGCTATTGATTACATGTCTGTTAGCAGTTATCACTTGACAATACCTGAGATTATGCAGGCTATGGCTGAATATTCGGAAGGACTGCAAACGGGTACAAGCCAATTCTCTAGAGTGCTAAATTTTGTAAAACGAGGGTCGGATTCGAAGGGCTACCTAAGGTTTTGTGCCGATCGTGGTAACAGAACAATCGAGGAGTTTTTTAAAGACCTAGATTTTATTATCGAGGAATATCCTAATTGGTTTAAGATGGCAGAGAAAGGCATCAACAGTCGCGGCCAAGCGGGCAAGAAAGGGAAACTGAACATTCAATTCTTACTCAACATACCTGCGTCAGATCGCCGAAATGCGGTTTATAGGGCCAGCCAGTGGTTATTCGATAAAGCAAAAGTATACAAGACCAATGCTGAGCAAAAAAATTTACTTTCGAATAACACAGACGATAAAAAACTAGAGCTGGCGCATAGAAAAAGTGCAGCATCTCAGATTGGCCGTGCGTTGCAGTATTTTAGAGCAGGACTGATACAAACAATCAGTTTTTATCAATCTCCACGCAGCGCAAACTGGACTGAATTGAAATTTTACCCTAATGCGACATCACAGAACAAAAACTATGCAAGTATAACATATCATCGTCAGCGTAACCGATTCCAACTATATATCCCATGTTTTGGTACATCGATGGTTAGTGACGATAACACAAAGTACAGATATCTTAAAAACGCAAATGCAAAAAATAGCGTGGATGTTGATGTTGAGTTACCAGAACAGCTTACCCCGCTGATCAAAGAGTATTTGAACATAAGGCGCAGCTATATTGAGTTTGATCTCATGACCTTTGCGGGCGTTCAGTCAATTGACGATATTGATATCTTTTTCCCTTGGCGTAGCATTCGACAAAGCCAAGTAAACAACGAGGAAAACCTTAAAATAAGAAGTAAATATATAGAAGTATCATCAAAACTGTCAGATAATTTCAAATCACTGACATATCAGGCCTATCTGATGACGATGCCTCATGATAAACAACATGGTATCAACATTCATGCGTTAAGACACCTTGTTGCAGAAACGCATCTCGAGGAACATCCTGGTGATTTTATTGGTGCAGCAGCGAAGCTCAATGATGACGTGGAGCAAATAATTAAGACCTACGGTGATAAGGATAGAGCTAAAGCGATGCGCAGAGTATCTGACAATGAAACGCTGGACTTCTCATTTACGTTATAATAAGCAGTAGAGAATATTTATACAGTTCTAGTTATCACCTGACACCGACCTAAAATCGGTGTCTTGTTTACGCTACTTCCGTGCGCCCTTCCTTTGGTATCAATATCAGAGCCTTCCACCGTACTGCATCCATCCCCCCTCCCTGATTACCAGCCCGCTCCTACGCACCCTCTAAAGCTCAATGAGCTCACCTGGAGAGTGGTCATACATCTAAATCCAATTGGAACTTGACGAAGTTCAAAACAATCAAATGTAAGTGTATGATTTTTCATGAAAGTGTTGTAACTACTGATGTAGTTAAAGCATCCAATTTAACTGAATAAACTGATGTGCTTTTATACATAGACCCATTTGTGGGTAGGATAGAGATGGCAAGAATCCTGATGACTCGCGCCCTTGACGACAACGGCCATATAGTTGATGTCAAAGAGGTTGTGAGTGGAAAAGCATGCAATTGCACATGCATCGGTTGCCAGGGGGCTGTCTGGGCAATGAAAGGGCAAGTTAAAGCCCATTATTTTTCTCATGAACCTAATTCTATCGAACAGAATGCCTGTAGCTGGAAGCCAGAAACAGAAATACATATCTTGGCTAAAGAGGTTTTAGCAACGGATAGGCAGTTGTTACTGCCGATTGGAACTATAAACCCAATCCATAAAAACATAGTTTTTGATGAGATGGTATGTGAGGTTTATGAGGGCCGAGTTATCCCAGATGTAATTGGGTTCATCGATGGAGAGAAGGTTCTCATCGAAGTTGCAGTTACGCACTTTTGTGATCGAGGAAAAATCAAAGAATTAAAAAGGGTGAATGCAACCTGCGTTGAACTTGACCTTAGTGGATTTCGTGTGAAAGGAGAGATAATCTCAAAAGAAGAGATTAGAGATTATCTTAAAAAATGCCCTAAAAAATGGGTGTCTGTGGCTCCTGTTGGCAATTTCTCCGAAATGATTTACTCCCATAATAGACAACAATTATTATCTTTACAGCATCAGTATTCATCTTTGCGTTCAAAGCATGATGCAGAGGTTAAAAGGCTTAATGCAGAATACAACGCGATAAAAAATACAAGTCAATCTGAGCTAAGTGATATGCAACGAGTCATTCAACAGTCTCGGCATGCAGAAGGCAAGGCTAACGCCATTTTAAAAAGATGGGAGAGAGTATTAAAAGAAAAAGAGTCGTCCATTTTAGAGGCACAGGAAAAAATAATCCTATTGGAAGATCAATATAGAAGCTTTGAAATGGAATTGAAAGACCGTCTCTATCATATACAAGATGAAGTTGATCAAAAGCAAGACTTACTACGCGATCTTCTCAATTTAGATGAACTTAAGGCTGAGTTTTATTCACAGGTTGATGATATAAATAGAACCATTAAAGCCAAAGAGGCTCAGCTTGATGCTAATCAAGTCGAAATACGCAGGCGTTCAGCGTCCTTAGATCTAATACAGAAAAATTTAAATGATAGCCTCATCTCACTACAAGCACGAGAGGATGCCTTAACAGAAAAATCGAAAGACTTGGCAAGCATCGTGGATATTAAATCAAGAGAGCAGGCTAAATTAATGTTTGAGCAGTTGCTAAAAGAAAAGACAAAAGAGATAAAAGCATTGGAAGACAAAGAAAGGCAGGCTATTAAGTTTATTGATAACCTAAGAAGAAAATACGGTTCGTTTATGAAAATTCCAGATTAAATCTCCATAGATTCGATAGTTTACATGCCTGTAAGATAGTCCCAATAGTCTCTGCTATTAGTTACTTGATCTTCAAGCATGCATCCATACATGTTAGTCGATAAATTTTTATAAGCTCACAGGGGTTCGCTTCCTAGCAGCTCATATCACCTATTAGCGCCTACTCTGGGCTCTTTGCATCCAACGTCTGTTTAACGCCTTTTCTTGCAGAAATCATATACACAGCAAATAACCCTGTGATACCAGTGACACCTCTGCCAGTACAAATAAAAAAGCTCCTTCGCCGTCGAGCTGGCATCATAGGCAAACAGGAAGCGGCTTGGCGCCTGAAAGCCTGGCTGTACCACCATGATGGGATTAACAAGGGTACGGATGACGTTCTCGATATGGCTGCCAATCAACTCGTGGGCATGGGCCGTGCCCTGCTTGCCCATGACCAACATCCGCATACCGGATGAGAGTTCCTGGGTCGTCTCGACCAGCTGGCCGTGGCGTTGCAGGGTCTCGACCGCTGTCACACCCAAGCCAGCGAGGTAATCCTCGCCACTCTTGAGCAGCATACGCCCCTGTTCATGAGCGAGACGGCTGCGTTGGTGATCCAGCTCGGCGAGCACCTTGAGCAAATGCTCGCGGCTGCCCAGGCCGATGTTGCCGGAAAGATCGGCCTGTCCTTCAAACTCGTTCTTTTCCAGTACGTGCAACAGGGTGACAGGTAACCCTGTGTTGGTAGAAGCCCATGCCGCTGCATCACACACGGCTGTCATGGCTGGGGAGTCATCGATACATGCAAAAATATTTGTCATGATAAATTCCTTCTTGTGATCAGTGTCCAGCCAGGAGCTTTTCAACTTCTTCCGGTTTGTCGTGAACGCCAAAGCGGTCAACGATAGTGGCACTTGCCTCGTTCAAGCCAATCAGCTCAACCTCTGTGCCCTCACGGCGGAACTTGATGACTACCTTGTCCAGTGCGGTGACAGCGGTGATATCCCAGAAGTGGGCGTGGGTGAGGTCGATTACCACTTTCTCTACCACCTCCTTGAAGTCGAATCCGGCAAAGAACTGTTCGGCACTGGCGAAGAACACCTGGCCCCGAACCAGATAGGTACGTACCTCACCTTTGCGCTCGCTGTCGCTCTTGACCAGCATGAAACGGGCAACCTTGTTGGCAAAAAACAAGGAGGCGAGCAGTACCCCGACAAATACCCCAAGTGCCAGGTTATGGGTAGCAACGACCACAGCCACTGTTGCCACCATCACGATATTGGTGGAGAGCGGGTGCTTTTTGAGGTTACGCAGTGAATCCCATGAAAACGTTCCGATAGAAACCATGATCATCACGGCCACCAATGCGGCCATGGGGATTTGGCGGATCCACTCATCCATGAATACAACCATCAGAATGAGTAATGTGCCTGCGACAAAGGTAGAGAGGCGGCCACGACCACCGGATTTGATGTTGATGATGGACTGACCAATCATGGCGCAGCCCGCCATGCCACCCATCAGGCCCGCACCGATATTCGCGATCCCCTGGCCCTTGCACTCGCGATTGCGGTCGCTGCTGGTATCCGTCAGGTCATCGACAATGGCTGCCGTCATCATGGATTCGAGCAGACCGACCACGGCCAGACCTGCGGAATAGGGGAAGATGATCGCCAGCGTCTCCAGATTGAGCGGCACTTCGGGCCACAGGAAGATGGGCAGAGTATCGGGCAGCTCGCCCATATCGCCCACGGTGCGGATATCGATGCCCATGGTGATGGCGACTGCCGTCAGGATCACGATGCAGAGCAGCGGAGAAGGCACCAGCTTGCCTACCACCGGAATAAGCGGGAACAGATAGATGATGCCAAGGCCCGCCGCCGTCATGGCGTAGACCTGCCAGGTGACGTTGGTAAGCTCTGGTAGCTGGGCCATAAAGATGAGGATCGCCAACGCATTGACGAAGCCGGTGACCACGGAACGGGAGACAAACCGCATCAGGCTGCCGAGCTTCAAGTAACCAGCCGCGATCTGGAGTACCCCAGTGAGCAGAGTTGCTGCCAGCAGATATTGCAGGCCATGTTCTTTGACCAGGGTCACCATCAGGAGCGCCATAGCGCCTGTGGCGGCCGAGATCATGCCTGGACGACCGCCGACAAAGGCTATGACCACGGCGATACAGAAGGAGGCATAGAGGCCGACTTTGGGGTCTACTCCAGCAATAATGGAGAAGGCGATGGCTTCTGGGATCAGCGCCAGGGCGACCACGATTCCGGCTAACAGGTCACCACGGATGTTGGAGAACCATTCTTGTCTTGCACGTTCTAGCATGGGGGGATTTTCTCGCTTGTTTAGGATCCATAGCACAACGCCCCCATCGACTTGGGGGTCAGATGGAGTTCGGGCAGGATCAGATTGTTGTATTGGGATCTAATGGATGTAAAAAAGCGCTCCGGTTGTGACAACCAGAGTCAGGCGGCAGGAGCCGCAGAGGGAGGGGTTAGGGCGACGTTACAGTCACGCCAGTATGCGATTTGTTCATGGGCTGCGGATGATAGCAGAGACGCGCTTGCACTGGTAGGGTTATCATGCTTTGCAAAAACGCCTTTTTAATTTTCCGCCCTACAGGGCGAATATAACCACATTCTCACTATATTTCTATTTTCTGTTTTCTGTTTTCTGTTTTCTGTTTTCTGTTTATATGAATCTAATTTATTACTGAGTGATGGAACATTGATGTCTTAAGCCAAGTTAAGGAACTTTAATTTATCAGTGCTCATTAAATTTCATTTATTTAATAAAAATAGCTTATAGGGGGTAGTAAAACTGGTTTCTCTTCGCTGCGCAGCAGCGGAATGTTGAAATGGAAAAAATTAATTTATAGCTCTCATAATTAGTAAATGGACAGTTTTCCGAATTTTTCAAGTGGGGTAAATGAAATAAATTTCAAAAAAAGATGAGGTTGGTTGTTTTTGAAGCATTCTGTGGAGGTTCGCCTATCAGAACCCTCGATTTAGTTGCACACCCCATGCTGAATCCGCCCCACCAAATGGATAACTGCCTGAACCCCCATATCTGTAGTCAACAACCTAGCTGGCGCTACGCCACCAAGACCCCAGGCTGGACGATGTAACCATGACAGTGCTCTGGCGGCATTATTCCTATGTAGAGATAGAACCGCCTCGAGAGCCTGTACAACGCCGTATACCCTGGCCCCCTGAGAGATTGATAGGGGAGCCCCAATCCTCAGCTTACGCGCAATAGTGTGGCGGCTAATGCCTGCTAAGCGGCATATCGAACCCACGTCTGTCTTCACTGTTCCTGCCAACTGATGAATCATGGACGGTGCGACTCCGGCCACGATCCATAGATGTGCCCCCAACGGGTCACTCGGTATGCCAAGAGAGTCAAATATTGTCTTAGTAGAGGCCGTAGCCTTACCTGGATGATAACTCGCATAGGACATGATGAAATCTCCCCTGAACCTACGATACCAGATTACCCTATCCTATCTGTTCCATGTAGCGATGGCGATGGGTCTGAGGACTTTGTTGGATGAGACACTGGTGGATTTGACCCCATAGATCCAGACACTTTTCCCGCTTAGGGTTGTGATACCCGACTGCGCAGAAATTCCCGAGGTGAACGGTATCCCAAGGCGCTGTGCGGGTGGTGTTCGTTATAATGCTCAAACGCGATGGCCAAGTTGCCTACCGCTGTTCGGCTATCTGGTTTCGGCATCATCTCGATATAGTCTCGCTTCATCGTCTTGACGAAGCTCTCCGCTATACCGTTGCTCTGTGGGCTTCTCACCGCAGTCGTTCTGGGCTCCAACCCGATTTCTCGTGCAAACGCGCGGGTCTCATGGGCGCGATACGCCGAGCCATTATCAGTCAGCCACTCCACCGGTGATGCCGGCAACGCATCCCCGAAGCGTCGTTCGACAGACCTCAGCATGACATCTTGCACTGTGTCACTGTCGTAACCCCCGGTACTGGCAGCCCAGTCCAAGGTTTCCCTGTCACAGCAGTCCATGGCGAACGTGACTCGTAGTTTTTCACCGTTATCGCAGCGAAACTCGAAGCCATCTGAGCACCAACGTCGATTGCTCTCTTTGACGGCAACACGCCCCTTATGTGCCTGCTGGGCCAATGGTGCCGCCGGTTTTCTTTCCAGCAGCAGGCCATGATCGCGCATAACGCGATATACCCGTTTGGCGTTTACCACAGGCTGTCGTGTTGCCTCTGACTGACGCCGTAACAGCGCCCAGACTCGGCGATACCCATAGGAGGGAAGCTCAGCCATCGCTTCCATGATCCGGCCAAGTAAGGCAGCATCATCATGCTGGCGATGATGACGACCATCTTGCCAACCTGGTTTTCGATGAACACGAACGGATAGCTGCGCACGCGATACATTAAGGGCCTGGCTCACAGCACTTAATCGTCGTCCCCCGGCAACAAGGGCGCATGCGCAATCCATTTTTTTGCTCGACCATACTCCACGGCTTCTCTGAGGATCTCGTTCTCCATGGTCTTCTTCCCGAGCAGACGCTGGAGCTCTCGGATCTGCTTGATGGCAGCAGCCAACTCGGAGGCTGGAACAACATCCTCACCGGCGGTGATCGCCGTGAGAGACCCTTCCTGGAATTGCTTACGCCATTTGAAAAGCTGGTTGGCGTTGACGTCGTGCAAGCGAGCGACATGAGAGACGGTCATTCCGGGCTCAAAGGTCTGCTGCACGATGGAGCTCTTTTCCTGCGGAGTCCGGCGTCGACGGCGCTCAGCCCCTGTTAACACTTCGACCATCTTCTCGTTGCGACTAGTACTGAACATAGTTCCAAGACTACCTCTTAAGTTAAGAGGGGCGAAGAGTCTGGATCTTCAAGGGGCCAATCTAACTGGAGACAGAGGTTGAAGCCCCCATTCGGGCAATACCAACTTTTTCGTGAATCTCTGGGCATAATTCTATCTGATGTCTTTATGAGGCCCTTTTTATGATGTATTGACTATGTTTAACCATCATACTAGCTAGCGCCGTATACAGAGGATGAAGTTATGAGTAAAGAACCGTCCGCACATGAACTAAAACAGACGTTGGGGCTACCTGCTCACGCAAAAATGCTGGGGTGGCTACTACATGACCCCTACAAGGACGAGTTTCTGGTTAAGTACACATCAAACTCTGATATGACGGGTATGTGGTGGGGGTTGAGCCCTGAAACAGCAAAAGCCTTCAAAACGCTAAAGAAGGCAACTGCCGTCCTCGAATCATTGGATCTTGCAGGGCGAGCTGTTGCTGCCCCAGCTTTTGATATTGGAAAGCAGATCATCGTTCTGACGGATAATATTGGTGTTGAAAATCCGCTGAGAAAAGTGACTCGTTTAATGCAAGAAGCTGAGCGTGATGATGCTAATAACTAGACATCCGGTCGAGAGAAACATCGATGGCTATCAATTTTGATTATCGTTGTGGCATCTTAGAGGCAGCCGACACAAAAACTGGCCGAGAATGGTGTTGGTACAAGGGGGATCCCGAGGTTACCAGAACTGAAAATGGCGAGTTATTGAGTTCGATAGGTGTTCCTCTCGGAGCCACGGTTGTCGAGGTAAAAACCCTTATTCGCATGGATATCAAAAAGTAACCAAAAACAGGTTGCACCATATATAGTCAGTCCGCGTATGATAACACCTATTCTCATCAGATTAGGAGCTTAGCATGCTCGTAAAAGGGATTGTGCCAACAGAGCAGGTTATTGACATTCTCTGTGATGTTTGTGGTCGTAGTACAAAAACGAATTTTGGAACCAACCAATACGGCTCGTTATCGGCGGATTTTGGCTATGGTTCCCGTCACGATGGTGAGCGTTATCTGGTGCATCTGTGTGAAATGTGTTTTTTCGGTATACTCGCAACGATGAGGGAGATGCATCGCGGGGAACATATGTTTGACGATGACTATGAGGCTGCAAACCCAGACACATTTGGGCGTGATTATTCTAATAGGGAGATAATCTGAATAGTATGCCCCCATATTCGAGGTTGTGTGGAGAGAACTATTTCCTATCATCGACTCATTCTGTGAGCCAATGATATTGTCCTATCGGCTCATTTCGTGAGCCGAACAAGATCCTTCATCGGCTCATCTGGTGAGGTGGTCTCAACGCTCACTACCACTTGGATTTAATTTTTAGCTACATAGTTTCATAGCAGATTGGAGCTAGGCCAATAAGTAGATCCAAACGCAATTTAGCTCACGAATTTTAAATGATGCTATTTTTTTTGAGTCATCTTGGTGCCAAAAACTGTGGAGCTAATGCTGGGATTAAGAGATAATTTCTCTGATATAAAAATGTGATACATGAGGATAAAAATGAACGATTTTTTGAAAACACTGCTGAATATTCGTAGTCTGCGAGCTGCGTTGCGTGAGTTGTCATTTGAGCAGTTGGTCGAAGTTAAAGAGAAATTGGATGAGGTTTTTGCTGAGCGTGAGCAGCAAGAAAACAAAATCAAAGCCGAATCTGCCGAGCGCCTGCAAAAGCTGGCTGAGTTTACCGAGATGCTGAGAGACGCTGGCATCGATCCGAGTGAGCTGGTTGGTACTGCAACCACTGCAAAAGCAGAGGGTACAGTAAAGAGCAAGCGCGCTCCTCGTCCTGCAAAGTATCGCTACACCGAGGATGGTCAGGAGAAGACCTGGACTGGCCAAGGTCGCATGCCCAAGGCTATCGCAGAAGCAGTTGCGGCTGGAAAAGCACTGGATGACTTCTTGATCTAATGCGCAGAGCCCATGCCTGCTCGGCGTGGGCCTTTAATTCTATCTGTAGTAGGAGCACTGTATGGGGAGGACATTGGAGGATATGATTTCATCCGAATCACCCGAGGTTGTCCAGAGAGCCAAGGAGCATGCCGAAGAGCTGCGAGTTCATATCGCTGTGACCAAATTGCTTTCAAATCTCGGTGCAGGTGATGTTCCTGAAATTGATCCCGATGTTCTAAATAGTTTATTGTCGCTCAAAAAATCAGTTGAGAGCCATGACTGTCGGTTGAGTTTATTTGTTCATATGCCTGACGGCACTCATCATGGTGTCAATATTTAACTAAAGATCGTCATTGGTACGTTAATCGCATATTTTATCTACCAAATAAAAATAACACCCCATGGCGATGTTTTTTCAAACTCCCTCGGTGTGCAAGCAGACCTGATAGCGTGTATTGCGTCCGCCACCAGGTAATTTCTCAATGCAACCCCTCTCCACCAATCCAGCCAGATGGCGTGTAGCGGTCGCTTTGCTGACTCTTGCCACTTTTTGATACTGGCTTGCATTGATGCCATTTTCAAAACCCTGTTCGCCGCCATCCAGTAAACGATTCAGCACTTTGGTTTGCTCTGGACTCAGATCGTCATTACAGTGCCGCAACCAGAAAAATGTCTTGGCGAGAGAACGATCAATAACCTGTAATGCCAGCTCTATGGAGTAATCCAGTGTGTCGAGGAACCAACAGATCCAGGAGGTAATATCCAACGAGCCCTTCTGTGCTGACCCCAGTGTCCGATAGTAGTCTGCCCGCCGTTCTAGAATCGCAACTGACATGGCATACAGCCGGATGCTGTGGCTGTCAGCCTGTGACAGCGCGAGATCGGTCAATGCCCGCGTGAGCCGCCCATTGCCATCATCAACGGGATGCAGGGTCACGAACCAGAAATGACAGATCGCCGCACGAAGCAGTGGATCCATCGTGGGGTCATGCTGAGTCTGGTTAAACCATGGGATGAACTCGGCCAGTTGATCGTCCAGAGCGGCTCTGGGTGGAGCCTCAAAATGCACGGTAGGGCGATCAACACGCCCAGAGACAACCAGCATCGGCTCATCTCCTCGCAACTGCCCTACGTTCATTGACTGTACCGACCATTCGTTGACAGGGAACAGCCAACGATGCCATTGGTAAAGTCGTTCAATTGTCAGTGGTTGTTCATGATTGTCGATGGCATCCAACATCATGGCCGCGAGCCCCTCTGAGCGATCTGACACGGGATAGGACGGAGTTTCTGATCCCCCTAACCGCCTAGCCAAGGAAGAACGCACGGATTGGGCATTGAGACGCTCACCCTCAATAGCGGATGAGGAGATGATGTTAGCCAGTAACGTATCTAACGCTTGGTCGGAGTTCCCCAACCTGGAATGACTACCTATTAGGATCCCCAACCTGCGTTGAACGTGCCGTAATCTGGGCAATATCTCGCTATCCCGCCAACGAAAATGGGGCCAGTCAGCTTGTTGCCAAATCCAAAATGGTTCCATTATTTCCTCATCCAACGTGCTAGGGTCTCAATAATGAGCCGACCCAGCCCATCATTCAGCTCAATATTTGAGCCGAATATAACACATGCAGCACACTATCAGAGCAAGTAATGAGGATGCAGCTCTAGCCCGCAGAGCTTCAACATAACTACATATCTGGAATGACGTGCAATACGCATTTCATAAGCTTTTCTAGCCTCATTCATCGCCGATATATGTTGGCCTGTGCCCGCTCATACTGCACAGTGAGTGGTTCTACCAAGGCAGGTGACCCGTGGAGAAAAGACCAAAGAGTAACAGTAACTTGGAGCAGGGTTAGCTGTTATCAGAACAGTTCATTTTGGCAACAGCGCCGTAGAGTAGCCGTTACAGTGTTCTTTTTACGCTCCCCATTGAAGTGAGCACAGAATCCCCGCATATTGTGTACGGTTCTAATGGAGGCTCCATGAACGACTCTAACAAGCAATTCAAAATCCTGTCTTTGAACGGTGGAGGGGTGCGTGGTCTCTTCTCAATTACCATTTTAGCGGAACTAGAACGGGTTCTGGCTGAGCGCAACAACAATCCTGATTTGGCCATCGGTAATTACTTCGACATGATCACCGGGGCTTCCATCGGCGGAATAATTGCCATTGCTTTGGCTGATGGTCAGAAAGCTAGAGACTTGCAGGGCAAGTTTCACAAAGCAGCTCCAGATATTTTCCCTCGCCAGAGTTGGGTGCCCAATTGTGTTCGAAACATATACCAGCTAGGTAAGCTGTTGCTGAGCCCCCTCTATAAGGCTAACAACCTGGAAAAAGCAGTGACTGAGATCGTGGGAACCGGCAAGACGGTCAGATCGCTAAAACGACGCCTGCTCATCCCAACGGTCAACCTGAGCACAGGTCGCCCTTTGTTCATCAAAACCTGTCATAACTCCCTGTTCACCCGAGATGATCAATTCACCTTGGTTGATGTAGCCATGGCTACATCTGCTGCCCCCACCTACTTCCTACCTCACTATATCGAGTGGCAGAGTGCGTATTTTGCCGATGGAGGCTTACTAGCAAACAATCCATCATTCGTCGCCTATCATGAAGCGCTGAATTATCTGGATGATGAGGAGTTTAAGGGTATAACAGCAAACGATATCAAAATTCTTAATATTGGAACCCTCTCCAACGATTTTTGTATCAATCCCAATAACATCTCTAGGTGGTTCCCTGGGTACTTTGGCCTTTGGGGCGGTGGAAAGGCACTCATTGAGACAGTCATGTCCTCCTCGCAGAAAATGCACGGGTTCATGGCCGGTAAGGCACTAAATCGAGAAGACATGCCCCCTTGCTATTTCTCGCTTGATGAAACCGTGCCTGATCAACAGGCTCGAGTCATCTCGTTAGACAATGCGAGCGAAGAGTCACTGAAAGCACTTGTCGCGTGGGGCAAATCTGTAGCAACCACAGCTACTGGCAAAAAAGCACTTATCGAGACTTTCTTTAGCACGGAGGCTCCAGCCTTCATTCACCCCACCGACCGTAAGGAAGCGTCAGAATGAAATGGTCAGCACATCTATATCTTACCAATACCAATGACGGTCTCATGAAAAGACTGGAGCCTACCAGCACCGACAAGGCTTCTCTCGAGAAACTTAAGGACACGATCAGAATTCGGACAAAGGGTGTATTCACAGAAGCAAAAGATGTCGTCAAAATGCTGGCCAGCCGTTCTCGGAGCTCAACGAACATCCAACTAGTAGAAAGTGCAATTAGGAAAACCAACCTGCGCTATCTTGACAATGCAGATGTCCAGCGAGTTGTGAAACTTCTCTTGGATATGAGTGATGACGCACGCGGAGCATTCTTGAATACAGAGCCAAGATTTTGGGTTCAAGGAAGTTACAAGTACAAAACACTGAACAAGCCATATCATAAACCTCCGCAGCAGATGGACATTGATGATGGTACATACATGCCTATGGATATGTTCAAAGAGCAACCGTTAGTCGGCCATGAGCTTCTTCTCCTACTTGTAGATGCATCGCTAGCATCTTTGGCAGAAGAAAACTACAACTGGAAAGCATTAAAGAAGCCTACTTGTGGACGTATTGTCATCGAAGATAGAAATGTGCATGTAGATGTGCCCATGTATGCAATCCCAAGAGATCAGTTTGAAACTCGAGAAGTGGCATTGAACTCTGTCGCAGGGATGGATTCACTGAATGAAAGTGTTCTCAGTAAGTCAGCCACTCGAAAGCTTGATGAAAATTGTGTTTACTTGGCTGTCAGAGGAAAGGATAAGTGGATTAAGTCAGATCCAGAAATCGTTGCGCGTTGGTTCAGGAGCGCAGTAGCGCGACATGGTGACCCTATGCGGCAGGTCTGTCGATACCTGAAGGCTTGGCGAGATGTGCAGTGGAAATCTCCTGAATTATCCTCCATAGCTCTTATGAAATGCGTCGTTGACACCTTTGATAATACACCTATGCCTGACACAAAAGATCATGGTGAACTTTTGTTAAAAGTAACAGAACAGTTGGCCACCAAGTTAAGGGATGGAGTGGAAAGTCCAGATGCCTCAGATGAAGGTCGCTTGTTGTTTCCCAAGGAAAAGATGGATGATAATACGGTTCAGAGCATTATCTCGAAAGCAGAGACTCTGCACGAAGAACTTAATCGAGCACTGAATAGGCTCTCAACAAAGAACGAAGTACTGAAAACTCTAAATGGACTTTTTGGTGACAGTGTTGTAAACGAAGAGCTTATCAAGCCTTGGGTTGCCATACCTGCATACCAACAACAACGACAACCTCAACGACAAAGCCAAATGACCGATTCAATGACGAGTGGTTGATAGTGACTATCCATAACTTGTTATTACATAGCGGCTTTCGATATGTCGAGAGTCGCAACATCACCGGCCTACCAATTTCTCTACCGAGAGAGTGTCCTGCCTATATAAAAGCCTACCAAACACAGGCAGGTGAATTCATTATTGCTGTAGTTAGGCCAAGAGAAGACCTTAGTCGCTTGCCGGAAACGTACGTTATCAGTCGCCCTGCCAACTTAATCGGTATGGCCTTACCTCACATAAGCAGTTTCCAAAGATTATGTTTGGTGAACCAGGACACTGCCGATTGGGATCCCCAACACCCACCTGCTGTAATTGCCATGTTAAACAGCCTGATCCAGCAAGCATTGGACAATGCTGTAACAGCTGGCCATCAACGGCAACAGGAATTTCAAACCGAGTTTGTCAACTACTGGAATGGGGTTGTAGATGCTTACATTTATGGTGATGCAGGCAAGCTGTCAGGTACAAAATTCTCATACAAGTCGCTGAAAGTGACAACCTCAGCAGATGGACAAACAGACAAAGAATATGTTGTCTTCCACAACGCTGGGCAAAGGGATGACTGGTTTAGGTTACGAGGAGAAAAAACGGCTGTGGGGATTGATGGCGACGTGACCGTTGTCAGAGTTAACAACACTGCGATAGCACCAAGTAAATGGCCGCCTCAATCACTCAGGGAAGTCTTTGATTGGTTAAAATCTGCGGACCTCCCTGCTCATGACTCACTGGCCAATGGAATACTCACCAGGCTCACCAAGAGCAGGCAAATGGTGTTGTTCGATATTTCGAACGAAGGCATCATTGGCTTTGAAGTCTGCTTCAGTCAAGCCACCCAGACGATCCTGAAACACCGTACAACAGAACGAGCCAAATCTAGGGGAGGTAAACACAAACTAAAGCTCGGCTCTACCCTTCCTATGCTCAGATCAAAATCTGCAACGACCGCATTCTCTCGCTTAAATGTGAGCTCGATAAGCGACCAAGAGCTTCAACGGCGCAACAGACCTGTTTTCCTTGATCTTGAGAACAAGCAAATCTTGATAATTGGCTGCGGCACCATTGGAGGCTTTGCTGCTCAGCTGCTTGCCAAGGTAGGAGCAGGGCGTGGCAATACCGGTCGGCTAGTTCTCTGTGACAGTGACATTCTGTCTCCAGGCAATCTGAGTCGGCATGCTCTCCCAGCCACTTATATCGGTTGGAATAAAGCTGAGGCCCTAAGTAAGCTAATAAAGCGTGACTCTTTGGGCAATCCAAGAATAGATGTCAAACCTTATCGTTTAGAAATGAATGAAGATAATATTCGTGGCTATGATATTGTGATCGATGCTACTGGTCACGCCCCAACAGGTAAAATGCTCAGTTATTTGGCTCGAGCCTCTACCCAACGTCCTCCCTTCATCATCCACGGCTACAATGATGCTTATGGTCAAGCGTCTGTTGTTATGATCGACGATGGAAAAGCCTGTTATGAATGTGCCAAACGTCTCGAGACCCTCAAGGAGGTCGATAGGCCTGTAGCTCCTCATCGAGTTTCCTGCGGCAGCATTTTCACACCCTATGATGCTAGCGTCAGCACAATTACTGCCGCACTAATTCAAGAAGCTGTACTGAATACTCTTCAGGACAGACTTCCCTGGACTTATGCTCAACACTCGACAGGTAATGCCATTCATCATAAACGTCGAAAGCTTCGTAAATTTGGAGAATGTAGTGTTTGTTCCTGATGTCAAGGCTGAGCTGACCTTGAGTAATCGAGCTGGTGGACTAATCATCGTTGAGACTGCGGTACTTCATATTTTAAATCGATATCGGCAGTTACATCACGGTCAACCTGAGCAAGGAGGTGTATTTATTGGAGAAATTCGGCCACCTCATATAATAATAACTCACGTTACAGAACCTAGCTCCTACGACCAAGCATCACGTTTTGGTTTTGTTCGTAAAAAACAACACCATCAAGTTATGGTTGATCAACTTTGGCACACATCCGGAGGCTATCTTACTTATATTGGTGAGTGGCACACCCATCCTGAATCGAATCCTTTGCCCTCTGCCACTGACGTATCTAGTTGGCGTAAAGGCTTACCTAAAAACAGTGCATCCATAGTAGCGATCATTGGTCAAAAGACTGACTGGTGGGGCTACTGTGAGAATGGTCACTGTGAAGCATTGAAGAAAATATATTAATTTGAAAGATGCAGTGATACCTGAAAATTTAATGTCATAAATATTAAGATGCATCAGGGGATGGGTAACTTTAGCCATTCCCCATATTTACCTTGCCATGCACAGCTCAAAAGATGTTGGAAGCAGCTATAGGGTAGATTCATATGCCATATGGTTAGCATCATGGTGTAAATATATGGTGTATGGAGATGGTATTCACCTGACAGTTGCCCACAAAAGGGAGTGGTCATACGGCTTCAAACCGGATAACAAAACGGTACCCCTACCGTGTTATCTGGAGTCACCGTATGACCACCAACGAGAAAGTAGCACGTCGCAAGCTCAGCCTGCTAGAACTCGCCAAAGAGCTCAATAACGTCAGCAAAGCCTGCAAGCTCATCGGCTACAGTCGTCAGCAGTTCTACGAAATCCGTCGTAATTACCAGACCTATGGCGCTGAGGGCTTGCTCGACAAACTGCCCGGCTGTAAAGGGGCTCATCCTAACCGGGTCGCTCCCGAGATTGAGCAGGCCATCCTCGATTACTCCCTCACCAGGCCTACTCACGGCCCGCTGCGGGTCGCGCAAGAACTGGCTTTGCAAGGCATCAACGTCAGTGCCGGCGGCGTGCGTGGCGTGTGGCAACGTCACGATTTGCTCTCCAAACACGACCGCTTGTTACGTCTCGAGAAAACCCATCGGGAACAAACGATTGAGCTCAATGACGAGCAAATTCGCCTGCTCGAGCGCTTCAGTCCAGAGTTCCGAGAACGTCAGATAGAGGTCCGCTACACCGGGGAACTGGTGGCGGTCGACACCTTTTTCGTCGGCGCGCTCAAGGGGGTCGGTAAGGTGTATCTGCAAACCGTGCTGGACTGCTATAGCCGCCACGCCTGGGGGCGGCTCTACACCAGCAAGCTGCCCATCACCTCGGTCCATGTGCTCAACGAAACGGTGCTGCCATTCTTTGAAACCCACGAGGCACGGGTCTATACCATCCTGTCGGATAACGGGCGCGAGTTCTGTGGGCGCCCTGACCACCATCCCTACGAGCTGTTCCTGCAACTGGAGGGGATTGAGCACCGAACCACCAAGGTGCGCAGGCCGCAGAGTAACGGCTTTATCGAACGGCTGCATCGCACACTGCTGGATGAACACTTCCGTATCAAGGGGAGAACGACCTGGTATGAGTCGGTAGAGCAGATGCAGACAGACCTGGATAGCTATCTGGAGCACTACAACACCCAGCGGCCACATCAAGGCAGGATGATGGAGGGTCAGACCCCCTACAGCATGTTCAAGAAGGGTCTGAAATTGATACCGAAGGAAGTGCGCACTAAAGTAGCGTAAACAAGACACCGGTTTGAGGTCGGTGTCAGGTAATAACTAGATCTGTACACCCAACCCGATACGGTATCATGTTTACGTTTAACGGACTGTAAGACAGCCCTGGCGCCATGGATAAGCAAGGTCCTCAAATAGGTATCTCCACGTTTGCTTATCCCAAGCAGCACTTGTTTACCTCCACTGGAATGCTGGCGTGGCACTAAGCCAAGCCAGGCAGCAAGTTGTCTGCCATTCTCGAAATTGTTGGCGTTGCCGATGGTCGCAATCAACGCACTGGCGGTGATGGGGCCGATGCCCGGGATCTTACCAATACGCTGGCATAGCGCGTTTTGCTGATGGCACTGCTCTATCTGTTTGTCGAGCGTCGACACGACATCAAACAAATACTCCATATATTTCTGTAGCAAACGCAGTTGAACACGAAACAGGCTGGGTAACAGGTTCTCTGCGTCCTCCAGGATCTCAGGTAACCGTCGCAGTAGTTGGTGGATCCCGATAGGCATAACAATCCCAAATTCGGCTAATAATCCCCTGATCTGATTAGCTTGTGCAGTCCGCTGCTTGATGAATCCCTGGCGGCTCCGATGAAGTGCCAGAACGGCTTGCTGCTCAGAGCTTTTGATCGGCACAAACCGCATATTGGGTCGAGTGACGGCTTCGCAGATAGCTTCTGCATCAGCAGCATCATGCTTGTTAGTTTTGACATAGGGCTTGACGAACTGGGGAGCCATCAGTTTGACGGTATGTCCCAACCCTTGCAGCTTATTGGCCTAGAAGTGGGCAGAGGCACAGGCCTCCATGCCGATCAAGCAGGGTGGAGTATTGGTAAAAAAGGAGGCTATTTGTGAACGCTTGAGTTGCTTGTTGAACAACCGCATACCGTGCTCGTCCACCCCGTGAATCTGGAATACCTCTTTTGCCAAATCTATGCCAATTGTCGTAGCCTTCATGGTGGTTGCCTCTCTCATCAGTGGGAACGTACATTCGCCACTTTGGCACTTCAGATGCCGTTTTGGGTAGGGGCGACCATCCCATTAACAACACCTCTGAAATTGATACCGAATGAAGTAAAAACTAAAGTAGCACAAACAAGACACCAGTTTGTGACCGGTGTCAGGTGATTACTAGATGTATACTCCCCCCCCAAAAAAAACCTCAAGATTTTATTTTTATAATGTTTTTAAATTGCCTTCCCTTGGAGAGGGATATAGTTTTATTACAAAGGGGGCTTAATACATTAGAATGAAATGCAAAAAAAATGATCGCTCGTGGATTATTATTTATCACCTCCTTTAAAAAGGAGTAGCTATCAGCCGATGATAAAAAGGATGTCGACTCATCAAGAATGATGAGTGATGGTTTTTTATATGTCACCATCAACAATAATAGCTTTTGTTTCTCACCATTAGACATTCCAATTTCATTTGCTTCCATAACATTTAAGATATCATGAGTTATATTCAAAGTGGGAATGCATTTTGAAATAATAGATATCATTTCATTTATGGAATGAATGCCATATATATTAAAGTTTTCTTTTAATGTTCCACGAAAAAAGCCAATCTCTGATGCATGAAATGCGACACTCTCATTAAAAAAACGATTCGAAACCTCCATGATTGAAACATTATTAATTTTTATTTCACCATAGTTTGTAGGGATCATCTTTGTTATTGCTTTCAATAGAGTACTTTTGCCAGAACCAGATGGACCAACAACGGCGACTACATCTCCAGGCACAAACTCTCCACTGTATTTGTCAATGAGTTGATTGTTATCAATAGATAAAGACAAATCAGATATTTCTAATTTATCACAGTGATTAATCAAAACGCCATCATCAACACGCAGTGCTGCTTTGTCCATTAACTCAATTGCGGATAAATTTAGATGGTATTTATTTAAAGTAATCAAAAAATACTTATTAACGCAAGCAGAGAGGGATGATGATAGCCTTGAATTTATAATCATGACCGCGATTACACTGCTAATATGAAGTGAACTACTGGCGATCGCATAATAGCATGAAATATACATTACAACCATAGACACAAAACTATTTGAACGCAATAACTCACCCCAGACATGGTTGTTCAATGCCGCGCCTTTCTTATTTTCCTCATCGATTAAAATCTTCCCTTTATAATATTTCAAAATATTGCTTTCTCGTATAAAGTGCAACTGCTGCTTTTCTTTTTCAATCACCAAACACCTTGCGAGGCTATCATTTGAAGCAACAGAGGTCTCCAACATTTTTTTATATGCACTGAAGCGAATGCGTGCAAAAACCGCAAAAATAATTACATAGTATATAAATAAAATTATTGAATATATACCCAGCATAAAAAAAACACAGCTTGAAAAAATAATAACAAATGCTATATCAACCCAAAGTAAAGGATAATTTTCCCATAGAGCATTTGTTGAATTGATTATTGTTCTAACCTTTATCGATATGTTTTTGGCATATGAGTTTTTAAAAAAACTCAGCATGTACTCTTCTAATATAACTGTCTTTATGCTTCTTTGTCTTGATGTGTTGAGATAAATTACATGCTTAAGAAACAATTCCACGATCACAAAAAAAATGAAGAAAAATGTTATATATAATAATGATGAAATAGAGTCTGAATATACCAACCTAGAATTAAATAGATTTGAGTACAGCGGAGTCAAAAGCCCAAAAAGAACCATTGCAATTAATATTGCATTAGTCTTCGGCATCATGTTGTTCAGTATGAACTTTAACTCACCTGATGATTTTTGCTTTGCATCACGCTGAATTAAAAACACTTTCTTGTAATTTTCAATATATTTATCGCCATTGCATAAATCCACACAGGAATAATTACCATCATGCTGTTCAACAATACATGTTGTGATTGACTCATTAATATCACTTAACGAATGCGTTATATCAACAAGACTATATCTAAATAGCTCGTCATTAAAAAACACATTGAGATCATATAGAATAGATTCATCATCCGACAGTTTTATTTCCGGATGAAACCTAATGTTGTTTTTTTTACAATAACTGATAACTGCATGGGATAGCATATATTATTACTCTTTGGATATTGTTTTTATTGTGCACAAATTAGCTTTATCAACGTCATGAACTTGATCCTCAATTAAAACATGCACACTATCATTAAGTATTTTTTTAAGTAAAACATAATTATAAACTGAATATTGCTTTGCGGCTTTATATGACAAGTTGTTTCCATAAGTACATTTTATTGTAATTGCGGATAGCTTACTCCCTTTACTCATCTCATACACATCTTTAGGTGTTATTACCATAGAATCATGCAGTTCATAAGACTCATTGGATGATGAATCACCACCACTATTCATTTTAATATTTACTTCCACTTTTGATTTTCCCTCCTCCAAACTAGCCAAGGTGCTTTTCATCAAACTAAGAAGTGTTGATGTCAAAACTATCATCATGACAGCTAAAGCAGAAGATAACGCAGAAACAAAACCAATCATATTACATCACCATACATTGAAGTTCATATTATAGCTGAGCACAGCCCCTAAGTACTCCGCTATTGATATTTCTCTACTCAAAGCGTATACATTTGCTTGAATACCTTCATTTTGCACCTCAAATGCCGATGTATCCTCTGGAATGATATCTACCTTATAATGTCGATTTGGGCTACTTGGATTAGCCTCATCTACAAAGGAGTCAGCACTAATTTTATTTATTATTCCCGTATAATTTTTCTTGAATCCAGGTGAATCTATTATTATTTTTGCTTTGCCACCGATATAAATAAAAGGTCGATATTTAGCGTCAAATTTCGCCTCAATCAACCGCTTGCTATCATCACGCTTAATTGTCATTATTTTCTTTGAAACATCAATGAATGATCCAGCTGCGAACCCTTTATCTATCGTTAACACAACACCATCGACAGGAGATTCAACGCTATTGGCTTTGATTTTATTTTTCAATAAATCCAGCGTCCCAGCTTTCTCAATGATGTCTTTTTTTAACGCATAAACTTGCTCATTGAGCTCATTTATTTTATCCAACAGTCGGATCGAGTAATCAGACTTAGCCGCCTCACCATCATTTAACAATGTCAAAAAACTAACCTCATTAGAGACCAGTTGTGCGCGAACCCTACTCAACTCAGAACTATTTTTTATAATTTCTATTGCCGGAGAATTACTTTTTATGAGCAACCTCTCCAATTTATTAAGGTTAGCGATTTGGGAACTCAACTCTGCATTTTCATTTTTAATTTGTACCTTTTTCGCTTCAAGATTTTTCTCCTTTTCTAGTAAAGAGCGATGCTCGATTGCAAATCGATAGGCGCTATAATCTGCCCCAAGATCACTGTAAAATTTTTGGTCTAAATCCTCCTGCCAACCATATCGTAAATGTTCATTTATTTCATTCAGAGCAGATATATCTGACAGCAACGTCTTTTCTTTATTTACAAAAAAATCAAGCAACTCAACTAGGGATTTTTCTTGATGAAAAACATCAATATTTACATACGAAAAAAGAATTTCATTTCGTTTCACTCTGTCACCACTTTTCAGATTAAAGTGGCTGACAAAACCAGAACTGGGCGTGACGATTTCTATATTGTTGGCGGAACCTCCAGAAATAATCCCCTGCCCAGGCGAAACAAGCTCTATGGTAGAGAAAAACATATACAAGATGACCGAGGCCGTAATAAACGCAACAAATAAATAACCTTTAAGCGAAAACATCACGCCCTCAAAAACTATATACTAGACAATGAAAAAATGCGCCCCGTCATGATGAGCTTTTGTAAATCATTATTTTTGTTAGCCATCTGAGCATCAGATATTCTTCGTTCAATATTAAAGAAATCAAAACGAGTATTTAACATTTCATAAAATGATACGTTGCCAACGTCATAACCTTTCATTTGGGAGTTCATAATTTTCTCAGTCAATTTCTTTTGTATATTAAGATCTGATAACTCAGCCATTAACGAGTTTTTCTCTAGACCATTAGTTTTATATGCGGCCAATAGTTCGCGATGCTTCATATCTAAGCTATACAACAATGACTCATAAATCTCAACCTTCGATGAGGATGCTTTTAATTTATCATAATCAAAAATGTTAAATGACACCTGCACACCAATAAATGAGTCCTTCTCTACTTTAATGCTATCGTCATAGCGTTGCTCTGCAATTAAAGATACATTAAATAGTGAATTCTGCTGTTTTGAATTTTGCTTCATGGCATCTGCGGCATATAACAACCCCCGATATTCTAGATTATCAGCGAGGTCTGCATCACTAACTTCATCAGCGTATTCACTGATTTTATCTAAAATTATTTCAGGTACTTCCACACCATTTGATGGGTATATAACCCCAGAGAGCGACTCCACTGTAGATATAGCGAAAATTAAATTCTTTTCAATTAAGTTAATCTCAGTTTCTATCCGTTTTACTAATAGTTCTGCTTGCTGAACATCAGATGAACCAACAATACCATAGTTATTTTTATTTTTAATTTTATCTAGCAGACTCTCAGCTTCCTTTTTTAACGTCATGGCATTATCTTTCAACTTATTATAGTATGATATATTAATAAGTTGTTCTGTTACACCACCCTTGAGTTGCTCTTTAACTTTAAGCACATTCAGCTTTGCATTTTCTAGCTTTATAAGTGATTCTTTAATTCTATTGGGTGTCGTATCATCATAAACAACTATCGAGGCAGATAATTTTGACTCTGTAATCTTAGAGCCATCCTCTCGCTCCTTATACTTGGAGTCACCAGATATTTTAGGAAAATAATACCTAGTAACTGACTCATAGTTATTTTTTTCAGCTGCCAGTTCTCGCTCCTTTATTTTTACCAATGGTGAGCTTGAATATATTTCATTGATATACTCGTGGTAACCAATATTAGACAAAGCGGTTCCACTGAACGACAAGAGACAAAAAAAAATAGATTTGTTAAACATTGACAATAAACCCCAAGGCTTGCTTTACATTACTTTTAAATGCTTTTTCATCATCGATATATGCCTTTCCCATAGCGACAGCGTTGTCAATATTGGAATTGAGCTCATTTACTGATTTTTCTGCAACTACAGCAAAATTATCGACAGCCAATAGCATGCGCTCTTGGGTAACCTTTAGCGGTTCAAAAATATCACTGTGATAGTTTTTCATCAATTCACGACTATCATCAATACTTGAATTGATATTAAGTATTATGTTATTTTGTGTGTGCAGTAACTCCTTTATTTGAACTATCTCATTTTGAAACATCGCATTACTTTCACTCAGAACACTGTACCCAGTTTCTCTTACAACATTAATTAATTGCTGCAAGTGGAGGCTATTTTCCTCCATGTAGATAGAAAACAATCTGTCTCTTTCCTTCTGCATCTCAACCTGGTCTTTTAGCAAATCAAGATACTCATTGCCATTCACTTCTATCAGAGGAATAGATGTTAGCTTCCCGACTATTTCAGTATTTATTTTTTCAATACTACTCAGGCGCTCATAAATATTAACAGCATTGGTCTCAACTCCCTTTTCATTTTTATCTTCTTGTCCCTCATAGAAAAAGGACCAAAAATTTAAACTTAATAAGATAAGTACAGAGACTGCAACGCCGAGTATAGATGTCAAAAATGCATATGACATAGCCGATAATGCATTAGAGATAGAATCTATCATCCCCCCCATTTTTTCTACAATATCTCCCTCCCCTCCCATAGAAGAAGCGATTGCAGTCACCATATCAGTCAACCCGACAAAGGTGCCGATCAGGCCTAGCGACACAGAAAGTGATGAGCAAAGTAATGACTGCGAATATAATAACTTACGATGCCGTAACTTGTTCTTTTGGGTAAAAAAATGACAAGTAAAAACAAAAAGTGGGACCAAAAAAACACAAAGCATTGCCAATGTGATCTCTGGTGCCAATAAAAAACCTTGTTCAAGCATTCCACTGACCGCAGGAATATATAACGCTGCGACCAAGACTAAAAAATAGACACCGTATCCCAATATCCAAATCATATTACTCAAACTCCCAATAAACACAATTAATTGAGGTGCCGCACTTTGCACTTTGGCCATCTAGAGATACAGTTGATGGCAACTTCAGCAACAGCTTTTTTCTTAACTCCAATACATTAAATAAATTTTTTTGTTTTGAGGAAACTATTTTGTCATTAATAACCCCATATAAAATGACCCGCTTGGCATCTTGATTACTTTCTATAGACTTTCTAATCATATATAACTCATGATTAGATAAAGACACGCCTCCCGAATAATAAATAACTTGATTATTCATATCCAACGTTGAGGGAGCGAATCTAAACCCACCCGCTTGAAATAATGTGTCTATTGACGCTAATAAAAAAACAATTACAACAAGCACAAGAACACACAAGGCGCCACTTAACCCATCGACCATTGGTGCCAATCCATCATCATCGTTCATTTCACTAATTTTAACCCACTCCTATCATCTTCCTCGCCTCACATCTAGAGGCCTAGAGGCAAAAACAATACCAAAATAACAAGAAAAGTCATGAAAAAGTCATGAAAAAGTCATGAAAAAAATTCCATAAAAAAATCATAAAGCCCTCATGAGCATGTCGACATCTATTGCTATATTTGAGGTTTGATAAAATAAAAAAAGGAGTATATATGCGTATTGCTGAATTAAACCCAGAAACTCGCGTGTCAGCGTTTAAAGTTATGGGATATGACTTGCAAATAGTAGACCAAAATGGGAAAAAAATTATTCTCAAAGATGGTTTATCCGATTATCTCACTAACGACGTAGAGCTTCTAGGCGTTAATAATAAGCCAATAACACGCCAAAATATCGTAGATGCAATCTCAGCAGAAAATCTTGGTTTAGATACTGTCTATTTTGCAGACATCATCAACAGTGAATCAATCACCATTGACAATAATTATTCACAGCAAGAAAAACCAATTTCAGACGACGATCTCGTAGCTTTACAAAATAAATTGGCCGCTTTGCAACTAGAACTCGATAAACTGGAAGAAAAAGAGAAAGAACATGCAGCAAAGCTAAAAGATAGTGAGGCAGAGGCAGTAGCTCATCAGCAGCAAGAAAATGAGTCCTTGATCAATCAAGTAAAAGCACTTGAGCAGATCGCACAGCAAAGGCAACGAGTTAAAAATGAAAATAAATATAACTCTACCGAAAAAACCGAGCAAACAGTTACATCCAGCACACCCAAGCCGAACGCATCCAGCAGTTCATCTTCTAGTCAGTCCTCTTCTGAGCCTAGCATACCACCGGCTATAATCCCACCGATTATAGACTCGATGCCAGTTATTTTTATTCAAGGTGGTTTAGATGAACTATCTGATTCTGGTACTTCAGGCGATAATATAACCAACGTTGCACTCCCTACATTTAGTGGTACTGCCACAGTGGGCAGCCAAGTTGAGTTAGTGATATCGGGCCGAACCTATGTGATTAATACTGATAGTCAAGGCAGTTGGAGTATTACTCTGGATAGCATGTTATCTGATGGCAAACATGACTATACGCTAACGGTGTCTGTCGGTGCTGAGTCAAAAAGTGTTACTGGAAATGTTGTCATTGACACAGAAATTTCCAACACAACGGTATCTTTAGATGATGATTCTGACTCAGGCCAAAAAGGTGATAACATCACGAATAAGTCGCATCCTGTTTTTACAGGGCAAGCGGAAGCTGGCGCAACTATTGTTATAACTTTAGATGGTAAAAAATATCAAGCCATTGCCAATGCTGATGGTGTATGGTCTATCAAAGTAAATACCACATTGAAAGATGGAGAGTATAACTACAAGATCACCTCTACAGATCTAGCAGGAAATACATCCTCGAGTAATGGTAATTTAACTATCGATAGTCGAGGACCACAGCTTTCATATTCACTTGATGATTCGACCGACAGTGGACAAAAAGGTGATAGCTTAACCAACAATGCATATCCAATTGTATCCGGCTGGACAGAGCCAGGCTCAGTACTATCGATTGTCTTTGCCGGTAAAATTTATGATGTCACTGTCGAAGCTGATGGCCGTTGGGAGTTCTCTATCCCAGGTCCCTTGTCAGATGGGGAATATTTTTACAGTGTATCCAGCAGTGACATCGCCGGAAATACATCCTCAAGCACAGGTAGTTTTCACGTTGATACATCACCATTAACATTAACTGTCGAACTACACCATGATCATGATTCTGGCATTGTTAATGACAATAAAACCAACTCCTTAGAGCCCGCTTTTGTTGGTGTCTCTAGACCCCATGCCACGATCACTTTTATGATAAATGGCATGAGCTACTCCACCACTGCGGATGCTGATGGTCATTGGTCGCTCAGCATAACCCCTGCTCTTCCTGAGGGTAGCGTTAACTACACGGTAGTTGCGGAGGATAAGCTTGGCAATCAAATTACCTCTTCTGGCTCCGTAATAATAGATGTATCCGCGCCGCTAACATCTGTTTCTTTTGACTCAGACACCGGTATTGCTGGTGATCAGATAACCAATATCAGTACCCCAAGTATTAGTGGAAAATCAGAGCCAGGCGCTCAGATCAGAATAACGTTAAATAATAATATATACGATATCATTGCTGACACCAATGGGTTCTGGGCATTTACTTTCGATACCTTAGCAGATGGCGTATATAACTATGATGTGGTTGCAATCGATGATGCAGGTAATCATAGTGATCTCATTAGCGATAGTTTTACCATCGATACCGTGCAGCCACAGACCAGCATTGAACTTGATCGGGCTAGCGACAGCGGTGCGCAGAGTGATTTTATCACTAACCATAATCAGCCGGTTCTCACCGGCCAAGCAACTAAGCCAGGGGTATCCCTTGCAATTTTGATTAATGGTATAACTTATAATGTTGTCGCCGACCAAACGGGTCAGTGGTCGCTCTCTTTAAATCAGCCATTACCTGATGGAGAACATAACTACCTCATCACTGTCACCGATACAGCGGGTAATACTAACTCTTATCCAGGTTCGTTGATAATTGACACCATCTTGCCATCGACTGTGCCAATATTAGATGAAAACAGCGACACGGGGCTCGATAGCAGTGACAATATCACCAACGATATTGCCCCCACTATCATTGGTGTCACCGAACCTGGTGCCACTGTTAACCTCGTCATTCATGGTATCACATTCACTTCTGTAGCCGATGCGGATGGCCTTTGGTCTATTACCATAGACACAACGGCCATCGGGCTTAGCGATGGTGTTCATTCCTATACCGTGACTATCACCGATTTGGCGGGTAACATTTCCGACCCTATCAACGGAGCATTCACGCTTGATACCGAATCACCGACACTGACTGATGTGGTACTTGAAAAAGAAGATGGTTCAACCTCCACCGATCTAACCATAAGTAATATTAATACGCCAATCTTTGCAGGAAAGTCCGAACCTGGTGCCAAGGTTACATTGACCATTGATGGACAGCTTTATGAGGTGCTAGCTGGCGCTGACGGTCAGTGGAAACTTCCTGTAACCGAACCACTTATAGATGGTGTTCACTCCTACAGCATTACTGTGACAGATATCGCGGGTAATATCATCACAAATGCCAGCGTAGGAAGCATAACGATCAACACCTCTATCCCCACGCTTTCAGCAGGGCTTGACACCAGTGCCGATTCAGGAGAGTCAGACAGTGATGGCATAACCAATATTAACACTCCTGTGTTTAAGGGGATCAGTGTACCAGGTCTCACCGTTCACTTACTCATTGGCGGCCTATCTTACAGCACAATTGTAGGAGCCACTGGGGAGTGGCAAATAGATATTCCTAGTCCCTTATTAGATGGCGATTACAACTATACTATTACCGTCACTAATGCTGTCGGTACAAGTAGCACTATAGATGGTTCTATCACCATAGATACTGCTATTAGTAATAATCAGGTTGCGTTGGATAAGACGACTGATAGTGGAGATTCGGATCGCGACGGTATCACTAATGTCAACCAGCCTATTCTACAGGGGAAGGCGGAACCTGGTGCGAGCGTTACGCTTACCTTTGACGGTGTGAATTATAAAATTTCAACTAACAGTGATGGCGAGTGGTCATTTACACTTCCCATATTGAGTGATGGCAGCTATAGCTACTCAGTTACTGTGATCGATAAAGCTGGCAACCTAGACACAACAACAAATACATTAGTCATAGATACGCAAACATCTGTCACTGCTCAGCTAGATATATCCAGTGAAAGCACGGGGCCGAATATTACGGCAACTAACCGTCCACTACTCAGTGGTAAAGGTGAGGCTGGTGCGACGATCACAGTAACAATCAATGGAAAAAGCTACTTTGCCAACGTAGACTCTGATGGAAACTGGACTTGCCGTATTTCTGACCCCCTGCCACAAGGTCAGCATAACTATCAAGTAGATATAACTGATGTTGCGGGTAATAGCAGTAGTACCTCTGGTTCGCTGACTTACGCTCCTGATGGTACTATGCCGCCATTGTTACGCGGCGGGTTAGATGAAAATAGCGACAGTAATATCAAAGGGGATAATATCACCAATATTAACACACCAGTGTTTAGTGGAATTACAGATCCAGGCAGTGACCTTATTATTACGATTGGAGGAAATACATATAACATCACTGTGGGAAGTGATGGCTCATATTCCTTTACTATCCCTGATGCACTCGCTGAAGGCCAAAATACTTATATTATCACTTCTACTAACCCTGATACGGGATTATCTACGACCCTGAATGGCTCCGTTATGGTCGATACGATAGCCCCCTCTTTAGAGGTAGATCTCAGTGCCGCTACGGATAGCGGGGTCAAAAGTGACTTTATCACCCAGAGCCGCAACCCAACTCTGGAAGGAAAAGTTGAAGCCGGAGCGACCCAGTTAATGCTTACTATCGCTGGAACAAATTATATTATTCCGGTTACAGCCAATGGAAGCTGGAGTTTTTCGTTACCAGCTAACTTATTGCCGGCTAATGGCAACACTCCATTTACCCTGACAGTCACTGATTTAGCCGGTAACAGCACCACGGTGACTCATTCCATCATCACCGATAATACCAAACCGAATGCCCCGAGTCTCCCCACTTTCGATATATCTGACACTAATATTGGTACAAATGGTAATCGTTGGACTAATGATAACACCCCTACGATCACAGCCGGTAACGGTATTGCTGGGGATACTGTCGAACTAAAGCTCACTATCAACGGCAAGATCACTACTTTAACAACCATTATTAACGCTGATGGGACTTGGAGTATTACTCTTCCTGCCGGAGTTCTGCCAGCAAATAGCAATTTGCTTACATTCACCGCTGCTGTGACTTACATCGATAGCGCAGGAAATCGCAGTAATACAAGTTCACAAACGCTTTCTTTCGGTAATCAAACTGTTACTGTTACCGCACAGCTAAGCGATGCTAGCGATACGGATACGAAAGGCGATAATATTACTTCCCATAGCCGACCTACGATCACTGGTCAAGTCATTGGTTCTTCAGGAAACTTGAGTAACGTTGCAGGAAGCATTATTTTTAATGGTGTCGAATATCCGTTAACGATCAATACCAACACAGGGATATGGAGTTTTACCCCACCAGGCCCGCTCACCCCTGGTCACTACGATTACACCATCAATGTGATAGATAGACACGGCAACACCGCCACTATTGAGAATACGGTGACTATAAGCAACATCGTTGTCCAGCTGTCGCCCGACAGCGACTCCGGTGAATTTGGCGACATGGTGACCAATAACGCTAGTCCCACATTGAACGGCCAATCGACCCCTGGCGCCATTGTGCGGGTGCTGTTTAACAACATTTATTATGACATCACGCCTGATGCCGCCGGAGTCTGGCAATTTATCCCGCCGGGACCGCTAACTGATGGCGAACATACATTCACCGTAATCGAAAATATGAATGGCAACGTGATGACGCAAGATGCCATCCTTACCATTGATACCACCCCACCGGATCTTACCACTACTGGTTTGGCAAATATTCCCACCACGCCAGGCGCTGATGCCACATATAGCAAGACCCGTCATTTTACCCTAACCGGTAAAGGGGAGCCGGGTAGCGAGGTGACTGTCGTATTGGGTGGCTTAACTTATACTGGACAGGTTGATGATAATGGGAATTGGAACATTCCCATCTCTGTATCACATGATGGTGAGTATAGCTATACCGTATCGAATAACGATAGAGCGGGTAACTCATCTAGCTTCGACGGCAGTGTGACCGTTGATACGGCCATTCCACTACTTTCAATTTATAGACAAGATGGTGAACTTAGTAGTACTGCAACCAATACGACCATCGTCGTAAATAGCCGCACCCCAACATTTACCGGCAAGGGGGAACCTGGCACCATCGTAGAGTTCCGCGCAGGCTCCAGATCAGTCAAAGCCACCGTCGACGAAAATGGCGATTGGAGTATTACGGTACCAAGTGGTACCTGGAGTGGCGGAAATGGTTCTTCAGGATCGATGTATTTTCAAGCATGGGATAAAGCTGGCAATACCGTTACTTATTCTTTGAGAGTGCAACTTGACTTCTCCCCCCTACCGTTAATGGCGCCTTGATCTCAGCCGATGACGATGCCCAAGCTGGGATGACAAATAGTGCAAGCCCGACCTTCAGCGGTATCACGGACGCACATGCCACCGTTATTTTTACGATTAATAACGTCAATTATACCATTAAGGCCAATGCCCAGGGGGCATGGAGCTTTATCGTTCCAGATTCACTGCCTGACGGCACCTATTCATACTCATTTGTGGCAATCGATGTGGCCCAAAATACCTCAGCACCGGTTAGCGGCAGCGTCATTATTAATACCGATCCGGTCGCTATCACAGGTGGTTTAGATCTCAATGATGACTCAGGGACTGTTGGGGATGCCATCACCAATATTACCGATCAGACACTGTCTGGAACTGCGACGCCTGGCATGCGAGTTCGCCTCACGTTTAATGGTCAACAACAGGAAATCATCGCGGGTGATGACGGGCTCTGGGAATTTAACCTCAGTAATTTGGCAGATGGGGACTATGCGTACACTGTCGTTGTCATTTCACCTTCCGGTATGAAACAGGAGCTGACCGGTAACTTTACCATCGATACCCAGCCTCCTACCGTTACTTGCGAATTACATGCCAGTAGCGATACCGGTACGATAGGTGATGGTATCACCAAAGTATCCAACCCTATCTTTAATGGCATTACCGAAGCCGGAGCGCATGTGGCTCTCGTTATCCATGGAGTCACCTATACCACGACAGCCAATGCACAGGGATATTGGAGTATTCAAATCGATAGCTTGCCGGCGGGTCAGTATAATTACAGCGTATCGGTCACCGACCGTGCAGGTAATGTTATTAATACGCCATTAATGGGCAATGTGGAGATTGTCACCAGCTTCGCACCCGATGGGCTCAGTGCCGAACTTGACAGTGCCAGTGATAGTGGTGATCGCGATAATCTGACCAATATAAACCGGCCAACTCTAAGTGGGGTGGCTCCCGCTGGGATTGAAGTGATCGTAACTATCGATGGTCACACCTACAGTACTTTTGCAGATGCAACCGGATTGTGGTCTCTGACTGTCGGCCATGTACTATCGGATGGCGTCATCGATTACTCCGTTGCGCTGAAAGACTCAGCCGGTCATTTATCTACATCAATCTCCGGCCAATTTGAGGTCGATACCAAGGCTCAAATAGCGCTTGACGGGTTACAAGACGATAGTGACAGTGGCCAAAAAGGGGATCAACTCACAAATAACAGCACTCCTACCCTTATTGGAACCGCTGAGCCAGGCTCCAGCATTATGCTTGTCATCAATGGCGTGACCTACACCACCCAAACTAGAGCAGATGGTTCTTGGTTTATCGACGTCACCGCGCCACTAGGAGATGGCATTCACTCTTATAATGTCACGACGACCGACCTGGCCGGTAATACAAAGATAGTTAGTGGTCACATCGGGGTAGACACTCAGGCACCCGATCAACTGACGGTGGCCCTCGACGCCAACAGTGCAGCACCAGGCGATAGCGATGTCTCTATCGTGAGAACACCAACTTTTAGCGGCACTACGGAGCCCAATGCAACGGTTGTACTGACGATCAATGGTAAGAGTTATACTGTTACCGCGACGGCTGTAGGAGTCTGGAGCATCACCCTGCCTGCGGATGCAGCTCTCGATTATGGGTTCCATGACTACGAAGTCACTGTGACGGATCGTGCAGGTAACATGTCTGAGCTGACAGGACAGATATACGTCGATACGGCGCCGCTATTGAGTTGTGGGCTCAGTGGAGCATCTGACTCGGGTACTATTGGTGATAACATTACCAATATCACCACCCCTACGTTAACAGGAGTAACAAATAATCTCGCCAGCGTGGTGGTTATTGTTAACGGTCAAGCATATCCAGTAATCGTTAACAGCAATGGCATATGGTCATTCACGCTCCCCACGACATTGGCTGATGACACCTATTCATACCAAGTTATTGCCACCTCACCATTTGGAAATAACACCATTTTTAATGGTCAATTTACCATTGACACGACTCCACCAGGCAGTATCACTGGCGGAGTTCATGAGGATTCTGATTCCGGGAATTTGGGGGATAATATAACCAATATCAGGACTCCCACGCTTGCTGGTGAGGGTGAACCCAATAGTACAGTACATTTACAATTGCTACGTGCGGATGGAAGTATGATCATCGACCTTAATGTTAAGGTTGATAGCAATGGTTTCTGGTCTTATACCATTCCTGTCGGTCTGACATTACCCGATGGTAGTTACACCATTCTCATGACCCCTATCGATGCAGCAGGCAATATTGGTATCCAAGTAGACACCGTATTCACTGTTGATACCCAATTAAATATCACAGGAGGACTCAGCATCGGCAGTGACTCTGGTATTGTTGGTGACTCCGTGACGAGCAATACCACCCCAACCTTTAGCGGGCAATCGAAAGTGGGCTCGACAGTCACCCTGCTGATCAATGGTGCCAGCTATTCAACAACGGTCGATGCAGCCGGTCAATGGTCGATCACCATTCCCAACGATGCCGTGCTGCTTGAGGGGACATATGAGTATGTCATTTCTGTGGAGGATGTAGCCGGTAACAAGCAGAAATTGGAAGGTGAGGTTATTATTGATACGACTACAGCACTGACTGGTACATTGGATACCAATTCCGACAGTGGTGTATCACACCATGACGGCATAACAAATGTAAATACACCATTGTTTGTTGGAACCGGTGAACCGGGCAGTACGATAACCTTATCAATAAGCGGTTTAACTTATACTACCACCGTCAATAATGATGGCAGTTGGGAGTGCCAAGTAACCAACCCACTCAGTGATGATGACCATAGCTACAAAATTGAAACGATAGATCCTGCTGGAAATAAAGATGAGCTATTTGGAAGTATTCAAATTGATACCTTAGCGCCAGATGTCACCCTAGATAGTGGTACGGCAAATAGTAATATTGTGACCTTTGAAGGCACCGTCGATGATCCTGATGCTATCATTTATTTCACATTAAATGGTGTGAAATACAACACAACCATATCTGGTAATACTTGGCATGTTGATATTGACGCTATGGAAATACAATCTGGCAACAATCAATTTGAGGTAAAAGCGATAGATGCCAGCGGTAATGTAACAACTAATAGTGGAGAATTTGAACATACTCCATCCGCTATATCAGTTGCTCACGCTGACACAAGCATGGAGATACCGTCGATAGATTTTAGTGGCGCATCAGAAGATTCTGAATACTATTAATTTTAGCCTTGTTTATTAACGTAATGAATGCCTGCTATGCAGGCATTTTTATAGTCAAAAGAAGATACAAACAAGGGTGTTGTTGCCCAAATCGATGCTACGTAAATGGAACTAACTGTAGTGGTCTAATCATCCCGGACACCATTTTAGGTGGAACAGTCGCCACCCTGATCTGAGGTGTTCAATGACAAGATTACGTCGCTCATTTACTGCCGAATTCAAACTCGAAGCTGCATCCCTGGTACTCGACCAGGGATATTCTGTCCCTGAAGCCAGCCGTTCACTGGATGTCGGTGAAACCGTACTGCACCGCTGGGTTCAGCAACTGCAATCCGAACGCTGTGGTACAACCCCCATCGGAAAAGCACTGACTCCGGAGCAGCAGAAAATCCAGGAGCTGGAAGCCCGCATCAATCGGCTCGAGCGCGAAAAGGACATTCTAAAAAATGTATGGTCTGCTCCTTATATGCAAGCGTGAACTGATTTCCAGAAGTCGTTTGCGTCAATGTATCCGGCCTGTCTGTGAGCCGTTTTCCGGCTCTGGCCTTGATGGGATCCGCACGTCGTCGTCCTAATAAAGCTACCAGTCATGAGAGACTGCTTTTTTAGCCAGGCTGCAACGTCGTGGGGTGAACGCTTCTGTCATCTGTTTTTGGCTCGCAAAACCGGGTATGAGTTATATCTGTTAAACGGCTGCGCTTGCGTTGGGATAGGATTGGTAATCCCTGCCGGATGTCAGTACTTTCCAGCAAATTCGCATTATCTTGTTGGCCAAGGCGATAAGGACCACATAATGGTGATGGCCAGCCTCCAGCCTGGCGACCCATTCGCCTAACGATGATTTGTCACGCTTCATGTGAATTTTCAGCGCTTTGGCGCCCTGAATAACCATTTGCCTTAAATAGCTATTACCACGCTTACTGATCCCGCCGAGCGAAGATTTGCCGCCCGTTGAATATTGCCTGGGGACCAGCCCCAACCAAGCTGACAGGTCGCGGGCTTTCTTGAATTGTGAGCCATTGCCAATCGCGGCAATCAACGCGGTTGAGACAATTGGTCCAATGCCGGGGACGGTACTGATTTTTTGGCACAAACTCGATGTGCTCGAGGCGTGTCCGAGCATGAGGCTCATGTCATCAATCTGAATATACAGCTGTTGCCACCGTTCTCTCAGGCGCAATACCAGGGCGCGGATAAAGTCAGGCAAGCCATTCTCGGCATCTTCAAGGATCGTCGGCAGAGAGCGCTCGAAGACTTTTCTGCCGACTGGCACGGTGAGCCCATATTCCAGCAGCAACGCTCGCATCTGATTGACAGTGGCGGTACGTTCGACGATGAAACGCTGACGGACGCGATGAGTCGCTTGCAATGCCAGTTGCTCATGAGATTTCAACGGGACACAGCGCATAGTGCCTCTGCTACCAGCCTCGGCAATGGCGGTAGCATCGTTGAAGTCATTCTTGTTTGATTTGAGGTAGGGCTTAACAAATTGAGCGGGAATAATCTTGGGCTCGAACCCCGCCTGTTGAAACAGGCGTCCCCAGTATTGCGAACCAGGACATGCCTCGAAGGCAACCCGACAGGGTGGGGTCGTGCTGATGAACTGTTTCAGTTGTGAACGAGTGAGCTTTTGCTTGGTCAATACATCCCCCATACGATCCATCGCCACCAGGTGAAACCAGTTTTTGCCTAAATCGATCCCGTAAATGTAAATCTGCGCTTGAGTCATGATGAGCCTCCTTGATACTGGCTCCAGCATAGCGGGGTGGATGGAGCAGACCATCCCATTAGGCTACGGCTCTCTTGATGACGGACGAGTTCACACGTACGCGCTGATAGACCGATTAAGAGAGCAAGCCCCCATCACCCTGGTCTGCTGCGCTTTCGATGTGCCCACTTCCTGTTTTTACGATTATCTGGCCCGCAGGCGGGCGATTAACCGTGAGCGTATGCAGCAGCGCTCTGAGTTGCGCCGTTTGTTCAAAGAAAGCCGGAACTCAGCGGGCAACCGTGCCTTGATGTCGATGATGCGGGCGCTGGGGTATCAGATTGGTCGATTCAAAGTACGTAACCTGATGAAGGAAGCCGGGTTGGTATCCAAACAGCCGGGCGCACACCGCTATAAGGTGGCACGGTCTGAACGACCGGACATTCCCAATCTGCTGGCCCGCGAATTTGATGTTCCGCAATCCAATCAGGTGTGGTGTGGCGATATCACCTACGTCTGGGCAGGTGGTCGTTGGCATTACCTGGCAGCGGTTCTTGACCTGCACACCCGGCGGGTCGTGGGCTGGGCGATGTCTGATAAGCCTGATGCAGAATTGGCAATCAAAGCACTGGAGATGGCCTATCAGCAGCGAGGTTGCCCATCCGGTGTGCTGTTTCACTCCGATAGTAATAATGTCACTGTCAGTTTTCATCGCCATGCTTGCTGTTTTGCCTGACTGGTAAGATCACTGATGCAGTGAAGACTCCCCGGTTTCCTGACCCTCACTCTGAACAACCAGAAATGTGTCTTTCCCTGGACCCGTCGGTTACCGGGAAGTATTTCATGCGAGGCATCTCCTCACCGATGCGCGTGACTCAAGAAGGGCCTGACGGCTTGTCTCTTTACTGTCCTGTCCGGGTTATCGTCAGGAGAAATGACGGATAGTTTCCGAAGCAGGAAATGACTTATGGCAAAGACAAAATCCGCTCAATCACCGTCCGTTGTTGGGGGCGTTGATACGCATAAAGATTTACATGTCGCGGCTGTAGTTGATCAAAACAACCGAGTTCTGGGGAGTGAGTTCTTCGCGGCAACACGCCAAGGATACCGACAAATGCTGGCCTGGATGGCATCTTTTGGTACGATTGAGCGCATCGGTGTTGAATGTACTGGCTCCTATGGCGCAGGCTTGCTGCGCTACCTCCAGAGTTCAGAGATCGAGGTACTAGAGGTCACCGCACCGGATAAAATGGAACGTCGTAAACGTGGTAAAAGCTATACGATCGATGCCGAAAGTGCTGCCCACGCCGCTTTCTCCCGCATACGCACCGTCACGCCCAAAACACGTAGCGGAATGATTGAAGCGCTTCGCGTCCTGAAAGTCTGCCGTAAAACAGCTGTTGCAGCCCGACGCATTGCACTACAAATGATCCAGATGAATATCGTGTCAGCTCCTGATGAGTTACGTGACCAGATCCGTCATCTCACGAGGATGCATTTGATCCGCACACTGGCCTCGTGGCGACCCGATGTTACCGCCTACCGCAATGTTCAGGATTCCTATCGTATTGCACTGGAATCACTGGCTCGAAGATATCTGGAGTTACATGACGAAATAGCCGATCTGGACGTTATGATAACGTCGATTGTCGATGAGCTAGCGCCAGAGCTTATCAGGCGAAAATCTGTAGGGTACGAATGTGCTTCTCAACTGTTGATCACTACTGATCACCACTGATCACTGCTGGTGATAATCCTCAGCGCCTGACCTCTGAGTCTGGCTTTGCGGCTTTATGTGGCGTCAGCCCAGTCCCCGTATCTTCCGGAAAAACAAACCGTCACAGACTGAATCGTGGTGGTGATCGTGCCGCCAATAGTGCTCTGCATATTATCGCTATAGGGCTATTGCGCACCGATACGAAAACACAAGAATATGTGGCCAAACGGGTAGCTGAGGGTCACTCAAAAATGGAAGCGCTACGTTGCCTAAAACGTTATATCTCGCGTGAAGTCTATACGTTGTTACGCAATCAAAACCGGTTGATCAACAGCACTCAAATAACGACTTGACTCTTAGAAGGGCGTCCAGGGCAGCCAATATGGCAGCCGAGCTTTTCGACAACGACTGTGGCGCTATCGTATGACCCAGAGCATGAGTCGGCGTGGAAACTGCTGGGATACTCAGTTCATTATGCTCAAGAACATCAGCCCAATCTGACCCGTGCTGGGATTGGCGAACATAATGCCTTTGCGTTGACCTGTCGATTGGATGCTGATGTTCCCTGGCATTGCCGGGCCCAGCGTCAGTGACCTAATAGGAGCCTTGTGCTGCATCTTGAGTGTCCTGTCCTGCGTATGGGGTTGGTAGTGCATATTCCTTGGAGGAATGAGCCATGAACAATTCCAGAAACAAAGCTGAAGTTATCCTTGGTGTAGATACACATCTGGATACCCATGTTGGGGTTTTGCTTAACGCACAAGGACATCTGCTGGGATGCTTGATGGTCACAACCAATATCAGCGGATATGAGAGACTCGTGACTTGGGCAAACTCTTTCGGATGCTTGAAGAGAGCAGGCGTTGAAGGCACAGGCACGTACGGGGCTGGCTTGGCCTGTGTACTGCGTAAGCATGGTGTCGAGGTCTTCGAAGTTAATCGTCCTGACCGCTCCAAACGCAGGCTCCAGGGGAAATCGGATCCTACCGATGCTGAAAATGCTGCGCGATCAGTGCTTTCCGGTAGTGCTACCGCGATAGCAAAGACCCAGTCAGGTGCGGCAGAAATGATGCGTGTGGTATCAGTGGCCAGACGCAGCGCTGTCAAAGCCAAAACGCAGGCAATGAATCAACTAAGAGCGCTGCTTGTCAGTGCCCCCCAGGATGTTCGTGAACGGTTCTGGAAGAGCAAACCCGCTGACTGTGCAAAGGGATGTGCACGAGTCAGGTCATTGGGTAGCACAGAATTCCTGCATACGTTAACGACTACCTTGTGCCTGCTGGCCAAGCGTTGGTTGCTATTGGCAGACGAAGTTGAAAAACTTGATGCCATGTTGGATGCCTTGACCCATCAACATGCTCGCCGTCTGCGCGAGCAATTTGGCGTCGGCCCTCAAACCGCAGCAGTGCTGCTGTCAACGGCTGGCGATAACCCGGAACGGTTAAGAAATGAAGCATCGCTCGCGGCACTTTGTGGGGTTAATCCTTTACCCGCATCCTCGGGAAAGACCGTACGACATCGCTTAAACCGAGGTGGTAACCGTACAGCAAACAATGCGTTATGGACGATTGCAATGGTCCGGGTGCGGGGAGATCCACAAACCCAATCTTACGTCGCACGACGTAGCGCCCAAGGCTTATCTTCGAAAGAGATCCAGCGTTGTTTGAAACGCTATATCGTCAGGGAACTCTACCCTTTGATCTTGGCCGATTTAGCTGACTAGCGCGAGCCTGTTGACATAGGAGCGTCAACGCCCCGATGGAGCGACTGTTCAGGAGCCTGAAGTCAGAGTGGCTCCCGGCTATGGGATATATGAGCTTGCGAGAAGCGAAACGAGATATCAGTTATTACTTGATGGATTACTACAACTGGCGGCGTCCACATTGCCACAATGACGGGATACCGCCAGCAAAAGCCGAAGAACGGCCTAACCAAGTGTCCGAATTTAGTTGACCACTACATAAACAAGCTAATGGAATGGTCGTCCCTCCCCAAAACGGCATCTAACGTGCCAAAGTGGCGAATGAAACTTCCCACTGATTGAGAGAGGCAACCGCGATGAACATTACAACGATTGGTATCGATCTGGCAAAATCCTGCATCCAAGTCCATTGCGTCTATGTGCACGGCAAGCGGCTCCTCAACAAGAAACTCAAACGCGAGCAGGTGGTGCCGTTCTTCAGCAACCGACCCGCCAGTCTGATTGGCATGGAGGCCTGCGGCAGTGCCCACTTCTGGGCTAACAAACTTCAGGCGCTGGGGCATACCGTCAAGCTGATGGCGCCGCAGTTCGTCAAATCTTACGTCAAAACCAACAAGAACGATGCGGCCGATGCCGAAGCCATTTGCGAAGCGGTGAGCCGCCCGAACATGCGCTTCGTGCCAATTAAAAACAGCGAATAACTTGCCGTCCTTGCAATGCATCGAGCCCGCTAGGGATTCCTACTTGTGCCCCCGATTACAGTTGTGTAAGCAAGCGGCCCCGTACGGTGATGGTGGCTTATCGACAGCCCCCAAAGGGGCGTATTACCGACCAGGTTATCGACTCGACCGGCCTGCAAGTGTTTGGTGAAGGTGAGTGGAAAGTCAGAAAACACGGCGCCGAGAAGCGGCGAGTGTGGCGCAAGTTGCATCTGGCAGTAGACCCGGCCACTCACGATATCGTGGCGGCGGAAATCTCGCTGGAGAATGTCCATGATGTCGAGGTGCTGCCGACTCTGCTCAATCCACTACGGCGCAAACTGGGTCGTGTTTATGCGGATGGCACCTACGACAGCAAAGCCTGCCATCAGCATATCTTGCGCAAAGGGGCAACAACCTTTATCCCGCCTCGCAAAAGCGCGGGGTTATGAAAAAAGGGACATCCAAGAGATGAGGCTGTGCTGGTAATGCGCAAGGAAGGGCTGGCACACTGGAAGAAGATATCGGGGTATCACCGTCGCTCGCTGGCAGAGACAGCGATGTATCGGTTCAAACAGTTGTTGGCGGGGAAAATCAGTCTGCGCAACTACAACGGCCAAGTGGGAGAGGTCATGGCCTACGTGTGTGCGATGAACAAACTGAATGCCCTTGGCCTACCTGTCAGAAAGCCCCGAGTATAGAGCTCACCCGGGGCTGGGAACATCATGTCTTGCTGGCTGATTTGAGAAACAACGCCATCATACAGCACCGGTTTGAGGCCGGTGTCAGGTGATAACTAGATCTGTACAGCTTAAGCACTACCGGCGCAACCTAAATATTCAGCAACCCCATTATAATATGTATCTTTGGCTTGCATAATTTTCCATTTCGGACTAATGGTTGCACCCCAGTTGTCAATCTGAAAAATGTTCATTGTATCATCATAAGATGTCCATTTGTTGTTGAAATAGCATACCCCACGTTGGTACATTTTTGACCATCCAAATCCCGTGTGATATTCGGCTCTAATATAGGCATAATATGCTTTGCCTGGTATTGTAATACTATAGGCCTTACCTATAGGTAAAGAAGCGCTCTTAAACTCCCTCCATGGCCCCCCATTATAATCACGATATACAACCGTGTACCTTACGTTATATGCGCCTTTATTGTTCATAATCAACTTAGTCGGCAACCCATTCGAGGTTGTATCATACATACCTTCATGTGGAGCTGGCGGTTTACAGGCGGGGACCTCCATGATATCACAATTCATGCGAGAATCAGGCCCAACAAGAGCTGCTGTATCGAGCCCCTGACTATTTGAAAGCTCTGCCGCAAAACCGTTTGCAGAGAAAAATAGAATAAAATTTAAAATAACCTTCTTCATAACTCACCTCTTACTATATATGAATTGATGCAGCAGCCCCGATAACATCTGATGCCATCAGCCAGAAATATGCCAGTTTCTTTGTTACTCAGACCTTTAACTTTAACTATTAAGTCATATTCAAACCTCTCACTGATTTCTTAACTCTTAAAAAATAACCGACTAAATAATCAGAGACCGCCTAGGCATCTGTTCCAAATAGTAGATGATTGGAAGTAGGGAGTTCAGTCCAGTTCGCACCCCACATAAAGCAATCCGATATAAAATAATCCATTCAACATTTCATTCTCACTGAAACACCAAGGTGACGCAATTTTGCAACATTATTTAAACTAGCCTTTTCAATATCACCCTGACCATCAAAAAAAAAGATAACACAAACCTTGAATTTTATTGAGAATGGGATAAACCATGTATACATATGCTCGTATCTTGTCACCGAGAATGGCAACTCAATCATGAAAGATCGTTCTTGGTAGAGCTCAGGGTGCTGCCCGATAATTTTCTGATGAAATTCCAATTTCTCACGTATGTAATCATAGCTATCCCCAAGAGAAAACGCGACAGACTCCTTCCAAGAAACATATCTAGATAAAGGCAGAATACTATTATAGTTGAATATACTCTTCTTCATTATCTTGCATTCTCTGAAACGTATCCAACACCAATCATACGATCTGACCAGGGTTGAAAACTAAAAAAAATGTGATTTTTTAGTGTTTCTTAAGCAATTTTTATGAATTCTTTTATAAGATGGCTTTTTGATAGACGCAGGCTAACAGATCTCTAATATTCATTGGCTTCGCATAAAAATATCCTTGATGAAGCGTCACCCCCTTAGAATATAAAAAATCAGCTTGCGCCTTTGTCTCTACACCCTCGGCTATCACTTGATAGTTGGATTCAATACCAAAAGCAATAATCGATTCTAATACTCCCAATTTAAAATCATCCGTCCCGATGGTATCAATAAACATCTTATCGATTTTAATACTACGAATACTTAACAACTGTAAATATGCAATACCACCATAGCCAGTACCAAAATCATCTAACTTAAAATTATACCCTTGGGATGATAACTGCTTGATTTGCCTATTAGCACTCTCGATATCGCGGATCGGATTACGCTCAGTTATTTCAAAGGAGACTCTTTTGGGGTCAATGTATTTTAATTTCGCAATTGATTTAATCAACTGCTCATCGATAAAGTGCTTAGCACTAATGTTGATACTGTACCAGAAATCATCAGGAAGCTGAGCCATGTCAAGTACAGCTTTTTTGATAACAACATCAGTCACTGGTATTATTAAATTCTTTTCTTCCGCATAAGGAATAAAGTGACTGGGCGAGATCCACTCATTGTTACAATTCCAGCGAACCAACACTTCAGCACCGACAAACTGCTGACGCCTAACATCAAATACTGGCTGGTAAAAGGCAAAAAACTCATTATATTTTATCGCTTTTTTTAACTTAGCTAAAAGAGTCTTGTTCTTTATTTTAGTAATACCCCATATGACCAGTAAAATTAAAAGAATCAAGCATAGGGATATCTTTATTAGGTTATGCAAAATTTTTTTGCTATCGACTCTAAGAGCATCCCCAGCATAGATTTTCATTGCCTGCCTGGAGTTTTTTTTAAAAAAATAAGACTCTCGATATAAGGGTTCATTTTTAATACTCTCCGCACCTATATTAAAAACTAACTGCTCATCTACAAAAAGCTCAACATAAAAACATCCACTACAAGCATTATCAAGTAAGCTATAGAAACTGTCAGCACTCAAAATAGAAAAAAGAGTGCCTTTTTCACTCGAATAGGCAAATGCCAGACGCTTTGAGCCATCAAGAGAATCACCCACTTTGAAGAAATTAATGCGATCTTTCCCTGTGTATTCTGTGGCAACCTTATCAATTGTAAAGCGCACCCCCTCCCCCAAACTAGTACATAACATATTTTTATTAGTGACAACACCTGTCAGGAAAATATACCTATTATTTATAGCCGCTAATGACAGTTTTTTCCTATCACTCAGGCTGCAAGAGAATTCTAACTCATCAAAAAGCTTCCCCATTGATAAATCCAGTTCATCCTTGCGCCTTTCTTGCTGAGTAAGAATAGTCTCTGACTGCTGCGACATGCGCCAATTAAATATTGCCTCCTCTAACCATGTAAAAGCATATGGCGCAGGAATAATGAGAAGTATTATCACCCCCCCGCACAAGGTCATTTTCCGCCCCCCCCCCCGATAATCTGGACACTGGTAACAATTGCATAGTAAGCCCTCACGTGATGGAAAAATATAATCGATGTATATATAACCGCGATTAATACTTCATATCATTCTATCAGCCTAATAATTTTCGATAGAATGCGGCTAGATTTACCTCTCTCACCACCAACTTAAACGCCCCACACGCTTACTTGGATATATTTTATAAAATGGCGCTTTTACAATCACCCAATCGGTTGTATCGACAACGATTTTATTTGAAATATAGAAATATCTAGATTGAAACAAAAAGTCGTCAAGAACTGTTTCTTGGTCCTTATCATCATAGGTGATGTCATATACAAATACGAGTGAACTCCGACCGGTCACACCATATATACCCTGATAGGCTACATTCCGCGCTGTGACCTTATTTTTTTCTATAACAGTAATAATGCCGAAGCGGCATGTTGTGTATCTATCAAATGTTTTTCCAATTGCTTGAGATTGAAAGTCACAACCAGAACCATTAATGAATGGATGTAAGCCATACAAGGAAAGGACTATCAAGATTATCCACTTGATATACCTCAATATCATCGAGCCTATTATTATAGCCATACAAGAAAATCCCAGTTCGTTCACCAATGAGAGTTGTAACTTGTTGCTTTTTATATTCAGGCAACTTGAATACACCGCACGCTCTTGCATTGTCTAATGCAATACAATATATATCCTCTTTCGAAAAAAAAACAACAAATGATAATATAGCTGATAATGACAGCGCGCAATAATAAAAGATAGCATTGTATTTTATACATTTAATAAGGGTTATAAATGTTCTATTCTGTGGTACTTGTACACGACAATTATCGTTGGTAACATTGTCATAGCACAACGATTTTATATCAGATGCGATATTAGACTCTTGCTGTGATGGTAACAGCAGAACTGTTGCATCACGCTCATTTATATTTGAAGCATTATCTGTCCCAATGGCACCAACGTGTTGACACTCATCCTCTGTAATTATCAAAAAGTCATTATTTTGATGCAGTATGTATCCACGCCGATATACTGTTTCGATATGTATTTCAGAATCAATAGAGTTCAATGCTTTTCTAATTTTTTTTATCGCAACGGTCAAAGAGTTAGGTGTAACAATTTTATTTGGCCAGCCTTGATCAAGCAGGGTATCTTTTATTACCAGTTGTCCATTTTGGGATATGAGCAAAGATAATACGATTGTTTCACTGTAACTGAGGCGCTCTATCAATCTATCTTGATATTTTAACTCTCCAGTATTACAATACAAACACCACATTCATTAACCTCCAAAGACTAAATCTATTGATAGGTGGGCGACAATAATATTAAACACCACAGTATATTTATTTCATTTATTCGGCAATTTTCACGCTTATTTTATTCTTTATCACAATGTATGGCATCAGATAGCTATGGCAGATGTGGCCAAAACTACTTACATTCACAATGTAAAACATGAAAAAAATGTGATAAATTTATGATTCATTAATAAATATAAAATACCTCCATGAAAACATACACTTAAGATAAATCAAAAAACTCCGTTCGCTCTGAAAGCAACAATCTAATGAACACTAACTTATGCATTTATAGCTGGGTAATGCCTCCAATCAGTTGAAATGGTGCCTGTCGATAAAGACACCAATCACTTTCTCGTGGAGTTCAATGGACCGAGAGAAACAGATGGTTTTGCGAGCCAATCGCTTGATGCGTGTTCTGAGCGTCAGGTTGTTACGCTCGATACGCTGGGTGAATATCTTTCCGGTCAGATGCATCTCGCTCGGCACCTCTCTGGCATAGCTTCCCCAATCATCACTGGTGATAAAACCTATCCAGAACGGAGAAAGCAGGCTCAGCAAGCGGCGGCAGTCTCATAATTACGTGGGCCAAAGGTATATGCCACGACTCGTTTTCTCTTGGTATCACAGGCATACCAAAGCCAATGTCGATACTGTTTATTGCCAACATAGGCCAGGCGTTACGAGTCAGGCAGTCTGATATTGACCAGCAATCTACCATTTACACAGTGGTCGAGCACATTTGGGGATGATGAAACGCTGACGGCGGCGATGCTGGAGCGTTTACTGCACCATGCCAACATAGTTCAAATTAGCGGGCAAAGTTACCGTCTGAAGGACAAGTTAAAAAGTGGTCAGTTGAAGAAGCAGCAGATGCCATTACTTCTGCTTAACCATTAACAGGGGGTGGGTCCCTTTTGCTTTGGCAGGGTGTGTCACAATTCGATCGGTATTGACACATTGCCGTCTCTGCCAGCGATGTATCGGTTCAAACAGTTGTTAGCGAGGAAAGTCAGTCTGCGTAACTACAATGGCTAAGTGGGAGAGGTAATGGCGTATGTCAGCGCCATAAACAAACTCAATACCCTGGGTCTGCCTGTCAAAAAGCCCCGAGTGTAATGGTCACTTGGGGCTGGGGCAGTTGTGACTTGATGGTTGATTTGGGCAACAACGCCGTTTTTTAGAAAAAACCCATAGCTCCAACCCTTTTAGACCTATAGATGTTGTAATAGGGGTATTTAATAAAAATCCAGTCGTACCCATCCCCTTTAAAAACATACGCCATATAGAAGTTGCTATTGTTAAGTGCCGCAATTATATTCATCATTGTATTTTCTTCATCATTTAATACTATCCTTTCATATGTGTAAAAAAAAATTGTGTTACCACTTTTTCCATATACCCCACTATATTGTATAGTTTTTTTTGTTTTTTTATCAACCCCTACAGCGTTAATAATACCAAATTTACATGTTGTATAAATGCTTTGCTTTTCATCTTCCGTTTGAGAATGATAATCACATCCCATTCCATTTATCAATGGATGCAATGCATATATGAAAACAACAACAATACTAATCCATTTTATATAATCCAATATCAACCAAATTTTTTTCGTATCCATAAATGAAACTACCTCTTTGCTCCCCAACCCTATCGCTTAGCATGGTTCGTGTTTTTTCATCTAGTATGAATATCCCACATAATCTAGCATTCTTTATATTGTAGCAAACCTCGTTGATCTTGCTCGAGTAAATCAATATTGATATAAACAAAAAAAACATGAAAGACAGACAATAAAACATGTTCTTTATCTGATTTGTTGATAATAAAAGCGGCCATTTTTTTTTAAACCGCTGTTGATTGGCAGAATGCTTGCTATCATAAAATGATATACCTAGATCTAACTTGGTTTCATCTACCTTGTTACGTTGATTATCAATAAATCCACATTGTACCTCACCACAATGAAATATGTATCCTTTTCGATGAACAGTTTCGATAAAAAGTTCATCACAGGCGGTAATCAATAACATTTTTCTAATGTTTTTTATTGCAACAGCTAAAGAATTTGGTGCAACAAATTTATCGGGCCATCCGATATCTAACAGTTCATCTTTCAGAATTAAAGAACTTCGCCTGTTAATAAATGAAGCCATAATCAATGTTTCACTTAGCCCTATTCTGGCGATAAGTGACTCATTGAAAAATACATCACCAGAGTTAGAGTCCAAAAGTAACATTCTGGTTTCCTCGTAATAATAACAGGATAATTGTTATAATGATGAAAAAAACATTGACCGCATTATTTAAGTCAATACAAACAAGATAAATAACCATTTGTGTTTTTATCTGTCTGTTAATATAGCTTTGATGGGTGTTGTTGTCCAAATCAGCTAGCAAGTCATGACTTCCCCAGCCCCGGGTGACCCTACACTCAGGGCTTTCTGACGGGCAGGCCCAAGGTACTTGGCTTGTTTATTGCGCTGACTTTTACCATTACTTCTCCCACTTAGCCAGTGTAGTTTCGCAGACTGATTTTCCCCGTCTGCAACTGCTGAACCGATACATCGCTGTCGCTGCCAGTGAGCGACAGTGATACCCCGATATCTTCTTACAGTACGTCAGCCCTTCCTTGCGTATCACCAGCACGGCCTCATTTCTTGGGTACCCATTTTCCAGAGTCCCGCATTCTTGCGAGGCGGGATACATGCTGTCGCCCATTTGAGCAAGATTAGCTGATGGCTGGCTTGCTGTCATAGGCTCCATCCGTATAAACACGTCCCAGCTTACGCCAGACTCGCCGCTTCTCGGCGCCGTGTTTTCTGACTTTCCACTCACCTTCACCAAACACTTTCAGGCCGGTCGAGTAGATAACCTGGTCGGTAATACTTCCCTTTGGGGGCTGTCGATAAGCTACCGTCACCGAGCGTGCTCGCTTGCTGACACATAGATGTGTCGCCCCGGTTTGCCAAGCCCTCAATCAATGAAAGTGAGTCAGGTGTAGATTGCAGCCATAGATCCGGATTTCACCGAGGCAACAGCCTCTATCCCTGATGGAATTCGCTGACTGGCTCCTCTATCAGCTAAACGCACTTATTAGTGCCCTGTGTCTGTCGGGTTTTGCCAGTCACGGTCTGACCTGCCTCGCCATCACGTCATGCTCGCCCGTGCAATCGGTGGTACTTTCTAACGCTGGTTGTTAATTCGATACTTTATCACGCTTGCGATGAAACACATTTCTTGTGCTGACTATTGAGCTCAGGCCGCTACTGCGTAATCAGCATCGTACTTGCGCTCATGGGCAAGTAATGCCCAGATGATGCGTGCATTCTTGTTGGCCAGTGCCACTACCGTTACATTATGGTTACGTCGCTCCATGACCCCCGCAAGCCAGCTTCCTGCGTACTCCGTCTTACGCTCAGGTACAAATACCCCCCTTTTTGCCAATCTGCCACCCTGTCTGATTGGCATGGAAGCCTGTAGCTGCGCCCACTATTGGGCCAGAAAACTGCAAGGGCTAGGACATACCGTTAAACTGATGGCCCCGCAGTTTGTTAAACCGACGTGAAGACCAACATGCACGATGCGGCGGATGCTGAAGCGATCTGCGAAGCGGTGAGCCGGCCGAACATGTGGTTTATACCAACGAAGAGTAGTGAGCAGTTAGCCGTCCTGGTGCTGCACCACACCCGACAAGGCTTTGTTAAGGTGAGGACCGTACAGGCCAACCAGCTACGCGGTCTGCTGTCAGAAGATGGGATCATCATCCCTAAAGGCAGTGCCCACATTGGCAATCTGCCCGAGCTCCTAGAGGAGTACGAGAACGAGTTGCTAGGGACATTTCGGCAATTGCTCGAGCGCCTGGGGGAGCATCTCAAGGCGCTCGACCAGCAGGTTCAGGAACTAGAGGTCCAACTCCAGAGCTGGCATCGTGAGAATGTCGCCAGCAAGAAGCTGGCGCAGATCCCGGGGATCGGCCCGATCACCGCGAGTGCCTTGATCGCCTCCGTCGGAGACGCAAAAAGTTTTAAGAATGGCAGGCAGTTGGCAGCCTGGCTGGGACTGGTACCACGCCAACATTCCAGCGGTGGCAAGCAAACATTGCTGGGGATCAGCAAACGCGGCGACAGCTATCTGCGCACCCTGCTGATCCATGGCGCTCGGGCTGTACTCCGGGTAGCGGAGCGCAAGGCGCAGCACGCAAACAGTTGGTTCGCCGGGGTGATGGGGCGACGCAATCATATCGTTGCCGCCGTGGCGCTCGCCAACAAGAATGCCCGCATAGTCTGGGCATTGCTTGCTCAGGAAAGAGAATATGAAGCTAATTATGGCGTGGTAGCCTAAACAATAAGTGTCCCGCGACACTAACTGCGTAGCGACTCTAATAGTAACTGATACCGATAAGAACAAGCGATTGCACAGGCAATCATGACGTGATGGCGAGACAGGTCAGACCGTGATGGGGAAAACCCGTGGACTACACAGGGCTTTGTAAGAGCGAACAGCTGATAGAGGTCCCCATCAGCGAATTCCATCAGGGATAGAGGCTGTTGCCTCGGTGAAATCCGGATCTATGGCTGCAATCTACACCTGACTCATTTTCATCGATTGAGGGCTTGGCAAACCGGGGCGACCATCTATGTAGTCCGGTGCGCACAGCGGCACATTAATCAACTCGAACAGGGAGTCGAGTTGTCCCTGACTGGCCCGAGGAGTTAGGTTGAAAATCCCCTTGAGCATCAGGAAGGTACAAATGGTCTGGTTGGTGTAGAGGTGGCTGCGGCAACGCCGCACATGATGCTCGTGGTGGAACCAGTTGTTCATGGCCTCGGTATCCCCCCTGAAACTGTTGCTGATTCGATGAGCCAAAGAAAAATGAAATCACTCTGTTGCACTTGTTCAGGAATGCGCCGATCACCACGCCAATGAGGTTAGAGATCAGAGCGACCAGCTCGGCTTTCTCGCCAAGCAACAAGCAAATAGAGGACTCCGAAGTTGGCCATAACCAAGATGATGATCAGCAGCAAGCTGCGATTCATGATGCCGGTAGCAATCAGATCGGCAGTGCCAGACTACTTAGTGTTGGTCTCATGCGCATGTTGGCGACCTTAGAGGTTTACCTGGTCACTGACTTAAGGAATTCGAGGCAGAACTCGTGACCGAGGGCACTGTCGTTGATGATCGCATCGTCATTACCTCTCAGGAAAGGACACAAAATATCGCGCGTTGAAATCTAATATCACAGGTTAAAAAATGCACACTTCACTTCTTCCTCTTTCCTGCTCATCAGGTATAATCCGCCATCTTTTTTTGCATTAGTGACCAGCGATCCTCTATGACCGTCAACCGTTTTGACCCTAGCTCAGACAGCCTGACACCTGCAACTACGCGGGTTCAACCATCGGACGACTACCCTGTCCAACAAGCGACTTCCAACATTATTAGGTCTTACCACCCAAGGATTGGTTTTGTAAGCTTGGGTTGCCCCAAAAACCTGGTCGATTCAGAACGCATCCTGACCCAGCTGCGTACCGAAGGGTACGATGTGGTGCCCAGCTATGACGATGCCGAGCTGGTCGTCGTCAACACCTGCGGCTTTATCGACAGCGCGGTGCAAGAGTCGCTGGAAGCGATCGGCGAAGCGCTGGCCGAGAACGGCAAGGTGATCGTCACCGGCTGCCTCGGTGCCAAAGAGAATCAGATCCGCGAGATCCACCCCAAGGTGCTCGAGATCACCGGCCCCCACGCCTATGAAGAGGTGCTGGGTCACGTCCACAAATATGTGGAGAAGCCGCAGCACAACCCCTTCACCAGTCTGGTTCCGGCCCACGGCGTCAAGCTGACCCCGCGCCACTACGCCTATCTGAAGATTTCCGAAGGGTGCAACCACCGCTGCACCTTCTGCATCATCCCCTCCATGCGCGGGGATCTGGTGAGCCGCCCCATCGGCGACGTGCTGGCCGAAGCCAAGCGCCTGAAAGAGGCCGGCGTGAAGGAGCTGCTGGTGATCTCCCAGGACACCTCCGCCTACGGCGTCGATGTGAAGCACCGCACCGGTTTCTACGACGGCATGCCGGTCAAGACCAGCATGGTCGCCCTGTGCGAAGAGCTGGCCAAGCTCGATATCTGGGTACGTCTGCACTACGTCTACCCCTACCCGCACGTAGATGACGTCATCCCGCTGATGCGCGATGGCAAGATCCTGCCCTACCTCGACATCCCGCTGCAGCACGCCAGCCCGCGCATCCTCAAACTGATGAAACGCCCGGGTTCGGTCGAGCGCACCCTGGAGCGGATCCAGAAGTGGCGCGAGATCTGCCCGCAGATCACCCTGCGCTCTACCTTTATCGTCGGCTTCCCGGGCGAGACCGAGGAAGATTTCCAGATGCTGCTCGACTTCATCGACAAGGCGGAGCTGGATCGGGTCGGCTGCTTCAAATACAGCCCGGTCGAAGGGGCGCTGGCCAACGAGCTGCCGGATCCGGTACCGGAAGAGATTCAGGAAGAGCGCTTCCAGCGCTTTATGGAGCTGCAACAGCAGGTATCCATCCGCAAACTGGCCCGCAAAGTGGGTCAGGAGATGACCGTCATCATCGACGAGGTGGACGAAGAGGGGGCCACTGGCCGATCCTTTGCCGATGCGCCGGAGATCGACGGTCTGGTCTACCTCAACGGCGAAACCAGCCTCAAGCCGGGGGACATGGTCAAGGTGCGGATCGACGAATCCGACGAATATGACCTGTGGGCCAGCCTGATCAGCTAATTGAGGCTCTACCAGCCAAATGAAAAAAGCGCCTGCGGGCGCTTTTTTATTGGCTCAATGTCGCAGGCAAAACCGCTGAACTAGCTCAAATCATGGAGCGCCTTACCAAGGGGCGGCGTGAGGCGCAAGTCAGAGAAGCGCACCGCCAACCCCTGCCGCTCCGGCGTGCAGCACATCACCCCGATAAAGCAGCGCTCGCTTGGCGGAAACGGGGCGAGGCGCAGCAGCGGCCACACCTTGCCATCGGTGGAGTATTGCAAACGCAGGCAGTCCGCCAGCCGGGTCAGCCGCAGCCAGAAGCGGCGCGGATTGCCGGTGAAGATGCCGGTGGCCCAGTCAGAACGCGGATTGGTCAGCACGCTGCCGATCATCGGCTGGGCATCGTTGTACTCGATCCCCGCTTTCAGCCAGTGCGTCTCGTCTTGCAGCAGCATCAGCCCCGCCTGATCGTAGAGGGTGGTGAACTCCCCCTCGACGCAGACCTGAAAGGTAAACTCCCCCGCCACCTCGCAGCCATAGAGATGCCCACTGTGGCGCTCGAAGCCATACCAGGTGCTACGCCAAAAATCGGTCTGCTGGTCCGTGACTACCTGCAAACCGTCGTCTGTCTGGTGCCACTGGGCCGGTTCATTGAGCCAGCGCCATTCCATCTCTTCCATCATCCTGCTTTGCTCCCTTATCGCGCGTAATCCCGCAGAAATGGGGCTCGCCAACGCCTCGTCCGGTCACGACTGGTCATGGCTGCGCCTCTGCGGAACCTATAAAAGGAGTCAATAGTGTCGCTATTGCCACCCCGATACAAGGCTTGTGCGTTGCGCCATCAATGCGCCCCAAAAAGCGCAGGGGGCCTGATGGCCCCCCGCAAACACACCGGATGAGAAAATGCCTTACTTGGCGGCGCTATCCTTCACGCACTTCTGGACAAAGCTGTTCTTGGCCGCACCAGCCAGCTTCTTGTCGGCCGCCGCCTTCTCGCACTTGGCCGCCGGATCCATCGCCGCGCCCGTCTTCACACACTTCTGGATAAAGCTGTTCTTGGCCGCACCGGCCAGCTTCTTGTCGGCCGCCGCCTTCTCGCACTCGCCGGTCGCAGCACCCGCGGCATCTTTCACGCACTTGCCGACAAAGCTGGTCTTGGCGGCGCCGTTAAGCTTTTTGGCGGCAGCCTGCGCCTCGCACTGCAACTGGGCTGCGTCGTTGGCAAAGACCGGATTGGCCAGCAGCACGCTGCCGCAGAGCAGGCCGAACAGGATGGTACGCTTCATGGGAGATCTCCTCTCTATCTGGTGATGTGTTTGCATGGTCATATTGGCATGACGATGTGTTGCAAATGGCTGTGATTGCAACAGCTGATTGTTACCGCAGATCCCCCGCCTCGCCAGCTGGGAGACAGAGCAGAGGGCAACCATCGCCCGCACTATAGCGCTAATTGGCAAAGCGGGATTTCCCCCACCAGCCCTTCCTCAGCGGCAAGCCTGCCACCCTCTTCCCCACCACACCCACCAACCCCAATAAAATCAAGGGCCATGGAAATCCGGTTCCTATCCACAGCGATTTCTTGAGCAAGCGCATAAAACGCAGATATTCCTGATAGTTACGTCACTTTTTGACTAGTGCGGCCGGATTCGATTGGATTATCATAGCCATCCGGTGCCTATTACTGTGATGGGCTGCTGCCCTCGCTGGTTAATGGAGCATATTGGAAGCTGTCATCCACGGGCGGTAGCGTGCGTTTTGGTTACGTTACGCTCCTCCCAAAAAGGTGGGTGTCCCAGATTTCTACATTCAGCACCAACCTACGAGATTTAGCCCAACATACGGGATACGATATTTAGCCCAACATACGTGATACATTGTTGAAAATTCAATTGATAGAGGTCAATAGGCGAAAAATGTGGAAAAAAATTATATTTTACTATTGCCAAACAAAAGCAAAGCTCAAGTCTAATAAGATATACCCCGAGGATCTAAATCTAGACTTAAATAATTTATTGATGAAGCCTCGCGAGGTCAAAGTTGTTATAATAGATGACCATGCATTTCCATGGAAAGATGCTATTGAATCTAGAGGTTGCTCAGTCACATATCTACCCGATTACACCAAACCAATTACTCAAGCAAATCAAAAGTTAAAAATATATGAACTCTCATCATATGACATCATTATATGTGATATTCATGGTGTAGGGGGAGGACTTTACCCTGGAGCAGAAGGACTTGAGGTACTTGAAGATATCAGAAGGAAAAATCCACTGCACGTAATTGCAGCGTATACAGGAAACCCTGGTGTTATATACTCAAAAATGAAGCATCAGGATGCATTGGATATGGTATTCTCAAAAGATTGGGAAATAGATGACTTTTTACTTAACTTTGATGAGCTATTAAAAATATTCAATACTCCACAACGACGTTGGAAATTTATCAGAGAAAGACTTTCATATCTAAATGTCGGCGAACAACATATTGAGAAAATCAGGAGGAATTTTGTCGAAGACGTATTGATTAGTCAAATGTTACGATTGAAATTCAAGTGGAAAGCTGATGAAGCAAGGCAAAGGATCTTAGATCTAAACTCCACCAACATAGTATCTCTTGCTGATATTGCAAAAATAGGTATTGCAACCTCTCAAGTTTACAAACTAATGAGCCCATTCTTAATGGAGGCATCAAAATGATCGACTCTGGTCAACTGATGGAGAGGTTTCGCCATCTATCAAGAGATATTCAAAATGAGCTTCAAAATGCACAAAAATACCTTGATAGAATTAAAAAAAACAGTCAAGGCTCATCTGATTTGACTGGCTTAGATAATAGTCTTCTTGGTATTGTTGATGCATGGCAGGACTATGCTGGGTGGATTTTGTTAAGCACATTAGATGACATTGAAGAGGCTAAGGCTAACTGCGCACCGGGGCTTATAAACTTAAAGTCAAAAATATTTAGAACTAAAAATAGGATGAAAAATCAAATTGCAACAAAGGGGATTAAAATCGATCTTAATTATCAGAGAGAGCTTAACTTTGAAACTTACATACCATATTTAGAGCAGCTTTTGGACTTGATAATTTCCAATGCAGTCAAATACTCGCCAAATAGTGGCACTGTCGATATAGTATTCTCACAAGATTCTGGAATTATTAAAATAATAATTCAATCTATTGGCCCCACAGTTCACAAACATGAAACAGAGCGATTAGGGGATAAAGGGTTTAGATCTGAGAGTGCACGCAAAATGTCCGTCACAGGCCAAGGGTATGGTTTATATAATGTGAAACGTTTATGTGCATTAATTGGAGGGAGTGTTCAATTTCGCCCAGATAGTAAAGTGTTGTGTCATAATGAGAAGAACATTCCTTATTCAAGTTTCACTGTTGCGATAAACTTACCAGAAACACCGTAAAAACCACTATAAATAACAATGCCATTAAAAATATAGGACACCGTTCGCCTATAGCATTACCATCGTTTCAGTTAGCATCATTTCCAAATCCATAAAATAAAAATCCCCCGTCACCGGGGGATTTTTATTTCTATCGATTATCTCAGCTCAGCTACTTACCCCACCAAAAACGCCCTTAACCGGGCAAACTCCGCTGGCAAATTAACGGAGAGGAGCGGCAGCTCGGCGTGTTTGGCCAGCGGGCCGGGCAGCGGTACATCCAGATGCAGGATCTCGTCTACCGACTCCTTGAACTTGGCGGGATGGGCGGTGCAGAGGAACACCCCCACTTCGTCCTCGGCCAGCTGTTCCCCCAGCAGATCCCAAGCAATGGCGCCGTGAGGCTCGCAGAGGTAATCCTGCTGGTGCAAACACTTAAGGGCGTCGCGAGTCTGGGCGTCGTTACGCATGCCAGAACCCAGGGTCTCCAGCGCCCAACCCTTGCGACGGCACAGCTCTTCTACCCGTGGCCAGTTGTTGGGGCGGCTCACATCCATGGCGTTCGACAGGGTTGCCACTGTCTGGTGCGGCTCCCACTGACCGGTTTTCAGGTAGCGCGGCACGGTATCGTTGGCGTTGGTGGCGGCGATAAAGCGCTTCACCGGCAGCCCCAGCGCCTTGGCAATCAAGCCTGCGGTGAGGTTGCCAAAGTTGCCGGACGGCACGCTGATCACCGCCTTGGCGCGGGAGGCTTTGGGCAACTGGGCCACCGCTTCGAAGTAGTAGCAAACCTGCGCCAACAGACGGCTGATATTGATGGAGTTGGCGGAGTTGAGGCCAATGGCCTTTTTCAGCGCCTCGTCGTCAAAGGCCTGTTTTACCAGCGCCTGACAGGCATCGAAGTCGCCGTCGATGGCGATGGTGCGGATATTGCCGCCGAGGGTGCAGAAGAGCTTCTCCTGCAAGGGGCTTATCTTGCCCTTGGGATAGAGGATCACCACCTCGATCCCCTCCAGCCCGTAGAAGGCGTGGGCCACGGCGGCGCCGGTATCGCCGGAGGTGGCGGTGAGGATGGTGATCTTGTCGTTGGTTCTAAAGGCTGCGAGGCACTGGGCCATAAAGCGGCCGCCGAAATCCTTGAACGCCAGGGTCGGGCCGTGGAACAGCTCAAGGGCATAGGTGCCATCCTTGAGTTTCACCAGCGGCGCCGGGAAGGTGAAGGCGGCATTGATAAGCTCGCTCACTTTCGCTGCAGGCACTTCGTCCCCCAACAGGTGGCTCAGGATGCGGGCAGAGCGTTCGGCCAGCGGCAGATCGAGCAGGGCATCCACATCGGCGAGCGGTTCGAGTTGTTCGGGGAAGAAGAGCCCCTGTTCGCGACCCAAGCCCTGACGCACCGCCTGCGCGAAGCTCACCTGTTCGCTGTTGTCCTTGATGTTGTAAAGATTCATAGCTCGCTTCCTGTTACCCGTGCCCCGGCCATGTCCAGTTTGCAGACCCGGGCAAATCCATCTTCGTTCTGCACAAAATGTGCTTCCATCCAATCCTTCATCCGCTCGGCCTGCGCCAGCTCCTTCATCACCACAAACACGGTAGGGCCGGAGCCGGAGATGCCGGTGGCCAGCGCCCCGTTCTGGGCCGCCTGGGCCCGCACCTCGGCAAAGCCTTCGATCAGCGCCGCGCGGTAGGGTTCGGCAATCACGTCTTTCAATACGCTCGCCGCCAGCGCCTCCTGCCCGGTGTAGCTGGCGTGGACAAAGGCAGCCAGGCGGCGGCCATAGGTGAGGCAATCCTGACGGCGATATTGGGCCGGCAAAATGGCGCGGGCCGCGGCTGTGGAGACCACTGTGCCAGGGTAGCAGACCACCCAGTACCACTGATCGAACACCGGAATGCCCTGACTGATAACGCCGTGCTCTTCCAACACCAGCTGCATGCCACCGAGATAACAGGGGGCCACGTTGTCGTAGTGAACGGAGCCGGAGATGCGCCCTTCCATCTCCCCCATCAGCAGCAGCATGTCGTGCTCATTGAGCGGCTCGCCGTGGAAGGCGTTGAGCCCCTCAAGGGCCGCCACCACGCTGCAGGCGCTGGAACCCAGACCCGAGCCCACCGGCAGGTTCTTCTCCAGCACCATTTCGAGCGGCTTGAGTTTAAGGCCGCGCTTCTCCAGCGCCTCGCCATAGGCCACCCAGCAGTCATGGAGAATATTCTTTTTCGGATCGTCCGGCAGCTTGTGGGCGTAGCGGCCCACAGAGGACAGCGCAAAAGGCACGTCAGCGGCTTTTACCTGCACCCGATCGCCGAGCAGGGAACCATCAACGGGGGCGAGCGCCGCCCCCAGTACATCGAATCCCACGCTCAGGTTGGCGCTGGAAGCGGGTGCGTAGGCAACGACACTGCCGCCTTCCGTCATATAAGAGGGGTACATGTCTGAACTCATGCTTATAGCTCCTGCTTCCAGTTCTGGGTGCGCAGCACGTCGGCAAAGACGCCCGCCGCAGTCACTTCGGTACCGGCGCCATAGCCACGCAGCACCAGCGGGATCGGCTGGTAGTAGGTAGAGAAGAAGGCGAGCGCGTTCTCCCCGTCTTTGACCTTGAACAGCGGCTCGTCGGCACCGACCGCCTTGATGGCAACCTTGCACTTGCCACCCTCGATGGAGCCTACATAGCGCAGCACCTTGCCTTCACGCTGGGCTGCGGCGAACTGGTCGCGGAACCAGCCGTCGGCTTCGGGCAGGCGGGCCATAAAAGACTCCACATCTTCGCTGGCATCACCCTCTTTTACAAAAGATGGCGGCAGCGCCTGCTCCACCTCCACATCGGAGAGCTCCAGCGCCATGCCAGCCTCACGAGCCAGAATGAGCAGCTTGCGCGCCACATCCATGCCGTTGAGGTCATCGCGGGGATCCGGCTCGGTAAAGCCGTTGCTGCGGGCGATTTTGGTCGCCTCGGAGAAGGCCATCCCCTCGTCCAGTTTGCCGAAGATAAAGGAGAGGGAACCGGACAGGATGCCATCGAAGGCACGCAGCTTGTCACCGGCCTTGATGAGGTTCTGCAGGTTCTCGATAACCGGCAGACCGGCGCCGACGTTGGTCTCGTACAGGAACTTGCGGCGAGTCTGACGGGCGGTGCGGCGCAGCGCCTTGTAGTAATCGAGCGAGCCGGTGTTGGCCTTCTTGTTCGGGGTGACCACATGGAAACCGGCGGCGAGGAAGTCGGCATACTGGACAGCCACCGCCTCGGAGGAGGTGCAGTCGACGATCACCGGGTTGATGATGTGGCTATCTTCCACCAGCTTTTTCACCCCTTCCAGCGAGAAACTGTCGCGGGCTTCCGCCAGCTGTTCGCGCCAGTTGGCGAGGTTCAGGCCATCCTTGTTAACCGCCATCTGGCGGCTGTTGGCGATGCCGACCACGCGAAGGCCAGTGCCCTGCTCGGCCAGTACCGGTTGCTGGCGGGCAATCTGATCCACCAGCGCAGCACCGACGCCGCCGACACCGACCACAAAGAGATCGATAAACTGCTGGCTGCCAAAGAAGTTCTGGTGGCACGCCTTGATGGCTTCCGCCACCTTGCGATCCCGCACCACCGCCGAGATGGAGCGCTCGCTCGACCCCTGCGCAATGGCGACGATATTGATGGAGGCTTGCGCCAGCGAGGTGAAGAAGCGGGCCGCCATCCCTTTGCTGGTGCGCATGCCGTCACCGATCAGGGAGATGATCGCCAGATCGCTGATGATATCCAACGGCTCCAGCAGCTGGTTTTTGAATTCCAGCTCGAACTCGCGCTCCAGCACCTTGCGAGTCTTATCCTGGTCGTAGCTGTGGATACAGAAGCTGACGCTGTACTCGGAAGATGACTGGGTGATCAGCACGATACTGACCCCGGCGCGGGAGACGGCGGAGAAGATGCGACCGGCCATGCCGACCATCCCCTTCATGCCGGGACCGGAGACGTTGAACATGCACATGCCGGAGAGATCCGAGATAGCCTTCACTTTCAGGTCATCGTCGCCGCTCTCGGGGCCGATCAGGGTGCCCGGCCCCTGCGGGTTGAAGCTGTTCTTGATGAGGCAGGGAATATGGAACTGGGCCACCGGCGCGATGGTTTTCGGGTGCAGCACCTTGGCGCCGAAGTAGGAGAGCTCCATCGCCTCCTTGTAGGAGAGAGTTTTCAGCAGATAGGCATCCGGCACCAGACGCGGATCGCAGCTGTAGCAGCCCTCGACGTCAGTCCAGATCTCGCAGCACTCGGCATCGACACAGGCGGCTAGGACGGCGGCGGAGTAGTCGGAGCCGTTGCGACCCAGCAGCACGGTCTCGCCCTTGTCGCTGCCACCGGTAAAGCCCGGCATCAGGTAAAGACAGTCGCTACGCAGCCCCTTGGCGGCAAAACGCAGGCGGGACGCTTCGATATCGACATGGGCTTCCAGATAACCGCCGTCGGTCACCAACAACTCTTCCGGTACGATCAGCTCCAGATCCAGACCGCGCACCCGCAGCAGCTCGTGCATAAAGGCGATGGAGAGGTTCTCGCCACGGCTCAGAATGCGCGCCTGCACGTTGTCCGGGCAGAGGCCCAGCAGACGGATGCCTTGCATCAGCCGCTCCACCTGATCCAGCTCGGCGGTGAGACGGGCCAGCAGCGCCTTGTCATCGAGCGCCGGATAGGCCGCCTTCAACCCGGCCAGCAGGCGGGAGAAGATGCCGTTCACTTCAAACAGGGTGGAACTGGCATCCATGCCGCGGCTGGTCTGCTCCACCAGCGCCACCAGATGATTGGTCACCTTGGCAGGTGCAGAGAGCACCAGGGCTACCTGAGATTGGCCGTGGGTGTTAACCGCGATATCGGCCACCCGTAAAAAACGCTCTGCATCGGCCAGTGAAGACCCGCCAAATTTCAACACTCTCATCGCTTTCTCTCCCTGTAAATCTATGAAATTCAATCTAAAAACCAGTGCAACAAAAAGGCCCGTACTGGGTGGGTACGGGCCTTTTCTGATTTCTGTGCTTGTTCGTCAGCGCATCAACCGGCCCCAGTGCCACCTGTGGTGGTACCGGTAATAATGGTGGTGGTGATGACGTTGGTGAATAACTGCATGACGAACACTCGTTGACGAAGCTGGCTTTTAGCAATACCGCGGCGGGCGATGGGCTGTCAACTTAAACCTCTTTGCCAAGTTTGCGCGCAAGGTCTTTGCAGAGCAGGTGGAGCATGTTCAAATCCCGCTGCGGCAGCATGGGCACCCGGTCCATCACCCATTGATGCAGTTTTTCATCCTGCGAAACTCCGAGTTCACCAAGCAATTCTGCTGTTTTGCTTTTCAGCACCCGAACCTGCCCGGCGTTATCAAAATTTTCTGCTACCGCAGCGGCGCCGTCGGCGTTCAGCTCATCCATCAGCTGACTCATCTCGTAGGCGTAGAGCATGATCGCCTGCCCCAGATTGAGGGACGGGTAGCTCACCTTGAGGGGCAGATAGCTGATGAGGTCGACCTCGGCCAGCTGCTCGTTGGATAGCCCCGACTCCTCACAGCCAAAGACGATGGCGACCTTGCCGAGGGAAGGCTTGCTGCGGATCTGCTCGCGGATCTCCCCCGGCGTGAGGTAGTGCTGGTAGCGACCGCGCTCACGGGCAGTGGTGGCAATCACCAGATCCATGTCCGCCAGCGCCTCGGGCAAAGTCTCGAACGCTTCGGCCTGAGTCAGGATCTCCTGGGCACCGTGAGCCACCCAGCTCGCCTCCTCCTCTTCGTGTACCCGGCTCGCCACCAGTCGCATGGCATCGAATCCCATGGTTTTCATGGCACGGGCAGCCGCCCCCACGTTGGCGGGGCGGGCTGGTGCCACCAGGACAAAATAGAGCTTCATCGGGTTTCCTCACAGGCCGGACGGCCTCTCAAACAGACAGCAAACAGTCGCTAAACCATCACCAAAACAGGGGCGCAATCTACCGTTTATCCCCGAAAATTGCCACTTGAACAGACGTTTGAATGTTGCGATAGTGGCCTGACGTGTGAACAAATTACACCCAATCCTTCGCGCTATCGGCCCGACAGATCACAAGGAAGAGAGAGATGCAGCAGCCATTGGAACAGGCCGTCGCCGAGACTATCTTGCAACGCTTCGAGTCGTTTTACAGCCGGTTTCTCGAGATAACCCAGGGCAGCAAGAGCCGCTTCGAGAACAGTGACTGGCTGGGGGTACAGCTCGCCGGACGGGAGCGTATTCGCCTCTATGACCACCATGTAGGGGCCACCGCCAGCTCCATCCGCCAGATGATGGGGGAGCACCACGCCACCCAGGAGCTGCTCAAGCGGGTCAAAAGTGCCTTCAGCGATCTGCTGCCCCGTTGTGACAACTTCGAGGTGGCGGAGTCCTTCTTCAACTCCGTCTATAGGCGGATCTTTCGCCATCGCAATATCCGCGACGAGAACCTCTACATCCACCCCTTTGTCAGCCGTGGCGACAAACCCGATCTCAGCGCATTGCTGCGGATCTATCGCACCGATCTGGCCCATCTGCCGCAGACCTTGAGCCAGCTTTTGGGGGATTACAGCTTCACCCTCCCCTACGAGGACAAACAGCGGGATATTGTCGATATCCACCGCCATCTTGCGGAGAACGGCCCACAAATACTCCATGATGAGCCGTTTGCCATCGAGCTGCTCAAAGAGGTGTTCTACCGCAACAAGGGGGCCTATCTGGTGGGGCTGATCCGGGCCCGGGATCAGGTCTTCCCCTTTATCCTGCCCCTGCTCAGCACAGGCCACAGCATCTATGTGGACACGGTGATCTTCGAGCCGGATCTCGCCTCCATCGTGTTTGGTTTCGCCCGCGCCTACTTTATGGTCTATGCCCGCGAACCGGCGCTGTTTGTCGCCTTCCTGCGCCAGATCATGCCCCACAAGCCCGATTACGAGATCTACAACGCCATCGGCTGCCAGAAGCATGGCAAGACCGAGCTCTATCGCCACTACCGCCACCATCTGGCCCAGAGTCGGGATCAGTTCATCATCGCCCCCGGCATCAAGGGGATGGTGATGAGCGTGTTTACCCTCCCCTCCTACGATGTGGTGTTCAAGGTGATAAAAGACGAGTTCACTCCCCCGAAGGATGTGAGCCACGAGCAGGTAAAGGCAAAATACCGGCTGGTTAAACAGCACGACCGGGTTGGCCGCATGGCCGATACCCAGGAGTTCACCAACTTCGAGTTTCCCCTCGATCGCATCTCGCCCGAGCTGCTTGCCGAGCTCAAGACGGTGGCACCGTCGGCGCTCACCATCAGCGACGACAAGCTGGTGATCAAGCACCTCTACACCGAGCGCAAGATGATCCCCCTCAACCTCTATCTGGACAAGGCAGACGAGCAGCAGACCCGCCTCGCGCTGGAGGAGTACGGCAACGCCATCAAGCAGCTGGCGGCGGCCAACATCTTCCCGGGGGACATGCTGTTCAAGAATTTTGGCGTCACCCGGCACGGCCGAGTGGTCTTCTACGACTACGACGAGATCTGCTACATGACGGAGTGCAACTTCCGCCAGATCCCGCCGCCTCGCTACCCCGAGGATGAGTGGAGCGCCGAGCCCTGGTACTCGGTGGCCCCCAACGACATCTTCCCCGAGGAGTTCGCCACCTTCCTGCTGCAAAAGCCGCAGGTGCGGGAGATCATGCTGCAGCTGCACAAGGAGATGTTCGACGCCAACTACTGGAAGATGCTGCAGAGCAACATCAAGGTGGGGGTGTTCGAGGATGTCTACCCCTACCGGCGCAAGAAGCGCTTCAAGTACCAGCGCGGCGGCTGATCGCGCAGCGCCCGCGCACATCGCAGCAACGAAAACGGGGTGGCCCAAGCCACCCCGTTTTGCTATCCGCTTTGCGCCTTAACTGCCGCGACGGCGGATCACCCCCTCCTGCATGGTGCTCGCCACCAGCACCCCGTCACGGGTAAAGAACTGGCCGCGCACCAGACCGCGACCGCTGCTGGCGCTCGGGCTGTCTACCACGTAGAGCAGCCAGTCGTCGAAGCGAAAATCCCGGTGGAACCACATGGAGTGATCGATGGTGGCCACCTGCATATCCGGCTCCCAGTAGGACACCCCGTGCGGCTGCAGCGAGGTGAGCAGGAAGTTGAAGTCGGAGGCGTAGGCCAGCAGGTATTTGTGCACCCGCAGATCGTCCGGCATCTGGCCGTTGGCCTTGAACCAGACGTGACGCACCGGATCCTGCACCGTCGGCCGAATAGGGTCGACCAGGGTCACCGGGCGCATCTCGATGGGCTGCTCGCAGAGGATCTTGTCGCGCAGGGAGGCCGGGATCAGGTTCTCGTAGGGGCGCACCAGCTCCAGCTCGCTCTTGAGCTCCTCCGGCGGGGTGATGCCGGTGGGCATCTGCGCCTGATGCTCGAAGCCATCGGCCGGCACCTGAAACGAGGCGTTGAGATAGAAGATGGGCTTGCCGCCCTGAATAGCCTTGACCCGGCGGGTAGAGACGGTCTGGCCGTCACGGATATTCTCCACGTCATAGACGATGGGACGGGTCACATCCCCCGGACGCAGGAAGTAGGAGTGAAAACTGTGAACCTGACGGCCGGTCTCGACCGTCTGCTTGGCAGCTGACAAGGCCTGCCCCATTACCTGTCCGCCAAACACGGCCCGCAGACCGAGATCCTGGCTCTGGCCCCGAAACAGGCCCTCCTCGATTTTTTCCAGCGCCAGCAACGCCAGCAGCCCATCAAGTACCTTGCTCATTGTTCACTCCTCTGTCAGAGCCGCACAGGCTAACAAGCTCACCGGAGCAGAGCAACCACAGCGGCGATTCTGCGGGCAAACAGACGACAGAAACTCCCCTCAATTTCTCACCAGCCACTCTTTTACCAGCCAAGGAGCGCTGATACAAAAAGGCCCGCACCAGTTGGTGCGGGCCTTTGCTTGGCCGACTGCGCGCTCTTTGACGAGCACGCAGTTCGCAACGGGTTGTCGGCTTACTTGCTGCCGGTACCGGAATTGCGGGTAGAGGCTTGCGGCTTGCGACGGGCGGTGGTGGCGCGAGCGCGGGGCTCTTTGCCCTGCATCTCTTTGTGACGCTGCACGGCGCGACGGATCTGGGCGGCCTGCTTGTGACGGCTGGTTTTGCCATCCTGCTGCAGATCGACCTTGGATTCGGTCTCCGGCGGCAGGTTGACCAGACCGCGCAGGTAGTTCACTTCCGGCAGTTTCAGCTCTTGCCAGCCGCCGCGCGGGATGCCGCGGTCCAGCTTGACGTCGCCGTAGCGGATACGCATCAGGCGGCTCACCTGCACTTCCTGGGATTCCCACAGGCGGCGTACTTCACGGTTGCGACCTTCGGTCAGGGTGACGTTGAACCACTGGTTCAGACCTTCACCGCCAGCCGGTTTGATCTTGTTGAACTTGGCGGTGCCATCTTCCAGCTGCACTCCCTTGCGCAGACGCTGCAGCATGGCTTCGGTGATTTCGCCAAAGACACGTACCGCGTATTCCCGCTCCACTTCGTGGCTCGGGTGCATCAAACGGTTGGCCAGCTCACCGTCGGTGGTGAACAGCAGCAGACCGGAGGTGTTGACGTCGAGGCGGCCGACTGCGATCCAGCGGGCACCTTCCATCTTGGGCAGACGATCAAACACGGTGGGACGACCTTCCGGATCGTGACGGGTACACATCTCCCCTTCCGGCTTGTGGTAAGCCAATACGCGGCAGATCACTTCCTCTGCGGCACGGGTCTTGACCTGGTGACCATCCACCCGGATCACGGCGTTCACTTCGACGCGATCCCCCAGTGTGGCGACCTTGCCATCCACACTGACCCGACCTGCGGTGATCAGGGCCTCCATCTCACGACGGGAGCCGTGACCCGCGCGGGCCAACACTTTTTGCAGTTTTTCACTCATCGGGGTTACCTGATTGTTGATCGCTGCCCACTGGTAAAAGGGGCAACGGGGTTAACTGTAACAAACGCCGGTTGGAGCACTCGCCACAGTTGAAAAATGTATATCTCGGTGACATTGGCACACTTGGGCGCCATTCACCGGGCATCGCTCTCCCCGTCCACCGCAGAGGGCAACAGGGGTTGCAGCTCCGGATCCAGCTCGGGGAGCTGCTCCAGACTCTGCAGATTAAAGTAATCCAGAAACTCTCTGGTGGTGGCGAGCAGTTCGGGGCGACCGGCCACCTCTTTGTGGCCAATGCTGCGCACCCAGCCACGCTCTTTCAGGGTATTCACTATCTGGCTCGACACCGCCACCCCGCGGATCGCTTCGATCTCGGCCCGGGTGATGGGTTGGCGATAGGCGATCAGGGTCAGCGTCTCCATCACGGCGCGCGAATAACGCGGCGCCCGCTCGCTCCAGAGCCGCGAGAGCTCCTCGGCATACTCCTGACGCGCCTGAAAGCGCCAGCCGGAGGCGACCTCTTTGAGCTCGACGCCTCGCGAGCTGTAATCTTGCCTGATCTCGGCCAACAGTAGCTGAACATAGCGACTGGTCACCGGATAATCCGCCAGCACGCTGCTTTTCAGTTCGCTGACATTGAGCGGGCGACCGGCCACAAACAGCGCCGCTTCGATCAGGGTCTTGAGTCGTTCAGTGGGCAGCGCCACGGTTGCCCTCCTCGCTCTGCTCGGCCAATGCGAAATGAATTGGTCCCAGCGGTTCTGCCTGCAGGATCCAGATCAGTTGCTCCTTGCACAGCTCCAGCAGGGCCAGAAACGTCACCAGTACCCCCATGCGCCCCTCTTCGGCGCGCAGCACCTGCTCAAGGCGCAGGGTCTGGCCCAGCGTGAGCATGGCGAGGATCTCCGCCATGCGCACACGGGTCGGGATCTGTTCGCGGCGGATCTGGTGATGTTCGAAATGAGTCGCGCGTTTTACCACACTTTGCATGTAAAGGGCGAGCTCAACCAGCGAAACATCGGGCGCCAGTGGCTTGAGGGCGCCAAAATCGGGGGGCAAGGCAGCGGCGATATAAATCTCCCGCTCCACCCGTGGCAGCTCATTGACCCTCTCCGCCCCTACCTTGTAACGCTCGTACTCCTGCAGGCGGCGAATAAGGGTCACCCGCGGGTCTTCTCCCTCATCTTCATCCTCCAGCTCCGGCGCCTTGGGCAGCAGCAGGCGGGATTTTATCTCCGCCAACCAGGCCGCCATCAGCAGATATTCGGCCGCCAGCTCAAGGTTGAGCCCCTGCATCAGCTCCACGTACTCCATGTACTGGGCGGTGATCTGCAGGATCGGCAGGTTGAGGATATCGAGCTGCTGGCGCCGGATCAGATAGAGCAGCAGATCCAGCGGCCCCTCGAATGTATCGAGGAACACCTCCAGCGCATCGGGCGGGATGAACAGATCCTGGGGCAGCTCGTGATAGGGCTGCCCCAGGACTTTCGCGATGGGTAGCGCGGAGCCAGCCCCCGTCTCGGCAGCGGGGACTGTCACCGGTTCAGCGACATCACTCAAACGGAGTCGGGTCTCCGGCGCCGCGACGACGCAATACCGGCTCGTCGTCAGAGAAATCGACCACTGTGGTGGGCTGCTCGCCCAGATAACCACCGTTGACCACCAGATCGATCTGCTTGCCCAGCTTGTCGAAGATCTCTTCCGGGTCGAACTCGGCCATCTCGGAGTCCGGGAGGATCAGTGTGGTGGAGAGCAGCGGCTCGCCGAGGGCTTCCAAGAGCGCCTGAGCAATCTTGTTGTCCGGCACCCGGATGCCAATGCTCTTCTTCTTCTCGTTCATCAGGCGGCGCGGCACCTCTTTGGTCGCCTTGAAGATGAAGGTGTAGGCGCCCGGGGTGTTGTTCTTGATCAGGCGAAACGCGCTGTTGTCGACCTTGGCGTAGGTGGAGATCTCGGAGAGATCGCGGCACACCAGGGTGAAATCGTGGTTGGCGTCGAGGCGACGGATGCGGCAGATGCGCTCCAGCGCGCCCTTGTCACCCATCTGGCAACCCAGCGCATAACCGGAGTCGGTCGGATAGACGATGACGCCGCCGTTCTGGATGATCTGTACCGCCTGACCGATCAGACGGGCCTGGGGGTTTTCAGGATGTACGTAAAAATGCTGACTCATAGCTTGTTCTCGCAATGGGGGCAGCAATACCTGCCCGCTCGTATGGTCACGGGCCAAAGACCCATGACACTACCTTAACCTGTTTGTGGCCGCTTCGCTGGCGCCGTTACCGGCTCGCCAGCAGCTCGGCATGTTGCTCGGTGGTGAGCCCAAAGTGACCGGGATAGGCAAGCCAGACTGGCATGCCTTCCTTTGGCAACCAGAGGTGGCGGCCCAACTCGGTCCAGTTGGAGGGGAAGTGAAAATCCGATCCCACCGAGATATAGAGGTCGTGATCCTTGGCCCACTGGCCCAGATTGGCCCGCTCCTGCGGGCTCTGCTGGGGCAGCGAGACCTCCATTGCATCGCCACCGGCCGCCTTGAAGGCCACCAGCAGCCGCTTGATCCACTTGGCGGTAAGATCGTAACGGCTGGGGTGGGCCAGCACCGCCAGCCCACCGGCGGCGTGAATGGCCGCGATGGCTTCGCTCATCCCGGGCCACTCGGCCGGGGCATACCCTTTATTGCCACGGCTCAGGTACTTTTTGAATACCTTCTGCATGTTGTCGGCTACCCCGCGAGCCACCAGCACCCGGGCAAAGTGGGCACGGGTCACGGCAGCATCACCGGCGAGCTGTTTGGCCTCTTCATAGGTGCCGGGGATGAGGCACTTCTCCAGACGACGCCCGATTTCCTGCGCGCGCGCCTCACGGCGTGCCAGCTGACCGGCCAGAAAATCCAACAGCTGCGGATTTTTTTCATCCACCCCCAGCGCCACGATATGGATCTCGTGATGCTCCCAGCCGGTGGAGATCTCGACCCCGCTCACCAGTCGCAGCGGCAGTTGCTCGGCTTCGATGGTGCGGCGCACCTCATCAAGTCCGGCAAGGGTATCGTGGTCAGTAACCGCTAACACCTCGACCTGTTTTTCGGCGGCGCGGCGCACCAGTTCGGCTGGGCTCAGCACCCCATCGGAGGCAGTGGTATGGCAGTGAAGATCGAATCTCATCAGGTTATTCCGCTCTCGTGGTCAGGTCACCATTCATGGCAAATCGGTGAAAGAAGGCTAAAAAGCGACTTGACTTGGCCGCGGCTTTATCGTTTTCTGTAGGCACCTCATTGCAAACATCTTTTTACAGGACTTTATCATGCAAACGTTCCATCCTGACCATCTGGTGGTGGCACACTCCCTGACATGCGGGCGTGTGGTCGTTGCTGTACCTGTAATCTGACAGCAAATTAAGAACCCAAAGAAAAAGCCCGCTGACCCCAGCGGGCTTTTTTATTATCCGGCAAATGGACCTGTGATGAAACCGAGAATTCAGACAAGCAAGCAGACCTGGCGATGGCGCCCCTGAACCAGCCACCCCGGACCAATTAAATTTTCAAGGAATTCAATGTCATGAACATCGGTAAACAGCATCACACGCAAGGGAACGCACTATGACAGCCACACATCGCCTTCCTCTGGGTGAATTCGATACCCTCAAACTCAACGCCCCCTATGTGGCCGATCCGCTGGCGCTCTATACCCGCCTCTGTCAGGGCCGCCCCAACAACCTGCTGCTGGAATCGGTGGAGATCGACTCCAAGGCGGGTAAACAGAGCCTGCTGCTGGTCGATGCCTGCCTGCGCATCGAGTGCCGTGGCCGCACCGTGCGGGTGCGCAGCCTCAATGACAACGGCGCCCAGTTGCAAAGCCTGCTGGCCGAGCGGCTGCCTGCGGTGGTTGCCCGCTCGCTGGTAGATGGCGAATTGCAGCTCGATTTCCCGGCCTCCGATCGGGAGCTGGACGAAGATTCCCGCCTCAAGGGGAGCAGCGTGCTGGACGTGCTGCGCACCCTGCAGCGGGAGCTCGATTGCCAATTGGGTAAAGAAGCTCTCTTTATGGCGGGCAGCTTTGCCTACGACCTGATCGCCTCTTTTGAAGATCTGCCCGAAGTGCCGGAGGGGAGCAACGACTGCCCCGACTACTGCTTCTATGTGGCCGAAACCCTGATCACCATCGACCATATCGAACGCACCACTCAACTGCTGGCCTGCATCTTTGGCGGCGACAGCGACGAAAGCCAGGTTGAAGACAGATACACCCGCCTGACCGAGCGACTCACCGACTTCAAACAGATTTGCCAGCAACCCCTCTGCGCCGAGCTAACCACCCAGCCCCTGACCGGTGGCATGAGCGTGGACAAGAGCGACAAGCAGTTCTGTGCCGAGGTGGAGAAGCTCAAGGGCTTTATCCGCCGTGGCGACATCTTCCAGGTGGTGCCGTCCCGCTGCTTCTCCCTGCCCTGCCCGAGCCCCCTGGCCGCCTATCGCCGCCTCAAGCAGACCAATCCCAGCCCCTACATGTTCTACGTGCAGGATGAGGGCTTCACCCTGTTTGGCGCCTCGCCGGAGAGCGCGGTGAAATTCTGCGCCGCCAGCCGCGACGTGGAGATGTACCCCATCGCCGGTACCCGCCGCCGCGGCTTCAACCCGGATGGCAGCATCAACCGGGATCTCGATGGCCGCATCGAGCTGGAGCTGCGTCAGGACGAAAAAGAGGTGGCCGAGCACCTGATGCTGGTAGATCTGGGTCGCAACGACATCGCCCGCATCTCGGAGCCGGGTACCCGCTACGTCAAGGAGCTGCTGAAAGTGGATCGCTACAGCCACGTGATGCATCTGGTCTCCAAGGTGGTCGGCACCTTGCGCGCCGACCTTGACGCCCTGCACGCCTATCAGGCCTGCATGAACATGGGCACCCTCACCGGCGCCCCCAAGATCCGCGCCAGCGAGCTTATTCGCATGGTGGAAGGCAAGCGCCGCGGCAGCTACGGCGGTGCCGTCGGCTACATCAACGGCGCTGGCGAGATGGATACCTGCATCGTCATCCGCTCCGCCTTTGTCAAAGAGGGCGTGGCCCACGTGCAAGCCGGCGCCGGGGTGGTCTATGACTCCAAGCCCCAGGCCGAAGCGGACGAAACCCGCGCCAAGGCGGCCGCCGTGCTGGCCGCCATCGCTGCCAGCCATGGCACCTCCCTGCAAGCCCTGAGCGCCCAGCAGGAGCAACATAAGGACGTGAGCCAATGAGTACCGGATCAACAGCCACTAACATCTTCCTGCTCGACAACTTCGATTCATTTACCTACAACCTCGTCGACCAGTTCCGCTCCCTCGGTTATCCTGTGCGGATCTACCGCAACAGCCTGCCGGCGAGCCGCATCATGAGCGAGATCGCCGCCTGCGAAGGGGACGCCGTGCTGGTGCTCTCACCGGGCCCGGGTGCCCCCCACGAGGCGGGTTGCCTGATAGACCTCATCAAACTGGCCCGCGGTCAGGTGCCCATCCTCGGTATCTGCCTCGGCCATCAGGCTCTGTGCGAAGCCTACGGCGGCACCGTCGGGGCGGCAGGCGAAATCGTCCACGGCAAGCGTTCCCTGATTGAGCACAACGGCCACGGCGCCTTCGCCGGTCTGCCGAGCCCGCTGCCGGTAGCCCGCTACCACTCACTGGTCGCCACCTATGTACCGGAAGAGCTGACGGTGATTGCCCACTATCAGGGGATGCCCATGGCCATCGAGCAGCAGGATGAGCGGGTGCTGGGTTTCCAGTTCCACCCGGAATCCATCATGACCTCGGAAGGGGCCCGTCTGCTGACTCAGGCGCTCGCCCATATCACCCGTCCAGAAAGCAGCGTGCGGTAAGGTAAGGAGACCAACATGCATCATCATCTCAACACCCTCTATCAGGGTCAGTCTCTGAGCCGTGAAAGTACCCGCGACGCCTTCGGCCAGGTGGTACGTGGCGAAGTGGATCCCATAGTGCTCGCCAGCCTCTTGACCGCCCTCAAGATCAAGGGGGAGACACCGGAGGAGATCGCCGGCGCCGCCGAAGCGTTGCTGGCAGAAGCGCGCGACTTCCCGCGTCCGGATTATGAGTTTTGCGACATCGTCGGCACCGGTGGCGATGGCCTCAACACCATCAACGTCTCCACCACTTCGGCGCTGGTCGCCGCCGCCTGCGGCCTGAAAGTGGCCAAGCACGGCAACCGCTCGGTCTCGAGCAAGTCTGGTTCAAGCGATCTGCTCGACAAAATGGGCATCAAGCTCGACATGAGCCCTGCGCAGGCGCGCCGCTGTCTGGACGAGCTCGGCATCTGCTTCCTGTTCGCCCCCCAGTATCACGCTGGCGTGCGCCACGCCATGCCGGTGCGCCAAGCCCTCAAGACCCGCACCCTGTTCAACGTGCTGGGGCCGCTTATCAACCCCGCTCGCCCCACCTATCAGCTGATGGGGGTCTATGCCCCCGAACTGGTGCGCCCCATCGCAGAAACCCTGCTGGCACTGGGGCTGAAAACCGGTATGGTGGTGCACGGTGCCGGGCTGGATGAAATTGCCATCCACGGCCCGACCCAGGTGGCCCAGATCCGTGACGGCGAGATCCGCGAATTTATGATCACCCCGGCTGACTTTGGCCTCGAGACCTATCCGGTCAGCGCCATTCAGGGCGGGGAACCGGAAGAGAACCGCGCCATCACCGCCGCCATTCTGGAAGGGCGTGGCACCCCGGCCCACAACGCCGCCATCGCCGCCAACGTGGCACCACTGCTGCTGATGGCGGGCAAGGCGACCGATCTCAAGAGCGCGGCGGCCGAGGTACTGGCGGTGCTGGCGAGTGGCAAGGCAGCGGATCTGGCTGCTCGGCTGGCCACTTTGAGCCATCAGGAAGCGGGCCATCAGGAGGCATGATGTCAGCCACCATGTCGCACAGCAGTCATTCAGAACGCCCACAGGGCAAGAGCCAGTTTCGCAAGGATAACGAGATGTCAGACCTTATTGCCCCCCATGCTTTTCTGAACATGGCCTCCATCAGCCAGACCATTCTCGGCAAAATCGTGGCGGCCAAGCAGGAGTGGGTCGCCGCCCGCAAGCTGTCCCAACCGCTGGGGAGCTTCCAGAGCGCGCTGACCCCCAGCGATCGGGATTTCGTCGGGGCGCTCAAGGCGGGCTCCACCCGTTTTATTCTGGAGTGCAAGAAGGCCTCCCCCTCCAAGGGCTTGATCCGCGACGATTTCAGCCCGGAGGCGATCGCCGACATCTATGGCAAATACGCCACCGCCATCTCGGTACTGACCGACGAGAAGTTCTTTCAGGGGGATTTCGCCTTTTTGCCGCGGGTGCGAGGTCGCGTCAGCCAGCCGGTGCTCTGCAAGGATTTCATGATTGACCCCTATCAGGTCTATCTGGCCCGCCACTATCAGGCGGACGCCATCCTGCTGATGCTCTCGGTGCTCACCGACGAGGGCTATCGCGCCCTGTTCGCGGTGGCCAAAGAGCTGGGCCTTGGCGTGCTCACCGAGGTAAGCAACGAGGAGGAGCTGACCCGCGCCATCGCCCTTGGCGCGCCGGTGATTGGCATCAACAACCGGGATCTGCGCGATTTGAGCGTCGATCTCAACCGCACCAAACAGCTGGCCAAAGACATTCCAAGCGATCGGGTGGTGATCAGCGAGTCCGGCATCAACCACCGCGCCCAAGTGGCGGATCTGCGCCACCACGCCAAGGGCTTTCTGGTGGGCTCATCCCTCATGGCCGAGCCGGATCTGGAAGCGGCAGTGCGCAAGCTGGTACTGGGCCAGAACAAGGTGTGCGGCCTCACCCGCGCCGAAGATGCCGCCGCCGCCCATCAGGCGGGTGCGGTATTTGGGGGTCTTATCTTTGTTTCCAAAAGCCCGCGCTATGTGGACATCCCCGCCGCTCGTGCCGTGATGGCGGGTGCGCCGCTCTCTTACGTCGGGGTATTTCGCAACGCCCAGCCCGCCACCATCGTCAAGACGGTGGAGGCGCTGGGGCTCGCCGCGGTACAGCTGCACGGGGATGAAGATGCCGCCTATATCGAGGGACTGCGCGCGCTGCTGCCGGCTGGCTGCCAGATCTGGAAGGCAGTTGGAGTCACAAGTGGCGAACCGCTGCCCGCCCTCGACTACCCGGCCGATCGACTGCTGCTGGATACAAAAGTCGGCAGCCAGAGCGGCGGTACCGGTCAGGCATTTGACTGGGCCATGCTGGCCACGCTCGACAAGAGCAAACTGATGCTGGCGGGCGGCCTCAATCCCGACAACGCCCTGCAGGCGGCACAAGTGGGCTGCCTCGGTCTTGATTTCAACTCCGGGGTAGAGAGTGCCCCGGGCCAGAAGGATGCGCACAAGATTGCAGCCGCCTTCGGCGCACTGCGCAACCTGTAACGCAACCCTTTTTGATGTTTCGATTTAGCTAATACAAGGAAGAAGCCATGACCCTGCTCAACCCGTTTTTCGGTGAATTTGGCGGTATGTATGTACCCCAAATCCTTATCCCCGCCCTGCTCCAGCTGGAGAAAGCCTTCGTCGATGCCAAGGATGATCCGGCCTTTATCGCCGAGTTTCAGTCCCTGCTGACCGAGTATGCCGGTCGCCCGACCCCGCTCACCCTGACCCGCAATCTGACCAAAGGCACCAAGACCCGCCTCTACCTCAAGCGTGAAGATCTGCTGCACGGCGGCGCCCACAAGACCAACCAGGTGCTGGGTCAGGCCCTGCTCGCCAAGCGGATGGGCAAGAGCGAGATCATCGCCGAAACCGGCGCCGGCCAGCATGGCGTGGCCACTGCGCTGGCTTGCGCCCTGCTCGGCCTCAAGTGCCGGGTCTATATGGGTGCCAAGGATTGCGAGCGCCAGAAGCCCAACGTCTTTCGCATGAAGCTGATGGGCGCCACCGTTATTCCGGTGCACTCCGGCTCGTCCACCCTGAAAGATGCCTGTAACGAGGCGCTGCGCGACTGGGCCGCCAACTACGAGTCGGCCCACTACCTGCTCGGCACCGCCGCCGGTCCGCACCCCTTCCCCACTATCGTGCGGGAGTTCCAGAAGATGATCGGCGAAGAGGCCAAAGCCCAGTGCTTCGAGAAGGAGGAGCGGCTGCCCGATGCGGTGATCGCCTGCGTCGGCGGCGGGTCGAATGCCATCGGCATGTTTGCCGACTTTATCGATGAGCCGTCGGTGCGCCTGATCGGCGTCGAGCCCGGTGGTCACGGTATCGAGAGTGGCGAACACGGTGCGCCGCTCGGTCACGGTAGCAAGGGGGTCTTCTTTGGCATGCACTCCTACCTGATGCAGGACAATCAGGGGCAAATTCAGGAGTCCTACTCTGTCTCGGCGGGGCTGGACTTCCCCTCCGTCGGCCCGCAGCACGCCCACCTGGCAGCCATCGGCCGCGCCGAGTACCCCTCGGTGACCGACAAGGAGGCGCTGGACGCCTTCCAGGAGCTGGCCAAATCAGAAGGGATTATCCCGGCGCTGGAGTCCTCCCACGCGCTGGCCCACGCCCTCAAGATGGCCCGCAGTGAACCGGAAAAAGAGCAGGTGCTTATCGTCAACCTCTCCGGCCGTGGCGACAAAGATATCTTCACCGTCGCTGACATTTTCGAGAAAGAAGGAACCTTGTCATGAACCGTTACGCACAACTCTTCTCCCGTCTGGACGCGGCCAATCAGGGCGCCTTTGTGCCGTTCGTGATGCTGGGTGACCCCACACCCGAATTGTCACTGGCCATCGTCGATGCGCTGGTCGCAGGGGGCGCCGATGCCCTCGAGCTCGGCATTCCCTTCTCCGATCCGGTAGCGGACGGCCCCACCATTCAGGGCGCCGCCCTGCGCGCGTTTGCCAGCCACACCACACCGGATGACTGCTTCGAGCTGCTTGGCCGCATCCGCGCCAAGTACCCGCAGCTGCCCATTGGCCTCTTGGTCTACGCCAACCTGGTCTATGTGCGCAAAATTGACGGCTTCTACGAGAAGTGCCAGCAGGCGGGCGTGGATTCGGTGCTGGTCGCCGACGTGCCGGTGCAGATGTGCGCCCCCTACAAGGCGGCCGCCGACAAGTTCGGCATCGACAGCATCTTTATCGCCCCGCCCAATGGCGACGCCGAGACCCTGAAACAGGTGGCGGAGCTTGGCAATGGTTACACCTATCTGGTGAGCCGCGCGGGCGTGACCGGTGCCGAGACCAAGGCCGGCATGCCGGTGGAAGGTCTCATCAATACCCTGCGCGAGTTCAACGCCCCGCCCGCCCTGCTCGGCTTTGGCATCAGCGAACCAGCTCAGGTGCGTGAAGCCATCGCCGCTGGCGCCGCTGGTGCCATCTCCGGCTCAGCCGTGGTGAAAATCATCGAGACCCACCACCAGAACCCGGAACATATGCTCACTCGCCTGAAGGAGTTTGTGGAAGGGATGAAGGCCGCGACCAATCGATAAAGAATGACATTGGCCAAATGCTATTGGCCGTGAGTGATCCGGCTGCGTATCCGCCTCACGCACATGTGTATCGCTGCATCACCACATCAAAGGGAGCCTGACCGGCTCCCTTGCTTTTTATCGAATCTCCCCGTTTGCAGCTCTGGGCGTGTTGCCCCCTCTCCCTCCGGGAGAGGGCTGGGGTGAGGGGCTTGTGCACTCCCAACCAAATGAGTTGCTCACTCAGCGCACGTCTTAATGACTAATTTATTGATCCAACACAGATTCCCGCCAAAACACACTTCTCAACGCACCACCAGCCCCCTTAAGATACCCGAATGACAATCAACCTCTCGGAAGAACGCCATGAAAGCGATTGTTGCTATCTCGCAGGTTAACAGCAGCGAACTGGGAGCTGTATCTCAGGGGCGGTAGCGTGGTTTTTGTAGGTTGGCGAAGAGCGTAGCGAAGCTCAACAGGCGAGTATTATTGTGCCAACCAGACTGGGACAAACAAGGATATGGAAGATCTGTAAAACAGATTTCAAATAGATTCGCGATAAACGTTTGGCTTTACTTTGTTCAGCACCAACATGCGAGATGGTTATATTATTTATTTTTTTTGGAGTGTAACTATTATAGCAGGAAAATGTTAAATGAAAGATGCTATGAACTAATTATTAGCATCTTTCATTTAATTACTACCAGAGTTATTTGAGAGTTAAAAAATGACAAAAGATGTGGAAAAAAAAGAAAGACCTTGGGTTGTACCATTAGTGACTACGTTAATTGGTATAGTTGTGACTTTGTTAGTGGCTTGGTATCAATCTTTTCAGAACGTAGAGCAAGCAAGGGCAGCTGAAATTGAAAGGCAAAAAGCAGCGCTACAAAACTTAGTGCAGATAGTTGAAGAACATATAATAAATGACACAAAAATTGATCTTCCACGGTTAGCTAGGTTGTCTGATTTCAAGACTCGCGATGACAACATATCAACACCTATATCAGTAGCCAGAATTATTGAAAAGGCTGAGTTCAATATTATAAATAGTCAATACTTAGATTTAGCCCAGAAAAATAAATACAAAAAATCGTTCGATGCCTTATATCAAGATTTATCTGTTCATAGTAATTTTAAATATGAAGGAAGACATTCTGGTTTAGTGCAAGCTCTAACAGAATCCATGAATAATGGTAGCAATGAAGAGCAAATTACTAACCTAGCAAGGCTACTTGAAGCATTTAATCAAGACTACGTTGAAATCGAAAAATCCTCGAGAAATCCCAAATCTATCTTTTTGATTGTAGAATCTTTAAATGACAAAGTCCCACTATTCCTAGGTGTAATGGTTGTCTTAATAATAATAATTCAATTTTTCGAACATGAGCTAAAAAGAAGAGCCCGTCTGCGTGCGTATGAGCGTATGAAGGAAGAAGAATTAGTTTCTGAAATTCTCAAAAAACAGGAAAGAAATCCCGATTGACATAGCTAAAAAACACTATTTCAGAGTGATAGGAAACTCGTATTTTTTAACTCGAGATTGAGTTTATTACACCTTGGATAAGCATTATGCTCCATTAAAAACCTGCAAAAAAAGGACGTCAAATGGAAATAGATGTAGGAAGTAGCTACCCAGCACACATTGGTTTGTGCGGGCCTGTAACATACTTTACAAAATACGTAGACCTAAATGATGTAACAGGTATTTATCTACGTTACTTGTTAGCCGGCGTCACGGAAAAAAATGCTTCTGTGAATCTAAGGTTTGGGCCTTCGTTAAAACCTTACATGCTTAGAGTCGTAACAATTAACGGCAGAGAATATTCGGATTGGCAACTTGATGATTTCGATGAAGATGATTTTGTTGATTTATGCAATGAGTTATCCCTTGATTTTAAAACTATCTCAAGAGAGGACTTTGCCAGGACATTACTTTCTAGCATTGCTCCAAAAAATATAGTACCAGTCCCAGCTTACAAATTAGATATAGACTAATAATATATATCCATTATTCCTCCCCTCATCTTTCGGAGTAAAGCACTGCCTCTTTAGCATGCCAAAAGGTTATAGTTCCAGATTTTTAACTTCTCCTTTTATTATCAGTAGCTGAATCTAGAAGTTTCCATGTTTCAATAGAGAGCTCACTACACTGTCTGAACCCATAGATGCGAGCCACTCTGGCAAAAAAATTAGGACCCCCATCTTTCTGAGCAAAATATTATATCGCCAAAACAGAAGGGATGGGTGTCCAAGATTTAATTATTCTCGATATTTGCCAAAGTAGGATATATCCCCCCCCATTCCAATCCCACACATCCCCCCCTGCCCCAGCCCCGCCATCCCATCAACACCAGCATCAATACAACCCCCGGCAGCCAGACCCAGTAGAGCTCGGAGAGGATCACCGCCTCACCTCGGGCAGTGAGATAAGCCTGCAGCTTGAAGGGGGCAACCCGGATCACCTGCCAGGGGGCAAAGAAACGCTCATCACGCCACGGCCAGAGCCAGCCAACCCCCTTGCCGCCGGTGGTGAGGGAATCGAGCAGGCTGTGGGAGAGTAGCGAGACCAGCAGAAACGACCAGACGGTGGCGACGCTGGCCAGAAATTGGCGGTGAAACAGCATGGCCAGTGTGGGCAAGGCAAAGGCAAACAGCAGTGAGTGGGTAAAGCCGCGGTGGCCAAAGACATGGCCGTAGGCGACCCCCAGTTTAAAGGCGAGCACATCGGCATCGGGCAGCATGGCGATGGCGACACCGGCCAACAGCAGGCGGGGCGGGATAATCCGGCTGCCAAGCCCGAGACCAAGGCAGAGGGGTACGGCGGCGTGGGTGACTATGGTGGGCATAGGGTGAAGCTCCAACTGAAAACGTGAGCCTACCTTATCCCCGCTCGGTGAAGTGAAGGTGAAGTGCACCCTCTTATGTTGCTGTATTCCCCCTCGAGTCCTTCTCCATCAGCCATAAGAGACGTCACTCAGAAAGTGATAAAACGACTGTTGCACGCCCCCCTAAGCCGGGACCGAGCATCAGTCGTTTTTCCTCTCTGTATTGGCTCGAGCGTTGTTTGCTAAACGCAGCTCCAATCAGCCTTGGCGCGCTAACTTGAAATGTTCATTTAACTGCGGCTGACATGCAGAACGGGATCGTGATAAGTAGTCTCTTCGATTCACATCACAGGGACAGTGGCAGCGATGAATGTATCAAAAGGCATCAGGCTGATTGCGAACGTTATCAGCCTTTGGTTAGTGACTGGATGCATGGCAGAGGCCGCCTCTGCACAGCCGCAGCAAGAGCCGTACGCGCTGATCTATAACGGGCCGGTTTCTGATGGGGATAGCACCAAAGCGATTGCGGATGTGGTCAGGCAGCTGGGCTTGCCGGTCAGGTATCTCTCCAATCTCGAGGCGCTGCCTGCAGAGCTCGATAATGCCAGGGTGTTTATCGTTGGCGGCACAGAGGACGATGTTGAGCCGCTCCTCAACGCCTTCACCGCGGACGCTCGTTCGGCGTTAAAAACCTATTTGCTAAGCGGTGGCCGCTACCTAGGGATCTGTGGGGGGGCATTTGTGGCATCCACCGGCTGGTCTGAAGAAGAGGGCTTTGTGCCGGCGCTGGGCCTTGTTCCTGCCACATCCGATGATTATGACGGCGACTTTAGCGCCAGGATCTTCCCGATCAGCTGGCTTGGCGAAGCGCGCCAGATGTATTACCAGGCCGGCCCGCAATTTACGCCGGTGCCAGGCCCCGAGCAGGTCAAGGTCATCGCCCATTTTCAAAACCATCATATTGCCGCGCTGATCAGCTCATACGGCAAAGGCAAGGTGGCCGTTTCCGGGCCACATCCCGAAGCCCCTGAATCGTGGAAAGAGAACGCGGTGGACGGCGACAAGATGGAGTCGAATATTCATTTAGCCGTTGGATTCGTTAACGAGTTACTCTCCGAAAAGCCCATCACCGATGCGAAGTAGTCACATCCCTACGCCCCTGGATTTAATCCTATTGCTCGGCCTGGAAATCAGGCCACCCAATCAGCTGCTATCCATAAAAAAACCACCGACCTGCAAAAGGTCGGTGGTTTTCTTATCGGTGGTAGATAACGGGTAGCCGATACGAAGCGTTCGCTACCTCAACTTTCGCCCGGGAGCGAGCACTACTCTTCCTGCTCCTCCGGTTGTCTCTCCTCACCCCGTATCTGTAGCAGCTCTTCGACCCTGGCTTGCCACTTGTCGTGGGCCTGTTTGCGCTCTTGCTGCATAAATGCTTCTCGCATGGTGTCGATTTTCTGGTCAAGTGTTTCCATCAGAGTGTCTCCTTGTGTGACCGCGTAAAGACTGGCTGACGGCGCGTTGGCCAACCTGCTCCCCTAATCTGACACCGCTAATGCCGTTACTGCCCAATCAAATAATCGATTGGAAATAGGAAAACCAATCTAAAAATTCTTTTTCGTGTTTATTCCACCACGCCAGCGCGAGGGAAACAGGCCGCTCAGAGCGGGATAATCCGGCACGCGGCCAACACATGATTGAGTGCAGTCGTCCCCCTTTTCAGGGGAATGGGGCGCCGTTGCCCAATCCGTCCAGGGCGGGGTACCGGCAGATTTCCGGGATGTAGCTGTGCCCATGATCACACAGTCACAACTCTCGCCCTCCTCTCACCGCGACCCCGCTTTTTATCATCTAGAGTTACCGGGCAGTCCAAAGCTGCTGATTTATATACATTCGCCGCCAAGAGGGATCTTTTTTCATGACCGAGCATATCGATCTGCTACCTATCAACACGGATGATGAGCAGGACGCAGGCAACCGTTACCTCTACTACACCGAAGGGGATTTGGCCCGCATTCTTGCCAATCTGGAACAGTTGCGCCATGCGGTGTTTCCCGCCGCCATCGGAGAGAGCGAAACGGGCGCCACCGTGCCCCACAATTTTCCGTCCGTCTGTCTGGTGGGGCTGGGGCGCTGCGGCTCCAACATCGCGCAGGATGTGGCCTCGCTGGTCTACAACGCCCGCAGTTTTTATCTCAATGAGTTCAACAGTGAAGAGCAACGCAAGCGGGAGAAGGAGTTTGGTCCGGTGAGCTGGATCCGGCGCAACCTGCGACTGCCAAACAACGGGGCCCGGCCGGTCTTTCTGATCGAGCCCATGGTGATGCTGGGGGATCTGGACAAGGACATCGATGGCCGGATCCGCCACTCCAATCGCAGCGGCGAAGGTGGCTCCTTGCGTGACTACGCCAAGATGCGGGTGATGGACTTGTCGGAGATCCACGCGGGAGGCGCGGGTAACGCCCCCATCCTTGGCCAGTATCTGGCCAAGATCATCCTCAACAAGAGCCCCCACTACTTCGCCAACTCCGAGTGGCAGGCCATTCATACCTATCTGGTGGACTCCTGCGGCATCAAGGCCAACCAATCCCGCCTCTATTTCTACATCTTCAGCGCTGGGGGCGGCACCGGCTCCGGCATGGCCTCCGAGTTCGGGCTGGCCCAGCAGTACTCCTACATGAGCAAGACCTTTTCACCCCCGTCAGAAGAGGAGGAGCACCTATCCCTCGGGGAGCACTTCATGTTCGATCCCATCTTCACCAGCGGCATCTGCATCCTGCCCAATATCTGTGATCGGGGTATCGAGATCTCGGAAGCGCTGCACATCAATGCGGGGCGCCTGCTGTGCAAATACCTGGCCGAGGAGTGGGACTTCTCCTATCACTTCGACAACGAGCAGGCGTGCGATGCCAGCATGCTCAAGCGGATCAGGCCCTGGAATGCCATGATGCTGATCTCCAACGACATCATGCGCTACGCCGAAGAGAGCGACGATGGCGAGATCCAGCATGTTGATGTCAACACCATGGAGAAGTACGCCAACCAGTACATCTCCCAGCAGATCTTCAACATCCTCACCGCTCAGGCCGTCACCACCGACTACGACGAGAACTACTTTCGCCGGGCGGGCATCGATATCAGCGAGACCATTCGGCTCGATGCCAACGACCTCTTTATGAGTCTGGCGGGGCCGGTGGCGGTGGCGTATGCCGAGTCCATCTCGCCCCCCGGCGGCCTGTTTGACAAGGAGGACGGGCTCAATGTGGACGATCTCTTCACCCGTTCCATCGAGCTGCCCCACTTCAACAAGATGACCCAGGCCATCGAGGGGATCAGTCTGCTGCCCATCGAGGCGGGCAACTATCGGGAGTATCTGGACGACTATGTGAAAAGTGGCCATGACCCGGCCCACCTCAACGAGCTGCACTTCTTCAAGAACTGCTCCTCTGTGGTGTCGATCATCTCCCTGCCCAAGGAGTACAAGCTCTCCTATATGGATCTCAACCGGCTCAAGTCTCACCTTAACGGGCTCTTCCCCAATACCACCCTCAAGCGCTATGCACTGGTCATCGGGGCGTCGGCCAACATCTCCCTCACCACCCTGATCGTCAAGAGCCCCTGCCTGAGCGATGACTTCCTGACCCTGATCGTGGCCTTTATCAAGCGCTGCTTTGCCAAGGATCACTATCGCTTCGATGAGCATCTGGACAAGGCGGTGATCGAGATGATCAGCAATGAGGAGTGGAACGACACTCTGCTCGACAGCATGCTCAACGAGTTCGAGAACCCGGCCAAGATCCTCGATACCAACTGGTACGCCATCAAGCCCATGTATGAGAAGAAATATCGGGAGCTTATCCGCGAGAAAGAGAAGTTCGTCTCCATCAACGATATTCGCCTCAGCCGCGAATCGGTGAAAAAGGCGCTGCTCTATCTGCGGGAGATCTATCGCCACCGGGTCAGCAAGACCCGGATCCTCTCCCTCAACCCAAGGTTGGGGGAAGCGAACGCTCGCTAGCTCTCTGCCCATAAAGCAAAGCGCCCGCCCCAGATGGGGCGGGCGCTTTTTTACTGGCGCAGCCTCGTTTTATCTCATCAGAGGGAGACAAAGATCCCGGCCAAGGTGGCGCTCATCAGGTTGGCCAGGGTCGCCGCCAGCACCGCCTTGAAGCCCATATTGGCCACATCGTGACGGCGCTCCGGCGCCATGGTGCCGATGGAGCCAAGCTGCACCGCAATGGAGCCCAGATTGGCAAAACCGCACAGCGCGAAGGTGATGATGATCTGGGTGTGGGCACTCAGATCTGCCTTGATATTGGCAAAGTCCAGATAGGCGACAAACTCGTTCATGATCACCTTCTGACCAATAAGCGATCCTGCCGCCATCATCTCGCTGGCGGGCACGCCAATCAGCCAGGCCACCGGAGCGAAGAGATAACCCAGCAGCTGCTGCAGGGAGAGATCGGCCCAGCCGAACCACTCGCCGACGGTAGTGAGACCGGCGTTGATCATGGTGATGACGCTGACAAAGGCCAGCAGTATGGTGCCGATGGCCACGGCGATCTTCATGCCGCCCATGGCGCCGCCCGCCAGCGCGTCGATGGCGTTGCTGTAGTCGCTCTTGTCGAGGGTGATCTCGGTCTGATCGCTCACCTGCTGCTGCTCCGGCACCAGCAGTTTAGCCATCAGCAGGCCACCCGGCGCCGCCATAAAGGAGGCGGCGATGAGGTACTTCAGATCCACACCAAGACCGGCGTAACCGCCCAGCACCGAGCCCGCCACCGAGGCCATGCCGCAGGTCATCACCGCGAAGAGCTCGGAGCGAGTCATCCCAGCGAGGAAGGGACGGATCAGCAGCGGCGACTCCCCTTGCGACAGGAAGATATTGCTGGTGGCCACCAGAGATTCGGCGCGGCTGGTGCCAAGCAGACGATGAATGGCACCGCCCAATACCCGGATCACCCACTGCATAATGCCGAAGTGGTAGAGCACGGCAATCAGCGCGCTGATAAAGATCACCAGCGGCAGCACCCGCACGGCGAAGATAAAGCCGTTGCTGGCGAGATCGCCAAACACGAAACGGATGCCGCTGTCGGCAAAGCCGAGCAGGGCGGAGACGCCATTGCTCATGGCACCGAGCATGATTTGTCCGGGGGGGAAATAGAGCACCAGGGCAGCAAAACCGGTTTGCAGGGCGAGCGCCCCCAGCACGGTTCGCCAGCGGATGGCTCGGCGGTTTTCACTCGCCAGCCAGGCGATAAACATCAGGGCCAGCATACCGACCAGACTCAATAACAGTGTCATCTTGCACCTATGAAGAGAGGAGTTTCATATGGCAAGTCTGCAGACAGGCGTCGCGGGCGATCCGGCGGGAGAGGTGCCGACCCACGCGACACGCAGACCACAAACCTACAGGTTAGTGGCGGGTCCCATCCTGGGGTCATTCACGTTCCGGGTGACAGCATGTATCGGGTGACGCCAGCGCCGTCGCAGGGGGAGATGCGGCCGGGTGGCAGGTCGGGCGGCGATGGTACAGTGATCATCGTCACAGAAAAAGCGGTAAAACGATTGGCCGGAATAACTTTTTCAACTTGTTCACAGAACGAAACAGGGCCAGCGTGAAGCTGGCCCTGTTTCAATCCGTACTTGAGCGTTCAGACGATTACTTGAGGCGCTTGCCGCTCGCGTCCACCACCTGCTCGCCATCTTCCTTGGCGAAGGCCCCTTTTTGCTGATCGGGCAATATATCGAGCACCACTTCCGACGGACGGCACAACTTGGTGCCAAGCGGCGTGACGACAATGGGACGGTTGATGAGGATGGGGTGAGCCAGCATGGCATCGATCAGTTCATCATCGCTGAAACGATCTTCCGCCAGACCGAGCGCCTCGTAGGGTGGCACGTTCTTGCGCAGCAGATCGCGCACCGGCATGTCCATGGCGGCGATCAGCGCCACCAGCTGGTCACGGGAGGGGGGCGTCTCTAGATAGTGGATGACAGTGGGTTCCACGCCGCTGTTGCGGATCAGCTCCAGGGTGTTGCGGGAGGTACCACATTCCGGGTTGTGATAGATGGTGATTGCACTCATTTGCGTGTCTCTCATTAATCAAGTGAATAGAAAATGGATAGCATCAGTTCGCGGCCATCTGTTAACGGCTGTCAGTTAGCGGCTTAGCCCCGCTTCGTACCAGAGTTTGCTGGCGTTAACCACCCGCACCACCAGCAGCATGACCGGCACCTCGATCAGTACCCCGACCACGGTGGCGAGCGCCGCGCCGGAGTGAAAGCCGAACAGGCTGATGGCGGCGGCCACCGCCAACTCGAAGAAGTTGGAGGCGCCGATCAGGGCGGAAGGACAGGCGACTGAGTGCTTCTCCCCCACCTTGCGGTTGAGCCAGTAGGCGAGCCCGGAGTTGAACAGCACCTGGATCAGAATGGGCACCGCCAAGAGAGCGATGACCAGCGGCTGCTCAATGATGGCGTTGCCCTGAAAGGCGAACAGCAGCACCAGAGTGAGCAGCAGGGCTGCCACCGACCAGGGCTGGATGCGGGTCATGACGCCGTCAAAATGGGCCTCTCCCTTTTTCAGCAAGGCCTTGCGCAGCAGTTGGGCGATGATGACCGGGATGACGATATAGAGCACCACAGAGGTGAGCAGGGTATCCCAAGGCACCACTATGCTGGAGACCCCGAGCAGCAGCGCCACCAGCGGAGCGAAGGCAAACACCATGATGAGGTCGTTCACCGCTACCTGCGATAGGGTGAAGTAGGGATCACCGTTGGTCAGCCGACTCCAGACAAACACCATGGCGGTGCAGGGGGCCGCCGCCAGCAGGATCAGCCCCGCCACATAGCTGTCGAGCTGATCAGCCGGCAGCCAGTCGGCAAACAGCACGCGAATAAAGAGCCAGCCGAGGAAGGCCATGGAGAAGGGCTTGACCAGCCAGTTGATAAAGAGGGTGACGCCAATGCCCTTCATGTGGCCCTTCACCTGATGCAGGGCGCCAAAGTCGATCTTGAGCAGCATGGGGATGATCATCACCCAGATCAGCAGCCCCACCGGCAGATTGACCTTGGCCACCTCCATGGCACCGATCGCCTTGAAGAGATCCGGCAACCCCTGCCCGAGGCCAATTCCCACCAGAATGCAGAGGGCGACCCAGGCGGTCAGATAACGTTCAAAAAAGCCGATGGCAGGCACGGCCTTGGCATCACATGTTGCAGACATCACAACTCCCGATGCGGCGCAATTTCGCATCTTCTATTGGTTCAAAACAAAGGGTTATAACAAGTAACGGCATATTCAAGCCGCCCCGGCAGCGCGCCGGGGCGACGACTCAATGGTGCTGGCAGAGGCGGCGCAGGGCATCGGGCCCCACCGGCTCCTCGGCGAGCAGCGGCACCACGGCGTAGCGGCTGGCGTGTTGCTGCTCGACCGCCTCGATATGGGGCAACTGGCGCTCGGCCCGCAGTTGCAGCAGCGGTGAGCTGACCGCGGCTTGCTGCAAGCTGTGGTTGATGAGCCAGCCCCAGGGCTCGATGCCGGCACGGCGCAGATCGGATTGCAGATTGGCAGCCTCCTGCACCGGCGTCGGCTCGGGCAGCGTCACAATCAGCACCTTGGTCTGTTTGGGGTCCTGTAACTGCATCATGGGGGTAGTGAAGTGCAGCCCCTTGTTTCCCATCTGGCGAGCGATCTCCCTGTGGTAGGCGCCGGTGGCGTCGAGCAGCAGCAGGGTGTGGCCGGTGGGGGCAGTATCCATCACCACAAAGCGCTTGCCCGCCTCGCGAATGATGCGCGAGAAGGCCTGAAACACGGCGATCTCCTCGGTACAGGGGGAGCGCAAGTCCTCCTCCAGCAGTGCCCGCCCCTGCTCGTCCAGGGCCGCCCCCTTGGTGGCCAGCACCTGGGCGCGGTAACGCTCGGTCTCGGCGTGGGGGTCGATGCGGCTCACCTCCAGATGGGGCAGACTAGCTGCCAGCGTCTCGCTCAGGTGCGCGGCGGGATCCGAGGTGGTGAGGTGCACCGGCAAGCCGCGGCTGGCCAGCTCCACCGCCACGGCGGCCGCCAGCGTGGTTTTGCCTACCCCGCCCTTGCCCATCAGCATGATGAGGCCGTGACCATCGGCGGCCAGCTCGTCCACCAGCGAACTCAACTCGGGCTGGGCTTGCTTGATAGTGGACTGTACTGTCGGGGATTGGGCGGCTCTTCCCTCTGATTGCAGCAGCAGACGCAAACTGTCGAGCCCCACCAGATTGGTGGCCAGCAGCGGGATATGATCCTGCGCCAGCGCCTTTATCCCCTGCGGCATCTGGGCGAGAGCCTGTTGCTCGCGCTGCCAGAGCGCCATTGCAAGCGGATCTCCGGCAATGGCGCCTTCGGGGAAGAGGCCATTGATCACCAGTTGCTGATTCAACAAGCCGATGGTGGCCAGCTCCTCGTGGGTGCGGGCCACTTCCCGCAGAGTGGATTGCTGGGCGCGCGCCACCAGCACCAACCGGGTGCGAGTGGCATCAGCCAGGGCGGCGACCGCCTCGCCATACTGGCTGCGCTGCTTCTCCAGCCCCGCCAGCGGGCCAAGGCAGGAGGCATCCCCCTTGCCCTGCTCCAGAAATTCGCTCCAGGCTCCCGGCAGTTGCAGCAACCGGATGGTATGGCCGGTTGGGGCCGTATCAAAGACGATGTGGTCATACTCGGCCAGCAGCGTTTGGTCGGTCAGCAGGGCGGTGAACTCGTCAAAGGCGGCGATCTCGGTGGTGCAGGCGCCGGAGAGCTGCTCCTCGATGCTGCGCACCACGCTCTCGGGCAACTTGCCGCGTACCGGCCCGACAATCCGCTCCCGATAGGCTTTGGCCGCCGCGGGGGGATCTATCTCCAGCGCCGACAAACCGGGCACAGCGGCGATGGCGGTGACGCGATTGCCGATCTCGGTGGCAAACACCTGCCCCACGTTGGAGGCAGGGTCTGTGCTCACCAGCAGCACCCGCTTGCCAATATCACACAGCGCCACCGCACTGGCGCAGGCCAGCGAGGTCTTGCCCACCCCGCCCTTGCCGGTGAAAAAGAGAAACGGCGGTGGATTGGTCAGAAAATAGTACATAGCCTCTCCCGAATGGTGCGTCACGACTCAGCAGCAACCGCTGCCAGAGCAGCAGCCGCCTTTGACGATCCCCTTGATGGCCGCTTGCGGCGCAGGCAGCCCGGCATAACGGGCCAGCTCGCTGCGGCTCGGATAACGGCCGGTCAACACCACCTGTCCCTCCACCAGCACCAGTGGCAACCCCTCCTCCCCGGCGTGGGTCAGAAAAGCGCTGACGGCAGGTGTCTCGGCAAATTGCATCGGCTGCTGGGCCAGATTGAAACGCTCGATGGCAACGCCCTGCTCCTTGGCCCAGGCAAGGTCGGCTGCGAAGGTGACCAGTGCCTGATCAACCTCGGTACCGCAGACACCGCTGGAGCAGCAGAGGGCGGGATCAAAAATCTGAATGGAGGACATGGCATTACTCCTTGTTGCAGCAGGGCTGCGCAGGCAGAACATGGGGGGAGCAGGCTGACTCGGCACGCATCACGCCGCACGCCTCGGGATGACCGGCGCAGCACTCCTCGGTAAGGTAGGCGATCACATCCAGCATCAGGGGAATATTGGCGCGGTAGCGCAGAAAGCGCCCCTCCTGCTCCACCGACAGCAGACCGGTGTTGAGCATCGCCTTGAGGTGAAACGAGAGGGTATTGGGGGCAATATCGAGCTCGCTGGCCAGTTCACCGGCGACTCGCCCCTCCAGCCCGGCCTTCACCAGCAGCCGCCATACATCGAGCCGGATGCCGGATGCCAGCGATTCAAAGACCTTGGTGGCCATCTCTTTGTTCATCTTCAATCCCCTTGGTGCGACCTTTCATTTCAACTATACAAGAATTATTGAAATGATCAAGATACGTACCGAAGCGAAGATACGAGGTTCTGACATCAAACCGAGCAAAAAGGGGAATCGACGAGTGAACAACCGTTGCGGACGAGCACACAGGGCTCGTCGCAGATAAACAGACGCCCTCCAGAGGGAGGGCGTATCAGAGCGTTTGACCCGCCAGCACAGTCAGCGCTGTCGGGGCAATCAGACGAACGCGTGCCTTATTTGGCAGCAGGCACTGCGTTAAAGGTGAGCAGGGCCGCCTTGTTGGCATCGCTCAGAGTCAGCTGGTTGCCGTTGATGGAGTAGGTTGCCACCTTCTCCAGCTTTTGCAGGAACTCGGTCTCTTTGTTCATGGCGTCGCCGATGCACATCATGCGAGTGGAGCCCATGGCGCCCAGCGTCAAGACACCGTCACCCTGCTTGGTGATGCCGCCAAAATAGCGGTTGCAGCCGCCCTTGCCCGCCACCTTGCCGTCGACCACTTGCAGGGTGAAGGTATCGCCGGTGGCGCCTTGCAGCTGCCAGCTGGATGCTTGCAGTTGAGCCATGCTGGAACCCGTTGCCATTGCGCAGCCTCCCAGTGCCAGCGCGGCCAGCAGAGTCAGTTTCTTGTTCATGGATTCACCTCTTAATGATTAGAGCCATCAATACGGCAGCCTGTTTATCATGGCTGACGCCCATGCCAAAGGATTTTATTGTGATCTCCCTTCACTTTACTACCAGCTGGCATGTGCCATGCTTAGGCTCAGTTCCGGACCCAGGGAGGGGAAACGAATGGTCAAATCACTCATCATCACACTGCTTGCAACCTGCGCCAGCATGGCCGCACAGGCCGCCGACTGGGCAGTGGTTCAGCCGCAATCCAACCCGTCTCTCTATGTCAAAAGTTACTCGGGTGTGCTGCTCAATGGCCATAGCCATCACAGCGACAGTTTTGATCTCTGGCTGGTCAATAGCGGCTATCAATATCCGGTGGTGGATGATGTAACCCTCTTTATGGAAGCGGGCCCGGCAGTGGCGGATCAAAATCGCACATCCGGTTTCAATATGAGTTCGGGGGTACGCTACCAGCTCTCTCCGGCATTCAATATCGGCAGCCAGATCAAGCATCTCGATCTCAACAAGGCCAGCACCCTGCTGGAGCTCAACTCCAGCCTGCTGCTGACACCCAGACTCTCCCTCACCGCCAACTACGGGGTCAGCGCCATCACTGCCGATCAGGCGCTGAGCCTGGGGGTCGGTTTCAACTTCTGAATCAGATCAGCGGCGTGGCACTCACCACCACGCCGTTGCGATCCGCATAGACGTAATCCCCTTCGTGGATGGTCACCCCGGCAAAACTGACCACCGCCCCCAGCTCTCCCAATCCTCGCTTCTCGGTCTTGACCGGACAGGCTGCCAGCGCCTTGACCCCGAGCGCCAGTGTCGCCAGGGTGCCCACATCCCGCGCCGCGCCGTGGATCAGGATCCCCTCCCACCCCTGCTCCACCGCCTTGACCGCCAGTTGATCGCCGAGCAGCGCACGGCGCAGCGAGCCGCCACCATCGATCACCATCACCTTGCCGTGACCGGGGCGGGTCACCAGATCCCGCACCAGACTGTTGTCTTCATAACAGGAGAGCGTTACGGCGCGACCATAGAAGATGGCCTTGCCGCCAAAATCCTGAAACACCGGGTCAGCAACTTGCAGCAAGTCGCCATGTTGATCGCAGAGGTCGGGCAGGAGATCCAGCATGATTTGATTCCTTTCAGATACATGAAGGTGTTCATTCTTTCACCAGGCAAGTTTTCTGGCAATCCAGAAGGATTCAATATTGCCCAGACAAACTGCTGATTTATCCGTCAATACTGGTACCAGCCAGAGCTGGCGATCCTCCACCCAGTAGAGAGCATTCTGGCCAAAACGCGCTACCAGCTGACGGGCTTGTGGCAGGGATAGCGCCACCGCCAGTGATGACTCCTGCCAGCGTTCGTCCGGGTCAGATCCCCAAAACGGCCCCACCACGGGCACCTGCAAATCCACGGTCAGATGGCGCCACAGCGCCCGTTCCCGCCGCATATTGCGTCGTTCTGTGACCCACTGGCTGGCCGGATTCCAGGCTGTGATGATGGCAAAAGCAGACCAGTCTGGTGGCTCAAATGGCGCGATAAAGCAGATTTTCTTGTAGTTTTCCCACAAATTCATGTCAATCACATGTTACATTCCATTACATTTTGTAGGGGCGAAAACCCGGTTCAGGCCAAGTATGATGCAGCTGTACCAGGGTTTGACCTATATCAAATCAGAGTTAAAAAGTTGCTATCTGACGGCAAAGAGTGTTGTTATGCTCCTGTTAACTGATAAAATGCGGCCACTTTCGTAATGGACGACCTTTCCAGGCTCTGCTCGACCAAACTTGTCGGGAACCTATAAGTGGCACAGGGATACTTGCCGGTACTGATGCCTAATTCGCGATATTCCGACCTGACTCTCATACCCAGGATGACGTAATAAATTTTCAGGATCAGTCAGGAAATCGGTTTGAAACGCCAAAGAGTGTTAAATTTAAGATAATTAACTGATAAGAATCTGGGAATACTCATGCAAACACCACACATTCTGATCGTCGAAGACGAGCTGGTCACACGCAATACCCTGAAAAGCATTTTTGAAGCCGAAGGCTACATCGTGCTCGAAGCCAACAACGGCGACGAGATGCACCAAGCCCTCACTTCCCACACCATCAATCTGGTGATCATGGACATCAACCTGCCGGGCAAGAACGGCCTGCTGCTGGCCCGTGAGCTGCGTGAGAACGACAACATCGCCCTGATGTTCCTGACCGGTCGTGACAACGAAGTGGACAAGATCCTGGGTCTGGAGATCGGCGCCGATGATTACATCACCAAGCCGTTCAATCCGCGCGAGCTGACCATCCGTGCCCGCAACCTGCTGAGCCGCACCATGAACGTGGCAGCCGGTGGCGAAGAGAAGAAGCTGGTTGAGCGCTACCTGTTCAACGGCTGGGCGCTGGATATCAACAGCCGCGCACTGGTCAGCCCGACTGGCGACATGTTCAAGCTGCCGCGCTCCGAGTTCCGCGCCATGCTGCACTTCTGCGAAAACCCGGGCCAGATCCAGACCCGTGCCGAACTGCTGAAGAAGATGACCGGCCGTGAGCTCAAGCCCCACGACCGTACCGTTGACGTGACCATCCGTCGCATTCGCAAGCACTTCGAAAGCGTCAACGATACTCCGGAGATCATCGCCACCATCCACGGCGAAGGCTACCGTTTCTGTGGTGAGCTGGAGCAGGAATAAGCTCCCGCTACGCTGTTGATCTGAAAAGGCGCCTCGGGCGCCTTTTCTGTCTCTGCAATTTGCCTTAAAAGCTGAGAAACCGTGAGCGTGACGTCGAACGCCGCACAAAATAGATGAAAAACAAAAAGCCCACTCGCAGGAGTGGGCTTTTCGCTTTGAAGCTGGAGCGGGCAGCGGGAATCGAACCCGCATCATCAGCTTGGAAGGCTGAGGTAATAGCCATTATACGATGCCCGCTTGGCTCTGAAATTTGGAGCGGGTGATGGGAATCGAACCCACGTATGCAGCTTGGGAAGCTACCGTTCTACCATTGAACTACACCCGCGTCAGGGCTCCTACTATATGCATTTTGCCGCCGAGCGCAATGGCGCCTTTGCCACTTTTTTCAATAAATCAATCTGTTCGGACAAGGATTGAACAGACGGTTGCTTTTTCAATCAAACATTTTCAACACAGATAATTTACAAGGTTGCCAAGGCCAAACGGCAAGGATAGTCTTGCGCCACTCGACGCGAGGATGGTGGTAATGGATAAAAAAACGCAAAAACGTCTCTATGGCTGGTTGCGCAAGCAATCGAGTCACGGTCGCCGCTGGATCACGATATCCATCGCTTTTGGCCTTGGCCAGGGCATTCTGATGGTGGCGCAAGCCTGGCTGCTGGCGACCCTGTTGCACGGCTTTATCATCGAAGGCTCAACGCCTGAGCAATCCATCACGCTCTTTATTACCCTGCTGCTGGTGACGCTTGGCAAAGCGGCGCTAGCCTATGGCCGCGAAGTGGCCAGTTTCAAGGCGGGCAGCGCGGTGCGCCAGACCATCCGCCAGCTGGTGCTCACTCGCTTGAGTCGTCTCGGCCCTGCCTATATCCAGCGCCGTCCGGCCGGTAGCTGGGCCAGCCTGTTGCTGGAACAGATTGAAAACATGCAGGATTTCTTCTCCCGTTATCTGCCGCAGATGGCCATCGCCGTCTTTATTCCGGTGGTCATTCTGGTGGCCGTGTTCCCGGTCAACTGGGCGGCGGGCCTGATCCTGCTGGGCACTGCGCCCCTCATCCCTATCTTTATGATCCTGGTAGGTGTGGGCGCCGCCGATGCCAACCGCCGCAACTTTCAGGCGCTGGCCCGTCTCTCCGGCCACTTCCTCGATCGGCTGAAGGGGCTGCGCACGCTGCAACTCTTTATGCGTACCCAGGCAGAAGGTGATGCCATTCGCGACGCCTCGGAAGATTTTCGCGAGCGCACCATGGAGGTGCTGCGCCTCGCATTTTTGAGCACCGCCGTGCTGGAGTTCTTCGCCGCTATTTCAGTGGCGCTGGTCGCCGTCTACTTCGGCTTCTCTTATATCGACCATCTGAACTTTGGTAGCTATGGGGTAAAGGTCACCCTCTTTACCGGCCTGTTCGTGCTGTTTCTCGCCCCCGAGTTCTACGCCCCGCTGCGGGAACTGGGTGCCCACTACCACGCCAAGGCGCAGGCTATCGGTGCTGCCGAGCAGTTGCTTGAATTCCTAGAAGCCGAGGTGAGCGAACCGGCCGCAGGCACGGCGCCGTTCCATGCCGACAGCCCGGTCAAGGTAGAAGCCAAAGGGCTTGAAGTGTTGAGCGCCGAAGGCAAGGTGCTGGTCGGCCCCATCGATTTCACCCTGGAAGCCGGTTCGCGCACTGCGCTCATCGGCGTCAGCGGCGCCGGCAAGAGCTCGCTGGTCAACGCCCTGCTCGGCTTTGCCCCCTATCGCGGTGAACTCAAGGTCAACGGGCAGGAGCTTGCCACCCTCGACATGAGCCAGTGGCGCCTGCAGTTAGGCTGGCTCTCGCAAAACCCGCAGCTGTTCCACGCCTCCTTGCGCGACAACCTGCTGCTGGCCAAGCACGGCTAGCGATGCAGAGCTGGAAGATGCCCTGAAACGGGCACAGGCGTGGGAATTTGCCATGGAGAAGGGGCTCGACTATCCGGTCGGCGATCAGGCAGGCGGCCTCTCGGTCGGTCAGGCCCAGCGCCTCGCCCTGGCGCGAACCCTGCTCAAATCAACCCAGCTGATGGTGCTCGACGAACCGACCGCCAGTCTGGATCGCCACTCCGAGCGCGCCATCATGACCACCCTCGAGCAGGCGATGGCTGGCCAGACCCTGCTGATGATCACCCACCGCCTCGACCAGCTTACCAAGATGGACAAGATAATGGTGCTGGCCCACGGCCAGCTGGTGGAGCAAGGCAGCTTCCAACAATTGAGTCAGGCGGATGGGCCTTTTGCCCGCCTGCTCTCCCAACGTTCCGGAGGTTCTCTCGATGAGTGATCTGTTGCCGTTTCTGCGCCTCTATCGCCAACACTGGCTCAGCCTCACCATTGGTTTGCTGCTGGCGCTGGTGACCCTGGCCGCTGGCATGGGGCTGCTCTCCCTCTCCGGCTGGTTCCTCTCCGCCGCTGCCGTGGCGGGGATGACAGTTGCGACGACCCATGCCTTTAACTACATGACCCCTGCAGGCGGGGTGCGCTTCTTCTCCATCGTCCGTACCGCCGGTCGCTGGGGTGAGCGGGTCGTGAGCCACGACGCCACCTTCCGGGTACTGACCCGACTGCGGGTCTGGTTCTGGCAGAAACTCTCGCCGCTATCCACCGGTACCCTGGCCGGTTTCCGTCAGGCGGATCTGCTCAACCGACTGGTGGCAGACATCGATGCGATGGACCACGTCTATCTGCGGCTGATCACCCCCATAGGCGCGGCCCTGCTCAGCACCGCCGGACTGGTCTTCTTCCTGTCGTTTTTCGACAGCCGTCTCGCCCTCACCCTGGGGGCCATTCTGCTGTTTGGCATGATTGCCCTGCCGCTGGTGTTCTACTTCCTCGGCCGTCGCCCCGGTCAGGCGCTGATTGCCGAAAAATCGACCTTGCGCACCCGGATGGTGGACTATCTGGATGGTCAGGCCGAGCTGCAGATGTTTGCCGCCGCCCCCAAGGCGCTGGTTGAGCTGCAACAGGCCGAACAGGCACTGCTCGTCGCGCAGGCCCGGATGGCCAAGGTGAGCGGGCTGGCCAACTTCTCGGTGCAACTGCTGAGCGGCTGGACCCTGACCCTGATGCTCTGGCAGGCCGGTCATGGGGTAGCGGGTGCTGCGCCCGACCCCATTACCGCACTGATGGTCTTTGCCACCCTGGCAAGCTTCGAGGCTCTGATGCCGCTGGCGGGGGCTTTCCAGCACCTCTCCACCAGCCTCACCTCGGCCCGTCGTTTGAACGAGATCCTGCAAGAGGCAAAAGCCCCCGTGTGGGGCGACGAACAGACCCACGCCACCGCTGGCGCCCTGCAGATCAATGACCTCTATTTTGGCTATCCCGGCAACCCTCAGCCGGTGCTGCGTGGCTGCACCCTGCAACTGCACGCCGGTGAGAAGCTGGCGCTGCTGGGCCAGACCGGCTGCGGCAAATCGACCCTGATGGGGCTGCTGACCCGAGAGTGGAGCCCGCAAGCAGGCAAGATCCTGCTCGATGGCAAGCCGCTCACCGACTACAGCGAAGGGGCGCTGCGCGCCTCCATCTCGGTGGTGAGCCAGCGGGTGCATCTGTTTGCCGATACCTTGCGGGGCAACCTAAAACTGGCCGCCCCGACCGCCTCTGACGAGCAGCTGATTGCGGTGCTGACCCAGGTCGGACTGGCCAATCTGCTGGAAGATGAGGCGAGCCTCGACGCCTGGCTCGGTGACGGCGGCCGCCCCCTCTCCGGTGGTGAGCGTCGCCGTATCGGCATCGCCCGCGCCCTGCTGCACGATGCGCCGCTCTGGCTGCTGGACGAACCGACCGAAGGGCTAGACAGCCAGACCGAGCGGGAGATCATGGTTCTGCTGTTCCGGCTCGGGGCAGATCGCACCTTGCTGCTCATCTCCCACCGCCTGCTGGGGATGGAGCAGATGGACCGGATTGCCCTGATGGAAGAGGGACAGATCCGCCTGTGCGCCCCTCACAACGAGCTGCTGGCGGATGATTACTACCGCAGCCTCTATCAGCGACTGGCTCCTGTTTGATATCAGCCTGATATCAGGCTGATGGGGGTCACACCCTGACAACAGGGCGCAAAACGGGGCTGGTCGCCGCAGGCGGCTGGCCCCTATAATGTCCCCCTCATTATTCAACAAGATGCCGACATGGAGCGCCTGCGCATTTCTACTGTCCTCATCACCGACACAAGATACGAGACGATGAAACGCCTGATCCTGATGATGCCCCTGATTGCCTCCGGCTGTGCCAACTACGCCTTCAACAGCAATCTGGATAAAGAGAACTTCGACGAATACTTCAAACCCGGTAGCGTGCGCATCTATGAACAGGATGAGCTGGCTGACCTCAACTACCTCTACCTCGGCACCATCGAGGGTGAATCCTGCCAGGCCGATGCCAACCAGCCGGTGCCCAACGCCGGTGAAGCGCGCACCCTGGCTCGCCGCCGCGCGGCCGACATGGGTGGCAACGGCGTCACCATCGACAAGTGCGCCGAGTTCAGCGACACCCCGGGCTGCCTGAAACAGGTGATCTGCTACGGGCAGGCGCTGAAAGTGGCCGAAGAGAAGTAACCCGCTGTCATGGCCCTCGCTATCGTTCGCCTTGGCAGCCCGCGCCTGCCCGATGAGGGGCTGCGGATCGGCACGGTGCGCCGCCCGCCCCGCGGCGTACCCAAGAGCGAATTTGCCAGCCAGCATTGGTACGATGTCTGGTTTCCCAACCTTGCTCCCAGCAGCGAGACCATGAAGCTGGGGCAGGCAGCCGAGACACCCGCCCAATGGGCGGCGTTTGGCAAACAGTACAAGGCCGAGATGGCGCAACCTGCCGCCAGGCACGATCTGGCGCTGCTGGCCGCCCTCTCTCATACCACCAACCTCTCGGTGGGTTGCTACTGCGAGCAGGAGTCCCGCTGCCATCGCACCATCTTGAAAGAGCTGCTGATAGCCGCGGGGGCCGCCATCTGCTAACTCGGTGAGCGACAGCGATGGGATGGGGAATCGCGTCAGCCTCTATTCGGCAACCATCAGACATTGGATAGACAGAGAGGGCATCCCGCGGGATGCCCTCTCTCGTTGTGTTCGCGCTAGCGCAGCAATTTTCGGCAGCAGCGGCACGATGCTCCCTCTCCTATTGCAGACTGGGCTCCAGCAACTGCTGCCGTAGCGAGGTCTCCTGTGCCTCAGTCATGGCATTCGCCGCTACCCCGGCGGCAGGCTCGATGGCAAGCCAGTGGGCAAGGTCGGCGGCGGTCTCCTCCAGCGGCCGAAAGTTCAACCCCTTAACGATGGCCGCCTCGGCACTTATAGAGCCGTAACCGGCAAACTCCGCCTGCGCGCAGGGCAGCAGGGTGGGATAGCTCTGCCAGGGCTCGATTCCGGCCGCCATCAGGGTCGACCAGGGCAACCATCCGGGCTGGATGGGTCTGGCTGGCGGCAAGCGGGCGCTCAGCCGCTCCAGCCAGTCGCTCAGGGTAATGCCGGGCTTGAGCAGGTTGAAGATGCCCCCCAACTGCTGCTCGGCCGCGCGCAACACAAACTCGGCGCAGTCGCGCACATCGAGATACTGCAAGCGATCCTCGCCACTGCCCGGCAGCAACCAGGGCCCGCCCTGCTGTACCCGCTTAATCCACCAAGCCATCCGTCCGGTAGGATCATGGGGGCCACACAACACGCCCGGGCGCAGGATGCAAAGCCGCTCGCCCCAGCGGGCACGATACTCGGCCTCGCACAACACCTTGAGGGGGCCATAGTCAGTGGGCATTTCACCTTCGGGGATAGGGTGCAGGGGCGCCGACTCATTCATCCCGGGCAGTGAGAAATCGCGATAGACGCTGATGGTGGAGATAAAGATCAGCCGCGCGCAGCGCCCGAGCAAGGCCGCCGAGAGGCTCGCCGCCTGCTCGGGGCGATAGCAGCAGGTATCGATGACGAGATCCCACTGCAACCCGGCCCCTTGCAGTGCGCTCAGGCTCTTGTCCCTGTCGCCGGTGAGCTGCACCAGATCGCGCCAGTCCGGATGCTGGTGCAGGCCACGGTTGAACAGGGTCACTTCATGGCCCCAATCCAGTGCCAGCGCGGTGAGGTGGCGCCCCAAAAAGCCGGTGCCACCGATAATCAGCAGTTTCATCCCTCTCCCTCCCCCTTCGGCGCGAGTGCGCACATTTCATCCTGACACGCCAGTTGCCTCCACCCTACGCAACTTGACGGTATGGCACAGCCCCCGACTGGCCGGGATGGGACAGGGATCACGGCAGCGCCGCAAAAAAGGGCGTAGTGAGGCCAAGCCTGCGTTTTGGGGCCGCCTGTGCTAAATTGCCGGGGTTTTCAGTCAGGATCCGCCATGAAGTTCGAAATCGACACCCTCGGGATCATCCGCTCTCCCTACAAGGAGAAGTTCGCCATCCCCCGCCAGCCCGGACTGGTCAAATCGGCCCGCGCCCGCCTCGAGCTGCGCCCCCCTTACGATCAGCCGGATGTGCTGCGCGGCATCGAGCAGTTCTCCCATCTGTGGCTCAGCTTCGTCTTTCACCAGACCATGGCGCAGGGCTGGCACCCGACGGTGCGTCCGCCGCGCCTTGGCGGCAACGAGCGGGTCGGCGTCTTTGCCACTCGCTCCACCTTCCGCCCCAATCCGCTAGGGCTCTCGGTGGTCGAGCTGCACGGGATCGGCCGTGAGCGGGGCAAGCTGTGGCTAGAGCTGGGGGCGGTGGATCTGCTCGATGGCACCCCCATCGTCGATATCAAGCCTTATATTCCCTATGCCGACAGCCTGCCGGATGCCCGTGGTGGTTTTGCCCCCGACGCCCCCACCCCGCCACTGGTGGTGAGCTTCAGTGCCAAGGCCGAACAGCAGTTGCAACCCTGGCTCAAGGCCCATCCCGAGCTGCGCCAGCTGGTAAGCGAAGTGCTGGCGCAAGATCCGCGCCCCGCTTACAAGAAGGGCAAACCCGATGAGAAGGAGTACGGGGTGCGGCTGTTTGACTGCAACGTCCGTTTTCGCATCAGCGAGCCGGATTGCGTGGTGCTGGTCATCGAGCCCGCCTGAACCTTGGCGGGCCGACATCACGGATGCTATTTCACGCCTTCTTCACGTCACAAGGGGCTTAATGAGCCTGTAAATTGTGTGGCATTGATCAGACTATCCACCCGGTTGCCAGTGATACCATGCAGACAGCAGAGGGCACCTCCTCTCTGACTGAGGCCAGCCGCAGGCTGCCGGTTGATGGCAAGCATGGCAGCCTGCCTGTTGCCGCCAAAGGATCTGGCCTCGCCCCGACACGTTTGAGTGCGGGGATGCCACACGGATGTGACAGCACTTCGAAGGAACAAACCTATGCTGATGAACAGTGAACAACGTTATGGCACCCTGAATATCGGGCTGCACTGGCTGACCCTGTGGGCCATGATCGCCGTCTACGCCCTGATCGAATTTCGCGATATTTTCCCCAAAGGGGACCCAGGCCGGGATCTGATGAAGGAGTGGCACTTTATGCTGGGGCTGCTCATATTCGCCCTGGTGTTTGTCAGACTGGCCCTGCGCTGGATGAGCCCGACGCCCCGTATCGTGCCCGAGCTCTCCCCGGTCATGCACAAGCTGGCAAAACTGGCCCACCTCGCCCTCTACGGTTTTCTGATTCTCACCCCGCTGTTTGGCTGGCTGCTGCTGAGCGCCGCGGGCAAGCCCATCCCCTTCTTCGGGCTTGAGCTGCCTGCCCTGCTCTCCCCAAGTCCGGATCTCAAGGGGCTGATCAAGGAGGTACACGAGACGCTGGGTAATATCGGTTACGCCCTGATCGGCCTGCACACGGTGGCGGCCCTCTATCACCACCATATTCTCAAAGACAACACCCTCACCAATATGCTGCCGCCGCGCCGCAGCTAACGGCTAACGGGGAAATGCAGAGGGGGCCATCGTGGCCCCCTCTCTGTTTTCCTGAACAACCGTCATCTGCACCGCTGGCAAACGACATCACGCCTGCTTGGCCAGCTCCTCGGTCGGCTTGCCTTTCGGCTCGTGCGGCAGCTTTTTCACATTGCTCTTGCTCTCCGGCTGCTTGCTCCCGGACGAACTGTTTTCAGACAAGGCTTGCAACACGGGATCGGCCTTGCCGGCCACGGTGGGCTGGGACTGGCCAACAAAGTTGCCGCCCTTGCAGATGGAGAGACTGCCCCCCTTGAAGATCCCCTGCATCTTGCCGCTCTCCAGGATCTCCACCTCGGCGGAGGTACAGGTGCCTTCCAGCAGACCATTGATGATCACGTGGGGCGCACTCACCTCTCCCTCAACGCTACCACCCTGCATGATGCGCAGCACACCACCGATGAGCTGGATGGTGCCATTGATCTGACCGCGCACCTCCAGATCCCCCTCCACCTGCAACTCGCCCTTGAAGCGGGCACCGGCTGCAATCACAGTGGCACCGGCCGACCCAGTAGCCGCACCACCTTTGTTTCTTCCAAACATCCGTACTCTCTCCACCAACCACACAAGCAGAACCAGCGGCATCGGCGCCACTGGCCACAGAAAACAGGGCGACCCCAGCACGTAGAGCAGCAAGGCTGCCCCCCAGCAGAGCCAGACAATATAGAGGAGGTCGCTGCGCTCACGCTGTTGCAGTCGCGCCAGCAGCCTTCCGGCCATCTCTCTCATCACATCAAACCTTTCGCAGCATGGCTGCCGACCAGCAGGCCATCGACAACCCGGACCATGGTTAAACGACCAGTTGATGCGAACTCTGAAGTCCCGCTGATTCAGTCCCGATACAGCCGGGATGCATTAGGATTCGAATTGACTCGAAGCGACATACACTTTCTAATTGACAGCCTGGATCCCTATGACCGCTCACATCATGAAAATTCTGTTGGTCGAAGACGACAAGCTGCTCAATCACCACCTCTCCTCTCTGCTGACCGAAGCCGACAATCAGGTCTACAGCACCGACCAGGCCGGGATTGCACTGCACTACGCCGCCGACTATCCCATTGATGTGGCCATCATCGACCTCGGTCTGCCCGATATGGACGGCCTGCAACTGATCCGGCAACTGCGTGAACGGCAGATCCCCTTCCCCATCATTGTGCTGACCGCCCGTGGCAACTGGCAGGACAAGGTCGAAGGACTGGAAGCAGGTGCTGATGACTATCTGGTCAAACCGTTCCAGAAAGATGAGCTGCTGGCCCGACTCAATGCGCTGGTGCGCCGCAGCGCCGGTTTTATCTCGCCCAAGGTGAAGGCCGGTGATTACGAGCTGGATCTCTCCCGCAAGGAGCTGACCATCGCCGGAGAAGTGGCGGTGCTCACCAGCTTTGAATACCTGATTCTGGAGTACCTGATGCGTAACGCCCGTCAGGTGGTCTCCAAGCAGCAACTGCTCGACCAGCTCTACGGCGATGGCGAAGGGGACCCCAACACCATCGAAGTGATGGTGAGCCGCCTGCGCAAGAAGCTGGATCCGGAGGGGACGATTCAACCCATCTCCACCATCCGGCGTCAGGGTTATATCTTCAACCTCTCCTGTAACTGATGCAGTTTCATCTGCCGCGCCCCATCAAGATGATCCGCAGCTCACTGCACATCAAACTGCTGCTCAGCTCGCTGCTGGTCATCGCGCTGATCATGGGGTTTGCCGTCTACGCCCTCTATCTTGGCCACGTCGAGGAGCAGACCCAGAAGGCCAGCGCCCGGATGCAGGAGAACCTGGCCAAGCTGTTTTCCTCCACCGAGCCGGATGACAAGGGGTCGAACGTCGAGCTGGGGCGGATATCCCGTGGTGCGGGGGATCGCAACCTCGATACCCTGATCTGCCGCGCCGATGGCGATCTGGTCTGGTCGAGCCTCCATATGCCGGAGGTGATCAAGGCCAAACAGACCATCTGCGGCGACCTGATGAAGTATCTGGGGGGGATGGATCTCGACTACTTCTTCAAGAAGCACACCATCAAGAACGGAGAGAGCTACTTCGTCTACAGCCTGCGGTTTATCCGCAATCCCGGCAGCGGCACCACCGCCTACTACGTGGTGATGATCGACTCGGCCAAACGCTACCACGAAGAGTCCCGCACCTATCTCTACCAGACCGCCAAACAGGCGCTGCTCGCCTATATGCTGCTGGCCGGGCTGCTGCTGCTCACCACCTTCTGGAGCCTCAGCTCCCTGCGCACCATCGCCCGTCAGATCGACGATATCCGGGCCGGCAAGCGCGATGACCTCTCGAGCGATTTTGAGCGGGAGCTGGCCCCGCTGACCGACTCCATCAACCAGCTGCTGGAGAACGAACGCCAGCAGACCCAGCGCTACCAGCACGCCCTCAACGATCTCGCCCACAGCCTGAAAACCCGGCTGGCGCTGATCCAGATCACCACCCGCGAAGTGAAGCTGGGGCGGGAGATCCACGACAACATCAATGAGCAGATCCTCACCATGGATCAGATGATCCAGTATCAGCTCAGACGGGCCGTGACAGGCCGCCAGCGCCTTGCCAGCAAGGGCACCGAACCGGTGCCGCTGATTGAAAAACTGCTGGCCAGCCTGACCAAGGTTTATCGCCACAAGAAACTGCAAACCCACTTCAAGTTCGACGATGACGCCCTCTTTCACGGCGAACAGGGCGACCTGATGGAGCTGATGGGTAACCTGCTCGACAACGCCTGCAAGTTTGCCATCAGCGAAGTGAAGGTGACGGTGCGCCGCCATCTCGAGCGGCTACGCATCGAAGTGGAAGATGATGGCCCGGGTATCGATCCGGCCAAATCGGAGCAGATCTTCCAGCGCGGCGTGCGGGCTGACAGCTCGCCGGGTCAGGGCATAGGTCTGGCGGTGGTCACCGAAATCGTCCACAGCTACGGCGGCCAGATCCGGGTCGATGAATCCCCCCTCGGCGGCGCCCGCTTTACGCTGGATCTTCCCTGATCGGCATTGCCCTGCCCAGCCTCGCCAGTGATGGCCCTACCACAAGGCCTCCGACCTCGGGGGCCTTGTCGTTTCTACCACCCAAGTTGTTTTAATTTATTGATCCGGCACTGATTATCACCCCGCAGCTCTTCCACCACCGGCTTCAATCGGTATCATGGTGGCGCGGCACAAAGCTGCTTCCGGAGCCACACCATGAGCATTCGTTTTCATAAGTGTGTTATCCGCAAAAAATGGGGGAAAGCAGCAAGCAAGGGGCTGTAACTTGAGGGCGGTAGCATTTAAAAATTAATTATTCATTATATGAACCTTCGTCTGAAAAAATATTAACCACTAACAACCCAATATAAATCAATATTAAAGCAAAATAAAATGAATAGTATAAAAGAACATTCTCTATCAATATTGTTTTTATCATTACTTATTTTTTCAATTTCTGCCACTCTATACTTTATACCAAAAGTGAAATGAATGGCTGTCAAGTAACGCACCAGCATGGATACAAGCCATAGGCAGTATAGCAGCAATATTCGCAGCCACATTAATTTCAAGCAATCAATATAAAAATGAAAAACGGCTGGAGGCTGAACGAATAGCTAAATCAGAAATACAAAAACTGATGGTGGTAAAAGCGCTCATGGCAAGGTCATACCAATTAAGTAAAGATATAACAACAGCATTTGCCACTCAAAAAGACTCTGACTTTGATTCCGTTACACCATTACTGATGGTTGATACACACACTGCATTAATGGCTCTCCCCACATTTGAAATTCCAGATGGGTTATTATCACTAGATGCCTTAACTATAGGTAGAGCTTTGAATGTACTTGCTGAACATTGGTCTGATTTTTGTTCCGCTGTTACAAAAAACAATCATATTGATGTTCCAGAGGCTATACCATTACAAGAACTCGCAAAAGAAATTGAGGCAATAACTGGTGATGCAATTAAAATATGCGCGAAAGAAATAGCAAAGAGAGAACTGATTACTGGTATTAAAACTGGATGGGGGAATTGATTTTGTATTTTCTACGCCATTGATAGCTTACAACAGATTTACTGTAAGCTTGTTTGTTAGCTTACGAAAAACTAAGCATCTGTATTTCACGTATTACCTATCTAAACTCACTCTAAAAAACAATTAATTCAATAATTATTTTTTAGTAAGATTCATACCATGAACAGTGTACTGTTTTATCCTAAAATTCCGAGAAGCGGGTTGATCCCCCTCATTAAAAAGCACAATAATTCAGGAATGCAATATGGGTGAAGTGATTTTACAGGGATTTATTATTGTGCCTCTCTCCGAGCTTACGATAGTCAAGCGCGAGCTTGATGCCCATATCCGTTTAACTCGTGCGGAAAAAGACTGCCTGATCTTTGAGGTGACTCAAGACCCTCTCAATCCCTGCAGATTCGATGTCTATGAAGAGTTTGTTGATGAGGCAGCTTTTCAAGCGCACCAAGCCAGAGTCAAATCCTCCCGCTGGGGTGAAATTACCGTCAATGTCGAGCGACACTATACGGTAACAGGGATTGCATAAATCACAGTCTTGCCATTTTGGCCAAGGTGACGAATCGGGAATGGCGCAGAACTCTCCCCCTCTCGCTACCGCGAATGCCCGATTACGCTGCGCTTATCGAGCCTGCGTTACTTCCACCCTTTGTTATTAAGGCCACTATGATCCGCCCATTATCCGCCACCGATCTGGATGCCGCCGTCGAGCTCTGGTATCAGGCTTCGGTGCAGGCCCACGACTTTATTCCCACCGCCTTTTGGCACGAGCAACGAGCGGCGATGCGCGATAGTTATCTGCCCGCAAGCAAGAGCTGGGTCTATGAAGAGGATGGACAGCTACTGGGCTTTATCTCCTGGTATCAGGGTACTGTGGCGGCGCTGTTTATCTCCCCTGACCACCAGTCACACGGGCTGGGTCGCCAACTGCTCGAACACCTCAAAGCCCAATATGGCCGGCTCGAGTTGACGGTCTACGCCGAAAATGAGCAGGCGCGGCGCTTCTATTCCCGCAACGGTTTCAAAGAGGGTGAGCAGCAGCTGTGCGAGCATAGCGGTCGCCCCGAGCTGGTGATGCATTGGCCACGAGGATAAGCGGGTCGCTCATAGCGATAGCGAGCACGCTTTGCCTGTTTTGTGGCCGCCTTGAATGCCATGGCGGCATTCTCTACAATGACCCACTTTTTATTCATTTCGGGTTATATCGATGAGCGATACCAGCACCAAACCGGCTCTGCCGGATCACCTCTCCTGCAATCCCCGCAGCCCTCACTATGTGGCCGCCTGCTTCGAGCACCCGATCGGTATTCGCCTGAACGGCAAAGAGCGCACCGATGTCGAGGAGTACTGCATCAGCGAAGGTTGGGTGAAGATCCCCTCCCCCAAGGCGCTGGATCGCCGTGGTCAGCCCATCCTGATCAAGCTCAAGGGTACCGTTGAAGCCTTCTACAGCTAATCAGCGCGCTGCTGCTTGATAAACAACAAGGCCACCCTCGCGGTGGCCTTGTTGTTTCCGGTATTGGTGCTGGCGTCAGCGTTATCTAAGCGGCACCCACCAGCCCACATTTCTCGCAGAGCGGCTCTTATACCCCCAGCCGGTCGCGCAGGGTGTACCAGGCGGCACCCGCAGCGGTGAAGGGGATGCGGAACAACCGGCCACCCGGGAAGGGGTAGTGTGGCAGTTTGGCAAAGGCATCGAAGCGCTCGGCCTGACCGCTCAGCACCTCCGAGAGCAGCTTGCCCGCCAGATGGGTGCAGGTGACACCATGGCCGCTGTAGCCCTGCATGTAGTAGATGTTGGGGCCGATGCGGCCAAACTGCGGCAAGCGCGACAGGGTGAGCAGGAAGTTGCCGGTCCAGGTGTACTCCACCTTGACGTCGGCCAGCTGCGGGAAAGTCTTGAGCATCTTGGGGATGATCAGCCGCTCGATATCCGCCGGATCCCGCGCGCCATAGACCACACCGCCGCCATAGATCAACCGGTGATCGCCGGAGGTACGGTAGTAGTCGAGCAGGTAGTTGCAATCCTCCAGACAGTAGTTCTGCGGCAAGAGTGAACGGGCCCGCTCCTCTCCCAGCACTTCGGTGGCGATCACCTGGGTGCCACAGGGCATGCTCTTGCTGGCCAGTTCCGGCACCAGATTGCCGAGGTAAGCGTTGCCAGCCACCACGATAAAGCGCGCCTTCACCGCCCCTTTGGCGGTCTTGACCAGCGCCGGCTGACCCGGAGTAATGCTGGTGACGGCGGACTGCTCGAAAATCTGCCCCCCCTGGATGCGGATCGCTTCCGCCTCCCCCAGCGCCAGATTGAGAGGGTGAATATGGCCGCCGCTCTTGTCGAGCAGGGCGCCGACGTAGCGATCGCTCGCCACCACCTCGCGCACCCCCTTGGCATCGAGCAGCTCCAGCTGCTCATTGCCCCACTTCTCCCAGCGCGCCTTCTGCGCCTTGAGCTCGTGGAACTGCTTCTCGGTCTCGGCGGCAAAGACGCCCCCCTCCTGCAGATCGCACTGGATGTTGTAGCGCTTGATCCGCTCGCGGATGATCTGGCCCCCCTCAAACAGCATGGAACCGAGCAGCCTGGCCTGATCCGGCGGGCAGTTCGCTTCTATGGTGTCGATGTCGCGGCTGTAGGAGTTGACGATCTGGCCGCCGTTGCGGCCGCTGGCGCCAAAGCCGACACGGGCTGCCTCCAGCACCACCACCTTGTAGCCCTTCTCCACCAGATGCAGGGCGCTGGAGAGGCCGGTATAACCCGCCCCGATGACACAGACATCGCACTCCAGCAGCTCGGTCAGTGTCGGATAGGGCGCGTGTTTATTGGCGCTGGCTGCGTAGTAACTGTTTACATGTTCGGTCATGATCCCTGTTTCCTTACCGGTTCGGTTGCCAAACTACTGTCAGGATTAAAAGCTCGCCGGGGTGTGGGCGCTGACGATGCGACAGGTCTCCCCCGACGGATTGCTGAAGCTGTGGGGCTCGCCGGTGTCGATCACATAGCTGTCGCCCGCCTCCAGCGGATAACTCTGGCCCGCCACCGTCAGGATCACCGACCCCTCCAGCACGGTGCCGACCTCCTCCCCCTGATGGGTCACCTGACCTCCGGTGTCGGTGCCGGGGGGATAGGTCTCCAGCATAAAGCCGAGCTGGCGGCGGTTGTTGCCGTTGTGCACCAGCTTGAGGGAGACCCCCTGACTGCCCAGCTCGATAAGCTGATCAGCCTTGATCACCACTTCCGGAGTGCGGCTCTCCTCCTCGGCGAAGAAGCGCGACAGCGGCAGGCCGTAGATGGTGAGCAGCTTTTGCAGGGAGGCGACCGAGGGGCTCACCTTGTCCTGCTCGATCATGCAGATGGCGCCGTGGGTCAGGCCGCTCAGCTCGGCCGCCCGCCGCTGTGAGAGCCCCAGCTGATGGCGCACCGCCGCCAGCCGTTCCCCCATGGTGCGCGCCCCGGCGTCAGCCCCACTCAACGGCCGAGCCACGCTCTCCCGGCTCTGCGGCCCGCTCACCGCAAGCCTCCTCTTGCTGCGCTATCTCTGCATCCTTGCATCATCAGCCTCTCCTGCTTGCGCGTGATCGCATCGGATCAAGCGCAGCCTGTTTACCCTGCTGGTTAAAATAGCCAACCAGCTTTCCCTTGCCGTTCACTATGTTACACAGCACAACCGTTCATTATTTTGCACACCTGATTTACCATCTCCCGGTCGCCTGCCCACTTGCAGCCTGCAAGCGAACCGGAAAAAGCGCGCTACACAGCCCATTTTCTAGCATGGCGCCCCCCAGCAATTCAAATATATTTAACACTTGAAAAACATTTCAGCTCAAATTATGGTCTTTCTGTGCTTATTATTTTATACGGCAGCGGCGCAGGAAGGGTCGGCTCACTCCGGCAACCAGCTGCTCTGACCCACACTCGAGGCTTCTCATGTCAGGAACAACATCCCACTCCAGCTTGATCACATCCCGCGCCTATATAGATGGACAGTGGTGCGAGGCCGCCAGCGGCCGCACCTTCGAGGTCACCAACCCCGCCAGCGGTGCCGTCATTACCCAGGTGTCCGACATGGATGCCGAGGATACCCGCCGCGCCATCGCGGCCGCCCACGCGGCGCAACCCGCCTGGGCGGCGCTGACCGCCAAGGAGCGCAGCAACAAGCTCTACGCCTGGTTTGCCGCCATCACAGCCCACAGCGACGAGCTGGCACGCATCATGACCTGCGAGCAGGGCAAGCCGCTTGCGGAAGCCAAGGGCGAGGTGGCCTATGGCGCCAGCTTTATCCAGTGGTTCGCCGAGGAGGGCAAGCGCGCCTATGGCCGCACCATCCCGGGCTTTAGCGGCGATCGCCGGTTGGCAACCATCAAGCAGCCGGTCGGGGTGGTCGCCGCCATCACCCCGTGGAATTTCCCGATAGCCATGATCACCCGCAAAGCGGGCCCGGCGCTGGCCGCAGGTTGCACTATCGTCATCAAACCTGCCGCCGAAACCCCGCTCTGTGCGCTGGCGCTGGCGCTGCTTGCCGAGCAGGCGGGCATCCCCGCCGGTGTCATCAATATCGTCACCAGCCATCAGGCGAGCGCGGTAGGCAACGAGCTGTGCAGCAATCCGGTGGTGCGCAAGCTCTCCTTCACCGGCTCCACCCGCATCGGCAAGCTGCTGATGCGCCAGTGCGCCGACACCATGAAGAAGCTGTCGCTGGAGCTGGGTGGCAACGCCCCCTTTATCGTCTTTGACGACGCCGACCTTGATGCCGCGGTGGCCGGGGCGCTCGCCTCCAAATACCGCAACGCCGGGCAGACCTGCGTCTGCGCCAACCGCATTCTGGTGCAGGCCAGCGTCTATGACGCCTTCGCCGAGAAGCTGACCGCCGCCGTCAAGGCCTTCAAGGTGGGGGATGGCATGGCGGAGGGCACCCAAATTGGCCCGCTGATCAACCCGGCTGCCGCCAGCAAGGTCGCCGAGCTGGTGCAGCAATCGGTCGCCGCCGGTGCCGAAGTGCTGCTGGGGGGCGAAGCTCACCCCGCTGGCCCCCTCTTCTACCGCCCCACCATTCTGGGCAAGGTGGATAAAACCAACCCCATCCTGCAGGAGGAGATCTTCGGCCCGGTGGCACCGCTGGTGTGCTTCGAGAGCGAAGCCGAAGCCATCGCCATTGCCAACGACACCCCTTATGGCCTGGCCGCCTACTTCTATGGCCGCGATATCGCACGGGTGTGGCGCGTCGCCGAACAGCTGGAGTACGGCATGGTCGGCATCAACGAGGGGATCATCTCAACCGAGCTGGCCCCCTTTGGCGGCATCAAGGAGTCGGGTCTGGGCCGGGAAGGGGCCGCCGAGGGGCTGGAAGAGTATCTGGAGACCAAATACCTCTGCTTTGGCGCCATTCGCTAGGGCTGCAACAGAGAGACAAGGCGCCGCCGATCTGGCCCGATGGGCTGATCGGCGGTGATGGGCGCCAAAACGCCAGCAACATTTTCAGGGAATATCGGGGGCTGCGGCCCCTCAGGGAGGAAAGATGAGTCAGTCAGAATCAAACAAGGCGTGGCAAGCGCGCCGCGAAGCATCAGTGGTCAATGGCGTTGGCACCCTGCTGCCGGTCTTTATCGACCGGGCGCAAAATGCCGAGCTGTGGGATGTGGAGGGCAACCGCTACATCGACTTTGCCTCCGGCATCGCCGTGCTCAATACCGGCCACAACCACCCCAAAGTGGTGGCGGCAGTGCGCGAGCAGCTGGAAAAATTCAGCCATACCTGCTTTCAGGTCACCCCCTACCCGGGCTATATCGAGCTTGCTGAGAAGCTCAACGCCCTGGTGCCCGGCCCGACGCCGAAGCGCACCCTGTTTCTCTCCACCGGCGCCGAGGCGGTCGAGAACGCCATCAAGATTGCCCGTGCCCACACCGGTCGCAGCGGCACCATCGCCTTCAAGGGGGGCTTTCACGGCCGCACCATGATGGGGATGGCGCTCACCGGCAAAGTGGTCCCCTACAAGACCGGCTTTGGCCCCTTCCCGGGGGAGGTCTACCACATCCCCTTCCCCGCCGATTATCTCGGGGTAAGTGAAGAGGATGCCCTGCACGCCCTCGAGCTCTGCTTCAGCGCCGACATAGAACCCTCCCGCGTTGCCGCCATCATCATCGAGCCGGTACAGGGCGAAGGGGGCTTCTACCCTGCCTCCCCGAGCTTTATGCAGAAGCTGCGCAGCGTCTGCGACCAGCACGGCATTCTGCTGATCTGCGACGAGATCCAGAGCGGTTTTTGCCGCACCGGCAAAACCTTCGCCACCGAATATGCCGGCATCGAGCCGGACATCATGACGTTGGCCAAGAGTCTGGCGGGGGGCTTCCCTCTCTCGGCGGTGGTGGGCAAGGCGGAGATCATGAACTCGGCCAAGCCGGGTGGTCTGGGTGGCACCTATGCCGGTTCCCCCATTGCCTGCGCCGCCGCGCTGGCGGTCTTGCAGGTGATCGACGAGGAGAAACTCAACCAGAAAGCGCTGGATCAGGGGGAGCAGATCAAGGCGGGGCTGGAACGCATAGCCGAGCGTTTTGACTGCATAGGTCAAATTCGCGGCCCCGGTGCCATGGTGGCCATGGAGCTGGTGAAACGGCGTGATGCCAGCCAGCCCGATCCCGACCTCACCAAACGTCTGGTGGCCGAGGCGGGCAAACGGGGTCTGGTCCTGCTCTCATGCGGGGTGCGCGCAAATGTCATCCGTTTTCTCGCCCCCCTGACAGCCCCTGCGGCAGTGATTGACGAGGGGTTGCAACTCCTTGAAAAATCACTGGAGGCCGTGCTGGCCTGACCAGCAGGAAAGTGACCACTCACCTGTGCAAATAAATGCAATTTTGCCCCCTTTTTTTCTTGTCAAGGGGGCCCTGCAAATGCACAATGCGCCGCCACTGAAAGAACCGATGTAAAACAATGGCATCGGTTCTTTTTTAGACAGTGAACAAACCCATAAACGAGGCCGGATCACCCCCGGAAAAGATAGCGAGATTGGCAGCAGTCTCCCGACACCAAGTCTAGTGAGGAACAACATGGGGCATCTCAATGCTTTCCAACCGGCCATGGCCGGTGTGCGCCGCCCTGGCGCCCTTGATTCCCGGGCCTCTCTCCCGGTTTCGTTGATGGACCGTGCCACTCTGGCACTGCATGAGGAACATGCATAATGGCGGCCCAGCAGGTTGGTCTGAAAAAGACCCTCAAACTGTGGCAGGTCGTGGTTATGGGACTGGCGTACCTCACCCCCATGGCGGTGTTCGACACCTTCGGCATCGTTACCGAGATCACCGAAGGCCATGTGCCGACCGCCTACCTGTTTGCCCTCATCGGCATGCTGTTCACTGCCCTGAGCTACGGCCATCTGGTGCGCAAGTTCCCGTCAGCCGGCTCCGCCTATACCTATGCCCAGAAGGTGTTTCACCCCTATGTCGGCTTTATGGTGGGCTGACCTCCCTGCTCGACTACATGTTCATGCCGATGATCAACATGCTGCTGGCCAAGATCTATCTCGAAGCCCTCTTCCCGAACGTGGAACCCTGGACCTATATCTTCGGTCTGGCGGCGGTGATGACCGCCCTCAACCTGCGCGGCATCAAGCTGGTGGCCAACTTCAACAGCCTGATCGTGGTGATGCAGTTCAGCATCATCGCCATCTTCATCGGCCTGATCGCCTGGGGCGTTCACAACGGTGAAGGGTTGGGTACCGTGGCCAGCAGCCGTCCCTTCTTCTCCGAGCAGATCCAGGTGTCACCGCTACTGATGGGGGCCTCCATCCTCTGTCTGTCGTTCCTCGGTTTTGACGCCATCAGTACCCTGTCGGAAGAGACCCCGGACGCGGATCGGGTGATCCCCCGCGCCATCGTGCTGACGGCGCTGATCGGCGGTGTGCTGTTTGTCACTACCTCCTACTTCCTGCAGCTCTACTTCCCGGACATCTCCCGCTTCCAGCATCCGGATGCGGTACTGCCGGAGATCGCCCTCTATGTCGGTGGCAAGCTGTTCCAGGCGGTGGTGCTGGTCTGTACCACAGTAGCGGTGCTGGCCTCGGGGCTCGCCTCCCACGCCGGTGTATCGCGCCTGCTCTACGTGATGGGTCGTGATCGCGCCCTGCCCGCCCGCTTCTTCGGCTACATCCATCCGAAGTGGCAGACTCCGGCGTTCAACGTGCTGCTGGTCGGCCTGCTGGCCCTCTCTGCGGTGTCGCTGGATCTGGAGATGGCGCTGGCGCTGATCAACTTCGGCGCCCTGGTGGCCTTCACCTTCGTCAATCTGGCGGTGATTGCCCACTTCTATGTGAAGCTGGGCCGCAACAAGTGTCTCAAGGATCACCTGATGTACCTGCTGCTGCCGCTCTGTGGCGCCGCCTGCATCGGGGTACTGTGGCTCAACCTCGAGCCCTCCTCCTTCGAGCTGGGGCTGATCTGGGCGGCGCTGGGGGCCATCTACCTGTTCCTGCGCCTCACCGTGTTCCGCATCCCGCTGCATACCGCCGACAAGGTGGAGATCGCCCAGTAACCGCTGGCGCCCCTCCCCCGATAGCGAACAAGGAGCCTGCGGGCTCCTTGTTGTTTTTGCGGTGCTCTGGTGGCCAGCAGCACGGGTTGCCAGAAATGCGGTTTCTGCAGGAAGTGTGACTGATTTCAAATAACTACCCAGCCGGGCTGCTCACCGTGCCATGGCTCAAGCCGCGTTGCCTTCTATCCCCAGTCATTAATGTGAATGGATATGCAATAGATCTTTTTCCACTTCACCCCCTTCCATCCCCCGCCAGCCGATAAGATCGCTGGACTCGAGCCCGGGGGAACGCCGGCAAATATGATCAGGATCAATGTTGAGGCGCTATGCACCCTGCAGCCCCGATTTGCCGATTTTTCATACGCCACGACAGGGTTCTCTTCCCCCCGAAAAAGGGGGAGCGGCTCGGGGAAGGCTGCAGGGGGCGAGTGACCACTTACCTGCCCCGTGCGTATGCAAAAAAATGCGTTAATCCGCCCTTTTTTGCTTGTCAAGGGGGCTGACCGAATGCACAATACGCCGCCAATAAAGGACCGATGTTCACTGCGACATCGGTTTTTGTATTTTTGAAGTGCAGTACAAACCCACCACAAGAGGCCGGAACGTTTCCGGAAGTGATATTCGAGATTGCCAAACAATCTCCCGACGTTGAGAGGATAACAATGGGGCGTTTTAATGCTTTCCTGCCGGTACAGCCCGGTATGCGCCTCCCCGGCGCCCTTGATGTACAGGCTTGCGAATCCATCGTATCCCTGCGCTCGTTGCAAGCACGTGCTGCGGCACTGATTGAGGAGAAAGCGTAATGGCATCGCAAAACGCCAAGCTGCTCAAGACCCTTACCCTGACACAAGTGATTGTGATGGGTCTGGCCTATCTGACCCCCATGGCTGTCTTCGACACCTTCGCCATCGTCGGTGACATCACCGATGGCCGGGTCGCCACCGCCTATCTGCTGGCTCTGGGTGGCATCCTGCTCACCGCTCTCAGCTACGGACATCTGGTACGCAAGTTCCCCTCTGCGGGCTCTGCCTATACCTATGCCCAGAAGGTGTTCAACCCCTATGTCGGTTTCATGGTCGGCTGGTCCTCCCTGCTCGACTACATGTTCATGCCGATGATCAACATCCTGCTGGCCAAGATCTACCTGACCGCCATGTTCCCGGGTGTCGAGCCCTGGGTGTTCATCTTCGGTCTGGTGACCGTAATGACCTTCCTGAACCTGCGCGGCATCAATCTGGTGGCCAACTTCAACGGTCTGATCGTGGTGATCCAGCTGGCCATCATCACCCTCTTTATCGGCCTGATGGCGTGGGGCATCTACCACGGTGAAGGGGCTGGCACCCTGATGAGCAGCCGTCCGTTCCACTTCGAGTCAGCACAGCTGGTACCGCTCTTTACCGGTGCGACCATTCTCTGCTTCTCGTTCCTGGGCTTTGACGGTCTGAGTTCCCTCTCCGAAGAGACTCCGAATGCCGGCAAGGTGATCCCCAAGGCGATCGTGCTGACTGCCCTGATCGGCGGCATCATTTTCGTGGTGGTCTCTTACTGCCTACAGCTCTACTTCCCGAGCCTCGCCCGCTTCCAGCATCCGGATGCGGTACTGCCGGAGATCGCGCTCTACGTTGGCGGCACCTTCTTCCAGTCCGTGGTGCTGGTCTGCACCACGGTCGCGGTACTGGCCTCCGGCATGGCGGCTCACGCCGGTGTGTCGCGCATCCTCTACGTGATGGGGCGTGACCGCATGATCCCGGAGCGGGTGTTTGGCTACATCCACCCGAAATACCGTACTCCGGCCATCAACGTGCTGATGGTAGGCGGTCTGGCCCTCTCCGCCGTGTCGTTTGATCTGGATACCGCGCTGGCGCTGGTCAACTTCGGCGCACTGGTGGCGTTCAGCTTCGTCAACCTGTCGGTGATCGGTCAGTTCTGGGTGCGCGAGAAGCGCAACAAGACCCTCAAGGATCACGTCATCTACCTGTTGATGCCGCTGCTCGGTGCCGCCACCATCGGTGCTCTGTGGATCAACCTGGAGCAGAGCTCGCTGGAGCTGGGCCTGATCTGGGCTGGCCTCGGCGCAACCTATCTGTTCCTGCGTCTGGCGGTGTTCCGTATCCCGTTCCGTCAGTACGAGGAAGCGGCTGACGCCTGATCCTTTGCGGATAACGGATAGACAGAAGGGGAGCCATGGCTCCCCTTCTTGCTGCCGGTCTCTTGCCGGTCACACGGGCTTGGGCCCGCTCGGCTTACTGCTTGTCCAGCACAGCGGTCGCCGCAGCCTTTAGCGGATCGCGAGCGATGGTCTTGGCATCCTGCTCCGCCTTGTGCAGCTGCTGGTTTGCCTTGTCCATCTTCTGCTGCATACCGTTGCCGCTCTCCTTGAGGTCGGCACGCTTCTCGCCCAGCAGGTCGGTGCGGCCTTTTTGCACCTCGGCTTTCACCTTCTCTTTCTCCTGCTTCACCAGCTTGCTGGTATCACAGTTGCCCTTGATCCCCAGAGTGGCATTCACCGCTTCGTTTTTGAGGGCCTTGTCGAGGTTGCAGTCGGTTTTCAACAGGCTGGCCTGTGCCCCTGCCGAGAGCAGCCCCAGCGACAGAGAGAGGATCCATGCACGCATCATCTTGTTTACTCCTGCTTGCCAATAAAGGGGCGGAGTGTAGCGATCACATTCCGGCTGGCAAGGCGGCAGCGCTTTCGTCCCCCCTTTTGCCACCCCAGAGCCAACCGGCTCGGTCAGCGCCTGTCGCCGCAGTTCGTCGTCATAAAAACATCATCGAAATGTCACGTTGTCATATTTCTGTCATTAACCACTGATTAAATGCGCGGGTCATCAACAACCCAAGACGGAACGACCGTCTCAAGAGGCTTTATGCAACACCATCACTCCTTGTCACAGCCGCCCGCGACCCGCGCCCTGTTCAACTGGATGAGTGTCATCGTACTGGTCTACCTGATCCTGGTTGCCGTGGGCGCCATCTCCCACGGCTTCAAAGATTTCTCCGGCGGCGCCGAGGGCGCAGCCCAGATCTTCGCCTTTGCCAACAACCCCTTTGTCGCCCTGCTGCTGGGTATTCTCGCTACCGCGCTGGTGCAATCCTCCAGCACCGTCACCTCGGTGATCGTCGGTCTGGTGGCTGGCGGCCTGCCCATCAGCATGGCCATCCCCATGGTCATGGGTGCCAACCTCGGCACCACCATCACCAACACCATCGTCTCCATGGGCCATGTGCGGGATCGCGCCGAGTTCCGCCGCGCCTTCGCCGCCGCCACCGTGCACGACTTCTTCAATCTGCTGGCGGTGTTCATCTTCCTGCCGCTGGAGCTGATGTTCGGTCTGCTGCAACACAGCGCCGAGTGGCTGGCCAACCTGCTGGTAGGCTCCGCCAATATGTCGATGAAGGGCATGGATTTCATGAAGCCGCTGACCGCACCGGCCCTGCAGCTGATTGACAGCGCCGTTGCCTTCCTGCCGGGCAAGGGTGCCGCCATCGCCACCATCATCATCGGTATCCTGCTGATCCTCGCCTGCGTCACTTATCTGGGCAAAGTGCTGCAACAGGTACTGGTTGGCCGTGCCAAAGAGCTGCTGCACAAGGCGCTGGGCCGTGGCCCGCTGACCGGCATTACCTCCGGTGCGCTGGTGACCATCATGGTGCAGTCCTCCTCCACCACCACCAGCCTGATGATCCCGCTGGCTGGCGGCGGCGTGTTCAGCACCCGTCAGCTCTACCCCTTCACTCTGGGGGCCAATATCGGCACCACCATCACCGCCTTGCTGGCTGCCACCGCCATCAGCGGAGCCGGTGCCCAGCTGGCCATGACCATCGCGCTGGTCCACGTGCTGTTCAACCTCTTTGCCGTGGTCATCATCTATGGCATCCCCTTCCTGCGCGACCTGCCGGTTCGCGCCGCCGAGGGGCTGGCCCGGGTAGGCAGCGAGAACAAGCTGCTGGCTCTGGGTTATGTGGCGGGTCTCTTCTTCGCCCTGCCCGCCCTGATGATGGTGGCCGCCAAGTAAGCGCCGCCGCCATGACGAGGGGCGAGTCACCGACTCGCCCCTTTTTGCGTCTGCGTCTCCGAGCTTTGCCTGCCCGCTCACATCCTCCCGCCCTGTGGCTCGCCATCAGGGGCGGTGCGCGATAAGATGGCGTCCTCATTGCACTTTTTACATTTCATGGAACAGGAAAAACCGATGAAATTCATACTGATCGCACTGCTCATCGCCGGTGTGGCCTACTACTTCTACTCCAGCAGCAACAACAAGAAGCTGGCGGCCGACAACGTGCGGATTGGCGCCGAGTTCCTCGCCAGCAACAAGGAGAAGCCGCTGGTGACCACCACCGCCTCCGGCCTGCAGTACGAAGTGCTGACCCCGGGCACCGGCACCGTTCACCCCACAGCCACCAGCAAGGTGAAGGTGCACTACGAGGGCAAGCTGCTGGACGGCACCGTCTTTGATAGCTCAGTCGCCCGTGGCGAGCCCATCGAGTTTGGCCTCAATCAGGTGATCGCAGGCTGGACCGAAGGGGTGCAGCTGATGGTGGAAGGTGAGAAGACCCGTTTCTACATCCCTGCCAACCTCGCCTACGGCGACCGCGCCGCTGGCAAAATCCCGCCGGGATCAGTCCTGATCTTTGACGTGGAGCTGTTGGGTATCCAGTAAGCGCTCCGTCACGCTCCATCAACAACAAGGCCAGCATTATGCTGGCCTTGTTGTTATGGGAACCTTACTCCCCCTTGGCGATCCCTTCCCGGCGCGGATCCGCTGCGCCAAACCAGCCGCCAGCGTTGCGCTCAACCCCCTGCAGGCCGGAGGTCTGCTCGTTCAGCACCACCTCATGTCCCCTCGCCTTCAATCCCTCGACCACCGACATGGGGGTGCGTCCCACTTCCAGCTCGGTGGGACCGTTGCGGCTGCCAAAGTTGGGCAGATTGATGGCCTGTTGCAGGTTCAGGCCCCAATCCTGGGTGCCGAGCAGGGTCTTGCCCACGTAGTTGATGATGGCGGAGCCCCCCGGAGAGCCCAGCGTCATGGTCAGCTCGCCGCTTGGCTTGTCAAACACCAGCAGGGGTGACATGGAGGAGCGGGGCCGCTTGCCCGGCTCCACCCGGTTTGCCACCGGCAGACCGGCAGCATCTACCGAGGTGAAGGAGAAATCGGTGAGCTGGTTGTTGAGCAGGTAGCCGTTGACCATCTGACGCGATCCGAAACCATCCTCGATGGAGCTGGTCATGGAGATAGCCATCCCCGCCTTGTCGACGATCGAGACATGGCTGGTCGAGGGGAGTTCCGGGGTCGCATCCTTGCCGCGCGCCAGCGCCAGTGGCGGCGTACCGGGCTTGGCAATCCCCATGGAGTGCTGACCGACAAGCTTGCCGCGCTCGGCCAGATAGCCCTTGTCCAGCAGCCCCTTCACCGGCACGCTGACAAAATCGCTGTCGGCGACGTACTGGTTGCGATCGGCGAAGGCCAGACGCGCCGCTTCACTGTAGAGGTGGATGGCCTCGCTGGAGGCAGCCAGTCCCCCCTCCTTCGTAGTGATCGGCTTGAGGGATGCCATATCGCGGCTCTCCAGCATGCCGAAGATCTGGCCGAGCGCCAAGGTGCCGGACGAGGGAGTGGGGAAGCCACAGATCTTGCTCTGGCGATAGTCAAAGCAGAGGCCATCCCGCAGTTTGGCCTGATAGCTGGCCAGATCTGTGGCCGCCAGTACCCCGGGATTGGTGGGATGCTGGCGAACCTTGGCCACCATGGCATCCGCCAGCGGCCCCTGATAGAAGGCATCCACCCCCTCTGTGGCCAGAGTGCGCAACACCTTGGCCAGCGCCGGGTTGGTCAGCCGGGTGCCTGCCGTTTTAGGGCTGCCATCCGCCTGATAGAAGTAGGCTCGCGCCTCCGGATCCCGTGCCAGATAGGGATCCTTGGCCAGCAATGTGGCCAGCCGTGGACTAATCATAAATCCTTGTTCTGCCAGCGTGATGGCTGGCTCGAACAGCGCAGCCCAGGGCAGCTTGCCATAACGCTGATGGGCCAGCGCCAGGGCGCGCAAGGTGCCGGGAACGCCGACCGAGCTGCCCCCGACCACCCCGTCATAAAACGCCAGCGGCTTGCCATCTTGCATAAACAGCTGGTCGGTGGCGGCAGCCGGCGCCGTCTCGCGGCCATCCACTGCACTCACCTTGCGGCCATCCCACACCAGCAGCAGCGTCCCGCCACCGATCCCGGAGGATTGCGGCTCCACCAGCGTCAATACCAGCTGTACCGCAATGGCGGCATCGACGGCACTGCCACCGGCCTTGATGATTTGGTAGCCCGCATCCACCGCCAGCGGGTTGGCGGCCGCCACCATGAAGTCATGGCCCTGCCAGCCCTGCTTGTCGGTCCAGCCACTGGCGGCTTCCGGTGCGATCAGGGTCTGAACTGGCGGGGTGTAGTGAAAGCCGTTGTCACTGGCACAACCGGCCAGCAGGGCAAGGGCGATAGCCAGCCCCAGAGGTTTGCGCAACATGACACTCTCCTTGTCTGTTTTATGACCATAAAGAGGGACTATGTCACGATTGGCGCTGGTAGCTCAAGTTATTGAACAAGATCAATATCTTACTCATCTATCAATAATGGCTATCCGTAACAGACATAAAAAAACCGCCCGAAGGCGGCTTTTACGATGGGATGGCAGAGGCCAAACAAGTGCAAGTCCGGTTAGATGGACTGCTCTTCGCCACCCAGGGCGGCAAACAGCGCCGGGATAAACTGGGACAGCTCGGCGGTGACCAGCGCGAAATCGGCATCCAGACGGGCACCCGGATCTTCGCTGGTGACGTCGTCGTTCTGCTCGCGCAGCTCTTCGCTGAATTTCAGACGCTTGATGGAGAGATCATCCCCCAGCACAAAGCTGACGGTCTCGCCCCAGTTGAGGGCCAGCTTGGTCACCAGCTTGTCGTTGGCCAGATGGTTCTTGATTTCATCCGTCATCAGATCCTGCTGCTTGCAGCGGATGATGCCGCCGTGCTCCATGGCACTGCGCAGCTCGGCTTCATCTTCCAGCGTGAAGGAGGCGGGCAGGTTGCCCTCGTTCAGCCACTCGGTCATGGTGATCTCCGGCGGGTTCTTGAGAGCCACCGGCACCACCGGCAGGGAGCCGATGGATTTGCGCAGCAGCGCCAGCAGATCGTCTGCCTTCTTGGCAGAACCTGCGTCCACCACCATCAAATTGTCGGCCGGATTGATCCAGGCGAAGGTCTGGCTGGTACGACTAAAGGCACGGGGCAGCAGAGTGTGGAGGATCTCCTCTTTCAACGCCTCCTTCTCTTTCTTCTTGAGGGCGCGTCCCTGTTCGAACTCGATCGCTTCTACCTTCTCGGCCAGCATCTCCTTGACCACGGTACCGGGCAGCATCTTCTCCTCTTTGCGGGCGCAGATGAGGATGTGGCCGGAGGCAGAGTGAGTCAGGGTTGAGCCGAATTTGCCAAGGGGCTTGACCCACCCGAAACGGGAGATGTCCTGACTGCCGCAAGGGGTGAAGGCACAGGCTTCCAGCTGGGTTTCCAGCTGATCAACGGTCAGGTCAAAGGGGCGGGTAAAGCGATAAATCTGCAGGTTTTTAAACCACATGGCGTCCTCGGTCTCTAGATTGTCCGGCGGGCATTGTACTAGAGAGGCGCTTTGTGATCAGCCAATCATTCTCGCTAAATAAAGGGCGATCGACCTCACAGGGTCTCATTTATGTCACCTGTTTGTTCATCAAGTTCTCCTAGACTGCGAAAGTAAATTGTTAATAAGGATGAAGGTATGTTGCGGCCCAGTCGCCCGGAAGACATGGAAGAGATCGTCGAAATCTGGTTGCTGGCCTCCCTGCAGGCCCACGATTTCGTCGATGCCTCCTGCTGGTGGCAGGCCCAGGAGGATCTGCGTACCCGCTATCTCGATCGCGCCGCCATCTGGGTGTTTGAGGAGCGTGGCGATCTGCTCGGTTTCATGGCACTGGTGGACAACTACCTCGCAGCCCTGTTCGTACGTCCCGACCGTCAGGGCCGCGGTGTCGGCCACGCCCTGCTGCAGGAGGCCAAGCGTCAGGGGGCGTCACTACACGCCCGGGTCTTTGTCGAGAACGATCAGGCGGTGCGTTTCTATCGCCGCCACGGCTTCGTCATCGAGGCCGAAGAGTCCGATCCCCTCACCGGCCACCCCCAATACCGGATGTGCTGCGAACCGGCCTGAATCGATGCCAGCCCCCTGTTTTACTTGAAAAAAGCACGGGGCATCCTCATCTTGTCTTCATCGGGTGCCCCAGGCACCGTCCCTGCAACCGGGCTGCTTTCCAATGAAAATCCTCCATACCGCCGACTGGCACCTTGGCCATCAACTTCATGGCCATGACCGCCGTTTTGAACACGATGCCTTTCTCGACTGGCTGAGCGACACCCTCAAGGCGCGCGAGATCGACGCCCTGCTGGTGGCGGGCGATCTGTTTGATACCGCAAATCCCCCCGCCAGCGCCTGGCAGCAACTCTACCGTTTTCTGGCGCGGCTGCGCGCCGAGATGCCCCGCCTCAACATGGTGCTGATCGGCGGCAACCACGACTCCCCCTCCAAGCTCGATGCCCCCCACGAGCTGCTGCGCGCCTTTGATCTGCATCTGGTGGGCAGCATCAGCCGCGACAGTGAGGGCAAGCTCGAGACCGACCGCCTGCTGGTACCGCTGCAAGACAAGGAGGGCAAGATCGCCGCCTGGTGCGCCGCCGTGCCGTTCCTGCGCAGCAGCGATCTGCGGGTGGAGCAGTTGGCAGAGGGGCAGGACAGGCTGATCGAAGGGGTTCGACAGGTCTACGCCGAGGTGCTTGCCGAAGGGCGCGCTCGCTGCGGGGAGGCGCTGCCACTCATCGCCATGGGCCACGCCTATCTGGCGGCGGGCCAGCTCTCCGAGCTGTCGGAGCGGCGGGTGCTCGGCGGCAACCAACATGCCCTGCCCGCCGAACTCTTTGCCGGTGCTGACTACACGGCGCTCGGCCACCTCCATCTGGCCCAGAGCCCTGCCGAGGGGGTGCACTACAGCGGTTCGCCGCTACCGCTATCGCTCGCCGAAGCGAACTACAACCATCAGGTGCTGGAAGTGACCTTTGCAGAAGGCAAACTGACCGGATTGGAGCGGCTCCCGGTGCCCCGCGCGGTGGAGATGATCCGCCTGCCCCAGAGCACCCTCGACGACGCGCTGAACGCCATCGCATCGCTCGAGCTGCCTGCCTGTCCACAAGAGGCACAACCTTTCCTCGAAGTGCGGCTGCTGCTGCCCAAGCCCGAGGCGCGCATCCGCGAGCGGATTCTCGCCGCCATCGCAGACAAACCGGTGCGGCTGGCCCGCATCAGCACCCAATATCAAGGCTCGGGCGAAGGGCTGGCCGATGGTCGCGAGCGGCGCAGGCTCGATGAGCTCTCCCCACCGAGGTGTTTCGCCTCTGCTATCAGCGCCAGTTCGAGGGGGAACCCGAGGCCAAGTTGGTTGCCTCGTTTGAAGAGATCCTGGAGCAGGCGAAGGAGTCAAACCAATGAAAATCTTGTCTCTGTCAGGTGAGAATCTGGCCAGTCTGACCGGCCCCTTCACCATCGACTTTACCAGGGGGGCGCTCGGCGCCGCCGGTCTGTTTGCCATCACCGGCAACACCGGCGCCGGCAAGAGCACCCTGCTCGACGCCATTTGTCTGGCCCTCTACGACGAGATGCCGCGCTTTATTGCCAATCGCAAGAACGTGGCCGAAGTGGGCCGCATGGATGACGAAGAGAAGCTCAAGGCCAACGACGTGCGTGGCATCCTCAGTCGCGGCCACGCCAGCGGCTTTGCCGAGGTGCAGTTTCGTGACTGCGATGGTCGCATCTGGCTGGCCCGCTGGGCGGTGCGCCGGGCGCGAAATCGCTCGGAGGGGCGTTTTCAGGCGCAGGAGCGCACCCTGACCGATGTGGAGTCAGGGCAGGTTTTCTCCGGCAGCAAACGGGAGCTGCAGGATCGCATCGACGAGCTGGTGGGTCTCTCCTGGGAGCAGTTCCGCCGCGCGGTGATCCTGCCGCAAGGGGAGTTTGCCGCCTTCCTCAAATCGGATGCCAACGAGCGCTCCGCTCTGCTCGAACGGATGACCGGCACCGAGCTCTACTCCGCCATCTCCATCCAGACCTATGAACGGGCGCGGGAAGAACAGCAGAAGCTGGCCACCATCGCCCAGCGCCTCGGCGACGTGGCACTGATGGATGAAGCGACCCGCGAGCATTGGGTAAGCCAGCAGGTGAGCCTCTCCACCACCCTCAAGCACGAACAGCAGCAACAGCAGCTGATGCAGGACTTGCGCGACCTCAATAGCCGCATTGCCGCCCAGCTGCAGGGCTGCGCCGAGGGGCAGGCGGCGCTCGATGCCGCCCTGCAGGCCCACGGCGCCGCGGCCCCCGAGCGCGAGGAGTTCGCTCGTGCCGAACAGGCCCAGGTGGCCCGCGCCGATCACGACGAGCTGGCCCGCCTCACCCTTGAGGTACAGCAGCAGGAGAAGCTGATCGCCGAGCTGGGGCCGGAGCTGGCCAAACTCGAGGAGCAGACCCAGCAGAGCGCGCTGACCGAACAGCAGTTGCTGGCGGAGAAGATCGCCGCCGAGCGGGAATGGGGTGCCCTGCAACCCGAACTCAAGCGGGCACAAGAGCTCGATACCCGCATCAGGGAGAAAGTGCAGCAGTTGCAGAAGATCCAGCAGGAGGGGGCACAGGAGCGAGAAGTGCAACTCACGCTGGAGCAGGGCTGGCGCGAGCAGAGCCGACAGGTGGAGCTGCTCAAGCAGCAGCACCAGCAGTGGGGCCTTTGGCTCGAAGAGCACAAGGAGCTGGCACCGGTGGCCCGCCAGTGGCAGCCCCTGCTCAGCGCCATGCAGGATTGGGCCGAGGATGCCGACAAGCTGCAGCAACTGCTCACCCTGCGGGATCACAAGCTGCGCGCCCTGCAACAGTTGCAGCGCCAGCTGGAGCAAGGCCAGCAAGAGCGCGACTACTGGCAACATGAACAAGCTCGGCTGCAACAGCAACAGAACGAGTTGCAGGAGCAGCAGTGGGAGAGCCGCCTCGCCAAGGCGCAGGAGCAGTGGCAGCAGCAAACCGAACAGCTGGGCCAGCTGCGCCAGCTGCTGGAGCTGGCCGATTATGGCCGCAACCACGGCGAACAACATGGCCGCTTGCAGCAGGAGATTGCCCAGCTGGAGCAGGCGCTGGGCAAGCTCGCCACCCTTGGCGAAGAGCTGGTCCCCGCCCGCGAGCGGCTCGCCCTGCAGCGGGATGAGGCGCGCCACGCGCTGGAGCAGTCCCGCGCCATCGCCAGCTTCGAGCAGTATCGCCATATCCTGAGCGATGGCGAACCTTGCCCGCTGTGCGGTTCCGGGGAGCACCCCTACAGCCAGAGCCAGCCCCAGGTGGCGGGGATCCTGGGTCAGCTGGCGGAACGGGCCCGCAGTCTGGAGCTGGAGTGGGAGCGGCTCAACCATCAGTACATTCAGTGCGAGAGCGAGCGTCAGGAGCTGGCCCGCCAGCTGGCGGTGCGTCAGCAACATCTGCCGGAGCTGGAAGCCCGCGCCGAGCAGCTGACCCAGCGCTGGCAACAGCTGGGGGGCGATACCCTGCTGGGTCATCCGCTGCCGCTGCGCCAGAGCCCCATTGAGTGGAACGAGCTGATGAGCACACTGCTTGGCCGTGGCCAGGCGCTGGAGCAGGGGTTGGCCCAGAGCCAGCAGCAGCTGCGTCAGGCCCAGCTTGGTCAACAACAGCTGCAAGGGGTGCGTCAGCAACTGAGCCAACTGGCTGCCCAGCACCAGCAGTTTGACCAGCAGTGGCAGGAGGCCGATCGCCAGCGCATCGCGCTGGAAGGGGAAGTGAAGGGGATGGGCGAGCAGGAGGCGACCCTGCGCCAGCGCCTTGAGCAAGGCGCCCACCGCCTCGACGAGCAGATGGGCGGCCAACCGTGGCGCCAGTGGCTCGGCAGCCAGCAGTGGCACGAGTGGCAGCGAGCCTGCGAAGCCTGGCTGCACGGCCAGAGCGAGTGGGAGCGGCTGGCCAGCGAGATCGCCAGCCTCACCCCCGCCCTGAGCGCGCAGGAGGCACGCCTGCAGACCCAGCGCGAGCTGCTGCACAAACTCGAGCGGGACTACAAGGAGCACGAACAGCAACGGCAGGGGCTGCTCACCAGCCGCAGCGGTTGTCTCGGTGGCGAGGAGATCCCGCTAGTCGAGAGCCGCTGGCAACAGCGGCTGCAACAACTCGCCAGCGAACTGGATCTGATGCAAAGCGGCGCCCACGCTCTGCGGGAGCGGCAGACCGAACTCAAGACCCGCCTCACTCATGTGGAGCAGGAAAAGCAGACCAGCAGCCGCCGCAAGCGGGAGGTGCTGGGGCGCTGGGCTGCCCACGCCAGTACCCTCGGCATCGCCGAGTACGACCTGCGCCGTCTGCTCGCCATCAGCCCCGATGAGCTCAAGGCTCGCCGCACGGCCCTGCAAGGATTGGAAGATGCCCTTGGTGAGGCGCGTACCCGTCTTGCCGAGCGGCAACGGGCGCTGGCGCTGGAGGAGAGCAAGCGGGATCGCTATCGGGAACATCACCCCGAGCTGACCGCCCTGCCGGATGCAGAGCTGAGCGAGCAACTGGCGGCACTCGATGCCCGTTGTCGCGCCCTTGAAGAACAGCTGTTCGAGTGCAAGAGCAAGCTGGCACAGGCCGAAGCCGCAGCGCTCAAGGCAGGTAGCCTGCAACAGGAGCTGGCCGCCCAGCAGGCAGTGGCCGACCACTGGCAGCAGCTGTGCGATCTGATCGGGCAAGCCAACGGCGCCAAGTTCCGCACCTTCGCCCAGAGCCTCACCCTCGAGCGTCTGCTGCTGGAGGCCAACGCCCAGCTCGCCGAGCTCTCGCCCCGCTACCGACTGGAGCGGGTGCCCGGCACCGATCTGGCGCTGCAGGTGGTGGATCTCGATATGGGGGACGAGGTGCGCTCGGTGGACTCTCTCTCCGGCGGCGAGAGTTTTCTGGTGTCGCTGGCGCTGGCGCTGGCCCTCTCCAGCCTCTCGTCACGGCAGACCCAGGTCGAGTCGCTCTTTATCGACGAGGGGTTTGGCACCCTGGATCCGGACAGTCTGGATCTGGCGCTCGCCAGCCTCGACTCCCTCCAAGCCGCCGGTCGCCAGATCGGGGTCATCTCCCACGTTCAGACGCTTGTAGAGCGGATTGGCGTGCAGATCAGAGTCGAAGCCCTCGGCGGCGGCGAGAGCCGGGTAGTGGTTCCCTGAGAGCCTTCGGCTCAATCACCACTACCATCGGTCCACCACGCCGTAAATAACAAGACCCCGCCAATTGGCGGGGTCTTGCTGAGAGGCTATCAGCCGAAGCGGTAGGCGCCCATATAGAGGCTGCCGCCATCCCAGCTCTCGTGCAGCCGGGTGGGCGCCACACCATCGGCCGCCCCCAACGCCACAAAGAGTGGGCGCAGATGATCGTCGTGGGGATGGGACTCCACCGCGCCTAGAGCCTGCAGGCGATAGTCGAGCAGCGCCAGCCGATCCTGGTCGGCCATTTTCTGCTCCAGCCAGTCGACAAACTGGCTGGCCCACTCCGGCACTGGCGAGCCTTCCGGTGCCAGCGCCCGCAGGTTGTGGGTGATGGCACCGGAGGCGAGGATGCCAATCCCCTGGCTACGCAGCGCCCCCAATACCTCTCCCAATTGCCACAACTGGGCCGGGGTGAAGCTCGCGGGAATGGAGATCTGCACCAGCGGGATCTCGCTGTTTGGGTCGATCAGGGAGAGCGGCGACCAGACCCCGTGATCCAGCTCGCGCCGCACCGGGGTGGCGGTCAGTCCGGCCAGTGCCAGCTGGTCGCTCACCCCTTGTTGCAGCCACTCGGGGCTGCTGGCAGGCCAGCGCATCCGGTAGAGGGGCTCGGGAAAGCCGTAAAAGTCGTACATCAAGGCCGGTTTGGGCTCGACGTTGATCTGCAGCTCGCGGCTGAACCAGTGGGCGGAGATGACCACCAGCCCCTTGAGCTCACCCAGACGCAGGGTTCGCAGAAAGCGGGTGGCGGGTTGCTCACGCAGCACCAGATCCGGTGCGCCGTGAGAGATAAACCAGACGGGGGCGAGGGACATAAAGCGGACTCCAACAAAGTATCAGGGGGCGATACCGGAGGGGATATCGCTGTTGGAATCGATTATCCTCCCGCCATGAAAGGTGGACAATCCAGCAAGATAGATAAGAACTATCAACTAATGGTTGATAATTTCACGCCTTCACGCCTTCACGCCTTCACGACCGGTAAGCAGCAATAGATATCAAGGCTGCGGCGCATCCGGCTGCGGTCGGGCTGCACGAAGCGCCATCCGGGTCGCTGCACTGTGATCCTGCCACTCTCGCCACGCCAATCCCTCGGCGGCCGCCTCCCCTTTCACTGGGAGGGAGAAAATCGCCAGCAGTCGCGCATTATCAGGCCAGTAGCGGGCTGGCAGTGTCTGAACCAGCAGCAGGGCGGCGCCCAGCAAGAGCAGAGCCCATCCGGTTTCATGGCTGTTTTTCATCCCGGCCTCCTTCACCCTTGCGCCAATGAACTAACATTTTTGCGCAAGCCGGTGACAAGACGGTGACAGCGGACGGGTGGTCATTTTACAACATCTGAACCTCAACCCGGCCAAACAACCACAGATGGCAACATTTGTATCCCTTCAGCCCGAACCTGTGGCCGTATGCTCTAAAATGTGACTCACAGGAAAACGTTATCCCTGAAAAGAAAACGTTATCTGGTCAAAACGTTGTTTCTGGATCATAAAAAGATTCCAAAAACTGGTGTATATTGCTCGGCGGAAATTCCTTAACCATGAAGATTGACATGAAAAAGACCAAAATTGTCTGCACCATCGGTCCGAAGACCGAATCCAAAGAAATGCTGGCCAAAATGCTGGACGCCGGCATGAACGTCATGCGCCTGAACTTCTCCCACGGTGACTACGCCGAGCACGGCAGCCGCATCAGCAACCTGCGTGCTGTAATGGCCGAGACCGGCAAGCACGCAGCTATCCTGCTAGACACCAAGGGTCCGGAAATCCGTACCATGAAGCTGGAAGGCGGCAACGACGTCGCGCTGGTCGCTGGCCAGACTTTCACCTTCACCACCGACCAGACCGTGGTTGGCAACAAAGACAAAGTGGCCGTGACCTATGCAGGTTTCGCCAACGATCTGCGCGTCGGCAACCGCATCCTGGTTGATGACGGCCTGATCGGTCTGGACGTTATCGAAATCACCGAGCGCGAAGTTATCTGTAAAGTGCTGAACAACGGTGACCTGGGCGAGAACAAAGGCGTTAACCTGCCAGGCGTCTCCATCAAGCTGCCGGCCCTGGCCGAGAAAGACAAGCGCGACCTGATCTTCGGTTGCGAGCAAGGTGTTGATTTCGTTGCTGCTTCTTTCATCCGCAAGAAAGAAGACGTTCTGGAAATCCGTGAGCACCTGAAAGCCCACGGTGGCGAGAACATCCAGATCATCTCCAAGATCGAAAACCAGGAAGGTCTGGACAACTTCGACGAGATCCTGGCTGTTTCCGACGGTATCATGGTTGCTCGTGGCGACATGGGTGTAGAGATCCCGGTTGAAGAAGTTATCTTCGCCCAGAAGATGATCATCGCCAAGTGCAACAAGGCCCGCAAAGTGGTTATCACTGCCACCCAGATGCTGGACTCCATGATCAAGAACCCGCGTCCGACCCGCGCCGAAGCTGGTGACGTTGCCAACGCCATCCTGGACGGTACCGACGCAGTCATGCTGTCCGGTGAATCCGCCAAGGGTAAGTACCCGCTGGAAGCAGTGACCATCATGGCCACCATCTGCGAGCGTACCGATGCCGTGATGCCGTCCAACCTGTCTGCTGCCAACGACAGCAACAAGCTGCGCATCACCGAAGCCGTATGTAAAGGCGCCGTAGAGACCTCCGAGAAGCTGGACGCCCCGCTGATCGTGGTCGCTACCGAAGGCGGCAAATCTGCCAAGGCCATTCGCAAGTACTTCCCGAAAGCCTGGATCCTGGCTATCACCACCAACAAGAAAACTGCTGCCCAACTGGTTCTGACCAAGGGTGTAGTTGCTCACGTGGTTGACAGCATCGCCTCTACCGACGATTTCTATCGCATCGGTAAAGAAGCCGCGCTGGAAATCGGCATGGGTCTGAAAGGTGATGTGGTTGTGATGGTCTCCGGTGCTCTGGTACCGAGCGGCACCACCAACACCGCTTCTGTTCACGTTCTTTAATCAGAGCTGAACGAGTTGAAAACGGCGCCTGCGGGCGCCGTTTTTTTTGTCCCTCCCCCCTGCTTACCTGACAAGCCCGGTGTTAGAATCCACGCGAATTTAATCTATGCGGGAAATCTCCCGAATATCGCGTAATAACCCGGAAGTTATATGCCCTCAATACGTTTTAAAAGAGTCTCGGCCACCCTGTTGCCGCTGCTCTGTCTCCTTGCCAGCCTCTGCGTGCCGCAAGCCATGGCGCAAGATGTCCCCTCTCGCAACGCAGTTCAGCGAGCGCTGGATGGTCTGGGTAAATCAGAGACCCTGACCGTCAGTCAGCAAGCGGATCAGAAGTTGCTGACCGAAACCCTCGGACTGCTCGACAGCATCGACAAGGAAGAGGCGAAGGCCAAGACCCAGGCCCAGCGGATCCGCAACCTGCCCACCGAACTCAAAGAGATCAGTGCCAAGCTCGATGCCCTGACCAAGGGCAAGAGTGCCGAGCAGATCAAGAGCGAATACGCCAGCATGAGTCTGGCAGAGCTCGACAGCCGTCAGCCGGAAGTGCTGGCCAACATGCAGGCGGCCCAGGAGGCCCTCGGCGCCATCGGCAGCCAGCTCACCAGCTTGCAGACCCTGCCGGAGCGGGCCCAGGCCAGCATGAGCCGCGCCTACCAGCGCAGTCAGGAGATCCGTACCCGCCTCAACGCCGGTGAAAGCGTCTCCAGCGCCGAGAAGATGAAGCTCGGTGCCGAGCTGGCCCTGCTCGACCTGCAACTGGCCCACCTGCAAAAGGAGCTGGATAACCGAACCAGCATGCAGGATCTGGCGATCAAGCAGCGCGACTACCAGAGTGCCCGTCTCGCCAGCGAAGAGCAGAAACTGCAGCTGTTGCAGGATCAGAGTAGCGCCAAGCGCCTCGGCGACACAGAAAAAACCGCCGAGCAGACCGGTGAACTGGTGGCGACCGAAGACAGCCCGCTGGTGCAAAAAGAGCAGGAGCTCAACCACCAGCTCAGCCAGCAGCTGATCGGTGCCACCACCAGCCTCAACTCGCTGGTCCAGAAAAACCTGCAAGCCAAGAGCTGGCTGGAGCGCGGCATCCAGACCGAGCGCAACCTCAATGAACAGGTGCAGATGCTCAAGGGCAATCTGCTGCTGTCACGCATCCTCTATCAGCTCTACCAGCAGCTGGAAGCGGCGCCCACCATCGCCGTCAAAAACCTGGAAGAGCAGATCGCCGACCTGCATCTGGCCCAGTTTGAACTGAGCCAGCAGCGTGACCAACTGTTCCAGAAGAACCTATATCTGGACAATCTGATCGCCGGCAGCAAGGATCCGGTCAGCGAAGAGGACAAGGAGAGCCTTGCCAAGCTGCTCGATACCCGTATCAATCTGCTCGATCAGCTCAACCGCCAACTCGACAGCCAGCTTACCAACGCCATCAGCCTGCAGCTGACCCAGCAGCAGCTGGCGCGGGTCTATGCCTCTATCGAATTTACCCTGCAGCAACACATCTTCTGGGTAAGCAGCAACAAGCCCATCGATAGCAAGTGGTTTATCAGCTGGCCCGCCCAGGCCTACAAACAGGCCTCCGACTGGGTATTGAAACCGGACTGGAAACGCTGGCGCGAAGAGCTGCTGGGGATCTCCCTGCTCGCCTTCCCGCTGCTGCTGATCGGCGGCCTGCTGGTCTGGAAACGTCCGGCACTGGTTGAGCGCGAGAAGAAGATCACCAAGGACCTTGGCCGTTTCCGTCAGGACAGCCAGTGGCACACCCCGCGCGCCCTGCTCTATACCGTGCTGCAACGCCTGCCGGGCAGCATGTTCATTCTGGCTGGCGGTCTGCTGCTCACCTACTGCGGTCTGCTCAGTCCCAAGCTGATGTTCCAGATCACCCTGAACCTCGCCCTCGGTTATCTGGTGTTCAGCGTCTATCTGGCGGTGATGCGCCCGGGCGGCATCGCCGAAACCCACTTCCGGATCCCGAAAGCGGAGCTGCAGGCCAAGCGCAACAGCATGCGCTACATCTGGTTGCCACTGCTGCCGCTCATCATGCTCGCGACCAAGGCGGTGGTTGAACCCTCCACCCTGGGCAACGACGTGATCGGCCAGGCCATGACCCTGACCCTGCTGGGGCTGGCCGCCTATCTGGTGTTCCCCATCTCCCGCGCCCGCATCAAGGGCGAGGCGAGCATGCAGAAGTCGCTGATCGCCATCGCTCTGGCGCTAGCGCCGGTGGCGCTGATCGTGCTGGCCGTGCTCGGTTACTACTACACCGCGCTGAAGCTGACCGGTCGCCTGATCGAATCCTTCTACCTCATCATCATCTGGAGCCTGGTTTACCGCACCGCCCTGCGTGGTCTGGAGCTGGCTGCCCGTCGTCTGGCCTACCGCCGTGCGGTGGCCAAGCGTGAGCACAAATCTTCGGAAGATGCGGAAGGTGGCGAGTCCATCGAAGAGCAGCCCATGGATCTGGAGGATGTCAGCCAGCAGTCCCTGCGTCTGACCCGTACCGTGCTGATGCTGATCTTCGGCGTCGCCTTCTACTGGCTCTGGTCCGACCTGGTCGCGGTCTTCTCCTACCTCGACAGCATGGTGCTGTGGCACCGCAGTGAAGGCACTGGCGCCAACGCCGTGCTGTTCCCCATCAGCCTGAGTGACGTGCTGATCGGCTTCCTGCTGCTCGGCGGTGCATGGTCACTGGCGCGCAACCTGCCGGGCTTGCTGGAGGTGCTGGTGCTCTCCAAGCTCAACTTGGCTCAGGGGACCGCCTACGCCATCACCACCATGCTCAACTACGTGCTGATCGGTTTCGGCTCCCTCACCGCTCTCTCCATGATGGGCGTACAGTGGGACAAGCTGCAGTGGGTAGCGGGTGGTCTGTCAGTCGGTATCGGTTTCGGCATGAAGGAGATCCTCTCCAACTTCGTCTCCGGCATCATCATCCTGTTCGAGCGTCCGGTGCGGATCGGTGACACAGTTACCATCGGCTCCTTCTCCGGTACCGTCTCGCGGATCCGCATTCGCGCCACCACCCTGACCGACTTCGACCGCAAAGAGGTGATCATCCCCAACCAGCAACTGATGACAGAACGGCTCATCAACTGGTCGCTGAGTGACACCGTCACCCGGGTGATCGTACGGGTGGGCGTGGCGTACGGCTCAGATCTTGAACTGACTCGCACCCTGCTCAAGCAAGCGGCCGACGAAAACAGCCGGGTGCTGAAAGACCCGGCTCCCATCGTCTACTTCCTCACCTTTGGCGCCAGCACTCTGGATCACGAGCTGCGCTTCTTCGTGAGCGAACTGGGTGATCGCAACCCGGCGGTGGACGAGTTGAACCGCAAGATCGACCAGCTGTTCCGCGAGAACGGCATCGAGATCGCCTTCAACCAGATGGATGTCTATATCAAAAACATGAACGATGGTTCTGAAATGGCAGCCCCGGCACAGGATGGTAAAAAATCAACGTAATAACAGTGGCTTATTACTAACCATTACCACCAAAAACCAATCGAAACGAAAAAAGATGTGACCCTAAGCGTGACCCTAATTACACTGGGGTCACGCTTTTTTATGTCTGAAAAAAACTTTTAGGGTCACACCATTGAGCAAGATCACCACGAGAAAAGAGGCTGACAAAGCCTTCAAGGATCTCATGCGCAGGGGCGAGCAGGGAGAGCGGTTCGATAACCAGGCGGTCTACCCTAACCTTGCCCTCTGCTGGCCAGAGAAGTACCAGCGTCCGTTCTGGCGTCTGCGTTATCGCTTTGCGGGTAGGCAATGCAAGATGTTGCTAGGCCACGTCGACGTTATGTCGCTCAAGCAGGCTTTGGACGAGACAAAACTCATGATGGCCGACATTACCCGTGGGATAGACGTCGCCAGTGTTCGGCAGGAACGTAAACGTGAGGCGCAAGCCAAGCATGCTGCAGCACAGAACCGTCTCACTGTGACGGCGCTAACTAATGACTTCTTAACCCGACATGTCGAGGGTAAGCGTAAGGATGCGAAGGCTGTCCGGCAGCGGTTCGAGAACCATATCATCCCCGCCATCGGCAAAATGAGCCCCGGTGAGGTGAAGCCGAGCCATATTGACGAGATCCTGCATGGCATCGTGAATAGAGGAAGCCATGCTATGGCCAACAGCATTCTTGATTGGCTGAAACGTCTGTTCAATTACGCCGTCAAGCTGCATATCGTGGAGAGTAACCCCGCTGTTGCCTTCACCAAGGCCGACGCCGGTGGCCAGATCCACCCCCGAGAGTTCTACCTCACTCGGGAGAAACTGGCCGAGGTGCTGGCAGCAATTCCCCCATGCCGCAGCTTCAGCCCAAGCTGTGAACTGGCCTTTTATCTGCTGCTGCTATTGGGTGGCCGTAAGATGGAGCTGCTGAAGGCCCCCTGGAGTGAGTTTGACCTGGATGCACAGACCTGGACGCTGCCTGCACGTACCAAGATGGAGAAAGGGATTACGATCCCCTTGCCCACCTTGGCAGTGACTTGGCTCAAGGAAGCCAAGTATCTGGGGTGTGGTAGCGATTATGTTTTTCCCGCTATCAGCCGGCAATCCAAACCTCATATGGCACAAAACACCCTGAATAGGGCGATTAAGACACTTCGGCAACATGTTGAGGGGATTGAGGAACTCAACGTGCATGCCCTACGCCATACAGCCCGAACCCACCTCGCAGAACTGGGGGTTAAGCAGGAGGTGGCTGAGATGTGCCTAAATCACAGCCTAAAGTCTCAGGGGATAGTTGCTACCTACAACCACTATCAATTCTTTGAAGAACGAAAAGAGGCCCTAGAGCTTTGGGCTACCTTGATTGAGAGTTTGCTTCCCACACCATAACACCCAGCGCATCTGCAGGAGTGGGCTGGTCACAGCCCCTCCCCCCTCCCCACTCCATCAGTTCATGCCACCGTGCATTGCACATTTAAAATAAAACGCATCTGAGCGATTTTTTTAAATTCACTTACTCTGCATTAATAAGTTCAATGCAGCTCATTTTTGCGCAACACCGCATCATATTGCGCAACCTCGCGCTGCTCAAAACTAAATATTCACACGATTTTTCAAAAATCAATTTATTAAAATTATTCGACATTGTTTTAGCGGGTCTTAGGTAGTATCGTTTTATCAAACGCAGCATTCCAAAGTAAAAAATGGATGTACTACTCGGTCTAGCCAAGAGGTGGTGCTTCTAAAAAATGTGGTCAGACATCCTAAACGGATACATCTGTCTTTGTGTATGGCGTGACTACGCTCATTTATTTAATTTTTTTTGTAATTTTTTTGTTGGTGCATTTTAGTGATAAAACCAGCTATGCCCAACTATACCCATCTATCCCCAAGGGGCGGCGCTGGATTAACCGTCGCGTTACATAATGGCGCTATGCACACGGCCTAGGCCCACTTGTCTTGGCTGGTGAGGGTGTGTATCGTTTTGTTAAGCCAAGGCAACGCTGGCAAGAATTTTTTAATTTCATTCAATGAGGTATAGCGATGAGCGTTGAAAACATCCGACTACTGAGAATCCGTGACGTCACTGCTAGGGTGTGCATGTCGAAACCCACCATATATTTAAAAATAAAGGCGGGGGATTTCCCTAAGCCCATCACCATCGGCCCGAAAGCAGTAGCCTGGGGAGAGCGAGGTTAATGCCTGGCTATTACAACGGATGAATGAGCGGTAATGCCTGATATCTCTCTGGCTATATTTATAAATTAATGCATCTAAGCGCCAGTGGCTCACACATTTCTGGTTGAGCGTTGGCATTGCGTGACCGCAGCAGCGGCCATCACAGCTTAAATTAAAAAAGTCATCGCGTCGGTTTTTATAACCGAGGGGCTCTTTTATTTAAATTTCAGCGATCTGACATTTTTAAAATGTATTGGGGAGTCATTATGAATTACAACAGACCCACGTTTTCGGATATTCCTGCTGGGGAGCTAAAACCGGGCTCATGCAACCTGGCCCAGTTACACACAAACGAAAGGGGGAGCGCCCAACGCTCCCCCCTACCCGCTCACTTACCCAACCCATTCATCAGTAAGCCAAGACACTGTAGCAAACACCCCGCACTGCCTCAATTTTACCGAGCCGCTTTCCGGTACTTGTCAGAGAACGTCCGGGGGAGTAGGATTTATCTCGCAGCGGCAAAATCCGCTGCCGGGCGTAGGAACCCGGAATTGAACTCAGCGCCAACCCACGCGCTTGCGTGGTTTTTTGTTGGTGCTCGACCCCCATTTTCTTGGGCGCTGTTGACCTATCCGGTCGGCGGCCCCTGCTGTGTAATGGTGGCTCGGGCGGGGCAGCCGCGAGGCTGGCCGGTTTCCTCTGGGTTCGCCGGTATTCCTACCCCCGCTCGGGCTACCGCCATGAGTGTAGGAACTCTGGTCGGTAGCGAAAATCTATCGAACTCGGAGGCTGCCATCATGGCTACTATCCCCACCCTAGCTGTATCCAAAACCTTCACCTTTCTGATCGCCCCGCGCCCGTGCCGTTTGGCCGAGCTGCGCCGCATCCGCACCGTTTCCACCGTCGCCCATACCGAGGCCGAGGCCCGCGCCCATCTGGCCGGTCTACCCCTGGTGTTTTTGTCCCGCACCCCGAGCAAGGGGGTTGCAGCATGAAACAGCCCATCGACCCCGTCAGGTTATCCAGGCTCAAGCCCTGTTTGATCAAGCCGCGTTGTTCACTTCTGCGCTGTGTAATGTCTGTAACGCCAATACCGAAACAATGCTCTATTTGGAGCTATCTGAGCTGCTGCGCCCCTTACAAATACAGCTTGATGAGCTGGAGGTTGGGTGCGTGCGGACACCACTGGCGGCGCCTGCTGAGCGGATCAATCGCTATGTCACCATGCTGCTCAAAGTGATTGAGGGAAATCAATCTCACACCGAGCCCTGTGAGCTCAGCGTATTGCTTGCACCGGTCATGGCCGAGTTTGAAGCTGTTGAGCTAGCCCAGCTCAGGGAGGGTGTATGACCTATTACGCCTGGGCTCCAGCAGCCCAACAACCCACGTTCATTGGCCCAGCCAACCCCAAGACCGGCAAACGTTCACAAGCGGGTAGCCTGAGCGCCTTTGCCTGCAGTCAGCAGCGTGATGCCTTCATTGCCAGCACCAACGGTATGGCGAGGGTCGTTACTGCCACACAGGCCCGCCAGCTAAAGGCTGGTTTGGACGAGCGGGCTTTCAATGAGTTGGTCAGATTGCAGGTAGGGGGTGACGCATGAACCGGGCAACGTTTGTTTCTGACGTGGCGGCGGCCGCCGTTGGCCAGTGGCCCGGCCTGCTGGCATCTTTGGGGATCGTGGTACCACCACGTAATAAACATGGGGCTTGTCCGGCTTGTGGCGGTAATAACCCATTCCGGTTCGATGACGAGGGGGGGCGCGGTACTTACATTTGTAACCGCTGTGGAGCGGGGGATGGCCTGGATTTGGTGCGCCGTGTAACCGGTAAGCCACCGAAGGACGCGGCGGGACTGGTGGCTGATGCGCTTGGCCTTTCACATGTTGCCATATCAGAAGCAGATCGGGAGCAAATGCGCCAGCAACAGCGGGCGCGAGCTGATGCAGAGCAACAGCAGCAGCAGATTAAGCGCCAGAAAGCCGCCAGACGCGCCGCAGATATCCTGGCGACTGTAAGCCTGGCCAATCCCCTTATCTGGCACATAAGCGCTTGAGCTGGCCTAGTGGGCTGTTGAATAGCACCCTGATCCGAGTGGGGGAAGAGTCGTTCCCCGCTGGCTCCTTGGTGGTGCCTCTATACAGCGAGACCGGCGAACTGGTGAACGTACAGCTGATCCGCCATGACGGGGTGAGGCACTACCTTGCCGGTGGTCAGAAGCAGGCTGCCTGCCACCGGATCCCGGGCAGTGCCCTGGTGGCAGTTTGCGAGGGTTACGCCACCGGTCTGAGCGTTCACCTCGCAACTGGGGCAACAGTCTATTGCGCCATGGATGCGGGTAACTTGCTGGCCATCGCTCAGGTGGTGAGGGGGATGGACGACCCCTTGCAACCGTGCCGGTTATGGCTTGCTGCCGACAACGATGCCACCACTACGGGCAACCCGGGCAAGACCAAGGCCGAGCAAGCCGCTGCTGCAGTGGGGGCTGTGGTAGCACTACCGCCCACTGCAGGCGACTGGAACGACTACCACCAGGCCCATGGCCTTGAAGAGACCAAGAGAGCCATCATGAGCCAGATTGAACAGACCCAGCAGCAAGAGGCCAGCCAGAAGGAAGGGCCGCGAGCCGAAGTTATCCCATTGCATTCTGTGCCAAATGTGCAAGGTGAGCAGGATCAACCAATTGATGGTGAGGAACTGCCAGAGGGCTATGAGATCAGAGACGGTATGCTCTATGTCCATGAGTGGGTGGGCTCCGGCAATAGCGCCAGGCAGGAGGAAACCCTGCTATGTCCTGTACTACGGGTGGTCGCCGAGACTTCTGACGAAGCGGGTTACGGTCAGGGGCGCTTGCTGGAGTGGCAGGATCGGGCAGGCCGCACCCGGCAATGGGCGATGCCAGTCAGCATGCTGGTACACCGTGGCGGCCAGGAAGCATTGGCGTCACTGCTCAATGGTGGGTTGCCCTTTGTGAACTTGAAGAAGCTCGACAAGCTGGCGGTCTATCTGATGATGTGCCAGCCCGAACGGCGGGTGACCTGCGTCGAGCGTACCGGCTGGTATGGCAAGGCTTATGTGCTGCCGGGGGGCGGCATTGGGCCAGAGGCTGACCAGGTGATCCTGCAATCGACGGGCTACCTGCCAAGCGACTTCACCAGTGCCGGGACGCTGGCCGACTGGCAGCGGCAAATCGCCGCCGTGGCCGTGGGCAACTCCCGCCTGGGCTTTGCCCTGTCGCTGGCCTTCGCCGCGCCCCTGCTGTCACTGGTGGGGCAGGAAGGGGGTGGATTCCACCTCAAGGGGGAGAGCACCGATGGCAAGACCACGATCATGAAGGCTGCCGCTAGCGTCTATGGCCAGCCTGACCGCTATTGTCACACCTGGCGGGCGACCGGCAACGCTATCGAGGGGATCGCCAGTCGGCGCAACGATGCCCTGCTGTGCCTGGACGAACTGGGTGAGCTCGACGGGCGCGAGGCCGGGCAAGTGGCCTACATGCTGGCCAACGGCCAGGGCAAGGGCCGCAGCCGGCAGGATGGCGAGCTGCGCGAGCGCAAGGCGTGGCGGCTGCTGTTCCTCTCGACGGGCGAGCTCTCCCTGGAGGATCACGCCGCCGAGGTGGGCAAACGCACCCAGGCGGGGATGGAGGTGCGCACCATCCAGATTCCGAGCAACACCGACAAGCACGGAGCCTTTGAAACTCTGCATGGCCAGGCAGACGGTCGGGCCTTTGCCGATGCGCTGAACGACGCCTGCAAGCGCGAGCACGGCACCGCCTTTCGTGCCTATGCCGAGGCCCTGGCTACCGAGCAGGAAGCGCACAGGGAGCGCCTGAAGTCCGAGATCAAGCGGCTCGCGATTGAGCTGACCCCGGAGGGTGCCGGCAATCAGGTCGGGCGGGCCATCAACCGCTTCGCTCTGGTGGCGGCTGCCGGGGAGCTGGCCACTGAGCTTGGGATCACCGGCTGGCCACGGGGAGAGGCCATCCGCGCCGTGCGGGTGTGCCTCAAGGCGTGGCTGCATGAGCGGGGACACCTGGGCAACAAGGAGGATGCCGCAACGTTGGCGCAGATCCGCGCCTTTGTGAGGGCACATCAGTACACCCGCTTTGTTGATGTGAGCGATCCCAATCACCGACCAGCCAATGTGGTGGGTTATCGGCGCAATCCCAAACAGGGGGGCAATGAGGCGCTTGAGTTCTGGGTTGATCCTTCCGGATGGCTTGAGATCACAAGCGGACGGGATGCCAAGAAGGCCGCCAAGCTGTCAGCCGATGCAGGCTACCTTCTCGCAGGTGAGGGGCGTTATCAGTTGCTCAGGCCACTCCCGAGCGGAAAGCGGGCGCGAGTCTATGTGATGACAGAGCTGGTCCTGGCCGATGAGGCTGAAGGGGAGGAAACCCCGGAGGATTGATGAACCAACAGACAGGGAAGCCAGCCAGAAGGAAGAAAGGGGCGCCGTGATGCGGCCCTTTACTTTTTCATTCAACCGAGTTAATCGCGCATGCGTGCGCAGGGAACAAAATATAGTGGTTTTAGTGGTTCACTGGTTCCTACATAGCTCTATCCCTTGCTGCATAAGGCTTAGAGACGGAACCAGTAGATGGAATATGACTGGTTCCGTACTGGTTCCACTGGTTCCTGATGCGGAGAGATTTTGGGTTCGGAACCAGTCGCTGGTTCGCGGAACCACTGACTGGTTCGCCACTGGTTCACTCACAAACCCAGTCGTGACGCGGCTTTGCGGGGTGCCGGAACCAGTGAACCACCTGATCCAGCAAAAATTTTAATAGCGTGTGTGCGCATGCGTGCGCGAATAGCAAATTTAGGAGGCCAGCGTCAATGACATTTTCTCTCTGGCTGGCGAATTTATTTTCGTGTCTTGAATCAGGTAAGGCACTGGGAGTAGTTGCCCGCGCCAGAGGCATGACCGAGCTGGCCAGGGAGACCGGGCTGGCCCGCGAGCAGCTGTACCGCTCCTTTAGCGAGCAGGGCAACCCGACGCTAAAGACCATGCTGGCCGTCATGAAGGTGCTCGGGGTCGATATGACCGCCCGTGTTCACCCGACTCACCCCGCTTGATCCCCTCACCGTTCGGCATCCTCCACTGACATCACAGCAACGGCCCACTCTGGGCCGTTGTGCTTTCTGATACCCAGTAAGTGGAACAGTCCGTGATCCCCCTCCTTCAACCTCCCCCAGTCTCTTCCACATCACCCCGAGCACGCAGACCATCCCCATTTCTCCCAACATCGCGAGTGTGCCAGCGCCCTACACACCCGCGCCAACTTGCCCCCTTCGCATTACTGCCGCATTCTGCCCACGGTGGCACACAGGCAGATTTCAGTGATTGGTGGTGTATGTCAGCCCCTCCCCAACTGAAATCGAGCTAGCGAGCCGGTTGGTACTGTGTGCCACCCCAACCAACAACAACAGGAGCCAGGCCATGGTAAAACCCATGTTTATCGACCGCGCCAACCTCGCCCGTTTGATCGGGTGTGGCGTTGGCACCCTGAACGCCATGGTGGAACGAGGGGAGCTGCCCCGCCCCATGCAACTCACCAAGGGAGCACGGATCCGTTTCATCCGGGCCGAACTTGAGCCGGTGTTGCAGCAACGAGGGATCGACCTAGCCAAGCTGGAGACCGTGCACGTTGAAGGTGTGACCTGTGCATGAAGCTGCCCGCCCCCATCATCGCGCAGGCCTCTTCAAGCCAGGTTCTACCTGGTTGGCGATTTGTCGGGTGGTGCTGAGTGTCGTCGGTCTCTGCATCCAGTGCCAGCCACACAAGCCCCTCAACCAATCATCAAGTACGCCCTGACCCATTGGAGAAAACACCATGACCAAACAACTTAACCACTGCGCGATTTGCGGCCGAATTTTTGCTCACATGCTCAACCATCCGGCAAAGCCCAAAGTGTCCGAGCAACAAGAAGTAATCTTGTTGGATATGCTGGACGGCCTGACCCGGGAAGACCTGCGTAAATACGCAGGCAAGGCAGACGAGTTGGTAAAACTGCCCCTCAGCCCGCGCGATGAACAGCAATTGCTGCTCTTGTCGGGGGCATTGGGGCTGCTGACCCTCGGGCAGGCCGGGGTGATGAACTTCACCACCAAGACCAATAGCCCACTGCAAACCGCTCTGGCCCACCTGACCGAAACCGACTGCTAAGGAGTCACACAATGGAACCCACCCAGACCACCGAATCTCATAACAACGGCGAGATCACCCTGCAGCAGGCCATCGACCAAGCACGGGCCGCACGGGCGGCCTTTGATGAATGGGATCAAGGCGAGCGCCAGCGCCTGCTAGAGATATCCCCGGCCAGAGAGAAGGAGTTGCTGGATGAACTGGCACGATTGTCTGAGCTGAGAATGACCGGAAGGGCCAGTGGATCTCTATCGGCAAAAGAATATCGCGACCTCATCAGCCGGACTGGCGAGATCCAGATCGAGCTGGACGACATCGCGTTGTTCAAGAAACAGGAACTGATGATCGGACATGTGCAGCAGGGCAAGGGCTGGCCGCTCTATTGTGATGAGGTGAGATCCCGTACTCGCATCGTTACCTTGCTGTTCAAGAACGCCCAGGCGTCATTCAGGCAGCGAGCAGAGGAACTGATCGGCGAGCTGTGTCAGCACCTTGCGCAACTGCGCCGGTATGAATCTATTCTCGATAATGCATGCCGTAACGAGGTCTCGCTGGGGTTTGATACCCAAGTCGCCTACCAGTTTACCCTTGGCGCACAACCAGCCATTCGACCATCGGAAGCGTTCATCAAAAGCGTGGTGGCACAACTGGAGAGCCGCGATGGAGTGAGCTGGGAAGGGGATGCTGAGGCACTGGGTGTCGTCATGAATCGCCCGCCGATTGTTAGGCTGTCCAAGTCCTGGGGCAGCCCTTCTTCGCGCCATTCACTGAATCACCAGATCAAGCTAGCCAAAGCCGAACTTGAGCGGCTACAGCAAGAAGAACTTCAACGGATCCGGGCTGCTGCGGTGCGTGAAGTCTGAAACCGATGAAGCCACCTGGAGCGGTGGCTTCATATTTTCTGCGTCTGGTCGTGAGGCTTTCCCCGCATCGAGATCGTGTTGAATCACTCCTGGTCATCCCATCCCGTAGCCATGGCTCTGCCTAGGTATCAGCTCCAGCACCGCTTCTGGTAACTGCTGGCGCAACTCTTTGCGGAGTTTGCTGAGCAGGATGGGAAGCCGCTCTGCCCGCTCAACCCGCGCCTTCAGGGCCTTCTCCCGATCCTGGCTTTCCTCCAGTCTACGCCTTGCGAGCGCCAGCTTGGCCTCCATCTCTGCCAGAGGTTCCCGTTGCTGTTCGGTGAGTTGCACCGCCCAAGCCTGGAGCCGCTGTTCCTGGTCGGCCACAGCCCCCTCGCGTGCCTTCATCGCGGCCTCCTGTTCTGCCAGGTGAGCCTGGATGTTCTTCGAATCGCCCTCAATTTTGAGGATGTTCTCGCTGACAAAAATCCGACGTTCCGCCACGATCTTCGCGGCTTCGCCCTGCCTGTCCACCTGCACAGTGATCCCCTCGGCAAAGGCCCGGTCGCGTACCCTGTCCAGCTCTGCCCTGTCGTAAAGCCGCTGCTTGCGTAGGAGACCGACCTCGCGTCCCTCGATGTGCAGCATGACCCTGGCTTGCTGCTGCTTTGATAACACGGCCTCTGCCTTCGCCGCCCGCTCAGCCGCGAGGATAGCCTGCTGGGCCGCTTGCTGGGCTTTCCACTCGCGCCTTGTCAGCCGCTGGCGCTTTGGCCCGATCCTGGCCAGTCCGAAATCCCGTCCAAGCTCTAGATACAACCGATCCTGCCAAGCCCTCATGGCCTCATTGTGAGCCCGCTGCTGGAGTGCCTTCTGGTCACCATTGCGCTTGGCTTTTGCGGCTGCAGCTCTACCAGGATGCAGCACATTGAAGTCCTGCCCGAACTCTGGCACTGCATAAAAATGGAGGTGGGGATGCGATTCATCCTGGTGCACCACCACCGACTTGAGGGCCGAACCGTACGTCTTCCTGAGCCAGATCAAAGCCTGCGCCTTGAACGCTGACCACTCCTGCCCATCCTTCGGATAGGAGAGGATGCCTGCGAGCAGCACCGGTGCATCTGAACGCAGTTTCCTCCCCAACCCATCCTTGGCCTGAGCTCCCCAAGCTTCAGCCAATGCAACCGCCTCTTTCGGCGAACAGCCAAAGACGCGGATGGGCTCCTTCGCCATCAACACATGCTTGCAATGTGCGGGCACTCGTTCGGCCTCGCTCGCGATGTCATGCACACTCCAGCCCCCTTTTTGAGGTTTCCGTGCATACGCTTCCACATGCCCAAACTGATACATACCTCACCCCTTCCTCTGCTGTCCCATGACAGCACTCACCACCAAGCTATCCAACCGAGTCAATTTAGTGTTGGGATTTTTTTTGGTGTGGTTGTAAGGCAGTTGCGTACGCAAAGTAACCGACTGTTACGTATCCCCTGCCCCACTTCGTAGCGCGGGTGATACGTGTCGGCCCTGCGGGGCCAAAGCCCAAGATGGACGGCGGTTCGTGCTGGCTTTGACCGCACATACCAGCCGAGCATTTGCACCTGCGCCTTGGAAGCTATCAGCGGCCTTCACCAAACCGCCTGAGAGCCTCGTAGCTGCAGCTGCATTGCCTTGGCTGGCAGCATCCATGGGCCTCGGGCAGTTCATCACTCTCTCACCCAGTGCGGCAGATAGCGGCTGGCGCAGCCTGCCGACCCAGTCAGCGCCCAGTGTGCAAAGGTGACGGCGACCCAGCAACCCGGCGACGCCATTCAGACGTTCAGCTTTGGCGAGCCGGCCCCTGTGCTCAACCAGCGGGAGGTGCTCGACATCAACGAGATCGGCAGCATTAAGACAAGTCTGCTGGTGCTCAATGACTGGGCTGGGGAGGAAATCATCCGGTTCACCCTCTACCGACTGTCAGATCTGACAGGGCAGGCTGCATAGGCGAGGCTACAGTTACATGGCGTCCTATGTGATGCCTGAATGGCGTAAGAAAGGCCCCCTACCGTGGGGCTTTGTTTTGCCTCTCATCTGGCGGCCTGAGCGCTCCACCACGGCATCGACCCGCTAACCGCGTCCGACATACTCCCTGATCCTCAAGCATCGGCCCAGAGCGGCAGGCGCCGCTTACCGACCCCTGCCAGCACCCAGCGCGCGCAGTTGAAGCCCCGCCTCGCCTGCCCGCTTTATGTGTGGGAAATCACTCACCTGACAGATATTCCGCAAGCCGCGCCATATCTGGGGCGGGATAGAGAAAGTACCCTCGAAATAATCCTTCAGAATCCTTCAAAATCTTTCACTTTCCGTCAGTCGATTTTGGGGTAAGGAGGCCGGGAGTCAGCCAGAAGGCGAAAATGCCCGTTTTTGCCTGTTCAGAAGGGTTTCTGATATCAGAAATAGGGTTTTCCAGGTCATAAGAGTGGATTTTTAGAATGGTCATTTTATGGGTGGTTATTTAGGGTTGCTATAACCGCAATTTGACCCAGCAGAAGCACCCGGTCAAAATAAGCATACCCAAATTGCCCAGAAGATCCCCCTGATGATGATCGCCCGTGTTTACCTTCGCGTATCGACCGAAGACCAGGACACCACTCGGCAAGAGAGCATCATCGCTGATGCGAAAGCCAAGGGTTACTACATCGCCGCCGTGTATAGAGAGAAGGCGAGCGGAGCCCGGGCCGACCGCCCCGAGTTACTGCGCATGATTGAAGAATTGCAGGCGGGCGAGGTGGTAATTGCCGAGAAGATAGACCGCATCACCCGCTTGCCTCTGCTGCAGGCAGAGAGGCTGATCGACAGCATCAAGGCCAAGGGAGCCAAGCTAGTCGTGCCAGGGTTAGTGGACTTGTCAGAGATCGCCGAGGGTATGACCGGCACAGCCCTGATAGTCATGGATGCCATGCAGTCAATGCTGCTCAAATTGGCCCTTCAAATGGCTCATGAAGATTACACCACTCGCCGCGAACGACAGGGACAAGGCATCAGGCTGGCAATGGAACGTGGTGCCTACACTGGCCGCAAAGCAGATACCACCAAGCATGAGCAGATCCGCATGTTCCGTGCTCAGGGGTGTAGCATCGCCCGCACCGCAGAATTGGCGCAATGTTCGGAGAGCTTGGTTAAGTTGGTCATGCGGAAAGACAAAGAGCAGGGCAACAATTCCCTATGAGCTAGTGTTGATTGCAGAATGAGTGACCCTAAATGTGACCCCCTGGCAGATCGAAAAAAATAAAATCACAATAAAACAAACACTTAATATCAAATGTCTTGTTTATATCAAGAACATGCAGGGCGAAGAGCAGAAGGTGGAGTCCAACTCCGCCGCCCTGCCGCCGCCCGCGGAAGATGGCAAGCAGCCAGCCTGATAGCGAACTGCACGGTTCTGATGGTAACAGCCGCTCACCCAGGTGAGCGGCTTTTTTATGCCCAGTTGAAGATAGAGACGGCTATCCACCGCCAGCATGGCTGGCCGCCGCACAACAAGCAGCCATCACCCTTGATAAAATATAAAGAGAAATAAAAGTCTAAAAACAGACACTTGCCCCACACCACTACTTACCGCATGGATGAAACCTGCGCCCTTATCCCCTCACCGCTTACCCCATACTGCGCTCGCTCCGGCTCCCGGATTTTTATAACTTTTTTTAATTTTATTTGAGTGTCCTCTTCATCCTGACCATTGCAAAGTGGCGCCATTCCAGCGCCGGGCCCAGTGACCAGCGCCCGGCTGACACCGACTTGCTCATTTGATAATTGAAAGGATCCGAGAGATGAAACACTCCTTGATGGTAATGGGGTTGGCCGCCTGTCTGGCATTGAGCGGCTGCCAGAATATGGATACCAAGAAAGTCCTGATAGGTGCAGCTGCACTGGGGGCCATCGGCGCCGCTGGCTATTACGCTGGGAAAAAGCACAGCGATAACAAACACGAGCATGATGGCCAGCATGACGATAGCGATGACCAGCATATGGCCACCAGCAAGATGCCCCGTTACTGCTCGGGGGAAGCAGCCAGCAAATTCCATGTCTCCCCGCGCGATATCACCACCGAGTCGGCAGAAGAGAGTGGCCACAGATACAAGGTCTATGGCCAGTACGAGACCGACGATGATGCGGTCGACTTTACCTGCACCTTCAATCACGACGGTCGTTTCCTCTCGGTCGTTCGCAGCTGATTGACCACCGGTTACAGCCAATTCACCACCGACTCCCCATACAGGACACTCACGATGAAACAGCAACGCAGCATGATCGCCAGCCTCATTGCGCTGGCCCTGCTTGGCCTCGCCCCATGCGCCGGTGCCGCCAGCGGCCACTCCGGGGTGGATCTGGCCAGCATGGATAACAGCGTGCGCGTGGCGGACGATCTGTTTCGCCACGTCAACGGCAACTGGCTGGCCCGGACCCAAATACCGGATGACTTGCCTGGGCAGACCATCGGCAATCTGCTGGCGGACAAGTCGCTGGAGGATCGCAAGGTGTTGCTGGAGGAGCTGCTCAAGCGCCCGCAACAGGCCGGAACCCCTCGCCAGCAGATCGCCGATCTCTACGCCAGCTATCTGGATCAGGCCGGACGGGATGCCAAAGGGCTGACCCCCATTCAGCCGCTGCGCGACGAGATCATGGCCATCCATGATGGCGCCTCGCTGGCCATCTACCTTGCCCGTGTTAGCAAGCTGGGGGGCGGCGCTCCCTTTGGTATCGGGTTCATGGCCGACAAGAAGCAGCCTGACAGCTACGGGATCTACCTGCAGCAATCCGGTCTCGGTCTGCCGGATCGGGACTACTACCTGAAAGAAGATGCCGCCAGCAAGGCACTGCGGGCCAGCTACGAGCAGTTCATTACCGCCCTGCTCAATCATGCCGGCGTCGAGGGGGCGAGCGAACAGGCTCATCGCATTCTGGCGCTGGAGACCCGGCTCGCCAGCCTGCAGTGGGACAGAGTCAAGCGGCGGGATGGCAACCTCACCTACAACAAACTGCCCATCGCCCGCCTAAGTCAGTTGCTGCCCACCCTGGATTGGCAACGCTACCTGGCAGAGGCCGGTATCGCCGGGGAAACCGAGATCATCGTCAGTGAGCCGGACTATCTGGAGAAGCTGACCGCCGTGATGCAGGAGACCAGCATCGCGCAGTGGCAATCCTACTGCCTGTTCCATCTGCTACGCACTTATGCGCCCTATCTCGACAGCCAGAGCAATGCCCTGCACTTCGCTTTCTACGGTACGACCCTGAGCGGCATCCCCCGGCAGCGGGAGCCCTGGAAGCAGGCTATGGAGGTGCTGGACGACTATCTGGGTCAGGCGGTGGGCAAACTCTACGTGGAGCGCTACTTTCCGGCCGAGGCCAAGGCACAGATGGCGACCATGGTGCGCAATCTGATCGCCGCCTATCGCCAGGAGATCGGTGGGCTCGACTGGATGTCTGCCCCGACCAAACAGCAGGCGCTGGCGAAACTGGAGCAGGTACGGGTCAAGATCGGCTATCCCGACCAGTGGCAGGATTACAGCGCAATCGAGATCCGTCCCGATGATCTGGTCGGCAATGCCCAGCGAGCGGCCACGGTGCGTTACAACGAGCACCTTGCCCGCCTCCATCAACCGGTGGATCGGGAGGAGTGGTTCGACAATCCGCAGACGGTGAACGCCTACTACAACCCGAACAACAACGAGATCGTCTTCCCGGCAGCCATACTGCAACCACCCTACTTCGATCTGAAGGCGGATGATGCGGTCAACTATGGCGCCATCGGCGCGGTCATCGGTCACGAGCTGAGCCATGGTTTCGATGATCAGGGGGCCAAATTCGATGGCAACGGTGCCTTGCACAACTGGTGGGCTCCGGCCGATCTCAAGGAGTTCACCGCCAGAGCGCAAAAACTGGCGAAACAGTACGACCGTTTCGAGCCCATCAAGGGGGATCATGTCAATGGCCAGCTGACCCTTGGCGAGAACATCGGCGATCTCGGTGGCCTGACCATCGCCCACAAGGCGTACCAGCTCGCCCTGGGCAACCGCCAGCCAGCGGTGCTCGATGGCTTCACCGGCGAGCAGCGCTTCTTTATCGGCTGGGCGCAGGTGTGGAAAGGGAAGTATCGGCCCGAGCTCGCTGCCGTTCTGCTCAAGACAGATCCCCACTCGCCGCTGGAGTACCGGGTCAACGGCGTCGTCGTCAACATACCGGCCTTCTATAGCGCCTTTACCATCAAGCCGGGAGACAAGCTCTATCTGCCACCTTCCGAGCGCGTGAAGATTTGGTGACCACCAGCAGGGGCCCTGGCCCGAAAAGCTCCAGCAGATGGACCACCTCCACCTGAGCTAAAGATGACCGACACAGGGAGTGTCTGTTTTACCCTGTCTGGTTTTTCCCAACCCACATGTGCCTGACCATGTGGGTTTTTTTGACCCTTTTGCTCTGCCCCTTCTCCTCAGCCTGCCCAGCTTTCACCCGATACGGCTACGGCAAACAACCCCGCCATTTTCTCGCCTTTGCCATTGGCTGAAAAACCGGCGGCGTAACCGCCATAAATCGGTTTACCACCACACTGGTCTGACCTATGGTAAAGCATATAAAAGATGCATCGTGGAGCTGCTTTTCCTATGAATGACCGAGAACTGCAACAGATCCTGTTTCGCTCCTTCGATGTGATCCCGCTGCCTATTCTGGTGTCAGAATCCATTGCCCGTCACGATGGCTGCTCACCCGACATGATCCCGCAGCGGCGCCACCGCTTCCTAAATAAAGCCTTTATTGAGCAACTGGGCTACAACCTTGACGATCTGCCGGACATGGCTTCCTGGTTTCAGGTCGCCTACCCGGATGAAGGGTATCGCCGCACCATCATCGACTCCTGGCACTCCCAGGTGGAACAGAGCTTGTCGCAAGGGCTGGAGGTCGCCGAAATGCCTGCGCTGATCCGCTGCAAAAGCGGTCAGTCGCGTTGGTTTATCGTCACTGCCCAGCTGGGAGCCGATGCCATCCCGGATGGCCATATCGTCACCTTTCGCGATATCCACGACCTGCAGTGCATGGTGGAAGAGGTGAGCCGCCTCTCCTGCACCGATCCGCTCACCGAACTGACCAACCGGCGCGGCGCCCAGCAACAGCTGCAGGCCCTTTGGTTGCAGGGTGAGCCCCTCTCGGTGGTACTGGGAGATATCGACCATTTCAAGCAGGTTAATGACCGCTACGGCCACCCTGCGGGTGATGCCGTGCTCTGCGCCGTCGCCCACGCCATGGCGAGCCAGCTGTTGCCGGGGGAGAGCCTGGCCCGTTGGGGCGGGGAGGAGTTCCTGCTGATCCTGCCTGGTTGCGATATTGAACAGGCAGCACGGCGCGCCGAACAGCTGCGCCAGCATGTCAGTTCCACCCGCTTGCCATGGCAGGGGAAGCAGCTCTCCCTCACCATCAGTCTGGGGTGTGCCAGCATGAAGGGGCAGGAGAGCATCGACTATCTGCTGATGATGGCAGACCGGGCCCTTTATCAGGCCAAGGATCAGGGCCGTAACCGGGTTGTCATCTCGACGGAATAGAGTGATCACCAGAAAGGAAAGCCGACTCGCGGCCATAAAAAAACCGAAGCACAAGGCTTCGGTTTTTTACTGCGCAACTGGCGTGAGCCAGCCGGGCATTACTTCTTGATACGGATAACCGGGGTCTCGCCCACAGTCACAGCACCAGTCATTTTGATCAGCTCTTTGATCTCGTCCATGTTGGAGATGACAACCGGAGTCAGGGTAGACTTGGCTTTGGCTTCCAGAACGGCCAGATCGAACTCGATGATGGTGTCGCCGCGCTTGACCTGTTGACCTTCCTGAGCGATACGCTTGAAGCCTTCGCCTTTCAGTTCAACGGTGTCGATACCGAAGTGAACGAACAGCTCGATACCGGAGTCGGATTCCAGAGAGAACGCGTGGTTGGTCTCGAAAATCTTGCCAATGGTGCCATCGCACGGAGCAACCATCTTGTTGCCAGCCGGCTTGATGGCGATACCGTCACCAACGATCTTCTCGGCGAAGACAACGTCAGGCACATCTTCGATCGGCACGATTTCGCCAGACAGCGGAGCAAAGATTTCGATGCCGCCGGTGTCAGAGCTATCGTCGGAAACCAGTTTCTTCAGTTTATCAAACAGACCCATATAAAGCTCCTAGAGATGATTTGTCGCTGTTTGCAGCCGATCTTAGCAGACTGCTTTCTGCTTAATAAAGTTATCTACGCACGCTTCGATTTCAGCAGCGGTGGCAAAGCTCAGTGCTTGATCAGCCATTGCCTTCACATCTTCGAAGTTGGTGTTGCGGATAAGCTTCTTGATACGCGGTACAGAGATGGCGCTCATGGAGAACTCATCCAGACCCATACCCAGCAGCAGCAGGGTAGCGCGCTCGTCACCAGCCAGTTCACCACACATACCGGTCCACTTGCCTTCGGCGTGGGACGCATCGATAACCATCTTGATCAGGGTCAGGACGGAGGGTGACAGCGGGTTGTACATAGCGGAGATCATCTCGTTACCACGATCGACAGCCAGAGTGTACTGGGTCAGGTCGTTGGTACCGATACTGAAGAAATCCACTTCCTTGGCCAGATGATGAGCCATCACGGCAGCGGCCGGGGTCTCGATCATGATACCCACTTCGATGGATTCATCAAAGGCTTTGCCTTCGGCACGCAGTTCGGCTTTCAGCGTCTCTACGGTGGCTTTCAGGCTACGGAACTCTTCGACAGAGATGATCATCGGGAACATGATGCGCAGTTTGCCGAAGGCAGAGGCGCGCAGAATGGCCCGCAGCTGAGCGTGCATGATGTCTTCGCGGTCGAAGAAAATACGCACGGCACGCCAGCCCAGGAAGGGGTTCATCTCTTTCGGGAAATTCATGTACGGCAGCTCTTTGTCGCCGCCAATGTCCATGGTACGCACGATGATCGGCTGATCCGGCATCGCTTCGGCCACTTCTTTGTAGGCTTTGAACTGCTCGTCTTCGGTCGGCAGCGCGTCACGGTCCATGAACAGGAACTCGGTACGGTACAGACCCACGCCTTCGGCGCCATTGCGGATGGCACCTTCGGTATCCTTGACGGTACCGATGTTGGCGCACACTTCGACCTGGTGACCATCCAGCGTGATGGCGGGCAGATCTTTCAGCTTGGCCAGCTCATCTTTCTCGGCCTGGAATTGAGCCTGGAACTTCTTGGCTTCGGTCAGTTGTTCAGCGGTCGGATTGATGATGATCTGGTTGTTGATCGCATCCAGCACCAGCATGTCACCGTTCTTGACGCGCTCGGTAATGTCGTTAGTGCCTACCACGGCCGGCAGCTCCAGGGAGCGGGCCATGATGGAGGTGTGAGAGGTACGGCCACCGATGTCGGTGACGAAACCCAGCACATATTTCAGGTTGATCTGAGCGGTTTCAGACGGGGTCAGGTCTTTGGCGACCAGGATCACCTCTTCGTCGATAGTGCTCAGGTTGACAACGGCGATGCCCAGTACGTTCTTGACCAGACGGGTACCGATGTCACGGAAGTCGGTAGCGCGTTCGCGCAGATAAGGGTCATCCAGCTCGGCCATCATCTTGGCGTACTGTTCGATCACCTCATAGATGGCTTTGTCAGCGGAAGCCTTGTTCTCTTTGATGAAGGATTTGATATCCCCTTCCAGCTCCTCATCTTCGAGCAGCATGATGTGGCCTTCGAAGATGGCCTCTTTTTCCTCACCGAAGGTGCGACCGGCCATCTCTTTGATGGCTTCCAGCTGGGCAGCTGACTTGGTACGAGCTTCGAGGAAACGGTTGATCTCGACATCAATCTGGTCAGCAGAGATTTTGCCCTGATTGATAACGATTTCATCTTCTTTAAGAAGAAGCGCCTTACCGAATGCGATACCGGGGGACGCAAGAATGCCAGATATCATAATCCTTCCTATTAAAACGACTGTGGGGGAGGAATCTAAAGCTGGATTACTCCAGCTCGTCCATCAGGGCAACCAGCTTCTCAACAGCTTGCTGAGCATCCGGGCCATCAGCCTGGATAGTTACGTTGGTACCCTTGGTCAGGCCCAGGGTCTGCAGCTTGAACAGGCTCTTGGCGCTGGCGGACTTGCCACCGGAGACCACAGTGATCTCGCTTTGGAATTCTTTGGCTTCTTTCACGAACTGAGCTGCCGGACGGGTGTGCAGGCCGTTTTCAGCAGTAATAACAACAGACTTCTCGTACATGGTTTCACCCCATATTATTGATATTTTTTGGTGGATTGGTCGTTTTTGAAGCAACCTGACCCACCGTGTCAGTATGGATATGTTGTAAAGTAACGAAAGCAGACCCGCAATGGTTTAATCCAGGTCAAGTTTCTGTGCAGTAATCGGCGCGCTGGTTGGCAATTTTCAGTTATTGGGCTACAAGCCGCATCAGGACTGGCCTGAAATTATTTTATAACGAAAAATAACACTTTGTTACTTTGTGATACCGAGCCAGCAAACACCGCGTGACGCCGCACAGGATATGAGATTTAGAGCGGAATGTCTGCTTTTTTTCTCACTCCGGAACTTGTTATTTTACCCCAAAAAATAAGGATCAAGTGACACTAACAGGGGTTGAGTCTAGCCCATAAAGAAGCGGCGCTCCTGGGAGCGCCGCTGTTTTGAAAGATTCCGATCAGTTACTGCTGCAGCTCCTGCTCGCTGAACACCCCGGCAAACAAGGCGCTGGAGAGGTAACGCTCCGCCGCACTCGGCAGGATGACCACAATGGTTTTGCCCGCAAATTCCGGCAGCTCGGCCAGACGGCTGGCAGCCACCACCGCAGCACCGGAGCTGATACCGGCCAGGATCCCCTCCTCCTCCATCAGGCGGCGGGCCATCTCGATGGCTTCATCGCTGGTCACCTTCTCCACCCGATCGATAAGGGAGAGGTCCAGGTTGCCCGGGATAAAGCCGGCGCCGATCCCCTGGATCTTGTGGGGGCCCGGTTTGATCTCTTCCCCGGCCAGCTTCTGGCTGATGACCGGCGACTCGGCCGGTTCGACCGCGACAGAGACCACCGCCTTGCCTTTAGTCTGCTTCAGATAGCGGGAGACCCCGGTAATGGTGCCGCCGGTACCGACCCCGGCCACGAACACATCCACTTCGCCGTCAGTGGCATCCCAAATCTCGGGGCCGGTGGTCTTTTCGTGGATCTCCGGATTGGCCGGGTTTTCAAACTGTTGCAGCAACACATACTTGCCCGGCTCGGATTCGAGGATTTCGTTGGCCTTGGCAATAGCCCCCTTCATGCCGAGCGGCCCTTCGGTCAACACCAGATTGGCACCGAGCGCCTTGAGCAGCTTGCGGCGCTCCAGGCTCATGGTGGCCGGCATGGTCAGGGTGATGGGATAGCCGCGAGCTGCCGCGACAAAGGCCAGAGCAATACCCGTGTTGCCGCTGGTGGGCTCGATGATCTCCTTACCCTTGGTCAGGATGCCGCGCTTCTCGGCATCCCAGATCAGGTTGGCGCCGATACGGCACTTGACGCTGAAGCTGGGGTTACGGCTCTCGATCTTGGCCAGCACGCGGCCTTTGGTAACACGGTTGAGACGAACCAGCGGGGTGTTACCGATAGTCTGGCTGTTGTCCTCAAAAATTTTGCTCATGGTGCTATCCCTGTGTTTGTTACGACGATGAAACAAGATTACCCTGTGGTTTCTGAATGAGAAGTGACTATTCGTTATAACCATATGGTATTACAACATATAGAGCTTATTCTCTCTGGCCCCTGACTCCGGGCGCCAATCGTCAAAGGAACCGACGTTATGGGATTTTCAGGAAGCAGCCAGTATCTCGCCTCCGATGCATTGAAGATGGCGGTCAATGCCGCCATCACCCTCGAAAAACCGCTGCTGATCAAGGGGGAGCCGGGCACCGGCAAGACGGTGCTGGCAGAAGCGGTCGCCGACCATCTTGGCACCGATCTCATTGCCTGGCATATCAAGTCCACCACCAAGGCCCAGCAGGGACTCTACGAATATGATGCGGTGGCCCGGCTGCGGGACTCCCAGCTCGGCGACCCCAGAGTGGCCGATATCAGCCACTACATTCGTCAAGGCAAGTTGTGGCAGGCCTTCAGCGCCGAGCAGCGACCTGTGCTGCTGATCGACGAGATCGACAAGGCCGACATCGAATTCCCCAACGATCTGCTGCTGGAGCTGGATCGGATGGAGTTCGACGTCTACGAGACCGGCGAGCGAGTCAAGGCGCGCCAGCGGCCGGTGGTCATCATCACCTCCAACAACGAAAAAGAGCTGCCGGATGCCTTCCTGCGCCGCTGTTTCTTCCACTATATCCGCTTCCCCGACAAGGCCGAGATGCAGGCCATCGTCAAGCTCCACTACCCCGACCTCAAGGAGAGCCTGCTTGGCGAGGCAATGGATCTCTTCTTCGAGCTGCGCGAGGTAGAGGGGCTGCGCAAGAAACCCTCCACCTCGGAGCTGCTGGACTGGATCCGCCTGCTCTTGGCCGACGATATCGCCCCCGAGGCGATGCGTGCCCGCGAGCCCGGCAAGCTGGTACCCGCGCTATATGGCGCCCTGCTCAAGACCGAGCAGGACCTGCATCTCTTCGAGAAGCTCGCCTTTCTGGCCCGGCGCGGCAGCTGACCCATGCTGATCGACTTTTTTACCCACCTGCGCCGCCACAAGCTCCCCTGCAGCCTGCGCGAGCTGCTGGACTTGCACGCCGCACTGGCGGCCCGGCTGGTTGCTGTCGATATGGACGAGTTCTACCAGCTCTCCCGCTGCCTGCTGGTAAAAGACGAGGCCCACTACGATCGCTTCGATCGCGCCTTCGCCGAATACTACGAGGGGCTGGACGCCATCCCCCTGCTGCCGGAAAACCTGCCCGAGGAGTGGCTGCGCAAGGAGTTCGAACGACTGTTGAGCCCAGAGGAGAAGGCGCTGCTCAAATCCCTCGGCGGACTCGACAAGCTGCTGGAGACCCTCAACCAGCGATTACGCGAGCAGAAAGAGCGCCACGCCGGCGGCAACAAGTGGGTGGGAACCGGTGGCAGCAGCCCGTTTGGCCACGGCGGTTTTCACCCCGAGGGGGTGCGCATGGGTGGAGAGGGGCTGCACGGCAAGGCGGCGAAGGTATGGGAGGCCCGTCACTATCGCAACTTCAGCGATGACTCGCCGCTCGGCCAGCGCGCCATTCAGCTCGCGCTGCGCAAGCTCAGACGCTGGGTGCGCAAAGGCAATCCCGACGAGCTGGATCTCGACGACACCATAAAAAGTTCTGCCCGCCAGGGCTGGCTTGATGTGAAGCTGCGGCCCGAGCGCCACAACGGGGTCAAGCTGCTGGTTTTTTTCGATGTAGGGGGCTCCATGGATGCCCACGTGGCCGAGGTGCAGCGCCTCTTCTCCGCCCTGCGCCACGAGTTCAAGCATCTGGAGTACTTCTATTTTCACAACTGCCTCTACGACTTCGTCTGGAAGGATAACGAGCGCCGCTTTGAGGAGCGGTTCGATACCCTGCGGCTGCTGCGCACCTACGGCAGCGACTACCGGGTGATCCTGGTGGGGGATGCCACCATGGGCCCCTACGAGATCACCTGGCCGGGCGGCAGTGTCGAGCAGTGGAACGAGGAGTCAGGTCAGGTGTGGCTTACCCGCTTGCAGCAGCACTTTCCCAAACTGGTGTGGATCAATCCCACCCCGCGGCGGGAGTGGCTCTGGCACCCCTCCATCAAACTGATGAATGACGTGGTTGGCGGACGGATGCATCCGCTGACCCTGGCGGGTCTCGCTGCGGCGATCGACCAGCTGTAACCCTCTCTACCCTATAAACCGACAAGCCGGGAACGCACCCGGCGAGGAGCAAAGATGACCTCTATCGTGATCAGTGGCTCAGGCCTCTATACCCCACCCTTTGCCGTCAGCAATGAAGAGCTGGTGGCCGCCTTCAACCAGTATGTGGATCTCTACAACGAGGAGAACGCCTCCGCCATCGACGCCGGCCAGCTTCCCGCCAAGCAGCACTCGAGCTGCGAGTTCATCAAGAAGGCCTCCGGCATCAAGAGTCGTTATCTGGTGAGCCGCGAGGGGGTGCTCAACCCCGACATCATGCAGCCGCTGCTGGCGGAGCGGCCCGACGAGATGCCCTCCATCATGGTGGAGATGGCAGTGGCCGCCGCCGAGCAGGCGCTGATCGCCGCCGGTCGCGAGCCCGGCGAGATCGATCTGGTGATCGTCGCCGCCTCCAACATGCCGCGCCCCTATCCGGCGCTGGCCATCGAGCTGCAGCACTATCTGGGGGCGAGCGGCATGGCCTTTGACATGAACGTGGCCTGCTCGTCCGCCACCTTCGGCATCAAGACAGCCGCCGACATGCTGGCGGCAGGCACCGCCAACGTGGCGCTGGTAGTCAATCCGGAGATCTGCTCGGGACACCTCAATTTCCGGGACAGAGACAGTCACTTTATCTTCGGCGATGCCTGCACCGCGGTGCTGCTGGAGCGGGAGACCGATTGCAAGGCGGCCAATCCGTGGCAACTGGTGGCCAGCAAGCTGGTGACCCAATACTCCAACAACATCCGCAACAACTTCGGCTTTCTGAACCGGCTGAGCCCGCGTACCCGCTACAGCGACGACAAGTTGTTTCGCCAGCAGGGACGCAAGGTGTTCAAGGAGGTATTGCCGCTGGTGTGCGACCAGATAGCCAACCAGCTCGACGAGCAGGGCTGGCCCGCCGAGAGCCTGAACCGGCTCTGGCTCCATCAGGCCAACCTCACCATGAACCAGTTCATCGGCCGCAAGCTGCTCGGTCACGATGCCAGCCAGCAGGAGGCGCCGGTCATTCTTGATAGCTATGGTAATACCAGCTCGGCGGGTTCCATCATCGCGTTTCATCTGTACAATCGCGACCTTCCTGCGGGTGCTCGCGGCGTACTGTGCTCCTTTGGCGCTGGCTACTCCATCGGTAGCCTGCTGCTGCGGCGCCTGTAATGGCGGGCCTCCCGCCGACATAACAATAACCAGCAACATGGGTGGGAATATGCAGAGGATCACGGGGCGCTGCGCCCTGCACTACGGGGTAACCCTGTCACTATTTTGTCTCTATGGCTGGCAGGTTTGCCCGTTTCTCGAGAGTCTCACCCTGCCCCAGTTGCTGGGGCCGACCCTGGTGACGTTCGCCATCATGTTCGCCGTGCGCAATTGGCTGCTTTCAAGGCGGCCCTTGGCGCGCAACGGGCTGGACGGGTTTGGACTGGAGGTGGGTTTCTACCTGCTGGGAGCACTGCTGCTCTCGGGCTACAACGCCCTGACCCACGACTTCCCGCTGGAGAGTCACCTCAAGGTGCTGCTGGGGATGACCACCCTCGGCTTTCTGGTGGCGGCCGATCTGACCCTGGAGCGGGATTGGAATCGGGCCAGAACACGGCAAGCCGAGCAGAGCCTGGCACTGAGCCACCCGCTGGCCATGCCGATGCCACGCAAGTTCACCCTCTTTACCTGGCGACCCTCACCCTGCTGGGGGGTGTCTTCTTCTTGCTGTTCAACAAGGATCTGGAGTGGCTGGTGACGGTGGAGCGCAGCCTGCCGAGGGTCGATGCCCAGCACTACATCCTGTGGGAGATCGCCTTCGTAATGACGGTGACCTTCTGTTATCTCGCCCTCATTATTCACGGTTATGGTCGCAATCTCGGCCTATCCCTGCGCCAGCAGACCAGCACAATGGCCAGAGTACAGTGTGGTGACTTCGACGCCCGGGTGCCGGTCACCCGGGATGACGAGTTCGGCCTTATCGCCGCCAGCACCAATCAGATGATCGGTGAGCTGAAATCCCGCAGCGACGAGCTCAACCTGACCCGCGACGTGGCCATCCTCGGCCTCGCCTCGCTGGCAGAGACCCGTGACAACGAGACCGGCGCCCATATCATCCGCACCCAGCACTATGTGAAGGCGCTGGCGCAATACCTCAGTCGCAGCGATTGGGATCGCTATCCGCTCGATGACGCCACCATCGACCTGCTGTTCAAGTCGGCCCCGCTGCACGATGTGGGCAAGGTGGGCATTCCCGACGCCATCCTGCTCAAACCGGGCAAGCTGACCGACGAGGAGTTCGCCATCATGAAGCGCCACCCGCAGATCGGCGCCGATGCGCTGGCGAGTGCCGAGGCGCAGCTGGGCTCCAACTCCTTCTTGCGGCTGGCCCGGGAGATCTCCCTCACCCATCACGAAAAGTGGGATGGCAGCGGCTATCCGGCAGGGCTGGCGGGTGAGGACATTCCCCTCTCCGGGCGTTTGATGGCGGTAGCGGATGTCTACGATGCCCTCATCTCGAAACGAGTCTACAAACCTGCTTTCAGCCATGAGGAAGCGAAGGAGATCATCGTGAAGGGGAGCGGCAGCCATTTTGATCCCGGCATTGTCGCGGCGTTTCTCGCCTGTGAAACGCAGTTCAGAGAGATTGCCGCGCAGTTTCAGGATCACCACTGAGCAAGTACATCCCGACCAGCTTGCCCTGATGGCTGACAGGGCAACCGGTGTCATAAATTGTACACAAACAGGTCTGGCTATTGCCGGTTCAGCGCCATGCTGACAGCCTTTGCCACGCCGCGCCCATATTGATATTTCCCTTTATTTACAGCTATTTTTTGTCATTTTGTGATCCGGATTCGTGCCAATGACGCAACCGGGATCACAAGATGGCAGGAAAAGGCCGCAATTTGCCCTCCGGCGCCAATGATGGCTTCCAATGAAAGCGAGGTTTGCTATCATCCGGAGACATTTTTCATCTGTCGCCGGCTACAAAAGAATACCCTCATGTACACACAGTTCTTCGGCCTCTCGGAACACCCGTTTTCCATCTCGCCCAATCCCAAGTACCTCTATATGAGCGAGCGCCACGGCGAAGCCCTTGCTCATCTCAACTATGGATTGCAGGATGGCGGCGGCTTTGTGCTGCTGACCGGCGAAGTGGGCACCGGCAAAACCACCGTCTCCCGCTGCCTGCTGCAACAGCTGCCCGCCGAGACCGAGATCGCCTATATCCTCAACCCCTCCCTGACCGAACGGGATCTGCTGGCCGCCATCTGCGACGAGTTTCAACTCCCCTATCCCGAGGATGCCGGGATCAAGCGGCTGTTCGACCTCATTCGCGATCACCTGCTGGCCAACCTGGCGGCAGGCAAGCGCAGCGTGGTACTGGTGGATGAGGCGCAGCACCTGCTGCCCGGCGTACTGGAGCAGCTGCGTCTGCTCACCAACCTCGAAACCGACGAACGAAAACTGCTGCAGGTGGTGCTGATCGGTCAGCCCGAGCTGCAACAGATGCTGCGCCAACCCCTGCTGCGTCAGCTGGCCCAGCGCATTACCGCCCGCTATCACCTGCTGCCGCTCTCTCACAGCGATGTGGATGCCTACGTCCGCTTCCGGCTGCAAGTCGCAGGCTGCGTACAACCCATCTTCACCCCGCGCGCCATCAAGACACTCCATCGCCTGAGTGGCGGCATCCCCCGTTTCATCAACCTCATCTGTGACCGCGCTCTGATCGCCGCTTTCGCCCGTGGCAGCTACAAGATTGTCCACAGCGATATCAGCCAGGCGGCCTTCGAGGTCAATGGCGTTCGGGACGAAGGGAGCTGGGCCTCCGGTCTGATGGTGACGCTGGCGGGCGCCCTGCTGGTGGCCGCAGGCTGGTGGGGTTGGCAATTTTTCGGCGTGTTCCCTACCCGTCCGGTAGTCAAGGTCGAGGTGCCGGTCACCATCGACGAGACCGCCGAGCAGCAGGAACAGCTGACCGAGGCGATCAATCAGGCCATCGACCCCGACAGCGCCATGCAGAATCTCTATCGGGTCTGGGGTTATGAACCTGAACCGTTCGAAGCAACCTGCGATAACGCCCCCCGTGCCGGTCTGCGCTGTCAGGAGGGAGAGGCAAGCCTCGACGAGCTGCGCGCCCTGCAGTATCCCGCCATGATCACGCTCACTGACCAGACTGGCGGCCTCTACTACGCGACCCTGGTCAATCTGGGGCCAAACAAAGCCAGCCTGATGATAGGTGACCAAAGCTGGCAGGTGGATCGCCAGTGGCTCAGCGACAACTGGGGCGGTAGCTACACCCTGCTCTGGCGCATGCCGAAAGGGGGGGTGAGCCTGATTGCCAGCAATGCCGGTCAGACCCAGATCCAGTGGCTCGACAACGCCCTGAGCCGTGCGCTGCAACAACCCGAGCGCAAGGTGCGCCGTTTCGATGGCGAGCTCAAGAACAAGCTGCAGCAGTTCCAGCGGGATCAGGGGCTGACCCCTGATGGTATCGCGGGCAGCAACACCCTGCTGCGTCTCAACGCCCTCTCCGGTGAACCCATGCCCAGACTGGAGGAGGCCTCCTGATGTCTACCCTGCTCAAGGCGCTGCGCCGTGCGCAGCAACCGCAACTCTCCGCCCATATTCCAGCCATGGGCTTGCCCATGCCCCGGGAAGAGGAGCGCAGCCCACGCCGCATTGGCTGGCTGCTGGCTCCCCTGGCCCTGTTGCTGGGGGCGGGCGCCAACTATGGCTGGCATCTGCTCCACCTGCGCCCCATCGAGGAGAAGGTGGAGGTGAAAGAGGTGATCACCCCGCCCTTCGTGCGGGTCGAACCCAAGGCGATGGTGACCCGTCCGCTGCCCCCGCCCCTGCCGGAGCCGGTGGCCCAACCCAGAGCAGTGGCCAAAAACGAAGGGACCAGTCAGGGGAATACCCCCGCGCTGAGTCTGGCCGAGCAGCTGATGAAAGCCCTCAATGAAACCCCATTGCAGGAGACGCCACACACCGCCAGCCAGAGCGTGCAACCAGCACAATTGATGGCGCTGGGCTCGGCACCCCAGTCGGTGCGCCAGCAGGTACCGCAATTGAGCTATGGCTCTCATGTGTTCTCCTCCAACCCCGCCAAGCGAGCCGTGGTGCTCAATGGCCGGGAATACCGGGAGGGGAGCGAAATCGCCCCGGGGGTCGTGCTCGCCACCATCGACCAGCAATACATAGTGCTGCAGGTCGCCGGACAGAGCGTGACCCTCAAGGTGCTGCAGGATTGGCGAGGATGAGTACGCACCGTACCCTGATGTTCGCTGGCAAGCAGGATGCACCTCACCTGAGTGCCACTTTTGTGAGCATTCAAAGGTTTACGGTGTGATGAAATATCCATTTTTACGGTTTGGCGCGCCCCGACCCGTTGTGTCACAGCCACCGGCCGTACACAATACGCAGCCGCCCCAGAGCCTGGAATTTGTTGATTAATATGACGCTACGATTCAGGGATGACATTTTGACCATGCTGCTGACCCAGTGCCGGCGGCTTCCCATGACCAGAGTCACCCAGGTGGCCTTTCTGGCGCTGCTGATCATGCTAGCCCAGCAGAGCGCCGCCCTCACCTGGCGTCTGCTCACCCTGGCAAGTCCGCAAACCAGCCAACCGTGGCAACCCTCCGCAGTGGCGGTCAGCGGCCAGAGCAATCCGCGCCTTGAACTGGGCGAGGTAAGCCGACTGGCGCTGTTTGGCAAGGCGCTCCCCAAGGCACAGGCCAAAGCCGCCGTGGCCGCCAATGCGCCGCGTACCCAGCTCAATGCCCAGCTCAACGGGGTGCTGGCCAGCTCTGATCCCGCCAAATCCATCGCCATCATCGCCATGTCCGGCATCCAGAACTCCTATGGGGTCGGTGACATGATTGACGGCACCCAGGCGCGGATCCGGCAGGTCTATCCGGATCGGGTGATCATCGAGCGGGATGGCCGCGACGAGACCCTGATGCTGGATGGCGAGGAGTATGGCAAGCCGCTGCCGCAGACCAACACCGCCCCCCTTGGCTCCCTGCGCAGCGAGCTGATGGCCGATCCGGGCAAGATCACCGATTACCTCAATATTTCACCGGTTCAGGTGGATGGCCGCATGACCGGCTATCGCCTCAATCCGGGCAGCAATCCTGAGTTTTTCAACCAGAGCGGGCTGCAGGCCAATGACCTGGCCATCAGCATCAACGGGCTGGATTTACGGGACAACATGCAAGCCATGCAGGCGATGCAGCAGATGGCTGGCGCAACGGAAATGACAGTGACCGTCGAGCGACAGGGCGAACAGTTCGACATCTATGTGCGCTTGTCAGAATAATGATTTGGAGTCGTACCAATAATGACCACTAAAGGGAAAAGCTGGCGTCTGGCCACTATCGCAGCGGCACTGATGATGGCGGGCTCAGCTTGGGCCACCGAATACTCTGCCAGTTTCAAGAACGCCGACATTGAAGAGTTCATCAATACGGTGGGCAAGAACCTCAATAAAACCATCATCATAGAGCCCTCGGTGCGCGGCAAGATCAACGTGCGCAGCTACGACCTGCTCAATGAGGAGCAGTACTACCAGTTCTTCCTGAGCGTGCTCGATGTCTACGGCTTTGCCGTGGTGCCGATGGACAACGGAGTGCTCAAGGTGCTGCGCTCGCGGGATGCCAAGACCTCCGCCATTCCGGTGGTGGATGGCAGCAACCCGGGCATGGGCGACGAGATGGTGACCCGGGTCGTGCCGGTGCGCAACGTCTCGGTCCGTGAACTGGCACCACTGCTGCGCCAGCTCAACGACAACGCCGGTGGTGGCAACGTGGTGCACTACGAGCCCTCCAACGTGCTGCTGATCACCGGCCGCGCCGCCGTGGTCAACCGTCTGGTGGAGGTGGTGAACCGGGTCGACCGCGCAGGCGATCAGGATGTGGACATCATCAAGCTCAAGTTTGCCTCGGCGGGTGAAATGGTGCGGCTGGTGACCAACCTCAACAAGGATGGCAACCCCCAGGGCGGCACCGCCTCCCTGCTGCTCTCCCCCAAGGTGGTGGCCGACGAGCGCACCAACTCTGTGGTGGTGAGTGGTGAGCCGAAAGCGCGCGCCCGCATCATCCAGATGGTGCGCCAGCTCGACCGCGACCTGCAGAGCCAGGGCAACACCCGGGTCTTCTACCTCAAATATGGCAAGGCCAAAGACATGGTCGAGGTGCTCAAGGGGGTCAGCTCCAGCATCGAGGCCGACAAGAAGGGCGGCGGCGCAACCACAGGTGGCGCCAGCATCGGCGGTGGCAAGCTGGCCATCTCCGCTGACGAGACCACCAATGCGCTGGTCATCACCGCCCAGCCGGACGTGATGTCCGAACTGGAGCAGGTGGTGGCCAAGCTCGATATCCGCCGCGCCCAGGTGCTGGTGGAGGCGATCATCGTCGAAATAGCTGACAGCGATGGCCTCAACCTCGGGGTACAGTGGAATCATGCCGACTATGGTTCGATTCAATATCCCGATACCGGAGTCCCCATTACCTCGAAAGTCACAGCAGACAAGCTCAAAGATAACGGGAATCCGGAACCCATTACCAAGCTCATGTCGACCGTAAATGGCATGGCCGCCGGTTTCTATCACGGCGACTGGGCCATGCTGACGACAGCTCTGGCTTCCAATACCAAGAACGATATTCTATCGACCCCGAGTATCGTCACCATGGACAACAAGGAAGCCTCTTTCAATGCAGGCAAGGAAGTACCTGTCCAGACAGGCACTCAAAGTTCGACCAGTAGTGACAGCGTCTTCAATACCATTGAGCGCAAAACGGTCGGAACCAAGTTAACCGTCACCCCTCAGATCAACGAAGGGGATTCGGTGCTGCTGAATATCGAACAGGAGGTCTCCAGTGTTGGCAAGCAGGCTGAAGGTACCTCTGGCCTGGGCCCAACATTTGATACCCGTACAGTGAAAAACTCGGTATTGGTGAAGAGCGGTGAAACCGTGGTGCTGGGCGGTTTGATGGATGAACAGACCAAAGAAGAAATCTCCAAGGTACCACTGCTCGGTGATATTCCTGTGCTGGGCTATCTGTTTCGCTCCACCTCCAACTCAACATCCAAGCGCAATCTGATGGTCTTTATCCGCCCGACAATTTTGCGTGATGCCGATGTGTACTCCGGCCTATCCAATAACAAATATTCCCTGTTCCGTGCTGAACAACTGGAAGCGGCAGCTCAGGAAGGGTACCTCACCTCGCCCAAGCGCCAGGTATTACCGGTTTACGGCCAGGATGTGATGGTGTCGCCCGAGCTGCAAAAAGAGATCCAGAAGCAGATCAACGAGATGCGGAGCAGACAGCAAAGCACTGTCGAGACCACCACCCCGTTTGTGCAGAGTAAGCCCTGATGAGCGCCTACCATCTGGATGGAAGCGTCGGGCCTGCGCCACTGCCCGAGCTCCCCTTTGTCTTTGCCCGCAACTTCGGGGTGATCCTGATTGAGCGGGACGGCGCCCCCGTGCTGCAGTGCCGCCCTGGCGTCACCCCGCAAGCCCTGCTGGAAGTGCGGCGGGTCGCGGGTTGCAGCTTCGCGGTAGAGCAGCTCGACAACGAGGCCTTCGAAGAGCTGCTGATGGCTCACTACCAGCGCGACTCCTCCGAGGCACGCCAGCTGATGGAAGATCTCGGCAACGAGATGGACTTCTTCGCCCTGGCCGAAGAGCTGCCCCAGAGTGAAGACCTGCTGGACGCCGATGACGATGCCCCCATCATTCGCCTCATCAACGCCATGCTGAGCGAGGCGATAAAAGAAGAGGCCTCCGATATCCATATCGAGACCTTTGAGCGGGCACTGGTAATCCGTTTTCGCATCGATGGGGTGCTGCGGGAGATCCTGCGCCCCCATCGCAAGCTAGCCTCACTCCTGGTCTCGCGGATCAAGGTGATGTCGCGGATGGATATCGCCGAGAAGCGGGTACCGCAGGATGGCCGTATCTCGTTGCGTATCGGCGGCCGCGCCGTCGATGTGCGGGTCTCCACCATGCCGTCCAGCTACGGCGAGCGGGTGGTATTGCGTCTGCTCGACAAGAACAACGTGCGCCTCGAGCTCAAACAGCTGGGGATGACCGCGGCCAACCGCACCATCATCAGCGAGCTTATTCGCAAGCCCCACGGCATTATTCTGGTTACCGGCCCGACCGGTTCCGGTAAATCCACCACCCTCTATGCGGCACTGTCTGAAATCAACTCGCGGGATCGCAACATCCTGACGGTGGAAGACCCTATCGAATATGACCTCGAAGGGGTGGGCCAGACCCAGGTCAACACCAAGGTGGACATGACCTTCGCCCGCGGCCTGCGCGCCATCTTGCGTCAGGATCCGGATGTGGTGATGGTGGGTGAAATCCGAGATCTGGAAACCGCCCAGATTGCGGTGCAGGCGTCGCTGACCGGTCACCTGGTGATGTCGACCCTGCACACCAACACCGCCATCGGCGCCATCACCCGGATGCGGGACATGGGGATCGAGCCCTTCCTGCTCTCCTCGTCGCTCTTGGCGGTGCTGGCCCAGCGGCTGGTGCGCACCCTCTGCCCCGATTGCCGCGCCCCGCGCCCCATCACCGAGCAGGAGCGCCTCGCCATGGGCATCGAGCTGGCCCCCGATCAGCAGGTGTGGCGTCCGGTCGGGTGCGAGCTGTGCAACCACACCGGCTACCGTGGCCGGACCGGCATCCACGAGCTGGTGGTGATCGACGAAGCGGTGCGAGAAGCCATTCACAGCGCCAGCGGCGAGCTCGCCATCGAGCGGCTGATCCGCGGCCACACCCCCAGCATCCGCCGTGACGGCATCGACAAGGTCCTCAAGGGGCAGACCAGCCTCGAAGAGGTACTGCGCGTGACCCGGGAAGATTGAGATGGCGGCATTCGAATACAAGGCCCTCGACAACAAGGGGCGCAGCAAGAGCGGCGTGATGGAGGGCGACTCGGCCCGTCAGGTACGCCAGTTGCTGCGCGAGCAGGGGCTCACCCCCCTCGAAGTGAACGAGACCACCGAGAAGGCGAAACGGGAAGCGACCCGCTTCGCCCTGTTTCGTCGTGGTGCCAGCACAGCCGAGCTGGCCCTCATCACTCGCCAGCTGGCCACCCTGGTGGGCGCCGGTCTCACCATCGAAGAGGCGCTCAAAGCGGTGGCCGAGCAGTGCGAAAAAGCCCATTTGCGCTCTCTGGTGGCGACGGTGCGCAGCAAGGTGGTGGAAGGTTATTCGCTGGCCGACTCGCTGGGGGCTTTTCCCCACGTGTTCGACCAGCTGTTTCGCTCCATGGTGGCGGCCGGTGAAAAATCGGGCCATCTGGAGAAGGTGCTCAACCGCCTCGCCGACTACACCGAGCAGCGCCAGCATATGCGCACCAAGCTGTTGCAGGCGATGATCTACCCCATCGTGCTTACCTGCGTGGCTATCGGGGTTATCTCGATCCTGCTCACCGCCGTGGTGCCCAAGGTGGTGGCCCAGTTTGAACACATGGGCCAACAGTTGCCGGGCACCACCCGTTTTCTCATCGGTACCAGCGAACTGATGCAGGCCTACGGCCTCTGGTTCCTGCTGCTGATCTTCCTTGGCAGCTTTGTCTGGCGCTGGTGGCTCACCGATGAAAAACGCCGCAGACGTTGGCATCAGGTGCTGCTCGGCCTGCCGGTGATTGGCCGGGTCAGCCGCGGTCTCAACACCGCCCGCTTCGCCCGAACTTTAAGCATCCTCAACGCCAGTGCGGTGCCGCTGCTGGAGGGGATGAAGATCTCCGGCGAAGTGCTCTCCAACGACTTTGCCAGAATGCGCATTCTCGAGGCTGCCGAACGGGTGCGCGAGGGGACCAGTCTGCGCAAGTCGCTGACCGAGACCAAGATTTTCCCGCCCATGATGCTGCATATGATCGCCTCCGGCGAGCAGAGCGGCGAGCTCGACAGCATGCTGGAGCGGGCGGCGGACAACCAGGATCGGGAGTTTGAATCCCAGGTCAACATCGCCCTCGGGGTGTTCGAACCCATGCTGGTGGTTTCCATGGCCGGGGTGGTGCTGTTTATCGTGATGTCGATCCTGCAGCCGATCCTCGAGCTCAACAATATGGTGAATATGTAAGTTTCCGGTGTTCGGTGGCGCCGCTGGCGGCCCGTCGAACCCACCCAGTGATCACTCTCTGATGGGCATCCCATCTCATTCGTTACGGAGCAACTCATGAACAAACGTCGTCAATCCGGTTTTACCCTGCTGGAAGTCATGGTGGTCATCGTGATCCTCGGCATTCTGGCCAGTCTGGTGGTGCCCAACCTGATGGGCAACAAGGAGAAAGCTGACCAGCAGAAAGCGGTCTCCGATATCGTGGCGCTGGAAAACGCCCTCGACATGTACAAGCTGGACAACAACCGCTACCCGACCACCGAACAGGGTCTGGACGCGCTGGTGACCAAGCCTTCTATCGATCCGGCGCCGCGCAGCTACCGCGATGGCGGCTACATCAAGCGCCTGCCGCAAGATCCCTGGGGCAACCCGTACCAGCTGCTGAGCCCGGGCCAGTTCGGCAAGATCGACATCTTCTCCATGGGTCTGGATGGTGAAGCCGGTACCGATGACGACATCGGCAACTGGAACCTGAAGGATTTCCAATAAGTGATGTGCCGCCACCGCACTCCTTGTGAGCTGACTGCATGAAGCGGTCTCTCTCCTTTCATCGCCAATCCGGCTTTACTCTGCTGGAAGTGTTGCTGGTCGCCATGCTGATGGGGCTGGTGGCCACCGCCGTCACTCTCAGCATGGGAGGCGCCAGAGGAGATCGGGAGCTGGATAAGCAGGCGCGTCGCCTGATGGCGACGCTGCAGCTGGCGCAGGAGTATGCGGTGATGGATGGTCGGCTGGTAGGCATTCGCATCGAGGATAACGGCTGGCAGTTTATGCAGCGTCAGGCCAAAGATCGCAAGTGGCTGGCCCTGACTGGCGACAAGCAGCTGGGGCCGGTGCAACTGGCCGAGAACATGACGCTGGCGCTGGAGCTGGAAGGCTTTGGCTGGCAGCCGGACTCCGACGAGAAAACCGAACAGAAGCGCGACGAGAAGGAGCGCACGCCGCAGTTGCTCATCTTCCCAGGCGGCGAGCTGAGCCCGTTCGTGCTCACCTTCACCCAGCAGGATGACGATGCCCGCTACACCCGCATCGTCAAAGGGGACGAGTTCGGCCGCCTCACCCTGCTCACCGGTGATGAAGATGAAGAGGTGAGCGAATGAAAGCCCGGGGCATGACACTACTCGAAGTCATGGTGGCGCTGGCAGTCTTTGCCATCGCGGGTCTCGCGGTAATGAAAACCGCCAGCGAACACCTCTCGGCCCTCAACTATCTGGAGCAGAAGACACTCGCCACCTGGGTGGTGGAGAACCAGCTGGTGCAACAGAAGCTCGAGAACAAGTGGCCCGGTGACAGCTGGGTGGAAGGGGATGAGCAGATGGCGGGCAGCACCTGGTACTGGCGCTATCGCGGCGTCGCCACCGCCGACAACAACTTCCGGGCGCTCGATATGGAAGTGCGCACCGAGGCCAAGGCCGAGAACCCGGTCGCCGTGATGCGGACCTATATCAGCCGATGACCCAGCACTCCGCCCGCACGCCTCGTACCGTCCGTCACGCCGGTTTCACCCTGCTCGAAATGCTGGTGGCGATCGCCATCTTCGCCACTCTCAGCATGGGCGCCTATCAGGTGCTGCAAGGGGTGCTCACCAGCGACGAGGTGGCCAAGCGCAAGGAGGCCCGCCTCAACGAACTGCAGCTCGCCTTCACCCTGCTGGAGCGAGACATCACCCAGATGGTGCCGCGCAGCGGTCGCATCGAGGGGGAGAACAACAAGGTGCTGCTGGCGGCTTCCCGGTTCGGCCAGCAGAGCGATGACTGGGGCATGGCCTTTATGCGCAGCGGCTGGCTCAACCCGGACGGCATGCTGCCCCGCTCCCATCTGCAGCGGGTCGGCTGGCGCCTCAAGGATCAGAAGCTGGAGCGCCTGAGCTACCTCTATCCGGATCCGGTGATCGGCACCGAGCCGCGCATCCAGCCGGTGCTGACAGGGGTCACGGCGTTTCGCCTCTACTTCTTCGACAAGGGCAACTGGAAAGAGGAGTGGACCCAGCGCAGCGTGCTGCCCCACGGGCTGGCAGTGGAGCTGGATCTGGAAGATTACGGCACCATTCGCCGCCAGTTCCTGATTGGTGCCGGTGGCCAGCGCGCCGAAGAGAACAGCCAGAGCAGCAACCCCGACCAAGGTGGCAACAACAACAACAACAACAACAACAACAACAACAACAACAACGGGAACAACGGCGGCAACGGCAATACCAATAGCGGTAATGGTGACAGCCAGAACGGAGGGGGCGCCAATGCGGGCTAATCTCGCCGCCCCCGGTCGCCAGCGCGGCATGGCGCTGCTGGTGGTGCTGCTGATCCTCTCGGTGATGGTGATCATCGCCAGCAATATGAGCGGCCGCCTGCAGCTTGAGCTGCGCCGCACCGCCAACATCACCACAGGCAAACAGGCGTGGTGGTATGCCCTCTCGGCAGAGGCGCTGGTGAGCAAGGTGCTGACGCAGGATTTCAAGGACAATCCCGAGGTGGTCAACCTCAGCCAGAACTGGGCCCGCAAGAACACTGTATTTCCGGTGGACGATGGCCAGCTCAAGGGCGAGGTGACCGACCTGCAATCCTGCTTCAACCTCAACAGCCTGAGCGTGGCCTCCAAGGCGGGAAGCGGCGAGGAGCTGGCGCAGCAGCCCTATCCGGTGCAGGTGTTTCGCGAACTGCTCAAGCAGCTGGCGATGGATGATTACGAGGCGGCCCAGCTCACCGATGCCATCCGTGACTGGACCGACAAGGATACGGTGCTGGTCTCCAGCCTTGGCGCAGAGGACGCCTATTACGAGGGTCTCAAGCCACCCTACCTCACCGCCAACCAGTGGATGTTGGGCAAGGACGAGCTGAGGGCGGTGCGCGGGGTGACTGCCAGGGTCTATGCCAAACTGGCCCCCTATATCTGCACCCTGCCCAGCGACAAGTTGAAGATCAATATAAATACCCTTGCCCCCGAGCGCCCCGAGCTGCTGGTTGCCCTCTATCTGGGTACTATCGGGCGGGATGACGCCAAGCGAGTACTGAACGAGCGGCCACAGAAGGGGTGGAAAGAGAGCAAGCTGATGACAGACATGCTCGCTCCGGTCGATTCGGTGAAAGGACTGAAAGAGGCGCTGGTGGTCAAGAGCGACTTCTTCGAAGCCCGAGTCGTGGCCGAGGTCGGCGACAACCGGGCCTGGCTCGAAACCCTGTTCCAGCGGGGCAAGGACAATAAACTGGTGATGCTGCGCCGCCTCAGTAGTGGCGCCGAATAAACAGCGCATCTGCGGGCCCTCGCCCGCGGGTACGAGAGATGTTGGATGCAGCCTGCGGGCTGCGCACCGGTTGCCAGGGCGCACAACGCCCTTTGCAAACCGGTATCGCAGGAGAGAGATGCGTGAGCGAAAGTCTGGTCATCCGACTGGGGACCAATAAACAACAACCCGTGGCCTGGCTGGTCTGGTCCGGTCAGGAGCAGGAGATCATCGCCTCCGGCACCCTGCCCTCGGCCGATGCCCTGGGCGAGCTGCAGGAGCGGGCCGGTGGCCGCCCCGTGGTCACGCTAGTGCCGGGCAGCGATCTGATCTTCCGGCGCGTCACCCTGCCGGGTCGCTACAACCGCCAGTCGGCGGCGGCCCTCCCCTACCTGCTGGAGGAGCAGATCGCCTCCGACGTGGACGAGCTCCATCTGGTGGTGCTGGCCCACGAGGGCCAGCAGGTGGATCTGATGGCAGTGGATCGGCAGAAGATGGGCGAGTGGCTCGGCTGGCTCGATGCCGCTGGCCTCAAGAGCCTGCAACTGCTGCCCGATGCGCTGGCGCTGCCACAGGCCGCTGATGGCTGGTCTGCGCTGCAACTCGGCAGCGAGTGGCTGGTACGCCAGGGCCCCTGTCAGGGGATCGTCGCCGACGAACCGCTGCTGGCCATCTTGCTGGCAACCGAAGTCGAGCCGGTCACCATCCACAGCCACACCCCGGTGCCCGCCATTGCCGCCGCCAACTGGCAGGCGGCGGAGCCCGAGCTGCCCATGCTGCTGCTGGCCAAAGGGGCACTCACCTGCCGCGCCAACCTGCTGACCCGGCCCCTATCGACCCCAGACCGAATATGCCCGCTACTGGTTGCAGTGGCGCAAGGTAGCCATCACCGCGGGCCTGTTGCTGCTGGTGGCCCTCGGCCAGCGCGGGGTGCAGCTCTATCAGCTCACCGAGCAGGACAAGGCGCTGAAAGCGGAGATCCGCGCGGTCTATACCCGCATCTTCCCGGGAGAGAGCCGCATCGTGAACGTACGCAGCCAGATGAACCAGCATCTGCAACAGATGGGACAAGCCCCGCAAAACGGCGTGCTGCTGATGCTCACCGAGCTGGCCCCCACCTTTGCCGAAGTCCCCGGCCTGAAACCACAGGTGATGCGCTTTGATGCCAGTCGCCGCGAGCTGAGGCTGCAGGTGACCGCCCCAGGCTTTGCCGAGATCGAGCGGTTCCGCGAGCTGGCCGGCAAGCAATTCGAGGTACAGCAAGGCGAGGTGCGCAGCACCGAGGGCAAGGTAGAGGGCGCACTGGTGCTCAAGGGTAAATCATCATGATGGAAAAATTGCAGAGCTGGTGGCACGGCATCACCGCACGGGAACAGCGGCTGGTGGTCGCAGGCGGCGTTCTGCTGCTGGTCGGTCTCTTCTACTGGAGCGTCTGGCAGCCCATCGCCAACCGCATCGCAGAGCGGGAGCGGCAGGTGCAGAACCAGCAGCAGACCCTCGCCTGGCTCAAGGAGAAGGGGGAAGAGGTGCTGGCCATGCAAGGGGGCTCGGGTCGCCAGATCGATACCAGCGGCACCCTGGAAGGGGTGGTCAACCGCACCGCCTTCAACCACAAGATCAAGATTGCCCGGCTGCAACCCCAGGCGCAGGAGCTGCAAGTGTGGATCGACACGGTCCAGTTCGATGACTTGCTGCTCTGGCTCTCCACGCTGGTGGAGCAGCACGGCATTCAGGTTCAAATAATCGAGATCGCCCGCGAGGATCTGGCACCGGGTCTGGTCAAGGTCAGACGTTTGCAGTTGAGTCGTCCACAATGAAAAAACGCATCCTGATTGCCAGCCTGTTTCTGGCCGCCTATCTGCTCTTCCTGCTGGCCACCCTGCCCGCGGCATTGGTGGCTCGCCATCTGCCGCTGCCTGCCAATGTTGCCAACCTGCTGAAACTGGAAGGGGTGAGCGGCACCCTCTGGAATGGCCAGATTGCCCGACTGCAATATGCCAGCGAATCTGTGACCCAACTGCGCTGGGATCTCAACGGCTGGTCGCTGCTGCGCTTCGCCCCCGAAGTGGCCATACGCTTTGGCGATCGCAACGGGCTGAACGGTCAGGGCGTTGTCGGCTGGAATGGCGCAGCCTTCGGCCGGGATCTGACCCTCAACGCCCCCGCCCCCTGGTTGCTGAGCCGGGTGCCGATGCGCCTGCCGATCCCGATCACCGTCAGCGGCCAGCTGCAGCTCAAAGTGGAGCAATTTGCCCAGGGCAACCCCTGGTGTGACAACCTCTACGGCAACCTCGACTGGTACAACGCCAGCGCCGATACCCCGGCGGGCAAGCTGGATCTGGCCGATCCTGAGCTGAAACTCACCTGCCTCGACTCCAAACTGGTGGCCGAACTCAAGCAGGGCTCCGATGCGGTGCAGACCATGGGTCGCCTCGAGCTGCAACCCAATGGCCAATACCTGTTCCAGGGCACCCTGAAGCCGGGCCCGGCACTGCCACCGCAGATGCAGCAGGGGCTCCCCTTCCTCGGCCAGCCCGACAGTCAGGGCCGCTTCCCCCTGCGCTATCAGGGGCGGATCTAAGCCATCATTCAAGGTGAAAATGGCTCAGGGACAACCCGAGCCATTTTTATCGTCCATGTGACGTGTCAGTTGAAATGCCAGATACGACAGATACAAAAAAGCCCAAGCGGGTGACCGCTTGGGCTTTCTCTTTGAATATGGCGGAGGAGGTGGGATTTGAACCCACGGATGGTCGCCCATCGCCGGTTTTCAAGACCGGTGCATTCAGCCGCTCTGCCACCCCTCCGAACGGCGTGCATACTACGCTAAGCCCTTGTTCATATGCAATACATATTTCCTGTGGGATAGTGTGCGGGAGCAAAATGGCAGGTGGCTTGAAATTGTTCCTCGTCATCCCTATTTGTTCTACATACAATGCGTAAACATGCAGTAACAAACAGCGATCACGAGGCGGCTGCTCGCCGTCTCACCCGGACATCAAGAGGACACCCAAGATGGATACCCGTTCTATCTACACTGGCACCCAAAGTGCCGTACGCGATACCAACAAGGTGCTGCGTAACACCTATATGCTGCTCTCCCTCACTCTGGGCTTCTCTGCCGTGGTGGCGGGGGTCGCTACCGTGATGAACATGCCGCCGCTGCACTGGGCCGTGTTCCTGATCGGCGTCTACGGTCTGATGTTCCTGACCGAGAAGAATCGCAACAACGGCATGGGGCTGGTCTTCACCTTCGCCCTGACCGGTCTGCTGGGCTATAGCCTGGGCCCCATCATCAACATGTACATGAACAATGGTGGTGGCGAGATCGTGATGACCGCCCTTGGCGGTACCGCGCTCACCTTCTTCGGTCTGTCAGCCTATGCCCTGACTACCAAGCGTGACCTCTCTTTCATCGGCGGCATGCTGTTCGTCGGTTTCTGGGTACTGCTGGTGGCAATGATTGCCAATATCTTCCTGCAGATGAGCGCCCTGAGCCTGGCTCTGTCCGCCATGTTCATGCTCTTCTCCTCCGGTGCCATCCTGCTGACTACCCAGCAGATCGTGCGCGGCGGCGAGACCAACTACATCTCTGCCACCGTCACCCTGTATGTCTCCATCTACAACATCTTCCTGAGCCTGCTGAGCCTGCTTGGCGGCAACCGCAACTAATCAAAAACCCCGCTTCGGCGGGGTTTTTATTGGCTCCTGTTTCTGTCAGGATAAGTTGCAAATCAAGGATATGATGCGAAGCGGCCCTGATCCAAATCAGGGCCGCTTCTCGCTTGGCGGGGTAACATCCTGCCCTCGTTTCGTTCAAGGGTTGTTCCTGTTTCATGCCGATGGATCTCTCTGGCCTGCTGCGCCGACTGCTGACCGATAGTCACATCTACTTCGCACTCAAGGTGCTGCTGGCCATTCTCGGTCTGCTCGCCTTCACCCTGGCCACCGGCAATAACCAGCTCACCGTGCTGCTCTCCCTCGGGGTCGTGGCGGGCGCCATCGCCGAAACCGACGACAGCCTGTGGGGACGGCTCAAAAACCTCGCCATGACGCTGATTTGCTTCATGTTCGCGTCCCTGTGTGTGCAGTATCTCTACCCCACCCCCTGGCTGTTTGCCATCGGGCTGGCCAGCTCCACCTTTATCTTCGTGATGGTGGGGGCGCTCGGTGCCCGCTACGCCACCATCAGCTTCGGCTCACTGCTGATCGCCATCTACACTATGCTGGGTGCCGCCAAGGCGCCGGATCTCTTCTACCAGCCGCTGGCCCTCGGCGCTGGCGCCCTCTGGTACGGGCTGGTCTCGTTTATCTGGCTCTGGCTGCTGCCCTACAAAACCCTGCACGAGCAGCTGGCCCAGAGCTACTTCGCCCTTGGCCGCTACCTGCTGGAAAAGTCCCGCTTCTTCCCGGCGGACGAGCACGGCGCCCAGGCCATTCGCCACAATCTGGCCCAGCTCAACATCAATCTGGTGAGCGCGCTGACCCTCACCAAATCGGCCCTCAACGCCCGCCTGAGCCGCCGCCATCCGGCAAGCCCGGAGCTGGCCAGCCTGCTGCGCCTCTACCTGCTGGCGCTGGAAATTCACGAACGCGCCACCTCCAGCCACTATCCCTACAGCCGACTGGAAGCCGAGCTCAAGCAGGGCATAGTGCTGGAAGGATTTCAGGAGGTGTTCCTGCAGCTCTCCGAGGCGTGCCAGCGGCTCGGTTACGCCATTCTGGTCCACAAGCCCTACGCCCATAACAAGCGCATTCACTGGACACTGGAGGCCCTCGGCGATCAGCTGGAGTTCACCAATCTCAAGCAGCACTACCCGAAAACCCTGCTGACGCCGATGAAGTTCCTGCGCCGCAATCTGGCCAGCATCAATCAGCTGCTGGGCAGCGCCGAAGTGCTGCAAAACCCCGAGCAGCCGGAGCAGGAGCTGCCCGCGCTGGCGCGCCCGCCCCGCCTGCCGCTGCTGACCCAGCTCAAGCAGCACCTCACCTTGCACTCCATGGTGTTTCGCCATGCGCTACGCCTCTCCTTGGGTCTGGTGATCGGTTACGGCATACTGCAAGCCTTTGATCTGGAAAAGGGCTACTGGATTTTGCTGACCGTGCTGTTTGTCTGCCAGCCCAGCTACAGCGCCACCCGCCGCCGACTGGTGCAACGGATGCTCGGCACCTTCGCCGGTATTCTGGTGGGCATTCCGGTGCTCTGGCTCTTCCCCGAGCTGCACGTCCAACTGGTGGTGATGGGGCTGGCCGCCTTCCTGTTTTTCACCCAGGTGCGCAACAACTACAGCGCCGCGGTCTGCTTTATCACCCTCTACGTGCTGATGGCGTTCAACCTGCTCGATGGCATCGGCTTTGCCATTCTGGGGCCGCGGCTGCTCGATACCCTGCTCGGCTGCCTGATCTCCTACGGGCTGGTGGCCTGGCTCTGGCCGGACTGGCAGTACAAGCGGCTGCCGACGCTTATCGCTAACTCGCTCTCGGCCAATGCCCGCTACCTCTCGGCGGTGCTGGCGAGCCTCAAGCAGCAGCGCGATGAGTCCATCGACTATCGGGTGGCGCGCAAGAGCGCCCATCTGGCAGACAGCGAGCTGGCCACCGCCTGGCAGAGCATGCTGGTGGAGCCGCAAAAGCGCCGCCGCTTCCTCGATCTCTGCTTTACCCTCACCTGGCGCAACCACGCCCTGCTCTCCTACATCTCGGCGCTGGGGGCCCATCGCGACAAACTGGAGGCCATCAGCGGGCTGGATGAGGTGCGCCACCACATCTGCCACACCCTGGAGCAGGCCGCCGGTCATCTGGCGGGCAACCCCTCCAGCTCCATCGGAGGTCAGTGCCCCATTCTTTGCACGGACAGCAGCGAGGAGCAGCTGATGCTGACCCAGCAGCTCAACCTGATCAGCGAGCTGGCGGATCAGCTGCTGCATCTGGCTAACGAGAGCCGGTTGCTCACCGGGGATCAAGGCGCTACCATGCCCGCCCAATCCTGATAGCCCCATTAGCGAGGAGCCCCCATGTCTGCGTCCGAAAAACATCAGCTGGAATTCAACGGCCAACTCATCGAGACCGATGCCAAGGGCTACCTGCTCAACAGCAACGACTGGAGCGAGGAGCTGGCGCTGGTGCTGGCTGCGCAGGAGGGGATCACGCTTGAGGAGCCGCACTGGGAAGTGGTGCGCTTTGTGCGCGCCTTCTATCTGGAGTTCAACACCTCCCCCGCCATCCGCGCGCTGGTCAAGGCGATGGAGAAGCAGTACGGCCCCGAGAAGGGCAATAGCCGCTATCTCTACAAGCTGTTCCCGGAAGGGCCCGCCAAGCAGGCGACCAAGATTGGCGGCCTGCCCAAACCGGTGAAGTGCATCTGATCCCATGCATCTCATCCCATAACAACGGGGGGCCGCAACTGCGGCCCCCCGTTGTGTTTGGTGCACTATCTTCGCGCACCTCGCATTCATATCCCTCAGGCTTCCAGCCAGCCTTATTCCCGCTGGTCAGCCAGCGCCACCAGCTGCTCCGCCAGCCGGTGGCCGTGCAGGTAGGAGGCGATCAGCTCGCTGTCCGCCTTGCCCGATTCAATCTGCTGATACCAGTGCTCCAGCATGGCGGCAAAGCCGCGCTGGGCCAGCACCGGCTGCCAGTCGTTGGGAGCCAGCATCTCGGCCTGCTTGTCGCGGGCGATGATGCCGCGAGTGCAGTTCTCAATGTGCAGGGAGAGATTGTCGCCGTAGGCATCGATGCGCTCCTCGGTGATCCCGGCGCTGCGGTTCATGCTACCGCTGATGGCGCGATCCCCGCTCTGCCAGCTGACGCTGACCCCGGCCAACAGGCTGCAGTCCTTCGTATCCGGTCGCAATACCGCATGAAAGTCGCCGCCCGGCACGCCGCCATAGAAGCAAAGGCTGTCGAGCACATGGATAAAGTCATCGAACATAAAATCCCGCGCCTTGCCCGGCAGGGCGAAGCGGTGTTTCTGCCAGTTGAGCTCGGTGAGCGGCTGGGCCCGCGCCTCGGCCATGGCGGGCAGATAGCGGCGGTTAAAACCGGTAAAGAGGGTGCAATCTTGCGCGATGGCGAGGTTGGCCAGTCCCTCGGCCTCGGCCAGATTGTCGCACAGGGGCTTGTCGACAAAGGTGGGGATCCCTGCGCGCAGGCACTGCTCGGCCAGCTCGCGATGAACGGCGGTGGCGGCATGGATCATCACGGCGTCGGGGCGGCTGGCCAGCATGGCCGCCACATCGGTAAAACACTCGGCGATCCGATACTGGCGGGCCAGCTTTTCCAGCACTGCCGGATTGCGGGTACAGAGCAGCGGGGTAACCCGCTCATCGCTCGCCAGCAGCGGCAGATAGGCTTTTTGGGCGATATCCCCCAGACCAATCATGGCAATGCGCATCTCAACTCCTTTTCACTCGATAACGGGACAAGCGGATAACTGCCCGCACCATCGCAGGATTTGTCCCGCAGATCCAGCCTGCCGTTAGCGCACTGGCTGGCGTGTGCAGCTCTCGGCAAACGGCGGCGTTATCCGGGCATGGCAAGATCGCAGACCGACTTGATCACTTCGGCCAGCCACTCGATGGCGAGATTGCCCTGGCTTTTGCGGTGTCTGCCGACCACCACCTCGAACGGCTGCGGCGCCCCGGCCAGCTCCAGCACACGAAAATCGCCGAGGGCGGCGATGGCCGACGGAATGCAGGCTGCCACGTCATTGACCGACATAAAGGCTTGCAGCGAGGTGTAACAGGGGAGCGTTGCCACCGCTGCGCTGGCAACCTGCTGCGGGCTCATCTGCCCTTCGAAATTGCCGACGCTGTTGGCGAACTGCACAAAGGGGATGGCCGCCAGATCCTGCGGGGCGTTGTCCGGAAGATATAGGGAGTCGCGGCGCAGCACGCAGCAGTAGTGATCCCGACGCAGGGTGGCGCGCAGCAACCCCGGGTCGAGATAGGCATCAAAGCCAATCACCAGATCGACCTCGCCGCTGGCCAGCGCCTCTAGATGCTGCTCGGCCTGAAAGTCCACCACATCGAGCCGGATGGAGGGTGCCTGAGTGCGCAGAGCGCTCGCCAACCTTGGGATAATGGCGAGCTGGGCATATTCGTTGGCCATCACCCTGAAGGTGCGCTGGCTGCTGGCGGGGTCGAAGGGGGCAGCTACAAAGACCCCGTCGATATCGGCCAGGATCTGCTCAAACTTGGCGGCCAGCTCGCAGGCGTAATCGGTCGGCTGCAACCCGGCGCTCTGGCGGATAAACAGCTCGGCGGGAAAGAGATCGCGCAGCTTTTTCAGATGGCTGCTCACCCCCTGTTGGGAGATCTCCAGCAGCTCGGCCACCCGCGACACACTCTTGTATCTCACCAGCAGCACCAGCACCCGCATCTGCCTGATATCGATCTTCTCCACCCTCACCTCACCAATTTAAGTTGTATCACATACAAACCACCCATGATTTACATTGTATCAGTGGCTATCTAACCTTGCAGCTCTTCCAGCAAAGCGAGGTTAACGATAAAAACTGTCATTCTGATTGGTGCTCAGGGGAAAATGGGGCAAGCCGCCCTCAGTGGTCTGGGCAAGCACAAGGTCATTACCGCCAGCCGCTCCGGCGAGGGGTGTGATTTTCAGGTGGATATCACCAGCCGAGAGTCCATCGAGCGGCTCTACCAAAACGTGGGCTCCTTCGATGCGGTGGTCAATACCGCCGGCTATTGCGAATACGCCCCCTTTGGCGAGATGAGCGACGAGCAGTGGCAAACCACCATCCAGAGCAAGCTGATGGGGCAGATAAATCTGGTCAATATCGGCCTCAACTACATCAATCAGGGGGGCTCCTTCACCCTGATCTCCGGCATTCTCAATATCAAGCCGATCCCGCTGGCCATTGCAGATGCCACCACCAGCGGCGCCATCGATACCTTTGTCCAGTGCGTGGCCCACGAGCTGCCCCGCGGCATCCGCATCAATGTGGTCAACCCGACAGTACTGGAAGAGGCGTGGGACGTATATGGCGAGATGATGCCGGGCTTCCAGCCGGTGCCGGGCGCCCTGGTCGGCAAGGCGTTTGAGCGCTCCGTCGATGGCTTTATTAGCGGCCAGGTGCTCTATGTCGATGCCTGATCCGGTTCAGGTGTGACCCCAATGCCTTTGTAATTCCTTGTCGATGTTTTTCCTCTTCCCCGAAAGCGCCCTGCTCTCGGGGCTTTTTGCATAGAGGAACCGGAGTAGCGACAAAATATGATTTCATTTCGACGGCAGCACACAGATTTATGTCATCCGGGTCACTGTCCGAGTGGCCTCGTTTGGCTTACTATGGCGCTCTTCTCCCTGTTGCCGAGCAAAGGGACTATTTCAGGCTATTTGCCGGAATGAATTACCGCTGACCAACGCCCTATTTGGCCGCAGCTTATTGGCGCGGCCACTATTGCCTGTGCGCTATCGGCACTTATAAAACGCGTTATTTATGGATGTATAACGATGAAATCATCAATTGCACTCAAAGCCTTGTCGCCCTATATATTCGCAATATTGTCAGTTGGACTGATGTCCAACGGATATCATGCGCTGCCGATTTATTGCGGCCTGGCCATTGTCGTCTATCCGGTGCTGGTTGCCATGCTGGCTGACGAGTGGGAAAAACAGGGGCTGGTCTATCGCGAATCAACCCAGGTCGAGGTTGATGTCAATGTGCGCGGGATCCTTATCAAAGAGCAGAGACGACATCTGGAGAACCTCTACTTTGTCTCGCCGGACGTGATGCAGACCAAACTCACCAGCCTCGCCCGTATCAAACTGCTGCTCTGCGGCGCCATGTTTGCCGTGTCGTTCTATGAACTCGCTCTGCAAGCCGAGGCACAATTTGCCCTGCCCGCCGTCAATCAGATCGATATCAATCTGCTGGATATATGTGGCCTGATGATCGGCCTTGGTGGGGTACTGTTTCTCGGCCACTGTGCGAGAAAAAGCCTCTCCCTCTACGGAACCTGTCGCCATAAAAACTATCTGGTGCAGAGTCATAACGAACCCGGCGTCCAGCTCTATAGCGCAGCCATTTCTACCAAGGCGGCAAACCTGCAAGTGACCCATACCCGCATGTTCGATGCCATATTGGCGTGGTATTGAGCAAGCTTTACCTGAAATAACGACGACTGGGGATAACAACCTTGCGGGTTTTTTCCTCATCCCCCAAAGCGCCCTGCTCTCGGGGCTTTTTGTATGGCGGGGCAAAGCCGCACAGCAGAGACAAAAAAGGAAGGAAGCCGAGACTTCCTTCCTTTTGGCTTGCGCTGCGGCCTGTGACTCAGTTTATCTTGCCCATTTCGACGGCAAAGCTGGTCGCCAGCTGGGCAAACTTGAGAGCATGGCCAGCCGAGGGATCCGAGTTTTGCAACGTATCCTGCGCCGTGTGGATCCTGGGGTTGTATTCGCTAAAGCGTGACTCGAACGGCATGGCGGCGGGGTAGCCCTGATTGTGCCAGGAGGCGTGATCCGAGCAACCATAGCCACAGCTGTCATAGCCATAGCTGACTTGCGGCAGGTAGGCATCGATCAGCTGGGCGAGGTAGCCGGTCAGCCCCTTGTCGGTGTAGTCGGTCATAAAGACGATGTCGTTCGCCGAGCCCTTGTAGTTGGTCATGTCCAGCTGGAGCGCAGCCAATACCTTGGTGTTGGCCGCCTTGTAGCGGCTGGCGATATCCTTGGAGCCCCGCAAACCCACCTCCTCTGCCGCATAGCCGATAAATTGCAGGGTACGCTCCGGCTGGCGGCCCTGTTCGGCGATAACCCGCAGCACCTCGGTCAGGGTGGCGATGCCGGAGGCATCATCATCGGCGCCGGGGGCCAGCGTCTTGCTGTTGGGGGCCGAGCCTGCGGTGGAGTCGAGATGGCCACCGAGCACCACCACTTCGTCCGGATAGCGGCTTCCCTTGAGGGTCAGCACCACCGATTGTTGCGGGTAGCCGCTATGTTTGACCCGGCTGACGCTGGCCCATGGCAGGGTACTGCCGAGGCTCTGCCACTGGCTGGCCACCCAGTCGGCGGATTGCGTGCCGGTGGGGGTGGTGTAGTAGCGGTTGCGCCAGCCGGACAGCTTGCTGATGGTGCTGGCGATATTGCCTTGATCCAGATGGGGCAGCAGCCGGTTGACACTGGCCCCCTGGGTCAACGGCGGTGCGCTGAACAGGTTTTGGCTGAGGGGCTGGGCCATGCTCTGCAGCGCATCGGCCAGGGTCGTGTGAACCACATAGCCACCGCAACGCTGGTGCCCTTCGTGCATCAGATGCGAGAGGTAGCCAAGCTCGCTTGCCTCAATCTGGGCCAGCTGGATAGGCGCCCCGCTGGCACTGAACAGGGGGGAGAGCTTGGCATTGACCTGCTTGAGTTCAACCCCGCTATCGGCCCCAATCGTGATCCACACGGGTGCCCCCGCCTGAACGGCAAGGGGAATCAGGGGGAGCAAGAGGGCTGCAGTCATCGCTTTCATGTCGGATCCTTCCGATTATGGTTAACAGTAAACAGGCTTGATGGGCCTCATAGGAATACCAACCTAGTCTAGGCACCCACTGCTGTCAAAAAGGTGGATGCCCCGGAAAAGGGCGCTTATTAGCAGCCAAGTGCTCTATGTCGATGCCTGATCTTTTTCAGGCCTGACCCAATGCCTTTGTAATTCCTTGTCGATGTTTTTCCTCTTCCCCGACAGTGCCAGCTTTCGGTTTTTTTGTATGACGGGGGCCAAAGCTGCAACAGAATGGGTTTCGTATTGAGCCCATTTTGGCTAACATGCCGCACTTCACGAAGCGACAAGGGCAAGGACGCGATGAGTAACAAGACACTGCAATCCCTCTTTCACTACAAACGCTGGGCCGATGGCGAACTGCTGGATGCGATCGCCACACTCGATGCGCAGCAATATGGCGAGGCACACCACACCTGCCTCAGGATCTTCAACCATATCCATGTGGTCGATACCATCTTCCAGGCCAATCTGCTGGGGGAAAGCCACGACTTTACCGCCACCAATACCCCGGAGACACCGACCCTCACCGCCCTGCACAGCGCAGTCACCGAGCTGGATAACTGGCTGGTGGATTACGTCGCGGCGCTGAGCCCGCAAGAGGGGGCAACCCCGCTCTCGTTTCGCTTTGTCGATGGTGACAAGGGGCAGATGAGCCGCGATGAAATGCTGTTCCATCTGGTGACTCATGGCGGGTATCACAGAGGAGCCATCGGGCGGATTCTGGTGCAGTGTGGCATCACGCCGCCGCGCGATACCCTGACCACCTTTTTGCATCGCAGCGAGCCCGGGCGGCGGGGTGATGCGCCTCTGGCAGAGGGCGGGGCCCGCCCATGATACGCGCCTGTCTGCGGCTCACACCGCTGCTGCTGATTTGGCTGCTAAGCGGCTGCGCCGCCGCCATCGATCACTACGCGGGGCGCTTTCGCAACACCCTGGTATCGGGGGAAACCCGCGCGACCATTCGCGCCGAGCTGGGCGAGCCCCAGCGTTGCCAGCAGGCCGCCTTTCTGACCGAGGATAAGGTGCAGGGCTGCGATCGTTTTACCGTGCTCGGCAAGATCCACAAGCGCGCTGACGGCAATGGCCAGGCCACGGCAAGCGCCGTGACCATGGGGCTGGGGGAGCTGATCCTAATACCGATGACGGTGGCCGGCGTGGCGGCGGATTACACCGAGCACCACACCATTACCGTCTATTACGATCGGGATGATCACTATCTCTTCCACACCCTGCTCAATGCCAAAGGGCAGGAGGTGTGGCAGTAAGCGCACCGGCCAGCGGCTCTTTCCTGGCCGGCGCGTCCTCCCGACGAGGGGGCCTTATTGACAGCGCAGTGCCGGTTTGTCTTCCAGCAACCAGGCTATCCAGCGCCGCCGCGAGTTCAGCACAAACCCTTCGTCGGCCGCGATCCCGCTGACGATATGGCCGTCGGCCGCCGGGTCAGCGGCCTCGCGGGAGAAGGTGAAGTCGCGGCTGTTCACCCGCTCCCCCTTGCTAAGCGCCGCATCGAGCCTCGGCGTCATGACGACGATAGCCAGCCCCGCGGCGGAGTCGATGCCAAGGCCGCTGCTCGCCACTTTGCCGACCGCCACCGGCACCCGGATGGCACAGTGGCGCCCCTCGGCATCCGTGGTGGTATAGGTTCCCTCCCCCACCCGCCCTTGCATCCACAGCAGTTCTCCACGGGTCAGGCTGTCGACCTGCAGCAGGCCCAGCGCCCCCTTGGGAAAATCGTGGGGATTGTTGACGGCGGCCACCGCCAGCGAGCAGCACAACATAAACAGCCAGAGTGCCTGTCTCATGCCGATGCCTCCTTGCCAACATGAGTTGCCCCGCTTTGCTGCGCCAGGAAATAAATGAGCAGCAGGGGTCCCACGGCCGGCACCAGAAAGACCCAGCCCCACCAACCGGAGCGGCTGGTGTCGTGCAAGCGACGCACGATAAGCGTAATCAGGGGCACACTGCTCACTAGGCCGTAGCTCAGATCCAGCCAGCCCAGGTTGGCAAGCAGCACGTCCAGCCAGATGCAGATCAGGGTGACCAGCAGGTGGCACAACATGAACCACCCACACTCGGCCCGGGTGGCGCGACCCGAAAAATCCAGGGTGCGTTGCCACGCCAGCCAATAGAAAGAGAACATGGATACCTGCCTTTTATGGTGATTGGGAGCCCTTATCATGGGGAGCAAAGCGCCCCAAAGCGTCCTCAAACCGGTTTCAGGTCGTCCTCGAAACGCGCCTGCGCCATCATGGGCTTCATTCACCTGACCCGAGCCGTTATGCTGGCATGCCGCGGCTGGTCAACGGCCTCTCTTTGCACACGGGATACATGATGCTGGCCATACCCATACCCTTTATTGTTTCCTTGCTGCTGGCACTGCTGGCTGCCGTGCTGCTAGCGCGCCTCGGGCGGGCGGCCAGAATGACCGCCCTCTTTTTGCTGCTGTGCGCCATCACCACAGGCATGGTGGGGCTGCGCTGGACCTTCGATCTGGCGCAGCTCACTCTCGTGCAGCCGATCCTCGCCTCGCTTATTCCGGTGGCCGCCTGGCACATCTTCAGCCGGACCAAGGCGCCTAGCGCCCGCTTCTCCTGGCTGCACGGCGTCGGCCCCGCGCTGGTTGCCTTCGGCATGCTGACCCACAACTGGTTGCCACTGCCACTGGATGGCCTGCTGACCGCCATCTATCTCTGCTACGGCATCGCGCTGGTGCGCTTCTCCGATAAGACACAGCAGCTGCTCTATGTCTCGTTCAATGAGTGGGAGGGGGTCAGGCGGGCAGAACATATCGCGGGCTGGATGCTGCTGTTCTCGGCGGCCATCGACGCCGCCATCTCCCTCGACTTCGCCTTCAACCAAGGCCAGCTGGCGCCCTATATCCTGTCGCTGGGTCACCTGATGCTGGTGCCCATGCTGGCGGCAGCCGTGGTGATGGTGGGGGTCAATACCGCTGATGCAGAAGAGGAGGAGATATCCACCTCCGTTCCCGAGCCTACTGAGAAAGCGCCGCTGCTGAGCGAAGATCGCGCCCGAGAGATAGTGGCTCTGCTCGATAACCTGATGAAGGAGAAAGCCTGCTACCTGGATCCTGAGCTGACCTTGGCCCGCCTCTCACGCAAACTGGGCATTCCCGCAAAGCAGATCTCCAGTGCCGTCAATCTGGTGCGCCAGCAGAGCATCCCCAGGGTCATCAACGAATATCGGATTGCCCATGCCAGGCAGGCCCTGCTGAACACGGATGAGAGCATCACCCAGATCTTGATGAACGCCGGTTTTCAGACCAAATCCAATTTCAATCGCGAATTTCAGCGCATCACCGGCCTGACTCCCAGCCAGTTCAGAGCAACCCGCGACCTGTCGGCCGCCTCCTGAGTTAGTCGCCTGCTCTCGTTTGCTCCCGGCAATCCAGCCACTTGCCCACTCTGGCCCCCAGCTCGGCGCAGATCAGCGCTGTCACGGCGGCCCAGAGCATCTGGTTGCCATCAAAACCCGCCTGCTTTTCAAACAGAAAGGGCACCAGCAGATTGAAGCCTATGATCCCGAGCAGCAGCCCAAGGCCACTGCCCACCTTCTCCCTGCGGGATCGCGTTTTTATTGCCATCTGATTGCTCCTGCCAAACACGTCATGAACGGGCTCCAAGCCCATCTATCGGGCAGGCCAAAATAACAGAAGCGCTCGCTGATGGGCATGCTCGCCACGTCTGTCCCCTTGCTTACTGCTTTATCAGAAGTCATCAGCCTGTCATCTGGCTGACATCCCGCGGTCATATTCAAGCCATAGAGTTTTTCACTTATTTTTCATATGGATAGATAAGGAACATCATGACTTTCCCGCGCTCTTCTTATGTGGCTTTGGCCGTCTCGCTGGTCTTGCTTGGCGGCTGCCAGTCAGAGAACGAATCGTCTGCCGACAGCCAGGGCAAAACCGCCTATCAATACAGCACCAAAGCGGTCTACAGCCCGCAGCAGCAGGCGGAGAGTTACGAGCCAGCGCCTCAGGGGTTCAGCCCGGTCTTTACCGAGATGGTGGCGCGCCACGGCTCGCGCTCCCTCTCCAGCCCGAAATATGACGTGCTGACCAAGCTGGTATGGGAAGAGGCGCAGCGTCAGGGGGCGCTCACCACTCTCGGGCAGGGGCTGGGAGGCAAGGTCGATCTGGTGACGGCCGCCAACCAGAAACTGGGTTATGGCCTGCTCTCGGCGCTGGGCAAGGAGGAGCACGCCAATCTCGCCACCCGGCTGGCGGCGCGGCTGCCGACCCTGCTCAACAGCAGCGAGCCCCACTGCATCAAGGTGGTCACCTCGGGCAAGGACAGGGCCAACGAAAGCGCCTTCTACTTTATGGAGAGCCTCAAGCGCGACGTGAGCTATGTCAGCGACTCGGCGCAGTGCTACCTCACGCAGGATGACCCCTCGAAGATCGACAAAAAGCTGGTCAACAAGTTCGAGCTCTACTTCCACAAGACCACGCCCGAGGGGGATTACGCCCGCTACCTGCCCGCCTATGAGAGCTACCAGCGCTTTATCGGCGACGAAGATGCCGGAATCGCCCCGGCCCCCGAGCTGGCCAGGGCGCTGGATCAGCTTAAAAACCTGAGCAAGACCAAAGAGATGGCCCGCAGCATGCTGGAGCGTATCTACAGCAAGGGCTTTGTCGACTATCTGGCGGGCGGCGTCGAGTTTGTCGCAGTCAACCCGGAGGATGGCGGCATGACCTATGTGCGCGACGAAGTGGATGCCGCCCTGATGCTCTACAACCTCTTTATCATCGGCCCCGGCATGATCCGCGAAGCGCAGGCACAGGGCAGCGAACCCTGGGCGCTGGAGCAGTTCCTCACCCCGGAGGAGTCTGCCTGGTTCTCCTACCTCTCCGATGCGGAAGATTTCTACGAGAAGGGGCCGAGCTTTGCCAACCAGAGCGCCCCCTACGCCATTGCCCAGCCGCTGCTCGACGGCCTGTTTGGCGAGGTGCAGCGTCAGGTGGTGGAGGGCGAGCAGAGCCGACGGGCCACCCTGCGCTTTGCCCACGCCGAAGCCATTATCCCCCTCGCCGCCCTGATGAAGCTGGAAGGGAGCCGTCAGGGGGCCAGCCCGGATCAGCTGTTCAGCCAGCAGAACAACGAGTGGCGCGGCGGCTGGGTCTCCCCCTATACCGCCAATATTCAGTGGGATATCTACCAGAACGGGCAGCGGCAGGTGCTGGTCAAGATGCTCTACAACGAAAAGGAGATCGCCTTTAAAACGGGCTGTCAGCCCTACCAAAGCGGTAGCCACTACTACGACTTCGAAGAGCTCAAGCGCTGCTACGGCTATAACGGCTAACCCTTCGGGCGCCGGATATGGCAATAACAAGGGGCGACCAGCAGGTCGCCCCAATCCACTCCCCTTCCCTGCTTGCCAAAGCGGGATATGGCTACAAAGCCGCCTTCCAGTTCCATTTGCTGATCAAGCGCAAAAAATGATTAATTTCTGATATTTAAGTCACTTAATGGCTCGCCCAGGCAGTTTCGTTTGACTTACCATGGCCAGCCAGAACCTGTTGAACTGCGATGGGTTACTGCCAACGTGGGTCAAGGGAGCATATTGGAAGCTGTAATCCACGGGCGGTAGCGTGGGATTTGGTGGTGATACGCCTCACACAGAAAGGCGGGTGTCCCTGATTTCTCCAGATTTATCTAAAAATTAACCAGCAAGGAGTTTTTATGTCTGTGTCGGACATGTTTAAAGAGTTTCTCGACAACATTAAAGTTGAAAGATCTACTCAGTTTTCTCAGCGATATGGTGAAATTACAAAAAGCCTAAACATGAAGTTTAGGAATACTGACTCAACCACAGCAAATTCTTTACAGGTTGGCTCTTATGGTCGATATACTGGCATTAAGGGTATTTCTGATCTCGATATGATCTACATCATGCCATCATCTAAATGGGATGATTACAAAGATAATAAGCAATCTAAGCTCCTCACTGATGTAAAAGATGCAATTAAAGCAAGATATCCGACGACAGATGTAAAAGTTGATCGCTTAGTTGTTACGGTGAAATACCAAAATTTTCACGTGGAAGTTCAACCAGTTTTCAACTATTACAACGATAATGATGATGAGTCAGGATATTTTAAATACCCTGATACAAAAAATGGGGGGAGCTGGAAAACTACAAAACCACGGCAAGAAATGAAGGCTATAAAGGTCCTTAACGAAGAAAAGAATAAAAACCTTCGACTGCTATGTAAAATGGCAAGGTCATGGAAAAATAAAAGTGGCGTAGCAATAGGGGGGTTGCTAATAGACACTCTCGCCTACAATTTTATGAAAACAACTAGTTTATATGATGACAAGAGCTATCTTTATTTTGACTGGCTTAGTCGAGATTTTTTTAAATATCTATCAGAACAGGATAAACAGGATTATTACCGAGCGCCTGGAAGCAACCAAAATGTAAACGTTAAAAAAGATTTCAGAAAAAAAGCCAAAGAAGCATATGAACTTTCCATAGAGGCTATCGAAGCTGAAGGCACGGAGAAAGCAAACGAAAGATGGCGATCTATTTATGGTAGAAGTTTCCCCGTCAGTAAAATCATTTCCGAATCTTTCCAGAAATCAATTACAACATGGAGAGACACAGAACAGTTTATCGATGACAAATATCCTATTGATATTCAGTTTAATATGACGCTTGACTGCGAAGTTAATCAGAATGGTTATCGCCCAAATTCATTATTCCAGATGCTGTTGAATAACATACCACTTCGTCCTGATAAAAAGCTACTTTTCAGAGTAGAGAAATGCGATGTGCCGGGCGACTACACATTAATGTGGAAAGTATTAAATCGCGGCCCTGAGGCAGAAAAAAGAGATGATATCAGAGGCCAAATTGTGATTGACAATGGATATAAGCAGAGAAATGAAAGAACCTCATTTAGAGGTGAACATTATGTCGAATGCTATGCAATAAAAAATGATGTTGTTGTAGCTAGAGCTTCTATCGATGTTCCAATTCAGTAGGTAATAATATGAAAAAATCAGACCTATTAAAAAGTATTGCGGAAAAAGGCTATGACGTTGGCTTTGGTGCAAAAAAACATTTTGCAACGTATGATATTATTGAAAAGACACCTGGGTTTATCAGTTTCATATCAATGGCTATTGGTATTTATGCATTATGTGTTGACAGTCTCTCAACAAAAATTGTTTCCGCTACGTTTATTGTGTTGGGAATTGTAGGGCTTTACATAAGCATGAACATTCATAGAAAAAATGAATATGAAAAAGCTGGGTCAGCCCTAACCAGGTACTTTAATGAAATTAAATCCCTTTATATTGAAGTGAAAGGGCTTGAGGATGAGGAAAATCTTGATGAATATCATGAACGGTTAAAGATAATCGAGGATAAATTCTATTCAGAATCAATCACAAAACAAATAATGTTCAGTAACTGGTATGCTCATTATAAATTTTTCTGGGAGCATCAAATAAATTGGATTGATGAACAACTTCATTTCAAATTATTAAGGGACAAAATCCCACTATCCTTATCAATAACCTTTGTCACTTTTCTTATTGTTTTTTTAGTTTCTATTAACGCCCCTTTAGACTTTATTTGTGGCACATCCATTTTGCAAACTGATGGAGCACCGTTAGTAACGGTTCAAGAAATGGGTAAAAAATGAAACGCTAGACTATTACTTTTAATAATATGTACAGCTCTAGTTATCATTTGATACAGCTCTCAGAAGATTAATGAGCAATAAAAAAGGCGACCATCTGGTCGCCTTTTTATTTTCTATCGCTTTCCAATCAGCAAATATTACCGCGCCGGTCGCTTGGCACCATTGCCTTTAGCCGCAGGCTTGCCGCCCTGAGTGGTGGGTTTGGCCCCCGGCTTGGCAGAGCCGGCGCGGGTTGGTGCCTTGCCCTTATGGGCGGGTTTGCCGGCAGGTTTGCTTTTACCCGCATTCTGGCCAGCATTCTTGCCTTCGCCCTGTGCGGCCGGTTTGCCGTTAGCCGCGCCTTTGTGCAGCTGGGAACCCACCGGCTTGCCGCCCGTCGGCTTGTTGCCTGTGCCATTACCGCGCTGATGGGCAATGTTACTGTGGCGAGTCAGGGCCGGTTTCAACCCCTTGCCAGTGGCGGCACGCTCGTTGCGCCCTTCCGCTGGCACCAGACAACCCGGGCCGTTGCCAATCAGGTGGCCCTTACCCATGGCGAGCAGGGCTTCGCGGATCATCGGCCAGCCAGCGGGGTCGTGGTAGCGCAGCAGCGCCTTGTGCAGACGGCGACGACGCTCGCCCTTGGCGACAAACACATCGCCCCCCTCGCGGCTCACCTTGTTTAACGGGTTTTTCTCCGTGTAATACATGGTGGTGGCGTTGGCGAGCGGCGACGGGTAGAAGTTCTGCACCTGATCGAGCTTGAAGCGATTCTCTTTGACCCAGAGCGCCAGATTGATCATGTCTTCATCGGTAGTGCCCGGGTGGGCGGAGATGAAGTAGGGGATCAGGTACTGCTGCTTGCCCGCCTCTTTGGAGTATTTGTCGAACAGCTCCTTGAACTGGTAGTAGCTGCCCATGCCCGGCTTCATCATCTTGGAGAGCGGGCCCTCCTCGGTGTGTTCCGGCGCGATCTTGAGGTAGCCGCCGACGTGGTACTTGGCCAGCTCCTTGATATAGCGGGGATCTTCCACCGCGATGTCGTAACGCACGCCGGAGGCGATGAGGATCTTCTTGATCCCCTTGAGGTCGCGCGCCTTGCGATAGAGGTTGATGGTCGGGCTGTGGTCGGTGTCCATGTGCGGGCAGATGGTGGGCCAGACACAGGAGGCGCGACGGCAGGTCTGCTCGGCCTTGGGGCTCTTGCAGCGCAGCTTGTACATGTTGGCGGTGGGGCCGCCGAGATCCGAGATGACGCCGGTAAAGCCCGGCACCTTGTCGCGGATATCTTCGATTTCCTTGAGGATCGACTCTTCCGAGCGGCTCTGGATGATGCGCCCTTCGTGCTCGGTGATGGAGCAGAAGGAGCAGCCGCCAAAGCAGCCGCGCATGATGTTGACCGAGGTCTTGATCATCTCAAACGCCGGGATCTTCTCGTTGCCATAGGCCGGGTGCGGCACCCGCTGGTAGGGCAGGCCGAATACGCCGTCCATCTCATCGGTTTCCAGCGGGAAGGCGGGCGGGTTGACCCAGACGATACGATCGCCGTGAGCCTGCGACAGGGCGCGGGCGCAGCCTGGGTTGGTCTCGTGGTGCAGAATGCGCGAGGCGTGGGCGTAGAGCACCTTGTCCTCTTTCACCCGCTCGAACGCCGGCAGCTTCACATAGGTTTTTTCCCACGGCTTGGGTTTGGCCGGCTGCACCAGCACGGGCTGTGCTTCCTGCGCGGCAGGTGCCGATTCGGTGGCATCGTCCGAGCATGGGGCCCCTTCCATATAGGGGTTCATGATGGGATCGATGCGGCCAATCTGGTCGAGCTTGCTCGAATCCACCCCTTTCCAGCCCGGCAGCGGCTCCTTGCGAATGACGGCGGTGCCGCGAATATCCTGCATGGTGTCGATGGTCTCCCCCGCCGCGATGCGGTGAGCCACTTCCACCAGCGGCCGCTCGGCGTTGCCGTAGATCAGGATATCGGCCTTGGCATCGAGCAGGATGGAGCGGCGGATGGTCTCTGACCAGTAGTCATAGTGGGCGATACGGCGTAAGGAAGCCTCGATGCCGCCGATGACCACCGGCACCTCCTTGAAGGCTTCTTTACAGCGCTGGGTATAGACCAGAGTGGCGCGATCCGGCCGCTTGCCGCCCACATCCCCCGGGGTGTAGGCGTCGTCGTGGCGCAGCTTTTTATCGGAGGTGTAGCGGTTGATCATGGAGTCCATGTTGCCCGCGGTCACCCCGAAGAAGAGGTTCGGTTTGCCCAGACGCATAAAGTCATCCTTCGATGACCAGTCCGGCTGGGCGATGATGCCGACCCGAAAGCCCTGCGCTTCGAGCATCCGGCCGATGACCGCCATGCCAAAGCTCGGGTGATCCACGTAGGCATCCCCCGTCACCAGAATGACGTCGCAGCTGTCCCAACCGAGCTTGTCCATCTCTTTGCGGGACATGGGCAGGAAGGGCGCCGTGCCGTAGCATTCGGCCCAATAGCGGGGATAGGAGAAAAGGTTGGGTACCGGCTGCATTTTGAACACCTGGAAAAATTCGGGTCGCGCATTATACCGGTTGCGGCCAAGGGGAGCGATGGCTTTTTGTCCCTATAGATCCCGCGGAATAGGCCGCCACCCGCAATAGCAAGGGCGCCCGCAGGCGCCCTTGTGATGATGGAGGCTGATTTACTGGCCTCCGTCAGGATTGAGGTCAGAGCGCCGGAGGGTGCGACTCCCCTGCCCCCTTGGCGGCCAGCGCTTCGTCTACCTGCTGATCCCGCGCACCTGTCATGCCGGCGTGGCGGGCGATCAGATGGTAGATGGCAGGCACCACCAGCAGGGTGACCAGGGTGGCCAGCGACAACCCGAAGAAGACCACAGTCCCCACCGCCATCCGGCTCTCGTAGCCCGCCCCCATGGAGAGCATCAGCGGCACCGCGCCGATAATGGCGGTCAGCGAGGTCATCAGGATCGGGCGCAAGCGGCGCACCGAGCCTGCGATGATCGCCTCCTCGAACCCTTCCCCGCGCTGGCGCAACTGGTTGATGAACTCGACGATGAGGATGCCGTTCTTGGTCACCATGCCGATCAGCATGATCATGCCGATCTGACTGTAGATGCTCATCTCCTGCCCCGTCAGCCAGAGGCCAAGCAGGCCGCCGAAGATGCCGAGCGGCACCGTCACCATCACCACCGCCGGGGTCAGGGTGCTCTCGAACTGGGCCACCAGCACCAGATAGACCACCAGCAGGGCGAGGCCAAAGACCAACACCATCTCCCCCTGATTGTCGCGGTAATCTTTGGAATCACCGGCGTAATCCACCGTCATGCCGGTGGGCAGGTTGGCGTTGGCCCAGCCATCGAGGAAATCGAGGGCCTCACCCAGGGTGTGGTCGGGGTGCACATCGGCGGTCAGGGTGATCGCCTTTTGCCGCTGGTAGTGGTTGAGGCGGTTGGCGGTCGCCACCTGCTTGACGGTGGCCAGGGTCGAGAGACTGACCATCTCGCCATTAGCGGCTTTTAGATAGATACGGCCGAGATCCGAGATGCCGTTGAACTCGGTCTGGTTGGCGCGCAGGTAGACGTCATACTCCTCGCCCCTGTCCACATAGGTGGTCTTGCTCGCCCCGCCCAACAGGGTCTGCAAGCTGTTGGCCACGGTGGAGACCGGAATGCCGAGCTGGCTGGCGCTGTCGCGATTGATGGTCACCTGCAGCTCCGGGGTCTTCTCGGCGTAGTCGAGATCCGGGCTCAGCATCAGGCCGCTGGCCTGCGCCGCCTGTTGCAGCGCCAACCCTTGCTGGTAGAGCTCGGCATAGTCGTTACCCTGCAGCACGAACTGCACCGGTGCGGTGGAGCCACCGCGGAATCCGGGTTGGAAGGTGCGGATCATCACATCGGGAATGCCGGAGAGCTTGGCACCCAGCGAGCGGGAGAACTCGGTGGCGGTGACGTCGCGCTCAGCCCAGTCGGTGAGCTGGATGATCACCATACCGGTCTGATCGCCGCCACGGCCAAAGGCGGGGGTACTGAAGCTCAGCGCCTGCACCACCCCTTTGCCCAGCATCGGCATGATGGCGGACTCCACCTGCTGCATGTTGCGCTTCATCCGCTCGATGCTGGTCCCCTCTGCCCCCTTGACGAAGACATAGATGACGCCGCGATCCTCGGTCGGGGTGAGGCTGGTCGGCAGTTGGGTAAAGAGGGCGCCGATACCGCCCAGACAGAGCAGCAGCACCAGCGGCATCCAGCGGGAGCGACGCAGCACCCATGCCAGCAGGTGGCGATAGTGCCCCTCCAGCCAGCCCAGCCCGCGATCGAGCCCGGCGGTGAGCCGGTTCGGTTTATCCAGCGGGCGCATCAACCAGGAGCCCATGGCCGGGGTTAGGGTCAGCGCCACCAGCGAGGAGCAGAGCACCGCAAGCGAAAGCAATATCGCAAACTCGGTAAAGAGCCGCCCCACCATGCCATCCATAAAGGCGATGGGGACAAACACCATCACCAGCACGGCGGTGGTGGCGATGACCGCAAAGCCCACCTCGCGGGTGCCGTGCCAGGCGGCCAGCAGGGGCGGTTCACCCCGCTGCAGATGGTGGTGGATGTTCTCCACCACCACGATAGCGTCATCCACCACCAGGCCGATGGCGAGAATAAGGGCCAGCAGGGTGATGAGGTTGATGGAAAAGCCGAAATACCAGGCGCCGATAAAGGCGGAGATGAGCGACACGGGCACCGTGATGGCCGGAATGAGCGTGGTGCGCCCCTGCCCGAGGAACAGATAGAGCACCGCCACCACCAGCACGGCGCAGATGGCCAGGGTCTCGTACACCTCGTCGATGGCCTGCTTGATAAAGATGGTGGAATCGTAATCCACCTCCAGTTTGGCCCCCTCCGGCAGGAAGCGCTGCATCTCGCCGAGTTTCTTCTCGATCCCCTGCGCCACTGCCAGCGGGTTGGCGGTGGACTGGGCGACGATGCCGATACCCAGACTCTCTTTGCCGTTGCGCTGATAGGCGCTGTCTTCGTTCTTGGCTCCCACCTCCACGTCGGCGATATCGGCCAGATAGACGCTCTGGCCGTTGGCGGCAGTGGTGACTTGCAGTTGCTGGAAATCTTCCGCTGTGTGGTAGAGACGGGCGATCTGCACCGCCATGGTCATGGAGTTGTTGCGGATCTCGCCCCCCGGCAGCTCGATGTTCTCGCGCTTGAGGGCCTCTTCCACATCGCTCACCGTGATGCCACGGGCCGCCATGTCGGCCGGGCGCAGCCGTACATACATCACCTGGGTGAGATCGCCGGAGAGCGCCACTTCGCTCACGCCGTCCACCAGACTCAGGGGGTCGACCAGCACGCGGTTGGCGTAGTCGGTCATGGCGGTGCGATCCATCTGGCTGCTGCTGAAGTTGAGCCAGATCGCCACATCGCCGTTGCCGCTGTCCTTGGTCACCAGCGGCTCGTCCACATCATCGGGCAGCCGGGGCCGCGCGCGGGAGAGGGCATCGCGCACATCGGAGATCCCCTCCACCATGTTCCAGCCGAGCTTGAACTCGACAGTGATCATCGAGCGCCCCTTGCGGGTCATGGAGTTGATGTTCTTGATGCCGCTGATACCGGAGAGCTGATCCTCGATGGGCTTGGTGACCTGACTCTCCATCACCGCGGGAGCCGCCCCCTCATAGGTGGTGGTGATGGAGACCGACGGGATCTGCACATCGGGCATCTCCCGCACCGTCAATTTGCTGAAGGCGACCAGACCAAACACGGTCAGCAGGGCGCTGAGCACCACCGCCACCAGCGGGCGGCGAACTGAGATATCGGAGAGCCACATCAGCCGTTCACCTCGGCCAGATCACGCACCTGCACGCCATCACGCAGATTGACCAGCCCCTCGACCACGATGCGGTCGCCGACCTTCAGCCCCTCGGTGACCCAGACGGTCTCCCCTTCGGTCTCGCCGAGCACCACAGGCACCCGCTTGACCCGGCCATCGGCCTCGAGACGGTAAACAAAGCGCTGCTCACCGGCGTACTCCACCGACTGGGCGGGGATCAGGGTAAGCTGCTGGGCAGGCAGTGCCAGCTCCACATTGAGCAGCATGCCCGGGCGCAACTGACCGTTGCCATTGGGGATCATCACCCGCGCCTTGATGTTCTGGGTATCGTTGGAAATGCGGCTGTCGAGGGTGGTCAGGGTGCCGTTGAATTGCTGATCCGGCCAGGCGGTACTGGTGGCGGTGACCGCCATGCCCGGTCGCAGCAGGGAGAGGTAACGCTCCGGCACCGCCAGATCGAGGCGCAGTTTGTCGAGCTCGTCCAGATGCAGCAGGGTGTCGCCACTGTTGACCAACGCCCCTTCGCTGAGATCAATCAGGCTCACGGTGCCGGCAAAGGGCGCCTGCAGGGTACGCAGGGAGAGCTCGTAGCGGGCGGCATCGAGGCGTGCCTGCACCTGGGCCACGGTGGCCTCCTGCCCCTCCAGCTCGGATTGGGTCACGGCGCCACGGGCCACCAGCTTGCGCATATCACTCAGCTTGCGGTTCTCGTCGCGCAGACTGGCGCTCTGCTCGGCCAGCTCCGCCTGCTGCTTGCCCGCATCGAGCGCGATAAGGGTCTCCCCCTTCGCCACACTCTGGCCAGATTGCACCGCAATTTTGACGATGCGACCGGTCACTTCGGGGCTGATGATGACGGAACGATTGGCTGCCAGCTTGCCCACCAGCTTGAGGGTCGGCTCGGCCAGACTCTGTTTGACGGTTTGAGTGCGGATATTGACCTGTCTGGTCGGTGCTTTGGCGGCGGGTTCGCTGTGACGCAGCGCCCAGACGCCGGCAACCACGATTAGAAGAAGGCCCAAGCCGAGCCAGATACGCATTTTCATCGAACAGTCCATGAAGAGTGAGAGGGTAAATCCAGATTGGGGCCATTTTAGCCCCAGACTATGCCGTGACTATGTATAAATGTGACAAAACGTAACAAGAGCGGGATAAGCTCACTCTGTTTCAGGTCGCGCCGTTTGTTTTCACGCCACATCGCATACACTAACGACAATTTCCTTCGCAACCCGACTGACTGCCTATGCCCAAAATGTCTGACCACCGCTTTCTCACACGCCTGACCTGGCTCCTGTTCGCCGTGGTCATCCTGCTGATTGGTCTGACCTTGCGGCAAAGCCTGAAAAGATAGAACGCCTCTACCAGAGCGATACCCTCAACAGCGCCATCTACCTGCGGGATCGGTTCAAACAGACCGAAGTGTTTCTGGAGGCGATGCGCGGGCAGGCCGAAGAGCGACTGCGCAGCGACCCCCAGTCGGTGCTCACCCGCCAGCTCTATCGCCATATCGAGGCGCTGCCAGAGGGGCTGGCCCTCGACAAACTCCCCGGTGATTTGCCAGCCGGACTGGCGGGCAACCTCACCGGTGACGGCCCGCTGCCGCCCCCCGGCAGTGCGCGGGAGGCGCAACTTCATTTGGCCCTGAGCCTCTCCCCCTTGTTGTCCACCGCCAGCCAGCGCCTGGGCAGCGAGATCGCCTGGGCCTACTTCACCGGCGTGGACAACTTTATCTACCTCTATCCCTGGATCCCCTCCAGCCAGTTTCGTTTTGTCCGCAGCATCTATGACAAGCACTACTGGCAGGATGCGCTGATGTCACCCAACCCCAGCCGGGACACCATTCTCTCCCGCCCTTACGAAGATTTTGCCGGACTGGGCACCATGGTCACCATGTCCCAGCCTCTCTACAAGGACGGCTCGCTGGTAGGGATGATCAGCATGGATATCCTGCTCTCACGCTTGCAATCTCAGCTCAATCAGCTTACGCCGGCGCTGGGTGAGTATCTGCTGCTCAATCAGTACCATCAGGTGCTGGCCAGCAGCGCACACCAGCCCGTGGTGCCGCAAGACCCCGAGCCGACCGACGAATACCAGTGGCAACAAGGGGCATTGCAGCTGACCATGGCAATTCCCGATACCCCGCTGCGGCTGGTGCACAACGTCACCCTGCTGCCGCTGGTGTGGGCCATGCTCTGCCAGTCCACGCCGACCCTGCTCGCCATTCTCTTTATGCTGCTGGCCGCCCTCTCCAACCTGAGATCCCATCGCCTCAACCAGCGGCTCAATTACCTCTCATGCCACGATGCCCTCACCGGTGCCTTCAACCGCCACTATCTGGTGCTGCTGGAGCAGGCGGGCGATCTGTCCCGGTTGCAAGCGGGGATCCTGATGTTCGATGCGGATCACTTCAAACGGGTCAATGACAACTTCGGCCATGCCGTCGGCGATATCGTGCTGATCCGGCTGGTGCAGATCTGCCAGCAGCAGCTTAGACCCACTGATCGCCTGATCCGCTGGGGGGGCGAAGAGTTTCTGCTGCTGATTGGCCGCGCTGATGCAACGCAGCTCGGCGAGCTGGCGGAGCGGCTGAGAAAGGCGGTGGCGGATCATGACTGGGCCGCCATCGAGCCCGGGCTGGAGGTCACCATCAGCCTCGGCTATCTGCACCACCAGGAGAACCTTCCCCTGCACGAAGCGGTGCGCCGCGCCGATGTGGCGCTCTATCAGGCCAAGGCCAACGGTCGCAACCGCAGCGAAAGATGGCAGGGTGACGCCTCCTGACTCTCGGAGTAAGCTGACCCCTCAACCCCTTTTTTGGAGGACTGTCGTGCCACGTAAACCCCGCGTAGGGCTCGCTCTCGGGAGCGGCGCCGCCAGAGGATGGGCCCATATCGGCGTCATCCGCGCCCTTGAACGTCTCGGCATCAAACCGGATTTGATCGCTGGCTGCTCCATCGGCAGCTTTGTCGGTGCCGCCTATGCCGCCGGAGAACTGGATCGGCTGGAAACCTGGGTGCGCGGCTTTACCCGCCTGCAGGTGGTCAGCCTGCTCGACCCGGCCCTCTCCGGCGGTCTGTTTCGCGGCGAAAAGGTATTTGGCCTTGCCGCCAGCCATCTGGGGGATCCCGATCTCGAGAATCTGCCCATCCCCTTCGCCTGCATCGCCACCGAGCTCGATACCGGCCGCGAGATCTGGCTGCAACAGGGCCCGCTGCGCCAGTCGGTGCGCGCCTCCTGCGGCATGCCGGGGATCCTCACCCCGACCCGGATCAACGACCGCTGGCTGGTCGATGGCGCAGTAGTCAATCCGGTGCCCATCTCGCTGGCCCGCGCCATGGGGGCCAGGTGGTGATTGCGGTCAACCTCAACACCGATATGCACCAACCCTGGACCGATGAGCCAGATCAACCCGGCAGCGGCGGCCTGCTCAGCCAGTGGCTCAATCGCGGTGAGTCTGCGCCAGCCACCCCGGGTCTGTGGAGCGTGATGAGTGGCTCCATCAACATCATGCAGGAGCGGATCACCCGCGCCCGGATGGCCGGTGACCCGCCAGAGATCCAGCTCTGCCCGCGCCTTGGCAGCTTCTCCATCATGGATTTTCATCGCGCCAGCGATGCCATCAACGAGGGGGAAGCCTGTGTAGAGCGCAATCTCGATCAGCTCAAGGATGAACTGGGCCGCCTCGGGTTGCTGGGCAGTTAGTTGTCGACATGCTGTGGTTTAAAAATGAAAAAAAAGCGCCATTCGGCGCTTTTTTTTCAACTTACTTACCCGGTCACTCCTTACGGTAGAAGAGCAACCCGAGCAGAATCACCCCCACAGAGACCAGCAGATAGAGTCCCAGACTGGGATTGGTGATACCGCCATACAGAATGATGAGCGCGCCCAGGGTGGCGCAGGTCGGGATCACAAACCGCTTTATCCAGCCCAACTCGGTAAAGGTGCGCATGTACCAGACATAGAGGAACAGATAGAGGCCATAAATCAGCACGATCGGCATCTCGTCCAGAGCGATGTAACGACCGAATGTCTCGTTGATGCTGCAGTACCACAGCACTGAGTAGATCACCGACAACAGCGCTGCTGCGAGGGCCGAGTTGATTGGCATGTGGTGATGCGGTTCGATACGGCTCATCCACTTGGGGGCTGGCCCCTGATTGCGGATCGCCAGCGAGTAGGGAATGCGCATGGTCGCCAGCACCAGACCATTGAGGGTGCCGAGGCAGGAGATAATCACGAACACGGTCAAAATGGTCGAGGCAGTCCCGCCAAACAGGCTGGTTGTCGCGAGATTTACCGCGTTATCCCCTTGCGCCACTATCTCGTCCGTCGGCAAGACACTGGCGATCCCCAGAAAATAGGTGACATAGACCACAAAGACTATCAGGGTGCCAATCACCAGCGCTCTGGGCAGATTCTTCTTGGAATCGCGAATTTCGCTGTTGATGGTCACAGCGGCGATCCACCCCTCATAAGCGAAGGCGGTGGCAACCACGGCCGTGGCCAGAGTGCCTCCGGTGCTTCCTATCCCATCCATTGCCTGCACAAAGTTGGTCACGGTGACACCATTGAGCAAGCCTGAAATGGTGCCCACAATGGCAACCAGGATCAGCGGGATCAACTTGATCAGGGTAGAGCCCACTTGCAGCTTGCCCGCCAGGGCCGGGGCATAGAAGTTGATCAGATAGGTGACCGTCATATAGACAGCCGCCAGTATCCAGGTCGTACCAGAGTTGGTCGGATTATCACTGCCGAGCAAGATCATGGTGTACAGAGCGGCGACCCAGGCAAGGATGGCGGAAAGAGGAGCGTAATAGAGTACGCCTTTGAACCACCCCACCAGATAACCAAACATTTTGCCGTATGCCGCTTCGGCATAATCGACGATACCGTTGGACTTTTCGATCCGCTGGGCAAACTCGGCAAACACCAGCGCGCCGAAGATCATCGAAAATGCCCCCAGCGCCCATGCCAGCAGCGCAATGGCCAGATTACCGCCAGTCAGACGCAGTACATCATCGGCCTTGAAGAAGACACCGGAGCCGATCACCACGCCGACCACCATCGCAATGGCAGTCATCAGGCCATAGCGTTTATCCAACTCATTACTGCTCATACCCATACTCCATACGATTGCTCATATCATCCTGAATGTAATAGTGTTCAGGTGGCCAGATACCACCAGGGGGCCCACTTTTCGGGGCCGCTTATTCTCGTTGGCCTGCATGGATAATTCAAAGCGTGTTAGATCAAAATATCGATCGGCGACCCAAAAAAAATACCGCCCGAAGGCGGCATTTCTATTCACATCGATGATCACGCCTTGGCGAGGTCATCCGGGCCAATCTGGCCGATTTCGGCGACTTTCTTGTCTGCCAGCAGCCAGAGGGTGAACTTGTGCAGATCCGGGTGGTGCGCCAGGGCAACCAGGAAGGCGCCCCCAACTTCACGGTAACCCAGCTCGTAGTTTTTCAGCGTGGTGGGAGGAACACCCAGCAAATCTGCAAACTTCGGACGGCTCAAACCGACCGCTTCACGGATCTGACGGATCTTCTTGCCAACAGTGACGATATTTGAATTCATAATGTTCCATACTCCGTTTGGCGGATTTACTCCGCCTTTTATTTTTCGCGACGACTCGTAGTCAAGTGTATCAGTTTTGTTCGGACTCGTTATGGTCGAGCCTCTATCTTATGAGCGCCTTTCGGCGACAACCCTTGCCTTCAAGGGGGGATGGTAATCGCTCAGCCGCCTCAGGTAAACAGTCTCGAAAAGAAACCTTTATTGTGGCCCCCCCAATAACTCGTATAATCCGCCGGATACCCATTAAGAGGAATAAGTATGGCGTTTCCCGGCATTATCTCTCGCCTGTACCCCGTATCCAGCACAGAAGAACTGGCACAACAGCGCCTGCAAGGTGAACAATATCGCGCCGAAGCATTCTGGCTTCCGGCCTTGATGTCCAGCCACGCCAGCGAACTGCTGGCAGCCCTGCCGGAGAGCTGCAGTCTGTTTCTTGAACAGGCATGCCCGGACCTGGCCTTGCGCAGCCACGACGGCACCCTGCATAACAATGAGCAGCTCATCACGGTAAACGGTCAGGCAATTGCTCTGGCAACCACCCCGGGTGATGGTGGTCTGGTGCCCGAATCGGGTATGTGCGAGATGGCCGACTGGCTGGAGGCGGGACACCGCCACTTCATCTGTTCAGCTGCGGTTCAACCTGTGGCTCGCGCCATCCTCAACATCTGGCCCCTTGACCCCTATCTGGCCCGACATTTCTTGATGACATTTACCCCCCTGCTGCAGAGCGCAACCCAGGCAGATTACCTTGCGGTCTTTGCCGCCAGAGCGAATCCAGCCAACCCGCATAGCGACTGGGTTCAGGCCTATATGAAGCTGGAGAAGAAACTGCACAGGGCCTATCTGGATCACTAATTAATCTGGATAAACAGCCAGTTAAGGGCACGACACAATTTGCCACAAGGCTCATTTGTGAGCTTGATCATGTTTTAAAATCGGCATAGAGTGCGCCTCGTCATCGGAATGACATCAGTTGCCTGGCAGTGGTTTCTCACGCATTGCGTGCCATGCCAGCGCACTCGACACACCAGGAGAGTGTGCAACCCGGTTATACCGGGTCATCTGCCAGACTCGACGCCAGCCGTACGGCGGAGCCTGCAGCTTACATAAATTACAAAGTGTGAAGCACGTGAATAACGTGCGATCTCAACGAGGATTTTTTTATGATGAAAATGGCTCCTTCCATGATCGCCATCGCCATGGCTGCTCTGGGTGCTACCGCTGCTCACGCCGCTGACGACATCTACTTCGGTGCCGGTGTCGGTGCTACTCACTTCAACGGCCTGAACAAGCTGGAAAGCACCACTGTAGGCCAGGAAGACGCGGCTGCTGCCAACGCCTTCATGGGTTACAACTTCACCGAAAACTTCGGTACCGAACTGGGCTACCAGTACACCGGTCGTGGCAACACCGACGGCAACCGTTACGAGAGCCAGGGTGCCACCCTGTCCGGTATCGCCCGTATGCCGGTTGGCAACGACTTCTCCCTGTTCGCTGAAGGCGGCGCCTACTGGGGTCACACCGATGGTCTGGGCACCAGCGACACTAAAGTTTCCCCGCTGGCCGGTGCTGGTGTGACTTACAAGGTAAATGACGCGCTGGATCTGCAAGCTCGCTACCGCTACATGTGGGACGTGGCTGACCTGCACGCCAACGGTGAGCGTTACAAAGCCAACCAGAGCATCGCTACTCTGGAAGCGGTATACCACCCGTTCCGTACTTCCTACGTAGCTCCGGTAGCTGCTCCGGTAGTTGAAGAAGCGCCGGCTCCTGCTCCGCAAGTGGTAGAGAAGAACTTCGCCCTGAACTCAGACGTGCTGTTTGCCTTCGGCAAAGACACCCTGAAGCCGGAAGGCGTTGCAGCCCTGAACGGTCTGTATCAGCAAATCGTTGAGTTCCAGCCGAAAGATGGCAACGCTGTTGTTGTTGGTTACACCGACCGTATCGGTTCCGACGCTTACAACCAGAAGCTGTCTGAAGCCCGTGCCCGCACCGTTGCCAACTTCCTGGTCAGCAAAGGTATGGCTGCCAGCAAAGTTGCCATCGAAGGTCGTGGCGAAGCAAACCCGGTTACCGGCACCAAGTGCAACGGCGTAACTGCTAAAGCTCAGCTGATCTCCTGCCTGGCTCCGGATCGTCGCGTAGAAGTTCGCGTATCTGGCGTACAAGAAGTTCAGCAATAATCTGACCTCGTTCAGATAGTGCGAAAAAAAGGGATGCTGCGGCATCCCTTTTTGTTTGTCTCGTTCTCGCTTGCATCCCTCACTCCCGCCTCCCTGCCCTTGCCTGCCCCGTCTCGAAAGCATAAAGTAGTTGCGCCTGTAAGGTATTGGATAAGCACTAAAAAGCGCTTCTTGTCCGGTCTGTTGTCCATGACGCCAATGCATCATGAGAGTCCAAAGCCTTCGCTATCCACTTTGCTGGCGATTTTTCGCAGCAATAAAAACAAGTGCATTGCCCGACATGGGCTAACACAACGAGGATAAACCGATGAAACTCAAAATGGCTCCGACCCTGATTGCACTGGCGCTGGCCGCCGCAGGCACCACAGCTCAGGCTGCCGATGACTGGTACACCGGTGTTGGTGCAGGTTGGGCATATGCTCACAACCTTGACGATGTACAAGGTCTGGATACAGACAAAGACGCCACTGCGCTGAGCCTGTTCGGCGGTTACAACTTCAACGACTACTACGCAGCTGAACTGGGCTACCTCTACGCCGGTAAAGCGGGCGTTGACGGTGCCGATTTCAAAACCCAGGGTGCAACCCTCTCCGGTATCGCCCGCCTGCCGCTGGGCGACATCTTCTCGGTGTTTGCTGAAGGCGGTGCCTACTTCAATCACGTCAACGGCAATGGCAACAGCGACAACGGCACTGCGCCGCTGGCGGGTCTGGGTCTGACTGCCAAGCTCTCCGACCTTATCGATGTGCAGGCACGCTACCGCTATCTGTGGAATCTGGGTGACGAGCAGAAAACCTGGGAGAGCGACATGAGCGTCGCGACCCTGGAGCTGGTGATGCACCCGAACCGTACCTCTTATGTTGCCCCGGTTGCCGCCCCTGCGCCTGAGCCGGTTCCTGAGCCGGTACTGCTCGACAAGAACTTCGCCCTGAGCTCTGACGTGCTGTTTGCCTTTGGCAAATCCACCCTCAAGCCAGAAGGTGTCGCAGCGCTGAATACGCTGTATCAGCAGATCGTTGATGTTCAGCCGAAAGATGGCAGCGCCGTGGTCGTCGGTTACACCGACCGTATCGGCTCTGACGCCTACAACCTGAAACTCTCCGAAGCGCGTGCCCGTACCGTGGCCGACTTCCTGGTTGGCAAAGGTCTGCCGGCTGGCAAAGTTGCCATCGAAGGTCGCGGTGAAGCCAATCCGGTCACCGGTACCCAGTGCAACAGCGTCAAGGGCAAGGCTCAGCTGATCTCCTGCCTGGCACCGGATCGCCGCGTAGAAGTACGCGTCACCGGCGTGCAGCAAGTGCAACAGTAACCCTGCAGTCCGACATAACAAGGAGGCCACCTGGCCTCCTTTTTCTTGCCGCTTATTTCACCCACCTTGTACCCTCTTTTGCTCCCTTCCTCTTCCCGTCTCGCGCCATGGTTCACGGCGTGTCGCCCCCATACCTCTTTGGTGGTTAAAAACAGCCCGTCACCTATACATAAGTGTGGGGTTTGACCAGCAGGCAACCCCACTACACCAAACATCGACGAGGATACGCGATGAACATAAGAGTAAAACCTGTGTGGATTGCACTGGCATTGGCGAGCACAGGCGCACAAGCGGAACCGGTTCACGACTGGTATGCCGGGGTTGGCGGTGGCTGGGCCATTGCCCACAATCTGAATGATTTCAGTCAGGATGTCGGCAAGGATGCGACTGCGCTCTCCCTGTTTGGCGGCTACAACTTCACGGAAAATCTGGGGGCAGAGATTGGCTATCTCTCCACCGGTGACTGGGATATCAGCGGCCATGAGTTCAACAGCAAGGGAGCTACCCTGTCTGTGATTGGTCGTTTGCCGCTCAGCGAGATGTTCTCGGTGTTTGCCGAGGGGGGTGGCTATATCTATCACGTCGAATCGATCAATGGCGGGGACGACAACCTGGCGCCGCTGGCGGGTCTGGGAGTGACGGCCCGGCTCCATGACTGGGTCGATCTGCAGGCACGCTACCGTTACATAGTGCGCGTTGGCGATGATCCGGATAACGGCAAAGCCAACAGCGGCACCCAGCGCTGGGTCAGCGACATCAGCACCGCCACGCTGGAACTGGTGATCCACCCGAACCGCAGCCAACCCAAAGAAGCAGCCCCCACGCCCGCCCCGGTCGTGGTTCCCCCGCCACCGGCCGAACCGGAGGTGGTGGATCAGACCTTCAACCTCAGTTCCGATGTGCTGTTCGCCTTTGGCAAAGCGGACCTCAAACAGGAGGGAATGAGTGCGCTGGACGATCTCTACCAGCAGATCGTCGACGTGCAGCCCAAGGATGGCAGTGCGGTTGTGATGGGATATACCGACCGCATCGGCTCGGATGCCAACAATCAGAGGTTGTCAGAAGCTCGGGCCCAAACCGTTGCCGACTTTCTGATCAGCAAGGGATTGCCTGCCGACAAGGTGAGCATCCAGGGCAATGGCGCGAGTAATCCGGTCACCGGCAACCAGTGTGATGCCATCAAGGCGAAGGCGGCGCTCATCGACTGCCTTGGACCGGATCGCCGGGTAGAGGTGCGTGTCACCGGCGTACAGGGCGGCAGCGAGTAGTTGATCTTGAGGCGATAACCATGTCAGACGTGCAGTAAAAAGGGATGCCGAGGCATCCCTTTTGCTTTGCGTCTTTGCGCAGAAATCAGAACGAGGTGCGACGGTAGCGGCGATATTCCGGATGCCAGAAGTTGGCGTCGATGGCCTGATCGATCACCTCGTCCGGGGTCTGCACCGCCTTGCCCTGCAGCATGGCGGTCTTGGCCACCATCTTGGCGATGTAGCGGGAGACCTGATGGATATCCGCCAGATCCGGCAGCAGCGAGCCCTCCTCCCCTTTCACCAGCGGCGAGCACTCCGCCAGCGCGCGGCTGGCCGACATCAGCATGGCGTCGGTCACCCGGGTGGCGCCGGAGGCAATGACGCCAAGGCCGATCCCCGGGAAGATGAAGGAGTTGTTGCACTGGGCGATGACGTAGCGCTTGCCCTTGTGCTCCACCGGTGCAAACGGACTGCCGGTGGCCACCAGCGCCTGACCGTCGGTCCAGCGGATGAGGTCAGCCGGCGTCGCCTCGACCCGGGAGGTGGGGTTGGAGAGCGGGAAGATGATGGGACGGGCACAGTGCTTGTGCATGGTCTTGACCACCTCTTCGGTAAACAGCCCCGGCTGGCCGGAGACCCCGATCAGGATGTCCGGGCGACCATGCTCCATCACCTCCAGCAGGGAGATATTATCCCCCACCGGCCAGTCGGCGATGCGCTCCACCGGTTGGGAGAGACGGCGCTGGAAGTCGAGCTGGTTGGGGATCTTGTCGGTGATAAGACCAAAGCGGTCCACCATAAAGACCCGGCTGCGGGCCTGGGCATCAGTCAGCCCTTCGGCCTTCATCTGTGCCACGATCTGCTCGGCGATACCGCAACCGGCGCTGCCCGCACCGAGGAAGGCAACCCGTTTCTCGGAGAGCTTGGCGCCGGAGGCCTTGCAGGCGGCGATCAGGCTGCCCAGGGTCACCGCTGCAGTGCCCTGAATGTCGTCGTTGAAGCAGCAGAGCTCGTTCTTGTAGCGGTTGAGCAGTGGCATGGCGTTGTTCTGGGCGAAATCCTCGAACTGCAGCAGGATATCGGGCCAGCGGCGCTTGACCGCCTGAATGAAAGCATCGACAAACTCGGCGTACTCATCTCCCGAGATACGCGGATTGCGCCACCCCATATAGAAGGGGTCATTCAGCAGTTGCTGGTTGTTGGTGCCGACATCCAGCACCACCGGCAGGCAGTAGGCGGGCGAAATGCCGCCACAGGCGGTGTAGAGGGAGAGCTTGCCGATGGGAATGCCCATGCCGCCGATCCCCTGATCACCCAGACCCAGGATCCGCTCGCCATCGGTCACCACGATCACTTTGACGTTCTGCTTGGTGGCGTTTTGCAGCATGTCATCGATCCTGTCCTTGTCCGGATAGGAGATAAACAGGCCACGGGCGCGGCGATAGATGTTGGAGAACTCCTCGCACGCCTTGCCCACCGTCGGGGTGTAGATGATGGGCAGCATCTCGGTCAGGTGGTTGTGCAGCAGACGGTAGAAGAGCGTCTCGTTGGTATCCTGGATGTTGCGCAGATAGATGTGCTTGTCCATGTCGTTGCCAAACGCCATGAACTGGCGATAGGCGCGCTCGGCCTGCTCTTCGATGGTCTCGATATTTTGGGGCAACAGACCTTCGAGGTTGAAGTTGCTGCGCTCTTCGCTGGTGAAGGCGCTGCCCTTGTTGAGCAAGGGGGTCTCCAGCAGGGCGGGACCGGCGTAGGGAATGTAGAGAGGACGTTTCTGGTTATTATCTTCAAACATGGATTTTGGTACCTAAACGGTTAGCTAGACGCAGGGACCCGCCGATCCTATGGGCTTGTCTCATTAATTTCAAAGAGTTTGCACATCCGTTGCAAAAGGTTTGCGACCCAGTCGACGAAAGGCGCCGGGGGTCTGACCAGTCAGACGACGAAAGCGGTTGGCAAAGTTGGCCCCATCGCTGTAACCGACCCGGGCCGCCAGCTCGCCAAGTGGCCAATTGGTATAGAGCAGCAGCTGGCGCGCCTTGTTCATTCTGAGCTCGGTCACCCTCGCCATCGGCCCCATACCGAACGCTTGCTGGCAGAGGCGATGCAGATGGGGCACCGAGCAGGCCATCTGCCGGGCCAGCAGGGCGACACTCCAGGGTTCGTCCAGGCGCGCCTCCACCCGGCGAAACAGAGCCTGCAATCTGAGTTCAGGGGTGCCGCGCACCTCCCCTTGCAGGGTGCGCTCCAGCAGCGCCAGCAACAGGCTGAGCAGTTGAGGTTGCAGCGAAGAGCGAACCCCTTCCCCCTGCATCAGGCTGAGCAGATGGTAGAGCTGATCGCCGCCATCCCCTTGCCAGATACGGTGACCAAGGCGATGCAGGTGCTGCCAGCGCGGCACGTCATCGAGCAAAATCCAGCTGATCTGCCAGCTTTCGCCAATCAGCTTGAGACCACCGGGGACGGCGGCGGGCAGGAAAATCAGCGACCCGGCCGGAATGGCTTGCTCCCCCTCGTCGGTGAGCAGCGCGCCCCCCTCATCATGACTCATCATCAGGATGTGAAACTCGGGGCGATTGCGGCGGATGAGGTAGTGATCCCGCACGCGGGAGAGGCCGGTCAGGAAGATCCCTGCCTCGCCGAGCAGGGGCAGCCCTTCACGTCCCAGCATCTGCTCTTCACAGGCTGGCGCTATCTCCAGACACTCGCTGGCAAATGGCATAACACCTCAACAGGATAGTTTTACACAAGAAAATCGAGAGCTACTCACAGTGAGAAGAGCCTCATCAGCCCCTATCATACCCCTGACAAACCTTGCTTTTCTCATACCCGGTTAACAACTATGAATTATTGGCAAGCGATTTTAAAACAAACCACCGATCGCGAGTTCATGACCCGATTGTGGCGGCTGGCTCTGCCTGTCTCGCTGCAATCCATGATGTTCTCCCTGCTCGGCCTCATCGATATCATGATGGTGAGCCAGCTTGGCACCACGGCTGTGGCGGCGGTCGGCTTGGGTAACCGGGTCTTCTTCTTCAATCTGCTGGTGATAGCGGGCCTCGCGGGCGGGGTCTCGGTATTGGCAGCACAATACTTCGGGCGAGGTGAGATGGCCGGGGTGCGCCGCTCCCTGGCGCTGGCCATAGTGGGCGCCCTGCTGGTCACCCTGCCCTTTGCCTTCATCTATGTGTTATCACCGGGCAGCGTACTCGGTTTTGCCAGTCAGGATCCGGCGCTGCGGGCACTGGCAGATCAATTCCTGATGATCACCGGCGCCACCATCCTCTGTACTGCCATCGTAGTGCCGCTGGAGTCAGCCCTGCGTTCGGTCGGCAATGCCGCCGCGCCGACCCGCATCGGCATTATCGCTATCATCGCCAACGTCATCCTCAACTACGCCCTTATCTTCGGTCACTTCGGCTTCGAGGCGATGGGGGTGGCCGGCTCGGCCTGGGGCACCACCATTTCCCGGCTGCTGCAGACAGCCCTGCTGCTGCTCTACGTAAAGCGTTATGAGGCGCGCCTGATCCCGCGCGCACCAGACTGGCTGGCCGCCTTCAAGCGCAAGGAGGTGGTGCGCTTTACCCTGATCGCCCTGCCGCTGCTGTTCCATGACGGCCTCTGGGCCTTCGGCATGCTGATTTACGGCTTTCTCTACGCCCATCTTGGCACCGATTCGCTGGCCATCATGACCACCCTCGGCACCCTGGAGAGCATCCTCATCTCCCTCTTCTTCGGACTGGCGGTGGCCTGCTCCACCCTGCTCGGCCACCGGCTCGGGGCCGAGGAGTACGAGGTCGCCTGGCAGCACTCCCAGCTGTTCCTGCTGCTAGCACCGATTGGCGCGCTACTGGTGGGGATCATCGTCTGGCTGCTGCAAGCCAACCTGCTGCAGTGGGTCGGCAACCTGCCCCCCGAGCTGATGACGGAAGCGGGACAGGTGCTCGGCATCATGTGTCTCGGGATGCTGCTCAAGGTGTTCAACATGGTGGGGATCATCGGGGTGCTGCGCTCGGCGGCGATGTGAACTACAGCATCTTTATCGATATCGTCGGCATGTGGTGCATCGGCATCCCGCTCGCCTGGGTGGCGGTCACGCTGCTCGGCTGGCCCCTCTCCTGGGTGGTGGCGGTGGTCTTGCTGGAGGAGCTCAGCAAGGTGTTGCTGGTGCAGCGCCGTATTCGCCAGCGCTGCTGGTTGAAGAATCTGGTGATCGGATAAACAGCCACAAATCGGGGTCATATCAATGACAGAAAAACCCTGTTTGCAGTATGCTGGGCGCCTCTTCAATCAGAGGCAGGGATCCACGGTCTCCCTGTCCAGTAGTCGTTTAAGGAGACGAGCATGCAACCACAGAAAGAGCTGATCACCGAGACGGCCCTGCTTGAGATGGCCAACAAGATCATCAAAGAGCATGAAGACTTCATCCACGGTATGCGCGCCGATTCGGTGGAGCAGAAGGGGGATATTCTGGTGTTCAAGGGGGAGTATTTCCTGGCCGAAGATGGCACCCCGACCGGCAAGACCATGGCAGTCTTCAACATGTTCAAGCTGCTGGCTCAGCAGCTCTCCGGCAAGTACAAGCTGGCCTGATCTCGCCAGCTTATTGCCAACAGATGCCGCCCTCAGGCGGCATCTGTTTTTGCGCGGTTCTGCCCCTCGACCACCACGCAGTTGCGTCCCGCCATCTTGGCCTGATAGAGACACTCGTCGGCACGGTTGATCAGAATATCGATGGTGTCATCGGCACGAGCCATGGCAATCCCGATACTTACCGTCACCTCCAGCAATTCGTCCGAAGTGGGGCTCTTCACCAGCCGCGCCTCGACGGCAATGCGCAGCCGCTCGGCCATTTTGCTCGCCAGCGCCGGATCTGCGCAGTTATGCATCAGGATGGCAAACTCTTCGCCGCCATAGCGCCCCAGCACCATATCAGGCTCAAGCTGCTCCCCCAGGGTGGTCGCCACCTCCTTGAGCACCGCATCCCCCGCCAGATGGCCGTAGATATCGTTGATCCGCTTGAAGCGATCGAGATCCAGCAGCATCACCGCAAAGGGCTTCTTCTTGAGTTGCAGCCGGATTCTGGCCTGCTCCAGCTGCTTCATCAGCAGGCGGCGGTTCATCATGCCGGTCAGCTCATCGGTGGTCGACTCCCGGTAGAGCCGCAGCAGCATGTTGAGTTGGCCGCACTGCACCCAGCAACTGGCCATGGTAAACATGCCGAGCACCCACACCTGATTCAGGGTGGCCTGACTCCAGATGCTCTGGCCCACCAGCAGCCAGTGACCCAGCAGCATGGTCACCAGCACCACGCCTGCCAGTTGCAAGCCGAGGGAGAGGGGGATGGGGAAGATGGCAAACAGGGTGATCAGCAGATAGGGAAAGGCCGCATAGCCCGCCTGCAACTCCTGTCCGGCGCCAAAGCTGTTCAGGCAGAAGAGGGAGAAGAGCATCATCACGGCCATCAGGTAGCCAAGGGCCAGCTTCATCCGTTCCCGCTTGAAGTGGATGAGGTACGAAAGCGGAATAAGTGGCGAGAGCGCCAGGGTGCAGAAGATCCTGGCCTGGAACAGCTGCTCGAAATGAACGGCGGGCAAGGTCAACCAATCCACCACGGCCCAGGCGGGCAATCCGAGCATCAGCAAGCAGGTCAGCAGGCGCAAACGCACCGTCATAAAGCCCATGCGAGTACGAGTAAAGTCTTCGGAGTGAACCCTCGCACTCCAGAACTCTGACAACTTGAGCATCCAGAGTCTCCACGATGAATACTGAGGGCTCATTCTACACCTACAAAGTGGTAAAAATGTCATTAGCGGGGAGAATAAAAAGGAGAGGTCGGTCACACAAACCGACAGATGATAATCGCAGCGCGCAAACGTTTCAACCCATCAAAAAATAAACCTTTTTTTGCATAATTAGCGCTGGTCAGCCTCATTTCAATCACTACAATAGCGCCCAATTTTCTCCCCCTCCCCACACAATTCGAGGTACTTATGGAACAGGCTGCTGTCACACGCGCCAATCGAGAGGCACATCCACCCAGGCGAGCCCATAGCGAACTGGTCTATGGCATAGAGGATGTCCCGCCTCTGCCCCAGACGCTGTTCGCCGCCCTGCAGCATATGCTCGCCATGTTTGTCGCCATCATTACCCCGCCCCTGATTATCGCCAATGCCCTCGGCCTCCCTGCCGCCGACACCCGTTATATCGTCTCCATGTCGCTGGTCATGTCCGGCATCGCCTCCTTCATTCAAACCCGCCGCTTCGGCCCCATCGGTTCCGGCCTGCTCTCGGTACAGGGCACCAGCTTCAACTTCCTCGGCCCCATCATTGCCTCCGGTCTCGCCCTCAAGCAGGCCGCCATGCCCACCGAGGATCTGTTGGGCACATTGTTTGGCACCATGATGGTTGCCGCACTCACCATAGTGGTGATGAGCCGCTTCCTCCATCTGGTGAAACGGATCATCACCCCGCTGGTGACCGGCATCGTGGTGCTGCTGATCGGTCTGACCCTGATCAAGGTGGGGCTCATCAGCATGGGCGGCGGCTATGCAGCCCTCTCTGATGGCAGCTTCGCCAGTCACACCAATCTCTTCCTCTCCCTGCTGGTACTCGGCCTTATCGTGTTGCTGCAGCGCAGTCGCAATCCCTGGCTGCGCCTCTCAGCCATCATGATCGCCATGCTGGCGGGCTATGCCGTGGCGCTGTTGCTGGGTAAAGTGAGCGCCCCCACCTTCGACGGCCCGCTGGTGATGGTGCCCATTCCGCTTCACTACGGCCTCGGCTTTGACTGGCAGCTGTTCGTGCCGCTCGCCATCATCTTCGTGGTGACGGCGCTGGAAGCGATCGGCGACATGACCGCCACCTCGGATATCTCCGGCGAGCCACTGGAAGGGCCTGTCTATATGGAGCGGATCAAAGGCGGCGTGCTGGCCGATGGTGCCAACTCCATGCTGGCAGCGGTTTTCTCCACCTTCCCCATGTCCACCTTCGCCCAGAATAACGGCGTCATTCAGCTGACCGGCGTCGCCAGCCGTCACGTCGGTCTCTTTATCGCCGCCATGCTGGCCCTGCTTGGCCTGTTCCCGGCGGTCGCGAGCCTGGTGCAGCAGATCCCCGAGCCCGTGCTGGGGGGCGCCACTATCGTGATGTTCGGCACCATCGCCGCCGCTGGCGTGCGCATCATTGCCCGCGAGGAGCTGGATCGCCGCGCCCTGATGATCCTGGCAGTGTCGCTGGCCATGGGGCTGGGAGTCGCGCAGGTGCCGGAAGTGCTGCAACACCTGCCGGAGCTGGCCAAGAGCGTACTCTCCTACGGCGTCGCCACCGGTGGCATTACCGCCATCGTGCTCAACCTGCTGCTGCCCAAGCGCGAAGCGCGCCACTCCTGAGACACCGTCTACCGATAGCAAACAGCCCCGCACTGCGGGGCTTTACCTTGCCAGTCGCCACGGGTAGTGTGCTGGGCAGCCTTTTTTGAGGATGCCGCCATGCCCTATCGCCTGCTCTCCCCCCCCCGATACCGCTTCACCCGCACAGATACTGGCGCAAGAGCAGTGCTGGTTGCGCGACTGTGCCCATGACGGCCAGCCCCGCGCTCACCTGTGGCAGGCGCCCCAATGCCTGATTGTCACTCGCAAAGATACCCGCCTCCCCCATTACGAAGCCGCCTGCCAGCAACTTGCAGATGAAGGCTGGCCGGTACATGTGCGCGACAGTGGCGGTACCGCCGTGCCCCACGGGGCGGGGATCCTCAACCTATCCCTGCTGCTGCCTCGTACCACCACAGATCTCGCCCACTACTACCGGCTGCTGGGGGCGCCGCTACTGACCCTGCTGGCAGAGTACGGCCTTGAGGGAAGCTATGACTTCGTGCCCGGCTCCTTTTGCGATGGTCAGTACAATCTGGTGATCGAGGGACGCAAGATCACCGGCACTGCCCAGCGCTGGCTGGCGCCGGGGCAGGATCACCAGGGCGCCGTGCTGGCACAAGCCATGCTGCTGGTGGCGGGTGATGTGGATGAGGGAACCAGAATGGCGAGCCGCTTCTACGAGCTGGCGGGCGGCGAACTGCGTTTTATGGCGAGAACCTCCACCACGCTGGCAAGCTGCATCGATTGGCGCGGTAGCGATCAGGCGCTAGTAGAGAAAGTGCGAGCACGTCTGGATAGCCTGCTGAGCGAGGGGCTATCCCCCCCATCCTGACCTTATTCCGAAGGGAGAGGGGAAGTACTCATCCAGAAACACTGCGCACAAAAAGCCACGACCGGAGTCGTGGCTTGTTCTTTTCAAGGGGAGCGTGAAACGGGCTGAGGCGCTCAGGCCGTCTGCGGCTCCGGCTCGGCTTCGCTATCCAGATCCCGGCTAAAGTAGGCGCGGGTCTCGGCGATCACCACATGGCGCAGACCAATCAGGCCGATGAGGTTGGGCACCGCCATCAGGCCGTTAACGATATCGGCCAGCAGCCAAATCATGTCCAGATGGAGGAAAGCACCGCTCGCCACCAGCGCCAGATAGACCAGACGATAGGGCTTGATCGCCTTCACCCCGAACAGGTACTCGGTGCAGCGCTCGCCGTAGTAGTTCCAGCCAAGGATGGTGGTAAAGGCGAAGAACAGGAGGCCAATGCTCACCAGATACTGGCCGACATGGGCATCGAGCCCCTGGGCAAAGGCCAGACTGGTCATGGCCGCGCCGCTTGCATCGCCGCTCCACACGCCGGTCACCACCAGGGTCAGGCCGGTCATGGTGCAGATGATGATGGTGTCGATGAAGGTACCTGTCATGGAGACCAGCCCCTGCTCCACGCACGAATCGGTCTTGGCTGCCGCCGCCGCGATGGGCGCAGAGCCCAGTCCCGATTCGTTGGAGAAGACCCCGCGCGCCACCCCGGACTGAATGGCCAGCATGATGCTGGCACCGACGAAGCCGCCGGTCGCCGCATGGCCGGTGAAGGCACTCTCGATAACCAGCATGACGGCATCGGGCAAGGCGCTGGCGTTGTTCACCAGCACACCCAGACAGGCGACGATGTAGAAGATGGCCATGAAGGGCACCACCTTGCTCGACACGCTGGAGATGGACTTGATCCCCCCCAGGGTCACCAGCGCCACGATCAGGGTCAGCACCACGGCGGTCGCCTCACGGGGCACCGAGAAGGAGAGGCTCATGGCGTCTGAGATAGCATTGACCTGCGGGAAGGTACCGATCCCGAAGAAAGCCACGCCGATGCCGAACAGGGCAAACAGCTTGGCGAGCGACTTGGAACCGAGCCCCTTCTCCAGATAATACATGGGACCGCCAGCCATCTGGCCGTTGGCATCCTGCTCGCGATATTTCACCGCCAGCAGACACTCGGCATACTTGGTGGCCATGCCGAACAGCGCCGCCATCCACATCCAGAACAGGGCACCGGGGCCGCCGAGCTTGATGGCGGTAGCCACCCCGACGATGTTGCCGGTACCGATGGTGGCAGAGAGAGCGGTACAGAGGGCGCCGAAGCTGGAGACATCCCCCTGCTTGCCCTGCCCCTGATCGCGGCCAAAGACCAGCCGCAGCGCGAGTGGCAAGCGCACGACCTGAAGCAGACCCAGACGCAGGGTGAGATAGATACCGGTCCCGACCAGCAGGATCAGCAGGGGCGGCCCCCAGATAAAGCTATCGATGGCGGTTAACGCCGATTGAATTGATGACATGCATCCTCCTTAAGAAACAGAAATTAAGGAGGAGAAGGATGATCTTCCCATAGGTGTCACGATCGGCCAGAGGCGATCGGATGCGGGCCAAGCCCAGGTACAACCATCCCATCCCCTCTGTCCTTTTGCCTGAGAGTTTCCGGCGCCAGCCTGCCCTTGCGGGTAGTCATGGTGCCTTGCTCCTTCGGCGCCCGATTTAACGGGTCTCTCCAGAGTATCGTCCAGTAGCAGTCCACACCGGTTGCCCGGTACCTGAAAGATTCACTTCTTCGGTGGATGGTTGCCCATCGCTCTCCTGCTACCTTCATCCGAACTAGTTTGGATTAGGAAGTCGGCATGTTAATCCAAAAAATGTGAGCTGTCTCGCACTTGGCTGCCCCCATTTATATTTTTTTAGTGACCACCAGAATCGCAGCAAGAATGTTAAATGTTAGTTAACTATCAACAAGTTAGGCTCTCACGGATCAAATGTGGCCCAAACGGGAAAAATGGCGGATAGAGAACAGTGATCCCTCTCGTTTCGCCAAGAAAATCTTGCCGACATATCCAATCAAAATGCTTGCACACAGAATCAATAAGCCGATAATCCGCTGCATAACCAAGCACTTTGTTATCAATTTATGCACTGTGTTCGGTTGGTCCCACCGGACCGCTCGCCTGACCCGGCCGTCGCCGGTTCAATCGCATATGGCTTGGGCATATCACGCCCCCTAAGGATGACCAAAAGAGAATGAACGAGACCCTGGTTGCAAAAGATGTGGTCGCACAAGATTACCGTCAGCTGGTTGAACAATTCGGCTCCCCCCTGCTGCTGCTCGACAAGGCAGCCGTCCGCAAACAGTATCGGGCCCTGGCCGCCGCCCTGCCCGATGTACGATTGCACTATGCACTCAAACCCCTGCCCCATGAGGCGGTGGTCTCTGTCTTGAAGGAAGAGGGGGCCTGTTTCGATCTGGCCACCAATGGCGAAGTGGATCTGGTGCGCAGTCAGGGGGTTCGCCCGGGACGTTGCATTCATACCCATCCCATCAAGCGCGACAGCGATATCCGTTACGCGCTGGAGTTCGGCTGCACCGTGTTTGTCTACGACAACCCGCTGGAGCTGGAGAAGTTCATTCCCTACAAGGACGAAGTGAAACTGTTGCTGCGGGTCAGCTTCCCCAACCCCGAGACCAAGGTCGATCTCTCCAAGAAGTTCGGCTGCACTCCGGAGCAGGCGCTGCCGCTGCTGCAACTGGCCCACGCCAAGGGGATCAAGGTGATGGGGCTGTCGTTCCACGTCGGCTCGCAAGTGCCTCATGCCCGTCGCCATGTGCAGGCCATCGACGCCTGCCGCGAGATCATGGAGCAGGCCTGGGCGCTCGGGCTCAAGCCTTGGGTGCTGGATATCGGCGGCGGTTTCCCGGTGGATTATGAAGGGGGCGAGTTCGATATCGACGGCTTCTGCGCCCCGATCCGCGAAGCGCTGGCCAAGTTGCCCGCTACCGTGCAGAAGATTGCCGAACCGGGCCGCTTTATCAGCGCACCGGCTATGACTTCGGTATCCAGCGTGATGGGCAAGGCCCACCGTGGCGACAAGATCTGGTACTACCTGGATGACGGCCTCTACGGCAGCTACAACGGCCAGCTCTATGACCACGTCACCTATCCGGTGAGCACGCCTTATGCCAGTGGCGAGCAGCACAACTCGGTGCTCTCCGGCCCCACCTGCGACAGCGTGGATGTGATCCGCGATGGCATCATGTTGCCGGACCTGGCTATCGGCGAGTTGGTGGTTGGCAAGGTGATGGGCGCCTACACCTGGGCCTCCGCCTCCACCTTCAACTTCTTCCCCAAGGCCAGCATCCTCATTCTGGACAGCAGCCAGAAGGGGCAGAAGCTGGTGGCAGTAGCCTGAGCACACCGCTCGCCAACAGGTTCACTGGGCAAAAACAAGAGGGGGAAGCTTGTGCTTCCCCCTCTCTCATTTCACCAACCTCTATCAGATAAACTGACTGGTCAGCAGCCAGCCGGTGTAGGCAACAAAGCAGGTGAGCAGCACGCCCCCCTCCAACCGGTTGATACGGCCCTGCCCCTTGCGGCCCAGACACATCACCAACAGCAGCAGGGTTAGCCCCATCATGATGCTCCAGTCACGGGTGAGCACCTCCGACGCCACATCGAGCGGGTGGATGCCCGCCGCAATCCCCACCACCGCCAGGGTGTTGAACAGGTTGGAGCCGAGCACGTTGCCAAGGGCCAGATCATGCTCGTTCTTGCGAATGGCGATGAGGGACGAGGCCAGCTCCGGCAGGGAGGTTCCCACCGCGACTATGGTGAGGCCAATCACCAGATCGCTGATACCAAGCGCCTGAGCGATGGTCACCGCCCCCCAGACCAACAGGCGGGAAGCGCCGATCAGCAGCACCAGCCCGACCACCAGCCAGAAGATGGCGCTCTTGAGGGACATCCCCTCGCTCTCGATATCCTCGGCGGTCTCGGTATCCAGCGCATCTCCCTTGCCATTCATGCCAGCCCAGATGGACCAGCCCATCAGGGCAACGAAGACGGCCCCCAGAATGACCGCATCCATCCGGCCCAGATGACCATCGATCAGCAGGGCGCCGGAGAGCAGGGTAATGCCGAGCAGGATCGGGATCTCCTTGCGTACTACCTGAGAGGCCACCGCGATAGGACTGATCAGTGCCGTCAGACCCAGGATCAGCGCGATATTGGTGATGTTGGAGCCATAGGCATTGCCGAGCGCCAACCCGGGATTGCCCTGGGACGCCGCCAGCGCCGAGACCACCATCTCCGGGGCCGAGGTACCAAAACCGATGATCACCATGCCGATCAGCAGCGGCGGCATCCCCGCATAACGGGCAGTGGCGGCGGCACCGTCGACAAACTTGTCTGCACTCCAGACCAGCAGCGCCAGTCCGGCAATCAGGGCAACAAAAGCCAGGGTCATAGGATCTTCATCTCTTGTTATCTGCAACGAAGCACCAGCCCAAACGGGCAGGCACCATGGGAAAGTGGCGCCAGTGTAGCTGTGCCACCTCCCATTTCAAGGGGAAATCAAACCGTGATTAACATTTCACAGTGCAGCCAGCAGGCTCGCGGCATCAGAGACCTCAAACTTGCCCGGCGCCTCCACAAACAGCTGCTCGACCACACCATCGTTGGCGATCAACGCAAAGCGCTGAGCGCGGATGCCGCCAAAGGCGCCGGTATCCTTGGCCAGATCCAGTGCCCGGGTCCAGCTGCCATCGCCATCCGCCAGCATGGTGATCGCCTCTGCATTCTGGGCCGTCTGCCAGGCCCGCATCACGAAAGCGTCGTTGACCGACAGACAACAGATGGCATCCACCCCTTTGGCCATAAACTGATCGGCCAGCACCACATAGCCGGGCAGATGGGCATTGGAGCAGGTGGGAGTAAAGGCGCCGGGTACCGCAAACAGCACTACTTTTTTACCGGCGAACAGCGTCTGGCTATCCCGCAGCTGCTTGCCCTCAGCGGTGATAAAGGTAAATTCGCCAGCAGGCAGGGGTTGTCCTATAGCAATCATGATTTCTCGTCCTGAGTCGTGATGGGAAGTCGCCAGTTTATCCCAGAGTGACGATGCCGCCTAACAGCGGCTCTGAGTCTGACCATGGATAGCGGCAGGCATTTTCCCCTTGGGCAGACTACTCTTGAGCTGGTTTCACGGCGCCAGGAGGCCCCATGCAACACTATTACGATGGTCTGGAAATTCGTCCCCCCGCCATGCGCGAACAGCAGCAACTGGACCAGCTCAATCATCAGCTTACCCATGTCAGTCAATACTGCGCCGGTTACTCCAGCGCCTATCGCCAGTGCCGCCTCGAGGATCTGGCAGAGCTGGCCACCCTGCCACTGCTCGACAGCAAAGAGCTCTTTGCCGCCCAGCAGGCTCATCCCCCCTTTGCCGGTCTCACCGGCCGCCCCGCCAGTCAGGCGTTGCGGGTCTTCTCCTGTCCGGGCCAGCTGGCCATCCCCGAGTATGCCGGGGCTGACTGGTGGGGGGCCGCCCGAGCACTGTTTGCCGCCGGTTTCAAGGCGGGGGAAGTGATGCTCAACGGCCACGACTATCATGCTGGCCCCACCGCCTTTATCTTCGATAACGGCGCCCGCCAGCTGGGGGCTCCAGTGGTACCCTGCGGCCCCCACGATACCCAGCGCCAGCTGGAGGCACTGCTGCGCTATCAACCCACCGGCTATGTCGGCCCGCTGGTGACCCTGCTCGACCTGCTGGAAGCGGCCGAAGCGGCGGAGATCCCGAGCGACTCGCTGCGCCGCGCCCTACTGTGCGAAGCCACCCATCCTGAAACGGCACCACTGCGCGCCATTCATGGCATTGCGGCCCTCAACTGTCTGGTGTGGCAGGATGTGGGGGTGGTGGCCTACGAGAGTCAGCCCGGTCAGGGCTTTATCGTCAACGAGAGCTGCATCGTCGAAATCATCGATCCCGCCAGCGGCAATCCCGTGAGTAGCGATGAAACAGGCCAGCTGGTGGTGACCCGGCTCGATCTGGAATATCCATTGCTGCGTCTGGCCACCGACTGGCAAGGGCACTGGCTCGCCAAACCGAGCGCTTGCGGGCGCACCAACCGGCGCCTCAAGCTGGTGTAGCAGACCAAGTAAATGCACAAACGCAGACGGGCAGCCATCAGGCTGCCCGTCTTGTCTCTGAACTGGAAAAGAAAATATCTAAAGAGAGACGTTAGCGTCTCGCCTGCCAGGTGGCGATGGCGAGCAGGGAGTCGGGGGTAAATTCGCTGGCGCGCTCGGCAATCTCGGCCAGGCTCATCCAGTGCACCGCGCTCACCTCTTCGGCCTGCAACTGCAGCGGCCCCTGATAACGGCAACTGAAGAGGCCACCCCAGACCCGGTAGCCCTCCCCTTCCGCATAAAAGCTGCCAAAGCCCTGCAGAGGAACATCCATAATCCCCAGCTCCTCGGCCAACTCGCGCCGAGCGGAGCGCTCCATCTCCTCACCGGTGGTGACCACGCCACCGGCGCAGGCATCCAGCATGCCGGGGCAGAAATCCTTGCTGAGGGTGCGTCGCTGCACCAGGATCCGATCCGCGTCGTCGAGCACCAGAATATAGCTGGCACGATGGCAGAGATTCTCCCGCCGCACCTCGGCTCGCTCGGCCACACCAATCACCCGGTTGTTCCCGTCCACCACATCAACCCATTCCACACACAGGCCCTTTTATTTGTTCCATTCAAGCCCGCAGTATATCGGTGCGGTGGTTTGTCATGGCACAACTTTTTCGATGACGCCGTCAATTTGCCGAACTCATTGGCAAAATAAGGATTCATGCAAATCTTTATAAACCGTCATATCAGTGTCATCGACCGACACCATAGTGTGCCCTGTCCAGGCAATCAGGGAACCGTGTGATGAAGGTATTCAAGCAGTTATCCCCACGGCAGATCGCTCGCTACATCAAGAGCTTTCATCGAGGCTATTTTGCCATCGAGTCGCTGGGGACATTTGAATTCAACGCGGGCAGGATCAGCCTCCATGGCCTGACCTGCCACCAGCGGCTAAGACTGGCTCGCCAGATCAATCTGGCTGTCAGACAACTTGGTCACCGCGACCCCTTGCCGGACATGTGAGTCAAAGGGTCTTGCCCTACTGTCTGTTGTGCATCCATGCTTTGCCCGCCGGCTACTGGCCGCGCGGGCCGTTTTCGATATCGGTAATGATGCCGTTGCGCACCGTCACAAAGCGCATGAACTCGTTCTTGCCGAAGTTGTAAGTCCAGCGTTCACCATATTTGACCTGCACCATGTTGCCAAACTGGTTCTCCTCGTTGCGGTTGAGCTCTTCACGCAACATCGGCTCACCGCACTTGAGCAGCATCTCGGCGGTGGTGTCTCCCTCGGTGATCAGGGCGTTCTTGCAGCGCATGGCATCAGCACTGGCCGGAACGCTCAGCAGCAACAGAGCAAGCCCCGCTACTTTCTTCATCTTCTTGCTCATCGGGTTCTCCTTATCCTCTCTAATGAGTCGCAGTATGCCTGTTCCCGTTTCTGAAAAAACCAGTCAAAAGCGCAAAAGTGCCGCCCTTTTCTGCTCTCCAGCCCGCTGGTCGCGACAAATGCTGTCTATCACATAACCAAAAACAAACGGCGACCCGAGGGTCGCCGTTTGCATCAAGCCAGCAGGATCACAGGATGTCCAGCAGCTCGACTTCAAATACCAGTGCAGAGTAAGGCGGGATGGAGCCCGCGCCACGGGCACCGTAGGCCAGATCGTGGGGGATGTAGAGCTTCCACTTGGAACCAACCGGCATCAGCTGCAGCGCTTCAACCCAGCCAGCAATCACGCCGGTCACCGGGAATTCAGCCGGCTGGCCGCGAGCGACGGAGCTGTCGAATACGCCACCGTGGGTGAAGGTACCGTGGTAGTGCACACGCACGGACTGACCGGCTACCGGAACGGCACCGTTGCCTTCGACCAGCACTTCGTACTGCAGACCGGAGTCGGTCACCTTCACTTCAGCGCGCTTGGCGTTGTCAGCCAGGAAGGCTTCGCCGTCAGCAGCGGCGGCCTTGGCGGCGGCTTCCTGCTCTTCTTGCATACGCGCAGTGATCACCTGGAAGGCATCATTGATATCGTCACGGCTGACCGCGAACTCCAGACCATTCAGGGCATCTGCCAGACCTTGTTGCAGGGCCGGGATATCCAGACCGGCGAAAGCTTGCTGCGCCAGCTGATCACCCATGTTGCGGCCGATGCCATAGCTGGCCTTCTGTTCGATAGAGTCGTATTGGGACATTGAGATGTTGCTCCAGATCCATGTAGTAAAGAGGCGGGATAATATCAGACTTTTGGCCGGGGTGCTGCCGGGGGCGCCCCTGATTTCCCCGTCAGTGGGAGGAACTTCACACAAGATGCGGATGAACGCCGCCCAACGGCGGCGATCTGCTTAACCGCGATCCAGCAAGGCTCTGACCGCGGCCACCTTGGCGCCATCGGTGATATTGACCCGACCATCATCCGAAGTGCCCATATTCACTCCGTGCGGCACCATGCCACCGCGCCAGCCCATGCCGGACATATGCACTTCGCTCACCCCGGTGAACTCGATGATGGTACGCACGTTGTCGGCATTGACCCCGGCCCCTGGCATCAGGCTGGCACGCCCCGCCAGCGTCTGCTGCATCTCTTGCAGGGTTTCCAACCCAGCCAACGCGGTCGGCGCATGGCCCGAGCTCAGAATGCGCTCGCAACCGGCCGCGACTATGGTCTCCAGATCGAGGCGCCAATCGGAGGAGAGGTCGATGGCGCGATGGAAGGTGACTCCCAACGGGCCTGCTGCATCCACCAGCTGTTTGAGCTTGGCGGCAGGCACCCGCCCCTCCTCATCCAGCAAACCGACCACCACCCCTTGCAGCCCCGCAGCGCGTGCCGCCGCGATATCTTGCAGCATCATCTCGAACTCGCCGTCATTGAAACAAAAATCCCCGGCGCGCGGACGGATCATGGCATAAACCGGCACTGTGGCATGGCGGGCCGCCTGCTGCATAAAACCGTAGGAGGGGGTCAGGCCGCCCAGACCCAGCGCAGAGCAGAGCTCGATGCGATCCGCCCCGGATTGCTGGGCGGTGAACAGGGATTCCAGGTTGTCGATACAGATTTCAAGACGGGTCATGAGGACTCCTTTTTCGGGGAGATCAGACCCCACATCTGATCTCATAGATTGAGCAAGGCTGCGCCGCGCACACCACCGGCACCGCCGAAGCGGGCCTGGCGGATCTCGGGCAGGGCGACCCCGGGCAGCAAGTGACCGGGCAGACGCAGCGGCAGCTGTTCATAGAGGGCGGGCAGGCCGCTCAGGCCGCCCCCCAACACCACCACCTCGGGATCAATCACCGAAATGGCGGTGGCAAGCCCGGCGGCCATGATCTCCAACCAGCAGTCGACCGTCTCGACCGCATGGGGTTCATGGGCCTCGAAGCGTCCCACAATCTGGTGACCCGTTGCGCGCTGGCCATGGAAATGGTGATAGAGACGCTCCAGACCGGTGCCGGAGGCATAGGTTTCAAAACAGACTAGACGGCCGCAGCCGCAACGGGGACGGGGCAACTCGGGGTACTTCATCAGCATGGTCGCGGGCAAGGGGTAGTGACCAATCTCGCCAGCCAGCCAGTTGCGCCCCTGAATAAGCTTGCCCGCCAGATAGACGGCGCCGCCGATGCCGGTGCCGATGGTGACGCCGAGCGCACTGCCTGCACCGTCGGCTGCCCCTTGATGCACTTCGGACCAGAGGAAGCAGTTGGCGTCGTTATCCACTTTGACCGGCCGCTCCAGCAGCTCGGCCAGATCAGCGCCCAGATGGCGACCATTGATGGAGGGCAGATTGGCCGCCACTATGCTGTGATCGTGGCTGTTGATGACACCGGGGAAACCGATGCCGACCGAGCCCCGTGCGCTGAAGCGGGCATCCGCCTGCTCGACCCGGGAGCGGATCAGCTGCTGCAGCCCCTCATAATCGTTGCCCGGGGTACTCATGCGCTCCTCGTGGCAGAGGTTCAATGCACCGTCATAAACCGCGAAGGCGATCTTGGTGCCACCGATATCAAAGCCGTAATACATGCCAGCACTCCCTTGTCAGCCCGTGTTTATCCAACTCTGTTTCAAGGGGGACATTGTATTAATTCGCAAAAAAAATAAAGTGACCGAAGGCGAAAAACGGGAGAGTGATCAGAGCAAACGGCTCATTTGTCGCTGCAGGCAGGGCTGCCCGAGGCTTATCAGGGTGCGCTCTGCACCATCAAAGACGAAGCCGCGGCGCAGGTAGAACCCCTCGCCGATGTGGTTGCCATCAAGCAGCCACAATTTGACGCTATGGCAGCCGGCGCGGCGCATCTGCATCGCCACCGCCTGCCACAGCCGTTTGCCATAGCCTTGTCGCCAGTGGTCGGGATGGAGGTAAAAAGCGCGGATCAGGGCGCTGCTCTGCCCCGCTTCCTGCAGTGGTTGCCAGTAGAGCAGGCCAATCACCACCTCATCGAGACAAAGCAGCATGGGCCTTGGGCCCGGCTCGGCCAGACGGCTCTGCCAGATCTGCAGATGAGCGGTGACATCGAGCTGTTCCAGCAGGTCGGCACCGAGCACCTGGCCATAGGCAGCGAGCCAGCTGGCTCGCTGCATCACGGTCATGGCGGCGGCATCGTCGCTGCGCGCCATACGCAGGCTTATGCCTTGCATTGGGGCACCAGACCGTTGGCGCGGGCCTGCTCATAGAGCGGCAGCACTTGCGCCTGTTGCGCCTGCAACTCGGCGATCCGGTTCTCGTTGCTCGGGTGGGTGGAGAGCAGTTGCGGCGGGGTGTTGCCACCGGCGGCGGCACTCATGTTTTGCCACAGGGGGATTGCCTCGGCCGGATTGAACCCGGCGCGCGCCATCAGCTCAAGCCCCAGCCGATCCGCTTCGCTCTCCTGAGTACGGCCATAGGGCAACATCACCCCCACCTCGACCCCGAGGCCAAGGGCGGCCATGGTGGCGCCGCGATACTCGCTGGTGCCCATGGCGATGTCCGCAGCCGCCAGACCGAGCCCCGCTAACTGGCTGCGCGAGAGTCGTTCGTTGGAGTGCTGGGCCAGTACGTGAGTCAGCTCGTGACCGATGACGGTCGCCAACTGATCCTGATTCTTGGCCACCTTGAGCAGGCCGCTGTAGACCCCGATCTTGCCGCCGGGCAGGGCGAAGGCGTTGACCTGTTTGGAGTCAAACACCACCACTTCCCAGTTGGTGATGCCATAGCTGGCCGGCACCTGGGCGGTCACCGCCTTGGCGACACAGGAGACATAGGCGTTGAGTTTGGCATCCTTGCTCACTTTCTCCTGCTTCTTCATCTGCTCGAAGGAGTCGGCGCCCAGCTGGTTCATCTGCTGGGGAGAGTAGAGCAGCATCTGGCTGCGGCCGGTCGGCGACTGGGCGCAGGCGACCAGCAGGGAACTACAGAGGGCTACCAGGCCAAACTTGGTGAGGGACGCAATCATGAAGGGATCCTTTGCCATAACGTTGCCCTATTCTCGGAAATGCCGCCCTGCTACGCAAGGGAGCCAGACCCCGGCTGGCGGAAAAATATCCATCCTGCGCTATTAACAAAACTGACAGCCGCCAAAAACAAAACGAGCCCGCTTGGGGCTCGTTTTATCAGGGCATGCTGACTGCAGGCAGTTACATGATACCCAGCTTTTTCAGGTCAGCCTGTACCACCTTGGCCGGCACCGGCACGTAGCCATCTTTGGCAACGATGTTCTGGCCTGCTTTGGAGAGCATCATCTTGACGAACTCTTGCTCCATCGGGGAGAGCGGCTTGTTCGGATGCTTGTTCACGTAAACGTACAGGAAGCGTGACAGCGGATACTTGCCGGTGATGGCGTTATCGGAGGTCGCTTCGATGAAGGTCTTGCCATCTTTGGAGAGCGGTACCGCACGCACGCCGGAGGTGACATAACCGATACCGGAGTAGCCGATGCCGTTCAGGGAGGCAGAGACAGACTGCACCACGGAGGCAGAACCCGGCTGCTCGTTCACGCCGCTCTTGAAGTCGCCGTTACACAGGGCGTGCTCCTTGAAGTAACCGTAGGTACCGGATACGGAGTTGCGACCGAACAGTTGCAGATCCTTGCTGGACCAGTTGCCGTCCAGGCCCAGATCAGACCACTTGGTGGCAGCCTTGGCTTCGCCACACTTGAGGGTGCTGGAGAAGATGGCGTCGATCTGCGGCATGGTCAGCCCCTTGATGGGGTTGTCCTTGTTGACGAACACCGCCAGAGCATCGACTGCAACGCGGATGGCAGTCGGCTTGTAGCCGTAACGCTTCTCGAATGCTTCCTCTTCACCGGCCTTCATGGCACGGCTCATCGGGCCGAACTGGGCAACACCTTCGGTCAGGGCAGTCGGGGCGGTAGAAGAACCGGCGGCCTGGATCTGCACGTTGACGTTGGGGTACAAACGCTTAAATTCTTCGGCCCACAGGGTCATCATGTTGGCCAGGGTGTCCGAGCCGACAGAGGACAGGTTGCCCGAAATGCCGCTGGTCGGTGTGTAATCCGGCAGGTCTTTATCCACACCGGCAGCCAGGGCGCTGACAGAAAACAGGGTTGCTGCGGTGAATCCGATTACACCAGCCAGTTTGTTGAGTTTCATCCAATCTCTCCAAAGTTACAGAAGGTCCGTTCTTAAGACGGCGCCAGTATCTGACCTGGCAGTGACAAATTTATGGATTTAATGTGACACTTTAATGACATGGCGACAGATTTGAACAAATGAAAAGAGGGCCCGTTCAAAGGCCCTCTTTTTGCAGCTAACCCATTGCCATAAAAGACTATTTAATCACCACCATGCGACTCGGAATGAGAAAGCTGAAGCGGCTGCCAAGGCCGACCCGGCTCTCGATATCGAGCTGGCAGTCATGATGACTGAGGGCATGCTTGACGATGGCAAGGCCCAAGCCTGAACCGCCGGTGTGGCGCGAGCGTGCCTTGTCGACCCGATAGAACCGCTCGGTCAGCCGCGCCAGATGCTCGGGGGCAATCCCCTCCCCTTCATCGCTCACGGCAAACAACGCCATCGCCCCCTGCTTGCGCCACTCCACGGTAATTTTTCGCCCCGCAGGGGTGTAGTGGATGGCGTTATAGACCAGGTTGGAGACGGCACTGCGCAGCTGCTCCTGATCCCCGCGCACCAGCAGATTGGGCTGCACCACAAATTCAATCTGGTGGGCCCGTTCGCCCGAGAGCGCCCGCGCCTCCTGCTCCAGCAGCCCCAGCATGGCAGGCATGTCCACCAAGTGGGAGAGATCCACGGTCGGGGCCGCCTCGATACGGGAGAGGGTGAGCAGCTGATTGACCAGATTATCCATCCGGATAGTCTGCTCCATCATCACCCGATGCGCCTTGGCCCACATGGCGGGCGGGGGCGGCTCCTCGGTCATCTCCAGATAGCCCTTGAGCACGGTCAGCGGGGTGCGCAGCTCGTGAGAGACGTTGGAAACGAAGTGCTTGCGGGTCTTCTCGAGACTGCGCAAGCGGGTGACATCCCGTACCACCAGCATCGCCTGATCCGAGGCGTAGGGCATGATGCGAAACTCGAGAAACTTCTCCTCGTTGACCGGGGAGTGCATCTCGAGGGGCTCGTCATACGCCCCCTTGCCCAGATAGGCGTTAAAGGCAGGATTGCGAATGAGGTTGCCGATATGCTGGCCGGCATCCTCCGGCCAGCGAAAACCGAGCAGTTGCTCCGCCAGCCGGTTGCACCAGAGGATGCTGCCATCGGTGCGAAACACCACGGCGGCATCGGGCAGCGCCTCGGCCCCCTCCCGGAAGCGGCGGATCAGCCCCGCCAGCTCGCGGCGACGGGCGCGGTGACGCTGCTGCAGCTTGTAGATACCGTTGAAGATGTACTCCCAGCTGCCATTGCCGCTGGGGGGCACCAGGCTACGGTCGTGCCACAGCCAGTCAGAGAGCCGCTTCTGGAAGCGATAGTGCCAGCCCAGATGCAACACGGCCGCCACCAACAGGCAGAGGGCAAGATGATCAATCAACCAGCCAACCAATGCGAAGGGGGCGTAAAAAAACGCCATTCGCCACAACTGTCGCCGCCAGGCGTAAGGTTGCAACATAACTGCCTCTAGAGACGGGTTGAGAAGCGGTATCCGGCTCCACGCACCGTCTGGATCAATCTGTCGTGCCCTGTCTCTTCAATCGCCTTGCGCAGGCGACGAATATGCACATCCACGGTTCTGTCCTCGACGTACACATTGGTACCCCAGACATTATTGAGCAGCTGTTCACGGCTGTAGACCCGCTCGGGGTGAGTCATAAAGAAGTGAAGCAGCTTGAATTCGGTCGGCCCCATGTCGAGCGCCTTCTCTTCGGCACTGACCCGGTGGGAGACAGGATCGAGTTTCAGCCCCTGCACCTCGATCACCTCATCCACCGAGGTGGGCGACACGCGGCGCATCACAGCATGGAGGCGAGCGGTCAACTCCTTGGGCGAGAACGGCTTGGTGATATAGTCGTCGGCACCGGCCTCCAGACCACGCACCTTGTCCTCCTCTTCACCGCGAGCGGTGAGCATCACCACCGGGATCTGGCGCGTCACCTCATCCTGCTTGAGCTGCTTGATAAACTGGATGCCACTGCCGCCCGGCATCATCCAGTCGAGCACGATGAGTTCGGGGTAGGGTTCGCGCACCTTCGCCAGTCCATCGGCGTAATCTTCCGCTTCAATCGTCTCATATCCCTTCTGCTCCAACACGAAGCAGAGCATTTCGCGGATCGGTGCTTCGTCCTCGACCACCAGAATTCGCTTAGCCATTCCCTTCTCTCTCCTCTGTGAAGATGGGTGCGCCAATTATTAGAATTTTCTGTGACACTTTTATGACTTTATGACAGGCGGGATGATAAACGTTTTCAGATTCAGTTGGCAGCAGTACGTTGCAACAAGTCCCACCGGTTGCCGCTGATATCCTCAAATACCACCACCGTGCCATAAGGCTCGTCGCGGGGCTGTTCACAAAAATGAACACCGTACGCCTGCATACGCTGGTAATCCCCCCAGAAATCAGTGGTCTCGAGGAACAGAAATACCCGGCCACCGCCCTGCTGGCCGATGGCGGCCTGCTGCTGCGCATTGGCCGCTTGTGCCAGCAGCAACGCGGAACCGGGGGTGCCTTTGGGGGCAACCCGCACCCAGCGCTTGCCCGGTTTACCCGGTTCATCGAGCCGAGTGTCTTCCAGGAGCGCAAAGCCAAGTCCCTCGGTAAAAAAGCGAATGGCCTGATCGTAATCAGCCACCAGCAGGGTCAGCGCCCCTATGTGTTGTGACATGGCAGAAAATCCTCAACGGATGAGTCAACGGGCGCAATGCCCCGGCCAGGGCGCATCATAGCGGCTGGACGGGCAGGGCTCCAGCCATCATGTGCGTCTTGAAACGACCGATGAGGGGGAGTGGCACTCAAGGCGCTTCGCGCAGCGTCCGGTAGAGGGTGGTGCGGCTGATCCCCAGCTGGCGCGCGGCCTCGCTCACATTTCCGCCGCATGCCGCCAGCGTTTGCTGTACCTGCCGCCGGGTTTGTTCACGCAAGCAGGTCACCTCCCCCATCGGCAAGGCGCCGGGCTCATTGGCCACACTGGGCAGATGCAGGTGGGCGGGTTCTATCCAACCCAACCCCTCTGCCAGCACACAGGCCACTTCCAGTGCCTGCTTGAGCTGACGCACGTTGCCGGGCAGCGGATGGGCCAGCAGCTGTTGCTCCGCATCGCGGGTCAGACGCAGGGTCGGGTCCATCTCCGCCAACAGTCGCTGGATCAGCTCCAGACGCTCAGCGGCAGGCCAACGGCGCAGCGGCATCAGCTGCTGGCGCCAGCCGCAGATCCGGTAATAGAGGTCTTCGCGAAATGCGCCACTCTGCACCATGGCCGCCAGATCCCGGTGGCTGGCACTGACCAGCCAGAAATCCACCGCCTCCGGCTTGTGACTGCCAACCGGTGTCACGCTGCGTTCCTGCAAAACCCTCAGCAGTCGAGTTTGAGCCTGCAGCGGCAGTTCGCCAATTTCATCGAGCATCAGCATGCCGCCGTGGGCTGCGCGCAGATAACCCTGACTGCCCTGGCTGCGGGCACCGCTGAAGGCCCCGCCCACATAGCCAAACAGCTCGGCTTCCACCAGATCTGTTGGTAACGCGCCACAGTTGACGCACACCAGTGGCTGCTCCCGCCGACTGGACGCTCGGTGCAGGGCCCGCACCAGATGCTCCTTGCCGCTGCCGGTCTCCCCCTCGATAAGCAGCGAAATGCCGCGCTCCAGCATCTTGAGCGGCACCTGCTGCGGATGTGGCACCGGGCTTGAGTGACCCGGCAGCGCGGTGCAGGAAGATGTCGCGTCCGCTTCTGGCAACAGCCGCAAGCCACGCCCCTCGCGCAGCAGTTGCCTGCCATCGAAAGGATGCTGACCGAGCCAGAGTCGGCCTGCCCGGTTGGCGCCGAGCAGTTCCCCCTCCTCTCCCAGCAACAGGCGAGCGGACCAGAGGCTCTGGGGATCGAGATCCACCAGCCAGCCCGGCTGACGCGCCAATAGTGCGTTTTCGAGGGTCATGGCCAGCAGCCGCACCGTGCCCAGCATGTCGCCGTCGTGGTGGACCGCATCGGTGGAGATATCGAGCACACCCAGCAATTGCCCGTCCGGCCCGAGCAACGGGCAAGCGCTGCAACTGAGGAAGCTGTGCTGGGCGAAGAAGTGCTGATTGCCGAGCACCTGCACTTCGCTCTGCTCGGCCAGCGCGGTACCGATGGCATTGGTGCCCTTGCTCGCCTCACCCCAGCGGGCACCACTGCGCAAAAAGATACGCTCGGCATGACGGGCGAAACCCTCATCACCACTGGCGGCCAGAATGGCCCCCTCACCGTCACACAACAACAGGCGACAGGGGCGACCCGCCAGCAGCTGGGCAAACAGCGGCAGCACGAAGCGCTGGAAGCAGGAGATCAGCGCCCTGTGCTGCTCCTGACGGGCCGACAGCTCCCCCTGGGGCAGCAAGTCCAGATCGGCACTCTGCTGGCGGCTCAGCCCCTGATGCAGGCAACGCTGCCAGGAACGCTGGATCGGACCGGGACCGGGTTGAAGTGACTCACTCATCACGCCTCCTGTTCACAAACAGCACGACTGTCTCTGCCACTGTCCAGAAACGGTACAGTTTTATCGCAATAGCCGTGGACATTGGTTAACCAAGATACGCTGCCACACCCCATTTGATAACGTTTTTGTAACCTTTTTGTCTGCTGGTCAGACCCTTTGGCACGCCCCTTGCGATATCAGCTGGCAACCGGTCTGTCAGCCAGTCCGGTCAGGATCACACACATAAAGGATGATGAGATGATTTATACCGCTCCCGGTCAGGCAGGTGCCCTGGTCAGCTTCAAGTCCCGTTACGACAACTTCATCGGCGGTGAGTGGGTGGCGCCGCGCGCCGGCCGCTACTTTGAAAACATATCGCCGGTGGATGGCAAAGTATTCTGCGAGGTCGCCCGCTCCGACGCCGCCGATATCGAACTGGCGCTGGATGCCGCCCACAAGGCGTTTACCAGCTGGAGCAAGACCAGCGTCACCGAGCGCAGCAATCTGCTGCTGCGCATCGCCGCTCGCATCGAGCAGAACATCGAGCGACTCGCCATAGCCGAAACCTGGGAGAACGGCAAAGCGGTGCGCGAAACCCTGGCGGCAGACCTGCCGCTGGTGGTGGATCACTTCCGCTACTTCGCTGGCTGCATTCGCGCTCAGGAGGGCTCGGCCGCCGAGCTGGATCAGAACACCGTCAGCTACCACTTCAAGGAGCCCATCGGCGTGGTCGGCCAGATCATCCCGTGGAACTTCCCGCTGCTGATGGCCGCCTGGAAGCTTGCCCCTGTGCTGGCGGCCGGTTGCTGCAGCGTGCTCAAGCCCGCCGAGCAGACCCCGGTCACCATCATGCTGATGATGGATCTCATCAAGGACATCCTGCCCCCCGGCGTAGTCAACGTGGTCAACGGCTTCGGCGCCGAGGCAGGTCAGGCGCTGGCCACCAGCAACCGGATCCAGAAACTGGCCTTTACCGGTTCGACCGAAGTGGGCGCCCATATCCTGCGCTGCGCCGCCGACAAGCTGATCCCCTCCACCGTGGAGCTGGGCGGCAAGTCCCCCAATATCTACTTCGCCGACGTGATGCAGCACGAGAGCAGCTACATCGATAAGGCGGTAGAAGGGATGCTGATGACCTTCTTCAACCAGGGGGAAGTGTGTACCTGTCCCTCCCGCGCGCTGGTGCAGGCCAACATCTATGACGACTTCATGGACAGGGTGCTGGCCCGTGCCCGCACCATAGTGCAGGGCAACCCCCTCGATACCGCCACTCAGGTGGGAGCGCAGGCGTCTCGCGAGCAGTTCGACAAAATCCTGGGCTACATGGAGATCGGCCGCGGCGAAGGGGCCAAGATGCTGATCGGCGGCGGCCCGGCCAAGGTGAGCGGACTGGAGGGGGGGTTCTACATCCAGCCCACCATCTTCTCCGGTCAGAACAAGATGCGGGTGTTCCAGGAGGAGATCTTCGGGCCGGCGCTCGGGGTCACCACCTTCAAGGACGAGGCGGATGCTCTGGCCATTGCCAACGACACCCAGTACGGGTTGGGGGCAGGCCTGTGGACCCGCGACAGCAATCTGGCCTGGCGCATGGGGCGTGGCATTCAGGCTGGCCGGGTCTGGGTCAACTGCTACCACGCCTACCCGGCACACGCCGCCTTTGGCGGCTACAAAAAGTCGGGGATCGGCCGCGAGACCCACAAGATGATGCTGGACCACTACCAGAACACCAAGAACCTGTTGGTGAGTCACGACATCAACCCGCTCGGCTTCTTCTAACGCAAGCAGATGTCATAAGAAAGGGCGCCTGCGGGCGCCCTCCTTGTTTTGCTTCACCAGATGACATGTCCGGCGATTTGTTATCGACCTGACTGCTGGCGATAACGCTGGGGGGAGCAGCCCAGCTCCCGGTTGAACATGGCGATAAAGGCCGAGGTGGAGCCGTAACCGAGCCGCCAGCTAATCTCCTGAATGGACATGTCCCCCTTGAGCCAGGCCAAGGCTTTGAGAAGCCGCAGCCGCGCCCGCCACTGACCGAAACTCATCCCCAACTCCCGCAGGCAGCGCCGCGCCAGGGTGCGCTCTGTGGTGTGCAGTTGTCCTGCCCACTGGGCCAGAGTACGGGGATCGGCAGGATCGCTGTGCAACGCCGCCAGCATGGGAGCCAGCAGCTTGTCCTGACTCATCGGCAGGTAGCTCTCCTGACAGCGGGTGCGCGCCAGTCGCTCCACCAGCAACTCGGCCTGACGCTGATCCCACTCATCCACCATATGGCCTACCCGCCGTTCGCAAAAATCGCTCAGCAGGGCGCGGATCAGCGGGGTGAGCAGCAGCAATCTGGGCTCTGGCGGCAGCTTGGCCGCCAGCTCGTGGCTGACGTAGATGGAGGTGTAGTCGAGGGTCTGCTCGTTGTAGGAGGTGTGGTCGAGATCCGCCGGTACCCAGATCAGGTAGTCGGCAGGGGCCACCAGTCGCTGATCCCCCAGCTCTATCTCCATGATCCCCAGGCTGATCATGTTGAGCTGGCCCCAGGGGTGGGAGTGCAGCACGGTCGCGCTGTCGGCCAGCATCTGCTGGTAACTGAAATAGAGCGGATTGGGAGCGGGCAGAACGACATCTACCGGCTGAAAGTGGTGAGTGGCCATCAGCGCCCCTTGTCAGCGAGAGAGAGGAGCAGGCGTGATGCAACGCCCTGTTGGCTCGGTCTCCGGCACAGGCCAAAAGCAGCCATCAGTTGCGGGCTGACGCAGCCCGTGTGGGCCGGAATAAGGTACATCAGAAAGAGTTGTCTTTTCTGCTGGGTCATCTGTCTGTTTTACGCTACTTGATAATATAAAGACAAGGGTAGACTTGGCCCCCTGTTAATAAGGAGCCTCTGATGCGAATCTTTTCCCCTCTTCTCTTTCCGCTGATGGCGGTGCTGATCTGGGCTACCAATACCGTGGTGTCCAAGGCGGCCGCCAGTGTGCTGGACCCCGCGGCTATCTCCTTCTATCGCTGGGTGATCGCCGCCCTGGCGCTGACCCCCTTCTGCCTGCCGCAGCTGTGGCGCCGCCGCAGTGAGGTTCGCCCCTGGCTCGGCAAGCTGCTGGTGCTGGCGGCGCTCGGTATGGTGCTCTACCAGTGCCTCGCTTACTACGCCGCTCACAGCACTTCGGCTACCAATATGGGGGTGATCGGCTCCCTCATTCCACTGCTTACTCTGCTGCAAGGGGCGCTCTTCTTCGGCCAGCGTCCCGGCAAACAGGCACTGCTCGGCATGAGTATCTCCCTGTTCGGGGTGCTCTGGCTGCTTGGCAAGGGCGAGCCGCTCGCCCTGCTCCACAACGGCATCAACCCGGGGGATGGCATGATGCTGCTGGGCTCCGCCAGCTACGCCCTTTACGGCCTCTTGATCCGCCGCTGGCACCTGCCGTTTGGCCCCTGGCTCAACCTCTACATGCAGATCCTGCTGGCGGTGCTACTGCTGGTGCCACTCGCCCTCAGCGCCGACTCGATGGCGGTGCCGGCCGAAGGGTGGGGGCTGGTGCTCTTCGCCGGGCTCGCCTCCTCCCTGCTGGCGGCTTACTGCTGGATGCGCGGCCTCGCCTGTATGGGGGCAGAGCGCACCTCGGTCTTTATGAACCTGATGCCGCTCTGTACGGCACTGATCGCCGTCGTCGGCCTGGGTGAACCGATCCACGGCTATCACCTGCTGGGGGGCGGGCTGATCCTGGGCGGGGTGATGGCCTCCCAGCTGAAGGGGCGTGCACCGGTAGCAGAACGGGAAGCCGCCTGAGAACCAACATCGTCCAGAAACAACAAGGGAGCCCATGGCTCCCTTGTTGTTTCTGCAATGCACGTCAGTGAGCATCTCAACCGGCCCGGCGCCAGCGGTAGCGCCGCTCCGGCCGCCCCCGCTGACCATAGTTGAGATCCACATCGACCCGGTCTTCCGACTCCAGATACTCCAGATAGCGGCGCGCCGTGGTGCGGCTGAGGGAGAGTCGCAACGCCACCGTGTCGGTGGAGAAGACGCTCTCCGGCTCGCCCGCCAGCAGATCCAGCACCTGACGCAGGGTGATGCTGTCGATCCCCTTGGGGGTGACGCGCATCTCCTTGATCTGGGAGCGCCCCCCCTTGCCCAGCAGCTTGTCGAGATCTTCCTGCTCCAGCCGACCCCGCTCGCAGAGGCGGCTGTGCAGTTGCAGGATCTCGTCCAGACTCTGCTGGATGCGAAACAGCCGTAATGGTTTGATGACGTAGTCATGAACCCCCAGATTGAGGGCCTGCTGGATGGTCTCCACATCCCGCGAGGCGGTCACCATGATGACATAGGCTTCGCGGTTGTGGCTGCGCAGGCGGCTCACCCACTCAAGGCCGGAGCCATCGGGCAGGGAGACATCCACCAGCAGCAGTTGGGGCACCACACCGGCCATCATGGCATCGGCCTGGGCCAGGGTGCCGGCTCGCCCCAGCAGGGAGAAACCGGGTGTCGCCGCCACCAGTTCTGACAAGATGGCACCGATCCGATCGTCATCTTCAATAACAAGCGTGATTATTGGGTCCATGGCTCACATTAATTGGTTTTTATTCAAGTAGATACCAAACAGGGTGGTCTGCTCGGCGGTTCGCCGCCATTCTATCACACCCTCGTGCCGACCCACGGTCTCCTTGACCAGGAACAGACCCACCCCGTGATCGCCGCTCTGGCGACTCACCCCGTAATCGAACAGATGATCGGCCAGCTCCTCGTCGACCCCCTCGCCGCTATCCTCCACCTCGATCACCAGCCGCCGCCCCACATCGCACAGAGAGAGCAGCACCCGCGGTGGCCGCTGCTGGCGGTTGCGCCAGGCCGCCTGCAAGCCGTTGTCCAGCAGGTTGCCAATGAGGGTAATGAGATCGGCCGAGACCGAGGCCGGATACTCCGCCAGCGCCGAATCGGGATCGAGCTCCAGGGTCACCCCCAGCTCGCGGGCCCGGCTGAACTTGCCGAGAATAAGCCCCGCCACCGGCTTGTTGTCGATCAGCCGCAGCAGCTCCTGCAGCATGGTCTGGCACGCTTCGTTCTCCTGCTGGATCAGCTCCACTGCCTGATCCACATGGCCCAGTTGCAACAGGCCGGAGAGGCTGCTCAGCTTGTTGGCAAACTCGTGGCTCTGCATCCGCAGCATCTCGGCATACTGGCGCAGGTGGGTCACCTGCACCCCCAGACTGGCAGCCACCTCCGGGCGGCTGAAGATCAGCAGCCGCCCCGGTGCCTTGCCCTGCACCGCCTGCCAGCGACCGACAAAGGACTCCCCCTGAATGGTGAAACTCACCTCGCCCCCCTCCTGCTCCAGACAGGGGGCAAGGGGCGGCACCAGCTCCGCCAGCGACTGTCCCTGCAGGGCGTGGCGCCCGGTGACCGGCAGCCGCAGCTGATAGCTGGCGCTACTGTTGATCATGTTGATGTTGCCGCGGCCATCGAGGGCGATCACCCCTTCGGTGATGTGCTCAAGTACCAGATCCTGCAGGGTGAAACGGCGCACGATCGCCTCCGGCTCCAGATCGAGCAGGGTCTTGCGCAGCAGGTATTGCACCCAGAGTGCCAGCAGCAGGCCGCACCCCAGCACCGCCACAATGGCGCTGATGAGCAGGGCCACCCGCTCCATATAGATGCCCTCTACCTGCTGCATCAGGTAGCCCACCACCACGGCCCCCATGACGCGCCCATCCCCGCCCACCACCGGGGAGAAGCAGCGGATCGCCGGCCCCATGGTGCCCCGATCCTTGGAGCAGTAGCTGCGTCGCTCCTGCAGCGCGGGCCAGATATCCTCGCCGCGAAACTTCTGTCCCACCAGCTCGGGGTTGGGGTGGCTGAGGCGGCGACCATGCTCATCGGTCACCACCATATAGGTGGCGTCGGTGCGGTTGCAGACCGCCTCCACATAGTCGCGCAGGGTAGGATCACTCCCCTGACGCAGAGCTTCGACCACCCGGGTGTCCGCCGCCATAACCCGTGCCAGATCGCTCCCCTTATCCTGCAGGTTGCTCTCCAGCAAATGGCGGATAAAGAGGGCCAGCAGGCTTCCCAGAATGAGGATCAGCAGCAGGGAGAGCCCAAGAGAGAGAGTGACCAACTGGTGGCGAAGTTTCATGCACATACCTTAAAACGTCAGGACGCTGCCCAATAGTGCGGATGCCACCAGGTCTGGTCAATCAAAGGTGCCGGATCGCCGACAAAATCGGCCAATCCTTCCTCGCGGGCGCAGAGCGCCACCGCTCTGGCGACGGAGCGGGCCACCTCTCCCACCTGCTCGATGGGGGGTAGCAGCCGACCCGCCACCAGCGGATAGGCGCCGACTGCCCGCACCGCGGCGAGCAACATGCCATCGCTGATGCGGCGCGCCTTGACCGCGCAGGCCCCCAGGCCAATGCCCGGGAAGACATAGACGTTGTTGCACTGGGAGACCACCCGCCACTCCCCCGCCACCGTCACCGGCGCAAAGGGGCTGCCGGTGGCCAGCAAAGCGCGGCCATCTGTGGCAGCCCACACCTGCTCGGGTGTTGCTTCGGCGCTGCGAGTCGGGTTGGAGAGCGGCAGGATCACCGGCTGCTCGCACACCTCCCCCATCGCCTTTAGCACCTCGCCAGTAAAGAGGCCACCCTGACCGCTGACCCCGATCAGCACAGCCGGGCGCACCTGACGGATGGTCTCCAGCAGCGAACTGCTCCCCTCCTCCACGGCACGGGCAAATGGCTGTTGGGCACGAGTCAGGTTGGGACGATCGCTGCAGACCACCCCGTCCTGATCAAACAGCCAGACGCCGTCGTGACTCCCCGCCAGCTGGGCCAGCATGGCGGCGATGCCGCAACCGGCAGAGCCCGCGCCGACGATCAGCACCGGGGCATCGCACAGGGCTGTCCCCGCCTGCTGCAACCCGGCCAGCATGCAGGCGGAGGCAACCGCCGCCGTGCCCTGAATATCGTCGTTGAACATGCAGAGCTCGTCCCGATAACGGGTCAGCAGGTTGGCGGCATGCTTGCCTGCAAAGTCTTCAAACTGCAGCACCACCTGCGGCCAGCGCTTGCGAATGGCGGCGACCACCTTGTCCATGAAGTGGTAGTAGCTCTCGCCGTCGATACGCGGGGATTGCCAGCCGAGGTAGGAGTCATCCTCCAGCAGCTCGGGGTTGTTGGTGCCTACATCGACACAGAGCGGCAGGGTGCGCGCCGGATTGATGCCGCCAGCAGCGGAGTAGAGCGCCAGCTTGCCGATACAGATCCCCATGCCGCCGATACCGAGATCGCCAAGCCCCAGCACCCGCTCGCCGTCGGAGATGACGATCACGTCCACCTCCTGCTCCACTGACTCGAGGATGTCGTCAAGATCGTCCCTGTCATGCCAGGAGAGATAGAGCCCGTGGCTGCGCAAATAGAGGTCGCTGTGGCGCTGACACGCCTCCCCCACCACTGGGGTGTAGATGATCGGCAGCAGCTCCGGCAGGTGGTGGCGTACCAGATCGTAGAACAGCACCGGGTTGTCCTCCTGCAACTGGCGCAGCAGCAGATGCTGGTCAAACGGACTCTGCATGGCGCTGACCAACCGGTAGATCCGGCGCCGCTGCTGGGAGAGGGACTCCTCCTTGTGGGGCATACGCCCCCGCACGCCCTGACGCTTGCGTTCTGCATAGGGCAGGCTGGTGCATCATGATGTCGTTCATTTTGTTTGTTCCTCAATCCGGTATCAGGCGAACAGGGAGATCAGAGCAGTAGCCAGGATCAGCATCACGGCGCCGCCAAGACGGGAGGAGATCTGGGCAAAGGGCATCAGCTGCATCCGCTGGGCCGCCGAGAGCACGGCTACGTCGCCGGTGCCGCCCATGTTGGCCATACAGAGCCCGCCGGTGATGGCCGCCTCGATGGGATAGAAACCGATCATCCGGCCCACCAGTGCCGCGCCGAGGGCGCCACCGATCACGGTGACCATGACCAGCACGAAGTAGCTGATGGAAAAAGCGCTGATCAGCTCCGGAATACTGGTATAGGCGACGCCGATCCCCACCAGCAGGGAGGGAGTGAGGTTGCTCACCACAAACTGATACCAGTCGGCCGCCGCCTGCTCATAACGGCGCGGCAGCAGGCCGCTCACCTTGATAAAGGCGACAGCCAAAATCATCAGGGCGAAGGGGTGCATGGGGATAAAGTTGCCAAGCAGGGAGCCCAGCACAAACATGCTGGAACTGATGAAAAGGCCCATGCCCAGACTCTGCAGGGTCGGCGCTTCGGCCTGCTCGTCAGCAATGCTATGGCTATTCTCTTTGACCATCAGCTTGCCGTTGCCGGTCAGGGAGGGGTAACGGCGACCGAGCCGCGCCAGCAGGGAGCCCACCAGAATGGCCAGGGTATTGGCGATCACCACCGCCGGTACCATGCGTGACAAGAGATCCGCACTGGACATCTGCATCGGGCCGGAGAGGATCTCCACCAGAGGCACCGCACCGGCGCCCATGCCACCGCCCATGATCGGCAGGCCGATCAGCAACACCGCATTCTTGAAGCCATACCCCATCAAGGAGCCGACCAGCCCCACGCTCAGCAATGCCAGCGCTACGCCGCCAAGAATGACCGGCAGATAGCGCATGGCGGCATTTTTCAGCAAAGCGCCGCTCATGCCAAACACGGAGCCAGTCACCAGACTGGCGATAAAGAAGTTGAGAAAGCCTCCCTCCTTCATGAAGTTGGTAATGACCTGCCCCGCCTGCACCGGCAGCAGCTGGTATTCGAACAGGGCGGCGCCGCCAAAGATGGCGAGGATGGTGCCACCCCCCAGGTATTCGCGGATCGGCATGATCCGCTCCCCCAGCTCGGTCAGCAGGGTGCCCAGCACAAACATCAGCGCCAGCGCACCGACCATGCCCAGCGGCAACGAGCCGTTCCAGCCGGAAAAGAGAACGCAGGTCGCCAACCCCAGAAATATAAAGAGCGGCATACCGGCAATTTGTTGGCCGCCCATCAAGGCGGCCTTTTCTTGTGTGGTTTGTAGGGGTGAGAGGTTTTTCATTGTTATGTACTCTGCGTGTGATTGTGACCGCTACTTTATTGATCCCCCTCGCCTCTGTCGGTTAGCCAGACTGCAAAGCCATATAAAAACATTAAAAACTTAAACATCATGGTGCCGCCAACGAGCGCAGCACAATAGAACACCAGACATCCGATACCCTACCAAGTCAGGAAATAGGGCGATAAAACGAGCGAGCCCAATGGCGGATATTTGGGTGATCAGCAGTAATAACGATGCAATGATCTCCCCCCTTCGGGGAAATAACAGAGCCAGATGACAAGCTCTGCGACCATTTATCGCCACAGCTCCTGTGAGTGATAATCAGCAGGCAATGTCATCGCCATAACGCGAGTGCCACGGCGTGCCACATCAGGGTTTGAGTCGGCGAGCAGGAAGCACGCACGATGAAGAATGGTAAGAAGCAAGATGCAAAAAGGGGGGGATTGAAATAGTGATGAGTCAAGCCAGCGATTACCAGAGCACTGGCTTGAACTCACAAGGATCACACACGGTCAGGTCTATTCTGCCAACAGCAATGGAATATTGGCGGGGTCAAAATCATGACTGATATCGGTACTTCTGATAGCGCCTTCCCGATTCACGCCATGGTGTAACTCTGCACCATATTCTCCATCACTCAACAGCGCTTCAATTGCCAGATATACACATCCACTGTCATATCCATCCACAACCCGTTTCCCCCTTGTTTTATAACCCCATCAATATTAGCGGATAAAAAAAGAGCTGCTCACTGAAGCTGAAAATTTCATGAAAATAACCACCGGATATCCTCCATTCACGGCGCAATATCCGAATCGGCAAGAGAGCCTCGAGTGGATCAGCCCCGAGAATAATATCAGGGGCTCGAATGCTGCCAACTCGCACCAGCGAAAGATCCGACCAGAAACATGATCCGCATCACACTATTTACTTAGCCTGCTAAACAAGTATGATACTTAGCAGGCTAAGTACATTGAGGATGAGAAGATGACGGATCTGGAAAGGTTGCGCGAGCTGTCGCTCGCCGAGCAGATAGCGCGGATGCACCGGCTATGGCGTACTGCCGCCGATCTGGAGCTGGCCCCCCTTGGCCTCACCCATCCCCGCTGGACCGCGCTGTGGAAACTCTCCCGCATGGGAAACCATGTCAGCCAGAAGACCCTGGCCGAAGCCCTCGAAATAGAACTGCCCTCCCTGATGCGCACCCTGGGCCAGCTGGAAGAGCAGGGACTGATTGAGCGCCACTGCTGCAGTCAGGACAAACGGGCCCGCATCGTCTGCGTGACCCCGGCTGGCCAGACCCTGCTCGATCAGATCGCCGACCGCATCATGAATATCCGCCGGGAGCTGCTGGGGGGCATCGACGAGCAGACCCTGCAGCTGTTTGAAGCCACTGTGCAACGGATCTCGGCCAACGCCCTCAGCAAAATTGAACAACACCACGACCGACAAGCCGGAGGCGATACAAGTCCTCCCGAGACCGACACAGAGAGAGAATAAGATGACCCCGGATCAACAATTTACCCGCTGGATCAAATGGTCCATGGCTGGCTTTGCCACCCTGTTTGCCTATTTTCTGATAGCCGACCTGCTGATGCCCCTCACCCCTCAGGCGATGGCGACCCGGGTGGTCACCAAGCTGGCCCCCCAGGTGAGCGGCAAGGTGATCGAGGTCGCCGTTCACAACAACCAGCAGGTCAAGAAGGGGGATCTGCTGTTCAGGCTGGATCCGGCCCCTTTTGAACTGGCAGTGGAGCAGGCCCGCCTTGCGCTGGCGCAGGCAGAGCAGCAGAACAGTGAACTGGATGCCGCCCTGACCGCCGCCGTTGCCGAGATCAACGCCAAGGAGACCCTGGCCAGCCAGAAGTGGCGCGAGGCTGAGCGGATCGATGCGCTGTACCAACGTCACATGGTTTCGCTGCAACAAAAAGATGAGGCTGACAGCGCCCTGCGCAGCGCCCAGGCCAACCTGCGCGCCAGTCAGGCCAAACTGGCCCAGATCAAGGCCAGTCGTGGCGTGACCGGTGAGGATAATCTGTTGCTGCGCCAGGCCCGCAACAAGCTGGCGCAAGCGCAACTGGCCCTCTCTTACAGCCAGGTCCACGCGGATCAGGATGGCACCATCACCAACTTGCAGCTCAAGCCGGGCAGTATCGCCAGCGCGGGCAGCCCGCTGCTAGCGCTGGTGTCGGAACAGGTCGATGTCATAGCCGATTTTCGGGAGAAGAGCCTGCGCCATGTCGGCGAGCAAACCCGCGCACTGGTCGCCTTCGATGGCGAGCCGGGTCAGCTCTATCCTGCCCGGGTAAGCAGTCTGGATGCCGGAGTGAGCGCCGGTCAGTTTGATGCCAATGGTCGACTGGCCGCGCCGGTGGAGTCTGATCGCTGGGTACGGGATGCCCAGCGGATGCGGCTGCACCTCGAGCTGGAGCAGCTCCCCGACCATCTGCCAGCCGGGGCGCGGGCCACGGTGCAACTGCTGCCGGACAATGCCCTGACTGCCATGCTGGCACGGGGCCAGATCCACCTGCTCAGCCTGCTCCATTATGTCTACTAACCACGCCACTCACCCGTCGGCCAATACTGCCCCAGCCCACCCCGTCGGTGGTGCTGCCACTCACCTCTGGTATCGGCCCCTCACCGGCAACGAGCTGCGCCAGTGCCTGCGCATCGCCTTTGGTTGCACCACGGGCTTTCTGCTCTGCAAGCTGTTTGGCTGGAATTACGGGGTCTTCTATACGGTCACGCCGGTGCTGCTGCTGGGAATGGTGCCGGTGATGAATGGCCATGCCGCACGCCAGCTGATCGCGGCTGCGGTGGTCTGTGGGGTGGAGGTCGGGCTGCTGGGGGGACTGTTTGGCAGCCATCCGGCGCTGATGACCCCCATCGCCTTTCTGCTGTTTCTCTACCGCTTCGCCGCCATGTCGCGGGGCAGCCTGTTTCTGTTCGGGGCCAACGGGGTACTGAGCCTCAGCATCATGCTGCACTTTGCCAGCTATCCGCAGACCGACCTCAACGACCTGATCCTCAACAATATCTGGGCGAGCGTGCTGTCGGTGCTGATCGCCTATCTGATGACCATGCTGATCCCGGATGTGGAGGCCAGACCCAAGCCCACCTCGGCCCCCAAGGCGCCGCACCGGATGCGCCATGAAGCCCTGCTGGGTGCCACGGTGGCCACCCTGTCGTTTCTGGTATTTCAGGTGTTTGACCTGCGCGACTCCATGTCTGCCCAGGCCACAACCCTGCTGGTGCTGTTCCCCATGCATTGGAACGGTGCGCTGAGTTATGCCCGCAAACGGGCGATGGGCACCTTGCTGGGTGTCACCTTCGGCTTGCTCGGCCAGCTGCTGCTCTATGACTGGTCAGGGCAACTGCTGCTGGTCGCTCCACTGCTGTGGCTCGGCGCCATGTTGTTCAGCCATGCCCACGTCAAGGAGGCAGGCGGCTCCGGGGTCGGCTTTGGCGCCCTCACTACCCTCGGCATCCTGTTTGGCCAGTACCTCACTCCGGGCAACGATCTGGTGTTCAGCGCCCTCTACCGGGTGAGCAGCATACTGTTTGCCATCGTGGTCACCCTGCTGGCCTGCTACCTCGTCCATCGGCTGCTCAATCGCTTCGAGGCGACCCGCTTCGGTTATTGATTTCCTGTTGTAAGCACTGTTGTCAGCCCATGGATGAGCTCTCTTTCGCCCCGTCGCCTGCCGGGGCGTTTTTTCTCTCCCTCGTGTTCCTCCCTTGTCATCCCCCCGCCGCCACAGCTCAGCGCAGAAGTACGGCTATGCTTGTAAGGCTGCTGTCGATGAGGTGTACCTATGGTCGCGTTGCTAAAAAAATGGCTGGTTTGTCTGATGCTGTTGGCTACCAGCCCGCTCGGGGCCACCCCGCTTGTCATTGGTGCCGAAGATGACTGGGCTCCCTACTGCGAGCGCGACAAGGACAATGAGGATGACCAGCCACGCGGACTGGCGCCTGAGTTGGTCAAGGCGGTGTTCGCCGCCGAAGGGATCGAGATTGTCTTTCGCACCCTCCCCTTCGCCCGCTGCATGCACGATGCGAAAAGCGGCAAACTTGCGGGGTGCTTCAACGCTACCATCACCGAAGAGAACCGCTACCAGTACCACTGGCACGATACCCCCATGTTCGAGGAGGATCTTGCCATCTTCGCCCTTGCCAGCGAGCCGCAACGGGATCTCAAGCTCACCTCGCTGGAGGGCAAGCGGGTGGGCATCACCCTCGGCTACACCTACCCTACCGATTTTATGGAGAACCCCAGAATCACCCGCTTTCAGGCCAAATCCGATGCCCAGATCCTCGAGATGCTGGTGCGCGGCCGGGTTGACTACATCCTGATGAACGGCATGCCGGGCTACCTCAAGATCCAGCAGAAGCAGCTGACCGGCAAGGTGGTCAAGGTTGGCAAGCTCTCCACTGATGGCTTCTGGCTCGCCTTCTCCCGCAACACACCTCAAGGGGAAGCGCTGGCCAAGCAGTTCGAACAAGGGCTGCAGAAGATCAAGAACAACGGCATCTATGAGACGCTGATCCGCCAGTTTGAAACCAGACTTGGCCTCTACTGATTGACGATGCCTTCCTGATAGCGCCCCCTCATACTCGCGCCGTAGGCCGGACAGCTAGCGACGCACCGAATGGCCCCGCTGATTGCACAATAACGGCAACCTGTTAGGCTCACGCCCGTATGACACCAATGGAGCTGTAATCATGAATAAGGTACATATGATGGCCGCTGGTGCGCTGGCCCTCGGCCTGCTCGCTGGCTGCAATCAGGGCAATACCCTCTCCGTCACTGGTGGCGAACCGGTCAGTTACCAGTGCGAGCAGGGCAAGAAGGTGCAGGTGCGCTACTTCTCCCTCTCTGACGAGAGCCTCAACTTTATCAAGCTGTCACTGCCGGACGGCAAGGATTACACCCTGCCCCAAGCCGTCTCGGCCTCCGGCGCCCGCTATACGGACGAACATGAGGCCGTTTGGTGGAACAAGGGGGATGAGGGCTTTGTCGAGCTTCGGGATCAGGATGGCGAGTGGCAGACCGCCTACAACGACTGCAAACAGCAATAAACGTGACCCCGGCCTGGCCGGGGTCTCTCTTTCTCTGGCATCAGAGTGGTGGGGGATCAATTGATCTCGATTTCGAAACGGTTGGTCACCTCGACCGGAATGGCATCCGGGTTGCCCTCTGCCGGGCTGTAGCGGATCCGCGAGAGGGTCGCCAGCGCGCTCTGTTCCAGCTCGCCGGGGGGCTCGGCCGCCACCACTTCCGGCTTGACCGGCGTGCCGCTGGCGTCGATTTGATAGCGAACTTCCACATACCCCTTGACCGGTTTGGTCGGCAGGGCTGGCTCGTCATTGCCAAGCCATGACCACTGCTTCTCCTGAACCCAGTAGCTGGACAACTGCTCGAGTGGGATAGCGATCGGAGCGCGCTCGTGCGCCACCTCCTGACGGGATGAGCACCCCAGCAACAGTGTCACTGCCAGACCTGACCATACTGCGACTTTCCACTTCATGTAACGCTCCTTGTTCGTTGCCGGTGCTTGTTGCCGGACTGCAGGGCGCTCAACGCGGCCCGCTTGGTCAGTCACCCATCCTAACGAAAAAGTATTCGTATGAACATTAACAAAAGGGCCAACCCCGAGAGGTTGGCCCTTTTATCGTCAATAAGCTCACTAACCATACGCTGGCATCAGCCGCGCTTGTCGCTCACCACCAACCAGAGCGCATGCACCATGCCCGGCAGACCGCCCATCAGGGTCAGCACGATGTTGATTAAAAAGTGCAGGCTAAAGCCCACCTGGATAAACGCGCACACAGGGGGCAGGAAAATGGCCAGCAGGATCTTGAGCAGATTGTTCATCTCGGCTCTCCTTTTCAAAAATGTCGTCAGGATTGGAATGGGCTAACCATAAACATCCCGGACTTCAACTGCAAACCAGACAGGGAATTCGCTCACCCGCATCACGCCAGGCGTTGAGGTCGTGGATCTGCTGATTGCTGCTGCCACGCCAGAGCAGGCCCGGGTCTGCCAACTCCTTTTCAAACTTGCCATCCACCAGCACATCCAGCAAGGCCACCAGCTCGCGCTGGGCCTCTGACAGTTCGCCAAGCAGATAACCGGTCCAGCACCAGATATCCTTGCCCGGACACTCGGCGCGCACCCGTTTCACCAGCGCCAGCACGTGGGGCACGTTGGCCGGGTGGAGCGGATCGCCGCCGGAGAGCGACAGACCTCGCCGTTTGATCCGGCTGTCGTTGAGGTCGCTAATGACGCGATCGCTCATCGCCTCATCGAATGGCTTGCCGCCATCGAGTCGCCAAGTGCTCTGGTTGTAGCAACCCGGGCACTGATGCTCGCAGCCGGAGACAAACAGGGTGGCTCGGGTGCCGGGGCCGTTAATCACATCGACCGGGTAGTATTGGTGGTAGTGCATCGCTTGTTTCCTGCCTCGTTCACGGGAAGGCGGCATGGTTGCCGCCCTCCAATGAAAATGGCCCCTTGAGTCAGGGGCCAGCTCTTCATCGCCTGTGCGCTTACATATGTTTGACGCGGCGCTTCACCTCTTCCTGCTTGCCCGCATTGAAGGGGCGCGCATCCGGGCTGCCGAGGTAGCCGCAGACACGGCGGGTCACCGACACCTTGGCCGGGTCGTGGTTGCCGCAGCGCGGGCAGGTAAAGCCCTTGGAGGTGCACTCGAACTCGCCGGTAAAGCCGCAGTCGTAGCACTCGTCGATGGGGGTGTTGGTACCGTAATAGGGCACCTTGTCATAGCTGTAGTCCCAGACGTTTTCCAGCGCTTCCAGGTTGTGCTGGATGTTGGGGTACTCGCCGTAGCAGATGAAACCGCCACTGGCGATGGGCGGATAGGGCGCCTCAAAGTCCAGCTTGTCGTACGGGTTGACCTGCTTCTCCACATCGAGGTGGAAGCTGTTGGTGTAGTAACCCTTGTCCGTCACGCCGGATACCACGCCAAACTCTTTGGCATCGATGCGGCAGAAACGGGTGCAGAGGTTCTCGCTCGGGGTGGAGTAGAGGCTGAAACCGTAGCCAGTCTCCTCTTTCCACTCATCGATGGCCGCCTTGAGGCGGGCGATGATGGCGATAGCCTTCTGTTGCAGCTCGGCGCTGTCAAACAGGTGCACCTTGTCACCAAACAGGGCGTTGATGGTCTCGTGAACCCCGATATAACCGAGGGAAATGGAGGCACGACCGTTCTTGAAGATCTCGCTGACGTTGTCGTCCGCCTTCAGCCGCACGCCGCAAGCCCCTTCCATATAGAGGATCGGAGCAACCCGTGCTTTCACCCCGTCCAGACGGGTGATGCGGTACATCAGCGCCTTCTTGGCGACCCGCAGGGAGGCATCGAGACGATCCCAGAAGTCCGCTTCGTCACGGGATTTCAGCGCAATGCGCGGCAGGTTGAGGCTCACCACCCCCAGGTTGTTGCGACCTTCGTGGATCAGCTCGCCATTCTCCTCGTAGGCACCGAGGAAGGAGCGGCAACCCATGGGGGTCTTGAAGGAGCCGGTCACTTTCACGACCTGGTCGTAGTTGAGGATGTCCGGATACATCCGCTTGGAGGCACACTCCAGCGCCAGCTGCTTGATGTCGTAGTTGGGATCGCCCTGCTTGTGGTTGAGGCCATCCTTGATGGCGAACACCAGTTTCGGGAACACGGCGGTCTTCTTGTTCTTGCCAAGGCCAGCGATACGGTTGCTGAGGATGGCGCGCTGGATCATCCGCGACTCCCAGCTGTCCCCCAAGCCAAAGCCAAAGGTGACAAACGGGGTCTGACCGTTGGCGGTGTGCAGGGTGTTGACCTCGTACTCCAGCGACTGGAAGGCATCGTAGCACTCTTTCTCGGTGCGAGCCATGGCGTAGGCTTCCACATCGGCAATGCCCCACTCTTCGGCCACTTCACGGTGCTTCTGCCAGCTGATGGTCACATAGGGGGCCAGCACTTCGTCGATGCGGTTGATGGTGGTGCCGCCATAGATGTGGCTCGCCACCTGGGCGATGATCTGGGCGGTCACGGCAGTGGCGGTGCTGATGGATTTCGGGGTATCGATCTCCGCATTGCCCATCTTGAAGCCGTGGGTCAGCATCCCTTTCAGATCGATCAACATGCAGTTGAACATCGGGAAGAAAGGCGAGTAGTCGAGATCGTGGAAGTGCAGATCACCGCTCTCATGAGCCTGAACCACATCACGGGGCAGCATGTGGCTGGTGGCATAGTGCTTGGCGACAATACCGGCCAGCAGGTCGCGCTGGGTCGGGATCACCTTGGAGTCTTTGTTGGCATTCTCGTTGAGCAGGGCTGCGTTGGTCTGCTCGACCAGACCGCGGATCTCCTGCGCCAGACGGCCGCGCGCCTCGCGAGCCTGATCCCTGTCGTGGCGATATTCGATATAGGCACGGGCGATGGCCTTGTCGTCGGAAGCCATCAGGTGGTTTTCGACCCGGTTCTGGATCTCGTGAATATCAACTTCACCACGCCCTTCCAGCTCCTGACTCACGGCATTGGCAATGCGGGAGGCGAGTGCCGGATTGGCCTGATTGACCGCTTCCGCCGCACGGCTGACCGCCTCTGCAATCAGCTGGGCATTGAATGGTGCGCGACATCCGTCACGTTTGATCACAACCGGTTTCATGAATTTTCCCCGTTAAAAGGCCAGGCATTTGCCTCTGGCTCACCCTTGTTGGGCCCCCCTCCCGGCATCTCGTCCTGGACGCAAATAAATTCAGCCGAGGCTTGACAAGCCTGGGCTGAAGATAGGAGAGGAACAGCTTATACACAGCTTAATAACACAACATATAGGGATTAAAAACGAATGCGTCCCTATATGTGGTGTCTATTAGGCACCAAAGCGCAGCCTCATTTCTTGATCCAGAACAGGTTTTTCAGCGAGCGGGACAGTTCACGACCAACCAAAAAGAGCTCCATTCAAATCCAACCTCAAGCGGGGTGCGGGCTGGCGTCCGATCCACCCACCCGAAAAAAAATCGCCCCCCGCCGCACAGGTTTCGAGATGACAGCGTCAACCAAAACCGCCCATACTGAACAAGAACTCTCTCCCCCTCGACAAGGGACAACCCATGCGCACCTCCCTGCTATTGCTACTGCTATCCACCCTCTCTCTGCCGCTCTGGGCCGCCAACATTCTGGTGATCAGCAGCTACCATCCCGAATACCTGTGGGACCAAAGCTACAACAAAGGGCTGCTCGATGGCTTGCAGGGGGAGCACAAGATCACCCACTTCTATATGGATACCAAACGCCATCCACGGGAGAAGTTTGACGAGATCGCCCAGCAAGCCATCGCCTTTTATCTGAAGAACAAACCGGATCTGGTAGTACTGGGGGATGACAACGCCATCAACTATCTGGCCAACGAGATCGCCTCGCTGGGCACCCCGGTGGTATTTCTCGGCATGAACGAGAATCCGCGCCTCAAAGGCTTTGTCGGCCACCCCAAGATCACCGGCGTGCTGGAGCGCCCCCTGCTCAAGCGCAACATCAGCGAAATAAGCCAGATGATGGGGGGGCTCGACAAGGCGCTGGTATTGTTTGATTCCAGCAATGTGGCCCTCACTGCCATTGAGGATGAATTCAAGACCCAGACCGAGCTGCGGGTCGGTCAGACCCGGATCAACAGCCAGCTGATGGGGGATTACAGCCTATGGCAGGAGGCAGTGCTCAACGCCAAGAAAAACGGCTATCAGGCGATCTTCCTCGGCCTCTACCACACGCTGGTCGATGACAATGGCAAGCATGTAAGCGAAAAGACGGTGCTGGAGTGGACCAGCGCCAACACGCCGGTGCCGCTCTTCTGTTTCTGGGAGTTTACCGTCGGCAAGGGGATGGCCATCGGTGGGCTGGTGCTGGACGGCCACGATCAGGGGATACAGGCAGCCAGCCTCATCAACACCATACTGGCGGGCACCCTGCCCCGTACCATCTCCCCGCGCGCGGCCCTGCGCGGCGAATATGTCTTCAGCAAGAGCGAGCTGGCCCGCTGGCAGCTCACAGTGCCTGACAAATGGCGCCACAAGATCCTCTGGCGTGAGTAACCGCCGAAACAAAAAAAGAGAACCCGGCCATGCCGGGTTCTCTTTTATCGGGTGCTGCGGTTAGCAGGCTTGGTGAGGGCTATCAGCCCTGCAACGCCTGTTGCAGCTCCTCTTCAGTCCAGATGGTAATGCCGAGCTCCTGCGCCTTGGTCAGCTTGGAACCGGCCGCTTCCCCCGCGACCAGCACATCGGTCTTGGCAGATACCGAACCCGCCACCTTGGCCCCCAGCGCCTGCAATGCCGCCTTGGCGTCGTTGCGCGACAAGGTGGTCAGGGTCCCGGTCAGCACGAAGGTCTTGCCGGCAAAGGGTTGCTCCGCGGCCTCTTTCTTCTCGATAGCCGGCCAGTGGATGCCGGCAGCCAGCAAGGCTTCCAGCACCTCCACGTTGTGGGGCTGACGCAGGAAGTAGTAGACATGCTTGGCCACCACCTCGCCCACGTCGGCCACTTCGAGCAGTTGCTCCACCGATGCAGCGCGCAGGGCATCCAGGGTGAAGAAGTGGTTGGCAAGGTTGAGCGCAGTCGCCTCCCCCACTTCGCGGATCCCCAGAGCAAACAGGAAGCGCGGCAGGGTGGTACTGCGCGCAGCATCGATGGCGGCTACCAGATTGAGGGCCGATTTTTGCCCCATCCGCTCAAGACCGGCCAGCTGGATGGCGTTGAGGCTAAACAGATCGGCGGGAGTCTTCACCAGCCCCTTGTCTACCAGCTGCTCGACAATCTTGTCGCCAAGGCCATCCACATCCATGGCGCGACGGGCGGCGAAGTGCTTGATCGCCTCCTTGCGCTGCGCCTCGCAGAACAGGCCACCGGAGCAGCGGGCAACTGCCTCTCCTTCCAGCCGCTCTACTGCCGAACCACACACCGGACACTCGGTCGGGAAGAGGATCGCGCGGGCGTCGCTTGGGCGCTGCGCCTCCACCACGGCGACGATCTGCGGGATCACATCCCCTGCCCGGCGCACGATCACCGTATCGCCAATCATCACGCCAAGGCGCTCGATCTCGTCGGCGTTGTGCAAGGTGGCGTTGGAGACGGTCACGCCGCCGACAAACACCGGTTTAAGCTTGGCCACCGGGGTCACGGCGCCGGTGCGGCCGACCTGAAACTCGACGTTCTCAAGCTCTGTCATCTCTTCCTGCGCCGGGAACTTGTGGGCGGTCGCCCAGCGCGGCGCGCGGGCCACAAAGCCCAGCTCCTCTTGCAGAGCGATGGCATCCACCTTGTAGACCACGCCGTCGATCTCATAAGGGAGCTCGCCACGGCGGGCCAGAATGTCGTCGTGGAACGCCTGACAACCGGCGGCCCCCTCTTTGAGCTTCACCTCTGGACTGAGCGGCAGCCCCCACTCCTTGAGCTGATTGAGGCGACCAAAGTGAGAGTCACCGAGCAGCTCGCCGCCAACACCGACACCGTAAGCGTAAAAGCTCAGGGGACGGCTGGCGGTGATGCGCGAGTCAAGCTGGCGCAGGCTGCCTGCTGCGGCGTTGCGCGGGTTGACGAACACCTTCTCGCCCGCTGCCAGTGCCTTGGCGTTCATCGCCTCAAAACCGGCCTTGGGCATAAAGACTTCGCCACGCACCTCCAGCCGATCGGGCCAGCCAGAGCCCCGCAATGCGAGCGGAATGGCCTTGATGGTACGCACGTTCTCGGTGATCTCCTCACCGGTGGCGCCATCGCCCCGGGTGGCCGCCTGCACCAGCTGACCATCCACATAGAGCAGGCTCACCGCCAAGCCGTCGAGCTTGGGCTCGCAGCAGAAGTTGAAAAGCACGTCACGCTTGAGGCGATCGCTCATGCGCTGTTCGAACGCCTGCAACTCTTCGCTGCTAAAGACGTTGTCCAGACTCAGCATAGGGATTTCGTGGCGCACCTGTTTGAAGGCGGTCAGCGGCTGACCGCCGACCCGCACGCTCGGGGAAGCCGGGGTTTTCAGCTCGGGATGCTCGGCCTCCAGCGCAATCAACTCGCGCATCAGGCGATCGTATTCGGCATCCGGCACTGTGGGGTTATCCAGCACATAGTACTGGTGACCATATTCGGTAAGCAGTTCACACAATTGACGGTGGCGGGAGAGGGTGTCGCTCATGAAAAAGTCTCGAAGTGTGATTGAACATACGGCCGGGGTAGAAACAAAAATGCGGTACCAGGGTACCGCACTTTTTCTTCACTCGACCCGCATGGCGTATTAGTCGCGACTGGCCTCGTAGGCAGCCAGCTCGTGACGGTAACGGGCAATGGTCTCGTCGCTCAGCGGGCTGCGATCCATATCTGTCAGCATGGCATCGAGATCGCTGGCCAACTGATCGGCAGCCTGCAACATATCCTCGAAGGCAAACGCGGCATTGCTGCGCAGCGGCAGTTGCATGAACAGGGAGACACCCGGTGTGGTGAACTGCTCCATCCGGTACGGGTTAAAGGTACCCGGCTTGACCATGTTGATCATGGAGAAGAGCACTTCACCCTTACCGTTGGGATCTTCGTGACGGTGGAAAATATCCATCTCGCCAAACTTGAAGCCCAGCGCCATCAGGGATGAGAGCAGGGTCGCACCTTGCAAGTCGTGACCAGGACGGCCCATCAGGTTGATGACATAGACATCCTGCCAGATCTTCTCGACCGGCTGGGGCGCCATGCGCGGCTCTTCAACCACAGGTGCAGGTGCCACATAGGCCGGCTCTTCATAAACAGGCTCGGGAGCCACATGACGGGGCTGCGGCTGATATTCCGGCTCGGGAGCACGCACCGGTTCGGCACGAACAGTGTCAGCGGTACGGACTGTCTCTGCACGGGCACCAAAAGTCGGGGCGGTCGCGTAAGCGGGCTCGACCAGCGGCTCGTCGTCCAGCGACTGCATCATGGGCTCGCGCTGGGGACGGGAACGGTAGACCGGGGTACGACGATTGACCTGAGCAGGTTTGCGCACCGGCGCGGCGGGCGCCTCGTCGATCTCCTCGGGCAGCGGTTCGTCGAACGCTTCCTCCTCTTCATAGACAGGAGGCGGCGGAACCGGGCGGGCAGCAGGCTTGCGCACTACGGGCGGCGGCAGATCGTCCTCGTCATCTTCATCATCAAAGGCGGGGACGGCAGGGCGACGACCGAGTTCCGGCTGGCGGCTCTCTTCACTGCGCAGCTTGGGCTCGGCACGACGGCCACCACTGACCACACGTACCTGGCCGATGCCATCGCTGTCGAAGGCGTCGTTATCACGATCCCGCGACTTGGAGTCCATCCGTCCAATCGGTTTCTCTTTGATCGGTGCCTGACGATTCTTTTTGTTGCTCCACAACCCGTGAATGAGCAATGCCGCAATAGCAATACCGCCCAGGGCAACCAAGATGTAACGCAATTCCTGCATTAGCTGCTTCTCTTTCTAGTTTTGCTCAGCCAAAGCGACGGCTTCACCGATATCGACCGACACAATGCGAGAAACCCCGGGCTCTTGCATCGTGACGCCAACCAGCTGCTCAGCCATCTCCATGGAGACCTTATTATGACTGATGTAAACGAACTGTACTGTGCTCGACATCTCTTTGACAAGAGAACAGAAGCGACCGACGTTCACTTCATCGAGCGGTGCATCCACCTCATCCAGCAGACAAAAAGGTGCTGGGTTGAGTCTGAAGATGGCAAAAACCAGCGCAAGCGCGGTTAACGCCTTCTCCCCCCGGAAAGCAGGGCAATGGTAGCATTCTTCTTACCCGGAGGTCTCGCCATGATGCTCACTCCGGCCTCCAAAAGATCATCGGAGGTAAGCTCAAGCCAGGCACTGCCCCCACCGAACACTTTTGGAAACAGGGATTTTAAATCTTCGTTGACCTTATCGAAAGTGTCCCGGAACCGTATTTGTGTCTCTTTATCAATTCTTTTAATGGCTTGGCTCAAGGTTTCCAGCGCTTGCTCGAGATCCTGGCACTGATTTTCAAGATAGGTTGCCCGGGTTTTCGCCTCTTCGTACTCCTCCAGCGCCGCCAAGTTGATGGCGCCGAGCGCCTCCACTTGCGCCTCCAGGGTCTGGATCTCCTGCCGCAACTTGCTGCGATCAGCGGCGATCAGCACCGCCTGATCGAGATCTACCAGTCGAACCCCCAACTCTTCGAACTGCTCGTGCAGCCCTTGTCGACGGGTGAGGTTGCGTTCGCGCTCAAGGCGCAGGGTTGCCAGCTTCTCTTGCAACGTCACCAGCTGCTTGTGATCGGCACTTCTGGCCTGTTCCAGCTCACCGAGCTGGCGCTCCAGCTCCGCAAGCCGTTGATGGCAGGCGAGCTGCTGCGCCTCCAGATTGCGCTGCTCGGCCAGCAGGGGCGCCAGATCCGGTATTGCTTCGCTATCCGGCCCTTTCAGCCCGGCCAGCTCCAGCCCGAGCCTTGCCAACTCCTCTTCACCCAAGGTAATGAGTTGACGCAGATTGCCCAACTCCAGTTGCAAACGCTGGCTGGTCGCTTGTTGCTGCTCGCGACGCACACGGGCCTCGTCGACCGCCCGCTCGCAGCGGGTCAGCTGCTCCTGAGCGAGCTGCAACCCTTGCGTCAGCGGCTCCGCCTGCTCCTGCAACTCGGCAAGGCGCGCCTCATCGAGTTCCAGTTGTTCACGGGCGCTGGCCAGCCGCTCTGCCTCTTCGGCCTGCTCCTGATCGAGCCGGATCAGCTCTTCACCGAGCTGACCGAGCCGCTGCAACCGCTCCTGCCGCTGACCCTGTTGCAGGCTCCAGGCTTCGCGCAGTTGTTGCCATTTCTGCTCTTGCTCGCGCAAGGTTCGCTGCGACAACTCCTGCGCGCTGGCAAGCTGGGCGCGCCGGGCATCAGCAGCAACAAGTTGCTCGCTTAGCTGTACCAACCCCGCGGCAACCCTCTCCTGCTCGGTATGCAACCGCTCACGCTCACCGAGCAGTGCCATGGTGCCGAGCGCCGCGCCTTGCCCCAGATCTGCCCAGTTTGGCCCCAGCCAGTCGCCAGCAGGAGTCAGTACCGACTCACCGGTCGCAAGGCTTGGCTGGCGGGCCAATGCGGCCTCCCGGCTCTCCACCAGCCAGATGGCGTTGAGGAAGGCAGGAATATGCTCACCACCCAGTTGCGCCGCCAGCGTACCGGCAACCGCCGGTTGTGCCGGGCCAATCCAGAGTCCCTCTTGCGCCAGATTGCACTCGTCCGCCGGCGTTGCGGTAAGCCAGCGACCCAGCACCTTGTCGAGTGCCTGTGCCCACTCGGGGGCAACCTGCAGTCGATCCGCCAGGGTCGCCCCCTCCATCTGCTCGCCGAGGATCTGATCCAGCGTCGCCAGCCGCGCCTCCAGCTCCCGCTGCAGGCTCAACTGCTGGCCATGCTGCTGCTTGAGTTGTTCATGGGCGTCGACCGCCTGCGCCAGCTGCTCGGTCAGCTCACCATTGGCCGCCCGCATCAGCTCCAGCTCACCACTCAGGGCATCGAGGGCCGGTTGCAGATCGTCGGCCTCTGTGCCGAGGGGGCCGGCGCGTTCATCTTCCAGCTTGAGGCGGGCCAGCCGGGTCTTGGCCTGCAGCTCCTGCAGACCACCCAACCGGGTACGGGTCTGGTTGAGCTGCCCCTGCAACCCGGCCAACTGTTGCTGCCACTGCTGCTGGCGCAAGCGGGCCTGCTCCAGCCGCTCGCTGGCGTGCTGGCGGGCCTCCTGCTGCTCAGTGAGCAACTGCTCACACTGCTCCAGCCGGGCGCTCTCCTGCTCGGCGCGCAATACCCCTTCGGTCAGTTGATCCTGCTGGCTGACCAGCTGCGCCTTGCGAGTGGCGATCCGCTCGCCGAGCGCCTCTGCACGGGCCTGCCAGTCGCGCCCCAGTTCACTCTGGTGCAGTTGCTGTTGCTCGAGACGGGCGATGGCCTGCCCGCCGAGAAAAATCTGTTGCTGACGGCTCGCCTGCTCGGCTTGCGCCTCTTGTCTGGCGACCGACAGGGTGACGTGGCGCCCCTCATCGGCGGTGCGCTTGGCATCGAGCGCCGCCAGCGCCTGCTCGGCCTGCGCCAGCTCTGTTTTGGCCTCGCCAAGGCGCGTCTCCAGCGCCCACAATTCGGAGCCAATCAGCTCGGCACGAGCGGCGCGCGAACGACTCTTGAGCTGTTTGTAGCGTTCGGCCGTTTCGGCCTGGGCTTTGAGGTGGTCAAGGCGCGAACCCAGCTCGCCGCGAATATCGCCGAGGCGCTCCAGGTTCTCCTGAGTGTGGCGAATGCGCTGCTCGGTCTCGCGGCGCCGCTCCTTGTAGCGGGAAACCCCGGCGGCCTCTTCCATAAAGAGCTTGAGATCGGCCGGACGCGACTCCACCAGTCGGCTGACAGTGCCCTGCTCGATGATGGCGTAGCTGCGGGGGCCAAGGCCGGTGCCGAGGAAGAGGTCGGTCACATCCTTGCGGCGGCACTTCTGGCCGTTGATCTGATAGTGGTTGGAGCCGTCGCGCAGCACTTCGCGGCGCACCGAGATCTCGGTAAAGCGGCCAAACTCGCCGGGCACCCGGTTGTGGGGATTGTCGAACACCAGCTCGACCGAGGCGCGCCCGTGCGCACTGCGATTGATAGAGCCGTTGAAGATGACATCGGTCATGTTCTCACCGCGCAGATGGCGAGCGGAACTCTCCCCCAGCACCCAGCGCACCGCGTCGATGACGTTGGATTTGCCACAGCCATTGGGGCCCACCACGGCGGTCATGTCTGCCGACAGTTCGATGCGGGTCGGCTCGACGAACGACTTGAAGCCGGCGAGTTTGATCAGTTTCAGACGCATGGCGACCTGTATCAGTGGCTAAATAAAGAGGATGCGGGCAGGTGACTTTACCAAATCCAGACCCGGCTTTGTTTGTAATATGCAGGCATCATCCCCATTCAATGCCCGATTTTCAGTCGCCACGGCACGAAATAAGGAATAGTCGGCGACTTTACCAAATCAAAGGCTTGTTTGTAATATGCTGGCAGTTCTCCCATGCATAGATGGAGCTCACATGAGCCAATCACCCCATATGGTCAAAGATTCAATCAGCGGTGCAGACTATTTCCTGCGCGGGTTTTCCCTTATTCGCCAACCGGGCATCCGCACCTTTGTGCTGATCCCCCTGCTGGTCAACTTCGTGCTGTTTGCCGGGGCCTTCTATGCCCTGCTGCTGCAACTGGACGGCCTGTTCGCATGGCTCCATCAGCAGATCCCCGCCTGGCTCGACTGGCTGGACTACCTGCTGTGGCCCATCGCCCTCATCACTATCCTGGTGGTCTTCTCCTTTATTTTCAGCTCAGTTGCCAACTGGGTAGCCGCTCCCTTCAACGGTTTGCTGGCGGAGAAGGTGGAGCAGATCCTCACCGGCCAGCCCGCCAATGACAGCGGCATGCTGGATATCGTCAAGGATGTGCCACGCACCTTCGGCCGCGAATGGACCAAGCTGAAGTATTATCTGCCCAAGGCCATCGGCTGCCTGATCCTGTTCCTGATCCCGGTGGTGGGCCAGACCCTGGCGCCTGTGCTCTGGTTCCTGTTCAGCGCCTGGATGATGGCGATCCAGTATGTGGATTATCCGTTCGACAACCACAAGATCGACTTTATCACCATGCGTGACGCCTTGAAGCAACGCCGTGGCAAGTGTCTGAGCTTCGGCGCTTTGGTGACCCTCTTCTCCGCCATTCCGGTGGTGAACCTCTTCGTGATGCCAGTTGCCATCTGTGGTGCCACCGCCATGTGGGTCGATCACTACCGGCAGGAGCAGCTGGGGCGCTAACCCTTGAACATTGATTAGAAAAAGGCACCCGAAACGGTGCCTTTTTCGCATTTAGCATGAATTAAATTAATGCATGCATTCGATAGCTTGTCCCATATGACACGAGTTGGTAGGATTCTGGCCTTTCTCGTTCCCTGGGATATCTCATGTTACATGCACTCTTCTTGGTGGGCCTGGTGGCCGAAGGGATGACCGGCGCGCTGGCCGCGGGTCGGCGACGGATGGATCTGTTTGGTGTGGTGATCATCGCCTCGGCGACGGCCATCGGTGGTGGCACCATCCGCGATGTGCTGCTGGGCCACTATCCGCTGCTCTGGATTGAGCATCCGGAATACGTGCTGCTGGTTGCCGCAGCCGCGATGGCGGGTGTGGTCTCCGCCCCCCTGATGCGCTATCTCGGCAAGCTGTTCATGGCCCTTGATGCCCTGGGACTGGTGGTCTTCTCCATCTTCGGTGCGGCCCGAGCGCTGGATATGGGCCACGGCGCCGGTATTGCCTGCATCATGGCGGTAGTGACCGGGGTCTTTGGCGGGGTGCTGCGGGATCTGCTCTGCCAGCGCATTCCACTGGTATTTCGTCGCGAGCTCTATGCAGCCATTTCGCTGATCACCGCAGCCCTCTACTGTCTGGCGCTGGATCAGGGCTTGCCGACCAACTGGGCCGCGTTCGGTTCCATCGGGATCGGCTTTGTACTGCGGCTGCTGGCGGTACGCTTCAAGTGGGGTCTGCCCACCTTCAACTACCAGTACGCGACCCACTGAGTACGCCAGCTTCTGGCGAGGCGGGTTGGATTGCGAGCAACAAAAAAGCGCCCGAGCGGCGCTTTTTTCTGGACGTTCTACGACTCAGTTAATCCCTTCCGAGCTGAAGAAGGTCGCCTTGTCGGCGATAAAGCGGACCTTGATGTTCTTCCCTTCCCCGCCCCAGAGGCAGCTGGTAGTGCCCAAGGCATCATCACAACGCTCCGCCTTGCCCAGAATGGTGCTGGCCTCGGCGTAACTCATCCCCATCTTCAACTGGTCGTAATTTTCACGGTTGAGCTTGCTGCAACCGGTCAACAACATGGCTATCAGACCGCCAATCACTATCTTTTTCATCGCTATCTCCTCTCTGGTGGGAAGAGCTTGGCAGTTTGCCAACCCCTTTACCAGCTGCGCACCGGGCCAGTATCGAGGTGAACGAAGTTATCACGGGGATAGTAACCAACCCCACCCACCTTGAGCTGGAGCGCCGCCTTGCGCAGATGGGCCAGCTGTACGCCGGGGATCCGCACATCCACCGCCTGCCCCAGGGTGTGGTAGCTGTGCTTGGCCACGCCGCGGCTCTTGTGACGCTTCTGGCGATTGGTGGCCGGAGCGCGATAGCCGGAGATCAGCTGAATTTCGCTGCGCCGACCCAGCTTGTGCTGCAACAGGAACAGCTGATCAAACAGCTTCTTGTCGATGTTGAACACTTCATTGCGCCGGTAATCGCGGAAGATGTGGTTGAGCTCGGCCAACCCGTCGCTCAGATAGTGGCCGTTCTCCCAATAGCTGGCGCGCACCCGCTCGCCGGTATTGAGATTGAAGAAACTGAGTTCACGCCCGGTGGTACTGCGGCTTGCCAGTGCAGGGAAGGAGATCAGCGAGCTGCACAACAGGCAACCGGCTCCCAGCAACAGGCGACGTCGACTTATCTCTTGTTCCAGCATAAGGGGTTCGTCCATCGCAGATTCAAGCGAAAATAGGTGAATAAGCTCACTGAGTGAATGTCATACAGGCGCTTGAAACTACCCTCCGGCGGGGGGGCCTGTCAAACCTCAATCGCCCACAGAAAAGCCCGGCACAGGCCGGGCTTTTCACTCTGTGGCAGGGATCACAGCAGGCGGCTCTGGAAGCTGACCCGATCAAATCCGTAGATGTCGTTGCGCAGTTGCTGGCGACCATTTTCGTCGATCCAGCTGCTCCAGTAGACGGTAAAGACCGGAATGGGCGTGGTGAGCGGCAACCATTTGGTCTGGCTCTCCTTGAGGATATTGGCCACCTTGTCCGGCTGATAGCGGGAGTCCGCCAGCAACAGCTCGGCCAGATCGTCCGCATGTTCCACCCGGATGCAGCCCGAACTGAAGGCGCGCGCCCCCTGTTCGAACAGCGCCTTGCGCGGGGTGGAGTGCAGATAGATGGCGTCATTGTTGGGCAGGTAGAACTTGTAGCGCCCCAGGGCATTGTGATCCCCCGGCTTTTGCCGCAGGCGATAGGGGAAACCGGCGGCCAGCGCCTGATGCCACCCCTCTTCGGTGAACTGGACCGGATTGCCCTCGCTGTCGATCACCTCGAACTGCTCGCGACTCAGATAGGCGGGATCGCGACCCAGCTTGGGCAGGATATCCTTGCTCAGGATGGAGCGCGGCACATGCCAGGAGGGGTTGAGCACGATGGAGCGAATTTCGCTGGCCAGAATGGGGGTGGCCCGCTGCTCCTTGCCGACGATGACCCGGCTGGTAAACACCTCGTTGCCGGACTCCACCACGCTCAGACGGTAGTCGGGAATATTGACCAGCACGTAGCGGCCACCGGCGAGCTGATCCACCAGATCACGACGCCACAGGTTGCGCAGCAGCAGGCTGGCGCGCACTTGCGGGCCGGTATTGAGCCAGGAGCGGGTCTGACGACCGATAATGCCGTCCGCGGTGAGACCGTGACGACGCTGGAACTGTTTGATGGCCTGCTCGGTATCACCATCGTAAATCTGATCACCATGGCTCGGGGCGCTGTCGCCCAGCTCGTTGAGCATGGCGCGGATCTGGCCGAGCTCGGCGGAGCTCTCTCCGGCACGCAGGGTCGGCATATCGAGGGTCGGCCACTTGCTGGCCATCGGCATCGCCAGCAGTTTGTGCACTTTGGCTCGCACCGCCTCGTATTCCGCCACCTGGGGGCGCAGGGATTTCACCTGGGTGAGCAGGTCATCATCGCTGGGTTGGGTCACCACAGGGCGGTTCAAATCGAGCTTGAGGGTCTTCATCTGCTCGCGAGAGACCAGATCCATCCCCCGCCAGGCGTGCTGGAAACGACTCAGCTTGGCAAAAATGTCGTCATAGATGGCACCACGCTTGTCTGCAGGGGTGGCCTGCAGACGCTTCCACAGCGTGAAAAAATCGGGATGCAGCTGGGCAAGCACAGCCTCTTGCAACTGCTGCTCCAGCTCGACACGGGCCTGTTCAGCCTGACTGCCCTGATACCAGTCGTGTCCGGTTTCACTGGCCGCCACCACAACTTGTGCTTCGGTCGCATGTACCGCGCCAGCGGGCAAACATCCCAGCCACACCAGATTGGCAAGGGCCAGCCAATACTTCATCCCCATGGGTACCTCAAAACGGTTTGTTCACTCTGTCAGGCCTGACAAGCAGACCCGATGCTCAGGCCGCTCATGATGCGTGAACGGCCAATACTTTGCTAGCGCCCGGGGGCATAACGCTGCCAGATAATGTCATACGCATCTGTCTCCTTGAACCGCGCCAACGCCTGATTGAATTGTTGCAAGAACTGCGGCGAAAAGCTGCGCTTGCCCAACATAAAGAAGCTCGGCGATTCAGATACCACCATGGTGTGACTGGTGAACAGACCGCTCATCCCCTCCTTGTTAAGGGCGCTGGGAGTAGCCAGCATGTCACCGAGGAAACCGTCGATCCGCCCGCGGGCCAGCTTCTCAAAATTTTGCTGGTCGCTCACCGCACTCACCTGTTTGGCATAGCGAGCGAGCAGCGACATCACTTCATCACCATAGAAGTACTCTTTGGTGACACCGAGGGAGTAACCACTGGCCAGCCAGCTCGCCAGATCCTGCTCGGGATAGTGGCTGCCCTTGCGGATCCACAGCAAGGTGCGCCCCGGGTTGTAGGAGTCGGAAAACCAGGCATAACGGGCGCGCTCATCATTGATATTCGCCTCCATCGCCATGTCTATCTCGCCATGCTCCATCTCGTGCAGTACCCGCTTCCAGGGCAGCTCCACATAGTTGACCTTGCAGTGCATGGAAGTGAGCACAGCCGTCAGCACCTCGGCGGCATAACCGCGCACCTCTTGCGGTGAGTCGGCTTCGTAATAATGGTAGGGTGGCCAGTTATCGTAACCGACCTGAATAGGCTCGGGACACAGGGCCCTGGCCAATGCCATTGGCGCCCATAATCCAAGCAACAGACAGCAAGAGATCCACTTCATATGTCATCCTTGACGAATAGGTGAGTCATCATAATTCGCCCCCAACAAAATGGCGATAGAGGCCAGATGACTATCGCATCCGCTAGAAAATGACGCAGCAAAGCGCCTCTATTTGCCAAATGCCCTGCCGGAGCGCCGCTGGCAACCTGTGCCCCGCCAGGCCTGTTTAACCGGGAAACAGCAACGTTTGGAACAGGGGTAAAAAGGGGTTAATATGTGACCAAATATTTTTTTGTGATCCACTATGCTTTTTTTGCAATTGGATTAGCATATGCGCGACATCGGCCTACCCATTCTGTCAGGCATAGAGAGTGATATGACGTACAAAAAGTTCGGTTTTTTGACTGCCATTCTGGCGTTAAGCGGTTTTTATCTTTACACCCTCTATCTGGCTGCTCACCCCAACGTGAGCCTGGCCTACAAACTCTATTATCTGGAAGGCAAGACCCGCTTCTGGGAACACAACTCCAGCATGACCTATCAGCCGGGTAACGAGCTCAATCTGACCAAGCCAAGCCGCTTCCTCTCCAGCGAAGGCTGGGCCAAGAAGCCGAGCGACGAAGGTACCCTGCTCAGCGGTCAGGGCGGTCTCTACTTTGTGCTGCCCAAGCAGGCGGCCAATCCGGATCAGCTTACCGTACAGGCCCGCATCAACAGCCCGGAAGCCGGAGCCCTGTTGAAAGTGGCGCTGGGTCACGACTTCACCACCACGGTGAAACTGGCCAAAGCGGGTATCAACGAAATCCGCCTCAGTCTGCCCGGTGACTCGCTCACGGCAGATCCCAAGCGCCCCAATTTTCTGGCGCTCTCGGCACCAACTCCCATCAATGTGCAGTCGGTACGTTTGACCGTAGCCCAGTGATCCTTGCCCCGAATACCATTTTATAAAAACAACTATCCCAAATAAGGACGTTCTTATGTCGCATCCAGATTTTCGACTCTCTCTGGTCGTTCCCGTTTACAACGAGGAAGAGAGCATCGATGCCTTCATCAACGCGATAGACAACGAACTGGCCCCGCTGAAAGACCAGCTTGAAATTGTATTCGTCAACGATGGCAGCCGTGACCGCACCCGTGAAGTGGTCGAGCAGGCCATCGCCCGTGACCCGCGCGTGACCCTGGTCAACCTGGCACGCAACTTCGGTAAAGAAGCAGCCCTGACCGCAGGTCTGCATCAGGCCAAAGGGGATGCCATCGTGCCGATGGACGTGGATCTGCAAGATCCTCCTGCCCTGATCCTGGAGTTCGTCAAACTGTGGCAGACCGGTGACTATGACACCGTCTACGGCATCCGCGTCGATCGCAGTGCCGATACCCCGATGAAGCGCCTGACTGCCGGTGGCTTCTACCGCTTCTTCAACGCCCTCTCCACCAGCACCAAGCTGCCGGAGAACGCCGGTGACTTCCGCCTGATCGACCGTCGCGTGGTCGAGGCGATCAAGCTGCTGCCCGAGCGCAACCGCTTCATGAAGGGTCTGTTTGCCTGGGCCGGTTTCCGTGCCGTTGGCGTCCCCTACGAGCGCCCGGCCCGTCACGCCGGTGAAACCAAGTTCAACTACTGGAAACTGTGGAACTTCGCGCTCGACGGTCTGCTCAGCTTCTCCAGCTGGCCGCTGCGGGTCTGGAGCTATGTGGGTGTCGGCGTCTCCTTCGTCGCCTTCCTCTACATCCTCAAGATCGTGACCCAGGTGGTTTTCTTCGGCATCGACGTGCCCGGTTACGCCTCCCTGATGTCCGTAGTGCTGTTCCTCGGCGGTATCCAGCTGCTGTCGCTCGGCATCATCGGCGAGTACATCGGCCGCATGTTCGTGGAAGTGAAACAGCGCCCGGTCTACCTCATTGAAGGGGTCTATGGCCAGTATGCCAAGCAGGATGCGGGCAAACCGCAGAGCGCTGACAGCAACCCGCAAGAGCAGCAGGAGCAAGCGCCTCAATGATCTCCCGCGAGGAATTCTGGCGGCTGGTACGTTTCGGTTTTGTCGGCGGGGGGGCTACCCTCGTCGACCTTGGCACCTCCATCGCACTGTTTCATACTTGGCCCACCATCTCGGAGCATCTGGTTACCACGCTGGCTTTTGCCATCGCGTTCTGGTTCTCCTTCTTTGGTCACCGCTACATCACCTTCCAGAAGCAGGAGCCGCCAGCAAGTTTCTGCTGGTTGCCCTCTTCTCGCTGGCGGTGCGTAACCTGATCCTGAGCGGCCTGCTGTTTGCGGGGCTCTCCGGTCTGCTGCCGGTGGTCATCGCCACCCTGACCGTTACCGTCCTCACTTACGTTCTCTCTCGCGTCTGGGTTTTTGCCTGATGAATGATATGACCAATACTGCCCCGCTAACCGGGGCTGCACTCCCCTATCGCCCGTCACTGCGCATCAGCGGCCGTGACTGGCTGATGATCATCGCCGCCTTCATGCTGAGCCGAGTGGCGCTGTATGGCATGGGTTACTTCGGTGTCCAGCTCTATGGCTCCCCCGACATCGGCCCGCTGCAGGCCTATTGTCAGTTCGACTGCGTCTGGTTCCAGCGCATCATCGAAAATGGATACGACCTCTACCCACGCTGGCTGAGCAAGGGCAATGCGGCCAACTGGGCCTTTATGCCGCTCTATCCGATGGTCTCCGGTGCCATCTCCAACCTGTTCAATGTCGAGAGCCTGATCGGCCTCATCATTGTTACCAATCTCTCCTTCTTCGCCAGCTTGCCGCTGATGCTGCTGGTGCTGCGTCAGCTAAAGCTGGGTGACGATACCGCCCGCTTCGGCGTCTGGCTGCTGGCCTTCTCCCCCTTCTCCGCCTACTTCGTCTCCGGTTATACCGAGTCGACCTTTATGGCGCTGATGCTGGGGATGTTCCTGTTCGCCTATCGGGAGCAGTGGCTGATGGTGGCCGTGCTGGGGGTCTGTATCTCCGCTACCCGCAACCTGGGGGTGATGATGGTCTTCCCGGTGCTGATCCTGGCGCTGCAGGCCTACGGCTGGCGGGAATTTTTCCGCTTTACCGAGCGCGCCTTCAAGGTGGTCTTCACCCTCTGGATGATCCCGTTTGGCCTGTTTGCCTACATGGTCTACCTCTATCACCTGACCGGCGATGCCTTCGCCTTCAAGCACATTCAGGTGGCCTGGGGTCGCTACATGGACAGCCCGCTGGACTGGTGGCTGAGCGGTTTCGAGCTGGGCGGCCGCAAGGCTTACCTCTCCATCATGGTGATCTTCGGCTGGTGCCTGAACGGCTACCTGTTCAGCCAGAAACGCTGGGCCGAAGCGACCCTGATGTTCATCTGCTGCACCATCCCGCTGATGACCGGCCTCAACGCCATGCCACGCTATATGTTCGGGCTCTACCCGACCTTGCTGGCCATCATTCTGCTGACCCATCGCTGGCCCGCCATCCGCCCTGCTGTGCTCTGCATTAGCGGCATGGTTGCCTCCTTCATCGCGGTGGCCTTCGTCAACTTCAAGTTCTTCACCGTCTGATGTGACGACGATGCCTGATACACCAAATGCCGGTCACCTGACCGGCATTTTTTTATGGCCGCTATTTTTATCGACAGAGCCTCCCATCTCCTCTCCGTCACACTTTCCTCGGCTTGAAAACGTAACCATTTGAACTGAAGTCACAAATCGGCATTTTGCCGATCCAAGGCGCGCTTTGCTGCTCCTAGAATGGGCCCTTGTCCGAACTGCCCTGCTCAAGGAATGGCTTATGCGTCGTGCTCATCACTTATCCCCTCTCTGGCTCGCCCTGCTGGCCGCCCCTCTGTTCACCCCACAGGCGATGGCCGCCCCCGAGGTTCACCTCTATGTGGATGGTCAACCGGTCGCGACCCCGATCGCGCTAGATAAGGGCATGGTGGAGCTGACCCACACGCTCGCTAAGGGGAGCCACCAGATCCGCATCAGCGACGCAGACAACAGTTGCGGTACCAGCTTTGGCCCGAGCGAGAGCAAGCCGCTCCCCTTCGGCACCGCCCAGCCCATGGACAAATGCAGCAAGGATCAGAGCTTTACCCTTCGGGTGATGCTGGCCGGGGAGTATCAGTTCACCTTCAACCCGGATACCCCCAGCCTCAAGGTGCTGCGGGCGACCAAGAAGAGCGAGTTCAAGCGCCAGCCACCAGAAGAGCCCTGCATCAGCTGGGATGGCGGCCCGGTCACTGTGTCGCTCAAAGGGGTCTGGCCCGACGGCACCCGACTGAGGGATGCCTACTCAAAACAGGAGGCGGTGGTCAAACAGGGCAAGCTGACCCTGACCCCGAGCAAAGAGAGCGGAGGCCTGCTGCTGCTCGAGCCGGTCAAGGCAGCCAAGCCAGCACCGTTCAGCTGGGATCAGGCGAGCGTCTATTTTCTGCTGACCGATCGCTTCCACAATGGTGACCCCGCCAATGACCACAGTTTCGGCCGCCAGAAGGATGGTCTGGACGAGGTGGCCACCTGGCACGGCGGCGACTTCAAGGGGCTGACCGAGAAGCTCGACTACATCAAGAGCCTCGGCATGAACGCCATCTGGATCACCCCCATGGTGGAGCAGGTGCACGGCTTTATCGGCGGTGGCGAGCAGGGCAACTTCCCTTTCTACGCCTACCACGGATATTGGGCGCTCGACTTCACCAAAATCGACCCCAACTACGGCGATGAAGAGAGCCTGAAAATCCTGGTGGACGAGGCCCACAAGCGCGGCATGCGGATCATCCTCGACGTGGTGATGAACCACGCCGGCTACGCCACCCTCGCCGACTTGCAGGATCTGGGGCTCACCGAACTGACCCAGAACACAGACAAGCTGCCGACCGTCTGGAACCAGTGGCGCCCGAGCGGCGGCCTCAACTGGCATGGCTACAACCAGTTCATCGACTATCAATCACCAACGTGGAACAAGTGGTGGAGTGGTGACTGGGTGCGCGCCGGTCTGCCCGGCTACCCGCAGCCAGGCACCGACGATGTCACCGGCTCGGTGGCGGGGCTGCCCGACTTTCTGACCGAATCGACCAAACCGGTAGGGCTGCCGCCGTTGCTGGCCGCGAAAAAGGATACCCTCGCCAAGGCGCTGCCCGACGCTACCGTGAGCGACTACCTGATCGCCTGGCACACCGACTGGGTGCGTCGCTTTGGCATCGACGGCTTCCGCGCCGACACCGTCAAGCATCTGGAGCCCGAGGTGTGGGCCAAGCTCAAGCAGGCGGGCACTGCTGCCCTCAAGGAGTGGAAGGCCGCCAACCCGACCAAGAAGCTCGACGATCTGCCCTTCTACATGGTGGGCGAGGTGTGGGATCACGGGGTGGCCAAGGATTTCTGGTATCAGAACGGTTTCGATTCCCTGATCAACTTTGACTATCAGCGCGAGTTCGCACTGTCACAGGCCCAGTGCATGGCCAGCGCCGAGCCCAACTATGCCAGCTACGCCAGCCGCATCAATCAGGATCCCGAGTTCAACGTGTTGAGCTACATCAGCTCCCACGACACCAAGCTGTTCTTTGGCGACTATCAGGATGTGCCGCTACAGCGCCGGGTCGCCAACAGCTTTATGCTGCTGCCGGGCGGCATCCAGCTCTACTATGGCGACGAGTCAGGCCGGGGGCTCGCCAAGGATGGCGGAGTGTTCGATCAAGGCTTGCGCTCGGACATGAACTGGCAGGAGCTTGCCAGCGGCGACAAGGCCGAGCTGGTCAAGCACTGGCAGCAACTGGGTCAGTTCCGCGCCGCCCATCCGGCCATTGCGGCAGGTAGCCACCAGAAACTCTCGGATGCCCCCTACGCCTTCGTGCGGGAGAAGGGGGATGACAAGGTGGTGGTGGTCTTTGCCGGTCGGCAGAAGTAACCCTTGAGCCACATTGACCAGCAACAGAGAGGGGAGCCACTGACTCCCCTCTCTCGTTTATCTATCTGCCAAGGTTCACTGTGGCTGGCGCGCCGCCGCTGGCCACTGCAACCGCGCCTTGACCAACATCTCTTGCCACAGAGGCCAAGAGAGCAGCGCCTGCTGATAGGCTCCGGCCTGACCGGGCAACAGGATGCCATAGCTGGCCAACCGATAGGCCATCACCGCATAGAAGGCATCGACAATGCCCGCCTCGCCAAAGTAGAAGGGGCCCCGCGCCTGCGACCAGATCTCCTGCAAACGGGCCAGCTCACCGACCGCCTCCACCGGGGGATCGATACGGGTTGGCGCCCCAAGAAAGAAGGGGAGCAGAGAACGGATCTGCCGAAATCCCGCGTGCAACTCGGCGCAGAGGCTGCGAGCCAGTGCCTGCTCGGCCAGCGAAACGGGATAGAGCTGGCGGTCGGGACAGAGCTCGTGAACATATTCAGCGATGGCCAGCGAGTCGTGAACCCGCACGCCATCATGTTCGAGCCAGGGCACCAGACCGGCCGGTGCCAACCGCTTGAGCCGCGCCAGCGACTTGGCATCCTCCAGATCGAACACCTGCTCCTGCCACGTCAACCCGCTCATGGCGAGCACCAGTGCCGCCCGCATCGCCCAGGTGGAGCCGGTGCCCACCGCCAATACCAAGGAACCCATCTGTTGCCTCCTGCATGTGTTGCCTGCGACCGGCCTGTCTGCCCTTGATGGCAAAACATCCGATGGTCGCTTCACATTTGCGCACCGGCGGGTTTGACCCTCTTGGTGAGCGATGCTAGTTTGATTTTTCAAAACAATCAGTTAGCAACAATGTGAGCCATTAACCGAAATATGGACAGCCAATTTACCATCGTCATCGCAGATGACCACCCCCTGTTTCGGGGCGCCCTTTACCAAGCGGTGCACATGGCCATCAACGACGCTCAATTGCTGGAAGCGGACTCCATCGACAGCCTGACCAGCCTGCTCGGCGAGCACCCCGAGGTCGACCTGTTGCTGCTCGATCTCAAGATGCCCGGAGCCAATGGCTTCGAGGGGCTGGCCCACCTGCGCGGCCAGTATCCCGACCTGCCCATAGTTGTGGTCTCCGCCTCGGAAGATGCGGCCATCATCCAGCAGGTGCTGCGGCTCGGGGCGCTCGGCTTTATTCCCAAATCGGTGCCGATGAAGGAGCTGGTCAACGCCCTCAATACGGTGATCGGGGGGGATAACTGGGTGCCGGAAGGCATCTCGCTCCATCCTGAATCGGAAGATGGCCCCGATTTCGCCAGCAAGCTGGCCAGCCTCACCCCCCAGCAATACAAGGTGCTGATCATGCTGCGCGACGGCAGCCTGAACAAACAGATCGCCTGGGAGCTCAACGTCTCCGAGGCCACCATCAAGGCCCATATCACCGCCATCTTCAGAAAACTGGGGGTCAAGAACCGCACTCAGGCGGTTATCGCCCTGCAACAGCTCGATATCAAGGAGAGCTGAACCCCGCGCGCAGTGACACGCGGGAGACGACATAGCCAGCCATGCTGGCTATTTGTTGCTCGACAATTAGCACTATCGTACTTTATGCTGCCAGCGCCAACGAGGAGAGAGTGATGAGCAAGGGGCGCCTGACCCGGGAAACCATTTTGCAGACTGCCTTTGAGCAGGCGAGCCAGCAAGGGCTGGAGAGCCTGACCATCGGCTCGCTGGCCAGCGCCTGCGAGATGTCGAAAAGCGGCCTGTTTGCCCACTTTCAATCCCGCGACAATCTGCAGATCGCCGTGCTGGAGTACGCCGCCGAGGTGTTCCGGCTGCGGGTGATCCAGCCGGTACGCCAGCAGGAGCACCAAAGCCAGCATGACAAGCTGATCGCCCTGCTGCGGGCCTGGCAGGCGTGGAACCACTGCTTCGCCGGACGCTGCATGTTCCTCGACGCCTGGACCTCGGCGCAGGATGGCCATGAGCAAAAGAGCCTGGTGCAGCAAGCTGCCCGGCAACTGGTGCGCTTCTGGCTCGACTATCTGGCCCGTCAGGTAGTGCAGGGTCAGGCCGCAGGCGAGTGGCGACAGGAGATGGATCCCTGGCGCGCCGTTTACCGTCTCTATGGCCTCTATCTGGCGGATCAGGTGTTCAACGATCTCGAACTGTGTCAGGATCCGGCCCGCCACTTCTGGCCCGAGGTGGACGCTCTGCTGAGCAGCTGGCGCTGATGTTTTGGCATCCGTTCAACACTAATTTTTAAAAACCAACAAAAAAGCACGACCGTTCGCACATAAAAACCACAGGATGACCATGAGCAGCAAGATCTACTTCAACACCCGCCGCTTCAGCCCGAGCAAATGGCTGCTGGGGATCGGTACCCGGTTGCACCACAGACTCGCCCCCACCCATGCCAAGCGCACCGCCAGCAAGTTACTTCTCACCCCCCAGCGCAACCAGCGGGATGGCCACGAACCTGTCGGTCTGGTGAAGCAGGCCGTCCATACCAGCGAAGGGGTATTGATGAGCTATCGGCTCGGTCAGGGGCCACTGTGGCTGCTGATGCACGGCTGGTCCGGCAGCGCCAGCCAGTTCTATCCGCTGATGAGCCATATCGCTGCGCAGGGTTTCACCGCCATTGCCTACGATCATCCGGCCCACGGCCAGAGCGCAGGCAACACAGGCCACCTGCCCCGCTTCGTACGCGCCTTCGACGAGCTGGCAGCCAAATTGGCCAGCGAAGTAGGCCCGCTGCACGGGGTCATCGCCCACAGCATGGGAGGCGCCGTCACCCTCTCCAGCCGTCAGGCGGGTATCGATACCCTGCCGCTGCTGTTGATTTCGCCGGTGCTCGACTATGTGCCCCAGCTCTACGGCATGGTGGCGCGCTCCGGCTACTCCATCCGGTTGTTCGATGCGGTGGTCAAGGAGATTGAGCAGGAGTACCAGCACCCCTTGAGCACGGTCGATCCACTGGGTCGCCTCGCCAGTCGCAGCGGCGCGGCGATAATCGTGCACGACGAGGAGGACAGATTTGCCCCGCACGGCGATTCCTTGCGGGCCAGTCAGGATGGTCATACCCGGCTGGTAAGCACCCGGGGTCTGGGCCACGGTCGCATCCTCGCCAGCGCCCCGGTATTCGCCGCCTTCGATCAGCTGGCTCGGCCGGAAAATCCTCACCGGGCTCTTTGACATGGGGCCATGAAAAAAACGGGCGAGCGCCCGTTTTTATATTTGATACAGCGCCTTATAGTTAACTTGTCAGTGGGAACATTCTTGTCAGAACACGATAAGGCGCCAGCATATGGCCAGACCCAATACAGCGTTGTTGCTCACCGGTGGCGGTGCTCGCGCCGCCTATCAGGTCGGCGCCCTCAAGGCGATTGCGGAGCTCTACCCGCGCAATCTCGGCATCCCTTTTCCCATCCTGTGTGGCACCTCGGCGGGGGCCATCAACGTCACTGCGCTCGCCTGCTACGCCTCCTGCTTCCATCTGGGGGTGCGCAAGCTGGAGTGGGTCTGGCGCCGTTTCGAGACCCACCACATCTTCGATTTTCACCCTGGTCGCCTGCTGTGGCAGCTGATGTACGAAGGGTCGGCGGGGCTGATCAATCCCCACACCAACCACGCCTTTCACCTCTTTGACAACGCGCCGCTGCACCGCCTGCTGGATCAACTCATCGACTATCACCGCATCGATGACAACATCCTCTACGGCAGTCTGGAGGCGCTGGCTATCACGGCATCGGATTACGATGACGGCCTCTCCACCACCTTCTTTCAGGGGCGGGCCGACCACCATCCTTGGGAGCGAGCCAGACGGCGCGGGGTACGCACCGTGCTTACATCGGAGCACCTGCTCGCCTCCTCGGCGTTGCCCTTCGTCTTTCCAGCCACCCGGATCGGCGAGAAGTTCTACGGCGACGGTTCCATCCACCAGCTGAGCCCGCTCAGCCCCGCCATCCATCTGGGTGCAGAGCGGATCCTGCTGATCACCCTGGATCCGCCAGCCCACTCGGCGCCGACCCATCACCACGGCCATCTCACCAGCTCCAATATCGCCAGCCATCTGCTCGATACGGTCTTTACCGACACCCTCAACTCCGATCTGGAGCGGCTGTGGCGCATCAACCAGACTCTGGATCTTATCCCGGAGCGGGAGCGCAATCGCCTCAAGCTGAAACGGGTGGAGACCTGCGTGCTGAAACCGAGTCAGGATCTCGACACCATCGCACTGGCCTACCTGCGCAAACTGCCGCTAAAGTTGCGCCGCCTGTTGCGGGTGCTGGGCGTGAAGGGGGATGAGACCAGCAGTCTGGCCAGCTTTTTGATGCTCTATCCGGGTTATTGCCAACAGCTGATCAAGCTGGGCTATCAGGACACTCTGAGGGAGCGGGAGCGGGTCGTCGCCTTCCTCGATATCGAAGGGCTACCAAAAGAGCGTGAGTAAAGGGGGCGGCCGATGAGTGCGAGGGGACTCAGCGCCCCTCCAGCAAACGCTGCTCCGCCTGCTCCATCGCCACCACGGTACCAAACAGGATCAGCCGATCGCCAGCCGCCAGCACCAGCTCGGGTCTGGGCTCCAGGCTCTGATCGCCGCGCTGCACCTCCTTGATCCGCACCTCATCGAGCGGCAGCTCGCGCACTTCATGGCCAACCGCCCACGCCTGATCGTGCAGCAACAGCGGATGGAGGCGTTCGAGCAGCTGATCTGCCTCCAGATTGCTGGCACTCTGATCCCCCCAGTAGAAACCGTGCAAGAAGCGATACTGGCTGCTGCGCTCCAGCTCCATCCGGCGGATCACCCGACCGATGGGGATATCGCAATTGAGCAGCAGGTGGGAGACCAGCATCAGGGCCCCCTCCTGGGATTCAGGGATCACCTCAAACGCCCCCGCCTGCTTGTACTGCTCCAGAAAACTGTCATCCCGGGTGCGCACCAGCACCTTGAGATCCCCCGCCAGTTCGCGGATCAGCGCCAGCATCGCCTCCACCCGCTTGCGATCATCGAAGGTGATGATCACCAGCCGTGCCCGCAACAGCCCGGCGGCCAGCAGAATATCGCGGCGGCTGGCATCGCCGAAGGCCACCTGCTCCCCCGCCAGCTTGGCCTCGCTCACCCGCTCCGGGTCGAGGTCTAGGGCCAGAAAGGGGATCTCCTCGAGCTTGAGGAAGCGGGCGCAGGTCTGCCCGGCCCGGCCAAAGCCGGCGATGATGACGTGCTGGCTTTTGCTCAGGCCCGACTGGGCCACCTCGGAGCGGGTCAGCAGCGCCGGGTCGGTGAGGCTGCGGGCCAGCGAATGGGCCTGGGTCACCAGCCAGGGGTCATGGCGATGGAGATGATGCCGATGCCGATCAGCAGGGAGACCAGTTGCTGATCCAGCAAGCCGTGGTGGAGCGCCAGCGCCAACAACACGAAGCCGAACTCCCCCACCTGACTGAGCATGATACCGGCGGCCATGCTGTCGCGCTTGCGCTCCCCCATCAGCCGCCCGGCCAGCAGCACCAGCAGGGATTTGCACAGCACCAGCAGCACCACGCAGGTCAGTACCTGCCACCATGCCCGCGCCACCAGCTCCCACTCCATGGCCATGCCGATGGTGATAAAGAAGAGACCCATCAGCACATCGCGAAAGGGCTTGATGTCAACCTCAAGCTGATGACGGTAGTGGGACTCCCCCAGCATCATCCCCGCCAGAAAAGCCCCCAGCGCCATCGACAACCCCAGCGAATGGGTCATGTAGGCAGCCAGCAGCGCCACCAGCAGGGCGCTCAGCACGAACAGTTCATCGGAGCGGGCCCGCGCCACCTCGTGAAACAGCAGCGGCAGCAACCACTTGCCCACCGCCAGCAGAGTGAAGAGAGCAAACAGCCCCTTGAGGGTGGCCCAGGCGATCTCGGCGGCCAGGGCGCTCCCCTGCACTTCCGGCTGGGCGAGGATGGGGATCATCACCAGCAGGGGCACCACCGCCAGATCCTGAAACAGCAGCACGCTCACCCCCAGCTGGGCGCGGCGGGTATGGAGCTGCTTCTGCTCTCCGAGCTGCTTGATCACCACCGCCGTCGAGGAGAGTGCCAACGTTCCCGCCACCACCAGCGACTGGGCCAGACCCAGCCCCCACCACCAGCCGATGGCGAAGAAGAGCAGTGACGTGAGCAGCACCTGCAACATCCCGACCCCCAGCACCAACCGGCGCATCGCCAGCAATTTCGGCAGGGAGAACTCCAGCCCCAGCGAGAACATCAGAAAGACGATCCCGAGCTCGGCAATGGTCTGCATGATCGACTGGCCGGTGATCACCGCCAGCCCGTGGGGGCCGAGCAAGACGCCGGCAATCAGGTAGGCAAGGATGACCGGCAAGCCGAGGCGCCGGAAAGTTGCCACCAGCAGGACGGCGGCGAACAGCAGGATCAACAGGTCGGTGTACAAATTTTCCTCTCCTTTTATCGACTTAAGCTTAGTCAGCCGATCTGGCGGGCAGGAAAGATATATTGGGCATGCCAATTGCAGTGAGGAGACAGTAGTCAGGTGTTACAGGTGGAAGACCATGGAAAATACGTCGTCACTTAATGGCTTTAGCCATGGCATCGAGCAGTGGGTTCGCCAGATGGAGCGGCTCACGCCGTTGCCCAGCGTTGAACGCAACCAGTTGCTCGAGCAGTTGTTGGGGCAGAGCGATCTCGGCGGTCTGCTGACAACTTTTGCCGACCGTGCGGCAAGAATTGTCAGGATCCACGGTCTCTACCTCGATTGTGGCCAGCCCCATGTGCTGATCCAGCACCCGCCGCTGGCCACCCTCAACCTGCACAACTATCCGTTCGAGCTGCGCGGTCAGCATGGCCAGCTGCTCGGCCAGCTCCACTACGAGCTGGAACATCCGCTGAGCGGCAGCCAGCAACGGGTACTGATGCAATACCATCAGCTGCTCTGCCTGCTGCTGCCCCTCTATCTGCGGCTGGAAAAACTGGATCAGCTGGTCCGGCTCGATCACCTGACCGGCCTTGGCAACCGCTCCTACTTTGACGAGGCCATCGGCCGCGCCATCGAGCAGCACAGCCGAGAGCCCCACGGTCTGGTGCTGGTGCTGCTGGATCTCGATCGCTTCAAGCAGATCAATGACACCTGGGGCCATCCGGTGGGGGATCTGGTGCTGAGTCGCTTCGCCCAGCTGCTCAAGGGGTGTATCCGCAGCACGGATCAAGCCTTCCGGCTCGGGGGAGATGAATTTGCCTTGCTGCTGCAACCGGCCGAACCCGAGGCGTGGCGCCCGGTCTGGCTGCGACTGCAGCATATGTTGATGACCAACAAGGAGCTCAGCACCTTCTCGGTCGGATGCAGCCTTGGCGCCGCCAGCTGGCAATCCGGGGTCGATGTGCCGAGCCTCTACGAGGCGGCCGACAGCCACCTCTACGCCCGCAAGAAAGCCGGCAAGGCCAGCCCTAACGAATAATCCCGAACTCTTCTTTGCTCCGGCACATGCGAGCCATGTGACCGGAGCTTCTTTTTTTGGGGCTAATCCCCCCTCACACCGAGATCACCTCAGGCAAGATCCTGCTCGGGCAGAACCGGGGCTGCACCGCTCCCCTGCCAGCGACAGACCAGCCCGGCCCCCTGCGCCATAAAACCGTCGCAGACAAAGAGCCCCACCACCGCCGCCACCTGCTCGCCATAGTAGAGGATGGGGATGCGCCCCCGCTGCCACGAAGGCACGCCATACTCCTGCAGCAGCTTCTTCATCCGCCGACTACCGCTTCGCCCCACCGGTTTGAGGGGGATCCCGGGCGCTACCTGAAAACGCACCGAGAGTGGCTCGTCCGCTCGGGGGGAACGCAGCAGATCCTCGCCGTGCTCCGCCATACGCACCACCAGCTCGCCCAAACCGTCCGGCAGGGTCAGCGGCTCACCCACGGTCAGCGGCAACACCTGATGGCAAGGTTGCAGGTCAGGGCTCACCAGATAGAGCCGCTCCTGAAAACGGCGGCAGCTCTGGCGACCCCAGTTGAGCAGGGGATTGGCATCGCCGCGCGCCAACGCCACCTCCTGCCAGAGCCGGGCAAGCTGCTCGCGGGATGGCATCTCCCCCCCTGACGGCGGATCCAGTAGCGCAGCAGATTGTTGCGCCGGGTAGGCGAAAGGGCGTGCAGCGGGCCGATATGGAGCGCTTCCCCCTCGCCCGCCAGCTGCCAGTCACTCTCGGCAAGCTCGTCCAGCAGCGCCTCCTGCTCGGCGCACAGGGCCATGCTACGCGCCGCGGTCTGGGCCATGGCGGGCCAGCGCGCCTTGAGCTGGGGGATAAGTGTCTGGCGCAAAAAGTTGCGGTCATAGCTCACGTCCTGATTGCTCTCATCCTCTACCCAGCCAAAGGGGAGGCTAGCCGCCGCCTCGGCCAGCTCGGCGCGACTCATATCTAGCAGCGGCCGCAGCAACAGGCCGCCGGCAAAGGGCTGGCTTGGCAGGATCCCCGCCAGCCCGCGCAGACCGGCGCCGCGCTTGAGGGCCAGCAGCAGGGTCTCCAGCTGATCGTCCTGATGGTGGGCGGTGAGCAGCCACTCCCCCTCCCGCATCCGGGCGGTCAGCCGCTGGTAACGGGCGGTGCGAGCCTGCGCCTCCAGACTCTCGCCATTGCCGCGGGCCAGAGTTACCCGCTCGACCAGCAGCTCCACCGCCAATTGCTGACACACGGCTTCACAATGAGTGACCCACTCATCGGCATGGGGACTGAGGCCGTGGTGCACGTGCAGGGCGCGAAGCGGCAGGCTGTGCTCGCGGGCATACTGCGCCGCCAGCACCAGCAGCAGGGTGGAGTCGAGGCCGCCACTGAAGGCCACCAGCAGACCGGTGGAACCTTCCGGCGCTGGCATAGTCAGACAAAAGCGAGAATAAAGATGAGAAATCATAGGCTTCCCCAAAACGGACCGGCCGATCTTAGCAGAGTCGGGCTTATCAAGCTGCAACCCTGCTGCTAGAGTGAGGCTCGCCCGCCCTCTCCACCAGGCTGGCCGCAAGACGGTCGCACAACCGGTTGGAGCAAGGAAGATGGGCAGGGAAGCAAACAATCCGAATTGGAATCAAACAAGATGAACAATAAGAAAAGCTTACTGGCCGGCCTGATTGGACTGGCCCTGCTGGCTGGCTGCAGTCAGGCACCGCAAGACTCCCCCAAACACTCCGGGCTGGCGCTGGCCAATATGGACACCCAGGTCAAGCCCGGCGATGACTTCTTCCGCTACGTCAATGGCAAGTGGCTCGCCACCGCCAAGATCCCCGACGATCGCCCCGCCGATGGCGCCTTCTACATGCTGCGGGACAAATCCCTCGCCGATGTGCGGGTGCTGGTCGAGGGGCTGGCCAAGCAGGAGGCCGCCACCGGCACGCCGACCCAGCAGATCCGCGATCTCTACGCCAGCTATCTGGATCAGGCAGGCCGTGACGCCAAGGGGCTCACCCCGCTGGCACCGGCGCTGGCCGACATCGATCGGATCGGTGATCAGGCCGCGCTGGCCCGTGCCTTTGCCCAGTCGGGCCGCATGGGCGGCGGCGCGCCGTTTGGCATCTGGATCGACGCCGATGCCAAGTCCCCCGACCGCTATGCGGTCTACCTCTATCAGGGGGGATTGGGGCTGCCGGATCGGGACTACTACCTCAAGCAGGATCCCGAGAGTCAGGCCCTGCGCCAGAAGTACCAGCAGCATATCGCCGCCATGCTGAGCCGCCTCGGGGAATCTGACCCGAGCGGCAAGGCCAAACGGATTCTGGCCCTCGAAACCCGGCTCGCCACCATCCAGTGGGACAACGTCGCCCTGCGGGATCGGGAGAAGAACTACAACAAGCGCCCCGCCAGTGAACTGGCACGGCTCGCCCCTCATCTCGACTGGCAGGCTTATCTCAATGCCGCGGGCATTGCTGGCCAGCCGGAGCTCATCATCGGTCAGCCGACCTATCTGAGCGCGCTGGATCAGGTGATGGCCCAGACCCCCATCGCCGACTGGCAGGCCTACCTCAAGTGGCAACTGCTGACCGACTACGCACCCTATCTCGACAGCGAGACCGATCGCGCCAACTTCGCCTTCTACGGCACCACCCTGAGCGGCACGCCCAAGCAGCGCGCCAGCTGGGAACGGGCGCTCGGGGTGCTGAACGATCATCTGGGTGAAGCGGTCGGCCAGCTCTATGTGGCCCGCTACTTCCCGCCAGCGGCCAAGGAGCGGATGGAGCAGCTGGTGGAGAACCTGCGCACCGCCTACGGCCAGAGCATCAAGGAACTCGACTGGATGTCGCCCGAGACCAAGGCGCAGGCACTCGAGAAGCTGGCCAAGTTCCGCCCCAAGATCGGCTACCCCGACAAGTGGAAGGATTACAGCGCCATCACCATCAAACCGGATGATCTGGTGGGCAACCTGCAACGCTCGCAAGCCTTTGAATATGCAGACAGTCTGGCGCGCCTCGGCAAGCCGGTCGACCGGGACGAGTGGCACATGTCGCCGCAAACGGTGAACGCCTACTACAACCCGAGCAACAACGAGATCGTCTTCCCGGCGGCCATATTGCAGCCCCCCTTCTTCGACATGACGGCGGATGATGCGGTCAACTACGGCGCCATCGGCGGGGTCATTGGCCACGAGATGGGCCACGGTTTTGATGATCAGGGGGCCAAATCCGACGGTGACGGCATGATGCGCGACTGGTGGACACCGCAAGATCTCAAGGAGTTCCGCTTCCGCACCAGCCGTCTGGTGGCCCAGTACAACCGCTTCGAACCCATCAACGGCCAGTTCGTCAACGGCCAGTTTACCTTGGGGGAAAACATCGGCGATCTCGGCGGTCTCACCATCGCCCACAAGGCCTACGAGCTGTCGCTCGATGGCAAGGAGGCGCCGGTGCTGGATGGCTTCACCGGCGAACAGCGCTTCTTCCTCGGCTGGGCGCAGGTGTGGAAGGGGATGTATCGCCCAGAGCTGATGCAAATGCTGCTGCGCTCCGACCCCCACTCGCCCCCCGAGTACCGGGTCAACGGCGTGGTGCCGAACATTCCCGCCTTCTACGAGGCATTCAACATCCAGCCGGGGGACAAGCTCTATCTGCCGCCCCAGAAGCGGGTGAAGATCTGGTAGCAACATCACGGCGGGCTCCCCGGGAGCCCGCACTCAACAGACAGCAAGAGGTTGCAAGATGAGCAGAGCATTGATGATGGCAGGGCTGCTGACCCTGCCGCTGGCGGCACAAGCACAAGCCGAAGAGGGATTTAGCAAGCAACTGACCCTCCCCTCCGGGCAGGTGATCCGGGTGGAGCAGGGGGCCGGTGAGCCCGCCTCCATCGGCAGCTATGACGTGCGGCTCTATTCGGGCCAGAACGCCCAGTTTCCACTGGATGAGTTTCAGGATGGCAAGGTGATGGCTCGCAACGGCTTTATCCGGGAGCTGAAACTGGTCGATTTGAATGGCGACAAGCAGCCCGAGCTGGTGGTCATCATCGAGAGCGCTGGCAGCGGCAGCTATCAGGATGCCGATGCCTACACCGTCAGCCCGCAAGGGGAGCTGGAGATCTTCAATCAGGTCAAGGAGCTGGAGCCCAAAGAGGATGTGGTCAAGGCGCTCAAAAGCCCGCAGGACTAAGCCCTCTTCTGGGATCTGATATGTAAAAAGCCCTGATGATCAGGGCTTTGTTGTTTCTGCTGTTGGCGTAACCAGCTCAGAGGCGGGTCGCCCGAATGGAGACCTGCGGCAGCGCCATCTCGTGCTGGGCCGCCACCAGTTGCAGCTCGTAAGCTCCCGCCAGCCAGGTGCGGGCCAGCACGGCATCAACGCTGGCGTTGGTAAGCTCGAACGCCGCTACCAGGGTACAACCGGCCAGCAGATTGGCCAGCATGGTGGCGCTCAGCAGATCCCCCACCCCGATGGGATGGCGGGCAAAAGGGTAGAGCGGGCGGGAGAGGTGAAAAGTCCCCTCCTCGCACACCAGCAACATCTCGAAGCGGTCCATGGCAAAGCCGGCCTTGCCCAGATGCTTGACCATCACCAGCTTGACCCCTTGCGCGCGCAGCTGCTGGCACGCCTCGATAGCCTCCGGCACATTGCGGATATCGCGGCCGGTGAGCTGTTCCAGCTCCAGCAGATTGGGGGCCAGTATATCGGCGCAGGCCAGTGCCCGGTTTTTCAGAAAATCGGCGACGCCGGGTGCCACTATGCACCCCTTGTCGGGGTGACCCATCACGGGGTCACAAAAATAGAGGGCGGTCGGATTGAGCGACTTGAGCCGGGCCACAGCAGCCAGGATCTCCTCCCCCTGTTCGGCCGAGCCGAGGTAGCCGCTCAGCAGCGCATCGCACTCGGCCAGCACGCCGATCTCCGCCAGGCCGTTTACCAGCTGACGGATATGACCGCCGGGCATCACCATCCCCTGCCAGCCTTCGCGGTATTGGGTGTGGTTGGAGAACTGCACCGTGTTCATCGGCCACACCTCGATCCCGAGGCGACGCATGGGAAAAACGGCGGCGCTGTTGCCGGCACAGCCAAAGACTACGTGGGATTGAATGGAGAGCACTCGCTTCATGATTGGCGACTCACGCAATAAGAACAGGAATTCCGGAGGGAAAAACGGGCCTTGCGGCCCGTTGTTGTCACTTTCGACTGTTGTCACTGTCGATTAACGCAGCACCTTGACGGTGTAGCTGCCATCGGCCTGACGATAGAGGCCGTGGATGTCGGTCTCGAAACCCGGGTAGTGGGCACCGATCTCGCACAGCATCTCGAGGAACTCGAGCACTGGCAGAGAATCCTGGGTCACCATCTCGCCCGGCAGTACCAGCGGAACTCCCGGCGGGTACGGCAGGATCATGTTGGCGCTGATGCGGTCAACCATGTCACGCAACGGCACCTCTTCCAGATTGCCCGCCAGCTCTTGCTGCCATGCAGCGTGCGGGGTCATCTTCATCTCCGGCAGCACGTCGAACGCCTTGAACATCAGCTCCGGCAGACGGTATTTGCAGGTCAGATCATGGATGCTCTGGGCCAGCTCCTGAATGCGCATCCCTTCGTAGAAGCTCGGATCTTCACGATAGAGGCTCGGCAGGATGTTCTTGATGGTCAGGTTCAGGTCGTAGCCACGCTTGAACTCGGTCAGGGCGCGCAGCAGCTGCATCGCCTTGGACTGATCGATACCGATGGAGAAGAGGAACAGCATGTTGTAAGGACCAGTCTTCTCGACCACGATGCCGCGCTCGTCCAGGAACTTGGAGACCAGAGAGGCAGGGATGCCCTTCTCCAGCAGCTGGCCGTCACGACCCATACCCGGGGTCAGCAGAGTGACCTTGATCGGATCCAGGTACATGTGGTTGTCATCGATGTCCTTGAAGCCGTGCCAGTCATCTTTCGGATCCAGCTTCCAGCACTCGACGGTGTCGATGTTGTCCGGCTGCCATACGTCGAAGAACCAGCCTTCGCTCTGATCACGCAGACGCTTGATCTCTTTGCGGAAGGAGATGGCGCGATCGATGGAGTCCTTGATCAGACGCTTGCCGGTGTTGCCACGCATCATGGCAGCGGAGATCTCGGTCGATGCCACGATGCCGTACTGCGGCGAGGTGGAGGTGTGCATCATGAAGGCTTCGTTGAAGGTCTCTTCCTCCACGTCACCCTTGATGTGGATCATCGAGGCCTGGGAGAAGGCTGCCAGCAGCTTGTGGGTGGACTGGGTTTCATAGAACACCTTGCCCGGCATCGCTTCGCCACTCATGCCGCACTTGCCTTCATAGATCGGGCTGAAGTTGGTGTAAGGCACCCAGGCACTGTCGAAGTGGATGTAAGGGGTATCCAGACTCTCCTTGATGAAGCCGGTGTTGTAGAGCAGGCCATCATAGGTGGAGTTGGTGACGACGGCGTAACGGGGAGCCTGGGCACCCGGTGTCGCGGCGACCTTGGCAGCGATGGTGTCGCGGCTGAATTCGCTCTGCGGGATACCACCCAGAATGCCGTAGGCGTTGCGGGTCGGACGGAAGTAGATCGGGGTCACGTCGTTCATCATCATCAGGTGAGTGAGCGACTTGTGGCAGTTGCGGTCAACCAGCACTGTGCTGCCGGCCGGCGCGGAGAACATGCCGACGATCTTGTTGGCAGTGGAGGTGCCGTTGGTGACGATATAGGAGCGATCGGCGTTGAAGGTACGGGCGATGTACTCTTCGGCTTCCTTGTGCGGACCTGAGTGATCCAGCAGGGAGCCCAGCTCCGGCATGGAGATGGATACGTCAGCCTTGAACGCGTTCGGGCCGTAGAAGTCATAGAAGATGCTGCCGGCCGGGCTCATCTGGAAGGCGGTACCGCCCATGTGACCCGGAGTACAGAAGGTGTATTTACCCTCTTCCACGTACTTGAACAGCGCCTTGGTAAACGGCGGCAGGATGGCATCCTGATACTCCTGAGTGGCCTGACCCATCTTGAGGGCGATGTCGTCAGCCATGCCGAGACGGTACTCGAAGAAATGCACGTTCAGACGCAGGTCGGTCAGGTGAATATCCAGGGTGGATTGGTCGTTGGCGAAGGCGAAGATCGGCAGCTTCTCGTTGCGATCGTGGATCTCCTTGCACAGGCCCAGAGAGTATTTGTCCCAGTCGAAGATGGCGCCGCAAACACGGGGGTTCTTCTCGATCAGTTTCAGCAAGTCGGCCACATCGACCGGATAAACGACCTCGAAACCCTTGCGCTCGAGGGAGGCTTGCAGCTGGCGAATGGGTTCTTCTTTAAAGAAAACGCCCAGGTGGTTGAGGATGGCAATGATATTCATCGTAATGCTCCACACGTAAAGGGGCGCTCTCCATCAGGGATGGTGAGTGAAGAGCGCTCGGAAGATAAAAGGGGGAATTAGTTGCTGGGTTGTTCGCTCAGCAGGGCGTCGTGCTGACGCAGACCCTGTTTTTTGGCGTAGAACATCAGGATGATGAGCGACACCACGAAGGTAGCGGTGAGGTTGGAACCCTTGGCACCCATCAGGGCCACCAGACAGAAGACACAGGCAACACCGGAGAAGATCATCGCGCCGATGCTGCGGGAGGTCATGCCCTCGAAGCGGATCAGGTTAATGCTGGAGTAGAAGTAGGGCAGCATGGTCAGCAGCACCGCATCTGTGGTCAGCACATTGAAGAGATCGGCAGCGTGAGCGGACTGGGAAGTGAAGGCGGTCAGGCCAACCATCAGGGCAGTCATCTTGAGGGAGCCCAGGATCAGACCCTTCTTGGCCACGCCGTTCTTGTCCACTTCACCGTAGATTTTCGGGAAGTTGCCGTCGTTGGCGGCACGCTTGCCCGCTTCGCCCACCAGCATCATCCAGGAGCCCAGCGAGGTGAAGCAGGCCAGGGCGGTGAAGGCAGAGACGAAAGGTGCAGACCAGCTACCGAAGATGGCGGAAGAGGCCATGGCAAACGGGGCGCCGGAGGCAGCCACTTCACCGGCCGGGAACATGCCGCTGATCACCTGGGTAGAGAGGATGTAGATAACACCGGCGATACCGGTACCCAGCATGGTAGCGAGCGGTACGGTGCGCTTGGGATTCTTCACCATGCCGGAAGAGACGGCGGCAGATTCAACACCGACGAAGGACCAGAGGCAGATCAGCACGGCGCTGATGACCGCATGCAGGTCGCTGCCGCTGGTGGTGTTCCAGTTCTGGCTGTAGACGGTGGCATCAAAATGACCCCAGCCCATCACCGCAGTACCGACAACCGGCAGCAGGATCAGCACCAGACCCAGGGTACAGAGTCGGCTCACCCAGCTACCGCCAAGCAGGTTGACGAAGGTGAAGATCCAGACGGCAGCGATGGTGGCTGCGGCGGCCGGAATTGGGCTATTGAGAATGGGGAAGAAGACCGAGAGGTAGGAGACGCCGGTAATGGCGATGGCCAGGTTACCGATCCAGTTGGCGTGGTAATAAAGCACACCGGTCTGGAAACCGAACACCGGAGAGATCTCGCCAGCGTAAGCAATGGGGCCACCCTCTTGCGGGTTCTTGGTAGCAAGGCGGGCGAAGACAAAGGCGAGGCCCATGGCGCCTACCAGACAGATTGCCCAGCTAAAGACAGAGATGGAGCCGATGGTGGCCAGTGCCGAAGGCAGCAGCGCGATGCCACTCCCCATCATGTTGCCGGCCACCACACCTGTACAGGCGATAAGGCCAATCTTCTTGCTCGTATCTAGGGACATAAGATCTCCGGTTCTATAAAAGGTCGGGTCGTCACATACACATTTGGCGGAACGCCCCGCCAAAGAATGGGCACAGACTAGGCCTCTCATCCCCGGAAAACATAAAGACCAGCTAACGGATAAAAATATGAGGCAACTTTTTTCGCCGCCTCGTCACTTTTGATAAAAAACATTTAAAAACAGTAAATTGACATCACATCACACAGCCGTCTTGATAAAACCTTGATATCCGGCCAACCCGTTTTTGCCCCTTGATAACCCCTTTATCTCGCCGTCTTGATATTTTTGGCCAGATAAACCCGGGATAAAGCAGCTCCCATTGCGCCCCCCTGCCCTTGCGGCCATTTGGAAGCCCTGCTGATCATCACCCTGAGTGGCCGCTCACCTCCTGCTTTCCCCTCCGCTCGGCTCATCACAATCCAGTCTCAGAGGTAAAGCGCAACGGCGATAACCGGTCAGCAATGAGAAATGGGTCGTGACGGACAGCTTATCCCGCCGCCAACAATGAGCAGATGTCACAAGCTGCACACGGTGCAAAGCCGGGCAGAATGCCGCGTGCAAGACAAAGGCAAGTGGGGATAGTGGGGAGCTGCGGGGGATAAATCATGACTCACCAGAGCGACTATCCCCGGTGGCAAAGAAGCAGGATTGAGACAAGCAGAAACCGCACAGGCCGCCCGAAGGCAGCCTGTGGATGGGGTCGGCAACCGCACCGACCGGGGGAAAACCAACACTGCGGTGTTAGAAGAGCTTCACCTTGCTCTGACCCAGCGCATTGAACAGAGCCGGGGTGAGGCTCTCCATATTGCTGTAGAAACCGAGCTGCTGGCAGAGCAGATAGGTCTGCTCGGTCGCCTCCATCAGGAAGGCCTGACTGTAGGCATCACCCGCCGCCTCGGGGCGACCATCCAGCTCCGCCAGCTTGCCCTGCAGTATGTAGTAGAGCACCGAGCGGCCGCGACTCGCAGCCTTCTCCAGCAGATAGTTGGCCTGTTGTTGCTGCCCGTTGAGGATCGCCTGCAGGGTCAACGCCTCCCACACCCGAGCAGGGAGAGCACCGCTGTTTTGCACCACGCTGGCGAGATGAGTGCCAATCCCCTGCAGCCGCTCGCTCTCGGATTTGCCCGCCAGGGTGGCCAACGCCTCGCCAGCCAGATAGCGCTCCGCCAACAGCAGCGGCTGATCCGGATGGGCAATCAGCGCCTGCTCCAGCAGATCGATGCCCCGCTTGAGGGCGACCGGATCCCGGCTGTTGATGTAGTACTGCGCCTCCATCATCGCCATCAGGGAGGCATCATCGGTCGGCCAGCCCATCCCCGGCTCGGCATCGGGTTGGTCGAGGGCACGCAGCAGATCCTGGCTGCTGGCCTGCAACACACCGTGCACACTGTGGCGACTGAGCTGGTACTGATGGCTGAACAGCACCCGGTTGGTATTGATATTGCGATACTCCAGATCGAGATAGGTGCCACGGGGCTGGCGGGTAACCCGCACACTCAGCTCCTTGCCGGGCATGATGCCCCCCATCAGAGTGGTAGCACCGTACTGCACCCGCAGCGGCGTAGCCACGGCCACCTCCCCCATCAGGGCTCGGGTAATGCCATCGGCGAGGCGCACGTTCTCGTTGTTGTCATCCATGCCGGAGTGGAAGCGGAACACCAGCAGGTTGGGATCCAGCATGGCGTGTACCTGGGGGCTGGTGTGCTGGTAGCTGAGCATGCTGACAATGGCGATCAGCACGATGGCAACGAAGATATCGAAACTCACCATCTTCCAGCGGCTGCGAGCATCCTTGGCATGGGTGGAGATGGCGCGGGTCAGGGGCCCGGCGGGAAAAGGGGCGACATTGGGCTGTGCATCATCATCCTGATCAGCCGCGGGCGGGCTCAGATCGGAGAGAGTCGGGTTGTCGGAGAGAGCGGTATTGATCGCGGGCGCGGGCTGCTCGTCCGCCATCACCACGGAAACCACCTGCAGCGGCCGTACCGGCGCAACCAGCTTGTAGCCACGCTTGGGTACGGTGACGATATAGTCGGTCGCATCGGTGCGACCATCTTTGAGGATCTTGCGCAGTTCGAAGATGGACTGGGTCACCACCTGATCGGTCACCTCGGCGCCATCCCACACCTCGTTGATCAGGACATCGCGGCCAAAGACGGTGCCGGCATTGTGGGCCAGAAACCGCAACAGATTGACCAGTCTGGGTTCGAGGTAGACCTCGCGGTCGGGGCGACACAACATGTTGTCGTCAACGCTCAGGGTCCAGTCGTGGATCTCAAAAACCGATTCGCTCATGATTCACTCGCTGCAGATGGTGACAATGCACGATGAGAGAGACGCAAAACCCGGGCTGACTGAACGGAACAAGGCGCTATCACCACAGGTGACAGATAAAAAGAGAACCGAAGCAATCACATCTCTGAGAGTCAGTCTGGCCAGGCCATCCTGTTTACGTCTGAAGGGCATCCTTGCGGGCATTCCGACCACCGGGATCGGAAGGGATCACTTTAAGCAAAACGGGAGCTGGATCCCACTTTTTTTGGCTATAAATCGCCGTTGAGTTGATCCGACACCGCACTTTTCGGCAAATAGCGTGCCAACTAGTATTCATATGAACATCCCATATGCCGGAATCAAAAAGCCCTGAACATCAGGGCTTTCTCATTTCTTCGACAATCGGGGAGACGTTACTTCGCTACCGGGAGCGCATCATGCTGACGACTGCGGCGCAGATGACGCCGCCACAACGAGAAGCCGCCATAGCCAAGACTGAGCACCACCGCATAGAGCACCTGAGTGGCGAGCGCCACCAGCACCAGAGCGCAGAGCAGCACGCTCACCCCCGCCAGCCCCTTGCCCACCCCGCCGAGCAGGCGCCAGCCCGCCGCCATGCAGAGCAGGTAGACCAGCACGAAATTGCCGTTGGCGTAGCGGATCAGCTCATCAAGGGGCAGTCGCAGCCAGATGATCAGGGTGATGCAGAGCAGACAGATAGCGAGCACCAGAGTGAGCGCCCGCAGCGGCGCGCCGCGCGCGGTGAGCACGGCCAGCGAAGGGGGCAACTTGCCTTCCCGCGCCATGCTCCAGATCAGCCGGGCAAAGCCCTGAATGTAGATATTGATGCTGGCAAAGCAGGAGAGGTAGCCGAGCACCGCCACCAGCCACTTGGCAGTGGGGCCAAACAGCAGCGCCAGCAGGGAGGGAATGGCGGTGGCGTTTTTCGCCTCATCGCCGTAGAGGCCATATTTGAGCACCACCAGCGAGTGTACCCAGTAGATGAGCCCCGCCAGCAGTACCCCACCGAGCAGGGCGATGGGGTAGTCCCGCTCCGGCCACTTGAACTCCTCACCCATATGGGCGAAGGCTTCCAGCCCGACGAAACACCAGAACATCACCGCCAGCGCCGTAGCCATGGCGGGCCACTCGTCCGCGCTCGGCAGCGGCCGGGCCGCATCGCGCCAGCTCACCTCTCCCTTGAACCAGATCAGCAGGGTGAGCCCCAGAATAGCCAGAGCTATCAACAGTTGCAGGTTGCCGGAGGAGCGCGCCCCGCGCAGCCCCAGCAGGAATACCCCGAGCAGGGTCAGCAGCTGGATGGCCCAGAGGGTCCACTCCCCCATCTCGAACAGGGCGTGCCAGAAACCGGCGGCAATCATCAGGGCGGCTGGCAGCCCCACCGGCAGCACCGCCAGAAACAGGAAGGCGGAGAAGCGCTCGGCGCCGTTGCCAAAAGCGAGGCCGATCAGGTGCGGCGCGCCGCCCGCATGGGGATAGCGACGGCCGAGGTGAGCGAAGGTAAAGGCGATAGGCAGCACCAGCGCAATCAGCAGCAACCAGGCCCAGAGCGAGGCCCCACCCGCCAGCGAGGCGGCAGTCGCCGGTACCACGAAGATCCCGGTGCCGAGCAGCGAGGTGGCGAGCAGCCCCATCCCCTGCCAGAGCCCGAGATCCTTTTTCAACCCAGACATATCCTTTTGTCCTGACTAAAAAAACATCCCGCCATGTTAGGCCTGCCCCGCCCCTTTGTTAAGCACGGCAGCGAGAATATGCAGCCCTTTATTCGAGCTCGGACTCAGCTTGCAGGGATTCGGCCAGAAAATCCCCCAGCAGGGTGATTTTGAGCACCTGCCGCCGCGCCGCCGGATAGATGAAGTAAAGGATCTTGGCCGGGCTCTGATAGCGACCAAGCAGCGACAGCAGACGCCCCGCGGCGATATGGTCACGCACCTGTTCGGCTGGCTGCAAGGTGATGCCAGCCCCCGATAGCGCAGCCGTCAACAAGGCTGGCCAGTGATTGATGCGCAGGCGCGAGGCGACCCGCACCTCCTCGCTCTGGCCATCCTCCCCGACAAACTGCCAACGCTCGTGTTCCCCCCAGTTGCCGTGCAGGCACTGGTGGCGGGCGAGATCGGCCGGATGACGGGGTACGCCGTGGCGATTGAGGTAGTCGGGGGCCGCGCAGAGGCGGTAGTGCTGGGTCAGCAGCGGACGGGCGATCAGCGCCTCATCCTGCGGGCGCAGGGTGCGGATGGCGGCGTCGAACCCCTCCTCCACCAGATCGACCCAGCGCGGGGTGAGCTGCAGATCCAGATCCAGCTTGGGGTAGCGGTCGAGAAAAGCGGGCAGCAGCGGCACCAGCCGGTGGTGGCCAAAGCTGAGGGGGGCGGCGATGCGCAGCCGTCCGGCCGGCTCGGCCAGCAGATTCTGGGTGAGCGACTCGGTCAGTGCCATCTCCTCCTGTACCCGCTGGCAGCGAGCCAAAAACAGCTGGCCCAGCTCGGTGAGAGTCTGCTGGCGGGTGGTCTTGTGAAACAGCTTGCCCCCCAGCCACTGCTCCAGTCCCAGCACATGCTTGCCCACCATCTGGGCGCTGATCCCCTCTTCGCTCGCCACCGCGCTGTAGGAGCCGAGATCCACCACCCGGGTGAAGATACGCATGCTGGTCAATCGGTCCACAACCCCTCCTCTGACCTTTATTCAAGGCGATTTGGCCCGCGACAAGGACCCTGATTCACAACCAAAAGTTTAGTAAGAAATGGATTTTAGCCAATTTATTCAACTTTTAGTTACCAATACAGTGATGCTATCCCTCCCCCACAGGATAAATCCCCATGAAAAGTACCTATCTGGCCGCATTACTGGTCGGTCTGCTGGCCAGCGGCGCCAGTCAGGCTGCCGAGAGCAGCTTTATCAGCAACCACGATCAGGCCCCGGCCTCAGCAACTCAAGCCCGGCCCGATATTTTTCGGGTCAGCCTGCTCGGCACCGGCACTCCGGTGCCCCAGATCAGCCGGGGCGGTTACAGCACCCTGGTCGAAGCGGGCAACCAGAAGCTGGTGTTCGATTTTGGCCGCAACTCCGCCACTCGCCTGTGGCAGCTGCATATCCCCATCGGCCGGGTCAACACCTTCTTCCTCACTCACTTTCACTCCGACCACACCAACGGGCTGGCGGATCTCTGGCTGACCGGCTGGCTGCAACCGGCCTATGGCCAGCGCCACGCGCCGATGGAACTCTACGGCCCCAAAGGCACCACAGCTCTCGCCCGTGGCTTGCAGCAGGCCTACGCCACCGACATCGCCACCCGGGTCAAGGATGAGGGAACGCCGCTGGACGGGGTGGAGATCAACAGCCACGAGGTTACCGCCGGGGTGGTCTACGACCAGGACGGAGTCAAGGTAACCGCCTTTGACAACGACCACGGGGTCAACATCAAGCCGTCATTCGGCTATCGCATCGACTATCACGGCCACAGCGTGGTGCTCTCCGGCGATACCCGCTACAGCCCCGAAGTGGTGAAGCAGGCCAAAGGGGCCGACCTGCTGGTGCACTGCGTCTCCATGACCTCTGCCGAACAGATGAAGGCCAACCCCGGCTACAAGGCGATCGCCGGTCACCTCGCCTCCCCCGAGCAGGCGGCCCGGGTAATGAACGAAGCCAAACCGGCGCTGACCGTGTTCAGCCATATCGGCCTCAACGGCAAGATCAGGGTCAAAGATCTGGCGCAGGATCTGCGCGCCCGCTACACGGGCCCCTTCGTCATCGGCAACGACCTGATGCAGATTGATCTGCCCACCACGGCCTCCGGCAAGGGCTATGCCCTCTGGCAGTCGGAGAATATCGACAATAAATAGATGGCACGGATGCCGGTCAGCCATGGCCGGCATCCGCAATCGACACCGAGGGCTATCTTTAAGGGGTGTTTGACCACAAGGAGTTATCTCTATGAGCCTGAAATGGAAGCACCTCGCCCTGGCCACTCTTCCCTTGTTCGGCATGTCGGCCGCTCAGGCGGCAGTGTTGACCAGCCTTGAATGGCCCCCTTACACCAGCGCCAGCCTCCCTGAGCAGGGCAAGAGCAGTCAGGTGGTGACCGCAGCCTTTGCCCTGGCTGGCGACCCGCTGACCATCAAGTTCTATCCCTGGCAACGGGCCGTGGACGAGGCGACCAACAACCCCGAGGTACTGGGTTATTTCCCCGAGTATCTCGACCCCAAGAGCAGCTGCCTCTTCTCCGACCCCATAGGTAACGGCCCTCTCGGGTTTGCCCAGCGAGCCGATCAGCCGGTCACCTGGCAGAGCCTTGATGACCTCAAGGGCAAGAAAATTGGTGTCGTCACCGGCTATGTGAATACCACCGAGTTCGACGAAAAAGTGGCCAGCAAGGCGCTCTCGGCCGACGCCACCAGCTCGGACAGCCAAAACCTGCTGAAACTGGGCAACGGTCGGCTCGATCTGGCGGTTATCGACCAGAATGTGATGACCTATCTGCTGGAGAGCGATCCCCAACTCAAGGATGTTGCCGCCAACCTCGGCTTCAACGGCAAGATCCTCGAGGACAAGTCCCTCCACGTCTGCTTTACCAACTCCGCCAAGGGGAAAGAGGCGCGGGACAAATTCAACAAGGCGCTGGCCAGCGACGAGGTGAAGAAGCTGATGAAGTAGCGATACCGCATCCGCTCGCAGCCCCAAACAGCCATAAAAAAGCCGCCTCTTGCGAGGCGGCTTCTTCATTCAACTTGATAACCGGCGTTATCAGGCAATCAGCTTGTAGATGATACCGGACATGGCGATCAGGCCGATGATGGTCACGAAGCCGTTGCTGATGTTGCCAGCGTATTTGCGCATGGCCGGAACCTTGGTGATGGCGTACATCGGCATCAGGAACAGCAGCATTGCGATGATCGGGCCGCCCAGGTCTTCAATCATGCCGAGGATGCTCGGGTTGATGGTAGCGATGGCCCAGGTGGTCAGGATCATGAACACGGCAGTGACTTTGTTCAGCTGCTTGGTGTCAACGTTCTTGCCCTTCTCGCGCAGCGCCTTGGCCATCAGACCGTTCATGCCTTCTTGCGCCCCCAGGTAGTGACCCAGGAAGGATTTGCTGATGGCAACCATGGCGATCAGCGGAGCCACAGTACCGATAACCGGGTTATCGAAGTGGTTGGCCAGGTAGGACAGGATGGAGATGTTCTGTTCTTTGGCAGCAGCCAGGTCAGCCGGGGAGAGGCTCAGTACGCAGCTGAATACGAAGAACATAACGGTCATCACCATCATGACGTGGGCACCCAGCAGGATGTTGCTGCACTTCTTCTCGGCACCTTCACCGTAACGACCTTTGTTGTCCACCGCGAAGGAGGAGATGATCGGGGAGTGGTTGAAGGAGAACACCATTACCGGGATAGCCAGCCACAGGGTCTTGATGAAGTCACCGTTGAAGGCGTCGGACAGGGCCGGAGCTTCAGTGATGATGGCACCGTTCCAGTGCGGGATCAGGTAGAACGCCAGACCCATCAGGGTGAGCACGAACGGGAATACCAGCACGCTCATCGCTTTGACGATAACCTGGCCGCCCAGACGAACAACCGCCATCAGACCGAGGATCAGAGCCAGTGACAGAACGGCACGGGGAGGTGCAGACATGCCCAGCTGGTGAACAATCACGCTCTCGACGGTGTTGGTGATGGCGACTGAATACATCAGCACGATCGGGTAGATGGCAAAGAAGTAGAGCAGGGTGATGAATTTGCCTGCGGTCTTGCCGAAGTGCTCTTCTACTACTTCAGTGATGTCACCATCACGGGTAGAGCCGGACAGCACGAAGCGGGTCAGACCACGGTGAGCAAAGAAAGTCAGCGGCAGCGCCAGGATCAACATGGCAACCAGCGGCCACAGGCCACCAACACCGGCGTTGATTGGCAGGAAGAGCACACCGGCACCGATCGCGGTACCGTACAGACCCAGCATCCAGACCACATCGGCCTTGTTGACGCCGCGGGAGGTGTTGCTGGCTAAACGACCATCAGCTGCAATATTCATGTCAGACATACGTTGTTCCTGTCATCTAGGAAAATGGGATTCTTGTTTGGTCGGGCCTTGGCCCGGTTCCATCTCCCTGGAACGCCTGCTGTCCGTCCTTGATAATAACCTCTCGCCCCCCGGCAACCTGGCCATCACTCCTTGTGACAACAGGATTGCAACAAACAACAGTGCGAGATTTTGACCCTGAGGGTCGGCGCCCGTCTCACTTAACAACCAATTAACGTGCGCCACTCTTGATGGGCTGACTTTAATTAAATGCCCTTATTAATCACAGCGTTTTTTTGAATTAATCAACCAAAGTTTGATTTTGGTCGCCTTTCGGACGACCAAGATCACACTCAAAGCGCCTTATTGTGAGTTTTTTTTAACAATTCAACTTAGTTTCACTGGAATCAATGGTCTACGAGCAGCTACATATTTGCAACAAGCCACCCATTTAGCGCGGATTGTCTGCAGCACGGCCTTGGCGTACCCTTGTGACTCACGCCTTTTTGTTGATTGATGATGACTATTACCCGTACCGATCTCGCCGAACTGGCAGTGTTTGCCGCCGTCGCCCGTCACCGCAGTTTCAGCAAGGCAGCCCTCGAACTCGGGGTCTCCGCCTCCGCCCTCAGCCACAGCCTGAAGGGGCTGGAAGCCCGTCTGGGAGTACGGCTGCTCAACCGCAGCACCCGCGCCGTGGTACCGACCGAAGCGGGCCAGCGCCTGCTCAAGCAGCTGCTCCCCACCCTCAATACTCTTGAAGAGGCGCTTTGCGAGCTGGCCCGCAACAGCGATGAACCGGTGGGGCGCCTCAAACTCTGCGCCCCCCGCGGCGCCATCGACAGCCTGCTGGCACCTGTGCTGATCGACTATCTGGCCCGTTATCCGCGGATGCAGGTGGAGGTAGTGGAGCAGGAGCTGATGCCCCGACTGATTGAAGATGGTTACGATGCCGCGCTCTTTTATGGCGATCTGCTGCCCAAGGAGATGATCGGCATCCCCCTCGGCCCGCCCCAGCGTTATCTGGTGGTGGGCTCCCCGGCCTATCTGGCGGAGCACGGTACGCCGGAGCACCCGAGCGAGCTGAGCCGCCACGCCTGCATCGGCTATCGCCTCACCCCGCACCACCACTATCGCTGGGCCTTTGCCGCCGACGGCACCATGCTGGAGATCGAAGTGACCGGGCCGCTCACCACCAGCACCCCGGCCCTCTATCTGGGCGCCGCCGAGGCGGGGCTGGGGCTCGCCTACTGTCTGGAAGAGGAGGTAAGCCAAAAGGTCGCGGAGGGGAAACTGCTCACCGTGCTGGAACCCTGGTGTCCCACCTTTGCCGGCTTCTACCTCTTCTATCCCAGTCGGCATCAGCTGGGCAGCGGCCTGCGCATCCTGATCGACATGCTCAAGGCTCACTATCAAAACCCCGGATTAGTGAGTAATACTCAGCAATTCATCAAGTGAAACCCTGATTATCACCAAATAAGTATTAATCTAGACTAGCTGTTCGATAATCGAACTCCCCGAGAGAACAGATATGTCTGCCTATTTAACACTGCGGCAACGGGCCATGACCCGTCGCTTCTGGGCTTACGCCCTCCCCTCCATTCTTGCCATGCTGGTCTCGGGGGCCTACTACCTCATCGACGGCATCTTCGTCGGCCACTATGTCGGTGCCGCTGGCCTCGCCGGGATCAACCTGGTCTATCCGGTCATCATGGTGCTGATCGGTCTGGCCGCCATGATCAGCATGGGGGCGGCCACCGCCATCTCCTTCCAGCAAGGGGCGAAAAACGACAAGCTGGCCCGTCAGGCGCTGGTCAACGCCCTCTGGCTGCTGGCCGGTCTCGGGGGAGTTGCGCCGGGGCTGCTCTATTACACCCACACCGATATCCTGCTGGGACTGGGGATTGAACAGGGCACCGAGACCTGGAAACAGGCGAGCGACTACCTCACCTGGATTGGCGGCGGTACCCTGCTGCTGGCCAGCAATCTGGCGGTCCCCTATCTGCTGCGCAACGATGGCCGCCCGAAACTGGCCATGGTGCTGGTGAGCAGCGGCGCCGTGCTCAATATCATCCTCAACTACATCATGGTGGGTCGGCTGGGGCTGGGATTGATCGGTACTGCGCAAGCCACCCTGATGGCAGAGGGTGCGGTGAGCCTGATCGGCCTTGGCTACTTCTTTACCCCCTGGGCGCGGCTTCGCCTCAGCTGGCGGGATCTGGTGCCCAACCTCCCCGCCATGCCGCACCTGCTCTTTACCGGTCTGCCGAGCCTGATTGCCCAGTTCAACCTCGGGCTGCTCTTGATGCTGCACAACAGCCAGCTGATGGTGTATGGCAATGTGAAGGATCTGGCGGGTTTTACCGTAGCCGGTTACACCGAAGCGGTCTTTATCGTCATTCTGCAGGGGCTGGCGTTTGGCATTCAGCCGCTGATCAGCAAGGCAGCGGGGGCCAAGCGCCATCGCAACCTCAAGTACCTGATGGAGATGGGGCTCAAGTTCACCTTTATCTACGGCATGCTGGTGTGGCTCACCATCCAGCTGCTGCCGGGACAGGTCGCCATGCTCTATACCGGCGACAAGGATCCCGAGCTGCTGGCCGCCGCCATCAGCAGTCTGACCCTCAACCTCGGCGCCATTCCGCTGGAGGGGATCATCATGTTCGGCATCGTGCTGCTGCAATCCATGGCGCGTACCCGTCAGGCGCTGGTCATCTCCATCGCCAAAACCGTGTTGCTGCTGCCACTCATCTTCCTGCTGCCGCAACTGTGGGGTCGTGATGGGGTGTTGATGGCCCAGCCCGCGACCGTGCTGCTGCTCACCCTGCCGCTCTGCTGGCTGCTGTGGCGCGAGTGGCTGCGCCTGAAGATGGCCTGCGCACCAAAAGCCAAACAGCGCCCACAACCGGCCCGCGCACGCGCCGCCGTCCAGCTGGCCCGTTAAGGCCACCCATCCCGCGTAGCAATAAAAAACCGGCATCCCCTGATGCCGGTTTTTGCTATATGGATGGGTCTGCCTGCTCTTACACAGGGATTCAGGCCAGCACTGCTGCCCACACTTATGCCAATACTTCTGGCCTGAGCTGGGCCATCAGCCCCGGGTTGTCGGAGTAATCCACCGGGATCGCCACCACCGCAGGCCCCTCCACCGACAGTGCGGCCCGCAGGGTGGCGCGCAGCTCGTCGGCCGAACGCACCGCGAAACCGGCCGCCCCGAACGATTCGGCATAGCGTTTGAAGTCGATGGGACCAAAAGAGACGCCTGAGGTGCGGCAATACTTCTGCTGCTCCTGCATCGCGACCATGTTGTAGCCGTTATCGACCCAGATGATGTGGACGATATTGCTCTTGAGCCGCACCGCCGTCTCCAGCTCCATGCTCGACTGCATAAAGCTGCCATCCCCCGATACCGAGATAACCTTCTCACCCGGCCGCACCAGCGCCGCACCGATGGCCCACGGCAGTGCCACCCCCATGGTCTGCTGACCATTGGAGATCAACACCTGACGAGCGCGGAAGCTGTAGAGGTAGCGGGCAATCCAGATATGGAAGCTGCCCATGTCGACGCAGAGGGTCATGTCGTCGCGCACCAGATCCTGCAGCTCGCGCACGATACGCAAGGGGTGAACCGGATTGCCGTGCAGATCGTCGGCCCGCATCGCCAGTCGCAGTCGCTGCTGGCGAACCCCTTGCAGCAGCCGATCCACCTCGGGGGGGCGGATTTTCGGATTGCCCATGATGCGGGTCAGCTGCAACAGGTTGGCGCGGATCGACCCCACCAGCTCGGCGGTCGGGCAGTAGCTGCTGTCGATATCGGCAGGCAGCACGTCGATGGAGGATGCGCCGCTCCCGGTCGCCATTCCACAGCACGGGGTCGTACTCGATGGGGCTGTAGCCGATGCAGATCACCAGATCGGCCCCGGCCAGCAGCTGATCCCCCGGCTGGTTGTTAAAGAGCCCCACCCGTCCGGCAAAGTCATCGAAGTGGCAGCTGTCCACCACCCCGGCAGCCTGATAGGTACCGGTCACCGGCAGCCGCGCCTTGTCGAGGAAGGCGCGTACCGCTTCGGCATTCTCCGGCCGGCTCGCCATCAGGCCGAGCAGCACCACCGGATTCTGGGCGTTGCGCAGCAGGGTCAATGCCTGCTCCATATTCTGCTCATCGGCACAGCCCGGCTCAGGCACTTCGCGGGGCACCAGCACATTGCCCTGTACCGGCTTGTTGATGATGTCCATCGGCAGGCTGACAAACGCCGCCCCCGGCCGTCCCAGCTCGGCGGCGCGAAAGGCGTTGGCCATCACTTCCGAAATTGCCGCCCCGCTGTTGACCTGGGCGCTGAACTTGGTGACCGGACGGCAGAGGTTGACCGTATCCATGCTCTGGTGGGTGAGTTTGAGGCCATCGGCACGGCGCACCGCACCGCCCAGCGCCACCATGGGGTCCCCCTCCGAGGTGGCCGTCGCCAGCCCGGTAATGAGGTTGGAGCAGCCGGGGCCCGAGGTGACTAGCGCCACCCCCGCCTTGCCGGTGAGACGCCCCACGGCGGCCGCCATAAAGGCGGCGTTCGCCTCGTGGCGCACCACTATGGTCTCGATGGGGGAGTCCTCCAGCGCATCGAACACCCGGTCAATCTTGGCCCCCGGGATCCCGAACACCTGCTTGACCCCTTGCGCCTCCAGATGACGAACCACCAGCTCGGCACCGCACTTCCACTGTCTGTTTTCCATGTTATTGCTCCTTGTCTATCAGCCTTCGGCGGCCTGAATGGCGCGATCGAGATCGGCGGGGTTGAGGTCGGCCTGCCGGAAAGCGGGATCCGATGGCAGGGCCAGATTGAGGTGACGCACCACAGAAAGTCGCAGGGTGCCGTGGGCCATGGTGTAGTCGAGCAGATGGCCGCCTCCCTTGCGATCGGCGGTGATCATGTGTTCGTGAAAGCCTGCCACATTGACCCCCTGCACGAACGGCGGGCAGCGAAAGCCCACCAGGGTTCCCGCCACCGCGGCAAAGCGGAACAGCGGCTGCTGTTCGATGGCTTCCAGCATGGGGCGATAGGGGGGCTCCTGCCGCGGCACGGTACGGACCTTGGCCATTTCAAACTGGCCGTCGAGGCGCAGGGCGACGAAGACGTTGTCGGATCCCACCAGCCGATCCACCCACTGGTGGATCTCGTCACGGCTGAGGGGATGGTCGAAGCGACGCTCCAGACAAGGGCGAAAATGGGTCATCACCGCAAAGGGGGTCTTCTGATCGGCGCGGGCGGGACGGGCCGAGCCATCGGAGCGCAACTGGTGGATCTGGCGCTCGAAGGCGATCAGCTCGCCATCAAGGTGGTTGAAGGTGCCGAGGCCAAAGTCGCCGTGGCGCAGCAGTTCGCTCATGGTGGTCTCCCCTTCGTAGACCCCCGCCAGCAGGGCGCTCATCAGGGAACTCTGGTAGATCTCGCCACCATCATGCTGCCTGCGCCAGCGGGAAAACTGCTGGCTTACTTCGAGGGCACAGCTGCACCCGGCACTGTCAGATGTTGCAATATGTTCCATTCGGGTTTCACCTCCACCGTGAATCCTGTTAGCGTTCGGATCCAATGGTGACTTGGTTCACATTTCAACACCAATACGCTGATCCCATGACTTTGAGACTCAATCGATATGGAACTTCGTACGCTCCGCTACTTCATGGCCGTTGTTGAAAAGCAGAATTTCACCCGTGCAGCCGAATCACTCAACATGGCCCAGCCGCCGCTGAGCCAGCAGATCCGCAAGCTGGAAGAGACCCTGGGCACCCCGCTGCTGCGCCGTTTGACCCGCAGTGTCGAGCTGACCGAGGCGGGCGAAAGCCTCTATCGGGATGCGGCGCAGATCCTGGCGCTGGCCGATGCGGCAAAACTGAAGGTAAAGCGGATTGCCCGGGGCGAGCAGGGGGCACTGCGGATCGGCTTTGCCGGGTCCACCGTGCTCCACCCCGCGGTGCTGACCCTGCTGCACGACTATCGGGAGCGCTACCCCGAGGTGGCCCTCAGCCCGCAGGAGGGCACCATGCCGGCACTGGTGGAGGCGCTGCGCAACGATCGGCTGGACGCCGCCATCTTGCGGCTGCCCTGCCGGGGTAGCGAGGGCTTTGCCCATCACCTTATCGAGCAGGAGCCGCTGCTGATCGCCCTGCCGACCAGCCACCCCAAGGCCAAGCCGGGCCCCTTGTCACTGGCCAGCCTGAAGGACGAGAGTTTTATTCTGTTTCCCCACACCATCGGGCCCGGGCTCTATGACGGCATCGTGGGCCTCTGTCGGGAGGCCGGCTTCGAGCCGATATTGGGGCCCGAATGTCCGCAGGTGATCTCCACCGTCGGCATGGTGCAGGCGGGCTTTGGCGTGACCCTGGTGCCCAGCTCGGTGGCGGCGCTGCGCCCACTCGGGGTCAGTTACCACCCCATTGAGGGCAACGGCATGATGACCAGCATCAGTCTGGCGACACGGCCACACCCAGGTAGTGCCGTGCTGCGGCACTTTATCGCCCAGATCCGTGCCGCCCAGATACGACAAGGCCTCCCGAAGGAGGCCCTGTTGAACAAGCTTGAACCGGTTTGATGACCAGCTTGCCTGATGCGACAGCTTATTTGACGGTACTGCTTATTTGACAGTCACTCGGGCAAACTTGCGCTTGCCGACCTGATAGACGGCGGTACCGGCACCGATGAGTGCCTTGCCATCTTCCAGCTTCTCGCCATCCACCTTGACTGCGCCCTGCTTGATCATCCGCAGCGCTTCGGAGGTGGTGGCCACCAGATCGGCCTCTTTCAGCAGGTTGGCAATGGCCAGACCTTCGCCTTCCAGAGCCAGCTCGATTTCCGGCATTTCGTCCGGGATGGCGTTCTTGGAGAAGCGCTGGGTGAAATCTTCGTGGGCCGCTTCAGCCGCCGCTTCGTCGTGATAACGGGCGATGATCTCTTTGGCCAGCCAGATCTTCACGTCGCGCGGGTTGAGAGTACCGGCAGCGATGCCCGCCTTGAACTCTTCGATTTCGGCCAGCGGACGGAAGGAGAGCAGCTCGTAGTAGTTCCACATCAGATCGTCGGTGATGGACATGATCTTGCCGAACATCTCGCCCGGAGCGTCGTGGACGCCGATGTAGTTGCCTGCGGACTTGGACATCTTCTTGACGCCATCCAGACCCACCAGCAGCGGCATCATCAGCACGCACTGGGTCGCCATGCCGGCATCTTTTTGCAGCTCGCGGCCCATCAGCAGGTTGAACTTCTGGTCGGTACCGCCGAGCTCAACGTCCGCCTTCAGCGCGACCGAGTCATAGCCTTGCAGCAGCGGATAGAGGAATTCGTGAATCGCGATGGATTGGCCGCCGGTGTAGCGCTTTTTGAAGTCGTCACGCTCCATCATGCGGGCCACGGTCTGCTTGGCCGCCAGCTTGATCATGCCGGTCGCACCCAGCTCGCTCAGCCAGGTCGAGTTGTACTCGATGCGGGTCTTGGCGGGGTCGAGGATCTTGAACGCCTGCTCGGCATAGGTGAGGGCGTTGTGCTTGATGGCCTCTTCGGAGAGCGGCGGACGGGTAGCGTTCTTGCCGGAGGGATCTCCCACCATGGCAGTGAAGTCACCGATCAGCAGGATCACTTCATGGCCCAAATCCTGGAAGGTCTTCAGCTTGTTGAGGATCACGGTATGACCCAGGTGAATGTCGGGGGCGGTCGGGTCCATGCCCAACTTGATGCGCAGCGGGCGCCCTTCCTTCAACTTGGCGACAAGTTCTTCTTCAACCAGAATTTCTTCCGCTCCGCGCTTGATCTCGGCTAGCGCCACCTCGAGCTGGGACATTTTTTGACTCTCCATCACGATTCCACAGGGCCAAACATATTACTGGAATGGCGGGCCAATTGGAAAGGCTGTAAAATCCGTCCATTCTGCCCGACTTCATCTGCTTCTCATGGTTATTTGGCACGCCTTCAACGCACTCCCCCACTGGCACCGCAAGATGGTGCTGATCTTGAGCATCATGATCATGATGCTGGCTGCCTGGCCAAGCGAACAGGCAGTAGCAACACGGGTCGATGAAAACGGCAACGAGATTGCCCTGCGGGAACCGGCGAACGACAACGCACTGAACGACGAGCTGACTGCCGAAGCCGCCAAGCCCGTTACCCCGCCCAAGCCGCGCTACATCACCAAGCAGGTGAAGGTGCGCCGTGGCGACAACATGGGGGTGATCTTCCAGCGCATTGGCCTGAGCACCACAGATCTGCACCTGATCGATCAGCTCGAGGGCAGCGATCCCCTGCGGATGCTGCAACCTGGGCAGGAGCTCACCTTCAAGCTGACCGAAGATGGCCAGTTGCACAGCCTCTATTACCCCCACAGTCTGGAGCAGGCGCTCAAGGTGAGCCGCAAGGAGGAGACCTTTGTCGCCCGCAACGTCAAGATCGCCCTCGACACCCGTGAACAGGTGAGCAAGGGGGAGATCCGCTCCAGCTTCTGGGGCGCCGCGGTGGATGCGGGTATGACCGAAGATCAGATCATGGACTTGGCCGCCATCTTCGGCTGGGACATCGACTTTGCCCAGGACTTGCAGCCGGGAGACAGCTTCCGGGTGGTCTATGAAGACAAGTTCCGCGACGACGAGCGGGTCGCCTCCGGCGACATTCTGGCGGCGGAGTTCGTCAACCAGGGCACTGCCTACCGCGCCGTGCTCAATGAAGATGGCAACTACTACACCCCGGAAGGGAAGGCGATGCGCAAGAGCTTCCTGCGCGCGCCGGTCAACTTCAAATACATCAGCTCCAACTTCAACCCGCGCCGCCTCCATCCGGTAACCGGCAAGATCCGCCCCCATAACGGCATCGACTACGTGGCGCCGGTGGGCACCCCCATCATGGCGGCGGGCTCAGGCAGCGTGGTGGCTGCCGGTTACAACCAGTTCAACGGCAACTACGTCTTTATCAAGCATGCCGGCAACTATGTGACCAAGTACCTGCACCTCTCCAAGCGCACCGTCAACAAGGGACAGCGGGTGAAGCAGGGGCAGACCATCGGCACTCTGGGTGGCACCGGCCGCGTCACCGGCCCGCACCTGCACTACGAATTCGTGGTAGGCGGCATTCACAAGAACCCGCGCACCCTCACCCTGCCGCAGGCAGAGACCCTGAGCGGACGCGAGCTGGCCAACTTCAAAAAGCTGGCGATGCCGCAACTGGCCAAGCTCGACAACCCCGAGCTGCAGCTGGCCCAGAACAAGCGGGATAGTCGCGGCAACTAAGCCATCAGGGCTGGCAGGGTGAAGGCCCTGCCAGCCCCTTTTATTGAACCCGCGCCAGGCAATCAGATTGAAATGAGTCCACTTTCAGACATAAGATGAGATGGAACACCGGGAGCGGCATGTGGCATGGAAGCAAGGGCTTATCTATCCTGTCTCTCTCACTCTTTTTTCGGTCCGCATTGAGGATGCAACATGGTTGAGCGTTATATCGGTCTGATGTCAAAGACCACGCCATGTGGCATGGGATGAAAGCCGTTCCCCTCTTCACCCTCTCTGCACACCGTATTTTCGAACAGCAATGTAAGGAGACACCATGGCTGAGCGCTATATCGGTCTGATGTCGGGAACCAGCATGGACGGCATTGATGCCGTGCTGGTGATGATCGCCGGGGATGAACTGCGGGTCGAAGCGGCGCTTTGTCACCCCTGGCCGCAAGAGACCGCCCGCACGCTGCATGCACTCTGCACCACGGGCGACAACGAAATCGACCGCATGGGGGTGGCCGATAATCTGGTGGCGCGAGAGTTTGCCGCCGCCACCCACGCGCTGCTGGCCAAGGCGAAGCTTGAGCCCAAAGATATTCGCGCCATCGGCAGCCACGGCCAGACCATCCGCCATCGCCCCCAGCTTGGCTTTACCTTGCAGATCGGCAACGCCGCCCTGCTGGCCGCCCTGACCGGCATCGACGTTATCGCCGATTTTCGCACCATGGATATGGCCCTCGGCGGTCAGGGGGCGCCGCTGGTGCCCGCCTTCCATCAGGCACTGTTTGCCAAGCCCGGCGCCTTGCGGGTGGTACTGAACCTCGGCGGCATCGCCAATATCTCGGTGCTGCCGGGCAATCCGGGCGGGGTATATGGTTTTGATACCGGCCCGGCCAACACCCTGCTCGATGGCTGGTATCGCCGCCATCAGCCCCACGGCGGCAGCTATGACGCCGGTGGCAAATGGGCTGCCAGTGGCAAACCCATCCCGGCCCTGCTGGAGAAGCTGCTGGCTCACCCCTACTTCGCCGCCCCCGCCCCCAAGAGCACCGGACGTGAGATGTTTACCCTCGATTGGCTCGATGGCGAGCTGGCAGGTACTTCATACGCCCCCGTGGATGTGCAGCGCACCCTGCAGGCGCTCACCTGCCACAGCATCGCCCGCCAACTGCCCGCCCGGCCCGAATCAGTCGGTGCCAGCCAGCCGAAAGCCGAGCTGTTTGTCTGCGGCGGCGGTGCCCATAACGCCCCCTTGCTGAAGGAGCTGGCCAGCCAGCTGCCTGCATGGCGCATCGCCAGCACCGCCGAGCTGGGCCTTGCCCCCGACTGGGTGGAAGGCGCAGCCTTTGCCTGGCTGGCCATGTGCTTTGTCCACCACAAGCCGGGCAATCTGCCAGCCGTCACCGGCGCCAGCCGTCCGGCTGTGCTGGGTGCGCTTTATCCCGCCTGAGTGATGACAAGGGGGCTGCGGATCAGTGTGCCCCCTTGAACAGACGCACAACCTGTTGCCGGATCGGTGCAAACAGCGGGGGCTTTGGCGGCTCCAGATTGATATGGCGCCGCCCGGCACGGGTTTCACAACGAAGCAGATTCTGGATGTAGTGGTGGTGGGAGCGATGGATCAGCTGTGAGGCTTGATACGCCCACAGTCTGGGCACGCCCCACAGGGTGCTGGCAATCGCCCCGACGATGCAGAAGAAAGCAGGCTCCTGAATTCCCATCCGGCTGGCGTTCTCCAGCGCCTCCTTGAGCGAGTTGGAGTGGGCAATACAGGTCATGATATTGACCATGAAGGCGTCGTAATCATCCTCCCCACCCTTGCCAACACGCGCCGTCAGGGTCGCCGCGGGCTGATAACCAAACTGATGGCCGATATTTTCCAACACCGTATTACGCTGGCGGATCACCTTGCCATAAAACATCAGCATCACCATGCAGTCGATCGCCTTGCACAGCGCCTCGTAGTGGGGATGGCTCTTCTTGGGACGCGGCGCCGTGGCGAGGGCCAGCTCTTCAGAGATGGCCAGCAGGCCCACAGGTACGGCGGTGCTGACAAACGAGAGATCAATCGACAGTTCCAGCCCCTCCTCCCCTTCCATGCGGGCCACAATCACATGTTCGCCAAACAGCCGACGCTGGCGCTCGATAAAGGCGCCAAAGACCAGCTCACGAAACTGCTTTTGCGGATAAGGGGTATCGAGCAGGCTCTCGATGGTCATGATGGCGGCGGATACCCGGCCGCGCAGTCGGTAATCGGCAGGAATGGGAAAGCTCTTTCCCAGGCGAGGAGGTAACCGCTGCCCAGATGTTTGGCAATACATATCGCCCAGAACGAAACCCAGCATAAATCCTCCACAGTCAGGTAATGATGATCGCGATGCGATCTCGCTTGCCAATCCTGGGCAATGGCCTGCCGGTGCATCGATGCTCTCCGTCAGGGCTCCTTGATTACCTTATTAATCATACGATTAATAGCGAGTGAAAAAAGCGACCTGACTCGCAATCACGCCACTAATTAACAGTTTCATCAAGAAACCATAAAAAGCGGTCGATAAATCCATTTCTTGACGGATTTACCTTTAAAAACAACATATTGAACTTTGTGCCTGCGAAATCACCTGAACTGTTCATGAGCCCTGAAAACCATCCCAATCATCACAACCAGCCACAGATAAGGGGGAGGTCAGACAAAGCCGCAAAAAAGTGGAAGAAGCGACGACGCGGGGCAACCCCACCCATCGGGGGATGCAACCAGAGTGAAGAGACTCGTATTGCCACCACCGTCCCTCATCCAGCACCACCTCTCATCCATCGCCATCTCTTATCGAGCGCCACCGCTCCCGCACATCGTCACGCCAACGCCATGATCCGCACTCCTGTGCAGCAGGAGCAGATCCGCCGTGCAAATTCATGGCATAGAATTTTATGGCATTAATAACAGATCCAGGCTGCCAGCAAGGCGTCACCGAGTATGCCGGAATAATCATTAACAGAGAGGAATGCAAAAGCCGTGAATTATATTCCAGAGGTATCTTTAATAAGGTGGATATGCATATTCACGGGAATTTTCATAGCCCCTTAAAAAAGCTTAAAACAGATATCCATGCACCATAATATGCATTATTTGCACATCGGCGCATAATATTAACCCTTTATTTACACGCCAATATCCCGAAGAGGGGAAGAGCAAACCCAGTCAGGGCAAGGCTGTCCGCCGGTTAGGCACCATTTGCACACAAATTGGCTCCTATTTCGGGTGAATTGAATAGCAATATGATTAAATTTGCGCCAATTGAGCCATCTCATAGAAATGCAATCAGCGGTTTGCAACCCCTGATAGCCACTCATAGAATCGCAGCGTCTGAAATATCTACCCTGTCCTCTTCTCCCTTATTCCTCTCAGTAATTGAGTGGATCACAAATAATAATCGGGGATGCCGCCGCTGGCGCAGTGGCCGTGGCGTACAACAAGATGGGGTAAACCTGTACCTGAATGAACAACAAATATTAAAAAGAGGCATATCTATGAGTGGCACCATCATCAAGTCGGCAAGAAATACCCCCCATGCCCCCCAGGATCTGGGCCCCAGCACCCAAACGGTGGCGTTTTCTCATTACAACAATATCTCGGCCCAGCTGCCGGTCGATCCCGCAACCGGCAAGATGGTGAGTGGCGATGTCACTGCGCAGGCCAGACAGTGCCTGAGCAACCTCAAGGCGATCATCGAGAGCATCGGCCATGTGATGGACGATGTGGTCAAAGCGACCATCTTCCTGAAAGAGATGGCGGATCTGGAAGCGGTCAACGCCGTCTATCGCGAATTCTTCCCGGGCTATCTGCCGACCCGCACCACCCTTGCCGTCGCCGCCCTGCCGCTGGGCGCGCTGGTGCAGATCGATGCCATCATCTCCAACGGCGAAGGTACCTTCCCGCAAGATCCTTGCCCGCTGGTTAAACTGGCCCGCAACAGTGACAAGGCGCCACACAACCCGCTCTCCACCCACACCGTGGCCTTCTCCCACTACAACAATATCGGTGCCCAGCTGCCGGTCGAGGCCGCCTCGGGCCAACTGGTCGCCGGTGGCATCAAGGTGCAGGCGGGTCAGTGCCTGCGCAACATCAAGCACGTGCTGGAGAGCATCGACGTGCCGTTTGACGATATCGTCAAGGTCACCGTCTATCTGACCAATCTGGCCGATCTGGAGGCCGTCAACGAGGTCTACACCACCTTCTTCCCCGACTCCGCCATTGCCCGCGCCGTCGCCTATCTGCCCGCCCGCTCGGTGGTCAGTGCCGCCGCCCTGCCCATGGGGGCACGGGTGCAGATGGATGCGGTCATCTCCCACGGTGACGGCACCCCGCCGCAACTGGTGGAAGACCGTCACAATCTGGTGATCCGTGCCCGCAATACCGACAAGGCACCGCGCAGCCCGCTCCATTGCCAGACCGTCGCCTTCTCCCACTACAACCATCTCTCTGCCCAACTGCCGATTGACCCAGCCACCGGCAAGATCCTGGCTGGCTGCATCAAGGAGCAGACCGCCCAGTGCCTGAGCAATATCAAAGCGATTGTGGAGAGCATCGGCCATGTGATGGACGATATCGTCAAGGTCAATATCCAGCTCGGCAATATCGCGGATCTGGCCGAGGTGGATGCCATCTATACCAAATACTTCCCGGCCTACCTGCCGGCCCGCACCGTGATCGCGGTGCGCGAACTGCCCGCCGGCGCCCTAGTACAAATTGATGCGGTGATGTCCAACGCGGAAAGCACCCCGCCGCAGGTGTAAGGGTTGCGATAAATAAAAAGAGACCGGCTGATAGCCGGTCTCTTTTTAGGTAACAGGAGGGGACATGATTTTTATGGCATCGTCTTAAAGAACGCGAACGTCCGATTACGCTTCGCTAATCGAACCTACGGGCTATTCTAATAATAAAATACTACGCAGTCGTTTATCCTGCTTTATCTCCTTTACCAAAAGCATACCCTAATGCCAAGGTAATAATTGGAACAAAAACACTCCATAATTTGGTAATTGAATCAAGTAGAATTTCACCGCTAGAGATAACACAAAAAGATCTAATAAATATCAATATACTCAGGCCTGAAGCAATTATAAAACTCCAAGTGATTGTCATCCATATAAATGAATCTTTAGCATTTCGCCCAGTTCCTATATGGTCAGCTATTTTACCTGCGATTTCATTATTAGTTAAAGAACCAGACCTTAGATCTTGTTGTGTGGATTCTTGTTGAGGCGCGGATAAAGTACCATTCATAATTAGCCAACCATTAACATGAAAGTATAACCAAACTGACGGATATTAGATTGCAGTGTATTTACATACCACGTTGCAAACAACTTTTTATCTCCTAAAGTGCCTATTTCAGTTGGTTCTAATTTCCCTTCACCCAATCCATTATTAAAATTATATAAATTAATTATAAGTTCATTATTAATCACTGCAGCATCAAATCGAACACCTGAAGAATCAGATATAAACTTATATTTGATAACTAGATTGGCAAGTTCAAATTTAACCTCTGTTGAAGATAAATGTACAATGCCAGATGCAATCACCTATATCCAGGTATGGTCACTCTAACTGGGAAATTATTGCTATTATCAATCATGACACCACCTTTTTATAAACTGTCAGCCAAGAAATAAATCACTAACTACATTAAAAAGAAATATAAACCCTAATAAATGCAAACCTTACTGTCATAGACAAATATATCTACAACCTCATACACATGAAAAACAAATCAAGACTGTGTTGTTGTTTTTATATAACTTAATTCCATATCTAGTTATATGCTTTGACTTTTATAGGTTGAAAAATAAATTACAATAAATTATAGGTGCTAAGATATCAAACATTAAATATCTATTTCAATAGTTGAGTGTTTCACAAACAAAATAAAAACGCCCCCCATCTTGCGATGGAGGGCGTTTTATTTTCCGGCTATTGGGCCAGAGTGGCCCAATGGTCAGCTATTACAGGGATTCAGCGGTCGCAACCACGTTTTCCACGGTAAAGCCGAATTCCTTGAACAGCAGCTCGGCCGGTGCGGACTCACCGAAGGTGGTCATACCGATGATCTTGCCGCCAAAACCGACGTACTTGTACCAGTAGTCAGCGATGCCGGCTTCGATGGCCACACGCTTGGTGACGGAGGACGGCAGGACGGACTCTTTGTACTCGGCAGACTGGGCATCGAACACGTCGGTAGACGGCAGAGAGACCACGCGCACGGCACGGCCCTTGGCAGTCAGCTGCTCATAGGCGGCAACGGCCAGTTCCACTTCGGAACCGGTGGCGATCAGGATCAGCTCCGGTGTACCGGCGCAATCTTTCAGCACGTAGCCACCCTTGGCGGTATCAGCCAGCTGCTGGGCAGTACGGTCCATCTGGGCCAGGTTCTGACGAGAGAAGATCAGAGAGGTCGGGCCGTCGGTACGCTCGATGGCGTGTTTCCAGGCGATGGCGGATTCAACCTGGTCACACGGACGCCAGGTGCTCATGTTCGGAGTCAGACGCAGGGAGGCGATCTGCTCAACCGGCTGGTGAGTCGGGCCATCTTCACCCAGACCGATGGAGTCGTGGGTGTAAACGAAGATAGCGCGCTGCTTCATCAGGGCGGCCATGCGCAGGGCGTTGCGAGCGTACTCCATGAACATCAGGAAAGTAGCGCCGTAGGGGATGAAACCACCGTGCAGGGCGATACCGTTCATGATGGCGGACATGCCGAACTCGCGTACACCGTAGTGGATGTAGTTGCCGGAGGCATCGTCGTTGGTCAGGGACTTGGAGCCGGACCACATGGTCAGGTTGGACGGAGCCAGGTCGGCAGAGCCACCCATGAACTCCGGCAGCAGCTTGCCGAACGCTTCCAGAGAGTTCTGGGACGCTTTACGGGTCGCAATCTTGGCCGGGTTGGCTTGCAGGGTTTCGATGATCTTGGCGGATTCAGCAGCCCAGTTGGCCGGCAGTTCGCCAGCGGTACGGCGCTTGAATTCGGCAGCCAGAGTCGGGTGAGCGGCTTCATAGGCAGCGAACTTGGCAGCCCAGTCGGCTTCCAGTGCAGCACCCTTCTCCTGAGCGTTCCACTCGGCAACGATATCGGCCGGGATAACGAACGGCGCGTGGTCCCACTTCAGGAAGGCGCGAGCCGCGGCGATCTCGTCGTTGCCCAGCGGTGAGCCGTGGCAGTCGTGAGAGCCGGATTTGTTCGGGGAGCCGTAACCGATGATGGTGCGGCAGCAGATCAGGGTCGGCTTGCCGGTCTCGGCCTTGGCGGCTTCGATGGCGGCATTGATGGCTTCCGGGCTGTGACCGTCAACAGCCGGAATTACGTGCCAGCCGTAAGCTTCGAAACGCTTGACGGTGTCGTCGGTGAACCAGCCTTCTACGTGACCGTCGATGGAGATACCGTTGTCATCCCAGAACGCGATCAGTTTGCCCAGTTGCAGGGTACCTGCCAGAGAGCAAGCCTCGTGGGAGATACCTTCCATCAGGCAGCCGTCGCCCATAAAGGCGTAGGTGTAGTGGTCAACGATGTCGTGGCCCGGCTGGTTGAACTGCTCAGCCATGGCTTTCTCGGCGATCGCCATACCAACGGCGTTGGTGATGCCCTGACCCAGCGGGCCAGTGGTGGTTTCAACGCCCGGTGCATAGCCGTACTCCGGGTGACCCGGGGTGCGAGAGTGCAGTTGGCGGAAGTTTTTCAGATCGTCGATGGAGAGGTCATAACCGGAGAGGTGCAGCAGGGAGTACAGCAGCATGGAGCCGTGGCCGTTGGAGAGAATGAAACGGTCGCGGTCGGCCCACTTGGGGTTGTTCGGGTTATGTCTGAGGTGGCTACGCCACAGCACTTCGGCGATATCCGCCATTCCCATGGGGGCGCCCGGGTGACCGGAGTTGGCTTTTTGAACGGCATCCATACTCAATGCACGAATGGCATTGGCAAGCTCTTTACGAGAAGGCATCTGAATCTCCTGCGATTGCTTCATTTGATGGCCAAGATTAAGGCGCGTTATTGTCCCAGCAGGGCGCGCGGCGTGCAAATATTATCTGGATGAATAAAGTTGCTTTGGGAGGACAATCGCTTTTCTTGCCCTCTATTGACCAAAGCAACCAGAGAAAAACGTTTGATTTCCATCCCTTTTGGGATAGGAGAGCACCGCTTGTGACCCATTGGGCACTGCGCGACAAAATAGTGCTGGCAATCACGGGGGGCGCTAATTAAAATAGACGTCCAGATGTAGATACCTCTACACCATCCTATTCATCCGGTTATTGCTGTGGCGATAACCCAGACAAGCTGAGACTCTTATCATGGCAAAGCTGTTTACTTCCGAGTCGGTCTCCGAAGGCCATCCCGACAAGATTGCGGACCAGATCTCCGATGCGGTACTGGACGCCATCCTCAAGCAAGATACCAAGGCCCGTGTCGCCTGCGAGACCCTGGTCAAGACCGGTATGGTCATGGTGGCCGGCGAAGTAACCACCTCTGCCTGGGTTGATATCGAAGAGATCGTGCGTGATACCGTACGTGAAATCGGCTACACCCACTCCGACATGGGCTTCGATGCAGACTCCTGCGCCGTGCTGAACGCCATCGGCAAACAGTCTCCGGACATCAACCAGGGTGTTGACCGCAGCGATCCGCTGGAGCAGGGCGCTGGCGACCAGGGCCTGATGTTCGGCTACGCCACCAACGAAACCGACGTGCTGATGCCGGCCCCCATCACCTACTCTCACCTGCTGGTGAAACGTCAGGCTGAAGTGCGCAAGAACGGCACCCTGCCGTGGCTGCGTCCGGATGCCAAGAGCCAGCTGACCTTCGCCTACGACGACGCAGGCAAGATCATCGGTGTGGATGCCGTGGTGCTGTCTACCCAGCACGCCGAATCCATCAGCCACAAGGATCTGGTTGAGGCGGTACGCGAAGAGATCATCAAGCCGGTGCTGCCGGCCGAGTGGGTCAACAAAGACACCAAATACTTCATCAACCCGACCGGCCGTTTCGTTATCGGCGGCCCGATGGGTGACTGCGGTCTGACCGGTCGCAAAATCATCGTCGACACCTACGGCGGCATGGCCCGTCACGGTGGTGGCGCCTTCTCCGGTAAGGATCCGTCCAAGGTTGACCGTTCTGCTGCCTACGCCGCCCGCTACGTTGCCAAAAACATCGTTGCCGCCGGTCTGGCCGATCGCTGTGAAATCCAGATCTCCTACGCCATCGGCGTGGCCGAGCCGACCTCCATCAGCGTCGAGACCTTCGGTACTGCCAAGGTCGCCGAGGAGCTGCTGGTCAAGCTGGTACGCGAGCACTTTGAACTGCGCCCGTATGGTCTGATCGAAATGCTGGATCTGAAGCGCCCGATCTACCAGGCTACCGCTGCCTACGGTCACTTCGGTCGCGACGAGTTCCCGTGGGAGCAGACCGACAAGGCCGAACTGCTGCGTTCCGCCGCTGGCCTGTAAGGCTCGCTGTTGTGATAAAAGGGGAGCCTGGCTCCCCTTTTGCTTATCCGCTATCTGACGAGATGTTGATGTCTGCCACTCCTTCCCAGCTTGTCGCCCTGCTGCAACAACGCGTAGAAGCCTGCTTTGTGCAGGCCGAGGCGCGCCTTGGCCGCACCTTCCCACGCCCGCGGATCTACTGCAATATGCGGGGCCGGGCGGCAGGATCGGCGCGGCTGCAAACCTGGGAGCTGCGCTTCAACCCTGCCCTCTATCAGGCCAACCAGCAGGCGTTTCTGGATGAGGTGGTGCCCCACGAGGTGGCCCATCTGCTGGTTCACGCCCTGTGGGGTGACGGCCGTGGCAAAAACCGGGTCTTACCTCACGGCAAGCAGTGGCAGTCGGTGATGCGGGAGGTGTTCGGCCTGGAGCCCAGAACCACCCACAGCTTCGATCTGGCGGTACTGGCCCAGCGCACCGTGCCCTATCGCTGTCACTGCCAGCAGCATCAGCTCTCTATTCGCCGCCACAACAAGGTGGTGCGCGGCGAGGCCCGCTATCACTGTCGTCGCTGCAAGCAGCCGCTGGAGCGGGAACGGCCGGAGCCAGAGCAGTAAGCCAGCTTGTGTCGCGCCCCTGTGGTAGGGTGCCCGCCATCGTTCGTCAATCACCCCGTTTGCAAGGAATCCCATGCGTTTTATCTCCTCCCTCGCCCTGACCCTGCTGGCCGGTTTACCGCTGCTCAGCGCCCCCCTGCACGCCCAGACCTTTCGCGAAGCCAAGCAGGATCTGGTGAAGCTCTATCGCAGCCAGCCTGCGGTCACCACCTTCTACTGCGGCTGTGACATCGACTATCAGGGCAAGAAAATGAGCCCGGATCTCGCCAGCTGCGGCTATGAGCCGCGCAAGCAGGCCAAGCGCGCCGCCCGCATCGAGTGGGAACACGTGGTCCCCGCCTGGGAGTTCGGCCACCAGCTGCAATGCTGGCAGGATGGCGGTCGCAAGAACTGCGAAAAAGCGAGCCCCGAGTTCAACAAGATGGAGGGGGACATGCACAACCTCTTCCCCGCCATTGGCGAGGTGAACGGCGATCGGGCCAACTACCGCTTCTCCGACTGGAACGGCAAGCCGGATCAGTACGGTCAGTGCCAGATGCTGGTGGATTTCAAGGATCGTCGGGTGCAACCGCCCAAGGGGCAGGTACGGGGCCAGATTGCCCGCGCCTACCTCTACATGAGCCAGCAGTATGGGCTGCGTCTGGCAGCGCAACAGCGTAAACTGTTTGAAGCTTGGGACAGGCAGTACCCGGCAGAGGGCTGGGAGTGCGAGCGCAATCGCCGCATCGGCAAGCTGCAGGGCAATACCAATCCCTTTATTGAAAAGCAGTGCCAATAACCCCATTTGATCAGGGAGGGGGATCGCCCCTCCTATCATGAAGCCCTTACCCACTGCCGCGTGAGCCTTGCTTGCCGCAGGATATGAAGGGTTTCCAAGCAAGAGACTGACAATCAGCCATGCGCATTCCACGTATCTATGAACCGGCCACCCTGCAAGTTGGCCAGACCATCGCCCTGTCGGAAGACGGCGCCAACCATATCGGCCGGGTACTGCGCATGCAGCCGGGCCAGCAGCTCGAGCTGTTCAATGGCGATGGCAATCAATACCCCGCCACCATCGCCAACGTCGGCAAGAAGTCGGTGGAAGTGACCATCGACAGCTGCGACGTCCAGTCAGTGGAGTCACCGCTGGCCATTCATCTGGGTCAGGTGATCAGCCGTGGCGACAAGATGGACTTCACCATCCAGAAATCGGTTGAGCTGGGCGTCACCTGCATCACCCCGCTCTTCTCCGAGCGCTGCGGCGTCAAGCTGCCGGCAGACCGCTTGGAGAAGAAGCGCGAGCAGTGGCAGAAGGTGGTGATCAGCGCCTGCGAACAGTGCGGCCGCAACGTGGTGCCAGAGGTGCGCATGCCGATGGAGCTGGACGCCTGGCTGGCAGAAGAGACCAAGGAGCTCAAGCTCAACCTGCACCCGCGCGCCGAGTACAGCATCAACACCCTGCCCGTTCCCGAGCACGGCGTGCGCCTGCTGATTGGCCCGGAAGGGGGCTTGTCGAGCGACGAGATCGCCCGTACCGTGCAGGAAGATTTCAAAGAGATGCTGCTGGGGCCGCGGGTGCTGCGCACCGAAACCGCCGCCCTGACCGCGATTACTGCACTGCAGTGCCGCTTTGGCGATCTCGCTTGAAACCAGTCCAATGTCTTACTGCGAGGTCGTGATCAAGGCTCATGCGCTGCTCGGAATCCTCACGTATATCTATACGCTCCGGTTCCTGCGCTGCTCTTTACCTTGCTGACGACCTCTCGCGACAGACTTTGAACAGGTTTTAAGAATCTCACTCGCAATCGAGCCACAAGAAGGATATTCGGATGACCATTAAACTCGGCATCGTGATGGACCCCATCTCGGCCATCAACATCAAGAAAGATTCCAGCTTTGCCATGCTCGAAGAGGCGCAAAAGCGCGGCTATGAGCTCTTCTATCTGGAGATGAAGGATCTCTACATGGAAGCTGGTCGCGCCTTTGGCACCATGCGCCCGCTCACCGTCAAATATGACTATGCCGACTGGTACACGCTGGGCGAGGTGGTGGATCAGCCCCTCTCCAACCTCGATGTGATCCTGATGCGCAAGGATCCGCCGTTCGACACCGAATTTATCTACGCCACCTACATGCTGGAGCGAGCCGAGGATGAGGGTTGCCTTATCGTCAACAAGCCACAGAGCCTGCGCGACGCCAACGAGAAGCTCTACACCGCCTGGTTTGCCGAGCACACCCCGACCACGCTGGTGACCCGCCGCGCCGACAAGCTGCGCGCCTTCCACGCTAAGCACAAAGACGTGATCTTGAAGCCCTTGGACGGCATGGGCGGCGCCTCCATCTTCCGCATGAAGGAAGATGACGCCAACGTCGGCGTGATTATCGAGACCCTGACCGCCCACGGCAGCCAGTACTGCATGGCGCAGACCTATCTGACCGCCATCAAGGATGGCGACAAGCGGGTACTGGTGGTGGACGGTGAACCGGTGCCTTACTGCCTCGCCCGTATTCCGGCGCAGGGCGAGACCCGTGGCAATCTGGCGGCCGGTGGCCGTGGTGAAGCGCGTCCCCTGAGCGAAGCCGACTGGGCCATCGCCCGCGCGGTGGGCCCGACGTTGAAAGAGAAAGGGCTTATCTTCGTCGGCCTCGACATCATCGGCGATCGGCTGACCGAGATTAACGTCACCAGCCCGACCTGCATTCGCGAGATCGAGGCCGCCTTCGATGTACACATCACCGGCATGCTGATGGATGCCATCGAGCATCGGCTGGGCAAATAATCGCCAGGCAGGCTAAGCCGGCCTGTTCAGGGGTAACCACCACTGACAAGCCCGGAAACAGAGAGGGTGGCCCGGCGCCACCCCCCCTGTTTCAAGACAATCCGGAAAGGGGCGGGATCTCGCCCAGCCCAAAAAGCGGTTTTTCCCATGGGGATCAACTGCCATAATTGACCTCAAATACCTTTGCACTATTTGGCCTCTATGCAAACACTGCAAAATCACTTCCTGCTTGCCATGCCAAGCCTGACGGATCCCTACTTCGAGCGCTCGCTGGTCTATCTGTGCGAGCACAACGAAGAGGGCGCCATGGGACTGGTCGTCAACATTCCGGTCGAGATGTCGCTGGAAACCATGCTGACCCAGCTCCAGCTCAATCCGCCCAACAACCCGGAGCTCAAGCAGCCGGTGCTGCAAGGGGGGCCGGTTCACGCCGATCGCGGCTTCGTGCTGCACAGCTTCCGCCCCGGTTTCAACTCCACCCTGCAGGTGGGGGATGAGATGATGGTGACCACCTCCAAGGATATTCTGGAAACCCTGGGTACGAGCGAAGCCCCTGCCCATTGGCTGGTGGCCCTTGGCTATGCCGGCTGGAGCGCCGGGCAGCTGGAGCAGGAGCTGGTGGACGGCGCCTGGCTGGTGATCCCTCCCAATCCGGCTCTGGTGTTCAAGACCCCCATTCACAAACGTTGGCAGCAAGCTGCCGCCAGCATAGGGGTGAACCCGGTTCACCTCTCCAGCGATATCGGCCACAGCTGATCGGCTGGCCCGCTCCGCTCTCTATTTCGAGGATTTATCAGTTATGTCATCACGCAGCATCATGGGCTTTGACTATGGCACCAAGAGCATTGGCGTCGCCATCGGTCAGGAGCTGACTGGCACAGCCCAGCCTCTGCGCGCTCTCAAGGCCAACGACGGCATCCCCAACTGGGACGAGATTGAGAAGCTGCTCAAGGAGTGGCAACCGGACCTGCTGGTGGTCGGCCTGCCGCTGAACATGGATGGTTCCGATCAGGAGATCACGGTACGGGCCCGCAAATTCGGCAACCGGCTGCATGGCCGTTTCGGCAAGCCTGTGGAGTTCAAGGATGAGCGACTCACCACCACAGATGCCCGCGCCCGGCTGTTTGAGCGAGGCGGCTATCGCGCGCTGGAGAAAGGCAGTGTGGACGGGGTATCGGCGCAGCTGATCGTCGAAGCCTGGATGGAAGAGCAGTACAACTAAACCATCAACAGCAAGGCAAGGGTCGCCGCCCTTGCCTTGTCTCGCACTATCCTCCCCTCATTACGCCTGTGATTGACCCGCGACCAGCCCTTCGGCCTCTGTCGGCGTCGCATTCATCATCCGGTTGAGCCAGGGCACCATCAGCGCCATCACTACCGCAATCAGCAGGGTCGCCATCCCGATCTTGCCAAATACGCCGGTGTAAATGGGCAAAGTTTGCAGCGGATCCGTCATCCCTTGCGGCACGGCGGTAAAGGTCGCCACATAGCCTCCCAGCAGGGACGCCATCGCCTGAGTCAGGAACCACATTCCGAGAATGAAGCCCATCAGCCGTTGCGGCACCAGCGCGGCGACCATCGCCAGCCCCAGCGCACTGATCATCAGCTCACCCAAACTCTGGAACAGATAGATAAGCACCATAAACCAGGGGGAGGTAAGCCCCTGCTCATCGGCAAACCACCAGCCGGATGCTGCCGCCGTCAGAAAGCCCAGCGAGCAGAAGAACATCCCGAGGGTGAACTTGAGCGGCATGGTGAGATCCCGCCCCTTGCTGCCCATCCGGGTATAGATCATCGCGAGTACCGGGCTACCCACCACCACCCAGAAGGGGTTGAGCGCCTGGAAGCTGACCGGGTTGACGCTCATGCCCAGCATCTCGTGGTGCATGTTGTTGATGGCAAAGAAGTTCAGAGACGTCGGCATCTGGGCGTACAGCACGTAGAAGAGCACCGCCTCCAGCATCAGCACGAAGGCCACATACATCTTGTTGCGACCCACGGTGTCGAGCCTGAATGCCTCGCGGAAGAAGAAGATCACCACGGCGATGGTCACCGTCATCAACACCATGTTGGCGATCACCACGTGGTGCATCAGCCAGGCGCAAAAGAAGACCATGGCTACCGAGCCCAATATAACCAGCAGCAGCTTGCTGTAATTCAGTGGCAGGTGATCCGGCTCGGAGCCAATATCCTTGACCATATTGCGGCAGGCAAAGAAGGTAAGCAGCGCAATAATCAGCCCCACCCCGCACAGGTTATAGGTCACGGTGTAGCCGTAGTGATCGGCAATCACCGGTGCCAGCGAGAGGGAAATAAGCGAGCCGATATTGATCGACATATAGAACAGGGTAAACGCCCCATCCAGCCGCGGATCTTTTGGCTGGTAGCATTTTGACAGCAGGCTGGCCGGATTGGCCTTGAACAGACAGTTACCGACTGCAATGGTGCCCAGCGCATAGAAAATCAGGTCGGGATTGTAGATCGACAGACCGGTCATAAAATAACCGACCACTAATACGATAGCCCCGAGCACCATGGTGCGCTTGGTGCCGAGAACATGGTCACCGACATAGCCACCGACCGAGATCAGGCCATATACCAGCGCCGAGAAGGCACCGAAGGTAATAAAGGATTGCTCTTGGGAAAATCCCAGTTGCTGCACAAAGAAAACCGCCAATATCCCCTGCACGCCGTAATAACCGAAGCGCTCCCAGAGTTCGACGAAAAATATCATAAAGAAGGGTTTGGGTTGTTGTAACAACCCGGTCGGTGCTGTTGCTGGACGCATAGTAACCTGCCTTTGCTGAGATTTATTTTTATGAATCTGGTGGTGGCTGCCGCACTATTTTTGCCCGCCATTGCTATAACGGAGAGCACAGTCAGCCTGCCAATCTGGCTATTTTCGGGTGCACGGGTCCCGTTCGATGAAAGGTGTTTTTCATCTAGCCGGTTTCAATTAGGGGTTATCGGGGGATGGTGAGTGGCGTCTCCCAGTACAGTTACCGGCTCCGGGTACTACCTTTGCTGCATCCCTTCACTCAAGCCGGTTTATCAACCTTGATGCTTATTCCCCTCTGCTCCGTCACTCATGGCTGGTGCCGGGGCATGACACGGCCACAGACGACCTGTGGGGCTGGCTCACGCCGCGCTCTACTGGCAGTCACCTACGCAGGCGCTATCTAACCCCGTCATTTCAAGGGGAGTCATGCTATATCACTGCAAATACAGGAACTTAATGGTCGATCACACTTTAAAAGTGACCATTAGTGAAGTTTTCTAATGAAACCACATGAATTTTTTTCGTGAAAAGAGCTTCACTCGAGACGTGCAACCAAGGCCAATCTGTGCATAAAGAGAGTTGAATGGCACACAGTTGAACCCGAACTCGGCACTTAAGTCGTGCCAAAGCCTACTCATCCGGGCGATACGACAACAAAAAGCCGGAGCAGATGGCTCCGGCTGAACGATGGGCACCGTCACGGCCACATTAGCGTGGCGATTCGCCGTTGTAGAGTCGCCGGATCTCGTTGCGCAGCCACATCACCTTGGCATCCTGATTGTGCCGCTTGTGCCACAGCAGGATGAAGGCGATCTCCAGCTGGGCATAGAGCTTTTCGGGGAGCGGCAGCGGCATGGCGATCAGATTGCCGTGATGCCGACTGGCATAACCACCGCAGTAGGAAGGGGCCACCGCAATCAGCTCGTGGCTCGACTGGGAGGCAATATGCAGCGCCTGCTCGAAGCTGGAGACCATGATGGGCACCTCCCGCTTCAGCCCCTCGTCCTCCAGCAGACTGTCGAGGGCCCAGGTATCGTTCGCTTCCCACACCATGCTGATCTGGGGGCAGGCCAGAAAGTTCTCCAGCGACCACTTCTGCTGGAGCAAGGGATGATCCTTGCGCAGGAACACCACCGGGCGATCGGTGAACAGCACCTCGTGATCGATGTAATAAGGCAAGCGGTTGACCTTGGCCAGAGAGCGGCCATGGGTCTCGCGGGCGCAGAAGCCGAGATCTGCATCGCCATTGACGATGTCGTTGAGGGAGTGGTGATCCCACCCCAGCATCCTGACCACCGAGTTGGGGTACTTCTGGTAGATGGTCATGGGCAAATCGCTCAGGAAGCTGATGTAGAAGGGGGACTCCATCACCAGGGTGAAGCGGGCTCCGTCGGGGATCGCCTCGCTATTGAGCGAGGTGATGCTGTCGGTGAGCTGGAACCAGACCTTCAGCTCCTCCTCCAGGGTCAGGGAGAGGTTGGTGGGCTGCAACCCCTGCCGCACCCGCACAAACAGGGGATCGTCAAACCACTCCCGCAATTTGGCCAGAGACTTGCTCACCGCCGACGGAGTGACACAGAGCTTTTTCGCCGCCCCTGCCACACTGCGCTCCTGCATCAGGTACTTGAACACCACCAGCAGGTTCAAATCGAGTTCACCCAGATTGCGCATATCCCCTCTCATCTTCCATCAGCCCTGCGACCGCGCTTCACGAAGCGCGAGCCATGGTAACAGCCCTTTGACAGCCAGGTAACTGAGCAGTGCCAGCAGCAGGGCGCAGATCAGCATCTCGGTCGGGGCAAAGCCAAGTTGGCCCAGCAGCCAGATATAGAGGCCGGAGAGGCTGATCTGCATGATGCAGAGCACGGCGCTGGCGAACGCCACATTGTGTTGACAACCATCGAGCGCCTCCCCCATCGCCACCCCGAAGCCGCAGGAGAACCCGACACAGACCAGCGCAAACCCCGGCAGCAACAGATGGATATCGCCCCCCGTCTGCCAGCTGCCGAGCAGTGAGCACGCTGCCAGCAGATAGGAGAGATGAGACACCGCCAGCACCTTCTGTTTGCCCAAACGGCGCAACAGCAGGGGCGTCAGGAAAGAAGTAGACATACTCACGCCGGCCATCACCATCATCACGATGGAGTACTGCTCGGTGGTGAAGCCAAACTCCTTCATCAGGATCAGCGGCGAGACGCTGACATAGACCAGAATGGCGGTCACGCTGGCACTGGTCAGCAGGGATAGCAGCATAAAGCGCGGCGAGCGCAGCAGGGCAAAGGGCAGCGCCGCGCCACTCTCCGGTTGCCGAGCCGGGCGGGTCTCCTTGAGCAGAAGCAGGTTGACCAGACCGCTGACGGCCGCCACCAGCGCCATCGCCACGAAGATCCCGCGCCAATCAAAATGGGACAGGATGAGGTAACCGAGCACCGGCGCCAGCACCGGGATCACGCAGATGACCCCGTTGATCATCGAGAGCGCCATCGCCAGCCGCTCCTGACTCAGCACATCCCGCAGCACGGTAAAGGTCATGATATAGAGCGCCCCGGCCCCGACTCCCTGCCAGAAACGACCGAGGTAGAACTGGGTGATCCCTTCGGCATGACCCGCTACCAGCGAGGCAAGGACAAAAATCAGCGCGCCCCCCAGCACCACCCAGCGCCGCCCGCAGCGATCGGCAATCATCCCCCCCAGTAGCACGGTCGCCGCCATGCCAAACAGATAGATAGAGAAGGCGGTGTGGATCTGCGCCTCGCTCGCCTGCAGGGTATCGGCAATCTGGGGCACGGCGACCAGATAGAGATCGATCCCGACCGGATAGAGGATGATCATCAGAAAAGTGCACAATAGGAATACAGGCATGAACGCTCCATAACAGATTGGCGTGCCGATGCCTGCCAGATCACAGCGACCGGCGAACAGTGGCGGGGCCAAGGTGGTGACAAAGGTAGCAACACAGCGCGTCGCAATGGGGGCAACTATATGGGCGCCCAGCGCCCTCACCTAGTGAAGAGATGGCTAACGGTACATTCCAATCAGGAAATATCATATTAAGTTGCGTGCCTGAACAGCCATATTGAATCGAGCAGACTCACTAATAAACCGCATCACCTCCCGCTCATAGTCATCCCTGCGCTGCACTTTACCGCCCGTCTGTTATCCGCCTTCGCCCTTGCGGGCGTATAAGCTGTAGGTGCGACGCAATACAGGGAATGTGTATGAAGGGAATGAAGAGAGACGAGCAGATTGCCGGGCTGCTGGCGGCACTGGAGCAAGTCATTCTGGGCAAGCCGCTACAGCTGAAAATCGCGCTGGTGACCCTGCTGGCGCGCGGTCATCTGCTGATCGAGGATCTGCCCGGTATGGGCAAAACCACCCTGGCCCACGCGCTGGCGCAGGTACTGGGGCTGGCATGCAGGCGGATGCAGTTCACCGCCGATCTGCTCCCCGCCGACCTGCTGGGGTTGCAGATCTTTGACCCCCAGCAGCAAACATTTCGCTTTCACCCCGGCCCCATCTTCACCCAGGTGTTGCTGGCGGACGAGATCAATCGCGCCAGCCCCAAAGTACAGAGCGCCCTGCTGGAGGCGATGGCCGAGGGCAAGGTGAGCATTGAGGGGAATACGCATCCCCTCCCCGATCCGTTTTTCGTCATCGCCACCCAGAATCCGGCGGATCAGGCGGGCACCTATCCACTGCCGGAGTCCCAACTCGACCGATTCGCCGTGCGACTCTCGCTGGGTTTTCCGCCGCGAGAAGCGGAGCGCCAGCTACTGCGGGGCCACCAACCGACTGGCCCATTGCCCGCCATGCTGGATGCGGCCGGACTCGCCGCCTTGCAAAGCGAAGGGGATGCCATCCATGTTTCCGATGCCACCCTCGACTACCTGCTGGCACTGGTGCACCAGAGCCGCTTTGATGGGGATCTGCCACAGCCCCTCTCCCCCCGGGCAGCCCAGACCTTGCTGGCGGTGAGCCGGGCCTGGGCGCTGGTAGCCGGGCGGCACTTTGTCACGGTGGAGGATGTGCAGGCAGTCTTCCCCTATGTGGCCGAGCATCGGCTGCGGGGCAGCTTTGGCGTACAGCACGGCGAAGCCTGCCCCCTTAGCCAGCGATTGCTGGCCCGGGTCGATCCGGACAATCCCTGATGAGCAAATTGCTAAACCGTTGGCAGCAGTGGCGAGTCCGCTGGCAGCGGCGCTGGCTCAATCGCCGCATTCCCCCGGCCCGCCAGATCACGCTGGGTACCCGCAGCCTCTTTATTCTCCCCACCCGCATGGGACTGCTCTATCTGCTGGTGCTGCTCGCCATCTATCTGCTCGGCACCAATTACCAGAACAATCTGGTACTGCTGCTGGCCTACTGCCTCGGCAGCCTGTTTATGGCCGCCATGTGGCTCACCCACCGCAACCTGCTGGGGCTGGAGCTGCTGGGGGGCCCACTGATGCTCGGGGAAGCGGGTAGCCAGCTGCCTATCCGTATCTTGGTGCAGAGCCCGCGCCCGGTACAGGCACTTCACTTTAGCCTCAACGAAGGCACCCTCTGGCTGGCACAGGCCGACGCTGTGCCCAGCACAGTTATCCTGCCAGTATTGGGCTCGCGCCGTGGGCCACTGCCCCTTGGTCGATTGCGGGTTGAGAGCCGCTACCCTCTCGGCCTGTTTCGCTGCTGGTCCCTGCTGGACTTGCAACTGGAAGGCTGGCTCTCTCCCAAACCAGCATTCGGCGCGTTAAGAGGGGAGCATGCGACCGAAAGCGAAGGACATCAGGGCCAGCCCGCTCCAGCGTCCCTCGGTGACTTTGATACCCTGCGGACACATCAGGCCGGTGAGCCACTGAGCCGAGTCGCCTGGAAGCAACTTGCCCAAGGGCGCGGCCTGCTGACCAAACAGTTCCATGAACCGCAGCAGGATGACACTCACCTCACCTTGCAGCGGATCGCGGGTGGGGATCTGGAGCAGCGGCTGGCGGTGCTGGCCTGGTGGTGCGCCGATTACGGCAAGCGGGGTATCCCCTTCACCCTGACGTTGGCAAACCAGACGCTGGGGCCCGATAGTGGCGCCGCCTTTGTGCAGCGCTGCCTGCTGGCACTGGCCCAATTCGATGCCACACCACCGCAGAGCACGCCCGATGCTGCTCGATAACCGCCGCCTGCTGCCACTCATCGCCCTGCAACAGCTGCTGCTGGTCGCGGCGCTCTGGCCCCAGTTGCAGCTCTGGGTAGTGGCGGTGGGCGCCATCACCCTCGGTGTCCGGGCCATGATGCTGTGGCGCGGCTGGCCGCCCCTGCCTGCCCGCGGGTTGGCACTGCTGGCCATCACCACTGTGCTGTTGCTGGGGCTGCAGTGGCGTGGGCTAGGAACCCTGCCCGCCCTGATCAATCTGCTCTGGCTCGGCTATAGCCTCAAGATGATCGAGGTTCGGCGCGAACGGGATATCGAGCAGGTGCTTCTGCTCGCCTTCTTTCTTATCGCGCTGGCGCTGGTGCAGCGACAGAGCATCGGCTGGACGGCCGGAATGACAATAGCGCTCTGGCTGGCAGTGACCGCGCTGGTGGCCGCCATCGCTCCCGAGCAGAAACGGCCTTGGCGCAGCGCGGGCGGTGCCCTACTGCTGGCGCTTCCCCTGCTCATCACTCTGTTTCTGCTGCTGCCAAGGCTGCCGCCCCTCTGGCAGATGCCCACCACCAGCCGTGCCCTGTCGGGCCTCTCTGAAGAGCTGGCCCCCGGCGATATCAGCGAACTGGTCAACTCCTCGGAGCTGGCGTTTCGGGTCACTTTTGCCGATGGCCCGCCCCCTGCCCGCGAGCGCTACTTTCCGGTGATGCGCCAAGAGGTTTTCGATGGCCAGCGCTGGTTGCTGAGCCCCGAGGTCAGGGCGTGGCAACGGACGGTGCCGGTGCAGACCGGGCTCACCCTTCTGGCATCTTCTTCTCAGGCTAACACTCAACTGGCAGATAGCCCGTTGCCAGCCGGGAGCTACGAGGTGATCGCCGAGCCCCAGCGCCACCGCTGGGCCTTTGCCCTGAGTGAACCGCGTCTGCTGGCGGGCCCTGTGCTGCTTACCCCTCTCGACACCCTCTATCGGCAGGGGAGCGGCGAGGTGGCGATCCGCTATCGCATTGGCCGCGGCGAAGCGCAGCCAGAGAACGACAGCCAAGCCGCCCAGCGCAACCTGCAACTGCCAGCCGGGGGCAACCCGAGAGCGCGAGCCTATGGCCAAGAGCTTGCGGCACGCTATCCGGATCGCAGCACGCTGGTCGCCGCCCTGCTCGAACAGTTTCGCAGCCAATCCTATTACTACACTCTGACCCCGCCACGGCTTGGCAGTGACGGGGTGGATGAGTTCCTGTTCGATACCAAGCGCGGCTTTTGCGGCCACTACGCCATGGCGACCGCTTTCGTACTGCGCGCCGCCGGTATTCCGGCACGGCTGGTCACCGGTTATCTCGGCGGCGAGTGGAATCCCAGAGGCAACTATCTGGCGGTACACCAGTTCGATGCTCACGCCTGGGTAGAGTATCTCGATGAAGGGGGAACATGGCGGCGAATCGACCCCACTGCGGCAGTGGCACCGGAGCGTATTGAAGGCGGCGTGAGGGAAGCTCTGAGCGACGAGTTTACCGCTGCCGACCCCCTCGCTTTGCAGCGTTATCGCAACTGGGCTCTGCTCAATCAGTTGCGCTGGTGGGGCAACAATATCGACTACCAGTGGAGTCGCTGGGTAATTGGTTACGATGCGGGCCAGCTCTGGCAGCAAATTGGCCTGCGCTGGCCTGCACTGGCGGGGCACACACCCTGGTTGATCCTCGCCAGCCTGATGCTGGTCGCCCTGCTGGTGAGCCTGCCCCTGCTGTTGCCCGCACGCCTGCCGCCAGAGCGGCGCATCTGGCAGCCCCTGCTCAAACGGGGTAAACGCAGTGGCTACCCACCCCAGCTCGCCGAGAGCATGGGGACATGGTGCGAGCGGCTGGCACGGCTGCGTCCCGACCTTGCCCACTCCCTGCTAAAGAGTGCGTGGCTCTATCGACTCTGGCGTTATGCCCCCCTCAGCGAACGGCAACAAGGGCGCTGCAGGCGCCAGTTACGACGGCGTGTCAGACAGCTCGCCCAGCGCTGGGATCAACAGCCAACGAGTGCGCCATAAAAGAAGGGGGAGCCACCGGCTCCCTCTTCAGGTTTTAATCAAGAGGTTTGACTCACCGCTTGTTATTTTTTGGTCGGATTGTCCCAGATCCCCTCTTCCAGCTGGGAGCGGATCTCGGGGTATTTGTTGGCATCGAAGGTGGGTACCTTGCCCAGCCGGAGCTGGTCGTTGTAATCCTTCGCCAGCTTGATGGCAACGCTGGAGAGCAGCAGGATCGCCACCAGGTTGACGATGGCCATCAGCCCCATGGAGACATCCGCCATAGCCCACACAATCGGCAACTCACCCACGGCACCGAACATCACCATCCCCAGTACGAACACCCGGAACAGCATCAGGCCACCCTTGTGGTTGTGCTCGAGGAACACCAGATTGGTTTCGGCATAGGAGTAGTTCGCTACGATAGAGGTGAAGGCGAAGAAGAAGATGGCCGCCGCAATGAAGATGTTGCCACCGCTACCAATCTGGGAGGAGAGCGCCCGCTGGGTCAGCTCGACACCGGTCACGCCGGAGCCCGGCTCAAACTGACCTGACATCAGGATGATGGCGGCGGTACAGCTGCAGATGACGATGGTGTCCATAAAGACCCCCAGCATCTGCACATACCCCTGGGAGGCCGGGTGCGGCGGATAGGGAGTTGCAGTCGCCGCAGCGTTGGGCGCAGAGCCCATCCCCGCTTCGTTGGAGAAGAGACCGCGCTTGATACCGTTGATCATCGCCTGGGAGATGGCATAACCCAGCGCACCCGAGCCTGCCTGCTCAATCCCGAAGGCGGACTTGATGATCAGCATGAAGACATGGGGCAACTCGGTGATGTTCATCGCCACGATCACCAGTGCCAGCAGGATGTAGGCCAGTGCCATAAAGGGCACCACCAGCTCGGCAAAACGGGCGATGCCACGAATGCCGCCGAAGATAATCAGGCCGGAGAGCGCCACCAGCGCCAGACCGCTGACCCAGTCAGGAATGCCAAATGCCACCTTCATCGCCAAACTGATGGAGTTGGCCTGCACCGCGTTGAACACCAGACCAAATGCCAGGATCAGGCAGAGCGAGAAGACCACCCCCATCCAGCGCATGCCAAGGCCTTTCTCCATGTAGTAGGCCGGGCCACCACGGTAGTTGCCATCCTCATCCTTGACCTTGTAGAGCTGGGCCAGGGTGCTTTCGACGAAGGCAGTCGCCATGCCGATAAAAGCGATCAACCACATCCAGAAGATGGCGCCGGGGCCACCCAGATAGATGGCGACAGCCACACCGGCCAGGTTGCCGGTGCCGACACGGGCGGCAAGGCTGGTACAGAGGGCCTGGAAGGAGGAGATGCCCGCGTTGTCCGATTTACGACTGTTTTTCAGCACGGAAAACATGTGGCCAAAGTGACGGATCTGGATAAAACCCAAGCGGAAGGTGAAAAAGATACCGACCCCGATGAGCAGGTAGATGAGCACGGCTCCCCACATCAGGTCGTTTAGCATCGCAATCAAGGTGTCCATAATTCTCTCGTTGTTATTCACATCCATGGTCAGTCTGCGCTGACCGTTTTCTGTCTGTCGTTTAATTAGCGTTTCGCTAAAGGGGCGGAATCTAGCACAGCGGGAGAGCCCGGAATAGTGATCCCGGTCACGCGAGACACAAAAAACGAACGGTAAAAGCCCATAAAGCTCCATTTAAATCGCAAACTTTCAACAAACTCAATAATTCAATCAGACAGGCCACCATTAAGCCCCATAAGAGAACCATTTTGATATATCCCTGATGAGCTATCCGAAAACGCAAACGCTTGCATGAAATGGCTTTCAAACGGAGACATTTCGCCAAACGTTTTCGCTGTAATTAAATTTCAAGTACGTAGCGAGATAATTTATGTGATCGACGACACAAATATGGATATTGGCTAAAAAAGTTCAGCTGAAAGCAAACCGGAGCGAGGTCGAAGGGAAATATAAAAAACCTTACTAATCATATAGTTTCACGCCATAAAACGGGATAACTCAACAGCCTGAATGTTTAACAACCAAGCGCCCCTATTGCAGGATGCACTACATCAGTATTAATTAGGCAGGCAATGACGATGGGCCGCCCCCATCGCGCTTTTCTGAGCCTGAGGCACCAAGATCCTGTAATTTTATTTCAGAACCACCGTCTCAAGCCCGCAACCCAGGGATTACTCCCTCATTAAGAGATGATATTCGCTATGGCCGATAAATTAACCCAGCTGAAAGCCCTGACCACTGTTGTTGCCGACACCGGTGATATCGAAGCCATCAAACGCTATCAGCCCATCGATGCCACCACCAACCCCTCTCTGGTTTTGAAGGCCTCCGAGATCCCCGAGTACGCTCCGCTGATCGAAGACGCCATCAAGTGGGCCAAAGCCCAGAGCCAGGACAAGGCACAGCAAATCATCGACGCGGGCGACAAGCTGGCCGTCAACATCGGTCTGGAAGTGCTGAAGATCGTTCCGGGCCGTATCTCTACCGAAGTGGATGCCCGTCTCTCCTTCGATACCGAAGCCAGCATCGCCAAGGCCCGCAAACTGATCCGTCTTTACAACGAAGCCGGCATCAGCAACGACCGCATTCTGATCAAGCTGGCCTCCACCTGGGAAGGGATCCGTGCCGCTGAAGTACTGGAGAAAGAGGGTATCCAGTGCAACCTGACCCTGCTGTTCTCCTTCGCCCAGGCCCGTGCCTGTGCCGAAGCCGGTGCCTTCCTGATCTCCCCGTTCGTGGGTCGCATCCTCGACTGGTACAAGGCTAAAAATGGCCGTGATTACACCGCCAGCGAAGATCCGGGCGTGGTGTCCGTCACCTCCATCTACAACTACTACAAGCAGCACGACTACCCGACCGTGGTGATGGGCGCCAGCTTCCGCAACACCGGCGAGATCCTGGAACTGGCCGGTTGCGACCGCCTGACCATTGGCCCGGCCCTGCTGGAAGAGCTGAGCAAGACCGAAGGCGCCGTGGTACGCAAACTGGACTACACCGGTGAGCGCAAGGCCAAACCGACTCCGATGACCGAAGCCGAATTCCGCTGGGAACTGAACCAGGATGCCATGGCTCACGAGAAGCTGGGCGAAGGCATCCGCATGTTCGCCATCGACCAGGGCAAGCTGGAAACCATGCTGGCAAGCCGCCTGTAATCGGTTCTTTTTTCTGATAAAAACCGGGCCCCTGACAAGGGGCCCGGTTTTTTTTCATGGGCTTTTTTAGCGCTGTCATAGAGTCGTCACGAAAACGTTTTAATTTCAGATTCGTTATGTTATACGGGTGGTGAAAACGATAAAAACCAAGGAGGGAGCCATGGAAATGTTCAACTTCGATTATGACGAGGTGGTTGAACTCGGTTCGCGTAGCCGCGGGACAACGGGAAAAAAACGTAAATGGCGTGAAATCGAGGCGTTGAAAGACAAACATCGCCTGCAGAAGGAGCTGCAATCCATCGATATCGCCTATGAAGGTCTTACAGACGAGATTGAACTGTAATACCGCCAGACACCTGTAAAAGCGCTCCGCACAGTCGGGGCGCTTTTTTATGCCGCAATCGGATGATCAAGCGGCTTGTCATGCCACCGCTAGCGATGCCAAAGGATGCTGCAGGCTAATGACAGTCATCACCAACAGCGTGGCATCCAACCCTGCCCCACACCCACGAATGCAGACCTGCGCCGTTTCAGGGCGTGTTGGGGCACTCACCTGAATGGCAGATCAACCGCAATAAAAAGCCCCCGTCGCTGGCGGGGGCCTGAATACTCGGGGCTGACGGCTGCGCTTAGCAGTAGCCGTAGCCCAGCAGACGCTGGTAACGCTGCTCCAGCAGCTGCTCGGTATCGAGCGGACGCAGTGCGTCCAGATCCTGCTTGATGCGAGCCTTGAGGTTTTTGGCCATCTTCTCCACATCGCGGTGGGCACCGCCCAGGGGCTCGTCGATCACGTGGTCGATCAGCTTGAGCTCCTTCAGACGCTGGGCAGTGATCCCCATCGCTTCGGCAGCCACAGAAGCCTTGTCTGCGCTCTTCCACAGGATGGAGGCACACCCTTCCGGCGAGATGACGGAATAGGTGGAGTACTGCAGCATGTTGACCCGGTCACCCACCCCGATTGCCAGCGCACCACCGGAGCCACCCTCACCAATCACGGTGCAGACAACCGGCACGGTCAAACCTGCCATCACTTTCAGGTTGCGGGCAATCGCTTCGGACTGGCCACGCTCTTCGGCACCGACGCCGGGGTAAGCGCCCGGGGTGTCGATAAAGGTGATGATCGGCATCTTGAAGCGCTCGGCCATCTCCATCAGACGTAGGGCCTTGCGGTACCCTTCCGGACGCGGCATGCCGAAGTTGCGCTTGATCTTCTCTTTGGTCTCGCGACCCTTCTGGTGACCAATCACCATCACCGGCTCACCGTCGAGACGGGCGATGCCGCCGACGATAGCCTTGTCATCGGCATAGGCGCGATCGCCAGCCAACTCGTCGAAATCGGTGAAGATATGCTCGATATAGTCAAAGGTGTAGGGGCGCTGGGGATGACGCGCCATCTGGGATACCTGCCAGGCACCCAGATCACCGAAGATCTTCTTGGTCAGCTCTTCGTTTTTCTTCTCCAGCCGGCGGATCTCGTCTTTCAGATCCACGGCGTGATTGCCTTCACTCACATGTTTGAGTTCATCAATCTGCGCCTGCAACTCGGCAATCGGCTGTTCAAAATCCAGAAAAAGACTCATAGGGCCTTAGAACCTCTAATCAAAAACCAATTCAACCCGCTCTCGTCCAAGCAGGACTCGCAAGTCATCTATCAGTTGATCGGTGGGCGTCACCCGCCACTCGGTACCGAGCGTCAATCGCACCCGGGAGCCGGGGCGACGATAGTTTACCTGAACCGGACAGACTCCGGCACGGGCGGGCTCCAAAATCTCGCACAAACGCGGGAAAAAGCGATCATCAATCCGCTGTTCATCGAGGGAGATGCGGATTGCTCTGGCAAAACGCTCCCTCGCATCGTTGATATCCAGTAATTCTCGAGCCGACATTTTAAGGCCACCGGAGAAGTCATCAAAGCTGACCTGTCCAGAAACCACCAAAATGCGGTCTTTTTGCATCAATTCTTCATATTTTTCCAGCGCTTCACTGAACAGGGTCACATCAAGGCGACCAGAACGGTCGTCCAGGGTGAAGATCCCCATCTTGTTGCCACGCTTGGTCACCATGCTGCGAGCCGCGATCACCAGCCCCGCCGCCGTGGTCACGGTATCGCGGGAGGTGGGATGCAGATCGCACAGGCGACCCGAGGTATAACGACGCAATTCGCTGCTGTACTGGTTGATGGGGTGGCCGGTGAGATAGAGCCCGAGGGTCTCGCGCTCCCCTTCCAGCCACACCTTGTCAGGCCAGTGCGGCACGTTGGCAAACGCCTTTTTGACGTCGTCAATCTCTTCGGTGAGCACGCCGAACATGTCGACCTGCCCCACTGCCTGCGCCTTGGCGTGCTGCTCGGCGGCGCGCATCGCCTCCTCCAGGGTCGCCATCAGGGCGGCGCGGTGGGGGCCGAGCCGATCCATGGCACCGGAGAGAATAAGCTTCTCCATCACCCGCTTGTTGAGCTTCTTGATGTCGACCCGGTTGCAGAAGTCGAACAGGTCGCGGAACGGGCCGTCCCGATCCCGCGCGTCCAGAATCGCGTCGATAGGGCCTTCACCGACCCCCTTCACCGCGCCGATACCGTAGACGATATGGCCATCTTCGTTGACCGAGAAGCGATAGCGACCGGTGTTCACATCCGGCGGAATCACGGTGAGCCCCATCCGCTGGCACTCGTCCACCAAGGTCACGATCTTGTCGGTGTTGTCCATATCAGCGGTCATCACCGCCGCCATAAACTCGGCCGGGAAGTGGGTCTTGAGCCAGAGCGTCTGGTAGGAGACCAGAGCATAGGCGGCGGAGTGGGATTTGTTGAAGCCGTAACCCGCAAACTTCTCCACCAGATCGAAGATCTTCATCGCCAGTTCGCCGTCGACGCCATTCTTGACGGCACCCTCCTCGAAACCGGCCCGCTGCTTGGCCATCTCCTCGGGCTTTTTCTTACCCATCGCCCGGCGCAGCATATCCGCGCCACCCAGCGTATAACCCGCCAGGGTCTGGGCGATCTGCATCACCTGCTCCTGATAGAGGATGATGCCGTAGGTCGGTTCGAGGATGGGCTTCAGGCTCTCGTGCTGCCACTTCTCGTCCGGATAGGAGATCGCTTCATTACCGTGTTTGCGGTCGATGAAGTTATCCACCATGCCTGACTGGAGCGGGCCCGGTCGGAACAGGGCCACCAGTGCGATCATGTCTTCGAAGCAGTCGGGGCGCAGTCGCTTGATGAGATCCTTCATGCCGCGGGATTCCAGCTGGAATACCGCGGTGGTCTCGTAGCGCTGCAGCAGGTCGAACGACTTCTTGTCATCGATGGGGATGGCGGCGATATCCACCGGCGGCTTGCCCTCTTTGGCAAGACGCGGGTTTATCATGCCGAGCGCCCAGTCGATGATGGTGAGGGTGCGCAGACCCAGGAAGTCGAACTTCACCAGACCGGCGTATTCCACATCGTTCTTGTCGAACTGGGTAACCGGGTGATGGCCTTCATCATCGCAGTAGAGCGGCGCAAAGTCGGTGATCTTGGTCGGCGCGATCACCACGCCACCAGCGTGTTTACCGGCGTTGCGCACCACCCCTTCCAAGCGGCGGGCCATGTCGATGAGGTCTTTGACCTCCTCATCCTGCTCGTAGAGCTCGGGCAGCTTGGGCTCGGCCTCGAATGCCTTGGCGAGCGTCATGCCCGGATCCGGCGGGATCAGCTTGGAGATGCGATCCACAAAGCCGTAAGCGTGGCCCAGCACCCGGCCCACGTCCCGCACTACTGCCTTGGCCGCCATGCTACCGAAGGTGATGATCTGGGAGACCGCATCCCGGCCGTACATGTCGGAGACGTGCTCGATCACCTCGTCGCGCCGGTCCATACAGAAGTCGACGTCGAAGTCGGGCATGGATACCCGCTCGGGGTTCAGGAAACGTTCGAACAGCAGGTCAAATTCCAGCGGATCCAGGTCGGTGATCTTGAGAGCGTACGCCACCAGAGAGCCCGCCCCCGAGCCCCGGCCCGGGCCAACGGGAATGCCGTTGTCCTTGGACCACTGAATAAACTCCATCACGATGAGGAAGTAACCCGGGAAGCCCATCTGGTTGATCACTTTCAGCTCAACATCGAGACGCTCGTCATACTCGGGACGTCGCTCGGCCCGCACTTGCGGATCCGGGAACAGGAACTCGAGACGCTCCTCCAGACCCTCTTTCGATTTGGCCACCAGAAAATCTTCGGTAGTCATGTCACCGGTCGGGAAGTTGGGCAGGAAGTACTCGCCAAGACGCACCGTCACGTTGCAGCGTTTGGCGATCTCCACCGTGTTTTCCAGCGCTTCGGGAATGTCGGCAAACAGCTCAGCCATCTCCTCCTGACTGCGCAGGTACTGCTGGGGGCTGTAGCGACGGGGGCGGCGTTTGTCCATCAGGGTATAACCATCGTGGATGGCAACCCGGATCTCGTGGGCGTCGAAGTCATCGGCGTTGAGGAACACCACCTCGTTGGTGGCGACCACCGGCAGCTCGAACTCGGTAGCGATGGCCACCGCCATGTGCAGATAGACCTCTTCGTCGGGTCGACCGGTGCGCAGCAGTTCGAGATAGTAGGCATCGGGGAAGTGGGTCTGATAGAAGGCGACACACTGCTCGGTCATCTGCCGGTTGCCCTTGAGCAGGAACTTGCCCACACCCCTCGCGGCCGCCGGAGAGGACGATCACCCCCTTGGCATGCTCGGCGAGCCAGCTCTTGTCGATAACCGGACGCCCCTGCACGTGGCCGCGCTGATAGCCGCGAGAGATAAGCAGGGTGATATTCTGGTAGCCGTCGTTATCCATGGCTAGCAGGGTGAGGCGGAACTGCTCGTCGCCGAGCTCATCGCTCTGCACCCAGAAGTCGGCACCGACGATGGGCTTGATCCCCTTGCCGTGGGCTGCGCCATAGAAGCGCACCAGACCACACATGTTCATCTGATCGGTCAGCGCCAGCGCCGGCATGTTGTTGGCCGCAGCCGCCCCGACGATGGGGTTGATCTTCTGCAGGCCATCGACCATGGAGAAGTCGGAGTGGACTCGCAGGTGGATAAAACGGGGTTCAGCCATCGTCATCTCCTCTCGCTGCTCAAACTAAATGGCATGGTCTACTCGATCCCCAGTGCGCGGCGCACCGGTTTGAAGCTCTTGCGATATTCGGGCAACGGGCCGCGCTCGGCCAGAATGGCGAGGTGCTCAGGCGTAGGGTAACCCTTGTGGCGGGCAAAGCCGTACTCGGGATGGCGGCTGTCCAGCTCGGTCATCTCGCCGTCGCGGGTCACCTTGGCGAGGATCGAAGCGGCACTGATGGCGGCCACCAGACTATCGCCCTTGACCACGGCGCGCGCTTCCATCGGCAATGCCGGGCAGCGGTTGCCATCGATAAAGACCAGCTCGGGGGTGACCTTCAACCCCGCCACGGCGCGCTGCATCGCCAGCATGGTGGCATGCAGGATGTTGAGCTCGTCGATCTCCTCCGGAGTGGCGCGACCGATGGCCCAGGCGAGCGCTTTCTCTTTGATCTCGTCAAACAGGGCGAGGCGCTTCTTCTCGGAGAGCTTCTTGGAGTCGTTTAGCCCCGAGATCGGATTGGCGGGGTCGAGAATGACCGCAGCGGTGACCACGTCACCTACCAGGGGGCCACGGCCCACTTCGTCCACACCGGCAACCAGCTTGTCGTCAGGAATATCGATCATCATCTTGTAGCCTTGAATCAAAACAGGCCCCGTGGGGCCTGACAGGGGTCGACTGGCGCGGCATCACCGCTCGGAAAACGGATTAACGGGCTGCGCGGCGCAATCGACGGTCCGAAATAGCGTTATCTGCCGAGCAGATCCGCCACCGCATCGGCGGCCTGCGAGTCGGCATTGCAGCGGATCAGCTGGTGCAGCTCGGTGAAGGTGTTGACCAGCGCACTGTTGTCGTGCTCGAAGTACTTGCTCACCTCTTCCACCAGATTCTCAGGGGTGCACTCGTGCTGGATCAGTTCCGGCACCAGCATGCGACCGGCGAGCAGGTTGGGCAGCGAGACAAATTCGGTCTTCACCAGTCGCTGGGCCAGCCAATAGCTGAAGGGCTTGAGCTTGTAACCCACTACCATCGGCTTTTTCACCAGCATGGCTTCAAGCGCCGCCGTACCGGAAGCGAGCATCACCACGTCGGCGGCGATCATCGCCTCGCGCCCCTGCCCTTCCAGCAGCACCATGTCGAGACCCGGCGCTACCTCGGCCTTGATGGCCATAAACTGCTCGCGCCGTTTCTGGTTGACCAGCGGCACGATGAAGCCGAGATCCGGATAGCGCACCGTCAGGTGTTTGCACGCCTCGAGAAACAGGGGGGACATAAAGCCCACTTCCGCCGTACGGCTGCCCGGCAGTACCGCCAACCAGCGACGGTTGGCATCGATACCCAGCTTGCGACGCACGGCAGCCTGATCCGGCACCAACGGAATATCGTCCGCCATGGTGTGACCGACAAAACGGCAAGGGGCGTCGAAGCGGTCGTAGAAGGCTTTCTCGAACGGCAGGAAGGCGAGCACCATGTCGGTGGCGGCCTTGATCTTGTGAATGCGGTTCTGGCGCCAGGCCCACACAGAGGGGCTGACATAGTGAACCGTCTTGATACCGGCGCGGCGCAGTTTCAGCTCCACTCCGATATTGAAATCCGGTGCATCCACGCCGATAAAGATATCGGGCGGATTGGCAATAAAGTGGCGCAGCAGTTCGCGACGAACCTTGAGGATGCGCGGCAGACGGCCCAGCACCTCGGTGATCCCCATGACGGAGAGCTCTTCCATCTCGAACAGTGCCTTGACGCCGAGGGCCTGCATCCGTGGCCCGGCGATCCCTTCGAACTGCGCATCCGGGTAGCGGGCTTGCAGCTCGCGCACCAGACCGGCAGCCAGAATGTCGCCGGAGACCTCTCCGGCGACGATACCGATACGAACCGGATCAGGCACGGATGATCCCGCGCTCGTTATCTTTGAGGAAATCCACATAGAGCTGGACGGCCGGTTCGGCTTGCGCCATCTCGATCAGCACCGGCAGCACCTCTTCGATGGTCTTGCCGGAGCGGAAGATCTCTTTGTAGGCACGCTTGACGGCAGAGATGGCCTCGGCGCTGAAACCGCGGCGACGCAGACCTTCGGAGTTGACCCCGAACGGCTTGGCGTAGTTGCCGGCGGCCATCACGTAAGGCGGCACGTCCTTGTTCAGGGCGGCGCAGCCACCGACGAAGGCGTGGGAACCGACGCGGCCGAACTGGTGAATTGCGGAGAGACCACCGAAGATCACGAAGTCACCGATCACCACGTGGCCCGCCAGGGTCGCGTTGTTGGCGAAGATACAGTTGTCACCGATGATGCAATCGTGGGCAACGTGAACGTTGACCATGAACAGGTTGCCGCTGCCCACCTTGGTCAGGGATTGATCCTGAATGGTGCCACGGTGGAAGGTGCAGTTCTCGCGAATGACGTTGTTGTCGCCAATCTCGAGGAAGGTGCGCTCACCGGCATACTTCTTGTCCTGGCAATCCTCACCGATGGAGGTGTGCTGGAAGAGCTTGTTGCCGCAACCAATCTTGGTCGGGCCCTTGATCACCACATGGGAACCTACCCAGGTGTTGTCACCGATTTCCACCTCGGCGCCGATGACAGAAAAGGGGCCGATTTCAACCCCTTTACCGATCACGGCAGACTCATGGACGATGGCAGTATCGTGAATGATGGCAGTCTGGTCGATCACGTGTGTTAAACCTCGCGTTTGGCGCACATCAGCTCGGCGGTACAGACCACTTCACCGTCGACGGTGGCGACACCGGTGAACTTGGCAATACCGCGACGCTCTTTCAGGAACTCCACGTCCAGCACCAGTTGGTCACCGGGGCCGACCGGGCGCTTGAAACGAGCGTTGTCGATTGAGGCAAAATAGTAGAGTTCGTTGGGAGACGGCTTGCCCACCATGGTAAAGGCCAGGATACCGGTGGCCTGTGCCATCGCTTCCAGGATCAGTACGCCCGGGAACACCGGCTTGGCCGGGAAGTGCCCCTGGAAGATCGGCTCGTTGAACGAGACGTTCTTGATGGCGCGCAGGGTTTTGCGCTCATCGCTGATCTCGTAGTCGTCTACACGATCCACCATCAGAAACGGATAACGGTGGGGCAGCAGATCCATGATTTCCTGGATACCCAGGCTCTTCTTTTCAGTAGTCAAAACAGTACCCTATACCAATCGTGATTATTCTTGATCCAGCTTCTTCTCAAGCTTGCTTAACCGCTTGTGCATCTCTTCGATACGCATCACCCGGGCAGCGGTCTTGCGCCACTCTTTATTGGTTTGCAGAGGGATGCCGGAAGAGTAGACACCGGGCTCGGTAATGGGCCGCATCACCATGGCCATACCGGTGACGGTGGCCTGGTCGCAGATCTCCATATGCCCGTTAAAGACGGAAGCGCCGCCAATGATACAGTATTTGCCGACCTTGAGACTACCAGCCATCACGGTTGCGCCCGCCACGGCGGTGCCGTAACCGATCTCCACGTTGTGGGCGATCTGGCACTGGTTGTCGATGATGACGTTGTCAGCGATGCGGGTATCTTCCAGTGCACCGCGGTCAATGGTGGTACAGGCACCGATCTCGACCCGGTTGCCAATGGTCACGCCGCCGAGCTGGGGGATCTTGATCCACTCGCCACGCTCGTTGGCATAACCGAAACCATCGGCGCCGATCACTGTGCCGGATTGAACCAGACAGTCGGTGCCCATGGTCACATTGTGATAGAGGGTGACGTTGGCCCACAGCCGGGAGCGGGCTCCCAGCCGGGTATTTTTGCCAACAAAACAGCCCGGGCCAATGCGTACATCGTCACCCAGCACGACACCGGATTCGATCACTGCATTGGCGCCGATGGCCACTCTCTCGCCCAGTTGCACGTCAGCCGCTATAACGGCACTCGGATGAATATCCGTGGCCGGCTGCGGGGTGGTGTCCAGCAGTTGGGCTACCCGGGCAAAGCCCACATAGGGGTCTTTGAGCACCAGGGCATTGGTGGGACAAAATGGCAGATCCGCTTCGGTAATGAGCACGGCGGTCGCCTTGCACTGCTCCAGATAGTGCCGGTACTTCTTGTTGGACAGGAAGGTGATATCCCCCTCCCCGGCCTTTTCCAGTGTCGCTACCTTGCGGATTTCCAGGGTTCCGTCGCCATGGACCTGAGCCCCCAGTTGCTGGGCCAGCTGTGCGAGAGTGAATGCCATCAATTAGTTGCTCTTGCTTACCTGAGAAATAACCTGGCCGGAGATGTCCAGCTTGCTGGCGGCATACGGGGCGGCATTGCGCTCCAGCACCAGATCGTAACCATTGCTCTTGGCGATGGAATCGATGGCAGCCTGCACCTTGGTCAGGATCTTGTTGCGCTCTTCGGACTGACGGCGACCGTTGTCCTGCTCAAAGGCTTGACGCTTCTGGTTGAACTCCATCTGCAGCTTGGCCAGCTTCTCCTGGTTCTGCTTCTTCTGCTCGGCGCTCATGAAGGCTTCATCCTTACGGAACTTCTCGACCAGCTTCTGGCCTTCCTGTTCCAGCTTCTGCAGCTCACGCATGCGCGGCTCGAATTCACCTTTCAGCTTGGCTGCAACGGCTTCACGCTGGGGCAGCTTTTGGAAGACTTCGCCCATATCAACCACGGCGATCTTGGTCTCAGCGAAGGCAGAACCCATGCCGGCAGCCATCAGTGCAAAGCTCAAACCAGCTACTTTCAACGCTTTATTCACACTTACTCCTTGTTCCCTCATGGCGAGGGCTACCTGATTTACCCGATTATGCAAGCGGCGTTAGGACCGTCTTGTTACCTGGTGAGGCACGCATACCGCGCGTCCCATCATTGAAGACCCCCACCGCATGGGTGGGGGTGAAACTCTGCTTAGAAAGTACGACCGATGTTGAAGGAGAAGAACTCGGTGCGATCCCCTTCATATTTCTTGATTGGTTGTGCCAGTGCGAACACCAGCGGGCCCATCGGCGAGAGCCACTGCAGGGAAATACCGGCAGAGACCCGGATATTGCCCGGGTTGGAATAGTCCTGACTCATGTAGTTGCAGTTAAACCCATCTGCGCAGGGATATGCCCCGTTGGCAAAATCAGTGCTCCAGACGGTACCAGCATCAACAAATGCGGTGGTACGGATCTGCGGACGATAGGTCTCGGAGACGAACGGGGTCGGGAAGACCAGCTCCAGTGATGCGACAGCCAGAGCATTGCCACCGACCGAGGTATCTGACCCCTCATACAAACAACTACCGTCAGAGTTTTTCTTACATGTCGGACTATCTGCACCAGTCGGTTTGTTATAAACCGGATAGATCGCTTTTGGACCAATCGTATTACTCTTGAAGCCACGGACCGTATCGAAACCACCGGCATAGTAGTTCTCGAAGAACGGCAGCATGGGGTCATCACCATAGCCGTTACCGTAGGAGACACGACCCTTGCCGATCATTACCCAGCTATGATCCGCATCGAGCGGGAAGTAGTGGGCATCTTCGGCGGAGAGCTTGTAGTACTGCAGCTCCATGCCCGGCACGGTCACCTTGGCGTTGACACGCTGTCGGTCACCGGCTGTCGGGAACATCCCCTTGTTCAGGGTGGAGCGAGTCCAGCCAGCAGTCAAATCGACGGTCACAAAGTCGAGGTTTGCACCATCTTGTGAATAGAGATTCCAGAACTGATCCATCTGCACCGACTGGCGGTTATCATTCCACTGATCCCAGCAATAAGTACTGTCTTTTTCAGGATTATCAATAAGACACTGTTGGTAGTTCTGGCTATTGAATGATGGACGGCTCAGCTTGGTACTCTCGATACCGGTACTGAAGTCGAGACGGTTGAACTCGTTGACCGGGAAGCCGCTGGAGAGACGGAAACCGATGGTTTCGTTCTCGTAATCAACGATATCGGCATCATCGGCGCGAAACTGGTTGTAGTAGACCCGACCACCCAGGCTGACACCATCCACGGTAAAGTAGGGGTCGTTGTAGCTCAGATCGACGTTCTTGGAGTAGTCGTTGGTGCTGGCGTTGATGGAGACCTTTTTACCGGTACCCATAAAGTTGTCCTGGGAGATCCCCGCCTGCAGGCTCAGACCCGATTCGGTACCGTAACCGATACCGGCGTTGATGGAGCCTGCTGGCTGCTCCTTGACCTTGAAGTCGAGGTCAACCAGGTCATCGTTGCCCGGCACCCGCTTGGTGTCCACTTCGACACTCTCGAAGTAGCCAAGGCGGTTAAGACGGCTCTTGGACTGCTCGATGTTGTCGGAGGAGAGCCAGGTGCCCTCCATCTGGCGCATCTCGCGACGCAGTACCTGATCTTCGGTAGTGGCGTTACCGCTGAAGTTGATATTGCGCACATAGACACGGGGGCCCGGCTCAACGTTGACGATCAGCTCGACTTCCTTGGTCTTGTCATTGACCTGCGGGAAGGTGACCACTTTCGGATAGGCATAACCGTAACGGCCGAGGAACTTGGAGAGCACCTCTTCGGTATGAGTCACCTGACTGGCAGAGTAGGTGCTGCCGGCAGCGATCGGGATCAATCCCTTCATCTCGCCACCGCGATCGATCAGGTCACCCTTGAGCTGGACACCTGAGACCTTGTACTGATCCCCTTCCTTGATGTTGAGGGTGACGTAGACGCCCTTCTTGTCGGGGGTCATGGAGACCTGGGTAGACTCCTGCTGGAAGCGGATATAGCCGCGATCCATGTAGTAGGAGCGCAGGGTCTCGATATCACCCGCCAGCTTCTGCTTCTGATAGCGCTGGTCGGCGGTGAAGTTCCACCAGGGCACTTCGTCGCGCAGGGAGAGCTGAGCAATCAGCTTCTCTTCAGGGAAGACGCTGTTGCCGACGATGTTGATCTGCTGGATCTTGGCCGCTTCCCCTTCCACGAAGGTGAACTTGAGGTCGACCCGGTTGCGCGGCAACGGGGTGACGATGGCCTTGACCTTGGCGGAGTATTTACCCACGCCATAGTAGAAATCTTCGAGTCCCTTCTCGAGGGAGGTGAGTACGGTGCGATCCAGCGGATCACCCACACGGATACCGGAGGACTCCAGACTCTGGGTCAGTTGCTCCTCTTTGATATCCTTGTTGCCGGCAAACTCGATGCTGGAGATGGTCGGACGCTCCTTGACCATCACCTGCAGCACCTGGCCGTCACGGTAAACCTTCACATCCTCGAAGTTACCCGAGGCATAGAGCTTTTTGATGGCGCTGGCCAGAGCCACGGAGTCGACGGTATCACCGACCCGGATCGGCAGGTTCAACAGTGCGGCACCCAGGGTCACCCGTTGCAGACCTTCGACCTGGATATCTTGCACCACAAAAGAGGCAGGGGCCGCCTGGGCCAGGAAACTGGCACCCAGCAGGCAACTCAACACCAATGCTTTTTTAACAGCCATTTTGTTCTTATGTGTCCTTGTTGATGCTCTGGCCTCAGAGGCGAGCGAAATCGTTAAACAGCGCAATGCCCATCAATAACATCAGAATGGCGACGCCGATCCTGAAACCCACTTCCTGTATTTTCTCTGATACCGGCTTGCCGGTGACCGCTTCGATCAGGAAATAGACCAGATGGCCACCATCGAGCACCGGCAGGGGGAACAGATTGATAATTCCCAGGTTGACGCTGATCAGCGCCAGAAAACTCAAGAAATAGACCAGACCATAGTCGGCACTGCTGCCGGCGCCCTTGGCAATGGAGATGGGGCCGCTCAGGTTGTCCAGCGACACGATGCCACCGATCAACTTGCCAATCATGTCAAAGGTGAGCGTGATCAGGCTCCAGGTTTTGTCCGCGCCATGCCACAGCGCCTGCAAAGGCCCATACTGTAACAGAATTCGATATTCATCCGGTAATGGAACCAGTTGCGGTGAGAGACCGACGAATCCCACCAGCTTGCCCTGCACCTTGCGGCTATCCGGGGTCAGGGTCACGTTGAGATCACTGTTGTTGCGCTCAACCACCACTTGAAGGGGTTCGCCCGGAGCCTGCTGCACCAGCTCGACAAACTGGGCCCACGCGGTAATAGGCTGATCGCCGACCTGTTTGATACGGTCACCAATCTGCAGCCCCGCCTTTTCACTGGCACTCTTGGCCACCACGGCAGCCACGACTGGCAGCACTTTGCCACTCAAGGGGACAATTCCCAAGCTGCCGATGGGCGACTCTTTATCCGGATCGAAGGTCCAGCCGGTCAGCGACAAGGTTTTATCGGTGGCATAGCTGGTATTGGGTGCCTGCACCTTGAGAGTCACAGCATCGTCACCCAGATGGCTGATAAGGGCGTAAGTGACGCTCTCCCAGTCACCGGTCTGCTCATCGCCGACCCCGACAATCTCCATCCCCGGCAGCACACCCGCCTCGGCCACGATGGATGCCGGACGCACTTCACCGATCACCGGCTTGACGCTCGGCACCCCGATGATAAACATCAGCCAGAGGGCAAACAGGGCAAACAGGAAGTTGGCCATAGGACCTGCGGCGACAATCGCCATCCGCGCCCAGACACTCTTGTGGTTGAAGGCATACTGCTCGTCACCGGGCTTGAGTTCATCGACCCGGCCATCGAGCATCTTGACGTAACCACCGAGCGGGATCAGCGCCAGCACATATTCGGTGCCATCTTTACCCATCCGGCGCCAGATCGCCTTGCCAAAACCGATAGAGAAGCGCTCAACCTTGACGCCACAACGACGGGCCACCCAGAAGTGACCAAACTCGTGCACCGCGACCAGCAGGCCCAGCGCAACAACAAAGGCACCGATATTCCACAACACACCGCCCATCAGCCAAGCTCCTCAATCAAAGTGTGAGCACGGGCTCTTGCCGCACCGTCCAGGGCAAACAGATCATCGAGCGAGCCGACGGCGCTGCTCTCCAGCGCCAGCATCACAGCCTCGTTGATCCGGGCAATATCCATAAAACCGATGCGCCCGGCCAGGAAGGCAGCAACCGCCTCCTCGTTGGCCGCATTGAGCGCAGTGGTCGCCGCTTGTCCCTTCTGGCAGGCATTGATAGCCAGCGCCAGACAGGGGTAGCGATCGTAATCAGGCCGGATAAAGCTGAACTCTCCGACACTGAAGAAATCCAAAGGTTCCACACTGGAGGGGATGCGATTGGGATAAGCCAGCGCATGGGCAATGGGGGTACACATATCCGGATTGCCAAGCTGAGCAAGCACGGAGCCATCCTTGTACTGCACCATGGAGTGGATCACCGACTGCGGGTGGATCACCACCTGGATCTGCTCGGGCGCCGCATTGAACAACCAGCGCGCCTCGATGTACTCCAGCCCTTTGTTGATCATGGTGGCGGAGTCGACCGAAATCTTGGCCCCCATCGACCAGTTGGGATGAGCGATGGCCTGCGCCGGCGTCACCTTCGCCAGCTCGCTGATCTCGGTGTAACGGAACGGGCCGCCGGAACCAGTCAGCAAAATCTTGCTGATCCCCGCCGCAGCCAGATCGCAAAAACCGGGCTGGCGCTGCACGGCAGTCGGCAGACACTGGAAGATGGCATTGTGTTCGCTGTCGATGGGCAGCAGCTCGGCGCCATGCTCGCGCACAGCCTCCATGAAGAAAGCACCGGACATCACCAGCGCCTCCTTGTTGGCCAGCAAAATACGCTTGCCGGCACGTACCGCGGCCATGGTCGGGGCCAGTCCGGCCGCACCGACGATGGCGGCCATCACGCTATGGGCGTCGGGGTGAGCAGCAACCTCGCAAAGGGCTGCTGCACCAGACATGACCCGGGTCGCACTGCCGTGCGCTTTCAGACGGGCAGCCAGTTCACGGGCGGCATCCTCATCGACCATCACGGCAAAACGGGGGGAGAATTCGAGGCAGTCCCGCAACATGGCATCCACGTTGCGGGCGGCGGTCAACGCCAACACTTGCCAACTGCCCGGGTTATGGCGCAGCACTTTCAAGGTACTCTGACCAATGGAGCCGGAGGCTCCCAGAATAACCAGTGACTTGTGCATCAAAACTCCTGACTGATTAGCAGATAACTGAGCAGAAACACCGGCAGAGCGGCGGTCAGGCTGTCGATCCGGTCGAGAATACCGCCATGACCCGGCAGCAGAGTGCCGGAGTCCTTGATGCCAGCTTCGCGCTTGAACATGCTCTCGGTCAGATCGCCGAGTACGGAGGCTAGCACCGCTAGCAGAGAGCAAAACAGCACGGTGATCATCTTGGCAGGAACAAATCCCATCGACCAGGTAACGCCGATGGCCAGCAGGCTGGCGGTAAAGAGGCCGCCGCACATCCCTTCGATGGTTTTGCCCGGACTCACAGCCGGTGCCAGCTTGTGCTTACCGAACGCCTTGCCGAAAAAATACGCGCCAGAATCTGCCGCCCAGACCAGTCCCATCACGAACAACAGGATCCAGGCCCCCATCATGGGGTCATGGTAAAAGTTGTAACCACGGATGGCGACCAGCGACCAGAAGAAGGGAACCAGGGTCACCAGACCAAACAGCGACTTGAGCCAGATAGACTCTTTCCACAGCTTGGCGCTTTGGGGATAACGCAACACCAGCAGCAGACCCAGCAACCACCAGCTTACCGCGGTCCAGAGCACGCCCATCACGAGGGGGTGCAGGTGGGGCGTCCAGAGTTGCTCCACCGGCAACCAAAAGAGGCTGGCACCGAGCAACAGACAGAATACGATGGGCAACCATTGCTGCGGAGCAGCAGAGACAAACCCGCTCCATTCACGACTGGCCAACAAAAATACCAGCGCAGCCAACAGGGCAAAAAATTTCAATGGCAGAAAGAAGAGCGCCCCCAACACCAGGGGGATCAACATCAAAGCAGTAATAATTCGTTGTTTTAGCAAAAGAAACCTCTCTCTTGGGAGCGGGGTTTAGCCGGTCTGCTGCTCGGCGATCAATTCCCGTATCTGTTCACCCGTGCAACCGAAGCGACGCTCGCGGGCAACGAAAGAGGCAACCGCCTCACTGAACTCGGCCTCGTTGAAATCGGGCCACAATACCGGGGTAAAATAGAGCTCGGCATAGGCGAGCTGCCATAACACAAAGTTGCTGATGCGATGATCGCCACCGGTGCGGATCAACAGGTCCACAGGTGGCAGATCGGCCATGCAAACCTCGCGGGTCAACATGGATTCATCAATGTCGTCAGCGGCCAGTTCACCGGCCGCCACTGCTTTAGCCAGCTTGCGGGCGGCCTGGGCGATATCCCACTGGCCGCCATAGTTGGCCGCAATGTTCAGGGTCAACCCCTTGTTATTGGCGGTCAAGGCTTCCGCCTTGGTGATTTTGGCCTGCAACCGCTCACTAAAGCGAGCAGTATCGCCAATCACCTTGAGCCGGATCCCGTTGTTGTGCAGTTTCTGCACCTCACGACCCAGCACTGTGATGAACAGTTCCATCAAGGCACTGACCTCCCCTTCCGGGCGGCGCCAGTTCTCGCTGGAGAATGCAAACAGGGTCAATGCCTCGATCTTGGCACGCGCAGCAAAGGTAACGGCCTCGCGCACTGACTTGACGCCCGCCTTGTGGCCATAAACCCGCATCTTGCCTCGGTTCTGGGCCCAGCGACCGTTACCATCCATGATGATGGCGACGTGACGGGGTAAAGACGAGTTGGCACAATCACCCAACGCAGCCAAAAGCGACATGTAATTCTCCCACAAAGACAAAAGCGCCGTGCAGGGGCACTACACGGCGCTCGTAATATACCTTTCAGACGGTTAGATTTCCATTAGCTCCTTCTCCTTTACGGCAAGGGCCTCATCGACCAGCTTGATGTAGGAGTCGGTCAGTTTCTGGATCTCTTCCTGGGCGCGACGGTCATCGTCTTCGGAGATCTCTTTGTCCTTCAGCAGCGCTTTCAGATCAGCGTTGGCGTCACGACGGATGTTGCGCACGGCAACACGAGCGTTTTCCGCTTCGGCACGGACGATCTTGGTCAGGTCGCGACGACGCTCTTCGGTCAGCGGCGGCAGCGGTACGCGCAGGGTCTGGCCATTGCTGGACGGGTTCAGGCCCAGATCGGAGGTCAGGATCGCCTTCTCTACCGCCTGGATCATGGAGCGGTCAAAAATGGAGATGGAGAGGGTGCGAGCATCTTCTGCCACGACGTTGGCCAACTGTTTCAGCGGAGTGGCAGCACCGTAATACTCAACCTGGATGCCGTCGAGCAGGCTCGGGTGAGCACGGCCGGTACGGATCTTGGACATTTGGGTCTTGAGCGCTTCTACGCTCTTGCCCATACGGTCCTTGGCGTCGTTTTTAATCTCGTTGATCACAGTGGTTTTCCTTTTGGCGAACGAGCCGCTACACGGCCCGTGTCTATCTTATTTACTGACGTGATGGATAGGATAAGAGCGCCATATGGCTCACTTTTATCTTATTTACCAACGTGGTGGATCAGAGTGCCTTCCGGTTCACCCATGACAACCCGGCGCAGGGCACCAGGTTTGTTCATGTTGAACACGCGGATCGGCAGATCATGGTCACGTGCCAGGGTAAAGGCAGCAAGATCCATCACCTTGAGCTCTTTTTCAAGAACTTCATCATAACTCAGTTCATGATACAGCACGGCATCCGGATTCTTGACCGGATCTTCGTTGTATACACCATCAACCTTGGTGGCTTTGAGCACCACGTCAGCTTCGATCTCGATCCCGCGCAGGCAAGCCGCAGAATCGGTAGTGAAGAAGGGGTTGCCGGTACCGGCAGAGAAGATAACGACTTTGCCAGCACGCAGCTGGCTGATTGCCTCGGCCCAGCTGTAGGAGTCACAGACGCCTTGCAGGGAGATGGCAGACATCAGACGGGCATTCACATAAGCACGATGCAGGGCATCACGCATGGCCAGACCGTTCATCACGGTTGCCAGCATACCCATGTGGTCGCCCACCACGCGGTTCATGCCCGCTTTGGCAAGACCGGCACCACGGAACAGGTTGCCGCCACCGATGACCAGACCGACCTGAACACCCAACTCAACCAGTTCTTTGATCTCTTGGGCCATCCGCTCCAGCACCGCCGGATCAATGCCGAAACCCTCGGATCCTTGCAGGGCTTCACCACTCAACTTCAGAAGAACACGTCTGTATGCAGGTTTGGGATTGGTACTCATGTCACTGATTCCTGGTCATATAAAGACCGCGACATAAGTCGCGGTCTGGGGAAACGGAAAAACCGGTTCGATTAGGCCTTTTGAGCGGCCGCGATTTGGGCTGCAACTTCAGCAGCGAAATCGGTCTCTTGCTTCTCGATGCCTTCGCCCACTTCGAAACGGGTGAAGGAGACAACGTCAGCGCCTTCTTTCTTCAGCAGTTCGGCAACGGTCATGGAAGGATCTTTCACGAACGGTTGACCAGTCAGGGAAACCTCACCGGTGAACTTCTTCATGCGGCCTTCAACCATCTTCTCGGCGATCTCTTTCGGCTTGCCGGAGTTGATGGCGATGTCGATCTGGATTTCGCGCTCTTTGGCAACAACTTCAGCAGACACGTCTTCAGGCTTGACGAATTGCGGGCTGTTGGCAGCAACGTGCATGGCCAGATCTTTGGCCAGCTCGGCAGAACCACCGGTCAGCTTGGTGATAACACCAATGCGGGAACCGTGAACGTAGGTACCCAGGTTGTCACCTTCAACCAGCATCACGCGACGCAGGTTCATGTTCTCACCGATCTTGGCGATCAGGTTGGTGATGGTCAGCTCGACGGATTCGCCGTTACCGAAGTCAGCGGCTTTCAGCGCGTCAACGTCAGCAATTTTCTGGGTCGCAGCGATGTCAGCGATCTTCTGGCCCATTGCCATGAAGCTGGCATCTTTGGCGACGAAGTCGGTTTCGCTGTTCAGCTCGATCATGACGGCAACGTTGCCTTCGGTGCGAGCAAAGATAACGCCTTCAGCGGCGATACGGCCAGCTTTCTTGGCGGCTTTGGCCTGACCGGATTTGCGCATGTTCTCAATTGCCAGCTCGATATCACCAGCAGCTTCTTCCAGTGCTTTTTTGCAATCCATCATGCCAGCGGCAGTGCGCTCGCGCAGTTCTTTTACCAGGGCGGCAGTAACGTTAGCCATGTCCAGTATCCTCGGTCTTGAATTGACAAGAAACAGGGGCCACAAGGGCCCCTGCTAACCAATTACATCAGCTTGGTTAATAAGGGCTTTACAGTCCTTATCAATTACTCAGCTTCAACGAAGCCATCTTGTTCGGCTTGAACAACGATGTCCTGAGCGCGAGCTTCCAGTACGGTGTCAGCAGCAGCATTCAGGTACAGCTGTACGGCACGGATAGCGTCGTCGTTACCCGGGATGACATAGTCAACGCCGTCCGGGTTGGAGTTGGTATCAACGATGGAAACTACCGGGATACCCAGGTTATTGGCTTCTTTGATAGCGATATGCTCGTGGTCGGCATCGACAACGAACAGAACGTCAGGCAGGCCGCCCATGTTCTTGATACCACCCAGGCTCTTCTCCAGCTTTTCCATTTCGCGAGTACGCATCAGCGCCTCTTTCTTGGTCAGCTTGTCGAAGGTACCGTCCTGGCTCTGGGTTTCCAGATCTTTCAGGCGCTTGATAGACTGACGAACGGTTTTCCAGTTGGTCAGCATACCGCCCAGCCAGCGGTGGTTTACATAGAACTGGTCGCAACGCTCAGCGGCTTCTTTTACGGCTTCAGACGCGGCACGCTTGGTACCAACGAACAGTACCTTGCCTTTCTTGGCAGCTACGGAGCTGATGAAGTTCATGGCATCGTCAAACATCGGAACGGTTTTTTCCAGGTTGATGATGTGAACTTTGCTGCGGGCACCGAAGATGTAGGATTTCATTTTCGGGTTCCAGTAACGAGTCTGGTGACCGAAGTGAACGCCGGCTTGCAGCATATCGCGCATAGAAACTTTAGCCATTTTATACCTCTGTATTGGGGTTAGGCCTCCACACATCCCATATAACCGACCCGTTAAGGCACCCCGGCATATGTGTCGATGTGTGTGTGTTGTTTAAGTAAGGGTGATGAAATCGGGACGCAAGTTCCCCATTCCGGCGCGCTTTATACCATAACTTTGTTCAGGACACCACCGGCCGACACCCTAAACAGGTGTAAATATGGATCCCCAGAGGATGCTGCGACGCTGATTTGACGTTGTGATGACAATCACACTGGAAGTACGCGGGGGTTGCGGATAAAATTTTGCCCTGATTGCAAACGCATCTATTTTTCATTACCTGTCCTGTCTGCCCTCGCAGGCCCAGCGGCAGGCCGCAAGAGAGATCCCATGTCCATTAAAATCAAGACACCGGAAGAGATTGAAAAGATGCGCGTTGCCGGCCAATTGGCCGCCGATGTGCTGGTCATGATTGCGCCCCATGTCAAAGCTGGCGTCACCACTGACGAACTGAACACCCTCTGCCACGACTATATTGTCGACGTACAACAGGCAGTTCCAGCTCCGCTCAACTACCACGGTTTCCCCAAATCCATCTGCACCTCGGTGAACGATGTGATCTGCCACGGCATCCCGAACCACAAGAAGCTGCGCGATGGCGACATCATTAATCTGGATATCACCGTCATCAAGGATGGCTACCACGGCGATACCTCGGCCATGTTCATCGTGGGTGAGACCACCCCACTGCGCCGCCAGCTCTGCAAGGTTGCGCAAGAGAGCCTCTACGCCGCCATCAAGAAGGTACGTCCGGGTGCCTGCATTACCGAGATTGGCACCGTCATTCAGCCCATCGTCGAGAAGGCCGGTTTCTCCGTTGTGCGTGACTACTGCGGTCACGGCATCGGCGCCGAATTCCACGAAGAGCCGCAGATCCTCCACTACCGCAACAGTGGCAAGCTGGAGCTGAAAGCGGGCATGTGCTTCACCATCGAGCCCATGGTCAACAGCAAGAAGTATCACTGCAAGGTCAATCCGAAGGATGGCTGGACCGTGACCACCAAGGATGGCGGCGACTCCGCCCAGTGGGAGCACACCCTGCTGGTGACCGAGGATGGCTGCGAGGTGCTTACCCTGCGCCCCGATGACACTATCGACCGCTTCATCAAACACAGCTAACATCGAACCCCGGCCCTGAACTTCCAAAGCGCCGGGGTTTTTACTTCTGTTCAGCCGTTTGCCTGCCACTGTGTGTGAGATGCCATGGACGCCAGCCTGCTTTCCCCCCATTTGTTACCCGATGACCAGCTCACTCGCGACAACTGCAAAGAGTACCTGAGCCGCTTTCTCGGCTGGCTGCACGCCCGTTTTGATGCCGGCGACAACATCATCGAGCTGGTCGCCACCCGCTCCGAGTACATGGATCAGTTGCTCTGCCGGTTGTGGCAGAAGTTCGGCTTTGACAAGAGCGATCTGACCCTGATCGCGGTGGGGGGCTATGGCCGCGGCGAGCTGCACCCCCACTCCGATATCGACCTGCTGATCCTCTATGATGGCGATGAACTGGACGAGGTGTTGGGACTGCGCATCGGCGAGTTCATCACCTTGCTGTGGGACCTCAAGCTTGAGGTGGGTCAGGCGGTGCGCAACGTGGCGGAGTGCCTCGAGCAGGGGCGCGCCGATATTACGGTCGCCACCAACCTCATTGAGGCCCGCTACATCACAGGTCGCCAGGAAGGTTTCCGACAACTGAAAGAGGCCACCGGCCCCCAGCACTTCTGGCCGAGCGAAGCCTTCTTTCGCGCCAAGCGCCAGGAGCAGGCTGAACGTCACCAGCAGTTTCTCGGCACCGCCTACAAGCTGGAGCCGGATCTCAAGAGCAATCCGGGCGGCCTGCGGGATATTCAGACCCTCGCCTGGGTCGCCCGCCGCCACTTTGGCGCCACCACCTTGTTCGAGATGACCAGCCACGGCTTTCTCAATCGCGCCGAGTATCGCGAACTACTCGACTGCCAGAATTTTCTCTGGAAGGTACGCTTTGCCCTGCACATGGCCATCAACAAGGGAGATAACCGCCTGCTGTTCGATCGCCAGCGTACCGTGGCCCAGATGCTGGGGTTCGAAGGGGAAGGCAACACCCCGGTCGAGCAGATGATGAAGCGCTTCTATCAGACGGTGCGTCGGGTCTCCGAACTCAACGAGATGCTGCTGCAGCTGTTTGACGAGGCGATCCTCGGCAACACCGCCATGGATGTGCGCCGCCTCTCCGACGAGTTCCAGCTTCGTGGCCGCCTCATCGATGCGGTGGATGCGGAGCTGTTTAGCCGTGAACCGGCCGCTATTCTGCGCCTCTTCTATCAGATGGCCCAGCATCCCGAGATTGCAGGCATCCACTCGGCCACCCTGCGCCAACTGCGCGAGGCACGCCGTAAACTGAACTGCTGGTTGCAGGATCTGCCCGACTGCCGTCGCCTGTTTATGGCGCTGCTGCGCCACCCCAACGGCATCGGCCTGCCGCTCACCCTGATGCACAAATACGGCATCCTCGCCGCCTATCTGCCGCAATGGAACCTCATCGTCGGCCAGATGCAGTTTGACATGTTCCACGCCTACACGGTGGATGAGCACACCCACCGGCTGCTCAAGAACATTCACCAGTTCCCCAATCCGGCCAGTCGCCAGAGCCACCCGCTCTGCCACGAGGTCTTCACCCGGCTGCGCAAACCGGAGCTGCTCAGCATCGCCGCCCTGTTCCACGACATCGCCAAGGGGCGGCGCGGCGATCACTCGGAACTCGGCGCCGTCGATGCGCTGGAGTTCTGCCAGCTGCACGGTCTGGATCGCTACGAGAGCCGACTGGTCGCCTGGCTGGTGCGCCACCATCTGCTGATGTCGGTCACCGCCCAGCGCCGCGATATCTACGATCCCGACGTGGTCACCGACTTTGCCCAGAAGGTGCGCGACGAGCAGCATCTCGACCTGCTCTACTGCCTCACCGTGGCCGATATCTGCGCCACCAACGACACCCTGTGGAACGACTGGAAGGGCACCCTGCTGCGGGAGCTCTACTTCGCGACCCAGAAGGCGCTGCGCCAGGGGTTGGAGAACCCGCCCGACATGCGGCTGCGCATTCGCGAGAACCAGCGTCAGGCCAAGCAACTGCTTGCGCAACGGGATGTATCGGAAGAGGCAATCAATCAGCTCTGGGGCGACTTCAAGGCCGATTACTTCCTGCGTCACAGCCCGGAACAGATCGCCTGGCACTGCCGCCACATCATCGAGCATGGCGACAATCCGGCACCGCTGGTGATCATCGGCAAACATCCGACCCGCGGCGGCAGCGAGGTGTTTATCTACTGCCGCGATACCCCGAATCTGTTTGCCACCGTCGCCTCGGCGCTGGATCAGAAGAACCTCAACATCCACGACGCCCAGATCATGAACTCGCGCAGCAACTATGTGCTCGATACCTTCGTGGTGCTGGAGCCGAGCGGCGAACCTATCAGCCCCAATCGCACTGCCACCATCAAGAAGGCGCTGGAGAAGGCGCTGCAGGAGCCTGGCAAGCTAGTGCTGCGCAACAAGCCGTTGTCACGGCGCCACCGCCAGTTCAGCGTGCCGACCCGGGTCGTTTTTCTACCGCACAAGGGGGAGAGCCGCCACACCCTGATGGAGCTGACTGCCCTCGATACCCCCGGCCTGCTGGCGCGGATCGGTGCCGTTTTCCAGCAGTGCGGACTGTCGCTGCACGCCGCCAAAATTGCCACTTTCGGTGAGAGGGTCGAGGACTTTTTCAGCCTGACCAGCCTCGATGGCGAGCCACTGACGGCGGAGCAGCAACTGCAGCTGGAAGAGCGACTGGTACACCAGCTCAATCCCCAGCAGTCGGTACTGGATTAAGCGAAGAGTGATTCGAAAGAAGCTGATTGTCGGGCGTTTTTTGCCATACCAAACAACTGGTTGGCGCACATCGGATGAAGAAATGGTCGCTGGCTGGAAGAATTCCGGTCAACCCCTTAAAAACAGTCGGAAAAGTGTGATACAACAAACAGAATTTTTTAAAGGAAACCTGTCATGACCGAGTTGCAACAGATCATTGAAGCGGCCTTCGAGCGCCGCGACACCATTACTCCGGGCTCCGTGGATAGCGCCACCAAGTCCGCCATCCTGCAAGCCATCGACCTGCTGGACTCCGGCAAGGCGCGGGTTGCCGAGAAGATCGCCGGTGAGTGGGTTGTCCATCAGTGGTTGAAGAAAGCGGTACTGCTCTACTTCCGCATCAACGACAACGGCATCATCAAGGGCGACGATGCCCAGTACTACGACAAGGTTCCCCTCAAATTCTCCAACTACACTGCCGAGCAGTTCAAGGAAGCGGGTGTGCGCGTGGTGCCGCCGGCAACAGCCCGCAAAGGCTCTTTTATCGCCCCCAATACCGTGCTGATGCCCTCCTATGTCAACATCGGCGCCTTCGTTGACGAAGGTACCATGGTCGATACCTGGGCCACTGTCGGCTCTTGCGCCCAGATCGGTAAGAACGTCCACCTCTCCGGCGGCGTCGGCATCGGCGGCGTACTGGAACCGCTGCAGGCCAACCCGACCATCATCGAAGACAACTGCTTTATCGGTGCCCGCTCCGAAGTGGTTGAAGGGGTCATCGTCGAGGAAGGTTCCGTCATCTCCATGGGCGTCTTTATCGGCCAGTCCACCCGCATCTATGACCGTGAAACCGGCGAGATCCACTACGGCCGCGTACCGGCTGGCTCCGTGGTCGTCTCCGGCTCCCTGCCCTCCAAATGCGGCAAGTACAGCCTCTACGCAGCGGTGATCGTCAAGAAGGTGGATGCCAAGACCCGCGCCAAAGTCGGCATCAACGCCCTGCTGCGCTCCATCGACGAGTAATCAGCATTGCTGTGATCAAAAGGGCGCCTGATGGCGCCCTTTTGATTTTGGCGCCCCTGTCACAGGCAAGCCATGAGGCATCGGTTAAGATGGATGGGACAGGATCGTTTCAAACCGAGGAAGCCTGATGTACGAGAATCTGAAGAGCCTGGGGATCCAGGATCCCGCCTCCGTCGATAGCTACACCCTGCGCCAGGAGGCCAACCACGACATCCTCAAGATCTACTTCAAGAAGCAGAAGGGCGAGTTCTTCGCCAAGAGTGTCAAATTCAAGTATCCCCGCCAGCGCAAGACCATGCTGGTCGACTCCGGTACCCATGAGTACAAGGATGTCACCGAGATCAACGCCAACCTCAAATATGTGGTGGATGAGCTGGATAACCTGACCCAGGGCGTCCATCAGCAGGCCGACCCGGACATCAAGCAGAAGATCCTGCGCGACCTGCGCCATCTGGAAAAAGTGGTGCAGAACAAGATCAGCGAAATCGAGCGGGATCTGGAGAAGCTCTAATCCCCTCGACTCGACAAAAGAGCGCCCAGGTGGCGCTCTTTTTATTGGCTGGCTTTATGGGGCTATGGGGTTATCTGGCAATGCCGTGCGATAAGGTGAGCGGAGCACACCACCTTGTGCTGTTGGGCCACCATTGGGCAACCCGTTACATATCGCCCCTTGGAAAACACAACCCCTGCCAAGCCCCGAGACACACTACAAGCAACCACAAATAGCAAGAGGGAGGCTTTCGCCTCCCTCTTCAAACACGCTGATATTCAGGCAACAGGATTAGTTGCTCTTCATCCAGATGTCCATGTCGGTTTTCAGGTTGTCGGACTTGGTACCGAAGATGGCTTGAACGCCGGAACCAGCCACTACCACACCGGCAGCACCCAGCTTCTTCAGACCAGCCTGGTCAACCTTGGCAACATCTTTCACGCCAACACGCAGACGGGTGATGCAGGCATCCAGAGAAGCGATGTTCTCTTTACCACCGAAGGCGGCAACCAGAGCAGCAGACATCTCGTCTTTGCCTTGGCCAACGGCCTCTTCAGCAGTCTCGTCTTCACGACCCGGGGTTTTCAGGTTCATGGCACGGATAACGAAGCTGAATACCACGTAGTAGATGGCCGCGTAAACCAGACCCAGACCAACCAGCAGCAGCATGTTGTCGGCACGCGGTGATTGCACCACGAAGTCGATGAAGCCATTGGAGAAGGTGTGACCATGTACGATACCCAGAGAGTTGGTCAGCACATAAGCCAGACCAGCCAGTACCGCGTGGATTGCGTACAGAACCGGAGCGATGAACAGGAAGGAGAATTCAATCGGCTCGGTGATACCGGTCAGGAAAGAGGTCAGGGCTGCAGAGGCCATGATACCAACGATCTTGGCGCGGTTTTCCGGCTTGGCAGCGTGAGCGATGGCGAACGCAGCAGCAGGCAGACCGAACATTTTGAACAGATAGCCACCAGCCAGCTGACCGAAGCCGTTACCGGCAGCGCGGGACGCGTCATCAGCAGTCAGGAAGCAGGTCATGATACCGTGAACAGTTTCACCGGCACCGTTGACGCAGGTACCAGCCTGATAGAAGAACGGTACGTTCCAGATGTGGTGCAGACCGAACGGGATCAGGGAGCGCTCAACCACGCCGTAGATACCGAAGGCCAGTACCGGGTTCTGGTTGGCAGCCCAGTCAGAGAAGGCACCGATGGCGCCACCCACTGGCGGCCAAATCACGGACAGGATCACACCCAGACCAATGGAGAGGAAACCGGTGATGATGGGTACGGCACGTTTGCCCGCGAAGAAGCCCAGGTACTCTGGCAGCTGGATCTTGTAGAAACGGTTGAACGCCCAGGCAGCGATACCACCGGCCAGGATACCACCCAGCACGCCGGTTTCGATGGTTTCAACACCCATCACAGGTGCCATGACCTTCAGGGTTGCGACCATGATGCCGTAGCCAACGATGGCTGACAGACCGGATACACCGTCGTTATTGGTAAAGCCCAGAGCAACACCCACTGCAAACAGCAGGGCCATCTGGCCAAATACGGAACCACCGGCTTGCTCCATCAATTGGGAGACAATTTCCGGCATCCAGCTGAAGTGGGCAGCACCCACCCCCAGCAGAATACCTGCGACTGGCAAGACTGATACTGGCAGCATCAGCGCCTTACCAACCTTTTGCAGATTAGAGAAAGCATTTTTGAACATTGTGTGCGCTCCTGAATGGATTGTCGTCCCTGAACGATCTATCTGGATGAAATAAGCACTGATTCATTCAGATATCTTCGAGTCGGGCTTGTTTATTTTGACCATCAGAATATAACCCAGCGGGTCATAAATTGCTGCTTTCGAAGGCGGGGGAATATTGAATTTGGAGGGAAGATCACAACTTGTTTAGCGGCTAAAAAACGCATCTAATATAAGTTAATAATCCGCATTATCACTCTATTACAAAGACATATAAATAGCAGTTTCACTTTGTATTTTAATAATGCCATTTACATCAAACAGCAACTCATTGTAACTAAATGTAACGGCGTGGTTTTTATTTATTACAGTCTACCGATTAAAAAGGCCTCCAACAAGGGAGGCCTCAATAAATATATCTGACCAGCAAAGGGGCGTATTATTCTATTTTTGCGAGCGCTTGACCGCATCAATAAACACGCTTTTTGCCTTGGTTGAACCGGCCCGCTCGGCCTCGTTCACCAGCTTCATCGCCTTGTCGATATCCCCCGCCTTGACCGCTTTTTCGATCTGGCTCTGGTAGAAGGCTTCTGTTTCACTCAGCATGGCAGGAGCAGGTTTGGCTGCGACCACAGCTGTTGCAGTTGTGGTAACGGCTGCGGTAGTCGCTATCGCTGCAGCCTGCTGACCCTGGCTCATGGCCACCTTGTCGGCATATTCGGGTTTGAATACCGCTTCAAGACCACTTCCACGGGCCATATCTTTGACTTTGATCTGCACCAAACCCCAAGGAGAGTGCGGGATCACCGGATCCTTGATATCAGGCTCTACAGTTCCATTTGCTTTCGCGAAGGCCTTGGCTGGATGCAAAATAGTCGTACTGCCAGAGAGTTGGTCCGCTGGCGCATAGACGATCATGTATGTTTCGCTGGCCGGGTTGCCAGGCATGCTGCGGTCAACAAAAACACGTCCTTCGATACGGTCATTATCGAGCAAGTGAGCAGGCTGATAGCTGAATACTGACTCACCCAGGACTCGAGTCACCTTGAACTCGGCATCCAGCATAATGACCTTGGGCACCATCACCGTCTTGCTGACCTGAGATGCAATGCTAATGGCCAGATTGCCGGTGTTGGTTGGCAGGCGATAAGCCGCAAAGTAGCTCATACCATCATCAAACTGAAAAGTGGGCTTTGTGCTATCCAGAGCCAGTAAAGTCTCCCCCTCCGGCAATACCGCATAATTGAAATCACTGAAAGCAGTACAGCAGCTAGTTGTCTGGCCGAGCGCCAGCTTAGCCTGTTCAGCATTACTCAGGATAGACGCATGCTCCTGCACGGGTACAACCATGCTACCGGAACAACCAGACAACAGAGCAGTAATCACGGCTGTGATAGACATCTTTACCAGTTTCATTCTTCCTTATCTCCCTAACCCGATTACCATACTCGGCGAAACAAAACTGCCCCCATATGGGGGCAGTCACTAACTTAACTTAAACTTTTGCTTACCACCAAGCCTCAGCTTGAACACCAAAGTTCACTGTGTCTTTTGATGTATTGCTGTCAAAAGGAGTCTTAGCCATGTCATTTTTATCAAAACCGACATAAGAAGCAAAAACCCGGATTTCAGGACGAGCCCACCAGCTGGCACCTGCAGACCAAGTCTGGGCCAAGGTCAACTTATAACCAGAATCTTCCAACGAAGAACCATTGGTAGACTTGTTCATGTCCTTAAAGTAACCCCCCTCGAACACGGTCTTGTTAAAATCATCCCATTTGTACATCGGGCGCACAACGGCAGACATAGTTTCCCACTTGTCGTTGCCATTCCACATTTCGTTGCCTACACCATAGACCAACTGGTGACCCATCTCCCAAGAGTTGCCCATTGGGACAACACCATGGTTAATGATGCGGAAACCATCAGCACCATCTTTGGCTTCAGCGCCGTACCAAGAGCCATCACCCCAGAAAGCAAAGACTTTGGAATAGCCTTCAGTACCATACTGCACAACGGATTTGTTAAAACCACCCAGCACGCCAGCAGTAAGTTCAGCTGTCAACATTACGCCATCTTTGGCATTTTTATACTGCGCATTACTTGAGCTTTTCTGAGCGTCAGTTGGGTTAGCAATCGCATAGTCAACACCGACTTCCAAAGAGGCGTCTTGCCACATCGGAATACCAGCATAACGCAGGTCGAGGGTATTAACATTCAGCTCATCATTGTAGGTCCAGCCATCATCTGTACCACTACGGTCATTACGAATCCATGCAAAGGAGACTTTACCAGGACCAGCCTGAACACCTTCGATACCAGCACCAGCACCTGAGATATTCCAGTAATAGAAGTCCGAAAGATGGATATCATGACGCTGGTAGTAGCGCTTACCTGCCCACAAAGTGGCTTCGGGTGCAAAATTCAGCAAGCCTTTAGCTTGTACGTTGAACTGGCGAAGAGCGAAGGTTGCATCTTCTTTGTTGTCACACTTTTTCAGCACACCATTGGTGTCAGCACACTGAAAGCGAGATTCTGTAGACTCCCAATCGTTAGAGCCATTAGAAGTCATGGCAAACATGGAGTCGACATAGAAAGTCTTGCCATCCTTATTGAATACTTCCTGACCAAGCTGTACTTCACCGTAGGTATCATCTTCGTGACCTAAACGGCCAACTTTGGTCTTTTTAATAACTGTCTGCATGTCTCCATCTTTGGAAACACCGACGCCGGAACGGAAGTAACCGTGGAAATCTACGGCAAAGGCGGCTTGGGAAGCCAGGGCGGCAGTAACAGCTGCTGCAATCGGGAGCCACTTCATTTTCATTGTCATATTCCTTATTTCCCGCAGTGAGGAGTGTGATCCTGAATATTCAACTTCTTATCACCATGTAATCCTGTTGGTGATAACCGAGGTTGATTATAGGGAGCGTATTTCACGACAAATATGAAGCGACTCACAAAATGGCGACAAATCGCTCGGCAAAGGATCGTCACAACACCTGTCAGCAAAAAAACGGCCAACAAGGCAATAGCTAACCAATAAAATCGCAAAAAAAGCAATCGCACCAAACTTGAAAGCGTTACCAGCAATTAATTCGCGACTGAACCAAAGTCATTATTTTACGATCGAATGACAAAAACATGACTGAGATCGCTTTCAAGATTGAACTTTTATTTTGATGAGGGGTCTGCGGTGCGCTTGAAACCATTACGCCGATGGAATGCCAAAAGGGGAAAATATCCCTCCGCCACTATCGACAATAAGAGTGGGAAATATGCTTGCTGAGTGAGATGACATTTGTGCAAATAACAATCCCCTGTCGGTTAAGGATCAGGGGATTGATATGGCTCTATTTCAGAGAATATTCAGGGCTGAATATCCCACTTTCTCAGCCAGGTGAGTGCCACCTGTTCGGGTTCATCGTGCACGGTAGCATCCAGCTCCAGCGGGGGAATCACTCGCGTGGCGCCCAGCTCTTGCAACAATCCGTCCAGCCGACGACCCGCACCACAAAAATGGTCATAGCTGCTGTCCCCCATGGCAATCAGGGCATACCGCAGCCCCTTGAGCCAGGGCGCCTTGTCAGCCAGCTCGCTGGCAAAGGGCTGCAGATTGGGAGGAATGTCCCCCTGTCCTGTAGTGGCACTGACCAGCAATAAAAAACGGCCGGGGTCTATGTCCGCCAGCCGTGCTTCTTCGTGCAGAGAACAGTGATGCCCCTTGCGTTCCAGCTCATCTGCCAAGGTCTCGGCCACCAGCATGGCTGCGCCATAGACAGTTCCTACCACGATATCGATCTGCGCCATTCTCCTCTCCCTGCTTGAGTCACTCTTTTGAACAACTCTATCAGCAAGCTGGCGTCAGATGCCACCGGTTCAAGGCTGAGGATCAGGCGCTTAGTAGTCGCTCTCGCTGGCGGGCCAGCCCAGCTCGGCAAACAGGCGCAGCACATCTTGACCGAGTGGCGCCTGGATCCGCATCGGCACCTTGAGCACAGGATGGGTAAAGCTCAGGGTGCGGGCCACCAGCAGCAGCCGTTCGCAGCCAAAGTGCTCGCGAAAGAAACGGTTGTGGCGGCCATCCCCGTGGGTGGTATCCCCGACGATGGGGTGGAACAGGTGATCCATATGGCGACGAAGCTGATGCTTGCGGCCGGTCTTCGGGAACAATCTGACCAGACTGTAGCGACTGGTGGGGTGCTTCTTGGAGACCGCGTGGGGCAGCTCGACCTGATGCAAGCGCCGGAAGGTGGTGACGGCATCTTGCGCCGGGCGATCCGGGTTGCTCATGGCATCGGCAATCTTGTCCAGCTGCTCCTTGAGGGGATAGTCGATCACCCCCTGCTCGGGTGCCCAACCGCGCACCAATGCCAGATACTCCTTGTGCACCTGACGCTGGGTAAAGGCTTCGGTCAGCGCGCGGGCAATCACCGGATCGAGCGCAAACAGCAGCACGCCTGAGGTGGGCCGATCGAGGCGATGCACCGGATAGACATGGCGACCGCCGATGAGATCCCGGGTCATCTGCATGGCAAAACGGGTCTCGCCCTTGTCGAGCCAACTGCGATGCACCAGCAGACCGGACGGCTTGTTGACCGCCACCAGCCACTCATCCTGATAGAGCAGAGTCAGCTTCAGGTCACTCTCTTCTCGAGTTTGCGCAGGCATCATTGTTCGATCACTTTGCCGGAAAGCAGCAGATCGAAGCGGGCGATCAGGCGCAGCAGCGCTTCTGCCTCGGCCAGATCCTCTTTGTAGACTTCGCTGGCCATGGGATAGAGGGAGACGCTGGTCGGCAACGGCGCCTGCAACATCACCAACTGCTCCATGCGCGGGATCAGCACGAACTGCAGCCACTGATCAAAGCTCAGGGTATCGACACAAAAAGGCAGGGTGCTTGCCAGGGCTTCGTCACCGGGATGGTCAGCTTGCCAGCGCTCAAGGCGCTGCAACTCGGCGGTGAGTTCCCCCAACAGGCCAGCTACCAGCAAATATTGATTCATCTCGCTCTCTTCCTCATAACCACAGATTGATCCGCCGACCCGACAGGGTCAGCCAGGATGCAAATAAATTCGGTCGCACAGCACCGGCGGTTCAGCCGGGTCATCGACATACACGGCAGCCAGCGCGGCCTGCCGCCGTTAAAAAAGGGCGATACTATACACCTCCCCCCGCATGGCTGCCATGTTGATATCTGCCGCAACGCGCGTCTGCTGCCACTGGCTATCCTCGGCAAGGGCCTTATAATCGGCCCGCATCACCATTAGCCGGATCTCACCATGTCTGCGACGCCTACTGCCATCAATACCTTGACCGAATTTCTGACTCAGGCTGGCACCCAGTTCCAGCTGTTTGACATGGGCCGCCAGGTGCGGCCACTGGCAAGCGATACTTTTGTGCGCATCGAACAGCAGCAAGAGCCCTATCCCTGGCCGCTGCAACAGCACGCTTGGCTGGGTGTGCACTTCTTCCAGCCGAGCGAGTCTCGCCACTACCTCTGGTTCCTCAAGTTTGCCCTCGATGAGCGCGGCCTGCTGATGTCAAATGGCCCCAAGCTGTTCATGGATCAGGTGGTGGAGACCCTGGGCTACAAGCTCACCGGCGATCTGGATGAAGAGAAAGCCCAGCGCTTGGCCGACAATCCCTACACCTTCCGCCCGGCGGAGGCCAAGATGGCCAGTCTGCATGCCAAGCTGGCGCGACAACTGGAGCAGGCCCCTTCTGCCTATTACGATGCCCTCTGCCACTATCTGGCCGCCCCCAACGACACCGGTTGGCAGACGCTGGGGCTGCAGGGCTTTGCCGATCTGGCCGAGCGACTGCATGATGAGCGCAATCTGGCGCTGATCTGCAAGGCGCTGCCCAAACTGCCGCAAGAGCCGCTCTATGCCCTCTGCCAGAGCCTTGAAAACGCACCGCTGCCGCCAGCAGTACAAGGCGCCCTGCTCGAGCGGATCGGCAAGGAGCAGGAGTGCGCCGCCCCCAACCCGGAGACCCTGGCCTACCTCTGCCGCGCCATGGCCTCCTGCCCCGGCAGCACTTTGCGCACCAACAAGCTGCTGACCCTGCTGCAAACCCAGCCAAGCCCGGCGCTACTGCTCGCCATCGCCGGCCGGCTCTGGCCCGATCTGAAAGATGCCAATCTGCTCAGCCACTATCTGGAACAACTGGCACTGCAACCGACCCAGTTCTTCAATCAGGTTTTTGCCGAGTTGGTCACTTTACCGGCCCTGCGCAATGATATGCTGGCCAGACTGCGTGACCCCGACCGCAGCGATGCGCTGGGCAAGGCCATCGGCCGTCTGTTTGCCTCGGCCTGATCCCTCGCCTCCCCCTCACGCCACGAGGCAATACGGCGGGAAATAGAAAAGGAGATCGGGAGTGCCGAGCAGGACTCCCGGTTATCGACATCACGATAAGGAAGCCCGCCTATGGGAGAGATGCTCGGAATTTTGTTGCTGATTGCCGTAGCCGGCCTGTTCTGGCTGCAACGCCAACAGGCAGAAGTGGCCTGGCAATACATGCGCCGCTACTGCCAGCACCATGATCTGCAACTGCTGTCACTGGCTCGCCATCGGCGGGAGCTGGCCCGCAATCCCCTGCGGCTGCTGACCCACTATCAGTTTGAATTCTCCAGCGATGGCGAGAGCCACTATCACGGCACCCTCAAGATGCAGGGGCTGCACGTCGTGGGCGTTGATCTGCCCCCCCATCGCATCCCCTCTGCCTGATCCCCAGTCTCGTCTCTGCGCCCAGTGGCTGTGCCTGTCTATAATCTCAGGGATTAAACAAAGGGAGAGACGAGATGGAACCCCTTGTCCACGATCTGCCAGCCCTGTTTGCCCAGCTCGGGATGGCCAACGACGAGCTGAGCCTGCACCGCTTTGTGCACGACCATCACCTCGACAATGAGACCCTGCTGCCGGAAGCCGGTTTCTGGAACGCCGCCCAGGCCAGCTTTCTGCGCGATGCCCTGTGGAACGACTCCGACTGGTGCGAGGCGATCGACCAGCTCGATGTGATGTTGCGCCAGCCCCGCTAAGCCGCCCGCCCCTTTCCTCCCCTGCTGGCTTTGGTTAAGATCCCGCCCCGATATCGATCCCTCCTTCTCACCCAGAGCATGCTTATGTCCGCCCACGAGATCATCCGAATTGCCAACGAGCTGGCCGCCAAGGGCCTGACACCCACCACCGCCATGATCAAGGCCCGCCTTACCCAGCCCGTACCGATGGCCGAGCTGCTGAAAGTGCTGAGCCAGTGGAAGCAGCAACCCGTCGCGACCGCCGAGAGCGAGCTCCTGCCAGAGGCCGTGCCCCAGCCAGCGCCGGAGCTCACCCTGCAGCAACTCGCCGAACAGCTCGCACGCATCGAACAGAAGGTGGATCGCCTGACCGACCTGCTCCTCCAGCAGGGGCAAGGCTGAACCATGTATATCGTCGAACTCTGCTTTGAGTGTTACCGCGATACCTCCCTTGGCGACGCCGAGCGGGCCATCGTCAACTACCTCGACATGCTGCGTTATCAGGGCCAGATCCTCGGGCGGGAGTTCCCCACCAGCATGCATGACGGCTATTTCGTCAGTCGGGTGGTCTGCCCGGAGCAGGATAGCCTGCACCCCGACAACCAGAGCGATCAGGTCAAGCTGGCCGAACAGCAGCTCAATCAGGCCGGGCTGCTGGCGCCCAAACTCCAGCTGCAGGGGGCTGATCTGCTCTCCGACAGCACAGATCCTTGCGGCCAGCAGGGCGAGCGGCCGAGCTGGATGATGCTCTACACCAGCTTCCTGCATACCTGCTCGCCGCTGCGCTGTGGCGACCACTTCGCCCCCATTCCGCTCTACCAACTGCCCGCGGTCGCCAACGGCGATCAGAAACAGATCATCAAGTGGCAGGAGGATTGGGAGGCGTGTGATCAGTTACAGATGAACGGCTCCATCGCCGAACATGCGGCGCTGCACGAAATCGGCGAAGTGGGCAGCCGCCTCTACCGGCGCGGCACCGATCTGGCCAAGCGGCTGGAAGTGCTGAGCGGCATCCCCACCTACTACTACCTCTATCGGGTGGGCGGGCTGAGCGCTGCCGAGGAGAAGGCGCGCCCCTGCCCCAGCTGTGGCGGTGAGTGGGCGCTGGCAGCCACTGCACGAGATCTTCGACTTCAAGTGCGACAGCTGCCGTCTGGTCTCCAACCTCTCCTGGGATTTCAAGGATTAAGCGCGTTCCCTGTACACGATGCCATAAAAAAGAGCCTTGCCGCATGGCAAGGCTCTTTTCGCTCCGATGAGTAACCTTGGCTCGAACAGGTGCTATTGCGGTAACGTCTCCAGCCGTTCCAAAAACGCTGGCAAGGAGGGCGCCAACGTCAGACGGCGACCAGAATCGAGCCACTCCAGCCACACCTGACCACTCTCGTTATCAAGGGAGATGAGCGTCATCTCGTTGCGGGTGGTGGCAATGAAGATGGAGGGGGTTCGTTTTAGCTTGCGCAACATCAGCAGATGGCCAATGAGGTTCTCCTTGAGCAGATCGAGATCCGCCTCGTTCCACGGCAGGATCAGTTCAAGGCGCAGCCCCTTGAAAAGGCAGGGGATGGGGCGGCTGAACCAGTGCCCGAACAGGGCGATGGCGCTGGGATGAATCGTCAGCTCAAGAGCATCGGCCATAGCCGTAAAATCGGCGGGTTCGGAGCGATGGTGAGGACGCCAGGCCACCCGACCATCGGCGGGCTCACCAAGCTGGCAGGGGGAACGCCAGTCCGCCTCCCACTCGCACAGGGGCAGGCCTCGTCTGGCCTCGCCATCCCGTTGCCAGCGGGCAAAAAAGTGCTCCAGGGCAGACAAAACTTGATCCGACATCGAAAATCCCCACAATTGCTGGCAAAGTCCGCTATTGCACCACCAAACCCGGTAACAGACAAGGTTGCCAGCCGACCTAGTGACCCGAGAAACAGAACCCGGGATACAGAGAGGCCAACGCCCAAGCCAAGCGGCTGCAACCATCCGGCCCTGCAATGGCCCGTTTCATTCCACTCATCATGAGCACATTACGTGAGCAACCCTGTGAGCAAACAAGATAGATACGCCGGGGCCAGCGCCCTGACCGGCCTGAGCCTGGGCCAGCAATCCGATTACATCAGCCAGTACACCCCCTCCTTGCTGCAGCCGGTTCCACGTAGCCTGAACCGGGATGATCTCCAGCTGGGCGATGACCTGCCCTTCACCGGTTGCGATGTCTGGACCCTCTATGAGCTCTCCTGGCTCAACGCCAAGGGCAAGCCGATGGTGGCGGTGGGTGAAGTGGCCATTCCGGCCACCAGTGCGAACCTGATCGAATCCAAATCCTTCAAGCTCTACCTCAACTCCTTCAACCAGACCCGTTGCGACTCTATAGAGGCAGTCACCGCCATGCTGACCAAGGATCTGAGTGCCTGTGCGGGCGAGACCGTCAAGGTGACCCTGTTCCCCCTTGCTCAGGCGCCGCACCAGATTGCCCTGCTGCCCGGCGAGTGCATCGATGAGCAGGATATCGAGGTAGACAATTACGAGTTTGATGCGTCCCTGCTGCAAGGGGCAGCCGGTAGCGATCAGGTAGAAGAGACCCTGCACAGCCACCTGCTCAAATCCAACTGTCTGGTGACCAGCCAGCCCGACTGGGGCTCTGTGGTGATCCGCTACAAGGGGCCGAAACTCGATCGGGAGAAGCTGCTGCGCTATCTCATCTCGTTTCGCCAGCACAACGAGTTCCACGAGCAGTGCATCGAGCGGATCTTTATCGACCTCAAGCACTATTGCCAGCCTGAGCAGTTGACCGTCTATGCCCGCTATACCCGCCGCGGCGGCCTCGACATCAACCCGTTCCGCTCCGATTTCGAAGCCGTGCCCGCCAACCTGCGTCTGATCCGCCAATAAAGTCGAGCTGCGACAGAGAGGGCAGGTACGCTGCCCTCCATGACTGGCAAAAGGCTTCAATTGATGCTTTACGCAGCAGGGATAAGGGTGCTGGATAATAAAATCCAGACGAAACCCACTTGCCGGCCACCAGCAAACCACAGTAAACGCTGGACTCGCAGGGGGGGGCTTGGATAACATGCCAACACCTCTGCGCCGTCCTTAATCCAATGAATCAACTGTTTTTTCTGGCCATGATGATGTCCTCCCTGTCAGCTCCGAATCTGGATCTGGACAAGGAGCAACTCTCTATCGATCTGCAACAAGCGCAATCGATGGTACTGACCGATCCTGCCAGATGCGTCCAGATCACCACCGCCTTCCTGACGCGCGCAGCCAATAATCCCCAGCAAATCATCAGCAATCGCCAGGAGTTCGGTTATCGCGAGCCCATCCTGAGTTACAGCACGGCGGCCCAGACTATAAGCGCCCATCTGCTCAAAGGGGAGTGTCTGCTGCAACTGGGCCAATATCAGGCCACCCAGCAAGCGCTCGACAAGGCGATGGCGCTGGCAGACAAAGAGCGACAACCGGAACTCAAGGCCCACGGCCTCTATCTCAAGATCCGCAGTCAGGCCCTCAAACCGGATAACCAGAGCACCAGCCGTGCCCTGATGGAACAACTGGACGAACAGCTGGCCGTCCCCACTCTCAAGCAGAGCCAGTTGCAGATTTATGGCCGCCTGCAACGCACCAGCTACGACATCGAGAACCAGCACTTCGATGATGCCAAGGCCCACTTGGCAGATGCGCGGATCTGGGCCGCCAAGACCCCCAATCCCCTCGCCAGTGCCTGGGTCAGCGCCATCAGCGGCGACCTCTATCGCGCGCTGCAGCAGCCACAGCTGGCACTGGGGGAATATATCGATGCCCAGCAACAGGCCAAAAGCCTCAACGACCCGCTCTTCCTCGGCCTGCTGTCGAACCAGATAGTCAAACTCTACCAGCAGGAGCAGGAGCCCCAGAAAGCGCTGCAGTATGCCAATGAGGCGGCTAACTACTTCCACTCCATCGGCAACCCCTCCCTGCTGTGTGACTCCCTGATGGTGCTGGCGCGGCTCAATCGCGAGCAGGGCGACCTCAATATGGCGCTGGTCTACTTCTTCAATGCGCTGGATCTGCTCGATGAGGGGAGCAACCGACCACAAGCCTCCCTGCTCAAATACGAAATTGGCAAAACCTACCTGCAAAGCGGCAACCTCTCGCTGGCCAGCAACTACCTCAATGCGGCCCGTCAGTCTCACGAACTGAGCGATGCCAAAGAGCCGCTGATCGATACCCTGCTGCTGCTCGGCGAGCTTTATCTGAAGAAGCAGGAGGCCGCCATCGCCATCCTGCAGTTGGAGAACGCCCGCGCACTGGCCAATCAGCTCGGCGATACCCGCCGTCAGTACGAGGTATTCCGCCTGTTGTCGCTTGCCTACGAGCAGAAGGGGTATCTGCGTCAGGCCCTCGACAGCTACAAGCGCTTCCACCGTCTTGGCGAGGAGGTGCGCCAGCAGGAGCAGGCCATGGAGCAGGCGGCGATCCGTGACAACTATGTCCAGGTCGAGCGGGTGCAACATATCAAGGAGCTGGAGCAGCGACTTAACAACAGCCAGCATCAGCAGGAGCGCTATCTCTGGTCGAGCATCACCACCAGCCTGCTGCTGGCGCTCTTTATCTACCTCTTCTTCACCCTCTGGCTCAAGCTGCGTACTGCCCGCCTGCAACTGAAACGGACCAATGAGGCCCTGCTGATCGAGCCACGCTCGGGGCTGGCCAACTGGCAGCGACTGATGAACCGCTGGCCCCGGGAGATGGCAAAGCGCCAGCTGAAATCGGATCGCTGGTACCTCAGCGAACAACCCTCCAGCGAGTTCGATGACAAGCTGCACTATCTGCTGTTCCGGGTACCCTTCCTGGTCAATACGCTGGAGCGCCACGGCTATCAGGCCAGCAGAGAAATCGAGCAGGCCTTCGGTGCCTATATGGACACCCTAACCCCGCAAGATGGCCGTATCTATGACTTGCGTGAAGGACACATGCTCTATGTGGTGCCACAGCGTCACGTCACCAACCTGCATCAACTGGCGGGAGACCTGCTGACCGCCATCGCCGCCTTCCCTTGCAACTATCCGCTGGATCGCCAGATCAGCCTCGGGATTGTCAGTCACCCCTTCCTGCCGAAAGCGGCGACCGCGCTCGATCACAATGGCCTGTTTGACCTCTGTTATCTCGCCCTGTCGGGAGCCATTCAGCTCAGTGAAAAATGCCAGCAAAACGCCTGGTTGGAGCTCGCGGCGATCGATTGCCAACAAGCGGCATTTTTTAATGGAGATGTGTGGCAATGCGGCCTGATGGCAATTGACAAGGGACTGGTAAAAGTCAATTCTTCTCATGAAAAGCAATGGGTTAATTGGCCCAGCCTTGCAAGGAAGCCGGCAGCCGATAACCACCAGGAAATAATGTAGATAACAGGCGAGGATCGAAACCAGGTTCGACCACTGTTGCTATCCAACACCAAAAACAATAATGACAACAGGGCGACCTGATAATGAATGACATCGCTGCCGTAGCAGGACAATTGGCAAGACTCAGGGAATCCCTTCAGCAGAAACAGCTGGAACTCGACGGCGTACTGTCGTTTTCCGATGCAGAGCGTGCCCGTGGTATCCAGTTTATCAACAAGTTGATGCTCTCCTGCCGTGGCTTCGACCGCGAGCTGGACAATCGCTTCGCCAAGCTCAAGCAGAAACTGGATAACAATCCCGCATTTACCGCGCTAGACGAGGATCTGCTGGCCATTGAAAAACTGCTGCAGCAGCACAGCAATGCGCTGGAAGAGTCGATCACCCTGACCCAGACCGCTATTGAACTTGGTTCCAAACAGCTGAAAAACATCAAGGGCTTCCCGGAAGAGACCCGCAAGTCCCTCAAGGAATTTCTGGCAAGTCCCGCCGGTTACGGCATTGCCGATCACCAAAAGAAGGTGATCAAGCTGCTGGAGTTCTACCAGCAGGCGATCAAGATCCAGCTGCTGCCAAGCCAACCCCTGTTGGCACCGTCAGGTGCAACTCAACAAGAAAGCGATACTGCCAGCAACGATGGCCAGCCTGATGTCGACCCGTTTGATCTCAAGGATCACGCTCGCATCGCCGATGAGCTGCAGCGGCTTATCACCGAACTCGACTTTGCCGGCGCCATCGGCGAGAGCCTGAGCGATATTCGCCGCCAACTGCTGATCGGGATCAACCCTGCCCTGCTGGCGGAAACCTGCCTGCAGGTGATCGAGCTCATCATCGAAGGCACCCGTGAGGAGCGCAAAGCCTCCCGCGCCTTCCTCAGCTCCCTCAACGAGAGCCTCTCCGCGGTACATGTCGGGTTTACCGAATCCCTCGATGAGGGGCGTGCGCTGCAAAACGAAACCCGCGAGACCCGCGAGGCGCTGGTCAACGAGTTGCAGGCGATCGATCACTCCCTGGCCAGCCATAACTCCATCGATGCGCTCAAGCGCGCCATCTCCGGCCATATGGGCGCCATCAACCTGCTGCTGCAGGAGCGTGACAGTACGGCGGCGCGGGAGCGTCACCTGCTCACCCGCCTCTCCACCATGGAGTCCAAGCTGCGCTTGATGAAAGAGGAGACCGCCGAGTACAAGAAGCGGCTGACCATTCAAAAACACAAGCTGTTCCTCGACAGCCTGACCAGGTACACAACCGGGCCGCCCTCGATGAACGGCTGGAGCAGGAGTACAAACGTTGGCTTCGTTACCGCACTCCGCTCTGCATGGCGATCATCGACATCGATCACTTCAAGAATATCAATGACAACTACGGCCATATGGCGGGTGACAAGGCACTGAAAGTGGTCGCCAAAGCGCTGCAGAGCGCGCTGCGTGACACCGACTTCATCGCCCGTTTTGGTGGGGAAGAGTTCGTGGTGTTGTTGCCCAACATCAACCCGGACAAGTTCCAGAAGCCGCTAGAGACCCTGCGCCAGACCATCAAGAGCATCCCGTTCCGTTTTCGCGATGCCAAGGTGGAGATCACCATCTCCATCGGTGCAACCCTGTTCAAGGATGGGGACAACCCGTCAGATGTGTTTGAACGGGCGGACAAGGCGCTCTACCACTCCAAGCACACCGGTCGGGATCAAGTGACACTGGCCTGACAAGCGGCTAAAAAAACAGCGAACAGTCGTCGCCCTATTTCCCTCCACCCTCTGTTACCACTACTATCGATCTCAGGGGATGCAACATAGCGTCCCCTTTTCTCCCCAGGGAAAAACACAACGATAACAAGTGAGTAAAGGGGAACCTATGATTACGCACATCAATCCCGTCGGCAGCATGGATTTGCTGTCACAGCTTGAGGTGGATCGCCTCAAGCAGACTGCCTCCAGCGATATCTATCAACTGTTTCGCAACTGCTCGCTGGCAGTGCTCAATTCCGGTAGCCATACCGACAGCTCCAAGGAGATCCTGGAGCGCTTCAAATCGTTCGATATTCATGTGATCCGGCGCGAGCGCGGGGTCAAGCTGGAACTGTTCAATGCCCCCGAGCACGCCTTTGTCGATGGCGAGATCATTCGCGGCATTCAGGAGCACCTCTTCTCGGTGCTGCGCGACATTCTCTATGTCTCCAATCAGCTCGAGTCCAACCGCTTGGTCAATCTGACCAACTCCACTCATATCTCCAACGTGGTGTCGCCATTCTGCGCAACGCCAAAGTGATCCTGCCCGGCGCCGATCCCAACCTGATCGTCTGCTGGGGTGGCCACTCCATCAACGAGATCGAATACCAGTACACCCGCGCCGTGGGCAGCGAACTGGGCTTGCGTGAGCTGAACATCTGTACCGGCTGTGGCCCTGGCGCCATGGAGGGCCCGATGAAGGGGGCCGCCGTCGGCCATGCCAAACAGCGGGTACGCAACGGGCGCTACATCGGCCTGACCGAGCCCTCCATTATCGCGGCCGAACCGCCCAACCCCATCGTCAACGAGCTGGTGATCCTGCCGGATATCGAGAAACGGCTGGAAGCCTTCGTGCGCCTCGGCCATGGCATCATCATCTTCCCGGGCGGGGTCGGTACCGCCGAAGAGCTGCTCTATCTGCTCGGCATCATGATGCATCCGGCTAACGAGCGGCAGCCGATGCCCATCATCCTGACCGGCCCGAAAGAGAGTGCCGACTACTTCCGTGCCATCGACGACTTCATCAAGGCGACCCTCGGTGAACCGGCGACCAAGCTCTACCGGATCATTGTCGGCGATGCGCCGGAAGTGGCCCGGGTGATGAAAGAGGCGATGCCGAAAATCCGCGAATACCGCAAATCGGTCGGCGATGCCTACTCCTTCAACTGGTCCCTCAAGATTGAGCCGGAGTTCCAACTCCCCTTCGAGCCGGATCACGCCAGCATGGCCAGTCTGGATCTGCACCGTAACCAGCCGCCCCAGTTGCTGGCCGCCAACCTGCGTCGTGCCTTCTCCGGCATCGTCGCCGGCAACGTCAAGGAAGGGGGCATTCGCGCCATCGAGAAGAAAGGCCCCTTCAAGCTGCACGGCGACAAGGAGCTGATGCACCTGATGGACAAGCTGCTGGAGAGCTTCGTCAAGCAGCAGCGGATGAAGCTGCCGGGCAGCCAGTATGTGCCCTGCTACGAAATCGTCCGCTAGGGTACAGATACATCATCGACAGAGGGGCGCATCGGCGCCCCTCTTTATTGGCGCTATGCCTTCCCGACTGCCATCAATCCCCCATAAGGCGAGCGGTTTGTTACAATGGGGCGTCCCGACCGCCAAGAGTGCCCCATGTCAACTATCCGGCCACACCTGCTCATCATCGATGCCCTCAACCTCATTCGCCGTCTGCACGCGGTACAGGCCCAGCAGGCACTGACCCCTGCCCAGGCGCTGGTTGCAACCCGCGCCAACCTTATCAATACCTGCCGCAAGCTGCTGGCCAATAGCGAGCCGACCCATGTCATTGCCGTGTTTGATGGCGAGGTGCATAGCTGGCGCAAAGAGGTCTATCCGGCCTACAAGGAGGGGCGAACTCCCATGCCCCCCGAACTGCGTGAAGGGCTGGCGACCCTGCAGGACGCCTTTTGGGAGTGCGGTGTCGATGCCCTGCTCTCCGAGACAGATGAAGCGGATGACCTTATCGCCACCCTCGCCAGCGGCATCGCCAGCCACGGCCATCAGGCGACCATCATCTCCACCGACAAGGGCTTCTGCCAACTGATCTGCCAGCAGATCCGGGTGCGCGACTACTTCAACAAACGCTGGCTGGATGCCGCCTTCGTCCAGCAGCAATATGGGGTAGCCCCTGCTCAGCTGGTCGACTTCTGGGCCCTGACCGGTATCAGCGGTTCCAATATCAAGGGGGTTCCGGGGATCGGCCCCAAGACCGCCACCCAGCTGTTGCAGCAATATGGCAATCTGGCAGCCATGCTCGAAGCCTGCCAGCAAGAGGATGCCGCCAAGCCCCTGATCAAACTGCGCCAACATCAGGATGAGGCCCTGCTGGCCCAGCGGCTGGTGCGCTTGCAGCAGGATATTCCGCTGGGATTCAACCTGCGGGACATCCGCTACCCGCCCCAGCCAGACTAAAGTGCCGAACAAAAATGCAGGCAAGGGCGTGAACCATGACGAGACTCACCCTCGCTGTTGATAAAAGTGAGTAGAATGTAAAGGAATGTGGTTGGTTTGCTGAGTAAATGCTATAAAGCAGCCCCATCCTCCCCTATACCCTGGAAGTGGAACCCTCTCATGTCCAAAAGAAAAATTACCGTGATCCCCGGCGACGGCATCGGCCCCAGCATCATTGAATCAGCCATCCAGATCCTGACCCATGCGGGCTGTGACTTTGAGTACGAATACGCTGATGCGGGTCTGGTTGCCCTCGAGAAGCATGGCGAGTTGCTGCCCCAGGCTACCCTGGATCTGATTGAGAAGAACAAGGTGAGCCTGAAAGGGCCATTGACCACGCCGGTCGGCGGCGGTTTTACCTCCATCAACGTCTCCCTGCGCAAGAAGTTCAACCTCTACGCCAACGTGCGTCCGGTCATCTCCTTCAAGGGCACCAGAAGCCGTTACGACAACATCGACATCATCACAGTGCGTGAAAACACCGAAGGGATGTACTCGGGTGCAGGTCAGAAGCGCAGTGATGACAACAAGAGTGCCGAGGCGATGAGCATCATCACCCGTGAAGGGGCCGAGCGCATCGTCAAGTTTGCCTTCGAGCTGGCTCGTCAGGAAGGGCGCAAGAAGGTCACCATCATCCACAAGGCGAACATCCTCAAGTCAACCTCCGGCCTGTTCCTCGAAGTGGCCCGTGAAATCGCCAGCCACTACCCGGATATCCAGAGCGAAGAGATGATCGTCGATGCCGCCTGCATGAACCTAGTGATGTACCCGGAGCGTTTCGATGTCATGGTCACCACCAACCTGTTCGGCGACATCCTCTCGGATCTTTGCGCCGGTCTGGTCGGCGGCCTTGGCATGGCGCCTGGCGCCAACATCGGCGATGGTGCGGCCATCTTCGAAGCGGTCCACGGCTCTGCCCCTGACATTGCAGGCAAGAACATTGCCAACCCGACCTCGGTGATCCTTGCCTCCATTCAGATGCTGGAGTACCTCGGCATGCAGGATAAAGCAGAGCGGATCCGCGAGGCGGTACGAGCCACCATCGAATCCGGTGGGTCACCCGCGATCTGGGGGGCACGGCTTCCACCAGCGAATTCACCCAGGCCATCATCGATCGCCTGTGAGTTAATTCATTGATTTTAAAAGGGAGCTTCGGTTCCCTTTTTTATGTTTCCGAATCCTTTGCCACTCCCCAAACAGCAACTATGTTCAATAGAGAAAAAGAACAGGGAGTGTTTTTCATGAAGGGATACGGGTGCTATCTGGTGTCGGGCCTGATGCTGGTGTGTGGTACTGCCAGTGCTTTCGAGCAGGATCAACAGACCCAAACCGCCAAACTGCCACAGCAGGAAAAACGGACTGCCACCGAGGTATGGCGCTCGAGCCTGAATACCAACGACCTGCTCAAGGCACCCAAACCCCTGTCGTTTGGTATTGAAGTCTCCACCGACAACTTTGGTAATCAAAAGATCACCTCCTACCCGCAGCTCAATCTGACCCCGGAAAAGAGCGTCAGTCTGTCGGTTGAACGCTTCAGACCCAAGGTCAAGTTCAAGGCTGGCGGAATGAACACCGCCCTCAGGCTGAGAGGAGACGGGATAAAGATGCAATTCAATCCGGTCGACAAAACCATCCCGCTGCAGATAGAGATCAAGGTGACCGACGACGAATCCTCCCTGCGCCTCGATTACCGTTTCTGATATTTTCCGGCAGCCGAATAGCAAAAAGCCGACAGGTTTCCCTGTCGGCCTTGGTAATTATCGTTCGGGCAGAACTGCTACATCACGCCTTGGGCTCGAGTTTGGAGACCCAGTACTTGTTGTAAACATGCACGGTGATCTCTTCTCGATCGTGATAGAGCTGCTTGGCCTGGATCACGAACGCGTTGTCGATCTCCTTGAGCATCTCGCGCAGCACTTCGATATTGTGTACCGATTCAACATAACGCTTCTTCATCGGCAGCTTGAGATTGAACATCGCCTCCTGGCAGTCTCCCTCACGGAACCAGTCCGCAATCATGTGAACGACCCGCGCCGGTTTATCGACCATGTCGCACACCAGCCAGTAGGTGTTCTTCTTGCTCGGACGCCAGACGAAACCGTCATCCCGGATATGCTTGACCTGACCGGTATCCATCAGGGATTGGGCCATCATGCCGTTGTCAACCGCCGTCACCATCATGCCACGACGCACCAGCTGATAGGTCCAGCCACCCGGGCAGGCGCCCAGATCCACAGCCTTCATGCCTGAGCAGAGACGCACATCCCACTCTTCCCGCGGCACGAACACGTAAAACGCCTCCTCCAGCTTGAGGCTGGAGCGGCTCGGCGCATCGGCCGGGAAGCGCAGGCGCGGGATCCCCATGTGGAATCCGGAGTTGTTGAACGAGTAGGAGTAACCCAGCAAGACATGATCATTGGCCATAAAGAAGGCGTGGAACACCGGACGGTTTGGCGTCTCCTTCTTGGTCAGGATCTCGTTGCTGCGCAGCGCCTGACGAAGCGGCACGGTGAACTTGCGGCAAAAGGCCGACAGCTCTTTCGCTTCGTTGGTATCCGCGGTTTCGACCCGCAGATCGCCGCAAATGGTGTAGTCACTCACCGCCTCAAGGATCGGGGAGATCCTGTCCGCGACATCCAGCCCCTTCAGCTCATGGGTGACCACCAGCATCTGGCGGATGAAGATGAGCTCCCGGAACGGCAGCTTGCGAGCCAGCAGGTCCGCCTGCTCCTCGTCATACAGTTCGAAGATCACATAACCGCTGTCGTCCTTGACCCGGGCGAAACCGTAGCACTGCATGTTACCGGCACGCTCGGTGATCTCTGCAGCCGCCTCTTTCTCAAAACCGGGGCGGCAATAAAGCAGCAGATTATTCATTTTTTCCTCCAAGACGACAGCCAGCCCAGATCAGGGCCGCCCATCCCAACATAAAACAGAGGCCACCGGCCGGGGTAATCAACCCCAGCCCCTTGCTGCCAAGCAGCACCATGGCGTAAATACTGCCGGAAAATCCGATGATCCCCAGCACAAAAGCGGTGCCAGCCAGGTGGATCACCTTGCTGCGCACACCACACCAGCCCAGAACCAGCAGGGCCAATGCGTGAAAAAACTGATATTGCACGGCGGTATTGAATGCCGCCAGACGCTCGGGCGTAATGCCGGTCGCCGCCAATCCATGGGCGCCATAAGCCCCCAGCATGGTGGCCGTCAACCCGAAGAGACCGGCCAGTATCAGCCAATGTCGATGGATCTGCATCCTCACTCTCCCCTCTCATCGAGGCTGGCAATAAAACCAACCCTATCGTGCTATCCGTGCCGGGCCACAAAATGGCTGATGGCCGCCGCTGCATGCTGCATATTATCCTGCTCACTCACGCCACTGGCTTTACGCGGTTTGAAACCATGATCACCATCGGTCAACCAATGGACCGATACGGCGGGTGAGAAGGGGAAATCGGCCAGTTCGGCGCGACTACCGAAGGTATCGCGCTCCCCCTGCAACAGCAGGGTTGGTACTGCAATATGCTTGAGTACCTCGCCTCGCCAGCTGTCGGGCTTGGCCGGAGGGTGGAAAGGATACCCGAGAATGAGCAATCCTGCAGCATTCATCTCACCCTCGCCTTCACGATACAGTTCCGCCGCCATCCGCCCGCCCATCGACTTGCCCGCCAGAAACAGCCGTGGATGGGCAAACTCGCGGATCATGTCGCGCCAATGGGCGAGCAGCACAGGCGCCCTGTCCGGCGGGCGGCGTTTGCCATCCTGTACTCGCCTGGTCATGTAGGGAAAGTTGAAGCGCACCACTTCGATGTCGGGGCCAGCCAGCAGGCGTGACAACTCGGCAAGAAAAACATGATCCATCCCGGCGCCTGCCCCGTGGGCCAGCAAAATGCGAACGGGGGCATCAACTGCCCCCTCGTGGATCACATCAGGCATCGGCGAGCCTTGCCCTGCGACGCGCCTCTTCCTGCTCCACCAGCTCCAGCATCCAGTCGCGGAAGGCAACGATCTTGCCCTGATCCGACTGTTGCTCCTGGCACACCAGATAGAAAGCATTTTTGCTCACCAGCACCTGTTCGAACGGACAGATAAGGCGGCCGGCCTCAATCTCGGGTTGTGCCAGCACGCTGTGGCCAAGCGCCACCCCCTGGCCGTGGATCGCCGCCTGGATCACCATGGTGGAGTGGCTGAAGATGGGCCCCTGATTGACGTTGGGTGCATCGATATCGAGCTGGCGGAACCAGGCCTTCCAGTCGCGGCGGGAGGTATCGTGCAGCAGGGTATGAAGAGTCAAATCTTGCGGTGTACGCAGCGGTTTGGGCCCGGTCAGCAGCAAGGGGGAGCAGACCGGGATCAGGTATTCGGTGTGCAGCTTGTCCGAGCGCAGACCCGGCCAGTTGCCGCGGCCGTAGTAGATGGCCACATCCACATCGTCGGTGAGCGACCCTTCGTCAAGGTCGACCGCCTTGATCCGCACGTCGATATCAGGATGACGCTCGCTGAACTTGACCAACCGCGGCACCAGCCACTGGATGGCGAAACTCGGCTGCAAACTGACAGTCAATGCCCCCTTGGCACTGCGGGCCAGCAGCTTGTCGGTCGCCTCTGAGATGGAGGCAAAGATGTCCTTGATATCCAGGAAATAGCCCTGCCCCTCTTCGGTCAACAACAAGGAGCGGTTTTTGCGGCGGAACAGCTTGATGCCAAGATACTCCTCCAGCGCCTTGATCTGGTGACTGATGGCAGCCTGAGTCACAAACAACTCTTCTGCTGCGCGGGTAAAGCTTAAGTGACGAGCCGCAGCTTCAAAGGCCTTGAGGGCATTGAGCGGGGGTAAACGACGAGACATGACACCAGCCGACGATGAGTTTTTCTAATGGGGCGCATTATAATTTGTCGGTTGCGGGTCGACCAGTGAATAAACATAATTCGCCCAGCAATCAGTCGTCATATGGCTCACATTTTCTACTACGTGTTGGTTTACATGTGTTTTTAGTGAGTCTTTCGACTGCGATTGTGGTGTTGTGTTTCTTCCTCTGCGGGAAGAGGGGCTCAAATCTCACCGGTTTGACCCAGTCTGTCATCTGAATGTGTTTGGCGCCTCCAGCTGGATGGCGCCTTTTTTCATCCCTTCTATACCTTGAACTGCCCCACCAGCTGCTGCTGTTTGTCAGCCAGCGCAGAGAGCTCGCGACCATTTTCGGCGGAGGTCGCCGCCTCGGCCCGTATGGTGTGGCTCACATCGCGAATGTTGCTGACGTTGCGGTTGATCTCGTCCGCCACCCGGCTCTGCTCCTGTGCCGCCCGGGCAATCTGCTCGTTCATCTGATGGATGGTGGAGACCGACTGGATAATCTGCTCCAGCACCTGCACCGAGAGATCCACCTTGGCTAGCGTCTCGTCAGCCTGACCATGACCATCGCGGATCGCCTTGACCACGGCGCCGGTACCGGATTGCAGTTGGCTGATCAGGGTCTGGATCTCGACGATGGCATTCTGGGTGCGACCGGCCAGATTGCGCACCTCATCGGCCACCACGGCAAAGCCACGGCCCTGCTCACCGGCCCGCGCCGCTTCAATAGCCGCATTCAGCGCCAGCAAGTTGGTCTGCTCGGCAATTCCCTGGATCACGATAAGGATGTCATTGATGTTGTCGCTGTTGGCGGAGAGCCGCTCCACCACCGGCTGGGCATCGTTGATGATGGTCATCAGCTTGCGCATAGCCTCCTGGGTGTCGGCAACGACATATTTGCCCTCTTGCGCCGCGGCATCAGTGGTGTTGGCGGCTGCCACCGCCGAGCCGGCATTACCGGAGACCTGCAACGCCGTGGCGCTCAGCTCTTCAAATGCCGTTGCCACCAGATCGATCTCCTGATACTGGGCCTGCATGCCGCTGCTGGTGCGCTCGGCCACCTGCGCGGCTCGCTCGGCACTGTTGCGCGTACCGGAGACGGTATCAATCACCTGACTGATGGTGGATTGCAACTTGTTGAGGAAGCTGTTGAACCACTTGGCCAGTTCGCCGATCTCGTCTTGCCGCTGGATCTCGATACGCTGGGTCAAATCCCCCTCACCACTGGCGATATCCTTGAGGCGGGCAACCACGGCGCGGATGGGCGCCACAATCTGGCGCGCCATCAACCAGATAAAACTCAGGGCCACCAGCGAGATCAGCACCCCGATCGACAGTTGCGAGACCACGCTGCGATTGGCCTCACTGGCCAGCTCATCTTGCAGTTGCTGGGCCGAGGCCAGTACTACGGCCCGTGGCAATTCAATGTAGATGCCCCATTTACGGTCGGTGCCACGCATGGATACCGGGACAAAAGTCTGCAACAGGGAGCCATCGCTGCTCCAGCGAGTCAGCTCCTGACCCTGACTGAGCCAGCCTTTCAGCTCGCTGGCCAGCCCCTGATACTTCTGATCCAGCCCGCGTCCCATGGTCACATCGAACTCATCGGCTCCCGCCACGCGCCCCTCGTGACTGACCAGCAAGATTCTGCCCTTGCCCTCATAGAGCTCCTTGTCCATGATACTGACCAGACTCTGCAAAGTGGCCAGCGAGATATCGACCCCGACCATCCCCAGCAAGGTCTCCTGCTCCAGCAGCGGGACTGTCACCGAGGTCATCAATATCTGTTTATCGCCCACATCGTCCAGATAGGGCTCCAGCAGGCAGAGGGCACGGGTGCGAATGCTGCAGCGATACCACTCGTTTTCGATGCCACCAGCCTCGGTCGGGCTCTCATCGGCCAGTACATCCTCATTCTGCACTTCCGGCTCTATCTTGCCGTTGTCGTAGGCCCAGTAACTGGAAAAGCGCCCCTTGTCGTTGGAACCCAGCGCCGTTGAGCCCTGATAGTTGCTGTCTTCCCCATCCAGCTGGTCAGGCTCGAACACCGCATAGACACCAAGCAGATTGGTCGATGAGGCAACGGCATCGTGCAGTTGCTGATTGACGGCGCTGCGCAGCGCCTCCGAATGGACAAAGTTCTCGGCCGCATTCTTGCGCTGGAACAACACGCTCTCCGCCAGCAAACTGGCGCGGAAATACCTCATCGAGATAGCTGGTCACCTTGGCCGCCTGCTCCGAGCCCATCGCCTTCATCCAGTTCTCGGCAGACTGCTGCGCCTCATGCATGGTGGCTTGGCGCACCTGCTGTTGCATCTTGTTCGCGTTGTAAATCGAAGAGGCAACCAGAGCGGCGGCTGTCACCAACAGACAGCAACCGGCGATCAGGGTAATCCGACCCTGGACAGAAAGAGCGCTCATGCCAATATTCCTACGTCATACAGATATGGATAGATTATCGACTTTATAAACAAAAACTTAACTCTCTCACAGCAAATCCAGCGAGAGTTGATTAACTTCACCCTCTTTTGGCAAACCCACCACCAAGCCCAGCAGGCGAACCGAACGCCCTTGCGCCCGCTGTAGCCCCTCTTTGAGCAGGGGAACGAACAAGGCTGGCTGATAGCCACCCTGACTGCGATAGACGGTAGTCTGGTGGAAATCGGCAAACTTGAGTTTAATCCCCTGCCCCATCACCTGCTCGGCAGGGCACGCCAGCTGAAATCGCCGCTCAAGCTCCGGCAACAGTTGCTGCAATACCGTCAGGCAGGCGGCTTCGTCACAAACATCGCTCGCCAGGGTGGTCTCCACCCCGATGGTTTTGCGGATCCGGTGCGCCTGCACCGGCTGTTCATCCAGCCCCCAGATCCGGGTCGTCAACATCTCCCCCAGCTTGCCAAAACGGCTGCACAGCTCTTGTGCCGACAAGGCCCGCGCATCCTCACAGGTGTAAAGCCCCTGCGCCTCCAGCCGCTCGGCAGTCTTGCGCCCCACCCCGGGCAGTTTGCCGAGGGGCAACAGGCAGACAAATTCGGCTACTTCGTCGGGACGAATGACAAACAGACCATCGGGTTTGCGCTGCTCCGAGGCGAGCTTGGCGAGAAACTTGTTGGGGGCCACTCCGGCCGAGGCGGTCAATCCCAGTTCGGTGACGATGGCTTGCCGGATCTCTTGCGCCATCAGGGTGGCGCTGCCGCCACAACAGCGGCTGTGGGTCACGTCGAGGTAAGCCTCGTCCAGCGACAGTGGTTCAACCTGATCGGTATAGCGCAGGAAAATGCCTCTGAGCTGACGGGAGATATCCTTGTACACCGCCATTCGCCCAGGGATCAGTACCAACGGCGGGCAGAGTTTTTTCGCCAGGGCGCTCGGCATGGCGGAGCGCACCCCGAACCGGCGCGCCACATAGTTGCAGGTCGAGATGACGCCGCGCAGCTCGGAGGCCCCACCGATGGCGAGCGGCACCTCCCGCAACGCCGGATTGTCCCGCATCTCCACCGCGGCAAAAAAGCAGTCCATGTCGATATGGATGATCTTGCGCATACCACTGTATAAATAAACAGACATGGCACCATCTTACCCCAAGGATAATCGCAGCTCTATCTCTCTCGTTGCGGCTAAAATAGTAGACTCCAAGGAGACCTTTACTACCACAATGACAAGGAGCGTTCGGGATGAAATATCTTTGGTTGGGACTCTGTTTGCTGCCGTTGACCGGCATCGGCAAGAACAACCCGACGGCAGAGTGCCGCTGGCTGTACGACCGGATTGAGATACTGGAACAGGCTATCAAGAAAGGGGACAAGCTCGGCACAGAGCAAGAATTGGCACGCTGGAAAACTGAGTACAACAAAAAACAGTGCTCACAGTACGACTACTGAGCCGGACAAGATGGCGTGACCGACAGCAGCAGATAACAAACGGGCCCCGATCAAGATGACCGGGGCCCGTTTTTCAAAGCATGGCCAGCTGGATTCTGCAGCAGAGTGCGCTCAAGGCAGCACCATAGGGCCAGCGACAGTGGCCGCCACCTCATCCCCACGCAGCACCCGGACCAGTTCCAGCGCAAACTCGATGGCGCTGCCCGGCCCCTGACTGGTAATCAGGTGATGAGCCTCATCCCTGACTACCCGCTCATGTGACAGCTGCGATGTCGACAGTCGGGACTGAAAGCCGGGATGACAGGTGACGATGGCATCACCCAGCAGACCGTGATGTTGCAACACCACCACAGGGGCGGCGCAGATAGCTGCACGCCAGCGACCAAGAACCGCCTGCTCTTTAAGCAGATCGATGGCCAGCGGGGTATCGCGGATCACTTCGCTGCCGGGCAGACCACCAGGCACCACGATGGCTTCAAAGTCCCTACGGGTCAGCTCGTCGATATGACAATCGGCCACCAGCTGCACCCCGCGCGATGCCTTCACCTGCCGCGATCCGGCTGGGCAACAAGAGGCCAGCACAACCTCGATGCTGGCGCGCACCAGGGTATCGACAATCGCAACCGTCTCTATCTCTTCCGACCCGGGCGCCACCAGCACCAGTACACTCACGTTCGCCTCCTTGCTGCTTGCTCTGCCATGTAAAAGATCAGACGGCCTGGCTCTTCTCTTTAATCGCCTGATAGAGACCCTGATTGACCGGTACGGCAATGCCATGCCGGGCAGCCTTGGCCAACAGGAAGCCGGTAATAGCCTCAATCTCGGTCTCGCGTCCCAGCTCCATATCCTGATGCATGGAGGAGTAATTGTCAGCGGTCAGTTCCACCACTGTCATCACCCGGCGCTGCAACTCTTCGGCCGTGGTTGCAACTCCTTCGGCACACATCACATCCGCCACTTCCACGCAGATCTGCTGCAGGGCATCGGCAAAACGAGGGCCAGCCAGCTCGCCATTTTTCAGCTTGTAGAGGGCCGTCAGGGGATTGATGGCACAGTTGATGGCCAGCTTTTGCCACTGGCGCGTCAATACCTGCTCATCCCAACCAGCCTGGCCGAGTGCCAGCGCCAGCTCGTCCGCGAGCGCAGCATGGGCCTTGGCGGCGTCGTTGATCGGGCCAAGCCAGGTTTCACCCTTGCCAGTATGACGGAAGACAAAATGGCCGCACTGCATGGCGCCATGGCTGGTGACACCGGCAATCACCGGATTGTGCGGGAACATCTCGACCACCTGCTCGGCAATGCCCATCCCGTTGTGCAGCAGCACGATCGGAACGCCGGCATCCAGCTTACCCACCAGTGGCGTCAGTGCGGCAATCACCTGACTGGCCTTGGTCATCACCAGCAGACGCTGGATCTTGCCGGGTTTGCTGACAAACCCGCGCTCGATATTGAGCAGCTGGACATGCCCCTCCAGCGAGGTGAAATCGATCCCCGGATGGAGCGTGGACTTATGATGTTCGCGCAACAAGACACGGGTGGATTGACCACTCTGGGTCAGCAGGGAGGCAAAAACGCCGCCGAGGGCGCCACAACCCAACAGTGACCACTTCGGAGTAACGGGTGGAATAACGGGCTGTCGGGAATTTTTTAATCCGCTTGGCATGGTGTGACTCTGTCAGGGTAAGGGTTGCAATCCTCTCAACCTGTTACCGGGGATAAGTGAAGATGTCGCTGGTGGACACTAACGGGTCCACCCGTCCTGTGCGCAGGGGATTCTAGCAGAGCAACCCCATCAAAATCAGCAAATTTGCCCGTTTTCTGGTAGATTTGCCCCCCGATAACGCAACATGAGGAGCTCCGGCTATGCCGTCATTCGATATTGTCTCTGAAGTCAAAATGAACGAGGTGTTGAACGCAGTCGACAACGCCAATCGTGAACTGGCCACCCGTTTCGATTTTCGTGGGGTAGAAGCCAGCTTCGAGTTGAACAAGGAAGAGGTAAAACTGGAAGCCGATGCCGATTTCCAGCTCAAGCAGATGGTCGAAATCCTGCGCGGCGCCCTGCTCAAGCGCAACATCGAAAACAGCTCCATGGAAGTAGGTGACTCCGTTCACTCCGGCAAACGCTTCCACCTGACCGTCAAATTCAAGCAGGGGATCGAGAAAGAGATCGCCAAGAAGCTGGTCAAGCTGATCAAGGACTCCAAAATCAAGGTACAGGTCGCCATCCAGGGTGATGAAGTACGTGTCACCGGCAAGAAGCGTGACGATCTGCAAGAGACCATGGCACTGGTCCGTGGCGCCGAACTGGGTCAACCGATGCAGTTCCAGAACTTCCGCGACTGATTTATCCACTCAGCCGTGGCGCACTTGATAACTCGCGCCACGCTATCTAAATCGCGGCCATAAAAAAACCGGAGCAGATGCTCCGGTTTTTTGTACCCCAAGTTTTATTAGAACTTGTAGGTAACAGAGAAGTAGTGGCTGAAGCCAGTGCTCTTCCAAGGAGTACCATCGTATGCAGTGGAACCGTCTTTGGTACCATAAGCATCCATAAAGTACTTCAGGCCGTAACCGACGGCGTAGCGGTCGGAGTGCCAGTAGATACCGTGGAAGGTAGCTAGGTTGTCGCTGGTACGGTCAGCACGGTTGTGAGTGTCCAGATCGAAGGCGTAGTCCAAGTAACCTTGGTAGGAGACGAAGCTGCCATTGCTGAAGGTGTAGAAAGGCTTGAACCAGTTCATGGCGAACCAGTAACCGTTCCACTCACCCTCTTCTTCGGCGAAGAACTGGTTTTCAGTTGCGTGGCGAGCATACAGGTTCATGCCCACTTTACCGAACCAAGGCACCTGAACATCAGCACCCAGACCGATCATGTTCTCCATCTGGTGGTCGCCGACGTTGTTCAGAGAGGCGATGTAGACCTCTTGTACCGGACCGAAGGATAGATCCTTGCCGGTCAGTGCATCCAGAGACATACGTGGCGCAAACTTCATGAACAGGTTCTGATCACGGTGCTTGTTGCTGTGGCGGGAGTCGAAGATATCGAAGACGTCGACGTAACCGTACAGGTCAAACAGGCCGGAGCGACCACCGAATTCCATTTCGAAGTAGGTGTCGTTGTAATCTTCAGCACCGGTGGTGAAAGGACGTTGGTCGATGGTGTGCATGACGTTGAACTGCATCCACTTGTAGTCATTCTTGTGGATATCACCGCTGTAGTCAGCAGCGAAGGCCGGGGTAGCGGCGGCAGCCAGCAGACCGGCAGCGATCAGAGTCTTGGTAAATTTGGCCATTTTATTGGTCTCTTGTGCGTTAGTTGAGGTTTTCCGTAGCCTGCCCACAAGGAGCGAGAGGGATTCTAATCAAATAAAATTGGGGGTGAAACAACTTCTCGGGAACTTTATCCGGAAGTGTGAATCTAATCACCCCCGATTCTACGCAAACGCTTGCTATTTGTCAGCCGTTGAGAGCAACGCACTCCCTTTTCTGGCGACAAGCACAATCAACAACAACACGGGCAAGCCCAATAAACTGGTTCCGACAAAGAAGGCACTGTAGCCAATCTGTTCCACAACCTGCCCGGAAAAACCGGCCAGCAACTTGGGTAGCAGCAACATTACCGAGCTGAACAGGGCGTACTGAGTGGCCGAAAATGCCACATTGGTCAGGCTGGAGAGATAGGTCACGAAGGCCGCGGTAGCAATACCGGCACTGAGGTTATCCAGCGAGATGATCAGCGTCAGCAGTTCCAGATTGTGACCAACCTGATTGAGCAGAGCAAACAGCAGGTTGGTGCTGGCGGTGAGCAGCGCCCCCAAGAACAGGATGCGCAGCGTACCGAAGCGCATCACCAGCACGCCCCCCAGCGCAGCGCCCACTAGCGTCATGATGACGCCAAACACCTTGGTAATGGTCGCAACCTCGGTCTTGCTGAACTGCATATCCACATAGAAGCTGTTGGACATCACCCCCATCACCACATCGGCAACCCGATAGCAAGCGATCAGAGCCAGGATCAGCAGCGCCGAGCTGCCATAGCGACGAAAGAAGTCGGCAAACGGACACCAGACCGCCTCATAGCCCCAGGCCCCCGCACTCGCCAGCAGCGCAGGCCACCCTTTTTCCAGGAGCTGCGCCTTGCGTTCGGCCTGTTGTTTGCCCTGCTCGGCCAGATCGATTTCCGGCTCGTGGCAAAACAGCGTGGTGATGACCCCGAGTGACATCAGACCCGCCATCACCAGATAGGTAATCTGCCAGCCACGATAGTCATAGCCACTATTGCTGCCAAACCAGGCTGCCAGCGCCAGCGCACCGGCGCCCGCCATGATCATCGCCAGCCGGTAACCGGTCATGTAGGAGGCAGCCATCGCCGCCTGCAGCCGCTCGGGGGCGGATTCGATGCGATAGGCATCGATAACGATATCCTGAGTCGCCGAGGCAAAGGCCACCAGCAGGGCAAACATCGCCAGCTGGGCCAGCTCGGTCTTGGGATCGCAGAACGCCATGCCGACCAGCGCAGCGGCAATCAGCAACTGGGAGAAGAACATCCAGCTGCGGCGACGCCCCAGCAGCGTGGAGAGCAACGGCAGCGGCATGCGATCCACCAGCGGCGACCACAACCATTTAAAGCCATAGGCGAGCGCCACCCAGCTCATATAGCCGATATCGGTCAGGCTGACATCGGCCTCACGCAACCAGAATGAGAGGGTACCGAACACCAGCAGCAGCGGCAGACCCGATGAAAAACCCATGGCAAAGAGAATAAACACCCGAAATTCGAGATAGACGGCGAGGGACTCTCTCCAGCTTGGTTTGCGGATCATGTTCAACTACCTGACGACTTTGGAAAAGTGCGTCATTTTGGCAGGTTGATAGCAGATAGCCAAGGCGAGCAAAGAGATAGGCAAAAGAAGCCCGGATAGAGAAAAGGCCCATCCCGAACGGGATGAGCCTTGTATTGTGGCCTGACGAGGGCGAGGTGACGAACCGCGTCCGGCGAGAGTTACTTGCCCGCTTTCTTGTCGACTTTCTTGTCTGCCGGAGTTTCTGCCAGCAAGACCACCTTCTTCAGAATGATGGGACTGGTCGGCACATCGTTGGCACGCAAAATGGGGCTGTAACCGGTCTGTACCTGAGCCAGCTTGTCCAGCACCTCCATCCCCTGAACCACCTGACCGAACACGGTATAACCCGCAGAGCCACCGGCGTTGAGGTTATTGTTGTCGACCAGATTGAAGTAGAACTGGCGAGTAGCGCTGTCGACCGCCTGGGTGCGAGCCATGGCGATGGAGCCACGCTTGTTGGGCAGACCGCCACGCGACTCGTTGACTACAGGCTCATAAGTCGGCAACTGCTGGAACTGCTGGTTGTAGCCCCCCCCCTGCACCACGAAATCCTGGATCACCCGGTGGAAGATGCTGCCGTCATAGCTGCCATCAGCCACGTAGCGCAGGAAGTTCTTTACCGTCTGGGGCGCCTGCTTGGACGCCAGTTCCACCACGATATTGCCGTGGTTGGTCTCCATTCTGACTTTCGGGCCTGCGAACGCCAGCGGGGCGATCAGCATGGCCAGCAACCAGAGTTTTTTCATCATCAGACCCCTGCACCGTTCGGTTGACCTTTCAGGTAACCGCGCAGCGCATCATCGGCCATGATCTGCTGCAGCACACTACCCAGTTGCAGGTTCAGTGTAGACTCCAGATCGGCCATGCTTGGCTCGCTCGGGCTCTCCTTGCTGGAGGACATGTTGAACTGCTTGGTCAGACGGTTGCCCTGGAAATCGGCGATCACCTGCAGACTGACGCGGGACTTGGTGACATAGGTAAAGGTCTTCTCTTCCACATTGACTGCGGCGTTGGAGATCACCAGCGTCAGGTTGGTGGTGCCACTGTTGCCCACTTCCAGACCCTGGCTGCGCAGCCCTTCGGCCAGCCGCTCGGCCATCAGCAGGTTGAGCGGACGCTCACTGTTGACCAGCACGGGCGCTTTCTCTTTATGTTTGATGGAGAAGACATAGGCAGCCTCACGCTTGTCCACCCCTTCCATGGTGATGCGATTGCCAGAGTAGTATTGCTGGTTGGCGGGGATCACCTGCGGATTGAGCAGTGCTGTCTCCGGCCAATGGGTGGCACACCCGCCCAGCATCAGGGCGGCCAGCAGCAAGAGTGACTTTTTCATCATGGTTTCCTTTGGCTTTAGCGTTTGATGGCTTTCAAAATAACGAATTTGCTGTTCGACGCAACGACTTGTGCGTTGGCAAACAAGCGCTTGAGTTTGTTGTGATAGTCCAGATGACGGTTGCCTACTATCCAGAGTTCCCCCCCCTGAGGCAACACCCGGTGCGCATCGCTGAACATCTGCCAGGCGATATGATCGGTGATCGCCTGTAGCTGATGGAAAGGAGGGTTGCAGAGGATCCGATCCGCCGAGCCGACCGCCACCCCGTCGAGACAGTTATTGACCATAAAGCCGGCGCGCGGCAGTGCATCAGGCAGATTGTGCTCGACGTTGAGCTGTGCCGAGGCGACTGCCATATAGGATTCATCGATAAAGGTCACCTCCACCTCGCTGTCTTTGGCGAGCAGCGACAGACCCAGCACCCCGTTGCCACAGCCCAGATCGATCACCTTGCGGGCACTGTGGATGGGCAGGTTGTCCAGCATAAAGCGGGCACCAATATCGAGACTGGTGCGCGAGAAGACGTTGGCATGGTTGTGGATGAGCATGCCACTCCCCTCCAGCGGCCAGACAGTCGGGAAGGGGTTGGCCAGCGCGGGACGTTCTGCCTGCGGCTCGCAGTGAATGAGACGCGCCTTTTTCCAGGCCAGCGAGGTACGGGTAGGCCCCAGATACTTCTCGAACAACTTGAGGGTGGAGGTATGAATATCCTTCGCCTTGCCGGCAGCGATAACGCGGGTTGCCGGTGTCACCACCGCACGCAATGCCAGCAGTTGCTGCTCCAATAGAGCCTGATATTTGGAGACCTTGATCACCACAAGTGCTGGGGCATCGGGCAGCGGCGCCAGCGCATCCTGCAAGCGGATACCACCCGCATCCAGTCCGTTTTCGGCCAAATTGGCCAGGGTCGCCCGCTCACTGATGTAGGAGTCGGTGACGCAGCAGGGGGAGTGCGGATGCAAATAGGCGGCCAGCGCGCCAAAACCATCATTCATGATGATGACGGGGCCCGCCTGCTCGAGGGGAGACTCCGCCAGGGTGTTGATCAGGTATTCGTCAGCCGCATCCCAGGCTTGCAGGGTCTCCTGACTCTGGCGCGGATAGCGGTAGAGCGTGAGCTGGCAATGGGGAGTGTCGAGAAGGGTTTGCATAGGAAGAGTCCAACCTCGGCTTGATTCGTGTATACAGGCGCCAGGGGCGACGCAAAGTGGCGCTATTCTAGCGAGGAGCAGGAATTTCACCAGTTCGATGCGCATCAAGAGGGCAACTGACGGGTGATTTCCCTCTTACGGGGGCTTATTCCATCCCGCGACTGCCGATAGAATGGCTCGACACTCACTCTGGAAGCCGATCCGATGACTATCCAACAACTGATTGAAGCCAAGCTGACCGCCGCCCTCTCCCCCTCCGTGCTGGAGGTGATCAACGAGAGCCACATGCACCGTGTGGAACCGGGATCTGAGAGCCACTTCAAGGTGGTGATCGTCAGCGAGCAATTTGCAGGGCAGCGGCTGCTGGCACGCCATCGTCAGGTCAATTCGGTGTTGGCCGACGAGCTGGCCGGTGCCGTTCATGCACTGGCACTGCATACCTACACAGAGACCGAGTGGCAGGAAAAAGGCCACGCCCCGCGCACCCCGAGCTGCGTTGGCAAACCGTCGCTCTCCTGAAACCGGTTGTACCACAGGATTTCCCTCGAGAACCTGCCAACAAAAATTAAACATATTTCCCCCATTGGCCCCGAAAAGGCTACATCCAAGGGGGTATATTTCGGCATCAAGGCTTTTTGTTGATAGTGGAGACAAAGGCAAATACCCCCATCGAGGTATCGAAATAAAAAAACCTTTAAAACCACTACTTACAAGGTGTCGGGGGCTTATTCATTGCAGGTTAATTTTGTGATGGCACGGGGATTTTGCCCATTTGGCATGGCAGAAAATGCACCTTAAGTGGTAAACTCAAGCGCTTTTGAGTGAGCCTGCATGTTGAATAATTGTTGAGCCTGCCTACCTGGCACAACCACAACATCGACTCATTCAACCACCCGTCGTGATGTATTTCTCGGCGCTAACCAACCTCTCCCGTAACGGTAGTGCAAGTAAGTATGATTACAATCAAAAGAGGACTGGACATCCCCGTGCTGGGTGCGCCAGAGCAAGTAATCTACGATGGCCCCGCCATCACCCGTGTTGCGACACTGGGCGAGGAGTTTGTGGGGATGCGACCTACTATGTTCGTCAAAGTAGGTGATCGCGTCATCAAAGGTCAGGATCTTTTTGAAGACAAGAAGAATCCGGGCGTTAAATTCACAGCTCCTGCCACCGGTGTGGTTTCAGAGATCAACCGTGGTGCCAAACGTGTTCTCCAGTCTGTGGTCATCGACCTGGACGGTTCCGATGAACAGGTGACGTTTGAGCATTTTGCCTCTGCCGAGCTGGCCAAGCTCGAGCGCAGCAAGGTGCAAGAGATCCTGGTCGCATCAGGTCAGTGGACTGCGTTGCGTACCCGTCCGTTCAGCAAAGTCCCCGCGGTAGCGTCTGCCCCGCGCGCCATCTTTGTGACTGCAATGGACACCAACCCGCTGGCAGCCGATGCCGAGCTGATTATCAAGGAACAGCCGCAGGCCTTCCTCGATGGTCTGGCCGTATTGACCCGCCTGACCGACGGCGCCGTCTACGTCTGTAAAGGCGAAGGCAGTCTGCCCCACTCTCCGCTGGCTCAGGTCAAGGAAGAGATCTTCGTTGGTCCGCACCCTGCCGGTCTGCCGGGTACCCATATCCACTTCCTGGATCCGGTCAGCAGCACCAAGGTGCAGTGGCACATCAACTATCAGGATGTGATCGCATTCGGCAAGCTGTTCACCACCGGTCAGATCTTCACTGACAAGGTGATCGCGCTGGCTGGCCCGAACGTGCTCAAGCCGCGTCTGCTGCGTACCCGTCTGGGCGCCTGCATCAGCCAGCTCACCAACAATGAGCTGCGGGCCGACGAAAACCGTATCATCTCCGGTTCTATCCTGAGTGGTGCCAAAGCCGAAGGTGTTCACGACTACCTGGGCCGCTACCACAATCAGGTTTGCGTGCTGGGTGAAGGTCGCGAGAAAGAGTTCCTGGGCTGGATCAACCCCAGCGCCAACAAGTTCTCTATCACCCGTACCACCCTCTCTCATCTGATGAAGGGCAAGCTGATCAACTTCACCACCACTACCAACGGTAGTGACCGTTCCATGGTGCCTATCGGCAACTATGAGCGGGTGATGCCACTCGACATCCTGCCGACCCTGCTGCTGCGGGACATGGTCTCCGGCGATACCGACGGTGCGCAAGCACTGGGTTGCCTGGAGCTGGATGAGGAAGATTTGGCGCTCTGTACCTTTGTCTGCCCCGGCAAGACAGAGTACGGCCCGATCTTGCGTGAGTGCCTGACCAAGATTGAACTGGAAGGTTAAGCGATGAGTTTCAAGCAACTTCTTGAAAATATGGAACACCACTTCGAACCGGGTGGAAAGTACGCCAAGTACTATGCCCTGTTCGAAGCGGCGTACACCCTGTTCTACACCCCGGGTAGCGTTACCCGCAACGCCTCCCACGTTCGTGATGCGCTCGATCTGAAGCGCATGATGATCATGGTGTGGCTGGCCGTGTTCCCGGCCATGTTCTGGGGCATGTACAACGTTGGTAACCAGGCGATTGCCGCCATTGCCCACATGGGCTCGGCTGCTGGTGCCAGCAGCTGGCAATATGCTCTGGCTACCATGCTGGGCGCCTCCCTCGATCCGGCTGTTGCCGGTATCGGCAGCAAGATGCTGATTGGCGCCACCCACTTCTTCCCAATCTATATCACCGTCTTCTTTGTCGGTGGTTTCTGGGAAGTGCTGTTCGCCATGGTGCGCAAACACGAGATCAACGAAGGCTTCTTCGTAACCTCCATCCTGTTTGCCCTGATCGTGCCGCCCGAGCTGCCCCTGTGGCAAGCTGCACTGGGTATCACCTTCGGTGTGGTGATGGCCAAAGAGGTGTTCGGTGGTACCGGCAAGAACTTCCTGAACCCGGCGCTGGCTGGTCGTGCGTTCCTGTTCTTCGCCTACCCGGGCCAGATCTCCGGTGACGCCGTATGGGTTGCCGTTGACGGCTTCTCTCGGCGCGACGGCCCTGAGCCAGTGGGCACAAGGCGGCCAGATGGCGCTGATCAACGGTGCAACCGGCCAGGCTATCAGCTGGATGGACGCTTTCCTGGGTAACCTGCCTGGTTCCATCGGTGAAGTCTCTACCCTGATGATCCTGCTGGGTGCCGCCATGATCGTCTACATGCGCATCGCCTCCTGGCGCATCATCGCCGGCGTGATGATCGGTATGATCGCCACCTCCCTGCTGTTCAACGTCATCGGTTCCGATACCAACCCCATGTTCAACATGCCGTGGCACTGGCATCTGGTCCTGGGTGGCTTCGCCTTCGGTATGGCCTTCATGGCGACCGACCCTGTCTCCGCAGCCTTTACCAACAAAGGCAAGTGGTGGTATGGCGCCCTGATCGGCGTAATGGTCGTGCTGGTTCGCGTGGTCAACCCTGCGTTCCCGGAAGGCATGATGCTGGCCATTCTGTTTGCGAACCTGTTTGCTCCCCTGTTTGACCACTTCGTCGCTCAGGCAAACATCAAGCGGAGGATTGCTCGTGGCGTTTAATAAAGATTCAACCCTCGGCACCGTCAGCGTGGTCACCGGCCTGTGTCTGGCCTGTTCCATCGTGGTATCCGTTGCCGCTGTGGGCCTGCGTTCTACCCAGCAGGAAAACAAGGCGCTGGACAAGCAGAGCAACATTCTCGCCGTAGCCGGTGTGGATGTGAGCGAAGTGGCCAAGCGCGACCTGGCCAAACTGTACGGCGAGAAGATCGAAGCGCGTCTGGTGGATCTGGCGACCGGTGACTTTGTTGACGGCGATGCCGACAACTTCGACACCAAGCAGGCAGCCAAAGATCCGGCCCGCAGCATCCGTCTTGCCGCCGCTGACGACAAGGCCAGCCTGCGTCAGATCTCCAAGCAGATCCCGGTATTCTTCGCCAAGGATGCCGAAGGCAAGATCGACAGCATCATCCTGCCCATCTACGGTCAGGGTCTGTGGTCGACCATGTATGCCTTCGTCGCCGTTGCCGCTGATGGCCAGACCATCAAGGGCATCACCTACTATGACCACGGTGAAACCCCGGGTCTGGGTGGCGAGATCGAAAACCCGGCCTGGCAGGCGCTGTTCAAGGACAAGAAACTGTTCGACCAGAATGGCATGCCGGCGCTGCGCGTCATCAAGGGCCATGCTCCGGCGGGCTCCGAGCACGAGATCGATGGTCTCTCCGGTGCCACCCTGACCGGTAACGGCGTACAGCATACCTTCGACTTCTGGATGGGTCCCAAGGGCTTCGGTCCTTTCCTGGCCAAGGTTCGTGCAGGAGAAATCAACAATGGCTGACAAGAGCGAAATGAAGAAGTTGCTGTTGACGCCTGTGCTGGGCAACAACCCCATCGCCTTGCAGGTGCTGGGTGTCTGTTCTGCACTGGCGGTTACCAGCCAGATGAAAACTGCGTTTGTAATGACCCTCGCGGTCATGGCGGTCACCGCCTTCTCAAACCTGTTCATCTCCCTGATCCGCAACCAGATCCCGAACAGCGTCCGGATCATCGTGCAGATGGCGATCATCGCCTCACTGGTTATCGTGGTTGACCAGGTGCTCAAGGCATACGCCTATGACATCTCCAAGCAACTGTCGGTCTTCGTGGGTCTGATCATCACCAACTGTATCGTAATGGGCCGCGCCGAAGCGTATGCCATGAAGAGTGCCCCGCTGCCCTCCTTCCTGGATGGTATCGGCAACGGTCTGGGCTATGGTGCCATTCTGCTGAGCGTCGCGACCGTGCGTGAACTGCTGGGCTCCGGCACCTGGTTCGGCATCGAGCTGCTGCCGCTGGTGAACAACGGTGGCTGGTATGTGCCCAACGGCCTGCTGCTGCTGCCGCCGAGTGCATTCTTCATCATTGGTCTGATCATTTGGGGCGTGCGCACCAAGGATCCCAAGCAGGTGGAGGCGAAGGATTAAGGTATGGAACACTATCTGAGTCTGTTGATTAAATCGATCTTCATCGAAAACCTGGCACTCTCCTTCTTCCTGGGGATGTGTACCTTCCTGGCGGTGTCCAAGAAGGTAAAGACCTCCATGGGTCTGGGTATTGCCGTTATTGTGGTGCAGACCATCGCGGTTCCTGCCAACAACCTGATCTACAACTACGTGCTTAAAGATGGCGCTCTGGTATCCGGTCTGGATCTGAGCTTCCTGAGCTTCATCACTTTCATCGGTGTGATTGCAGCACTGGTACAGATCCTGGAGATGGCGCTGGACAAGTACTTCCCGGCACTCTACAACGCGCTGGGTATCTTCCTGCCGCTCATCACCGTGAACTGCGCCATCTTCGGTGGCGTCTCCTTCATGGTGCAGCGTGACTACAACTTCATGGAGTCTGTGGTCTACGGTGTGGGTTCAGGGGCAGGCTGGATGCTGGCGATCGTTGCGCTGGCAGGTATCCGCGAGAAGATGAAGTACTCCGATGTTCCGGAAGGCCTGCGCGGTCTGGGCATCACCTTCATCACCGCCGGTCTGATGGCGCTGGGCTTCATGTCCTTCTCTGGTATCTCCCTGTAATCGGCTTTCCTGCAATCAGAAAGGAACGATAGATGGAAATTATTTTGGGTGTGGTCATGTTTACCGTGATCCTGCTGGCACTGGTGGCAGTCATTCTGTTCGCCAAGTCCAAGCTGGTGACCGCGGGCGACGTGACAATCAGCATCAATGGTGACCCGGCCAAGGCTGTGACCAGCCCGGCCGGTGGCAAGCTGCTCGGCGTGCTGGCTGGCAGCGGTATCTTCGTCTCCTCCGCCTGTGGCGGCGGTGGCTCCTGCGGCCAGTGCAAGGTACGGGTGAAATCCGGTGGCGGCGACATTCTGCCGACCGAACTGGATCACATCAGCAAGGGCGAAGCCCGTCATGGCGAGCGTCTGGCCTGTCAGGTTACCGTTCGCTCCGACATGGATATCGAACTGCCGGAAGAGATCTTCGGGGTGAAGAAGTGGGAATGTACTGTTATCTCCAACGATAACAAGGCCACCTTCATCAAGGAGCTCAAGCTGCAGATCCCCGATGGCGAGAGCGTACCGTTCCGCGCCGGTGGTTATATCCAGATTGAAGCCCCGGCTCACCACGTGCACTACAAGAACTTCGATATACCCGAGGAGTATCGCGGTGACTGGGATCGCTTCAAGATTTTTGAGCTGGAGTCCAAGGTCGATGAGCCGATCATCCGTGCCTACTCCATGGCCAACTATCCGGAAGAGTTCGGCATCATCATGCTGAACGTACGTATCGCGACCCCGCCGCCCAGCAACTGGACTGCCCCTCCGGGACAGATGTCCTCCTACATCTTCAGCCTGAAGGCTGGCGACAAGGTGACTATCTCCGGTCCGTTCGGTGAGTTCTTCGCCAAGGACACCGATGCCGAAATGGTATTCATCGGTGGTGGTGCAGGTATGGCGCCGATGCGTTCCCATATCTTCGACCAGCTGCGTCGCCTGAAGTCCAAGCGCAAGATGAGCTTCTGGTACGGTGCCCGTTCCAAGCGCGAAATGTTCTATGTCGAAGACTTTGACATGCTCGCCGCCGAGAACGAGAACTTCACCTGGAACGTCGCGCTGTCTGACCCGCAACCGGAAGACAACTGGGACGGCTACACCGGCTTCATCCACAACGTGCTCTACGAGAACTATCTCAAGAACCACGAAGCACCGGAAGATTGCGAGTTCTACATGTGTGGACCTCCGGTGATGAACGCTGCCGTCATCAACATGCTCAAAGATTTGGGCGTTGAAGACGAAAACATCCTGTTGGATGACTTTGGTGGTTAATCCATGCACAGTGTTGTAAAGACCTGGCTAGCCTTCGGGCTAGCCTTTTTCTTGACTGGGTGCGGTCAGGAGACGGTCCAATCCAAACCGGAGATCCACATCACCGGCAGCACCATGGGCACTTACTACTCCATCAAGGTGGCGGACAGCGCCATCAGCGATCCGGCCAAGCTTCAAGCTGAGGTGGATGTGTTGCTGGAGCGGGTCAACGACCAGATGTCGACCTATCGCCCCGATTCCGAACTGTCGCGCTTCAACCAGAGCCGTGACAACAAACCGGTTGTGGTCTCCCGCGATACCGCACGGGTCGTCACAGAGGCCATTCACATTGGCCGTGAGAGCCAGGGGGCGCTGGACGTCACCGTTGGCCCCTTGGTCAATCTGTGGGGCTTTGGCCCGGACAAGAAGCCGACCAAGGTCCCCTCCGACGAGCTGATCACCCAGACTCGCCAGAAGACCGGTCTGGGCAACCTGCACGTCATCACCTCGGTGGATGCCGATACCCTGCAAAAAGATATTCCGGACCTCTACGTCGATCTCTCCGCCATCGCCAAGGGCTTTGGTGTGGACAAGGTAGCCGAGTATCTGGAGTCACTGGGTGCGCGTAACTATCTGGTGGAGATTGGCGGCGAGCTGCGGATCAATGGCGTCAACGGCAAGGGTCACCCCTGGCGCGTGGCCATCGAGAAGCCCACCGCAGGCACCGGCACGGTGCAAGAGGTGATCGTGCCCGGTGACAACGGGGTGGCCACCTCCGGCGATTACCGCAACTACTATGAACTGGATGGTCAGCGCTTCTCCCACACCATAGACCCGCGCAGCGGCAAGCCGATCCAGCACCGTCTGGTGTCGGTCACCGTGATCCATCCCTCCTGCATGACTGCAGACGGGTTGGCCACCGTGTTTATGGTGATGGGGACCGAGAAAAGCCTGGCCTATGCCAACGAGCGCGGCCTGGCGATCTTCGTGATCACCAAGACGGATAACGGCTTTGAAGAGGCTTACTCCGATGCCTTCAAGCCCTATCTGGTCAAGAAGTAAGAGGTAGAGATGCAGATTTTTCTGATCACCTTCGGGGTATTCATGCTGGTGATAGCCGCCATGGCTATCGGTTACATCTTCCAGAAGAAGACCATCTCCGGCTCCTGTGGCGGTCTGGGTAGTGTCGGCATCGAGAAAGAGTGCGATTGCCCGGAACCCTGTGACAACCGCAAGAAGAAGATGGCTAAGGAAGAGGCCCGTCGCAAGATGCTGGAAGAGAACCGCATCATCTGATGACTCTGGTTTTTCGGTAAACAAAAGCGCGCCATCGGCGCGCTTTTTACTGGCCGTTATCTTGCGTTAACGGTCAGGGCTGACGTTCGATATAGAGGATCACCTCGCCAAGATGGATACCGAACTTGCTGATCTCGGCACGATTGATCAGACGATCTTCGTCCAGCAGGTACATCCAGTCATCGAAGCTCACCCGCACCACCTCGCCATCCGGCAGCGCCAGATCGAGCTGATAACGCCAGTTGAGGGCAAACCCTTGGCTTTTACCCACCGCCTCCCCCACCACATCGGAAGCAGTACCGCGCCAATGACCATCATCGCCCTTGCTCAGATACCAGGTACGGGTCTGCTGGCGGCCATCATCAAAGTAGAACTGCTCGAACAGCTCTCCCTTGCCATCCTTCCAACGACCCACCATCTCGACCCGAAAGCGACTGGTCACTTCGCCGCTGCGGTCGGTTACCAGGCCGTAAGCCACCAATTTGCCGTTGAAGAAACGGGCGAGATCCCAGTTTGGCCCCTGCCCACGATAGTCATCGAGACTGGCACCACAGCCACTCAGCAGCAAAAAGGGTAGCAACAGCAACCAGCGGTATGCACGATAGAAAGACATCAGAGACTCCATGTTCAGGGTTGGCCACGCAGGCGGCGGGTCAGGGCGGGATCGCGGCTGTTGTCAGCCAGCCAGATGGCGAGAAAAGCGGCCGAGAATTGCGGATCGGCCAGAGTGCCGAGGGGTTTTTCTTGCCACCAGAAGTGGCCTGCCCCCCCCCTGTCGACATAGAAGGTGAGCTTGTCGCCTGCCTGCACATCGGGCCAGAGTGCAGCGAGCTGGCCTAGCCAGCGCTGACGCTCGGCGTCAGAGCCAAGACCGAGCCGCTGCCACTCGGCGGCGGTGGCGCTCAGCAGCTCTTCCCGCTCGATGGATCTGGCATAGGTGAGGGTCAGGGCCTGCGGATAGTGACCGGGCTGATAGCGCCCGCTTTCACTGTAGAGGGTGGCATCGTAGAGCTTGAACCAGAGCCAGTTCATCTCCCCCTGCCCGACCGGGCGCAGCTGCTGCCAGGGTGCGGCAGAAGCCTGCACCGCGGTTGCAGCAAAGAGCGTAAACGCCAGCAGCAGCGGGTTAATTCCACCCCATATGCCAGTGGTTGGGGTCTTCCAGTTCATGCCAATCCATCTCCTGTTCCTGCAGGGTGTTGATATCCTGCATCACCACCTGCACCAGCTGCCCCTGCGCATCCCGCTGGCAGGCAACCACCAGATAGAAGCGATCAGTCAGCTCATGCTGGCTCTCTTTGGTCCACTTGGAAAAAAGCAACGAGTCGGTCGAAAAGGTGTTTGTCATGACTCACCCTCCAGCTTGACCATTACCCACAGGAGTACGGGTAACCACCACATCCAGATCACTGCCAGCAGCGCCGTGCTGATCCAGATGCCCCAGGGTAAGTTTACTGCCCCCATGGCGGCCCCCGCCACATAGGAGGAAGCACCGCCAAATACGCCAAACAGCGCCTGCTGCCAGCGGGGCAGACGCAGCAGCCAGCGCATACCGTGGGCCAGCGTCAGGGCAAAACCGAGCCAGAGCAGTGCCAGCCAGAGGGGAAAACCGGAAGCAAAGCGGAACAAGCCGAGCTGCCAGAGCATGGCATCCAGCAGACAGCCGGCCACCGCGATGGGAAGCAGCCGCCAGTCACGCCGGCGGCTGGGCGAGAAGAGAAAGTGCAGCAGCAAGATCACAAGCAGCGGGCCCGGCTGCTGCCACTTCACCGCCAGCAACCAGTAGAGGTTGAACCCCAGCAGGTGAGCCCACTGCCACATGGTCAGTAACCGCTTACTGGCAAATCACCCGACCAGCCAGCGGACCCCGGCTTGGCGGCCTCCAGCTGCACCAGACTGATGGTGCGCTCCCGGAATCCCCCCTCGCAATAGGCAAAGTAGAAGTGCCACAAGCGGATGAAATCCTGGCTGTAACCAAGCTTGGGCAGCTCGGGTGCGAGCGCCAGAAAGCGCTCGCACCAGTGAGCCAGGGTGCGGGCATAGTGATGGCCGTGATCGTGCAACCGCACCAGCTGCATGTCGGTCTCCCGCGCCAGCAACCCCGCCATCAGGGAGACGCTCGGCAGACAGCCACCGGGGAAGATGTAGCGCTGGATAAAATCGACCCCGCGCAGATACTGGGCATGGCGCTGATCGGCGATGGTAATGGCCTGAATGAGCAGGCGGCCACCGGGCTTGAGCAGCCGCGACAGCTGGCGGAAATAGTCGGGCAGGAAAGCATGGCCCACCGCCTCGATCATCTCGATGGAGACCAGCTTGTCATAGGTGCCCTCCAGCTTACGGTAATCCTCCAGCAGCAAGGTGATGCGATCCCCCAGCCCCTCCCGCGCAATCCACTCCTTGGCATAGTCGTGCTGGGCCCGGGAGATGGTGGTGGTGGTCACCCGGCAGCCATAGTGGCGGGCGGCATAGACAGCGAGGCCACCCCAGCCGGTACCGATCTCCAGCAAATGATCGTCAGGCCCCAGCTCAAGTCGCTCGCAGATGGTGCGCAGCTTGGCCTGCTGTCCCTCTTCGAGAGTGGCCTCGGCGCTCGGATAAATGGCGCTCGAGTACTGCATATGGCTGTCGAGAAAGCCCTGATAGAGGGTATTGCCGAGATCGTAGTGGGCGGCGATGTTGGAGCGCGAGCCGGTCAGGGTATTGCGATTAAGCCAGTGGCGCACCTTGTTGAAGGGGAAGCTAAGCCAGCCGAGACGCCGTTCAAGGGAGTCAAGCAGGGTCAGGTTGCGAGCCAGCAGCCGCACCAGCGCCACCGGATCCGGGCTGGTCCACAGCCCCTCCACCCAGGTTTCTCCGGCGGCAATGCTGCCCCCCAGCAACAGGCGACGATAGAAGGCCGGATCCTGCACCACCAGTTCGGCATGCAGATCGGTGCCCGCGACGCCAAAGCTGTGGCGCTCACCGCCATCCCGTAGCAGCAGCTGGCCATGTTCGAGGCGCCCCAGCAGATTGAGCAGCAGTTGTCTTGCCCCCTTGTCGATGAAAGAGGCAGAGAGGGTTGATTGAGCAAGTTCCATTAGCGGCTCTCCGGATGGGTAAAAATCGGTGTTCGTTTGATAAAAAGACGCAGGGCCTGCCAGTAGATCCCGAGCAGCACCTTCATGGTCATCCATGGCCAGCGGGCCAGCAGGGCCACCAGCCCCTTGCGCGACAAGGGTTCGCGCGTGAGCGCCAGGGTGGCGTCAAACAGCTTGGCTTCACCGGATACGGGATGACTCTCGATGTGGATCAGTGTCTCCTGCGCGGGCGGCCTGATCCGCCAGTGATAACGCATCGCCAGCCCCATAAAGGGGGAGACGTGGAAATCCTTGTCATGGGGGGCCAGCGCCGCCAAATCCAGCAGGTAGTAGTGGCGCTCGTTCCAGGGGGTGTTGGAGACCTCTGCCAGCAGATAGCGCGCCTCGCCCTGCCGGTAGCAGAAGTAGAAGTTGACCGGGCTGAAGTAGAACCCCAGACAGCGCACATTGCCGAGCAGTAGCACCCGCCCCTCGGGCTCGGCATCGCCACCCAGCTCGCTCACCTTCTGCCACACCGCCTGCTTGAGGCTCCCCTCACTCCCTTTGAGATAGTCATGGCGGTGAAACGAGAGCAGCCCCGAGCGCTCCACCCCGAACCAGCGCCCCTGATCGAGCTGCGGCAATTCGTCGAGATCCAGTCCCAGCATAAAGATGCTGTAGGAGAAGGCGTGGGGCCGAGGCGCAAAACGGCGGTGGCGCACCGAGCCCTGCCAGATGGCGCTGGTGACTCCGGCCAGTTCGTTGGCCCCCTCATGTTCGGTGGCCACAGTGGCGCCGTTCATAGCTCGGCTCCGAAGCGCCTGGCGACATCCAGCGCGCTGCGCACCCCATCCTCATGAAAGCCGTTGTACCAGTAGGCGCCGCAGAAGTGGGTGTGCTGCTGGCCGCAGATCTCCGCGCGGCGCTGCTGGGCAGCGATGGAGGCCTGATTGAACACCGGATGGTGATAGACGAAGCGGCGCAGCACCTTGCTCTCATCGACCTTGCCCCTGGGGTTGAGACTGACGCAGAAGGGCTCCGGCGAGTTCACCCCCTGCAGGATGTTCATGTTGTAGCTCACCAGCGGCCGTGCCTCGTCGTCGCCATCGAGTTGATAGTTCCAGCTGGCCCATGCCTTGCGACGGGTAGGCAGGCAGCGCGCATCGGTGTGGAGCCAGACATCGTTGGCCTGATAGGGCATGTCGCCGAGGATGGCCTGCTCCCGCTCGCCGGGATCCGCCAGCAGCGCCAGCGCCTGATCGCTGTGACAGGCGAAGATCACCTCGTCAAACTGCTCCTCGCCGTAACTGCTCTGGATCACCACGCCGTCCGCGTCCCGCCGTACGCTCTGCACCGGACAGGCGAGGCGGATCTGCGACTGCCATCCGGCGGTGAGTGGCCCGATATATTCCCGCGAGCCGCCCGGGATCACGTACCACTGGGGGCGATTGGCCACATCGAGCAGACCGTGGTTGGCAAAAAAGCGCAGGAAGAAGCCAAGGGGGAAGGCGCGCATATCGGCCAGGGTCGATGACCAGATTGCCGCCCCCATCGGCAAGATGTAGTGGCGGGCGAAGTAGTCGCTAAACTCCCCCGCCAGCAGAAAGTCCCCCAGGGTCAGCTCGGGGACTGCATCCTGATGTTGACCATCTGCCAGCCAGGCTCGAGCCTCCCGGTTGAACCGCAAAATCTCGGCGACAAAACCGTAGAAGCGCGGACTCAGCAAATTGCTGCGCTGGGCAAACAGGGTATCTAGATTGTGGCCGTTATACTCCAGCCCCTCCGGGCTCTTCACCGAGAAGCTCATCTCGGCCGGTTGCCGCGCCATGCCGATCCTTGCCAGCAACCTCAAGAAGTTGGGGTAGGTGCGATCGTTGAAGACGATAAAGCCGGTGTCGATGGCATAGCTGCGGCCAGCCTGATTCACATCGACAGTGGCTGTGTGCCCCCCCAGAGTCGGCGCCGCCTCGAACAGGGTTATGTCATGGAGTTTGTGGAGCAGAAAACCGGCGGTGAGCCCCGAGATCCCTGAACCGACGATGGCGATCTTTTTCTTCATGAATGGCTTCCTTTCGATACGAGTGCGCGGCCAAGGCGCAGCCAGAGCCCCACCGGCAGCGCACCAAGCAGGCGCAGCAACCAGATGAAACGGCGGGGAAAGTGGATCTGGTGACGACCAGCGGTCAGCCCGTCCATGATGGCGCGGGAGGCCTGCTCCACCGTCACCAGACAGGGCATGGGAAAATCATTTTTGGCGGTGAGCGGCGTCTGGACAAAGCCGGGGCGGATCAGGGTCACCCCGATCCCTTTGCTGGCCAAATCGAGGCGCAAGGTATCCGCCAGATAGTCGAGGGCCGCCTTGGAGGCGCCATAGGCCTCGGCTCGTGGCAGCGGCAGCCAGCTCACCGACGAGCTGACGATGGCCAGCCGTGACCCAGCCCCGAGCAACGGCAAGAAGGCGGCCAGAGCATGGCCGGTGGCGGTCAGATTGGTGTCGATGACACGGGCAAACAGCTCGCTGTCAAACCCCTCCGCCACATCCATGTACTCGCAGTTGCCTGCGTTGAGGATCAGCAGATCGAGGGATGGCAGCGTAGCAGCCACCCCGCTCATTGCGGCCAGATCCCGGGCATCGAACTTCAGCGGCGTGACGCCATCCAGCCCCAGCGCCTGCAGCCGTTCGCCATCGCGGCCACAACCCCACACCTGCCAGCCTGCCCGCCGGTAATCGAGCGCCAGTTGACGACCGATGCCGGAGGTCGCGCCTGTAATAAGCACCCGGCCACTCATGCGCCCAGCCTCATCTTGATAGTGCGCACCACGGGCCCGAGCAGCGGCAACTGCTCGTAGAGCATGGCGCCCAGGTCAAAATAGTCCCGGTGCTGGCACACCTTGCCCGCCTCGTCGAATTCGAGGCGGGTGGCCCCCTCCACCGTCACCGGCTCACCACCACGCAATCTGGGGTGAGAGAAAGTCATGGTCCAGCCGAGCCAGGCCTGCGGCCCTTGCTGCTGCTGACTGGTGATGACGAAACGGCAGTAGGCGAGGCGCTGATAGAGGGCGGCAAAATAGTCGCCAAGGGCCGCCAGCCCCTCGATACGGTGGGCCGGATCGGTAAAGACCACCTGTTCGGCATAGACCTCGGGCAAGCGGTGCAACTGCTGTTTGTCCAGTTGCTGATAGAGGTCAATAAAGCGGGCCAGCGGCTCGTTCATCCTATTTCTCCAGAGAGCGAAACATCTCGATGGCTCTCACCCGGGCAACGGCGTGATCCACCATGGGTGCCGGATAATCCTGTCGCCCCTTGAGTCGCAGCCAGTCGTGGGGCTGATGCACATAAGCGGCAGGAATATCGGCAAGTTCAGTTACCCAGGTACGGATAAACTCCCCTTGTGGATCAAATCGTTGCCCCTGAGTGGTGGGGTTGAAGACCCGAAAATAGGGCGCAGCATCGGCACCTGTGCCCGCCGCCCACTGCCAGCCGCCATTGTTGGCCGCCAGATCCCCATCGATTAGCCTCCTCATGAAGTAATCCTCCCCGAGCCGCCAGTGGATATGGAGATCCTTGGTGAGAAAGCTCGCCACTATCATCCGCAGCCGGTTGTGCATCCAACCGGTGGTATTGAGACAGCGCATCGCTGCATCGACAATGGGGTAGCCGGTGCGCCCCTCGCACCAGGCGGCGAAGGCATCCGGGTCCCAGCTCCACGGCAGGGCCGCCGTCTCGGGCTTGAAGGGGCGATTCATGGAGAGGGTCGGGATCAGCACCAACAGGTGGCGATAGAACTCGCGCCAGATGAGTTCATTGAGCCAGACAAAACCGGGCTGGGCCTTGGACTGGGGCCGATAGCCGAGCCGCTGCTGGACGCCGCCACGCACTGACGGGGGCTGATGATGCCCGCCGCCAGATAGGGGGAAAGCACGGACGTGCCCGCGATGGCAGGAAAATCCCGGGTCTCGCCATAGTCAAGCACCGCCTGCACCAGAAAAATGTTCAAACGACGCAGAGCTTCTGCCTCCCCTACTGGCCAGCGTGGATCAGCCGTAAGCTCGCCGAGCGCTTCATCAACCCACGCCCGCTCAGCCAGCGGCTGCCACGGCAAAGGCTCGCCACGCGGTGTCGGCGCGCGATGAATGACAAACCCCTCCTCGTCGAGGGCCTTGAGCCAGGCGCGGCTGAAAGGGGTGAAGACCTTGAACATCTCACCCGAGCCGGTCAGTACCCGCCCCGGCGGCAATACGCAGCAGCCGTTGAACCAGTGACAACTCACCGCCTGCTCTGCCAGCGCGGCGCTGACGGCGTGATCGCGGCGCAGCTCATCGATCTCGATAGCCTGATTGGCGTAGAGCTTGGTCACCCCCTGCTCGCGGCAGAGGTCTGCCAACGCAGCGGGCGCCTCGGCAAAGGTCTCCACTTGCAGCAAATGGAGCGGGATGCCGAGCGCCGCCAGCTCGCGGCCCAATTCATCTACCTGCGCCAACATAAAGCGCTGACGGATGGGGGCCATTTTGTGCTGCCGCCACTGGGTGGGGGAGATGATAAAGAGCGCGGCGACCGGCTCATCACCGACGCAGGCATGCCGCAGCGCGGGGTTGTCGGCAAGGCGCAGATCATTGCGCAACCAGACCAGTTTCATGATTTTTTCCTCCCGCGTCCGCTGGTGCCAGCAGCATCTGGGGCATCCGCCATCAACTCGGCAAGGCTCGCCTGCCAGCCATGGGCTTTAAGCCACTCATCGTCGTAGAGGCGACCCAGTTCGCCAAACAGGCGCGTGCCTGCGGGCCACCCGGCGGCCAGCTCCTGCTTGCCGAGCCCGGCACCCAGCAGCACCAGCCAGGGGGTAACGGCACGTCCTTCCAGCAAGCTGGCATGGCGGGGCTCCACCGCCCCCAGCAGTTGCACCTCATAGCCCTGACCGATCAGCTCGTAGGCGGCCCAGACCAGATCGAGGGGGCCGACCTGTCCCCAGCTCGCCAGCGTGATCGGCACGCCCTTCTCCTGCTCGATCAGGTGGCGGGCGAAGCGGGTATGGAGCCAGCCCAGCCACACCTGTTGCAGCAGCTCGCCATCGGGCCGCTCGCGCCACAGCCCCAGCAGCCGCTCCACCAGCGGTTGCAGTATCCGGCTGCGCACCAGCTCGAACGGGTAGCTCGCCAGCAGATCGTTAAGCTCGGCCTCCGCCTTGCGCTGGTTGAAGGCGAGCAGCGCCTGACTGAACTGCTCCAGAGTTTGCTGCCAGTGATCGCTCACCGGCTCGGAATGGGGTTCACTCAAGAGCCCCTTCACCTGCCCGATACTCACCCCCCGCTCCAGCCAGCTCAGGATCTCGCCGATTTGGAGGATATCCTGCTCGCTGTAGAGGCGGTGGCCCTTTTCGGTGCGGGCCGGTTGCACCAGACCGTAGCGGCGCTGCCAGGCTCGCAGGGTCACGGCGTTGACGCCGGTGAGACGGGAGACCTCGCGAATGGGGTAGATCCCCTCATCAGCGAGAGGAGCAACTTCTTGCGATAAATCAGACATGACAACGTCCATCAAACAGAGGGGTAAGGCTCCCCGGCGCAAACCATGCGCCGGGGCAACAGAACGGATTCAGAGCCCGTAACGCAATTTCAGCGTATCGGGGTGCGGATTGAGATAAACCTGCTCGGCGAGATAGGGATTGGGGTACTCGCGCAGGTAGTGGCGGATCAGGGTGAGCGGCACCAGCAAGGGGAAGATGCCGGTGCGGTACTTGTCGATGGTATCGGCAAGCTCCTGCTTCTGGGCCGGGGTCAGCACCCGCTTGAAGTAGCCCTGCAGGTGCATCAGCACATTGGTGTGACTGCGGCGGTTGGCTCGCAGGGTCAGCGCCGTCATCAATCCCTTGATGTAGTTGTCGGCCACCTCCTGCAAGTTGGCGGACTTGCCCAGATTGCCGAGCAGCTTGCCAAGCGCCCGGTAGTGGGTGGTGGCGTGGGAGAGCACCAGATACTTGTAACGGGAGTGGAAGCGGATCAGCGCAGAGGCGGTAATGCCGCGGGCGCAGAGCTGCTGCCAGTCGTGGTAGGCGAAGACCCGCAGCACGAAGTTCTCCCGCAGGATTGGGTCGCACAGGCGACCATCCTCTTCCACCGGCAGCAGGGGGTTGGCCTCCATCAACGCCTTGGCAAACAAGCCAATCCCCTCCTTGGCACTCCCCTCGTTGTTGGCGCCATAGACCTTGACCCGCTCCATGCCACAGCTGGGTGATTTGGCACAGAGGATATAACCGGAGATAAAGTCGAGCTGGCGCGCTTTCTGCTCGCTAAAGGCAATCAGCTTTTCGGTGACATCGAAGCTACCGTTGCTCGCCTCGGCGCGGATCTCGCCGTTGCGCTTGACCAGCCGGATGGCGGCGCGAGGCGCCCCTAAACCAATGGCCATCTCGGGACAGACGGGGTGATAGTCAAAGTGAGCGCCAAGATCCCGTTCGCAGAAGCTGGAGCGCTTGTGGCCCCCATCGAAACGTACCTCTTGTCCCAGCAGGCAGGCACTGATACCGACTTTAATCTTGTACATGATAACGCTCCTTGTATAAGCATTGATTCAGTTATAGCAGTTATACAAAAAAATGAAAGTTGTATAACTATTTGCGACCAATACGACACAAGGAGAAAAAGAGGATCACCGGAAAAAGAAAAAACCCATGGCGAACGCCATGGGTAAAAAACAAGACACTACGGACTACGGGAAGGAAAATTAGAAGCTGTACTTCACACCCAGGCTGGAGATGGAACCTTTTTGCAGATCCCAGTTGCGATAGGTGTAATCGGCAGTCAGCGCCCAATTCTGGTTGAGCTTGTAGGCACCGCCCACCTTGAAGTCGTGCATATCGTCGGTCATGTTGGCGTAGCGGTAGGCAGTGGAGAGCTCGACATTGCCGATGTCGTAGCGCAGACCGACTTCACCGTACATGCTGCCGCTATCTTTGCGAGCAACAGCATCCCACCCTTTGTTAGCGATATCGCTGGCAAGTTCACGCTCCAGCATGTAGCCGGTCACACCGGTTTCACCGTAGAGGTTCAGACCCGTGCTCAGCGGAGTAAAGACACCGACACCAATGCTGGAGATCGACATGCTGTCGTTGCCGTTGCTGCGAGAGGTGTATTCAGTGCTGCCGCGACCATAGAAGTTGGAGCCGAAGCTCTTGGAGAGATCCAGGCTCAGACCGCCAAAATCACGGGTTCCTTTGCTGTCATTGCTGAAGGTACCGCTGAGATAGTCGGATTTGGTGTGCGCCCAGGTGGCGGAACCCTTGGCGTAGCTGAAGGCATCCTGCGCCATGACGGAAGTAGAGGCAAACCCGGCCAGAACCAGAAGAGAGACAGTTGCTTTTTTCATGATGAAACTCCATGTGATTGGGCCCGTTGCTAGCGAGCTGGTATGGAGTCATTGTGCGATCAGGTTCCCGGCTTGCCGAGCTGCAAGCTGTTGCAGAACCATGTCAGATGTAAGCAGATATTGCAGGGGGTGTCAGCTGCAACAAGTTGCCGACCCAAGCGGTGTGCATGGGCCGGAACAACGCCAAATCAGCGGAAGACCACCTCGTCAATTTCGACCCGCACCAGCGGCTGACCGGTCAATCCGGCAGGACGGGGGATCTCGAGGGCCAGTGACGGGCGGGCTTGCCCCTTGCGCAGATAGGTTTCCGGCAGACGATTCTCGGCAACCCAGAAGCGGGCCTCCTGACGGCTCAGCTGCACTCCGTCAGCACTGAACAGGGTCACCATGCCACGCACCCCGACCACATTGCGGGTGCCGGTATTGCTCACCATAAAGGTCAGCACCAGCGGGTCAGATCCCGCGATCTTGTCCAGCTTGACCACCACACCGTCACGCGCCATCTGGGCAAGCAGTTCCGGATTGGCCTTGGCCTGATCGGTCAGCACCGGAGCAGCGACGGCCACCACGGCCCCAGCCTTCCCATCAGCAGCCACGCCCTTTACGGACTCGGCCGGTTTGACCACCAGATACTCCCAGGTGAAGTCGTTGTTGAGCTGAACCTGCCGACCATCGGGCAGCGTCACCTGAGAAAGAGGGGCAGCCTGCGCCAATACGGGGGAGAGGCACAGGGCAATCAGCAGACGGGAGAAGGGTTTCATTGGGCGAAGCTCGGTAACGGGTGAAAGGGCGACAGTATAAACAGTCCCGTCGCCCCTTGCCTATGACGGCACTCACGTTCTGGCACCCGCATCGCTTGCCCGCAGGCTAGATGGCGAGATCGTGCCGCTCTTTCTGTGCCATATCCAGGGTCACCAGATCGAACTTGCTCCCCTTGAGGGCGGACAGAATATCCGATTGCATATCAAAGGCCTGCGCACGCTGATGCTCGGGCAGACGCACCCGGGCCAGGGTGGTGGAGCAGTCGCACAGGGTATGGAAAAAGACCTGTGCCTCGTCCAGCCCCATGTCGGCCAGCATCTGCTCTGCCTGATCCACCATTCGCAGATAACGCTGCTCAAGCTGCCGTGGATTGGTGAAGCGATTGCTGAGGCAACCGTTGCTCCCCTTGCCCCAACGACCGAGCTGGCGCTTGTTGAAGCCGTAACGATAATCGCGGCGCATCAATCCGTTGTCAGCAAAAAACCAGATAGAGTTGGCAGGCAGAGACCCGAACTGGGCAAGATAATCATCACGCTCCTCCACCGCGGCCGGAACCAGCAACGGCAGATGAGTCCATTCCGGACGAGTCTGCACATACTCACCAATGCGGCGAACCGGGTCGATCAGCCCTTCAATATTTGGCAGGCGATCGCAAAAGACGATCTCGTCACTCTTGATGACCCAGTGATCGATGCCATAACGCTGGCAATAACGGCGGGCACGGGCCACTTCGCTACGACTGCGGGTCGGATTATCGAGGGTAATTGCATGGATTTTCACACCGGCAGCGCGGCACAGCTCGATGCTGTAGCAGGATTCCAACCGTCCCGAAAAAGAGACAACCAGCTCGTCAAAACTTGCCAGTCGCTCAATCAGCAGCTGTTCCCTGGCTTGAAAAGAGTGATCATATCCCTGATTCAGTACAACTACATTGGCACCCATTAAACAGCTCCGGATGATGAACAAAGGTGCAGTATTGTGCGGCAAACAAACTGAATAGACCCTTAAAGAGTCTGGTTAAAATTAAAACTTGATGATTATTTCCTGTGATTCTGCTGCTAAATCTTCATTTTGGGCGTCATAAATTCGTAATCTTGCTTGGTGCACCCGATGGGCTCGCAAGAAACCCTGCGCCTGATCCAGCGAGGTGAAAGTCAGGCGCCCTCCCTCGCTGTCGGTCAGGCAGAGGCACTCCCCTTCCGCCTCAATGCAGAGCTGATAACCGCTGCCATCCTTGCAGGCGATGATCAGGGTCGCCTCGGGATAGTGACTGAGCCAATTGCGAAACCGGCCATGCTCCATAGTGCTCCTAGAGGGGCATCACCCCTTGCCGGCGGCGGGCAAACAGCCCAGCTCACCCAGTTGCTGGCGGCAACTCGCCGCGTCGGTAAAGACGATCCCCCTGATACCGAGGGCCTCGGCGGCCGCAATGTTGGCGGGACTGTCATCGATGAAGAGACACTCTGCCGGTTTCAGATCGAACGACACCCGCAGATAGCGATAGATATCCGGCTCCGGCTTCATCATCCGCACCCGCGCCGAGACCACCTTGCCGCTGAAGAAGCGCCAGAAATCCTGATGCTGCTCCAGCCAGTCGATGCTGGCATGACCCATGTTGGAGAGGGCATACAGAGTGTGCCCCGCCCCGTGCAGTTCGGCTATCAGGGTTAGCATAGCGGGATCTGGCTGCAGGGAGGCCGGAACGGCCTGTAAAATGGCCAGATTCTGTGCCGCCGAGAGGCCAGTGCGCGCTTGCGCTTCCCGGGCCATGGTGTGGAGCGACATGGTGCCTCTGTCTACCTCCAGCCAGTCCGGGTGGTTAAAGAGCTGCTCGGCCAACAGTTCGGCCCCTTGCGGGCCACGCACGGAACGCACTATGCCTACCGGATCCCAGCTCACCACCACCCGTCCCAGATCGAAAATAATCGCCATCGTCTTTACCTCCCCCACTGGTTGTCAGTCATCAAAACAGAGTCAATAGAACATCGCTCATACGCCATTTTCTTAACCGGATACCCTGCCCCCATCCCCGCCTGCGGGCAAGTTTTACTTGCATCAGACCGGCAAATCCCTTAATGGTTATGACGTTACTTCAAGGACACACTTATGCACGCACCGTTCTTCTTTGCTTTCTCGTTTATCCGGCCCGCTTGAGGGAAGGCCTGTCGTCGTGTGAACAGAAAGCAAAGACGAATCAAGCCTCCCCTCGCGGAGGCTTTTTTTTGCATCAATATCAATCGATTAATTGGATAGGGAACCATCATGGCAACGCTCGACGAGATCAGACAAGACATCACCCGGTTGGATCAGGAGCTGCTTGCCCTGCTGGCAAAACGCAAGACCCTCAGCATCGAGGTTGCCCGAGCCAAGCAAGCCAACCCGCGCCCCATCCGTGACCACCAGCGGGAGCAGGAGCTGCTGGTCGCCCTGATCCAGCAAGGGCGCGTGCTGGGGCTGGATGCCCAGTACATCACCCGCATCTACCACACCATCATCGAGGACTCGGTGCTGTCCCAGCAGGCCTATCTGCAGAGCCTGCTCAACCCGGAGCAGCAGGAGCCGATGACCAGCGTCGCCTATCTGGGGCCGCGTGGTTCCTACTCCAGCCTGGCCGCCCGCAAATATCTGGCGCGCTACAAGGATCAGGTGATCGAGGTGAACTGCCAGAACTTCCGCGAAGTGCTGGATGCTGTGGAGTCTGGTCGCGCCGCCTTTGGCGTGCTGCCCATCGAGAACACCAGCTCGGGCTCCATCAACGAAGTCTATGACGTGATGCAGCACACCAGCCTCTCCATCGTCGGCGAGCTCACCTACCCCATCGAGCACTGCATCCTCACCGCCGTACCGACCGAGCTGAGTCGCATCAAAACCTTCTATGCCCACCCGCAGGTGTTCCAGCAGTGCTCCCACTATCTGAGCAAGCTGGAAGGGGCGCGCCACGAGATCTGCGACTCCTCCTCCAGCGCCATGATGAAGGTGAAAGAGCTGGCCAGCCCGGAGGCCGCGGCCATCGGCAGCGCGGCTGGTGGTGAACTGTATGGTCTGGACGTGCTGGCCGAGCAGCTTGCCAACCAGAAAGAGAACTACAGCCGCTTTATCGTGGTGGCGCGCAAGCCCATCGACGTGGCGCCGCAGATCCCGGCCAAGACCACCCTCATCATGTCCACCTCCCAGAAACCGGGCTCGCTGGTGGAGGCGCTGCTGGTACTGCGCAACCACGAGATCAACATGACCAAGCTCGAATCCCGTCCGGTGCAGGGCAACCCGTGGGAAGAGATGTTCTATCTGGATGTCTCCGCCAACCGGCAGACCCCAGCGATGCAGGCCGCACTGGTGGAGCTGACCAAGATCACCCGCTATATCAAGGTGCTTGGCTGCTACCCGAGCGAGGATGTGAAACCCACAGCAGTGCCGCCGGTGCTGATGGGGAGCTAACCAGCCCACAACGACAAAAGGCGAGCACCCTGCTCGCCTTTTGTTTTGATGCCGGTTTTCACGGCAAGCCCATCAACTCAGAACTGGCCGGCCATCAACTGATTGATGTTGTAGAGGGCACGGGTATCGAGCTCCATCTCGGTGGCATAGGTATTGCCGCGCGGATAGGAGGCAACCACCCGGGCACCACGCACCACACCGGCGACCGACACATCCAGCGAGTTGGAGGTCTGGGTCAAGTCGCGGTAGCTGCTCTGGCCGCGCACCTGCTGACCATTGAGCTGTTCGGCCAGCTCGCGATAAGCATCCATCTTGGAAGCGCGAATGGCTTGCAGCATCTTCTCCGACTGGGAGGGGCCAGGCTGGATGTCGATCACCGCATAGCCCACCGCCTTGAGCACCGGAAAATCATCGGGCTTGCCACCCTGGGTGTAATCCACCACCCGGTTGTAGCTGCAACCGGTGAGCAAGAGTGCCAACAGGCAACCAAACAGGATCTTCATGACTCGCTCCTCACGGGGTCAGGTTGACCAGATGACCGCCCGGCCGGGCCTGACTGTCACGCATCAGATAACCGCGATTGATCGATGCCCGGCCAAACGAGTTGTTGGCACCGAACAGATATTTTTGCGGGATCAGGCTCTGGGCCGTGGTCTCCACCATCTTGGTGCGCATGTCGATAACGCGGGCATTGACCAGGATCCCCTTGCTATTGCGGCTGAAGGTGCCGACCAGAATGCGGGAGATCGGCAAACGGGAAGAGAGCTCCTTGTAGTTGCGGCTCAGCACGAAGTCCCCCTGCGGCGTCACCTTGATGCTGCCGGTCAGCTTGAAGTCCACCACCACCTCGCCGCGGCGGTTGAGCTCGTAGATAAAGCTCTCCTCAATCTGCTGCCCCATCCAGTTGGTATCCTGCAGGGTATCGAGATCGACGAAAGAGGCCACCGCGATGGGCTCGGTCAGGGTGGTCAGCGATTTGCGCTCCATCAGCTGATCGGTCATGCGCGCCACCAGCCAGTTGAGTTCCATCCCCTGCGCCGCCTGGCGGGGGTCACCCTGATCCCGATTGATAGGGTCGGAGCCACACCCGGTCAATGCCAGGGCAAGCGCCAACGCCGTGATGAGTTTGTTCATGGATACCTTTCCTGTATCTGCACCTGACTTATTATCGGACGCGCCGGACAAAGCTTGAGCCGGGAATGAGGCATGATTCTTGCTTTTTAATGGACATCGTCAGCGCCAACGTGCGCTGCCACTTGGAACGTGTTGTGATCCATGTCGGCCAGCAGGCGCCATTTCCTCAAAATGGCGCGGCTGCCCGCCAACTCAAGGTATCTGCTATGAAATTACCGCTGCTGTTGACCCTGCTGCTGGCCAGCCTGAGCGCCCGAGCCGAGCTTATCGAAGCGCAGGGCAGCGCCGCCATTCTGGGGGGCGATGAAGTCTATGCCCGCGAGCAGGCAACCCGCGATGCCCTGCGTCAGGCCCTGCTGGCAAGCGGCGCGGCGGTTTCCAGCGTCCAGCGTCTGGAAAATGGCAGCCTGCGATCCGAGCAGATCCAGATCCGCTCCGGCGGCGACATTCGCCAATATCGGCTCAAGCGGGAAGAGGTGCGCAACGGCCGCATGTATATCACGCTGGTGGCCGACATTCAGGCCGAGCGCCAGATCTGCCAGACCCAGCACTTCGCCAAGGATTTGACACTGGTGAGGCTGCGGATGCGCTATCCGGATCAGGCCAGCTACGGCGCCATGGACGACATGCCGGAAAACCTCTCGCGACGGCTGTTCGAAACCCTCGCCAATGCGCCGCAAGGGGTCGCGGTGCGCCAGTGGCTGGACGAAAACTTGCGCATCGACCCGCTTCACCTGCAACAGGGAGATCGCAGCGCTCTCGAGGAGATCAAGGCCCTCAGCCTGCGTACCGACAGCCAGTATCTGGTGCTCGGCAGCATCGACGATCTCTCCATAGAGCCGCAAGGCAACCAGCTGACCAGCTGGTATCAGGATCCCGTGCGCAACTTTCGCATGCAGCTCTACCTGTTTGACGGCATTAACGGCAGTCTGGTCAACCGCAAGGTCTACGAAGGGCGCGCCACCTGGACCTTTGGCAAGCGGGAGCAGGTGGGCAGCAGCAGCGGCCAGTTCTGGCAGTCAAGCTATGGCCAGGAGGTCAACTACCAGTTGCAGCAGGCGGCTCAGGATCTGGTAGCCCAGCTCACCTGCGCCCCGGTCACCGCCCGGGTGGTCGGCCAGAACGAACGCGGCCCCTACATCAATCTGGGACGGCGCAACGGTGTCAAGCTTGGCGATCAGTTCCGCATCCAGCACAACGCCGACTTCATCGACCCCTACGGCAAGTCGCGCATGATGCGCAACCCGGCCGACGGCCTGTTCGAAGTGGTGCAGGTATTCGACGATGGCGCCATCATCAGCAGCCAGAACAAATATTCGCCGTTTAACATCCAGAATGGGGATTTGGCAGTATTGGAATAAGAATCAAGGGTTTAAAAGGGAGTTGCTTCTTGTATAATGCCCGCCACACAGCTCCCGTAGCTCAGCAGGATAGAGCGGTCCCCTCCTAAGGGACAGGCCACTGGTTCGACTCCAGTCGGGAGCGCCATATAAAACAAGGGGTTGGCATCATCATGATGCCAACCCCTTGGTCTTTTTTGGCCCTGGCGTGCTTGTGAGCGTATTGCCCCATCATGCGCTCAAAACCCAGATACTATGGGATAACACAGTGGCCCTGAAGGGCCACTTGCCTGTCAAGCTATCAGCCTTTTTGCCAGGTAGTGGCGATCTTGCCAAACCAGTGCTCAGAGAGTTTCTGCGCTTGTTTGACTTCCGGCTTGGTCATCGCTGCTTCCAGCTCATCACGAGCCTGCACAGCTTCTGGCATCCCTTCTGTTGCCGCCATAGATAACCAGGCATAGGCATGTACCCGGTTGCGCGGAGCCCCCAGTCCCTCTTCACGCATGGTCCCCATACGGTATTGAGCCATCCGGTCACCCTGCTGGGCAGCCAGACGATACTGCTTGAGTGCCAGCACATAGTCCTCTTTACCGCCCAAACCCTGCCGCAGCATCTCGCCATAAGCATATTGAGCCTGGGTATGACCTTGTCCTGCTGCTTTGGCATAGCTGGCTCTGGCTTGCTCCAACTCACCTTGCTCTTGCTGTAACTGCGCCAGCTCGAAACTGGCCTTGGTGATCCCGCCTTCCGCAGCCAGAGCCAACCAATGCTGCCTGGCTACGCCATCTGTTTGTTGCAAGCTCAGTTGGTACTCCGCCTCATGCGAGCCATGAGTCACAGCCAACTCCAGCCAATATCTGCCCAACGCAGGATCAGCTTGCACCTGCTCTCCCGCCAGATAAGCAACACCCAGCCATAGTTCTGCTTCGGCAGAACCCGCATTGGCAGCCCGCTGATAAGCCGCGAAAGCATCCGTCGGTGTAGCCTGACGAGCCAGCAACAACAAGGCATCCGGCTGCTGCTGGGCGGCAGCCTTCTCAAACCAGCGCTGGGCAATATCCGGGCGTTTGATCACCCCTTTCCCCTGCTCATAGCGCTTGCCCAGCTGATACTGAGCGTCTCGATTGCCCAATTCTGCCGCTTTTTCCAACCACTTGACGGCATCCTCATCCGCCCCCTGCTGCTTGGCATACCACTGCCCAAGGATCAATTGCGCCTCTGCATGATCCTGTTTGGCGGCTTTCTCGAACCAGTCGAGGCAGTCACTCGCCAGCTTGCCTTGATGTTGCTCTTGGCACATCAGCCCCAGCCGATAGCTGGCATGGGGGTTACCAAGCCGCGCAGAACGTTGCCACCACTGAGTAGCAAGTGCTGGATTCTTTGGCTCACCGAGTCCAGCCTGATACCACTCCCCTACCTGCCAGGCAGCATTGGCACGGACCTGCTGATCGGCAGCCAAAGGGCCCGACTGCTCTGCCGCTTGCTGCATCCAGTGCATGGCATTGGGGTAATCGGGCTGACTGGCCAGACGTTTGGCCAACTCATATTGAGCCTTGCCACTGCCCTGAGTGGCGGCTTGGGATAACTCGGCGTCAGTGAATGAAGTAGTAGAAGAGCAGGCAGCAAGCAGGCCGGTCGCCAGCGTCAGCCATAAGATTCGATGAGTCATGAGATAATTCTTCGTAGAGTGAAAAAGGAACGGATGAGGTGCTGCTGTATTGCGGGCTAATCCATTATGCTACGCAGCCACCTGATGGGTATATAGCTGATGCGGCGCCTTCCCTAGCCATTAGCCTTGCCTATCAGGTGGTTTGCTACAGGTGATCCTGATAGACCTTCTGCCAATAGGCATACTCGGCCTTATCGTGACCGTCCATTATAAGGAAAGGTCAATCCGGAATAATCGGCCTCCATGGCTCTTTTTTCTTTGGCTTTATCTCGTAATAACGATAGTCACGTAACGGTTCGTTTTCTGTCACATCCCCATTGGGGTAGTAATCTCGATAAACGAAATTTCCTTTGAGCTTGCTTCCCTCCGTGGTGCCATAAACCAGATAGTCATGATCAACCATGGGAGAAAAATGAATAATACCAAGCGGGGTAGGAGCCTTGCCGGGTTGATAAGCAAAGTCAGGTTGGCGCTCCCCAACTTCTCCGGTCGTATTTTTGATAATGCCAACTGAATTAAGCCATAATACGCTTTTACTATAACTCGCTGGATACCCCTTCTCGATTTCTTGCAAAGACGCATAAGGATAATAACGAGGTGTTCTGCTGATTTCGTCCGACTGATACTCTTGTTCCTGTTGCTTGATACTAAAAGTATAGGTGGCAGCGCCAGATTCCAAGGCAGCAAATTGGCTGACAATAGGAATGCGGGCATTATAGTAGTTGGGATCCTTGATCTCTGAAGAAATATTGATTTTATCGAGCTGCCAGCCACAGCGGGTGCCGCCATCAAGGGCGATCTGGACCGAATAGTGACCAGATTTGGGATAAATCAGACCAAAATATGTTGCGAGATCGCCACTGTTACGGGTACAGCCCTTGGTTGAATAGTAATATGGCACTATGGTCACTTTGACTTCTGGCGGGATAACCCCATCAATGGTGAGCCAGCGGTTCTGCTGCGGCGGGTCCAACGGCGGGTGATTATAATCCTGTTTGAGGCTGTTATAGGCGGCGCGCGCGGCGCAGCCGCTTAACAAGGAACAGCAGAGCAGAGTAAGCACTTTTATTTTCATATTCATGATACTGGCCTCTATTTACGGGGCGCTTGCCACAGGCGGGTGATAGCAAACTGTTCCGGCTCAGTCTGCCCCTGTGGCAATAGGGGATGCAATTGGTTGTCGATCTGTAGCGCACCATTCTCACGCCAGCTGACTTCCTTCGCGAGCCTCTTTTCGTTCTCTATTAATACCTTGCCGTATTGGATAGCCTTTGCCTCGTTTGGATCAGGCAAGTTGTGCCGCTTATCCAGCAACCCCAACACACGTTTTTGCAGATAAGCGGCATATTCCCCGCTGGGGTGTGAATGTATATTTGCACCGCCGCCATGGGAAGGGTTGTCGCCGGGGGGGTAAGCATTGACCAGCGCAGCCTTTGCTTGTGCATCCATGCTTGCTTTGCCCTCCACCGCCAAATGGGGGATCACCAGCAACTTGGTTTGCCCTGGCAGCAGCACCTTTTTACGCTGCTTCCCTGCCCCAACCCAGTAGTGGGTGTCGGTATAATCAAAGTGAACCAGCTTGCCATGATGACCGTAGGGATCCTTGTCTGGCAACCCCAACGCAAGCACCGAGAAGACCTTGCCAAACAGGACTATGTTGGCTCCGGGGTGATCAAACCCGCGACCGGGGGGGACACTCGTCACCTCATCACTCTCGTTGCGATGACGAAAATGGGGGAAGGTGAGATCGCGCAGGGCACTTTCGGTGAGGGTTCGTGGCATGCCGTAGGTGTAGAGCAAGGGGCGGCTAGCCTTGAGGCGAGCGGCATGGAGCAGTGCCAACGCCCCCCCTAGCGAGTGACCGCAGATAAACAGCTTTTTACCTTTAGCTAAGCGCTCAATAGTCTTGTATACCTCGGCAATATTAGGGTCTGGATGCTTCGTCACCGCGGCAAACTGGTTGTAAAAGCCCTGATGGGCCTTGCCCTGATCGGCAATCTTCATCCCCTGGCACGCAACCGGAGTAAAGTTACCATCGGTGAGGCCATCGGAGAGTGACGCAGTGCCGCGCCAACTGACGATCAGCTCTTCGGGGCGCTGCACATAAAAAAACTGGGTATCGTACGAGCCACCAACCATGTCGCTCGGGGGGGCTTCCCCCTGCTCACCCTGTTCAGTGCAATCGATAAAAATAGGGGTTTCATAGCGTTCCCGATAAGGCACATCTTTAACCAAGGCCGCCTTGCTAAGGGCATTAATCCCATAAGGCAGGCGAGAGAGATCCTGCATCTGCTCAACAAAGAAGTGGGTGATAGAGCGGGCCCGTTCACTGGCTGAAGGGATGTACTTGGGGTTTGTTTTTCGCTTTTCCTTCACACGCTTGGTATTTGCCTCATTGACATCACCCCCGGCATAGGCCAAATGGGCCATCAATGCCAGGTTATGAGCGTTGCCCAGATTGTATTCCGGGCTGTGCTCCAACATCAGCACCCAGGCGCGCAGCGGAGTGATCTCAAGGGTGATCTTGATAGAGCGAGCGCCTGCTTTACTGAAGGCATAGAGTGGCCGCCGAGCTGCGCTCGCCTTGGCAGGATCTCCATGTGGAAAGTGGTAAGGAGGGAGCGGATGGCGCTTATCCTCCTCTTTTTGTTGTTCCTCTTCGAACAACGCTGGCAGCCTGTCCACCAACTGACCAAAACGGGCATAGCGAGGCAGGCGCCCTTGCTGTTCTGCCTCACGCTGGACAGGTGTGCCGTAGTCACTACGAGAAAGACGCAAGTGACGATGGGTCTCTTGCAGCACATCGGCTAATGCATCCGCCTCCAGCATCAGATAGAGAGGGCCGGGAGGCAACTCTTTCTCAACAATCACACCATCCCCGCTGGACTGCTTTCCTTGCCGTATTATCTTTTTGGGCCCATGGCCAACCCAAAGCACATACGGAAGATTGGGGAGCGGCTGACCGAGTTCGTCTACCAACTTTATTTCAGCTTCGTACTTGAGCATTTTACAGTCAACGCACCCCTCAAGGGTGCGAGGTGTGGCTGCAGTCATATCGTGAGGGTTCCTTGTTGAGTTAACCATGCCAGAGCGTCATCAAGCGTCAGGGTCTGGATAACATCGCCGCGTTGGGCGCACGCCGTCAGCCAGGGGCGAATACGCTCAGAGAAGGGGGAATCCTCGGTATCCCATTGAGATGCGTCATCAGCTCGCTCTTCCCATAACTGCAAAGAGAAGTTCATGACAGCTGAATTGATACCGGGTTCACTGCGATGCCAGGCATCTATCAGTGATGGGGGTACGGTCCATGGATAATCATTGTTCAGCGCTACATTACCGCTGTTTTTCAGCCATACCTGCCCCGATGGCAGCCGGAGCACCTCTACAGGAGAGAGCAGACCTGCCCATAAGGCGGGCTCATTGGCTGCCAACCAGATAGACAACAGTCTGGGATCATGAAACCGAAGAGCTTTAAGCTGACCATCAAGCATTCCCCGCAAATAGCGCTGCCAGTGTTCTTTTTGAGCAAGCCACGCCCCACTGCTGGCATAAAGCCAACCCCAGGACGGATCTGGTTGTTGCTCAGCCCAGCTCAACACAGCACTGGCTGTTGCCCACGGCAATTCAACCAGCCATGGGCTGGCATGAAGGATGGAACGCATAGGTGTTTGCACATACAAGGGGATCGCATTCATCACCCAGCCTTCTTGATGCCAATTACTCACGGGACTGGGCTGTGCAAGTGGATTGAGCACAGCATACAGGATCATCGATTCAGCACTGACAATGTGCTCTGCCTGCGCAAAAAGGGCGATAGGTTTGTCTGTCATTCGTCACACTCATTGATATTCATTGCGGTCTCCTGCTGGGCAAGCAGCGGACAAGCTTTCCCCCCTTTAAATGGAAGTGGCGGGGTATAGGCAGGTAACTCAACCCCGCCGGGTAAACCCGGCATTTGCCCCGCCCAACCTGAGCCTGAGCCGGGACTGCCACCAGAGTTCATCTTGATGGTGGGGCCGACCAAGGTGACGCCGCTTGGATCGACCTTCACAAAACTGCCACCGACTTTCAGGGTGATCTCCGACCCGGCTTCCAACACAATTTTTTGGCCCGAGTCGAGATGAATCTCCTGTACAGCATCAACCAGCAACGACTGGCCTAGCTTGATGCAGGGAGGTATCCACCGTCAGCGAATAGTCAGCCTTGATCTGGTCGCGCTTCTCGCCTTCTACCGTCAGGTGGTCATTGGCCTTGATGCGGGTCACCCGCTCGTTGTCGATGTCGGTGTGTTGGTCATGCTTGATATGCCAAGCCGCATCGTTCTCTATCAGCACGTTCAGGTCTTTCTGACCGTGGATATAAATCTCTTCCTGTCCCGCCTGGTCTTCAAAACGCAGCTCGTTGAAACCCTCGCCCTTGTGGGTTTCGGTGCGCAGCACGGTGCGAGTCTTGTTGGCTGGCAGCTCATACGGCGGCCGGTTGGTGGCGTGGTAGGTGCGACCCGTCACGATAGGCTGGTCGGGGTCACCTTCGAGGAATGAGACGATAACCTCATGGCCGATGCGCGGGATGGCCATCATGCCGTACTGGCCACCGGCCCAGCCCTGACTCACCCGCACCCAGCAGGAGCTCTGGTCGTTGGAGCTGCCGTAGCGGTCCCACGGGAACTGCAGCTTCACCCTGCCATGCTCGTCGCAGTAAATCTCCTCCCCCTCGGGGCCGACCACTATCGCGATTTGCGGGCCGTCCACCATCGGCTTGTAAGGTGCCTCGGGGCTGCCGATGCGGGCACGCCAGGTAGTGCTCGCTTTCACTACGCCAAATTCGTTGTGGTAGACAGTCGGGCCGCTGCCACCCTCTTCCTCCAGCGCCTGCGGCTGTTCACCTGTATGGCGGATACGCACAATTTGCCAGTCGGTGTTGAGGACGCTGTTGGGGTGTTCGGTGAGCGAGAAGAACTGTCCCGGCAGCAACGCCGAACTATTGGACTTGCCACTGCCCGCCACCGCGTCGTTGCGCAGCGCATCGAGCCGGTGTTGGGCAAACGCCTTGCCGCTCGGGTCCTGCTTGTAGCGGCCCGGGTAGTCAAAGTGCTGATAGGTATCGCGCTGATGCTCGAGTTCTGCACCCTGCTTTTTATGGGAGAGACCATAGGCCGGCGTCTTGAAGCTGTAGTCTTTCAGCTCCACATCCGAGGGGCGCACCGCCTCGCGGTAGTGGAACTGGCGCACGTAAGGGCCCTGTTCCAGCGAACGGTTGCCGAGGTTGAAGAAGAGCTCGGGGCCCGCGGTCAGGGCTGCCGCATCGTCAGCAAAGACGATGCGGTGCTTGCCTGCTTCAAACTCGTGGAAGTAGAACAGCCCCTCTTCGGCTGCGAGGCGATTGAGGAAGTCGAGGTCGGTCTCGCGGTACTGCACGCAGTATTCGCGCTGGGCGTGCTCATTCTTGAGCGCAAAGGCGTAATCGGTGATGCCATGCTCTTGCAGCAAAATAGAGAGGATTTCATCGGGCTTTTGCGCCTGAAAAATGCGGGAGTTCTGGCGCAATCCCAATCGCCACAAGGCCGGTTTCACCTCCAGACTGTAACGGGTGCGGCGAAAGCCACTGTCCCCTTGAGCAAACTCGCTCACTACGCCGCATACCCGGCGTTGCAGCTCACCGTTGTACCACACCAGCAGCTCACAGGGCTGGTCCAGCACGGCGCCAAAGTCGACATCGGGCTGGCTACTCGCCAACTCCAGCTGCAAGTTGAACAGCCGGTTCAGCCCCTCATCCAGCTGGAAACTGGCCACCACGAAGGTGCTCTCGGGCAACGCCCCCACCTTGACGGTAAATTGCAATCCGGTTTGATTAGCCATGGCTTTCCCCTCTTGTCACGGCCAAGCAGTGCCTGAGCCCTTCCCTACTCTCGCGCCCACTCACGCCCTCACCGCGCAGCCACGCTACCGCCCTCTCCGGTGCCGCAAGGGCCACCAAAGATAAGGGGGTTAACAGGTTACGAGCGGGTCGGGTCTGCATCACAGGACACCCTTTAGTGCTTTGCCATCCCTCCGCACTCACCAGCAGGGCATCAAACCCCGGCAGGGGGATGGCAAAACAGAAAAGCTCCAGCCAACCCGTTGGCCAGGCTGGAGAAAATGCACAGTACAAGAAGCCGGTTGAACAACCGGCTCAAAGACACATTACTACTTACAAGGAATACCAAAGTACCGAAGCAAGGCTTACGCCTCGATGGGCGCGCGCCAGTCGTCCGCACCGGAAGTACCGGCAACGGTGTGCTCCCAGTCAATCTTGCGATAAGCCATGGAGACCTGGATAAGCTGGGTAAAGTCAGACTTCGCCGGGTCCTGGCAGTGGGGCATCTGGCAGTCGATGTCAACGATGGTGGCATCGGTCAGCACGGTAGAGAAGAAGTGCTCCTGCTTGCCTTCAACGGAGGTGCGGTACCACTTCAGGGTCACTTTCGGCAGCATCTCGCCGGACGCCAGTGCGTTATACATCAGCGGTACGGCTTTGTTCAGCGCCACGGTGAACTTGAACGGCTTGTGGACACGCTGACCGGCAGGCTGACCGGATTGCGGGTCGGTCGGGACGGTGACGACGTGCTGGAACTCTTGTACCAGCATCTCGTCTTCGTGGCCTTGTACGAAGATGTTGCCGACGGAATCGGAGGTGAAGGCACCTGCGGTGATATTGCCCTGGGTTTTACCTTCGATGCTGATATAACATGGAGTTGGCATGTGTATGCTCCTAAATAGATTGGTTAAACGAGATAGCACTCGACCAACCTTTAGCAGCGACCATGCCACTTTTTTATTCCTTATTTATCAAACAATTACATTCCGCCAGTTCTCGCTCAACGCACAAGCACGCAATAAGTTGCCGAGAGTAGTGAATTTAATCGTGATTACTTGCCTAATCCGTATAAATCACCAGTTGGCGAGCAAGAAGTTGCTCTAAATAGATCATTTCTTCTTTTCAGGGCAAACTTCCAATCCTTTGCCAGTGCTAACTTTCCACTGGCTAAGCATTCTCGGACAGAACAACCAACTTGCAAGTCATCGCCCGCCTCGAAACTGTTTGTCGGTTGTCACTCTGTTAGACTGCACACTTTTCTGTTGCTCATTCATCTTGCAAAGGAGTGTTGGATGTCCGGATGTTCTTGGTGGGATAGATCCACCGGTTTTGCCTTGCTGACCATTGTGCTGTGGGCCTCACTGGCGGCGCTGACGTCACGGGTCACCAGCGTGTCACCACTGGTGCTGGTCGGGCTGGTGCTGTTTTTCTGCGGGGTCGGGGCCTTGCCGTTTTGGCGCCAATGGCGCGCTCGTCCTATTACCTGGCTGGTGACGGTTACGGCATTGCTGCTCTACCATCTGCTGCTCTTTATGAGCTTTCGCCATGCCCCGGTGCTGGAGGCCAACCTCATCAACTACCTCTGGCCGCTCTGCATCATTCTGTTCACCCCGCTGTTGTTGCCCGGCCATCCACTCCATGCCCGTCACCTGCTGGCTGGCGCCTTTGGTCTGGTGGGTTCCATGCTGGTGATGGTCAATGGCGAGCTGCAACTGCAGCAGGCCTATCTGCCGGGATACCTGCTGGCGCTGGGTGCAGCTGTTGTCTGGGGGGCCTACTCGGTATTATCACGCCGTCTGCCGCCAGCCCCCGCCGTGGTCACTGCGGCAGCCTGTCTGCCCGCGGGTTTGCTGGCGCTGCTGCTTGCCCGTCTGCTGGAGGGGCCCCTGCCGCTCGCGCAGATCCCCACTAGTGACTGGTGGCTGATCATCGGGCTAGCGCTGGGCCCGATGGGGGCGGCCTTTGTGACCTGGTATCTGGCACTGCGAGACGGCGATCCACTCCGGATCGGTGCCCTTGCCTACCTGACACCGCTGCTGAGCACCTTGCTGCTGGTGTGGCTTAGTGGAGAAACGCTGACCTCGCGCCATCTGCTGGCCGGTGCACTTATCATGGGAGGCGCCCTGCTCGGTATGCTTGGCCAACGCAACAGCGCTCAGGTATCCCCAGCCAGTTAAGCCAGCAAGATAGGGCTACCTGACCATACTGTCATAAAAACGCCATCATCCCTGTTTAGGCTCGGGCCACGCTCCCCCATGGTCTGTGCTGACAGGAATTACCCCGTGAAAATCGCCCATTACGCCACCCTATCCTCCCTTGTTTTGTTACTGGTTGCGGGAGGACAGGCGCTGGCCCTCTACCACGGCTGGCAACAGCTTGCCCATACCAATCAGGCCCAGCATCAGCACGAGACGCTGCAACAACTAGTGACAGTGACCCTGCAAAACAGCCTGCGTGACTACCTCAACAGCGGCGATCCGCAACAACTGACCGCTGCGGAGAAGATCCGTCAGCAAGCGCTCTCCTCGCTGGCCGCTCAGGATGATGCCGTGGCGGCCCCGCTCAGGCAGCAACTCGAGCAGATGGCGCAGCGCATCGCGCACGACTATCAGGCCGCAGGCAAGCTCTCGGGCAACAGTCAGCTGCTGCTGCAAAATGCGGAGAGTGAGCTGGGCAGCCAGGCCATGGCGCTGACCCGCTATGGGGAGCAAGGCGCCAGCACGGAACAATCTGCCGCAGCACAGCAATATCGCCGCGGTGCAACCGAGATCCTGGCGAGCCTGCCGCGCCTCGCCCATTTGCGCCAAAGCTATATGGAACAGGGCAATGAGCAGCTGCTCGAAGGGATCCGCTTCGAGCTGGAGGCACTGCAAAAACAGGCGCAAGCGCTGCAAGCCTTGCCGCTGCTCGGCCTGTATGAAGAGGCGCCCGCCGATGAATTCACGCTGGGGGAGCCGGTACGCAAGGAGCTGGGAGATCAACCGCGCAGCGAATTACGCTCGCTGCTGGGTCGCTATCCGCAGGAATTGGCCAACAGCCGCACGGCGCTTCAGCAACAACAGGCTGGCCGCCAGACCGTGCAGCAAGACATCATGGCGATGTTGCAAGCGACCAGACAGATGGGGGAACAACTTGCCCACGAACGGCAAGCCGTCAATCAGGAGCTGGCCACCATCCTCGGCACGCTGGCGCTCTGTCTGGTGATAGTCGCCCTGCTGTTTGCGCTGGTGCAACGACGCTGGCTGCTCACCCCCTTGTTGCGACTGCGCGGAGCCTTTATGCAGCTTGATCAGACGGGGCAGGCCGAGCCGTTGCCTGCCGGGCGCGATCGCAACGAGCTGGCCGATATTGTTGCCAGCTACAATCGGCTGATCGGTCGCCTGCAACTGGACCAACAACAAAAAGAGGGGCAGCTGTCAGCGGTATCCCTCAGCCTGCAAGGGATGGTCAGTCAGGTTGACGAGATCCACCACAGCACCCGCACCACCGAACAGGTGGTCGACGAGAGCGGCCAGATGATGGATGAGCTGAACCAGCTGGCCGGAGAGGTCCATCAGGTCGCCGCCGACATCGCCCTGCATGCCCACCATAACGAACAGGCAATGAGCCAGAGCGAAGATCTGGTGGGGAGCATGCTGCATGCCACTCATCAGACAGGACTGGCGATTGACGAGAGCGATGAGGCGCTGCAAGCCCTCACCCGCTCGGTTGCCGATGTGACGGCCATTGTCGATGTGATCGGTCATATCGCTCAGCAGACCAACTTGCTGGCCCTCAACGCCGCCATCGAAGCGGCCCGCGCAGGGGAACAGGGACGGGGCTTTGCGGTGGTCGCCGATGAAGTACGCCACCTCTCGGCCAATACCCAGCAATCCCTCAACCAGATCACCGATATTCTGGGGCGCCTGACCCAATCCGGCGAACAACTTGGCACTGTACTGAACCGAATAACCAGCGAATCAAGCCGCCAGCGGGCACAGGCGGAACAACTGCGCCAGACCACCCAGGCAGTGCGGGAGATCGCCCGCAACACCGCAGTGATCGCCCTGCAGGGGGCCGACAACGCCAAAAGTCAGGAACACAAGCTGGCCAGTTTTGCCGATCTGATCGCCCGTATCCATCAGCATGCCCGTCAGGTGAGTCAGCTCTCGGTGCAGGTCTCCTCCCATATCCACCATCAGGCGCAGCAGATCCCCCGCATCCTCGGCCAGCAAGGCTGACCCCTATTCGCCCCACATCTTTGCCAGATCACTTTCCCTCGACCAGAGGGAAAGTTTTTTTGTAGCACAAAATTATCTGTTATCGGCAGGTTAACTGACACCTCTTCCCCCGTACCGGATGAAAACCTGCACTGGCGCTGGCTGCGGCGCCAAGAAAACGCTCTCATCACCGTGATACCTGCCATGAGGCTGTTTACGACCTTGCCCATGATTATTTGCACTCGGTCATACTTTTGAAACGTTGAGGGAACTTTTCATTGATATTTCGCACCGCGAACGTACTCTTGGGGTTGTCCGATAGCCAAGAATCGGAACATAAAAAAACAACATGTGATGATCAGGACTGCCAACTAAAGATGTGCCAAGACATCCGGGTTTGCAGGTAGCCAAGACAAGATTTTTTGCCCTTCGGGGTTTTGATTGCAATGCCAATACCGAGCGGTAGGCCCGATGCCAACTGCCGGAAAAAAAGCTAAGTCCATAAAATCAGGAGCAATAAAAATGGAAAAAGTGATCTTCAAGCGCGCCGCTTTGAGTGCCGCTGTGGTAGCCGCTCTGGTCGCCCCCGGTATGGCGTTGGCAGCTCAGGATATGATGAGCCCGGAATACGGCCAGTCCTATGAAACCTTCGTTAAAGACTCCAAACTGACCGGCGGTCTGTTCTACTTCCAGCGTGATCGCGACCGCAAAGATACTGGCGGCACAGGTGAGTACGCATCCAATCTGAGTCACGCAACGACTCAAGCCGCACTGAACTTTAACTCCGGTTACGCTTGGAATGTCGTTGGATTGGACTTGGGTGGCTATGGTGCCTATGACCTCACCGATGATCGCTCTCCTGCCAACCAAGAGAATGAATTTTCTTTCGCCGGTAGAAACTGGGATAACAACTTTAAAGATGGAAATGCCGGCAACGGTTTTAGCGTCACTAACGCAGCTCTGAAGTTCAAATTTGGTGACAGTATTACAGCCAAAGGCGGCTATACCCAGCTCTATGTTCCAGGCGTTATCGGTGTTAACTGGTCTTATCAGCCGGGTACCTATCGTGGTGGTCAAGTCGAAGGCAACTTTGGCGGTCTCTACCTGACCTACGCCATCGCAGATGAATACAAAGCACCATGGTTCAAAGAAACCCAAATTTTCTCACGAGCTAAATCCAAGCCGTGGGTTTCTGGCTACAGCCCGCAAGAAGAGCAATACAAGATCGATTACATCCATGGTATCGCTGCGCGCTATACCTTCGAAAATGGCACTGCTGTAACCGGTTCTTTCGGTCAATCCAAAGACTATATGGATAGCTACCACTTCAAACTGGCTCATAAGTTTGATGTGATCGGCGGTCTCTCCACCAGCTACCAATTCTACGGTTCCGAAACATCTGACTTTGATGCAAGTGCCGTTGCTGGCGGCGATTCAGGCAAGACCTACGATGGGCTGGCATGGCAACAAGCGCTGACCGCAGCTTGGAACTACGCCCAATACGGCTTCCGCCTGGAAGGTCTGTGGACCAAGGCTGAGGGTGATGAAGGCAACTACCTGCCCCGTCTGACCCGTGGCTACGCCAACTCTCAGGGTGCCAACGAAATTTGGTGGGACTCCCGCTCTGACTGGAACGCCAACAACGAGAAAGCGCTGTTCTTCGGCGTGACCCGTTCTCTGGATGATCTGGTTGGTGCTCCTGGCTGGTCCGTCGGTGTATCCGGTGCTTATGGCTGGGATATTGAGGATGGCTATGGCAAGAAGCATGCTTCCGGTGAAGATACTGAATGGGCAGCCAACTTCGATGTCAGCTATACCGTGCAGGATGGCAAGCTGAAAGGCACCCTGTTCAAGCTGCACTACACCGACTACAACAACGATCTGCCTAGCTGGGCATACCCGAACGTATTTGCGTCAGAGAAAGACGTCAAGTTCCACATCATCATGCCGCTTACCTTCATGTAATCAGGCAATACGATGTCAGCAAACCGGGCCACTTGGCCCGGTTTTCTTTTTGCCGGTTGGCAAGCTAACATGCGAGCCGGATAAGAATTTTACCCGCTCACCTACCCACACGCTTTTGTCAGCAGTCACAAGGACGCCATCATGCCCCGTTTTGTTCTGATCACCGGTTGTTCCAGCGGTATTGGCCTCGCCGCCGCACAGGCGCTGGGGCAGCACGGTTTTACCGTGATCGCCTCGGCACGCAAGGCGGAAGATGTGGCCCGTTTGCAGCAACAGGGATTGCTGGCGGTACAGCTGGATCTGGCGGACCCTGCTTCCATCGAGCTGGGTGCCAGTGCGGCGCTCCATCTGGCGGGCGGGCGCCTCTATGGCCTGTTCAACAATGGCGCTTATGGCCAACCCGGGGCGCTGGAAGATCTGCCCACCGAGGCGCTCAGGGAACAATTCAATACCAACCTGTTTGGCTGGCACCATCTGATCCGTCAGGTGCTGCCGCCGATGCTGGAGGCCAAAGAGGGGAGGATAGTGCAGAACAGCTCGGTTCTGGGGCTGGTTGCCATGAAGTATCGCGGCGCCTACAACGCCAGCAAGTTTGCGCTGGAAGGTTATAGCGACACTCTGCGCCTTGAACTGGCGGGTAGCGGGGTACATATCAGCCTGATTGAACCGGGCCCCATCGATACCCGTTTTCGTGCCAATGCCCGCAGCGCCTTCTTGCGGCACATCGATCCGGCCCAGAGCCGTCATCAGTCGGCCTACCGCCAGACCCTGACGCGGCTGGAAAAAGAGGGGGCCACCAGCGGCTTTACCCTCCCGAGCGAAGCCTGCCTACCGCCGCTGCTCCATGCGCTGACCCACGCCCATCCCAAGGCACGCTATCCGGTGACCACTCCAACCCGGCTGTTTGCCTTCCTGCGACGGGTATTGCCCACTCGCTGGCTCGATAAACTGCTGGCCAAATCGGCCTGACCCCTTGATTGGCGCTAAGCATCCGGCCACCCGGGTGGAGTAGCCGGGTAACGACGTCACCCGACCCGCCAACCTTGTTTATCCCCCTCTTCAATAGTGCTCACCATTGCTGTAGTAGGCACTCTTGACCAAGGGAATCACCTGCACCACCACATAGGTCTGCTCCCCCAGCACCTGCTTCAAATGGCGCGTGATAAGGCGCGCGGCAGCGTCCTGCATCTCCTGCGGCCGTTCGAACCAGTGCAACTCGACAAACGGAAATCCCGCCTCTGGCTCGCCGTTGCGGATCCAGCGGCTCTCCACCCGCTCCATGGTGACAAACTCCGGCTTGCCGCCGGTCAGCTCGCAAAGCTCGGCCAGCAGCGGACCGCTCACCTGTTGCAGGGTCTCGAGCGCCACGGCGCGAAAACGAAGATGGGGCATGGCAAACCTCTTGGTTATCTGAAATGAGGACTTATCATAGGGGTTATTGTCAGCAAGAGAAGTCACCCGGCGCATATTAAGGATCCCCATGAGATTTCATCGCCCCCTCTTTACCTTCCTGCTCTGCCTGCTGCTACCGCTGCACGCCTTTGCCGATCCCGCCTTCTATCGGGTGAGCAAGGGCAACCAGCAACACTGGCTGCTGGGCTCCATCCATGCGGGCAAGCCTTCCCTCTATCCTCTGCCCGAGCCGGTGGAGCGTGCCTGGCTGCAGAGTCGCGCACTGGTGATGGAGGTGGACATGAACAGCATCACGCCGGATCAGTGGCAACAAACCGGCTCCCTCACCCGACTGGTGGATGGCAAGCCGCTCAAGGATCATCTGCCTGCCGAGCTCTATCAACGCACCCTGATGGCAGGTGCCCGCTATGGCATCGACGAGGCTACCCTCGCCACCCTGCGCCCCTGGTTTGCCGCCATTACCCTGACCCAGGCCGCCATGGCCCGCTCCGACTTCAAAAGTGAACTCGGGATAGACCAGCACTTTGCCACCCGGGCCGCCAAAGAGGGCAAACCGGTAGTGGGTTTTGAAACCCTGCTGGAGCAGCTCGGTTATCTGGCCAGCGTGGGTGACAACCAGACCCTGATGCTCGCCAGCACCCTGGATGAGCTACCGATGCTGGAGAGTGGTTTCGCCGCCGTGATGAAGGCGTGGCAGCAGGGAGATGAGGCGACGCTTATCAATCTGCTCAAGGAGGAGATGGCTCCCCCCCCGCTGCAAAGCTGGATGGAGCAGACCCTGCTGGCCGAGCGCAATCACAACTGGCTGAAGAAATGGTCCACCCTGCCCAATGAGAGCTTTATCGTGGTAGGCGCCCTGCATCTTTATGGCGAGCAGGGGTTGCTGGCGTTGCTGGAGCAGCAAGGGTGGCGCATTACCCCGCTCACCACACCGGGCCCTGTGCAGGCTCGGTAGCAAGGAGTCCAGTGAGAACGATCACAGATTGCACTGGTTATTAAACAACCTGCAAGGGAGTTGATCGGGATCATCCCGGACAGGGCAAAGAGGTATTTATCATGCCTGTCATTAACCGGGTGACAGGAGCAATAAAATGGACTTTTGGCTGGACCTGATGTTTGGCAACAGCGTGGGATTGATGTCGATGCTGGTGATTATCGGCACCTTCTTGCTCATCAGCTCTTACGCGGCCTACTTCATCTACAAGGTGATGCACTCGCAACCGCCTCATTCACAGCAACCCCATTCTCAACAGCCCAAAGAGGGAAAATAATCCTCTGACCACAGGCGGCAGTTCACACTGACCGCCTGTGCTGTTTTATGGTTCGCGACTGTGCTTCCCGGGCCAGGCAGCACCAGTGTCCATGCCGGGCGCCCCTTATCCCCTCCCCCTTTCCCCGTTTTCTGTGCCGGTTGCGGCCGTTATAATGGCCCCCACTTTTTTTTATGGGGAGCCTGCCGTGTCTCATAACGACGAACTCTCGCTATTCATGAATGAAGTGGCCGACGTGCGGCCCATTCGCAGCGACAATATCCATCCCCATGCGGCCAAATCCGCCCCGACCGAGGCGCAGCTCGCTCGCCGTCAGGCTGCCACCGCCGAGCAACTCGCCCTCGACCACCTCACCATGGAGGCCATCGAGATGCGCGATCCGCACGAAATCGTCGGCTTCAAGCGTGATGGGGTGCAGGAGGGGGTCTACAAGAAGCTGCGGCTCGGCAAATACGAGCTGCAGGCCAGCCTGGACTTGCACCAGAAAACCCTCAATGAGGCACGTCAGACGCTGGTGCAGTTCATTGCGGATTGTGAAGTCCGGGATATCCGCTGCCTGCTGATCCTGCACGGCAAGGGGGAGCGCAGCACCCCGCGTGCCCTGCTGAAAAGCTATGTGAGCGCCTGGTTGCCGCAACTGCCCGCCGTCATGGCGATCCACAGCGCCGAGCGTCGCCACGGCGGCAGCGGTGCCCTCTATGTGCTGCTGCGCAAAAGCGAACGCAAAAAAGCGGAAAACCGCGAGCGGCACCAGAAGCGGCTCGGCTAACCCGCCTCTCGCCACTACGCCTTTGGCCCACCTGCATGATGGTGGTCAACGATGCGGTGGCGGTGTTAGCATCGAACGGCCCCGATCATGCCAGGTACGGGGCGGCATACCATCAGGGACGATAACAAGGACAATCCCATGTCATATCAAAAGCTTGAACAACATCAGCAACAGATCCACCGCTTTAGCCACCTCACCGCCATCTGTGGCTGGGATCAGGCGGCCATGATGCCGGAAGGGGGCAACGATGCCCGCGCCGAAGCGATGGCCGAACTCGGTCTGCTGATCCACCAAAAGCGCACCGCTCCCGAGCTGGGCGACTGGATTGCCAAGGCCGAGAGCGAACCGCTCGATGAAGTGCAACGTGCCAACCTCGGCGAGATCAAGCGCCAATGGCAAGATGCCAGCCTGCTGCCCGGTGAGCTGGTCGAAGCGCTGTCGCTCGCTGGCAGCAAGTGCGAGCACGCCTGGCGCAGCCAGCGCAAGAACAACGACTGGGCCGGCTTTGCCCCCAATCTCGAGGAGGTGGTGAAACTCTCCCGTGAAGTAGCGCAACTGCGGGCCGATGCGCTTGGCGTGCGCCCCTACGACGCCATGCTGGCCCTCTATGAGCCGGGCATGACCAGCGCACGGCTCGATCAGATCTTCGGCGATCTCGCCAGCTGGCTGCCGGCTCTTATCCAGACCGTGAGTGAACAGCAGAAGGGCGATGCCCTGTTGCTGCCGCAAGGCCCCTTCCCCATACCGACCCAGCAGGCGCTCGGTCAGGAGGTGATGGGACTGCTCGGCTTTGATTTCGCCCATGGCCGGCTCGATGTGAGCAGCCACCCCTTCTGCGGCGGCGTGCCGACCGACGTGCGGATCACCACCCGCTATAACGAGCAGGAGTTTGTCTCCAGCCTGATGGGCATAGTGCACGAAACCGGTCACGCCCGTTACGAGCAGGGGCTGCCGCGTCATCTACAGGGTCAGCCGGTGGCCGAGGCCCGCTCCATGGCGATCCACGAGAGCCAGAGCCTGTTTTGCGAGATGCAGCTGGGGCATCATCCGGCCTTCCTCGCGCTGCTGGCGCCACGCATTCGTCACCACTTCGGCGAGCAGGCGGCGTTTGCGCCGGACAATCTGGCCAGGCTCTACAGCCGGGTCGAGCCGGGCTTTATCCGGGTCGATGCGGACGAGGTGACCTATCCGGCCCACGTTATCCTGCGCTACGAGCTGGAGCGCGATCTGGTGGAAGGGAAGATCGAGGTGGCCGACATCCCCGAGCTGTGGGACGCCAAGATGCAGCAGTGGCTGGGGCTCTCCACCAAGGGCAACTACCGCAATGGCTGCATGCAGGATATTCACTGGACCGACGGCTCGTTCGGCTACTTCCCGAGCTACACCCTGGGCGCCATGTATGCCGCCCAGCTGCGCTTTGCCCTCGAGAAAGAGCTGGGCAGCATGGGTGAGGTGATCGCGGCGGGCCGCCTGCCGGAGATCTTCGGCTGGCTCGGACGCAACATCTGGTCACAGGGGAGTCTGCACAGTACCGACGAGCTGGTGCGCCGCGCCACCGGTGAAGCGCTCAACCCACACTGGCTGCGCCAGCATCTGGAACAGCGCTACCTGAAGTAATGAGCGCAGTAAGCTAACAGCAGAACGGGACCCTTTTTAGTTGACCACTACAGGGCCCCGTTTTTATGGCGGTTCATTTTTATGGCGATGCATGGCACAGCACGCCGTCACGGCAATGCTGTAAAAAGAGAGGGTTCAGAGGGGGTCCGGGGAACCCAGCAACTCGCGCAGTTGCAGGATATTGCCCTCCGGGTCGAAGGCGTTGCGCACCACAAAGCCGGGCCCTGTCCACTGCTGTGGCAGCAAACCGCCGCCGAGATCCGCCGCCTTCGCTTCCGCCCAGGCGAGGCTGGATACGGTGAAGAACAGCTTGATGGCCCCCTCTTCCCGCAGTGCTGGCGGCCGCTTGATAACGACTTGCCCGGCATAAGGCTCAGGAATGGCATGGATCAGCAGCTGGATATCGCTGTTTTCCAGCACCACCAACTGCTCATCCTGACTGCAGACCACCATCTGCAGCAAGGTACGGTAAAAGTGGGTCAGCAGGCCCGGATCCTTGGCATAGATCAGGGCACCGGCGCGAGCGGGGCCTGGCATGGAGCACTCCTCAACAGTGAACGGCTGGGTGGACAGATCTCCACCTTCTCACAGTTGCGTGCCCCATTCGATCCTTTTTAGCGGCTCACCAGCCTCACTGAACAAAGTGCCACTGCCGCAGTGCCAGTGTCGGAGGTAGCCCCTGATCATTCCCCAAATCTGCCATGCCCAGCGCCTCGTCATAGTGCACCCCGCCCGCACCGCTCTCGGTCAAGTGTTTTGCACGCACCGCCCCGTACAAACCGCCACTTCCGCTGATCTTCATCTCGGTCAGCGGGGCATAGAGGGCGGCATAGAGCGGGGTATTGCCCGACAGCTTGATCCCATCCTTGCCGCTATACGCGGAATAGATGGAGATAGCGGGCGTACCGCCAGCGGTCAGCCCCTGTTTGGCTGCCGTCACCTCGGCACCGGCCCCGAGATCGACCTTGCCGCTGACGATCAGGGTCAGGCTGCTCCCCTCGCTCACCGTCAACTTGTTGCTGCCAGTCATGGTGAAATCCTTGTCGATCAGCAGCACCACATCCCCCTTGATGGTGAGACTGGCATCGGCCCCCATATTGAGGCTGTCGAGCTGATAAATGGTCTGCTCCTTGCCAAACAACTCCCCCTTGCCGGGTAGCGGTAGCCCGGGCTTGTGCTGGTTGCTGCTGGTGACCGAGCCGGTGGCGGGATCTGTGGTCAGCACCATCTGCTGGGTGGCGCCCAGCGTCAGGGGGCCATTGATGGGCAGCGTTGCAGGGGGGAACGATTTGGGCAACGCGGCCACATTGAGCGGGTCACACACCTGCCCGGCCACAGGTGGCAGCTTGGGATCATTGCGATACTCGGGATCCAGATACTTCTGGTTCGCCTGATCTTTAAAAAAGCCAGCACCACCATAACTGAGTTTGCCGCTGTCGATACTGGTACCCCAGTCCATGGAGACATTGCCATTGACCGCCACCTGACCACCGATGCGCCCCCCTTTCAGGGTCAAACTGCCGCCCCCTTTCACATTGCCGGAGACCCGGACAATCTTGTCCGAAGAGGGGGAGATAATGACGTCGCTCCCGGCATTCACGTTGCCGGAGATGGGAGAAGATCCGTTCAGGGTCACGGAGCCGGTCGCCCGTACATCGCCCCAAATTGGCGAATTGCCGTCGAGCACCACATTGGCCTTGTCACTGACGGTCGCCACCTTGGCATTCTGGTTAATGTTGGTGCCGCCATATTTGCCCTTGCGCGAGTCATAGCTGTCGATAAAACCGCTACCGGAGAGGCTCAGCCCTTCACACGCCACCACCGAATCCTGAAAGATGAGATTGCCGGGCTCACGCTTGAGGGCAAACAGCGCGTTGAGGCTGGCATTTCCCTCCAGATAGCGGCCATGGCTCTGCAACGCCAGCTTGCTGCCGGTGGCGGCATCCAACTGCTCGATGCTGAAGCGGCTGCCCGCCATGGCCCCTTCGCCCTTGCTTGGCACCTTCTGCACCAGTTGAGCCCACTCTATCCGTGGTTCAACGCCAAGCGCCTGATGCAGGGCGCGATAACTCTTTCATCCCCTGCTCGGCACTGAGCTGCGCATTGATCTTCTTGTGAAAATTGCCGCTCAGGCGAGTCTGCAACTGGTTCTCCTGAATGCTGCTAAACACCAGCAGACTCGACAGCAGGCTCACCACCAGCACCACCAGCAGTACGGCTCCCCGCTGCCCCTGCAATCCCTTGTTCATCCCGCTCCTCCTGCTGTAGCGTTGGCACCGGATGTGGCCAGTGCTGCTGCCCAGACCGCCTTGCGGCGGGCCACCTGCACCTCTACTCCCGGTGCCAGATAGCTCGGCAGCCCTTCGGGCAAGATGCGGATATTGACCAGTGCACCCTGCTGGCCGAATTCAAGACCCTGAAGATGGGCCAGCAACAGGCGCGGACCATCTCCGTCATCGCAACTGAGCACCGGCGGTGTGAAGCGGTACTGCTCGGTAAAATCGGCGGTTTTCTGGTTGCCAAGGCAGGAGAGCACCTGACTGCCCCCCTCTACCTTGAAGGCCAGCGTCAGGCGATCAGGGGTCACGGCTATCAGCTGATCCGCCTGCTTGATGCTGTTGGTAAAGGTGAGAGTGGCAAAGCGCAATACTTCGTTCGCCTGCTCCAGCGCCTTGCTCTGCTCGACCGTGCTCTTGATCGGGGCGTAACCGGCAAAAATCGCCAGCATCAGCATCAGACCGAGCACCATGGAGATCATCAGCTCGACAAGACTGACACCTCGTTGCCGGGAGGGGACGCTCAGCATAAAGGCGGAAATCCTGCGTTCAGCTCCACCCGCTTGGCGCCGGAGACCCGCTCATCCTGCCACTCGATAGCGACCACAAAGTTGTCGCTATAACGGTTCGGTAGCACCAGCCGATGACCCTCGTGCAGGGTGAAGCGGGCAAGAAAATCGGCTTGGGTGAACCGCTCGGGCTTGCGCTGCACTTCACACAGCGAGCTCCAGATCTGCTCCACGCTGTTGCTCGCCTCGATCGTGGCCAGCGTGCTCTGCAAACTGTAATGCGCCTGCTGCAACGAGACCACCTGCCCCTTGGCGAGACTGAGAAACACCATCACCGCCAACACCATGGAAACCATGATCTCCACCAGATTGAAACCCTGCTGGCGGGCAAGTGCGGCGTATCTCATGAGCAGCTCCCTTGCAGCAGCTGGCCGCTCGGGGCCACGCAGAGCACCCGCTGCTCACCGAGGCGATTGGCCAGAATGATCTCGGCGTGGCTGCTGCTGCCAGTTGGCGCGATCTGGATGGGGTCAAACGGCTTGATCACCACGCCGCCACCGGGAGCTGATGCCTGACGCAACCGCTGGCTGTCGGCCATCACCTCCCAGCCACCGTTCTCGGTGCCCTGCAGCACCACCGGCAGGGTCAGCTTGACCGCTTCACTGCGGGCAAAACGGTAGGCAGACGCGAGTTCGGTCGCGCTGCGATCGAGCCGTTCGGCCGCGAGGCGCTGACTCATGGAGGGCAACCCGACCAATAGCAAGATGGCGGCTATACCGACCGTGATCATCAACTCAATCAGAGTAAATCCGCGCACATTCATCTTATGATCCCCAGCAGTCATGGCGATTGGCCGCGCGATAACCGGTCTGATCGAGGGTCAGAGTGCCGCACTCATCCTGTTGTCGCGTCGTTGGAATGGCTTTAAGCAGGTAGTCGCCAGCATCTTGCTGGCTGTAGCTGAACTGGTAGAAATCCGTGTTGGAAGGGGTAGCAAACGTGTCTGGATAACGGCCCTGTTGGGTATAGATACGTTCGAGGGCGAGCGCCTGCTCCAGCAATTGCTGCTGCGCTTCGTAACGACGTCCCTGTTGCAGATAACCCTGATACGCTGGCAACGCGATGGCCGCGAGAATGCTGACAACCGTCATGGCGATCAACAACTCGATCAGACTAAACCCCCGGCAATGGGGCCATGCCTTACAGTCGTTCACTTATCATCCTTGGCAAGTGTTGTTGTTATTGGTCGGCCCTGGGCCGCAAATGCGATGACTTAATAATCATCAAAAATTAACTGACTCGATTGAACAACACAAAATCGCCACACTCAATGTAAAAAAGATAGTTATGTGATCTGTTATTAATTTTTAAGCAGTTTTCGCCGCCACTAATCTCGCTAAGCAAATAAAGCTAAGCCAATCGTGCCTACGAACCGTCCGTTATGATCCCTTCTGTCGAGCCGAGACATATGAATAACAGCGTGACGAAGAGTGAAACCCGGCCGTGCAACGAAAGAGCAAAAAACCTTTCGCCAACTTTTGTTATTCCTGTCCGTTTCTGGCTAGTCACGGCCTCCGAACCCCCTTACTCTCTTGCCATCTATTCCAGCAAAGCCGCCCACACCATGAATGCAAAGCCCAGCCCAGAGTCGTCACAAAATGAGGTGATCAACACCCTCAGCCGTGAGCAGTGTCACGCCGCACGGCTCGCTCGCGACGCTCGCTTTGATGGCCGCTTCTTTACCGGCGTACTCTCGACCGGTATCTACTGCCGGCCTGTCTGCCCGGCACGGCCACCCCACGAGCACAACGTGCGCTACTTCCAAAGCGCCGCTGCCGCCGAGCAGTATGGGCTGCGACCCTGCCTGCGCTGCCGCCCTGAGCTGGCCCCCGCCGCCCGTGGCGATCTGCCGGTTGAACTGGCTCGCCTGCTGGCGCGTATCGATCGCGGCGAGCTGGCTGAGGGCACGCTCGCCAAACTGGCCACTGAGGCAGGGATCAGCGAACGCACCCTGCGCCGCCAGTTCGAGCAATATCTCGGCGCCTCACCAAAACAGGTGGAGCAGACGCGCCGCCTGCTGCTCGCGAAACGGCTGCTGACTGAAACCGGGCTGCCCATTACCGACATCGCGTTTGCCGCCGGTTTTGCCAGTATCCGCCGCTTCAATGACGCCTGGCTCAACGCCTACGGACTGGCCCCACGCTCCCTGCGCCAGCAGGAGCAGCACGCTGACGCGCCAGAGCACATGAGCGCGCAGCCCCGCGGCGCAACCCTGACACAGCAACTGCCCTACCGCCCCCCATATGACGTGGCAGCCATGCTGGCGTTCTACCGGCTGCGGGCGATCCCCGGGCTGGAGCGGGTGGATGGTGAGGTGTATGAGCGGCGCTACCGGGTCGGCGATCAGGTCGCGCTGGTACGCATCGCGCAGGGCAAGGGACATAGCCTGCAGCTCACCGTCCATGATCTGCCGCTCGCAGCGCTACCCGATTTGCTCTATCGGGTGCGCAGGATGTGGGATCTCGATGCAGATATGCAGCGGATCGGTGATCTGCTCGGTCAGGATCCGCTGCTCGCCCGCTTGCAGGCGCGCTGGCCCGGCGTGCGACTGCCGGGTGGCTGGGACGAATACGAGGTGATGCTGCGCGCCATCGTCGGCCAGCAGGTGTCGGTCAAGGGAGCCATCACCATACTCGGGCGACTGGTAGCCCGTACCGAGGCGCAATTCGGGGTGGCGCAACTACCGACCCCCGCCCAGTTGTGCGAACTCGATCTCGACGGTATCGGCATGCCCGGCAGCCGTATTCGCACCCTGCGCGGAGTGGCGCAGGCGCTGGCCAGTGGCGAGCTGACCCTCACGACAGCCAGTGACGAGCAGTTGCTGGCGCTGCCGGGTATAGGCCCCTGGACGGTCTCTTACTGGCGGCTGCGTTGCGGGCTGGATACCGATGCCTTCCCCGCCTCCGATCTGGTGCTGCAAAAGGCACTCGGCGGCGGCACCAAGCTGCCGGTAAAAGAGGTGTTGGCGCAAAGCGCAGCATGGCAGCCGTGGCGCAGCTATGCGGCCAGCTGGCTGTGGCATGCCATGAGTGCAGCGCCCGATTTTCTGATCCATGCCACTAGCAACGAAAACCAGCCGGATAACCAACAACAGGAGATAACCCCATGATCCGCTACGATATCCTGCCGACCCGCTGCGGCGAGCTGCTGGTCGCCATCAATGAATCTGGTCTGGTGCACGTAGACTTTGTGGCGGGCCTGCGGGCACTGCCCGATATGAGTGGCTGGCAGCAAGATCACGGAGCACTGGCCCCCTTCCTCGCCGAATTTGACGCCTATTTTGCCGGTCGCTTGCAGCGCTTCTCCCTGCCCCTTGCCGCCCGTGGCACCGCCTTTCAGCAGGCGGTGTGGCAAGCGCTGTGCGACATCCCCTACGGCGAGACCCGCAGCTACAGCGATATTGCCCGCGCCATCGGCAAACCCGATGCGGTACGGGCAGTGGGCGCGGCGAATGGCCGCAATCCGCTCTCGATAATCGTTCCCTGCCATCGGGTGATCGGCCAAAACGGCAGCCTGACCGGCTATGCGGGGGGATTGGAGATTAAAAAAGCACTGCTGGCGCTGGAGAGGGGCAATTAAAGGAGTCTGAGTAGAGCGCCTGCGATAAAAAATTGCCCCTTTCCGGACTGAGAAAGGGGCTCATTGATCAGCGTTTCAGGCTGCCCATAACATGCATTTCGCAGCGATTGCAGTCAAAACGCAGGCGGAAGGTGTCTTTACCCATCTTGAGCTCCAGCGGCTCTGCCTTGAGACCTGGCACCTCGTTCGGGCAGAGGTTCTGGCTATAGCGGATGCAATGCTTGGTGATCATCAGCACCACTTCCCGCTCCTCCTTGTTCGCCTCATAGGCGGGAGCAATCCGCTCCACCCCATGTTCGCGGAAGAACTGCTCGGCGGCGCTGTTAAGCACATTGCCAAGGTAGGAGAGACGGTGCTGGGGATAGCTGATATCCCGCAGGGCGATGCGTCGCTCGGGGCGCTGGTAGCTGGCCACCCGCGCGGCCTCCAGCGCAGCGATACCATCCCGGCGCAAACCGTTGAGCTGTGATGCGGCGATAAATAGCGGGTGAGTGAATGCCAACTCAATCTTGCGCGCCACAAACAGGGTATTGCCGAGTTTGCCAAGCTGATCCCGCGCCTGTTGCAGCGCCCGCTCCGGGTTGTCGGCAGGCTGTTTGTCGCAAGGCAGGGTCACCGCGGCACTGATGCCCTGCTCGTCGGTGAGCGTGAGAATCACGCCCTCATCGCACTCAGCCAGCACCATATCGACCCGGATGCGGCGATCCGCGCTCGCCTTCTCCAGCATCTTGCTGAACGCCTGATCGTGGTTGCGGTAGATTTCAGTCCCCACCTTTAGCCCAGGCATGCGTTCTGACAGGAGTAACTGCTTACCTTCGACCTTGTTGAGGCGCATCCCCACCAGCTCGTTGTTCGGCTTGAAGAAGCCCAGACCGTCGCCGTTGTTGAGGGTGACCTGTCTGCCATCAATCTCGATACCGTCACGGGTCACCTTGGTGACACGCCCCAGCGGTTCACCCACATATTTCGGGCTTTTGGTGGAATCGATCCCCTGCTGGCGGCCATGGAGGAAGTAGTCTGTGCTGCCGCGGTTGAAGCTCTTCTTGGGGTCAGGCGTGAAGCTGTAGTTGCAACGGCCAGCAGAGGCAGCCACCAAATCGGAGCGACTATCCAGAATGGCGTCCAGCTTCTGCCGATACCAGGCGGTGACGTTCTTGACGTAGTCGAGCCCCTTGAGGCGCCCTTCAATCTTGAAGGAGCGGATCCCCGCCTCGATCAAGGCCTCCAGGTTGTCTGTCTGATCCATATCCTTGAGTGACAGCAGGTGGCTGTCGGCCACCAGCACTTCACCGTCCGGCTTTTGCAGCGAGCAGGGCAAGCGACAGAGCTGGGCACACTCGCCACGGTTGGCACTGCGGCCGGTACGGGCATGGCTGATATTGCACTGGCCGCTGTAGGAGACACAGAGCGCGCCGTGGATAAAGAACTCCAGCTGCACATTGGTCGCCGCGCTGATCTCGCGGATCTGCGCAAGAGACAGTTCGCGCGCCAGCACCACCTGAGAGAAACCCACATCCTGCAGAAACTTCACCTTCTCCGGCGTGCGGTTGTCGGTCTGGGTACTGGCATGGAGCGCGATGGGAGGCAAATCCAGCGCCAGCAGTCCCATATCCTGCACGATGAGCGCATCGGCACCGGCTTCGTAGATCTGGTGGGTCAGGCGCCGGGCCTGCTCCAGCTCATGATCGTGCAGCAGGGTGTTGAAGGCGACAAAGACCTGGGCGCCGAAACGGTGGGCGTGACGTGCCAGCGCTTCGATATCCTCGATGGAGTTGCCCGCAGCGCTGCGGGCGCCAAAGGCAGGGCCGCCCATGTAGACGGCATCGGCGCCATGGTTGATGGCTTCGATGCCGTAGGCGAGGTTCTTGGCCGGAGCCAGCAGCTCCAACCGGTTGTTATGGCTTAACGGGTGCTTGTTCTGGTGCATGGTCTCGGGATCAGGGCGGACAGCAAATGGGCGCTACTCTAGCCCATTCACCACCCGCATGCCTTGATCCCGCTTAAGGTATCCGCAAAATGCAGGATTAGATAACCACCTTGAGTGCCAGTCCCAGCAGCACCAAGCCACTCACTTTATCGATCACAAAGGATTTGGCTTTAAGCCACGCCAGTACAGGCCCGCGCGAGAGTACCAGCGCCACCAGCACGTACCAGACGGCATCGATCCCGCCAGCGGTGAGCATCATGATGCCCCCTTCGCTCCAGCCGGTATCGGCCCGCACAAACTGGCTGAACAGTGCGATGAAGAAAACCGCCAGCTGGGGGTTAAGGAAGGCCACCATAAAACCTTCAAAGGCCCCTTGCCGACCACGCAGTTGATGCACCTCTTCCCTCGCTTCGCCGCTGGCTGGTTTTGCCAGCAGGGCTTTCACCCCGAGCCAGGCAAGAAATGCGGCGCCGCCGTAGCGGATCAGATCAAACAGGATCGGGGTCTGGGTGATCAAAATGGAGAGGCCGAGCGCCGTGACCAGCGCATAGATACCAACCCCGAAGCCGTGGCCGAGCGCAGTGGCGACACCATGCCCCTGTCCGCCCTGCACAGTGTTGCGGATGATCAGTGCCAGACTCGGCCCCGGGCTGATGGCGCCCATCACGCAGATTGCGGCCAGTGCCAACCAACTCGTCAGTTCCATGCTTTTCCTCTTTTGTGCTCGATATGATGACCTGCACTCAGGGTACGGGCTGACTCATTATGCCAGTAGTGAAAGTTATGAATAGATTCCATAGCTAATGGCTATAGTGCCACACAACTGACTGGGCTAACCGCCGAGATCGAGCAGCTTGCGACTCTCGCCGACGGTACGTTGCAGGTGATCCCGCAGGAAGGGGTAGGCCAGTTCGCGAAACCAGCGGTGAGCCGGATCCTGATGGTGGCGCTGATGCCACAGCAGATGATACTGCTGGTCGCGGGTAGCAAATGGCAGATCGACAAAGGTGAGCTCATGGCCACAGGATAGCTGCCAGGCGATATGGGCCGGGGTGGTCATCAGGCAATCGGTGCGCAGCAACACCTCCACTGCCGCCTGAAAGAAGGGGACTCTGGCAAACCAGCGCCGACTCAGTCCCTGCGGCGCCAACACCTGCTCAACCGGACTGTCCTTGTCCCCTCCCCCGCTCACCTGCAGGTGAGGCCAGGCGAGATAGTCATCGAGACTCAGCGCCTTGCCTGCCAGCGGGTGATGACGTCCCATCAACACCGCCAGCCGATCCTCCCCCTGATGCAGACCGCGGATCTGCTCCGGTACCTGCTCGGTGATGGTAGAGACCAGATCCAGTTCGGACTGCCACAACTGCGGCAGCTGACGTTTGTCCCACAGGCTGTACTCCAGCGCCGCCAACGGCGCCTCTTTGGCGAGCGCGGCACAGATATCGGGCAGGATATGCTGGGCCACATAATCGGAGGAGGCGAGCCGAAATACCCGCTCGCAGCGGCTCGGGTCAAATCCGGGCGCCTCGTAGAGCCGCTCCAGCACACCGAGAGAATCCGCCAGCTGGGCGGCCAACAGTTCGGCCCGTGGCGTCAGCAGCCAGCGTTGCCCCTCCCGCACCAGCAACTCGTCGTCAAACTCGCTGCGCAACTGGGCAAGCTGCTTGCTGATGGAGGGCTGGCTCAGGTGCAGCAGCTCGGCGGCGCGGCTGATATTGCGGGTCTCCAGCAGCACCTTGAGGGTCGGCAACAAGTTGAGATTGGCTCTGAGCAAGGAGATACCCTCATCGGTGGTAAAACGCCTATCTTAGGGCAGAGGAGTCCCGCGTTTTAAGCAAAATTTCCAGCCATGCTCAGCACGTTGCAGCCCTTTGCGACCAGATGGCACCGCGGATCCCCCCGCACATAACCATGACCACAAGATGACAGTGGTTGTCTCGTACGGCATAATTGCACGATTTTCCGCCCGCGGGCGATCCACTTTGAGAAGCGGTAACAAGATGAAATACGCCAATATCACCGGCTGGGGCAAATGCCTGCCTCCCTCCGTGCTGACCAACGACGACCTCAGCACCATCATGGATACGTCAGACGAGTGGATCTATCCGCGCACCGGCATCAAGGCCCGCCGGATCTCCCATGTCAGCACCTCGGATCTCGCCACCCTGGCCGGTCGCCGCGCGCTGGCTTGTGCCGGTCTGGAAGCGAGCGACCTCGATGGCATCATCCTGGCGACCGCCACCCCGGACAACCTGCTGCCAAGTGCCGCCTCTGCCGTGCAGAAGAAACTGGGCGCCGTCAATGCCGCCGTGTTCGACCTCAACGCGGCCTGCACCGGTTTCGTCTACTCCCTCTCCGTCGCAACCTCGCTGGTGCAGACTGGCATGATGAAGAAGGTGCTGGTGATCGGCGCCGAGCGCCTCACCTACCTGCTGGACTGGGCACGCCGCGATACCGCCGTGCTGTTTGGCGATGGTGCTGGTGCCGTAGTAATCGAGGCGAGCGAGCAGGAGTGTGGCCTGATCGCCAACAAGCTGGGCTGTGACAGCGAAGCGCGTGAGATCCTGCACGTACCAAACTTCGGTACCGATCGGGTGCGTTTTGCCGATATCGATGGGCTGTTCACCTTCAACTTCGAAGGGCCGGAGATCTTCAAACGCGCCGTTCGCGGCATGGGGGAAGCCACCAGCACTGTGCTGGCGCAGGCCGGTATTGCACCGGAGCAGGTCGACCTGATCGTGCCGCACCAGGCCAATATCCGCATCATCGAGACCCTCGCCAAACGGATGAATGCGCCGATGGAGAAGGTGATGGTCAACATCGAAAACTACGGCAACACCTCCGCAGCCACTGTGCCCATCGCCCTTTGCGAAGCGCTGGAGCAGGGCCGCGTCAAGCCGAACTCCTATCTGCTGACCGCCGCTTTCGGTGCCGGCCTGACTTGGGGTGCCGCCATCATCAAGTGGGGCGATCGCGTCACCCCCATCAAGGCGTGCGATGCCGAACTGCCCCCGTGCGACCAGAGCGCACTGGAACTGATTGCTCACGCCGTGGAAGGTTGCCAGAAGGCTCACGCCAACGAGGCGTGATCCTCATCAGGAGCCTGAATCCTCAGGCTCCTTCTCTCCTTTTCATCCCCACCTAGCTCTGCCCCCCCACCTCGCAAGCCGCTTGATACGGCAATCGCTGATACAAACAACTCCGATTTGCAGCCAATTAATTTTTTTCCGCTAACCTTATTGTGCCAACTATAAATAAAGAAAAGAGCGTCAAGGGGCACCATGACTGTTTCGGTCCTGCGCCTTTACCTCTTACCAAATAATTGCACAGGGATAAGCTACGTATGGCACAACACAAAAGTGGCGTGAACACACCGCTTTGGGAACCGGTTTGCTGGATTTGCTGCATCGGGCTTGCTCTGCTGAGCTGCCTGTTGCTGCAGCTCGCCGATGCGCTGTCACCTCTCTACCTGCTGCTCAATGTGCTGGTTGGTATTGCCGCCGCGCTCTGGACATCGAGTCACTTCCACCAGCACACACTCCGACATCGTGCCGGAGAGGAACAAACCGTCGCTACCGATCCTCTCACCCACTCCATCATCGGGCTCGAACAGGTGTGTGAGAAGGCTCTACCTATCTGGTCCCAGCAAATTGAAAGCTCTCGTCAACAAACCGAAGCCGCGATGATTGACCTGACTCAACGCTTCAGCGGCTTGGCCAACAAGCTGGAAGAAGCTGTCAATGCTTCTCATCTGGCAGCGGGAGAACTGGGTGATGCCAATTCCCGTGGCATGGCTGGAGTCTTGAGCGAGAGCCAGCAGCAGCTCAATGAAGTGGTTGCCATCCTGCACTCCGCCCAGGCCAATCGGGACGCCATGCTGGGTGAGATAAAAAGCCTGACCACCTACACCATAGAGCTCAACACCATGGCCATGGATGTGGCCAAAATCGCCTCCCAGACCAACCTGCTGGCCCTCAACGCCGCCATTGAAGCGGCTCGTGCAGGGGAAGCAGGCCGTGGCTTTGCTGTGGTCGCTGATGAAGTGCGTAACCTCTCCCGCCTCTCCAGCGAAACCGCCCAGAAGATGACCGACAAGGTGGATACCATCAATACTGCTATCGGTCGCGCCTTCCAGATTGCCGAAAATGCTGCCGCACGGGATCACGCCTCGGCGCTCAATTCGGAGCAGACAATCGAACAGGTGCTGGCCCGTTTTCGCCATGCCACTGACAGCCTGGCGGAATCCGCATCCCTGCTGCAAAACGAGAGCACCGATATCCATCGCGAAATCTCCAGCGTCATTGTCTCGCTGCAATTTCAAGACAGGGTCAGCCAGATCCTCAGCCACGTCAGACAAAACATGGAGAGCCTCTCCAGCCATCTGGTTGCTTCGGAGCAGAGCAGCAATCCGACAGGGCCAATCCAGATCGATGCCAATCGCTGGCTAGCAGAGATGGAGCTCTCATACGCCACCGACGAACAGCGCAATATTCACCATGGTCGCACCACCCGTTCTGTCAACGCGCAACCAAGCAGCGCCGACATCACATTTTTCTAGGAGAGAGATATGGGCAAAACGATCCTGATCGTGGATGACTCGGCAACGATTCGCCAAGTCGTGGGCATGACCCTCAAGGGAGCCGGTTATGAGGTCATGGAAGCCTCTGACGGCAAAGATGCGCTCAACAAACTAGATGGCAAGAAGATCAACCTGATCATCAGTGACGTCAACATGCCGAACATGGATGGCATCACCTTCGTCAAAGAGGCCAAAAAGCTGGCCAACTACAAATTTACCCCTGTCATCATGCTGACCACCGAGTCTCAGGACAGCAAGAAGCAGGAGGGACAAGCCGCGGGAGCCAAAGCCTGGGTGGTCAAACCCTTCCAGCCCGAACAGATGCTGGCCGCAGTCGCCAAGCTCATCATGCCGTGATCCGGAGCGCATCATGCAACTACAGAGTGAGCTACTCGACAACAAGGTAGTGGTGACCATGCCGGACGAGATCACCATTTATACAGTCAGCGAGCTGAAAGATGCCCTCTCACCCTTATTGCATCAGGGGAACGAACTGGAGCTGAATCTGGCAGCGGTATCCGAGATAGACAGCGCAGGGCTGCAATTGCTGCTGGCAGCGAAGAAAACCGCTCTGCAGCAGGGCTCCTCCCTCGCGCTGGTCTGGCACAGCCATGTTGTGCTTGAACTGCTGGAGCTCTGCCAACTCTCGGCCTTTTTTGGCGACCCCACCCTCATCACCCATGGCGAACGGCCCTGAGCCACCATGACAAGGAGTCACCGTGAGCATCGATCTTGATCAGGCTTTACAAACCTATATCGCCGAGGCACGCGAGTTGCTTGAAGAGATGGAGTCAGCCCTTCTATCACTGGAATCTGACCCTGACAATAGCGAGCTGATTGGTGCAATCTTCCGTGCAGCTCATACCATCAAGGGGTCGGCTGGCCTGTTTGGTCTGCAACCCATCGTCGGGTTTACCCATATCGTCGAGGATCTGCTAGACCAGATCCGCAATCAGCAGCTCACCGTCACCTCTCCTCTGATCAAGGATCTGCTGGAGAGCTGTGACCACATCCAGACGCTCATCAGTGTCGTTGCAGAACAGGGCAGCACGTTAAGCGATGGCGATGCCAACCAGGATGAACGGCTAAGGCTCGCTCTCACCCGTCATCAGTGCGTCCCCCATGCCACGCTGCCAGATACTGTGCATATGCCGGAACCCAAGATCGAAAAAGAGGGAGGAATTACCAGCTCCGCCTCCCTGTGGCATATCTCCCTGCGTTTTGGCCCCGATGTGCTGCGTAATGGCATGGATCCGGCCGCATTTCTGCGCTATCTCGGCACCCTCGGAACCATATGCTCGGTGGAGACCATCCATCAGGCGTTACCGGATTGGGAACAGTTCGATCCGGAGAATTGCTACCTCGGCTACGAGATAGACTTCGACTCGCAGGCAGATAAGGCTGCCATCAGCGATGTTTTTGAATTTGTCAGAGATGACTGCCAGATCACCATCTTGCCGCCCCACAGCAAGATCGCCGAGTTCATCAACCTGATCGAGTCGCTACCGGAAGATAGCGCCATGCTGGGCCAGTTGCTGGTCAACACTGGCGCCCTGACTGCAGAGGAGTTAGCAAGCGGTCTGCAGGCACAACAAGCGACCCCGGCAGAGCAAGCGCCCAGACTCGGAGAAATCCTGATTGCGCAGGGTGCCGTCAACGAAGCCGTCGTCGATGCCGCCCTGAAAAAACAGAATCAGACCAAAGAGAGCAAGAGCAAAGAGGGCCGTTACGTCAGGGTGCATGCCGACAAGCTGGACGATCTAATCAATCTGGTCGGGGAGCTGGTCGTCGCCAGTTCAGGAGCCAATCTGCTGGCCCAACGCACCCGCGAAAGCCAACTGCAGGAAGCCACCTCAGTCATTGCCATGCTGGTGGAAGAGATCCGCGACAGTGCACTGCGCCTGCGCATGGTGCCTATCGGCGATACCTTCAACCGCTTCCAGCGGGTAGTGCGCGATGTCAGTCAGGAACTGAACAAGGATATCACTCTGGTGATCTCCGGTGCCGAGACTGAACTGGACAAGTCGGTGGTAGAGAAGATCGGCGATCCGCTGATGCATCTGGTCAGAAACTCGATGGATCATGGCATCGAATCGGCAGAGCAACGGCTGCTGGCAGGCAAATCCCCCCGTGGCACCCTGAATCTCAATGCCTATCACGACTCCAACAGTATCGTCATCGAAATTCGGGATGACGGCGCAGGTCTCAACAAAGCTAGGATCCAGCAAAAAGCCATCGAGCGCGGCCTGATCAGCCCAACCACCACGCTGACGGATCAGGAGATATACAACCTGATCTTCGAGCCGGGGTTCTCTACCGCCGAGGCGATAACCAACCTCTCCGGTCGCGGGGTGGGCATGGATGTCGTCAAACGCAACATCACTGCCCTGCGCGGCACGGTCGATCTGGACAGCATCCCGGGAAAAGGAACCCGTGTGCAGATCCGTCTGCCACTTACCCTTGCCATCATCGACGGCTTCCTGGTGCGAGTCTGCGATACCCACTACGTCATTCCCCTCGATATGGTGATCGAGTGCGTTGAATTGACCCAGAGTGCACTGGCCGATACCCAGGGTCGTAATTACATCAATTTGCGTGGCGAGGTGCTGCCCTTTATCCGCCTGCAACACTACTTCGATACCAATGGCAGCAAGGGGCGGCGCGAGAACATTGTCGTGGTCAGCCACGCAGGCAAAAAATCCGGACTGGTGGTGGATGAACTGCTGGGAGAATTCCAGACCGTCATCAAACCGTTGGGAAAATTGTTCCAGCGCCTGCAGGGCATCAGTGGCTCAACCATTCTGGGGGGGGGAGAGGTCGCCCTGATCCTCGACATTCCTTCGCTGATCCAGCACGCAATAACTCAGGAATCCTGTCAGCTCAACAGGTTGACAGTGTCGCGCAACCTGCCTCAATCCAGCATCAACTGAGGGGACCATCATGTTAAAAAATTCCACCATCAAATTGCGTCTTATCGTACTGCTCTGCATGCTCTGCCTGCTGCTGCTGGCCGTTGGCAGCCTCGGGTTATACAACATGCAGAGCAGCAATACCGGGTTGCAGCGCGTTTACAACGACAGGGTGGTTCCCCTCAAGCAGCTGAAGACCATCTCCGACAGCTATGCCGTCTCGATCATCGACAACCTCAACAAGGCCAATGCGGGGCTGATCCCGGCAGAAGGGGCTTTGAAACAGATACAACAGGCACAGCAGACAATCAAAAACGAGTGGCATCACTACCAGTCCACCACTCTCACACCAGATGAACAGCGTTTGTCAGCCGAGGCGACAACCCTGTTCAACGCGGCCGATACCGATATTGGCAAGCTGGAGAAATACCTCGCCACCCAGCACGGCATGATTACTGGCATGCTGAACACTTTTGACGGTGCCCTCTATGGCTCCATCGACCCGATAGGCAACAAAATCACCGAGCTGGTCAACCTGCAGCTCAATGTGGCCAAGTCGGAATATACCGCAGCGCAATCCTGGTATGACGTGATGCTGCTAACCATGGCGGTGGTTATCGCGGTCGGCATTGCACTCGCAGCCTGGTTTGGCACCCTGCTGATCAAAAGCATCATCACCCCCATCGAACAGGCTCTGCGCGTGGCCAATAGTCTGGCCGATGGCAATCTGGATGTATCGATCCAGATAGAGTCCAACGATGAAGCGGGTCAGCTCTTGATGGCGATGGATAACATGGTCAAGAAACTGGGAGCCTTGATCACGGATATCGAAACGCTGGTCACTGCCGCTGTCGAACAGGGCGACTTCAGCCACAAGATTGCGCTGGAGGATCGTCAAGGATATATCAAGCGGGTATCCGAGCTGCTGAATCGCCTCTCCCATGTGACAGATACCAGCCTGGAAGATGTGATGCGCATCGCCACCGCGCTCTCCAAGGGGGATCTGACCCAACGGATCGATGAGCCCTACCCAGGTATTTTCGGCCAGACCAAAGACGGCCTCAACCGGACCATCACTGCGCTGACCAATATCATCGAAGAGGTACGCAACGCTGCCGACAACCTGACCAATGCCTCCAATCAGGTGAGCAACACGGCGCAGGCATTGAGCCAAGCCACCAGCGAGCAAGCGGCCAGCGTTGAAGAGACCAGCGCCTCTATCGAGCAGATGAGCGCCAGCATCAATCAGAACACCGAGAACGCCAAGATCACCGACAGCATGGCCAGCAACTCGGTACTGGAGGCCACCGAAGGGGGCCAATCCGTTCAACAGACGGTGACCGCCATGCAGCAAATCGCTAAGAAAGTCAGCATCATCGACGACATTGCCTACCAGACCAACCTGCTTGCCCTCAACGCCGCCATCGAGGCGGCTCGCGCCGGAGAGCATGGCAAAGGCTTCGCAGTGGTTGCTGCCGAGGTGAGAAAACTGGCAGAGCGCAGCCAGATCGCTGCGCAGGAGATTGGTGAGCTCTCCTCCGACAGCGTCAGCAAGGCAGAGCGGGCTGGCAACCTGCTGGAGAGGATCGTCCCCTCCATTCGCAAGACCTCTGACCTGGTACAAGAGATCAATGCCGCCTCAGGCGAACAGGCCAGTGCAGCCAACCAGATCAGTCTGGCCATGAACCAGCTTAATCAGGTGACACAGCAGAATGCAGCCAGCAGCGAGGAGCTGGCTGCCACGGCCGAAGAGATGAGTTCACAAGCCAGCGAACTGCAGCAAACCATGGCCTTTTTTGCTCTGGAGAAAAGTGCGCAGCTCAACACCAGGCCCCATGAAACCGGCCACAAGGGCATGCCTCCCAGAGGCAGTTTCATCGCCCCTCCACAACGGGCCAGCCAGCCCAATCAACCATCATCCCATTCCATTGATGACGCGGATTTTGTCCGCTTTTAACCGGAGGCGACCATGCATACATCCACCGACATCACGGTGCCATCAGCGGCCGCTGACGAGAGCAGTGGCGATGCCCAGTACCTGACATTTCTGATCAACAACGAGATGTTCGCCATCAATATTCTGGGGGTCAAAGAGATCATCGAATACGGCAATATCACTCCGGTTCCGATGATGCCGGGTTTTATTCGCGGCGTAATCAACCTCAGAGGAGCGGTAGTGTCGGTCGTAGACTTGAATGCCCGCTTTGGCAATGCACCTTCGGTCATCACTCGCCGCAGTTGCATCGTCATTATTGAGGGGGTGGCCCCACAGGGCGATGAACCTGTAGGTCAGGATATTGGCGTTGTGGTGGATTCCGTATCGGAAGTACTGGGTATCCCACAAGCAGATATCGAACCCCCACCCAGTTTTGGTGCCCGCATCCGGGCCGATTTCATCAGCGGCATGGGCAAGGTCAACGGCAAATTCGTCATCCTCATCGATACCGGGAAAGTGTTGTCACTCGATGAGATGGCTCAACTCAACGAACTGGCCCAGCCACAGGCAAGGTTGCCACAAGGCAGCCTGCAACCCTCCTGAACAGGCCTCCATACTCCACGACATGCAGCATAAGGAAACGCTCATGACCCAATCACTCTTAGGAAAACTCTTCGGAGACAATGCCACCGAAGTGAGGCAGCGGACCCAGTTACTCGACGCAATTGGCCAGCTGCAACACGCAGTCCTGGCAGAGCAGGTTCCAGCACCACTCGATCTTTCCGGTATGGACAGTCCCTTTCGTGAAGTAGGACATGCCATCAACGAGGTGGTCACCTTGCTCAGCGACAAGCTGGAACAGAGCCGCAACGACATTAAAAAGAACCAGGTGCTGCTCCATGAGAACCAGCTGGTTCGCAAAGCACTCGACTGCGCCAGCACCAACGTGATGATTGCCGATACCAACCTCGACATTATCTATATGAACGAGGCAGTGACCGGCATGCTCAATCAGGCTGAGACCGACATCAAGAAAGAGCTCTACAGCTTCAACGCCAATCAGCTGATGGGCGCCAACATCGACAGCTTTCATAAAAATCCCGGCCATCAGCGCGCCATGCTGGCCAAACTCAACAGCACCTACCGCACCCAGATACAGCTGGGGGGGCGCACCTTCTCCCTGATCGCCAATCCGGTCTTCAACGATACCGGAGAACGGTTGGGATCCGTGGTCGAATGGGCCGACAGAACCAAGGAGGTAATGATAGAGAAAGAGATGTCCGACATTGTGCAGGCCGTGATCAATGGCGAGCTGCACCGCAGGATGGAACTTGCTGGCAAGAGCGGCTTCTTTCAGGCGATGGGAGAAGGGATCAACCAGATTGCCGAAGTGATCGACAGCACCCTCAACGACGTCATCCGGGTCGTGCAATGTCTGGCAAAAGGTGACCTGACCCAACAGATTGAGGCGGACTACCCCGGCGTGTTTGGCACCACCAAGGATGCGCTCAACAAGACCATCGCTTCGCTCACCAACATCGTCACCGAAGTGCGCGGCGCCTCTGACAACCTCTCCAGTGCCGCCGAGCAGGTAAGCGCGACCGCCCAGTCGATCAGCCAATCCAGCAGTGAACAGGCCTCCAGCATGGAGGAGACCAGCGCCTCCATCGAACAGATGAGCGCCAGCATCAACCAGAATACCGACAATGCCCAGGTCACCGATGGCATGGCCAGCAAGGCAGCCAAAGAGGCCGTAGAGGGAGGAGAAGCTGTCAAACTGACTGTGGATGCCATGAAGCAGATCGCCAGACGGATTGGCATCATCGATGACATCGCCTACCAGACCAATCTGCTGGCTCTCAACGCGGCTATCGAAGCGGCGCGGGCAGGCGATCACGGCAAAGGCTTTGCCGTAGTGGCCGCGGAGGTGCGCAAACTGGCCGAACGCAGCCAGGTGGCAGCACAGGAGATTGGCGAGCTGGCCTCCAGCAGTGTCGAGATGGCGGAAAAAGCAGGTCGCCTGCTCGATCAAATGGTGCCCTCCATCAACAAGACCTCGGATCTGGTGCAGGAGATCAGTGCCGCTTCGGTTGAGCAATCCACCGGTGTCAGCCAGATCAATCAGGCCATGAACCAGCTGAGTCAGGTTACCCAGCAGAACGCTTCTTGCAGCGAAGAGCTGGCTGCCACAGCAGAAGAGATGAGCAGCCAGGCTGAACAGCTGCAGCTGGCCATGGAGTTCTTTACCCTGGAGGCCCACGCAAAAGAAGGTAAAGCAGCCACCTCGCATCTTCACCCCAATACCCGAGGTCGCTTTATGAACGAGAGCAATGCCAACAGTCGGGAACGAGCCGCCACAGTCCAACGCCCCACGGGCGATGGCGATTTTGTCCGGTTCTAGTCACGGGAGAGGCGTTGCCTCTCCCATCTCCGACACCACAGGTAGAGGGACTGTTTTTTGTATCAAACCCAGCTGCATGATGATGAGTTCTCCCGTTTCCAGCGCTGGCTTCATCAAACGGCGGGGATAGAGCTGTCTCCTGCCAAGAAGGCGCTGGTGGCCAGCCGCCTGGCGAAACGCCTCTGCCACTATGAGCTGGATAGTTATGACGACTATTTCCAGCTCATCATGAACGATCGCAGCAGCGAACTGCAGCTGGCGCTTGATCTCCTTACCACCAACGAAACCTACTTTTTCAGGGAGCCCAAACACTTCGAGTTTCTGACGCGGGAGATAGTCTCAGCGCTCCCGCCCGAGCAACCATTGCGGGTCTGGAGCGCAGCCAGCTCATCCGGCGAGGAGCCCTACAGTCTGGCCATGACCCTCGCGGAAAAACGCAGCACCTTCAACTGGGAGATCCTGGCCTCCGATATCTCGTCCCGGGTGCTGGAACAGGCGATGAGCGGTCGCTACCCCATCGAGCGGGCGCAAAATATTCCACTGCCCTTTTTGATGAAATATTGCCTCAAGGGTGTGGGCCTGCAGGAGGGCATCTTCATCATCGATCGCAAGTTGCGGGACAAGGTGCAGTTCATGCAGATCAACCTCAATCAGGACCTGCCGGACATAGGCATGTTTGACGTCATCTTCATCAGAAACGTGATGATCTACTTCAACAAGGAGACCAAAGGGCAAGTATTGCAGCGGCTGGTACCCAGACTCAAACCCGGTGGCTACCTGCTGGTGAGCCACGCCGAGAGCCTGCATGGCCTGCACCACGGCCTGCAGCTTGTCTCGCCTTCCATCTATCAGAAGAGATAAGTCATGACTCGGGAGGTGATCCTGCAACCGGGAGAGCTTTTTTGGCAAGGAGGATGTGGTGGTCAGAACCGTACTGGGCTCCTGTATTGCCATCACCTTGTGGCATCCGGAGCAGAAACAGGGAGGAATGTGTCACTACATGCTGCCAAGTCGGCGCAATCCCTCAACCAAGCTGGATGGGCGCTATGCCGATGAGGCCCTCGCCTTGCTGCTGCAAGCGGCCAGTCACTATCCCGCCCCCATCCATGAATATGAGGCCAAGTTGTTCGGGGGTGGCAACATGTTTACCGAGCCTCAATACGCACAGAGCGACAACAATGTCGCCGCCAAAAATATTCAGGCAGCCTGGCAGCTGACCCGACACCTTGGCCTTGATATCAAGGCTCATCATCTTGGCCATAGCGGCCACCGAAGCTTGCTCTTTGAGCTCAGCAACGGCAGTGTCTGGCTCCGCCATCATCGTCTGCCACATCAACGGGAGTCGCGAGAATGAAGCAGATCCGGGTCATGCTGGTGGATGATTCCGCCGTGGTCAGACAGGTATTGCAAGCGGTGCTGGAGCAGGAGCCTGATATCCGGGTGATCGCCACAGCATCGGATCCCCTGTTTGCGCAGGAAAAACTGAAGAAAGAGTGGCCTGACGTTATCGTGCTCGATGTGGAGATGCCCCGTATGGATGGCATCACTTTTCTCACCAAGATCATGGCAGAGCATCCCACCCCGGTGGTGATCTGCTCCTCCCTCACCGAAAAGGGGGCCGAGACCACCTTGCAGGCAATGGCTGCCGGCGCGGTGGACATCATCACCAAACCGACCATGGGGATAAAAAGCTTTCTGCAAGAATCTGCCCACGACCTGGCCATGGCGGTACGTGCCGCGGCCCAGGCCAACCTCAAGCGCGTGGGCAAGCCCTCCTCTGTACCAGTCAGCACCAAACTCAACGCGGATGCTATGCTGGCGCCCAACCAGCACGCCATGGCACAAACCACCGAGCGGCTCATCGCCATCGGCACCTCGACCGGCGGCACCCAGGCACTGGAAGCCGTGCTGACTGCCTTGCCCCGGGTCAGCCCCGGCATCGTCATCGTACAGCACATGCCAGAGAAATTTACCGCCATGTTTGCCGAACGCCTGAACGGGGTCTGCCAGATAGAAGTGCGGGAGGCGAGAAACAATGACCGGGTGATCCCGGGGCTGGCGCTGATTGCCCCCGGAGGCAAGCATATGCTGCTCAAGCGCAGCGGTGCCTACTATCACGTCGAGGTGGTCGACGGGCCGCTTATCAACCGCCATCGCCCCTCGGTGGATGTGCTGTTTCGCTCGGTCGCCAAATATGCCGGCAAGAATGCCACCGGCATCATCATGACCGGCATGGGGGATGATGGTGCCCGAGGATTGCGCGAAATGCTGGATGCGGGTGCCAACACCTATGCCCAGGATGAGGCATCCTGCGTAGTCTTCGGCATGCCCAAGGAGGCGATCAAGCTGGGAGCTGCCCGCCATGTGCTCCCCTTGCAAGAGATGCAATACGCCATCCTCGGCAAATAATCCCTTATCGCGCGTTTTGACCATAAAAAAGTCCGGCTCCCCAAGGGGAGCCGGACTTTTTACATCAACCGGAACCAATCCGGTATCAGGCGAGCAGATTACTCTGCAGCAGGCGCTTCTTCAGCGGCCGGAGCGGAGTCAGCAGCAGGTGCAGCCGCTTCGGTCGGGGCGTTCGCTTCCTTGATGGAGAGACGTACGCGGCCCTGACGGTCCACTTCCAGTACCTTCACCTTGACCACGTCACCGATGGTCAGGTGGTCAGCCACGTTCTGCACGCGAGCGTCGGTGATCTGGGAGATGTGTACCAGACCATCTTTGCCCGGCAGAATGTTGACGAATGCACCGAAATCGGCCAGACGAACAACTTTACCTTCATAGATGCGGTTCACTTCGATCTCGGCGGTGATAGCCTCGATGCGACGGATCGCTTCCATGGCGGCTTCGTTGGCCACGGCGGAGATACGTACAGTACCGTCATCATCCAGCTCGATGTTGGTGCCGGTCTCTTCGGTCAGCGCACGGATCACTGAACCACCCTTACCGATCACGTCCTTGATCTTCTCAGGATTGATCTTGATGGTGTGGATACGCGGTGCGAAATCGGAGATCTGGGCACGGGGAGCCTGGATTGCTTCATCCATCACTTTCAGGATGTGCAGACGAGCGCCACGAGCTTGCTTCAGCGCAATCTCCATGATCTCTTTGGTGATGCCTTCGATCTTGATGTCCATCTGCAGCGCGGTCACACCTTCGGTGGTACCGGCTACTTTGAAGTCCATGTCACCCAGGTGATCTTCGTCACCCAGAATGTCGGACAGCACGACGAAACCTTCTTCTTCCTTCACCAGACCCATGGCGATACCGGCAACGGAGGCCTTGATCGGCACACCGGCATCCATCAGCGCCAGAGAGGAACCACAGACAGACGCCATGGAGGAGGAACCGTTGGATTCGGTAATTTCAGAGACCACGCGCACCACGTACGGGAACTCGGCGGCGCTCGGCATCACGGCAGCAACGCCGCGCTTGGCCAGACGGCCGTGACCGATTTCACGACGCTTCGGGCTACCCATCATGCCGGTCTCACCGACACAGTATGGCGGGAAGTTGTAGTGCAGCATGAAGCGATCGGCACGGTTGCCGGTCAGCTCGTCGATGTTCTGGGCATCACGCTCGGTACCCAGAGTGGCGACCACGATGGCCTGAGTTTCACCACGGGTGAACAGGGCTGAGCCGTGAGCACGGGGCAGAATACCGGTACCGACGCTCAGGGCGCGGATCATTTCCGGATCGCGACCATCGATACGCGGCTCACCACGTACTACGCGACCACGAACGATGCGGCTTTCCAGGCTGTGGAACTCTTCGCCGATCTTCTTGGCATCTTCTTCCACACCGGAAGCGATAACTTGCTCAACCACACGACCCTTGATGGCTGCGATGGTTTCGTAACGAACTGCCTTCTCGGTGATGCGGTAGGCTTCACCCAGCTCGGCGCTCGCCAGCTCGGCAACCTTGGCTTTCAGTGCTTCGTTGACGGCAGGCGGAGTCCAGTCCCACGGCTTGGTGCCGACGGCAGCGGCAAACTCGTTGATCGCATTGATCACGGTCTGCATCTGCTCGTGACCGTATACCACGGCGCCCAGCATCACTTCTTCGGAAAGGATGGCCGCTTCGGACTCAACCATCAGCACGGCATTGGCAGTACCGGCAACCACCAGATCCAGATCGCTCTGCGGCAGTTCGGTGGTGGTCGGGTTCAGCACATACTGACTGCTCATGTAACCCACGCGAGCAGCACCGATCGGGCCGCCAAACGGGATACCGGAGATGGCCAGTGCAGCAGAGGCACCGATCATGGCAACGATGTCGGGGGATACGGCCGGATTCACGGACATGACGGTCGCAACGACCTGAACCTCATTGAGGAAGCCTTCCGGGAACAGCGGACGAATAGGACGGTCGATCAGACGGGAGATGAGGGTCTCGCCTTCGCTCGGACGGCCTTCACGACGGAAGAAACCACCCGGGATACGACCAGCAGCATAGGTACGCTCCTGGTAGTTGACGGTCAGCGGGAAGAAATCACGGCCGTGATCGGCCTCTTTCTTGCCGACGACGGTCACAAATACGCAGGTATCGTCCATGCTGACCATAACGGCCGCAGTGGCTTGACGGGCCATCACACCGGTTTCCAGAGTGACGGTGTGTTGACCGTACTGGAATGACTTTACAATAGGATTCACGTGAATTTCCTTTTTACAATTTGGCTCTTTAAATTCGCGCACAAGTATACTTGATTCGATGCAAAAGGTAAGCGGCGACGCAAATTCTGTGAGGCAGGCAACGGCTTGAAGAGCAATAAAAAAGGGGAACCTGACGGTTCCCCTTTTTCGCGAAATCTGATGGTCGATTAACGACGCAGACCCAGCTTGGCGATCAGAGCAGCATAACGCTCGGAATCTTTACGCTTCAGGTAGTCCAGCAGCTTACGACGCTGGGAAACCATGCGCAGCAGACCGCGACGACCGTGGTGGTCCTTGGAGTGCTCTTTGAAGTGACCTTGCAGATGGTTGATCTGGGCAGTCAGCAGGGCAACTTGCACTTCGGGGGAACCGGTGTCGTTGGCGCAACGGGCGTTGTCAGCAACGATTTGAGCTTTGATCTCAGCATTTAGAGACATGGTAATACTCCAGTAGAGTGTTTAAAGGTTCACAGCCAATCTCTAATTCAGCCGTGAAATGAGGGCGGTATCATAATCGTCCCCGCCCCTTTTCGCAACGATAAAGAGGCGAAACGGGAAAGACGCGCTGATACCGCCTGAGGATCACTCCTCGTCGTGATAACGCACCAGTCGCTTGGGAGCGACGCGGCCATCATCATCAATCTCGCCAACCCCGATGAACTCGCGCTCCGGGCCGACCGTCATGCGAACCTGACCGCTTTGCGGCGCACCTGCCACCTGCACGGCCTGGCCCTGATTCACATAGGCAGCCACAACCGCCAGCATGTTCACCTCGGGCAAGCTTGCTACGGCGGTGTCCATCGGCAGCAACAGCGGATCCAGCTGCTCGCGCGGCGGGATGCTCTCGGCCTTGGCCTGCTCGAAGATGCACTCGAGTTGCTCCAGGGTCAGCATCCGCTCGTACGGATAACTGGCCACCTGGGTACGACGCAACTGGGTCACGTGGGCACCACAGCCCAGCACTTCACCCAGATCATCCACCAGAGAGCGGATGTAGGTGCCTTTGCTGCAGTGCACTTCAAGGCGCACTTCATCACCTTCGAAGCTCAGCAGTTTGAGCTCGAATACGGTGATGGGACGGGCTTCTCGCTCGATCTCGATGCCTTCGCGGGCATATTCGTAGAGCGGACGGCCGTTGTGCTTGAGCGCGGAGTACATGGAGGGCACCTGCATGATGGGGCCACGGAACTGGTCCAGCGCCTCGATCAGGGTACCGACAGCCACGTTCACCGGACGAGTAGAGACAACCTCACCATCGGAGTCGCTGGTGTTGGTGCGCTCGCCCAGTTTAGCGGTCACCTCATAGCGTTTGTCCGCTTCCAGCAAATACTGGGAGAACTTGGTGGCCTCGCCGAGGCAGATCGGCAGCATGCCGGTCGCCAGCGGATCCAGTGCGCCGGTGTGACCGGCCTTGGCGGCGTTGTAGATGCGCTTGACCTTCTGCAACACATCGTTGGAGGTCAGGCCGGTCGGCTTGTCCAGCAGCAGAATGCCGTGCACATCACGGCCCTTGAAACGACGTCTTCGGGTCATCTCAGGCTTTATCCTCAGTCGTGTCATCCGGTGCGGATTCAGCTTCTTCGTCACGGCCGGATTCGGCCATGCGACGCTTGTCTTCACGCACAGTGTTGGTCACCAGGTTGGAGAGACGCATCCCCTCGACCAGGGTCTGGTCGTAGTAGAAACGCAGCTCGGGCACCACGCGCAGACGCATGGCACTGCCCAGCAGACTACGGATATATCCGGCTGCTTCGGTCAGACCCTGCAAGCCTTCCTTGATGCGCTCGGCATCATTTTCCAGCTGCAAGAAGGTGACGTAAATCTTGGCATAGTTGAGGTCACGGGACACTTCCACATCGGAAACAGTCACCATGCCGATGCGCGGGTCTTTCACCTCGCGCTGCAGGATCAGCGCAATTTCACGCTGGATCTGCTGTCCGACCCGACGGGTCCGGCTGAATTCTCTGGCCATATTCTATCCTGCGATAAAAGGGGGCCGCGGCCCCCTATTTTGTCTAACTCTCGGCTTACAGAGTCCGTTGGATTTCAACAGTCTCGTAAACTTCGATCTGATCGCCTTCGCGCACGTCGTTGTAGTTCTTGACCGCGATACCACACTCGTAGCCGTTGCGAACTTCGTTGACGTCATCCTTGAAGCGGCGCAGGGATTCCAGCTCGCCTTCATAGATAACCACGTTGTCACGCAGAACGCGGATACGGTTGGAACGCTTGACCACACCTTCGGTAACCATACAGCCGGCAACGGCGCCGAACTTCGGAGACTTGAAGACGCTACGCACTTCAGCCAGACCGATGATCTCCTGACGATACTCAGGGGCCAGCTTGCCGCTCATGGCCTGCTTCACTTCGTCGATCAGGTCATAGATGACGGAGTAGTAACGCAGATCCAGGCTCTCGGATTCGATGACCTTGCGCGCAGATGCGTCGGCACGGACGTTGAAACCAACCAGGATGGCGCTGGAAGCAGCAGCCAGGGTCGCGTCGGTTTCGGTGATACCACCTACGCCGGAACCCACGATCTTCACCTTCACTTCGTCGGTGGAGAGTTTGACCAGCGCATCGCAGATCGCTTCCACAGAACCTTGTACGTCGGCCTTGATCACCACGTTCACTTCGGACACTTCGCCCTCGGTCATGTTGGCGAACATGTTTTCCAGCTTGGCCTTCTGCTGGCGAGCCAGCTTGACTTCGCGGAACTTGCCCTGACGATAGAGCGCCACTTCACGGGCTTTCTTCTCGTCACGGACAACGGTGGCTTCGTCACCGGCAGAGGGAACGCCGGACAGACCCAGAATTTCCACCGGCAGGGACGGACCCGCTTCCTTGATCTCGCGACCCAGTTCGTCACGCATGGCGCGAACACGGCCGTACTCGAGACCACACAGAACGATGTCGCCCTGACGCAGAGTACCTTCTTGTACCAGTACGGTAGCAACCGGACCACGACCTTTATCCAGGAAGGATTCGATCACGACGCCGTTGGCCATGCCATCAACCACCGCTTTCAGCTCCAGTACTTCGGCCTGGATCAGGATGGCTTCCAGCAGGTCGTCGATGCCTTCGCCAGACTTGGCGGACACGTGCACGAACTGGCAGTCTCCACCCCAATCTTCGGACATGACGTTGTAACGGGCCAGTTCGGTCTTGACGCGATCCGGATCCGCTTCCGGCTTGTCGATCTTGTTGACCGCAACAACCAGCGGCACACCGGCCGCCTTGGCGTGCTGGATAGCTTCGATGGTTTGCGGCATCACGCCGTCGTCAGCTGCAACAACCAGAACAACGATATCGGTCGCCTTGGCACCACGAGCACGCATGGAGGTAAACGCCGCGTGACCCGGAGTATCCAGGAAGGTGATCATGCCACTGTCAGTCTGGACGTGGTAAGCACCGATATGCTGGGTAATACCACCGGCTTCGCCAGCAGCAACCTTGGCTTTACGAATGTAGTCGAGCAGCGAGGTCTTACCATGGTCAACGTGACCCATGATGGTAACGACCGGTGCGCGCGGCTTGGCTTCGGAGGTCTCGTCACGATCGGACAGTACCGCCTCTTCCAGCTCGTTCTCACGACGCAACACAACCTTGTGACCCATCTCCTCGGCGACCAGCTGAGCGGTCTCCTGGTCGATCACCTGGTTGATGGTGGCCATGGCACCCATCTTCATCATCACCTTGATGACTTCAACGCCCTTGACGGCCATCTTGTTGGCCAGCTCGGCCACAGTGATGGTCTCGCCGATGACGACGTCGCGGTTCACCACGGCAGCCGGCTTGTTGAAGCCGTGCTTCATGGCGTTCGGCATGGCAACCTTGCCGCGCTTGCCTTTACGGGCACGCGGGTTGCGAGAATCGCGATCATCTTCACGACGACCGGCTTTCTTCGGTGCCTTGGCAGCTGCGGCAGTGCGGCGGCTGGTCTCTTCTTTCCGATCCAACTCGTCTTCTGCGGCTTGCGCATGCTTGTTGGTGGTCAGATGGTAGTCGCTGCTCTCTTTGGCGCGAGCGGCCTCTTCTTCAGCCCAGCGGGCTGCGTTCTGTTCCGCCATGAGACGAGCCTCTTCGGCTTTCTTCGCGGCGAGTTCTTCAGCTTTTTTCAAAGCTGTTTGTTCCTGTTGGCGCTTCAGTTCTTCTGCTTCGCGCTTGGCCATCTTTTCTGCCTCTTGCTGAGCTGTGCTACTGGCTGCTTTGGCGGGCTGTGAAGCCTGTCGAGCCTTTGATTGTGCCTCGATCCGCGCCTTTTCCTCAGCTTCACGACGAGCTTGCTCAGCCTCACGGCGAGCCTTCTCTTCAGCTTCGAGGCGAGCCTTCTCTTCGGCCTCGCGACGAGCTTTTTCTTCTGCTTCCAAACGCGCTGTTTCCTCGGCTTCCGCCTGACGCTGTTCATCTTCCAGCGCCGAGCGTCTTACATAGGTGCGAGACTTGCGCACTTCTACCTGCACTTCCTTATTCTTGCCGCCAGTCCCCTGAACACTGATGGTGCTCTTGGTCTTGCGCTGCAAGGTCATGCGGGCAGGAGCGGCGACCTCGTCACCTCCATGCTGTTTCTTCAGGTGTGCCAGCAGAGCCTGTTTCTCAGACTCGCTGACCATGTCGTCGGCCTTGCTCTTGCTGATACCGGCATCGACAAACTGCTGGAGAAGACGATCAACCGGTGTGTCGATGTCAGTGGCAAGTTGTTTGACTGATACTTCTGCCATTCATTTTCCTCCGTTTGATCTTACTCGGACTGCTCTTCTCCGAACCAACAGATATTGCGAGCAGCCATAATGAGCTCACCTGCCTTCTCGGCAGTCAGCCCTTCAATATCAGCAAGGTCATCGATACCTTGCTCAGCCAAATCTTCCAGGGTGCCCACGCCACGGCCCGCCAGAGCGTAAGCCAGTTCGCGGCTCAGACCGTTCAGATTGAGCAGCTCTTCGGACGGCTCAACGCCATCGAAAGACTCTTCTTTTGCCAGTGCCTTGGTAGTCAGGGCATCTTTGGCGCGCTTGCGCAGCTCTTCGACCATGTCTTCATCCAGACCGTCGATAGCCAGCAGCTCGTTAACCGGTACAAAGGCGATCTCTTCCAGGGTAGAGAAGCCCTCTTCCATCAGCAGACCGGCGAAATCGTCGTCGATATCCAGAGTGCTGGTGAACAGGTTCATGATGCGGTCGTTTTCGGCCTGGTGCTTGGCACGCATGTCCTCAACGGTCATCACGTTCAGCTCCCAACCGGTCAGCTGGGAGGCCAGACGCACGTTCTGACCATTGCGACCGATGGCCTGAGCCAGGTTGGCAGCTTCCACGGCGATATCCATGGTGTGGTTGTCTTCATCAACGATGATGGAGGCCACATCGGCAGGTGCCATGGCATTGATCACGTACTGGGCCGGGTTGTCATCGTACAGCACGATGTCGGCACGCTCACCGCTCAGCTCGGCGGAGACAGCTTGCACACGGGCGCCACGCATACCGATACAGGCACCGATCGGGTCGATACGACGATCGTTGGTCTTCACCGCGATCTTGGCGCGGGAACCCGGATCACGGGCTGCGCCCATGATTTCGATCATCTCTTCACCGATCTCCGGTACTTCGATACGGAACAGCTCTTTCAGGAAGTCCGGGCTGGAACGGCTGACAAACAGCTGGGAACCACGGGCTTCCGGGCGTACTGCATAGAGCAGGCCACGGACACGGTCGCCCGGGCGGAAGGTTTCACGCGGCAGCATGTCATCACGGAAGATCACGGCTTCAGCATTGCTGCCCAGATCCAGGATGACGTTGTCGCGGTTGCTCTTCTTGACCACACCACTGATGATGGTGCCTTCTTTATCTTTAAATTGATCAACTACTTGTGAACGCTCGGCTTCGCGCACTTTTTGCACGATAACCTGCTTGGCGGTCTGAGTAGTGATACGGTCGAAGGTTACAGAGTCGATCTGGTCTTCAACATACTCACCGATCTGGATTTCCGGCTGATCAATTTGTGCCGCTTCCAGGGTGATTTCAGCATAGGGGTTCTCCATCGCGGCTTGATCCGCAATGACTACCCAGCGGCGATAAGTGTCGTAGTCACCGGTCTTGCGATCGATTTCGACCCGAACTTCAATCTCGCCTTCATATTTTTTCTTGGTCGCAGTCGCCAGCGCGGTTTCCAGAGCCTGGAAGATCTTCTCGCGGGGTACCGCTTTCTCGTTGGATACTGCGTCAACGACCAGCAAAATCTCTTTATTCATATCCGATAGCCTCGTTAACCAAAGTTCGGCACTATGTTCGCTTTTTGGATATTGGTGAAAGCCAACACGTCGTCCTTACCATCTACTGTCAGGGTGATCATGTCGCCTTGCACAGCTTTGATTACGCCTTTGAACTTGCGGCGGTTGTTTGTTGCCATCCGAAGCGTTACCGCCGCCTCTTGGCCAACGTATTTTTCGAAATGGGCAACCTTGAACAGGGGACGATCCAGGCCTGGGGAGGACACCTCGAGGTAGTACTCCTCGGTGATGGGATCTTCGACGTCCATGATGGCGCCAACCTGATGGCTGACCTCAGCACAGTTCTCGACAGTCACACCCTGCTCGCCGTCGATATAGACACGCAAGGTGGAGTGTTTACCCGCACGGATAAACTCAATACCCCAAAGTTCAAAACCCAAGGCAACGACCGGAGCCTCGAGCAGATCGGTCAAACGTTGTTCCAACGTAGCCAAAGTCACCCTCCGAAAAACAAAAAAAGGGCATAAAGCCCAGATAGATATCGATTCAGAGTAAATTGCACATAACAAAAAGCCCCGATGTCAAATCGGGGCTTGGCGCTTTACCCTGATTGTCGCCTCGCAGCGACCGCCTTCCTGAGCGTAGGAAATGCGTGAAATTTGGTTGCGGGGGCCGGATTTGAACCGACGACCTTCGGGTTATGAGCCCGACGAGCTACCATGCTGCTCCACCCCGCGTCCGAAATCGTGCGAGATTATAGCCACTTCACTCTCTCGATACAAGACTGAATGGCTATAATACACTCGGTTTCCCGAGCTCACTGCTTAATTGGTGCCGTGGGCGGGACTCGAACCCGCACACCCTAGAGCACTACCCCCTCAAGATAGCGTGTCTACCAATTCCACCACCACGGCAAAACTCTTACTCGGGAACGTCAGTATCTTTCTTCACTGGCGCTTTAGTCTGCTCAACCTGTTGGGTTTGTTGCAGATTTTCCCATTCACTACCCTGCTTTACCTTGTTGCTGGACATAGATCCGAGCACCAGGCTGATAACGAAAAACAGAGTAGCCAAAATTGCTGTTGTTCGGGTCAGGAAACTGCCTGAACCACCGGAGCCGAATACTGTGTTCGATGCCCCTGCGCCGAAGGAGGCGCCCATATCAGCCCCTTTACCTTGCTGAATCATCACCAGACCAATCAGAGCCAGTGAAACCAGCAGATAAACGACTAAAAGAATCTCGTACATTTAACTTGCACCCTTTGCCGCTTCAACAATCCCTAAAAACGCATCGCTATCGAGGCTTGCTCCGCCAATCAGTCCGCCATCAATGTCGGGCTGTGCAAACAAATCTCTCGCGTTGCTCGGCGTTACGCTCCCACCATAGATGATTCTAACTTTCTCACCTATTACCGGAGTATCCTCCGCCAAGCGACCACGTATAAAGGAATGAACCTCTTGTGCCTGCTCGGGTGTGGCGCATTTACCTGTACCTACAGCCCAAATCGGCTCGTAGGCGATGATAGCATTATCGAAAGCCATCGCGCCATTTTTCTCTATGACGATATCCAGCTCTTCAGCGATCACCTCGAAGGCTCTTCTCGCCTGCCTCGCCGCACCTGATTCACCTAAACAGAGGATGGGAATCAAGCCTGCCGCTCTGGCTGCCGCAAACTTCTCTGCGACGATAAAACTGGTCTCACCAAAGAGACGCCTGCGCTCGGAGTGCCCTACCAATACGTAACGACACCCTGCCTCAACCAGCATCTGACACGAGATTTCTCCAGTGTAAGCGCCAGTAGCGTGCTGACTCACATTCTGAGCCCCCAACTTTATTACCTTCTGCTCATTGAGCAGTAAAGCGCTAAAATCGAGATGCACATGGGAAGGACATAGAACCACATCTACTTTTCCGTCAACGCCATTTAGGCACTGACTCGTAAACTGCTCTAACTGCGACCTACTACCGTGCAACTTCCAGTTGGCTGCTACAAACGGCTTGCGATGTCCCATCGGCAACTCCCTTGCGAAAGCGGGGCTGATAATATCCAGAGGATGCTCAGCTGACAAGTGCTATTTTTAAATTTTTGAATCGTTTGAACAAGATACAACCAGGGCGGCTAAAAAGCCGCCCTGGTTGTTCATTAAAACGCCGATTCGACCTGCTTGGCTATGCGCTGAGCCATGTCACGCACCTGCTGTTCATGCTCCCCTTCGACCATGACCCGGATCAGCGGTTCGGTACCTGATTTACGCAACAGTACGCGACCACGACCAGCCAGCTCCTGTTCCACCTTGGCAACCTCAGCCATGACCGCATCAGCGGCCAGCGGATCCTTGCCTTCGGCAAAACGAACATTCACCAGCACCTGCGGGAACTTGCTCATGCCGGAGCGCAGCTTGGCCAGCGGCATCTCGGCGCTGCGCATGGCGGTAAGCACCTGCAAGGCGGCTACGATGCCATCACCCGTAGTGGTCTGATCCAGGCAGATTATGTGGCCGGAGTTCTCGCCACCGATACGCCAGCCCTTCTCTTCCATCATCTCCAGCACATAGCGGTCACCCACCTTGGCACGGGCAAACGGAATGCCCAGGGTTTGCAGCGCCAGCTCCAGACCCATGTTGGCCATCAGGGTGCCGACGACACCGCCTTTGAGGCGACCATTGCGCAGAGCATCGCGCGCGATGATATAGAGCACTTCATCACCGTCGATGAGATAGCCGGTATGGTCAACCATGATCAGACGATCACCATCGCCATCAAAGGCAACCCCCAGATCGGCCTTGCACTCCAGTACCTTGGCCACCAACGCGTCAGGCGCAGTCGAACCGACACCATCGTTGATGTTGAGACCATCCGGGGCACAGCCCATGGTGATCACTTCGGCACCCAGTTCGCGGAAAACCGACGGCGCAATGTGGTAAGTGGCGCCGTGGCCACAGTCGACCACCATTTTCACCCCATCCAGATTCATGTGAGAGGGGAAGGTGCTCTTGCAGAATTCGATATAGCGACCGGCGGCATCATCAATGCGCACCGCTTTGCCAAGTTCGGCCGACTCGACACACTTGAGCTCGTGATCCAGCTCGGCTTCGATAGCCAGCTCGACATCATCGGGCAGCTTGGTGCCATCGGCGGAGAAGAACTTGATGCCGTTGTCGTAGAAGGGGTTGTGGGAAGCGCTGATGACGATGCCAGCTTCGGCACGGAAGGTGCGAGTCAGGTAGGCAACCGCCGGCGTGGGCATGGGCCCCATCAGAATGGCTTTAAGGCCTGCCGCGGAGAGCCCCGCTTCCAGCGCGGATTCCAGCATGTAACCGGAGATGCGGGTATCTTTGCCAATCAGCACCTTTTTGGTGCCCTTCTTGGAGAGCACTTTGCCAGCAGCCCAACCCAATTTCATTACAAAATCAGGGGTAATCGGGTATTCGCCAACCTTGCCACGCACACCATCGGTACCGAAATACTTTCTTGCCATTGTCTGTTCTCTTTATTATCTGGAAATAAAATCTTGTCCCGTCATTGCCAGCCAACCGACGCGCAATGCGTCCATGGTCTCCCGTACATCGTGTACCCTGATGATGCGGGCCCCATGCTGCATACCGATAAGGGCGCATGCCAGACTGCCCGCCAGACGCTCATCCACCGGACGGCCCAGCAAGTTGCCTATCATAGACTTTCGCGACATCCCCACCAATAGCGGCAAGCCATAATCAAGCAGTTCCTTTTGAGCCGCCAACAGCTGATAGTTGTGTGCAAGGGTTTTGCCAAAGCCATATCCCGGATCCAGCAACAGCTCTTCACGACGGATCCCGACCGCCAGACAAGCCGCAATACGCTCATCGAAGAAGGCGCGTACCTCCCCGATCAGGTCGTCATAGTGCGGCTCGACTTGCATGGTTCTCGGCTGCCCCTGCATATGCATCAGACAGACCGGAACCCGAGCTTCGGCCGCGGCTTGCAGTGCTCCAGGTTCTTGCAGTGCCCGCACATCGTTAATCAGATGGGCACCCACCTTGCACCCCTCCCGCATCACAGCCGCTTTGGAAGTATCGAGGGAGATCATCACATCAAGCTCACGGACCATCTGTTCCACGACAGGAATGACCCTGTCCAGCTCCTCCTGCTCGCTCACATCGGGCGCACCAGGGCGGGTTGACTCGCCACCGATGTCGATGAGGGTCGCACCGTCAGAGACCATCTGGCGCGCATGGGCCATTGCCCGTTCAAACTGGTTGAAATTACCGCCATCAGAGAAGGAGTCGGGCGTCACATTGAGGATCCCCATAACATGGGGACGATCGAGGGAGAGGCTGAGCCCCTTGCTGGTTAACTGCATTTTCACGTCCATCTGATAAAGAAAAACCCCGGGCAAGCCCGGGGTTTGGAGAGTCACAATTATTTGGCCGGAGCGTCGTTGGCTTTGTCGATAGTGACATCCGCCACCGGTGCAGCCTCATCGGCAGGCTTGGCCTCGGCAGCCACGGTGGAACCGCCTTGCGGGGTATCACCGTGCTCGTCATGCCAGTTGCTCGGAGCTCGAACCTCGCGACGGGCCATCAGATCATCGATCTGCTTGGCGTCGATGGTCTCGTACTTCATCAGCGCATCTTTCATGCTGTGCAACACGTCCATATTATCCAGCAGGATCTGCTTGGAACGGGCGTAGTTGCGGTCGATGACCTGCTTGACTTCGGCATCGATAACGCGAGCGGTATCGTCGGACATGTGCTTGGCCTTGGCCATGCTGCGACCGAGGAACACCTCGCCATCTTCTTCCGCATAGAGCATTGGGCCGAGACGCTCGGACATACCCCACTGGGTCACCATCTTGCGTGCAATGTCGGTCGCTCGCTCGATGTCGTTGGAAGCGCCAGTAGAAACCTTCTCGGCACCATAGATCAGCTCTTCTGCCAGGCGACCGCCATACAGGCTGGAGATCATTGACTCCAGATGCTGCTTGGAGTGGCTCCAGCGATCCTGCTCCGGCAGATACATGGTCACACCCAGCGCACGACCGCGCGGAATGATAGAGACCTTGTAAACCGGGTCATGGTCAGGCACGAGACGACCAATGATGGCGTGACCGGCTTCATGATACGCAGTCATCTCTTTTTCGGACTCTTTCATCACCATGGAGCGGCGTTCCGCACCCATCATGATCTTGTCCTTGGCCTTCTCGAACTCAGCCATGGAGACCACTCGGCGGCTCTCACGAGCAGAGAAGAGGGCTGCTTCGTTGACCAGGTTGGCCAAGTCCGCACCGGAGAAACCGGGGGTACCACGGGCAATCAGCGCCGGATTCACGTCATCCGCCAGCGGAACTTTGCGCATGTGCACTTTCAGGATCTGCTCGCGACCACGGACATCCGGCAGACCGACCACAACCTGACGGTCGAAACGGCCCGGACGCAGCAGTGCCGGATCCAGTACGTCAGGACGGTTGGTGGCAGCGATGACGATGATGCCTTCATTGCCTTCAAAGCCATCCATCTCGACCAGCATCTGGTTAAGGGTCTGCTCACGTTCATCATGACCACCACCCAGACCGGCGCCACGCTGGCGACCGACCGCATCAATTTCATCGATGAAGATGATGCAGGGGGAGGATTTCTTGGCCTGTTCGAACATGTCACGCACCCGGGAGGCACCGACACCGACGAACATCTCCACGAAATCGGAACCTGAGATGGTGAAGAACGGCACCTTGGCCTCGCCCGCAATGGCCTTGGCCAGCAGGGTCTTACCGGTACCGGGAGGACCAACCAGCAGCACACCGGTCGGGATCTTGCCACCCAGTTTCTGGAATTTGCTCGGGTCGCGTAGATAGTCGACCAGCTCCTTCACCTCTTCCTTGGCTTCATCACAACCTGCAACGTCAGCAAAGGTAGTCTTGATCTGATCTTCGCTCATCAGGCGAGCCTTGCTCTTGCCGAACGACATGGCACCTTTGCCACCGCCGCCCTGCATCTGACGCATGAAGAAGACCCAGACACCGATCAGCAGCAGCATCGGGAACCAGGAGATGAAGATAGAGGTCAACAGAGACGGCTCTTCCGGCTTCTCGCCCATCACTTTGACATTGTGATTGAGCATGTCGTTGAGCAGCTGGGGATCCGGCGCCGGGATGATGGTGGTGAATCGTTCACCAGTACGCTTGACGCCATTAATGACCTTACCGTCCATCCGCACTTCACGGATCTGCTCTTGGGTCACCTCTTTAACGAAGCTGGAATAGTCCAGCTGGCGACTGGTGGTATCGCTGGGGCTGAAGCTATTGAACACCGACATCAAAACGACGGCGATGACCAGCCACAGGATTAAGTTTTTCGCCATGTCACTCAAATCAGTAACCTCGCAGACTGACAGTTAACGATGAAGGTTAGGGTACTACAGTTTAAAACCGGTAGCCACAATGTAGACTTCCCGTGATCTGGCGCGGGATGAGTCTGGTTTACGAATTTTGACAGCGGAGAAAAGTTTACGAATTTCATTGAGATAGGCATCAAAGCCCTCTCCCTGAAACACCTTCACTACGAAACTGCCGTCACTACGCAATACCTGATTGCACATGTCCAGCGCCAGCTCCACCAGATACATGGCGCGAGCCTGATCCACCTGCTGGGTACCGCTCATGTTGGGCGCCATATCAGACATCACGACATCGACCTTGTCGGGACCCACTCGCTCCAGCAAAGCGCCGAGTACAGTTTCCTCCCGAAAGTCCCCTTGCAGGAAATCGACACCAGCAATGGGATCCATCGGCAAAATGTCACATGCGATAACGCGACCCGAATCACCAACCTGTTCAACCGCAAACTGGGACCAACCACCGGGGGCTGCCCCCAAATCCACTACGGTCATGCCATGTTTCAGCAAGCGATCCTTGCCCTGGATCTCGTCAATCTTGAAAACAGCACGAGAACGAAGGCCCATTTTCTGGGCTTTTTTGACGTATTGATCGTCGAAATGTTCTTTTAACCAGCGAGTTGAACTGGGGGAACGTTTTTTCTGGGTCATGATAATCGACTTTAAAAAACCACAAGGGTTATTAGTATTAAGGGCTAAGTGGGGGTAGAATACGCCCCTTTCAACCCTGACTTATGAAGAAATTGCGATGATTCTCAACAATAAACAGAAACAGTACCTCAAGGGCCTTGCCCATAGCCTCAAGCCTGTCGTCCTGCTGGGTCAGCATGGTCTGACCGAAGGTGTACTGGCCGAGATCGATCTGGCACTGAACCATCACGAGCTGATCAAGGTTAAGGTTGCCTCTGAAGATCGCGAAATGAAACAACTGGTTATGGATGCTATCGTCCGTGAAACCGGTTCAATCAAGGTGCAAAGCATGGGTCATGTGCTGACCATTTATCGTCAAGCCAACGAACCCAAAATCCAGCTGCCCCGCAAGTAAAAGGAAAGAGCATCGCTCTTTCCTTATTCCACTTCTTCCCGAGTCGCTTGCCAAAGTAGTCGCAAAGCCCTTAACCTGCGATGAATACTTCCGGACACGCATTATGGCTCACCATCCTATTCTGACCGACGATGAGCTGGCCATGCTGCGGGACTTGGGGAGCAATCAGGACACCCATGTTCTGAGTGGTCACCTCGATGCCCCCATGCTTGGCTTGCTGCAAAAAGCCGAACACCTTGTACTCGAAGCCCGCTTCGCAGGCCATCAGCTGCGTTTTCCCCTGAGCTTTACCCAAGGGGAAGATGGCTTCGTCGAGCCCCGCTTATCTGCACCGGTCATCAGGGAACTGGGATTTGCGCAACCGCGTGCCTGGCGTCTCACCCAAAAAGCCAAGCTTTGCAGCGAATTGGGCCTATTTCAGGTACTCAGCCTCTCCCTCAACGGCCTCATCGTGGAAAATTTGCCAACCGACATGGTGGCCGATACCCCCATCAACGGCGAGCTCTGCATCGAGCAAGAGGCCCCTCTTCCACTGCAGGGACGACTGGTAAGGCGCATCAAAGCCAATGCCGACCATGCCACCTGGGCACTGAGCTTTCAAATGAGCGAGAGCAACATCGAACGGCTGCGCCACTGGTTGTTTCAGCGTCATCAGGACGCCTTTACCGAGGCGTATCTGTCCTGATTTTTTCAATCATCATATAGATAAAGACAAACAGGGGAGCGCCAGCCCCCCTGTTTCATCGTCTATAGCATTCGCTTAGATATAAGCGACTTCCAGTACTTCGTATTCCACATCACCGCCCGGCGTCTTGACGATTGCAACATCGTCCACTTCCTTGCCAATCAGGGCGCGGGCAATGGGGGAGTTGACAGAGATGAGGTTCTGTTTGATATCAGCCTCATCATCACCCACGATGCGGTAAACCACCTCTTCCTCTGTCTCGCTCTTGAGCAGAGTCACAGTCGCGCCAAAAATCACGCGGCCGTTGTTGGTCATCTTGGTGACATCGATCACCTGCGCATTGGAGAGCTTGGCTTCAATCTCCTGAATGCGGCCTTCACAGAACCCCTGCTGCTCGCGAGCGGCATGGTATTCGGCGTTTTCCTTCAGATCGCCGTGCTCACGGGCATCGGCAATCGCTTCGATAATCTGGGGACGAAGCTCGGTCTTGAGATAATCGAGCTCTTCGCGCAGCTTCTCAGCGCCGCGAACAGTCATCGGAGTATGATTCATAGTCGAAACCTGGGTTGCTTGAAAATAGAAACTGCGGCCATCTGCAAGGAGGCCGCAGCAATCGGTTCGGATGAGGCATCTTAATATGAAGCCAACACAAAATCCACGTCAGCCCCCTGATGCAGATCCCACTTGCGTCATCGACATTCCCCTCGCTTACTTTCCTTCCGGTACGGAAATGGGGGCCGAAACAGTCGGTTTGCCCTGCATGATGGCGATCTCCACCCGCCGGTTCATCCGACGATTTTCCGGGGTGGTATTGGGCACCAATGGTTGGGAGTCCGCCATCCCCTGCACCACCAGTCGCCCCTGATCAAAACCGGGGACCTTCAGCATCTGGTGCGCCACCGCCACCGCCCGTTGCGACGACAACTCCCAATTGGACTGGAACAGCTCATCTTCGGTCGCCACGTTGTCGGTGTGACCGGAGATGGTGATTTCACCCGGCACATCCTTGAGCAGGGTCGCTACCTTGCGAATGACCGGCCAGAACTGTGGCTGCAGAAACGCCGAACCGGCCGGGAAAGACGCTTTTTCCCTGATCCGGATGATGATCTGCTGGCCCAGCGCCTCAATTTCGATGGCGCCATCCTGGATCTGATCTTTCATCTGCTCGGCGAGGGCTTTGGCCAGGGTATTGGACTGTTCTTGCGCCTTCTTCGCATCCTGCGCGGTATCGCCCCCCGTCTGTTTGCCATCACTCTTGTCCTGACCACCTGCCTGATCCGCCTCGCCGGGCAGAAACTCCAGTTCGGTCTGGGTCAGATCGATGGTCTGCTGCATCACGGTATCAATTGGCGTGGGCTCAGGGCGACCGGGCCTGAACTCCTGGGCAATCACCGAGGTCCCCTTGGGAATATCTTTCACCTCAAGGATGTTCTGTACCCCGAATGCCTTGTCCATGGAACCGGCTATCTGCTTGAACTTCTGTACATCCATCTCGGCAAAGGAGAGCAACAGCACGAAGAAGCACATCAGCAGCGACATCAGGTCGGCAAAGGTTCCCATGTAACCAGGGAGACCTGGTGGTGGGCACTTGCAATCAGACATAGCGCCCCCCCTATTCGGTGCCAGTATTACGTTTGGACTGGTTCAGATAGTTTTGCAGCATGGACTGGATCACCCGCGGGTTCTGACCATCCTGAATCCCCATAATGGCATCAAGGATCAGGGTACGACTGAGCTTCTCCTCTCCGCTGCGCAGTTCCAGCTTGTCGGCAATCGGGATCGCCAACATATTGGCCTCTATCGCACCGTACAGGGTGGTAAGCAAGGCCACCGCCATCGCCGGCCCGATCGACTTGGGGTCACTCATGTTGGCCAACATGGCCACCAGACCCACCAACGTACCTATCATCCCCATAGCAGGGCCCAGATCCCCAAGGGTACGGAAGACCTTGATGGCAATGACATGGCGCTCGGCTGTCAGGTCGATATCCTTTTCCATCACGGCGCGCACCACTTCGGCATCGTGACCATCCACCAGCATGTCGATCCCTTTTTTCATAAATGCATTGGGGATCTCTGCAGCCTCCAGCGCCAGAAAGCCACCTTTGCGAGCCGCGTCAGCCAGTTCAACGGCTTTGGTAATCAGGTCTTCAAGCTTGTCGCCCTTGTACATAAAGGCTTTGCCCGCCACCTTGAATGCCATCAGGAACTGGCCAAGGTTGAACTTCATCATGGCGATGAAGATTGAGCCCAATACAGTGATGTAGACCGATGGCATATCAACATACATGCTCATGGGGCCACCCAGCAGCATGCCGTACACCACCACCCCGAAACCCAGCACTATCCCTATCAGACTGCCTAGATCCACGTCCCTACTCCTGTCACCGGTTCTTATGCCTAATTATAGTTTGTTGAATTTTCTGCTATTGCGACCCTAGCGGCAAGCATGCATCCACTGAGAATGATGGCTCATTATCGGCCAGTTTAGCGAGAGTTTGAGGGGGCAATGCTTTTCTGCCTCCCCCCTGTGGACGGTCGATGTTAATATAAGCCGTTTTTTTCAATCCCCGAGGATGGACATGGCCAGTAAAAAAATCGACCGTCTGAGTTTTGATGCCACTCTGGAAGAGCTGGAAACCATCGTTCATCAGCTGGAACAAGGTTCCCTACCCCTGGAAGAGGCACTCAAGCAGTTCGAGCAGGGCGTTCATCTGGTTCGGGCCGGTCAGCAGAAGCTGGAACTGGCCGAACAGAAGATCCAGATCCTGCTCAGTCAAGCCGATGGCAGTGACCAGCTCGCCCCCTTCCAGCCAGAACAAGGAGAGGAGTGAGTGGCGCTGGACCATTTTTCCCGTCTGCATCGTCAGCGTATTGACGACTGTCTGTCAGCACAACTTGAATCCTTGCCCGCCATGGCGCCACGCCTGCGCGATGCCATGAGTTATGGCCTGCTGCTTGGCGGCAAGCGGGTTCGCCCGTTTCTGGTCTACGCGGTCGGCGAGATGCTGGGCGTCAAGAGCGAACTGCTGGATGGCCCTGCGGCTGCCGTGGAGTGCATCCACGCCTACTCCCTGCTGCACGATGACCTGCCCGCCATGGATAACGACGACCTGCGTCGTGGTCAGCCAACCGTTCACAAAGCGTTTGACGAAGGAACCGCCATTCTGGCCGGTGATGCACTGCAGACCCTGGCGTTCTCCATTCTGGCCGATCACCCCATGCCCGACTCCTTGATGGCCAACCGGGTGCGGATGCTGAGTACCCTCGCCCGCGCCTCCGGCTATCTCGGTATGTGTGGCGGCCAGGCGCTGGATCTGCAGGCCGAAGGGCGCCAGATCACGCTTGCCGAACTGGAGCAGGTACACCGCCACAAGACCGGTGCGCTGATTGAATGCGCCGTGGCGCTCGGCGCCCTGTGCAAAGCCGATGTCGATGACGCCACGCTGGCTGCACTGCAAACCTACGCCGCCGCGATTGGCCTCGCCTTTCAGGTGCAGGATGACATCCTCGACATCACAGGTGATACCGCCACCCTGGGCAAGCCACAAGGTTCTGACCTGGCGCTGGAGAAAAGTACCTATCCGGCCCTGCTCGGACTCGAAAATGCCCGTGAGCTGGCTCGCGAACTGCATGGGAAAGCCTTAACAGCCCTGCAATCCTTGCCCTACAATACCGACATTCTGGAAGCGTTTGCCGATTACATCATCGAGCGAACCCACTAAACGCTGGATAACAGTAACAATATGAGCGTTGATATTAGCAATTTCCCCAACCTGGCCCTCGCGGACACTCCGGTCGAGCTGCGTTCCTTGCCCAAAGATCGGCTGCCGGTGCTGTGCAACGAGCTGCGCGAATATCTGCTGCGCTCTGTCAGCCGCTCCAGCGGACACTTTGCCTCCGGTCTCGGCACGGTCGAATTGACCGTGGCCCTGCACTACGTCTACAACACCCCGTTCGATCGGCTGATCTGGGACGTGGGCCATCAGGCCTATCCCCACAAGATCCTGACCGGGCGCCGTGACCAGATCCACACCATCCGGCAGAAGGATGGCCTGCACCCCTTCCCCTGGCGTGGCGAGAGTGAATACGACGTGCTCTCCGTCGGCCACTCCAGCACTTCCATCGGTGCGGCACTCGGTATGGCGGTCGCCGCCGAGAGTGAAGGGCTGGGTCGCAAGGTCGTTGCAGTGATCGGTGATGGTGCCATTACCGCAGGGATGGCCTTTGAAGCGCTCAACCACGCTGGCGATGTGCACAAAGACATGCTGGTGATCCTCAACGACAACGAGATGTCCATCTCCGAGAATGTCGGGGCGCTGAACAACCATCTGGCCCGGGTCATGTCCGGCAAGCTCTACACCACCATCCGCGAAGGTGGCAAGAAGGTGCTGGCGGGCCTGCCACCGGTCAAGGAGCTGGCCAAGCGGGCCGAAGAGCACCTCAAGGGGATGGTTGTGCCCGGCACCTTGTTCGAGGAGTTCGGCTTCAACTATATCGGCCCCATCGACGGTCACGATATCGAGGCACTGGTCGAGACCCTGCGCAACATGCGCAACCTCAAGGGCCCGCAGCTGCTGCACGTCAAGACCAAGAAGGGCAAGGGTTACGAGCCGGCGGAGAAAGACCCCATCGGTTATCACGCCGTGCCCAAGTTCAATCCTGACGATTGCTCCCTGCCCAAGGCGAGCAGCGCCAAACCCACCTTCTCCGCCATCTTTGGCCAATGGCTGTGCGACATGGCCGCCAAAGACGAAAAGCTGGTCGGCATCACCCCCGCCATGCGCGAAGGCTCCGGGCTGGTGAAATTCAGCCAGCAATATCCGGATCGCTACTTCGACGTGGCGATTGCCGAGCAGCATGCAGTCACGTTCGCCGCGGGTCTCGCCATCGCCGACAAGAAGCCGGTGGTGGCCATCTATTCGAGCTTCCTGCAGCGCGCCTACGATCAGGTGATCCACGACGTGGCGCTGCAAGATCTGCCGGTGCTATTCGCCATCGACCGGGCCGGTCTGGTGGGCGCCGATGGCCCGACCCATCAGGGGGCGTTCGACATCAGCTTCCTGCGCACCGTGCCCAACATGGTGGTGATGACGCCATCTGACGAGAACGAGTGCCGCCAGATGCTCTATACCGGCTATCTCCATCAGGGCCCTGCCGCAGTGCGCTACCCCCGCGGCAGCAGCCTGAGCGACGCCCCCATCTCGTCAGAAATGCAGGCACTGGAGCTCGGCAAGGGGCGTATCCTGCGAGAGGGCAAGGGCACTGCCATTCTGGCGTTTGGCACCTTGCTGCACCACGCCAAAGCGGCCGCAGAGGCACTGGATGCCACTCTGGTGGACATGCGCTTCGTCAAACCGATAGATGAGGCGCTGGTGCTGTCGCTGGCAACCAGCCACGATCAGTTTGTCACTCTGGAAGACAACGCCATCATGGGCGGCGCCGGTTCGGCGGTGAACGAGCTGCTGATGCGCAGCAAACAGTGCAAGCCGGTGCTCAACCTTGGCTTACCGGACCGCTTCGTGGAACAGGGTACCCAGCAGGAGATCTATGCCCTGCTCGGTCTGGACGATGCAGGCATCCAGCGTAGTATCGAAAGCTGGCTGCAAGCCTGATAACGTGTTAACGCAATCCAAAATAAGAAGGGCGCCTCACTGGCGCCCTTCTTATTTTGCGTTTCTGACTTGGATTACCCTTTGTAGATCTTGGGGTTAAACACATCCCGCAGCCAGTCGCCCAGCAGGTTGATGACCAGCACCAGCACCACCAGACAGATTCCCGGGAAGGCGGTGATCCACCAGGAGCCGGAGAAGATGTAGTTGAAGCCGACGCTGATAAGCGAACCGAGCGAGGGCTGATCAACCGGCATTCCCAGACCGAGGAAGGAGAGTGCCGCCTCGCTCATGATGGCGTTGGCCACCTGCACGGTGGAGATCACCAGAATGGGCGACAAACAGTTGGGCAGAATGTGGCGGAACATGATGCGCGGGGCGCGGAATCCCATCACCTTGGCTGCTTCCACATACTCCTTCTTCTTCTCCGCCAGCACAGAGGCGCGCACGGTACGGGCATACTGCGGCCACTCGGCGATACCGATGATCACCACCAGCATCATGATGGCGAACTTCGAGTAGAACTCGGAGCCAAAGGTTGCCTGAAAGATGGCGGAGATGATGATCGCCACCATCATGGTGGAGAACGACAACTGCACATCGGCAAAGCGCATCAGCAGGTTGTCGATGCGGCCACCGAAGTAACCAGCAATCAGACCGATGACGATACCAAGCACCAGCTGCAGCGCCACCGCAAACAGGCCGATGGTGAGGGAGATACGGGCGCCATAGAGAATGGTGCTCCAGATATCCCGCCCCTGGTTGTCGGTGCCGAGCCAGAAGCGCTCCTCACCGCCTTCGAGCCAAGAGGGGGGCAACTCGGCATCCATCAGATCAAAACTGGTCTGGTCATAGACGTTGTGCGGGGCGAGCCAGGGCGCCAGCAGCGCCGCCAGCACGAACACCACAAACACCGCAAAGCTGAACATGGCTACCTTGTCCCGCAGGAAGTAGTAGACGATGTCAGAGTTCTTGAATCGTGCCCAACGGCTTGGGCTTGCAGTTACAGCATTAGTCATGCGCTTACCCCTTGGCAGTCAGGTTAACGGTCGGGTTGATCAACCCGTAGAGCAGGTCGACCAGGGTATTGGTCACCACGAAGATCAGTCCCACAAAGATGACGTAGGCGGTGATCAGCGGCGTATCGACCCGGTGGATCGCCTCAAGGAACAGGAAGCCGGTGCCCGGCCACTGGAACACGCTCTCGGTCAGAATGGTGTAGGCCACCATGGTGCCGATCTGCACCCCGCCGACGGTAATGACAGGCAGCATGGTGTTTTTGAGAGCGTGCTGATAGTAGACCTTGTTGTTATCCAGACCTTTGGCGCGGGCGAACTTGACGTACTCGGAGGAGAGCTGCTCCAGCATCTCGGAGCGCACCAGCCGGATAAACAGCGGCAGCATGATGGAGGAGAGGGACACAGCAGGCAGGATCAGGTGCTTGATGCCATCCCAGGTGAAGAAACCCGACTCCCAACCCAGCAGGTTGCGGGTTTCGCCGCGGCCATAGGCCGGCAGCCAGCCCAGCTGGATGGAGAATAGGTACATCAGCATGATGGCGGTCAGGAACACCGGGATCGAAATGCCGATACTGCTCCCCGCCATGATGATCTTGGTGGGAATGCTGCGCGGGCGGATCGCCGAATAGACACCGAGTGGAATGGAGACCACCACGATGATGAGCGCGGCGGCAAACACCAGCTCAAGGGTAGCCACCAGCTTGTCGAGGATCACCTCGAGAGCGGGTCGCTTGAAGAAATAGGAGGTGCCCAAATCCCCATGCACCGCATTTTTCAAAAAGCGGCTGTATTTGATGAGGAAGGGATCGTTAAGGCCCATCTTCTCGCGCAACTCGTGACGCTGGGCTTCGGAGACGGATTGTCCCACCAGCTCGCGCAACGGGTCACCCAGGTTATCCTGGATGGAGAAGGCGACCAGGCTGATGACGAACATCACTATCACGGCCTGATAGAACCGTTTCAGCAGGAATGTAAACATGCTTGTCCTTCTACGTGGCCTGTGTCGTGGCACAGGCTTCTGTTAGTGGGCGGAGTGGCCAGCTGACCACCCCGCCCCGTCCTTCCTTGCGACGTTCTCTTACTTGCTGACCACCAGGTCACCCAGGTAAGGGAAGTTCATCACGTTGACCACTGGCTTGATGTCGACGTTCTTCTTGGCGCCATAGGCCAGATCTTCCCAGTGCAACGGCACGTAGGCAGCATCTTCGATCAGCATGGCTTCGACCTTCTTCAGCATCTCGGCACGCTTGGCCGGGTCGGTCTCGGCGTTGGCATCCATCACCAGCTTGTCAGCTTCGGCGTTGGCATAACCGGCGCAGTTGTACTGACCCATACCGGTCTTGGCATCCTTGGTGAAGGTCAGGAACTCGAAGAAGTTCGCGGTATCTTCGGTGTCGGAGTGCCAGCCGATCAGCTGCATGTCCGCGGCGCACTTGTCAAACTCAGGCCAGTACTGGGCCACCGGCATGGTCTTCAGATCCACCTTGATGTTGATCTTGGCCAGCATGGCGGAGACAGCCTGGGCAATCTTGACGTCATTGACGTAGCGGGCAGCCGGGGAGATGAAGGTCATCTTGAAGCCTTTCTCGTAACCGGCCTCTTTCATCAACTCCTTGGCCTTGGCCAGATCATACTGGGGCACCAGCGCCTCGTTGTGACCGGCATAGCCTTTCGGGCTCAGCTGGCCCGCTGGGGTACCGAAGCCCTTGTTGATCTTCTCGACGATGCCTACCTGGTTGATGGCGTAGTTGATCGCCTGACGTACACGCTTGTCTTTCAGTGCCGGGTTGGTGTTCTGGTTCAGCTCGATGATGATGGCGCGGGTACCGGACAGGGTAACCAGCTGGGAGTCCTTGCCATTCTTGACGCGCTCCAGATCGTTCGGCGCAACCGGATAGATCATGTCCACGTCGCCACCCAGCAGGGCTGCAACACGGGTCGCATCTTCCTTGATCGGCACCACGGTCAGGTTCTCGACGTTACCCTTGGAGGCTTTATCCCAGTAGTTGGCGTTGCGGGCATAATCCAGCTTCACACCCTGCTCGCGGAACTTGACGGTGAACGGGCCAGTACCGGAGACGTGGGTAGAAGCATAGGAGTCGCCGTTTTTGACGATCTCGGCCTTGTCTTTGCCCGCTTCGGTCTTGCCGGTGTAGAACTTGGAGTCCATCGGGAAGATGTAGGTGACGGTCTGCAGCACCAGCGGGAACGGCTTGGCGGTGACGAGATCCACGGTGTAGTCATCGACCTTCTTCACTTCGCTGATGGGATCGAAGATCGCCTTGAAGTCGACGGAGGATTTCAGGCGGTTGACGGTCCACACCACGTCGTCTGCGGTGAAGTCGTTACCGGAGTGGAACTTGACCCCTTTACGCAGGTGGAAGCGGACGGTCTTGTCATCGACACGCTCAAACTTCTCGGCCAGACGGGGCTCGAACTGCAGGTCCTGGGTGTAACGCATCAGGGGATCGAATACCAGGTGCGACATCTCCAGGGTCTGACCGGAGAGCTGCTCCTGCGGATCCAGCGAAGTGGCGTCAGAGGCGACACCCACCTTGATATCAGCGGCTGAGACACTGAAGGCGAAACCGGCGGCAAACAGCGCCAGGGCAATCTTGGACAATCCTTTCTTCATCTTGTTCTCCATGCTTTTGGCTTTCTTATGACACTTTTTTTGACAAGCAGACCGGCGCACCGGCGCTCTCCTAGCTTGCGATTTCCAGCCCCTCGCGGGACATTCCCTTGAACTCCGGCATGAGGGAGATCAGCTTGCGGCTATACTCATGCTCGGCATTGGTAAAGAGTTTCTCGGTCTCGGCCACTTCCACCAGATGACCGTGCTGCATCACCCCGATGCGGTCGCACATCTGGCGGATCACCGGCAGATCGTGGCTGATAAACAGCATGGTGAGCTTGAGCTCCTGCTGCAGATCCTTGAGCAGGTTGAGGATCTGGGCCTGCACCGACACATCCAGCGCCGAGGTCGGCTCGTCGCAGATGAGGAAGCGCGGGCGAGTGGCCAGGGCGCGGGCAATGGAGATGCGCTGGCGCTGACCGCCGGAGAACTCGTGGGGATACTTGACCCCGGCACCACGACCGAGACCCACGTGATCCAGCAGATCGCCGACAATCCCCTCAATCTGGCTCTCGCTGCTCGCCAACTGATGGAAGCGGATCGGCTCGGCAATGATGTCGCGCACCTTCATCCGCGGGTTCATCGACGAATAGGGGTTCTGGAACACCATCTGCATCTGGCGGCGCAGCGGGCGACGCTCGCGCTCGCTCTTGAGGGCGGTCAGATCGATCCCCTCGAAGAAAATCTTGCCGGTATCAGGCGGATAGAGGCCGGTGATGGCGCGGGCAATGGTCGATTTGCCGGAGCCGGACTCCCCCACCAGACCGAAGGTCTCCCCTTCGAAGATCTCGAAGCTGATGTTGTTGCAGGCGCGCACATATTGGCGACGGCTCGGGAAGATGGAGTCCTTGGTGACGAACTTCAGATCGACGTTCTCCACCCGCAGCAGCGCCCCTTCATAGGCACGCTCGTCCTGACTCTGGCCGAGCCAGTGGGTCTTGAGGTCGATATTGGTATCCGGCGCACTGGCATCCTCGATATAGGAGACCAGCGGGAAGCGCACCAGCTTCACATCGGAGCGGGGCACCGCCGAGATGAGGCTACGGGTATAGGGGTGATTGGGGCTGCCCAGCACCTGTTCGGTCAGGCCGAACTCCACCAGATCGCCGCGATACATCACCGCCACCTTGTCGGTAACGTTGGAGACCACGCCCATGTCGTGGGTCACCAGCATGCAGCCCACCTGACGCTCTTTGCAGAGGGCGCGGATAAGCTGGAGGATCTGATCCTGAATGGAGACGTCGAGCGCAGTGGTCGGCTCGTCGGCGATGATCAGCTCCGGATCGCAGGAGAGCGCGATGGCGATAACCACCCGCTGACGCATGCCACCGGAGAACTGGTGCGGATACTGTTTGATGCGCAGCTCCGGCTGCGGAATACCCACCGCCCCCATCAGCTCCAGCGCCTTGGCAAAAGCGGCCTCGCGAGAGAGGTCGGTATTGGCCAGAATGGTCTCCACCAGCTGATGCTCAACGGTGAACAGCGGGTTGAGGGAGGTCATGGGGTCCTGGAAGATGAACCCGATACGGGAGCCACGGATGGCCCGCATCTCGTTCTGGCTCTTGCCGGAGATGAGCTCGCCATTGAGATAGATATCGCCACGGGCGATGCGACCCGGCGGGCTCAGGAGATCGATAACGGCGTTGCCGATGGTGGACTTGCCGGCGCCGGATTCACCGACCACCCCGACAATCTCACCCTTTTCGATAGAGAAAGAGAGATCCTTCACCGCGGCCAGCACCCCGTAGCGGGAGGGGTACTCGATCCGCAAGTTCTTTACTTCGAGCAAGGACATGTTTACCTCTGCGGGGGACATCCGTCCCAAATAATTCGTCCGTAAATCAGCCGCAGATGCCGGTTGTTACCTTGGGCAATATTTGCTCAATCCATGAGGCAGCGAAACCAGCGATCCGGGCGGGTTTTTTGCATTTTTTTGGAATAACCCGCGAGTAACTTAGACGGTTTGACCACGGGTGTAAATGATTGAGTTATACAATTCCGCAATGTTTTGTGCAGATAACCACCAATTCGGCAGAGATAAATGATGATTTTCATCACACAAATGGCCGGTGCGTCCGCACATCTATTGGTATCATTACTTTAATTTCAACAACAACGCAACAAGCAGCATTTATCACTATTTCCAAAACAATCACCAGCCCCGAATGAGTAGTGAATATTTATGTGAAAGGGATGATAAACGGCAGCATATGCCGATGAATGAAAATTAAGCAGATATAAATCGGGGGATGCCAGAACGGTCATCCCCCGGAAGGGGGCTCTCAACCGAGCCAGAATGCCAGTAATTGCATACAAAACAGGGCGAACAGGCCGGCGATCAGATCGTCCAGCATGATGCCCAGGCCACCGTGGATCCGGCGATCAAACCAGGAGATAGGCCAGGGTTTGAGCACATCAAACAGCCGGAACAGCGCGAAGCCCGCCACCACCCACTCCCAACCGGCTGGCGCGGCGATCATGGTGACGCCAAAACCGATCACCTCGTCCCAGACGATGGCGCCGTGATCCGGCATGCCGATGGCATCGGTAGCGCTCTGGCAGATACGGATCCCCACAACAAAACCCACCGCCAGCAAGGCGATAAACCAGTGGGTCGGCAGCCCGCTCACCAGCAGATAGAGCGGAATGGCCGCCAGGGTGCCCATGGTGCCCGGCGCCTTGGGGCTGAGACCGGAACCAAACCCCACCGCCAAAAAATGAAGCGGATTTTTCAGATCCAGTCGTGTCAGCTCGGGCTTTATCCTGAACAAACTCATGCGAAGTGATCCCACCCTTTCAGTTGCAGCTCGACCGCTTGGTCACCACGCAGGTAGTCGATGCCCGGCTCGCCCGCCACGATGCGGCCGATGCGGCTGAACTTGACCCCGCTGTGAGCCAGCGCCGTATCGAGCGCGCCGCGGTGCTCCTCCGGTACGGTAAAGCAGAGCTCGTAGTCATCGCCACCGGCCAGCGCCAGTTGCCACGCCTCCTGCTCGCTCACCGCATCCTGCAGCACCGGCGAGAGCGGTAGCAGATCGAGATCGATCTGGGCCCGTACACCGGAGGCCTTGAGGATATGGCCGAGATCCGATGCCAGCCCGTCGGAGAGATCCAGCGCACTGCCCGCCAGCCCGCGCAGCGCCTGACCGGCCAGAATGCGGGGATGGGGGTGGTCGAGCCGTGGCAGCACGGCGGCCAACTGGTTCTCGTTGAGGGTGCGTTTGCCCAGCAGGTGGGAAAGCGCCAGCGCTGCATCCCCCAGAGTGCCGGTCACATAGATGCCGTCACCCGCTTTGGCGCCACTGCGCATCAGGGCGCGACCGGCAGGCACCGACCCCTTCACCGAGATGGTGATGGAGAGCGGCCCGCGGGTCATGTCTCCGCCCACCAGCGCGACGTTGTAGTACTCGGCCAGCTCCAGAAACCCTTCGGCAAAACCGGCGACCCAGCTCTCGTTGATAGCTGGCAGAGTCAGCGCCAGCGACACCCAGCGCGGCTCGGCCCCCATGGCGGCGAGATCGGAGAGATTGACCGCCAGCGCCTTGTAGCCGAGATCCACCGGATCCATGTCGGGAAAAAAGTGTACGCCGCTCACCAGAGTGTCGGTGCTCACCGCCAGCTGGGTATCGGGGGGCAGGGTCAGCAGGGCACAGTCATCTCCAGGGCCCATCACCACGTCCTTGCGGGCGTGGGGGACCTTGAAGTACTTATCAATCAGCTCAAATTCACCCATACAGTAAAAAGCCAGCAATAAGCTGGCTCCTCTCTTAGATGCTGACGGACAGCAGGATCAACGCTTGTTCAGCGACTTGATCACCTTGTCCAGAACACCGTTGACAAACTTGTGGCTGTCATCGGCAGCAAAAGCTTTGGCCAGCTCGATCGCTTCGTTGATGACCACGCGCGGCGGTACATCATCACGACGGGTCAGCTCGTAGGTCGCCAGACGCAGGATCGCCTTGTCCACCATGTCCACTTCTTCCAGCGGACGGGAGAGGAAAGGTGCAAACACCTTGTCCAGCTCGCTGCAGTGGAGGGCTACCCCGAACAGCAGATCGCGGAAATAGTTCAGGTCTACACCCTTGGTGTCCTGATCGATCTTGAACTGCTCTTCGATGTCACCCACGTTAGCCTTGGTCATCTGCCACTGGTAGATGGCCTGGGTGGCGCAATGGCGGGCTTTACGGCGCTCAGACGGTTTCAATGTACTTCTCCTCGTTACACGTCCAGTTCTTTCAGGACGTTGATCATTTCGAGCGCTGCCAGTGCAGCCTCTGCACCCTTGTTACCCGCCTTGGTACCTGCACGCTCGATGGCTTGTTCAATGTTTTCAGTGGTCAGCACACCGAAGGCAACGGGAATTTCATATTCCATCATTACCTGGGCCATGCCCTTGCTGTTCTCGTTTGCCACCAGGTCGAAGTGGTAGGTGCCGCCACGGATGACAGTACCGACCGCCACGATGGCGTCGTATTGACCACTCTTGGCCAGCTTCTTGATAACCAGCGGCATTTCAACCGCGCCCGGCACTTTTACCAGTGTCAGGTTGCTGTCCTGCACTTGACCTTGACGCTTCAGTACGTCCACCGCGCCGTTCACCAGACTGTCGTTGATGAAGCTGTTGAAACGGGCAACAACAATAGCAACGCGCGCCTCAGGAGCGGCGATATTTCCTTCGATAACCTTCATTGGAAATCCTGTATCTGTGCAATCAAAAGGGCCGGAGTCAAAAGTGCGCACATTCTAGCACAACAGACCCACGACAAAAACCATGGCCGCAATAGACGGCCATGATCGCGATGTAACCAGTCCGGCGCACTTGCTCGCCGGTAAATTCCACGACTTCCAGACCGAAACCGCCCGGAAGGGGATGGTACTGCTCTGGTAGAACTTTACTCGCCGATGTACTCAACCACTGCCAGACCGAAGCCACCCGGAAGGGGATGGTACTTCTCTGGTGGAACTTTACTCGCCGATGTACTCAACCACTTCCAGACCGAAACCACCGAGGGCATGGTACTTCTTCGGGGAGCTCAGCAGGCGCATCTTGCTCACACCAAGGGCCTTGAGGATCTGGGAACCCACACCAACCCGGCGCGAAGTACCCTGCCACTTGGCCCCTTCCGGTGCCAGTCCCTTGTCGGCGGCTTCAAAACCCTTGACCCGGGCCAGCAGCTCGACACCATGGGATTCAGCCCCCAAAATCACCAGCACCCCGCCTTCGTCGGCGATGCGGGCCATGGATTTGGGCAGCGGCCAGCTGCGGGCGGCGTGGCGGTCGGTCAGCAGCAGATCGCTCAGCACATCGTGCAGGTGCACCCGCACCAGGGTCGGCTGGTCGGCCTGCACCTCACCCTTTTTCAGGGCGAAGTGAACCTGATTATCGATGGTGTCGCGGAAGGTGATGAGGTCGAACTCGCCAAATTCGGTGGGCAGCTTGCACTCGGCCACCTTCTCGACCGTGGTCTCGTGCTGGTTGCGGTACTCGATAAGGTCGGCAATGGTGCCGAGCTTGATGCCGTGCTCCTCGGCGAAGATCTCCAGGTCAGGACGGCGCGCCATGGTGCCATCTTCGTTGAGGATCTCGACGATGACGGCGGCAGGCTCGAAACCGGCCAGACGGGCCAGATCGCAGCCCGCTTCGGTGTGGCCGGCACGGGTCAGCACGCCGCCATCCTGCGCCATCAGCGGGAAGATGTGGCCCGGCTGCACCAGATCGGCCGCCTTGGCATTGGCCGCCACAGCCGCCTGCACGGTCACCGCACGATCCGCGGCGGAGATACCTGTGGTCACCCCTTCTGCCGCCTCGATGGAGACGGTGAAGGCGGTGGAGAACTGGGCATTGTTGCGATCCACCATCAGCGGCAGCGCCAATTGCTTGCAGCGATCCCGGGTCAGGGTCAGGCAGATGAGGCCACGGCCGTAGCGGGCCATGAAGTTGATATCCTCCGGACGGACGCAGGAGGCGGCCATGATGAGGTCCCCTTCGTTCTCCCTGTCTTCGTCATCCATCAGGATCACCATCTTGCCAGCCTTGATATCGGCAATGATTTCCTGGGTTGTGCTCAGCGCCATGGGCTACTCCATCAGTGTGCTTGGGGGTTGAGCCAGCAGGCTCAACGGGAATGCGAGATATGCTGCTCTAGATTGGGGCGCATGGCCCCATTTCAATCGGAGCGGGATCACAGAAAATCGTTTTGGTCGGGGCCAACACCCCGAGCATCAGAGAAAACCGGCCTTGGCCAGCTTGTCCAGAGTCAGGGTGGAGGCGCTGCTCTCCTGACTCTTGCCCATCATCAATCGCTCCAGATAACGGGCGATCTGATCGACCTCGAGGTTGACCTTGTGACCCGGCTTCCAGCTGGCGATGGTGGTCTCCTGAGCGGTGTGGGGCACGATCGTCAGGCGGAACAGGTCGCCCTGTACCGCGTTGACGGTGAGGCTGATGCCATCCACCGCAATGGAACCTTTCTCGGCGATGTAGCGGGAGAGCTCGCCCGGCGCCTTGATCCAGTACTCGATGGCGCGGCCGCTGCTGGAGACGCTTTTCACCTCCCCTACCCCATCCACATGGCCGGAGACCAGATGGCCGCCGAGGCGGGAGGTGGGCATCAGCGCCTTCTCGAGGTTGACCCGATCGCCCACTCTGGCGGCGGCAAAACCGGTGCGCGACAGGGTTTCCAGCGACACGTCGGCGGTATAACTCTTGTCGCCCAGCGCCACCACGGTGAGGCAGACGCCGTTGGTAGCGATGGAGTCGCCCAGTTTGACGTCGCTAAAATCCAGGCTCAGGGCGTGCACGGTGAGGGCCATGTCGTCGCCCTGACGGCGCAGTTCGGCCAGGGTTCCCACCGCTTCGATAATTCCGGTAAACATGCAGATCACCTTGCTGATGACGGGGGCTGATTATGCCCCCTTGAACATTGATAAATCAGGCTAATTTGGCGGTAATGCGAATATCCGGCCCCACCATGCGCACGTCCTTGATGGCGAGCTTGGGCGCCTGGAACAGCCGGGTCAGGCCCGGCAGATGGAACAGCCCGCGTCCCTCGTCGCCCATCAGTTTGGGCGCCTGATACAGCACCAGCTCATCCACCAGCCCCTTCTCCAGCAGAGCGCCGCACAGCCGCGGGCCCGCCTCGACCAGCACCGAGTTGACGTTCTGTTTGGCCAGCAACATGAACAGGCTGACCAGATCCAGCTTGCCATCCAGCAGCGGCAGCTCCAGCTGCTGCACCCACTCGGGCCACTCGCCGGACGCCTTGTGACGGGCCAGCAGCACCGGGCTCTCGCTCTGGAACAGAGGCAAGTCGGGTGTGAGGCGGTTTTGCGAATCGACGATAACCCGCAGCGGCTGGCGCAGGGTCTCTTTGGGATAACTTACCTTGACCGAGGGGGGCAGCTCGTCCCAGCGCACGGTCAGGGAGGCACCATCGGCCAGCACGGTTTCAGCGCTGGAGAGCACCGCATCGTGGCGGGCCCGCAGCCGTTGCACGTCACGGCGCGCATCCGGGGAGGTGATCCACTGGCTCTCGCCGCTCGCCATGGCGGTGCGGCCATCGAGGCTGGCCCCCAGCTTGACGGTCACCCGCGGGAAGGCGGTACGCATCCGCTTGAAAAAGCCCGGGTTGAGCGCCTCGGCTTCGCTCGCCAGCAGGCCGAAATCTGTCTTGATCCCCGCTTCGGAGAGCATGCGCAGGCCACGTCCACCCACCTGGGGATTGGGATCGACCATGGCCGCCACCACCCGCGCTACGCCAGCATTGATCAGCGCCTCGGCGCAGGGGGGAGTACGACCATGATGGGAACAGGGTTCGAGAGTTACATAGGCGGTAGCGCCACGGGCGTTGTCACCGGCGGCGCGCAGGGCGTAGACCTCGGCATGGGGCTCGCCCGCCTTCTGATGCCACCCTTCGCCAACCACCACGCCATCTTTGACCAGCACGGCGCCGACGCAGGGGTTGGGGGCCGTGGTGTAGCGGCCGCGGCGGGCCAGTTCGAGGGCCCGACTCATCCATTGGTAATCATCTTGACTAAACATTCGGGCTCCTTTGACAACACATCTCGACTTTACGCAGTATCGTAGGTTCGATTAGCGCAGCGTAATCGGACGCGGCAACATGGGTGAGCATGGAGGTTTACTTCTCCAGCTTGGCGATCTCTTCACCGAACTCGCGAATATCTTCGAAGCTGCGATAGACGGAGGCAAAGCGGATATAGGCAACCTTGTCGAGACTCTTGAGCTCATCCATCACCAGATTGCCCACCAGCTCGGAGGCGACCTCACGCTCACCGGTGGCACGCAGGCGGGATTTGATATGGTTGACCGCTTTTTCGATGGCCTCCATGCTCACCGGCCGCTTCTCCAGCGCACGCAGGATGCCGGCGCGCAGCTTGTCTTCGTTGAACGGCTCGCGGGAACCGTTGGACTTGATGACGCGGGGCATCACCAGCTCGGCCATCTCGAAGGTGGTAAAACGCTCGTGACAGAGCAGACACTCACGACGGCGGCGCACCTGATGGCCTTCTGCCACCAGACGGGAATCGATCACCTTGGTATCAACCGCACTACAGAATGGGCAATGCATCGGACCTCCGGCGTTAATGGAACAGGGACCGGCCCGGCGGGCCAGGATCTTAGGTCGGCCAGTGTAGCACGGCCATCCAAAACCGGTAAAAGCCAGAAAAAACAATGCCACCCGCAGGTGGCATTGGTCTCAAACCGGATGGTCTGGCTTATCAGCCATAGACCGGGAAGCGGCGGCAGATATCCAGCACCTTCTCGCGCACTGTGGCCAGAACGGCATCGTTGTCGTGGTTGTCCAGTACGTCGCAGATCCAGTGGGTCAGCTCGATGGACTCGGCTTCCTTGAAACCGCGGCGGGTGATGGCCGGGGTACCGATCCGCACACCGGAGGTGACGAACGGGGAGCGCGGGTCGTTGGGCACGGAGTTCTTGTTGACGGTGATGTTGGCTTTGCCCAACGCAGCGTCAGCATCCTTACCAGTCAGCTCGCGACCGATCAGGTCAACCAGCATCAGGTGGTTGTCGGTACCGCCGGAGACGATCTTGTAACCGCGCTCGATAAAGGTGGCGGCCATCGCCTTGGCATTCTTGACAACCTGAGCCTGATAGGTCTTGAACTCCGGCTCCAGCGCCTCTTTGAAGGCAACGGCTTTACCGGCGATGACGTGCATCAGCGGGCCACCCTGACCACCCGGGAAGACGGCAGAGTTGAGCTTCTTGTAGAGCTCCTCGTCGTCAGCGGCGGAGAGGATCAGACCACCACGCGGACCGGCCAGGGTCTTGTGGGTGGTGGAGGTGACCACGTGAGCGTGGGGAACCGGGTTCGGGTAGACGCCAGCGGCAATCAGACCCGCCACGTGGGCCATGTCGACGAACAGGTAGGCACCGACCTTGTCGGCGATTTCGCGCATGCGGGCCCAGTCAACGATGCCGGAGTAGGCAGAGAAGCCACCGATCATCATCTTCGGCTTGTGCTCGACAGCCTGACGTTCCATGTCGTCGTAGTCGATCTTGCCGGACTCATCGATACCGTAAGGCACGATGTTGTAAAGCTTGCCGGAGAAGTTGACTGGAGAGCCGTGGGTCAGGTGACCGCCGTGGGCCAGGTTCATGCCCAGTACGGTGTCGCCCGGCTGCAGCAGAGCCATGTAAACGGCGCTGTTGGCCTGAGAGCCGGAGTGCGGCTGCACGTTGGCGTAAGTGGCACCGAACAGCTCTTTGGCGCGCTCGATAGCCAGGGTTTCGACCACATCCACATACTCGCAACCACCGTAGTAACGCTTGGAGGGGTAACCTTCAGCGTACTTGTTGGTCAGCTGGGAGCCCTGGGCTTCCATGACACGGGGGCTGGTGTAGTTCTCAGACGCAATCAGCTCGATATGCTCTTCCTGACGACGGGTTTCGTCTGTGATGGCCTGCCACAATTGCGGATCATAATTGGCGATGGTCATGTCACGTTTCAACATCCGTTTCTCTCCTGAAAATCGTTTGCGCGTTAGGTGAAGTGGGCGCGGGCATTGTAACGTGAGCTGGATCAAAGAGACAGTCCAACCACCTAAAAAAATGTTGAATTTATGTTGTAAAAAGCAAGATTCCCTCCCCGTTCAATACCCTGGCAGCTCCGCCAAACGGCACATTTTTCATCCCGCTGCGGGCAGGCAAAACCCGAAGGGGATCACAACGCCCTCTTTATCCATCCTGTAACATATTCATTCGAAACAAATTTAATGATGATGGAGCTGATTGCAGCCATGCATCCGAGGGGCTGCACCTAACCGGAGGAGTTCAAGATGGACCATCTGCTGACATTCGTGATCCTGGCTGTCTTTTTTCTGTTCTACTGGGTCTACTACACCAGCCAACGCAAACATCTCCCCACCACCTCGTGGGAGCAGCTCCCCACCAAAGCCGAATATCTGGCGGCCCACCCTGAATCAGTCGATGGCGACATCATCTTCTGTTATCACTGCGGCCACCACGAGTTGCTGGAGGTTGGCATGGTGCACCTGACCGATTTTCGCCGGGAATGGGTCTGCGCCAAGTGCAAGCAGGTGCTGTTTCGCGAAATAGAATAACAGCGCAGGAACTGGCCCCCTCCCTAAACGTTGTGCATCGCCAGCAGGGATCAGAACGGCGCATCCCTGTTGGCCGCCAGCCACTGCTGCAACCCGCTCACCGCCGCGTCAAATTGCGCCCCGATTGCCGCAGGCTCCCCGCCTCCCGCCTCAAGAGCCGCACAGTGGCTGGCAAATTCGGTCAACCCCAGCGCCAGCGCACTCCCCTTGAGCTTGTGCGCCAGCTGACGTTGCTCACTTCCCTCATCCTGAGCCAACTTATCTACCAACACCCGCCCTTGCGACTCAAACAGCGCGACCAGCTGGCGGATCCGCGCCATGCCGAGCAGGGACAGATCGGCATCCAGCACCGGATTGGCCCACTCTGGCTGGTTAGTTGGGGGCACGGCTGCAGATAATTGCACCTGCGGCTCGATAGAGGCGCCCTCTTGCCGAAATAGTTGATCGATGGCGTTCGCCAGCACCGCCAGCCGCACCGGCTTACCGACAAAATCGACGAAGCCGGCGGCAAGGCAGTGGCGGATATCCTCCGGATACATCTGGGCCGAGATGGCGATAGCGGGCAGCGACCGCTCATGCATCTCCTCGCTGATGGCGGCCAGATCCTCGCGCAGGGTCATACCGTCCATATCGGGCAGATTGATATCGAGCAGCGCCAGCTCGAAGGGGCGCTCGGTCACCAGCGCCAGCGCGCTGCGACCATCCTCCGCCAGGGTGACGCGATGGCCGAGGCGGGTCAGCATGCCGTGCGCCACCAGCCGGTTGATCTCGTTATCCTCCACCAGCAGGATGTCACGGGACTGGCCAAGGTGCAGCGGTTGCGCCTCGGCAGGCAGCTGGGCACTCGAGCGTTGCAAGGGCAGGCTGAAGCTGAATTCACACCCCTTGCCCGGTTCGCTGACAAGGTTCAGCTCGCCCCCCATGGCAGTCACCAGCTTGCGGCTGATCGCCAGTCCCAGCCCGGTGCCGCCCTGATGGCCTATATCACGCTTGCGCTGGCGAAACGCCTCGAACACCGCCTCCTGCTCATCGGCCGGAATGCCGGGGCCGGTATCGCGCACCACGAAGCGGATGCAGGGCTCGGCGCAAGGGCCTTGGCAGGCAAGAGGCGCCACCGTCAGGGTAATCTGGCCACGGGCGGTAAACTTGACCGCATTGCCGAGCAAGTTGCCGAGCACCTGGCGCAGCTTGCCCAGATCCCCCTCGACCACAGGCGCCAGCCCGGGCGCATATTCCAGCGCCAGGGTGACCCCCTTGGCCGCAGCCTTTGGCCGGAACAACGCGCTGAGCTCATCCACCAGCTGGAACAGGGGGAAGGGTTCGCGGCGCGCCTCCACATGGCCCGCCTCGATCTTGGAGTAGTCGAGAATGTCGTTGAGGATCTCCAGCAGGGATTCGCCGCTGTGCTCGATGGCGGCCAGATAGCGCTGCTGGGTCTCGCTCAGGTGGGTATCTTCCAGCAGCGTCAGGCCCCCGAGAATGCCGTTCATGGGGGTGCGGATCTCGTGACTCATGGTGGCGAGAAACACCGACTTGGCCCGGTTGGCCTGCTCGGCTTCGGCGCGGGCCTGCCGCTGCTTCTCCACCTCCTCATTGAGCCGCTCGTTGGCGTGGCTGAGCTGGCCGGTGCGCTCCTCGACCCGCGACTCCAGCTCGCGCTGATAGCGGCCCAGCTCCACCGCATTGTCACGAAACACCTGCAAGGCCCGCCCCAGCTCCGCCAGCTCATCGCGCCCGGTACTGGCGATCGGCTCAAGGGGAGCCAGATCTCCGCGTGCCAACCGGCTCATCCCCGCCACCGCCCGTTGCAGCGGCCAGACGATCCGGCCATAGACCATGCGCCACATCAGCAGCATCAGCAGTAGCAGGGTGAGCAGGCCAATGGCCATCAACGCCTGCTCCAGCAGCCTGAGGCGCTGGCTTAGCGCCTGCTGGCTCTGCCCCAGCGAATCGCGGGCACGGCTGACCAGCTCACCGACCTGCTGGTTGAGGCTGCTCATCAGGGCCTCATTGGCATTGGCCAGCACCCGCAGCGCCTCCCCCTTGCCGAGCCAGTCGCTGCGCAGTTGTACCAGCTTGTCGCTCTGCGCCAGCACGGTCAGCGCCTGCTCCACCGCCTGACGGCGAGCCGGATCGGTCACCGCACCGGCTCGCAGTTGCAAGATAGCCAGCTCCCGCAGCCCCTCTTGCAATAGCGTTTGCAACTGTTCCTGTCGTTCGCTGCGCCACATCTCCTCGATGCGCTGCTGCTGCATCAGGGTACGATGACGCAGCTCGGTCATCTGCTCCAGCCAGTCGAGATCCTGCTCCAGCAGGCGGTCCAGCGTCCGGGTCGCCTGCGCGCCTTGCTGTTGGTAGAGGGAACCCAATCCCGCCACCATCACGGTTTCGGCGTTCTCCATCTGGCTGCGCGCCAGCTCGGCGATCTGCCCGGCTGCCGCCACCAGACGGGCCCGCTGCGCTTCACCCTGCGTCATCAGGGTCAACCGCTCCCCCACCAGCCAGCCCTGCTGGCCCAGATTGCCGATAATGCTCTGACTGAGCTGATCGAGGCTTGTTGAACCCTGCCCACGGCCGAGTTGAGCCAACACCTGCTGCAGCTGTTGCCCCTGCAGGGTGAGCAGGCGTCCCTGATGCTCCCGCTCCTGCTCGCTGGTTGCGGTGGCCAACAGCCGTGACGCGCTCTGGATCTCGCCGCTGAGGCGAGAGAGCGTGCGGGCCAGCTCCTGATCGGCCAGAGTCTGCTGCACCCCTTGCTCCAGCTGGCGCAGATGGCTAAGCCCCACCCAGCCCAGCAGGGAGGCACTCAGGGTCAGCAACGCCATCAGGGAGAAGGCCAGCAGCAACTTGCCACCCAAGCCGGAAAAGATTCTCACGGGAAGTCCCTTGGTTGTGGTCGGCTTTGACCGGATAATATGGCCCAACACTTTAACAAAACCCCTGACCATGCGAAGCGTCTATCTCTCCCCGTTGTTGCTGATCTGGTTACTAATGCTTCCCCGCGCCGCCCTCGCCTTTGCGGTCGATATCTGGCGCGGCGGCGAATTCAGCGGCCAGCCGGTGCGCCAGCAGTGGCCGGAACCCGCAGCGGCAACCAAACCGCTGACCATCTGTGCCCTCTACCCCCATCTGCGCGACGCCTACTGGCTTTCGGTCAATCAGGGCATGGTTGACGAGGCGAAGCGGCTGGGAGTCAAGTTGCAGATCCACGAAGCGGGGGGGTACGGCGCCCTCGCCGAGCAGCGCCAGCAGTTGCAACGCTGCGTGCAGGAAGGAAGCGATGCCATCTTGCTCGGCGCGGTGAGCTATCAGGGCTTGCGCGAGGCCATCAAGGTCACGCCGCTGCCGCTCTTTGGACTGGTCAACGATCTGCCCAACGGTCTGGTGCAGGCGAAGGTGGGGGTCTCCTGGTACCAGATGGGCTGGCAAATCGGCCACTGGCTGGCGCAGCGTCACCCCGCCGGCAGCAAGCCGGTCTCGGTCGCTCTCTTCCCCGGCCCGCAGGCAAGTGGCGGCAACAACTTCGTCGAGCCGGGCTTTGCCGATGCCATCAAGGGGAGCGCCATCAAGCTGGTCACCACCGAGCGCGGCGACAACAGCCGGGAAATCCAGCGCACACTGGTACAGCAGACGCTAGCCCGCTATCCCGACCTCGACTATCTGGTAGGGGGCGCCATCGCCGCTGAAGTGGCGGTCAACGAGCTGGCGCAGCGCCATCTCGACAGGCCCCAGGTGCTGAGCACCTACTTCAGCCACGGGGTACAGCGGGGCCTGCGCCGGGGCAAGATCTTGGCCGCCAACAGCGATCAGATGCGGCTGCAGGGGCGCCTTGCGGTCGCTCAGGCGGTCTGCCTGCTGCAACACCCTGATGCCAGTGCCGAACAGTGCCCGCGGGTGATGGGGCCACCCATTCTGACGCTCTCTGCACCGCTGGCCGACCCCGCAGATTCCCTCTCGGATGGCGCTTTTCGCCCCGTCTATCGGGTCGAATAGCCGTTCCAAATCCGATTAGCACACTCAAGGAGAAGAGATGAAAGAGTTACATGCCAGCTGCCTGTGCGGCGCCGTCGCCCTGACCCTGCCGGATCAGTTCGACTATATGGGGAACTGCCACTGCAGCGAATGCCGCAAGTTTTCAGGGGGAGATTACGCCTCGGTCGGCGGACTGGATGGCAGCAAGGTCACCATAGTGAAGGGGGAAGAGGCCATCGGCCGCTACCGGAAATCGGCAGAGACCACCCTGGCCTTCTGTCGTCACTGCGGCTCCAGCCTGTTCAGCCAGAAGAGCAGCAGCGGCAAGATCAACCTGCGGTTGGGGGTACTGGACGACGTGCCGAGCCAGCGGCCCGCGTTTCACATCTTTGTCGGCTCCAAGGCGCCCTGGCACCAGATTGGCGACGACTGCCCGCAATTTGATACCCGCCCGCCGGTCTGATACCCGGTCAAACAGGTCAAGGCCACCGTAACGAGGTCAGGAGGCTATCTCACCGGCAAACAGATAGCCTTCACCATGGACGGTGACAAACAGCTGGGGATCCCGCGGATCCGCTTCCATCTTGCCGCGCAGCCGCCGGATCAACACGTCTATGGTGCGATCGCTCGGGCCATCGCCGCGATGGCTGATGAGGGTCAGGATCCGCTCCCGACTGAGCACCCGCCCGGCATGGGCGACAAAGGCCACCAGCACTTCATATTCGGCCTTGGTCAGGCGCACCGGCACTCCGTCCTTGCTGAGCTGGCGACGGGGGATGTCAAAACGCCAGGGGCCGAAGCGCACCGCATCGTCAGCCACCGCAGGCTCGCTCGGCGCGGCGGCCGCCAGCGAGATCCGCCACAGCAGATTCTTGACCCGCACCAGCAGTTCCCTGAGCTCGAACGGCTTGGTGACATAGTCGTCGGCCCCCATCTCGAGGCCGACAATCCGGTCCACCGCATCGCTGCGGCCGGTGACCAGAATGATCCCCACCGTGCTGCGCGCCCGCAGTTCACGGGTCAGCAGCAGACCATCTTCTCCCGGCAGGTTGATATCCAGCATCACCAGATCGACCGTCTGATCCGCCAGCACGGCGCGCATCTCCTGGCCGTTTTCGACCGCCGTCACCCGATAGCCCTCCCGCTCGAAATAGCCGGTCAGCTTCTCGCGGGTAACCGCATCATCTTCAACAACCAGAATGTGGTAGCTCATGGGCAGGGTTCACGATGGTCGACAAGGGAGGATTATTCTATTCACATTTTGTCATAAATACCCCTATTTCATTAATTTGTGGCGGCAGCCCTGTTCACAACGCCTCCCTATCATGGCTCCCATCAAAAAAGCGATGTGAGAGAGCATGATGAAAAAACTGTGGCACTTCCTGCGCACCCCCAGCCGCCGCTGGTCGGTACTGGCGCTGCTTCTGGTGGGCGTCGGCGTCACCCTAGCGGGCACCGTCGGCCTGCACTACGGCTTTGAGAAAACCAGCAGCCTCGAATTCTGTATCTCCTGCCACTCCATGAAAGACACCGTCTATCCGGAGTACAAGGAGTCCATCCACTTCAAGAATGCCTCAGGGGTACAGGCGGTCTGTACCGACTGTCACCAGCCGAAGGATTTTGTCGGCAAGGTGGCCCGCAAGATGGAGGCGGCCAACGACCTCTATCAGGAGTACATAGGCCACAGCATCGACACCCAGGAGAAGTTCGAGGACCGGCGCCTGCATCTGGCCGAGAAGGTGTGGGCACGGATGAGCAGCCAGAACTCCAAGACCTGCAAGTCCTGCCATAGCTACGACAACATGGATCACGCCAAGCAGTCCCCGGCGGCCGCGCTGGCGATGAAAGATGCGGCGGCGAAGAACATGAACTGCATCGAGTGCCACAAAGGCATCGCCCACGAACTGCCCAACATGGCGGGCGGCTTCCGGGCCACTTACGCCACCCTGGTCAACGACGCGCAAGAGGCGCCAGCCGCCGAGACCCTCTACAACCTGGGTGAAAAAGATCTCTACGCCAGCGAACAGAGCACCGACCCGGTCGGCAAGCTGCTGCCAGCCTCCCGCATCGAGGTAGTGGCCCGCAGCGGCGATCGCCTCAAGGTGACCATCGAAGGGTGGCGCGAGAGCGATGGCAAGGGCCGGGTGCTGAGCGAATACATGGGCAAGCGGGTCTTCGTCGCCACCATCCGTGACGAATTGAAAGCGAGCGAGAAAGTGCTCAAACAGGAGACCGACAGCGCCACCCATATCAAGTGGGAGCAGGTTCAGGTGCAGGCCTGGGTCGATGGTAAGGGCTTTGAGTCTTCACTTAAGCCGATCTGGGATTACGCCGGCGAGATGTACAAATCCACCTGCAACTCCTGCCACGGCGCGCCGGATCCCGCTCACTTCACTGCCAACGGCTGGATCTCGGGGCTCAAGGCGATGTCTGCCTACTATCGCCTGAGCAAGGAAGAGGAGCGCACCCTGCTCAAATACCTGCAAAACCATGCCGCCGATACCGGTGGTCAGGGCAGCCACTAAGTCCGGATTCGAAAGAGGAATAACAAGATGATCAATATTTCCCGTCGTGGTTTTCTGGGTGGCTTGCTGGCCAGCGGCGCCTCTGCCCTGATCGGACCCTCCCTGCTCGGTCGCGCCGTGATGGCCGCCGAGTCCGGCGAAAAACTGGTGCAGTCCGGCTCCCACTGGGGCGCCTTCCGTGCCCGGGTGGTCGATGGCCGCTGGGTCGAGACCCTGCCGTTCGAGCACGACAAGCACCCCACCGACATGCTCAAGGCCTTGAGTGAGGTGGTCTACAACCCCTCCCGCATCCGCTACCCCATGGTGCGGCTGGACTGGCTGCGCAAGGGGCACCAGTCCGACACCAGCGAACGTGGCCAGAACCGCTTCGTGCGGGTGACCTGGTCCCAGGCGCTGGACTTCTTCTATCACGAGTTGGAGCGGGTGCAGAAGACCTATGGCCCGAGCGCACTCTATGCCGGCCACTCCGGCTGGCAGTCGGTGGGCAAGCTGCACTCCGCTGGCGCCATGCTGGGACGTGCCATGAACCTGCACGGCACCTATCTGGCCAAGGCCGGTGACTACTCCACCGGTGCCGCCCAGGTGATCCTGCCCCACGTGGCGGGCGCCATGGAGGTGTATGAACAGCAGACCTCCTGGCCCCTGGTGCTGGAGCACAGCAAAACCATCATTATCTGGGGCTCGGATCCCATCAAGAACCTGCAGGTGGGCTGGCTGGTGCCGGATCACAGCGTCTACGACTACTGGGCACAACTGAAAGAGAAGGTAGCCAAGGGTGAGATCCGGGTGATCAGCGTCGATCCGGTCAAATCCAAGACCCAGAAGTACCTCAATTGCGATCAGGTGACCCTGAATCCGCAAACCGACGTGCCGCTGATGCTGGGCATCGCCCACACCCTCTACAGCGAGAAGCGCCACGACGAAGCGTTCCTGAAGAACTACACCACCGGTTTTGACAAGTTTCTGCCCTACCTGCTGGGCACCAGCGATGGTCAGGTGAAGGACGCCGAGTGGGCCGCCGCCATCTGTGGCGTACCAGCCGAGACCATCCGCGAGCTGGCCCGCGCCATGAGCAGTGGTCGTACCCAGCTTATCGGTGGCTGGTGTGTACAGCGCATGCACCACGGCGAGCAGTACGCCTGGATGCTGGTGGTTCTGGCCTCGATGATTGGCCAGATCGGCCTGCCGGGGGGCGGTTACGGCTTTGGCTGGCACTACAACGGAGCGGGCACCATCACCTCCAGCGGCCCCATCATGTCCGGTTTCAGCTCGGTCATTCCCGGGGTCAAGCCGATCCATGACGGCGACTGGAAGGGCTACTCCAAGTACATTCCGGTGGCCCGTTTCGTCGACTGCATCCTCAATCCGGACAAGCAGATCGCCTTCAACGGCCAGACCATCACCTACCCCCACATGAAGATGGCGGTGTTCTGCGGCAACAACCCGTTCCACCACCAGCAGGATCGCAACAAGATGGTCGCCGCCTGGCGCAAGCTGGAAACCGTGGTCAGCATCGATCACCAGTGGACCGCCAGCTGCCGCTTCGCCGATATCGTGCTGCCCGCCACCACCACCTACGAGCGCGATGACATCGAGCAGTGGGGCTCCCACTCCAACGCGGGCATTCTGGCCATGTACAAGGTGGTGGAGCCGTTGTTCGAGGCGCGCGATGACTATGACATCTTCGCCGATCTCTGCCGTCGCTTCGGTCGCGAGGCCGAGTTCACCGGTGGCAAGAGCAAGCTGGAGTGGATCCAGAGCATCTATGACGATGCCCGCCTGCAGGGTCGCGGCATCGGCATTCGTCTGCCCCGTTTCAGCCAGTTCTGGCACGGGGAAGGCTTCGTCACCTTCCCGGCAGGCCAACCCTGGGTGCGCCACGAGTCGTTCCGTCAGGAGCCGGATCTGGAACCCCTCGGTACCCCGTCTGGCCTTATCGAGATCTACTCCAAGACCATCGCCGACTACGGCTATGGGGATTGCCCTGGCCATCCAGTCTGGATTGAGCCCTACGAGCGCTCTCACGGCGGGCCGGGCAGCAAACAGTACCCGCTGCACCTGCAATCCTGCCACCCGGACAAGCGGCTGCACAGCCAGCTCTGCTCCTCCGACAACTACCGCGCCACCTACACTGTGCAGGGGCGCGAGCCTGTCTACATGAATCCGCAGGATGCCAAATCCCGTGGCCTCAAGGACGGCGATCTGGTGCGGGTGTTCAACAGTCGCGGTCAGGTATTGGCCGGGCTGGTGGTGAGCGATGACTACGCCCCTGGGGTGGTGCGCATTCAGGAAGGGGCCTGGTATGGCCCACAAGAGGGCGGCAAGGTAGGGACGCTCTGTACCTACGGCGATCCCAACGTGCTGACCGCCGACATCGGCTCCTCCAGCCTGGCGCAGGCCACCACGGCCCATACCGCGCTGGTGGAGATCGAGAAGTTCCGCGGGCAGGCACCTGCCGTCACTGCCTTCGGCGCGCCGGAATCGGCCAAGGGCATCGACCCCATGTTCCCGGCACTCTGACCCCGGGGGGACGAAAGCGCCCCCTTGAGTTTCCTTTATTTTTAAAGTCGTTAGAATCGGGAGCCATCAAGGCTCCCGATTGCCATCCACGGAGGAAAAATGCAGGAATTTATGGCTACCAGCGAACGCCGGGCCGAACTCTACTGGTGGTTCTCCACCCTGTTCGCCGCCGAACTCAGTGATGAGCAGATCGCCGAATATGACACCTATGATGTGCGAAGCTTCCTGAAAAGCCTCTCCACCCTGGATCCGATGCGCGAAGCCGTGGCCGAGCTCAACGATGCCATCGCCCGCCTGCTGGTGCGCCCGGATCGCCAGCTGGAACTGGCCGCCGACTTCGCCGGCCTGTTTCTGGTGGATCCCAAACAGGGCGCCCTGCCCTACGAATCGCTCTATCGTGGCGATGCCAAGCTGCTGATGCAGGCCCCGATGGCCGAGATGCAGGCCCGCCTAGATCGCCTCGGCATCAATGTCAGCGATAAATACAAAGAGCCTGCCGACCATCTGGCCATCGAACTGGATCTGATGGGCAATCTCATCATCGTGGGGCGGAAGCCAAGAGCGCGGCCGAGCGGGAACGCTGGCTCGACGAGCAGGAAGCACTTCTGCACGGTCACCTGCTGGGCTGGTTTGACAAGTTTGAAAGCGCCTGTCGCGCCACCGACCGGTTTGGTTTCTACGGCGCCAGTGCCCGTCTGCTGGGGGTCTTCCTCCAGATGGATGCCAACTACCTCTCTCTGGTCAAACCGGCACCGTCCGCCGACTGAGGCCGCGATGAAGACAGCCCTGCTTCTGATTGCATGCTGGCTGCTGGCCCTGATCCCGCTGGATCAGGGCATTACTCCCCTGATCGCGCTGCTGTTCAACCCTGATCGCGAGCTCTACGGCACCGCCCAGCTCACCGGCTTTGCCGGCATCCTGCTCACCCTCTACCTTGCCAATCTCGGCGTCGAGGTGGTGTTGCGCCGCCGCTTCCAGATCGCCGGCATGCTGGCGCTGCTGGCCGCATGGATCGACTTCATCAACAGCAGTGGCAGCGAGTCGCACTTCCTGCTGCTCTACCTACTCGCCCTCCCGTTCCACCTGCTCGGCTGGCTGGTATTTGTGCGCGGTATTCAGGCGTTTGGTCGCCAGAAGGGATAACCACTCGCCCCCTTTTTCCATCCTTTTTATCAGGTTTTTCTGCCTATTCTTGCCGTCAAAACAACCAGATAACTCCGCTTGACTCCCGGCCAAACAGTTCGTGCCATACTGACAACTGATGCAAGTGATAAAACAATCAATGCCGAGGTCATCATGGATGGGAAGCTTTTCAACGCCGACACCGAGGCAATGTTGACCCAGCTGTCAGATCACACCGTCCTGGAACAGCTGATGGATAATGCCCCTCTGGGCATCGGCGTCTTTGACTGCGAATTTCGCTACCGTAAAGTCAATCAGGTGCTGGCCGACATCAATGGCAAAAGCATCGAGGAGCATCAGGGCAAGCACCTCAGAGAGGTGGTTCCCAAGCTGGCACCGACCCTGGAGCCTATGTTTCAGCAGATCATGCGAAGCGGCATGCCCTACGTGGATATCGCCATCACGGGCCAAACCGCGGCGTACGACAGCAGCTCACGCCGCTTTCAGGCCACCTACAGCCCGATGCGTGATGAGAAAGGGGAGCTGAACGGCATCCTCGCCATCGTGCGGGACATCACCGAGCAGTACGAAACCGAACAACGGCTGCAACTGGCAATGCGAGCGGCCCAAATCGGGGTGTGGGAGTGGCACGTGGCGGAGGACAGATTACTGTTCGACGGCCAGATTGAGCCGCTGCTGGGCATCGAGGCCAACCAGTTCCACGGCGGGCTGCAAGCGTTCGTCGACTGTTTTGAACCGGAATCTGGCAGCCAGCTCAAGGCCGCCCTGCAAAGTCATGACCCCATCCATCTCACCCTGAGCTACCTCACCGCGCTCAACGAGCGCCACTGGGTCGATATTCATGCCGACCATGTCCCCGCCACCGAGTCGGTCGGCCACCGGGTCATGGGGGTCATTCACAATGCCACCGCCCGCCGCCGTCAGGAGGAGCGGCTCCATCAGGCCAACGTGGTATTCGATACCACGGCCGAGGGGATCATCATCCTCGACAGCGAACACCATATTCTGTCGGTCAACCCGGCCTTCACCATGCTGACCCAATACAATGCCGAGGAGGTGATAGGCCGCACCCCGGATATCATCATGCATCCCAGGCGCTACACCGACCTCGACTATCCCTGGTATCACCTGCGCCCCGGCAACAACGCCTGGCATGGCGAGATGGTTTGTCTGCGCAAGGATGGCAGCTACTTCTCCTCCTGGCAGCAGATCAGCGCTGTCTATGACAACTTCAACAACACTACTCACTATGTGATCGCCCTATCCGACATCAGCGCCATTCGCAAGGTGGAGGCCGAACTGAATCACCTTGCCTATCACGATCCCCTGACCGAGCTGGGCAATCGTCATCTGTTGCAGGAGCGGCTAGCCCTTGAGCTGAAAACCGCGCAGCTCAATCGCAAACGGTTGGGGCTGCTCTTTATCGATCTGGATGGCTTCAAGCTGATCAACGACAGCCTGGGCCACGGAGTTGGCGATGAGCTGCTCAAGCGGCTGGCAGAGCGGATCCGCGGCTGCCTGCAGCACAACGATCTGGCGACCCGCCTCGGGGGAGACGAGTTTCTGGTGCTGATCCCCTATCTGGAGGAGCCTGACGAGCTGGCAACCCTCGCCAATACCCTGCTGACCGTGTTGCGTGAACCGGTTGAGCTGGCCCATGAGCTGGTGGCAATCTCGGCAAGTATCGGTATCGCCATCTATCCGGATCATGCAGACAGCCCGGAAACCCTGGTCAGCGCCGCCGACAGCGCCATGTACGAGGCGAAAAGTCAGGGGCGCAATGGATTCCAGTTCTATACCCCCTGCATGGCGGCTCGAGCCCGCGAGCGGATGCAGATTGAGCAGGGTCTGCTCAAGGCCCTTGAGCTCGAACAGCTCTGCATCTTCTATCAACCCATGACCAATCTGGCCAACGGCCACCTGAGTGGACTGGAAGCCCTGCTGCGCTGGCAGCATCCCAATGAGGGGATGATAGCGCCGACCCGTTTTATTCCGGTGGCGGAGGAGTGCGGCCTGATCGAGAAAATTGGGGAGTGGGTGATGCGCAACGCCTGCGAGCAGGGACAAAACTGGCTGGCCGCCGGCCTGCCGGTGCCCCGCTTGTCGGTCAATGTGTCGGTGCGGGAGATGCGCTCCCCGGGCTACGTTGAACGGGTCGCCGCTATTCTGGCCGAGACAGGATTTCCGCCAGAACGGCTGGAGATCGAGGTGACGGAGAGCATCATCCAGCGGGTCGAACAGAGTCTGGATCTCTTTACCCGCCTGAAAAATCTCGGCGTGCAGATTGCCATCGATGACTTTGGTACCGGCTTCTCGTCACTGAGTCTGCTCAAGACCCTGCCGATCGATCGCATCAAGATCGACCGGGCGTTTGTGCAGGCATTACCGGAAGACAAGAACAGTCGGGAGCTCTGCCGCACCATCATCAATCTGGCCGACAGCCTGGATATGGAGGTCACCGCCGAAGGGATTGAAACCAAGGCACAACACGCCTTCTTGCAATCACTCAACTGCGGTGAAGGACAGGGCTATCTGTTCAGCAAACCACTGCATGTAGAACATATGGGAGATCGCCTGCATCAACGCTACGTCTCATAGCGGCAGGCAATCATCATCACCAGCCGGGAGGCATCCGCCTCCTGGCTGCCGACCGGATTACCACTCAATCTGCAAGCGGGATTCCCAACCATCATCACGATCATTGAGCATACGCGTCAACGGTGATTCGCCAGCATAACGGGGGGCTGGCTCGCTGAAGGTAAGTCTGGTGCCAGGCTCTTTGGCCTGCCATGCATGACCAAGCTGATCGGCCACCCGATCCCGCAGCGCAGGTGAAGCTTCCTGATGGGTGATCGCAAACTCTTTCGGGGGTTCGCCAGCGGGCACTGGCGCATCAAACTGCCAGAGGGATGCACAGAGCAACAGAGAAAACATCATGACCTCCAATTAATCGACACGCCCCCTTTTACCCACTCGCCGATTAATTGTCACTCTTTGTCCTGTAACCAACTGTTGCCGCCTATCCAAAAGTCTAATTGCCCCCATCAGCCAAAGGTATAAGTTGTTACTTAATTATTAAAAGTATGTATTCAAAGGAGTGAGTGATGAGCGAGAGCAAGGTCTACCCGGTCAAACCCCACATCAGCAGCAATGCACTGCTGGACAAGGGCGACTACGCCGCCATGTATCAGGCCTCCGTCGAGGATCCCGATACCTTCTGGGGAGAGCAGGGAAAAATCCTCGACTGGATGAAACCCTATACCAAGGTCAAGAACACCTCCTACGATCCGGGCCATGTCTCCATCAAATGGTTTGAAGATGGCCAGCTCAACGTCTCGGCCAACTGTCTCGATCGCCATCTCGCCGAGCGTGGCGACAAGGTCGCCATCATCTGGGAAGGGGACAACCCCGCCGAAGATCGCAAACTCACCTACCGCGAATTGCACAACGAAGTGTGCAAGTTTGCCAACGTATTGAAAGCACAAGGGGTTCACCGCGGCGACGTGGTCTGCCTCTATATGCCGATGGTGCCCGAAGCCGCCATCGCCATGTTGGCCTGTACCCGCATCGGCGCGGTACACAGCATCGTCTTCGGCGGCTTCTCGCCGGAAGCGCTGGCCGGCCGCATCATCGACTCGGGCTCGCGCATCGTGATCACCGCCGACGAGGGGCTGCGTGGTGGCCGTCCGGTGCCGCTCAAGAAGAATGTGGATGAAGCGCTCACCAACCCGGATACCCAGGTCAACAAGGTGATCGTGCTCAAGCGCACCGGCGGCAATGTCGCCTGGCACAACCACCGCGACATCTGGTGGCATGAAGCGACCGCCGCCGTCAGCAGCGACTGCCCGCCCGAGGCGATGAACGCCGAAGATCCGCTCTTTATCCTCTATACCTCCGGCTCCACCGGCAAACCCAAAGGGGTGCTGCACACCACCGGCGGCTATCTGGTTTATGCCACCCTCACCTTCAAATATGTGTTCGACTACCACGAAGAGGATATCTACTGGTGTACCGCCGATGTGGGCTGGGTTACCGGTCACTCCTATCTGGTCTACGGGCCGCTCGCCAACGGTGCCACCACCATCATGTTCGAAGGGGTGCCCAACTACCCTGCCACCAACCGCATGAGCCAGGTGGTGGACAAGCACCAGGTCACCATCCTCTATACCGCCCCTACCGCCATCCGCGCCCTGATGGCCAAGGGTAACGAAGCGGTCACCGGCACGTCACGCCAGAGCCTGCGCATCATGGGTTCGGTGGGTGAACCCATCAACCCGGAAGCCTGGGAGTGGTACTACCGCACCATTGGTGATGAGCGCTGTCCCATCGTCGATACCTGGTGGCAAACCGAGACCGGCGGCATCCTGATTACGCCGCTGCCCGGCGTCACCGACCTGAAACCGGGCTCGGCGACTCGTCCCTTCTTCGGGGTGCAACCTGCGCTGGTCGACAACATGGGCGAACCGCTGGAGGGGGCCACCGAGGGTAACCTGGTGATCACCGACTCCTGGCCGGGCCAGATGCGCACCGTATTCGGCGATCACGAGCGCTTCGAGCAGACCTACTTCTCCACCTTCCCGGGCCGCTACTTCACCGGCGACGGTGCCCGTCGCGACGAGGACGGCTACTACTGGATCACCGGTCGGGTGGATGATGTACTGAACGTCTCCGGCCACCGCATGGGTACCGCCGAAATTGAATCGGCGCTGGTGGCCCATCCCAAGATCGCTGAAGCCGCGGTGGTGGGGGTTCCTCACGAGATAAAGGGTCAGGGTATCTATGCCTATGTCACCCTGATCGCCGGGGAAGAGCCAAGCCGCGAGCTGCATAAAGAGGTGAAGGAGTGGGTGCGCAAGGAGATTGGCGCCATCGCCACTCCGGATGTCATTCACTGGGCGGAGGGGCTGCCGAAGACCCGTTCCGGCAAGATCATGCGCCGCATCTTGCGCAAGATCGCCACCGGCGAGACCGACAGTCTGGGGGATATCTCCACCCTGGCGGATCCGGGCGTAGTAGACAAACTCATCCGCGAGAAGTCGGAAGCTGCCTGATCCCGCTTCGTTTGTTGCTCAACAAAGCCGGCCCTGTGCCGGCTTTGTCGTTTCTTATCTGCCAGCAAACAGCAAGGTGGCAGCGACGAAGTATCTCAGGTCGAAACGTGCAATAAATAGCCAGATGTAGAGATTAGACCAGTAAAATGCTGCTAATTTTCACGAAATCAATATAATTGCGAAATCTGTGTGCCAGGGCACACCGATTTGCGCAGAAAATGGCTAGATTTCTGGTAGTCCACAAGATAGCTGATAGATAGCAGCATTATCATCGAGGATGTACTCAATATGTCGCAAAATCACCGAATTCTCCTGCTCAACGGACCAAACCTGAATCTGCTGGGCAAACGGGAACCGGGTATCTACGGCAGCAAGACGCTTGATGAGATCGTCGCCGATCTGAAGCTTAACGCCAGCGAACTCGGTGTCACTCTGGAACATCTGCAATCCAATGCCGAACATGAGTTGGTCGGCCGCATCCATCAGGCCATGGGCCAGGTGGATTTTATCATCATCAATCCAGCCGCCTTCACCCACACCAGCGTCGCCATTCGCGATGCGCTGCTGGGTGTCGCCATCCCTTTTATCGAGGTTCACCTGTCAAACGTCCATGCCAGGGAGCCGTTCCGTCATCACTCCTATCTGTCTGATGTCGCCAAAGGGGTCATTTGTGGTCTGGGGGCCGATGGCTACCAATTCGCTTTAACCGCGGCCGTGCACCATCTGCGCGCGGCTTGATAATCACTGATCAGATAAAGAAGAAAGAGAATGCTAATGGATATCCGCAAAATCAAGAAGCTGATTGAACTGGTTGAAGAGTCCGGCATCGCCGAACTGGAGATCTCCGAAGGTGAAGAGTCCGTTCGCATCAGCCGCAACTTCTCCGGTCAGGTGACCACCGCCATGCCGCAGATGATGATGCAGCAAGCCGCTCCGGTTGCCGCACCTGCTGCTGCCGCCCCAGTTGCCGCCGCACCGGCCGCAGATGCAGCCCCGAGCGGTCACCTGATGCGCTCCCCGATGGTTGGCTCCTTCTACCGCTCCTCCAGCCCGGATGCCAAGCCGTTCGCGGAAGTGGGTCAGCAAGTCAATGTCGGCGACACCCTGTGCATCGTCGAAGCCATGAAAATGATGAACCAAATCGAGTCTGACAAGGCCGGTGTGATCAAAGCCATCCTGGTTGAAAATGGTCAGGCCGTCGAATTTGACGAGCCGCTGTTCATCATCGAATAAGGGAAATCGCCACCCATGTTGGACAAAGTAGTCATCGCCAACCGCGGTGAAATTGCCCTGCGGATCCTGCGCGCCTGTAAAGAGCTCGGGATCAAGACAGTGGCCGTTCACTCCACCGCCGACCGGGAGCTCAAACATGTGCTGCTGGCCGACGAATCCATCTGTATCGGCAGACCGGCCAGTACTGAATCCTACCTCAACGTCCCGGCCATCATCGCCGCCGCCGAGGTAACCGGTGCCGTGGCCATCCACCCGGGTTACGGCTTCCTCTCCGAGAACGCCGATTTCGCCGAAGTGGTCGAAAAATCCGGCTTCATCTTCATCGGCCCGCGCGCCGAGACCATTCGCCTGATGGGTGACAAGGTCTCCGCCATCGAAGCGATGAAGAAAGCGGGCGTACCTTGCGTACCTGGCTCTGACGGCCCCGTCGACAACGACGCCAAGCACAACGCCGCCATTGCCAAGCGCATCGGCTATCCGGTGATCATCAAGGCCGCCGGTGGCGGTGGTGGTCGCGGTATGCGCGTGGTGCGCAATGAAGCGGAACTGGCGGGCGCCATCGCCCTGACCAAATCCGAAGCAGGCCAGTTCTTCAAGAACGACATGGTCTACATGGAGAAGTACCTGGAAAACCCGCGCCACATCGAAATTCAGGTGTTGGCAGACGGCCAGGGCAACGCCCTCTATCTGGGCGAGCGTGACTGCTCCATGCAGCGTCGCCACCAGAAAGTGGTGGAAGAGGCGCCGGCACCCGGCATCACCGCCGAAATGCGCAAGTTCATCGGCGAGCGCTGTGTGCGCGCCTGTATCGAGATCGGCTACCGTGGTGCGGGTACTTTCGAGTTCCTGTACGAGAACGGCGAGTTCTATTTCATCGAGATGAACACCCGTATTCAGGTTGAGCATCCGGTCACCGAGATGGTCACAGGTATCGATCTGATCAAGGAGCAGCTGCGCATCGCCGCCGGTCAGCCCCTGTCGATCACCCAGCAGGATATCCGCATCCGTGGCCATGCCATCGAGTGCCGGATCAACGCCGAAGATCCGGCCACCTTCATGCCCTCTCCGGGTCTGGTTCAGCGCTTCCACGCGCCGGGTGGTCTGGGCGTGCGTTGGGACTCCCACATCTATGCCGGTTACAAGGTACCGCCCCACTACGATTCGATGATCGGCAAGCTGATCTGCTACGGCGAGAATCGTGACATTGCCATCGCCCGCATGCGCCATGCGCTGGACGAGCTGGTGGTGGAAGGGATCAAGACCAACGTACCGCTGCAAAAAGAGATCATGAAAGACGAAAACTTCCAGCACGGTGGCACCAATATCCACTATCTGCACAAGAAGTTGGGTCTGTAAGGATCGCTGATAGAGACCGGACTTCCGATGGAAGTCTGCTCCGCAAGGAGCCTCTGCTGAAAAAGGGCCATGGCGACATGGCCCTTTTTTGTTATCCTTGCGCCCCTCAAATTTGTCGGAGGCCAAGGTGAACCGTTTCGCTCTCGCCCGCCGGGAAGCAGCTTTCTGCCTGCTGCTGACCCTGTTCTACTTCTTTGCCTGGTATGGCACCGCCTATTTTATCCCGCTCCAGCTGGAGTTGTGGGGGCTGCCGCTGTGGTTCCTGCTCAGCTGCATGGTGATGCCGCTGCTGTTCATTCTGCTCTGCGCCCTGATGGTGAACCGGCTGTTTGTGGAGATCCCCCTCGATACCCACTCCCCTTCCGGCAAGGAGTCATCCCATGAATCTTGAGTTGATGCTGCCGCTCGTCATCTATCTGGTGCTGGTGCTGGGGGTGGGTTTCTGGGCCAGCCGCCATCGCGCAGAAGGCAACTTCGTGCAGGAGTACTTCATCGGCAACCGCAGCATGGGCGGGCTGGTGCTGGCGATGACGCTAGTGGCTACCTACACCTCGGCCTCCTCCTTTATCGGCGGACCGGGCGCGGCCTACAAGATTGGTCTGGGCTGGGTGTTGCTGGCGATGATCCAGCTGCCCACCGTCTGGCTCACTCTGGGGGTGCTTGGCAAGAAGTTCGCCATCATCGCCCGCCGGGTCAATGCGGTGACCATCAACGACATGCTGTGGGCCCGCTACCAGAGCAAGGCGGTGGTGATCCTCGGCTCCATTACTATCATCCTCGCCTTTATCGCGACCATGGTGGTGCAGTTTATCGGCGGTGCCCGCCTGCTGGAGACCGCCACCGGCCTCTCCTACCAGCAGGGGTTGATGCTGTTTGCCAGCTGCGTGCTGCTCTACACCATCATCGGCGGCTTTCGCGCGGTGGTGATGACCGATGCCCTGCAGGGGATCATCATGCTGATCGGCACCGGCGCCTTGCTGGCGGGAATTCTGATTGCCGGTGACGGCCTGCCGAACCTTATCCACCAGCTCAGGGTGATCGATCCCAAACTGGTGAGCCCGCAAGGGGCCGGCGACATGCTGACCCAGCCCTTTATGTTGAGCTTCTGGATCCTGGTCTGTGTCGGGGTGGTGGGGCTGCCCCACTCGGCGCTGCGCTGCTTTGGTTATCGCGACAGCAAGGCGCTTCATCGCGGCATTCTGATCGGCACAGTGGTCAGCGCCCTGCTGATGTTCGGCATGCATCTGGCGGGCGCCCTCGGCCGCGCCATCCTGCCGGGCATGGACAGCCCAGACAAGATCATGCCCTCCCTGATGATGGAAGTGCTGCCCCCCTGGCTGGCCGGGGTCTTTCTGGCGGCGCCGATGGCGGCCATCATGTCCACCATCGACTCCCAGCTGATCCAGGCTTCCGCCACTCTGGTGAAGGATCTCTATCTCAACTATCTGAGTCCAAAGCAGGAGAAGCTGGAAGTGCGCATTCCGCGCCTCTCCCTGCTCTGCACCCTGATCTTGGGCACTCTGGTGCTGCTGGCGGCGTTGCAACCGCCCGAGATGATCATCTGGCTCAACCTGCTCGCCTTTGGCGGTCTGCAGGCGGTGTTCCTCTGGCCACTGGTGCTCGGCCTCTACTGGTCGCGGGCCAACGGCCCAGGCGCGCTGGCTAGCATGGTCAGCGGCATCGTCAGCTATGGGGTACTCAGTCAATGGGGGATCAAGCTGGCTGGCCTGCACGCCATCGTGCCAAGCCTCACGCTGGCGCTGGTGGTCTTTATCACGGTCAGCCTGCTGACGGCACCGCCCTCGCGGGAAGTGCACGAGCTTTTCGGGCAGAAATAATAAAAATATAAATTAGGGGTTCCAAAACTATCCCCAAATAGGTGTTTTCCGGTTAAACTGTGCGCCAAGTCACAGAACGTAGCCGCTGTATGCCCGTTAAAGCCACTCGACAAGTCGTTACTCAAGCCCTGCAGCGGCTCGGTTATGCCCTGCTGCTGCCCGTCTCCATCCTGCCGATGGCGGCTTTGATCTACCGGCTTGGGCAACCCGACGTGCTCGATTTGGCGGTGCTCTCCCTCACCGGTCAGGCGATCTTCAGCCAGATGCCGCTTATCTATGCGGTGGCGATCGCCTTTGGCCTGAGTCGGCAGGAGCTGGGCGGACAGACGCTGGCGGGTGCGGTCAACTTCCTGCTGCTCAGCACCGCCTTCAATACGCTGGCCCCCAACCTGCACGCCGACATGATCTGCGGTCTGCTGGCGGGACTCACCACCGCCATTATCTATCCCTGGGTTCACCAGCAAACGCTACCCCGCTGGCTGCAGATCGCCAGGGGGGAGTTTCCCTGCCTGCTGGTGTCGGCCTTGGCCTGCCTGCTGATCGCCATCCCCCTCTCGCTGCTGTGGCCACCGCTGGAGCGCGGGCTGACACTGCTCACCTCCGAGCTGCTCACCACGCCGTTTGGCGCCTTCTGCTACGGCACACTCAACCGACTGCTGATCCCGCTCGGGCTGCATCAGGTATTGGGCAGCGTCATCGGCCTTGGCGAGAGCAACCTGCAGGCGCTGGCCACCGCCCAACCCCTTCATGAAGGGTATGTGGCCGGTCTCTACCCCATCATCATGTTCGGCCTGCCGGGCGCCTGTTTTGCCATCTGGCTGCACCGCCAGCGGATGCAGCGGCTACCACAGGGCGGGCTGCTGCTAACCCTGGCGCTCACCTCGGCACTGGTGGGTATCACAGAGCCTATCGAATTTCTGTTCGCCTTTACCGCCCCCTGGCTGTTTCTCGCCCACGCCCTGCTGACCGGACTGTCACTGGCGGTCTGTAGCGGGCTGGGGATCAAGGTGGGCAGTTACTTCTCCGCCGGTCTGCTGGATCTGGTGCTGAGCTATCAGGCTGGGGAGCACAGCTTCTGGCTCATTCCGGTCGGTATCCTGTTCTTCGTCGCCTACACCCTGCTGTTCTATCAACTGCTGGAGCGTGCCCCCCTCAGCATGCCGAGCAAGCCCATCGCGGTGGAGCATCCGCGCCTTGCCAGCGTTGCCCCCTCAGACCCGCAGATGCTGGCGATCCAGTACCTCAAGGTGCTGGGCGGGATGGACAATCTGGTGGCGATGAGTGTCTGTATCACCCGCCTCAGCCTGCGGGTGCGCGATATTTCACTGGTGGACGAATCTCGCCTGCTGGGCCTGGGCTGCCTCTCCTGGATCCAGCTCAACGACCACCAGCTGGTGCTGGTGCTGGGCCCCAGCGCCAGCCTGATTGAAGGGCAGATCCGCATGCTGGCGGAGCGCCAGTCGGTCCCCCTCGGCCTCAAACCTAATCAGGAGTCGGCCAGCCAGAGCAGTTGGTAACTCAGGCAAACGGCAAGCGCTCGGCCACGAAATCCATCAGGGTGCGCAGGGCGGGGGCTAGATGCTCCCGGCTCGGATAGATTAGGTAAAACGGGTTGGCCGGAATGGGCTGATCTGGCAACACTTTCTGCAGCCGCCCCGCCGCCAAATCCCCTTCACAGACATGGTGGGGCAACAGTGCAATCCCCCCGTCATGGAGTGCCATCTCCCTCAGCGCCAGCAAGCTGTTGCTGACACAGGCCCCCTGCGGCCGCCAGCCTCCCTCTTGCAATGGCCACACCGGCATGGCCGAGTGCACCAGACAGGCATAGCGGCCCAGCTCGCTCAGTTGTTGCGGCATGCCGTGGGCCGCCAGATAGGCAGGTGCGGCCACCAGATGGCGTGCCACCTGACCGATACGCCGACAGATAAGGCTGGAGTCTTTCAGCGGCGCCGCCCGCAGCGCCAAATCATAACCTTCCCCCACCAGATCGAGCTGATCGTCACTCAGGGTCAGCTCCAGCACCACTTCGGGATAGAGGGCGCGAAACTCGGCGAGGATCCGGCCAAGCAGCAGGGTGCCGGTCGCCTCGGGGGCGGTGATCCGCACCCGCCCCGCCGGGGCCGAGCGCAGCCGTGCCATCGCCAGATTGGCGCTGCGGGCCAATGCCAGCAGCCCCTGACAGTGCTCCACATAGAGCTCCCCCTGCGGGGTCAGGCTCAACCTGCGAGTGGTACGCTGCAACAGCCGCACCCCGAGCTGGGATTCGAGCCGCGAGATCTTCTGGCTCACCGATGACTTGGGCATACCAAGCAGCTCGGCGGCTCGGGTAAAGCTTCCCTGCTCCACCACGGTGGCAAACAGCCCCATCAACTCCAGATCGACATTGTTCATATATTCAAACAGTCTTTACCGATTACCTATCTTAATCTTGATAATCAACCAGACTAGAGTGAGTGGCAATCCCGAACACAGCGATTTGAAAGGAAAAACCATGAAAGCCATTGCCCTGACTCACTATCTGCCAAGCGATCACCCCGACTGCTTTATCGCCGCCAACCTGCCCGATCCGGTTCCGGGCCCGCGGGATCTGCTGGTGCGGGTCACCGCCACCTCCGTCAATCCGGTGGATACCAAGGTGCGCTCCCCCAAGGCCAAAATTGAAAGCTCGCCCCGGGTGCTGGGCTGGGATGCGGTGGGGGAAGTGATCGCCACTGGCAGCGAAGTGACCCTGTTCAAGGCGGGCGACCGGGTCTGGTATGCCGGTGATATCAGCCGTCCGGGCAGCAACAGCGCCCTGCAACTGGTGGATGAGCGCATCGCCGCCATCGCCCCCACCAGCTTGAGCGATGTGGAGGCCGCCGCCCTGCCGCTCACCGCCATCACCGCCTGGGAGACCCTGTTCGAGCGCTTCGCTCTTACCCGCGAAAGCCGTGGCAAACTGCTGATCATCGGCGGCGCCGGTGGCGTGGGCTCCATCGCCATCCAGCTGGCCCGCCAGCTCACCGACATGGAGGTGATTGCGACCGCCTCCCGCCCCGAGAGCCGTGAGTGGTGCTTCGAGATGGGCGCCCATCAGGTCGTAAACCACCACAAGTTGCAGGAGGAGCTGACCGCCCTTGGCATCACTCAGGTCGATGCCATCTTCTGCACCAACGCCACCGCCGAGCACTGGGCTACCATGGCAGGGCTGATCCGCCCATTTGGCCATATCTGCACCATCGCTGAATCGAGCGAGCCGTGGGATCTCTCCCTGCTCAAAAGCAAGAGCGTCACCTTCAGCCAGGAGTTCATGTTCACCCGCTCCCTGTTCCAGACGCCGGACATGATCGAACAGCACCGCCTGCTCGGCCGGGTGGCGGCACTGGTCGATGAAGGGGTATTGCAGACCACCCTGACCAGAACCATCCCGTCACTGAGCCCGGTCACGCTGGCTCAGGCCCATGCCGAGGTGGAAGCAGGCCGCATGGTAGGCAAGCTGGTGATCGACATGAGCGGCTTTGCCAACTAGGCCCTCAAACGCACCATGATGGGATAAGTTCACCAAGGAGATGCCCCAAACGGGCACAACCAGCGGCACTCATGACTGCCTGTGGCAGGCCAACGTCCGACAATCAGCCAAAAAAGAGGCCATTTCGCGAGAAATGGCCTGAATACCTGAACATTGGGGTAACAATCACACACATATCCTTATGCAGGACATATTAGTCTTTGCATCTGGCGTGCCAACAGCAGCATGAATGCGCCAAAACGGCGTCAGCCCGTCCTTGAGCAAGGTGCCAACCTTGCTCTTTTTTATCTGGCAGACTGTTTACCAGGCAAACAAGTGCAGATAAAAAAATGCCACCCGAGGGTGGCAGTGAAAGATGACGGAACTTGAGCAAAGCGTTCAGCGAAAACCGGTCGTCTTCGCCTGCATAGAGCAATACAGGAACCGTGCCAATCCGGCAAAAGCCCCCGTATCCCTCCACGTCATGGGCAAACCACGACAGCACTGCCCCATGATGGTAGAATCTCGCGGTTTCACATTTATGAAGAGTCGACGCCATGCCCTGGATACAAATTCGAATCAACGCCACTGCCAAGACCGCAGACAAGGTGAGCAACATGCTGCTGGGGCGTGGTGCCCAGGCGGTGACCTTTATGGATGCCAAGGATGTGCCCGTCTATGAACCCATGCCGGGCGAAACCCCGCTGTGGGGCGAGACCGAAGTGATGGGGCTGTTTGACGCCGAAACCGATCCGGCCCCCACCATCGCCTTCTTCCAGCAGATCTTCGGCGAAAATGTCGGCTACAAGGTCGAGCAGCTGGAAGACAAGGACTGGGTGCGCGAGTGGATGGATCACTTCCACCCCATGCAGTTTGGCGAGCGCCTCTGGATCTGCCCGAGCTGGCGCGATGTGCCGAACCCCGATGCAGTTAACGTGATGCTGGATCCGGGCCTGGCCTTCGGTACCGGTACCCACCCCACCACGGCACTTTGCCTGCAGTGGCTGGACGGGCTGGATCTGACCGGTAAAACCGTGGTCGATTTTGGTTGCGGCTCCGGCATTCTCGGCATCGCCGCCCTGAAACTGGGTGCCGCCCGCGTCATCGGCATCGACATCGACCCGCAAGCCATTCAGGCCAGTCGCGACAACGCCGCGCGCAACGGCGTCGCCGACCAGATTGAGCTCTATCTGCCGGCCGACCAGCCGCAAGACGTCGAAGCGGACGTGGTAGTCGCCAACATTCTGGCCGGCCCGCTGCGCGAACTGGCACCGCTGATCGCCGGCCACGGCAAGCCGGGCAGCCTGATGGCCCTCTCCGGCGTGCTGGAGAGCCAGGCCCCGGAGCTGGAAACTATCTACGGCCAGTGGTTCGAGATGGACCCGACCGCCGTAAAGGAGGAGTGGTGCCGCCTCTCCGGCCGCAAGCACGGCTAAGCGCGGGCAACATAGACGCCAACATCATGCCATCAGGGCTCCCATTCGGGGGCCCTGATTGTTTTGACTTTGCCCTAATTACGTGTTGAAAGGTTAATTTTGAAGTAGGCCATCACCTTAAGGTCTAGCATCATGGATATCCCAACCTTTCAGCACCTGCTGGATCTCTTTCCCCAGTTACCTGCATGCAGCGGTTGCTCCCATTATCAGGCCAATACCGATCTGCTGGCCCTTTGGGGATGGAGTCGCGGACTACATCGCTACCGTTGTACAGTGTGCCTACACACATGTCCTGCGTTGACCACTACACTGCAACTCTTGGTTATTGCAGCACCACGCGCCCATTGAGGGGCTGCACCGGCCGATTGTTGGGGTGGTGCATCACCGCCTTGAATGCGTCGATCTGGGCCTGACTGACCTCGACCGGCTGCTTCATTACCAGCCAGCGCACTCCTTCCGAGCAGGGAGGCGTTGTAAGGGAACCGCTGAAGCGATAGTAGTCACGATTCTCGGGCAGCAGTTGCTCAGCAGAGAGCGGCACCTTGAGGGCCTGGATCTCCCCCACCTTGGCCGGTAGTTCACCCCAGGCTGCCGCCAGCGCCGGATTGGCCTTGCCAGCCTCGAACAGCACCGCCACCACGGCGATCTCTCCCTTGTCACTGACATGCACCAAATGCCCTTCCAGCGGATAGGATTTGCCCTCGATGAGGTTCTCACTCGCGGCGTGGAAGTGGAACTGCTTGAGTTCAAACCTGGTGCCATCGAGTTGCAAGGTGCTGCCCGGGGCATAACCGACCTGCACGGTATGACCGTTGTTGACCACTGTGTTGCCACCCGCCTGATAGTGGAGTACCAGCGGGGCCAGTTTGGCCTCGACCAATCCGCTCAGGTCAACCGGCGACTGATTGTTGCCCGCACACTGACCAAACTCAGGGGTCAGCTTGGCCCAGTGGGCAGGTCCCGCCTCACCGCTATATTCCCAATGGGGGGTGGCAGCAAACACGACAGGGCACAGCAACAGGGAGTAGGCCAACAGAGACTTTCTCATCATACATCCTTATCTTGATTGAAAAGCACGACCATCCCCTCCCCCGGATTGCGGGGCATGCAGAGATGGCATATCAGATATGCGGGATACAGAGCATCGGAGCGACTTTCTAATGGTAACGAGCACGGGTTGGTCAATCGGTTTGACCGCGGCTCAATACAGAGTCGTTTGGCAAGTATATGGTGAGGGATCGGCAGAGACAGTAAAAGAGGGGGAAATTAATCAGCCGGCTATCCACTCATCGTCTGGCGGATACGGGGCAAGGTTCAGGGAGTCACGCTTTCATAACAACCATCCATCACAACCATCGCGGGAATCCGAGCTCCCGCGATGGTTGCCGATAACGGCAATTAACGGTCGCGATTCAACGCGATCAGACGATCAAGAATCGCTTCACCATCGGCACGCAAACCGTTGTGCTCATACTCATTTGTGATCCAGGCGCGACTGCTGCCAAGACCACGCAGAGTTTCGCGACTGTAGTCAAACTCCACATACATATCCTCGGCATAGACAGCGCAAGCCACCGGCACCTGGTTGCGGGCCAGCTGGGCCGGATCATAGAGCGGCCCCCAGTCCGCCTTGTTGGCCAGCAGATGAGCCGCCTCTTTCAGGGGCTGCAACTCGCGGAACTGCTCGAACATCCAGGGGTAAACCATCTCGCCGGTGAAGGCGAAATCCTTGCCGGGCGCCCAGTTCACCGCAGGAAACTCCCCTCTGACCCGATCTGCCGCCCAGCGAGTCGCCTCCCCTTCGGCGTAGATAGCCTCGTGCAGAATGGCAAACAGCGGGTTGCTATTGAATGGCTGCATGCTCTGCACCTGATAGAGAAAGGCCGGGCTCAGCTTGTCGCCGATAAAGGCCTCTTCCAGCAGGTAATAAAGCTCCTCGAAAGCACCCGTAGCGCCGAGATCCAGCCCTTGCTGCTGGAACTGCTCCACCGTCAGGCGCTGGCCGTTGGGCAGTCGCACATCATGCTGGTGCAGATGGTTGGCCAGCCGGTTGGCAATCCCCTGAGCGTGGGGGAAGCGGGCGAAGAAGGCTCGGTTCTTGTCAGCCACCCTCTGGTAGGTGGCGCGGTAAACCTCCTCGGCACTGCGGCCAATCGGCGCAATGCCGCCGGTGATATAGACCTCCCGCAGACTGTCGGGGAAGAGCGAGAGATAAGTCAGGCAGCAAAAACCGCCAAAACTTTGCCCCAGCAGGCTCCAGCGATGCTTGGGGCTGAGCTCCTGCCGGATGAACTCGGCATCTTGCACTATGCTGTCGGCGCGAAAATGGCCGAGATACTCCGCCTGCTCGGCCGGGGTCATTTTGGCCAGAATCTGCCCATGGATGGGGCTCGACATCCCGGTGCCACGCTGATCCAGCAGCAGCACTTTGAACTCCTGCAACGCCCGTTTGAGCCAACCACTGTTGGCCGTCGGGCGCGGAGCCCCGAATCCCGGCCCCCCTTGCAGAAAAAGCAGCCAGGGCAACTTCTCATCGAGCTTGTCTTTACGGCAGAGGGTACGGGCAAACAGGGTAATGCTGTCGCCATCCGGCTCATCATGATCGAGGGGAACGGTATAAAAGTGCGGCTCGCAATGAATGCCGTCCAGTACATAGCTCAAGGGGCTGTTCATCTGGGATCTCTCCGTCAGGATGGGAACATCATTGACCCCATCATATCCCCGCCCGGCCACAGGGTCACTCCGGTTTTCCAAAATGTTAACAATGGCTTAAAGCTCGAAACATCACCCGACAAGCCGCTCTTCAACAGTGCTGAATTAATTGTTTTGCAGGGGAGATTGACGCCATGGCGCCATTCAACAAAGATGGCTCGCCTGCACAGGAGTGCAGCCATTCAGGCCGACAAAATGGATAAGGGAATGTGATGAAACCGAAGTGGATCAGGGCCAGAAAAAAGAGAAGAAGCCATGCCCTGGCAGCATGTTGCAGACCGGCATGTTGCTGTTCAGTGCCACCTGTGGCGCGACGCTCTTTTTGGCAGCATGCAATAGCAACTAGAAATGAAAAAGCCCGCTCGATTGAGCGGGCTTTTCGAATTTGGCTCCTCCTACTGGACTTGAACCAGTGACATACGGATTAACAGTCCGCCGTTCTACCGACTGAACTAAGGAGGAATTGTGGTGCCCAGAGACGGAATCGAACCGCCGACACGGGGATTTTCAATCCCCTGCTCTACCGACTGAGCTATCTGGGCAACGGCGCGCATTAAACCCTTTCCAGCGCAGAGTGTCAACCATGATGGCACGATAAAAAGCTCGTTCGCTCAACAACCGAACGAAGCGGCCATTTATTATCCATTTCAGTCCTGTTTGCCGTACTTGCTGGCCTCTGCACACCCTGCAGGCTGCGCCAATATGATGGAAATTCGAGGTTCAGTGGGTCCGCCGCATTGAGCCGAATCCACTCTGCGAGTATGCTTTGCCGCAATGATACCGCCTGGAGGCAACATGAGTCTGAATATGCAAGAGTGGCGTGATGAGACCACCGAGATCGTCAACGAACTGCTGGCCGATGGCAGTAATCCCGATGCGGATTACGACATCGAGCACCACTTCGCCTGCCAGGATTTCGACCGTCTGGAAAAAGCAGCGGTTGACCTGTTCAAGGCCGGTTTTGAAGTGACCGATGCCGAAGAGATGGAGCTGGATGACGGCGCCACCATCTTCTGCTTCGATGCCACCATCGAGTGCAAGCTGAATGTCGAAGCGATCGTCGCCGATATCGCCAAGATGCTGCCCATCCTGGAAAAATACGGGGTGGATTACGATGGCTGGGGCACCTACTTCCAGGATTGATCCTGCCTCCATCGTAAAACAACAAGGCCACCTTGCGGTGGCCTTGTTGTTTCTGACGATCTCTCACGCCAGATAGCTGGCAGCAAACTCCGCCGGCGGCAGTGGGCGACTGAACAGATAGCCCTGGAGCCGATCACACCCCGCCTCGGTCAGCCACAGCTGCTGCTCGGGTGTCTCTACCCCTTCGGCCGTAATCCGGATCCCAAGCTCATGGCCCAACCCGATAACCGAACGCACGATAGCGGTGGTCGCGCTATTACTGGCGAGCCCCTGAGTGAAGCTGCGATCCAGCTTGAGGGTCGCCACCTGCAAACGCGGCAGATAGGCCAGCGAACAGTAACCGGTACCAAAGTCGTCGATGGCCAGCTGAAAACCGGCGGCAATCAGGTTGTCGAGGTTGGTCTCAATCTCGTCGGCGTTCTCCATCAACACCCCTTCGGTGATCTCCAGCTCCAGTTGACTGGCCTTGAGACCATGGCGAGCGATGCAGGCAGAGACCCGTTCACAGAGCGCCGGATCACGGAACTGCAGCGGCGAGAGGTTGATGGAGAGCACCATATCCGGCTGCGCAGTTTGCCACTGCGCCAGCTGGGCACACCCCTGCTCCAGCATTAACTGGCCAAGCTGACCGATGATCCCCATCTCTTCCGCCAACGGAATAAACTCGTCGGGGGAGATCATCCCAAGCTCGGGGTGGGGCCAGCGACAGAGCAGCTCGGCGCCATGCAGCCGGTGAGTGCGGGTACAGATGATCGGCTGATAGACGGCAACCAGCTGTGCGGACTTGATAGCGAGCGGCAACTGGGCGGCGATCAGCTGACGCCGCTTGAGCCGGGCATGCAGCTCGGGATCAAACAGGGTGCAGTACTGCTGCTGCCGCTTACCCTGCGCCAGCGCAGCCTCGGCATGGCTGAGCAACCGCTCGGCATCGCTTGCCCGCCCCTGGGCCAGCCCCAGAAACACCGGGATCTGGATGCGATGATCTTCCACCTGATAGTGCTCCATCAACTGCTGCTGCAGATGCTGGCTCCACCCCTGCAATGGCTCGTTGAAGTCCGGCAGCAGCAGGCTGAAGTCATCGGCAGCGACCCGACAGAGCAGAGAACGCGGCGGCACCAGCTGCTGCAACCGCTTGGCCACCTGGCTGAGCAGGCGGTCGGCAATCCGGATCCCGAAGCGATCGTTGATTTCACGAAAATGGTGCAGATCGACCAGCACCAATGTGGCACTGCGTCCCCCAAGATGGCGGCTGGTCTGCAAGAACCGGGAGAGTTTGAGCAGTCCGGTCAGACTGTCGTAGTGCTGCTCCTGCTGCAACTGCGCCTGAGTGGTGCGCAGGCCGGTGATGTCACGCCCCAGCGTCAGGATCCCGAGAGAGTGGCCATCACCATCGGGGACATCGACCCGGGTGATCTCCATGTGTCGACCCTGCCCGCTGGCATCCAGCAGACAACACTCGCCATGACCCATCCCCTGCGGCGCCGCCAGCCGGAACGGCAGCTGCTGACCCAGCACCTCATCGGCCCCATGACCGATAAAGTCGAGAAACGCCTGATTGCACTCCAGCAATACCCCGTTGTGATCATCGAAACGGATCAGGTCAGGAATGGCATCGAGCAGAAAACGCTGCAACAACTGCTGCTTTTTGACCGTCTGTTCCAGGCTCTTGCGCTGGGCAATCTCGTTAACCACCCCGAATACTGCGCACGCTTCCCCCTGCGGGGTGTAAAGAGGCACCTTGTGCACCTCCATCCAGCAGGTATTCCCGCCCCGGTTGCAATGGAGCTGCTGATACAGCATCGGCACGCCTCCGGCAAGCAGCTGCTCATCCTCACTGCGAAAGAGATCGCCCCAGGGCATATCTGCATCTGTCTTGCCGACTACCTCGGCAGGCGACTCCAGCTTGGCTTCACGGGCGAACTCACGATTGGCGAACAGGTAACGCCCATGACTATCTCGACAGAAGATACTCATTGGCAATTGGTCGATGATCTGCTGCAGCAGATCCGGGGTGAGCATGTTAGTCACAGGGGTGCTTATGGAGGAATTTCGAGCAAATCTATGATAGCAAACCAATTTTGTAAAGCACCCCGATCACCTCCCCATAACATCGAACGCTGGATGGTTGCTGACAGAGATTGTCGCTCCGGCGATAATAGGCGCCGGTTGGCCAATGGCCTGGTGATATGGACGAGAGAAACGAGATGAAAAAGATTATGGGGAGCGCATTGGCGCTGCTGCTGGTTGGTTGTGCTGGTGACAATAACGGCGGTGAGGAGTATCGCTACAACCCGCCAATTGCCAAGGCAACCAACAATACTCAGGAAATGGCGATCCCGGTGGATCTGGTGTGGGCTCGCGCCGAGAAGTGGTTCACCGATCACGGCCTCACCATCGAAAACAGCCAGCGTGGCTCCGGCCTGATGACCGCCAACGTCAACCAGTCAGCCGACGGGCTGGAGTGGCTGGACTGCGGCACCATGGGTTCCAAAGTTGCACTGGGCAACCCGAACCTGCAGATCAACCTGATCATCACCCAGAGCGGCAACAGCAGCGTGGCCACCGTCAATGTCAAGGGCAACACAGAACTGTTCTTCGTTGAATCCTCAGGCGAGCGCGTACCGGCCCCGTCCATCAAGCCGGTTGCGTCTCCCGCGGCACCCTGGAGCAGAGCCTGTTCGCCACCCTCGGCAACTGATTTCGCTTCCCTGCAAAGATAAAAAAAGCGGCAGATTGCTCTGCCGCTTTTTTATTGCCCCAAGTTGGGCTTACTTGTCGATATCGAGCATGTTGTTGGTCAACATGTAATCGATCACCTGATTGGCCGTGGTGCCAGAACCGCCCGTCAGACTGTCGAAGGTATGGTTCATCAGCACAATCTCCTGAGTCACCGGCTCAGTACTGCTCTCCTTGACCTGCAGGTGCACCCCTTCATTGTCCTGGAACACCGAGAGCAGACTCTTCAGATCAGTCGTACTGTGAGAACCATCGTGATCCAGCAAATCGCTCAGATCCAGCTTGTCTCCTTCCAAACGGTTGATGGTGCCTGACCCCTTGTTGAAGTCCATGATGTAATCCTTGGTCAGGGAGCCTGATACTGTATCTCCCTTGTTCCAGACGAAAGTATCTGAACCGCCATCACCACGCATTACATCGTTGCCTAGCCCGCCGATCAGGATATCGTTCCCCAGACCGCCGCGCAGCGCATCGTTATGACTACCGCCATCGATGTAGTCGTCACCGGTACCGCCAAACAAGATATCGGAACCTGACTGCCCGTAGATTTTGTCATTGCCGCTGCCACCATTGACCACATCAGCTTTGCTACTGCTGACATCAACACTCAGCAACAGACCGTCGCCATCGAGCATGGCATCTGTGCCAGACAAGCTGCCTGTCATGATGTGATGAGCCTTGAGCTGATTTACCGTCAGTTGCAACGAATCGTCGGTACCGAATCCATCAGCCCCGGTTTTGCCTGCATAAATCACATCATTACCACTGCCGGTTTCGATATGGTCATTGCCTGCACCGCTGCTGACGGTCTGTGCGGCACTTCCCTTGTTGTAGCTGGTACCGGCATGTATGTGGTCGGTAGCGCCGTTACTGGTAGTGACTTCGCCCAGCAGATTACCGCCAAAGGAAACATCAAGACGGTCAGGATTAGCCGCTCTCTCGCCATTGCGTACCACGATAGAGTCGTTGAGGTCAGTACCATCTACCGTCAGCGGCAGATGAACCGGAACCCCGTTGCTGTCCACCGGATTGACGCTGATGGTCAAGGTGCTGTTGGTGGTATCGCCATCACCATCGCGCACGCTGTAGCTGAACACCTCGCGTGCATCAGCCGGGATCTGACTGCCATTCTTGGTGACCTGATAGGTATAGGCACCGTTGGCCAGAATGGTCAGTACCCCGTACAAACCGACTACCTGGGTACCCGCACCATTGGTATAGGTGGTCGAACTGCTGCCGACCCCGTAGCCAATGACACTCAGACCACCATCAGCACCGGCAAGATCGTTGGCCAGCACATTACCTGTGGTCTGTGGCAGCTGATAACCAGACCCTTCCACCAACTTGACGATCAGATCGAAGCTGTTGCTGGCATTTTCGTTGGTGTAGATAGTCTTCACCACATTGCCACCTGCATCACGGAAGCCCAGCACCTCGAGACTGTAGACCTTGCCTTCAAAGTTGAAGCTTGCGGTCGCAGTTCCGATAGTGATGATATCTCGCGGATCGGCCCAATCGTTCGGCGTTTCGTTGTGATTGAAATTGATGGTCACAGTCACTGGTGTCACTCTGCCCATGGAGTCGGTAACCGAGAAGGTTGCCTGCATGGTTACAGTGTTGATCGCCGTACCGGAGGACACCGGATAGTTGTAGTGGGTGAAAGTACCCAGTTTGATCTCTTCGTTGAGCGGGATCTCTCCGTTCAAGGCCGCATCGTTATCGGCAAAACCATAACCCGATTTATTTTCATTTTTTCCACCCCAGCGAATTTGATCCTTCGCAGTATCATTATCAGGGCCGTCAAAATGCTCCAGATTTTTACCGCCAGAAACATTAATCCATGAAGCCTCGACACCAGAAAACAGGAAGGTATCAACTACAACATCGACTTTCGCATCATCGACCACTGCAACCGGCACATCGTCACGCACAGCCAAGTCAAACGAGCCAGTGGCAGTCTCAGCTCCAGATTTGCTTACCTCATAGTTGACGGTAAAGCGCAGTTCATCCTGGCTGGTCAACGCTGTGCTCTGACCATCCACTGTGTGGCTAAGCGGCTTGAGCAGAGTAAAGGTGTAGCTCGGTGGATTGGCACTGTTATCCACCGTCACGGTAAAGGCCACATTGGCAGGGTTGTTACCAAAGTACCCTTTGAGCCCGGCGCCATCCTGAACAACATTGACCGGCTGACCATCAATACCCGTCACCCCGCTCAGACCCGTGATGCCAACAAGTTTGAGTTGTACGCCAGAGACATTGCCACCACTGCCATCCGTCACCTGCAGCGACTGAGTCACAGAAAGCGGACCGCTAGCAGGCATACCCACAGGCTCAGGCAAGTGTGCATTTCCGCCAGACAAACCATCCTCATCAACCAGCCCATTGCCCAATCGCACAGAGAGATCGTTGTCAGTAATGGTTCCGGCTCCGGTCGCACCACCTACTGTCAGAGTCAAGGTTTCAGTCTGTTCTACCAGCTTGTCATTCACTGTCGGCACTGACACGGTAAAGCTCGTCACACCGGCTGGTACTGAGATTTTGCCTGTGCTGCTGTTATAGGTAACACCGTGACTGAACTGCAGAGTTCCCCAGTCAGAGTTAGAGGCAGCATGAGTACCACTGCCCGCAATTGAGAGGCTGTATTCAGTCGCCACATTAGTCGCACCACTCAAGGTCACAACATGCTGCAAGGTAGCCCCTTCAACCACAGTGGCACTCGATACGCCGGTTACATCAGGGCGCGCCAGCGGGTTGACAGCAAAGCTGCCTTTCGAGCCGTCACCGTCCCGATCATAGGCCTTGAAGGTGAAGTCGATGTCGCCATCACCAACAGGGCGCTGCATCTCGGCATACTGGAAGAACTCCCATTTACCTGTTGCAGGCGTGAACTCCATCTTGAAGATCAGACTGCCATTGCTGTCCTTGCCAAGCAGGGTATTAGCCCCATCGGCGGTGATCGCGATAGCCAGACCGGCGACTGTCTTGAGGCCGGATTCGACCGTACCGGTGACCAGTTCGAAACGTCCTTTGTCATCAGCCCCCCACTGCGGATCGAGCGTGCCCGAACCATAGGCGATCGCCTGCGGGGTAGAGGAACCAAGGAACTCGATAGACTTGACAGTAAAGTCACTGTTGTCACCCCAGCTGGCTGACTTGCCGTTATCGGTCGCCTTGATCACCATGGTGTCAAAACCGCCCTGCTGAACCTGGAAGTTGGCAGCATAATCGCCATTGGCAGCATTCGAGCTGAATGTCTGGGTTGCAACCAGTTTACCGTCGCGCCAGAACTCGACCACACCGCTCTCGAGTTCTCCACCATAGATCTTGCTGAACTCGATCTTGGCACCATATGCCACAGTGCCCGCATCCAGCTTGATCACCAACTCCTCGGATACACTCGAACCATCCGCAAATTTGCGGAAATCGATCTCATTATCAATGTTGTGATAAGGCGCGCTCGTGCTCTTGACGCCTAGCCCGTCAACGGAGGCATTGACCTTGGCATCAACGAGTTTGGAGGAAGTTGAAGACTCGAATCCCCGTGCCGTGATAGTGAATTTGCCCGCATCAATGCTGCCGCTATCCCCGACATACCCGGTCAGGCTGAACTTGCCGGTCAACACATCCGGGATGCTGGTTTTCACCAGAGAGACTGCCGCCATGTCACCAGCTACGGGGGAGTCGTCCTCGACCGTGATGGGCAGACTGCCGGTAGTGGTGGTCTTGCCATCCGATACAGTTACACCGATCTGGAAGTTGAGTACGTCTTCACTCCCCTTCACCGGATGATCAAGCGGAGCCTTGAGGGTCACATCATAGCTCCAGTCACCCTTGGTGCTACCAGTAGGAGCGGTCAACTTGACATCAATGACCGCCTTGTAGTCGGCACCGCCCTGCGTGCCGGTATAACCAGTCAACACCTTGGTAGCTGCATCCCAGCCCCACTGAACCGCAGCACCACCGGAAGTCAGACCCGCCGGCCCATTCAGGCTGATGGTGAGCGTATCCTGGCTATCAACGTCGCCGACTGTGATCTTGCCGCTGGCAGTCACGTTATCAGTAGTGTCACTATTGCCTGTCTCATCGGCAATACCGCCAGCAAGTCCCTCCTCGGAGACCACAACACCAGTGTCAATTATTAGAGTTGGCAGGTCATTCACCGGGGTCACGGTGATGCTCAGGGTCGAGCTGTCGGTCGGACCCGAGCCGTCGGTCAGCACATAGGTGACCACCGGTACCGCGCCGTTGTAGTTGGCAGCCGGGGTGAAGCTGTACGCCCCGTTCGCCGCCAGGCTGAAGCTGCCCACGCCGGCAATGGTGTACACCTGACCCAGCACAAACGGACCGGTCTGACCCGCGATGCTGAAGCTCTGCACCGTCACCGGACCATCGACCGACACCCCATCAATGACGTTGCCAGTCTTCTCGCCGCTGTCCTCGCTGATCGTCACCTGCTCGTCGTTGTCGGTGAAGTCATCGTTCACCGGGGTCACGCTGATGCTCAGGGTCGACTCATTGGTGCTGCTGCCGTCGGTCAGCACATAGGTGACCACCGGCACCGCGCCGTTGTAGTTGGCAGCCGGGGTGAAGCTGTACGCCCCGTTCGCCGCCAGGCTGAAGCTGCCCACGCCGGCAATGGTGTACACCTGACCCAGCACAAACGGACCGGTCTGACCCGCGATGCTGAAGCTCTGCACCGTCACCGGACCATCGACCGACACCCCATCAATGACGTTGCCAGTCTTCTCGCCGCTGTCCTCGCTGATCGTCACCTGCTCGTTGTTGTCGGTGAAGTCATCGTTCACCGGGGTCACGCTGATGCTCAGGGTCGACTCATTGGTGCTGCTGCCGTCGGTCAGCACATAGGTGACCACCGGCACCGCGCCGTTGTAGTTGGCAGCCGGGGTGAAGCTGTACGCCCCGTTCGCCGCCAGGCTGAAGCTGCCCACGCCGGCAATGGTGTACACCTGACCCAGCACAAACGGACCGGTCTGACCCGCGATGCTGAAGCTCTGCACCGTCACCGGACCATCGACCGACACCCCATCAATGACGTTGCCAGTCTTCTCGCCGCTGTCCTCGCTGATCGTCACCTGCTCGTCGTTGTCGGTGAAGTCATCGTTCACCGGGGTCACGCTGATGCTCAGGGTCGACTCATTGGTGCTGCTGCCGTCGGTCAGCACATAGGTGACCACCGGCACCGCGCCGTTGTAGTTGGCAGCCGGGGTGAAGCTGTACGCCCCGTTCGCCGCCAGGCTGAAGCTGCCCACGCCGGCAATGGTGTACACCTGACCCAGCACAAACGGACCGGTCTGACCCGCGATGCTGAAGCTCTGCACCGTCACCGGACCATCGACCGACACCCCATCAATGACGTTGCCAGTCTTCTCGCCGCTGTCCTCGCTGATCGTCACCTGCTCGTCGTTGTCGGTGAAGTCATCGTTCACCGGGGTCACGCTGATGCTCAGGGTCGACTCATTGGTGCTGCTGCCGTCGGTCAGCACATAGGTGACCACCGGCACCGCGCCGTTGTAGTTGGCAGCCGGGGTGAAGCTGTACGCCCCGTTCGCCGCCAGGCTGAAGCTGCCCACGCCGGCAATGGTGTACACCTGACCCAGCACAAACGGACCGGTCTGACCCGCGATGCTGAAGCTCTGCACCGTCACCGGACCATCGACCGACACCCCATCAATGACGTTGCCAGTCTTCTCGCCGCTGTCCTCGCTGATCGTCACCTGCTCGTTGTTGTCGGTGAAGTCATCGTTCACCGGGGTCACGCTGATGCTCAGGGTCGACTCATTGGTGCTGCTGCCGTCGGTCAGCACATAGGTGACCACCGGCACCGCGCCGTTGTAGTTGGCAGCCGGGGTGAAGCTGTACGCCCCGTTCGCCGCCAGGCTGAAGCTGCCCACGCCGGCAATGGTGTACACCTGACCCAGCACAAACGGACCGGTCTGACCCGCGATGCTGAAGCTCTGCACCGTCACCGGACCATCGACCGACACCCCATCAATGACGTTGCCAGTCTTCTCGCCGCTGTCCTCGCTGATCGTCACCTGCTCGTCGTTGTCGGTGAAGTCATCGTTCACCGGGGTCACGCTGATGCTCAGGGTCGACTCATTGGTGCTGCTGCCGTCGGTCAGCACATAGGTGACCACCGGCACCGCGCCGTTGTAGTTGGCAGCCGGGGTGAAGCTGTACGCCCCGTTCGCCGCCAGGCTGAAGCTGCCCACGCCGGCAATGGTGTACACCTGACCCAGCACAAACGGACCGGTCTGACCCGCGATGCTGAAGCTCTGCACCGTCACCGGACCATCGACCGACACCCCATCAATGACGTTGCCAGTCTTCTCGCCGCTGTCCTCGCTGATCGTCACCTGCTCGTCGTTGTCGGTGAAGTCATCGTTCACCGGGGTCACGCTGATGCTCAGGGTCGACTCATTGGTGCTGCTGCCGTCGGTCAGCACATAGGTGACCACCGGCACCGCGCCGTTGTAGTTGGCAGCCGGGGTGAAGCTGTACGCCCCGTTCGCCGCCAGGCTGAAGCTGCCCACGCCGGCAATGGTGTACACCTGACCCAGCACAAACGGACCGGTCTGACCCGCGATGCTGAAGCTCTGCACCGTCACCGGACCATCGACCGACACCCCATCAATGACGTTGCCAGTCTTCTCGCCGCTGTCCTCGCTGATCGTCACCTGCTCGTTGTTGTCGGTGAAGTCATCGTTCACCGGGGTCACGCTGATGCTCAGGGTCGACTCATTGGTGCTGCTGCCGTCGGTCAGCACATAGGTGACCACCGGCACCGCGCCGTTGTAGTTGGCAGCCGGGGTGAAGCTGTACGCCCCGTTCGCCGCCAGGCTGAAGCTGCCCACGCCGGCAATGGTGTACACCTGACCCAGCACAAACGGACCGGTCTGACCCGCGATGCTGAAGCTCTGCACCGTCACCGGACCATCGACCGACACCCCATCAATGACGTTGCCAGTCTTCTCGCCGCTGTCCTCGCTGATCGTCACCTGCTCGTCGTTGTCGGTGAAGTCATCGTTCACCGGGGTCACGCTGATGCTCAGGGTCGACTCATTGGTGCTGCTGCCGTCGGTCAGCACATAGGTGACCACCGGCACCGCGCCGTTGTAGTTGGCAGCCGGGGTGAAGCTGTACGCCCCGTTCGCCGCCAGGCTGAAGCTGCCCACGCCGGCAATGGTGTACACCTGACCCAGCACAAACGGACCGGTCTGACCCGCGATGCTGAAGCTCTGCACCGTCACCGGACCATCGACCGACACCCCATCAATGACGTTGCCAGTCTTCTCGCCGCTGTCCTCGCTGATCGTCACCTGCTCGTCGTTGTCGGTGAAGTCATCGTTCACCGGGGTCACGCTGATGCTCAGGGTCGACTCATTGGTGCTGCTGCCGTCGGTCAGCACATAGGTGACCACCGGCACCGCGCCGTTGTAGTTGGCAGCCGGGGTGAAGCTGTACGCCCCGTTCGCCGCCAGGCTGAAGCTGCCCACGCCGGCAATGGTGTACACCTGACCCAGCACAAACGGACCGGTCTGACCCGCGATGCTGAAGCTCTGCACCGTCACCGGACCATCGACCGACACCCCATCAATGACGTTGCCAGTCTTCTCGCCGCTGTCCTCGCTGATCGTCACCTGCTCGTCGTTGTCGGTGAAGTCATCGTTCACCGGGGTCACGCTGATGCTCAGGGTCGACTCATTGGTGCTGCTGCCGTCGGTCAGCACATAGGTGACCACCGGCACCGCGCCGTTGTAGTTGGCAGCCGGGGTGAAGCTGTACGCCCCGTTCGCCGCCAGGCTGAAGCTGCCCACGCCGGCAATGGTGTACACCTGACCCAGCACAAACGGACCGGTCTGACCCGCGATGCTGAAGCTCTGCACCGTCACCGGACCATCGACCGACACCCCATCAATGACGTTGCCAGTCTTCTCGCCGCTGTCCTCGCTGATCGTCACCTGCTCGTCGTTGTCGGTGAAGTCATCGTTCACCGGGGTCACGCTGATGCTCAGGGTCGACTCATTGGTGCTGCTGCCGTCGGTCAGCACATAGGTGACCACCGGCACCGCGCCGTTGTAGTTGGCAGCCGGGGTGAAGCTGTACGCCCCGTTCGCCGCCAGGCTGAAGCTGCCCACGCCGGCAATGGTGTACACCTGACCCAGCACAAACGGACCGGTCTGACCCGCGATGCTGAAGCTCTGCACCGTCACCGGACCATCGACCGACACCCCATCAATGACGTTGCCAGTCTTCTCGCCGCTGTCCTCGCTGATCGTCACCTGCTCGTCGTTGTCGGTGAAGTCATCGTTCACCGGGGTCACGCTGATGCTCAGGGTCGACTCATTGGTGCTGCTGCCGTCGGTCAGCACATAGGTGACCACCGGCACCGCGCCGTTGTAGTTGGCAGCCGGGGTGAAGCTGTACGCCCCGTTCGCCGCCAGGCTGAAGCTGCCCACGCCGGCAATGGTGTACACCTGACCCAGCACAAACGGACCGGTCTGACCCGCGATGCTGAAGCTCTGCACCGTCACCGGACCATCGACCGACACCCCATCAATGACGTTGCCAGTCTTCTCGCCGCTGTCCTCGCTGATCGTCACCTGCTCGTCGTTGTCGGTGAAGTCATCGTTCACCGGGGTCACGCTGATGCTCAGGGTCGACTCATTGGTGCTGCTGCCGTCGGTCAGCACATAGGTGACCACCGGCACCGCGCCGTTGTAGTTGGCAGCCGGGGTGAAGCTGTACGCCCCGTTCGCCGCCAGGCTGAAGCTGCCCACGCCGGCAATGGTGTACACCTGACCCAGCACAAACGGACCGGTCTGACCCGCGATGCTGAAGCTCTGCACTGTCACCGGACCATCGACCGACACCCCATCAATGACGTTGCCAGTCTTCTCGCCGCTGTCCTCGCTGATCGTCACCTGCTCGTCGTTGTCGGTGAAGTCATCGTTCACCGGGGTCACGCTGATGCTCAGGGTCGACTCATTGGTGCTGCTGCCGTCGGTCAGCACATAGGTGACCACCGGCACCGCGCCGTTGTAGTTGGCAGCCGGGGTGAAGCTGTACGCCCCGTTCGCCGCCAGGCTGAAGCTGCCCACGCCGGCAATGGTGTACACCTGACCCAGCACAAACGGACCGGTCTGACCCGCGATGCTGAAGCTCTGCACCGTCACCGGACCATCGACCGACACCCCATCAATGACGTTGCCAGTCTTCTCGCCGCTGTCCTCGCTGATCGTCACCTGCTCGTCGTTGTCGGTGAAGTCATCGTTCACCGGGGTCACGCTGATGCTCAGGGTCGACTCATTGGTGCTGCTGCCGTCGGTCAGCACATAGGTGACCACCGGCACCGCGCCGTTGTAGTTGGCAGCCGGGGTGAAGCTGTACGCCCCGTTCGCCGCCAGGCTGAAGCTGCCCACGCCGGCAATGGTGTACACCTGACCCAGCACAAACGGACCGGTCTGACCCGCGATGCTGAAGCTCTGCACCGTCACCGGACCATCGACCGACACCCCATCAATGACGTTGCCAGTCTTCTCGCCGCTGTCCTCGCTGATCGTCACCTGCTCGTCGTTGTCGGTGAAGTCATCGTTCACCGGGGTCACGCTGATGCTCAGGGTCGACTCATTGGTGCTGCTGCCGTCGGTCAGCACATAGGTGACCACCGGCACCGCGCCGTTGTAGTTGGCAGCCGGGGTGAAGCTGTACGCCCCGTTCGCCGCCAGGCTGAAGCTGCCCACGCCGGCAATGGTGTACACCTGACCCAGCACAAACGGACCGGTCTGACCCGCGATGCTGAAGCTCTGCACTGTCACCGGACCATCGACCGACACCCCATCAATGACGTTGCCAGTCTTCTCGCCGCTGTCCTCGCTGATCGTCACCTGCTCGTCGTTGTCGGTGAAGTCATCGTTCACCGGGGTCACGCTGATGCTCAGGGTCGACTCATTGGTGCTGCTGCCGTCGGTCAGCACATAGGTGACCACCGGCACCGCGCCGTTGTAGTTGGCAGCCGGGGTGAAGCTGTACGCCCCGTTCGCCGCCAGGCTGAAGCTGCCCACGCCGGCAATGGTGTACACCTGACCCAGCACAAACGGACCGGTCTGACCCGCGATGCTGAAGCTCTGCACCGTCACCGGACCATCGACCGACACCCCATCAATGACGTTGCCAGTCTTCTCGCCGCTGTCCTCGCTGATCGTCACCTGCTCGTCGTTGTCGGTGAAGTCATCGTTCACCGGGGTCACGCTGATGCTCAGGGTCGACTCATTGGTGCTGCTGCCGTCGGTCAGCACATAGGTGACCACCGGCACCGCGCCGTTGTAGTTGGCAGCCGGGGTGAAGCTGTACGCCCCGTTCGCCGCCAGGCTGAAGCTGCCCACGCCGGCAATGGTGTACACCTGACCCAGCACAAACGGACCGGTCTGACCCGCGATGCTGAAGCTCTGCACCGTCACCGGACCATCGACCGACACCCCATCAATGACGTTGCCAGTCTTCTCGCCGCTGTCCTCGCTGATCGTCACCTGCTCGTCGTTGTCGGTGAAGTCATCGTTCACCGGGGTCACGCTGATGCTCAGGGTCGACTCATTGGTGCTGCTGCCGTCGGTCAGCACATAGGTGACCACCGGCACCGCGCCGTTGTAGTTGGCAGCCGGGGTGAAGTTGTACGCCCCGTTCGCCGCCAGGCTGAAGCTGCCCACGCCGGCAATGGTGTACACCTGACCCAGCACAAACGGACCGGTCTGACCCGCGATGCTGAAGCTCTGCACCGTCACCGGACCATCGACCGACACCCCATCAATGACGTTGCCAGTCTTCTCGCCGCTGTCCTCGCTGATCGTCACCTGCTCGTCGTTGTCGGTGAAGTCATCGTTCACCGGCACTACCTTAATGCTTACCGTGGCGCTGTCGGTGTCGCCATCGGTATCCTGGGCCACGTAGTCGAAGCTGATGTCGCCATTGAAGTTCTCGTTCGGCTTGAAGGTCATGCCGCCATCGGCGGCAATCTCCACGGTACCGTTGGTCACCGCGATGCTCTGCACACCACCGGTCAGCACCACGCCATTGATGGACTGAATTGCCAGCCCGCCATCCAGCGCCTTGTCATTGGCCAACAGAGTCAGGCTCACCGAGCCATCCTCGTTGACCTCATAGTTGTCGTTCAACGACTCAACTGAATAGTCAATATCCACACTGCCATCATCAGTCGCACTGCCGGTATTCCCTGCAGGATCTGTCACTGTGGCTGTTACGGTATAAGAGCCTTCAGCCAAAGGGGTCACCACATCCACGGTGAAGGTGCCAGCGGGTGTGACGATAGCGGTCAGGGTTTGTTGATTACCGTTTGCATCAGTGACCAGCAGGGTGACGATGCTGCCAACGGGAGCATCTGTGGTTCCGGTCAGGGTCGGAGTGGTGTCATTGGTATTGTCTGGCGCAACGACGGAAATGGTGGGCGGAGTCAGGTCAAATGCCTCATCTTCGCCAACAGCACCAAGCGGTAGTTCACCATTGGCGTTGTAGGTGGTATCGAAGGTGGCTTCGGCAATGGTTGCGGAACCGGTACGGTCGATGGTAACAAAACCGCCGTTGCCACTGGCACCGGCGACGCCCCCAATACCGCCACCACCGGCGGCAGGTGCACCGCCTGCTGCTGAGGCTTCAAAGGCCTGGGTCGGGTCAGCGCCACCCAAGATCGCCTGTTGCAGGGCATTGATATCATCAGGAGTGCCTGCTGCGCCGTTTTGTGCCAGCTGGGGTACATCCCCCTCTTCGGCAGGCTCACTCTGCTCGCTGGCCGGTTGCACATTGAACGACTGTCCGCCGCCCATGAAACTGGCGCCATCCGGCGACATGATCACCGCCCCTTTCGGCAGCACATCACCTTCAGCCAACAGCTTCCGGCTGCCATCTACGGCAACCAGATAAATTTGTCCTTTAAGTTGGGTTACGGTTACGCCCTGTTCCAAGGTAACGGCATTGGTGATCATGTTCTCTCCTGAATCCTGATTTGAATGCAATAAGCCACAGCCTACTTTGCAGACTGAGGGGAAAAATAACCAGCTCGAAAATTCGAAAGGATAGACCGATTTGAGGCTGAACTGTTCAGCCAGACAGAAGTGTGTAAAACGAGGTTGCGAGAATGGTAAAAACCAAAATTATCAATAAATTACAGAATAATGACGAGAGCATGACAAGGCATGCTCCCGTCAAGATTAACCCTAGGCTCCCGCCCAGAGGATGATAGCCAGCAGCTGTGGCGAGATGATCCGCAGGAACATCACCAGCGGGTAGACAGTGGCGTATGAGAGCGCACTGGCGCCACTGGTCGGGTGCATGGCGTTGGCAAAGGCCAGCGCGGGAGGATCTGTCATGGAGCCGGCCAGCAAGCCGCACAGGGTCAGATAGTTCATCTTGCCGTAGAGGCGCGCCAGCACACCGACCACCAGCAGCGGGATCAGGGTGATCGCCATGCCGTAGAGCATCCAGGCCGGGCCATCACCGTTGATCAGGGTATCGACGAAACCGGCACCGGACTTGAATCCGACCACCGCCAGAAACAGCACAATCCCGATCTCCCGCAGCGCCAGGTTGGCGCTGGGGGGCATGAACCAGTAAAGCTTGCCGATGCTGCCGATCCGCGACAGGATCAGCGCCACCACCAACGGCCCGCCCGCCAGACCCAGCTTGAGGGCGGCCGGGAAACCGGGCAGATAGAAGGGGATGGAGCCGAGCAATACGCCAAGGCCAATCCCGATAAATACCGGCAACATCTGCACCTGCTGCAGCTTTTGCTGCACGTTGCCGACCACATTGGTCACGGCCTCGATGGCGTCGAGACGGCCAACCAGGTTGAGAATGTCACCAAACTGCAGGCTGGTCTGGCTGGTCGGCACCAGTTCGATACCTGCCCGGTTGAGACGGGAGATCACCACGTCATAGCGCTGTTTGATGTCCAGATCGCGGATCTTCTTGCCAAGAACCTGCTCGTTGGTCACCACTACTCGCTCGACGCGCAGATCGGTGCCCCGGGTCGAGAGCGAGGTCTCCACCTCCTCCCCCAACACCAACAACACCTTGTGCAGCGCGTGACGCTCACCCACCAGATGCAGCAAGTCACCCAGTTCGATACGGGATTCCGGCCGTGGCACCATCAGCTCGTCGCCACGCTTAAGCCGTGAACAGATTACATCGGACTCGTCGAGACTCGGGATCTCGCTCAGCATCAGGCCGTGCATGTTGGGGTTGCGCACCGCGATATTGATGGTCTGCAAGCTCTCCTTGGTTTTACCGGTTTGTAGCTCGAACTGGGCGGCTTCATCGTCGATTTTGATTCGAAAGAAGACCCGAACCAGCCACATGGTGAGCAAAATGCCACAGATGCCAAACGGATAGGCAACCGCATAGCCCATCCCCATCAGGCCGGTCGAACCGGGGGCGGCGCCCAGCTCGGCCAGGATCTGCTGGCCCGCACCGAGGGATGGAGTATTGGTGACGGCACCGGAGAAGACCCCCAGAATGACCGGCAACGGCACATCGAAAAATTGATGCAAGGCTGCGGCCACCACGCAGCCAAGGATGACCAGCAAAGCGGCAAAGGCGTTGAGTTTGAGACCCGAACTGCGCAATGACGAGAAGAAACCCGGCCCGACCTGGATGCCGATGGTATAGACAAACAGGATCAGGCCAAATTCTTGAATAAAGTGAAGCGTTTGTGCATCCAGCGCGAGATCGGAGGCGCCTGCAAAGTGACCCACTATGATGCCGCCGAACAGCACACCCCCTATTCCCAAGCCAACGCCATAGACTCGCCAGTTTCCCAGCCAGAGTCCTAGCACTGCCACCAGCGACAACATGCTGATGGAAAGCGCGATTTCACTCATTTCGTGCATCCTTTGCGAATTGAACTGGCCCTAGCTTGTCAGCAAACGCTGATGCCAACTGTGTGATACCGCACGAATTTATCCTTTTACGCGCTAAAAATACCAATTAAGGGCTAGTTGCAAGACGTTAGGCGACGTAGCCGTAAATGGCCATAAAGTGACAAACGCTGCCACCCAGCACAAAGAGATGCCAGATGGCGTGGTTATAGGGGATCTGCTTGGCCACATAGAAGATCACCCCGAGGCTGTAGATAAGGCCGCCAAGCCCGAGCAGCAGCAGCCCCTCACCAGCCAGATGGATATAGAGCTGGTAGATGACCACCAGCGACAGCCAACCCAGCATCAGGTAGGTAAAGAGCGACAACTTCTTGAAATGGTTAATAAACAACAGCTTGAACGCCACCCCAGCCAGCGCCAGGGCCCAGATCACCACCATCAAGCCCTTCGCCAGCGGCGTGTCGAGCGCCACCAGCAGGAAGGGGGTATAGGTGCCGGCAATCAGCAGATAGATGGCGCAGTGATCAAACACCTTGCACCAACGTCTGGCCCGCCCTTCCGCCATGCTGTGATAGAGGGTCGAGGCGAGATAGAGCAGCACCAGACTGCCGCCATAAAGGCTGTAACTCACCAGCGCCTGCGTACCCTGCCCCCATCCTTTGATGAGCAACAGCACCAGCCCGACAATCCCCAGCAACAATCCCGCACCGTGACTCAGCCGGTTTGCCAGCTCCTCCCGGGGGGAGTAATCCATCACACCACTCATAACATCGACTCCACAATAACTGTGGCTCACTCTACCCAGCGCCATTTCGGAGTACAAGTGTTCGCTTAAAAAATGGAGTGGCTGTCACCTGCCAACCTTTGGTGTATGCTCTGCCGCCGATGCCCGAGACAAGTGGCATAGACACCTACCCCGGTGACCTGGTCTGGAGAACCTGATGAAGTTGACTGAGCTGTTTGCACAAGCGGATCCCGCCTTTGGCGAGGCGATGAACACCTTGTTGGAGAGCTTCCACCACTCCGACGACAGTCAGGCCCCCTATCAGCGCGACCTGTTCACCCACCAGCTCGATCAATCCCGCATGCCTGCAGTCGGCCAACCTATCGAGGAGTATCTGGCGCGGCTGGCTACTCTGGTACCCGGCGCCTCGCACCTCACCTCGCCACGCTACATGGGCCATATGACGGCGCCCCTGCCGGCCTATACCGCCGAGCTGTCGCGCCTGCTGGTAATGCTCAACCAGAATCCGATGAAGATGGAGTCCTCCCGCCTGCTCAGCTTTCTGGAGCGGGAGGTACTGGCCAAGCTGCACCGCCTCATCTATGGCAGGGACGATGCCTTCTACGGCGAGCAGATGCATGCCAAGGATGCCGCCCTCGGCGTCATGACCAGCGGCGGCACCATCGCCAACGTCACGGCACTGTGGCTGGCCCGCAACCGCGCCTGTGGCGACAACCTGTTCTCCCTCTATGAGCAGGGCTATCGCGGCGCCGTTATTCTGGGCTCCCGCCTGATGCACTACTCCTTCGACAAGGGGATGGATCTGCTGGGGCTGGGCGCCCGCAGCGTCTGGCGCCTTGAGACTGACGAACAAAACCGGCTCAGTCTGGCTGCGCTGGAGCAGGCGCTGATCCAGTGCAAAGAACAGAAATTGAAGGTGCTGGCATTGGTCGGCGTGGCTGGCAGTACCGACTTTGGCTCCATCGACCCTCTGCCTGAACTGGCGGTCATCGCCGAGCGCGAGCAGATCCACTTCCACGTGGATGCCGCCTGGGGTGGCCCGACCCTCTTCTCCCCCCGCTATCAAAACCTGCTGGCCGGGATCGAGCGCGCAGATACCGTCACCCTGGATGGTCACAAGCAACTGCTGGTGCCGCTCGGTACTGGCATGCTGCTCTGCCGCCAGCCCGACCTGATGATGGCGGTCAAGCGAGAGGCGCCCTACGCCATTCGTGCCACCTCGTTCGATCAGGGTCGCTTTACCCTGGAAGGCACCCGCCCGGCCAATGCCCTCTATCTGGATGCCGCCTTCCAGCTCTTCGGCCAGCAAGGCTATGCCGACCTCATCGAGGCCAACTACGACCGGGCCCGGCTGATGGCAGATCTCATCGAAAGTGACCCCGCCTTCGAGCTGATGTCGGCACCGGTGATGAACCTGCTCTCCTACCGCTGCATCCCGCCCCATCTGCAGGGCAAGGTGCTGGACGAAGCAGCCAACACGCAGATCAACGACTTCAACGTGGCACTGCAAAAAGCCCAGCGGGCCGAGGGGTACAGCTTTGTCTCCCGCACCCAACGAGCGGTGGTACGCTACGGTGCCCAACCGCTCACCCTGCTGCGCGCCGTGCTGCTCAACCCTCTGATTGAAGAGCGCCATATCCGCGACCTGCTGGCCGATCAGCAGCGACTGGGGATCTCCATTGCACGCCAACTGTTTGGCGACGGCGCGGAACCGGCGTAAAAATGAGCGGTCTTATTCATTTGCCGTTGTCCGCCATGCAGGTAGACTGGGCGAAATTTGCAGGCCATTTTTGAGGACTAGGCGCCAACAATGAAGCAATTTATTGAATTTATTCCACTTATCGTTTTCTTCGCGGTCTACAAGTTCTACGACATCTACATGGCTACCGGCGCACTGGTGGTGGTCACCGGTCTGCAGCTCGCCTATAGCTGGATCCGCTATCGCAAAGTCGAGAAGATGCAGCTCTTTACCTTCCTGCTGGTTGGCTTCTTTGGCGGCCTCACGGTTTTCTTCCACGATGACACCTTCATCAAGTGGAAAGTGACTGTCATCAACGTACTATTCGCACTGGGTCTGCTCATCAGCCGCTACGGCTTTGGCAAGAATCTGATCAAACAGATGCTGGCCAAGGAGCTGCAAGCGCCCGATAAGGTCTGGGACACAGTCAATCTCGGCTGGGTCGGCTTCTTTACCGTCTGTGGCCTGCTCAACCTCTACGTGGCATTCAACATGCCGCAAGAGATGTGGGTCAACTTCAGGTGTTCGGCCTGCTGGGGATGACGCTGGTCTTTACCCTGCTGAGCGGCGTCTATCTCTATCGCCATATCCCTGCCGAGCAGTTGTCCCAGCAAAAAGACGAACCCAAAGAATAACCCTCATCAGAAAAGGATCCTCTCATGTGGTATCTCATCTACTCCGAAGATGTCCCCGATAGCCTGCCACTGCGCAAGCAAGTTCGCCCTGCCCATCTGGCTCGCCTGCAAGCCCTGCAGGATGAGGGTCGCCTGCTGACCGCCGGCCCCAACCCGGCTATCGACGCCGAGGATCCGGCCGATGCAGGCTTTACCGGCAGCACCGTCATCGCCGAGTTTGCCTCGCAGGCGGACGCCAAAGCCTGGGCTGATACCGACCCTTATGTGACCGCCGGTGTTTACGCCAAGGTCACCATCAAGCCGTTCAAGAAAGTCTTTTAAAACTGCGTCAGATGCAAAGAGGCCGGAACGGGTGTACAACCCGATCCGGCCTCTTTTTATTGCGCGTTGCTCAGCGCACCAACAAGGTCACGCTCTGGCGACAAACCAGGGATTGAGGATATCGGGCTTGTTGTAGGCAAGGAGTGAGCCATCGAGTTGGGTGACGCTGCCCCCCGCCCCCTCCAGCACCGCCTGCGCAGCGCCGGTATCCCACTCGCAGGTGGGGGCGAGGCGTGGATAGAGCTCGGCGCCCCCCTCGGCAATGATACAGAACTTGAGGGAGCTGCCCATGGAGATCAGCTCGATCTCGCCAAAAGGAGCCAAGAAATCGAGGGTCTCCTGCGACAGGTGGTTGCGACTGCCCACCACTCGCCACGCCTCGCCTTCACGATGAGGCCGGGCCTGGATAGGCTCGCGCTTACCATCGGCGATGCGCCAGGCACCGAGCCCCTTTCCGCCATACCAGAGCTTGTCCAGCACAGGGGCATAGACCAGCCCCCAACGCGGCGCCCCCCCTTCAATCAGAGCGATATTGACGGTGAACTCGCCGTTGCGGGAGACAAACTCCTTGGTGCCGTCGAGGGGATCCACCAGCCAGTAACGGGACCAGCCGTGGCGCGCCGCCATCACCTCGGGCCCAGACTCCTCAGACAGTACGGGAATATCGGGAGTCAGCTGTGCCAACCCCTGCACTATCACCTCATGAGCCCCCTTGTCGGCCGCGGTCAGCGGGCTCTCGTCGCTCTTGTACTCCACCGCGAAGGGCTGGCTGTAGATGGCCATGATGGCCGCTCCCGCCGCACGGGCGACAGGTTCAAGTTCGGTGATATCGGGGTGGTACAGGGGATGATCCATAACAATCTCGTCCAGCTCACAGGGTCAACCAGTGTAACCCTTTTGACATCAACTGCTTATAGCCGATTGTGCTGGGTTATTACAGCTCGGTGGCCGTCAACCCATTGCCCTAACTTGAACAACACCTGAAATAACAAAGGACGCCGTGGCGTCCCTTGTTATTTCTAGCGGCCGGTCTCAGGCCGCGGGCCTATTTTGCAACTCAGATCCCCTGACGGGCTTCCTGCATCAGCAGGCGCATATCGCTCACGGCCTTGGCCAAGCCGTCGAAGGCGGCGCGACCAATAATGGCGTGGCCGATGTTGAGCTCATAGAGCTCGGGGATGGCGGCGATGGCCTTGACGTTGTGGTAGTGCAGCCCGTGACCGGCATTGACCTTCAAGCCCTTGCCAGCGGCATAGGAGGCACCGGCGGCGATACGCTTGAACTCGGCGTTGCGTTCGGCATCGGTGGTGGCATCGGCGTAACGGCCGGTGTGGATCTCGATAAAGGGGGCGCCACTCTCGGCAGCCGCATCTATCTGGATGGGATCGGCGTCGATAAAGAGGGATACCTGCGCTCCCACCGCGGAGAGGCGGGCAACGGCATCAGTCACCTTGTCCAACTGGCCGGCCACGTCCAGACCGCCCTCGGTGGTCACTTCGGTGCGCTTTTCCGGCACCAGACAGACGAAGTGGGGTTTGATGCGGCAGGCGATGCCGATCATCTCTTCGGTCACCGCCATCTCCAGGTTCATTCTGGTCTGGATAGTCTGACGCAGGATCTCCACGTCGCGGTCGGTGATGTGGCGACGATCTTCACGCAGATGCACGGTAATGCCATCGGCCCCAGCCTGCTCGGCCACGAACGCGGCCTGTACCGGATCCGGATACTGGGTGCCACGGGCGTTGCGCAGAGTCGCGATATGGTCGATGTTCACACCCAGATAGATTTCACTCATTGAGAACTCCTTGAAAGGCTTCATCTGTTGACTGCGCGGTCAGCGAATCACACCGCGCCAATATCCGTATGTCTGTAATCTGTGTCAGCCTTGCATACTGGCCTTGCGTTTTAAAAACAGCTCCCGGCTCTTTAGCTGGCGCTTGCCCAGATAGGGTTGCAGTGCCAGTCGGCTGAAACGTTTGGCCGCCTGCAGCAAGGGAGGGGTATCGAAACGTCCCTCGGCAAAGGCGAGCAGGTGGGCACCGAGAAACAGGGTACGGGGATCCGGCGCCCGCTCGCAAGCAACAAAGCCCAATTCACGCTCGAAGCCATAGAGCAGGGTCGGCTCGATGGGCGACTCGTCGTCCGCCGTGTATTCGAAATCCACCGCATAGCCGAGCGCCTGCAACAGCAGGAACTCGAAGCGGCGCAGCGGCAGCTCCGGCGTCTCGCCATCGGCCAGCGCCATGATGGCACGAGCATAGGCGTCGAATACTTCGGGGAACGGGGTGTGAGCTTCCAGCAGGTAGTAGACCAACTCGTTGAGATAGAGGCCGTAGAAGAGGCGATCGCCGCCGAGACGCAGGGAGTGATCCGGGCATTCGACCTGGGTGAGGTTCTTGAGATCGCCCTTGCCGCGCCAGGCGATGGTGAGCAGGGTAAAGGGTTGCAGCAGCCCCTTGAGAGGGGAGCGTGGCCCGCGAGAACCGCGAGCCACCAGAGTAAATCGGCCACTATCCTGGGTGAAGACCTCGACCAGCTGGCTGGTCTCCCGATAGGGCCGACTGTGGATGACGAAAGCCGGTGTCAGCAATCAGTCGTCGCCATACCCGAGGCTGCGCAGGGCGCGCTCATCATCAGCCCAGCCCGACTTGACCTTGACCCACAGCTCGAGGTGCACCTTGTTCTGGAACAGACGCTCCATGTCGAGGCGCGCTTCGGTGCCGATGGTTTTGATCTTCTCGCCCTTGTTGCCGATGACCATCTTCTTCTGGCCATCGCGCTCGACCAGGATCAGGCCGTGGATGTGATAGAGGCCGTTCTCTTCCACCTTGAAGCGCTCGATCTCCACCGTCACCGAGTAGGGCAGCTCCTCGCCGGTGAAGCGCATCAGCTTCTCGCGGATGATTTCGGAGGCCATAAAGCGGGAGGAGCGGTCGGTCACGTAATCTTCCGGGAAGAAGTGGACGTTTTCCGGCAGCAGATCCTTGGCCCACTCGCGGATCTTCTCCACGTTGGTGCCCTTTTCGGCACTGATGGGCAGAATATGGGCGAAGTTCATCTGTTGGCCCAGCCACTCGAGGTGGGGCAGCAGATCTTCTTTCTCTTTGACGTTGTCAATCTTGTTGACCGCCAGCACCACCGGGCACTTGAGATTGCGCAGCTTGCCCAGCACCATCTCGTCATCTTTGGTCCAGTGGGTACCGTCGACCATGAACACCACCATGGCCACATCACCCAGCGAACTGGTGGCGGCACGGTTCATCAGGCGGTTGATGGCCCGTTTCTCTTCAATGTGCAGACCCGGGGTGTCGACATAGATGGTCTGGTAGTTATCCTCGGTGTCGATCCCCAAAATCCGGTGACGGGTGGTTTGGGGCTTCTTCGAGGTGATGCTGACCTTCTGGCCAAGCAGCTTGTTGAGCAGGGTGGACTTGCCCACATTCGGTCGGCCCACGATGGCGACAAAGCCGCAGTAGGTGGTATCTGTCATGACAGTTTTTCCAATGCTTGCTGCGCCGCGGCCTGTTCGGCCTTGCGACGGCTGGTGCCGACCCCGACGAGGGGACCATCCAGACCTTCCACGTCACACTGGACGGTGAACTCCTGGTTGTGGGCCTCGCCCTTGACGTTGGTCACGGTGTAGGTCGGCAGGGATTTGCGGCTTCCCTGCAAAATTTCTTGCAGACGGGTCTTGGGATCTTTCTGCTCGATGCCCGGCTTGATCTCTTCCAGGCGGCTGGCATACCAGCTCAGCAGCAGTGTCCGCACCGTCTCAAGATTGGTATCCAGATAGACGGCACCGATCACCGCCTCGACCGTGTCGGCCAGAATGGATTCGCGGCGAAAACCGCCGCTCTTGAGTTCGCCGGGGCCGAGGATCAGGTGATCCCCGAGGTCAAACTCCCGGCCCAGTTCGGCCAGGGTCTTCTCGCGCACCAGGGTGGCGCGCATCCGGCTGAGATCCCCTTCCGCCGCTTGCGGGAAGCGGTGAAACAGATCATCGGCAATCACCAGACTCAAAATCGAGTCACCCAGAAATTCCAGTCGCTCATTGTGACGGGAACCGGCGCTGCGGTGAGTCAGCGCGCGGGTCAGCAGTTCCAGATCCGCAAAGACATGCCCGAGACGGGACTGCAGTCTGTTCATCTTGATATTCATTTACTTGATTCCGCCAATGCGGTTGAAGCGCACACCTGTCGGTACCCAACTTGGCAGCAGGGAGCCTTCTTCGCGCTCGAATTCAAAACTTATCCAGATAGCGACCGCCTTGCCGACCAGATTCTGCTCGGGCACAAAGCCCCAGAAGCGGCTGTCGGTGCTGTTGTCGCGGTTGTCGCCCATTACGAAATACTGGCCTTCCGGTACCACCCACTCGTCGGGGTAGGTGCCGGGCTGGCGATAGTAACGGCCAACCATGTCGGGCATCAGCGGATTGCGCAGGGTCTCGTGGGAGACATCACCCAACTGCTCGGTATAGCGGTCAAGGGGGATCCCCATCTGGGTAAATTCGCCTCTTTGTTCAAACTTGACGTCGAGCTTCTTGAAGCCCGGGCACGTTTTCCCTTCCTGCTCTTCGCACTTGGGCCGGATCATCAGCTCCTTGTTGCGATAGATGACCCGATCACCCGGCATGCCGACCACCCGCTTGATGTAGTCAACGCGCGGTTCAAGGGGATACTTGAATACCACCACGTCGCCACGCTTGGGCTCGCCGGTCTCGAGGAACTTGGTGTTGGTCACCGGGTCCCGCAGACCATAGGCAAACTTTTCCACCAGGATGAAGTCGCCCACCAGCAGGGTGGGCATCATGGAACCTGACGGGATCTGGAACGGTTCAAAAATGAACGAACGCAGGATCAGCACAAAGGTGATGACCGGGAAGACCCCGGCGGTCTGTTCAATCCAGACCGGTACGGGGGCGACCTTGGCCAGGGTCTTCTCATCCAGGTGGGCACCGCCATGGGCACGAGCCACGGCAATCTTGGCGGCGCGCTGCTTGGACCAAATCATCTTGTCCAGACACCAGATAACACCGGTGATCGCGCAGACCACCACCAGGATCAGGGAAAACGTGCTTGCCATCTATTAATCCTTTCCGACGTGGAGAATCGCGAGGAAGGCTTCCTGCGGCACGTCGACACGGCCGAGGGACTTCATCCGCTTCTTACCTTCTTTCTGCTTGTTCAGCAGTTTCTTCTTACGACTCACGTCACCACCGTAGCACTTGGCGGTTACGTCTTTACGCAGAGCCTTGACGGTGCTGCGAGCGATGATCTGGTTGCCGATGGCCGCCTGAATCGCGATATCGAACATCTGGCGCGGGATCAGCTCGCGCATCTTCTCCACCACCTGACGACCGCGATACTGGGCGTTGTCCTTGTGGGTGATGATGGCCAGGGCATCGACCCGCTCGCCGTTGATCATGATGTCCAGACGGACCATGTCGGAGGTTTCGAAACGCTTGAAGCCGTAATCCAGCGAGGCGTAACCGCGACTGGTGGATTTCAGACGATCGAAGAAGTCGAGCACCACTTCCGCCATCGGGATTTCATAGGTCAGTGCCACCTGCTTGCCGTGGTAGACCATGTTGGTCTGCACGCCACGCTTCTCGATACAGAGGGTGATCACGTTGCCCATGTACTCCTGCGGCAGCAGGATATGACACTCGGCGATCGGCTCGCGCATCTCCTTGATGCTGGTGATGGCGGGCATCTGGGCCGGGCTGTCGATATGGATGGTGGAGCCGTCGGTCAGCTCGATCTCGTACACTACGGTCGGCGCCGTGGTGATCAGATCCAGATCGTATTCACGCTCCAGACGCTCCTGAATGATCTCCATGTGCAGCATACCGAGGAAGCCACAACGGAAGCCGAAGCCCAGCGCAGTGGAGCTCTCCGGTTCGAAGAACAGGGAGGCATCGTTCAGGGAGAGCTTGTCGAGGGCGTCACGGAACGACTCGTAGTCATCGCTGGAGATGGGGAACAGACCCGCATAAACCTGCGGCTTCACCTTCTTGAAGCCAGCCAGCGCCTTGTCGGCACCATTCTTGGCCTGAGTCAGGGTATCGCCCACCGGCGCGCCGTGGATGTCCTTGATACCGCAGACAACCCAACCTACCTCGCCGCAACCCAGACCCTGGGTATCCACCTGCTTGGGCGTGAAGATACCGATACGATCGACACCCCACACCTGACCGGTGCTCATCACCTTGATCTTGTCGTTCTTCTTCAGGGAACCGTTCTTGATCCGCACCAGAGAGACAACGCCCAGATAGGAGTCGAACCAGGAGTCGATGATCAACGCCTGCAGCGGGGCATCCGGGTCACCTTCCGGTGCCGGGATCTTGGCGACGATCTCTTCCAGCACCAGATCAACACCCAGGCCGGTCTTGGCGGAGCAGCGCACCGCATCAACCGCGTCGATACCGACGATGTCTTCGATCTCCTCGGCAACCCGCTCGGGTTCTGCGGCCGGCAGGTCAATCTTGTTCAGCACCGGCACCACTTCCAGATCCATTTCCATGGCGGTATAGCAGTTGGCCAGAGTCTGTGCCTCAACCCCCTGGCCGGCATCCACCACCAGCAGCGCCCCTTCACAGGCCGCCAAAGAGCGGGAGACCTCGTAGGAGAAATCCACGTGGCCCGGGGTGTCGATAAAGTTCAGCTGGTAGGTGTTACCGTCTTGTGCCTGGTAGTTCAGGGTCACACTCTGTGCTTTGATGGTAATGCCGCGCTCGCGCTCCAGATCCATGGAGTCAAGCACCTGAGCCTGCATCTCGCGGTCGGACAAGCCACCGCAAGTCTGGATCAGACGGTCCGACAGGGTCGATTTACCGTGGTCGATGTGCGCAATAATCGAAAAGTTACGAATGTGTTTCATCGAGCAAGAGTCACTCAAAATTAGTTAAGGTCAGTTATGGAGGCGCGATTTTACTGGATAACCCGGCTGACGGCCATTCTTTAGTCGCCAGCGCCAGTGAAATAGCGCCTGTTCAGTCAGGGGAGGATGCGGACAGGGACGACAACGCCGAGCATCTGCGGGCCGTAACGCCCCTGATCCAGGCGGTTGGAAAAGTAACGAACCAGTAAAAAGCCCAGCACGCCCCCCAGCAGGCAGCAGAGAATGGTAATTCCCTCCCCCCCCGAGAGCAGCGGTGCCAGCCAGAGCTGCCCCAGCAAGGCGCCGGCCAACAGGCAGAAAAGCGGCAGCACATAGACCAGCGCCGCCCCGCGCAGCAGACTCTCCTGCGGGATACCGAGCCTCACTTGCTGGCCAACCCGCACCTCGGCGGTCAGCCTGACCCGCAAGCGGGGAGCTTTCAGGGGAAATGCCTTGGCCACGGTGCCGGTACCGCAGTTGGACTGCTGCTGACAACCACTGCAGGCGGAGCGACGCTCGCACTCCACCCAAGCATGGTCACCCTCAATGGCCACCACGGTCGCCAGCTCTTCACTCATCTCATTCACGGCAACACCTCGGGTTCACACAATCAGGGGATCTGACCACGACTCGCCACGCTCGGCAAGCGGGGGACAACCCCGCATCCCCCGTTACTGCACCGCTTCGTTGCGGGCCAGCGGCTGGACCGACTCGGCGATGCGCTTGGCGGTTTCGGCAGGCACCTCCCCGACCACGGTGATCTCGACCCCCACCTCGTTGACATAGCTCACCAGCGAGGTCGCCCCCTGGCGGATCAGCTGCTGGCGCACCGCCTGCTTGGGATCCACCCGGGAGACGTAGACCGAGAGATCCACCAGCCCGTCGGAGAGCATCATGTAGTCCACCGGCATACTGGTGGTCACCAGCTGGTGCCGGTCTTGCGACAGCACCTTGAAGCCATCGGGCAGCCAGGTGATCTGCCAGTTCAACTGCTGTTGTGGCGCCGGATAGGCATCCTCCAGCGCCAGCGCCGGAGGCTGCTTGCTGTTGGCCAGCTTCACCAGCCAGGGGGCCGGTTTGCTCTGCAGATCCAGCTCGACACCGAGCACCTGCTCCACCAGATTGCCTTCCCGCTCGACCATGTCGATCCGCAGCAGCAAGTGGCTCTGCTCATCAATCCAGAGCACGAAACCATATTTGTCGGCCTCTTTAGGCACCAGCCTTACCACCTGCGCCACCACACCGGCAACCCGGCTGCGGCCGGCCAGCACAGGATCATAGCTCTCCAGCACCTGTGCCAGCGGCATCTTCACCAGGGTCGACCAGATGCCGGGGAAGCGGGCATCCTTCAGGGTGTAGGGATCGTGGCTGTTTTCAAAGAAGGTGTATTCGTTCTGGCGCTGGAGATACTCGATCGCCTTGCCGTCGAGGTAACTGAGGTGGGCCACTTCCTTGCCGTTGATGACGGCATGGCTGATCCGGATCGGTTCAAGACGCCCCTGACGGGCCTTGACCATGGACAACTCGAAATTCTGTTGCTGCACGGCACTCTGCATCTGCTGCAACAAGGCCTCGGCCGACTTATCGTCGGCCGAGGCCTTGGCACTGATCAGCAGGAGAGAGGCCAGCAAAATACGGCTAGACTGGCGCACGTTTGTATCCCTGACAATTCGTTATTGTTGGATCTGTCTGTCTTGCAACAGGCGCTGCTGCAACTGGTGGTCACGCAGGAAGGCGTTGATCCGCTCCCGCTGCTCCTGCATCTGCTGTTCGGTCAGCCCTTGCTGACGGGCACGGGCGCCATCCTGTTGCGGATAGTGAACACTCACCGGCGCCGCACTGCCACCGATTGGAATGGTATTGAGCACCGGATTGGCCGGAACGCCATCCTGTCCCTGATACTGCTGCACCCCGAAGATAACGGCAGCGGCCACGGATGCCGCAATGGCATATTGACCCAGTTGCTGACCGACACGGCGGAACAACGGAACCACATTGGAATCAGTCTTGACCGGCGCAACGGCTGGTTGCAGCACGGGAGCCGTCTCGACCGGCTTGGGTGCCAGTATGGTGGGCTCATCCTCCAGCGCAGCCATGATGCTGTCACTGAGATCCAGTTGCAGATTGACCGGCAGGTCACCCCGCATGGCATCGCCGATCAGGTGGTAACGACCCCAGGTATCTTGCAAGTCGGAGTCCATCTCCAGCTCGTTCAGTACCTCTGCGTCACTCAGGTCACCATCCATCAGGGCAGAGATTTGCTCTTTATTTGCCATAAGTTAACCCGTCTTTCCCCAGTTAATTCTCGATCAGAGGTTGCAGCTTTTTATCGATTGCTTCCCTCGCCCGGAAGATACGGGATCTGACCGTACCCACAGGGCAATCCATGATTTCGGCAATCTCTTCGTAGCTCAGCCCTTCCAGTTCGCGAAGGGTGATAGCTGTCCTCAGGTCTTCCGGCAATGCCTCTATGGCTGAAAACACGGTGCGTTTGATCTCGTCAGTCAGCGCCAGGTTTTCGGGGGTTGAGACCTCTTGCAAGGCTTCACCACCACCATAAGACTCCGCTTCGTCAGCCTCCACATCACTGCTGGGCGGCCTGCGCCCCTGGGAGGTGAGATAATTCTTCGCCGTGTTCACGGCAATTCGGTACAACCAGGTGTAAAAAGCACTTTCGCCACGGAATGTCGGCAATGCACGGTAGGCTTTTATAAAGGCCTCTTGCGCCACATCGGGCACATCACCGGGATTGTTGACATACCTGGCAACCAGGTTGACCACCTTATGCTGGTATTTTTTTACCAACAGGTTGAAAGCTGCTTTATCGCCGCGCTGGACCCGTTCAACCAGCTGTTCGTCCAATAGATTCTGGTCGCTCATCAGAGCCGTAAAACCCCCATCAGGTTATCGTTTTTCTTTTCCGGCCCTTCCTAAGCGCACAAGTTCAGACAGGGAGAATCAGAGAAAGTTCGCTTCAATTGAAAAAAATGTGATGCCGGCTGCATCCTCGCCCTCGCTTGGGCTACCATGGTGCCAGTTCTTAATCCAAGCCAATGATACTTATGAAAGCAAGTGTTGAATACCTTTGCGATGTACTGATCATTGGCAGCGGTGCCGCTGGTTTGTCCCTCGCGTTGCGATTGGCAGACCACGCCAAAGTCCTGGTTCTGAGCAAGGGGCCCATCAGTGAAGGGGCCACTTTCTATGCGCAAGGAGGCATCGCTGCCGTTTTCGACGAAACCGACAGCATCGAATCCCACGTGAGCGACACGCTCAACGCGGGCGCCGGGTTGTGTGACCCGGCAGTAGTCGAGTTCACCGCTCGCCACGCCCGCGAATCCATCCAGTGGCTCATTCAGCAAGGGGTCCCCTTCGATCAGGAGGAGAACGCCGACGGCGAGTCCCAGTACCACCTCACCCGGGAAGGGGGCCACAGCCATCGCCGCATCTTCCACGCGGCGGATGCCACCGGCAAGGCGGTGCAGCTGACCCTGATCGATCAGGTGCGCGCTCACCCCAATATCCAGCTGATGGAGCGCTTCAACGCGGTCGACCTCATCACCACCCGCAAGCTCAACCTGCCGGGCAACAAGGTACTGGGCGCCTACGTCTGGAACCGCAACGCCGAGCAGGTCGAGGTGATCCGTGCCCGTTTCGTGGCACTGGCCACCGGTGGCGCCTCCAAGGTCTACCAGTACACTTCCAACCCGGATGTGAGCTCTGGCGATGGCATCGCCATGGCGTGGCGGGCCGGTTGCCGGGTGGCGAACCTGGAGTTCAACCAGTTCCACCCCACCAGCCTGTTCCACCCGGACGACCCCAACTTCCTGCTGACCGAAGCGTTGCGTGGCGAGGGGGCCTATCTGCGCCGCCCGGACGGCAGCCGCTTTATGCCGGAGTTTGACGAGCGGGCCGAGCTGGCGCCACGGGATATCGTCGCCCGCGCCATCGACCACGAGATGAAGCGGCTCGGGGCGGATTGCATGTATCTGGATATCAGCCACAAACCGGCCGATTTCATCATCAAGCACTTCCCGACCATTTATGAGCGCTGCCTCGCGGTCGGCATCGACATCACCAAGGAGCCGATGCCCATCGTGCCGGCCGCCCACTACACCTGTGGCGGCGTGATGATCGACAACAATGGCCAGACCGATATTCCCGGCCTCTATGCCATCGGCGAAGTGACCTACACCGGTCTGCACGGCGCCAACCGCATGGCCTCCAACTCCCTGCTGGAATGCGTGGTCTATGCCCATCAGGCGGGTGCTGACATTCTGGCCAAGCTGCCGATGAGCGTGGAGCCGCCGCGCCTGCCGGTGTGGGACGAGAGCAAGGTGGAAGATTCCGACGAACTGGTGGTGATCCAGCACAACTGGCACGAGCTGCGGTTGATGATGTGGGACTACGTGGGGATAGTGCGTACCAACAAACGCCTGGCCCGCGCCAAGCGCCGCATCGACCTGCTCAAGCAGGAGGTACAGGAGTACTACGCCAACTTCCGCGTCTCCAACAACCTGCTGGAGCTGCGCAACCTGCTGCAGGTGGCCGAGCTTATCGTCAACTGCGCCCTGCAGCGCAAGGAGTCTCGCGGCTTGCACTACAACCTGGACTATCCGGATATGCTGCCGGACTCCAAACCAACCGTGCTGACCCCGGAGCGGGATTAATCCCCCTTCCTGCCAAGCGTTGCAGCAATCAGTGACCCCGCCCCGGCGGGGTCACTTGTTTTCAACCGCTTTTCAGCCCCAAAAAGAGCGCCGCCAGCCACATTGCAGCAGCTTATCGCGATAAATCAGCACATGGTTATCACGGGAAGCAGGCGTCAGCGCCGAGACGGCAGAAAGTGGATGGCTCGCGCCAGCAGGCGGTAATGTTCGGGGGGAAGGGCGTCGGAGAAGAGCCACAGTTGCCGTGGCGACACGGCTCCACTCTCTTGCGGATCGGGACAAAGCGCCAGCCTGAGCACACCGGGCAGAATGCGGCTTTTCTTGTCGAGCTGATAGCGGCAACCTTGCCACTGTAGCCACTGACCATCCCAGACAAGCTCGAACGGGGGCGCGGCTAGGGAGCGCCAGCTCAACCAGAGCGCCGCCAGCCAGACGGGCAGCAACAGCGCCCACTGCCAACCGGCAATCAGGCCAGCCACCGGCCAGAGCAGCAACAAAAAGAGGGCCACCAGCAAACATTGCTGATGGCGGGAGGGGTGAACCGTCATGATCACCCGCTCCACAGTATTACCCCTGGCGGTCGTGGCGCGCCTGATTGCGCTCCAGGATCATCGGGATCATGGCGGCAAATGCGGGATCGGCAGGGACACCATGACCCATGCACCATTTGAACAGATCCGGATCGTCGCTCGCCAGCAGGCGGATAAAGGTCTGCTGATCGGCTTCGCTCAGGGAGTCGAACTCGTGTTCGAAAAAGGGCATAAAGATCACATCCAGCTCGAGCATACCGCGACGGCAGGCCCACTTCAGGCGGGATTTTTCAACTGGGCTCAACATGGCACTCTCCTTACAAAGACCGGGGGATGGTACCAGCTGGATTTTCCGGCTGACAAACATTAGTTACGTCTTTACCATGCAGCTCACATACTTTCTCTCTGGAATACCATCGTGAGCCTGCAACCACCTGTTTTTCCTGCCGAGCCGACCCGCTTCTCCCTGACCAAGCTGGCCATCACCCGTATCAGCGGCCAGGATCGCGTCAAATATCTGCAAGGTCAGGTCACCTGTGATGTCAACGCCCTGCAACCGGGACAACAGACCCCGGGTGGCCACTGTGATCCCAAGGGCAAGCTGTGGAGCAATTTCCGCCTGCTCTGCCTCGACGACAGCCTGCTGCTGCTGACCAGCCCTTCAGTGTTGGAACGTCAGCTGCCGGAGCTGAAGAAATTTGCCGTCTTCTCCAAGGTCGAGATCGCCGCCGATGAGCGTCACGCCACCGGGATCGCCGGTACAGGCAGCGATGAGTGGATCGCCGAGCAGTTTGGCCTTCTGCAGAGCGGTCTTATCGACGGCGGCATGGCGGTGAAGATTGAACAGGATCGCTGGCTACTGGTGAGCAATCAGCAAGCCGACGCCCTGCCGCAAGGTGACGAATCACTCTGGTGGGGGCTCGAGATCAAGGCGGGTCTGCCACATATGGAAGCGGTGCATCAAGGGGAGTTCATCCCGCAGATGCTCAACCTGCAGGCGCTGGACGGTATCAGCTTCAACAAGGGTTGCTACATGGGGCAGGAGACGGTGGCCCGTGCCAAGTATCGCGGCGCCAACAATCGCGCCCTGTTCCTGCTGGCGGGCACTGCCGGCGAGCCGGTCGCCAGCGGCGATACCCTGGAGCTGCAACTGGGTGACAACTGGCGCCGCAGCGGCATGGTGCTCAACGCCTGGCAACAGGCAGGGCAGGTGTGGCTCACCGCCGTACTGCCGAAAGATACCGAGGCTGACGCCCAATTCCGCCTCAAGCAGGACGAAGGCTCCCGCCTCACCCTGCAACCCCTGCCTTACGCCCTGACCGAGTAAGGTCGGCTAGCGAGGCACCCGCGCCAGCAGTGCCCCCTTCAGCCAGCGCCCCGCCTGCCCCAGCGGGCGGGCGCGATGCCACTGCAACTCCAGCGCCAACGCATGGCTGGCGATAAAGTCGGGCTCCAGCACCACCACTTCGCCCCGAGCCAGCGGCTGATGCAGCAGAAATTCCGGAATGGCGGACCAGCCAAGACCCCGCTTGACCAGCTCCAACACCCCGAGATCCCCCTCGACCCACCACACCTGAGCCGAGATGCGAAAACGCTGACGCTCGCTCCCTTCCCGTCGGCCGGTCACCATCAGTTGGCGTGCCCCCTGCAGATCGACCTCTCGCAGCGGTTGCTTGCGGGCCAGCGGATGATCCGGTGACACCACCAGCGGCATGGTCACCTCCCCCAGCGAATGGGCGACAATCTCCCGCTGGGGATGCACCTTCTGATAACTGATGCCGAGCTGGGCACGGCCGGTCACCAGCATCTCGGTCACATCCTCCATCAGCGGGAAGAGCAGCTCCAGCTCTACGGTCGGGTAGCGGGTGGCGAACTCCTCCAGCAGGGTGCCGAGCCAGGGAAGGTGGGAGTCATCATCGATGGCCAGGGTAAGGCGCGTCTCCACCCCGGCCGCCAACTCTCCGGCAATAGACTGCAACCGTTCACTCTGCGCCAGCAGGATCCCCGCCTCCTGCACCATGCGGGCCCCCACCTCCGTCAGCTGCGGATAGCGGCCGCTGCGGTCAAACAGGGTGAGCGCCAGATCGATCTCCAGATTGGCGATGGCGCTGCTCACCACCGACTGCGCCTTGCCCAGCTTGCGGGCGGCAGCAGAAAACGAGCCGGTTTCAGCAGCGGCCAGCAAGATCCTCAGTTGTTCCAGTGATGGCGTCATCTTATGGCCCTCCGGCAAGTCTTCTCATCCATCTATTTTAGCGATGGATGCCAACATGAATCTATCGCGAAAGTTCTATAGATTAACCCGCAATTCGTGAATAAACCTGATTGAGAGAGTGACTTATGCGTACCCGTAACGATCGCCTGCGCCATGCCATTGGCTTTGAATTCATTGGCCTGCTGATTGCCGCCCCGCTGGCCAGCTGGGTTACCGGGGTCGGGCTCAACCATATGGGCCCGCTGGCCCTGTTCTTCTCGGTGCTGGCCACTGTCTGGAACTACATCTACAACATCGGGGTCGACAAGCTGCTGCTCAAATATCAGGGCCATACCCACAAGACTCTGTGGCAACGGGTGCTGCATACCTTCGGCTTTGAGGGCGGTCTGCTGATCGTTGCGCTGCCGGTCATGTCCTGGTGGCTGAGCGTCAGCATGCTGGAGGCGCTGGTACTGGATCTGGGCTTCGTCGCCTTCTACCTGATCTATGCCTTCGTCTACAACTGGGGTTATGACAAGGTGTTCCCCATCCCCCGCGAAGTGCCGCACGGCATGCCACAAGAGGCGCGCTAAGGCACGAATCAGTTGGACTGAAGCCGAGACGTGAAGGTCAACAAGGAAAGACTACAGAAGAAACGACACGGCCCCATCATGGCAGACATGATGGGGCCGCAAAAGGCGTCAGCGCTGGCAGGCCGGCTGATTCAGAGGTAAGGATTCAAGCCTGCCCGTCGCTCAAGCCTGGGCTTTGAGCTCTTCGCCGCTCTCGTCGGCAGCGGCAGCCTCTTCAGGCTGGGCCTGAGCGGCCTGCAGCGCTTCCAGTTCGCTCTGATAATCGCTCAGGATCTGCTGGGCAACCGCCATATCTCCCTTGTGTTTGCGCTCGAACAGATGGTGCTGCACCACGCCGTTGAGATACTCCACCGTGATGGGCTGCTCCAGGGTGGCCATCAGCTCCTCTTTCTCCAGCTCGGCATTGATTTCATCGGCGGTCGTGCGCAGCAGCCCGGCCAATTGAACCAACATGCGGCGCTCACCTTCGCGCAGCAGGCTCAACATGCGGTTTCTCTGCTGCTCATTCTGTTGGGTCATACATTTCCTTACGTCAATTGGGAACAAGCCCGCTCATTCTGCCCTGTCCCCATGACAGCGTCTATCTCATGCCCCCCACAAATTTTTGGCGCTGGCTCACAAATGGCTACAGATGCTATTTGAAGTGGCTCTGGGGTATAGTAGCCGCTGATTTTCAGGCGCTTTTTTCACCCTCATCCGCAAACAGGGATGAGACGGCAAGGGCGCCTGCCCGGTTTACCCCAACGAGGTGAAGATCCGCTTTATGACCGACGCCATTGTGGTGCTCTGCACCTGCCCAGATCAAACCAGTGCCGACCTTCTCTGCGAACAGCTGCTGAACCAGCGGCTGGCCGCCTGCATCAATCAACTGCCGGGCGTCACCTCCGTCTATCGTTGGCAAGGCAAGGTGGAGCGCGCCACCGAGATCCAGCTCATCATCAAATCCCTCCAATCGCGCTTTGCCGAGCTGCAGGCATGTATTCAGGACAATCACCCCTATGAGGTGCCCGAGCTGCTGGCCCTGCCGGTGAGTGCCGGACTACCTGCCTATCTCGACTGGCTTAATGGGGAGACCGCATGACGTTCAACCGCTTGCTCTCTCCACTGCTGCTGCTCTGTGCCCTGCTGATGACAGCGGTGGGCAGCTCCCCAGCCCACGCCAGCGGCGCCGATCTGCTCAGCTCGCTGGGTATTGAGGCCAACGCCAAGCCCAAATTTTTGCAGGTCGATGAGGCCTTTCAGATCGAGAGCGAACAGCGTGGCGATCAGCTGCTGCTAACCTTCCACATCGCCGACGACTACTACCTCTATCGCCATAGCCTGCGCTTCAAGGGGAACAACCTCACCTTCAGCGAGCCGACCCTGCCGGAAGGCACCGAGCACGAGGATGACTTCTTCGGCAAGACCCGGGTCTACTACCAGCAGGTGAGCATCGCGGTGCCGCTAAAGGAGGTGGGGGAAAATGCCACCCTGCGGGTGCGCTATCAGGGCTGTACCGACGGCCTCTGCTATCCACCGACCGACAAGCTGATCGATGTAACCCCGCTGGTCACGGCAACCACAGCGTCCACTGCTGATACGGCACAAAGCGTCGCACCGGTTAGCCAGCAGGATCAGCTGGCCGCCGCCCTCGGCCATCAGGGGTTCTGGCTCAGCATCGTCGCCTTCTTCGCGCTGGGGCTGGGGCTCGCCTTCACCCCCTGCGTCTTCCCCATGTACCCAATCCTGACCGGCATCATCGCCGGTGCCGGCCATCGCCTCTCTACCGGTCGCGCCTTCCTGCTCTCCATGGTCTATGTGCAGGGGATGGCGGTCACCTACACCTTGCTGGGGTTGGTGGTCGCCTCGGCGGGTCTGAAATTCCAGGCGGCGCTGCAACATCCCTATGTGCTGATCGCCCTCTCGGTGATGTTCGTGCTGCTGGCCCTCTCCATGTTCGGACTCTATACCCTGCAACTGCCGAGCAGTTTGCAAACCCGTCTCTCCGGCCTCTCCAACCGCCAGCAGGGCGGCTCTGTGGTCGGGGTCGCCATCATGGGGATGATCTCCGGGCTGGTCTGCTCCCCCTGCACCACGGCGCCGCTCTCGGGGGCGCTGATCTACGTGGCCCAGAGCGGCGATCTCTGGCTCGGCGGGGCGGCGCTCTATGCGCTGTCACTGGGGATGGGTCTGCCGCTGCTGCTGCTCGGCACCTCGGGTGGCAAGCTGCTGCCCAAAGCGGGCGCCTGGATGGATGTGATCAAGCAGCTGTTTGGCTTTGCCCTGCTGGCGGTGCCGATCCTGCTGCTGTCACGGCTCTGGAGCGATCAGATTGCCACTCTCGCCTGGCTCGGCTGGGGGCTGCTGCTGTGCGGCTATCTCTATCACCACAACCAGCACCAGCCCCACTCGGTGGCCAAGAGCGTACGCGGCTTCGTGCTGTTGCTGGCGATGATCAGCGCCGTGGTAGTGGGCAAGGATCTGCTGCAACCGGCCACCCCTGCTGCCATCACGGCGGATGCCGGTCAAACGGCGCCGCAGTTTATCCGCATCAAGACGCTGGATGATCTCAAGGTGCAGCTGGCCGCCGCCCGCGGCAAGCCGGTGCTGCTTGACCTCTACGCCGACTGGTGCGTCGCCTGCAAGGAGTTCGAGCACAAGACCTTCAGCGACCCGGCGGTGAGGGCGCGCTTCGGCCAGATGGTGCTGCTGCAGGCGGATGTCACCGCCAACGACGATGCGGATATCGAGCTGCTCAATACCCTCAATGTGCTGGGCCTGCCGACCCTGATCTTCTTCGACCGCGAGGGCAAGGAGCTGACAGGGCAGCGGGTCACCGGTTTTATGGGGCCTATCCCCTTTGCCAAACATCTCGAGATGGTAAGTGATGCACACTGAGTTGCGTCGCCTGCAGACAAGCGATGCACCTGCCTTGCAGCGGCTGTTCGAGCAGGCCCCCTCCTATCAGGCGGCGGTGAGCAATGACCCTCTCTCTGCACAGGCAGGAGAAGAGGAACTTGTCGCCTGCCCATCCGGCCTGCCTCTCTCCGACAAACATCTCATCGGCCGCTGGGAGCAGGGAGAACTCACCGCTGTCATTGATCTGCTGCGCGGCTATCCCAATCCAGACACCGCCTATCTGGGTCTGTTACTGGTGGGGGAACCCTGGCAAGGGAGTGGCCGTGGTCAGTCGCTCTATCTTCACGCCTGCACGCTGGCAAGCTCATGGGGGGCTACCCGGCTTCGCCTGTCAGTGATTGCCAGCAATGAGAGTGCTCTATCCTTCTGGCTGCGCAGAGGGTTCACCGAGTGCTATCGCCGCAAGCTGGCTGGTTATCGGGCCGAGGCCATCGTGCTGGAACGTTCACTGGAACCGTGAGCCGAGGTTTGCCGCCGCGCATTCGCGTGGCACAATCGCCCCTCTCGTTTTGCACTTGTCCGGAGTTTTGATGAAAAAGTGGTTCATCCCCCTGCTAGCCCTCTGGCTTTATGGCTGCAGTGCAGGGCCCGGTGAAGAGGATATCCGCCAGCAGGTCACCGCCAAGCTACTGGCCGAGACAGACGCCAACCTGTTCGATATCAGCGACTTTACCATCCTCGGCAAGGAGGAGCGGATGGAGGGGGTCTATCTGGTCAAGGTGAGTTACCAGCTCCACTTCAAGCAGGGGCTCGATCAGTTGCAGGTGTTGCACGACGAGGATCTGGTCTACGACCGGGTGGCCCCTTCCAGCAGGAGATGGGGCTGATGGAGCTCGAGCGCAAATATGGCGAGTTCGAGGCGGGCCAGGTGCTACCACAAGAGGCAGAGGTGTGGATGATGAAGGACGAACAGGGATGGCGGCTGGCGGAACCGGCCCAATAAAGGGCTGCCCGCCCCTTACGCACTGCAACTACTGGACTGCCGTTGCCAACCAGCTCAAACCTGGGTATCGACCCGATACCCTTTTCGCTCGGCGGTTTCGCTCGGCAACTTGCTGGCCAACCCTGACAGCACCTCCTTGAGGGTGACCCCGCGCTCTGCCGCACCACTGCTCTCCAGCAGCTTGGTCAGCTGGCTCTGCAAGGGGTTGACCGCTTCACGCTCGGCTCCTTGCTCGCTCTCTTTTTCCTGTCCGCCCTGCTGATCCAGCGTCTCCAGCAGGCGCTCCAGATCCCGCTTGAGCGGGTTTTCGCTGCTGTCGGCGATGGCGAGTTTGCGCTGTTCCTGCTCTTGCCGCTGTTGTTGCTGCAATGCCAACTGTTGCTCCTGCTGCTGTTGCAGGGAGCCCATCATGGTATTGATGAACGCTTCCAGCGAGTCCCTAATTGAAACAGTGCCCCCGCCGCGGCTCTCCCCTTGCGGTGACAGTCCCAGTTCGTCCAGCACGGCGCCAAGGTCGCGCACCATCCGGCTGTCGCCGCCCGTTGATGGCGAGGTCACAGCCCGCTCCTGTGCCTGCACAGCGGGAGAACCCTGCCGTTGCGCCAGCGGGCTGAGCCCGCCTGACGCGACCACATTTATCTCCATCTTGGCCCTCCTCTCCCCACCCTCTGGCCATTTTCGGCAAATATTCCGGCAATCTGACAACCCCTTGCCCCTTGGCAGATAACCGTACTCACACCTAAAAGATAGCGCCAACCGGACGAGATTGGCGCGAATGCATCTTTTGGTCTATCAGGCGGAACGATAGTGCCAACCCGCTATAAACAAGGGCTGGCAAGGGGGCTTAGTTCAGCCATCACTGCGCTGGCTGACAATGGGGGTCAGAAGATATCCTTCATCCGGTGCCACAACATTCCCAGTGCCAGCAGCGGGGAGCGCAGCGCCGAGCCGCCGGGGAAGGTGATATGGGGCACGCTGGCGAAGAGATCGAAACCCCGGCTCTCGCCGCGGATCGCCTCGGCCACCAGCTTGCCCGCCATATGGGTGGCGTTGAGGCCGTGCCCCGAGTAGGCCTGGGCGTAGAGTACGTTGGGGTATTCCTTCAAGCGGCCAATCTGCGGCAAACGGTTGGCGCCGATCCCGATCATGCCCCCCCACTGAAACTCGATGGCAGTGCCAGCCAGCTCGGGGAAGACCCGCAACAACTTGGGCAACATGAAGGCCTTGATATCGCGGGGATCCCTTCCCGAGTAGTTGCAGGCCCCGCCGAACAGCAGACGACCATCGGCGGAGAGGCGGTAGTAGTCGAGCGCCACGTTCTGATCGCACACGGCCATGTTTTGCGGCAGCAAGCGCTGGCGCAAGCGGCGATCCAGCACCTCGGTGGCGAGGATGTAAGAACCGGCCGGCAGCACCCGTCCTCCCAGCTCCGGATTGAGGTCGTTGAGGTAGGCGTTGCAGCCGATCACCAGATAGTCGGCAGTGAGCCGGCCGTGGGCGGTGGTCACTTCAACCTGCTTGCCGTAATCGATATGGGTCACTCTGGAGTGTTCAAACAGGGAAACCCCGAGGCTGGCTGCGGCGCGCGCCTCGCCGAGCGCCAGATTGAGGGGATGGAGATGGCCGGAGCCCATGTCGATGAGGCCGCCGATATAGCGATCCGACCCCACCACGGTATGGATATCTGCGCGCGGAACCAGCTTGAGTTCGTGCTCATAGCCCAGACTCGCCAGATGGTCGAGATCTTCCTCAAAGCCGGCCAGATGGCGCTGACGGGTGGCAAGGTCGCAGTAACCCCAGGTGAGGTCACACTCGATATTGAAACGCTCAACCCGCTCGCGCACCAGCTGCACCGCCTCCAGCCCCATCAGGTCGAGTTCGCGCACCCCTTCCTCACCAATCCAGCGGGCGAACTGGCTGGTATCGTGGCCGATACCGCGAATAAGCTGACCGCCGTTGCGCCCAGAGGCGCCCCAGCCGATTCGGTTGGCCTCCAGCACCACCACCTTGTAGCCTGCATCAGCCAGGTTGATGGCGGTGTTGAGACCGGTAAAACCGCCGCCGATGATGCAGACATCCGCTTTCAGCTCGGCCTCGAGTTCCGGCCACTGCTGCGGATCGTTGCGGGTGGCCGCGTAGTAGGAGGCGACGTGCTCCTGATATCTGTTGTGCTTTCCTGCCTGCATACTCAGCATCCTGCCTTGGTTGCAAATTGTTTAATAAAATAAGCAAAGTTGTTTCGATAATACCCAGTTCCCCCTCCACTCACCAACCGGTGCGGATCACAGAAATGCAAAAGGCGCCCCGAAGGGCGCCTTTTCATGCAATCAAGGTGCTGTAACGAATTACAGTACGTCGATGGCGTTCAGGTCGGAGAATGCTTTCTCCAGACGAGCGATCATGGAAGTCTGACCTTCACGCAGCCATACGCGCGGATCGTAGTACTTCTTGTTCGGCTTGTCGGCGCCTTCCGGGTTGCCCAGCTGGCCTTGCAGGTAAGCTTCGTTCTTCTTGTAGAAGTTCAGCAGACCTTCCCAGGTTGCCCACTGGGTGTCGGTGTCGATGTTCATCTTCACTACGCCGTAGGAGATGGACTCGCGGATCTCTTCCAGAGTGGAACCAGAACCACCGTGGAATACGAAGTCCAGAGACTTGGCAGGGATGCCGAACTTCTCGGAAACGTACTTCTGGGAAGCGTCCAGGATGGACGGGGTCAGCTTGACGTTACCCGGCTTGTATACACCGTGTACGTTGCCGAAGGAGGCAGCGATGGTGAAACGCGGGCTGATCTTGGACAGACGCTCGTAAGCGTAAGCAACATCTTCCGGCTGGGTGTACAGAGCGGACTGATCCATGTGGCTGTTGTCGACGCCGTCTTCTTCGCCACCGGTGCAACCCAGTTCCAGCTCCAGAGTCATGTTCATCTTGGCCATGCGGGTCAGGTACTCGCAGCAGATGTCGATGTTCTCTTCCAGAGACTCTTCGGACAGATCCAGCATGTGGGAGGAGAACAGCGGCTTGCCGGTTTCAGCAAAGTGCTTCTCGCCCGCTTCCAGCAGACCGTCGATCCACGGCAGCAGCTTCTTGGCAGCGTGGTCGGTGTGCAGGATTACCGGCACGCCGTAGGCTTCGGCAACAGCGTGAACGTGCTTGGCACCAGAGATGGCACCCAGGATGGCAGCTTTCTGACCTTCCAGCTTCAGACCCTTACCGGCGGTGAACACGGCACCACCGTTGGAGAACTGAACGATAACCGGCGCTTTAACCTTGGCGGCAGCTTCCAGTACGGCGTTCACGGAGTCGGTACCAACGCAGTTTACGGCCGGCAGAGCAAAGCCGTTCTCTTTAGCGATGGCGAACACTTTCTGAACGTCATCACCAGTGATCACGCCGGGTTTTACGAAGTCGAAAATTTTCTTAGACATGTTTAATCGTCCTGTCTCGTATGCCGTTAATAAAAAATGGGGGGTTCATCATGAACCGGCACAGCGGGCACATGATAAACGAAACGGGAGGCTTTTGCCCCCCGTTCCGGGTCAATTAGGCTTTCGCGCGCTGTTCCAGAATCGCAACAGCCGGCAGTACCTTGCCTTCTACGAACTCCAGGAAGGCGCCGCCGCCAGTGGAGATGTAGGAGACTTTGTCAGCGATGCCGAACTTGTCGATAGCAGCCAGGGTGTCGCCACCGCCAGCGATGGAGAAGGCCGGAGAAGCAGCGATGGCTTCAGCGATAACCTTGGTGCCTTCAGCAAACTGGTCAAACTCGAATACACCAACCGGGCCGTTCCACAGGATGGTCTTGGCGTTCATGATGATGTCAGCCAGGGCCTTGGCAGAATCCGGGCCGATGTCGAAGATCATGTCGCCGTCGGTCACGTCAGAGACGGACTTGATGGTCGCCGGAGTGGACTCGGAGAACTCGGCACCTACAACCACGTCGGTGGTCACAGGAATGTTGGTCTCGGCAGCCAGTTTCTTGGCGGTGTCGATCAGGTCGTGCTCGCACAGGGACTTGCCGACGTTGTGACCGGCAGCAGCGATGAAGGTGTTGGCGATGCCACCACCGACAACCAGCTGGTCAGCGATCTTGGAGAGGGATTCCAGAACGGTCAGCTTGGTGGAGACCTTGGAGCCGCCAACGATGGCAACCATCGGGCGCTCGGGCTTCAGCATGGCTTTGCCCAGGGCTTCCAGTTCACCCGCCAGCAGCGGGCCGGCACAAGCGACCGGAGCGAACTGAGCCACACCGTAGGTGGAACCTTCGGCGCGGTGAGCAGTACCGAACGCATCCATTACAAAGACATCACACAGGGCGGCGTATTTTTTGGCCAGCTCTTCGGTGTTCTTCTTCTCGCCTTTGTTGAAGCGGCAGTTTTCCAGTACAACCAGCTCACCGGCAGCGACTTCTACGCCATCCAGGTAATCCTTGGCCAGGCGAACCGGGCAGGACAGAGCGTCTTTCAGATAGTTGACAACCGGAGCCAGGGAGAATTCTTCGTTGTATTCACCCTCGGTCGGACGACCCAGGTGGGAGGTGATCATCAGCTTGGCGCCCTTTTCCAGAGCCAGCTTGATGGTCGGCAGAGTCGCAACGATACGTGCATCGGAGGTGACCTTGCCGTCTTTTACCGGTACGTTCAGGTCAGCACGGATCAGAACGCGTTTACCCGCCAGATCCAGGTCAGTCATCTTGATAACAGACATATTCAGTCCTCTATATTTTCCAGGTAATGTTAAAAACAGTAACCTTTCGCCCGGGGCAGGCTCAGCCTGCGGCCATCATGGCCCGGGTGGTATCCAGCATCCGGTTTGCGAAGCCCCATTCGTTATCGCACCACATCAACATCTTGACGAGGTTGGCATCGCTCACCCGGGTCTGGGTACCATCAATGATGCATGAGTGCGCATCATGATTGAAGTCTACGGAGACCAGCGGTTCTTCCGTGTAATCCAGAATACCGTGTAATGTACCTCTGGATGCCCGTTGCAGGGCTTGATTTACGTCACTAACTGTTACTTTTTTACGAACAGTAATACTGAGATCCATCGCTGTTACATTGATGGTCGGCACCCGCACCGCGATCGCCTCGAACTTGCCGGCGAAGTGGGGCAGGATACGCTCCAGCCCCTTTGCCAGCTTGGTATCCACCGGGATGATGGACTGACTGGCAGCGCGGGTTCGGCGCAAGTCACTGTGGTAGGCATCGATGACTTGCTGATCATGCATGGCCGAATGAATTGTCGTAATAGTACCACAATTTATCTCGAATTCTCGATGCAATGTTTCAATCACCGGCACCACGCAGTTGGTGGTACAGGAGGCGTTGGAGACGATCCGCTCCGCTCCGATGAGGGTATGATGGTTGACCCCGTAGACCACGGTAGCATCCACATCCGCATCCGCCGGGTGGGAGAAGAGTACCTTGCCCGCCCCCGCCGCCAGATGCAGCTCGGCATCGGCCCGCGAGCCGAATACCCCGGTGCAATCCAGCACCACATCGACTCCCAGCGCCCGCCACGGCAGCTTTGACGGATCCCGCTCGGCAAACAGGGAGATGAGATCCTCCCCCACCAGCATGCTGTTGCCCGCCAGTTGCACCGGATGGTGGAAGCGACCGTGACTGGTATCGTAACGGGTCAGGTGCACCATGGCCTCGGGGGCCGCCAGCTCGTTGATGGCGACGATCTTGATGGTCTTGTCGCGCCCGCTTTCATAGAGGGCTCGCAACACGTTGCGACCGATCCGCCCGTAACCATTGATGGCAATCTTGATCATCGAGAATCCGTTTCCTTGAACCAGCAACAGGGCGGCACACCGGCCGCCCGGGAGCCCCGGCTACGACAGCAGGGCCTCTGAATTCACCGCGGGCCAGCAGTGCGGCCCCGAATACCCCGGCACTGTCACCAAGGGCAGGAGCAATAATGGGGGTTGCGAAGCGGGGATTAAAGAGGAAGGGCAAAATTGTCTGCCGCCCTGCACTGTAAAGGCTCTGCACATTGCCCACCCCGCCACCGATGACGATCACATCCGGGTCGAGAATATTGACCACATTGGCCAGCGCCTGACCAAACAGCAGATGCAGCCGGTCGATGGTGAGCTTGGCCACATGATCGTGGGCGGTGGCAGCCGCGATTTGAGCCAGTGAGAGGCGACGTTTGGCCTTGGCCTCGTACCATGCCTCCAGCGCCGGGCCGCTGATCAGGGTCTCGACGCAGCCACGCTTGCCGCAGTAGCACTCGGGGCCATCGGGGGAGAGCACGTTGTGGCCCCACTCACCGGCGATGCCGTGGTGGCCGTTGAGGATCTGGCCGTTGATGACGATGCCGGAGCCGACCCCGGTGCCCATGATGATGCCAAACACCACTTTCGCATCGGGATGGTGCTGGCGCACTGCACCGAGATGGGTTTCTGCCAGCGCAAAGCAGTTGGCGTCGTTGGCGATCAGCACCGGCACGCCCAGTTTGCGCTCCAGATCCTCCTTGAACGGCTTGCCGTTGAGCTCGGTGGTGTTGCAGTTCTTCATCAGGCCGGTCTGCGGATCCCGCGCCCCCGGCGTGCCCATGCCGATGACGGCAGGCCGCTGACCAATCTTCTCGGCGCACTCAGCTACCAGCTTGGCGATCTGGCCGATCATATGGTCATAACCGCCAGCCCGCTCGGTGGGGATGCGGTGGCGCAGCAGCACCTCGTCGCCCTCCAGCACCACGCATTCACACTTGGTACCGCCAAGATCGATACCCCAATCCAGTGACTTGCTGCTCATCTTGCCTCCTGCACGGCCGCCACGCTCTCGTCATCGCGGCGCCATTTTTTAATGTAAAACGGGGCCTGACGGCCCCGGATTTCAAACAAACTCTTCTTCTCTCGCCCCGGCCTTAGCGGCCGTGATACTGGGCAGAGAGCTCGTGCACCGTGTTGACGAACACGCCAGCGTGTTCCGGGTTAACATCCTGATGGATGCCGTGGCCGAGGTTGAATACGTGGCCGTTGCCGTGGCCGAAACCGGCCAGAATGGAGGCGACCTCTTCACGGATGCGAGCCGGAGTGGCGTAGAGCATGGAGGGGTCCATGTTGCCCTGCAGCGCCACCTTGTCGCCGACCCGACGCTTGGCATCGGCGATGTCGGTGGTCCAGTCCAGACCCAGCGCATCGCAACCGGTGGCGGCGATCTGCTCCAGCCACTGACCGCCGTTCTTGGTGAACAGGGTGACCGGCACACGGCGACCGTCGTGCTCGCGGATCAGGCCATCGACAATCTTGTGCATGTACTGCAGGGAGAAGTCGCGGTAATCGCGCGGGGTGAGCACGCCACCCCAGGTGTCGAACACCATGACAGCCTGCGCACCCGCCTTGATCTGGGCGTTGAGGTAGGCAATCACGCTGTCGGCCAGCTTGTCGAGCAGCAGGTGCAGGGTTTGCGGCTCTGCGTACATCATCTGCTTGATCTTGGTGAACGCCTTGGAGCTGCCCCCCTCCACCATGTAGGTAGCCAGGGTCCAGGGGCTGCCGGAGAAGCCGATGAGCGGCACTTCGCCCTTCAGCTCACGGCGGATGGTGCGCACTGCGTTCATCACGTAGCCCAGCTCATCTTCCGGATCCGGAATGGGCAGCGCCTGCACGTCGGCCATGGAGGTGATCGGACGCTCGAAACGCGGGCCTTCACCCTGCTCGAAGTAGAGACCCAGCCCCATGGCATCGGGCACGGTAAGGATGTCGGAGAAGAGGATGGCGGCATCGAGCGGGTAGCGGCGCAGCGGCTGCAGGGTGACTTCACAGGCCAGCTCGGCGTTGCGGCACAGGGACATGAAATCCCCCGCCTGGGCGCGAGTCGCCTTGTATTCCGGCAGATAACGGCCAGCCTGGCGCATCATCCATACCGGGGTCATGTCCACATCCTGACGCAGCAAAGCGCGCAGGTATCGATCGTTCTTCAGCTCTTTCATCCCAGTTCCTGAGTTCGTATCACGCATAAAATGGCGGCCATAATACCACTTTGCCCACCGGATCGGACTGCCCAAAACGTGGCAAATGGACGCGCGGTTGAAAAGATGTGAAGGGGCGCAAACCTGACCGCCCCGCTTGTAACAAGAAGTGCAAAAAGATTGGCGAAAAGATAAGCGCCTCGTTACCCCTCGCCCGCCAGCGAACGCTCGATCAGCCGCCGGGCGATGGTGCCGTGAGGCGGCAAGCGCGGCAGCCGGTCGGCGGAGAAGAAACCGGCGGCCACCAGTTCGTCATCCTGCACCCGGATTTCGCCGCTCTCGTAGTCGGCGGTAAAGCCCATCATCAGGCTGTGGGGGAAGGGCCAGGGCTGGCTCGCCACATAGCGCACATTGCGCACCCGGATGCCGCTCTCCTCGAACACCTCCCGCGCCACGCACTGCTCGAGGTTCTCCCCCGCCTCCACAAAGCCGGCCAGCACGGTATACATGGGATCGTCCGCCTGATAGTGACGGCGATGAGCCGCCAGCAGGATCTCCGGCCCCTTGCGCACCGCCACGATAATGCAGGGGGAGATGCGCGGATAGACGCTGTGCCCTTGCTGGCACACCTGCGCCCACTCCCCCGCCTTCGGGGTCATGGGGGCGCCGCACTCGCCGCAGAAACGGTGGGTGCGGCGGAAGGTGGCGAGCTGCCAGGCGCGGCCAGCGAGACGAAAGCCCTCTTCGTCCCCCGCCACCATCAGCTGACGCAGGGGGGCCATCATAGTCGTGTCGGCCTCAGCCCCCAGATCGAGCAGATAACAGGGCAGCCCCTGCCACTCGTCAAAACGCTCGAAATGAGCGTCAGCCAGCGCTGCGGGCAGGCACGCTCTACTGCCCTGTGGCACCTGACCCTGCTGAGCGAGCAGTACCAGATGATCGCCCCCCAGCACGAACCAGCGGGCTTGTTCGGTTAATGACATCAGATAAACACTCTCGTTAAAACAAAACCCTGGCTACGGCGGGCCCGCCAAGGGGGGCAAACGCCGCGCGAATGGCTCCCATCTTACGACCAGCAAGGGTCGCTGACGACCCCGCCGTGGCCGATTGTCCCATTCGTAAAAAACGGATGGTGCAAATAAAGAAGCCGCCCGAAGGCGGCCCGTTGTTATCCGGTATCCCGTATCCGGCCTCTATCGACGCAGATCAGGCATCGCCCATCGCCAGCAGGGAGGCGTTGCCGCCCACCGCCGTGGTGTTGATGGTGCGGGTCTTCTCGGTGACGAAACGGCTCAGGTAGTGAGGGCCGCCCGCCTTGGGGCCGGTGCCGGAGAGCCCCTGCCCGCCGAACGGCTGCACCCCGACCATGGCGCCGATCTGGTTGCGGTTGATGTAGACGTTACCGACATTGATGCGGCTCGCCAGCTCCTCGGCGTGGGATTCGTTGCGGCTGTGGATCCCCAGCGTCAGGCCGTAGCCGGTGCCGTTGATGTCGCTGATCACCTTGTCCAGATCCCGGGTGGCGTAGCGCACCACGTGCAGGATGGGGCCGAACTGCTCCTTGGTCAGCTCGCGGATGGAGCCGATCTCCAGCGCGGTCGGCTGGACGAAGTGTCCCTCCATGGTCGCGGCGGGCATCGGCGCCTGGGCAATCAGGCGAGCGCGCGGCACCATGTAGGCGAGGTGAGCATCGAGACCGGATTTGGCATCGGCGTCGATCACCGGGCCGACATCGGTGTTGTGTTCGGCCGGGTTGCCCACTTTGAGCTCCTGCATGGCGCCGGTGAGGATCTCCAGCACCCGCTCGGCGATCTCCTCCTGCAGATAGAGCACCCGCAGGGCAGAGCAGCGCTGACCGGCGCTCTGGAAGGCGGCGCTCACCACGTCGCGCACCACCTGCTCCGGCAGGGCGGTGGAGTCGACGATCATGGCGTTCTGACCGCCGGTTTCGGCGATAAGCGGCAGGATGGCACCATCGCGCTGGGCCAGAGTCATGTTGATGAGCTTGGCGGTCTCGGTGGAGCCGGTGAAGCAGACGCCGCCGATGCGCGGATCGGCTGTCAACTTGGCACCCACGGTGGCGCCGTCACCGGGCAGCAATTGCAGTACGTCGCCCGGAATACCGGCCTGATGCGCCAGAGTCACCGCCAGATGGGCGATAAGGCCGGTCTGCTCCGCCGGTTTGGCGATGACGGTGTTGCCGGTGGCCAGCGCCGCGGCGATTTGGCCGAGGAAGATCGCCAGCGGGAAGTTCCACGGGCTGATGCAGACAAACACCCCGCGCCCCTGCAGGAACAGCTCGTTCTGCTCGCCGGTATAACCGGGCAGCAGGGTCGCCTGCCCCATCAGGCTGCGCGCCTGCACCGCGTAGTAGCGGCAGAAATCCACCGCCTCACGCACCTCGTCGATGCCATCTTGCAGCAGCTTGCCCGCCTCGCGGGTACAGAGGGAGACGAACTGTTCGCGGTTCGCTTCCAGCAGATCCGCCAGCTTCTCCAGCGCGGCAGCACGCTCGCTCACCGGGGTTTCACGCCAGCGCGGGAAGGCAGCGTGGGCAGATGCCAAGGCCTGCTCCACCGCCTGCTCGTCGGCCCAGTGGATCTTGCCGACGGTGAGGCTCACATCCTGCGGGCTCAGCACGGTGCGTGCCTCGCTGCGCTTGAGGGTCTCGCCATCGACGATGGGGCCTGCCAGCCACTGCTTGCTCTCCAGCTCTTTCAAGCGGGCGAAGAAGGGGCGCTGGATGGAGAGGATGTTCATGTTGACGCCGCTGGAGTTCTTGCGGTCGCTGAACAGGTTCACCGGCTGCGGAATCCGGTCGTTGGCAAAGCCGGAGTAGCGCTTGAGGGTGCGCAGCGGGTGCTCGGCCAGCGAATCGACCGGGGTGTTGGGGTCCACCAGCTTGTGAACGAAGGAGGTGTTGGCCCCGTTCTCCAGCAGGCGGCGCACCAGATAGGGCAACAAGTCCTTGTGGGCGCCGACCGGCGCATAGATGCGGCAGTGCAGACCGGGATTGTCGTTCAGCACCGCGTTGTGCAGCTCCTCGCCCATGCCGTGCAGACGCTGGAATTCAAACTGGCGATCACCGGCCATCTCCAGAATGCTGACCACGGTATTGGCATTGTGGGTGGCAAACTGGGGGGCGATAAAGCCGCGAGTCGGCTCGCTCAGCAGGTAGCGGGCGCAGGCGAGGTAGGAGATATCGGTGCCCGCCTTGCGGGTAAACAGCGGGTAGCCGGGCAGGCCCGCCTGCTGGGCATATTTCAGTTCGCTGTCCCAGTAGGCGCCTTTTACCAGTCGCACCGGAATGAGGTCACCCTGCTCGCGGGCCAGCGCGGTGAGCCAGCAGAGTACCGGCAGCGCGCGCTTGGAGTAAGCCTGCACCACCATGCCGAGCTTGCCCCAGCCACGGTTGGCCTCGGAGCGATAGAGCTGCTCGAACAGATCCAGCGACAGCTCGAGGCGGTCCATCTCCTCGGCATCGATGCTGATGGCCACATCCTTGTCGCGGGCCAGACGCACCAGCCCCACCAGCCGCTCGCACATCTCGCCAAGCACCCGTTCGCGGTTGGCCACGTCATAGCGCGGATGGAGCGCCGAGAGCTTGATGGAGATGGAGGGGGCCGGGCCGCCGTCGCTGATCCGCTCGTTGCCCACCGCCTCGATGGCGTTGCGGTAATCGGTCAGATACTTGTCGGCATCCTGCATGGTCAGCGCAGATTCACCCAGCATGTCGTAGGTGTGGGTGTAGCCCAGCTCGCGGGATTTGCGGCTCGCCTTGAGCGCCTCCTTCATGTCGCGCCCCAGCACGAACTGCTTGCCCATGATCTTCATGGCGGCATACATGGCGGAGCGCACCACCGGCTCCCCCAGCTTGTTGACCATACGCCCCAGCAGGTTGGCCGGGTTGCCGTCGAGCTTCTTGTCGAGCTTGATAATCTTGCCGGTCAGCATCAGCCCCCAGGTGGAGGCGTTGACCAGAGTAGAGTCGCTCTTGCGGAAATGGGACGACCAGTTGGCGCCGGAGAGCTTGTCCTTGATCAGGGCGTCGGCGGTCTCGGCATCGGGAATGCGCAGCAGCGCCTCGGCCAGACACATCAGGATAATCCCCTCCTGGGTATCCAGACTGTACTCCTGCAGGAAGGCGTCGATACCGTCACCGGAGCCGCTCTCCTTGCGCACCTTGGTCACCAGAGTACGGGCACGCTGGGTCACCTGCTCCAGCGAGGCGCCATCCCCCGGCAGCATGGCCGACAGTTCGGCCAGATAGGCATTTTCATCCACCACATAGTTCTGGGTGATGGCTTCGCGCAGGGCGGCCAGATCGGAGGGGATATAGTCAGCGGCAAGCACTTGTGTAGCTTTGAACATATGGGGTCTTCCTGTACGCCCTAGGGCTGATATCGACAAAGGCGGACGCGCCGCCGAAACGCCGATAATGTATACAATGTTGCACCCTATATGAAATGAATTTGTTGCCACTCTTTAACAAATATCGCTCATTCCCCCCATGAATTCCCTTTTGAAGCCAATACGCCAGCAAGCGTGAGGGTCATCTGACTTCATTTTGTATACGATCTGCCGCCGCTCTATCGCAAAGCAGCCACGCATTCCGCCCAATACGCCCCAAAAAAGAAGGGCCGCCACGGCGACCCTTCTCAGCAATTCATTCAGCCAGATGCTGTCAGTTCATCCAGCGATCGCCACGGCTGCGACGACGGGGCAGCATGGGCAACAGGATGCCAAGCAGGATACCGGCACCCACCATGGCACCACCACGAATAAACCAGTCCATCTGCATGTCGTGCTCCTGATTGTCGTAGCTCTGGGTCAGGGCATCATTCTGCTCTTTGAGATTGCTCATCTCCTCACCCTGACTGACCAGCTGGGCCTTGAGGGCGGCGATCTCCTTGCTCTGGGCAGCGATGACCATCCTTCTCGGTGAAGCGTTTCTCGTTGTCACCGTTAAGGTTCTGCAGGCGATCTTTAAGCTCATCGCGCTCTTTTTCCACCTGGGGCAGACGCTCGCGCAGGCTGATCTGGCTCTGCAGTTCGCTGTTCTTGATCCACCCCTCGCGGCCACGACCGTCCACCACCTGGGTGAAACCGGCCTCGCTGTTCACCGCCTTTACCTCCAGCGGTTCACCAGCCTTGACGCTGCCAAGGATCCGGTACTGGGTACCTGGGCCATTGTGGATATAGGTAAAGATGTTGTCTGAAACATAACGGGTATCGGCCAGTGCCTGTTGGGCACACAAGCAGATCAAAATCCCGAGAAGGGCGCGCATGGTCGATCGGTTCTCTTTTTCAGGTTTGGACAAGAGGTTGAATGTTAAGCCGCCAGCAGGTTAAAGGACAAGCAAAGAAAAAGCACCTCCCCCCAGATAAAGAGCGCAGAGTTGCGAGTCACCTCGCAACTTGCCCGTCTGCGGTCTCACTTGTTTTTCAGCTCCTGCACCTCGCTGCGCAGGGCGCGGATCTCCCGCAGCATCTCCTCTTGCTGATTGTTGTAGTGATGACGCCACTTGTCGGTCTCGCCATCCCCCTTGTTGGGCTGCAAAAACAGGCTGGCCATAAAACCGCTGATGGCACCGAACAGACCGACCCCGAACAGGATCAGCAAGCTGGCGACAAACCGCCCCTCCTCGGTCTTGGGCACCAGATCCCCGTAACCGACTGTCGAGAGGGTCACCAGCGTCCACCAGAACGCGTCGTAAGGTGTCTCAATCTGGCTGCCGGGCTGGCCTGACTCAATCCAGTACATGACGCCGGAGCCCACCCCCAGCAGCAGGAAGAAGAGGAACAAGATGCCGGAGAGGGTGGTCTCGTTGCGCTCGCGACGGAACATGGCCCAGAGATCCGGGTGCTCCTTGAACAGCTGATAGACCCGCCACAACTGGATCAACCGCGCCCAGCGCAGTTGCTCCGCCATCGGCAGGCTACCCGGCAGATAGATCCAGTTGGCCTTGAAATAGGCCTTGCGATCAGAGGCCCGGATCCAACCATAAGCAAAGTGCGCGAGGAAGAAGTAGCAGATCAGACTGTCGAGGTCATAGAAGAGCTGCAGGGTCTGTGGTGTCAGGCTCTCATGGCCCCACCAGCGGGCCGTCACCAGCACAACCGAGATAATCGACAGAAATGCCATCAGCAGATCCATCGCCCGCAGATGAGTTAAGTGATGTCGCATACATTTTCCAACTTTAAGCACAGTGCAAATTAATAAAAGAGAAGATAATGCCGATAGTCCTGAGGGCAAAGGAAAAAACGGCTTTTAAAAGGAGAATGACAATGCAGCTGAACCTGCTGGAGAAAAGAATGAGCAACATCCGGTTGGTACCCAAAGTGGTGCTGCTGATGGTGTTCAGTACCCTCCTGCTACTGACAAAACTCTGGTTTGACGCCAACAATCTGGAAGCGACCCTGCTCAGCGAAGGGCTCGATCCCGCCAAGGCGGATGCGATCTCCAATCGCCTGCTCTGGACCGGTCTGATGGAGACCGCCATCATGGGGCTGCTGTTCGTGATCCTGCTGCTCACCGGCTCCCGCCTGATGGTCAAGCAGGTGCACTATCTGGTAGGCCTGCTGGAGCGCTTCGCCAAGCGGGACCTCAGCCACAAGGTACTGCTCAAGTCTCGTGACGAATTCGGTGACATCGCCAAGGCGGTCTCACACTCGCAGGAGAACCTCAAAGAGGTGTTTGGCAACCAGCGCGCCGCCTGCAAGGAGCTCAACGACATCGCCTCCCAGGTGACCCTTTGCATGGAAGAGGCCAACGAAGCGATCAACGAAGAGTTCACCCAGATCGAACAGCTGGCCAGCGCCATGAGCCAGATGGTCGGCGCCATTCGCGAAGTGGCCGCCCATGCGGATCAGGCCTCTCACGCCACCGCCGAAACCAGCCAGCTGGCGGAAGAGGGGAGCCGCTGCGTCGCCGACACCGTCAGCACCATAGACACCCTCTCCGGCAACATCCAGCGCTCCGCCACCGTGGTCAACGAGGTGGAGCAGGGGGTCGAGCGCATTGGCTCTGTGGTCGACACCATTCGCGGCATCTCGGAACAGACCAACCTGCTGGCACTTAACGCGGCCATCGAAGCGGCTCGCGCCGGTGAAGCGGGTCGTGGCTTTGCCGTGGTGGCCTCCGAAGTGCGCGAGCTGGCCAACCGGGCTCAGGCCGCCACCGTCGAGATCCAGAAGATGATCGAACAGCTGCAGGGCAATGCCCATCAGGCTGGCGAGCTGATGGCCCAAAGCGTACAGCAGGCCGACAAGGGGGTGGAACAGGTGACCCAGGCCGGTACCCAGCTCGCCACCATAGTGCAGCGGGTACAGGGTGTCGCCGACATGAACCGCCACATCGCCGCCGCCTCCGAGCAACAAAGCTCGGTCGCCGAAGAGATGCGCGGCAATCTGGAGCAGGTCAAGCAGATCGCCGAAGGCTCCGTCGTGGTGCTGCGCGAGCTGCAAGAGGCCTCCGAACTGGTCGAGCAGCACAGCAAGGAGCTCGACAGCCAGATCCAGTCCTTCAAACTCGTCTGACTGTTTTCATGCCCCAATCCGGTTAGACTGGAAGGCCCCTTGAGGGGGCCTTTCTCATTTCCAGCGCACGGCAAGGAGCCAACATGCAGCAGAATGCAACGCACCCACCACTCGAGCTCAGTGACGACAAGGGGCGGCTCGATGTGCCGCTGATCCACCGTTTTCTCTCCCAAGAGGCTTACTGGTGCCGTGGTATTCCCCACAGCACTGTGGTGCGAGCCATCAACCACTCCCTCTGCGTTGGCGGCTATGTCGATGGTCAGCAGGTTGCCTTCGCCCGGGTCATCACTGACAAGGCCACCTTTGGCTATCTGGCCGATGTCTTCGTGCTGCCTGAGTACCGCGGCCGGGGTTACAGCAAGGCACTGGTGGCAACCATTGTCGACCATCCCGAGTTGCAGGGATTACGGCGTCTCGCTCTCGCCACCTCTGATGCTCACGGCCTCTATGCCGGTTTTGGCTTTGCGCCCCCAGCAAGTCCAGACAGCCTGATGGAGATCTACAACCCTGCCATCTACCAGCGCACCTGATTGACTGGCGGCCAATAATTCCCACCGGATCATGCTTCTCGCCCCTGCGCTGTGACGCGGGGGCCTGACAGTGCTAGATTGGCAGCCACCATTTTGAACCGGCAGCGTTGTTAACCTCGTGTCGTTAACCCGCTGTCGTGAACCACAAGGACGGCAACCGTGGCCCAGCACTCTCCCTCTTTCTCCGCCTTCTCCGCCTTCTCCCCCCTGCTGCAGGAGCTGGCCCAGCGCCACTGGCAACGGCTGACTGAACTGGCCCCCGACTATGGCAACCAGCCCGAGCCGGTGCGCCAGACCCTGCTGACCCTGCTCGGTCTCTCCGATTTTGTCGCCGACTCTCTCTTCAAACAGCCGGAGTTGCTGACCGAACTGCTCGCCTCCGGTGATCTCGAACGAACCGAACGCTGGCCCGCCTACCAGAGCGATCTGACCGCCCTGCTCGCCGAGGTAAGCGATGAAGAGGCGCTCAAGCGTATCCTGCGCCAGTTCCGCCGCAGCCGCATGCTGGTGATCGCCTGGCGCGAGCTGCTGGGCCACGCGGCGGTGGAAGAGAGCTTTATCCACCTGACCAAACTGGCGGATGCCCTGATCAGCTCCGCCCGCGACTGGCTCTACGCCAAACAGTGTGGCGAGCTGGGCACCCCGATGGATGGCAACGGCAACCCGCAACCGCTGCTTATCCTCGGCATGGGCAAGCTCGGGGGTGGCGAGCTCAACTTCTCCTCGGATATCGACCTTATCTTCACCTTCCCCGAGAACGGCTACACGGTCGGCGGGCGGCGCGAGCTGGCCAACCAGCAGTTCTTTATCAAGCTGGGCCAGCGCATCATCAACGCCCTCCACCAGCCCACTCAGGATGGTCAGGTGTTCCGGGTCGATATGCGCTTACGCCCCTTTGGCGATGCGGGGCCACTGGCTATCTCCTTTGCCGCCATGGAGGATTACTACCAGCATCACGGTCGCAACTGGGAACGCTACGCCATGGTCAAGGCGCGGGTACTGGGGCCCCAGTGCGAGCATGCGGTCGAGCTGGCCGAGATGCTGCGCCCCTTCGTGTTTCGCCGCTATATCGACTTTGGCGTTATCGACGGCCTGCGCCAGATGAAGGCGATGATCGCCGCCGAAGTGCGCCGCAAGGGGCTGGAGGGCAACATCAAGCTGGGGGCTGGCGGTATTCGCGAGGTGGAGTTTATCGCCCAGGCACTGCAGCTTATTCGCGGTGGTCGCGAACCGGCACTGCGGGTACGTCACCTGCCGGAGGCGCTGGCCGCCATCGCCCAATGTGGCGCCCTCGAATCCGCCCATTGCGACCGCTTGCTGACGGCCTATCGTTTCCTGCGCCGGGTCGAAAACATCCTGCAGGAGATCGGCGATCAACAGACCCAGACCCTGCCCACCGAGGAGCGGGATCGCCAGCGGCTGATCGCTGCTCTGGGTTTTGCTGACTGGGACGCCTTTATGGCTTATCTGGATGAGGAGATGGCCGCCGTCCATCAGGAGTTCGCCGCCGTGGTGGGGGAAGAGAAAGAGGCACCCGCCCATCTGGAGCAGCTCTGGCTCGATCTGTGGCGCACCGAGCTCGACGCCGCCGAGCTGGAAAAACTGCTGACCGCGCAGGGGGTGGCCGAGCCCGCCCCGCTCTGCGCCGCGCTGCTGCGTTTCAAGGAGGAGTACAAGCGCCGTCAGGTGGGGCCGCAGGGGCGCATCGCGCTGGACTGGCTGATGCCGGAGCTGCTGCGGCTGGTGGTCGCCAGTGAGCAACCCGCCCGCCTGTTCGAGCGGGTCTGTGAGCTGCTTACCCGCATCTTCACCCGCAGCGCCTATTTGCAGCTGCTGGCGGAAAACCCGGGCGCCCTGCGCCAGCTGGTGCGGCTGTGCAACGCCAGCCATCTGGTGAGCGAACAGCTGGCCCGCTACCCCATCCTGCTGGACGAACTGCTCGATCCCCAGCACCTCTATCACCCCACCCCGCTCGATCAGTACAAGCCCCAACTGCGCCAGTTCCTGCTGCGCATCCCCGAAGAGGACGTGGAGCAGCAGATGGAAGCGCTGCGCCAGTTCAAGCAGGTGCAGCTGCTGCGCATCGTGGCGGCCGATATCGCTGGCGCCCTGCCGCTGATGAAGGTGAGCGACCACCTCACCTGGCTAGCGGAGGCGATCACCGAAGAGGTGGTCAATCAAGCCTGGGCCCAGATGAGCGAGCGCTACGGGGTGCCGCCAGAGGTGGCAACCAGCGGCCAGCGCGGCTTTGCGGTGGTGGCCTATGGCAAGCTGGGCGGCATCGAGCTCGGCTACGGCTCGGATCTCGATCTGGTGTTCCTGCACGGCGGCGACCCCAACAGCTACACAGATGGCCGCAAGCCCATCGACAGCCGCCAGTTCTACCTGCGCCTCGCCCAGCGGATCCTGCACCTGTTCAGCACCCGCACCCCATCCGGGATCCTCTACGAGATCGATATGCGACTGCGCCCCTCCGGCGACTCCGGCCTGCTGGTCTCGTCGCTGTCGGCCTACGAGCAGTATCAGCAAAACGAGGCGTGGACCTGGGAGCATCAGGCGCTGGTGCGGGCCCGTCCCATCTATGGCGATGATGCCATCGTTGCCGAGTTTGCCCGTATCCGCCGCGATGTGCTGGCCAAGGAGCGGGAGCTGCCGACCCTGGCCCGCGAGGTGCGCGAGATGCGCCACAAGATGCGGGATCACCTGCTGAAAGCGGGGGCTGGCGAGTTCGACCTCAAGCAGTCCCCCGGCGGCATGGTGGATATCGAGTTTATCGCCCAGTATCTGGTGCTGGCCCACGCCTGCGGCGAGCCCGACGCCCTCACCCGCTGGTCCGATAACGTGCGCATCTTCGATGAGTGCGTGATGGCGGGGGTGCTGACCCTGGAGCAGGCGGAGGGGCTGAAGCAGGCCTATCTGGAGATCCGCAACCTCGGCCATCGCCTCAACCTCTCGGAGATCTCCCGCAAGGTGAGCGACGATCAGTTACTGACCGAACGAGGCCATGTGCTGGCGGTCTGGCAACTACTGCTGGGGGAGTGAGATAAACCACAGCAGGTTCAACGAGAAAGGGGCGCTTGGGCGCCCCTTTTTAATATAAATGTCAGCTACAAGCTCATATTTTCTTCATATAACACTCAATAGCGGTGAGCTGGATCCTGTTTCAGGCATACCAGCCTTGGAATCGTATGGCACTTTGCTGAATATACGTAGAGATAAACCGTCTCTATGACCTCACCTGATTTTGGCCAGATATGGCGGGTGAATATCAACTCAACAATTCCAGTCCCAGCGCAGAGAGGAAACAATGGATTTTTCAGAGCAGCTACAGAGTCTAGCCAAAAAGATTGCTCAACAGTCATCGATGATCACCACAGAAGAAGCAACCAAAAACGCATTTGTCATGCCATTTCTCAATCGTGTACTTGGTTATGATGTGTTTGACCCTACGGAGGTGATTCCGGAATTCACCGCAGATACAGGCATCAAAAAAGGGGAAAAGGTTGACTACGCCATTCTCAAAGATGGCCAAGTGCAAATTCTGGTTGAGTGTAAAAAATACAGTGAAAAACTCTCGGCCAAGCACTCTGGTCAACTCTTTCGCTATTTTTCAGTTACCAATGCTCGAATCGGCATTCTTACCAATGGGGCACAATATGAGTTCTACACAGACCTTGATGCCCCAAACAAAATGGACGAAAAACCATTTTTGACGCTCGATCTGGAAGACATAGATGAACACATAGTGCCTGAGGTATTAAAACTAACCAAAACCTCTTTCGATGTTGATTCAGTTGTCGATGCAGCTGGCGAACTGAAGTACCTTAGCCAGATCAAAAAATTGCTAGCCGAACAATTTGGCTCACCGGAAGAAGACTTTGTTAAGTTTTTTGCATCCAGAATCTATGACGGTGTACTGACGGCAAAGGTCAAACAGTCCTTTACCGACATTACCAAGAAGGCACTTAGCCAATTTCTGAATGACAGCATCAATGCAAGATTGAAATCTGCGATTGGTGGCAGTGTCAACTCCTCAACTATCCAACCGGCATTTGATAGTAATCCATCAAGTGATAACAATAATGCCGAAGGCTGTAGTGAGGAAAAATCAAAGGTCGATACAACGATTGAAGAGATGGAAGGCTTTAATGTTGTCAAAGCAATTCTGAGACAGCGATTTGATGTAACAAGAATCGCGGCAAGAGATACCCAAAGTTATTTTGGTATTCTCCTCGACGATAATAATCGCAAGCCGTTATGCCGGTTGCATTTCAATGCAAGGCAGAAATATATCGGTTTATTTGACGCTGACAAAAAAGAGACTAGGCATCCTATTTCCTCGATCGATGAAATTTTTACCTTTGCAGATCAGTTGCTGACCGCGACATCAGTCTATGAATAGTAGAAATTAGGAGGGGGGATAATCCCCCCTTCATCTCGCAATGAACATCCCCGTTTTACAACTCAAGCCGTGCTCCATCACCGTCTCCACCAGCATCTGGTTGAAACGCTGATAGGCCTCTTCCTCAAGAAGCCCCGGATAGCTCAACACCCTCAGCGCATGTCCTTGATAATCAGGATGATAGGGCGGGTGGAGATGGGCATAGTCGTTGAGACAAAAACCCAGCCCCTGATAGAAGCGCAGACGGCGAATGGCAATCTCATCCTCTGGCGGATCGATCTCGAGAATGACGGTTTTGCCTGCCCGCTCGCAAAATTCGGCCAGCAGGCGGCTGCCGTAGTTGCGGCCGCGCAGCGCCGGATTGATGGCCAGATGCTCGATATAGATCTGCTCGCCACACGCCCACCAGAAGATGAAACCGAGCAGCAGGCCGTCCTGATAAAAGATTTGGCAGTGATAGCGAGGATCCCGCATCTTCTGGGGCTGATGCTGTGACTGGCGCTGCTCGTAGCGGGGAAAACTCTCGCCATAGATCTGCCAGACCAGCGGCCACGCCGGATGGTTTACCTCTCTAATCACTTCACTCTCAATCATCAGAACTACCTCTCGTTTATTTTGCAGAACGTTCATCTATACATGAAAAGTTCTGCCACATCATTCTCTGATGAAATAAAAGCCAGAACGCCAGATTAGCGGGCGCCATCCGGTTGCGAGACAAACTGCTGCTGGCTGCCATCGGGCAGCTGCGCCAGCACGCTTTGAGCGGCCAGTTTTATCCCTGCCAGCTCGGTGGCCGGGCCAAAGTTGGCTATCAGTCGAGTGCCATCGGCAAACTCGCTCTGCTGCACCACACCTCTTTTATCAAGCCAGCGAAAACCGGTGAGGGGCTGGTTGTAGAGCCGCTCATGCAGCGGGCGGAAGAAGGCATCGAGCCCCCTGAGGTAGGGAATGCGCACGCTGGCACTATCTAGACTGAGGTTGAGCAGGGGCGGCACGTTGTAGAGCTGCTGCAACAGTTCGGTCACCTGACGGCTCTCCCTGAATTTGAGGCTATCCATCGTCCAGTGGTGGGTGGTCACTATGCTGTCGTGAAAGACGCTCTGGAACAGCGGCAGCCGCAGCGCCGGATCGAAGTAGAGCCCCTGATACTCAGGTTTTAGGTGGCTCTGGCGAAAGAAAAATGCAGGCTGATAGTCGGGATACCAGGCCCCCAGATAGTAGGGAGAGCGCTTGTTGCGGCGCATATCGGGATCCTGCCAGCCAAAGCCGCTGGTCTGGGGGCCGTGGGCAAAGGCCGCGGTGCGGTTGGCAACCGCACCGCCCTCCTCGGAGCCCACCAGCACCCCCTGACTCTTGGCAATCCACGCCATCCCGGCCATCCGGTTTTGCGCATCCTGTGCCTGGCTGGTCGGCTTGGCCGGGTCGAAGTCATCAAACACCATGCCGGTCGCCGCTACATCGAGGAACCAGCTGTTGTAGTGGCTCGCCTGCTGCAACCAGGGCACGCGCTGCTCCATCACCGGACGCACGCAGGCCTGATTGGTGTAGACGCCGCTGTTTTGAAAGCCGCTCTTGCGCCGCCCATTCTCCTGCATGATGCCGCAGCGCAAATAGATATCCTGCCCCATCTGGGCGGTGAGCCAGCTCTGCTGGCGATTCCCCTCCGGCAGCGCGGTATCGTAAGAGTCGTAAGGGGCGATGAGATAGCCCGCCTGTTTGGCAAGTTCAATCCCCTCTGGCGCAGCAAAACCGGCGGTCCACTGGGGCAGACCCAGCCAGAGTTTGGGTAGTCCAACCTGCTTGAGAGCAGCGATCATCTTGGCCGAGCTGCCATCACCCCAGCTCTGTGGCTCGTTGAGCGCAACCGCCAGTTGCGTGGCCGCCAGCGTGCGCCGGGCGGCGAAATCGGCCGGTTGCTGACCCGGATGGCGCAGCACGAGCGCCTGCTCAACTCCGGCCAATACCAGATTTTGCAGATAGCGGTTGCGCTCAAGGTCGGGCGCTTGCAGCGCACTCTTACTCTCCCCCTTGAGCCAGTCGGCGGGGATCAGGCGGCGCAGCGCGGGCCAGCTCTTCACATCCTGTGGCACCAGCAGTCGCTCGCCCCAGAGGTAGAGGTGAGAGGCGCCAATCAGCCGCTTGCCATCCTTTACTGCCGCCAGCTTGCTCTCGAGCGAGACCAGCTCGCCCCGCGCCTGCAGCCAGTTGCGATAGGCCTTGCCCGCCGCCAGCCAGTCGTTGCCCGGCTGCAGCGTCACCGCCACCTCATAGGGGTCGGTCAGATTGAGGCGATTGACGCTATGGGTCGCCGTAAGAGCAATGCCATCTTTCCCGGGCGTAAAAGTGAGCCGGTTGTTGAAGGGGTTGGCAAAGAGGATCGCCAGCTGCTGATCCCCGTGATCCAGCCCGACCAGCGGCAGGGTGAGATTTTCGGTGGTATTGATCCCCTGATACTCCTGCGCCAGCGCCTTGCGCCACTCGGGATGATCAACCGGGATGCGAAAACCCTCGTGGATCGGCAGCATCAGCGCCTGCGCCCCTGCCGGCACTCGCGGCCACACCAAGTCGCCTGCACTCGCACGACTCAAGCTGAGGATCAGACGGTTGCCCTCGAGATGGGCTGAGGCTCGCACCTCGCCATCGGCACGAGTCAGCCAGCTGGCACGCTCCCCCTCCTGCTGCAAGGCCGTGACCGGCTGACGCGGGCCGGGAGAGGAGATGGCAAGGTGCTGGCCTGATGGCAGCACAGCCTCGGCCGCCAGGGTGGCGGGATCCAGCTCGATACGCCACTGATCGTTGGCCAGAGTCAGCGCCTCGACAGGCAGGGAGAGCAAGGGCATCAACAGCAGCAGCGGGCGCATCCGGCTCGCCAGCACGGGGAAAGAAGTCATGGTCGGTGATTCCTGATAAAAACGGGTGCCACCATTGCAGCAGATCAACAGCCTGCGATTGTCAGACCAATGTCAGGATTAAGCCCAGAACCAAAACGGAGAGGCTGCTCTGCCATTTCCTGTTTAATAGCCACCACCATCCACCGGGCAATTGTTGCAAAAAACATCAGTAAAACGCCACAGTCATTGCACCAGCGAAACAATCTCTGCCCGAGGCTGGCCATCCATCGCTGCCAGCCGCGACGCAATCCCCCGGCATCACTCCACCGGCCCCGCCTGACTGTGACTCAGCTGCAACACCAGCTGGCCGCGCTGGCTGGTCTGCACCAGCGAGAGGGTACGCCAACTGTCGGGCGTGGCGGCAGGCCAGTTCACCTTGCCATCCAGAGGCAGGCGGTTCCACCACAGCAGTGAGTATTGCGGGCGGGCCAGCACCGCCTGATCGAGCCAGAGCGGAGTGCACGAAGCGGGATTGGCAGGGGAATTGGCCACCGCCAGCGGCGAGCGGGAGAGCCAGTCCAGATCCTGTACCGCAGGCAGCGGCAACGCTACCTGCCAATCCTTGCCCGCCACCGTCAGCCGCAGCTGATAGAGCCCGGGTGGTAAAGGCGTCGGTAGATCGTCCCCCACGACCCTGACCCCTTTATTCTCTTCCGCCTCCCACTGGGCACCTTCCAACCGGTTGCGACCAGCGGGATCAATAAGTTCAGCGGCGGTGATGGGCCCCTCCCCGGTCAACTGCACCCGATAGTCCCGCAGCAGCGGCGCATCGCGCTGGATCAACTCAAGGCGCAGCTCGCTCACCCCATCAGGCAGAGTGAGCGGGAAATCCTTGCCGCAGTGCTGGGCACTGAGCGCGGCCAGCATCCCCTGCCAGCTACGGCGCTCGGCATCACTTGTGAGGGCGGGCCATGCCTGCTGCAAAGATTGCCAGGCGTGCCGGTTATCCCCCTGCAACAGCGCCAACGTAGCCGGTTGCAGCGGGTCGGCGCGATCGGCTTCCAGGAGGCGTTCGGTTGCCATCACGCTGCTTACGTTTAGAAGGCCGACGCTTAGAGCCAACAGCAGAGCAGCCAGCGTTGCACGCTTCACGCTGGCACCTCCAGCCGGTAGCCGATGCCGCGCACCGTCTCGATGGCAAGCCCGGGCAGCTTCTGGCGCAGTTGCAGAATATGGGTATCAACGGTGCGGGTGGAGGGAAACGCCTGATAGCCCCATACCCGGTTGAGGATCTCCTCCCGGCTCAGCACCCGCCCCGCCATCCGCACCAGCAGGGTGAGCAGGGCAAACTCGGTGGGGGTAAAGCTCACCTCCGCATCCTGCCAGCTCGCCTGCATCCGGGCGGGGTGGAGCTGCAAGCCTCCCAGCGCCTGAGTGCCATCCCCCAGCTGGCGCAGCTGGGCCCGGATCCGCGCCAGCAGCTCGTCGTGGGAGAAGGGCTTGGTCAGGTAGTCGCGCGCCCCCGCATCGAGCCCGGCCACCCGATCGCTCACCTCCACCCGGGCGGTGAGCACGATCACCGGCAGCGCCTTGCGTGCCAGCCACTGGGGCAGCCAGTCGAGGGCATCCCCCTCCGGCATGGTGCGATCCAGCAGCACCAGATCCGCCGCCAGCCACTGCTGCTCCGCCGCAGCCAGGGTGTCGCACCAGAGACAGCGATACCCTTCCCGGGTCAGATAGCGTTGCAGGTTCTCCGCCAGCAGCGCCTCGTCTTCGACAAGCAGGATGGTCTTCATGATTCGGGGTCGCTCCAGAGTTGGCAGGGCAGCGTCAGGGTGAAGGTGGTGGGCGGGCCGGAAAGGGCGAGGCGCCCGCCAAGACGACGCAGCAGATGGCGCACGATGGCAAGCCCCAACCCCAAACCATCGGCACGGGCACCGCGGCGCAGCAGGGTAGCGAGCCGGTAATTTGGCAGCTCGCCACCATCGCTGACTGCGAGGTTCAAACGCCCCGCCTGCCAGCTGGCACAGATCCGAACCGGCGCGCGGCCATGCTGGCTGGCGTTGCGCAGCAGGTTGTCGAGGGCGAGATCGAGCCAGTAGAAGGGGAGCGCCAGAGTCATCTCCCGCTCAAGGCAGAAGGTGGCGTCATGCCGCTCGCAAGCCAGGGTGAGCCACTCGGTGAGACTGACCGCCACCCGCTCATCTTCCAGAGTCTCAGCCGCCAAATAGTGGCGACTGGCCTGCGCCAGCTGATGCAGGCGGGCGACACTGCCCAGCAGCTGACCCACGCTCTGCTGGGCGGAAGCGGGCAGTCGGTCGAAATCGTGGCGCAGCTCCTCGCTGATGCCGGAGAGCGCCATGATGGGAGTGCGCAGCTCGTGGGTCAGCATCTGCAATGCGACGCGCCGCTCCCGCAGCAGGCGCCAGCGCTGCCAGCTGGCCCACCCCAGCAGCAGGATAAAGCCAAACGTACTGGCCAACGCCAGCCACTGCCAATGGAGCGTTGGGCGCTCGTTGATGCAGATCCCCCCAATCCGCTCCTGACAGGGGCCATCGACTCGGCTATCCAGCGTCACGCCGAGCCGTTCGGCCAGCGGTTGCCACTGCCCGGCGCCATAACGACGCCACTGCCCATCGGCAAGCAGCCAGAGCTGACCCGATTGCAGCAGCCAGCGCTCGCCCCGCAGCAGGGCGTCTAGGTTGTCATCATCAAGCTCGCCAAGCAGCCCCAGCTGATCACGCCGCTCCCGCACATGGAGCAGAGCATCAAGCCCGGCCGCCGAATGACCATCCTGCCAGCGGGCAGCGCTGGAGCCCCCCAGCGGATAGACGGGGTGAGCGGCAAACCAGCGGGTCGAGGGCGCAGCCCCTTGGCCACAAAGCGCCTGCAGCAGTGGCAGCCACTCGGCAGGCAACTCATTCTCTGTCCCACACTCCTGCTGATAGCGATAGATGGCCTGCAGCTGGCGCAGCGGGTAACGCTGCCAGGCAGGATGAAGGGAGTCGGGAGCAATCAGGCGCCGGTCGAGCCGCTGCACCTCGTCAAGAGGCAGCGCCTGTTCGGGAACCTGCCTGGCCAGCTCGCCCGCCAGACGATCCGCCAGCGGCCCGGCCTGCGCGGGATACGCCATGCCGTAGCAGATCAGGGAGCAGAGCAGCAGGATCAGGCGCATGGGTTCAACTCGAGATGACTCCGGATCAAGGCGCAGCAGATCACTGCGCCATAAAAAATGTCAGCGCCATTTTTCAATGGCGCTGACATCCGGTCAACCGCTAACGGCATTTACGCGGCTCCCGCCAGCCCATATGAACCGTCACCTATTTGAATAGTCCCTTGAGCAGCTGGTCGGCCACCCCTTTGACGGCCTCGTTGTCGGCCTTGTCACCCAGCAGCTTCTTGAGGCCGCGTTCGGCCTCCTTGCGGGCCTTATCCTCCAGCAACTTGTTGTTGCTGAGCAATGCCTTCACATCGAGCTGATAGCTGGGCGCCTGCCAGTGACCGCCGATCCGCACCGGAATGGTGATCTCTTTGAGCTCATCCACATCCTTGCCCCCCTGTCCCTTGCTGCTCTCGACGATGGAGGTGAGGAACAGAAAGTCGAGGCTCTCCGGCACCAGCGCCGTCTGCCCCTCGCCCTTGACCCGCAAGGCGGGAGCAAAGAGCTGGATGTCGTTGCTGCGGGCGATGCCATCGGCAATCTGGAAGCTGGCGGTCAGGGCGCTGAAGTCGGTCTTGCGCGCCTCCTTCACCTGCTCGACCCCCTTGCCGCTGAGGGTTGCCCGCGCCTCGCGGATCATCTCCGGCAGGTTGATGCCGTGCAGGGCGCCGTCACTCAGTTTCAAGGTGACCTTGCCCTGCATCCCGTTGCGCAGTGCCAGCGCGGAGAGACCACGCCCCTGCACCTGCACATCGAGATCGCCCTTGCCCTCCAGCAGATCGCTCTGAGCCAGAGTCTGCAACAAGGGACGAATGTTCACTCCGGCCACCTGCTTGCGCACCTTGTAGGTGGCGGGCTGCTGGCGCGCGTCGAGTACCCCGTTCGCGCTTACCTGACCGCCAGCCACGGTCGCGCTGAACTGTTTGAGCGTGAGCAGTCCCTTGGCCAGAGCCACCTGCAGATCGACGGCGCCGAGATCCAGCCCTTTCAGGCGCAGGCTGCCGAGTTGCAGCCGACCATCCAGATCCACCCCCTTGAGCGCGCCCAGATCCGGTTCAACCGCGGAGAGGGCTTCGCTCTTGCCGCTTACAGCTTTATTGCCACTTGCAGCGGCATTGGGGGCTCCGGCCGCCGGTTTCTCCTCTTTCGCCTGCGCTGGTGTGGTCGGTGCCGATTTGGCGAGCCATTTGTCGAGATCCAGCTTCTCACCCTTGAGATCGAAGCTGATTGCGGGAACAGCGCCAAGCTGCACGGTTCCATCACCACTCAGCAGTGCCTCATCGGCACTCATCACCAGCTTGCTCAGGGTAATCAACTGCTTGTCGAGCTCGGCACGGGCAAACCCGGCCAGTTTCAGCTTCATCTGCGGGCGTGGCAGCGCATCACCTTCCAGCGCTGCCGTCAGCAGCACATCGGAGAGTTCGGCCAGCTTCATCTCTTTATCGAGCCGTCCCTTGAGCGTTCCTTCCAGCGAGCCAGCCAGTGAAGCTTGCTGCCCCTCTACCTTGGCTCCTTTCAGCGCCAACGTGAGGTTGCTCCACTCACCGAGGGCCAGTCGGTCTCCCTTGATGGAGAAACTGTCGAGTCGCAGGGACGGATCACTCAGGCTGCCACTGAGGCTCAGATCTTTCAGTTCACTGGCCATCACCTCCTGCGCCAGCTTGACCTGGGTCTGCCCTTTAACATCGAAAGCGAGCTTGTCGGCACTCCCCTTGGCGGCCAGCGTCACGGGTACCCACTGACCGGCGACCAGCTGCCCCATATCGAGATCGAGGCGATCCAGTCGCAGCGAGGTGCCGCTGCGATCATCCTGTACCAGTGCACTGGCCTGGGAGAGCGCGACACCCTGCAAGCTGATCTGCCAGGGCTTGCTATCCGCGGTTGACGCAGGGGGTGCGGGGACGACCGGTTCGCTTGCATCAGCAGTGGCATCTTTGATCAGTCCGCTCAGATTGGAGCTGCCATCCGCCTTGGTCTGAATAAAGAGATGGGCGCCACTCAGCGTCACCTTGCCAATCTCCAGACGATGGGAGAGCAGCGGTAACAGGGCCACCGAGGCCTCGCCCTGTTCGAAACGAACCAGATCCGGCTCGGCAAAACCGGCCGGATTGCGCAGAGCAACCTTCTCCAGCGAGAGGCCGAGACTCGGCCAGAAACGCCAATCAATCTCCCCCGCCATCACCAGTTCTCGCCCAGTGCTCTTGCGCACCTGTTCAGCCAGTTGGGGCTTGAATTGATTGGGGTCGATAAGGCTTATCAGCGTCACTATGGCCAGCAAGGCCGCCACGGCGATGCCGAGCAAGATGAGAACTATCTTCTTCACGATATGCTCCTTGAATCCGGATCCACTGCTGACTATACCACTCACCGTCTGACGAATGGCGTCTGCGGGACAAAAGCGGACAAGGATGAGACAGGGATGGTCGCTGCCAATCCCCATCGTCATCAGCAGGGATCAGGCTTAAGAGGATTGCTGCAGCCGCGCCATCGCGGTGCGCGTCGATTCGAAAGCAAAGCGGGGCAAGGGAATATCGCTGATCTTCCGCCACTGACAGGCGGCCACATCGTCAGCCGGCTGGATGACCGGTTTTTCACTCAGCTTGATGGCGAAAAAGGTGTCACAAGTGTGATAGGTGATGCCATCGTAGGGGTAGATATTGGGGAAGGAACCGAGATAGGTAAAAGGTTGGGCGCTAACATCGAGCCCCAGCTCCTCCTGCAACTCGCGCACAAGTGCCCCCTCCAGCGACTCGCCGGGATCGACAAATCCGCCAGGCAGATCCAGCAACCCCTTGCCCGGATTGCGGGCACGCACCGCAACCAGCACCTCATCCTGCCAGCAAAGCGCCACCATCACCGCCGTCGCCACATTCTGGAAAAAATGAAAACCGCAGCCACAGCGAAACTCTTTGGGAGTGACACTCTGCAGGGTTTGACCGCCGCATTTTGGACAAAACATGGGCTATCTCCGACGAAATAAAGCGCCATTTTACGCCACCAAGGTCATTTTTTATGAGTAAAACCGACGGGGGGAGGACTAGGAATTGGAAGGGAGAGGAATAAAACGGGGCAATTATCAGACGATTTTCTGAATTGCAGGCAATAAAAAACCCCGCTCGATGAGCGGGGTTTCTTGTATTGGGTGCCTGGCAGTGTCCTACTCTCGCATGGCGAATGCCACACTACCATCGGCGCTACCGCGTTTCACTTCTGAGTTCGGCATGGGATCAGGTGGTTCCACGGCGCTATTGCCGCCAGGCAAAATCTTCAATCTTGGAAAGCTGACGTGAATAACGACTGGTCGCTATCACTGAATTTCAGTAGTTCGCTTGGTATTTGCTACAAGCCTTAGAACACTTCTTGGGTGTTGTATGGTTAAGCCTCACGGGTAATTAGTATGGGTTAGCTCAACACGTCGCCGCGCTTACACACCCCACCTATCAACGTTGTGGTCTCCAACGGCCCTTTAGGACCCTCAAGGGGTCAGGGATGACTCATCTCAGGGCTCGCTTCCCGCTTAGATGCTTTCAGCGGTTATCGATTCCGAACTTAGCTACCGGGCAGTGCCACTGGCGTGACAACCCGAACACCAGAGGTTCGTTCACTCCGGTCCTCTCGTACTAGGAGCAACTCCCTTCAATCATCCAACGCCCACGGCAGATAGGGACCGAACTGTCTCACGACGTTCTGAACCCAGCTCGCGTACCACTTTAAATGGCGAACAGCCATACCCTTGGGACCGACTTCAGCCCCAGGATGTGATGAGCCGACATCGAGGTGCCAAACACCGCCGTCGATATGAACTCTTGGGCGGTATCAGCCTGTTATCCCCGGAGTACCTTTTATCCGTTGAGCGATGGCCCTTCCATTCAGAACCACCGGATCACTATGACCTACTTTCGTACCTGCTCGACCTGTCCGTCTCGCAGTTAAGCTGGCTTATGCCATTGCACTAACCTCCTGATGTCCGACCAGGATTAGCCAACCTTCGTGCTCCTCCGTTACTCTTTGGGAGGAGACCGCCCCAGTCAAACTACCCACCAGGCACTGTCCGCGAGCCCGATTCAGGGCCCTGCGTTAGAACATCAAACATACAAGGGTGGTATTTCAAGGACGGCTCCAGCGCAACTGGCGTCACGCCTTCAAAGCCTCCCACCTATCCTACACATGTAGGTTCAATGTTCAGTGCCAAGCTGTAGTAAAGGTTCACGGGGTCTTTCCGTCTAGCCGCGGGTACACCGCATCTTCACGGCGAATTCGATTTCACTGAGTCTCGGGTGGAGACAGCATGGCCATGGTTACACCATTCGTGCAGGTCGGAACTTACCCGACAAGGAATTTCGCTACCTTAGGACCGTTATAGTTACGGCCGCCGTTTACCGGGGCTTCGATCAAGAGCTTCGCTTGCGCTAACCCCATCAATTAACCTTCCGGCACCGGGCAGGTGTCACACCCTATACGTCCACTTTCGTGTTTGCAGAGTGCTGTGTTTTTGATAAACAGTCCCAGCCATCTGGTCACTGCGACTCCCAACTGCTCCATCCGCGAGGGACTTCACTGTCAAGAGCGAACCTTCTCCCGAAGTTACGGTTCTATTTTGCCTAGTTCCTTCACCCGAGTTCTCTCAAGCGCCTTGGTATTCTCTACCCGACCACCTGTGTCGGTTTGGGGTACGATGACTTGTAATCTGAAGCTTAGAGGCTTTTCCTGGAAGCAGGGCATCAATGGCTTCCACACCGTAGTGTGTTCGTCTCGTGTCTCAGTGTTGTGTCTCCGGATTTGCCTAGAAACACCACCTACGCACTTTCACCAGGACAACCGTCGCCTGGCCCACCTAGCCTTCTCCGTCCCCCCATCGCAATTACAAGTCGTGCAGGAATATTAACCTGCTTCCCATCGACTACGCCTTTCGGCCTCGCCTTAGGGGTCGACTCACCCTGCCCCGATTAACGTTGGACAGGAACCCTTGGTCTTCCGGCGAGGAGGCTTTTCACCCCCTTTATCGTTACTTACGTCAGCATTCGCACTTCTGATATCTCCAGCAT
>NZ_JBQBEA010000001.1:515000-802500 GCF_051919805.1 Aeromonas sp. 30P | reverse complement strand
CTCCAGCAAAGCAACCCGATTGGACAAGCCGGTCAGCGGATCCCGTCTGGCCGCTCTGAAATGACGACGCCCTTCATATATAAGCAGCATGCTGAGCAGCAGCACTGACATGACCAAACCGGAGACCATCAGCAACAAGGCATTGCGCAACTGCCCAAAATGACGATCGTTCTCGGAATAGACGTTAATGTTCTTCTGCATCACAGAAGCGAGGGAGTAGGAGAGCGGCTCTTGCAGCGGGGCAAGGCGCATCATGATCTGCTGATAGTCAGATGCCCCGCTTTGCAACTTGGTGATGTCGGGCTCTATTTGGCGAATATTGGTTTCAATCAGCTGCACCAGACGCAAGGTTTTCTGCTTGTCCTGCATGCTCTTGCGCAACTGGCCGCTCAACAGGATGGGCGTTCTGCTCCAGAGAATGTCATAACGCAACATCAAAGTGTCATGATCAATCCCGCCATAGTGATAGACCTCTACCGCATTGAGGAAACGCCCGAGCTCCAGCTGCAACTGCATCAGCGCCCAGGAGACATCATAGGTGTATTTCTCCATCGCTCTGGTCGCATTCTGGATCTGCATCAGGCAATAGAGGGTGCTCCCGGTAAACAACAGGATGGATACATACAGAATGACGAGCAGTGGCCACGCCCTGGTCTTTCCTTTCACCCCATGCTCCCGTGCGGTTTTTATCAGTGCTGAATGTCTATCAAATCCAGCTGCCAGATCATCATGTCGGTATATTCGGATCGCTTCAATTCCGGATATTGATCAAGAGGCAGCATAAACCAGACCGGCCCCTTGTCACGCACCCGCATGACAGCCCCATTGTCTTCCCATGCAAGAATGGGCTCGTATTTGGCAACCTTGTCCCATTCAATGCGGATCTGGAAACTGTTCAGTGCTGTCAACGTAATGGTCTTGCCATCCGCACCGACTGCAGCCAATACATCGGCCAGTTTTGGGCCTCTGTAGGTGTGTGGCTTATCCACCCACGGGTTGCCGGTCACTATCTCATGTTGCGGCAGAGCCTGTAGTTTTGCCAGATCAAACAACACCTTGCCATCAACTTCGTCTGTCGACCTGATGTTACCACCGACTTTCAGGATCACCGGCCCCGTCAGCGCCTCAGCAGCCATCACCGGCATGATGACCAATGAACACAGTAGTGTCAGCCAACCAAACATTTTCATATCGCCCCCAGATTTGCTGTCTCAACAGACTCAGTTTAGCCAGATATAAAAAAACGGCTCGCCTTGAGCGAGCCGTTTGTCAAACAGAACAAGGGGGATGATTACATCATGCCCATGCCACCCATGCCGCCCATGTCAGGCATAGCAGGGGTATCTTTCTTCGGCAGTTCGGTGACCATGCACTCGGTGGTGATCATCAGACCGGCGATGGAAGAGGCAAACTGCAGGGCGGAACGGGTTACCTTGGTCGGATCCAGGATGCCCATGGCCAGCATGTCGCCATACTGTTCGCTGTAAGCGTTGTAACCGAAGTTGCCTTCGCCGTTCTTCACTGCGTTGGCAATGACGGAGGCTTCTTCACCGGCGTTGATGACGATTTGACGCAGCGGGGCTTCCATGGCGCGCAGGGCAACCTTGATACCGACGTTCTGGTCTTCGTTGTCACCGCGCAGGCCAGCCAGTTTGGCAGCAACGCGAACCAGCGCAACACCACCACCGGCAACCACACCTTCTTCAACCGCGGCGCGGGTAGCGTGCAGGGCATCTTCCACGCGGGCTTTTTTCTCTTTCATCTCGACTTCGGTGGCTGCGCCAACCTTGATCACGGCAACACCGCCAGCCAGCTTGGCTACGCGCTCTTGCAGCTTCTCACGATCGTAGTCGGAAGAGGTCTCTTCGATCTGTTGACGGATCTGGGCAACACGGCCTTCGATCACACCGGCATCACCCACGCCATCGATGATGGTGGTGTTCTCTTTGGTGATGACGATACGCTTGGCACGACCCAGATCTTCCAGAGTCGCTTTTTCCAGCTCCATGCCCACTTCTTCGGAGATGACAGTACCGCCAGTCAGTACAGCGATATCCTGCAGCATGGCCTTGCGACGGTCACCGAAGCCAGGCGCCTTGACGGCAGCCACTTTCACGATACCGCGCATGGTGTTGACCACCAGAGTCGCCAGGGCTTCGCCTTCTACGTCTTCAGCAACAATCAGCAGCGGCTTGCCAGCTTTGGCAACGCCTTCCAGCACCGGCAGCATTTCGCGGATGTTGGAGACTTTCTTGTCAACCAGCAGGATGAACGGGTCGTCCAGTTCAACGGAACCGGTCTCTTGCTTGTTGATGAAGTAGGGGGACAGGTAGCCGCGGTCGAACTGCATACCTTCAACAACTGCCAGCTCATCTTCCAGACCCTGACCATCTTCAACGGTGATGACGCCATCGCGACCCACTTTGTCCATGGCTTCAGCAATCAGCTTGCCCACTTTCTCGTCGGAGTTGGCGGAGATGGTGCCCACCTGAGCGATGGCATTGCTGTCAGCGCACGGCTGGGACAGTGCTTGCAGTTCAGCAACAGCAGCCACAACGGCCTTGTCGATACCGCGTTTCAGATCCATCGGGTTCATACCGGCGGCAACGGCTTTCAGACCTTCGTTGACGATAGCCTGAGCCAGAACGGTTGCAGTAGTGGTACCGTCACCGGCGGCATCGTTCGCCTTGGAAGCCACTTCCTTGACCATCTGGGCGCCCATATTCTGGAACTTGTCTTCCAGCTCGATTTCGCGCGCAACAGAAACACCATCTTTAGTGATGGTCGGGGCGCCGAAGGACTTGTCCAGCACCACGTTGCGGCCTTTCGGGCCCAGAGTCACCTTGACGGCATCAGCCAGGATGTTTACGCCTTCCAGCATCTTGATGCGGGCTTCGTTACCAAACTTAACGTCTTTAGCTGCCATTTTTCTTCAATCCTTAAATCAATTCGGGGAAAAGGAGGATGGATTACTCTTCGACAATCGCCAGGATGTCGGTTTCGGAGAGGATCAGGACGTCCTGACCATCCAGCTTCTCGGTCTTAACACCGTAGCCTTCGTTGAAGATAACCTTGTCACCAACCTTCACGGCCAGCGCTTTGACTTCGCCATTATCCAGGATGCGACCAGTCCCCACGGCAAGCACTTCACCACGGGTGGACTTCTGGGCCGCAGTACCAGTCAAGACGATACCGCCGGCAGATTTGGCTTCAGCTTCGATGCGCTTGATGATGACGCGGTCGTGCAGTGGACGAATTTTCATCGATAACTCTCCCAAAATGAGTCTCATTGTTGCTTTGAGGAATGGCCGTTCCAGGCCAAATTAGATATGTCCCTGATGTGGGGCAGAGTTGCTAACCCTTCAAGGGCAAATACAAAAAAAATTTTTTCACGTACTATAAACATCTTCGATGGTTCAGCCATGTCCGCACCCTGGTGCAAGGTCGGTTCAAGCCGCCCGGTTTCCATGCCAGAACCTTCAAAGCCAGCTGTAGAGACGAGCCCTTGACCCGCACCAACCCCATGCTGACAGCCCCTATTCCGGTCGTACTGCGCCAGATGACGGGCCCCATGATCTTCGGCATCATCGCCATTCTGGCCTTCAATCTGGTCGATACCTTTTTTATCGGTATGCTGGGCACCGAAGCTCTGGCCGCCATCAGTTTTACCTTTCCTGTCACTTTTGTGGTTACCTCGCTGGCGATGGGATTGGGCGCCGGATTGTCAGCGGTGATCGGTCATACCCTGGGGCAGGGCAAACACGATGAGGCGGCCCATCTCGCCACCGACAGCCTGTTTCTGGCGGTGATCATGGTGGCCCTGCTCTCCGCTGGGGGCGCTCTCACCATCAAGCCTCTGTTTACTCTGCTGGGGGCCAGTGCCGAGCTTATCTCCCTCATCCATGACTACATGCTGATCTGGTATCTCACCGTCCCCATGCTGGTGCTGCCCATGGTGGGCAATGCCGCCATCCGGGCGACCGGCGATACCAAAACCCCCAGTTTGGTGATGGCAGTAGCCGGGTTGGTCAACGGGGTACTGGATCCTCTGTTGATCTTCGGTATCGGCCCCTTTCCCGAGTGGGGGATCCGCGGGGCCGCCATCGCCACCTCTATCTCCTGGTTGATGGCAATGCTGGTCAGCCTCTATATCCTGCGTCATCGGGAGGGCTTGCTGCTGTGGCGCCTCTCGCCGCGGGCTCGGTTGCTATCCCACTGGCGGGCGTTACTCCATGTCGCCGTCCCAGCCTCTTTTACCAATATGCTCAACCCGCTGGCCAACGCAGTGCTGATGACGATTTTCGCCGGTCTGGGTACCGAGGTGGTCGCCGCTTACGGCGCCGCATCGCGGGTTGAGGCGCTGCTGCTGATTGTGATGATGGCCCTCGCCTCCGTACTGGCCCCTTTCATCTCGCAAAACTGCGGCGCTGGCAATCCGGCCCGCGCCAAAGCTGCACTGCAGAGCTGCATGCGCTTTGCACTACTGTTCCAGCTCGCCATCTATGGCCTGACCTGGCTACTGGCGCCACTCATCGCCAATCTGTTCAGCGATCATCCGCAGGTCATTCGCCTCATCATTCTCTATCTGCATCTGGTGCCGATCGGTTACGGCTTTCAGGGCATGGTGATGCTGCTGGCCTCGGCACTCAATGGCGTGAGGGCATCCAGTATTTCGTTCTTGTTCAATGGATTGCGACTGTTTGGTGTTCTGTTGCCAGGAGCCTGGCTGGGGGCAAAGCTGGGAGGAGAACAGGGGATATATCTGGGGATACTGCTGGCAAATCTGGCGGCGGGCACCCTCGCGTGGTGGTATGCCCGACACCGCTTCGAGGCCTTGTGCCATCAGGGCAAACCCTGATTCAGTCACTCGCCTCGGGTTTTCGTCTCGTCGATTACTCTTTACGCTCAAATTCGCCTTCGATGGTGGTGCCGCCCTGCTTGGCGTTCCCCAGATGATCATCGGACGGTGCGTTGCCAAACGGCGATTGAGTACGCTGGAAGCCACCCATCTGCATCCGGAACTGGCTGCTGCCGATCAGCTTGTCAGCCAGTTTGTTACGCAGCCAGGGTTGCAGCAACAGCACACCGAAAATGTCGGTCACGAAACCCGGGATAATCAGCAGCAAACCGGCCAACGCAAGCATCATGCCCCCCATCACCTCGCGGCCCGGCATCTCGCCCATCTGCATCTTTTGCTGGGCGCTGAACAGGGTCTTGAGCCCTTCACTGCGCACCAGCGAGGAGCCCAATACCGCTGTCAGGATGAGCAAGCCGACAGTCGGCAGCGCCCCGATTACCGAGCCGACCTCGATCATCACGGTGAGCTCCAGCACAACCAGACCCACCAACAACAAAAACAACTTGCCCATATCCACTCCAGCACCGGTAAATTGAGAAAAAGTGGCCCCCATCCAACGATGGTCAGAGGCGATTTTGCCGCCCCGTCATCACCACTTTCTGCCCTGAATAAATGGGGGCAGCCCCCCTCTTTTCAAGTTGGCCAACTGACTCCCACGTCATCAGCAATCTAAAAAACCAGCAAAAATTCACAAAAACTTATAAAAATCATCACGATAAAAACTTCATAACATATGTGTACTTTTCTCAAAGTAATTTGAAAATGTCGCAAATTTAGTGATCCACCTCTAATAACCGATACCTCAATTGGAGTAGTATATTGATTAGTTTTTCGGGAGGTTATTCTCCCAACCGCCCCACTCGATGTGTGGTGCTTCAGGATGAGCTGTGCGCAAGGAACTCGCGACCACTCGGTGAGGATTTTTCCATTTATCTGATTTCTGAGGCATTACAATGAGCGACATCAAGAACGTCCGCATTGAAGAAGACCTGCTGGGCACCAAAGAAGTTTCCAATGATCTCTACTACGGTGTGCACACCCTGCGCGCTGTCGAGAACTTCAAGATCAGCTCTCAGAAGATTTCTGACGTTCCGGAATTCGTCCGCGGTATGGTGCTGACCAAGAAGGCCGCTGCGCTGGCAAACGGTGAACTGGGTACCATCCGTCCTGAAATTGCTGACAAGATCGTAGAAGCCTGCGACCTGATGCTGAACACCGGCAAATGCTTCGACCAGTTCCCGGTCGACGTTTACCAGGGTGGTGCCGGCACCTCCGTCAACATGAACACCAACGAAGTACTGGCCAACATCGCCCTGGAAATCATGGGTCTGGAGAAAGGCCGTTACGACGTCATCAACCCGAACGACCACGTCAACAAGTGCCAGTCCACCAACGATGCCTACCCGACCGGTTTCCGCGTTGCTGTGGTCAACAGCACTGACGTGACTCTGCACGCGCTGGAGCACCTGATCGCGGCATTCGATGCCAAAGCGAAAGAGTTCAAAAACATCCTGAAGATGGGTCGTACCCAGCTGCAAGATGCGGTTCCGATGACCCTGGGTCAGGAGTTCCACGCGTTCGCCGTGACCCTGCGTGAAGAGATCAAATCCATCAAGCGTTGCCAGGAGCTGCTGCTGGAAGTGAACCTGGGCGCTACCGCCATCGGTACCGGTCTGAACACTCCGCCCGAGTACTCTGCACTGGCTATCAAGCGTCTGGCCGAGATCACCGGTCGTGCCTATGTGCCGGCAGAAGATCTGATCGAAGCGACCTCCGACTGTGGCGCCTACGTCATGCTGCACGGCGCCATCAAGCGTCTGGCCATGAAGCTCTCCAAGATCTGTAACGACCTGCGTCTGCTCTCCTCCGGCCCGCGCACTGCACTGAAAGAGATCAACCTGCCGGAAATGCAGGCGGGTTCCTCCATCATGCCGGCCAAGGTCAACCCGGTTATCCCGGAAGTGGTCAACCAATCCTGCTTCAAGGTATTCGGTAACGACATCACCATCACCTTCGCCGCCGAAGCCGGTCAGTTGCAGCTGAACGTCATGGAGCCGGTGATTGGTCAGGCGATGTTCGAATCCCTGAGCCTGATGGAAAAAGCCTGTATTTCCCTGCGCGAGAAGTGCGTGGAAGGTATCACCGCCAACCCGGAAATCTGCATGAATCACGTGCTGAACTCCATCGGTATCGTGACCTACCTGAACCCCTTCATCGGCCACCACGAAGGGGATATCGTCGGCAAGATCTGTGCCCAGACCGGCAAGAACGTCCGCGAAGTCGTTCTTGAGCGCGGCCTGCTGAGCGCCGAGCAGCTGGACGAAATTCTCTCCATCGAGAACCTGATGAACCCGCAATACAAAGCCAAGCGTTTCACCCGCGAAGCTGCCGTATAAGCGAGTGTGGGCCGGGATCTTCCCGGCCCATAAAGTCAGTTCCCGATTGGTCTTTATCCCCAGCCCGATCGGGAATTGGCTTTTTGCCAAATAAAAACCAAAAACTAAAAAATGGAGTTATCGCTATGATTGGAATCGAGTTACTTGTCGTGCTCGCCGCTATCTATCTGGGGGCCCGGATAGGCAGCATCGGCATCGGCTTTGCCGGTGGTCTGGGGGTACTGGTATTGACGTGGGGTCTGGGCATGCCCATCCCGAGCGATCAACTGGTCAGCTACATCCCTTGGGATGTGATCATGATCATCGCGTCCGTCATCTGCGCCATCGCCTGTATGCAACTGGCTGGCGGGATGGACTACCTAGTCTTCCTGGCAGAAAAAGCGCTGCGCAAGAACCCCAAATACATTACCTTCGCCGCCCCGGTGGTCACCTACCTGATGACCATGCTGGCCGGTACCGGTCATACCGCCTTCTCCACCCTGCCGGTGATCGCGGAAGTGGCCAAAGAGCAAGGGATCCGCCCATCCCGTCCGCTCTCCATCGCGGTTGTCGCCTCCCAGATCGCCATCACAGCCTCCCCGATCTCTGCCGCTGTGGTTGCCTTCTCCGGCATGCTCGAGCCATTTGGTGTTGACTACCTGACCCTGCTGGCCATCTGCATCCCCTCCACCTTCCTGGCCTGTATCCTGGGCGCCTTCATTGCCAACATGATGGGCAAGCCGCTGGAGCAGGACGAAGTCTATCTGGAGCGTAAAGCCAAGGGCCTGATCAAACTGCGTGGTACTACCAAGCTCGAGATCAAACCGTACGCCAAACTGTCTGTCTGGATCTTCATCGCCGCCATCGTTGCTGTCATGGCTTATGCCACTGCCATCTCCGGTAAAGTGGGCCTGATCACCAACCCGCCAATCCCCCGTGACGGTGCCATCATGGGCATCATGCTGGCCGCGGCCACCATCATGACCCTGGTGTGCAAACTGGACGCCACCCAAGTGACCAACATGCCGACCTTCAAGTCCGGTATGTCCGCCTGTATCTGCGTACTGGGTGTCGCCTGGCTGGGTAACGTCTTCGTGAAAGGCAACATGGACACCATCCAGCTGATCGCTGGCGACCTGCTGAACCAGTACTCCTGGCTGCTGGCCGTGGTGCTGTTCTTCGCCGCCATGCTGCTCTATTCACAAGGCGCCACCACCAAAGCGTTGATGCCTGCCGCACTGGCACTGGGTGTCAGCCCGCTGACTGCGATTGCCTCTTTCGCAGCCGTGAGCGCCCTGTTCGTACTGCCGACCTACCCGACTCTGCTGGCCGCGGTAGAGATGGACGACACCGGCTCCACCCGTATCGGTAAGGCGGTCTTCAACCACCCCTTCTTCGTACCGGGCACCGCCACTATCGCCATCGCCGTGGCACTGGGCTTCTTCTTCGGCGGCATCCTGCTGTAATCTATCGCCTGCCGATTACCAAACAAAAATCCCCGCCAGTTGGCGGGGATTTTTTTATCTCTTTACTCTGTGCTTGGCTGTCTGGCAGCGAGAGACCTGACGTCTTATCCGGATGGCTCAACCACGGCGACAGCAGACACCACAACAGCGTGCCAACGGCGCTATAACCACCGCTGCCGGATTGCCGGAGTAGTAGGCCACCATGGTACTCAGCACCACGCCAGAAGGCGGGATCCGTAGGATCAGACCGGATCCAGGGTATCCAGCGGCCAGCGCGGCACGGCTTTGACCGCTAGCGGTTCGAACACGCCCGCTTTCAGGCGCTGCATACCGGCGTAAGCGATCATGGCGCCGTTATCGGTGCAATATTCAGTGCGCGGATAGAACACCTCGCCCTTGAGGCTCTCCATCAGCTCGGCCAGATGGGCTCGCAGATGACGGTTGGCACTGACGCCGCCAGCAACCACCAGACGCTTAAGACCGGTCTCTTTCAAAGCACGACGGCACTTGATGGCCAGGGTATCGACCACCGCATCTTCAAACGCCCGAGCGATATCGGCACGGGTCTGCTCATCATCACCATTGGCGGCGATGGTGTTAGCGGTGAAGGTCTTCAGGCCGGAGAAGCTCATATCGAGCCCTGGGCGATCTGTCATGGGACGGGGGAAGTGAAAACGTCCGGTAGTGCCCTTCTCGGCCAGACGGGAGAGCAGCGGGCCACCCGGATAGTCCAGCCCCATCAGCTTGGCGGTCTTGTCGAACGCTTCGCCAGCGGCATCATCGATGGATTCGCCCAACAGCTGATAGCTGCCGATGCCATCAACCCGCACCAGCATGGAGTGACCACCGGAGACCAGCAGCGCCACGAAGGGGAACTCGGGAGCTTTATCTTCCAGCATGGGGGCAAGCAAGTGCCCTTCCATATGGTGGACGGCGATAGCAGGCTTGTTCCATGCCATCGCCAGCGAACGACCAATAGTGGCGCCCACCAGAATGGCGCCAACCAGACCCGGCCCCGCGGTATACGCGATGCCGTCGATGTCATCTTTGCCCAGTCCCGCCTCTTGCAATGCGGCCTGGATCAACGGGATCGTCTTGCGAACATGATCCCGGCTGGCGAGTTCGGGGACTACGCCACCGTAGTCCGCATGCAGCTTGACCTGGCTGTATAACTGATGGGAAAGGATCCCTTTTTGATCGTCGAAGATCGCGATCCCGGTTTCGTCACAGGATGTCTCTATGCCCAATACACGCATTGCTAAAAAATTTCACTGCTAAAATGAGACGGCTATGGTAACCTTCGCGGGTTTTTTAAACCAGAGCGATCTCTGCGGGTTTACTTTCATTCCCTGTCCAGAGTATAATTTCGCACCATTTTAAGACATGCTGATCGATTGAAGGTCAGCTAACAATTTATCACTGAGGTGAAAGGCACATGCCAGTAATCAAAGTCCGTGAAAATGAGCCGTTTGACGTTGCTCTGCGTCGTTTCAAGCGTTCTTGCGAAAAAGCCGGTATCCTGTCCGAAGTTCGTAGCCGTGAGTTCTACGAGAAGCCGACTACCATTCGTAAGCGCGCCAAAGCGTCTGCTGTCAAGCGTCACGCCAAGAAGCTGTCTCGCGAAAACGCACGTCGTATCCGCCTGTACTAATCGGGAGATATTGCCGTGTCTCTGAAGGATCAACTCAAGGATCAGCAAAAGCTCGCCATGCTTGCCAAAGATAAGGCACGTCTGGGAGCGATCCGCTTGTTGATGGCAGAAATCAAGCAACGTGAAGTCGATACCCGTATCGAGCTGAATGATGAGGATATCCTCGCTGTCGTGACCAAAATGGTCAAACAGCGCCGCGATTCCATCAGCCAATTTGAAGCTGCCGGTCGCCAGGATCTCGCCGACAAAGAGTCCGCCGAGATCGTTGTGTTGCAGGAATTCCTGCCGCAACAGCTGACCGCAGATGAAATTGCTGCCCTGATCGAGCAAGCAATCACTGAAAGTGGTGCTGCCGTCATGGCTGATATGGGCAAGGTCATGGCTGTCTTGAAGCCGAAAATTCAGGGGCGTGCCGATGTCGGCGCCGTCAGTGCTCAGGTGAAAACCCGCTTGGCGTAACAGGCAACTCTCTTGTTTGGTCGAAGAAGCCGTGCTTCCCTTGGAATGCGCGGCTTTTTTATTTTCTCCGCAATGAAACAGGACGGTTATGGCAGGCAGGATCCCCCAATCCTTTATCGACGATCTGCTCGTACGCACAGACATAGTCGAGCTGATCGACTCGCGAGTGCGGCTGAAAAAAGCCGGTAAGAACTACCAGGCTTGCTGCCCTTTTCATAACGAAAAAAGCCCCTCTTTTACCGTCAGCCAGGAGAAGCAGTTCTACCACTGTTTCGGTTGTGGCGCCCACGGCAACGCCATCGGCTTTGTCATGGAGTACGACGGTCTCGAATTTCCCGACGCCATCGAAGAGCTCGCCAGCATGCAAGGCATGCAGGTACCTCGCGAGCAGAGTATCGGCGGCTCGGCCAATAGTCAGCCCGCCGTTAGCAAGGATCTGTTCGAGCTGATGAACCAGATCGCCCGCTTCTACGAGAGCAACCTCAAGAGTGCTCCTCATGCGGTGGAGTATCTCAAAGGCCGCGGTCTGACCGGTGAAGTGGTCAAACGCTTCAACATTGGCTATGCACCGAGCGATTGGGATCAGGTGCGCCGCCGCTTTGGTACCAGCCGGGATCACGAGCTGTTGCTTATCTCGGGCGGCATGCTGATCACCCGTGACAATGGCCCGGGGAGTTATGATCGTTTCCGCGATCGCATCATGTTCCCGATCCGTGACAAGCGTGGCCGTGTCATCGGTTTCGGTGGCCGGGTGCTGGGTGATGGCACCCCCAAGTACCTGAACTCGCCGGAGACCCCCATCTTCCATAAAGGGAGGGAGCTGTTCGGTCTCTACGAGGTGAAGCAGGCACACAAGGATCCACGCCGGATCCTGGTGGTGGAAGGCTACATGGATGTGGTGGCACTCGGTCAGTACGACATCGACTATGCGGTGGCGGCGCTGGGTACTGCAACGACCAGCGACCATATCCACACCCTGTTTCGCACCACCGCCGAGGTAGTCTGCTGCTACGACGGTGACAACGCCGGTCGTGAAGCCGCCTGGCGCGCGCTGGATAATGCCCTTCCTCATCTGCAGGATGGCCGCGAGCTGAAGTTCGTGTTCCTGCCCGATGGCGAGGATCCCGACTCGCTGGTACGCCAGATCGGCAAGGAGGGCTTCGAAGCCCTGCTCGATGAAGCCCAGCCATTCGCCGACTTCATGTTCGAGCGTCTCGGGCGGGATGCGGCGCTCTCCGGTGAGGCAGGCAAGTTCGAAGTGGCCAACAAGGCCGCCGAGCTTATTCGTCGCGTACCGGAAGGGTTTACCCGCGAAGGGCTGATCACCCGCCTCTCCAGCATGATGCGCTGGGGTGAGAACAAGCAGCGCATCGCCGAGCTGTTTGCCCGCAACAGTCAGCCCAAGGCCGAGGTCAACAAACCCAAGGCAACCAAGCTGACGCCACTGCGGCGTGCACTGGCACTGATGGTGCAATATCCGGCAGTAACGGCTGAGCTTCCCCCCATGCCGGAATTGGCCGGGCTACGCGTACAGGGCATCAAGTTCCTGCTGCAACTGCACCAGCAAATCCTGGCACAGCCCGGTATCACAACCGGTATCCTGCTGGAACACTGGCGTGGAACCAAGGAGGGAGAGATCCTTGCTCAGCTGGCCATGCACGACCTGTTCGAGGAGATCAAACTCGATCAGGATCCAGATATTCTGGGAGAATTGCAGGACACCTTCGTCGGCTTCATCAACCAGTTTCTGAAACAGCGGATCGAAGAATTGCAGGCCAAAGTGGCTCAGGAAGGACTAAGCTCCGAAGAAACCCAAGAGCTGATGATGCTGATAAGAGAGGTGCAAATTGAGAAAAGAAATGAGAGTGGGGCTTGATATTTGAGTGATTAGTCCCAATATGGATAGCGTTGCCCGAATCGACGGGATGAAAAGCAAAAAATTTATAACCGCCTGGCCCCGACAATACTGCGGGCAGGGGTTTCTCATGACCGACGCCGCAACCAGACATAGCATGTCTGGCGGTTTTCTATTAGAATTGGCTATTTGCGCAGCAGCGCACTGTACGCGCAACCTAGCAACACCAACCGGATGAGTTCTATGGAGCAAACCCCGCAGTCTCAGCTTAAACTCCTCGTTGCCAAAGGTAAAGAACAGGGCTACCTGACCTATGCCGAGGTGAACGATCACCTCCCGCAAGACATTGTCGATTCAGACCAGATCGAAGACATCATTCAGATGATCAACGATATGGGCATTCAAGTGGTTGAAAACGCTCCGGATGCCGATGACCTTATCATGGCTGAAGGTGGTACCGCCGATGAGGACGCTGCCGAAGCAGCGGCCCAGGCTCTGGCATCTGTTGAATCTGAGATTGGTCGCACGACCGATCCCGTCCGCATGTACATGCGGGAAATGGGTACCGTCGAACTGCTGACCCGTGAAGGCGAAATCGACATCGCCAAGCGGATCGAAGACGGTATCAACCAGGTACAAAGCTCCGTAGCCGAGTACCCTGAAGCAATTACTTACCTGCTCGAACAGTACGACAAGTACGAAGCCGAGCAGCTGCGTCTCTCTGACATCATCTCTGGGTTTATTGATCCGAACGAAACCGAAGACATGGCACCTACTGCCACGCATATCGGTTCCGAGCTCGGCGAAGACGATCTGGCCGACGAAGATGAAGAGGACGAAGAAGACGAAGACGAAGATGGCGACAGCTCTGACGACGACGGTGACGGTGGCCCGGATCCGGAAGTCGCTCGCGAGAAGTTCGGCGAACTGCGTGCCCAGTATGAAGTGACTCGCCTCTCCATTCAGAAGAATGGTCGCGCGCACGAAGATACCCAGGCCGCCATCGCCCAGCTGGCCGATGTATTCCGTCAATTCCGCCTGATGCCCAAGCAGTTCGATCGCTTGGTCAACAACATGCGTGAAATGATGGAGCGCGTCCGCGTGCAGGAACGCATCATCATGAAGCTCTGCGTTGAGCAGGCCAAGATGCCGAAGAAAACCTTCGTCGCGGCCTTCACCAACAACGAGTGTGAAACTGCCTGGTTCGAATACCAGAAGCAGGCTGGCAAAGCCTGGTCTCCCCGTCTGGTTGAAATGGACGAGGATATTCAGCGCGCCATCGGCAAGCTGCAGCAGATTGAAGAAGAGACCGGTCTGTCGATTGCCCAGATCAAGGATATCAACCGCCGCATGAGCATCGGTGAGGCCAAAGCCCGCCGTGCGAAGAAAGAGATGGTTGAGGCCAACTTGCGTCTGGTTATCTCTATCGCCAAGAAGTACACCAACCGTGGTCTGCAGTTCTTGGATCTGATCCAGGAAGGCAACATCGGTCTGATGAAGGCGGTAGACAAGTTTGAATACCGTCGTGGCTATAAGTTCTCGACCTATGCAACTTGGTGGATCCGTCAGGCCATTACCCGCTCCATCGCGGATCAGGCCCGTACCATCCGTATCCCGGTACACATGATCGAGACCATCAACAAGCTCAACCGTATCTCCCGTCAGATGCTGCAGGAAATGGGTCGCGAACCGAACCCGGAAGAGCTGGCCATGCGCATGGGCATGCCGGAAGACAAGATCCGCAAGGTACTGAAGATCGCCAAAGAGCCTATCTCCATGGAGACGCCCATCGGTGATGATGAAGATTCCCACTTGGGCGACTTTATCGAAGATACCACCCTGGCTCTGCCAGCGGATGCTGCGACCAGCGAAAGCCTGCGCAACGCCACCCGCGAAGTGCTGGCTGGCCTGACCGCCCGTGAAGCCAAGGTACTGCGGATGCGTTTCGGTATCGACATGAACACTGACCACACCCTAGAGGAAGTGGGCAAACAGTTCGACGTGACCCGTGAGCGTATTCGTCAGATCGAAGCCAAGGCACTGCGCAAACTGCGCCACCCGAGCCGCTCGGAAGTGCTGCGCAGCTTCCTGGACGAATAGTCCTGACCCTGTGTCAAACTGCTCTGCCAAAGCCCCGCCATGCGGGGCTTTGTTTTGTCTGGCATTTACCCTTGCGACCCTCTTTGCGCCCTCAATCAAGCTGGACAATTAGTCGCCAAGTGGTTGATATGCCTATAGACTGCCCTTTCCTCTTCCCCTATAATCCACGCCGCTAAACGCACAATTTGGCCCCTTAGCTCAGTTGGTCAGAGCAGTCGACTCATAATCGATTGGTCGTGGGTTCAAGTCCCCCAGGGGCCACCAAATTGAAAAAGGCCGCTCATGATGAGCGGCCTTTTTGCATCTGCTGTCCCGTCCTGAATATGGTTTACACCTTTCCCCCCAATAAATGGAGAACCCGATGGGACAAGGTGTGAAACGGACACAGCGCGATTACTCGCTGACTTTTAAACTGGCACTGGTCGAGCAGATTGAAAAAGGCGAGCTCACCTACAAACAGGCTCAGGTGCGTTATGGCATTCAGGGCCGCTCCACCGTTCTGGTATGGTTGCGTAAACATGGTCTGCAAGATTGGAGCCAGGGGGCTTCTTTGCGCGCCGGCAGGAGCATCACCATGCCTGACCCCGACAACCAGACACCCGAACAGCGCATCAAGGTACTCGAGCAGCAGCTGGCGCTGATGAGTCAGAAGGCCCAGTTTTTTGAGGCCGTCGTCAATGTACTGAAGAATGACTACGGTGTCTCCATCGTAAAAAAGCGACCCGGCAAGTCCTCTCGCAGCGGCAAGTCGAGAGGCTGACCATTGTCAGGGCTTGCCTGTTTCTGGGGATAAGCCGGCAGGCTTACTACAAGCGCAATCGGGTCGCCGACGAGCGCCATGCACAGGGATTACAGGTGGTGCGCTTCGTGCGTCAGGTTCGACTGCGACAACCTCGGGTCGGCACTCGCAAGCTGCATTATCTGCTGCAGGGTCTGGATGATGGCGGGCTCAAGGTCGGGCGTGACAGGCTGTTTCGGATATTGGCCGAGCACCGCCTGCTGGTGCAGCCCAGGCGGGCGTATCACAAGACCACCCACAGTTTTCACCGTTTCTACCGTCATCCCAACTTGCTCAAGGCGGGGCCAGAGCAGGTCACACCGGTGGCCCCGGAGCAGGTCTGGGTCGCTGACATCACCTATCTGCCAGCCAGGAGCGGGCCGCTGTACCTGAGCCTGGTGACGGATGCGTACTCACGCAAGATAGTAGGCCACCACGTACACGAAGGAATGCACGCGGAGTCGGTGGCGATGGCGTTCAAGAAAGCGCTGAAGCAACGGTGTGGCAGCGGGGAGCTAATCCATCACTCAGACCGTGGCGTGCAGTATTGCTCTGGGCTGTATCAGTCATTACATGAACGGTACGGGGTGAAATGCTCGATGACGGATGGGTATGACTGTTACCAGAATGCGTTGGCGGAGCGGGTGAACGGGATTTTGAAAGGAGAGTTATTGCTACAAAGCCCGCAGGATTTGGCGCAAGCGCGGGAAATGGTGCGTGAAGCGGTGGATATTTACAACGCGGAGCGGCCGCATCATGCGTTGAAATACAGAACCCCCGATGCGGTACATAGGGGGTGCTGAGTAGAGAAATGCTAGTTGAAAATGTGTAAACCTATTTCAGGACTAGACATGCGGATCGGGCAATGTCCAGTGATGAGCTCGATGAGGTCATAGAAAAGACCCGCCATGGGCGGGTCTGGGCAGGGTCCGGATCAGGCGCCTCACTCAGAGACAAGGAGCCTAATGCTGAGCCTCAGGTTTGCTCGTTGCTGCCGCTCTGGATGGATGAGCGACGCCCGGCGGGTAGCATCCGGGTAACCAGATTGCTGCGCTGGCGCCAGGAGGTAAAGACAATGGCCAGCAGGTGCAGACCAATCAGTCCCTGCAGCGCCACCACGCACCACTCATGCCACTCGTCAGCCCCCAGTTCAAATCCCGTCTCGGTATTTTGAAACCAGCCGCTGCCTGCAGTGGCCAGCACAACCAGCCAGAGCGCCCACACGGCCAGCTTGCCGCTACCGTGATGACCCGGTGCCGGAGGCTGCCGCTCACGCATCTCTCGCGCTTGCCGGCGAAAATCCTCACCGCTGGGGATGAGAGCACCAAGGCGAGCGTAGCCACGGGCGAAAGTGAGCCCCCAGAGCAGACGCAAGGAGACCAGCCCAATGGCGCCGTAACCCAGCCACTCGTGCCACTCCTCGCCCGCTTCGTTAACCCAGAGATTGCTGATGCAGACCGCCACCAAGCCCCAGTGGGTCAGGCGAACCAGCGGATCCCAACGAAAGGGCTCACCCTTTTTGCTTGGCATATTTGTGGTACTCCTTCTTCAGGTCGTTGACCTTGGCCAAATGTTCGCGCGCCTTGGCCTCATCACCCGCCTTGAGTGCGGCCAGGCTGGCGTCCAGCTCGGTCTGTACCTCGTTCATCCCTTCAAGGAATTTCTCTTTCTTGGCGGCCGGCATGTTCTTCTGCTTGGCCACATCCAGCTGGGCCTTCATCTCGTTGATGTGCTTCTCCATGGTGGCTGCATCATCAGCCTTGACGGCCTGCTTGTAGTTGAAGCCAATCTTCTTCATCGGCTGTTCCAGATCACCCGCCACGGCAGGCAGGGTCATCAGGCCAAACATCAGGGGCAGCAGCAGGGGGCGGACGGTTTTCAACATGGGATTTCCTTATATAACGACATGCTCGAATTGTTAGGGGTACTTATGAATCCAAACAAGAATTCATCACCAGCATGATGCCATGACTCATGGTGAAACGTTTGTGAAAAATGCTGTTTTTTGTGGCAAATAGTGACAGATATGCCGCGCTTGTTTGCGCTTGGTAACTGATTGAACGCCGGTGACGCGCACCATGAGGATGGTTGAAAGCGGTAAACAGGGACAAAAAACCCCGCCGTAGCGGGGTCTGAATCAGCTGGCCAATGGCTTGCGTCAGTTACTCCTGTTCGCGAGCAATGGCGCGCCAGCCGATATCCTTGCGGTAGAAGACGCCATCCCACTTGATGCGGCCAGCGAGCTGATAGGCACGCTGCTGGGCTTCTGCCACAGTGTGGCCGAGGGCGGTTGCGCACAACACGCGACCACCAGCGGTCAGGCTGGTATCGCCCTCCAGACGGGTACCGGCATGGAACACCTTCTCACCCGCCACTTCATCCACGGGCAGGCCGCTGATGGGGTGGTTGGTGCTGTAATCGCCAGGATAGCCACCCGCCGCCAGCACCACGCCGATAGCGGCGCGGGGATCATAGATGGCCTCTTTCTGATCCAGCTTGCCCGCGCAAGCGGCCAGACAGAGCTCCACCAGATCGGACTGCATCCGCAGCATGATGGGCTGGGTCTCGGGATCGCCGAAACGGCAGTTGAACTCGATCACCTTGGGATTGCCCTGACCGTCGATCATCAGACCGGCATAGAGGAAACCGGTGTAGACGTTGCCTTCGGCCGCCATACCACGCACGGTCGGCATGATCACCTGCTCCATCACGCGTCGATGTACCTCGGCGGTCACCACAGGCGCCGGGGAGTATGCCCCCATGCCGCCGGTGTTGAGGCCGGTATCACCATCGCCAACCCGCTTGTGATCCTGACTGGTGGCCATCGGCAGCACATGCTCGCCATCGACCATGACGATGAAGCTTGCCTCTTCACCCTCCAGAAACTCCTCAATCACCACCCGGGAGCCCGCTTCGCCAAAGGCATTGCCGGAGAGCATGTCGCGCACCGCGTCTTCCGCTTCCTGCAAGGTCATGGCGACAATCACCCCCTTGCCCGCCGCCAGACCATCGGCCTTGATGACGATGGGGGCGCCCTTCTCGCGCAGATAAGCGAGTGCTGGCTCCACTTCGGTGAAGTTCTGGTACTCGGCGGTCGGGATGGCGTGACGGGCCAGGAAATCCTTGGTGAAAGCCTTGGAGCCTTCCAGCTGGGCAGCGGCAGCGGTCGGGCCAAAGATGGGCTGACCGGCAGCGCGGAAGGCATCCACCACTCCTTTCACCAGCGGCGCTTCCGGCCCGACGATGGTGAGGCCGACCTGCTTCTCTTTGGCAAAGGCCAGCAGCCCTTCGATATCGGTCGCCTCGATGGCAACGTTCTCGACCCCCGGCTCAAGCTGGGTGCCCGCATTGCCCGGCGCCACAAAAACGTGACGTACCAGCGGGGAGTGTTTGGCCTTCCAGGCCAGAGCGTGTTCGCGGCCACCATTGCCAATGATCAGTACTTTCATCGTATCGCTCGCTTCTATTTGTGGTCACCGGACGGCCACCCGGGCCGTCAGTCAGTGGAAATAGTCAGTTGAAAAGAGACAACAAAAGGGCCGCCATCGGCAGCCCCTGACCCATCAATGACGGAAATGGCGCATGTTGGTGAACACCATGCACATACCGTGTTCGTCGGCGGCATCGATCACCTCCTGATCGCGCATCGAGCCACCCGGCTGGATCACGCAGGAGATACCGGCCTGCGCGGCAGCATCAATACCGTCGCGGAACGGGAAGAAGGCATCGGAGGCCATCACGGAGCCCGCCACGGTCAGCCCTTCGTCCGCCGCCTTGATACCGGCGATTTTGGCCGAATAAACGCGGCTCATCTGGCCTGCGCCGACGCCGATGGTCTGGCCATCTTTGGCGTAGACAATGGCGTTGGATTTGACGAACTTGGCCACTTTCCAGCAGAACAGCAAATCTTGCAGTTCGGCCTCGGTCGGCTGGCGCTTGCTGACCACGGTCAGATCACCCAGCGTCACCATGCCGAGATCCCGCTCCTGTACCAGCAGGCCGCCGTTGACGCGCTTGAGGTCAAAGCCTTGCGCCGGTGCCGTCCACTGACCGCATTCGAGCAGACGCACGTTCTGCTTGGCAGCGACCGCATCGCGGGCCTCCTGGCTGACGGTGGGGGCGATGATCACTTCGACAAACTGGCGGGCCACGATGGCTGCCGCAGTGGCGCCATCCAGCTCGCGGTTGAAGGCGATGATGCCGCCAAAGGCGGAGGTGGGGTCGGTCTGGTAAGCGCGATCGTAGGCACTCAGCAGGTCGTTACCGATGGCCACACCGCAGGGGTTGGCATGCTTGACGATGACGCAGGCCGGCTCGTCGAACTCCTTGACACACTCCAGCGCCGCATCGGTATCGGCGATGTTGTTGTAGGAGAGCGCCTTGCCCTGCAGCTGGGTAGCGTTGGAGACAGAACCCGGCGCGGCATGCTCTTCGGCGTAGAAGGCGGCTGCCTGATGGCTGTTTTCGCCGTAACGCATGTCCTGCTTCTTGATGAACTGGCTGTTGAAGGTGCGCGGGAAGCGGGACTCCTCGTCACCCTCCTTGTTGTCACCGTAAGAAGGAACCATGGTGCCGAAATAGTTGGCGATCATGCCATCGTAGGCAGCGGTGTGCTCGAAGGCAGCGATGGCAAGATCGAAACGGGTCGCCAGTTTCAGGCTGTTGCCGTTGGCATCCATCTCGCGAATAACCCGATCATAGTCGGCAGCTTTGACGACGATAGCGACATCTTTGTGGTTTTTGGCGGCAGAGCGCACCATGGTCGGGCCGCCGATGTCGATGTTCTCGACCGCATCGGCCAGAGTGCAGCCCGCTTTGGCCACGGTGGCAGCAAAGGGGTAAAGGTTGACGACAACCATGTCGATGGGGGAGATAGCGTGCTGGGCCATGATGGCGTCATCCTGATCCCGACGGCCGAGGATGCCGCCATGAACCTTGGGATGCAGGGTCTTGACCCGGCCATCCATCATTTCAGGGAAACCCGTGTAGTCGGAGACCTCGGTCACCGGCAGACCCGCCTCGCCAAGCAGCTTGGCGGTACCGCCCGTGGAGAGCAGGGCAACACCACGCTCGTTGAGTGCCTTGGCAAATTCCAGAATGCCAGTTTTGTCAGACACACTCAGCAGTGCACGGCGAATGGGTCGAGCTTGTTCCATCACACTATCGTCCTCAACATAACGGGGACCGTTCCATGGGAGGCGAGGCTCAACACAGAGAGTCCCCAAATAAATGGAAGTGGGGGATTTCGCAAACCACTCTCGCCCCGACATCCGGCAAAAGCGTTTTAGGAAATGCCCGCTTGGTGCGGCGCTCTGTTATGGGCGCGTATTCTACACAAAAAATGTGACCTGTGGTGGATTTTTTGAAACAGCAAAGCCTTATTTGGCGCGGCGTTAAACGTTTTCCACTTGATTTTCTCGAAACGTTTGCACTTTCAGTGTTTTATGGGAAAAAGGGTCGCCATGAGATGTTTATCTGCCCCTTTTATGCCCTTGGCTGGCAATCCATGGGCAAAGGGGTGATAGTGGATTCCGGTTTTTGTGGCGGCATATATTCAAGGGGAGAGAGAGCATGTATCGGATCGGTGAACTGGCCAAGGCGTGCGGGGTCAAGGCAGATACCCTGCGTTTTTACGAGAAGAACGGGCTTATCTCACCGGGGATCCGCAACGAATCCGGCTACCGTCTCTACAGCGAACAGGACAAGCTGCGGCTGGAGTTTATTATCCGCGCCAAGTCGGTCGGATTCTCGCTGGCCGATATTGGCGAGCTGCTCGACCTCGATACCAACAAGGCCAAAGTCACCTGTCAGGAGGTGAAAGCTGTGGCCGACACCAAGCTGGCCCAGGTGGAGCAGAAGATCATCGAACTGACCCGCTTTCGCGACAACCTGCGAGAGCTCTCCAATATCTGCTGCGGCGGGCCGCGCTCGGCGGAGCACTGCGCCATCCTCGAGACGCTGGAATCTGGTGCCCCGGCCCATCACGAGCATCACAGCCACGACCAGCATGACCCGGTTCACGGCTGACGTGGTATGTCTGACTGAGCGTGCCTGGCTCAGTGTGACTGACTCGGCGCGCCCGACGCATTGCTCCTGCGGCGATTTGGTGACAAAATCGCCGCGTTTTTAACCGGTGCCAGTGCATCCGGTTGCCGGGCGCCCAGCTGAACAGGCGCTCGCAGCGAAAACCACCATCCAGACACAAGAATCAACACACCAAGAGAAAAGAAGAGGAGCCATCATGGCCAAAATTCGGGTCGACCAACCCGCCCTCCCCCGTGAGGAAAATCCGCAAGGGAGCTGCTATGCCCATCAGCGCGGCGAGATAAAGGATAACCATCTGCACGCCCTGCTCTCCGATCCCCTGTTTCGCAGCCGGGTCGAGCGCAACAAGAAGGGCAAGGGGAGTTACCAGCGCAAGGCCAAATTTGGCAAGCGGTGGGAGCCCGGCCAACAGCAGATGATCCGCGTCTGCTGCTGAGCGGGTTTCTACCGACCATAAACTATCAGGGCGCCATTGGCGCCCTGATTGTTATCTCGAAACACGGTTCGCCAAAACTGGCTCACGACAGACGTAGGGTGCAATAAGCGAAGCGCATTGCACCGGCAACCTCGCGGCTCCAATAATGGTGCAATTTCATTGCACCCTACGGTTAACTCTCCTCATCCTCTCTCAAGTTGAGAGAGAATCTTTAATGTGATTGGTATCACTCATCCATAAAGAGTTCGAGCAGCACGTTGAGATAGCGATGGCCGAGAGAAGTGAGCTGCCAGCTCTCTCCCAGATCCTCGATCAGCTCCTTGCTCTGTGCGATGGCGAGCACCGTCTCCACCCGTTCCAGCGGCAAGCCAGTGTAGGCCTCGAACTCCGCCTTGGGGGCAGGTTCAAACAGGCGGAAGCGGTTCATAAAGTATTCGAGCGGCAGATCGTCTGCCGTCACCTGCCACTGCTCGTCCAGATAGGGGCGACTCTTGTCCAGATACCCTTTCGGATGCTTAACCTTGGCGGTGCGCAGGATCTGCTGATCCGCGAGATTAGTCACTTTGCCGTGGGCGCCACAGCCGATCCCCAGATAGTCGCCAAAGCGCCAGTAGTTGAGGTTGTGACGGCACTGATAGCCCTCTTTGGCGTAAGCCGAGATCTCGTACTGGCGATAACCGCTGGCGGTGAGCATGGCGTGGCCCTGCTCGTAGATATCCCACAGGGTGTCATCTTCCGGCAGTTTGGGCGGCTTGGAGGCAAACGCCGTGTTCGGCTCTATGGTGAGCTGATACCAGGAGAGGTGCGGCGGGGCGCAGTCGATCGCCTGCTGCAAGTCATAAAGGGCATCGTCCAGACTCTGATCCGGCAGACCGTGCATCAGATCCAGATTGAAGGTGGGCAACTTGATGGCATGGGCCAGTGCGGCGGCCTTGCGCGCCTCTTCCGGGCCGTGAATGCGGCCGAGGCGGGTCAGCTTCTCCTGCTGAAAGCTCTGCACCCCGATGGAGATGCGGTTGATGCCGGCGCGCTGGAAACCGGCAAACTTCTCCGCCTCCACCGTGCCCGGGTTGGCCTCCATGGTGATCTCGCAATCTGCGGTGAGCGGTATGCGGGCCCGTACCCCGTCCAGCAAGGCTTGCATCGCCTCCACCGTCAACAGGCTGGGGGTGCCGCCGCCGATAAAGATCGAGGAGAGCGGCCGCCCCTGTGCCCACTTCAGATCCTGATCCAGATCCTCCAGCAGGGCGGCGACATATTCTAGGTGAGGCAACTCCCCCTTCTGGGCATGGGAGTTGAAGTCACAGTAAGGGCACTTCTGGACGCACCAGGGCACATGAATATAGAGAGAGAGCGGCGGCAGTTGCAGCATGGGGCTTCCAATAAAACGGGGGCTCAAGGCCCCCATTGTAGATGACTATGTGTAATTGACCGTGTGTAACCGACAAGGTGGCGAAGTGACTCAGTGCGCCGCAGCCAGCGCCGCTTTGAGCTTGGCCAGCGCCTGACCGCGATGGCTCAGCTGGTTTTTCAGCTCGGCAGGCATCTGGGCGGCGGTGCAGTCGTGATCCGGCACGAAGAAGACGGGGTCATAGCCAAAACCGTGCTGACCGCGCGGCTCGTCGATGATCATCCCTTCCCAGCTCGCCTGACAGATGATGGGAGTGGGATCGTCGGCGTGGCGCATATAGACCAGCACACACCAGAAGCGGGCGCTCTTCAGGTACTCGGGGGCACCTTGCAGCTCACCGAGCAGCTTCTCTATGTTGGCCTTGTCGCCGGCACCCACACCGGCAAAGCGGGCGGAGTAAACGCCGGGGCGCCCTTGCAGCAGATCAACTTCCAGACCGGAATCATCGGCCACGGCGGGCAGACCGGTAATGCGGGCGGCGTGGCGGGCCTTGATGATGGCATTCTCGACGAAGGTGGTGCCGGTCTCATCGGCATCGGAGACCGCAAACTCGCTCTGTGGGATCACCTGGATCTTCATATCGGCCAGCATGGTGGCCAATTCCTTCACCTTTTTCTGGTTACCTGTTGCCAGGACAAGCTTGTTCATCGAGCACCTCCGCAAAAATAATCTGCGCATTCTATGCGGCGCAAGCGTTTAGTAAAAGCGTCAATTACACCCGCTGTGATGGGGTTACGGGGGATTTGCCGTCATCGAATAACCAGCTTTTTAATACATGTTTCCATAATGGAATAACCAAAGTGATTAAATACCATTTCTATTCATTACTGTGAGTCAGTAGACTCGCGCCCCAATTCAATAACCTGGCTGACTAAAGAGGTGACAGATGCCATTGATACTTTTACTCGTACTACTGGTGCTGTTCAGTCCGCTGGCTATCGACATCTACCTGCCCGCCATTCCGCAGATGGCCGAGCAGCTGGGCGCCGAAGTAACCCTGATGCAGGGCACCATCACCTGGTTCCTGTTCAGCATGGGGCTGGGGCAACTGCTTGTTGGCCCGCTGGCCGATCGCTACGGTCGCAAGCCCATCGCGCTGGGCGGCGTGCTGCTCTATGGCCTGAGCGCGCTGGGGGCCGGTTTTGCCGCCAGCCTCGGTGAATTGATGCTGGCCCGGGTGCTGCAGGGCTTCGGCGCCTGCGCTACTTCGGTCGCCGCCTTCTCGGTGGTGCGTGACAGCTACGGCCCGAAAAAGAGCGGTCAGATGATCTCCTACCTCAATGGCGCCATCTGCTTTATTCCTGCGCTGGCCCCCCTGCTCGGTGGCTGGCTCACCGCCAAGGCGGGCTGGTCTGCAAACTTCTGGTTTATGGCCGGTTATGCGCTCATCGTCGGCTGCTGGCTGATGTGGCGGATGCCGGAGACCCGCCCGGAGGAGACCCGCAGTGAAGGGGCCCTCATCAGCTGGTCTCGCTACAGCCCGGTGCTGCGCTCCCCCAGCTTCCTGTTCAATGCGGCGCTGTGCATGCTGGCGATGGCGGTGATCCTCGCTTATGTCACCGCCGCACCGGTGCAGCTGATGGTGAAACTGGGGCTCGATATGAGCGGCTTTAGCTACTGGTTTACCGCCAACGCCGCGCTCAACATCCTGGCCTGCTTTATGGCGCCGCGCTTTATCGCCAAGGTGGGGCCAAGACGCACCCTGCGCATCGGCCTGCTGGTGTTGATGCTCTCGGCCATCACCCTGACTTTGGCCATGCACATCGAGCATCCGCTGGCGATGATGGGGCCGGTATTCCTCTCCAGCATCGCCTTTGCCATGATCCTGGGTTCGGCCGCCGGGATGGCGCTGGCACCATTCGGCCACTGCGCCGGTACCGCCGCCGCCCTGCTCGGCCTGTTCCAGATGAGCGGCTCCGGCGCGTTGGTTGGCCTGACCGGCGCCCTGATGCACGACCCGCTGAGCCAGCTGGCGCTGCATATGTGGCTGCTGCTGCCGCCCTTGGTGATGCTGATGACCCGACGCGGTCGCCGCTTGTGTTTGCAATAAATCCTGTGCTCTGATGGGCACACTCAGGGGGCCATCGGCCCCCTTCTCGTTTGTATCGCCTTTACAGCACATGGCCATCCGGCAGAGAGCCGGCGATGGCAACCCCACTCACTCGATGTCAGCGGAGAACTCCCGATGAGCCACACTCTCAACGCAGCCCTGGTGGGCTATGGCTTTGCAGGCAAGACCTTCCACGCCCCCTTCCTCTCCACCACCCCGGGCTTGTCCCTGAGTTGGGTGGTGAGCCGCGATGCAGCCAAGGTGCAGGCCGATCTGCCCGGCTGCCGGGTCGGTTCACTGGAGGAGGTGCTAAGCGATGAGACCGTCGATCTGGTGGTGATCGCCACCCCCAACGACACCCACGCCCCCCTCGCCCGCCAGGCGCTGCTGGCAGGCAAACATGTGGTGATCGACAAGCCCTTTGCTCTGGATCTGGCCGAAGCGCAAGCGCTGGTCGAACTGGCCGAAAAGCAGCAGCGGCTGCTCAGCATCTTCCACAACCGGCGCTGGGACGGGGATTTCCTTACCGTGCGCCGTTTGATTTCCGAAGGGACGCTGGGGCAGCTCGCCCAGTTCGAATCCCACTTCGATCGCTATCGCCCCGAAGTGCGCCAGCGCTGGCGCGAAGCGGGTGGCCCGGGTTCCGGCCTCTGGTTCGATCTCGGCCCCCATGTGCTGGATCAGGCATTGCAGCTGTTCGGCCAGCCGGACTGGTTGCAGGCCGATCTGGCCGAGCAGCGCCCCGGCGCACTGGCGGACGACTACTTCCATGTGGTGCTGGGTTACGGTGCTCTGCGGGTTATTCTGCATGGCAGCAGTCTGGTCTCGGCCACCATGCCGCGCTTTGTCATTCACGGCAGCCAGGGTTCGTTCGTGAAATTCGGTATGGATGTGCAGGAAGATCAGCTCAAGCAGGGCTTGCGGCCACCGGCGGCTGATTGGGGCATGGATAGCGAACTCGGTCAGCTCAGCCGCATTGTCGATGGTCAGTTACAGCAGCAGAGCGTAGTGGGTGAGGCGGGGGATTATGGCGCCTACTATCGCGGTGTCTGCGCCGCCATCCAGGGCGAAGGGAGCAACCCGGTGCCAGCAAGTGAAGCGCTGGCGGTGATGGCGCTGCTGGATCTGGCCCGTCAGAGCCACCTTGAGGGAAAACGGCTGCCCTGTCAGAAGCTGTCTGACTAAGGTACGGGCCATCGGCCGCGCTTGAGCAACCTTGACCTTGCTAAACCGCCACAAGATGGCAGTAAAGCGGTGTTTTATTGTGCAATTAGTGCCATTTAACGGCATCTTGTATTGATATCAGTCGTTGCAGTGGAGCTTTTTATCCACGGCACGAAAAAATGTCATTGTGATATCCGTTTTCATCGGTAACTAATGGGGCTATATTGCGCCCGCCTGCTGCCTCCCGGCTTCTTGTTTCAATACCGGGCAACGGTGGGCGCTGTGATGGTTGCACAGACCATCTCTCCATCTTTTTTTGAGGGAATGCACATGAACAAAGTACTGGTAGCCGGTATCCTGGGTCTGATGTTGACTGCTTGCGGTCAGAAAGAAGAAAAAGCTGCCGCTCCTGCTGCTGCTCCGGCCGCCGAAGTTGCTGCCACTGTAGAAAAAGCCGCTAGCGAAGCCACCTCTACCGTAGAGAAGGCCACCTCCGAAGCGACTGCAACCGTAGAAAAAGCTGCTACCGAAGCCGCTACCAAGGTTGAAGCTGCAGTGAGCGATGCCAAGGCCAACTAAGCCTGCACCTCATTCGAAGACGGGTCCGAAGGCAACTTCGGGCCCGTTTTTTTATCTGTCGTTCAGGAGGCCGGATTAATCAGCGAGGTGAGGATGTGATCCTCCCAGCGGCCATTGATCATCAGATATGCCCGCGCGAATCCCTCCCGCTCGAAACCGAGCCGCTCCAGCAAGGCGCCACTGCGCTGATTGGCAGGCATATAGCAAGCCATGATGCGATGCAGATCGTGCTCCCGAAACAGGTAGTCGATGGCGGCTGACAGCACCTCTCTCATCACTCCCTGCCCTTGATGCTGCTGGTCGATGGCGTAGCCCAGATGACACGCTTTGAAGACCCCCATCAGGATATTGCTGAAGTTGCAGGTGGCGATCACCCGCTCGCCAGCCGGATCGATGGCCACCAGATTGACGCCGGTGCCGTTGAAGAACTGGCTGTAGCTGTCCTGTAGCCGGGCATGCCAGTACGAGAGGGTATAAAAGTGCTCGTCCCGAAGCGGCTCCCAGGGGATGAGATGGGCACGGTTGCGCCGGTAGAAGTCGAGCATCATGGGGGCCTGATCCGGCGACAGTATGGTCAGGTGGGTGCGGGCCGTCTTGATATGTGGCAGCGCCATCAGGACTCCCTCTGTCTTAGCCACTCGTCACGCAGCAAGCTGTAGTGGGCATGGTCCACAATCCGGTTGCCCAGCCGCTCTGCGCGTCGGGTCACCCCCTCCTGCTGCATCCCGAGCCGTTCACAGACCGCTCTGCTTGGCTCGTTATCGGTGGCGGCGCTGATCTCCACCTTCTCCATCCCCATCTCCTCGAAGGCGTGGTGGATCAGGGCCTGACAGGCACGGGTGATGATACCGTTACCCTGCCAGCGCTCCGCCAGCCAGTAACCGATGACCACCTTGCCAAGGTCGTGATCGATGCTGTTGTACCCTATGACCCCCACCACCTCCCCCTGATACTCGATGGCAGTGGTGAGCCCCTCGCCGCGGGCGAACTTCTCGATGGCACTGCGAATGAAGAGGGCGCTGTCGACGGGGCGCTGGATCAGTGGCGGCCAGGGTAGCCACTGGGAGAGGTACTCCCGGTTGTCATTGCAGAGGGCAAACAGTTCGCTCGCCATATCGGGCTGCAAGAAGAGCAGCGCAAGCTCGTCGTCCAACTGCCATGAAAACATGGGATTCTCCTTTCAAATCAGTGATCAAATCGCGAACCAGCACCCAATGTAGCCAATCGCCACTGGCCGCGCCAGCCACTTTTACGGCCCTCATCCGGCAGGCTTCGCAGAGGGTGACTGCGCACGATCTCTCCTCCCTCAAAAGAGGAGGGTGGGTGTCTGAAACCGGATAATGCTCTCCACATGGCGCCGACGAATGCCCGAAAAGGGCACTTTGGCAGATCCTGCTACCCCTTTGTGCTGCGCTGTCACTTTTGACAGGGGGCACTTTCCCCCACCGGCACTAGCTTCAAAACGCCCGACCTTCGGTCGGTTTATCAACCTCATCGATTTAAGGAAAGAAGAGATGAATAAAATTTATCTGGCCGTTGCGCTGGCCTGCTGGGGAAGCGCCGCACTGGCGGCGCAAGAGGTAGAGATCAACGTAACGACAAACGGCATCCGGGCCATGACAGGCCTCAGTGCCGCGAGTGGTACCTTGCAGCTGGAAGATGGCGAGTTTCGTCAGGTGCGGGTGGTCAAGCTGCCCAACGGCCAGCAGCGGATCCGCTACGAGCAGGTCTGGAACGGCATCCCGGTAATGGGTCAGGTGGTGGTAGCTGACAAGAGCCTGAACGGCCAGCTGCAACAGGCCAGCGGGCGCATGCTGCGCCAGATCGATCAGGATGTTGCAAGCCCGGTCGCCACCCTCTCGCCACAGGATGCCGCCAGCAAGGCCAAGGCGGGCAGCAAGGGGAGCAACGAGCAGGTCAAACTCTACGTGATGCAGGATGAGAACGGGCTGGCCCGGCTGGTTTATCAGGTCTCCTTCATCGCCGAAGGTGACAAGCCAAGCCGCCCCTTCGTCATTCTTGATGCCCAGAGCGGTGATGAGCTCAAACGCTGGGAGGGGATCAACCACAAGGACGCCACCGGCCCGGGGGGCAACATCAAGACCGGCAAATACGTCTACGGCACCGACTTTGGCCCGCTCATCGTGGATGACAACTGCCGGATGACCAGCCCCAACGTCGATACCATCAACCTCAACCACGCCACCTCAGGCGGTGCCATCCACCAGTTCACCTGCCCGGAGAACCGGATCAAGGAGATCAACGGCGCCTACTCGCCCCTCAACGACGCCCACTACTTCGGCAACGTGGTGTTCGACATGTACCGCAACTGGTACAACACGGCGCCCCTCACCTTCAAACTGAAGATGCGGGTTCACTACAGCAAGAATTACGAGAACGCCTTCTGGGATGGCAGCCAGATGACCTTCGGTGACGGCGCCACCACCTTCCACCCGCTGGTGAGCCTCGATGTGGCGGCCCACGAGGTGAGCCACGGCTTTACCGAGCAGAACTCCGGGCTGATCTATTCAGGACAATCCGGCGGCATCAACGAGGCCTTCTCCGATATGGCGGGGGAAGCGGCCGAGTTCTACATGAAAGGGAGCAACGACTGGCTGGTCGGGGCGCAGATATTCAAGGGCAACGGCTCCCTGCGCTACTTCGAGGATCCGACCCGGGATGGCAGATCCATCGGCCATGCGGCGGATTATCAGGAGGGGATGGATGTACACCACAGCTCAGGGGTCTATAACCGCGCCTTCTACCTGCTCGCCACCAGCAACGGCTGGAACACCCGCAAGGCATTTGAAGTGTTCTTGCTGGCCAACCGCCTCTACTGGGGCGCCAACACCAACTACCAGCAAGGTGCCTGCGGCGTCAGCCGGGCGACCGCCGATCTGGGTTACAGTCAGGCGGATGTGGCACGGGCCTTCCAGACCGTCGGGGTCGATGCCAATTGCGGCAGCACGCCGCCACCGAGCGACAACATACTGCAAAACGGCGTGCCGGTGAGCAACCTCGCCGCCAACAAGGGTGGCAAGCTCAACTACACCCTGAACGTACCGGCGGGCACCAGGTCGCTGCAGATCAGCAGCAGCGGCGGCACCGGAGATGCCGACCTCTACGTCCGCTTTGGCAGCGCCCCCACCAGCAGCAGTTACGACTGCCGTCCCTACAAGGGGGGCAATAACGAAAGCTGCTCGTTCACCAATCCCAAGGCAGGCACCTGGCATGTGCAGCTGTCAGGGTTTTCCGCGTTCAGTGGCGTAACCCTCAAGGCCAGCTACTGATCCACCCGATGCGGGCCTTGTCCCGCATCGCTCTACTCATTGCGCCACCGTTTCGCCAGCGTGCGGGCGGTGGCCAACACGGTTTCCCTGGCCGGGTTGGGCCGCTTGCCACCGCGCCACGCCATCATCACATCCCAATGCTCTTGCGGCAGATTGCGCACATCGAGCCTGACCAGCCGCCCCACCTCCAGATCCCGCTTGATGGCCAGCTCCGGCATCAGGGTGATAAACCCGTGTTCCAGCGCCAGATCCCGCGCCGCACTGGCGGGTTGCACCGCATGCAGGGGGCTGGCGGCCCGCCGCAGCCGCCGCAACTGCTGGATAAAGACGTCACACCCCGGCCCCCATACCTGAGGCGCCAGCCGCTGGTCGGCAATATCCTCCAGGGTGAGGCCGTGACAACCGGCCAGCGGATGCAATGGCGAGGCGATAGCGATAATGGGGGAGCAACAGAGCAGCTCCATCTGCAGGCCCGCAACCGGCGGGCGCTTGAGCACAAAGCCGATATCGGCCTCCCCGGTCAGCAGCGACTGCATGATCTCGCCGGAGTGATCCGTGGTGCAGCGGATCTCAAACGGCTCATCCACCAGCTCCATCAATAGCGAGCCAAACACCACCGAAGTGAGGGATGGCAAGCTGGAGAGACGGATACAAGGCAGCGCAGGCGCCCCCTGCAGTGCCAGCCGCCCTTCGCTCAGGATCGCTAGCGCAGAGCGGGCCGATGGCAGAAACTCCTCGCAGGCACGGGTCGGCGTCACGCCGCGCCGATGACGCTGAAACAGCGGCGCCCCGAGGTTCTCCTCCAGCTGGGCAATGCGCTGACTCACCAGCGGCTGTGACCAGCCACGAATGGCCGCCGCCTGACTGAAGCTGCCCAGCTCGGCCACATCCAGCAGCAGTTGCAGATCGTCCAGATCCATAGACATAAATAATCCTGATATGAAATATAGGTAGTTGTCGTCTACCACTATATCTAAACCCTCTCCAGAATGAAGGTATCTGTGAATGAGAGGGCGTTATGGTCGATAGGGCGAGGTTTTGGGGACGCTGGTTTCTGGCGCTGGATACCACACTGGTGATCCTGGGTTTCTTTGTGGTGATGCCGATGATCAGCCTGCGCTTCGTCGATCAACTCGGCTGGGCGGCCGGTCTGGTGGGGCTGGCCCTCGGCCTGCGCCAGCTGACCCAGCAGGGGCTGGGGATCTTTGGCGGCTCCCTCGCTGACCGTTTCGGCGCCCGCCCGCTCATCGTCACCGGCATGTTGTTGCGCGCCGTCGGCTTCGCCACCCTGGCCTGGGCCGACAGTGGCGCCATGCTGATCTTCTCCTGCTTCCTCTCCGGACTGGGCGGTTGCCTGTTCGACCCGCCACGGGCCGCACTGGTGATCAAATTTACTCGTCCCCATGAGCGGGGCCGCTTTATCTCCCTGCTGATGATGCTTGAGAGTGCGGGAGCCGTCACCGGTGCCCTGCTCGGCAGCTGGCTGCTGCGCTTTGACTTCACCTACGTCTGCCTGCTGGGGGCCGGGCTCTTCACCCTGGCAGCACTCTGCAACTGGACCCTGCTGCCCGCCTACCGCCTCTCGGTCAAACCGACTCCGATGCGGGAAGGGTTGGGGCAGGTGCTGGCGGATCGCGCCTTCTGCCGACTGGTACTGATCCTGAGCGGCTACTACATGCTGTGGGTACAGGTGATGCTGATTTTCCCCATTCTGGTCAAGCAGCTCTCCGGCACCACCACGGCGGTAGGCTGGATGTACAGCCTGGAAACGGCGCTGTCACTGGCGCTGCTCTACCCCATCGCCCGTTTCAGCGAACGGCGCTATCGGCTGGAGAGCCGACTGATGGCAGGTATCCTGCTGATGACGGTGGGGATCGGGCTGGTCGCTTTCGTCAGCACCCTCTCCGGCATCTTCGTACTGCTGGCCTGCTTCTATCTGGGGATCATCATCTGTGAACCGGCCCGGGAGACCCTGATGACCCGGCTGGCCAACCCCACAGCCCGCGGCAGCTACATGGGCTTCAGCCGCCTCGGACTGGCGCTGGGGGGCATGACCGGCTACGTGGGCGGCGGCTCCCTCTATGACTTCTCGCTGCAACAGGGACAACCGGCCCTCCCCTGGCTGGTGCTCGGTACCATAGGCGTCGCCACCATGTTGCTGCTCGCCCGCTGCTTCTCCCGCCGCCCGGAGCTGGCTATCAGAGCAGCCGCCTGACGACCGCCCCTCCTGTGGCAGTCCCGCCAACGGGGCTGCCGCTTACCCCATATTCTGCAAGTCATCACAGCAAAAGGTTGCGATTTACAACTTTTACGCTATTTTAGTTGTCATGCACAACTAAATAGGAAACCACGATATGGATCCCCGTCCCCTGCGCGCCCTGTCACGCGACCTGGTTCGCGAACTCGGCATGCTCTCCCAGCAGTGCGGCAACCTGGCCCTCACCCCCATTGAGGCTCATCTGCTGATCGAGCTGGAAAACGCCCCGGCCACCAACCAGCAGCTGGCAGAAAAGCTGCACATCGACAAATCCAACGCCAGCCGTCCGCTGGCGCGCCTCGCCGAGCGGGAGCTCATCAGTTGGCACCCGCACCCCTCCGATGGGCGCAGCAAGGAAGCTCGCCTCACCGTCAACGGTCAGGGGATGCTGCTGGAGTTGCACCGGGAGATGGACGGGGCGATGGAAGAGATGCTGGCGCAGTTGAGCCTGCCCGAGCGGGAGCAGCTGTGGCAAGGGCTGCGGCTCTATCGCAGCGCCCTCTCCCGCGCCCGTCGCCAGCGGGGTTACCAGATCCGCCCCATCACGGCGGCGGACAATGCCCAGATCGCCTTGGTGATCCGAGCCGTCTCGGCCGAATATGGCCTCACCGCAGACAAGGGCTATGGGGTATCCGATCCCAATCTCGACACCCTCTCCCAGAGCTATCAGGGGGAGAAGAGTCGCTACTGGGTCATCGAAGGGCCGGACGGTTCCATCCTCGGCGGTGGTGGTATCGCGCCATTGGCGGGAGAAGAGGGAGTCTGCGAGCTGCAGAAGATGTACTTTATGCCCGCCCTGCGCGGACTGGGCCTTGGCAAGCGGCTGGTGTTGCAGGCACTGGACGAGGCGCGCGCGCTTGGTTATCAGCGCTGCTATCTGGAAACGACCGAGGTCTTGCGCGAAGCCACCAGCCTCTATGAATCACTGGGCTTTGAACACCTGCCCGGCCCCCTTGGCTGCACCGGCCACGGGGATTGCGAGATCTGCATGGTGCTGACACTGGGGTAACCCCCCTCATCCCCAACCCTTCTCCCGCAAGAGGAGAAGGGGGCAAAAACACTTCCGCGATCTTTCAGGCAGACCTCTGATGGTTCCCTCTCCCTCTGGGAGAGGGCTAGGGTGAGGGCTGCTTGCGACTGGTATATGCCGAACAATTCCCCCCTGCATCCCTCCTTAAACAGGCAAAACGGCACAAAACAAGAGACCCCGCCGAAGCGGGGTCTCTTTGATTATCTGCCAACAGGCAAACAAACCATTATCAGTGCTCGCGAGTCTGACGGAACTCCACGTCGGGGTGACGCTCCTGAGCCAGGCGCAGGTTGACCATGGTCGGTGCGATATAGGTGAGGTTGTCACCGCCATCGAGGGCCAGGTTGACCTCGTTCTTGCGCTTGAACTCTTCGAACTTCTTGACGTCAGTCCCTTCCACCCAGCGGGCGGTGGAGACGTTGACCGCCTCGTAGATGGCCTCGACGTTGTACTCGCTCTTCAGACGGGACACCACCACGTCAAACTGCAGCACACCGACCGCCCCAACGATGAGATCGTTGCTGATCAGCGGACGGAACACCTGCACCGCGCCCTCTTCGGAGAGCTGGACCAGCCCCTTGAGCAGCTGCTTCTGCTTGAGCGGATCGCGCAGGCGGATGCGGCGGAACAGTTCCGGTGCAAAGTTCGGGATACCGGTGAACTTGAGATCTTCACCCTGGGTGAAGGTGTCGCCGATCTGGATGGTACCGTGGTTGTGCAGACCGATGATGTCACCGGCGAAGGCGTCTTCCGCCTGCTCACGGTCACCGGCCATAAAGGTCACGGCGTCGGAGATGTTCACATCCTTGCCGATACGCACATGGCGCATCTTCATGCCCTTGCTGTAAGTACCTGACACGATACGCATAAAAGCGATACGGTCACGGTGCTTCGGATCCATGTTTGCCTGGATCTTGAACACGAAGCCGGAGAACTTCTCCTCGGTCGCCACCACTTCGCGGCTCTCGGCCTTGCGCGGCATGGGTGCCGGCGCCCAGTCGGTCAGGCCGTCCAGCATGTGGTCGACCCCGAAGTTGCCAAGCGCGGTACCGAAGAAGACCGGGGTCATCTCGCCAGCGATAAAGGCGTCGTGATCGAACTCGGGGGAGGCGCCCTGCACCAGCTCCAGCTCGTCGCGCAGTTGCCGGGCCAGATCTTCGCCGACGGCGGCATCCAGCTCCGGGTTGTTCAGCCCCTTGACCACCCGCTTCTCCTGAATGGTGTGGCCCTGACCGCTCTGATAGAGATAGGTCTCATCCTTGTAGAGGTGATAGACCCCCTTGAAGGATTTACCGCAGCCGATGGGCCAGGTGATCGGGGCGCACATGATCTTCAGCTCGCGCTCCACCTCGTCCATCACTTCCATCGGATCGCGCACTTCGCGGTCCAGCTTGTTCATGAAGGTGAGGATAGGGGTATCACGCAGACGGGTCACTTCCATCAGCTTGCGGGTCCGGTCTTCAACACCCTTGGCGGCATCGATGACCATCAGGCAGCAGTCGACCGCGGTCAGGGTACGGTAGGTATCTTCAGAGAAGTCCTCGTGACCCGGGGTATCGAGCAGGTTGACCAGACAATCGGCATAGGGGAACTGCATCACCGAGGTGGTGATGGAGATACCACGCTGCTTCTCCATCTCCATCCAGTCGGATTTGGCGTGCTGGCCCGAGCCACGGCCCTTGACGGTACCGGCGCGCTGAATGGCCTGTCCGAACAGCAGGACTTTCTCGGTGATGGTGGTTTTACCCGCATCCGGGTGCGAAATGATCGCAAAAGTGCGTCTCTTGGAGACTTCACTCAGAAATTCAGCTGACATAATTCAACGTTCTTCTATTGAGCGGTGGCATCAGCCACCGTGGGAATAAATCCGGAATGCCGCTCACGGCACATGTATACGCAACGAAAGCCACGCCAGCTGGCGTTTTGCCAACCTGGTGGAGAGAGGGAGGAGGGTTGCGTTACATGGGTCTTCTCGCCTGAGTCAAAGCAAAATTGCGCGACATTATACCCGCGCGAGTGAAAAATACCCAGCCTGACAAGAGATGATAATTTGGCCGCCCAGCCGTTACACAGGTTCCAACTGAACAGAAAATCAAACGCTCCGAATCGGATGGCAGCATCCGGACCACGTGGACTTGGCCCCCTCCCCATGCCAGCAACAACCACTCTTGATAAATTTTCATACTTGGACTTTCCCTATCCAGCTACAAATATGTAAATCGTATCTACATAATGGAGAGGTCATTACATGAAACATTCCACCCTACACAATCAACAGATCGTCATTATCGGTGGTACCTCGGGTCTTGGCCTAGCCACCGCCAAACAAGCGATCGAGCAAGGCGCCAAGGTCATTATCGGCGGTTCCAGCCGTGAGCAGCTTGCCACTGCACTGGCTGAACTGGGCCCAAGTGCCAGTGGCCATCAACTGGATATTCTCGACGTCGACTCCGTCAATCACTTTTTCAACCAGCTGGATTCGCTGGATCATCTCGTCATCACCGCCGCCGTCATGCGACCAGGCAGCTTTCTCACCGCTGCCATCGAGGATTTGAAAATCAACATGGACAGCCGCTTCTGGGGAAGTGTTCATGCGATCCGCGCCGCAGCACCCAAACTGTCCGAACGCGGCTCCATCCTGCTCACGTCCGGGATGGTGACGCGCCGCCCACAACTAGGTAAGGCACTCCCTGCCGTTGCAGCTGGCGCGGTTGAAACGCTGGCTCACAGTCTGGTGACTGAGCTGACCCCCCGTCGGATCAACGTCATCAACCCGGGCCCCATGCGCACTCCCATGCTGCTTAAAGCGCTGGGCAATGACCCACAAAAAGTGGCCGCAGTGGCGCAAAGCCTGCCGTTGAAACGCTTGGGAGAGGGAGAGGATTATGCGCAGGCCGCGCTATTCCTGATGAGCAATAACAACATGAATGGTGAAGTGCTTCACCTCAATGGCGGCAGCGCCTGGGCATAACGCCCTTCTGACGGTCTTCTGCGCTCGTGCTTGCCAATCTGTCATCGCAGGCAAGAACGAGCGCAGGGGACGAGCATCATCGCCGTATCAGAGTGCTCCCCAATGGCGATGACATCCTGCTGAGTGACAATACCCAGCCCGTCAATCATCTGTTTCCACCCGGTTGCGCCCCGCCTCTTTCGCACGATACAGCGCATTGTCGGCACGCTGGATCAGGGCCGCCAGATCCTGATCATCGTCTCGCAGAGAGGCACATCCGATACTGATGGTTACCGGGTACGACATGCCGGGCAGCGCCCGGTTGGCGACCGTGTGACGGATCCGCTCAGCCACCCGGCACGCCTCTTCAAGGCTGGTATCCGGCAGCAGGATCAAGAACTCCTCTCCGCCGGTACGCCCCAACTGATCCTGGTGCCGCAACTGACGCTCTGCCGCCCGAGAGACCCATTGCAGCACCCTGTCTCCTTGATGATGTCCCAGGGTATCGTTGATCCGCTTGAAGTGATCGATATCGAACACCAGCAGACAAAATGGCGAGTCCTGCCTGCGAGCCTGCGCCAACATATCGCTGCCCTGCCGTAGCACCCGACGGCGGTTGTTGATGCCGGTCAGCTCATCGGTAAAGGCCAGACGACGCATCCGACGGTTGCGATCAAGCAGCCACCCCATCGTCAGCAGCGCCAGTACCCCGCAGAGCACCATCACCACCAGCAGCCAGAAACGACGCTCCTTGACCTGCTCCAGCTCCTGCTGCTGCAGTCGCTGCTCGACTCGCAGTCGCTCGTTCTCACCCTCCTGACGGGCCAGTTCGAACTCGCCGCGAACCCAGGCCGTGCTCTGTTCCCGTAACAGCTGATCGAGCCGCTGCTCCTGCACCAGATGCTCCCGCAATGCGGCCAGTGCCGCCGGATAATCGCCTTGCAACTCGAGCGCCCGGCTGCGTACCCAGTAGAGCTCGAGCAAAAAGCGCACGTGCCCTTCCACCTTCAAAATCGGCTCAATCTTCTCAAGCGCACGCAAGGCTGGCACAGGTTCCTGCTCTTCGACTCTCAACCTCGCCCGCACCAGCTCGAGATGCGCGTGGAGGATGGGGTCAACGTCGGGAGAGAGCACCTCCGCCGCTTGTGCCAGCAAGCGTCCCGCATCAGCGGGGCGATCCAGCCCGAGCAGAGCCTCGGCCTGCATCACCATGCGTTCGGCATGCTCAATCAGATATTGAGGTTGATTATAAAAGGCCGCACTGCGTTCAAGCTCGCCCAGCGCATCCTGATAACGCCCGGTCTGCAGATAAACCATCGCCAGTTGATCGCTTAGCCTTGCCGAGCCAAATCCATCGTGACTTCTGGCAAAATGCTCGCTCAACCGGTTGAGGGTGGCGAGCGCTTCGGCATAGAGGCCCATACGACGAAATGTGGCTGCAATCTCGAGCTGCGCCTGGTGATACCAGGTGGGCAACCCCAGCTGTTCGTAGATATTGTGCGCCTTGGTGAGATCCATCAGCCCCTGGCCTGAGACCCCCTGAAAAGACAGCATGGCCCCCCGGCGGGCCAGCGCCAGCGCCTCCAGCTTTGGCAAGGCGGCCTCTCTTGCCAGCCGCAGCCCCTCATCGTAATCGTGACGAGCCTTCGCTACCTCGCCGAGCAGCTGATTGAACCAGCCGCGGCAAATCGTCAGCTCCGCCACGGCGGCGTCATCACCCTGCTCGCGCGCAATGGCAAGCATCCGCTCCGCATTGGCGATGGCAGTTCGGGACTCCTGCATGTCATCGGCCGATTGGGCCCAGCAAGCCAGACGACTGATCCGCATCTGCTGCGACGGCGGATAAGCGTTGCCGTCCCGCTGCAAACGGGCAACGCGTTCCCGCAACAACTCGATCGGCTGGTAGACCCGCTCCATCCCTCCCAGTTCATTTTCCAACTGCTCGGGGGACAAGGGTTTGGCTGCCAGCCCGAACACCGCCAGCAACAGCAGCAAGGCAAGTCGGCTCATACGCACTCCGGATCAATGGGAAAGATCATCGGGCAAGCCGATGCCGGAAAATCATCATCTTTTGCCCTGTAACAATGGTTGTAAAGGCTATCACCCGGACAGAGAGCCCGAATGGCAGGCTAGTCACATTTTACTGCGATATCATCGCGTTGGAATAAAAGCGGGGACGCACAGCGAAAAAGAGGGGGCGGGATAACAACTCAAGAGGGGTTGCCCCCTCCCGGTCACTAGTGATGCTGCCAGCGCCGCAGCAGTCGGCCGCGCAGGCCACAATCGAGCAGCCAGCTGTTGTCAAAAATCCGCAACAGCGCCTGCTTGGCGTGGCGGGACATGGCGACGGCGTGAAAACGGGTCTGACGCTGGCGATAGCGGTTCATCTGATCGAGCAGGGGATGAGGCAGGCTTTGGGCGATAAAGTCGGAGATGACCAGCACATCCGCCTTGGCAAATGCAGGATCATCGAGCTTGGCCAGCGCTTTTTCCAGGCAGGGCACCAGGTCGGTACCGCCGTGAAAACTCATGGAGAGGAAGCGCTCCGCCTTGTCCAGACCGGTATCTGCGGTGATCTCGAGGGTCGCCACCTCGGTGGAGAAGAGCATCAGGTAGCAGCCGCGCTTCTCATCCATCGCCACCTTGAGCAACGCCAGAAACAGCGCCTTGGCACACTCCTCGGGATATCCCCCCATGGAGCCCGAAGTATCGACGCAGACGATAAAGGGGCCTCGCTGCTGCAACTGCTGCCCCCCCTGCTCCGGAGTGCGCAGCATGATGCGTTGACGTGGCAAGGTGCCACGTGACTGGTAGCTGAGCAGACGCCGCTCCAGATAGCGGCGGTAGAACTCCAGCTCCAGCTCCGGTAGCCCCAGCATCACCGCCTCGCTTGGCAGCAGCCGCATCAGATCGTTCGCCTGATGGATCCCCACCAGATCGTCCGGCACATCGTCGCTGGGGGCGGATTCCAGCTCCAGCACCTGAACCGGCGGCACAGGTTGCTCCTGCGCCCGGCGATCCCGCTCGCTGCGCCCGAGCAGGCCGGCAATCTCCGCCAGCAAGGGCTCGCGCTGCAACATGCGGGCATATTGTTTGATCAGCACCAGACTGCGCTTGTGCCAGTGCCCCTGAGCCAGATCCCAAAGACCACCAGCGGAGATCTGGTTGGGATCGAGGGCATCGGCCAGGGTGCGGCTCGCCAGCAGCTGATCTTCAATCTCCTGACGCTGCTTCTCCCGCTCCGCTTCGGCGATCTGCTGCTGCAGTTGCAGCAGGCTTCCCACCAGACTGGCGCGCCACTTGTCGATAAAGAGCTGGCGCAGCCCCTCGGTGGGATGGGCCGTCAGCTGACGCACCAAGGATCTGGCCTCGCCGGCGAAGGGGCTGTACTGCTCCAGCGACTCCAGCAAGCCGGGCAGCCGACCAATCAGCTCGGTCATCGGCAGTTGCCGATGCGCCTGATAGAGCAGGTACTCCTGCTCCAGCGCCACCGGCACCGGCTTGTGGCGGATCTCCTCACCAAGCTGCTCACCCCAGCTATGCAGGCGCTTTTTCAACAGCTTGCCCTGTAGCGGAGAACGTTTGATAAATTCGGAAATCTTGGGCGAGGCCGCCAGCAGCGCCACCACCTCTCCCGCAAGCTCACCCTCTCCCATGAGAAGGCCCAGATCCAGCATGCCGATCTCAAGCATTAGCGCTCCTTACTCGTCCAGCCTTGGCAACCGCTCGCGCCACTGGGTCAGCTCGCTGCGCAGCAGTTCGAGATCCCGGTTCAGCACGAAGAAGCTGTCTTCCACCTGCTGCAGCCAGCGCTGGGCGATAAAGAGGTGTTGCTGGTGACGCTCGAACAGGCTGCGCTGCTGTTTGAGCTCCTGCATCACCTTGCCGACCTGAACCAGCTGCTCGTCGAGCGACTGCAACCAGGGCGCCAGCACCACCTCGGGGATGGCGTTGCGCTCCATCAAAACCAGCGGGATCTGCTGGCGCTGGATATCGAGCACCTGCAGCCGCAGCTCATCGTCCAGCACCAGCTCGTAATGGCCCTCTTTCGGGTTGCCGAACTCATAACCCACCAGCGCCTCACCGGTGGGGCGCCAGTGGGAGAGCAAGGTGCGATCGAACACAAGGGTGCGGGTGAGGCGCTCGGGATCGCTGCCATCCAGCGGCGCCGGGGTGAGCAGATGGAAGTGCACCTGCTTGCCGAAGGGTCTGGCATTGGCAAGCGGGATCTCGATACCCCGGGCCCGCCGGCCAAACCACTGCTTGCGCTGGCGGGCCTTTGTGCACAGGCGCTGGGCCACGCTCTGTTTGAGCTGTTTGAACTGATCCCGCAACGCCAGCAGCTGACGGGTCATCGCCAGTTGCTGATAGCCGTAAAGGCGGGAAAACTCGGTCATCATCTCCAGCAGGGCGGTGCGGGACTCCTCGTCATGCCAGAGACAATCCTTGAACAGCAGCAGATCTACCGGTGCGACCTCGTCACGGCCATTGAAGAAGGCGCTCGCCTTGATAAGCCGTACCGCCTTCTTCCAGCGGCGATCCGACACATAGCAGCGATGGGCCAGCTGGCTGTCGAGCTGCTGGCGCAGCTGATAGATAAGCTCGAAACAGGCATCCGGCAGGCGCACCTGTTCAATCTGGCTCTGCCACTGCTCGTACTCATCCCCCCGGATCTGCAGGGATTCCGGCAGATTCTGGTGGGCGTGACCATCGCTGGCCAGCATGGATTGAAAGTTGGCTTTCTCCTGCACCCGGTCCATCCAGATCCGCACCAACATCCGGTCGTAGAGCGCTTCCAGCCCGCTGTCCGGCGCCGGCAGCTCGTTGGAGGCAGTCACCAGCAAGCGCATCGGGATGGGGTGCTGGCTGTCGCCGTTGCGAAACTGCCGCTCGTTGATGGCGGTGAGCAGGGTGTTGAGGATGGCAGGGCCCGCCTTCCAGATCTCGTCGAGGAACACCACTTCGGCCTCAGGCAGATAACCTGTGGTGAGACGCAGATATTTGCCATCCTCTTTCAGCGCCTGAATGGAGAGGGGGCCAAACACCTCCTCCGGCGTACTGAAACGGGTCATCAGGTATTCAAAGTGGCGTGCGTCGTGAAAGGCCAGCTTGAGGCGGCGGGCAATCAGGCTCTTGGCGATACCGGGTGGCCCCAGCAAGAAGACACTCTCACCGCTGAGGGCCGCCAGCAGACCGAGGCGCAGGGCATCCTGCCGTTCGTAAAGTCCCTCACCGAGGGCGGCCAGCAGCCGGGGCAAGCGCTCCTGGATGGGAATAAGACGCGCAGGGTTCTGGGCTTGAGCTAAAGACGACATAGAGAGTGTTCCGAAGCTGGGATGATGTTAGCCCCAAGGTGCGATATCCATTTGCTCGACCTTGGGTTTTGTCTTGTTATGATGTTTATTCTGGTGTCTCTTGCCGCACAATACCCGCCTCTGGCAGGAAAAAACGCAAGGGCAGTGCGATACCGTATCGGCAACGTGCTGCGCCCATGCATAGCCAGTGTCGTGATGAGTACCATGTCCGCATGCGCCAGATGATGCGTTGCAAAGGGTGCAGCAAAAGCGGTTCGAGTGTACCCTGCGCAACACAATTTTCCCCAATGCAGATCAAGAGTGAGTCGCCTCAAATGCAAGATCCCGTTCGTCAGAGCATGTTGGCCCGCATGGGCATTCAAAGCTGGCAACTGCGTCGTCCGGCATTGCTGGGTGCAGCACCCGCTCCCGAGCTTGCGCAAGATGCCGTGCAGCCCGACCAGACAGCACCGGCCACCCGCGCTCCGCTGCCCAGCGGCAAACTCTGGTTGCTGGCGCCTCAGCTGCCTGCCACCACGCTGCTGGCGGATATCTGCCAGTTGCTCGGCATGACCCCCGACGAGGTCTCACTGCTCAGCGAGCTGCCGCCTGCCGATCTGCAAGCGGCGGATGCCTCCCCTCTGCTCTGGCTGACGGAGGCCAACCCCGAGCGGCCAAATGCGCTGATCTGCCCGCTCGCCCCCAGCGCCGCGCAAAAGCGCGCCCTGTGGCAACAGCTGCGCCAGCACCTTGCGGCCAGCGCGGCGTGATCCTGCATCATGCCGCCAAGTCCCACTGTGATGCCGCTCTTTTTACCTGATTTTACAAATGCCGCCTCTGCAACCTCTGCTAACCCCAGTGCCCAACATCTTGCCATCCGGAGCCCCCATGCCTGAGTTTCGTCCCCTGCTCGAGAGCGATTTCGCCCTTGTCTACCCCATCGAGCAAGCCGCTCACAAGGAGCCGTGGAGTGAGGCCAACCTGCTCTCCTGCTTCGGTCCTCGCTATCTCAACGGTTTGATGCTGGTCGATGGTCGCCCGGCGGGCTTCTATATCTCGGATCTGGTGGCCGGTGACAGCTCGCTGATGAACATCTGCGTGCATCCGGCGTTTCAGGGCAAGGGGTTGGGACGGGCGCTGTTGCAAGCCTATCTGGCGCGCAGCAAGCAAGCCGGGGCAGAGGCCTGGTTTCTCGAGGTGCGGGCCGGTAACCAGACCGCCATCAACCTCTACGAGAGTGCCGGTTTTGCCGAATATTGCCGCCGCGCCGACTACTACGGCACCGGCAACGACAGGGAAGATGCGGTGCTGATGTCGCGACTGTTCGATTTCGGCTGATCCAGCCTGTTCGTCGCGCCCAAGCCTTTTGTCCCCCCCTCAATCGAGGGGGGCGTTGTCCAGCGCGGGATCCTGCAAGGCCAGTGTGGTATGCACTACCGCCTCGAATCCGGCCCCGGAGAGCGGCATATAGAAGCCACGCAGCCAGGTTTTTCCCGGCATCCAGATCTGGTCGATATCCACCACTATCTTGATGGGTCTGAGGGGCTGCCCCGGCTGCTGGATATAGATGCCGGGCGGTGTGGCGACTTTGGGAAAGCGGCGCAGGATCTGCTCGCTGCCATCCCCCTTGCCCGGGTTGAGCCGCACCTTCACCAGCCGGGCAAGCGGACCAGCCATCTCCTTGCTCTGCCAGAATTTCTTCTCCAGATCGCCGCAGCGGCGGCACTTGGGGGTCTCCAGCACATAGAGCAGCGGATAGCCCAACGCCAGCGCCTGTTGCTGCGCCTGCTGATACCCCTCGGCCCCCTGATACCAGGGATTGGCGGGCCCCTGTGATGACGTTCCGGCAAAGAACCAAAACGCAGCGCCCCCCACCACCATCAACCCGACCGCGGCCAACGCCCCTTTCACCCACAGATTCATATCGTTAACCCTCTCTCTGCCTCCTAGCAGTATCGGCCAGTCTGCGCAAAGGGAGAGCTATTTGCGCTCTTTGTGATCCAAGACAAACGGCGAACACTTGTAAGCTGTAATGTTGGAGTTTAAACTCTAGCCCGATTTTTAGTGCCCTCGCGGGCGTACAACTGTAATTAAAGGATGTTTAACTGATGCCGAAGCTTCATCTGGTTCGACTGATGCGTGAACGTATTGCCCAGCTTGGCAACAAGGCTGCCCTGCGGGTTCAGCAAGATGGCCAGTGGCGCGCCATCGGCTGGCGTACTCTGGGCCAGGCCATGGACTACTGTGCACAGGCGCTGATCCGTGCCGGCCACCAGCCAACCGAAATGGTCGGCATCTATGCCCGCAACATGCCGGAGTGGACCCAGGCCGATCTCGGCATCCTTGCCGCCCGCGGCGTCAGCGTCCCTATCTACCCCACCAGCACACTCGATCAGTTGCGCTACATCGTCAAAGATGCCGGCATCAAGGTGCTGTTCGTTGGCGAACAACCCCAGTTCGATCAGGCGCTGCAACTGATTGAAAGCGGCGAGATCCGCCAGCTCATCGCCCTCGATGGCAACGTCAATCTGCGCGGCTGTGAGCAGGCGAGCCACTTCCAGACATTTCTGGTCTCCGGCAACCATCAGCCCAGCGAGCAAGAGCTGCGAGTACGGGAAACCCAGTACCGGATGGATGATCTGCTGACCCTGATCTACACCTCCGGCACCACAGGCGAGCCCAAGGGGGTCATGCTCGACTTCAGCAACATCGCCGCCTGTTTCGAGATGCACAACAGCCGCCTCGACCTCAATCAGCAGGATGTGTCGCTCTGCATGCTGCCGCTCAGCCACGTGTTTGAGCGGGCCTGGAGCTACTACGTGCTCTACTGCGGTGCCGAGAACGTCTATATCCGCGATCCGCAGAAGGTGATGGATGTGATTGGCGAAGTGCAGCCGACCGTGATGTGCGCTGTGCCGCGCCTCTACGAGAAGGCCTACGCCATGATCCAGGCCCGGGTTGCCCAGGCTCCGGCTCTGCGCCGCGCCCTGTTTGGCTGGGCGACCAAGGTCGGCAAGCAAATGGTTGCCACCCGTCAGGCTGGCAAGTCCGCTTCCCCGCTGCTCTACGGCCAGCTCTGGCTCGCCGAGCGACTGGTGTTTCGCAAGCTACGCGCCCGTTTTGGCGGCCGCACCCGCTTCCTGCCGGTGGCGGGCGCCCGTCTTGCCGACGATGTGAACCTCTTCTTCCAGGCGATGGGGCTCAACCTCAAGTACGGCTACGGCATGACCGAGACCACCGCCACTGTCTGCTGCTACGAGGATAGCCAGTTCAAGCTGGGCTCCATCGGCACGGCACTGAACGGCATCGAAGTGAAGCTGGGTGAGAACAACGAACTGTTGGTGCGCTCCCCCACCGTGATGCGCGGCTACTACAACAAGCCGGACGCCACCGCAGAAGTGATGACCGAGGATGGCTTCCTGCGTACCGGCGATGCCGGTGAGCTCGACAGCCAGGGCAATATCTACTTCACCGAACGCCTCAAGGAGCTGATGAAGACCTCCAACGGCAAATACGTGGCCCCGCAACTGGTGGAAGGGACCATCGGCAAGGATCGCTTTATCGAGCAGATCGCCATCGTCGCCGATGCTCGCCACTTCGTCTCTGCGCTGATCGTCCCCTGCTTCGAGTCGCTGGAGGAGTACGCCCGCTCCATCAACCTGCAGTACCAGTGCAAGACCGAGCTGCTGCGCCACTCCCGGGTAATGGAGTTCTTCGAGGCCCGCATCGCTGATCTGCAAAAAGAGCTGGCCAAGTTCGAACAGGTGAAGAAGTTCACCCTGCTGCCGAGCGCCTTCTCCATGGAGCTGGGTGAGCTGACCCCCACCATGAAGCTGCGCCGCAAGATCATCGAGGCCAAGTACCAGAGCGAAATCGAGGCCATGTATAACCACGTCTGATATCGCTCAGGTTCAGAGAAATAAAAAAGCCGCTCACTCGAGCGGCTTTTTGTTGGCTCTTTGGCCGGTACGAACCCGCCTTCAGGCCGTAGTGGTAGTGGTACCGAAGTAGTCGGCCAGGAAGTCATCGAACGACAGGCTGTCGCTGCGCTCGCGTTCGCGCTGCTTGGCCAGCGAATCCTTCGCCTCACCGGCAAAGTAGGCCTCATCCCAGTACTGCAGCTCCCCTGCCAGCAGCTCCTCCCGATAACGGGTCGCCAGCTTGTCGCCATAGCAGCCGTTGTCCTTGCCGCTCTCCAGCAACTCCCTGAGCATGCGGGCGGAGTAGGTGAGCTCGGGGTTGAGCAGCTTCTCGCGGTGCATCGCCAGCGTCTCGTGATAGCGATTGCGGCCGCAGCAGCGATCCAGCAGATCGGCCACCTGAGCCAGCTCGTCAAACAGTTTGAGGCCGTACTCTTTGAGGCCAATGGCATTGCCCTGCTCATCTTCCAGCGTCAGGCCGGGACGACGTCCTTCCAGCACCACCTTGTTCTGGTTGCGGCGGTTGCGGGCAATCTCCTCGTCACTCAGCACCGGAGAGGGGCGCAGCAGGCACCAGACCAGGAACAGATCGAAGAAGCGGATCTGGTCGGCATCGATGCCGAGCGGGGTGAAGGGGTTGACGTCCACGGTGCGCAGCTCGATGTATTCGATGCCGCGCTGATCCAGCGCATCCGAGGGCTTCTCGCCGCTGCGCGGGGTGCGTTTAGGGCGGATCGGGGCGTAGAGCTCATTCTCCAGCTGCAACACGTTGTCGTTGAGCTGACGATACTGCCCATCCACCTTGACCCCGATCTTGGCAAAGTCGGGATTGTGGGTGTTGATGGCGCGGCGCAGGCTGCTGACATAGGCCGGCAGATTGTCGTGGCTGATCTTGAGCCCAGCCTGGGCACTGTTGGTGTAACCGAGATCGGAGAGACGCAGCGCGGTGGCGTAAGGCAGATAGAGGGTGCCCTTGCCGGTCTTCTCGAACGGCAGGTTGCTCTTGCGCCCTTTGAGGAAGGATTCGCAGATGGCCGGGGAGGCGCCGAACAGATAGGGCACCAGCCAGCCGAAGCGGTAGACGTTGCGAATAAGCCCCATGTATTTATCGGAGATAAAGCGCTGGCTGCAGCACCCTTCGCACACCAGATCCTGCCACTCGCTCCAGAAGCTGTCGGGCATGGAGAAGTTGAAGTGCACCCCGGCGATCACCTGCATCAGGCTGCCGTAGCGGTTCTTCAAGCCCTGACGGTAGAGGGTCTTCATCTTGCCGATATTGGAGCTGCCGTACTGGGCCAGCCGGATGCTCTCTTCCCCGCCGACGAAGCAGGGCATGGAGAGCGGCCAAATCCGCTCGTCACCCAGATGTTGAATCACATGGTGATGGATGTCGCCGAGCTGCTCCATCAGGCTGTCGATGGAGTCGGTGGCCGGGGTGATGAACTCCAGCAGGCTCTCCGAGTAGTCGGTGGTGATATTGGGATGGGTCAGGGCCGAGCCCAGCGCCCGGGGATGGTCACTCTGGGCGAGTCGGCCATCCGGCGTGATGCGCAGGCATTCACGTTCGATCCCGCGCCGGATCCCCTTGAGCGCGGTGAGGCGCTCCGGTGATCCCAACGCATTCAGCAACTCGGTGAGCGACAAGCTTGTTGTAGTCATATTCACGGCTCATGTGAGGCCGCCCCATCCGGGGCGGCTCTTGATTTTTATAAAGCGTCAGTTACGGCAACTGCAGCGGATAGATGGGAAGATGAAGCTCCTTCAGGGGTTTTTCAAGCTTTTGCTTGTCTCCCACCACCACGATCACCATGTCGGCCGGATTGAGCCAACGGGCCGCACTGGCCTTCAGCGCCTCGGGCGACACCGTTTTGATCAGGTTGTTCTGGGCCTGCACATAGTCCGGTTTCAGGTCATACATCACCATCTGCAGCAGGAAGCCCGCCTTCTGGCCCAAGGTCTCGTAGAGAGGGCATCCTGCTGGGAGACGGCGCTGCGCATATAGGCCAGCTCGACCGGGGTCGGGCCGCTCTTGCGGTAGTTGTCCATCTCCTTGAGGAACTGGCGGATGGCATCGACGGTGGCATCGGCCCGCACATTGGCACCGGTGGCGAAGGTGCCCACCTCGCGGTTGGCGGAGAAGCCCGAGCTGGCGCCGTAGGTGTAGCCCTTGTCTTCCCGCAGGTTGAGATTGATGCGGCTGTTGAAGTTACCACCCAGGTTGAAGTTCATCAGCCCGGCGGTGAAGTAATCCCCCGTGGTATCAAACGGCATGGCGCGACGACCGATGCGGATCACCGACTGGGGCGCCCCCGGCTTGTCGACCAGATAGATGCCCGGCTTGGCCTGCTCCCCCTTGAGCTTGAGATCCCCCAGGGTTGGCGTTGCCCCCTTCCACTCGGTCAGGAAGCCAAGTTGCTCCTCGATCTGCTTCTGGTCCACATCACCGACCACCACCACTTTGGCGTTGGTGGGGTTGTAGTAGGCCTGATAGAAGTGCTTCACGTCCGCCAGGGTCAGCTTGGCCACATCGGCCGGTACCCCGTCGGTAGGTTGCCCGAGGCGGTTCTGCTTGCCGTAGACCAGTTCGCGGAACGCCTGCCCGGCCAGCCACTCGGGCTGCTGCTGGGCCTGTTGCATCCCTTGCAGCAGCTGCGCCTTGACCCGCTCGAAGTCCGCCTCCCGCATGCCCGGGCGCTCCAGCACCTCGCGCACCAGCGCCATGGTCTGGGGCAACTTGTCCGCCAGCGAGCTGACGGTGATGAGGTTGTTGTACTGGGCGCTGGAGACATCAATGCTTGAGCCCAGCTTTTGCAGCTCGTCGCTCAGCTGAGCCTCGGTCAGGCGCACCGTGCCCTGCCCCATCATGGCAGCGGTCAGATTGGCCAGCCCCAGTTGCCCCTTATCTTCGGCACGAATGCCGCCCGGCAGGGCAATCATGATGGAGACGGCGGGGATCTCGTCACTCTTGGTGCCGATGATCTCGATGTTCTTGTCGAGCTTGCCGTGCCAGATGGCGGGCACCTTGACGCTCACCGCCTCGCTCGCCTTGGGTTGCACGCTGCGATCGAAATTGTCTTTTACCGGTCGTTCGGCCAGCGCCTCGTCATGCTTGCTGTAATCCGGCAGCTCGCGCTTGGCGGGGGTAAAGTTCGGGGTGGCAACCTGCCACTCTGTCTTGCCCTTGGGCACCACGCTCAGCACCACCGCAGGCTTGTCGGCGATGAACTTGTTGTAGGCGGCCTTCACCTGCTCAGGTGTCACCTTGCCGATAGCATCCAGCGTCTTGAACACATAGTTGGGATCCTGGGCAAACACCTGACCCATGGCGAGCTGGCTCACCTTGCCGGAGACGCTGTCCAGACCCCAGATGGCGGAGGCACGGTACTTGGCGATCGCCTTCTCCAGATCTTCCGGCTTGAGGCCGCGCTGGGCAAACTCGCCGATCACCTTGTCCACCTCCCCCTTGAGGGTCTTGAGGCTGCCATCCTGCGACGGATTGGGGTAGGCGTAGACGGTCAGAGTACAGGCCAGCTCTTCGCAGTAGTGGGATGCCCCCACATCGATCGCCTTGCCGGTTTTCACCAGCGACTGGTAGAGCATGGAGCTGGCGGAACCGCCCAGCACGTCGGCAAACATGTCGAGTGCAGGCTCCTGCGGATCGCCAAGAGAGACGGTGGGGTAGCTGATATAGAGCAGCGGCAGGTGCACCTTGTCCTGCAGCGTCACGTAGCGGGTCTCGGGCAGAGTCACCGGCTTTGGCGTCGGCTCGGCCACGTCCGGGCCGCGCGGGATGGAGCCGAAGTACTTCTCGATCCATTCGAGGGCCTGCTTGCTGTCAAAGTCGCCGCCCAGAGTCAGGGTGGCGTTGTTGGGGCCATACCAGCGCAGGAAGAACTGCTTGAGGTCGTTTACATCAACCCGGTCGAGATCCTCCACGTAACCGATAGGCTGCCAGGAGTAGGGGTGAGTACGCGGATAGAGCGCCTCCCCCACCTTCTCGCTCACCAGCCCGTACGGCTGGTTGTCGACCCGCTGAGCCCGCTCGTTCTTGACGGTGGCGCGCTGGATCTCGAACTTCTTCTGGCTCACCGCATCGAGCAGGAAGCCCATCCGATCCGCCTCCAGCCAGAGCACTTTTTCCAGCTGGTTGGCAGGCACAGTTTCGTAGTAGTTGGTGCGGTCCTTGTTGGTGGTGCCATTCATGTCACCACCGGCTTCGTTGATGATCCGCATATGCTCCTGATCACCGACGTGCTTGGAGCCCTGGAACATCATGTGCTCGAAGAAGTGGGCGAAACCGGACTTGCCGACCGTCTCGCGGGATGAACCGACGTGATAGGTCACATCGAGGTGCACCAGCGGATCGGAGCGGTCGGGGGCCAGGATCACGGTCAGGCCGTTGTCCAGCTTGTACATCTGGTAGGGGATGGCGAGCTTGCCCTCCTCCTTGCCCTGTTCGGCGATCAGGGTCGGTGCCGCCAGCACCGGCAGGGTGAAGCCCAGCAGAATCGTTAAAGGTATGACTTTTTTCACGGTAACCTCGTGAGTGACAAAAACAGGCTAGAAAATGTGACTGGCCAGCAGAAAAACCAGGGCATAACGGAACAATTTGCCGAGCCCGATCAGAATGAGAGAGCGCCAGAAGGAGAGGCGCAGCCAACCGGCCAACAGACAGAGACCATCACCGACCACCGGCGTCCAGGCAAGCAGCAGACACCAGTGACCATGTTGTTTGAGCCAGCCTAAGGCTTTTTGTTCCCCACGGCCTTGAAAATCTTCCGGTTTTTTCTTGAAGGTGGCGAGCCAGCCGAGCCACCAGGTGGTCATGGATCCGAGGGTATTGCCCAGCGTCGCCCACAGCAGCAGGCTCGCCATGCTCCACTCCCCCTTGGCCGCCATGGCCCCCAGCAGCACTTCGGAGCTGCCGGGCAGCAGGGTGGCGGAGGTAAAGGCGCTTAAAAAGAGCCACCCCAGCCCCATCTCCATCATCTCGCTCATCCGGGATAGCCGTCGGCCGCAGGCATCCGCAGCAGCAGCTTGCCGCGCACATGGCCCCCTTCGATAGCCTGATGGGCCAGCGCCCCCTCAGCCAGAGCGAACTCACCGGCGAGGGTGACCTTCACCTCCCCCTGACGCAGCAGCATCAACATCTGCCCCAGCTGCTTCTGGTCGGGGTGAACCAGCATGCCGACCACCTCGATCCCCGCCGCAGCCCCAGCATCCTTGATCTGCTGGGCGGTAATGGTAGGCACAGTCACCAAGCGGCCCCCCGGCTTGACGCAGGCCAGCGCCGCCTTGCCGCTCTCGCCGCCCACCAGATCCAGCACCAGATCGACCTGACCGGCCTCTGCCACCACCTGTGCTGGCCAGTTCGCATCATGGTAATCCACCATCCAGCGCGCCCCCAGTGCGTGCAGGAAGCCATGGTTGTCGGGGCTGGCGGTAGCCACCACCTCGGCGCCATAGGCGCTGGCAAACTGCACCGCAAGATGGCCGACACCACCGGCACCGGCGAGGATCAATACCCGCTGACCGCTCTGGAGGGCGCCGTGCTCAAGCAGCCCCTGCCAAGCGGTGAGACCGGCCAGCGGCAGCGCCGCACCCTGCTGCAGGCTCACTCCGTCGAGCTTGACCAGCTCGCCTTCGCTTGCCACCACAGACTCCCCGTAGCCACCGGCAGCGAGGGGAAAGCCGACCATGCCGCACACCAAATCCCCCTCGACCAGCGAGGTCACACCGGGGCCAACCTTCTCCACCACGCCGGAGATGTCATAACCCGGCGTCCAGGGCAGCTTGTCCTTGTTCTGGGCCGCCGCCCAGCCAAGACCGGCGCGGGTTTTGGCATCGATGGGATTGACCCCCGCAAAGCTGATGCGCACCCGCACTTCGCCATCGGCTGGCACCTTATCGAGGGAAGGGTTGAGCCTGAGTACCGAGGGGTCACCGAATGCGGTAATCTGTATTTGCGTCATAGCACAATCGATCCTGTTGATTGATCAAGGGTCAACAGAATAACAGCGAGGACACCATGGCTCGAATGTTTCTTATTCCTCTGTTGCTGGCACTGGGGTGGTGGGCATTTCTGCTCTACTTCCGCATCCCGCTCAAACAGGGGGCCAAGGGGTTTTACTGGATCATCGGCATCGGTGGCGGACTGGCCGCCTTCCTCAGCCTGATGATGGTGCTGACTCACTGAGTGCCAAGCCACTCGATAACGAAAAAGGCCACCGAGTTCCGGTGGCCTTCTCACTATCCGGGTTGCTGCTCCAGCGCCGGATTGAGGTAGTAGTGGCGATTGCTCCCCTGCCCCAGCACCCCTTGCGACAGCAGATGGTGGAACACCCGATCCACCTCCTCCAGCGAGAGTGACAACGCCTGTGCCACCGAGCGCTTGCTGCACTTGAGCTCACCGCTCACCAGCGCACCGCGCACCTGTGCCAGCACTTCGGGGGCGGGCTCGGGGGGCATGATGGGCTCTGGCTGGGCTGCCATCGCTAACGCCTCCTGCGCCTCTCTGCGAGCTTGATCCTGCTGCCAGCGCCACATCCGGCGAAAGCGGTTCTCCTCGCCGATCAGGCTAACGAAGAAGGCGCCGAACACGTCGAGCAGCACCGAGAGGAAGCAGACCAGCAGGAACTGCACCTGACTGATGCTCATCCCCACCCCGTCCGCCAGACTGCTCATCAGCCCCAACATGGAGGATTGTTCGTTGACCGGCTTGGCATCGCGCTGCTGACGCAGCTCATCCTGCTGCAAGCGCAGCTTGGTGTTGGCGTGCTGCAACGAGGAGACGCCACTGGAGATGCGCTCCAGCTCGATATATTTGCGGGCCGCCTCCTCGTTGAGCTGGATCTGCCGCTCGATGCTGGCGATCTGCTCGTCGAAACGGGCCAGTTCCCGTTCGTGGCGCGCCTGCTGGCTCAGTACCGTGTTGGTGGCGCTGTTGATGCCACCAATACTGCCGCCGATGGAGATGGCCGCCAGCACGCTGTAAAACAGCAGCGACCAGAAAGCACCACTCAAATCCCGCCGCGCCTTGCGCTCGCCGTACTCGTACCAGACGTAAAACTTGCCCAGTTCGAAAATGATGGCCAGCCCGCCAAACAGCCACTTCATCAGCGGGTTGTCATCGATGGAGAGGAACAGCAGCAGGGAGAAGATAATGGAAGCCAGAATGGCCAACCCGGTGAAACTGTATACCGTCGTCAGAGCAAACCACCCCTTGGGGTAGCGCAATGTAGAGGAGTCCTGTGTGGTCATGATGAAGGGGTGTGCTGTGCAGGAAAAGTTGGCTGCCGATTATAGTCGCCAGACTCGCCCAGAGAAGGGCAAATGACTGAATTCCTTCAGATTGGCAACCAGCTGCCCAGAGTGCGACCAAAACGGACAAATCGGCAGCAGAAAAGCGATACAATCCCTCCCTGACTTGATCATGTGGTGAGATGGGGAACAGTTCCGCCCGGGTTCAGCTCCGGTCTGTACACTCATCCACCGTTGCAATTATCCGAGGCCATCATGAACAGTAAGACCACTTTGCTACTCTCCCTTCTTCTGGTTACCGGCAGCGCCGCAGCGACCCAGCAATATCAAGAGAGCAGTGGCTCCGAATTCTCCGTCGATGAGCTTAAATTCAATCTGGACTGGGATGACAAGCAGTTCGGCTGGACCCAGAACGACTGCCTCGACTTGGGGGTCGGCGAAACCGCCCCGGCCGACTGCAGGGCAGTCAAATTCAATCTGGAAGATGAAGAGAACCGCAACCAGCCGCCGCAAACCAACCAGCTCCCTGCCAACGCGCAGAGTGGCCAATAACGACAGGAGTACCCTGGCGATGACCCAAGCCAAACACAACCCCGTTATCCAGCGTGGCGCCCTGCTGCTCTCCCTGCTCATGGCGCACGGCATCGCGGTTGCGGCACCGCCAAGCAAAAATAGCGATGGCATCAAGATCTCCGGTGATGACATCAAGATCAATCTCGACTGGGATGACAAAGAGTACGACTGGTGGCAGGACAACTGCCTGGATCTTGGCATTGGCGACAGCCGGATCAAACTCAACTGCGACAAGATGGATGGCAAGTACCGGGATCACTACAACCGCAGTATCCACAGCGGCAATAACCCCGGGCAAGGTCACGACAAACAGAAGGATAAAAACAAGGGTAACGGCAAGAAAAACTGACCGCCCCCTTTCCTTATGCAGCAGGGGCATGGCGCCCCTGTGCTGATTGTTTTACCAATAATTCTCCGCACTGATATTGCCCGGCGCCCGCCGCAGATTCTTGGCCAACCCCAGCGCCAGCAAGGTCTGCTGGGTCTCTTTCACCATCTCCGGATTGCCGCAGACCAACACCTGACTCAGCTCGGGTGAGAACTCCAACCCCACCCGCGCCTGTAGCTGACCATTGGCAATCGCCGCCGGGATCCGCCCTGCCATTGCATCGGGCCAGGGCTCGCGGCTGACAAAGGGGACATAGCGGAAACGCGCGCCATATTGCTCGGCAAAGCTGGCGATCAAATCCTGATAGCTCAGCTCCTCGCCTTTACGTACCCCATGCACCAGCACCAGATTCTCGAAACGGTTGAAGGCTTCCCCATCGGCCAGCATGGAGAGGAAGGGGCCGATGGCAGTACCGGTCGAGAGCAGCCAGAGATCGCGCCCGGCGGGCACCTCATCCAGCGTCAGAAAGCCGGTGGCCTGGGATTGCACCAGCAGGGTATCGCCCGCTTGCAGCGAGCCGAGCGAGGGAGTCAGCTCACCGCTCGGGATCTCGACCAAATAGAACTCGTGATATGGCGCAGAGGGGGGATTGACGAAGGAGTAGGCGCGCTGAATGCGGCGATCGCCCTGCTCGAGGGCCAGCTTGGTGAATTGGCCTGCCTTGTAGGGAGCCAGCTCGGCCGCTACCCGCAGGGAGAACAGAGTGGGTGTCCATTCGATGCGTTCAATGACGCGGCCTTCTACCCAAGCCATAAGGATCTCCTCCAGTGGAACAGACCTTCACTCTACCCCCGGGCCGGAAAATAAAAAACCCGCGCAAAAGCGCGGGTTTTCTCTGCAAAAGCGAATCGCTATTACAGGGCAACAACCTGGATCTGTACGGTTGCTTTAACGTCAGCGTGCAGCTGAACAGCAACTTCGTAGTCACCGGTGTTACGCAGAACGTTGCCCATGCGGACTTCGCTCTTGGCAACGGCTACGCCGGCAGCAGTGATGGCTTCAGCCACGTCACGGGTACCGATGGAACCGAACAGCTTGCCTTCGTCGCCAGACTTGGAAGCGATAACCACGGTAGCCAGTTCGGCCAGCTTGGCAGCACGCTCTTCAGCAGCAGCTTTGTTGGCAGCCAGTTTGGCTTCCAGCTCAGCGCGACGAGCACCGAAAGCTTCGATGTTGGCCTTGGTGGCCATAACAGCTTTGCCTTGCGGGATCAGGTAGTTACGGGCATAACCAGATTTCACGGAAACTTGGTCACCCAGACCGCCCAGTTTGGCGATTTTGTCGAGCAGGATAACTTGCATTACCTTTCCTCTATAAATTTCGTTGAGTTAGGCTTAAGTGCCGGGCCGATTCTTACTTGTTGTGCAGATCGGTGTACGGCAGCAGAGCCAGGTAACGAGCACGCTTGATGGCGCGTGCCAGCTGACGCTGATACTTGGCGCGGGTACCGGTGATACGGCTCGGTACGATCTTGCCAGATTCAGTGATGTAGTTTTTCAGAGTAACGATATCTTTGTAGTCGATCTCGGTAACGTTCTCGGCGGTGAAGCGGCAGAACTTACGACGACGGAAATAACGTGCCATGGCCTTTATCCTCTAGTCAGTGATCCAGAATTACTCTTCGGAAGCAGCTTCAGTAGCTTCTTCGCGGCGCTCGTCGTCACGACGGGTGAAGCGCTCTTCTTTGGCCTTGGCCATCGGAGAAACTTCAGTCACGGCGTGCTTGGTGCGCATGATCATGTTGCGGATAACGGCATCGTTGAAGCGGAAGTTGGTTTCCAGCTCATCGATAACGGCTTGCTCTGCTTCTACGTTCATCAGAACGTAGTGGGCTTTGTGCAGTTTGTCGATCGGGTAAGCCAGCTGACGGCGGCCCCAATCTTCCAGGCGATGAATGGTACCACCGGAGGTGGTGATGGCGCCGGTGTAACGCTCGATCATGCCGGGAACTTGCTCGCTCTGGTCCGGATGAACCATGAAGACGATTTCGTAATGACGCATTTTAGCTCCTTACGGATTAATTCAGCCTCCGCCCAGGTGCAGCCAGACCTCGGAGGCAAGGAACATAAAGGTGTTTAGTCGCTGCTTTTCTAGGGCGGCGTATTGTACGAAATCACATCCCTCACTGCAACTGACTGCCTTAAATGTTTTTCCCGATGGAAATCATCAGAAACAACAATTGATAATGATTATCACTTAGATCTATTCTCTCTCCATATCCTTATGGAGGGTGATGCCATGCAACCCGCACTGACGACTACGATTCCAGCCCGCAAATTCAAACTGACCCTGCTCGGGCCTGCCTTTATCGCCGCCATCGGCTATATCGACCCGGGCAACTTCGCCACCAATATTCAGGCGGGCTCTACCTTTGGCTACCAACTGCTCTGGGTGGTGGTATGGGCCAATCTGATGGCCATGCTGGTGCAAACCCTCTCGGCCAAACTCGGTATCGTCACCGGCAAGAATCTGGCGGAGCACATCCGCGACCGACTGCCGAAACCGGCGGTCTGGGCCTACTGGGTGCAGGCAGAGATCATCGCCATGGCCACCGATCTCGCCGAATTTATCGGCGCCGCAGTCGGCTTCAAACTGCTGCTCGGCGTGACCTTGCTTGAAGGGGCCTGCATCACCGCCGTGGTGACCTGGGGGATCCTGATGTTGCAATCCCGTGGCCAGAAACCGCTGGAGTTCGTGGTCGGCGGCCTGCTGTTGTTTGTCGCGGCGGCCTACATCGTCGAGCTGATCTTCTCCCGCCCCCATCTGCCCAGCCTGCTGGAGGGCGCCCTCTTCCCCGGTCTGCCCAACAGCGATGCCGTCTATCTGGCCGCCGGTGTACTCGGTGCCACCGTGATGCCCCACGTTATCTACCTGCACTCGGCACTGACCCAGCACACGCAGGATCAGGGTTCAGTCAGCCAGCGGCTGCACACCACCCGGGTCGATGTGGCGATTGCCATGACTATCGCTGGCTTCGTCAATCTGGCGATGATGGCGATGGCTGCCGCCGCGTTCCACAGCTCGGGCCACCAGCAGGTAGCGGAGCTGGAATCCGCCTATCAGACCCTCACTCCGCTGCTGGGTCAGGCTGCAGCCACCCTGTTTGGCCTCTCGCTGGTCGCCTCCGGCATCAGCTCTACCGTGGTGGGCACGTTGGCCGGGCAAGTGGTGATGCAGGGCTTTGTCCGCTTTACCATCCCACTCTGGCTGCGTCGCGCCATCACCATGGCTCCCGCCTTCGTGGTAATCGCCATGGGGCTCAACACCACCGAAATTCTGGTGTTGAGTCAGGTGATCCTGAGCTTTGGCATCGCGCTGGCCCTGATCCCGCTGTTGATGCTGACCGGCGATCGGGCGCTGATGGGGCAACATCGCAACCATCCGGTCACACAAGCCGTCGGTCGCCTTATCGTTGCGCTGGTGATCGGGCTCAATGCCTATCTGTTGGTCGCCATGATCTAGCGAACCGTAAAACCGAGAAGAGAGGCTCATTAACTCTGGTTAATGAGCCTCTTCGCACTTTGGCGTATGCTGCCGCTTTCTCTTCTCATTTATCGTTGCGGGAGCCTTGCCATGGAACATACCCGAGCCAGCTTCGTACTGGGCCATCATCAAGAGCAGGCCAGCGTGGTCTGCTGCCAGCGTGGCGACACCACACTGCTGGTCACCGACCTCACCCCCTTTCATCCCCAGAGCCACCTCTGGCCCGATCAGCCGGGGGATGTGGGCCATGTTCGCTGGGAAGGGGGCGAAGCCACCATTGGCCCTTGCCGAATGGGGGCCATCAGCCCGGATGGCGAGCTGTTCGTCGATACTGCCATTCCGGTCAAGCGGGGCGCAGAGGGGTGGCGTTTCGTGGTGGTCCATCCGCTGACCGGTGACCACGCGCTAGCCATTGGCAGCCAGGTCGAATTGCAAGTAGATAGCGCTGCCCGCCACGCCCTGAGCCTTGGCCATAGCGGCTGCCATCTGGCCGCGCTGGCGCTCAATCGAGTACTAACTCCCTACTGGCGCAAGGTGGTAAGCGAGCGTGATGCTCTGGGCCAGCCCGACTTCGACCGTCTGGCTATTCAAAGCTCTCGGGTCGAGCCTTGCGGATCACGGGAGCAGTACCGAATCGGCAAGAGCCTGCGCAAGAAAGGGGTCAACAGCGAGGCGCTGCTGGCAGATCTGGCGCTGATTGAAGAGAAGGTCAACCAGCAGCTGGCCGACTGGATTGCAGCCGGAGGCGAAATCCGCCGCAGCCGCGCTGGCGAGGCGATCATCGATTCCCGTTACTGGCACTGCATGCTGGAAGGCCAGGAGGTGACCATTCCCTGTGGTGGCACCCATGTTGCCTCGCTCGCCGAGTTGGGAGAGGTCAAGGTAGAGCTCACTCAAGTGGAAGAGGGCTTTGCCATGCTGACCCGGGTCACGCCAACCGGCGCCTGAGTCGCAGACTTGACCACTCAGGGCTAACGCCCAAATTGGCAATAGAGAAGTATCGCAAATGAAGGGGCATCATCATGCCCCTCAACGCCAGTCATGACGGACCGATGCTTCTCTTTTAACCACCCCCTGATTAGAATGCGCCTCCCACAGGAGGCACATCACCCATGAGTAGTACCCAACTACGCACCACCCCGGATCGACTTCGTTATCTGGTTCTCTACGAAGGCATAGGGCTGGCACTGGTCGCACCGCTGATCAGCCAGCTGTTCGGTCAGGGCGTCGCCGAGGTCGGTTCACTGGCCATCTTCTTCTCCATCGTCGCCACCGCCTGGACCTATGGCTGGAACCTGTTGTTCGACAAGGGGTTGCTCAAACTTTTCGGGCGCACCAACAAGCGACCACTGGACCGCTTCCTGCATGCGTTTGGCTATGAGGCGAGCTTTATGATGCTCTCCCTCCCTTGCGTCATCTTCTGGCTCGATTTGGGAGTGTGGGACGCCCTGATGCTGGATCTCGGCTTCGTCGCCTTCTACCTCGTCTACATCATGGTCTTTACCTGGGCCTATGAGCGGATCTGGCCGCTGCCATCCAACCCGCAAACGGCATAAGGCCTCAGCCGCAACGAGGCTGACAGAAGGAAAAGTCAGGAAGGACTAATAGGAAGGATGGGAGAATCCCATAAAAACAATGCCAGTCAGCAAGCTGACTGGCATTGGACAAAACAGACTTTCGGACTTACTTGACGGCGTCTTTCAGAGCCTTGCCAGCCACGAATGAAGGCACGTTGGCAGCAGCAATCTGGATCTCTTTACCAGTTTGCGGGTTACGACCGGTGCGGCCTGCGCGGTGGGTGACCTTGAAGGTGCCAAAACCGACCAGTTGCACAGCATCGCCTTCTTTCAAGCTCTGGGTAATACCATTGATGATCTCTTCCAGAGCCACTTTGGCCTGAGCTTTGCTCAGATCTGCTTTGGCGGCAATCGCATCGACAAGTTGAGCTTTGTTCATAACATTTCCTTTATGATCGGGCATTTAGCGCTGGGTCACTCTATGCAAAAAAAAACGCACAGGCAAAGCCTTTATCGAGCCGAACGCGTCAAACGCTGGGGTTTTCATCAAGATCTGCGGAAATAGTCACATTCCACACGCGAAAAACCGTGAGCAGGCCTGAAACCTGCTAGCACGCAGACACAATCCGCTGACTATTTCTTCGCCACTTAACATTATCCCCCCATGGCTATTGACGCTTGCCCAGATTTTCCCTAGTTATAGGTTGTGTCACTGCTCAAACGGCTCGGAATACCGAACAATCGGCCGGCCTTTGCCCCACGGAGGGATAGGGATTATGTTGACGAAACTGGAACAGACCAAGCAGGCGCTGGCAGGCAAGCATAAGGCTATCGACGACTGGCTGGATGCAAGGCAAGCGTTGCTGGTCGGATACATGCAGCTGGCAGGCCTCACTCCGGCGCGGACCAAGCAACGCAGCCTGCCCAAAACAGAAGAGCTGCATCAGTTTTGCGACCGGCTGGTCGACTATGTCAGTGCAGGCCATTTCGAGATCTACCACCACGTCGTCACCGCCTTCGAGCAAGCCAGCGGCGAAACACTGGAGCTGGCCAAGCGCATCTATCCCCATATTCGTAACAGCACTGAATTCGCCCTCGAGTTCAACGACAAATACAGTGATGCCGACGAGGCCCAATTGCTGCTACTGGATGATGATCTCAATGAGTTGGGTCCGGTTCTGGAAGAGCGGTTCAAACAGGAAGATCGCCTGGTCAAGGCGCTTCATGTGGTGGAATCCTTGAGTACCCAGCAAGCCTGAATGCCATTTTCGGAGCAAGTTCAAGATACTGGCAACCAAGGTGGATTACACTCAGAGCAATGACCCTAGCGTCCACACTTATTGCATACAGGAGATGAGCATGTCTGAGCGCCGCCGTTTTGCACGGATCCTCTACTTGACCATGGCAGAACTCACCCAGGGGGAACAGAAGTGGCAGACCCAGCTTGTCGACGTCTCCTTGCAGGGGGCCCTGCTGATCCGCCCCGACGACTGGGAGAGCCGTGACAACAAGGAGTACCAGCTCAGCTTTATCCTGAGCGGTAGCGATATCGAGATCAAAATGCAGGTCGAGCTGACCCACGAAGCCAGCAAGAAGCTGGGTTTCTACTGCCACCACATCGATATCGACAGTGCCACCCATCTCAAGCGGATGATCGAGCTTAACGTCGGCGACGAAGAGCTGCTCCACCGCGAGCTGGAACAACTGCTGAGCGAGCATCTGGAACACAGCCAGCCCTGATGGCAGGTTCCAGCCCATAAAAAAGAGCGCCAAGGCGCTCTTTTTTCGTTGTGCTGTTGTCTTGACTGGAATGCAGGAGAATTACAGTGCCTCGAGCGCCTCGGACAGCTTCTTGACCGGTACCACTTCCATCCCTTCGATGGGGTGCTTGGGGGCATTGGCGTGCGGCACGATGGCACGGCGGAAACCGTGCTTGGCCGCCTCCTGCAACCGCTCCTGACCGGACGGCACCGGGCGAATTTCACCGGAAAGACCCACTTCACCGAACACCACCAGATCCTTGGGCAGCGCCTGGTCCCGGAAGCTGGAGACCATCGCCAGCAGCAGCGCCAGATCCGCGCTGGTCTCCTCGACCTTGACCCCGCCGACCACGTTGATGAAGACATCCTGATCCGCCATCTGCAGCCCGCCGTGACGGTGCAGCACCGCCAGCAACATGGCGAGCCGGTTGTGATCCATCCCCACCGCCACCCTGCGCGGGTTGGAGAGCTGGGAGTAGTCCACCAGCGCCTGCAACTCCACCAGCAGCGGCCGGGTGCCCTCCCAGATCACCATGACGATGGAACCGGGCGCCTGCTCCTGCCCCCGGCTGAGGAAGATGGCGGAGGGGTTGCTCACCTCGCGCATCCCCTGTTCGGTCATGGCAAAAACCCCCAGCTCGTTGACCGCACCGAAGCGGTTCTTGTGGGAGCGCAGAGTCCGAAAACGGGAGTCATGACCGCCATCGAGCAGCACAGAGCAGTCGATGCAGTGCTCCAGCACCTTGGGGCCCGCCAGACTGCCATCCTTGGTCACATGGCCCACCATAAAGATGGCCACATGGTTCTGTTTGGCATAGCGGGTCAGCAGCGCTGCCGCTTCGCGCACCTGTGAGACAGAACCGGGGGACGATTGCACATCAGCCACATGCATCACCTGAATGGAGTCAATCACCATGATCTGCGGCTGCTCCTGCTGGGCAATCAGGCAGATCTGCTCGACGCTGGTCTCGGAAAGCATCCGCAGCTTGTCGGTGGGTAGCCCAAGGCGGTTGGCCCGCATCGCCACCTGCTGCAGCGACTCCTCACCAGTGACATAGAGGGTTTTCATCCGTTCAGCGAGACCACACATGGTTTGCAGCAGCAAGGTCGACTTGCCCGCCCCCGGGTTGCCGCCGATCAGAATGGCCGAGCCGGGCACCACACCGCCACCAAGTACCCGATCCAGCTCCTTGAAACCTGAGGTAAAACGGGGAATTTCGGTGGTGGCGATCTCTGCCAGTGTCTGCACCTGACTGCCGACCGCGCCGGCATAACCGGTGTAACGGGCACTCTTGCCAGCGGGGCTCACCGAACCGAGGCGCACCTCGGTAATGGTATTCCACTCCTTGCACTCGCTGCATTGACCTTGCCAGCGTGTGAAGTCGGCACCACATTCGGAACAAACATAAGCAGTTTTATTTTTGGCCATTGATAACTCGGGGACAGGATGAATTCCTGCTTGATATACTTGTTTGCGACCGACAGATCAAACCCAGAATCGGAAAAGTGACTTTCCGTGGCAGGAACAAATGGATTCAGAACACCAGCAACATCTGATTGAACAACTCGTCCCCTTGCTGCGGGAGAAAGATTTCGAGGAGATCTTCAACCGCATGACCCAGGAGGAAAACAGCAACAGCCGTTTTCTGATCAAGATGGAGCTCAAGCGCAAGTGCTCCCCCTGCCGCAGGGTCATCGACATGCGCGATGAGCTTGAGGATGAGTGCCTGGTGCATGAATTCGACGGCATCACTCACTTCATGCCCGCCGATGCGATAGCCCTGTTCCAGTCCCAGTGCTATCTCTACCGCGATATCTATACCCTCGGTGTCTACGAGGCGCTGCAACAGTGGCAAAAACAGCACCACAACGCCCGCGTGGATGGTCAGCTGTCTCCACCGGCCAGCCCCTTCCGGCAATATGATGTCAACACCATTGCCTTTGCCAGCTACTACGGCCGCCGTCAGGAGCGGATGCACTTCAGCTCGCCGGTGCTGATCAAGTTTCAGGATGGTGAGAAGCTGTTCGCCAAGAGTTCAGATCTCTCGCTGGGTGGCATGCGGGTCTCGGTTCCCTATCTGCCGAACTATCACACCGGCGCTCAGGTGGAGGTCTTCTTTACCGGACTGGAGCGGGACACCCCCAATCCGGTGCTGCACCAGCCGGTCGGCTATCAGATCCTCGGCGAAGAGAGCAAAGAGGGGAAATACTGGCTGCGACTGGTGCGCTCCGGCGAACAGCCAGCCTTTGATGCCTTCCTCAGCGACTTTATCGATGCCAACAAGATCCGCTATCGGGTCAGTGTCGACTATCTGCTCTCCGCCGCCATCATCAAGGGGTATGAGCAGTTCTATCTGCCACGGATGACCGGTATGCCGCTCTTCTTCGGCACCGGCGACAGCCCCAATCTCGAGATAGCCCTGCGTACGGAAAACAACCAGCACCTGCTGGAGTATTGGCGCGATGAGAAAAACCGCGATGCCCTCGCGGGGCTTTTCAGCGCAGAGCGGATGAAACGGCTCTGCCCGGCCCCCGGCACCACCACCGAGACCATCATCTACTGCTTTACCCACACGGTGCGCAGCCACATCTACTTCTTCTCCGCCACCGCCGAGGAGCTGCGCCAGAGTGGCCTCACCGCCCTCTTCTTCCAGGTGGGCTCACGCCGGCCCAGCTGGCGTGTCTACAAGTTCACGCTGGAGGCATGCGATCTGGTCGAAGCGGATGTGGGGCAACTGCAGGGGCAGGACAATCCGCAGTTACAAGACATCCTGCTGCTCGAGCGGCTCAAGCAGATCGGCTATTGCGGCCTGCTGCAGGAGATCGGCCAGGAGTCCCAGCGAGAAGAGTTCCATCAGGAAGGGGTCAGCAACAACGCCAACGAGCTGCAGCGCTTTGGTCACGAACAGGGGGTTGCCCCGTTCGAGATCGAGACCCTGCACTATGTTCAGCTTCGTAAGGAGTCGCGCTACATCCACAAGACCGCGGTCGCCATCCATCACAACGGCAAATCCTGGATCGGCTGGACCCGCGACATCTCGACTCACGGCCTGCAAATCGAGCTGGAAGATGCCTTTATCGGCGAGAAAAACGATGTGGTGACCATCGCCCTGCCCCGCTTGCAGGAGCTTTCCAAAAGCATGGATCTGCAGCGCCTCTCCTACCGGCTGGTCAGCCTCAACATGACCCGTACCGTGCTGCACCTCTGCATCGAAGGGGATTCGGATCGCCATACCGGCCGCCAGTTCTTCAGCCTGCTGATCGAGAGCAACCAGAACAAGCTCAAGGCGGCGCAGGAGCAGCGCCGCTATCGCGGGCTGGCGCGGGCCCTGCGCAACATCTATACCCACCACCTGTTCAACTCGCCGGTCTACGTCAACAAGCTGAAAGGCGCGCCCAAACCGGCCTCCATCGGCAAGTCTCTGCAACCGCGCAGTCTGCAGCGGCTGCTGCAAGCCTGTGCCGAGCTGCCGGAGCAGGAGAACCTCTACCCGCTGTTTCAGGGGGAGTTGCTCAAGGAGCTGCTGATGAACCCGCTGCGCGCCATCGAGCGGGAGGACAAACCGAGAGAGGACGAGGTCTATATCGCCAGCATCCAGACCAAGGCCGGCCTGCCCATCTTCAGCAGCCGACTGGCCAGCAGCTTTGCCAACGTCAAAGAGAAGCGTCAGTTCATCGAGCTGGCGCAGCAACAGGGGGAGTTCTACTCGGTGCTGGTCGGCATCTCCCGTACCGGACGGCCCGACACCAACTTCATCGCCAACGAGCTGGACTACATCGCCAAGTTCGCCATCCACAAGGCGCGCAAGCTGGAAGAAGAGCTGTGGAGCGTGGTGGGGGTGGGCGAACTGACCGATACCACCCAGGCCACCCTGTTCCGCTTTGGCATCACGCCGCCGCTGAACTGAAGATCCCAGAACATACAGAAATGAAACAGGGCGCTCAATGCGCCCTGTTTTTTTGTCATGCTGCCTGCGGGTTGATCAGCCAGTCGAGGATCTGGGGAAAGTGATCCTCCTGGGCCTGCGGGGCGGTCAGCATATTGATGTGGTCATAATCGAGGCGGTTGCCGTTATCCCGCCCCAATCGGGTGTGACGCGTGGCCGACCCTATCTCGTCGCTGAAACGGCGCACATCGGTCGGGTGACCCAGCACCTTGTCCGCTTTGGCCGAAATCATCCAGAGCGGTGGCCAGTTGACCCGTGCCGCCGCCTCGTCATAGGCAAAACCGTCGTGAGGATCCTGCCAGGGGCCGCACTTGACCCAGGGGATGGTCTCCTGCAGATAGCGCAGCGGCTCGTCGTCAGCACCGATCTTCAGAGTGCGAGCAGCCAGAAAACCACGGCGGCGGGCCAGCCAAGGGGCCAGCCGATTCCAGATCAGATCCACCTTCAGCCAGCGCTCGGGATTGTGCACCGACACACCGCGCTTGGTGCCAAAAAACAGCAGGCTGGCCACCTGTTCCGCCAGCTCGGGGAAGCGCACCAGGGTCGATGCCATGATGACACCGCCCCAGGAATGGGCCACCCAGTGCACCTTGAAGCCATGATGGCGCTCGGCAATCCAGCGCTGCAGGGCGGGCAGATCCTCGGTGATCAGCTCATGCTGACCGTGCTCTGCCTGCTCGGCGATGGCAGGAGTGCTGAGCCCCCGCCCCCGCAAATCAGCCACATAGACCTGATAGCCGTGGCGGGCCAGAAAGCAGGCCAGCCCCTTGCCCGATTCGGTATAGAAAATCCGCCCATTCTCGATGGCGCCGTGCACCATCAGGATCGGCTCTCCATGCACGGCGACCCGGGGTTTGATGTGGCGAACATGCAATTGATGGCCACCACAGGGGATAAACAGAGACTGCTGCAACAATTCCATTTTTATTGGTTTCCTCCTTGAAACACTGTCAGCGCTTGTCCCAACGTTGCTCGCTGCAGGCCCGCGCCGCTAGCAGGCAGATCACCCCCTCCAGATCGTGATGATTGAGGGTGGCCGCCGCCTGCGCCCGCACCAGCGGCTTGGCGTGAATGGCGATGCCAAGGCCCGCGATCCCCATCATTTTGAGATCGTTGGCACCATCGCCGATGGCCACGGTCTGGGCGGCAGCAATGCCGTACTCCTGAGCAAGCTGCTGCAACACCTCGGCCTTGACGCTGGCATCAACAATGCGCCCGCTCACCTTGCCGCTCAGTTGCTCCCCTTCCACCGCCAGCTCGTTGGCGAAGATGGCGTCGAGCCCCAGATCGCGCTGCAACTGGCCAGCAAAACGGGTAAAACCGCCGGAGGCGATAGCAACACGCCACCCCGCCTGTTTGAGGGTATCGACCATCAGCTGCAAGCCCGGCATCCAAGGCATCCATGCCGCCACCTCGTCGAGAATGGTGACCGGCGCGCCTGCCAGAAGGGCCACCCGATTGCGCAGGCTGTCGGAAAACTCCAGCTTGCCCTGCATCGCCGCGGCCGTCACTGCCGCCACCTGCTCGCCAACCCCGGCAAGCCGAGCAATCTCGTCGATGCACTCGATGCGGATCGCGGTGGAGTCCATATCCATCACCAGCAGGCCGGGCTCCTTCAGGGTAGGTAACGCGGGCAGATGGCAGAGATCGATCTCCCACTCACCTCTCTTGAGCTCGGCCACCAGCTCGGAAGAGAAGCGATCGCAGCCAAGCAGCAGCAACGGCACGCCCGCCACCTCGGTGGGAGGATAGAGGGTGGCCGCCAACCCCTGTGCAGCCAACAAAGGTGACAGACACGCCAGATGGGATGCGCCCAGCCCCTTGCCAAACAGCACCAACCAGCCGCCAGCCTGCGGAGTCTCTGTCGGTTGCAACGCATCTGCGTGGAGCTGCCAACAGGGTGAGCCGGACAACAACGCGGGCCAATCGGATAACAGAGGGGGGAGCCGGGACAACAACATAAGGGATACGCCTTCCTTGGTGATCAGGGGGTTAACAATGCTGGCCCAGAGTAGCGTATTGCTTTTTGTACAGGCAAGCGCCAAGATCCCGCCACTCCTTGTTACCATGAGGTCTCACGCTTGCAGCGTCATCTTCCCATCAAACGTGTTCTCAGCCTGGGTGCCGGTATCCTGCTCGGATGCTGGGTGCTCGGTGTGCTTATTCATATGCAGGGTGAAAGCCAGGCCTCGCTGCACAGCGAAGCGCGCAACCGGGCGCAGGCGCTGGTCGCCTATGCCTCCCGAGACATGAAGCGCTGGATCAAGGAGGAGAAGAGCAGCGAGCTGGAGCGGCTGGCGCGGGATCTGGCGGCGGAGCCGGAGATCCTCGATGCCACCCTCTACGACGGACGCGGCATTCCCCTCGCCCAATCGGAGCAGGCGGTGCCGCTGGAGAGCCTGCTGCCCATCGGCAGCGATAACAAGTCGCTGCCGGAGCAGGGCAAGGGGCGGATCCAGTTCGTGCAGGAGATCCGAGATGGCGAGCAGACCATCGGCTTCCTGCGCATCACCCTAGAAGAACAGCAGATGCTGGCAGACAAGGACACCCGGCTCAAGGTGGTGCAGGAGAAACAGCGCCTGATGCTGCTGGTCGCCCTGCTGGCCGGGGTGCTCATCTCCTACGGCGTACGCCGCAACTACATGCGGGTGCGCAAGCACAAGAAAAAGAGTACGCCCCTCTCGCCACCTCCGGAAAATTGATGGCGCAACCAGAGAGCAGATACAAAAACGGCGGCCAGAAGGCCGCCGTTTCTTATTCGCAAGGGAATTACTTGTCGCCCAGCAGGACGGAATCCAGTGCGATTTCGATCATGTCGTTGAAGGTCAGCTGACGCTCTTCAGAGGTGGTCTGCTCACCGGTACGGATATGGTCGGAGACGGTGCAGATGGTCAGCGCCTTGGCACCGTACTCTGCGGCCACGCCGTAGATACCGGCGGCTTCCATCTCGACACCCAGGATGCCGTATTTTTCCATGACATCGAACATGGAGGGGTCCGGGGTGTAGAACAGGTCGGCGGAGAAGATGTTACCGACGCGTATTTTTCCATGACATCGAACATGGAGGGGTCCGGGGTGTAAACAGGTCGGCGGAGAAGATGTTACCGACGCGCACGGCAACGCCCTTGTTCTTGGCGGCCTGCACGGCATTGGCAACCAGGTCGAAGTCAGCGATGGCAGCGAAGTCGTGATCCTTGAAGCGCAGACGGTTTACTTTGGAGTCGGTGCAGGCACCCATACCGATCACCACGTCACGCAGTTTCACGTCTTCACGCACAGCGCCACAGGAGCCCACGCGGATCAGGGTCTTCACACCGTAATCGGTGATCAGCTCTTTTGCGTAGATGGAGCAGGACGGGATACCCATGCCGTGACCCATCACGGAGATACGACGGCCCTTGTAGGTACCGGTGAAACCGAACATGTTGCGCACGTCGCAGATCTGCTCGACGTTCTCCAGGAAAGTTTCAGCGATGTACTTGGCGCGCAGGGGGTCGCCCGGCATCAGCACGGTATCAGCAAAGGCGCCATCTTTCGCATTGATATGAGGAGTTGCCATTCTCTTGATTCCTTCACACTAGGTTGAGTTTTATTGTTTTATAATTGCCCGCCGCCGAAGTGGCGGGCGGGTAAATTACAGGAAGCTGGTACCGTATGCCAGTTTCGGCAGACCGTGGTAAGCCGCGATGCTCTGGCCGATATCGGCAAAGGTCTCGCGACGACCAACGGAGCCGGCCTTGACCGGCTTGCCGAAGAACAGCACCGGAATGTATTCGCGGGTGTGGTCGGTGCCACCCCAGGTCGGGTCACAGCCGTGATCGGCAGTCAGCACCACCACGTCGCCATCTTGCAGCAGCTCAAACAGCTCCGGCAGGCGGGAGTCGAAATACTCCAGCGCACCGGCATAACCGGCAACATCACGGCGGTGGCCGTAGGAGGAGTCGAAGTCCACAAAGTTGGTGAAGACGATGGTGTTGTCACCGGCCGCTTTCACCTCTTCCAGCGTGCGATCCCACAGCTCGGTCAGACCGGTCCCTTTCACCTGCTTGGTGATGCCCTGCTGGGCATAGATGTCGGCAATCTTGCCGATGGAGACCACCTGACCACCCGCATCTTTCATGTAATCCAGCACAGTCGGCGCCGGCGGCAGCACTGAGTAGTCGTGACGGTTGCCGGTACGCTTGAAGTTGCCCTTGCCACTGCCCACGAACGGACGCGCAATCACGCGGCCGATATTGTAGGGCTCCAGCAGCTCGCGCACGATGTGGCACAGCTCATAGAGCTTCTCGAGGCCGTAAGTCTCTTCGTGGCAGGCAATCTGGAACACGGAGTCGGCAGAGGTGTAGAGGATCGGCTTGCCGGTCTTCATGTGCTCTTCGCCCAGATCGTCCAGCACCTGGGTACCGGAGGCGTGGCAGTTGCCGAGATAACCCGGCAGACCGGCCTTCTCGACGATGGCGTCCAGCAGCTCCTGCGGAAAGCTGTTGTGGTGATCCTTGAAGTAGCCCCACTCGAACAGCACGGGCACACCGGCGATCTCCCAGTGACCGGACGGGGTGTCCTTGCCGGAGGAGAGCTCCTGCGCAAAGCCGTAGGCACCGACCACCTCGATATCTTTTTTCAGCCCTTCCGGGAAGTAGCCGGAGGCCTGCTCGCAGGCGTGGCCCAGACCCAGCTTGTTGAGGTTGGGCAGATTGAGGGCGCCACGGCCTTCAATTTCACCTGCCGCACACGCCTTGGCGATATGGCCAAGGGTGTTGGCGCCCACATCTCCGAACTTGTCGGCGTCGGCAGCAGCGCCAATACCGAAAGAGTCCATCATCAGAATAAAGGTACGTTTCATGGGTCTTCCCCTTGTTACAAATCGGCCAGGGTGATACGGCGGTACACTTCAGGCAGTGCCTCCGGCCGCTCGCCACCAATCCGGACAGCCGCCTGCACCATGCTGGCAGCCTGAGCATATTGCTCTTCAGTCTGAGCGTGGATCATCGCGATCGGCTTGTCAGCATCAACGCTTTGACCCAGGCGGATAAAGTCGGTCAGACCGACCGCATAATCAAGTTTGTCACCGGCAGCGCGGCGACCACCGCCCATGGCGACCACGGCCAGACCCAGTTCGCGGGTATCCATGGCGGTTACGAAGCCGGAATGAGCGGCATACACCGGGCGCACGATAGTTGCCTGCGGCAAGTAAGCGTCATAACGCTCCATGAAGTCCGCCGGGCCACCGAGACCAGTCACCATGCGACCGAAGATCTCGGCCGCCTTGCCGTTATCCAGCACCGCCAGCAGCTTGGTGCGGGCATCGCGCTCATCGCTGGCAAGACCGGCGGAGATCAGCATCTCGGCGCACAGCGCCATGGTCACTTCGTGGATCCGCGGGTTGCGATATTCACCGGTCAGGTAGCGCACCGCTTCACGCACTTCCACCGCGTTACCGGCGCTGGAGGCCAGCACCTGGTTCATATCGGTCAAGAGCGCAGAGGTGCGGCAACCGGCACCGTTGGCCACGGCCACAATGCTCTTGGCCAGCTCTTCGGACGCTTCGAAGGTCGGCATAAAGGCGCCGGAGCCCACTTTCACATCCATCACCAGCGCTTCCAGCCCGGAGGCGAGCTTCTTGGAGAGGATGGAGCCGGTGATCATGGCGATGGATTCAACGGTGGCGGTGATGTCCCGTACTGCATAGATACGCTTGTCAGCCGGGGCGAGATCGCCGGTCTGACCGATGATGGCCACGCCCGCCTCTTTCACCACTTTCAGGAAACGGTCGTTGTCGACCGAGGTCTGGTAGCCGGGAATGGCGTCCAGCTTGTCGAGGGTACCGCCGGTGTGGCCCAGGCCACGGCCGGAGATCATCGGCACGAAACCGCCGCAGGCGGCCACCATCGGGCCAAGCATCAGAGAGACCACATCACCCACACCGCCGGTGGAGTGCTTGTCGACAATCGGACCACCCAGATTGAGGTGATCCCAAGTCAATACCATGCCGGAGTCGCGCATGGCGCAGGTCAGGGCAACCCGCTCATCCATGGTCATGTCTTTGAAGTAGACCGCCATCGCCAGCGCGGCGATCTGCCCCTCACCGATGGTATTGTTGGTAATGCCCTGAACGAAGAATTGAATTTCTTGGGTACTGAGCGCTTCACCGTTGCGCTTCTTGCGAATAATTTCTTGAGGCAAAAACATCTTTCATTCCCTCCGCCATTGCTGGCGTTACACAAGCCTGAATCCTTGCCCGCACACCGCATGGTGGGGGCTAACAGGGCGGACAGCCGTCCGCCCTCTCATCAACCTATTAGTAACCGCTGGTGTTGGCCGGCTTGTCGCCATGCCCCAAAGTGGCCAGCAGACTGGCCAGCAGGCTGGATGCACCAAAGCGGAAGGTACGGGCGGATACCCAGTCGTTGCCGAGGATCTCTTCGGCCATGGCCAGGTACTGACCCGCCACGGCGGCATCTTTCACGCCACCAGCAGGCTTGAAGCCGACTTTCGGATTCTTGGCCTTGATCACTTCCATCATGATGCGTGCCGCTTCCGGGGTCGCATTGACCGGCACCTTGCCGGTGGAGGTCTTGATGAAGTCGGCACCGGCATCGATACAGATTTCGGAAGCGCGACGGATCAGCGCCTCTTCTTTCAGCTCGCCGGTTTCGATGATCACTTTCAGCAGCACGTTGGCACCGCAGGCCTCTTTACAGGCTTTGACCAGATCAAAACCGATCTGTTCATTACCGGCCATGAAGGCGCGGTACGGGAACACCACGTCCACTTCGTCAGCACCGTAGGCGACGGCGGCACGGGTTTCGGCCACGGCGATCTCGATGTCGTCGTTGCCGTGCGGGAAGTTGGTCACGGTCGCAATGCGTACGTCGGCTGCGCCGATCTCACGCAGAGTTTTGCGAGCGATAGGGATAAAACGGGGGTAGATGCAGACGGCAGCGGTCAGGCCAGCCGGTGACTTGGCCTTATGGCACAGGTCGATCACCTTCTGATCGGTGTCGTCATCGTTCAGGGTGGTCAGGTCCATCAGGTTCAGGGCGCGCTGAGCGGCCACTTTCAGATCAGTCATTCTGTTCTCCAAAGTCTCGATTTAATCCAGATAACCGGGCACCACCATACCATCCAGCGATGGATGCACAGGCAGTAATCCCCAGCTATACGGGAATGGAATTACAGTGCGAAGGCACCGGCACTATCGGGATGCTATTCAAAACACCCTGCAGGCACTGCGACTGTAAATAAGGCAAGAGCCCTGTCACTTTCTTACAAAAGTGCGGACTTGGTTCCATGAAGACTTGAGAAAGGCCGACAACATCTGACCCGACTTCCCAATCAATTCCATTTGACCGCCAACACCCGATTTCATCGAGTATTAGTCATTGCCAGCACCCTGCTGGCAACGCCTATTTCAGCCGAGATACCCCCTGTTTGCAAGCCGGATTTGCCAATTTCAGAGGTACCTCACATCTGGCAAATCCAGGTCTAAAAAAGCCTTACGAAAAGAAACGGGTCAGGATCCAGGAGTAGGCCAATCCCCCCAGATAGACCCCGACGATCCCCATTACCCCGGACAAAACGGGAGGCGCCGGGATCGGCAATTTGAGGAAAGAAAACAACAAACCAACTATAAAGCCGGCCACCATCGCCAGTAGCACTTCATTCATATAACCTCCGATTTGACTCATTTTATTATTAGTTTAGATAGGAAAACGGTTGTCACCGCTCCATACGCGAACGCCACGGCAGATGCCGTGGCGTTCGCGTTTATACCCTGTCAGTCAGGCGGCGATTACATGCCGGACAGTGCCAGGAAGAAGCCTGCGATAGTGGCAGACATCAGGTTGGACAGAGAGCCAGCCAGTACGGCTTTCAGACCAAAGCGTGCAATGGTGCCGCGGCGGTTCGGCGCCATGGACCCCAGACCACCCAGCAGGATGGCAACAGAGGAGAGGTTGGCAAAACCACACAGCGCGAAGGAGATGATCGCCTTGGTGTGATCGGACATGGCCACACCGTTGATCAGCACTTCGTCTTTCAGGTACGGAGCGAAGTTCAGGTAAGCCACGAACTCGTTCACTACCAGCTTCTGACCGATGAAGGAACCGGCAACCACTGCTTCATTCCAGGGCACACCGATCAGGAAGGCCAGCGGGGAGAAGATCCAGCCCAGCAGCAGTTCCAGAGAGAGTTGCGGATAACCGAACCAGCCACCCACACCGGAGAAGATGCCGTTGATCATGGCGATCAGACCGATGAAGGCCAGCAGCATGGCGCCAACGTTCAGGGCCAGTTGCATACCGGCAGAAGCGCCAGCAGCAGCAGCGTCAATGACGTTGGCAGGCTTGTCATCCAGCTCGGCATCGGCAGAGCTTTCGTCGTAGTTCGGGGTCTCTGTCTCGGGAACCAGCAGCTTGGCGAACAGCAGACCACCCGGTGCAGCCATGAAGGAGGCAGCAATCAGGTACTCCATCTTCACGCCCATGGAGGCGTAACCGGCCAGTACGGAACCGGCAACGGAAGCCAGACCACCACACATGACGGCGAACAGCTCGGAGTCAGTCATCTTGGCGATGTAAGGACGAACCACCAGCGGCGCTTCGGTCTGACCGACGAAGATGTTGGCAGTTGCAGAGAGGGATTCGGTGCGGGAAGTACCCAATACTTTCTGCAGACCGCCGCCCAGCAACTTGATGACCATCTGCATGATGCCCAGGTAATAGAGCACTGCAATCAGGGAAGAGAAGAAGATGATGACCGGCAGAACACGGAAGGCAAAGACAAAGCCGCCGCCACCGAACACTTCAAACATCTTGTTGCTGACCAGACCGCCAAACAGGAAGTCGATCCCGTTCTGGCCGTAGCTGATCACGCTGGATACCGCGTCGGACACGCCGACCAGGATATCGCGACCAACCGGAACATAGAGAACAAATGCCCCCAGACCGGCTTGAATTGCGAACGCACCGACAACGGTACGGACGTTGATTGCCTTGCGATTGCTGGAGAACAGCACCGCGATAAGGACGAGCGTCGCCATCCCTACCAGACCCATGAACAAATTCATTATTATCTTCCTCTAGTAGCACCTGGCTTGTTAGCGAGTTGTTATTAAACCCAACTAATCAAGGGGAGCGCATTATACTAATTAAAGTCCGATAAAATAGAATGCTGGTCACATTTTATCGTTATCAAAATGTCCAAGTGTCACAAAATTAGACAGCAAACGATTTTTACGCTCATTTTTTTTCCTGACAACTAAATCAGGTGTTGCAAATTTGTTTCATGGCTATTGGTCGTGATGGAAAATATGCCGGGCAGTTTCAAATAACACCTTGGTAACATCCGCTGATGATTCCTCCCGCAAGGTCATCAATATTTCCGCTATTTTCGGCAGCGCTTCCGGGGTATTCCGGGTGCCTTGCTCACCTTGTAAGGGCATATCGGGCGAATCGGTTTCCAGCACCAGTGCCTCGAGCGGCATGGCCCGAAATACCTCTCGCGTCTTGTTCGCCCGTTCAAAACTGATTACCCCGCCCACCCCGAGTCGAAAGCCCAGTTGCCAGAAGGCCTCCGCCTGCTGCAACGAACCGCTGAAAGCATGGATCACCCCGCCACGTGGCGGCTTGAAGCGGCGCAACAGCTTGGCCACAGTGTCATTGGCGCGCACCGAGTGGATCATCAGGGGAAGCCCGACATCGGCAGCCAGCCGGATCTGAGCCTCAAACAGCGCAAGCTGCCCCTCCTGCGGCACGTGAGAACGGAGGTCCAGCCCGCACTCGCCTATGGCCACCAGCCCGGCAGGCTGGCTCATTACCAGCGTTCGCAGCCGCTCCATCACCCCCTCCCGCTGCTCACCGGCATACCAGGGATGAATGCCCAGACCATAAAAGAGGCCGTCATGCTGATCTGCCAGTGCCATCACACGAGTCCAGTTATCCTCTGCGATGGCAGGAATGATATACTCCGTTACCCCTAATGCCCGACAACGGGCCAGCAGCGCCTCCCTGTCCAGGTCGAACACCGGAAAGTCGAGATGGCAATGGGTATCTATCAGCTGCATATCACTCACACCTGTTTGCGGTATTTAATGGGTCATTGAACATGATGAACAACAGAAACAACGGCTTTACCCTGATTGAACTGGTGCTGGTGATCATAGTGCTGGGGATCCTGGCCGTTACCGCCCTGCCCCGCTTTATCAATATCAAGGATGATGCCCTGAAAAGCACGGTCTCGGCGACCGCTGGCAGCTTTGCCAGTGCAGTTCAGCTGGCTCATGCTGGGTGGGCGGTGAAAGTACAGGGGCAAGCGATCGCGCTCTACAACCTGAGCAGTTTTGGCGTGAAAAATATGGATATCAATATGTATGGCTGGCCTGTTGGTTCTGATGAAGACCAAGGTCAAAAAGGACTGGATGACATGTATATAACAGGCCAGTCCGATTACATATCCGTTAGCAGCGGAGCTGATTGCCGCTTTCTATTTGAAGACATGATGGATAGCGACTATAGCGTAGAAGCGGTAAATTTTGGCCCGGTGATTGATAGTAAAGCGGATTACTTAACAGATGTTGTCTCCACAGGAGCGATTGATGCGAATGGCGAAGAGCATCTTAACTGCCGCTATATCCTGCGCGACTCAATTGGCCGCTTCCAGACCAGCTCGGATTATCGAAATGGCCTTGGCTTCGAGTACAACAGTGTTACCGGTGCCGTGACCCGCAATTTTGATTGAGCTCAGCCTCTTCTGCACAAGCTCGCTCTTTGCTTGAATCATCATCATAACGAACCGGCGTGCAGCAGCGCCGGTTCTCCTGGGTGAGCCCCCACTCCTCGCACCATGCGTCATAACGGGCCAGCCAACGCAGCAATACCCCCTTCATCGTCACACCTCCGCCAACGGATTCGGTTCAAAAACCATCCTAATCAGAGTCGGCAAAGTGAGCAAGCCATCCTCACTATTGCGGTCGGGCGAGATAAAAAAGAGCCGGTCAGCATGGCTGACCGGCTCTTTTAACATTCCCTGAAGAGGTTATCCGATGAGCGACAGCTCATCAGCCTCACAGACTCTTCAGCTTCTCTTCCGGCAGGGCCAGCTCGTCGTTGTGGTTGACGCCGATACCGCGCTCCAGCACATGACGGGCTATGGCGTGCGCCTCTTCCAGCGAGTGCATGCTGTAGGTGCCGCACTGATACTCGTTCAGCTCGGGGATCTTGGCCTGATCCTGCACGGTCAGCACGTCGCTCATGGCTGCCTGCCAGGCTGCGCCAACACGGGCTTCGTCCGGCGCGCCGATCAGGCTCATGTAGAAGCCGGTACGGCAACCCATGGGGGAGATATCGATGATCTCCACGCCGTTGCCGTTCAGGTGATCACGCATAAAACCGGCGAACAGGTGCTCCAGCGTATGGATACCGCGCTCGGAGAGTATCTCCTGGTTAGGCACACAGAAACGCAGGTCAAACACGGTAATGGTGTCCTTGTTCGGGGTCTGCATGGTCTTGGCCACACGCACCGCTGGCGCTTCCATACGGGTGTGGTCAACGGTAAAACTGTCCAATAACGGCATTTCTGACTCCTGATTGGGTTACCAGAACCACCCCCGCGGGAGAGCTGATCCTTGCATTGTCGATACTGGGCGCCGTAGCGCTGGGCGCGAGCTTCCACCTTGCGCGAGGTTTTCATCAACCACCCCTTGCTGCGATAGCTGCCACGCCGATAGCCACCCCACCCTTCGTGATAATTGAGATACTGGCCATAGGCATCCCACTTGGAGGTGCCATTGAGCCGCTGGGCTTTGTTAGTGTACCAACCCATAAAATCGATGGCGTCGGCAAAGTCATCGCGGTCACTCCAGCTGTTGCCGGTTTCCCGCTGGTAATCCGCCCAGGTTTCATCTTTGACCTGAGCATAACCATAAGCCGAACTGGCCCGCCCGGTCGGGATGAAGAGGAAATACTGCATCGGCGGCTGAGCATCATGTACGTACGAGGACTCCTGATACATCATGGCCATCACCACATGGATCGGCGTCCCCCACTTCTCGTTCATCTTGAGCGCGGCCTTGTGCCACTCAGGCTTCTCCCGAAAGATCTGGCACAGATTCTCCGGCTGGGCCGGCGGCAGGGTACTGCAGGCAGTCAGACCGGCCAGCAGGCCGGCCACCGCAACGAGACGCATCCAGGACATCAGCGGGATCGAGTCTCCATTCGTTGGCTCATCACGAGGCACGGCAATCTCATCAGATCGCGTCTTCGTTCTCTTCGCCAGTACGGATACGAATGACACGCTCCACCTCGCAGACGAAGATTTTGCCATCACCAATCTTGCCGGTGCGGGCGGTGTTCTGGATCGCTTCCAGACAGGCATCGAGATCCTCGTCCTGCACCACCAGCTCCACCTTCACTTTAGGCAGGAAGTCGACCATATATTCGGCGCCGCGATAGAGCTCGGTATGGCCCTTCTGGCGGCCGAAGCCTTTGACTTCGGATACGGTCATGCCGTTGATGCCGATCTCGGCCAGGGCCTCGCGCACATCGTCCAGCTTGAACGGTTTGATGATGGCTTCAATCTTCTTCATGGTGACTCCTTACCAGTTCTGTTTGCCGAACCCGGATGTAATGGGGTAACGGCGATCCTTACCAAAGTTGCGAGCCGTAATGCGGGGCCCGACCGCCGCCTGACGGCGCTTGTATTCGTTGAGATCCACCAAGCGGATCACCTTGCGCACCACCGCTTCCTCGAAGCCTTCTGCCACCATGTCGGCGACCGATGCATCCTCTTCCACGTAACGCTTGAGGATGGCATCAAGGATGTCATACGGGGGCAGGCTGTCCTGATCCACCTGATCCGGCGCCAGCTCCGCTGAAGGGGGGCGGTCGATAACCCGCTGCGGGATCACGTAGTCGACCGAGTTGCGATATTCGCACAACTTGAAAACCAGCGTCTTGGGCACATCTTTCAGCACGTCGAAACCGCCCGCCATGTCACCGTACAGGGTGGCATAACCCACAGCCATTTCACTCTTGTTGCCAGTGGTCAGCACGATACGACGACGCTTGTTGGAGAGCGCCATCAGCAGCACACCGCGGCAGCGGGCCTGCAGGTTCTCTTCGGTGGTATCGCGGGCGGTGCCTTCAAACAGCGGCGCCAGCTGGGTCATAAACCCTTCGAACATAGGCTCGATGGAGATGATGTTGAACTCAACCCCCATCCGCTCGGCCTGCTCCTTGGCATCTTCCACACTCATCTGGGCGGTGTAGCGGAACGGCATCATCACCGCCTGCACCTTGTCGGCACCGATGGCATCGGCCGCAATGGCCAGCGTCAGCGCCGAGTCGATGCCGCCGGATAGACCCAGCACAGCGCCGTGGAAGCCGTTCTTGGTAACGTAGTCGCGCACTGCCAGCACCAGCGCCTGATAGGTCTCGGCCAACGGCTCCAGCGGCGCAGCGGGTTCCCGCTCCTTCACCGGCTGGCCATCAGCAAAACGTACCAGCGCCAGCTCTTCGGCAAACGGGGCCAGCTTGTGAGTCAACTCGCCCTGGCTGCTGAACACCTTGGAGCAGCCGTCGAAAATCAGCTCGTCCTGACCACACACCTGATTGAGGTAGACCAGCGGCAGACCGGTCTGATCGCAGCGTTCGGCCATCAGCTCGCGGCGGATCCAGGGTTTCTCCTGATCATAGGGCGAGGCGTTGATGGTGAGCAGCAGCTCGGCCCCCGCTGCCTTGGCGGCCAGCGCCGGGCCCGGTTGCCACAGGTCTTCGCAGATGAGCAGCCCTAGCTGATAACCACGGAACGGCACCACGCAGGTCTCGCTTGCAGCGGTAAAGTAGCGCTTCTCATCAAACACGCCGTAGTTGGGCAAGTCCTGCTTGAAGTAACGGGCAATCAGCTTGCCCTGCTCATAGAGTGACGCCGCGTTGTAGAGCGCCTCTCCTTCACGCCAGGGATGCCCCACCAAAATGGCACAGTTGCCCTGCCATTCGGCAACACGAGCCAACGCGGCTTCGACCCGCATCATCAGATCGGCGCGCAGCAGCAGATCTTCCGGTGGATAGCCGGTCAGGGCCAGCTCGGAGCAGACCAGCATATCGGCACCTTGCTGCTCGGCCTGAGCCGCCGCAGCGAGCACTTTGTCAGTGTTATCTTCGATGGCGCCTACCGTCAGATTCAACTGGGCAAGCATCAGAGAGAGGGCTTTTGCCATGGCGATGCATCTTGAATTCGAAAATGATGGGGAATGATAAAGAAAAGGGGGGCAATCTGCCAGTTCAAGACAGGCGTAACCGTGTGACAGCAACCTGCGGGAAGGATAAGCTGTAGATAGTCACGGAACGACAGGCCTTCGCAGATATGAAAAACGCCGGATTTACCCTGATGGAGTTGATGATAGCCATTGCGCTGGGCGTCATTCTGTTGGGGATTGGTATTCCTTCCCTCTCTAACCTGCTTGGCAGCAATAATTTGGCGACCCAGGAAAAAAGCCTTCTCAACCACTTAAACTATGCCAGACAACAGGCTATCTCTAACCAGCAAACGGTTACTCTCTGCCTGACCACTATCAATAATTCTGTAGAAGAGTGCGTTACTGCCAATCAAAATGGAGCGACCCGGCAGATCGCTTTTATCGATACTAATAGCGATCAGAAGCTCAATGGCAGCGAAACAACTCTGACGGCAAGTCCCGAGTTTCCTGCAGAACTGGCCATTTCTGCAGATGCACAGGCGCTGCGCTTCACCCCAGATGGCACCATTACGTCTGACAGCGAGGTCATCTTTTCACTCTGTGTCAGCGGCGAAAAGGGCGTTCAGATTGAAGTTATGCCTGCCGGGCGTGCCCATAGCCAGGCAAGTGGTGCTGTATGTCCATGACCAGCATTAACTACCGCGAAACACACACGAGCACAAAAGGATCCATTTCAATCCAATAGCTATGCTTAGAGTCTCCTTTGAACAAGGACTCATACGCTATGGCACGAAATGGATTTACCCTGCTTGAGTTTTTAATATCTGCAAGCCTGACAACCATCCTGCTGACCTTGGGACTGCCGTCATTGGCAAATCTGCTGACATCTACCGACAGCGACATCTACACAAGAAACCTGCAGGACCACCTGATCTTCGGCCAACGGCAAGCCATCACACAGCAGCAACCCGTCACAGCATGTCTTGCCATGCCTGTCAGAAACTCCACAAAAGAAGGCTGTGTACTCGCAAATCAAACCGGCGCCCAGCGCATGCTTGTCTTTATCGACACCAATCAGGATCGCCAATTCGATATTGCAAGTGGCGATATCTTGTTATCAGCAACAGAACCCTTTCTTGAAAAACATACCGTGACGGCCAATCGACAATTTGTGCGATTTAGTCCAGATGGCACTGCGATTGGCACCAACATGACACTCCGGTTTTGTATCGACCAAGTACCCAGAGTCGATATCATCGTTTCCCCATCTGGCAGAAGCAGAAGCGAAAAAAAGGGGCTGAGTTGTTCTTAGCCCCTTTACCCTACTCAATAACCAACGTTATCTGGGTTGGATTTCATCTTGTTTTTTTGCATCAGCCAGCGAAAAGTTAGCCGCCAAAGGAACGCACTCGATTACCTCTGTGACAAGATGCACCACCCCATCAATCTCATAACCTTTCTGTTTAAATACCCTGACCAGATTTGCCTTGCTCGTATCAGCAACCGGTTGCTGCAACACCATCTGCACGCCACCTTCCAGAGTGACATAACATTTCATGTCTTCCGTTTGAGCATGAACCAACAAGGGCAAGCCCACACACCAGAGCAGCATGCGTTTCATCCCTGTTCTCCTTCATAGAGATAGATTTTCTTGGGAGACATATCCATTTTTGCCTCTTCCGCACCTTGTGAGCATTCTCCTTCACCGGTACAGCGCTCAGGCTCTCCCTTCCCATCATCTTTGAGGATGACCTCCTTGCCCGGAGCACCACCTATAATCCTGATCCGGCCATCATCCCCACCATGAATAACCAGATCATCAGCAACCTTATTTTGCACCTCTACGTAACGCTGAATAACTTCCTGATTGTTGCTATCCAGTACATATTTGAAAGAAGTGCCATAGTGCATATCAATCATATATTGGCGCATGGCACCGATCGATTGAATCGTACATTGTTGGAAATCCTGTACCTGAGGCAAAAAGGAGGTGAAATAGAGCTTGCCTTGCAACACCAAACCAGCCCCCATTGATTTTTCACCGCTTTCATTGAGCCAGAATTTCCATCCCAACTTGCTGGTCAACGCCTTGGTGGTGTTTACAATCTGCTCTTCATTCAAACCCGTAAAGGGATCGCTGGTCACATCGTAGAGATCGTTCAGTGTGATACTTGATGGCACCGCTGGTTCAGACGTTGCCCCAAACAAGGTTGGATTAACATTGTAGTCACGTAGCATCACATACACATTTTGGGTTGTCGCCTCCGAGGAGGGGCGGTTTCTATCACCACTGCCTATCAATACGGCATCAAACGGACGCTCGCTGTAAAGATAATTTGTCCCATCATATTTCCAACCTTTATTGATGGTGCGCACCAATACGGGCTGGGTAAAGAAACGGCGATCATCTTCCAGCTTCTTGGCAGTTCCACTTAAATGTGCATTTCCCAAACTGGCAAACTTGATGGCCGTCCATTTGGATTTTTCTGTCCCCTTCATGTCGATGCGCCAGATCTGACCGCCGGTATCACCCGCATAAACCCGGTCAGATACACCATCTCCATCGCTGTCCAGCACAGAAACAGCGCCAGGCATGCTATAAACCATGCCTGCAACCTGTTTGTTGGTTGCACTGGCCACATCCGGGGTAAAGCTTAACAACAGCGTGCCGGCCTCAGCATCCACGATATAAATACCCAACCCTTCACTGTCTTCAGCCCCCTGGCCCAAATAGCTCTTGGCCTGATCATAACCTCCAGAGAATATCAGGACTGGCTTATAGGTTTTTTTACCATTGGTTTCTGTGTAATAACCGGGAATGAACGCAACCTCGGGGATCGACCAGGTCTCGCCCAGTTTGCTGAAACCGGCGCTGTTTTTATCCAACCGCCACATAAGCGAAGGGGAGTCCGGATCGGATATATTCAACGCATAATAGGCCTTGCCACCACCGCGCAACCCGGTAAATAACCACACTTTGTCACCTTGTGACGACTTGATATGACCATCTTTGACTTGCTCATTGACCAGCACAGTGGGCGATGAATCTACACCATATAGATGAGCCGATGAATCCAGGTTTTCTCGCAGCGCTTTCTGATTCGCGATAAATTGATAAGGCATAACGGCCCAGCTTTCATCAACCGTGGCGCCGCTGTCTTTAAACATATGCAAGAAGCCGGCATTACTTCCCATCACAATGCGCAAGTCAGGTGTACATGTAGTCTGTCCTGTCGACGTTGTACAACCATAGTTGATCACTAATGGCCGTGAATGCAACGGGTCACCAAGAATATGCTCCCGATTATCTGTTCTATCACCATCCTGACTCTCATCAAACGCATCAATCCCCTTGGTCCAATTAAGCAGGTCATCCATGCTATCAGCACTATCAAGCTTCATGACAGTGCGTAGCTGCGTCGCCCCGCCTGCCATGCCCTCAAGAGCAGACTTGCTAAAGGGAGTTAATGTATTAGTGGAAGGGGGAATAATATAAAGATTGCGATTGGTTTTAGCAGCCAGCATTTCTTGTACCCCACCCTCGGCAACCTTGTTACCATCACTGGTGGATGACCAATAGGTTCTTGCTGACTCAAGAATTGTTCCATCACTGGATATCGCAGGTAAGCCACTCTGATCGATTACATAACCCTTATCTGGATTAAGAACCAGCTTTTTAAGATTGCCCTTCCATCGTGGACCAGAACCAGGCTCAAACATTGCGTAATAAATATTATTCAGACTGCGAGTACGGTCAAAGTTATTAGTGGCAATGGCGGGAGAGACCAACGAGGTATTCATTTTCAAGATAGCTAGTAATGATGATTTTAATGCTTCGTTAAGTTGGGTTGCATCGGTTGCTGGATAGTATTTACCCCCACCACGACGAGCAGTCTCTGCCAATAATGCACCGGCCCCCTTAATTGCTTCATCTCCAAAACCCACGGTGAATGTTGTGACTGTTTGTTTGCCAATAGCCGAGGTGTTTACATCATTATTTTTCATATATCCGGCAAGTGCAGCAAGATAGCTTTTTTCACCAGAAGACCCATAACTAACCAAGCCGCCATAAGCAACCTTATCCTCTGTAGATAACGTGCTGATCAGGTTGGCGACAAGGGAATCTGCTGCTTTATCATTGGTTGGTTCACCATCTGTCATATAGATGATATAACCATTATTGGAACATTTATCATAGGGGGTTTTATATATACCCGATGTTACTTCAGCATTGCTATCCCGCTTGGGAGTACGATTTACATCATCGTCACCAAAGTACACCCCCAAACCGCCAAAGTATCTATATGATTCGTATAGTGTTTCACACAAGGGAGTCCAAGTGTCAGAGCTCAAACTATTTACCTTGTCAATCAAATCCTGCGCACCGCTTTTACCAGAGGTGAGGATGGCATCGTTACCTACAATATTGCGGATTATTCTTCCACCATTTCTACTACCTGGTTCATTGCCATCATTGTAGTTAAAAACAGCCAGACCAAAATCGACAGCTGGCGTAGCCAAAACCAGTTCTTTGACTGCATCCTGAGCAACTTTCAATCGAGTTTGTGTTGACACACCTGTACTACCGTAATACCAACGGACATAATTTGCCGTAAATAATGAGATCTGGGTAGAACTACCACTAGCAAGAGCATTGGCTACATTTGATGTGTAAAACCAGCTTCCCGTTGTGCGATTTGGCTTGTCAACGGGATAACCATCAACAATATATGTTGAATATGGACCTAAATATTGATTGTTTGCGTTTTGCTCATCAATATCTTGCTGGCAATCTGCAATTATTATACTGTGAATATCAAAATCATTTAGAGAACGCCAACGCCCCTTTCTATTTTTATCATATATTTCATATCCCCAAACTCGTGACTGAAATCGGCCCACATTATTTAGAGGGCCTTTAGATGTCGCACATGCATTTAAATTCTCACTAAAACGTTTGGTACTGTTGATAGTGGGAACTTTTCCATCACTGGAGAAATAGATGAAGCGATTACTATTATTAACATCTGGATCATTAGCCAATGATGGATAACTTATCGATGAGTCATAAGGCTCTTTAGCAACTTCGGTTGTATTTTTCATACTCCCCGAGTTATCGAAAATAAAGAGCACCTTAGGGCGGAAGTCCCCCGCCTTGGCAAAGTCATAAATAAACAACTCGGTATCATCGGAATAACCAGTACCTACCGCCAAAGATCCCCCTGATATTCCGCAACACAATACCAGCAAGCTTGTAAACAAACAGTTCCTTATGTTCATCACCCGCTCCCTAATTGGCACTGAGCAAGGGTTGTTCTACCCCGGCAGTAAAGGTCATTTGGCTATTCACCTTGCCATAAGCACTGGATGTGGTGGCTTCAGCATAACGACAAGCTGGCGTTACATTCTGGCTACTGGCTTCAAACTTTCGTTTGCATACACTTTCTGTATTGACTGTCAAAGTAGTAGCAGGAGTGGTAGTGCCTATTGCCGCCGAAGTACCAATTGTCTGCGTTGCAATTTGTGTTGAGAGAGAAGTATCGCTCAATGCAGACTCCAGAGTACCTTCAACTTCGTGCTCCGCCCGTTGCAAACTGGCACTAGAACCCGCCATCTTCAGACTCATACCACTGGATTGCATGACGACTACCGCAATCAGAGTCAAGGGAACCAGAATAACCAGTGCAACAATCAATGCTACACCCTGGTTTTTTTTAACCAATCTCATGTTCCACCTCGGGTGGTTATTTGTTGATTGCGTAATGCAATACTGCTTTCCAATAGCAGACGGCGATAACCATCACCACCACCATTAACCGTAATATTACCGAGTTGATAGCTATTGTTATTCTTATAGCGACTTGATTCCCGAGCGGCTCTAATCAGCAAGAAAAGCCGAGCACCCAATACTCGCCCCTCATTCCAGCGCTGTGTTGTCATTTGGTCCGTTGACATATATCTGTCTATGCGCCCATCAGGGATCAAGGAGTCGTCAACACCATACATCAACACCATATGTTCAACCCCTTCCGCCATGGCGCCACCAATCAGAGAAGAACCACCATTGACGGTCAAATAGCGCTTGCGTAAAACAGGAATACCATCTTCTTGTGACAGGTAATAAATGTAGTGCTGGTATTCCCAGATCTGGCTCTCATTATTGGCACCAAAGAGTGGTCTGGTTTCGCTTCCCTTGATGACTCTCGCCTCCTGACTATTGGTTGCCATATAAAAGCGGTTTGTATCCAATCCCTCTGATGCTGGTATAGGACGCCCTACCAGTCGCTTGATACTGATTACATCGGAGTTTGCCACTCGATCGTTGGCATCAATACAAGTAAAACCACTCAATCCTTTGCTTGCGGAGACCCGTGAAACCCAAAGCCCGCGAATTGGCCCAAGAGGTGATGGCAAACTACCGACAGAGCGCTCATCCAGACAATCGCTACTGGCAGGAACAATGCTGTCAGCACTGAGGCTCAGAGAAGAACCAACTTGTGTTGACTGACCAGTATAAGCTCCAAAAAAGCCAGCCCATTTGATATCCTGGCTAATCAACCGAATGGCCAATCGACCATTTTCCTGTAATTCACTTTGATCAAAGGCATCTTGAGAGCTGGAGCGAGACATCACAAAAACAGTGAATACCCCCGCCAACAAAAATAGCCCGAGCAGCATAGCGACCAGCCACTCTACCAGCGTGAAACCGCGAGAATTCATAAAGTCGTCGTCAGAATAAACTGGCGCCTCGAAAGATTATTTGCTGTCGAGAGTTGACACTCATTGATCAGCGTTGCTGCGGCGGTGGCAGCCCCCCCATCAGATATCTCTTGCTTGCCAGCCCAGAATATCCCGACAGCCAATACATTATTGGCCCGCCGCACCACGCAGCCTATCGGTGAATTCAGGAGGATGCAGCCCCCGAAACACTGGCCCCAAGCAGGGCTTGTTGCCAGTAGTGAAGGTCGGCATTACGTAAATCTGCAGCACTGCACGCGCTGATTGTGCCATCTGCGGCGGCGCATGTCGGACGTGGCAAGTTGGCGGCAAGATTAACGGTCACAGCACCGGATGCGGTCCAGCTATCGCGATTTATTCGTACTCGTTCAACCATATCGTTAGCCAACCAGCTGGCAATAGTGCGCTGACGAGCTTCATAACTGGCAAATTTTGAATGGGTTTGCAAAGCAACCAGACCAAGCAGCCCCAACGACAGGATGACTGCGGTGATCATCACCTCCAGCAGGCTGAATCCTCTCTGATGTGGTGAAACATGAATGACCATGGGCTATTCCCAACAGCTATTGCTAGCTGCACCAGAAGCACTTTTGACACCCAACTGATTAATGGAAAACACCGTGCAATCGGTATCTTTGGCTTGGGCCGTCGCCGCGCCAGCACTGGCTGACAAGGTGTAGGTGTTACCAGATACGGCAATGGATAATTGATACAAACCATTCTCAGATGCACTACTGATACCAAGAGCAGCTGCAGAGGATGCATACTGATTGAAATCCATAAAATAGGTTTCTTGCCGATTGGCTGCATTGAGCAGCATGCTCTTGGCTTCGACACGATGACTGGTCAGCACATATTGCTGATAGGCGGGATAAGCGATGGTGCCAAGAATCGCCACGATGGCGATGACAATCATCAACTCAATAAGAGAAAAGCCACGAAAGTATCCAATCATATCCCATCCTTGGTGACAGACTGCTTCATAAGTTTAACGCCGAGCCTGTCTCATGAACAAACCCGGCGTCATTATCAACACACTTTATTCTTAAGCCTTCCTGGCTGCACTCAAATTATTCTAAGTTCGGGAGGAACCTCAAAGACTACGTTCTCTTCACGGCCAGGATGCTCGGCGACCACCTTGCCTCCCAGCTCCCGCAGGCGGGCAATCACGTTTTGCACCAACACCTCGGGGGCGGATGCACCTGCAGTGACGCCTATCGCCTTCACGTCTTCCAGCCAGCTCGCCTCGATCATCGACGCATCATCGATAAGATAGGCTCTGGCACCCACCTTCTCGGCCAGCTCGCGCAGACGGTTGGAGTTGGAAGAGTTGCGAGACCCCACCACCAGCATGGCGTCCACCAGCCCCGCTATCTCCCGCACCGCATCCTGACGGTTTTGGGTGGCGTAGCAGATATCGTCCTTGCGTGGCCCCTGGATCTTGGGGAAGTGCTTGCGCAGCGCATCGATGACGTCAGAGGTCTCATCCACGCTCAGGGTGGTCTGGGTGACGAAGCAGAGGTCATCCGGATTCTTCACCTTGAGCTTGGCCACATCTTCCGGTGTTTCTACCAGATACATGCCGCCTTCGCGATTCTCGTATTGCCCCATGGTCCCGATCACCTCGGGGTGGTCAGCATGACCGATAAGCACGGCTTCGGAGCCCTTGCGACTGGCGCGATGGACTTCCATGTGAACCTTGGTCACCAGCGGACAGGTGGCATCAAATACCTTGAGGGCGCGGGACTTGGCCATCTCGCGCACTGTTTTGGCCACGCCGTGAGCAGAGAAGATGACGATGCTGTCATCCGGCACCTCGTCCAGCTCCTCGACGAATACAGCGCCCGCATCTTTCAACTTGTTCACCACATACCGGTTATGCACCACTTCGTGGCGGACATAGATGGGGGCACCGAACTTCTCCAGCGCGCTCTCGACAATGCTGATGGCGCGATCAACACCGGCGCAAAAACCGCGAGGGTTAGCGAGCAGAATATCCATTAATGCACCTTCTCCTCATCATCAACGCCCAGGATCTCCACCTCGAAGGTGACGGTATGACCGGCCAGCGGGTGGTTGAAATCGACCGTCACCGACATCCCGGCTACCGCCCGGATGATCCCCGGCAGCTCGCTGCCATTGGGCTGGTCAAACAGGATGATGGTGCCGACTTTTGGCTCTACATCGGCACCAAACTTGGCGCGATCCAGATGGTAGATGTTGTCGGGGTTGGAGAGACCAAAGGCCTCTTCCGGCGCCAGAGTAAAACTCTTGCTCTCCCCTTCGCACAGGCCCAGCAGACACTGCTCGAAGGTGGGGGTCAGGCTGCCATCGCCCATCCGCAGGCGGGCAGGTTTGCCGTGCAGCGCCGTGCTGTCGGCAACCGAGCCATCTTCCAGCTTGATGGAGAAGTGGAACAGCACGCTGCTGTTAGCGGTGATCTGCTGGCTCATGCCTGCTCCTTTTTCTCACCACGGAAACCGTCCAGCACGATCATGGCGGCCCCGATAAAGATAAAGCTGTCGGCCAAGTTGAACGCCGGCCAGTGCGCACGCTGCCAGTAGAAGTCGAGGAAATCGACCACATGGCCCAACACCAGTCGATCAAAGACGTTGCCAAGGGCACCACCGATGATGAGTGAATAGGCGATACCGCTCCAACGCTGGGCCACCGACTGCTTGCGCAGCCAGTGGATCAGCAATCCACAGATGGCAAAAGCCAGCACCGCGAAGAACCAGCGCTGCCAGCCCCCCTGATCAGCCAGAAAGCTGAATGCGGCGCCCTTGTTGTAGACGTGAACCAGATTGAAGAAGGGGGTGATCTCCACCCCCGGGTAGCCAAATGGCAGCAACTTGACCACGGCGAGCTTGCTCGCCTGGTCCAGAACAAAGGCCAGCACTGCCAGCCACAGCCAACGCAGGCCGCTTTTATGTTGAGTCATGTTCATCAGGCAAATTGACGCGTTTCGCCGTCACCCTCAACGTTGGTCACACAGCGACCACAGATCTCTTCGTGACCCGCGATGGTGCCCACATCTTCTACATGGTGCCAGCAGCGGTCGCACTTGGCGGCAGCAGACTGGGCCACGCTCAACCACAGGTCATCACGCTCGGTCGCCACAGAGCCTTCCGGCGCAGTGTCAGCCTCCACAACCTTGGCTTTGGAGGTGAGCAGCACAAAGCGCAGCTCATCAGCCAGGGCATTCAGGCGTGCAGCCAGCTCCGGCTTGGCGAACAGGGTCAGCTCGGCCTGCAGGGAACCGCCGATGCGCTTCTCACCACGAGCCACTTCCAGCGCCTTGTTCACTTCACCGCGCACGGTGAGGATCTCGGCCCAGAACTCGTCGTTGAGGGTTTCACCCGCTTCCAGCCCGAACAGGCCGTCGTACCACTCTTCGGTGAAGACGAACTCGCCGCGCTCACCCGGCAGCAGGGCCCAGATTTCATCAGCGGTGAAGCTCATGATCGGCGCCATCCAGCGCACCATGGCCTCGGCAATGTGATAGAGGGCGGTCTGGCAGGAGCGACGGGCCAGGCTGTCAGCCTTGGCGGTGTACTGGCGATCTTTGATGACGTCCAGATAGAAGGAGCCCATCTCGATGGAGCAGAACTGCATCAGCTTCTGGGTTACACCGTGGAAGTTGTACTCGTCGAATGCAGCCATGATCTCGCCTGTACCGCTTTGGCACGACCCACAGCCCAGCGATCCACCACTACCATGTCGGCAGGTGCCACCATGTCGGTCGCCGGATTGAAGCCGTTCAGGTTGGCCAGCAGGAAGCGGGCAGTGTTGCGAATACGACGATAAGCATCGGCAGAGCGCTTGAGGATCTCGTCGGAGACAGTCATCTCGCCGGTGTAGTCAGTGCTCGCTACCCACAGACGCAGGATGTCTGCCCCCAGCTTGTTCATCACGTCCTGCGGGCTCACCACGTTGCCGATGGACTTGGACATCTTGCGACCCTGACCATCCACGGTGAAGCCGTGAGTCAGCACCTGGTTGTACGGAGCCTTGTCTTTCATGGCCACGCCGATCATCAGGGAGGACATGAACCAGCCACGGTGCTGGTCAGAACCTTCCAGATACATGTCGGCTGGCTTGCCGTTGAACTCGGGACGGGCATCAACCACGGAAGCATGGGTAGAACCGGAGTCAAACCAGACGTCCAGAGTGTCAGGCACCTTGTCATACATGTCGGCGTCGCTACCCAGCAGCTCGGCCTTGTCCAGATCCCACCACGCCTGAATGCCGGACTGCTCGACCCGCTTAGCGACCTCGTGCATCAGGCGCACAGATTCCGGGTGCAGTTCCTGGGTCTCTTTGTGGACGAACAGGGAGATAGGCACACCCCAGGTGCGCTGACGGGAGATACACCAGTCAGGACGGTTCTCGACCATCGCCTGAATGCGGTTTTTACCCCAGGCCGGTACCCAGCCGCTCTGGCCTTGCTGGGCAATGCCGTCCTTCTCGATGCGCTCGATCTCTTCCAGTGCGCGCTTGCGCAGACCCTTCTGCTCCATGCTGATGAACCACTGTGGAGTAGCACGGAAGATGATCGGGGTCTTGTGACGCCAGCAGTGCGGATAGGAGTGGTTGAACACCTTGTGATGCAGCAGGGCGCCGCGCTCGGTCAGCACTTCGATCACGGAGGCATTGGCCTTAAACACATGTTGGCCGGCAAACAGTTCGGTATCCGGCAGGTAAACACCGTTGCTGCCAACCGGGTTGGCCACTTCCAAACCGTACTTCTGACCGACCACGAAGTCTTCCTGACCGTGGCCAGGGGCGGTGTGAACGGCACCGGTACCGGCATCCAGGGTGACGTGATCACCCAGTACCACCGGCACGTCGAAGCTGTAGAAGGGGTGGTTGAAGCGCAGCAGCTCGAGCGCGGCGCCCTTGGCGTAACCCAGATTGTGGAACTTCTCGATACCGGCGCGATCCATCACATCCTTGACCAGCTCAGCGGCCAGAATCAGACGCTCGGGGTTCTCCCCTTCAACTTGCACCAGCGCATAGTCGAGGTCGGCGTGCATGGCGATGGCGCGGTTGGCTGGCAGGGTCCACGGAGTGGTGGTCCAGATCACCGCAGAGATCGGGCCCTTGCCGGAGTGGCCTGCGGCGCAGTCAAACTTGGCGGCAACGGATGCCTCATCGACAGCCTTGAAGCGCACATCGATGGAGGGGGAGTTCTTGTCGTAGTACTCAACCTCGGCTTCAGCCAGCGCGGAGCCGCAATCGGTACACCAGTGCACCGGCTTGGAGCCTTTGTGCAAGTGGCCGTTTTCAACGATCTTGGCCATGGAGCGGATGATGTTGGCTTCGGTGCCAAAATCCATGGTCAGGTAGGGGTGTTCCCAGTCGCCCAGCACACCCAGACGGATGAAGTCGGTCTTCTGCGCTTCGATCTGGGTCTTGGCGTATTTGCGGCACTCGGCGCGGAATTCGGCAGCGGAAACCTTCTCGCCCGGCTTGCCGACCATGCCTTCTACTTTCAGTTCGATAGGCAGACCGTGGCAATCCCAACCCGGCACATAGGGGGAATCGAAACCGGAGAGGCCCTTGGACTTGATGATGATGTCTTTGAGGATCTTGTTGACCGAGTGACCGATGTGAATGTTGCCGTTCGCATAGGGGGGGCCATCATGCAGAATGAAAGAAGGCTTGCCCGCTTTGGCGCGGCGAATAGCGCCGTAGAGATCCTGATCATACCAACGCTTCAGCATGTTGGGTTCGCGCTTGGCCAGATCGCCACGCATCGGAAACTCGGTTTCCGGAAGATTCAGGGTGTGTTTATAGTCGCTCATCAGTCCTGGGTTCCCTTCTTTTCTAAAAGAGTGCTGGGTAAATTGAATTGTGGCAGCCCGAACCAGGCTCGGGCCGCCAGGGCATCTCGTTCGATCTGCTCTTTCAAGGCAGTGAAAGAGGCAAACTTCTGCTCTTCGCGCAGCTTGTGGCGAAGCAGCACCTTGACCTGCTGACCATATAGATCACCAGAAAAATCAAATAGATGTACTTCCAATCTGGCTTGTGTACCGCTCAAGGTCGGCCGTACACCCACATTGGCTACACCGGGGAAGGTCTTGCCGGAACATATCACTTCCACCGCAAACACGCCACCGACCGGGATCACCTGGCGCTTGAGGGCCAGATTGGCGGTGGGAAAACCTATGGTGCGCCCCAGCTTGTCGCCGTGAGCCACCCGGCCGCTGATGGTGTAGGGACGGCCAAGCATCAGCTCCACTTCCGCCATCCGGCCCGCCTTAAGGGCTTCACGCACCAGGGTGCTGCTGACCCGCTGCCGTTCGAGCTGGAAGCTCTGGGTACTGATCACCTCGAAGCCGAAGCGATGGCCCGCCTCCTCCAGCAGGTGGAAGTCCCCTTCTCGCCCCTTGCCGAAGCGAAAATCGTCGCCGACCACCAGATAGCGCACTCCGAGCTTCTCCACCAGCAACTGCTCGATGAAGGTCGAGGCCGCCTGCTCGGCAAAGCGGTGGCTGAAGCGCACACAGAGCATGCGGTCGATATGCAGCCCCTGCAGCGCTTCGTACTTCTCCCGCAACCGGCTCAGCCGGGCGGGCGCAGCCGTGCCGGCAAACAGCTCCAGCGGCTGCGGTTCGAACAGCATGACGCAGGCGGGCAATCCCAGCTGGGCCGCTTTCTCCTTGAACGTGCCAATACCGCATGGTGACCCTGATGAACCCCATCAAAGTTGCCAATGGTTAATACACATCCCCGGTGACGGGGCTTGAGATTGTGAATGCCGCGAATAAGCTCCATCAGTGCCTTGTGCGTTGCTGCCATGGAAATCGGCGGATTATATATCAGGCAGCAGGCAGGGTCAGCCCTCATAGCCTGATTTCAACTATCCGGGCCCAATCACGCTCCTTGGCGGCGCCATGAGGCACTATCCCCATGGCGCTGCAGGATCACGACTACTGCTGCCCCGATTTAAGGTGACGCGGCCGAATGCCCAGCAGCAGCAACACCACGGCATAGACCGCAGCCCCCAGCGACAGCAGCATGGTCAGCTGCAAACTGGCCTTGCCCATGCTCCATGCCCCCCACTGGGCCAGATCCGGCGACAGATAGGCGAGCACGCCCCCCATCAGCACGCTGGCAACCAGCAACTTGAGGCAGAACACGCCAGTATGGCGGGAGGGACGATAGACGCTCTGCTGGTACAACCCCTTGAACAGCAAGGCCGCATTCAGAGTGCCCGAGCAGGCGGTCGAGAGCGCCAGCCCCACGTAACCGAGCGGGTAGATGAAGATGAGGTTGCAAAGCATGTTGGCAATCATCGACATCACCCCGATCCGCACCGGCGTCTTGGTATCCTGACGGGCGTAATAACCGGGGGCCAGCACCTTGATCAGCATCAGGGAGAGCAGACCGGTAGTGGAGGCCAGCAGGCTGGCGCTCGACATGCTCACTTCATGCAAGCCAAATTCGCCGCGCATGAACAGTACTCGCAAAATGGGCTCGCGCATCACCGCAATGCCTATCATGGCGGGCAGGCCGAGCAGCATCACCATCCGCACCCCCCAATCCATGGTGCGGGAGAAGTCGGCAGGGTCTGCATCCACATGCTTTTTCGCCAGCGCTGGCAGGATCACGGTACTGATGGCCACAGCAAACAGACCGAGGGGGAACTCCAGCAGGCGATCCGAGTAGTAGAGGTAACTGATGGCACCGGTCGCGAGGAAAGAAGCCAGCATGGTATTGACCAACAGGTTGATCTGGCTGACCGATACCCCGAACAGGGCGGGGATCATCAGGGTGCGGATCTTCACCACCCCAGGGTGATTCCATCCCCACTTGGGCCATACCAGCATGTTGATTTGGCGCAAAAAGGGGTACTGGAACAAAAACTGCACTAAACCGCCCAAAAAGACACCAATCGCCAGCGAGATCTCAGGTTTGTCCATCAGCGGCGCAATCCACCAGGCCGCCGCAATCATGGTGATGTTGAGAAACACCGGCGTAAACGACGAGACTGCAAAGCGGCCGAAGGTGTTGAGGATGGCCCCCGCCATGGCGGTAAAAGTGATAAACCAGAGGTAGGGGAAGGTGATTTTGAGCATCAGACTGGCGAGCTCGAACTTCTCGGCCGCAGGGCCGCCATGCAGCCAGTCCCAGAACCAGCCCCAGCCAAACAGCGCGGTCAGCACACCCGACCCCAGCACACCGAGCAGGGTGACCACAGTTACTATCCCCCCCAGCGTGCCCGCAACCGCCGCCAGCAATTCACGCACTTCCCTCTCGTCGCCATTTTTCTTGTACTCCGTCATCACGGGAACAAAGGCCTGGTTGAAGGCACCTTCGGCGAACAGGCGACGCAGAAAGTTGGGAATGCGATTGGCAAAAAAGAAGACGTCGGCGGCCACCCCGGCACCGAGCAGATTTGCGATGACTACATCGCGAACCAAGCCCATTACGCGGGATGCCAGCGTCATTCCGGACACTATCATGCCGGATTTGATCAATTTCTTACTCAAGACGAGGCCTCTGGAACTGTCAGAATGAAAAGAATGCTGCTAGAATCGGCCGACAGTTTAACCGTCTCCCTACTGACACACCACCGGGAGGCGGTGTTTATTTGCACAAATCATTTGACAATATGTGGTTGGAAGGGCATATTTCCGGGCCTTTTCAATACACTCGCTAAGACAGTTTTAGGAGTTTTACCTTGGCTAACATCAAATCTGCTAAGAAGCGCGCTCTTCAGTCAGAAAAACGCCGTCAGCACAACGCCAGCCGTCGTTCCATGACCCGTACCTACCTGAAGAAAGTCATTGCTGCTATCGCCTCTGGCGACAAAGCTGCCGCGACTGCCGCTTTCGCTGTTGCTCAGCCGATCATGGATCGTATGGCGACCAAAGGCCTGATCCACAAGAACAAAGCTGCTCGTCACAAGAGCCGCCTGTCTGCCCAGATCAAAGCTATGGCTTAATCAGCGTCTGCTGATCAAAGCTGAAAAAACCGGCCTTAGTGCCGGTTTTTTATTTATCTGCGCTGCAATAAAGTCGATGCAGCAAACTGATCATTTCACGCACCTCATGGCTGCGCAGCGAATAGTAGACCGTCTGAGCCTCTTTGCGTGTCGTCACCAGCTCATCCCGCCGCAACAGCGCAAGATGCTGTGACAAGGCCGACTGACTCAATCCCAATCGCTCGTTGAGCTCCCCCACCGACAGTTCGCGCTCCAGCAACTGGCACAGAATAAACAGCCGCCGTTCGTTGGCCAGCGCCTTGAGCAAGGCCACCGCTTTACTCGCATTGGCTTCCATCTCTTCAAGTTGCATCACATCTCTCCTCTACCACTCATCGCCGATGATACGTGGTGACGGGCCGTTTTAAAACGACAGGGTGGCTGGCTGGATGGCGGAGAAGTTCTCCTGGCCGGAAAAGAGAAAGGTAAAATCGCTCTCGCAGACCCGCTTCACCGCCGGATGCTGGATCATCCGTTCGGCGAAGATGACGTAATACTCCTCCATCAGATCCTGGGTCTCTCCGATCAGCATCACCCCCTCCCCCTCGAGGATCTCCTCCCGATAGATGGTGGGGGCCATGAAAATCCCCTGATTGAAGAAGCCAAACGCCTTCATCAAGGCGGCATCATCAAACTCGCCAAGAATGCTCGGGGAGACACCCTGCTGCTCGAACCACTGGGTCAGCTGACGCCCCATGGCGGTACGGCGACCGGGGATCAGCAGCTTGCGCTCCTCCAGACAGGCGGGAAAGGGCTTTTCAGGCAGCGGCGCCTTGCAGAAGAAGCTGACGCCACAGCCGCCCAGCCGTTTGGAGAGCAGCCCCGCATGCTGGCTGGAGTCCACCGGACAGTCGGAGAGGATCATATCGAGCTTGTGCTCGCTCAGCTGCTCCAGCAGTAGTTCGTGGGTTGATTCGAAACAGCGCAGATGGATGGAACCATCATTGGGGATGACAGAGAGCAGCACGCGGCTGGCAAGGCGCTTGGAGAGGGCATCGGCGATGCCGACGTCGAACAGGATCTGGCTCTCCTTGCGGTAGTTGACGATATCGAGCATCTCGTAGGAGAGGCTGAACATCTTGTCGGCATAGCGAAACACCAGCTGGCCCAGCTCGGTCGCCTCAAGGGTGCGCCCCTTGCGTTTGAGCAGCTTGCCCCCGAGGCGCTGCTCCAGCAGCTTGATCTGACCGGTGACGGTTTGCGGGGTCAAAAAAAGGGCTTCCGCTGCCTGGGTAACGGAGCCCTTCTTCTGAGTCATCCAGAAATAGTAGAGATGGTTGTAGTTAAGGTGTGACATCCGATGGGGTTCCCGCTTGACGCGGACTCCGGTAGCAGCTGAGTTCAACCGCCAGAATGTCATACATGTCGCTAACCGAGTCAACCTTGTTCGCGCCAAACTGCTCCATCAGACTGGCCTTGAGGCGTGCCTTGTCCGGCATCCGGTCAGCGCAATAACGCTTGTTGGAGCGCTTGACCATCTCGCCAGCCCGGCTGCTTAGCGCCCGCTCGGAGAAGGTCTCGCCAAAGCGCGCCTTGGCCTGCTTGTCCCCCAGCAGCAGGGCACTGTCTACCACTCCGTTCAGATAGGCAGAGCAGTTCGCCGAAGCGGCGTCCTGCTTGCAATCCTCCAGCCCGCCGGCCCAGGCCGCGGGGCTCAACAACAGCATCAACAACCCTGTATGCAGCTTCATAGTCCCTCCGTACTCTGTTCCCCTTCACCCTTGGGAAGGGCCATGCGCAAGGCCAGATAGCCGACTACCGCCGCCATGGTGGAGCCCACCAGGATCCCGAGGCGAGAGTAGCTGCCGTAATCCAGCCCACCGTGCTCGAAGGCGAGCGACGCGATAAACATCGACATGGTGAACCCGATGCCACAGAGGATGCTGACCGCAAAAATCTGCTTGAAGTTGACCCCGGGCGGCAACTGGGCGATGCCCAGCTTGACCGACAGCCAGCTGATGGTGAACACCCCGAGCGGCTTGCCGATAAACAGCCCCAGCATGATCCCCATGGGTACCGGACTCAGCAGGGAGGAGAGACCAATCCCTTCCAGCGATACCCCTGCGTTGGCAAAGGCAAACAGCGGCAGGATCAGATAGGCACTCCAAGGGTGCAGCTGATGCTCCAGATACTTGAGCGGCGAGGCGTAACGCTTGCCGTTAAGCGGAACCATAAAGCCCACAACCACACCTGCCAGGGTCGCATGGACGCCAGACTTCAGCACCGCAACCCAGAGCACCAGACCAACCAGCATGTAGAGGCTGATCCTGTCCTCACCACGACGATTCATCCAAAGCAGGGTGAGGGTTGCCAGAATACCGATGGCCAGCGCCTCAAGCGACAACTGCTGGGTATAGAAAAGCGCGATGATGATGATGACGCCGAGGTCATCCATGATGGCCAGCGCCAACAGGAATACCTTGAGGCTCACCGGCACCCGCTTGCCGAGCAGCGCCATCACCCCGAGGGCAAAGGCGATGTCGGTCGCAGCCGGGATCGCCCAGCCAGCGCGCGCCACTTCATCCGAATAGTTGAAAAAGGCGTAGATCAAGGCCGGAGCCAGCATGCCGCCCACCGCCGCAATAGCCGGAAAAGTCGCTTGCACCCGAGAGGAGAGCGCCCCCTCCAGCATTTCACGCTTCACTTCCAGACCAACCAGCAGGAAGAAGATCGCCATAAAGCCATCGTTGATCCAGAGCAGCAGTGGCTTGTTGATGTCGAGGGCCGCGATGCGCACCTGCACCGGCGTGTCGAGAAACGCCTGATACCCGCCAGCCAGCGCGGTATTGGCTAAAATCATTGCCAGCATGGCAGCCATGATCAGAATAATTCCGGAGGCGGCCTCCAGCTTCAGGAACTTTTTGATTACGTCACTCATGGTTAAATTTTCCACCGTATTGCTTTGGTTTGAGTCTATCCCTTGCAACAACCAATGGAAAATCGTTTCTTGCTGCTCAATACAACGAAAAAACCGAAGGCAAAATAGAACATACCTGCTATAAGCAGGTTTTTCCTCGTCTCTGGCTACCGTCTTATTAATCAATAAAATGAATTTTCAATTATTTAACTGCATAAAAAAGGCGCCCTGAGGCGCCTTGCTATCAGATGGCGACGGGCGCCTTGATACCGGGATAGGGGTCATAACCCTCGATCTCGAAATCCTCGAACTTGTAATCGAAGATGGAGTCAGGTTTGCGCTTGATCACCAGGGTCGGCAGCGGGCGCGGCTCGCGGGAGAGCTGCAGAGCTGTCTGCTCCATGTGGTTGGAGTAGAGATGCACATCACCGCCAGTCCAGACGAAGTCACCCACTTCCAGATCGCACTGCTGGGCCATCATGTGGGTCAGCAGGGCGTAGCTGGCGATGTTGAACGGCAGGCCGAAAAAATTTATGCAACACAAAAACTGCACAAAACACCACTAACACTGAACCTAGCACCACAAAACCTCTTGTGCAAAACAAAAACTGCACACTTCGGGGGCTATGATCCCCTTTTAAGAGGGGGTCATTGTGCAAAATCAGCTGGCACAGCTCCCAAGAGAAGGAAGAATAGAAGTCACGCACCTATACTGCGCGACCTGGAAACTATATGACCTGCAAATGCTGGACATCTGGGGTCATGTTGTTGAAATCGACTTATATAGAAGGGATGACATTAGCGGACTGACGCGGAACTCCCCAACGCCCTCATTACCTCCTCTACGGCTGCCAACCGTCCTCGTAAACTCCGAAACTCCTTACAGGTGTGCCTAAGCACATTATCAATGGTCGCCTCTAACGCGGGGAAATCTGTTCGTAGCTCACAATATTCGGCGAACGTAGCCTGGTATCCCTGGAGCTCAAACCGATAAGAGCGTGCTCTAGCCTCTAGCACCTTGCTCCCTTCATTCCTGACTTCCACGACAGGCTTTTGCTCGACCTGAGTCACTGGAACCTGCGGGCCAAGTAGATCCTCCCGAACGCCTGCTGGAGTAGGAGTTGGTTGGCGTATTGGTGGCGGGCCTGTATGCTGGCTACCGGTTTGTCTGCACGAGTCTGCGCCTGCTTTGCTGGGCACATGTACTGCGCAACGTGGCTGTTATCGCCCAGAGTGGGGGATCTGTTTCGTCAACGCTTACTTTCGTTGGTTGAGACGACCAAACGCTTGGGACGTTGCCCCCAAGAGTGACTGCATACCATTGTCCGAGCCCGCATCGAGAAAACGGATTACCCCATTCCCTCCGAACTGTGTGCATCAAGCCCCTGACGCTGAACGGTTACATCAAGAAGCGCTTCTGAACGCAATCAACCCCCTCAAAAGCCTCTCCACGGCCTCCAGCCTGCCCCGCAAATCGCGTTTCTCTGCAACGGTATTGTTGATGGCCCTTTCAATCGCTGGATCCAATATGGAGAAGTCCACTCTTAATTGCTGGTACTCAGCGAGCATTGAATCACATTCCTGCAACCCCTTACGGTAGTGCTGTGCTCTCGCGATCAGTCCTTCCAGGACGGATTCATACGTTTCCGACTTACGCTCCTTACCCGATTCCGTTACAAGCGCACAAGGCCCAATAAATTCCTCTTTGAAATGCACTTCATCGAACTTGGGAGTCCTGATGAAATGAGAACAGCGCTTCCCATCATCAACATGCTTCCTTTTTAGAAGTCCCTTATTTACGAGCTTGATCAGATGCCGATAAATGAAGGTATAACGATAACGCCGCTGACGTATCTGCGATTCTGCTTTGTCACCAAAAATGGCATTTACAAATCCTATCGCAGTGAAGTCATCCATCTGCCATCGAATGAGTGCGGTGTAGAGCGCGGTTGGTAACCACACGGTCTGGGAGCTCATAAGCAATCCTGGGCCTCGAACGAAAACATTTAGTGGAAATCTAAACTCGGTTGCGGATTATAATCCGTGGTCGTTAGCCAGACAACCAGAGATAGTGCTCGCCAGCGAGAGGCGAGACATGCAAGAGCTAGCAAAAAAATTTGGTGATGCTGTACGTGATAGACGGCTTCAATTGGGCGTATCGCAAGATGCACTCGCATATGCGGCCGAAATTGATAGAAGCTACGTAGGACGAATTGAGCGTGGTGAGGTCAATGTCACCCTGGAAAAGGCTTATCGTCTTGCCAGGGTTATGGGGTGTGACATTCGCGATTTGCTGCCATAGATATATTTGCCAAATAATTATCTCTTAACCCAGATAAAACTAAATCTCCCTATAATTATTCACAGTGATGGCATAGCGAGTACCATCAGGCATATGAATGAGCAGACCTAAGGGCATCTGCGTGTGCGTGGCTTTATGCAGCGCAAGCTGCAAGCTCACAAGAACCATTCGAAACGAAAACGAGCTCCCGCCTTTTCTATCCACTGGTTGCTGTAGCGCCACACAGCAGCAATAAATCCAGTTTTTCGTCAGCTCCGGTCTAAGATTTTCAGCCTGTATCTCCATCCTCATTACCAGCTCTGCTGTTCTGCTGCATGTGTTATATTCGGCTCAAACATTGAGCTGAATGATGGGCTGGGTCGGCTCATTATTGAGACCCTAGCACGTTGGATGAGGAAATAATGGAACCATTTTGGATTTGGCAACAAGCTGATTGGCCCCATTTTCGTTGGCGGGATAGCGAGATATTGCCCAGATTACGGCATGTGCAACGCAGGCTGGGAATTCTTCTTGGTAGCCACTCAAGATTGGGGAACTCCGACCAAACGTTGGATACGTTACTGGCTAACATCATCGCTTCTTCTGCTATCGAAGGTGAACGCCTCAATGCTCAATCCGTGCGTTCTTCCCTGGCTAGGCGGTTAGGGGGATCACAAACTCCGTCCTATCCCGTGTCAGATCGCTCAGAGGGGCTCGCGGCCATGATGCTGGATGCCATCGACAACCATGAACAACCACTGACAATTGAACGACTTTACCAATGGCATCGTTGGCTGTTCCCCGCCAACGAATGGTCGGTACAGCCAGTGAATGTAGGGCAGTTGCGAGGAGATGAGCCGATGCAGGTTGTCTCTGGGCGTGTTGATCGCCCCATCGTGCATTTTGAGGCACCACCCAGAGCGGCCCTTGACGATCAACTGGCCGAGTTCATCCTCTGGTTTAACCAGACTCGGCATGACCCCACGATGGATCCCCTTCTTCGTGCGGCAATCATCCATTTCTGGTTCGTGACCCTGCATCCCGTTGATGATGGCAATGGGCGGCTCACGCGGGCATTGACCGATCTCGCGCTGTCACAGGCTGACAGCCACAGCATCCGGCTGTATGCCATGTCAGTTGCCATTCTAGAGCTGCGGGGTGACTACTATCGAGCGCTTGAGTCAGCGCAGAGGGGCACGCTGGATATCACATCCTGGCTCTGTTGGTTCCTCGACACACTGGATTACTCCATAGAGCTCGCATTACAGAGTATTGCTCGTGGCCTTGCCAAGTTATGCTTCTGGCAGCGGCACTGTCATGACGGTCTGAATCCAGAGCAAACCAAAGTGCTGAATCGTTTACTGGATGGCGGCGAGCAGGGTTTCGAAAATGGCATCAACGCCAGTCAATATCAAAAAGTCGCCGGAGTCAGCAAGGCTACTTCTACCCGCCATCTGGCTGCACTGGTGGAAAAGGGATGCATTGAGAAATTACCTGGTGGCGGACGCAGTACACGCTATCAGATCCGCTGGGGCGATATCGGCTCCACTGTGGGAGTCTGAAAAGACTCTATCTGTTAACTTGTTCGGACTCTCCCTGCGGGAGTTGTTTTCATTTGGTGGATTAGAGCCTCTATTGACGAGCTAATAAAGTGCATAAATTAAATTTTGACGCCATGATGAGTGCCGTCAGGCATATGAATGAGCAGATAAGATGGCATTCTCTTGGGTGTGGCCCCATGCAGCGCAAACTGCGGTAATCCCTACGGGCATCTCACCTTTTAATGTATTTTTGAGAGGCCTCATGTACAGTATCCGTATCTATTTAAGTTGATATGAAGGATCTTTAATGAGAACTGTCGAGTTTCTCCAGTACACTTTACAGCCAAGTGCAGGTAATGGATTTCATCAGATCATGCGAAGTATCAGCGTTCCTTTGCATCAGGTCGCTGGAATTGATGTAGTCACTTATGGTCAGTCGCAACATGATCCAGACAGCTATGTTTTGGTTCGAGCTTTTGATAACCCTGAGCATAGGGAAAAATCTCTTGATGCCTTTTACCAAAGCGATAGTTGGCGCAAGGGCCCAAGAGAGGAAATTATTAACAGCATTGCTGTTAGTGTTATGTCTGTTGTGTCGATGGAGTCAGCGACTATTGATGCTCTGCGTCAGACCTGCTACACCTCTATGTCTGACTAGGAATAATGACACATTCTGTTAGGCTGGTTCAGAAAGCAATAGCTCGGATTGCTTCGTAAGATGCTGTCTGTATGAAACCATTTAATCCATGTTGGATTATGAAAAATTAAATATTGACGCCATGATGCGTACCATCTGGCATATGAACGAATAAACTCAACCGACAGTCATGGCTCTCAACAGACTTTTTAAGCGACAACAAACTATTTAGAACATCGGGATCAATTTCAGGAACATCACCTGCACCGAGATTTGAAAGCAATTTGGTCACAGCGATATGAACTCGCAGCTCTTCGGCATGCTCCTTGGCTCTCTGGACAACCTCGGGTGATTCGGATGAAATCAAATCCTCCAATGTCCTCCCCATACGGTGCTCCTACTACAGATAGAATTAAAGGCCCACGCCGAGCAGGCATGGGCTCTGCGCATTAGATCAAGAAGTCATCCAGTGCTTTTCCAGCCGCAACTGCTTCTGCGATGGCCTTGGGCATGCGGCCCTGGCCAGTCCATGTCTTCTCCTGACCGCCTTCGGTGTACTTGTATTTTGCAGGACGGGGAGCGCGTTTGGCTTTGACTGAACCCTCGGATTTCGCCGGAGCGGCAGTGCCAACCAGCTCACTCGGATCGATGCCTGCGTCTCTCAGCATCTCGGTAAACTCAGCCAGCTTTTGCAGGCGCTCGGCAGATTCGGCTTTGATTTTGTTTTCTTGCTGCTCACGCTCAGCAAAAACCTCATCCAATTTCTCTTTAACTTCGACCAACTGCTCAAATGACAACTCACGCAACGCAGCTCGCAGACTACGAATATTCATCAGTGTTTTCAAAAAATCGTTCATTTTTATCCTCATGTATCACATTTTTATATCAGGAAAATTATCTCTCAATCCCAGCATCAGCTCCACTGTTTTTGGCACCAAGATGATTCGAAAAAGCATCATTTAAAATTCGTGAGCTAAATTGCGTTTGGATCTACTTATTGGCCTAGCTCCAATCTGCTATGAAACTATGTAGCTAAAAATTAAATCCAAGTGGTAGTGAGCGTTGAGACAACCTCACCAGATGAGCCGATGAAGGATCTTGTTCGGCTCACGAAATGAGTCGATTGAAAAATATCATTGGCTCACAGAATGAGTCGATGATAAGAGATTTTTATCTCCACACAAACTAGAGTATGGGAGCATATTACTCATATTATTTCCCTATTAGAATAATCACGCCCAAATGTGTCTGGGTTTGCGGCCTCATAGTCATCGTCACACATATGATCTCCACGATGCATCTCCCTCACTGTTGCGAGTGTACCGAAAAAACACATTTCACAAAGATGCACCTGATAACGCTCACCATCGTGACGGGAACCATAGCCAAAATCCGCCGATAACGAGCCGTATTGGTTGGTTCCAAAATTCGTTTTTGTACTACGACCACAGACATCACAGAGAATGTCAACGACCTGTTCTGTTGGCACAATTTCTTTTACGAGCATGCTAAGCTCCTAATCTGATGAAAATAGGAGTTATCATACGCGGACTGACTATATATGGTGCAACCTGTTTTTGGTATCCATGCGAATGAGAGCTTTCACCTCGACAACAGTGGCACCGATAGGAACACCTATCGAACTCAATAACTCGCCATTTTCAGTTCTGGTAACCTCGGGATCACCCTTATACCAACACCATTCTCGGCCAGTTTTTGTGTCGGCTGCCTCTAAGATGCCACAACGATAATCAAAATTGATGGTCACTGAATGTTCTCTCGGCTAGCTAGCTTGGTTATAGCATAGTAAATATATGAGAATTCAAGTCTCATAAAGACCCCAGATAGAATTATGCACAGAGATTCACGAAAAAGTTGGTATTGCCCGAATGGGGCGCTTCAACCTCTGTATCCTGTGCCTCATCCAACAAAGTCCTCAGACCCATCGCCATCGCCACATGGAACAGATAGGATAAGGTAATCTGGTATCGTAGGTTCAGGGGAGATTTCATCATGTCCTATGCGAGTTATCATCCAGGTAAGGCTACGGCCTCTACTAAGACAATATTTGACTCTCTTGGCATACCGAGTGACCCGTTGGGGGCACATCTATGGATCGTGGCTGGCGTAGCTCCTGGCATCATTCATCGACTAGCTGAATTGATGAACACAGACTCAGGTTTGATATGCCGCTTAGCAGGCATTAGCCGGAGCACTGTTGCTCGCAAGCTGAGGATTGAGGCTCCCCTATCAATCTCGCAGGGTGCCAGGGTATACGGCGTTGTACAGGCACTCGAAGCTGTTCTCTTCCTCCACAGAAACAATACCGCCAGAGCATTGTCATGGTTACATCGCCCAGCCTGGGGCCTTGGTGGTGTAGCTCCAGCAACATTGTTGACTACAGATATGGGGGTTCAGGCAGTTATCCATTTGGTGGGGCGGATTCAGCATGGGGTTTGCCAATAAGTAATAAGTCGGGGGCTAATAGGATAAAACCCGCATGATTGATTGAAATTAAACCAATCAGAACGTTTTTGGAGATTTTTTTCACATCCCCCACTTGAAAAATTCGAGAAACTGTCCATTTACTAATTATGAAAGCTATAAATTAATTTTCCGTTTCAACATTCCGCTGCTACGCAGCGAAGAGAAACCAGTTTTATATACCCACCACCATTATCTCATGAATAGATATGTTTTATTGTTAAATAACAGCTATTCGATTGTAAATTATAAAAAAGACATACTTATACAGCACCTGGTTGGATCAGGGCCGAAGGCACTGAATAGAAAAACTCAGATTTTTCACTTTTTCATACATTAATCATACGCAATTCACGCTATATGGTGTCATCAACAGTGTAGTTATTTATATGCAGTGGTAAATTCGATTCTTACTATCGTGTTTAGCCTTATAAACCTGAATATCTACTGAATTTATAATGATCTTTTACACTAATACCATCTTTACCAACAGTAACCCCACCACTGAGTGGTAGTCGCAGTGCATCATCACAGCATTTATATGCAGAAACTGAGAAACTTGAGGATATTGGGCCCGCTATTTAATAACAAATAAGTTAACTACAGTGTTCCATTTTGCTAGGATGGTCGAGAAAACACAGGTGAGCCTCAAAGGGGGCCTTGTAGGCCACGCTATCTTGGCTCTGTCACCAAAGAGATATGGCTCGCAATGATAGGTCTATCTACTGTATTAGACTGTCAGTGCATCAGATGTAGATACACACAGTATATGTTGGCAGTGGGTAACAAGGAGATGTTGATGCAAAGCCCTGTAGTACCGGATAACGAACGGCTCCGCTTAGATGCCCTGCGCCGATTGGCTATTCTTGATAGCCCCGCAGAAGAGCGCTTTGACCGGATCACCAGGATGGCTCGCAACATGTTTGAGGTGCCTATCGCACTAGTATCATTGGTTGACGAAAACAGGCAGTGGTTCAAATCATGCTGCGGGCTATCAGCTTTGGAGACGCCACGGGACATTTCCTTCTGTGGGCACGCAATTCTTGGTGAAGAACTGTTTGTCGTTGAAGATGCAGCCCAAGACCCACGTTTTTTTGACAACCCCTTAGTCACAGGAGAACCACACATACGCTTCTATGCAGGCCATCCACTAGAAGTGGGCGATGGCCTCAAACTCGGCACATTGTGCATCATAGACTCTAAACCCAGAGTTTTTAGCCCACGAGATCAAGCATTGTTAGCCGACTTGGCATCCATGGTCGAGAGTGAGTTACAAGCGGTTCAGAGAGCAACCATAGATGAATTGACGGGGATAACTAACCGTAGAGGATTCATGCTGCTTGCCGAAAAAAGTTTGAAGTATGCGTTTCGCATAAAAGCTCCAGCAGCACTACTCTTTTTAGACCTGAATCACTTCAAGGGGATTAACGATAATTTTGGTCATGATATGGGTGATGATGCATTACGACAAATGGCGGAATTATTATGCCGAGTATTTCGTGACGCTGACATCTTTGCTCGTCTTGGGGGGGATGAATTTGTAGTTCTTTTACCTGGGGCTGGCAATGAACATTGTCAGAAAATTAAAGAACGTCTGCATCAGGCAATGAGTGATTTCAATAGTCATAGTGGTAAGCCGTACCAGCTTTCTTGTTCTTTGGGTATTGTTGTTTACGATACCAGTACGCCTCCTGATTTAGAACAACTACTCCGGCAAGCAGATGAGGAAATGTATGTATGCAAAGTGCAGCGATGATATGTTCTCCAACAATGATGCAATTAAGCATTGTTAATAAGTAGACATCAACAATGCTTATCCTGCTACCGTCAGTCATACTTTTCCGATACATGGTTATGCCAGTAGTACACGTCCAACTCTCCACCACAGGGTATGTACATGAAACAGTCTTCATGTTGTCAAGTAGCTGCAATCGCAGCGATGCTCGCATTATCTTCCACTGCAACGGCGATGAGCACATCTGATAACCAGCTAGAAAATAGTGCAAATACAGCACCATTCTCAAAGGAGTTGATAGCACAGATCAACGAAAGTGTTGCTAGTGATAGTGCGAGACTTATTGAGATTTACAAGGACTTACACAAACATCCCGAGATTGGCTACACAGAGGTACGAACTGCCAGCATCGTTAGCCAACAGTTACGTGAGTTAGGGTTTGTAGTAACCGAGGGGATCGCCAAGACAGGTGTTGTCGGGGTGCTGAAAAACGGTGAAGGGCCAACAGTTTGGTATCGGGCTGACATGGATGCATTACAGGTTCGCGAAGCAACGGGCTTGGAATATGCTGCCAACACCAAGCAAAAACTTGCTGACGGCCGTGAAATCGATGTGATGCATGCTTGTGGTCATGACGCCCATGTAACCTGGTTACTGGGTGTCGCTAAGGTCATGTCATCCATAAAGCCTATGTGGTCTGGGACACTTGTTGTCTATGCACAACCAGCCGAGGAGCCAGGCACTGGGGCGCAGAGTATGGTGGATGATGGGCTTTGGCTGCGTGACTTTCCCAAACCGGATTATGCGTTCGGCGCTCACGTTGTCCCTGGGCCGACAGGCGTGGTAGCAAGTGCTCCAGGGGTGAGGATGGCTGGGACTGATCAACTAGACATCACGTTCTACGGTACTGGTGGGCACGGTTCTACCCCTGAACTGGCATTAGACCCAGTGGTGATGGCCGCTCAGGCTGTTCTTGCCTATCAGACAATTATCAGTCGCAACATAGATCCGCAAAAACCAGCAGTGCTGACGGTAGGTGCCATAGAGGCAGGCCGCGATAACAACGTGATACCTGAGAGTGCAGTGCTGAGGCTTAATCTGCGTTGGTTCAGTCACGAGGTGCGCGACCTGCTGCTTCGCCGCATTGATGAGGTGAATCGTGGGATCGCGATAGCTTCTGGCGTACCGGAAGACAAACTGCCGACCAGAGTAATGAAGGGCAATGCCGATGCAGTGGTCAATGATGCCAAATTGATGGAAAAGGTCACCCCCGCACTACGCCAGCTTCTGGGTGAGGATAAGGTAATTAGCAATTTCCCCTCGGCAATGGGCTCTGAGGACTTTGCTGAGGCATTTAAGGGAATGAATGTTCCTTATGCATATCAGTTTATTGGTATTGCACCACCCGACTTGTTTGCAAAAGCTCGGAAAGAGGGTAAATCGTTTCCCTATGGCCTGCATAATCCAGACTTCATCGTTGACCTGGATGCTATTCCTGTTGGAGTTAAAGTAAATACCGCAACTATACTCAGTGTCTTGGCTAAAGCTAAAACAGAAAGTAATTAAAACTAGTGATGGCTATAATTTTAGTGTTTTTAATCGAAGAGTAAGTGTCTAAGAGTAACTAGCCCTTAATATTGAGGGCTAGTTATATAACGCAAATATTACTTAGGTGCAGATATCCACTGCATCCTTCCTGTAGTGACTCTGGGGAAATACAATATCTATTTATCATCATCATTAATAATTTATGCCGATTTTTATATGACATTATAAGAGAGTGTAGAAAATATTGTTAACTCAGTTTCTTACTGTAATGTCTAACGTTGAATATTATTTAAATTCAATGAGTTCCCTAAGTAATCTGGCGTTTTCATCTTTTTCCATGCAAATCATCAGGGCATCAGTAGGTACAATAATTTCTTGTAACTCAGTACCGTCAAACCAACAGCATGCCAAATAACCGTTTGGGTGCATTCCAATTACTGTCATACAAGGCCCATCAGCACTTTCTAGCTGAACATTATCACCAATCAAAAACTCCATAAGGACACCTAGTTGAGTGAGCAGGTTTTTATCAGTATAAAGTTCTTCGCTAGCAAACCAAGCTAATAATGACAAAAAATTTAAGTGAGTGCCGCCCCTTAGTGTGGATTACTCGGGCCATGTTGATTTTAATTGACACGCGTGGCGCAGCAACTAAAGAACAATATTAACCCATTGTCTAATATGATTTTTTATAAAGATACGAGGAGAAATGACTCACTGTTACCTATCAGTGTCCGTTCTAAACATAGAAATCTATACTCTGTGGGGTAATGCTACTGATCGGTTTAGGATGCGGCAGAGAGCCATAGAAGTAACCATACATTACTTCCTTACAACAACTCCGAGTGTGTCTATCGTTACGACAAGACAGCAGGCAACCGGTCAAATTCGAGATCATATACTCACTTACTCACATGTAAATGCCTGTAATCTATACTTATCTACCCAATCTACCCAATCTACCCAATCTACCCAATCTACCCAATCTACCCAATCTACCCAATCTACCCAATCTACCCAATCTACCCAATCTACCCAATCTACCCAATCTACCCAATCTACCCAATCTACCCAATCTACCCAATCTACCCAATCTACCCAATCTACCCAATCTACCCAATTGTAGGGAAATTATACATTCATACAGTCAGTGTTCAGCATTTTCGATATACCATTTCAGACCAATGTATACTCGATGAACCACATAATAAACTCAGTGAGAACTACAGATTTGAACAAAAATTCGTATGTATCCGATGATTCTGCTCATACTATAACGATATTTCACACAGTATTATTTGTTTTTATCATGATTATGATTGGGATAACCTCTGGTTGAACTGAACATGTTTTTTGGAAAGTTATATTATTGAAATAATGATGATTGTTGTACATGGCCAATTAAACTGATAAAAGGTTACACACTATAAGTTATTTCTATGATTTTAGTCAATGAATGCTTGGTTAGCATAGATCATGAATTGAATTTTTATAAGTCAAAAGAAAGATAAACAGAGCAAGAACGTTATCGTGATATACAATCGATAAATATCAGAAAGAGTGATGTTGAATTAAGTTAAATATATTAAAGTGAATCTCACATTAATCTATACCCCCCATAAATCAACATTTGATTTAGTAAGGCTAAGTTGTAGATCACTTTCATGCAGAGGTTAAATTGGTCATTGAGAATAAATTGAAAAAAAGCAAAGTTAAATTTCAGCATATTTTCAGTTCGTATATGTATGATATTTCGACAATAGCTCTGCTTTTATTGCCATTAACACTAACTAATTCATTAAGTGTTTTACTTGGCCAAGGTTTTGCGCATGCAAATTATAACGCAATATCACACCTTTTTTTTCAATTATCAAACATCCTAATCAATATCTATCCTCTTGCTTTATGTGTATTAACCAGTTACTACTTATCCCATAAAAGCTCTATAAATACCGGTGCTTTTATTGTATATACGATAATACTTTTTTATAGTTTATCTCACGCGAACAATCTTTACTCCCCAGTGTTTTACCTCCCCAACAATACAATGTTAGCTTTAGTAAGCCCATTGTTAACTTTACTCTACAGTAAAAAGGTTCCATTACGAGAGCTTGTTCCGCATTCCCTTGATTTTCCTTTGACTCTGCTTTTGCATGTTGTTCGTTTTTCCTGTTTCGCGATACTGGTGCTCGGTCTATCAGCTCTGAGTCCATATATATTAGATTACTCTCTTGAAATACTAAACGAATATAAACCTGACCCATTAACCTGGTCTGGTGGATTATTGTATCAGACTATTTTAGGTTTGCTTGGTGCTATTGGAATTAATGGTCATAACTTTCTACTTCCAATAAAACAAATGCTCTATCAAGTTACCGAGCAAAATCTTGCTGACTCACATGCTGGAATAGCCTCCATTAATGTTATTAGCCAAGGATTTTACGATGCATTCCTTTCAATGGGGGGATCTGGCAATAGCATTTGTTTGTTATTTTGCATTCTAATATTTTCACGAAATCGTAATCACATAATGCTAGCTATAGCCGCATTGCCCATGGTTATATTTAACATCAATGAAGTTTTGTTATTTGGACTGCCTATAATATTCAATCCACTACTCATCATCCCATTTATTTGCGTACCATTACTTAGTTTCGGGATTGCATATTTCGCTATATCTATAGGTATTGTAGGCCCCATAACTACAATTGTAGATTGGATGACACCGCCATTGTTAAGTGGATATATGGCTATGGGCAATAGCATTGACGGTTCATTATTGCAAGTGTTTCTAATATTAATCGGCATATATATATATAAACCATTTTATATAGCATTTGCAGGTACTGGTCTCGATAAAAGAGTCGAAGGAAAAGATATCGAGCGCATCACTCTTGGCAATATGCTAGATGAAATAAGGTCATCAGCACGTAGTAATCAGGAGCGAGCAAAAGCACAAATACGGGTAGAAGGTATGCTACAAAAAGGAGCTTTCATAATGTATTACCAATGCCAGGAATCCAGTAAAAGTTTGCCGTTAGGTGTAGAGGCACTAATTCGTTATCGTGATGAATCAGGTGCACTTCATGGCCCTAGCTTTATCGCTGATTTTCAACAGTTAGACGCTATGCCAATGCTCGATTATATCGTCATTGATTGTGTATTATCAGATATGCAAAAAATGCCATTAAATAAATTGGATCGAGTTGCGATTAATATTTCAGCATCAACATTTAGTCAAAAAAACTTCGTCAGCCATTTAGTATCACGTATAGAGTTTTTTGAAATCAATCCCTATAAGATTGAAATAGAGATAACAGAAGAGGCATTGCTGGATAACACAGTAGAAATTCAAAATACCATAGAGAAGTTACAATCAATCGGAATTCATGTTGCTATGGATGATTTTGGGGCTGGATTTGCAACGTTCCCACATTTGATGAAATATCCATTTGATAAAGTGAAGCTTGACCGCTCATTATTGCAAGATTGTTCTACTGATAAAGGCAAACAGTTATATGAACTCTTAGTTCAGATTGGACAATTGGCAAAATGCCAAGTTCTCGCTGAAGGTGTAGAAACCGCGTGGGAGAAAGACTTTGTTGCTTCGTGTGGAGTAGACAGAACTCAAGGATATCTAATTGCTCGCCCAGAACCCCTACCAACCTTTTTGGATAGAATATAGCTAAAGTTAAGATAATCTACTTAATTAAATGACTTAATTGATATCGATTGAGTCAGTCATGCTGCATCTTACTTTATCACTATTGCCGGTCTCATTTGAGTGTAATATAAAGCATTCATCAAGATTGTACTTTTTGACAATGCACGTAGTGCGACCACTATGTTAGTCAATGATGATAATATATTAATGTGAGGCAATTGATGATAGTGTCACTTGGTTATGATTTATCTATCTTGAGAGTACTACATTGGTCTATATGAATAGAGGGAGAGCATGGTGAAAGCACCTCAATCACACTTGAATTATTTATTTTTTAAAATTTCGTTGTTGATAACATCGCTAATTTTAATACTCGCAGCCTATATGGCTGTGGTGAATTACAAGCTCGTTGTTGGATTACATTTGGCTAACTATCGACAAATGCTATCAGCACTAGATAAATCTTACTTAAAAAAGTTAATAAATTCCAATAGAGTACAATTAGAGGTGATTTCTGAGAGCCTAGATTTGGATGCATTGAGAAGTGGGAAGTCAGCAATAAATCAAATCTGGTCAATCGTACATCGCGTTAAAATGCCAAGCAAGCACACAATCTATTACTACAATTTAAATTCAAAAAAGATTGATAGCTATCCATTAAAAATAGCTACAGATTGCTTTCATCCTCAGCATCGTCCTTGGTCTGATCTTCTTGACTTGAATAAAGATGAACCATCTTGGGTTGGCCCATATCCAAAAAAAGATAATAACTCAGTACTGATTCTTGGGAAAAAAATAATTGACACAACTGGTGAATTACTAGGTTTATTAATGATTGATGTCTCATTAGAGTCACTAGATATAGTTCTCAGCCACTCCCTTGGTGACCTTAATGCGTCTTTGTACTTAGAACATAAGGTATCCCAAGATATACTTTCAATGATTAACCCTCAGATATATTACGAAAATGATCCATTGACAATAACCGATAGACCTTTCTTAGCTAAAATTTGGAATGGTTATCTAATGTCACATCCATTGTCAGACTCTGAATGGCAATTGGGCCTTTATTTACCGCCAAGTTATTTTGTAAACTTGCTCAAGACAGAAACTAGTAAAGTTCTTTTTCCAACGACAGCGATTGCATTGTTTGCTGGATTTGGAATTATGCTGTTAATGCGTATATTCAAGTATGAACAAACATTAATATCAGAGCGAATTAATCAGATTGACAATAATGTGTCAGAAGTAATATCTAACAACAAGTATATTTACTCTTGGTTTGTCGGAAAAAATCTAAATGAGATAGAAGTACTTGAAAAAAAATATCATACCCACCAAAAGGAACTACGATTAGATCCCCTGACCGGAGTATTCAATCGTAGAGCATTCAACCAAGACCTTGAAGCATTGGATATCTCTGTATCTGAATATACATTGATACTTATAGACCTTGATGATTTTAAAAAAATAAATGATAGCTATGGCCATCAGCTCGGAGATCTAGTTTTATGTCGAGTAGTTGATACTTTAGTATCAGTTCTCGGTCTAGAACATGTCTACAGAATTGGAGGGGATGAGTTTGCTGCAATTATATCTGTAGATTCCGATATCCTTCCCAAACTCTTAGCTCGGCTTCAAACTCAAATATGTAAACTGAAATGGCGAGAGAAAAACTGTAAAGTCACTCTCAGTATTGGTGTAGCAAAAGGTCAGCGTGATTACATAGAGACTATCTCTCTGGCAGATGCTGCTCTATATCGTAGTAAGAGAAAAGGCCGTAATTGTTGGAGTTACTAATACTTAAATGTCATTTGCAGTTACTTATTTAATTAACCTGTTGTAAATATAAGAGGTTTGAATTCATGCTAATAAAAATTACTACCGAGCTGTGTTTGAGCTACACTTGTAATGTGAAATGAAATTCATAGGGCTATTATGTACGTCTATAAACTGAAAATACATTTTTTTGCATTAATGTTTACTTTGATATTCATCAATATGCCATTAAGTGCTAAAGAGATTGTGTTGGTTAGTTCAGAAGATACATTTAAGTCTAAGTATGGGTGTTGGTTATATAGTATATATAATGAGGCTTTTTCTAGGTTAGGCTATAGCTTTTCCTATCGTGGTGTGCCTGGTGGTAGAGCACCAAAATTAGCTGAAAGTGGCCGAGTAGATGGCGAAATACATAGACCATTTGAATATCAAAAACAAACAACAAATCTTATAAGAGTTAATGAACCCCATTTTCAAGTGACGCTAGAGGCGTATGTTGTTAATCACTCGTTAACTTTTAATTCATGGGATGATTTAAATAAAAGGGAGTTAAGGATTGAGTTTAGGAGAGGTTCAAAACGAGCTGAAAATATGTTGCTGAGCATGATTGATAATTCTCAGTTAACAGATGTAACCACTACTGAACAGGGATTGAAAAAATTATTAAAAGGACGTACCGATGTTTTTATTGAGCAGGATCTCGTGTTTGAGAAAAATATAAAAGAACTACTTAAAACTTCTGATGAATACGCTAAGATTCGTTCAGCTGGAAAAGTTGATATACTTGATGGATATGCTTATCTTAATATCAATCATATAGATATAGCTGAGAAATTAGCTGAAACAATTAAAGAGATGAAGCGAGAAAGATTGATCAACGAATATAAACAAAACTATTGCTACCACGACTAACATGTTTAGTGTACAGATCTAGATATCACCTGACAGACTTCTGGAATCGATATCTTATTTCTGTTGTTATGGCTTAACTTCCTTAGCTTTAACCCCATATTTCTGTTTTATTGTTCCATGAACCATTCCAGTCAGACCTATTCAGGCTAGTGTTTAAAGCGAGAGGTACACAATCTCCTGCTTTTGTGGCGTAACGCAGCGACATATGTCTTTTGTATCAACCACACAAGCCATTTTATCGCTAGATGGTGTTCACATTTAGATACAAAATTGCCTGAAGCATTCGGGTGTTAGCATCTATTGCCTCACAAGAAGTAAGGCATTCGCTGAAATACTCTTCCTCTTGCAATTCTCGTCCATCAAACCAACAGCATGCAATCTTTCCGTTTTGAAGCACTTTAGTGACAACCATGCATGGCCCCTCATTTCTTAGCTGAACTGAGTCCGCAATCTGGAAAGGCATAATCCCTCCTTTTTTGAGGTCGATTGCTTTAGTATTTTATGAGTATTCGATACTGCCGCTTGCAGACCAAGCCACAATTGATTAAAAACCCTTTGTCGTCCCTTTGTCGTCCCTTTGATTCATCTTGATATGAGTGTTCTATCAACAGTATGGAAGTGCTTGAACTTGTGCGCTATTCTAGTATTGACAGAATGACTTTGGATTCGCTGTGAGTGTGTTCACTGATCTGTAGTGACCTCTTCCATATTCTGTTCGTAGTTCCTATTTCCTACCTAGTGATTCTTTGTCGGCCCTGTTGTATGGGCCTTTTTTCTCTGACTGATGAGGATCGCGCTATCACCTCTCTTTTCTTCTTAGCTTTTGCTCCAGTAGAAGATTGCGATCTGCCGTTCAGACCTCTCTACATAGATGATTGTAAGGATCTTTATGCAGTGCCTGTCGAATCACACACAAGTAGATTCATCATCCTCGACCTTCCCAGGGCTATTCAGATAGCGGTTGATTCCCTGCCGGAAGCCATAGGCATATACCAAGAACGGTCATAAACAGACTATCACTACGCAAAGAGACCACATCACCTACTATAAAATCTCCAACCCTTGGGTCAAACTCTTCGACCGGAACTGGCAATGAAGAAAGCACATGAAATGGCAGTTTCTTTTCATAGCGCAAAGGACTCTTGTCATAATAAAACCAGACGCAAGTGGCTTGATCCCTTGAAGAAACCTCGTTGACCGTCATGCTAGAGCTACCATAGCTGACCAGGATAAAAGTGAAATTAGCCACTCATGCGAGCATCTCCGCAATACCGACAACTAGCTATATCGGCGTTAAATCTGATTGAGGTTCAAAATAGCGTGAAGTGTTCGGTCATTTATACTTACAGCTTCACAGCGCGTTAGCGATTCATTGGGAAACGTCATTTCCTGAAGTTCTTTCCCATCAAACCAACAGCATGCCATATTTCCATCATGAAGCACGCCAGTGACAATCATGCATGGCCCCCCATTTCTCAATTGAACAGAGTCACCTATCTTAAGATGCATACTCACTCCTTGGTTGATATTTTTGCTTCATATGAGTATTGAATGCTGTTGCTGGCAAACCAACCCCTTACTGAAAAAAATTTCTTTGTAAGAGATGACGCCCCTCCACTGTGACTGGTATGAGCATGGTTGTCTGGGATTTCCCCTGCATCACTCGGATTACTGGGCGGGGAGGGGGTCGTTCAATAGAGATGCATACCAGAGCAGACGGTATGCCAGCGGGCAGTGGTTTTAGGAGCTGTATCACCCCAGTAAGGATGAATCTTGATTGCACGATTAGTAGGTAAGAAACAGCATGGTAAGAGCTGTATCCAAAGTCCATATTCCATTGAAAATATTGAAAAATATAGCGTACTGGCCACCATATACTCGTAAGGCGAAAATCAGTCTTTTGTAAGACTAAATTCAACTATCTTGTATCCAACAGAGTGCCATACTAGTCTAGTAACCGACTAAGTTTGGACAAAGGCCGCAGGATGCAACCTGATCATGTAACACCTGATACCCATTTTCTTCGCTTAGATGCGTTGCGCCGTCTTCAAGCTCTTGATTCCCCTACAGAAGAACGTTTCATTCGTATTACAAGAATGGCCCGTAACATGTTTGACGTGCCTATTGCCCTAATATCTTTCGAAGATAATGAAGATGGTTGGGCCAAGCCTTGTTATGGTCTTAATATTCATGAACCACTTCCTAATATTTCCTTTTGCAAAAAAGGATTCCTCAAAGAAAACATGCTTGTTATTGAAGATACGACTAAAGACCCTCTTTATGCTAATAACCCAATGGTTATAGGAGAACCATATATTCGGTTTTATGCTGGTCATTCATTGGTTATAACTAATGGATTACATATTGGATCATTATGTATTATAGACCGTAAGCCAAGGACTTTTGATGAGAAATATAGAATTTTATTTAATGACTTAGCTCAAACTGTAGAAAGTGAGTTGCGAGCTATTCAAATGGCTACAATAGATGAATTGACTGGAATCACGAACAGGCGCGGTTTTATTCTTCTAGCAGACAGATATCTACAACATTCTTTTAGAGCAAAGAGATGTCTTTCATTATTATTTATAGATTTAAATAATTTTAAATCTATAAATGATAGGTTTGGTCATGATGTTGGTGATGATGCTCTATGCCAAGCTGCTAGCCTAATAAATATGATATTCAGAAATGCGGATATTTGCGCGCGATTAGGTGGTGATGAGTACGTGGTTTTACTGCCTGAAACTGACTGTGAAAATTTTAAGAGTATCAATGATAGAGTGACTCAAACATTCAATGAGTTTAACCAATATAGTGGTAAGGCTTATACCCTTTCATGCTCTATAGGTATAGTCGGGTATGATGCAACAACCCCACCAGATCTAAATTTATTACTTCGCCAGGCAGATGAAGCAATGTATCGTAGTAAAGAGGGAACTTCGAGATAATTAATTCACCCACAACTCTATTACATTATTCCTTCTGATCAATACCTTGCAGTTGCCACCTCATGTTTGATGCTCCGGTATAATAACACTATATTCTTAAGCTGAACTGAAACGCTCGATGCATCAAAGCTGATGGGATATGGCTTAGCTGTATTCTTTGAGTGCACATTTGGATCATCAATCAGCGTGCTTTGTTTATTGTTAGATATAACTGATTATCGTTAGACCTCTTAAAATCAAGTGATGGAACCCACTTTTTTCATCTAATGACTTCATACTTAACCATGAGCAAATTAGTTTATGCGTGTGATTTATCTATGACTTACTTTCGGAATGAATGCTGCTCTGTCACTTATTGCGTCCATGGCTGTTGTAATTTGTGCGCCCATACTATTGTTCCCTTCGCTTAGCTCTACACAAATTTTATCGCGGTAGAATAAAATTAAATGTGTAAAAAATAGCATGATGCCACCTAAACAATAGTTTTATGACAAAAACTGATTCCTATTTCAAAAGAGCACATATCATTAAGTTCTATGAGTTCCCATAGAGTATCAATCGTGTTAATGTTGTAAACTAATTGACTGGTTAGTGTGATGTAAAATGGATAGATCTATACTAAAAATCAATGTGGATACATCTACAATACTCTTAATCGATGGTCACCCATTGTTAAGGTATGGTATCAAGCAATTATTATGTTCAGATCCCTCCTTTGCGGTAATAGCAGAGGCGAGCAATGGTCGTGATGGCTTACGATTAGCTGAAGAATACACTCCAGATTTGATTATATTAGATTTGAAATTGCAACTACTCAATGGGATTGATATTCTTAAGCAACTTAGAACAAAAAAAACAAACAGCAAAGTCATTGTTTTTTCGCATTCTGATTCAGTGGAAGATATCACAGAGAGTATGCAGATCGGAGTAGATGGATACTTATTAAAAAGCATTGAACCAGAGCATCTGTTACACGCTATTCAATTGATACGTTCGGGCACTAGAGTTATTAGCCCTAGTGTTTCTTATCTCTATAGAAAAAGCCTGAGGACAAGAGGCTACATAGAGCAAAATAATACAGGCATCCAGAGATTAAGTCATCGTGAGATTGATGTCGTGAGACTGATAGCTCATGGCAATTCTAATAAAATCATATCAAGGAAGTTATTTATTACCGAGGGAACGGTTAAGATTCATGTGAAGAATATATTGAGGAAATTAGGAATGAAATCAAGAATAGAAGTAGCGTTAATGATAAGGGATGAAAACATAACTAGTCTGAGTTCAAATAATGAAGCCCTCTTTGAGGAAGGGTTGAGTAGTCTTAAATACGAGTAAAAATATTGGTTGTTTTAAAGGAGTTCTTATCTCTAAATGAACTCCTTTATAGTATTAAATTACATTTACTTTAATTGCGACCAAACACTTTTATACCACCAGTGCTACGGTCTGAGCTGCCATAAACTTTAATCGAGTCTACACAACGTTCAGAACCCAAAGAGCGCCACTCAGTTTCCTTATCCTCACGGATCTCTCGATTGAAGTTAATGGTTCGCTTGCCACCATTTCCGTAAGTTACAACAACGCGTTTAATCTTAACGTCACGCTCAGCTTTAATCTTTATTGCATCTGTCATACGACATGCTGGAACAGGTATTGTAGCTACACGCCCACCGTCCAATAACACTGTGCGCCCAAGCGTAAACTGTCCGCCAGCATTTGCAGTAGTGGCTACAATCAGCAATGCACTACCAAGCAGAGCTCGACTAGATATATGGCGACTTAATATTGATTTCAGAAACATAATCCCTCCAATTAAACTGAGAACACCATAAGGTTGCCAACCATAACAGGGCCTGAATGAACAATAAATACAAAGTTAAAACTTAATTATACTTACATTTTTTTATCACGAGTAACACTGAAACTTAAAATTCATATTTGTCACTTTTCTCATTTTGATTTTATTGCCTATTAGTCTAGGCCTCCTTTATAGGATGCATAGGAACTGTCTGACCAGCAGGGAAGGGTGATGTAAGGAGAGCCCCTCCTACAGCACGTTGAAAAGGGTTTTAAATTGATATCATAGAACTGGTGCACGAAAGTAGCGTAAAAAACTCCAGTTTAGCTTTTATTTAAAATGTTTCATTTTGGCCACTTGAAAAACTCTGAAAACTGTCCATTTACTAATTATGAGAACAAAATACTTTTTAAACATTCCGCTGCTTCGCAGCGAAGATAAACCAGGTTTAGTTTAAGCAATCCCTTCTGTTTATCGAACCTGTCGTGTTTTACTGGACGATTGAAACAATATAACCTTACATATCAAAACACTTGATAACTAAAAGCAAAAGCTATTAATTAATGCCACATCACTGGGTCATAAAGGTAAATGCCATTTACTCAGCAGCAATGCACACCAATAAACAAAAGCCAATATTAATAGGTAGCTAAAACATATGAAAAATCAGCGAGTGAAGATATTGTGCCGTGGGTAAATTTGCGATTTAAATACTATGTTTAGAATGGATTCAATTTAAAGATTATAGAAGCCCATTCAAGTATAGAACATGCAGCCATGTTATGCAAACCGACCAATAAATTTAAGTTATAACTATTTTAATCCCTACCAGATGCATCGCCTATACTGCAAGCGTGGTCACGAAATACCTTATCTCCACATCGTGACACAAAGCCTTATATTGGGCGTCCTTACAATTTCAAGCGGCTGCTCGTCAGCCGCTTTTTTTGTTGTAAATTAATCATTTTTGATTTTCATCTGACGCTCTTGCTATCAGCAATTCTATTGCCTACACATTTATCCTGTAAGGAAGTCATTCACCATTGAGGTAAACACCATGGATTGGTTAAGAACGATATCAATAAAGCTTCGCTTGAGCCTCTTGCTTGCCGCGTTGCTTGCAACCATGTTTGGTATGGGATTGAGCCAAAAGCAGTCTGCTAGCACGATCAATGACATGCTCAACAATATGTATCTCAATCAACTCGTTCCTATCACCGATGTGGCAAATGCAAACATGCAGGCTATCTACCATCATCGCGAATTATTCAACTACGTTATCGAAGCTAAACAGTCAGAAATGAACCGAATTACGGGTGTCATGGATAAATATGAAACCCAGATGATGGCATTACTCAATAAGTATCGTGCCACTGAGCTGACTCCTGATGAAACTCGTTTACTGGCTGACTTTGACCGCCAATGGCCTCCCTATCAAGCTGCGGCAAAGAAAGTGATGGAAGCGTCTTATCGTAGTGATAACGATACTGCCATGCGGCTTATGAAAACTGAGGCTACACCTGCCTTTCAATTAGCAGATGATACACTTTCAGCGATTGTGAACAGGAACGTCGAATTGGGGAAAAAAGCCTATGACGATAGCGATGTCGTAGTCGCTCAATTGGGTCAGGAGTTCGTGATAACCATGGGGCTGGTTCTGGTTATCGCTGCCATTGCAGGCTTATTAATCATACGTAGTATCCTTGCACCATTGGATCAAACAGTTACCGACCTTTCTCACATTGCCAAGGGTAATCTGGTGGATACGGTTCCGCCCTCTGGTAATGATGAGCTCACCAATCTGCAACACTCCATGGCGACAACGCGCAAGTCCCTTAAAGAAACAATTAACACCGTTTTGCATATTTCCGAAGAGCTTGGATCATCGGCAGCTCAGCTATCCAGTGCCGCGCAGCAAGTGATGACCAGTTCGGAAATGCAAGCCCAGGCAACGGCTAGTTCAGCTGCATCAATTGAAGAAATGTCTACCTCGATAGCCCAACTTTCTCATTCGGCTAACAGTGCAAATGAGCAAGCCATGAACTCAGGAAAATTGGCACAGCAAGGCGAGCATCAAGTTGAGGACGTTTCTCGGGAAGTGCGGGCCGTGACCGATGCGATAAATCAATCTACCGCGCAAATTCGTCAACTGGCTGATGATGTTACCAAAGTAGGTCAAATCACCGTCATGATTAAAGGAGTGGCAGACCAAACCAACCTGCTGGCGCTTAACGCCGCCATTGAAGCGGCCCGAGCTGGTGATATGGGGCGTGGTTTTGCCGTGGTAGCTGATGAAGTGCGCCAATTGGCGGAGAGAACAACCAAAGCAACTCAAGAAATCGATAGCATGATAAGTGGCGTGCAAACCACGGCCATGGAAACAGTCAACTCCATGGACAAATATGTGCAGAGTATCGAAAACGTTCGCCTTAATACGGCCCAAGCAAGTGATTTGATGGCTAAGGTTGACCAAAGCTCCCAAGCGGTGGTTGGGCTGATGGGAGAGATCAACGTGATGTTGCATGAACAATCCTCAGCAAGCCAACTGATTGCCCAGTCTGTTGAAGAGGTGAACAACATGTCACAGGAGAACGTCTCGGCTTCGGAATGTGTCAATGGTGAAGCTGTACACCTGACCCAAGTTGTAGGGGAGCTCAAGAAGAGTGTCTCTATCTTTAAATTAAGTTGACCTCTTTGGTCACAAAATATCTCTATTGAACTCTCGAAAAACGCCTGCCAGGGAAGGCTGTGGGATGGTGACAGCACATGCTTATCACCATCCCAGCTTGGGTGAGGGCAAGACGGACAGGGTGGTCTATGAAGTCTATTTTGGTGGTAGATGATGCGAGCAGCATCCGCTTTGCCCTCAATGCATTGCTTACTGAGGCGGGTTTTAACGTAGTTGAGGCGGAAGATGGCCAAGATGCGTTGATTCAACTGTCGCAGCATCGCTTTCATTTGATTATCTCTGATCTCAATATGCCCATCATGGATGGTTTGACCTTTCTGCGTGAGGTGAAATCTCATCCCGGATTCCGTTATATCCCGTTCATCATGCTCACTACAGAAAACGCGCCAGAGCTACGTCAGCAAGGTGCTGAGGCTGGTGCGAAGGTGTGGCTGACCAAACCGTTCGAGCCACAATCACTGCTCGATAATCTTGCCAAGGTTATTCAGCCATAAGGGGGGCGTGATGGGCATCACTATCGATAGCACCGGATCCAAGCCTCGCGCCGTTATTGAAGGGGAGCTCAGTATCATGACGGTTGCACAGGAGCAAGATAGTCTCCTGGGTTTACTCAATTACCCCTCGGTTGTTGTGACTCTTGATACCATCACCTTGCTCGATGGGTGTGGCGCACAACTGCTGAGCTTGTTGCAACAAGAAGCTACTTCACTGGGCAAATCGATGACGTTTGTCCTCGCCCCTGACAGTCTTGCAGCAGAGACATTTCGTGGTATGGGATTGTGGGCACAGCTAACAATCGAGGGCTGCGATGGACATCAATAAAGCGCGGATGCTCTTTTTTGAAGAGGCCTACGAGCAGTGTGACAACCTTGAACAAGCGTTGCTGGATAGGGTGGGTCACCCCTTGGGCGCTGACACCTATAACCAGATGTTCCGCACCGCGCACACCATTAAAGGCTCTGCTAGTATGCTTGGCTTGGAGCTGCTGGTTCGCTTTACCCATAGCATGGAGAATATCCTGGCGCGCTTGCGCAGTGGTGAGCTTGATCTTGATGACGCCCTAATTCAGCTTTTGCTCCGCTGTAACGACCAACTGCGCGATTTGCTGCAAAGCGCCGAGCACAATCCTGAACTCAAGCAAGTTGAAACCCAGCAAATCTTGGCGTTGATGTCTCAAATGCAAGGCTTTCAGAGCTTGCCGTCAATGACCATACCCGCCCCTCCCGTGATAGCAGATGAAAAACCAGGTATTACAACATCTGAGCGCTGGCATCTGTCGGTTCGCTTTTATCCTGATTTGTTCCGTGATGGTTTCGATGTATTGGCGTTGCTTAAATATCTGGGTAATCAGGGCGAGATCCATTACATCATGCCTGTGTGGCGTCCCAGGCCTCCTTTACAACTGCTGGATAGCACGGATTGCTTCCTGGGGTACGAGATTGTCATTGAGAGTTGCTGTGGCGCAGAAAAATTGCGCAGTGCTTTCGATTTTGTTGCCACGCAAAGCATCATTGTGTTGCTACCAGTACATGGAGACCTCTCCCTATATCGAGATGCTGCACCCACGTTGTGTGCATGGCTAGGGGAAGAGGTTGGTACACAGTATGCAAGGTGGGAGCAGGCTGGCTCACTCACAGCAGCTGATATTCAGGTATTGCTTCAGCCTGCCCTTATAGAGCCCACTCCACCTGCAACAACCTCACTAGCAACTGACACTCCTGAACCTGTAAACGCCTCGCGTAAAAGCCTCATTCGCAGTGACAGTCATTACATTCGCATCGATGCAGCCAAGCTTGACCAATTGATCAATCGAGTGGGGGAGTTGGTGATTGCCGCGTCTGCTACAACGTTACAAGCCCATCAGGCTGGTAATGTTGAGATGATTGAATCTGTGGCAGTGGTCAATGGATTGGTCGAGGGGATCCGTGATGATGCATTGACACTTCGGATGGTGCCTATCCATGAAATCTTCAATCGCTTCCCTCGTGTAGTGCATGAGTTGTCCCTACAAACCGGAAAATCGGTCACCCTCAATATTCAAAATGCAGACACCGATATTGACAAGTCCATGGTGGAAAAACTCACCGACCCGTTACTGCATCTGGTTCGCAATGCAATTGACCATGGCATCGAAAAGCCCTCGGTGCGCCAAGACAAGGGAAAGCCAGAACAGGGGCGCATCACACTGAATGCTTACCATGATGCCGGAGCAGTAGTAGTTGAGGTGAGTGACGATGGGGATGGTATATCTCGCGAAAAAGTATTGGCCAAGGCACAGCAAGCCGGATTGGTGAGTGATATCAAGGTGATGAGTGACAGCGATGTTTACCAGTTGCTCTTTGCTCCAGGATTTTCCACCAACAGCGAAGTGAACGAACTGTCAGGACGCGGAGTCGGGCTCGATGTTGTACGTAGAAACCTAGATGCTCTACGTGGTGATGTTACTGTGGAAAGTAATCCTGGCCAGGGCACTACGTTTAGGCTCCGTTTGCCATTGACGCTCGCCATCATTGATGGATTTCGGGTCGAGGTAGCTGACACATCATTCGTCATCCCATTGGAAATGATGACCGAGTGCTTGGAGCTACCAGATAGCGAAGAAGAGCTGACCGTACAACAACTGTATTTACGAGGAGAGTGGCTGCCTTACGTGCATTTGCGTGCTTTGTTTGGCCTTCCTCCTGCTCAAGGTTCTGAATTTGTGGTGGTGGTTCATCATGGTGAACGCAGAGCTGGCTTGGTCGTTGACCACCTGATTGGCGAATTGCAAACCGTGCTTAAACCGCTGGGAGAATTTTCGCCCCCTGCGGGGTATCAGTGGCTCCACCATTCTGGGCAATGGCCATCCGGCCTTGATTTTGGATATCCCACAACTGTTGGCACAAGTCACCATGTGGGAGCAACAGCGGATACTGCACACTCTCAATGAGGGAGATTTATCCGCACCCTGCCGTCACGCTGAAGGAATATAACCATGGACTGGTTTCATCGCCTACAAGTCAGAACAAAGCTAGCTGTGTCATTCGCTACTTTATTGTTGTTGCTGATAACACTAGCGGTAACCAGCTATGTGTCGATCAAAACTATGGCGGAATTAGTCGAGAATATGCATGCCAATCAACTGGTGCCTATTCGTGATCTGGCTAACGCCAACATGCAAGCGATTTACCATAATCGAGCTCTCTATCGCTATATCGGTGAGATGGATCTTCAAGTTCGTCAGCAAACCCTAGACAACATGGCCAAATATGAAAACAAAATGAACGAGTTGATAGATCGCTATCGCAATACCTACCTGACCCCTCCGGAGAAAGACGCGCTCGCTCGTTTTGATAAATCATGGCCTGATTACAAGCGCTATGCCGATGAGATTGTGAGTATTGCCCGCTCTGATACAGGGGATGATGTAAACAACAAACGTGCAGGGGCCTTGATGAGTGAAAAAGGCAGGCCAGCGTTCAACGTCTCTGATGATCTTTTAACTGAGCTCGTCAATCTTAATGACAAACTTGCCACTGGCTCACTCCAGGATAGCCGTGACATTTATGCCAGTAATATTCGAACCATGCTCATGATTGCGGTGTTTGCGTTCGTGACCTGCGGCATCCTGGCCATTGTTGTGACGCGGAGTATTTTACGTCAGCTGGGTGCGGATCCGTCTTATACCGTACAAGTAGTGGAAAGAGTTGCGAATGGTGATTTGGCAACGGTGATCCAGTTAAAAGAAGGTGATCAAATCAGCTTGCTAAGCACAATCAATGACATGTCGAAGCGGCTGTCTGAAACATTAGGGGAAGTGAGCGCTATAGCTAATGCTATAGGCTCGGCATCTGAACAAGTTGCTGCCACCGCGAATGCCTTATCGCAAACCTCATCGGAACTGGCATCGAGTGTTGAACAGACCAGTGCTTCCGTTGAGGAGATGGCTGCCACCGTGAGTCAGAATGCCGACAACGCCAAGGTCACTGAAGGTATTGCAGTCAAATCAGCAGAGAACGCGACCGCCAGTGGTCGAGCGGTGGGCGATATGGTGCATGCCATGAAAGAGATTGCCTCACGTATCACCGTCATCAATGACATCGCCAACAAGACAGATTTGCTGGCCATCAATGCGGCCATTGAGGCCGCAAGAGCGGGAGAGCATGGCAAAGGGTTCGCTACGGTGGCCGCGGAAGTGCGTAAGCTGGCTGAACGTTCGCAAACAGCAGCCAAAGAGATTGGTGAGCTCGCCAGTCGCTCGGTGGGAGTTGCTGAACAGGCGGGCACCTTGCTACGCGAAATGCTGCCAGGCATTGACCAAACAGCAACTCTTGTTCAGGAAATCGCAGCCGCGTCTCGCGAGCAACGCGCCAGCATAGGGCAAATTAACGTTGCAGTGATGCAGATCAGCGAAGGAATGCAATCCTCTGCGGCCTCAGCTGAAGAGCTGAGCTCAACATCTGAAGAACTCAGCTCAACAGCTTTGCAACTGCAAGAGCTGATGCGTCAATTCATGCTCCGCGACTCAACCAAAGCTAATGCGGCCCGTCAATTGACCAGAACTGTTTTGCACCACCCGATGACACCAACCAAGAAAGTACCGTTTGGTTCGCTCCATGCACATGATGCTTTGCAGGAGGGGGATGATGGCAAATTCAGCAACTACTGAGCTTGTACAAAGCGACGTATTTCATTGTGTAACCTTCATGTTGGGTGGAGAGTGCTATGGCATCGATATCACCCATATGCGAGAAATCATCGAGTATGAAGGGATGACGGCGGTGCCGATGATGCCCACGTTTGTTCGTGGGATCATCAATCTGCGTGGTGCGGTTGTCCCAGTGATTGATTTACAAGTGCGCTTTGGCCAAGGCATGACAGCCCTGCAATCCACTACAGGTATTGCCATTTTGTCATTACCCACCTCGCTTGATTTCTACCAAGAGGTGGGGGTCTTGCTTGACGCTGTATGTGATGTGCTGGAATTACGGCGTGATGCCATCGAACCACCGCCCCATTTTGGTGTTGCACTGAGAAGCGATTTTATTGCCGGCATTGTCACCGTTAATGATCAGTTTGTTGTACTGCTGGATGTAACTAGAGCGTTGTCTTTTGCCGAGCTGAGTGCCTTGGTCGAAAGCAAGATGGCTAGTCATCATCTTGAGTTCAAGGGCTCAGAATGAATGACGGGAAACAGAAATTTTGCGAGCAAGGGCCGCAGTTGAGCATGAGAGAATTTGCGCTATTTAAAACATTTTTGCTCACACAAGCGGGGATTCATTTAGCTGACAGCAAGCGAGCGTTGGTTCAGTCCCGTCTGGCAAAGCGCTTGCGTGAACTTAACCTGGGTAGCTTTCAAGCTTATTGGCAACGGCTGTCTCACCCAGATGAAGAGCTGGAACGGCAATGCGCAATTAATTTACTGTCTACCAACGAGACGTATTTCTTTAGAGAAGAAGCACATTTCGAGTGGCTACGTAGCTACATTCAAGCGCAAGACCGTCCTCCCAAAGTATGGTCTGCCGCATGCTCCAGTGGTGAAGAGCCATACACGATAGCGATGATTTTCGCTGAGCAATTCGGCCTGGGTTCTCCTTGGCTGGTATGGGGCACCGATATCAACACCAATGTCATTGCTCATGCTCGTAAAGGGATATATTCCCTTGAACGAGTGCAGCGCGTCCCTCCTCATCTGTGGTTGCGTTACTTACAGCGTGGACATGAAGAGTTTCACGGTTTTGTGCGTGTTAATCCTGTGCTTGCAAAGCATGTAGCGCTCTCGCAACTCAATCTATTAGACGTATCCCAGTTTGGGGAGCTGGCATTAGATGTCATTTTTTTACGGAATGTGCTGATTTATTTCAACACAACAACAAAGCATCAAGTGTTAAGCCAGGTATGTCAGCGCCTCAAGCCTGGTGGCTATTTATTGGTGGGGCACTCAGAAATGATCCGCGATGCAGAGCTCCCATTAGTGCAGGAAGCGCCTTCACGCTATCGGCGGATTGACCGTGATCCGGTACATTTTAAAGAGGCCATATGACTATCAAAGTGATGGTAATTGACGATTCTGCATTAGTACGTGAGATGCTGACCCAATGCCTTGCTAAGGCACCTGACATTGACGTAATTGCCACGGCTCTGGATCCGCTATACGCCATCTCGCAGATGAAGCTGCGTTGGCCTGATGTGATCATTCTGGATATTGAGATGCCCCGCATGGATGGTTTGACATTCTTGCGAAAAATCATGAGTGAGCGCCCAACTCCTGTGATTATCTGCTCATCCCTTGCAACCAAAGGAGCCGCTGTAACCCTGGAGGCGCTCTCGTTGGGGGCGGTATCCATCATCACTAAGCCGACGCTTAATGTGAAAGATTTCCTTAGCTCCTCGACACAAGACATCATTCAAGAAATTCGGGCCGCCGCACAAGCCAAGCTTGCCAATATCCTCCCTTCAACCACCAACACTGCAACCAATCTTGGCGAGCGTGCGTTACACAGTGCAGATGTGATGATATCGGCCCCCACCTCTCGTTCAAACTACCAAACCACTGACAGGGTGATTGCGCTGGGCACTTCAACGGGGGGAACCCAAGCACTGGAGTTTTTATTAACCCGTTTACCCGCCACCTTGCCAGGTATTGCAATCGTTCAGCATATGCCAGAGATGTTTACTGCTGCTTTTGCGCAGCGACTAAACGGTGTTTCGCGGCTGGAGGTCAAAGAGGCCAAAACAGGGGATAGGTTGGTTCGTGGGACGGCTTTGATTGCACCTGGCGGTAAACATCTTCTGGTGCAGCGCAGTGGCGCTCAATACTACGCTGAAGTGAAAGACGGGCCGCTAGTATCTCGCCATAAGCCCTCAGTGGATGTGCTATTTCGTTCTGTAGCAGTGAATGCGGGACGCAATGCCATCGGTGTCATCATGACCGGAATGGGGGATGACGGTGCTAGAGGTATGCGCGAGCTGCACGACACTGGGGCGAAAACTGTTGCTCAGGATGAAGCGAGCTGCGTGGTCTTTGGAATGCCCAAAGAAGCGATTGCTCATGGTGGTGTTGATGAAGTGATGTCGTTACAGCATATCAGCCAATACCTGGCTGCGCTGGTATAGAGGGTTACACCATGTCACTGGACAAATGGAAGGGACGCTCGGCGTTGGTGGTAGATGACTCGCGATTACAGCGATATGAAGTCACCTGCCTGCTCCAGGAGCTGGGGTTTGAGTCGGTGTACGGTGCAGAAGACGGACGCGATGCGCTAGCGCAGTTGCAACAGCTCAACCAGATAGACCTGGTACTCACAGATCTGAACATGCCTGGGATGGATGGTGTTGAACTCATCGCTCAGCTGGAAAAAATAGTGAGTAGCCCGTTGTTTGTTGCTGTTATGAGTGCGGCAGACCGTGATGTCCTTGACGTAATCCACATGATCGCTGATGCCAGTCCATTGGAGGTGATTGCTATATTAGAAAAGCCAGTTACCAAGGATGGATTGTCAGCGATGTTATTACAATCTAATCCCGACATGCACAAACACCAGCGAGCCAAGCATACCTTGGAGTTCAGTGAGGGGGACGTCAGGCAGGCCTTGGCAAAAGGGGAATTGGTGCCATTTCTTCAGCCTAAAGTGATCATGAGGGATGGCCACTTATTTGGATTTGTAGTGGTCTAATCATCCCGGACATCATTTTAGGTGGTACAGTCGCCACCATGACCTGAGGTGTTCAATGACAAGATTACGTCGCTCATTTACTGCCGAATTCAAACTCGAAGCCGCATCCCTGGTGCTCGACCAGGGATATTCAGTCCCCGAAGCCAGCCGTTCACTGGATGTCGGTGAAACCGTACTGCGCCGCTGGGTTCAGCAGCTCCAATCCGAACGCTGCGGCACAACCCCAATCAGCAAAGCGCTAACTCCTGAGCAGCAGAAAATCCAGGAGCTGGAAGCCCGTATCAATCGACTCGAAAGTGAAAAGGACATTCTAAAAAAGGCTACTGCTCTCTTGATGGCGGACGACTTCACACGTACGCGCTGATAGACCGATTAAGGGAGCAAGCCCCCATCACCCTGGTCTGCTGCGCTTTCGATGTTCCAACATCCTGTTTTTACGACTATCTGGCTCGCAGGCGGGCGATTAACCGTGAACGTATGCAACCGCGCTGTGAGCTGCGCCGTTTGTTCAAAGCGAGCCGGAACTCAGCGGGCAGCCGTGCCTTGATGTCGATGATGCGGGAGTTGGGGTATCAGATTGGCCGATTCAAAGTACGTAACCTGATGAAGGAAGCCGAGTTGGTATCCAAACAGCCGGGCGCACACCGTTATAAGGTGGCACGGTCTGAACGACCGGACATTCCCAATCTGCTGGCCCGCGAATTTGATGTCCAGCAACCCAATCAGGTGTGGTGTGGCGATATTACCTACGTCTGGGCAGGTTGTCGTTGGCATTACCTGGCAGCGGTGCTTGACCTGTACACCCGACGGGTCGTGGGCTGGGCGATGTCTGACAAACCTGATGCAGAATTGGCAATCAAAGCACTGGAGATGGCCTATCAGCAGCGGGGTTGCCCATCCGGTGTGCTATTTCACTCTGACCAGGGCAGCCAATATGGTAGCCGAGCATTTCGGCAACGACTGTGGCGCTATCGCATGACCCAGAGTATGAGTCGGCGTGGCAACTGCTGGGATAATGCCCCGATGGAACGGTTGTTCAGAAGCCTGAAGTCAGAGTGGCTCCCGGCAACGGGATATATGAGCTTGCGAGAGGCGAAGCGGGATATCAGTTACTACCTGATGGATTACTACAACTGGCGGCGTCCACATCACCACAATGACGGGATACCGCCAGCAAAAGCCGAGGTTCGGCCTAACCCAGTGTCCGGATTTAGTTGACCACTACAATTTGAAGCGTTGGTACGCTGGTTGCATCCCGAACATGGCACCTTACCTCCAGTGAGTTTCGTGCATCACCTTGAGCAAGGGGAATTAGCATTACAATTTTTCTACGATTTTTTGAAAGCAAGTTGTGATGCCTTGTGCCGCCTTGATGCATTAGCCCCCTCGCTAACATGTTCTATTAATATGCCTGTTTCCTTGTTATTGTCGGATAAACTGGTCGATAACATGGTTGAGATCGTAGAGAGTACGGGGCTTGTTTGTAGCAAAATAATAATTGAAGTGACTGAAACCACTTTCATGTCAAATCTATCCGCCTCTCTAGGTACGCTAGCTCGCCTTAGATTACGGGGCTTTGGTATAGCAATGGATGACTATGGCACAGGCTATTCATCTATGCAGCAATTATCACGCTGCCCATTTACAGAGATAAAGATTGATAAGGAGTTTGTGCGGGATGCCTATTTGAGCCAAAAAAAATTGGCCATCCTCACATCCGCAATAGCCATGAGCCAAAAATTAGGTCTAAAAACAGTAGCAGAAGGTGTGGAGAGTGAGCAGGACTGGGTTCAGCTAACCCTACTAGGGTGTGAAATTGCACAGGGATATTATATTAGCAAACCTATACCGATTGACCAAATCCCTACATGGTATGCCAATTGGTGTGGCGGTGGACAATTTTGTGGCGCATAGATTTGCATGAAATGATTTATGCGAAGCATTTTAATATTATATAGACATCGATGCCCCAACAGTCTGGGCAAGGAGAAACAAATGTCATTACCTGACTTTGAAGCATTAAAAGCAATGGCTGAACGTGGAGATGGTGAGCTTGAAAAGTTGCTTCAAGCGGAGATAGAAAATATTTTACAGGGTATGTCTCAAGAGCGAAAACGGAAATTGCTGGGGTGGCAATTTCATTGACTGTCAAAAAGAACTATCCCAAAACCCAGAGGATTACTATGTTCGCTTGAGCAAAATGCTGTGTTCATCTTATCAGAAAATGCTCTTTGAACTTGAAGAGATAAAGGCACAAATGGTTTCACTCCCCACATCCACATCCACATCCACATCCACATCCACATCCACATCCACATCTTTATTACATAAGGAATCAGGGGAAGTAGTGCCATTTCAAGGATTGTCACGAGAATGAAATGCAAATCATTTTTTATCTTCAAAAAATGCGCCTCCCCTAATTGCTTATGCCGATTGGGGGAGGGAAAACACAACACAGCAATTTTCTTATCTCTAGCACGAGGCTAACAGTAGCTTCTTTCAGGGCCTTATTTGATGGAAGCGTTCTGCATCCTAAATTTCCATTAATATGATTAGCTGTATTTTTAGTGAAGATTATTATCTGTTCTCTGGCTGGCTGACAAAAGCGATCTTATGTAGACCATGCTGAGATGCTGCGGCCATAACCTTAGCAATGGTGCCATATTCTACCCGTTTATCGATACGAAGCTGAATTTCTGGTAAAGCCTCCGAGGCTTTGCTGATGCTCGCCATATGCGTGAGTAGAGCTGCCTCATCTACCTCTTGTTCGTTCCAGTAAGTTTTACCTTCGCTATCTATGGATATGGTAACTTCCTCCTGCTTAGGCAAGTTGAGTTGGCTGCTTGCTTCTGGCAGTTCTAGTTTGACTGCATTCGTCAGAAGAGGTGCTGTGATCATGAAGACGATAAGCAGTACCAACATCACGTCGATCATCGGAACCATGTTGATTTCGCTGAGGGGTTGCTCATCCTCATCCCCAGGTAGGGAACCAAATGCCATTATTTACCTCCTGCTTTGAGTGCTCGCCGTTCAAAATGGGCAACATTGTTAGTTGTTTGCTCGAAACCTGTCAGCAGCATTGCAAAAAGGTCGTGAGCAAAAGCATCCAACTCCGCCATTCTCAGGCGATTTCGCCGCACGAAAAAATTGTAGATAAGCACAGCTGGTAAGGCGACGGCCAGACCAAAGCCAGTCATGATCAAGGCTTCGCCAACTGGGCCTGCAACCTTATCGAGACTGCTCTGTCCAGAGACGCCAATCGCAAGCAGCGCATGGTAGATACCCCATACGGTGCCAAAGAGTCCAATAAAGGGAGCAGCTGAGCCCACGGAGGCGAGAAAGGCTAGCCCTTGTTCCAACCGTATCTTCTCGTGAAGAATTGCTTGGCGTAGGGCTCGCAGCAGGTACTCGTCAGGAGCACCAAGACGCAGGGTTGGTGTGCTAGCATCTGCCCGTTCTAGCTGACCAAGAGCGACCAACGCAGCATAGGTCAAGCGGCTATATGCATCCTGTGGGGTCTGTTGAGCCAAGTGCTGCTCCATCTGCTGCACACTTTCATATCGCCAGAATTGCTCGATAAACGGTTTACCAAGACGTCGCTCGCGCAAGGCAAGCCATGGCTTAAGAAGAGCCAGGTAACATGTACCAATTGACATCAGCACCAGTAGCACAAATGGCAGCAGGCCAACCCCGTTGTTTTGGGTCAGCAGATGTGCAAGTCCCATACTGTTGTTTGCAATAGTTGGATCCATGGTTAATCCCTTATCTGAAAAATAATTGTGACTCTTGCCCAAGCTTCGACGGCTACATTGTTTTGTTTGCCTGGAATAAAGTGCCAGCGGCTGACTGTTCTGCGTGCTTCCCTATCCAGGAGGCGATAACCACTACTCTTGTCGACCTCTACCGAGCTTGCAGTCCCATCCACAGCGACACGAACCTTGAGGATGACCCGCCCTTCTTCGCCTCGTCTTCTAGATAAGTCTGGGTAAGCTGGTTCTGGGTTGTGCAGACCTAGTGCCCGTGCGATGGGGGGACTATTGCCAGCTAGGGTATGCTGGCTGCTGTGACTTGCTGGCGAATCAGGATTACCGTTGCTTACAGGGAGGCCGCTTTTGGCGACCGAAATGGCTTGCGTGGCAGGGGGTGATTGAAGTGCCCTATCAACGGTAGATGCTGAGGGCTTGGCGGATGTGAAAGCATGGTGCGTATGCTTTCTGACTGTCCTTTTCACAACTTTTTTCTGGGAGGGGTGCGCATTTTTGGCCACTTTTTTAGTGGACGGTGCAGTCATACTTGCCTGCTGTGTTGCAGGTTTTGTGTCGCCAACCCAGCGAGCAGAAAGGGTGATTGGCAATGGTTGAGTGACGGGTACAGGCGTGTTGTGATTGGCCAAACCCAACACAGCAAGGTGCAAACAAAGGGCGATTGCAAGGCAGAACAGTTGGGCTGGCCCCACAGTGCTTGTTCTTAGGTTGAAGGATTCCATCACGGAGTTCCATTCCTGAACGTCATGTCGATGTTCAAATGTAAGTGGTCAGACGCTTAGACCTGCGTCAAAGGTTGGTAGCTTGCCTTACTTACATGGCCGCAAACAATAATAATTATCAATCGTATTTTAATCTTTTGGGGGAGTATCTGAGGAGTCAGTTAGATGCCCCTCTGCCCACGAGATGGCAAAGAGGCAGCTATCACACAGTAGTGTCATTGCATTGAAGAATTTAGATCTCCATTAAGACACCCAGTTCGACCACTCGGTTGGCAGGAATATGGAAGAAGTCTGTCGCTTTGAGGGAGTTGCGATTCATCCATACAAACAAGCCCTCGCGCCAGCGGGCCATGCCAGGGAGGTCTGTGCTGACCAGATTCTCGTGTGAGAGAAAGAAGGAGGTCTGGCTCATGGAGACTTTGAGGTCGTGCTGGGCGCAAGCTTGGAAAATTTCCTCCATGTCGGGGATCTCTTTGTAGCCAAAATTGGCGACTACTTGCCAAAATCCATCCCCAAGCTGTTTTAGTTGGATCCGTTCACTAAAGGCGAGCCAGGGTTCATCCTTGATATGAATCGTGAGAAAAATGATCCGTTCGTGCAGGATCTTGTTGTGCTTGAGATTGTGTAGCATGGCATGAGGCACAACCTGTTCGGAGCGCGATAGAAAGACGGCTGTGCCTGACACCCGAAGCGGTGGATGCTGGAGCATGTTGTCGACAAAACGAGTCAGAGCAAACGACTTGTTTTCCAGCTTGTCGAGCACCAGCTCACGCCCACGCTTCCAGGTGGTCATGATTACGATGGCGAGCAGGGCAAACAGGAGAGGGAGCCAGCCGCCAGCCAAAAACTTGGTGCTGTTGGCCGCAAAGAAGGTGAAGTCAACCAGTAGCAGTGGAGCGCCAACCAATACGATCAGCCAACGTGGCCACTTCCAACGGGTGGCGGCAACCATCATTAGCAACAGGGTGGTGAGTGCCATGGTGCCGGTCACGGCGATACCATAGGCCGCAGCCAGATTGCTGGAGCTTTTGAATCCGACGATCACGATGACGATCCCTGCCAGCAGCAACCAGTTCACTAGGGGCAAGTAGATCTGGCCGATCTCCCGTTCGGAGGTGTGGCGGATCTCCTGACGGGGCAGGTAGCCGAGCAGGATGGCCTGACGCACCACCGAATAGGTGCCGGAGATAACTGCTTGCGAAGCGATGACAGTCGCCATGGTTGCGAGCACCAACAGTGGCAGTGTGAACCAAGAGGGGGCGAGCAGATAGAAGGGATTCTCGATGGCTGCTGGATTACGCAGCAGCAGAGCCCCTTGGCCGAAGTAGTTGAGCAGTAGTGCTGGCATAACCAATGAACCCCAGGCCAGCCGAATGGCTCCACGACCAAAGTGCCCCATGTCTGCATAGAGCGCCTCAGTCCCTGTCACGCAGAGCACCACCGCCCCTAAGGTAATGAAGGCAATACCAGGGCGGTCAATAATGAAATCAATGGCATAGCGTGGGTTAATTGCCTGTAAGATCGTAGGATTTTGCATAATCTCTATTGTTCCCAGCAAGGCTAACACACTAAACCAGAGCAGCATGATTGGGCCAAACAACTTGCCTATACCCGCAGTACCATAATGTTGGGCACCAAAGAGGGTCACCAGCACGATCAGCGTGATGGGTAGTACGAAGGGGGCGAGATCCGGCGCGATCACTTGAAGCCCCTCGACGGCGGAGAGGACTGAAATGGCGGGGGTGATCACCGCATCCCCGACAAACATGCCCACCCCGATCAGCCCGAGTAACATGGCGATGGTGCGAGCCCGAGGTGAGAGACGGCGTGATGCCAACGAGGCGAGTGTCAGTACACCGCCTTCCCCCTTGTCATCGGCACTCAGTACCAACCATACGTATTTGAACGAAACCACCACCATGATGGTCCAAAAAAAGAGCGATATGAGGGATAGGATTTCGAGCGGGTCAGGTTGCAGGCCGATATGGCCAGCAAAGCACTCCTTTAGGGCATAGAGCGGGCTGGTTCCGAGATCGCCGTAAACGACACCCAGTGCGGCTAGAGTGATCCCGATTCGCCCTTGATGCGATTGTTGATTCATCATGAAATTCCATTTCAATTCAGAGTTTTAGCTATGATACGCAAGCGATAATAATAAGTGAATTGAATATGGTGTAACCGTCAGTTACGGAGCTACCGAGGATACTCGACGTTTTTTCCCAGAACGCTCCCACTTGTGCAAAACTACTGAGGAAGTGGTGATCTGATCACCACCATTCCCTTCAAATATGTTGCATGGGTTCGTCACCTCCCTTCATAACTAACTGGCCTCAATACATATAGCCTTTATCACCTTCTGGGTCGATGCAGTCGTCATGTATAACTGGTTTCACCTAGACCATCACGGGTTGCGGAGGCTGCGTCACCTCTGACCAGGTCATCTCTGCCTTCTTGATGCTCAAGAGAGTATCAACTTATCCCAGCGGGTGACCCAAGGGCTACTTGACCTCCCTTTTTGTTGGCAGCTCTCAGGTGAATACCATCTCCATACAAGTTACGTGTACATATCCTGGCAGTTCATCAAGAGGTAACCGTTCACTAGCAGGGGCTTGATGCACACAATACGGAGGGGATGATCGTCTTTTTCCTGTTAAGCCACTCTCGATGAACTGTTACCCCTTGCGAACGTTACAAATACCCATTAATTGCTCCGCGATTGGATATCATTTTGAAAAACTGATACTTAACTAGATTATCACCATACAGGGACGTGTAAAAAATGAGCTTGATTGGCTTGGTACTGGCGTTGATCGCCATCCTTGGCGGCAACATTATCGAGGGTGGTCACCCCAGTGCACTGCTCGATCTGCCCGCATTCCTTATCGTCATAGGCGGCACCATAGGTGCCGCGTTGACCCAATTCCCCTTCTCAGTTGTCGGAAAAACCGCCAAACGTTTCAAGTGGCTGCTGACTCCGCTTAAGCTCGACATGCATGAACAGGCCCAGTTATTGGAAACCCTTGCAGGTAATGCCCGCCGCAGCGGCATGCTGGCGCTGGAAGGGATGATCGACGAGATCAAGGATCCCTTCCTGAAGAAAGGGGTACAAATGATGGTCGATGGTTACGAAAAAACCAAGATACACGAGGTGCTGGAGAACGAGATCGAGTTCGAGCAGGAAGATCTCGAACAGACGGTCAAATTCTATGAAGCCATGGGCGGCTACTGCCCGACCATGGGGATCGTCGGAGCGGTATTTGGCCTGATCCACGCAATGGGTCTGCTTGATGCCCCCGACAAGCTGGGTGGTGCCATCGCGGTGGCCTTTATCGCCACCATCTACGGGGTATCCGCCGCCAACCTGATCTTCTTGCCGTTTGGCAACCGCTACAAAGGGTTTGCTCACCAGATCCGTCACTACAAAGAGATGACCCTGACTGGTATTCTCTGCATCGTGGATGGCGAGTCTCAGGCGCGCCTACAAGTTACCCTCGAACCTTATCTGGGAGGTCACGGTGGCCAAAAAGAAAAAGGCTGAAGCGCCGGAGAACCACGAACGCTGGCTGGTCTCCTATGCCGACTTCATGACGCTGCTGTTCGCCCTGTTTGTGGTGCTCTACTCCTTTGCCATGGCCAAGCAGTCCGAGACCCGAGAGCTAATCCAGGGCTTTATCGAGTCGCTGGGTAAAATCGGCCTCATTTCCCCTCCTGCTGGCTCACCTTTGATGCAGGGGGGCACAGGTATTCTCGAGCCGGAATCGAAAACTACCCCCAGCAGCCCGAAAAAAGAGACTGTACTGGAAAAAGATGCCCCCATGGCGGCATCGGATCCTTTTAACGAGACCATTGGGGCCTCGGAAAAACCGAGCGCCACCGAAGCCTGGCCCCACAAGACCAAGGAGCAGGAGTGGGTGCAGGTGACCAAGCAGAAGCTGGAGCAGCAACTCAAGGCCCAGATCGAATCGAAGGATCTGGAGGTTGAGCAACTCGGCAGCCAGCTGGTGATCCGCATCGGCGAGAAGGCGCTGTTCCCCGCTGATTCGGCGTTCCTGCAACCCCAGTTCATCCCGCTGATCAACAAGATCTCCGGCATTTTGGCCAACATTCCAGGCCAGGTGGTGGTCACTGGTCATACCGATAACTCCCAGGCACCAGTGGAGCTCTATCGCAACAACTGGGAGCTCTCTGTACTACGGGCCTCCTCAATCGTGCAGGCTATGCTGACCAATCCCCAGCTGGATGCCAGACGAGTCATTGCCCAGGGTGTTGCAGATACCCAACCCCGTTTTGCCAATGACACCCCCGAACATCGTCAGGCGAATCGTCGGGTCGATATCACCCTCTCTCAAGGCAAGGCCGCAGAAGAATCGCTGCAACTGCTCAAGCCCTAGCCATCCCACTCTCGAAACCGGAATGCTATGACAGGAGTAACAGTTCACGAGAGTGGGTTGACAGGAAAAATGTAGTGGTCAACTAAATCCGAACACGCTATTAAGCTGGCTATTGGCTTCTGCTGGCGGTGTTCATTCATCATGTGGATGCCGCTATTCCACATTAGCCCAACAGGTAGGAACATGGCCCCGCACAACTCTTGCTGTAGTCGTCATCGATACGATGAACTGGTTTGTTGTAACTGTGCATAGAAGGAGTTTTTGAGGTCAAGCAATGCCTGGTGTGCTGTCAGTTGATAACGGAATCTTGCGCGTTGCAGCAGTTTTAAAAAGACAATAATAGGTTATGGGATTTTGATAAAAGAACCGTATTTTCGTCTTAAATCATCAATATCTCTAATTACCTTGTTTTTCTTCTCTTCTAGACATTTTATATCTTTTGACCTTTCTTTTAGTAACTGCTCAAACATAACTTTAGCCTGCTCTCTTGATTTAATATCCACGATGCTTGCCAAGTCTTTGGATTTTTCTGTTAAGGCATCTTCTCGTGCTTGTAGTGAGATGAGGCTATCATTTAAATTTTTCTGTATTAGGTCTAAGGAAGCTGAACGCTTGCGTATTTCAACTTCATTAGCATCAAGCTGAGCCTCTTTGGCTTTAATAGTTCTATTTATATCATCAACGTGTGAATAAAATTCAGCCTTAAGTTCATCTAAATTAAGAAGGTCGTTCAATAAGTCTTGTTTTTTATCAATCTCCTCTTGCACATGATAAAGGCGTTCTTTTAATTCCATTTCAAAGCTTCTATATTGATCTTCCAGTAGGATTATTTTGTCCTCTATCTCTGAAATGGATGATTCTTTATCAATCCTTATTCTATCCCACTGTTCAAGAGTTGAACTTGCATTCCTTTCTGCATTCCGAGCCTGTTGAATCACTCTTTGCATATCGCTTAGTTCTGATTCGCGCGTATTTTTTATCGCTTCGAATTCTGCATTAAGCCTTTTAACCTCTGCATCATGCTTTGAACTCAAAGATGAATACTGATACTGTAAAGATAATAATTGTTGTCTATTATGGGAGTAAATCATTTCGGCGAAGTTGCCAACAGGAGCCACAGACACCCATTTTTTAGGGCATTTTTTAAGATAATCTCTAATCTCTTCTTTTGAGATTATCTCTCCTTTCACACGAAATCCACTAAGGTCAAGTTCAACGCAGGTTGCATTCACCCTCTTTAATTCTTTAACTTTCCCTCGTTCAAAAAAGTGCGTAACTGCAACTTCGATGAGAACCTTCTCTCCATCGATGAACCCAATTACATCTGGGATAACTCGGCCCTCATAAACCTCACATACCATCTCATCAAAAACTATGTTTTTATAGATTGGGTTTATAGTTCCAATCGGAAGTATCAACTGCCTATCCGTTGCTAAAATCTCTTTAGCTAGGATATGTATTTCGGTTTCTGGCTTCCAGGTACAGGAATTCTGCTCGATTGAATTAGGCTCATGAGAAAAATAATGGGCTTTAACTTGCCCTTTCATAGCCCAGACAGCGCCCTGACAACCGATGCATGTGCAATTGCATCCTTTGCCACTAACAACGTCTTTGACATCAACGATGTGGCCGTTGTCGTCAAGAGCACGAGTCATCAGGATTCTTGCCATATCTATCCAACCCATAAATGAATTATGTAATAGAACGCATCATTTTATTTAGTTCATTTAGATGCTTTCACTACATGAGTAACTACAACATTTTTATGAAAAATCATACAGTTACAGTTAATTACTTTGAACTTCATCAAGTTCCAATTGGATTTAGACATATGACGACTTCCCAGGTGAGCTCATTGGGCTTTAGAGGATGCGTAGGAGTTGGCTGACAACATGGGAGGATGGTGGAAGAGCAGGCCGTTACAGCATGTTGGAGACGGCTTGAAATTGGTTCCAATGGTAGTACGCACGAAAGTGGCGTAAACAAGACACCGATTTTAGGTCGGTGTCAGGTGATAACTAGATCTGTACATATAAACTTACTCACGTTACTTGGCGCTCTACTGAAAAGCATAAAAAGACAGCCTGCATGTTACAGGCTGTCCTTTAATCAGTATTGGTATAGAAGCTCGGTTAAATTGCTACTGGAGCCTTAATATGTGGATGCGGGTCATACCCAACAATCTCAAAGTCCTCAAACTTATAGTCGTATATTGAATCAGGTTTACGCAGAATTTTCAGCTCCGGCAACTTTCTAGGCTCACGAGATAGCTGTTCTTTAATCTGCTCAAAATGATTAGAATAAGCATGAACATCACCGAAAGAAATAATTATTTCATGTGGTGTAAGATCACACTGTTGTGCCAACATATGTGTTAATAATGCGAGGGAGCTTTGGTTGTAGGCATACCCCAAAAATATATCGCTACTGCGTAAAAATAATTGTGCAGACAATTTTCCATCGGCTACATAGAATTGATATAGCAGGTGGCAAGGAGGTAAAGCCATTTTACCATTACGAACGTTATCTTGCGGGCTTACTGACTCGTCTGGCAGATACTCAACATTCCAGCCATGGAATAGGATCCGCCTGCTATTCGGATTGTTTTTGAGGGCATTAACGACATAATCGATTTGGTTAATTGTACCACCATCTTTAGTCGGCCAAGCAGTCCACTGATTTCCATAAATTGGCCCCAGATCACCTGTTTCCGTTGCCCATTCATCCCAAATTTTTACGCCATTCTCATTTAGCCAATGAGTATTGGTGTCGCCACTTAAGAACCAAATTAACTCATTGGCAATACTCTTAAAATGGAGCTTTTTGGTTGTCAGTAGAGGGAAACCATCAGCGAGGTTATGTCGAATTTGACGCCCAAATACCGATTTTACACCGGTGCCAGTCCGGTCACCTTTAACCGTACCGCTATCCATAATATCTTGCAAAAGCTCCAAGTATGCTTTCATTTTTCATTCACCATATTTAATAAGTCTGTAATTCTTGCAATTTCAGCATTGGCTTTTTCTAGCTCAACTTGCAACTTATCAGCTTGAACCATATAGAAATCCCTTGATTTCGACATGGTAACAAACTGAACAGTCATAGACTCATATAACGACTTAAAATCGTTAGATTTACCATACCAATACTGAATTTCTTTTAAACACTTGCTAATATTTTCCTTGAGTTCAACCGTTGGGTCAACCTCTATGACATTGTTTCTTTTTTCCTCAAGCTCAGCCTTCCTGGCAGCTTTGATTGCAGCCACTCGCTCTAGAGGCCAGACTCGATTACGGATGGTGTTTCTGTGAACTGATGCAAGGTTTGCAAGGGATGATATTGAACACTTTATAGAGCGATCGTTCTGCATCTTGATTAACGCTTCATTGATGCTCTCAGTTACATCATTAAACTCTTTAGTATTCCTCTCATCATAGGCGGTCATTTAAACACCCCGAGATATTCCAGAACACCTTTAGCTTCATTAGCTGCTTCCACAGCCTGGCGATAATTAGTCTCTGATTCACCAAGACTCACTACTTTCATATTCTGCTCATAAACCTCACGCCACTTGGGCATATGTGCTTTTGTAATCACAGCTTGATGACAGCGATTAGGGTTACAGCGCAGGCTACCAATGCATGGGAGGCTTTGATCAAACTCTTCTACACGACCGCCATAGCACATACCAGTGCCTACATTGATAACTGCCATTCCCTGTTGGGCCATCGCCTCAAAGACCTCATCATTTGAATAGCCAGCAGCTTGATAGCCTTCAAAAAGCTTCCTTAGTCGTTTCTTATGAGCATCTGCATTCACACCCGCATATGTACCATTAGGGTCATACATTTCTTTTACGAGATGCACTTCTGCCTGGTGCCGAAGGTTGTTTTTTTCTGCTTTAATACCAGATAACATATCTCCGATATCACCATAACACATTGTGTCACTAGAAAAGCCCTTATTAGAGGCGGCACCGACTGACTGAACAAGATTACCGAAATGCTTTAGTTGATGCGAAATGAATGGGAGACCTAATTCTACTTTATACATTTGATATGCCAAAGTGTGGCGCATCATATATGGGAAGAAATCAATTGATTTTAACTCATCGTCAGTGAGTATTTCAGAAAAATAACTTTTAATTACTGTGCACACACCCTTCTTTAGTGTTTTTGGTTCCTGACTAAATTTAAGTGTTTCACTTTTACTATAAACAAACGGATTATTTCGAATTCTAGTCAGTACAGCTAAAGCTGCCATTGCATCTTCTACAGCTGGGATTGCAACCCAAAGGTCATCAAACAGCCTTCGTGAAGTTGAACGATGTTTATGAACGGTAGAACAAATACATGGAATATCAAAGGAACTTGTAAGCGGTTTATCTACACGAATCTCTACGAATTCACTTGGACGCATACCAGTGAACTGAGCAATAATGTAAATTGCTGCATCATGTACAAGCTTAGTGTAATTAAATATGTCTTCTGTGCCCTGCTCTGGGCGCTGAAGATTTGCGGCCCTGACATCACCAACCAGCTCTGTATTGAGCTTGCTTCTAACAAGTGCTATGTCTGGATTTTTTTTGTAAAGACGCACACCAATATAATACTCAATATCTGAATTACTTATATCAATTACTGATGGTGGCAAGTCATTTCTAAATAACTCAAGTTTGCTTTCAGCAATTTTATCTTTTATTGGCAACCCCATCTTATGCAGAAAGTCGCTGATCAAGCAGCTTGATATAGTCACAACTCTATCAAAGATTTCGTCAGGAATTACCTTTTCCCTATCATCTTCTTTTTTCTCAATTTGTGTAATGGATAGATGCTCTATTTTAGGTAAGAATGGAGGATGAGAGTAAAGAGCATTTACAATTCGGTCGTGTGAAAACCACTCAAAAACCTGTTCAATGTGGTAGACTGTTGATTCTGCCTTTTGATAGCCAACACTGAAAATTTTATAGTCTTGATAGGTAATATCAATTAAAGAGCTATATTTATCTCTACAGAATGCACTGCCATATTCTTCACCTGCTTTATTATAAAAGTAATCCATAAAATCTAACCATGACTTTACCATTGGTGTTATCGATTGCATGGAGAGAGGCTTGCCTTTACTTTTTCGTGAATTTCGAGACAGCTTTGGAAGCAATCTAATAAATATGATAGCAACTTTCATCTCTACGATTATAGATTCAGGGATACTTTCATATACTGAGAAGCTAATTATCAGCCTGCTTCTATCCATCGTTTTTGCAATTTTAACGTCTGCTGTATAGTCCCAAATATTATCTTTAAACAAGGATTTTGATGTCACAGGGAAATTTAGCAAATTGAGAATGCTTATATCGTCATTTTTACTAGCTTCATTTTTATTGTCCGTGTATATCTGAGCAAGTAGTTGCTGCAAGTTACTTTTAAAAAAAACATTATCAACATGCTCAATATTCATAGCGATACACCATCAATCAAGATTGTAGATTCAATATTTAATGATAGCCGTTTAGCAACTTCTAATTCTTTAGCTGAAAATTCAGATCGCTCACCTAATATAGACTCAAGGATATCTATATTATCCTGAATGACTTTCCCATGAGGAGTCAGCATCAACCTTGTATTACGGACAACCTGAATATAATCTCGATATAATGCGAATAAATCAGGAAGATGAGATCGGGTAATAATTACATTATTACAAGATAAGCACTTATTGAAGTTTGCACAAGCACTTCCACTCTTGTAGCTATTTAGGGACTTAATGAAATCAGGTGGATCAAAGATATTCTTGCAACCACCTAATGGGGTTTTGTAAATCACTTCTTGTAAATTTTTTACGCTAACATCATCACCATTAGGTCTATTTTTTAATTCGTAGCTGTTTTCATATATTTTGGTAAGTGCCGCATAAATTTTACTCCGAGACTGCTTATTAAAATCCATTCTGTCTAAATAAGCGAGAGTAACACCAATATTAGCATGCCCCATACTCATTTGAATTTCACGAAGGGGCACACCATTATCAATCAACTCAGAAATAAATGATGAACGAAAACGAGTAGCGACGACCTCAACCTCCTCTCCATTTTCATTTATCAAATCATGGGAAAAATCCTTTAAACAATTCCACATCTGCCTCATTGTTGGAGCTATAGGAGCATGCCACTCAGCATCATTGAATTTATTTTTAGCTGTGCTGTTACAAATAAAAAGTTTGTTCTTAACGTCATCACCAGCATTGACTCTAACGTGCTTAGTTATTGCTATAATGGTCTCAAAAATATCTTTTACAACTTTAGCTTGCCCCATGGACAACCAAGTGATGTCACAATTGAATATATCAAGGTGATATTCTTTTGCCCCTGTACTACGTTCTTTCCAATATCTAAGACATGGACGGTTTGTTGCATCATGTGAAACCACAAAATCATCAATTTCGAGGTCTATAATTGATGATGGGTTCATCCCTGTGACTTGGATCAGCTTAAGATAGAGAGGGATAAGCGCCTTCGCTGTTACTATACGCCCAGGTACATTCCATATATCCCATAATTCACTAATGTTCCCATTAAAAATCTTACGCATTTTTAGGCTGGTAAGAGCTCGTTTAAAAATGCTTCTTGGATCATCACTATGAGCATCTTTATATCCATCAAAATAAAATGGTATTGAGTCACACTCATGATCGAACCAACTTTTTAATGATTCTAAAGTAATATTATCACTGACAATAATACTCCTTTTTCCGCTAGCATTGATAAAATCATGACACTTGACTGATTTCACATATGGTGTAAGCCAAGAGTTTTTTAACTCTACAATCTGTCTATCCAATTTCACTTGGATTAAATTACGTTCTTCTGGAGTATATGGCGTATAAGCCATTGCTTTATTTGAAAATGAGCCAACATCAAAGCCAGATGCATATATGAAAGACCGCCCCTTAAACTCTTCAAAGGCTACGAGCCGCTGCAAAGTCAAATTTAAACAGCTGATGTATGTGTTTGCTTGTGAAGGAGATAGCGTCTTTCCAAGTAAAATATCTTCAATATACGATTTATAACGTAAGGATACATAATCATTGACGCATTCAGCCAGTGATGATGTATGATTTATATTATTCGCTTCCAGATACTTAACAAAGCTAGAATAAGTTGATAAATAATTTTGTATGGAGGACTTAGCCTTTACTCGTTTAGAAGCCAAAGCAAAAAGAGCCATCAGCGGGCTAGTGTTCTCCATGTGATTTAACGAATCAATACTATCTGTAAACCCTTCATACTTTCTAACAACATTGAAAATAGCACAAGCACTTTCACCCTCAACAAACTTTTTCCTTTGCTTGGCTTTATCTGTATATGATACGAATGATTTTTCATCGAAATGACCATGTGAAACGATCAATTTATACAACCATTTAAAAAATTCGGCATACTCTTCGCGAACTACATTATCTTCTCCAAGATTATGTATTGAAGTTGAAAAGCCACCAATGCCTAACTTTTTACAAATTGGCAACATTTCAAACGCACGAACTGATATCCGTCCATTTACCAATGGTATCTCAGCCAGCACATCTTCATGTTTTCTTATATATAATTTTGCTCGTTCCAACAATCTGATTTTATTACAAGTAATGCCATCATAGTTTGGCCTTATAACACCAGCATTGACAAATGCCTCATATACTTGCGTGAAATGGCGATTTTCATGCATTTGTTTTATAGTGCTAACTTCAACACTGGTCAATTTTGATAAAAACTCACATGACAGACTTACAACACCATCTTTTTTATTTACAAAAGGGATGTTCAATAAAAACTCGGGATCGAAAATTGCCATGATGATGGTAAGCTGCAATTTCCCCAAGTGCTTGTTGCAGTTCATGGCTTTTGCCAAAGCGGTCTCAGCTAAGCAACTCATTTTTTATCTACCAATTTGATACGAGTTTTTGTCGAATCTACAAGTAATTGCATTTTTTCAATGCGAGATTGTATTTCCCCATCCTTGTTAACAATAGAGTCATAAATATCATGTGGAATATTGGTATAACGCTCTGTGGTTTTAATAGATGTATGACCTAGAGATTTCTGGACGAATACAAGGCGATCTAAGAAGTCATGACCACGACCAGTATCCTGTAGAGTCAGATAGGCAAAGCTATGACGGAAAAGATGCGCATGGGCCTTTTTGGATAATGTTCCATTTTTTTCTGCACGTTTAGATATGCGAGTAATGAGAGCGGCGATGGACGCCTTAGTAAATGGGCGGCCTTCCGTGTTAAAGAAAATTGGAGCAGTGTTTTGATCTGCGTATAGACGCTGGTATCGCTTGTATAAGGGGCTTGAGTGATAGGCTTTCAGGCGATCAAGTGTTGGTTTGGTGATGACTGTGTGACGCTCCTTAACAGAGTCCTGCCGACCCTTCGAGCCATGTATGAGTAATGCTGCATAGCCTGCTTCTACAGCAGGTTTGTCAATGCCGTCAGTGATGTAAGAGCCACTCACAAAGTTCTGGGCCTCTTGTACATCGCCATACGTCACGCGAGGGAGTTCACTGATCCGGACACCAGAATCCAGAAGGAATTGCAGGAGGGTGCGTTCACGCTCGTATGGCGTACAGAACATGAGGTTCTGTACATCACGTACAGATACGGCCTGGACTTGCTTGTTGTTGGGCTTGCTAGTGATGGGGTCACTGGGGAAGGGGTTGTTTTCTATAGGATTCTTATGACGCGTCTTGTCTGTGAAGTAGTCATAAAACGCCCTAATCGTCATCTCTCGATTGGTGACTGTCGATGCCTCCAATTTAAGATCATCAATTTGGTAACGAACCCAGCTTTCAAGTAATGAGAGATGAACATTGAGTAACTTTTCATCTAACGACCACTCATCACTCATGCGGTCATCAATGTACTCAAGAAAGTACCTCATGTTACGGGAGTACGTAACAACGGTTTGCTCGGAGATGCGGCGGTGATTGGCTTCGTGAGACAACCACTCACTTGGATACTCAACCACTTTGAACTGCTTATCCAAGAACAAAACGCCATCAGCCTTCTGACCAGCCTCAATCTCTATTGAGTCGATCTGAGAGCTAACTATCGGTTCATTCTTCTGTATGACCACATGCATGACTCTGCTCCTAACATCGCTAGGAGCAGTCTAGACCTGCATTGTGCAAACAGCAAATGTTGACAATAAAATGTCTTTGTATTGACTCTTTACTATGCTGCTAGTTCGTATTGTGCAGAATTTGCTGTGTTGTCTAAAAGGAACACATCGCAACTGCGCTGGTAGAGCTGGCAGGATAGCTTGCCGTCCGCCACATAGAACTGGAAGAAGGCGTGGCAGGGAGCCAGCGCCATCTTGTCCAGTTCACCCACGTTCCAGGCGGATACGATGATGCGGCGCGAATCCGGGTTGTGCTTGATGTCATCCACCGCCTTCTGGATCTGGTCGATGACAGACCCGTCAGCGGCAGGCCAGGAGCGCCACTGCGCGCCGTAAACCGGCCCCAGATCGCCATTCTCGTCGGCCCACTCATCCCAGATGCTGACGCCGTTTTCCTTCAGATAGGCGGTATTGGTATCGCCATTGAGGAACCAGAGCAGCTCGTGAATGATGGAGCGCAGGTGGCACTTCTTGGTGGTCACCAGCGGGAACCCCTCCGCCAGATTGAAGCGCATCTGATGGCCGAACAGGGAGACAGTACCGGTGCCGGTACGGTCTGACTTGACGGTCCCCTCATCGAGGATTTTCTGCATCAGGTCGAGATAAGCTCGCATTATTTCGCCTCCTTCACGGCATTACCGAACAACTGCGGACGCTTGTAGGCGGCCCAGATCATCAGGGCACCGGCGATAATCATCGGGGTGGAGAGGATCTGGCCCATGCTGATCTCCTGGAAGTAGAGACCGAGCTGGCTGTCCGGCTGGCGCACAAACTCCACCAGGAAACGGAACAGGCCGTAGAACAGCAGGAACATGCCAGAGATTGCGCCGCGCGGCGGATTCTTGCGCCAGAACAGGTTGAGGATGATGAACAGCACCACCCCTTCCAGCGCGAACTGATAGAGCTGGGAGGGATGACGCGGCTCGGGGCCGGCTTCCGGGAAGATGATGGCCCAGGGCACATCGGTGACCCGGCCCCACAGTTCGCCGTTGAGGAAGTTGCCGATCCGGCCAACACCGAGACCAAACGGAATGAGCGGTGCCACAAAGTCGGCCACGGTGAAGAAGTGGCGCTTGGTCTTGTGGGCAAACCAGATCATCGCGGTGATCACCCCGATCAGCCCACCGTGGAACGACATACCGCCGGTCCAAATCTTGAACAGATAGGTGGGATCCGCGAGGAAGAGATCGAAGTTGTAGAACAGCACGTAACCGACACGGCCACCGAGGATCACCCCGAGGAAACCGTAGAACAGCAGATCCGACACCTCGTTGCGGGTCCAGCCGCTGTTCGGCGCATCGGCGCGACGGCCAGCCAGCCACATGGCAAACGCAAAACCGAACAGGTACATGAGACCATACCAGCGTACCGATAGTGGTCCCAAACTGAATGCTACGGGATCAATCTGCGAGAAAACCCAATATCCATCGTGCTGCATATGCGGCCCCAGTCAAAATAAAAGCCGCATTTTCCGATCATTCGTCAGCAGGGACAAGGCATGATTATCAATCACTCTGTTTCGATTTATGACCGGCTCGCAGCAAACCGCCCAAACCATGCTCCTCCAGATAGCGGGCAAACAGGCCGCGCAGTACGTGGGGGTTGTCATGTTTGAGGCCATCGGCCATCAGTTCGGTCAACTCGCTCAGGGTGGATTGACGCAGCACGTACTTAATCCGGGCGATGTTGTGGGTATTCATACTGAAGCGGCGATAGCCCATGGCAAGCAGCAGCAATACACCGACCGGATCACCGGCCAGCTCGCCACAGACCGACACCGGCTTCTGGTAGCGATGGGAAGCATCAACCAGCTGTTGCAAGGCGCGGATCACGGCAGGATGGAAGGCATCATAGATGTTGGCAACCCGGGAATTGTTGCGATCTACCGCCAGCAGGTATTGGGTCAGGTCGTTACTGCCCACCGACCAGAAATCGATGAGCGGCGCCATCTCCGGCAAGATAAAGAGTGCTGAGGGCACCTCGATCATCACCCCGAGGCTGGGGTAGCGGATCACCGCATCGCGGCTCGCCGCCTCTTCCGACACTTCCCGCCACGCCTGATCCAGCAGACGACGGGAGGCTTTGATTTCGCTGACGCTGCTGATCATCGGCAGCATGATGGCCAGATTGTCCAGCCCTTCGCTGGCCCTCAGCATCGCCTTGAGCTGCACCAGAAACAGTTCGGGGTGATCCAGGGTGATCCGGATCCCCCGCCAACCAAGGAAGGGGTTTTCCTCGACGATGGGGAAATAGGGTAACGGCTTGTCACCGCCCACATCCAGCGTCCGCATGCAGACCGGCCGGTTGCGGTAGGTCTCCAGAATGCCGCGATAGCGGGCAGTCTGCTCCCACTCGGAGGGGAAGCTCTCCTGCAGCATAAAGGGGATCTCGGTGCGATAGAGACCCACCCCGTCCGCCAGCTGGTTGAGGGAGATCTCGGTATCGGCACTGAGGCCGGCGTTGAGCAGCAGGGAGACCTTGGTGCCATCGGCGGTTTCGGATGGCAGGTTATCGACGCTGCGCACCAGGGTATCGAGCGCCCGCTCTTCGCTCAGCAGCTGACGATACTCAGTCAGAATCACCTGATTGGGTTCGATGAAGAGATCACCGCTGTAACCATCGACAACCAGCATGCGACCGCCGATGTCGCCGAGGGGCAGATCGACCCCCATGATGGCGGCGACCCCCATGGCGCGGGCCAGAATGGCGGCGTGGGAGTTGGTTCCCCCCTTGAGCGAGACCACCCCGGTCAGATACTCGCGGGGCACTTCTGCCAGAATGGTGGCGGTCACCTCATCGGCAACCAGCACCACCGGCTCGCCGATGGAGATATGTTCCGGTTCATTCTGCACCAGTCGGCTGATCAGCCGCTGGGCAATATCCTTCACGTCGGTGGAGCGCTCCTGCAAGTAGGGATCCTTCATCCCCTTGAACTGCTCGATCAAGCGATCGCTGATGAGCTTGACCGCAGAGACCGCAGTCCAGTGCTCCTTGCTCACCTTGTTGCGAATCGGCTTGATGTAGCCGGGATCGTTCAGCAGATGGAGATAGATATCGAAGATCGCCACCGAATCCTGGCTGTAGCTCTCGCGAAAACGCAGCGCCAGACTCTCCAAGTCGTGCCGCACTTCCTCAACCGCCAGCTCCAGCCGCGCCAGCTGGCTGGCATGGTCTTCATCCTTGCGCGGGGTAATGGACGAGAGCGCCTTGCGGGGCCGCCACACCCAGGCCTTGGCCATGGCGATGCCGCTGGCACCGGCAATACCGCGCAGCGGCTTGCTCCAGTCGGTCTTCTGCAACCACCCCTTGGCCTGCGCCTGGGCGATCCGCGCCGCCAGCTGGGCCGCCAGGGTGACCATGAAGGACTCTTCCCCCTCATCGAAGCGGCGACTCTCCTTCTGCTGCACCACCAGAATGCCGACCACCTGACGCTGATGCATGATGGGTGCGCCGAGGAAGGAGCGGAACGCCTCTTCGGCAACATCGGGCAGGAATTTGAAACTGGGATGCGCGGGGGCATCAGCCAGGTTGATCAGCTCTTCCCGCTGACCCACCAGACCGACGATGCCCTGCTCGTAGGGCAGGGTCACCTTGCCGACCGCGGACGGGGCCAAGCCGTCGGTAGCCGCCAGGCGATAGCGGCGTACCTCGGGTTCCGAGACATAGACGGAGCAGCAGTCCACTGCCATGGCGTGCCGGGTCTGGCTCACCAATGCTTGCAAGGCCTGCTCGAGGGTATTGGCCTCGGCCATGCTCTCGACGATACGTCTCAGTTCCGTTAACAACTAATCTGTGCTCCTTAACGGGCGCGGTTGCGCCGCCCATCCTTCTTGTTGACCTGCACTACCGGCACTGGCATCGCCAGCGGGGCAAACTCTTTCATGACCCGGCGGTAAACCTCCCGCTTGAACGAGACGACCTGACGCACCGGGTACCAGAAGCTGACCCAACGCCAGTCGTCAAATTCGGGATGGCCATGACAGCCGAACTGGATCCGCGACTCCTTGCCCGAATTCAGCTGTAACAGGAACCATTTTTGTTTTTGGCCAATACAGACCGGTGAACTGTCCCAGCGGACAAGACGTTTGGGTAAACGGTACTTTAGCCAGTTACGACTGGTGGCCATGATGGTCACATCTTCGGGCTTGAGGCCAATCTCCTCATACAGCTCTCGATACATGGCCTGCTCTGGCGTTTCACCATCATCAACCCCCCCCTGCGGAAACTGCCAGGAGTGCTGCCCATAGCGTTTAGCCCACAACACTTGTCCTTCACGGTTACAGATCACGATACCGACATTGGGACGAAATCCGTCGCCATCAATCACGCGATCACCTTATAAAGGCTGAATCTATAAGGAGATTGTTCCACATTCACTCCGTGGCAGCAAACAAGGAGTGAATCCCCTGTTTCATGAATAACTTTCAATTTCAAACATACTTATAAACAAATCCAAGGATCCGCTCCCCCAAGTTGCCCACCCAGGCTGTGCATAAAGCTGTTAGCAAACGGGTATATACAGTACTTTTTAACTGTACGCGAAAAGTGCCTCTCCGTATCACCACGCGACATGAAATATAAAAAATTTATTTTTTATAAGCTTGAGATAAAACAACTGGATCTAGATCCATGTTCCCCCAAGAGTCAGATCCATGATCCGGATTGTGAACAAGTTCAACTGCTCAAAGATCCACCGCGGCGAAATTATCCACAGGAGTGGCACAATATCTACCCCGTTTACCCTGTAAAAATGGGGTGGCATTCACAATTTTTTGTAACATATCAGCGACTCCACCCACTTTCATCCACTTATCCAAGATTTCTGTGGATAACTGTGTGTAACATCATGCACAAACCCTTGGACAACTATTTCGAGGTCAAACCAGACCTGGCTTACTGCTCGATAAAACAGACAAAACCCTTTAAAATCATAACGATGAACTGATAGCCCCCAAATTCTCTGCATTTGATCTTATCCACTCAGGATCGGTTATAAAAACAGCGATCCTTCTCGGGATCCTCCCCTGTTAGAATATGGCGAGCAAGATGGAGCCAACTATGCCAAGCAATCCCCAATCCGAGCAGGAGTTATTGAGCCGCGCCTATGCCATGGCCGGCTTCACGCTGGCGCAGCTGGCCGCCGAGGCTGGTGTCGCAGTGCCCAAAGACCTGCGCCGTGACAAGGGGTGGGTCGGTCAGTTGATCGAGCTGCAACTGGGGGCCAGCGCAGGGAGCAAGCCGGAGCAGGACTTCCCGGAGCTGGGGATCGAACTCAAGACGATCCCCGTGGATCCTCAAGGCAAACCGCTGGAGACCACCTTCGTCTGCGTTGCGCCGCTGATCGGCGTCAGCGGTCAGCGCTGGGAGGAGTCCAACGTGCGCAACAAGCTCTCCCGGGTGCTCTGGATCCCGGTGGAAGGCAGCCGCGAGATCCCGGTTGGCGAGCGGCGGGTCGGCATGCCGCTGATGTGGAGCCCGAATGAAGAGGAAGATCGGCTACTGCGTCAGGACTGGGAGGAGCTGATGGACATGATAGTGCTGGGAGAAGTGGAGCAGATCAGCGCACGCCACGGCCAGGTGATGCAACTGCGGCCCAAGGCGGCCAACAACAAGGCGCTGACTCGCGCTATCGGCCGCGATGGTCAACCCATAATGACCCTGCCCCGCGGCTTCTATCTCAAGATCGACTTCACCCACAGTCTGCTGCAACGCTATTTTGCCTTGCCGACTTGATCTGCCTTATCAACATCTTTGTCATATGGTGGTATAAAAATAGACAGGAGCCATTTTTAACTCACAGACAAGGAGGCGTCATGCCACTGATCAAACAGTTTTTGAAGTCCAAGCCCGAGGTCAAGGTGACCTTTGCCGTAGAGAAAGAGGCAGCTGCTGGGGCAGAACAGGTGATGCTGATCGGCGAGTTCACCCAGTGGCAACCGGTCGAGCTGAAACGCATGAAGAGCGGCGAGTTCAAAGCCACCCTCAATCTGCCGACCGACGGCCCGGGGTACTTCGAATATTGCTACCAGCTCATCACACCGGCAGGGGAAACCCTCTACGAGAATGACTGGGCAGCGGATGACTATGTGCCAGGCCCCTTCGGGCGAGACAACTCGGTAGTTCGGGTCATCCAGTAACGGCAACCAGAGAGCCAATAGACGGATACAAAAAAGGCTCGCCATTGGCGAGCCTTTTCACTACCTGTCGAGCGTTTCGCCGACATACCGACACCAATTCGAATCGAATTAGTTGAGCTTCTCTTTGATACGAGCAGCTTTGCCGGACAGGTTGCGCAGGTAGTACAGTTTGGCGCGGCGAACATCACCACGACGCTTCAGTTCTACACTGTGGATCAGCGGAGAGTGAGTCTGGAATACACGCTCAACACCTTCGCCGTTGGAGATCTTGCGAACGGTGAAAGCAGAGTGCAGACCGCGGTTACGCTTGGCAATAACGATGCCTTCGAAAGCCTGCAGACGCTCTTTACCACCTTCTTTAACACGAACTTGAACACGTACAGTGTCGCCCTGGGCAAAAGCCGGGATGTCGGTACGCAGTTGCTCTTGTTCAAGCTGCTGAATAATCTTGCTCATTGTCTTTCCTTACCTAGGATAAACTGAAAACTCTACTTAACGCTGTCACGCACTTCGCGGACATACTCGGCAAGAAGTGATTCTTGCTCGTCAGTCAGAGCTAGGTTGTTAATAAGTTCCGGCCTTCTTTGCCAGGTTCGTCCGAGCGACTGCTTGAGACGCCAGCGTCGAATCACTTCGTGATTGCCGCTTGTCAGCGCCTCGGGCACCGCCAATCCATCCAACACCTCCGGCCGAGTATAGTGGGGATGATCCAGCAAGCCATCCGTAAAGGAGTCTTGCTCGGCACTGGCCTGATCGCCTAAAACCCCGGGGACCAGACGCGAAACCGCATCGATCAGGGTCATGGCAGGCAACTCGCCACCACTTAACACGTAATCCCCGATAGACCACTCTTCGTCGACTTCGGTTTGTATCACGCGTTCATCGATACCTTCGTATCGACCGGCTACCAGAATCAGTTTCTGATTCGTCGCCAACTCGGTTACGCCCGCTTGAGTCAGCTTGCGTCCCTGAGGAGAGAGATAGATGACTTTCGCCCCGTCTCCCGCCGCTTGCTTGGCTGCATGAATCGCGTCACGCAGCGGCTGAACCATCATTAACATGCCGGGCCCACCACCATAAGGACGATCATCGACCGTACGGTGTTTATCGTGGGTAAACTCCCGAGGGTTCCAGCACTCAATCTGCAGCAGGCCACTCTTGACGGCCCGACCCGTTACCCCGTGCTCGGTAATGGCTCGGAACATTTCAGGGAAGAGGCTAATGACCCCAATCCACATAAGAAACCTCCGGCACCCGTGTTAGCGCGGGAAACTAGAAACCAGGATCCCAATCAACTTCGATTGTTCGAGCAGTCAGATCAATATTCTTGATCACCTGCACTTCCAGGAACGGAATCAACCGCTCCTTTGCACCAAAGGCATCTTTTACATTGGCCTCAACCACCAACACATCGTTGGAGCCGGTTTCCATCAATTCGGTCACCTTGCCCAGGTCGTATCCCTTGGTGGTCACCACGGAGCAACCAATCAGGTCACGCCAATAGAACTCACCTTCAGGCAACGCAGGCAACAGATCGGCGGGTACGCCAATCTCGACATTGGTCAATGCCAGGGCATCTTCGCGCACATCGATACCATCGAGTTTGCAGATCAGACCCTTGTTGTGACGTTTCCAGGATGAAACCCGAATTTCACGCCACGCCCCGTTCTGATTAATCAGCCAGGGGTTGTAATCGAAAATCGCTTCGGCAACATCGGTGAAGGAGTTCACTTTAAGCCAGCCCTTGATGCCATAAACGGTACCCAGGGTGCCCAGAACTACAGGTTTTTCCACCTTAACTCCTTACCGTTGGGCTGATTAAGCAGCTTTTTTAGCGTCTTTGATCAGCTTGGCAACGCGGTCAGAAACAGCGGCACCAGTAGCAACCCAATGCTCGATACGAGCCAGGTCCAGGTTCAGCTTTTCAGCTTGACCAGCAGCAACCGGGTTGAAGAAACCAACGCGCTCGATGAAGCGACCGTCACGGGCGCAACGGCTGTCAGAAACTACTACCTGGTAGAACGGACGCTTTTTCGCGCCACCACGTTGTAAACGAATGGTTACCATATCGTCCTCATTAACATCTAATGAACAAGGCCCGCAAACACGCGGACCCTAGCTTAAAATAAGCCGCGTAATTCTACTTGGATTCGTAATAATTGCAACCAAGCCAGCCATTTTTTGCGCAGAGCAGCAATGAAAAGGGGCCTGCCGCTGCAGACCCCCATCAACACCCAGGCCGGATCAGAACGGGCCGCGACCGCCACCGAAACCGGGGGGCATCATGTTCTTCATCTGGCTCATCATCTTACGCATGCCGCCCTTGCCGGACATTTTCTTCATCATGCGCTGCATCTCGGTGAACTGCTTGAGCAGCTTGTTCACATCCTGCACCTGCATGCCGGAACCTGCGGCGATACGGCGTTTGCGGGAACCCTTGATGAGATCGGGGTGGGCGCGCTCCTTGGGCGTCATGGAGCTGATGATCGCCTCCATTCGCACGGTGAGCTTGTCATCCATCTGATCTTTCACGTTATCCGGCAGACCGGACATGCCGGGCAGCTTGTCGAGCATCCCCATCATGCCGCCCATGTTGCGCATCTGGGCCAGCTGCTCGCGAAAATCTTCCAGATCGAAGCCTTTGCCGCTCTTGACCTTGCTGGCCAGCTTGGCCGCTTTCTCTTTATCGACGTTGCGCTCGACTTCCTCGATCAGAGAGAGCACATCGCCCATACCGAGGATACGGGAGGCGAGACGATCCGGGTGGAACGGCTCCAGCGCATCGGTCTTTTCACCCATACCGATAAACTTGACCGGCTTGCCGGTGATGTGACGTACCGACAGCGCGGCACCACCACGGGCATCGCCATCCGCCTTGGTGAGGATCACGCCAGTGAGCGGCAGCGCTTCGTTGAACGCCTTGGCGGTGTTGGCGGCATCCTGACCGGTCATGGCATCGACCACGAACAGGGTCTCGACCGGCTTGATGGTGGCATGCAGATCCTGGATCTCGGCCATCATCTCGCTATCAACGTGCAGACGACCGGCAGTATCGACGATCACCACGTCATAGAATTTCTTGCGCGCCTGATCGATGGCTGCGGTGGCGATATCGACCGGCTTCTGGCTGGCATCGCTCGGGAAGAAGTCGACACCGATGTCATTGGCCAAGGTTTCCAGCTGTTTGATCGCCGCCGGACGATAAACGTCAGCACTGACCACCAGCACCTTCTTCTTGCTGCGCTCTTTGAGCAGCTTGGCCAGTTTGCCAACCGTGGTTGTCTTACCGGCCCCCTGCAGACCGGCCATCAGGATGATCGCTGGCGGCTGGGCAGCCAGGTTGAGCTGTTCGTTGGCCTCCCCCATCACGGTGACCAGTTCACCGTGCACAATCTTGATGAATGCCTGGCCCGGGCTCAGGGATTTGGCCACTTCCTGCCCGACTGCGCGCTCTTTGACACGCGCCACGAAATCACGCACGACCGGCAGGGCGACATCCGCCTCGAGCAGCGCCATGCGGACTTCGCGCAGGGTTTCCTTGATATTGTCTTCGGTCAGGCGACCACGGCCACTGACATTGCGCAAGGTGCGCGAGAGTCGTTCAGTCAAATTCTCAAACATGACGGATTCCGGTTCTTGGCGTAATAAATTGGGGGCATTATAACCCAGAGCGGGCGCGAGGACGATTATTCACCGCACCGCAGCAGCAGGGACCTTCTCCCTATATATGGGCAGATCGGCCGTTGCACAACTGGCGAGCACTTCTCGTGCAAGGTATACTGCCCCTCTTACCCTCAAAAGCTTGTGCAACAACGACCTGGTTATGATCGTAATCTCTGTTCTGGCCCTGGCGTTTTATCTGCTGGCCATCATCGCCTCCCTGCATCTGTTACTGAGCGCCAAGCCGGTGGGACAGCGCTCCCTGTTTGCCTGTATCGGATTGGCCCTGATCGCCCACGCCAGCGCCCTCGGTTCAGAGGTATTGCAGAGTTACGGCCAGAACCTGAGCATGCTCAACGTTGCCTCGCTGGTCAGCCTCATCATCAGTTGCTTCATGACCTGCGTAACCCGCCGCTTCAACGGCTGGATCCTGCTGCCGGTGGTCTACAGCTTCTCGGCCCTGTTGCTGGCTGCCAGCGCCTTGATCCCTGGTCGCTACATAACCCATCTGGAGGCCCATCCCCAGCTGTTGCTGCACATCGGCCTCGCCCTGATGGCCTACTCGGTATTGATGATCGCCTGTCTGTTTGCGCTGCAGCTCGCCTGTCTGGACAAACAGCTTAAATCTCGAAAAATCAGCAACCTGCCAGCCATGCCGCCACTGATGACGGTGGAAAAACGGCTGTTCCAGTTGATCTCTGCGGGGGTGCTGCTGCTGACACTCTCCATCGCCTCCGGCCTCTTCTTCCTCGAAGATATGTTCGCCCAGGGCAAATCCCACAAGGCAGTGCTATCCATCCTGGCATGGTGTGTCTACGTTCTGCTGCTGTGGGGTCATCACACCTATGGCTGGCGCGGCCGTAAAGTCATCACACTCAGTCTGATCGGCAGCTTCATCCTGACTCTTGCCTACTTTGGCAGCCGCTTCGTCAAAGAAGTGCTGTTGAGCTGACATCTATACTCTTTTAGCCATACCATCCAACAGGAGCCCTTTTTGGACAGCATCTCAACGAGTACATTTCTGATTGTTCTCGTTATCTTGATCCTTCTTTCCGCCTTTTTCTCCAGTGCCGAAACCGGCCTGATGTCCATCAACCGCTACAAACTGCGGCATCTGGCACAGACCAAACACAAAGCCGCACGTCGCGTCGAGCAACTGCTCGCCCGCCCCGATCGCCTGTTGGGACTGATCCTGATCGGCAACAATCTGGTCAATATCCTCGCCTCCGCCATCGCCACCATCGTCTGTATCCGGCTGTTTGGTGATCTCGGGGTCGCCATCGCCACCTTCGGCCTGACTCTGGTGGTGCTGGTATTCGGTGAAGTGACGCCAAAGACCCTGGCAGCCATGTTTCCGGAGAAGATCGCCTATCCCGCCTCCTGGATCCTCAAGGGGCTGATGGTGCCGCTCTCGCCGCTGGTCTGGCTGATCAACGGCATCACCAGCGGCCTGCTCAAGATGCTGAAGATCAATCCCAACAAGGATGACTCCCTCAACACCGAGGAGCTGCGCACCATAGTCAATGAGGCGGGTAACCTGATCCCCCAGCGTCATCAGGAGATGCTGTTGAGCATTCTGGATCTCGACAAGATGCTGGTCGAGGACATCATGGTGCCGCGCAGCGATATCTACGCCATCGACATCAACGATGACTGGAAGAGCATCCAGCGCCAGCTGGCCCACTGCGCTCACACCAAGATCCTCCTCTATCGTGACAATATCGACGACGTTGTCGGATTTTTACACGCGCGCGATGCCCTGCGGCTGGTAGCCAGGGATCAGTTCAACAAATCGAGCCTGTTGCGGGAAGTGGACGAGATCTACTTCATTCCGGAAGGAACGCCGCTCAACGTGCAGCTGGCCAAATTCCAGCGCAACAAGGAGCGAATTGGCCTGATCGTCGACGAATACGGCGACATTCAGGGGCTAATCACTCTGGACGATATTCTGGAAGAGATCGTGGGCGACTTTACCACCTCCATGACGCCTGCGCCGAGCGACGAGATCCACCCCCAGTCAGATGGTTCTTATCTGGTCGAAGGCTCAGCCAATATTCGTGAGCTGAACAAGGAGATGAACTGGCACCTGCCCATCGACGGCCCGCGTACCCTCAACGGTCTGATCCTCGAATATCTGGAAGAGATCCCCCAGCCCAACATCGGGATCCGGCTGGCCGGTTATCCTATCGAGATCCTCGATGTGGAGAACAACATGGTGAAGATGGCGCGGATTATGCCTGCATCGTACCGGGCTGAGTCGGATTCGCAAGATTGAAAAAGGGCTGCCAGTGGCAGCCCTTTTCTATTGCTCATCGTCATTGCTCATCTTCATCATCCGGCTCCAGCACCAGCGTCGGGATCAACTCGCCAAACACCCGTTGCAACTCGTCGCGGTTGGCCAGCAGGTCTTGCAGCGTATAGCTGTCCATCACCGCCAGAAACGCATCCATCGCTTCTTTCAGCGCACTCTTGAGCAGACAGACAGAGACGATGTGACAAGCGGGCGAACCGCAGTCAATGCCGTCCAGATTGCCTTCCAGCGCCCGGATCACCTGCCCGATATTGATGGTGGCGGGATCGCAAGCCATACGAATACCGCCATTCTTGCCACGCTGGGATTGCAGATAGCCCAGCTTCACCAGCTGATTGACCACCTTCACCATGTGGTTGCGGGAAACGCCATACAGGGCCGATACCTTGGCAACGCTCGACAACTCCCCTTCCGGCAGGGTGGCAAGATAGAGCAGGGCTCTCAATCCGAAATCTGTATAACTGGTTAGTCTCATAAAACCTGATTAGCGCGATGCGAAAAGTGGAGTATTGATTCAAATCAAATAAACATCTAGGATGCCACTTATTAAATGACATTTTATATGTTCAATTAGAACGAGGCCCCTATGCTAGATCAAACCACCGTTGCCGTCATCAAAAGCACCATTCCGCTGCTCGAATCGGCAGGCCCTGCCCTCACCCAGCACTTCTACCAGCGGATGTTCAGCCATAACCCGGAGCTGAAAGATATCTTCAACCTGGCCCACCAACGCAGTGGCGGCCAGCCGCTGGCCCTGTTCAATGCAGTCGCCGCGTATGCAAAGAATATCGACAATCTGGGAGCGCTCGCCGGTGCGGTCGAGCGGATTGCGCACAAACATACCGGATTCCTGATCCAGCCGGAACAATATCACATTGTAGGTAGTCATCTCTTGGCCACGCTCAAAGAATTGGGCGGAAGTGCGGTCACCGACGAGGTGCTGGAGGCATGGGGCAAGGCGTATGGCGTGCTGGCAGCATCTTCATCGGCCGCGAGCGAGAGATCTATCAGGAGAAGGCCAATCAGGATGGCGGCTGGCAAGGTACCCGCACCTTCATCATCAAGGAGAAGCGAGCCGAGAGCGAACTCATCACCTCCTTCCTGCTGGCGCCGGAAGATGGCAAGCCGGTACTGACCTTCAAACCGGGCCAATACCTCAGCATCAAGCTGGTTCACCCCGAGCTGGAATATCAGGAGATCCGCCAATACTCCCTCTCCGATGCCCCCAACGGGCAGGATTACCGCATCAGCGTCAAGCGTGAGCCGCAGGGTCAGGTCTCCAACCTGCTGCACGATCACCTGCAGGCGGGTGACAAGATCGAGGTGATGCCCCCTACCGGCGATTTCTACCTGAAAGCCGACAGCCAGACCCCGGTGGTACTGCTCTCCGCCGGTGTCGGCGTGACGCCGATGATGAGCATGCTCAACCAGCTGCTGGCGAACGGCCATCAGGCTGATGTCACCTGCCTGCACGCCTGCGAACAGGGCGCTGTACACGCCTTCCGGGAGGATATTCAGCAAAAATCCCGCCAGCATCCCAACTTGCTGAGCCGGGTCTGGTATCGGGAGCCGGAGGCCAGCGATGTACAGGGTGAAGATTACGACCTGGCCGGCACCATGGATCTGACTGCCGTGAAGGAGCGCATCACGCCAGAGGCCCACTACTACTTCTGTGGCCCTGTCGGCTTCATGCAAGAGATCAAGCGGCAGCTGCTGGCGGCTGGGGTGCCAGCGGGGCAGCTCCATTACGAAGTTTTTGGCCCCCACCAAGATCTCTAAGGCGCAGGCAGCCATATAACAGAGGGAGGTTCCGGCCTGTCATGGCACGGCGGCTGGAACCGGACCCACAGGTGCAGATCTGTGGGTCATTTTTTTGGATCAGTGCATCGCCTTGGCGCGGGCCACCACGTTGGCCGGCATCCTGTTGCCAAGACGGTTGAGCAGAGTCGCCGCCTTCTGGTGCAGCGCCTTGTCACCTATGACGGAGCCATGGAGCCAGCGATAGGCGTCCTCATAATCGAGCGGACTGCCCATCCCCTGCAACAGCATCTCGACCCACTCGATGCGAGCCCGCAGAAAACCGAGGCTGGCTGCCTCGCGCATCAGGGTCTCGGCTCGCACCAAATCCTTCTGCACCAAAGTTCCTTTCCAGTAGTAGCGGCCCAACTGCTCCAGCGCCGGCGCCAACCCCTGATTGGCCGCCTCCCACATATATTGCACCCCGATCTCGGCATTGGGTTTGGTACAGACACCCCACGCCAGCATATCCCCCCAGAGGAATTGATAGGCCGGGATCTTCATCACCGAGGCGCGCGCTTCGATATCCTGAGTCAGCTGACAGCGATCCTGCTTCACCTGAGTGAGGTGGCGCCCCTGCTCAATCCAGTTGAGCAGCTCGTCCTGACGATAGAGCGGCACCGCCTGCAACTCGCCAGCGGCCAGAGGTGCGGGAGGCGCCACCACAGCGGCAGGCTCAGCCGGTTTTGGCAGCGGCGCGGCCCCCTCGCCACTGCTGGCAACGGGGGTGACCGGCTCGGCCGGGAGCAAGACGGGGACTGCCTCAGAGGGCGCTGGCGTAGCAGCAGAGACAGGGGCCGTTGACACCGCAGCACTGCTTGCGGTCGGTGCCGATGCACTTGCTGCAGGCACATCGCTCGATACGGCAGCCGATACCGCCTCGGCACCATAGAGGGGCGCGGTGAATGCACCGACAAGAACGAGAAGGGTAAGGGGTTTCATCATAAGGATCTCCTGCTGCACTCTGTTATCGGCACCAAGCCCCATCCCCTTAGCCTGTCGGGCGGATCTCATCAATACAAAAGGGAGCCGAAGCTCCCTTGTTGGCAGGGTTGACCCGCTTACTTGACGAAATCGACACCCAGCTGGATATCGGCTTTCAGGGTAGCCAGCATGCCTTCCATCGCTTCCTGCTCGAACGCGCTCAGCTTGCCGTAATCCAGTACGGTTTCGACGCCATTCTTGCCCAGCAGTACCGGCTGCGCGAAGAAGGTGGCGTGTTCGCCGTTGCCTTCCACGTAGGCGCACTCGACAACGTTGGCTTCGCCCTGCAGACCCTTGATGAGGGAGAGACCAAAACGGCAAGCCGCCTGACCCATGGAGAGAGTAGCAGAACCGCCACCGGCCTTGGCTTCCACCACTTCGGTACCGGCATTCTGGATGCGCTTGGTCATGGCAGCCACTTCTTCAGCGGTGAAGGAGGCGCCTTCAATCTGGGAGAGCAGCGGCAGAATGGTGACGCCACTGTGACCACCGATCACGTTGACGCGAACCTTGTCGATGTTCAACCCTTTGGCGGCGGCCACGAAGGTCTCGGCGCGGATCACGTCCAGAGTGGTGACACCGAACAGGCGACGCTTGTCATAGACACCGGCTTTCTTCAGCACTTCGGCGGCGATAGCCACAGTGGTGTTGACCGGGTTGGTGATGATGCCGATCAGTGCTTTCGGGCAAGTGGCCGCGCACTTCTCGACCAGATTCTTGACGATACCGGCGTTGATATTGAACAGGTCGGAGCGATCCATCCCCGGCTTGCGTGCCACACCGGCGGAGATCAGCACCACATCGGCCCCAACCAGCGCAGGAGTCGGATCTTCACCGCAGAAGCCCTTGATGGCGACGTCGGTAGGAATATGACTGAGGTCAACGGCCACACCCGGAGTAACCGGGGCGATGTCATACAGGCTCAGCTCGGAGCCAGCCGGCAGACGGTTTTTCAACAGCAGAGCGAGGGCTTGACCGATGCCACCAGCGGCACCCAGAACGGCAACTTTCATGATCAACTCCATGTTTAAGCGTAGGTTTAAGGTTGTTTGTTGTTGTGCGCCCAACCTTAATGGATCCCCCCATAAAAAACAATCTGATAACAGTTGCAGTCACGGGTTCTGTGAGCCACGAAACATGCGGGAGCAAAAATTGGAGGGAAATACAAAAAGTTGGAGGAGAAGCACAGTTTTTCTGCACTTCCCCTTACCATAAAGAGGTAGATTTGAAGGTCTCAGGATTGGAATGCCAGCGCCCGTTTTTCACACCAGCGAAAACCAATTGTTAACAATCCGTTCATCGCCAGATAAAGCCCGCCAGCCACCCCGAACACCGCCAGGGTATCGTAGGTCTGGGCATTCAACCCCTGTGCCAGCCCCATGATATCCATGATGGTGATGGTACTGGCGAGGGAGCTCCCCTTGAGCACCAGGATCACCTCGTTGGAGTAGGCGGGCACCAGATGACGGGCGGCATGGCGCACCTTCATCCACAAGGTCTGGCGGCCGTTAAAGCCAAGCGCACGACACGCCTCCACCTCACCGGCCGGGATGGCATCGAGCGCCCCCTTGAACAACCGGGTGGAGTAGGCCGCCGTGTTGAGACCCAGCGCCAGCACGGCGCAGAACCAGGGCTGCTTGAGCAGCGGCCAGAGCGGGCTGGCTTTCAGCCACTCAAACTGACCCGGCCCGTAGTAAATCAGGAAGATCTGAATGAGCAGCGGCGTACCGGTAAAGAGCAGCACCCACAGCTGCACCAGCTGGGTCGCCACCGGCAGGCGCAGCTCCAGCACCCAGGTCATCAGGGCTGCCAACACAATCCCCAGCAGCAGGCTGAACAGGGTCAGCTCCAGCGTGGTAACCAGACCGCCCAGCAACGTAACGAGATACTCTTGCATCAGTTAGCCTCCGTAGCGGCGGGTGTAGCGGGCAGCCAGCCCGAGGCCATATTCACTCACCAGACTGATGGTCAGATAGATGAGGGCGGCGGCGGCATACCAGGTGAAAGGCTCATAGGTACTGGCCGAGGCCATCTGGGCCTGACGCATCATCTCGTTGACCCCGATAAGCGACACCAGCGCGGTATCTTTCAGCAATACCAACCACTGGTTGCCGAGACCCGGCAAGGCATGACGCCACGCCTGAGGCAACACGATGCGAAAGAAGATGTGGCTCTTGCTCAAACCCAGCGCCAGCGCCGCCAGCCGTTGACCTGAAGGCACCGCATTGAGCGCCGCCCGCAGGGTCTGGGTCGCATAGCTGGCGAACAGCAGGGAGAGCGCCAGCACGCCACAGGCGAACGGGCTGAACTCCACATACTCGCCAGTGATGAGGAACAACACCTGGGTCGAGCCGAAGTAGATGAACAGCACCACCAGCAACTCGGGCAGGCCACGGATCAGCGTGGTCAGGGTGGCCACCGGCCACACCAGCGCACGCTTCTTGCTGAGCTCGGCGGCACTGAACGCCAGTGCCAATACCATGCCCCCGACCAGTGATGCCAAGGCCAGCCCGAGGGTCATCCAGGCTGCATCCAACAACAGGCTCAACATGGCTTACTGCACGAAGTATTTGTCGAAGATTTTCTGATAGGTGCCGTTGGCCTTGATCTCGGCCAGCCCCTTGTTCAGCTGGGTCAGCAGCGCCTGATTGCCCTTGGCCACCGCGATGCCAAAGCCGGTACCGAAGTACTTGGCATCGGTCACCGGCGCACCCACCACCGCATACTCCTTGTGCTGCTTCAGCCAGTCGGCAGCAACGGCGGTATCGGCAAAGACACCGTCGGTACGGCCATTCATCATGTCGAGGAAGGCGCTCTGGTAGCTGGCATACGGCACGGTCAGCAGGCCCTTGCTCACCCAGTTATCCACCAGATAGGACTGGTGAGAGGTACCGTTCTGCACACCGACTGTCTTGTCGACCATCTCTTCCGGCCCCTTGAAGGCCCCTTTCTTGGCGACGAATACTGCCGAGTTCTCGTAATAGATGTCGGAGAAATCGACCTGAGCGGCCCGCTCAGGGGTTACGTCCATGGCTGCGATGGCGGCATCATAGCGACGGAATTTGAGGCTGGGGATCAGGCTGTCAAAGGCCTGGTTGTGGAAGCTGCACTCCAGCTTGGCCTGCTCGCAGATGGCGCGCGCCAGATCGATGTCAAAACCCTGAAACTCGTTCTTGTCATCCAGGTATTCGAACGGCGCGTAGGTGGCCTCGGTGGCGAACTTGATCTCTTTAGCCATGACGGAGGTACTCAACAGACCCATGGCAGCAACCAACAACAGACTCTTTTTCATGACAGCTTCCTTATCGATTCAATATCAATGCATCAAGAATTCGGCAAACCGGCTGGTTTGCGGGGATTGGAAAATGGCAGCGGTGCCGGATTCGATGATCCGCCCCTTCTCCAGATAAATCACCTGACTGGCCACCTTGCGGGCAAAGTCGACCTCGTGGGTCACCACCACCTGGGTAATGCCGGTCTGGCTCAGGTTACGGATGATCTCGGCCACCTCTTTGGTGATCTCGGGATCGAGGGCAGCAGTCGGCTCGTCAAACAGCAGCACTTCCGGATCCATCATCAGGGTACGGGCAATGGCCACCCGCTGCTGCTGACCGCCGGAGAGGCGTGCCGGCCAGGCATCGCGCTTGTCGGCCAGTTGCAGCTGGGCCAGCAGGTAGGCCCCCTTCTCGATGGCGGCCTCCTTGCTCATGCCGAGCACCTTGACCGGCGCTTCAATCAGATTCTCCATCACAGTGAGATGTGGCCAGAGATTGTACTGCTGGAACACCATCCCCACCTTGCGACGCAGCAGTTGGGACTGGCGGTTGAATTCGGCAGCAGAGAGGGAGTTCGGGAAAGAAAATTCACTTTCGCCAATCCGCAGAACACCCGCATCCGGGGTATCCAGCAGGTTCATCATCCGTAGCAGGGAACTCTTGCCAGCACCGCTCGGGCCCAGCAACACCAAGGTTTCACCGGGGGATGTCCGAAAGCTGACCTGTTGCAGAACCGGCACCTTGTGCCAGGACTTCTCGATACCTATTAATTCAATACCCATACAGCCCAATTGAATAAGTTTTCAAAATTTCATCCCGATTCTATCCCTAATAAAGGTTGATGCAAGCCATTTTTGAATCAATATGCAGAACAAGCGCCGCTTCCTTGCAAAAAACGGCATATGAATGCAAAATGGCCCCGCTGTTCGTATCTGCCGCCTGTATCGCACAGGCCGCCACACCTCCTCATTCGTGAGACCAAGATGAAACACAACGACAAGCAAGAAAAACTGGCCAAGGCCTTTAAAGCCTTGCTGAAAGAAGAGCGCTTTGGCTCCCAGGCAGAAATCGTCACCGCCCTGCAAGAGCTGGGCTTCGAGAACATCAACCAGTCCAAGGTATCGCGCATGCTGAGCCGCTTCGGCGCCGTTCGCACTCGCAATGCCAAGATGGAGATGGTCTACTGCCTGCCGGTGGAACTGGGCGTGCCCACCACCTCCAGCCCGCTCAAGAATCTGGTACTGGACGTCGATCACAACGGCGCACTGGTGGTGATCCACACCAGCCCGGGTGCAGCCCAGCTGATCGCCCGCCTGCTCGACTCCCTCGGCAAGGCAGAGGGGATCCTCGGCACCATCGCCGGTGATGACACCATCTTCATCACCCCGACCAGCGACACCGATATCGAAGAGCTCTACCTCTCCGCTCTGGAGCTGTTCGAACAGACTCCGTAATGGCCGCCACCGCCTCATAGCGGTCAAGCCAGAACGAAAAATCCCGGCCAAGGCCGGGATTTTTGTTTTCTGCATCTTCGTCAGGCGGGCTTATTTACCCTGTGCCATCAGAAAACCTTCCGATGGGGCGAAGAAAGCCGCGCCGGTTACTGCCTTGGTGAAGCGCAGCAGATGATCGAAGTGGCTGCCCTCCCCCTTGTACATGCTGGCCAGCATGGCGTTGAAGTGCTGCGGTGTGCGGCAGCAGGAGATGAAGTAGAGCCCCTGCTCGGTCATAGTGCCCCAGGGCATGCTCTGGCGCAGGATTTCCATGGACTCCCCTTTCGGCGTCTTGAGGTTGACCCGCTTGATGTGGGCGGTCAGCGGTTTGGCGGCAGACTCATACTCGATGTTGTCGGGCTTGGTACGACCGATAATGTCTTCCTGCTCTTTCTGCGCCAGCTTCTCCCAGTCGCTCATGGCGTGTACCCAGCGCTGGACATGAATGTAGGAGCCACCAGCAAACTCGCCATCGGCCACCAGCGCCACTTCGGCACGGTGTTCATCCTGCGGGTTCTCGGTGCCATCGACGAAACCGGTCAGGTCACGGCAATCCAGGTTGCGGAAACCGCGCACCTCTTCGGCCAGTTCGACCAGTCCGGCCAGCAGCGCCATCACGCGGTGACCGGCGTGGTGCAGCACATCCACCCGATCGGCGCGCAGCTGAATAAAGAGATCAAACGGGGTGTTGGGAGCTTCCTGACCGTTGGCGGATTGCGCCATAAAGCTGCGGAACTGGGGCGGACGGGCGGCAGGGTAGAGACCATCCCAGGCGTCGGCGCCAACAGCAACCAGACCGCTGAAACCGGCATCAGGGAAATCGGCGGCGATCGCCTGCCACAAGGCGGGCAGTTTGGCCAGACGGCAGACCAGTTCGGCGGCATCGCCGGTACGATTGAACATCAGATAGAGGGCGTGCAGATTCGGCTCTGCGCAGATCCCGACTTGGGCTTTCATATATCTCTCCCCTGAGTAGGCGTTAGCGTTACGGGCTATTTGCGTTGCGCGATTATAAACCAGAGTGAATCCAGTTCTTTGATTTCACGACGATATCACGCGTTCAGGGCAAAGGGTCAAACAACACCAGCCCATGGGGTGCAACCTTGATCCGTGCCCGCATCCCATCAAGGGGCTCGCCAATGCTTGCCTCCAGCTGCAGATCGCCACACTCGAACAGCACCCGGCAGTGGTGGCCGAGGAACTGCTGCTCCACCACCTTGAGCTCGCCATCTGCGGCGCTCTCCAGCAACAACTGCTGGGGTCTGAGCATCAGCTGCAACTGCTCGCCCACCGCCCGGCCATGAGGCTCGCTGCCACAGATGACCCCGAGCGCCGTCTGCACACAGTGGCTGTCCACCACCTCGGCAGCCAGATAGTTGACCCCGCCGAGAAACTCCGCCACGAAACGGTTTTGCGGGCGGCGATAGAGCTGCTCCGGCTGGCCCACCTGCTCGATGTGACCGGCGCGAAACAGCGCCAGCCGATCGGCGAAGGCAAACGCCTCCTCCTTGCTATGGCTGACGAAGATGGCGCCGATCCCCTGCTGCTTGAGCAGGGCGCGGATCTCGAGGATCAGCTTCATCCGCACCTGGGTGTCGATGTTGGAGAAGGGTTCATCCAGCAGCATCAGCCGCGGCTTGCACACCAGCGCCCGGGCGATGGCTACCCGCTGCTGCTGGCCGCCGGAGAGCTGGTGCGGATAGCGATCTCCCAGCCCCTGCAGATTGACCAGCGCCAGCGCCTCGTCCACCTGTTGCTGGCGGGCACGGCGATCGAGTTTGGTCAGGCCGAAGCAGACGTTGTCGGCCACTGTCAGGTGAGGAAAGAGGGCGTAATCCTGAAAGATCATGCCGATGTTGCGCGCCTCGGGCGGCACGCTGGCACCGGGCCCGTCGAGCAGGGTATCGCCGAGGCGAATCGAGCCCTCTGCCAGCGGCAGCAGCCCGGCGATAGCCTTGAGCAGCGTGGTTTTGCCGCAGCCACTGGCTCCCAGCAGGCAGACGATCTCGTTGTCTGCCACCGTCAGGGAGAGCTGCTCCAGCACATTGCGGCCGTTGTAACGGCAGCTGACATTTTCAACCTGCAAACAGGACAAGGCTGACTTCCTCTCGTTTCTGGCGGCGCGCTGCCTTTCGGTTCAGCACACCGCATGCAATTTCATTGACCGACACGGCGACTCAGTGGCCCGGACTGTCCAGACTGCGGTTGACCCAGATCAGCGGCAACAGCCCCACCAGCACGATGACGATAGCGCCCAGGGCACCGCGCTCCAGCATCTCGTCCGAGACGAACTGGTAGACGTGGGTCGCCAGGGTATCGAAGTTGAACGGCCGCAGCAGTAGAGCGGCGGGCAGCTCCTTCATGGATTCGATGAATACCAGCATGGCACCGGCAAACAGACCACGGCGCACCAGCGGCAGATGAACCCGCCGCAGCATGGCGCCATCCCCCTGCCCCAGCGATCGGGCCGCCATGTCGAGACTGGGGGAGATCTTGCCCATGCTGCTCTCCACCGAGCCGATGGCGATGGCCACGAAGCGCACCAGATAACCGAACACGATGGCGGTGATGGTGCCGCTCAGCAACAAGCCTGGGCCCTGACGCCCGAGCCACTCGGCCAGATCGTTGATGGCAAAGTCGAGGGCGGTGAGCGGCACCAGCACCCCGATGGCGAGCACGGTACCCGGCATGGCGTAGCCCATGGCGGCGATGCGCAGGGGCAACAGACTCTTTATCCCGCCATCGAGGCGGCGGAAGAAGCCGAGCAGCAGGGCGATGCCCATCGCCAGCAGAGCGGTCAGCGCCGAGATAGCCAAGCTGTTTCCGGCAAAGCGGACAAACTCCGGCGTCCACGACAACTCGAAGTAACGCACGCCGTAATCGAGCAGGATGATGAACGGCAGAGCGAAACCGGCCAGCACCAGCCCCAGCACCAGAGACCCGCCAACCAGCGGCTCATCCCCTTGAGCGGATAGCGCAGAGGCTGCTCATGGCCCATGGACTTCTGGAACACCTGCTGCCGACTGCGCGAGCGGCGCTCCAGCGCGATCAACAGCACCACAGCCAGCAACATCAGGCAGGAGAGTTTCGCCGCGGTGGCCAGACTGCCATAGCCGAGCCAGGTGTCATAGACCGCCGTGGTCAGGGTGTTGATGGCAAAGAAGTGGACGGTGGCGAAATCGGCCAGCGTCTCCATGGCCACCAGCGATACCGCCACCATGATGGCGGGGCGCGCCAGCGGCAGACTGAGGCGACGAAAGCTCTGCCACGGGGTGCAGCCGAGCAGGCGGCTGGAGTGGATCAGGCTGACTGACTGCTCGAGAAAAGAGGCGCGGGTCAGCAGATAGACATAGGGGAACAGCACCAGCGCCAGCACCCAGGCGGCACCACCAAGGGAGCGAATGGCAGGAAACCAGTAATCGGCAGGGCTGTTCCAGCCAAAGAGTGCTCGCAACCCGGCCTGCAGCGGGCCCGAGTAGTCGAGCAGGTCGGTATAGACGTAGGCGACGATATAGGAGGGCATGGCCATCGGCAGCATCAAGGCCCACTGCAGGGCACGGCGCCCCGGCACCTGACACATGGCCACCAGCCAGGCGGTGGGTACGCCAAACAGCAGGCTGAGCAGCACCACGCCGACCACCAGCCCCAGGGTATTGCCCAGATAATCGAGCAGCACGGTGTCGGCGAGGTGGCGAAAGAGATCTCCCTCAGCCGAGAAGGCAGAGAAAAGCAGGGCTATAACCGGTAAACCCAGCAGCAGGGCGATGGCCCAGCTGCCGGTCATCCATCCAAAATTTTTCATGAGACCACAGATGTTGATGGGGCCGTTGGCCCCATCTGATTACAAGTCGAACTTCACTTCATCCAGCAACTGCAAGGCGTCCTTGCGGTGCTTGGCGTAATCGCTGACCGGTAGTGCGTCAGACTTGAAACTGCCCCAAGACTTGACCATGGCGGAAGGCTCGACTCCGGCCTTGACCGGATATTCGGCGTTCACGTCCGCATACATGTGCTGGGCGGTGTCGCCAGCCAGAAACTCCATCAGCTTCTGGGCCTCGGCCTTGTTCTTGGCATACTTGGTCATGGCCACGCCACTCACGTTGACGTGGGCACCGCGGTCAGCCTGGTTCGGGAAGTTGATATAGACCGCATCCGCCCAGGACTTCTGCGCCGGATCTTTCAACATGGCGCCCAGATAGTAGCTGTTACCGAGTGACACGTCACAGATACCATCCTTGATCGCCTTGACCTGATCCCGGTCGTTGCCCTGCGGCTTGCGCGCCAGGTTGGCCTTGACCCCTTCCAGCCAGGTTTTGGTCTCGGCCATGCCGTGATGGGCAATCATGGAGGAGACCAGCGCAACATTGTACTCATGCTTGCCGCTACGGGTGCAGATTTTCCCTTTGAATTCCGGTTTGGCCAGATCTTCGTAACTGATGGTCTCGAGCTTACCGAGGCGATCCTTGCTGGAGTAGATGGCGCGAACCCGGGTGGTCAGGGCGAACCAGCGATTCTCCGGATCACGATAGATGGCGGGGATGTTCTCCTGCAAGATCTTGCTGTCTACCGGCTGCACCAGCCCCTTGTCCACCAGATCGGTCAGACGGCTGATATCAACGGTTAGCATCAGGTCGGCCGGAGAGAGCTTGCCTTCCCGCTCCAGACGCTCGTTCAACCCCTCTTTGGCGAACACCACGTTCACCTTGATGCCAGATTCCTTCTCGAACTGCTGGATGATGGGCTTGATCAGCTCATCCTGCCGGTTGGAGTAGACATTCACTTCCCCGGCCGCCAATGCCGACTGAGCTGCCAACGCAGAGAAAGCCAGTGCCAACATCTTCATTTTCATCATCCATTCCTTGATTAGCTATACAGAGTGATAACGATTGCCGTTTGCATTCTGCATACATCTTATAAGCGGATCAAGAAAGCTCGCCGTCGCCACATCACATATTTAATCGCCCATAAATGAAAAGGGCCGGATGGAATCCCATTCGGCCTCTTCTGAGCAAAACGTTATGTTGATCAGGCTTCAATAAGCGCTCACTCCATCGGGATTCCCCGAGATCGGGAGGTCAACAGATCTGTACGTCACGGATGCGGTTCATCACAGCGCCTCGTCGTCACTCTCGCCGGTGCGGATGCGCACCGCTTGCAGCAAGTCGTAGACAAAAATCTTGCCGTCGCCGATCTTGCCGGTATAGGCCGCCTTGCAGATCGCCTCGATCACCCCTTCCACGTTATCATCGGCGGTAGCAATCTCCAGCTTCACCTTGGGCAGGAAGTCGACCTGATACTCGGCTCCCCGGTATAATTCGGTGTGTCCCTTCTGGCGGCCAAATCCCTTGACCTCGGACACGGTCAGCCCTTCCACCCCCAGGTTGGCAATAGCCTCGCGGACATCGTCCAACTTGAACGGTTTGATAATCGCACTAATCAGCTTCATCTGGTTGCTCCCAATCCATGGTGTGTCATGAATCGGGTTTCAATTCTTATGCCAAGTATTTTTATTGTTTTATTTCATATAGATAGAGTTTAATACCTGCGCCATTCGCCAGGCACATCCCCATAACCGGCCAGCACGCCCGATAATGAGGCACCATGCTGCAGCGGTCAGCGGGTATGCACCAAACAAGAGCAAAACAGCATGTTAGTTATCTCCAACAGCGTCACGATTCCCTGGCATGAGCTGCAATTTCAGACCATGCGGGCACAGGGCAACGGTGGACAGCACGTCAACAAGACCGACTCCGCCGTCTGGTTGCGCTTCGATTACCGCAACTCTCCCAACCTGACGCCCCTCTACAAGGAGGGTCTCGACAAGCTGAGCGACAGCCGGGTACACGACGGCTTTATCATGATCAGGGTCGAGAGCCACCGCAGTCAGGATATGAACCGCAAGGAGGCGATGAACCGTCTGGTGGAGTTGCTGAAAAAAGCAGCCTGGCGCCCCAAGGCCCGCCATGCCACCAAGCCGACCCGCAGCTCCCAGCGCAAACGGGTCGATGCCAAGAAACGCAAGGGGGATATCAAGTCCGCCCGCGGCAAACCGGTTCTGGACTGAGCCAGCCCCCCAAGGATGTCAGCCGATGAGATACAGTTTTTGCGACAGCGCCCGCGGCCCCCTGCTGGTCGCCATCGATCAGGATGGCCTGCGCCACGTGGAGTTCATACACGGGGAGCGCCCCGTCATGCCGCAAACTGACTGGCAACGGGATGACAAGGCGCTGGCGCCCTATCTTGCCCAGTTCAACGCCTATTTCGCCGGAAAGTTGCAGCAGTTCGATCTGCCCATGGCAGCGAAGGGCACCCCGTTCCAGCAAACGGTGTGGAACGCTTTGTGCGATATCCCCTATGGCGAGACCGTGAGCTATCTCGAGATTGCCCAGGCGATAGGCAATCCCAAGGCAGTGCGGGCGGTGGGCGCTGCCAATGGCCGCAATCCGCTGAGCATCATAGTACCCTGCCATCGAGTGATCGGACGCAGCGGCGATCTGACCGGCTATGCTGGCGGCATTCCCATCAAGCGCTGGTTGCTGGCACTGGAACAGGTAGGCACAGCATTCGAGCTGGCCCCATGAGACGATGAGCGCCTTGGAGAGGGCGGGACAATATCGCGACCAGAATGAAAAGGCTTTCAGTCAGTGACCACGCTTTGCTGACAAGATGAACAGAAAATGAAGAATCGCCTCAGAACTACTTCAGATTGAGCTTGGCATGATGGCTCCATACTTGAATGGCACGGCTCATTCGCTGATTCAAGTAGCACCCATGTGACGCTTCCAATCTGTCTTTTCCCCGCGCCTCCTCTGAGGCGCTTTTTTTGTGCCGACACAACAGGCCACCACCCGGCTTGAGTGGCCTGAACGCCACAAAATCTGCACCAGCCCAAAAACCAAGAGGCGAAGGATCATCCTTCGCCTCTGACGTAACAGCTGGCTACTCGCTCTGGGGCAGGAATTGCAGTTCCGGCGCAGAGGAGGTCAGCACATCGGCACAATAATCCCAGGTCGAGATGCGATAGTGCTGCAGATCTTCATCCAGATGCAGGCCGTCCGACTCCTGATGGAACCAGCTGGCAAAACGGGATGGAGTGATGAGCTGGATCTGCTCTTCGATGGCGTGGCTATCCTTCCCCTCGGCCAGATCGCAATCTTCGATGACCCGCAGGGCGTAGATATGGCGAAAATAGACTCGGCAGAGGATTTGCGGGGGCAGATCGATGCTGCGTGCCCGCCCCAGCATGATGGTCAGGGAGTCGCTCCAGAGATCCTGATGCAGCTCGGCCACAACCAGACCGGGCGGTAGCTGGCGGGACGGAGCCCAAGGGACGGCAACCTGCCGAATGGCATTTTTCTGTTCCATAATCACCTCACGACGACTCGCTCCCTGTCTTGAGTCTATCTGAACCACATAGTCCCGGCGAAGGCAATCGATGGACAGTAAAAACGGCAATAAAAAAGCCGACGTATCAAACGTCGGCGAATAAAAAGTGCTTACAACAGAGGATTCACATATTCAGACCCGCGGGTCGAAAGATTGGTTCCCTCTTTTTGTAATTAATTTTCGGCGCGTTTAAACATCAGGGTATTGGCGTCCGACTCTTCCGGCACAAAGTAGTAGCCCTCGGCGTTGAAACCGGTCAGCTGCTCCACCTCGGTCAGACGGTGCTTGATGATGTGGCGAGCCATCATGCCGCGCGCCTTCTTGGCGTAGAAGCTGATGATCTTGAACTGGCCGTTCTTCTCATCCTTGAACACCGGTGTGACAATCCGCCCTTTCAGGCTCTTGGGTCGTACCGACTTGAAATACTCGTCGGAGGCCAGATTGATCAACACTTCATCCCCCTGCGCTGCCAGCGCGTCGTTGAGATGGTGAGTGATCACCTCCCCCCAGAACTGGTAGAGATCCTTGCCGCGACTATTGTCGAGCCTGGTCCCCATCTCCAGCCGATAGGGCATCATCAGGTCGAGGGGGCGAAGCACGCCATAGAGGCCTGAGAGCATCCGCAGGTGTGCCTGAGCGAAGTCAAAATCGGCCTCGCTGAAATCCTCTACCGCCAAACCGGTGTAGACATCCCCCTTGAAGGCCAGCAGCGCCTGACGGGCATTGGCGGGGGTGAAATCTGGCTGCCACTCGGCAAACCGGGCGGCATTGAGACCGGCCAGCTTGTCGCTGATCTTCATCAGAGTGGCGATCTGGTCAGGGCTCAGTTGGCGGGCACGACTAATCAGTTCGGCAGAGTGATCCAGCAGCTCGGGTTGGGTGAAACGGGGTGTCACCAGCGGTGACTCGTAATCCAGCGTCTTGGCCGGGGAAACCACAATCAGCATAACGTTCCTTTATGGCGAGGGGCCGAACGGCAGAGCGGCCCCATGATTCATTCATCCAGCGTCACATTGTCCAGCGTACCGGTGCCGAGCCGCTCGCGACCGGAGAGCTTGATCAGCAGTCGCAGGTCGTTGGCCGAGTCGGCGTGGGCGAGTGCCTCACTGTAGCCAATCTGGCCGGCGCAGAACAGGCTGAAAAGCGCCTGATCGAAGGTCTGCATACCCAACTCGGTGGATTTGGTCATCACCTCCTTGAGGCGATGCATCTCTCCCTTGCGGATAATGTCGGTGATGAGCGGGGTATTGAGCAGGATCTCGAACGCGGCGCAGCGCCGCTTGCCATCCATGCTTGGCACCAGCTGCTGGGCGACGATGGCCTTGAGGTTGAAAGAGAGATCGAACAGGAACTGGCGGTGTTTGTCTTGCGGCACCAGATGGAGGATGCGATCCAGCGCCTGGTTGGCATTGTTGGCATGCAAAGTGGCGAGACAAAGGTGTCCCGTCTCGGCGAACTGCAGGGCAAACTCCATGGTCTCCTGACTTCGGATCTCGCCGATCAGGATCACGTCCGGTGCCTGACGCAGCGAGCTTTTCAGCGCCACATCGAACGACTCGGTATCGATCCCCACCTCTCGCTGGGTCACCAGACTACGACCATGCTGATGGACGAACTCCACCGGATCTTCCACCGTCAGAATGTGACCATCGGCATGCTGGTTGCGATAGCCGATCATCGCTGCCTGGGTAGTCGATTTGCCCGCCCCGGTGGCGCCGACAAACAGCACCAGCCCCCGCTTGGCCATCGCCACCTCTTGCAGGATCTTGGGTAGCTGCAGATCTTCAAAGGTGGGAATGCGGGTCTCGATACGCCGCACCACCATGCCGGGCAGCTCCTGCTGCCAAAAGGCACTGACCCGAAAACGGCCAAGCGCCTCGCGATAGATCGCGTAGTTGGCCTCCTTGGTGCGGATATAACGCTCGAAGTGATCGCTGCTGAGGGTATCCCTGACCAGCGTCAGCGCCCCCTTCTTGTCGAGCGCTTCCCCCCCCAGCGACACCAGATGGCCATTCACCTTGAGGGTGGGCGGCGAGCCCACCGTCACAAACAGATCCGATCCCTTTCGCTCGACCAGCTGGCTCAGCAGATCATCCAGATTCATCATCTATCCCTCCCTGGGTGCGAGTCGCTTAAATGCTGTTGGGATCGACGGCCTTGGCCTTGGCATCGAGGGATGCCACCACACCGCGGCTCACCAGCTGCTTGAGGCTCTGATCCATGGTCTGCATACCGTGGGTCATCCCGGTCTGGATCACCGAGTAAAGCTGGGCAATCTTGTCCTCCCGGATGAGGTTACGCACCGCCGGAATGCCCATCATGATCTCGTGGGCCGCCACCCGGCCGCCGCCAATGCGCTTGAGCAGGGTCTGGGAGATGACCGCCCGCAGGGATTCGGAGAGCATGGAGCGCACCATGTCCTTCTCCGCGCCTGGGAAGACGTCGATGATACGGTCGATGGTCTTGGCCGCCGACGAGGTGTGCAGGGTGCCAAACACCAGATGGCCGGTTTCGGCGGCGGTCATGGCCAAACGAATGGTCTCAAGGTCGCGCATCTCACCCACCAGAATGATGTCCGGGTCTTCCCGCAGTGCCGAGCGCAGGGCGTTGCTGAAGCTCTTGGTATCGCGGTGCACTTCCCGCTGGTTCACCAGACAGCGCTTGTTCTCGTGGACGAATTCGATGGGGTCTTCGATGGTGAGGATATGGTGATGGAAGTTCTCGTTGATGTAGTTGACCATGGCCGCCAGGGTGGTCGACTTACCGGAACCGGTCGGGCCGGTCACCAGCACCAGGCCCCGCGGGAACTCGGCGATCTTGCGGAAGATCTCCGGCGCATCGAGATCCTCGAGACTCAGCACAGTGCTGGGGATGGTACGAAATACCGCGCCCGAACCGCGCGCCTGCTGGAAGGCGTTAACCCGGAAACGGGCCAGATTGGGCACCTCGAACGAGAAGTCGACCTCGAAGTTTTCCTCCAGCTCCTTGCGCTGATGGTCGTTCATGATGTCGTAAATGAGGGCATGCACTTCCCGGTGTTCCAGGGCGGGCAAATTGATCTTGCGAACCTCACCATCAACCCTGATCATCGGGGGAACCCCGGCCGAGAGGTGTAGATCCGAGGCTTTATGCTTTACACTGAAAGCCAATAACTCTGTGATATCCATAGACTTGTCATTCTCCCATCACAAGATCACTAACGAAATATGAACCAGATTGCCCAGCACCTGTTTCAGGTAAAGGAACGTATTGCCCAGGCCGCCGAACGAGCGAGCCGCAACCTGCAGCAGATCCGCCTGCTGGCCGTGAGCAAGACCAAACCTGTCGAGGCCATCATGGCCGCCCATGCCGCAGGTCAGCGCTGCTTTGGCGAATCCTACGCTCAGGAAGCAGCGGCCAAGATCGATACCTTGCGCCAGCAGCCGGAATATAGCGACATAGAGTGGCACTTTATCGGCCCTTTGCAATCGAACAAATCCAAACTGGTCGCAGAACGGTTTGACTGGGTGCAGAGCGTGGATCGGGACAAGCTGATCGACCGCCTCAACAACCAGCGTCCCGCCAGCATGGCACCGCTAAATGTTTGTCTGCAAATCAATATTAGCGGAGAGAGCAGCAAGTCCGGAACGTCGGAACAAGAGATTTTCCGCCTTGCCGAGCTGGTCTCTCAAAGTGAGCGACTGGTGCTGCGGGGGCTGATGGCCATTCCCGAGCACACCAGTGACGAGCGCGTACTGGCCGCCCAAATGACCCGTATGCAGACTCTGTTCACCGAGCTTGCGCGACAATACCCCACGGTGGATACCCTCTCGATGGGGATGACCGAGGATCTTGAACTGGCGATAGCCCACGGCAGCACCATGGTGCGGGTCGGCACCGCCATCTTCGGCGCCCGTGACTACTCATAGGCAAGGCCAGCGGATAACCCATACGTCCGCCTCTTGCCGCGACTTCATCAACAGGAGCGTTTGATGGAACACCGAATTCTGGCGTCAGGTGGTGCAGGCAGCACCCACCCCGCCGCGACCCCATGTGCTACAGGAGCATCTGATGCAGCATAGAATGCTGGCCTTTATCGGCGCGGGCAACATGAGCCGCAGCATCATCGCCGGACTGGTCAAGGCGGGTTATCCCGCCGGGCAGATCACGGCCGCCAACCCAAGTCTGCCCAAGCTGGAGGCGCTGGCGAGCGAACATGGCATTCGCATCACTCAGAGTAATGCCGAGGCGGCCCGCGATGCCGAAGTGATCGTGCTGGCGGTCAAACCGCAGCTGATGGCCGGCATGCTGGCAGCACTGGTTGAAGAGCTGGGCTCCCTTGAGGGCAAGCTGCTCATATCCATCGCGGCCGGTATCAAGGTGGCGCGCCTTGGCGAGATGGCCGGTGGCCACGACCGCATCATCCGCACCATGCCCAATACCCCGGCCCTGCTGGGTCTGGGCATGACCGGTCTCTATGCACCCGAACAGATTGCCGCCGTGGATCGTGACTTTGCCGAGCAGATGATGCAGGCGGTCGGCAAGACCCTCTGGGTAGAGCAGGAGTCTGGCATCAACGGCGTCATCGCCGCGGCGGGCAGTGCTCCGGCCTACTTCTTCCTCTTTATGCAGGCGATCGCCGAAGAGGCAGAGGCACTGGGCTTCTCGCCCGATCAGGCACGCCTGCTGGTGCAGCAAACCGCGCTGGGCGCAGCCGCCATGGTGGAGCAAAACCCCGAGCTGGCGCTGCAAACCCTGCGTGAGCAGGTCACCAGCAAGGGCGGCACCACAGCCGAAGCCATCAAGACATTCCAGCAGCAGGGGCTGATGCCACTGACTGCGCAAGCCATGCAGGCGGCCGTTGCTCGCGCCACCGAAATGGAAACCCTCTTCTAACAGGAGCCCAGATGAACACTGCTTACTTTCTGATTAACACCGTTTTCGATCTCTACCTGATGGTGATCCTGCTGCGCGTCTGGCTGCAGTGGGCCCGTGCCGACTTCTACAACCCGATGAGCCAGATGGTGGTCAAGCTGACCAATCCGCTGGTGATCCCGCTGCGCCGCGTTATCCCGGGCTTTGGCGGCATCGATCTCGCTTCCGTAATGCTGGCGCTGGCCATCGCCTTCGCCAAGCTGGCCCTGCTCAAGAGCATGAACGTGCTGCTGGCGGACTGGCTCAGCATCAGCCTGTTTGCTGCGCTGACCGTACTGAAAAAAGCAGGCTCGATGATCTTCTGGGTACTGCTGATCCGCGCCATCCTGAGCTGGGTCAGCCAGGGCCGCAACCCCATCGAATACGTGATGCATCAGCTGACCGAGCCGTTCCTCGCCCCTATCCGCCGCGTACTGCCGGCACTGGGCGGACTGGATCTCTCGGTGCTGGTCGCCTTTATCGGCCTGCAAGCCATCAACTACCTGCTGGGTGACCTGTTCGGCCAGCTGTGGTGGATGATTTGATGCCAGCCGTCCTGCAACAAGGGGATGAACTGGTACTGCATCTGGTGATCCAACCCAAGGCGAGTCGGGATCAGATCATCGGATTGCATGGCGAAGAGCTGAAAGTGGCCATCACGGCGCCGCCTGTCGATGGCCAGGCCAACAGCCATCTGATCAAGTTTCTGGCCAAGCAGTTCAAGGTGGCCAAGGGCCAGGTAACCATAGTGCGGGGCGAGCTGGGGCGACACAAAACCGTCGCCATCGACAGCCCCAAACAGTTGCCGCAAGAAGTGAGTGCGCTGCTGAATGACACGCAAGGCTGAATGAATCGGCCTGCGCCAACCGTAGATATGAGAGGGATGACAGATGAAAACAGCCTGGATGAGTGGCCTGCTGGCACTGCTGATGACCCTGCCGCTCAAGGCAGAACAGATGAAGGAGCTGGGCCCCTGGTTGGTGCACTACAACGCCTTCAACTCCAGCTTCCTCACCCCCGAGGTCGCCAAGGCGTATGGACTGGAGCGCAGTCGCTATAACGCCATCATCAATATCGCGGTACAGGACAAGCAGAAAGTGGCGCAAGCCGTGGGGATCACCGGTGAGGCCAAGAACCTGACCGGCACCATCCGCACCCTGAACTTTCAGGAGGTAAAAGAGGGCGATGCTATCTACTATCTGGCGACCCTCCCCTACCGCAACGAAGATACCTATCAGTTCACCCTGAAGATCATGGGCGGCGGGCAGCAACAGAACCTCAGCTTCCAGCAGACCTTCTACGTCGACTGAGCAGCAACAAGAAGCCCCGACCAAGGTAGGGGCTTCATTTTATCCATATGACAAGGGCGCCATCAGGGCGCCCTTGTTACATCTATTCCGTACAGCGACTGTTACAGGGCGAGGAACAGACCGGCCAGACAGGCGCTCATCAGGTTCGCCAGCACGCCGGAGAGAATGGCGCGCATGCCGTAACGGGCGATGAAGGATTTGCGCTCCGGCACCATGGAGCCCAGACCGCCGATCAGGATCGCCATTGAGGAGATGTTGGCAAAGCCGCACAGGGCGAAGGTCACGATGGCCTTGCTCGACTCGCTCAGGGTCTGATCCTGCACCAGACCGATAAAGGCGACGAACTCGTTGACCACGATCTTGGTACCGATCAGGGCGCCAGCGGCTTGCGCCTGATCCCAGGGCACACCGATCAGCCAGGAGACGGGGGCAAACAGCCAGCCCAGAATGATCTGGAAGCTCAGGTCCAGTCCTACCAGACCGCCAGCCCAGCCGAGCAGGCCATTCAGCATGGCAATCACACCAACGAAAGCCAGCAGGGTGGCACCGACCGCCACCGCGATATTGAGGCCGGACATGGCGCCATCGGCCGCCGCTTCAATCACGTTGGTGGCGCGGGGGATCTCCACATCCTGATGGTGATCGACCTCTTCAGCTCCCGGCGGCACCAGGATTTTGGCCATCGCCAGACCGGCAGGGGCCGACATGAAGGCTGCCGCGATCAGGTATTTCAGTTCAACCCCGAGGCTGGCATAGCCCACCAGGGTGCCACCGGCGACAGAGGCGAGACCACAGCTCATCACAGCGAAGAATTGGGAGTCGGACATCTTGGAGAGGTAGGGTTTGACCACCAGCGGCGCTTCCACCATGCCGACGAAGATATTGGCTGTCGCGGAGAGGCTCTCGGCACGGCCGGTACCCAGCAGCTTCTGCAAGCCACCACCCAGCAGGGCGATCACCCGCGGCATGATACCGATGTGGTAGAGGATGGCGATCACCGCAGAGAAAAAGATGATGACCGGCAACACGTTGAAGGCAAAGATGAAGCCCAGCTTGAACTTGGCCAGATCGCCGAACAGGAAGGCGATCCCCTCCTGACCATAACCGATCACGCTACTTACGCTCTCGCTGACCCCGTTCAGCACATGCTGACCGGCAGGCAACCAGAGCACCAAACCGGCAAACATGATTTGCAAGCAGAGGGCAAGGCCAACTGTTCGCAACGGGATACGACGACGATTATCAGAGCAGATGACGGCAAGCGCCAGGATACTCAAGATGCCGAGCAGGGCAATCATAGGGACTCCATCAGGTGGGGCAAAAGATGGGCGCGGATTCTGCGCCTCTCACCCCGTCACTGCAAGTCCGCTTGGTTACAGCTCTGTTAGAAAAAACGTTTGCACGATATCGGTTGCGCCAACTGGCTGATTTGGTTCGATTTTAGTATCAAAAGAAATCAAGAGTTCTTATATGGAAACAATCATTCCTCACCGCCGGACAATTTACCCCCGAGCCAGGGGGCCAGTCGCTGCTCCCAATAGGGTTCGGGACCAAAGCGGGCCTTGAGAAAATCGATGAAGAGACGGATCTTGGGATCCAGATGTTCGCGCCGGGCATAAACGGCGTGTACCGCCATCTGCTGGTTCGGTCGCCACCCTGGCAACACCGGGATCAGCTTGCCGCTCTGCAACTCCTTGTCCAGCAAGTAGTTGGCGATATAGGCGATGCCGAGCCCGGCCAGTGCCGCATCCCGCACTGCCTCCGCCATATCCACCCGATAGTTGCCCGCCACCTGCACCGTCTGGCGCTCCTTGCCCTGGCGAAACGACCACTGGTGATAGCGCCGCTCCCGACTCTGGTAAGTGATGCAGTTGTGCTGGGACAGATCCTTGGGATGGAGCGGCGTGCCGTGGCTCAGCAGGTAATCCGGCGAAGCCGCCACCACGAAGCCAATGTCGGCCAGCCGCTGTCCCACCAGCCCTTCCGGCTTGTCCTCATAGGTGGTGAGCCAGAGATCCAGCCCTTCATCCACCAGATTGGTTCTGTGGTCGAACAGCGAGACCTCCAGCTCCAACTCGGGATAGCGATCCTGAAACGCCTTGAGATGAGGAATGACGTGCAGACGGCCAAAAGATTGGCCCACCCCGAGATGGAGCACGCCGCTCACCTTGCCACGCCGCTCGGCGATCATGGAGTCCGCCTCCTGCGCCACCGCCACCAGCGTATGACAGTGACGGGCATACTCCTGACCCAGCTCGGTCAGGACGAAGCGGCGGGTGGTGCGCTGCACCAGCTGGGCGCCAAGGGTGGTCTCCAGCAGCGCCAGCTGCTTGCTGATATGGGATTTGGAGACCCCGAGACGACGGGCGGCGGCAGAGATCCCCTGCTCACGCACCAGCGCATCGAAGATCACCATTTGAGGAAGACGTTGCAGCACAGGATAACCGGATTAAGTGGCGGGAGCCCATTATTCCAGAGCCGCCCGCCAAGGGGTAGGGTCAGAGCCCCAGCGCCCGGGTGATCTGCAGTTTGAGGGGGTCGTCAGCCGGATTCTGGTTGGCGCCGTAGCTGGCGATCAGCTTGCCATCGCGACCCACCAGATACTTGTGGAAGTTCCAGTTCGGCTCATCCCCGTCAGCGGCCGCCGCCAGCCCCTTGAACAGTGGCACAGCATCGGAGCCCCGCACCGCTACCCGATTGAACATCGGGAAGGTGACGCCATAGTCGCGGCGACACACCTCGGCAGTCTTGGTCTCGTTGCCCGCCTCCTGCCAGAAATCGTTGGAGGGAAAACCCAGAATAATCAGCCCCTTATCCTTGTAGCTCTGGTAGAGCTTCTCCAGATCGCGGAACTGGCCGCTGTAGCCGCAATAGGAGGCGGTATTAACCACCAGTACCACCTTGCCCTCGGTCAGCTGACAGAGGTTGTGGCGCTGAGAGTTGTTTAGCTCCCGCATCTCCACATTGAAATAATCGGGGCACGCCGCAGAGGCCGCGCCAGCCCCCAATAACAGCAACAGAGTGAACCATTTCATCGCCAAGACTCCTTTTGTTTTGTCCATCATACGCGGTTACCAGAGCCGCAGTTCACTCTCAATGCAAGGGAATGCCGGTCAGCCAGCCGTGGCCCCAGAACACCAGCAGCGCGGTGGCAGCCAGGCCCGCCCCGACGCTGATGCCGGTGCCCGTCCAGTTGGCCGCCGGGCGGGGATATCGCTGCCAGTCCCGCACCGAAATCCAGACCATGCTCACCAGCGCCCACAGCCCGATGCCGCCAAACAGCACCAGAGATCGCGCCTCGCTGTTGACCAGCAGATGGGCCACCGCCCAGAGCAGGGTACCGAGCAGTTGGGGATGCACCAGCCAGCGGCGCAGATGGTTGGGCCCCTGGCCGGAGAAAAAGAGGATCAGCGCAAAGGGCATCATCACCGTCATGGTCATCGGCCCCCACTCCGGCAGGAAGTAGAGCGGCAGCGAGCTGGCCGAGCGCCAACCGGCGATGATGCAGGCGATGGCGACAAACACCAGCAGGGAGAAGAGCCCCTTGTAGCGATTCTCACCCAGCCGCTCGCGCAGCCGCGCCCGATGGGCCACCGCAAAACAGGGGTAGAGATGGATCAGGGTAAACAGCGCAACCCCCAGGGTCAGCAGGAACATGAGTCTCTCCTTGTACTTGGTACGACCACTATGCCGGAAAGGGAGAGATGCGCCTATAAAAACCAACGACAGGCAGAGCTGCAGCTCATATGAAAAAGCTCCCGAACGGGAGCTTTTTTCGATCAGGGGCCGCAGAGAATTACTCTTCCAGGCTGATCCCGATATTGGAGACGCCATCCTGAGAGGCGAATACTCTGATGGCCAGGATACGATCGCTGTCGCGCTCATGAGCAACCCGCTTGAGCAGCTCGACCTGGAACTCCAGCTCGGCTTCCATGTACTCGTGCTCGTAGAGCTCCTCTTCGGTCAGATCCCGCTCTTCCAGCAGCTCGATAAAACCGGCCACAGTACCGACTGACGCATGGCTGGCATCGTTGGCCTCTTCGCCGACCCGGCAGATCACCGAGTTATAGGCGCAGCCCAGCGCAACACAGGCATCCAGCGCGGGATAGGCGCCGTAGGATTCAAACTTGCGGGGATCCGGAATGTGAGACTCGAACTCTTCGAGAATGGCCCCCAGATTGACCCGGGATCCCTTGACGGTGAGGTAGACCCACATCTGATCCAGCGCATGCCGGAAAGCGCCAGCATTGCCAAAGCCGGAGGCCTGACAGAACAGGGCATAGTTGGGGTACATGCGCTCTGCCAGCGCCAGGGTGTAGACGGTCTGTTGCCAAGGCTGTAGCTCGGCCAGTCGCTTATAAAACTTGTCACCAAACACTGGAGTCGGATCCTTTGCAAAATGTGGGGCAGATTGTAGCCCACGAGGCGCGCGGCGAAAACGAAAAAGCGCCCTGGTCGGCTATGTTGCGATATGAAGTCAGGTAAGATGGGTCGAGAGCGGCATCTTGTTGCGCCGCAAATTCTGATAAGGAACAAGAGTATGAGCCAACGTACCCTTCTTTTGCTCAGCCAGGATAATGCTCACTACGAACGGCTGCTCAAGGCCGCCAACCTCCCCCATCTGCGCATTCTGCGGGCCGATAACCAGAGCGATGCCGAGAAGCTGATCGGCGAAGCCCATATTCTGATGGCCGAACCGGCCCGTGCCAAACCGCTGCTGCCCAAAGCCAACAAGCTGAGCTGGTTCCAGTCCACCTATGCGGGAGTCGATGTGCTGCTCGACCCTGACAGTCGCCGCGACTATCAGCTCACCAATGTCCGCGGCATCTTCGGCCCACTGATGAGCGAGTATGTCTTTGGTCATCTGCTCAGCCTGATGCGCCAAATTCCCCTTTATCGGGAGCAGCAGAAACAGCGACTGTGGCAAAGCCACCCCTATCAGGGTCTCAAGGGGCGCACCATGCTGATCCTGGGGACCGGCAGCATTGGCCAGCATATCGCCCACACCGGCAAACATTTTGGCATGAAGGTGCTGGGCATCAGCCGCAGCGGTCGGGAGCGGGCCGGGTTTGATCAGGTTTATCAGCTACCTGCGCTCAACAAGATGCTGGCGCAGGCCGATGTCATCGTCAGCGTGCTGCCAGCCACCCGCGATACCCGTCATCTGTTCAATGCCGCCCGCTTCGAACACTGCAAACCGGGCGCCATCCTGTTCAACGTCGGTCGTGGCAGCGCCGTGCACTCGGGCGATTTGCTCACCGCACTGCGTACCGGCAAGCTGGCGATGGCGGTGCTGGATGTGTTCGAGCAGGAGCCGCTGCCCGCCGACAGTCCATTGTGGGGCCAACCCAACCTCATCGTCACCCCCCACAACAGCGCCTACAGCTTCCCGGATGATGTGGCCCAGATCTTTGTGCGCAACTACATCCGCTTTATCGATGGCCAGCCACTGGATGGCAAAATCGACTTCGACAAGGGTTATTGACCGTCACTGCGCATGTAAAAAGGCCCCGCCAATCTGGCGGGGCCTTTCATTTCAGGCTGTGACGACAGGAATCAACCCGCTGCCAGCTCCTTGCGGTAGCTCTTCACCTTGGCAAGGAACTGACGACGCTCCTTGCCGCTGAGCGGTTCAGCCATCGGCAGCTTGGCGGTCATGGCATTGACCGGGCGGTTGTTGATCCGCAGCTCGTAGTGCAGGTGAGCACCGGTCGAGCGACCTGTGTTGCCGGAGAGGCCGATCTTGTCGCCCATCTTCACTCGCTGACCGGTTTTGACCAGCAGCTTGCTCAGGTGCAGATAACGGGTAGAGAGAGTACGGCCATGCTTGATGACGATATAGGTACCCGCCAGCGGGTGGCTGGTTGCCTTCTGGACGATACCATCGCCAGTCGCCAGCACTGGCGTGCCCACCGGCACCGCAAAGTCAGTGCCCTCGTGAGGACGCACCATACCGGTTACCGGATGTTTGCGCGCCGGGTTGAAGTTGGAGCTGATCCGATAGCGGCTGTGGGTCGGGTAGCGGCGGAATCCGCGCTCCAGACTGTTGCCCTGACCGTCGTAATAGTTGCCGTCATCGGAGAGCCAGGCCGACACCGTCTTGCCCTGGCTGGTCACTTCCACACCCAGCAGCTGGCTGTTGCCAGTGCTCTTGCCTTCCACCGTCTCCTGGCGTACCAGCACTTTGAACTTGTCGCCCTTCTGCAGATCCTTGGCGAAATTCATTCGCCACTGGAACAGGTTGGCAATTTTCTGGATATGGTTGGCCGGAATCCCCGCATTGCGGGCACTGACATAGAAGCTGCCGTTGATCACGCCGTTGTAACGCTGCGGTTGCCACTCGACCTTCTCATTGATCATGGAGGCGGTATAGGCATCATCGCTGCGTGCCATCACCAGCGTCTGCTTGATGTTCAGGCGGATTTTGAGTTGCTGCAGGATGTTGTCCTGATCGATCAGCAGCTCGATATTCTGGCCCGGCTTGAGGCGCGCCAGATAGTTCTTGTTGTCCGCGTCCAGCACCTTGTAGAGGGTGGTGGTGGAGAGACCGAGATTGTTAAAAATGGCTGTCAGGTTTTCGCCGTTGCGGACCCGGTAATCCTGCCACTGGGGGGTGGTGTCGACCGGGATGTCGTCATCCGGCGCACTCTGATCAACCAGTTCGTGATCGGGAATTTCGTTAAAGTCGGTGTTGTTTTCGTTGGTTGCCGTACCTGCGGTATCAATGGGCAACTCAAGACGCAGCGGCCGCTCGAGGATGTCACCCGGAGCTGGCAATAATGCCACTGCTGACAAGGTCATGGCCGTCAGCATCAGCATGGCGTAAAAGTGTTTGCGGGGAACCGGTGGTTCCCAATTGGCAGCCTGTACTACCAAGGGACGGAGACGTTTCATCCGCTATCCTGTATTTAGATCTAAAGAGTGTGAGTTGCGATGTCAGTTGTGACAAAACCGTATAAAACTGTTTGTTGGACACAAATAGTTACAAATAGTTCATCACAATCTGCATGAACCTCACATTTTATGCATAACCCGCCCGGATGGGCAGAAATGATCGTCTTTTTTAACCATTTTTTCCTATTTTTAAGAACCGGGTCGGATTCGATACTGAATAGAAACCTGAAATGTTGCGATAACTTTTCCATGGAGTGGATATGTCGTTAGCAAAACTGTTAATCAGAATAATTGTCGTCCTGTTCCTGATCGGTGCAGCGCTGCTGTTTGCACTGGAAGTCACGACGGTCCGCCAATCCATCCTCGACCAGATGTCAGCCAACCTGGAAACCGCCATCACCGCTCTCGGGCTGGTGCTGCAAGGAACCCTGCTCAATGACGACAATGTGCTGGCCGAGACCATCGTCAATGCCATGTTCGATGGCGGCTTCGTCAGCTCGGTCACCCTGATCGATCCTGATGGCCAGTTGCTGTTTCAGAAGGTCTTCCACTCTACCCAGCAAAATGTCCCCGGCTGGCTTCCCTCGGTTATCGGCATGCCCCCCGTCAAGATTGAGCAAGAATTGACCGATGGCTGGCGCATGCTGGGAACTCTGACCCTTGAAGGACATAGCGGCTACGCCTATCAGCATCTGTGGAATGCCATCAGTCGCACCGGTCTGGCGCTGCTGGCGGGCCTCGTCGTATTTACCCTGATCATCTCCCTGGTGTGCAAACGCCTGCTGCAGCCCCTGGAGCAGATCAACCTGCAGCTGATCCGTATCCGCAAACACCAGTTCAACAGCACCCTGCCCACTCCCTGGTTGCAAGACCTCAAAGAAGTGGCACTTTCCATCAACCAATTGGTTTCCGAACGCAAACGGGATCTGCTGCAACAACGACTCAAAATCACCCAGCTGGGAAAACAGCTGCCACTGACGACCCCACAGCCGCTGCAAGGAGTGAGCCCGCTGCCGGAAGGCGGGCAACTGCAAAAATTTGTCTCCACACAAGGGGAGATCGCGCTCTATCAGCGTTTCTTGCCCAGTCAGCCCCTCGGTGCCGACAGCGATCTCGCAACCATCCAGAGCGCCCTGCAACAGTGGCAGCGCTCTCATATAGAAGGGGTCTTGCTGCCCCTCTCCCTGCTCAATCATCCGCAATGGTCAGAAATCGCACCTCTGCTAAGCCAGGGTCGCGGCAAGACACTGGATTGGCGCTGGGATGTAGCCACATTCCCGGCCCATGGCCAAGCCACATTGGCTGCGTTGCAGGAACAGGGGTGTGAGCTCGCCTTCAGCACCATTCCCCTCAATGCGGATACCTTCAATCAACTTGACCCGCTCAATCCCATCTTTATCAGCTGTCAGATGACCGATGCGCCGCTCTACTGGAATCTGCTCTCCCAGACCATGCATGCCGCCGGTTATACCCTGCTGGCAGAATCGGGAGAGTGTCGCGACATCGACAAACTGCGGACCTGGGGTATCGATGGTTATGCCAAGGAGGCGCAATCATGAAGAAGCTCGCCATGCTGTTGCCCCTGCTGTGGCAACCCGGCCTGATGGCTGAAACCGTCACTCTCACCACCGGGGGTGAGCAGGGGATTTATCACCAGATAACCAAAGAGTTTTGCCGTCTGGCCCATGAGGTCGATGAGCAACTTGCGTGCACATTACAGAGCTCATCGGGTTCAATAGAAAACCTGACGCGGCTGAAGAGTGGCGAGACCTCCTACGCCATGGTGCAGTCAGACTGGCTATATCAGGCAAGCCAGGGCTTGGGCCCTTTTACCACCCAGCCGCAACCTGAGCTGCGCGCCCTGTTTGCCACCCATGCCGAGCCCTTCACCATAGTGATTCGTGCCGATGGCGATATCACGTCACTGGAACAGCTCAAGCTCGCCCCCATCGACATGGGGTTGAAGAACTCGGGAACCCGCCAGACGGCGCTGACCCTGTTCAACATCTTGGGAGCGAAAGAGCAGGATCTCGATCTGAAAAGCATGGCCAACCTGCCGGATGCGCTCTGCAGCAAGCAGATCGACGCATTTGCACTGGTGATGGGACACCCTAACCGGATTGTGCTCGACACCGCCAAACGTTGCGCGGTCAGTTTCCTCCCCATCGATGGGGCCACCCGGGATCAGCTACTCAAAGGGGTCAAATATTACCAACGCAGTCAGGTGCCCGCCCGCATCTACCCCGGCAATCTGAAGGCGACGCCCACCTTTGCCATTGCCGCCACTCTGGTTACCAATGCCACCATGCCGGAAGAGTCTGTCTATCGCCTGACCAAGGCCATGCTGACCCAGCAGACCAAGTTCAATGAGCAGACTTATGGCTACGCCAATATGTTTCACCGGGCACGCAATAAAACCGGCCCGGTGCTGAGTATTGAGCAGCATCCGGGCGCAGCGAAATATTTCGATGAGTTGAAGGCGGCGGGCAAGCTATAGCTGACGACGGGGAGAGCGCAGTTGCTCGCTGGAGAAGCGGGTCTTCATAGATGTCCACTGCGCCAGCCGATCGGCACTCCCCGCCAGCGTCCCTTCTCGCCGTGACTTCATGATCCAGATGCTTTTGGCATCGAAGCTGTAGACAGGGATGAGATCGGTTCGCTTGCTACCCGGCAGGATCCGGCTGTTGATGTTGTCGAGCACCAGTGGGTCAGCCTTGGGTGTCGGGAAGTAGAGCGTCACCATGTGGAACTGGTTGTAACGCACAGCCTTGACGTAGGCCAGCCGCAGCTTCTTCTCATCCACCCCCAGCTCCATCAGGGTGTAGTACTTGGAGATGCTGTAATCCTCGCAATCCCCACCCCGGGCACCGATGAACTCCAGCGGATTGGCCCAGTAATCCTCATCCCCCCACAGCTTGGGATCCTCGCTGTAGGTGAGATTGTTGAAGTAGTTGTTCACCAGCTCGATCTTCTGCTGGTCGGTTGTACCCGCTCTGGGGGTGAGCAAGCGAGAAAATGCCTCGGCCCGCTGGATGGCCCGGCCACCATACACTTCCTGCAGCTTGGCCCGCAGGTCCGGACTGGCAATATATTCAGAAAGACGCGAAGCCTGCACGTTGGCGCAACATAGCGCCAGAGTACAGGGCGGGATCAACAACCATTTCATACCGGACACTCCATGTCAGATGCTGGAGGTCAGTATAGTCCCTCCGGATGAGAGGCTCAGCAGGCGATCAGCGACACTGGGCGAATGCGTCTGCCAGTTGCTGCATGAATTGGGAATAACCATCCGGGCCGAGCGGTACCTGTTCACCCACCTCATCCAGCAACAGCACCTTGGCGCCGGTATTGCGTGCCACCGATTCGATCACAGCCGGTGAGAATTGCGGCTCGGCATAAATGCAGCTCGCCTGCTTCTCTTCCAGTGCCTTGCGAATATCCACTAGCGTCTTGGCGCCCGGGCGACGCTCAGGGCTCACGGTAAAGTGACCCTTTGAACTCATGCCGTAGTGGCGCTCCCAGTAGCCATACGCCTCGTGGAAGACAAAGTACCCCTTCTCATTCACCGCCTTCATCTGGCCAGCAATCACCTTGTCTTTGGCATCCACCTTGGTATCAAATGCCGCGAGGTTGGCGTCATAGCGAGCCTGATTGGCCGGATCCAGCTTGCCCAATTCACTTGCGATCGCCTTGGCAATCACTTTGGCCTGCGTCGGGCCAAGCCAGATATGGGGATCGACCCCTTCGTGATGATGTCCCTCATGCCCTTCATCATGGTCACCGTGCTCGTGGGCGGCATGATCGTGATCATCATGGTCATGGGAGTCGTGACTATCCTGAGTCGCGTAGTTGAACAGCGGCATCCCCTCAACCTGAGTCAGGGCCAGAGCATGGGGATGGTTGGCCAGCGGCTTGGCCATAAAACCTTCCAGCTCGGGGCCAACCCACACCACCAGATCGGCACTGTTGATGCTGCGAATATCGGACGGACGCAGGGAGAAATCGTGGGGAGAAGCACCGGTCGGCAACAATACCTTGGGCTCGCTCACCCCGTCAGTGATCGCCGCAGCGATGAAGCCAAGGGGCTTGATGGTGGTCAGTACCTCAATGGCACGAACAGGCAAACTCACCGCCAGCAGGGCAGTGAAAAGCGCAATAATTCTCATTGGTGAATCTCGTCAGGGGGTGAGTATGTGATAATATAACAGCCGCTTTTTGTTATATTATAACTCTCACTGGCTGTAAACCCCGGAGTTGTCATGAGCCAACTGGTAGAGCTGAAAGAGGTCTCTCTCTCGTTTGATGGACGCTCTGTGCTCGACAAGGTTTCCTTTACCCTCAATAAAGGCAAAATCACCACGCTAGTCGGCCCCAACGGGGCGGGCAAGAGCACCCTGAGCAAGCTGGTGCTGGGTCTGCTCACACCAGATTCGGGCAAGATCACCCGCAGCCGCGACCTGAGAGTCGGCTATGTGCCCCAGCGCCTCTATCTGGATCCCACCCTGCCGCTGACGGTACGCCGCTTCCTGCAACTGGGCAAAAATAGCCGCCTCTCCATCGAGGAGGCGCTGACCCGGGTGGGCGCAGAGGGATTGCTGGAAAACCGGATGCAAAAACTCTCCGGCGGCGAGATGCAGCGCGTGCTGCTGGCCCGCGCCCTGCTGGTCAAGCCCGAGCTGCTGGTGCTGGATGAGCCGGTGCAAGGGGTTGATATCACCGGCCAGATCGAGCTCTACGCCCTGATCGGCCAACTCGCCGCCGAATTTAATTGCGCCGTGCTGATGGTCTCCCACGATCTGCATCTGGTGATGGCCAGCACCCACGAGGTGATCTGCCTCAATCGCCATGTCTGCTGTCATGGCGAGCCGGAAAGCGTGGCCCGCCACCCCGAATTTGCCCGTCTGTTCGGGCGACCGGAGCAGGAGGTGCTGGCGGTCTATACCCACCATCACCACTGCGACGGCGAACACCATCATCATGAACCGCAGGCTCCCGTCATCCGCCTGCCCTCTCGCAACAACGCTCACAGCAAATAGCGCAAGCAACAGGACATTCAAGTGGACAGCTTTCTGTTATACGCCCTCGCGGCCGGTCTCGGCATCGCCCTGCTGGCCGGTCCCCTCGGCAGCTTCGTGGTATGGCGCAAGATGGCCTATTTTGGCGACACCCTCTCCCATGCCTGTCTGTTCGGCATCGCGCTGGGCATCCTGCTGCAGGTCGATCTCACCCTGGCGGTGGTGGTCTGCTGCCTCGCCATGGCGATGCTGCTGGTGATCATGAGTCGCAACCAGCAGGTGGCCACCGATACCCTGCTCGGCATTCTGGCCCACAGCGCCCTGTCCCTCGGTCTGGTTACCTTGAGTTTTATGGATAACGTGCGGGTGGATCTGATGGCCTACCTGTTCGGCGACCTGCTCTCGGTACAACCGATGGATCTGCTCTGGATCTACGGCGGTGGCGCGCTGGTACTGCTCACCCTGTGGCGACTGTGGGATCCCCTGCTCTCCATGACCATCTCGGAAGAGCTGGCACGGGTAGAGGGGATCCGGGTCGATGTGCTGCGCTGCGTATTGATGCTGCTGATCGGGCTGGTGATCGCCGTGGCGATGAAGTTTGTCGGCGCGCTGATCATCACCTCCCTGCTGATCATCCCTGCCGCCACCGCCCGTCGCTTTAGCCAGACACCGGAGCAGATGGCGGGCTTTGCCGCGATGATCGGCTGTCTCGCAGTGCTGGGTGGATTGACCCTCTCCTGGTATCAGGACACCCCGGCAGGGCCTTCGGTCGTCGTCTGCGCCACCAGCCTGTTTGTACTGAGCCAGTTCAAAAAAGCCTGATAACCCGAGCAATTACAACGGCATGCTCTGGCGTGTCTCCATCATCAGCCACTGGCGTAACCGGCTGATGGCGGGCTCATGGGCCCGCGAGCGCTTGCAGGTAAAGTAGAAGGCATCCCCCGTCTCCAGCTGGTGTACCGGCAAGGCCACCAGCTGGGGATCATCGGGCCGCAGCATGTAGTCATTCACGAATGCCACCCCCTGATCCCAGGCCGCCGCCTCCATCGCCAACAGCACATGGCTGAAATGGTGCATCCGCGCCTCGTCCGGGATCACCAGCCCGCCCGCCTTGGCCCAGCGCTGCCAATCCTCGCCCCGCGCCTTGTAAATGGACTGCACCGAAAGCAGCGGCAGCTGCCAGATGGCCTCGGGCCACTCCCCGCTGATCTGCTGCAACAGGCGGCGACTACAGACCGGAAAGAGCCGCTCCTGATAGATAAGATCGTGGCAATAGCCACGCCCGTGGGGTGAGACTGTGATAAAGCAGTCCGCCACTCTATCGGAGAGTTCGGGGTCTTCCGCCACCATCTCCAGACTCAAATCCAGCTCGGGGTAGAGCTGGCGCAATCCAGCCAACCGCGGGATCAGCCACTTCACCGCAAACGAGCTGTAGACCGCGAGCCGGACTCGCATCTCGCCACCACCACGCAGCTGTTCGCTGCTTTGGGCAATCTGGCTGAGCCCGGCGGCAATCCCTTCGAAGTAGCTCTCCCCCTGCGGCGTCAGCGAGAGCAGCCGACCCTGACGCAGCAGCAAGCGCTCACCCAGAAAATCCTCCAGCAGGCGGATCTGGTGGCTGACCGCACTCTGGCTGACGTTCAGTTCAAGGGCGGCACGGGAGAAGCTGAGCAGCCGGGCCACTACCTCGAAATATTGCACCGCACGCAGAGGAGGAAGCTTCATTATCTAAATATCTCATGAGTGGTCATTTTTTATCATTTTACTGGATATCAACCGGCACGCTACCCTCCGCTCATCTGAAGTGGGAGGTGGTATGAATGCAGTAGGGATCGGCATCCTTTATCTGGTGCTGGGCAATATGGTGGCGGTCTTTTCCGATGCGCTGGTCAAGGTGCTGGAACCGGATCAGCCCATCTTCCAGTTTGTCTTTTTCCGCCAGCTCTCGGCCGCCATTCTGCTGATGCCCTGGCTGCTCTGGTCATGGCGCCGCAATCCACCGGTGGCCATCAAGTGGCACCTGCTGCGGGCTCATATCTGGGCGGTCGGCGTCTGCCTGATGGTGGTGGCCCTCACCCGCTTGCCGCTCGCTACCGCCAATGCCCTCTTCTATGCCGCCCCCCTGATGATGGTGCCGCTGGCGGTGTGGATGACGGGGGAAGCGATCTCGCGCCAAAAGGTGCTGACTGCGGTTATCGGGTTTATCGGAGTGCTGATCGTGCTGCGCCCGACCGAAGTGAACTGGGCCGCACTGGCGGCGCTCGGGGTGGCGCTGTCGATGGCGCTCAACAATCTGCTGATCAAGCGGATCCCGCTCAAGCAGCCCATCGCCCAAACCCTGTTCTTCACCAACGTGCTGAGCATGCCCTTCATTCTGGCGCTGGCATTGTGGGAAGGGGGCGACTGGCAGTGGCAGATGTGGTGGCCCGCCTTCGGTTCTTCGGCGCTGATCATGGTCTATGCGGGCTTGTGCGTGGTGGCCTATCGCAAGGCGGAGGCGAGCAAGATCGCCTCGGCGGAGTACACAGGCCTGCTGATGGCGGTCGCCATCGGGGTATGGCTGTTTGACGAGCAGCCGGGGCTGCCGCTGCTGCTGGGGTGCCTCTGCATCATCTTGCCGCTGGTCGCCATGGCGCGCAGCAAACCCAAACCGCTGGCCGAACCGGCTGTTTAAGCACTCAGGGTCGTTCCAGCAAAGGGGCGACCCTTTGCTGCAGATGAGGGATGACCTCCTGCTCGAACCAGGGATTCTTTTTGAGCCAGAGGGTGTTGCGCGGTGAAGGGTGAGGCAACGGCAGCCAGCCTGGGCCATAGTCAGCCCAGCTGCGCACCGTGTCGGTGAGCGATCCCTTGGCTGCCCCCCGCAGGTAATGGGCTTGTGCATACTGGCCGATCAGCAGGGTCAGTTCGATATTGGGCAACAGCATCAATACCTTGTCGTGCCAGGTGGGCGCACATTCTGGGCGCGGCGGCAGATCGCCGGATTTTCCCCTGCCGGGATAACAGAGCCCCATCGGCATGATGGCGATGCGGGATTCGTCGTAAAAGGTGGCCTTATCGACCCCGAGCCACTGGCGCAGCCTGTCACCGGAGGGGTCATCCCACGGGATACCGCTGGCATGCACCCGGGTGCCGGGCGCCTGACCGATGATCAGCAAGCGGGCACTCTCGGCCCCGCGGATCACCGGACGAGGCCCCAGCGGCAGATGAGCCTCACACAGACGGCAGGCCCTGATTTGCTCAAACAACTTATCGATTCGCTGCATGAAGTTGATAGTACCAGCATTTCCCTGTTTTCCCTCTTGTGGAAACAGGGCGCGCCCCCTACTATCGCCATGGATGTTTAATTTAATAAACGGATAATAATGAAAAACTGGCTAGGTACCGGCACCGCAACCCTCTCCTTCATCCTGTGGGGGATGCTGCCGCTCTATTATCAATTCATGCCCGAGGTCAACATGTGGGAGCTGATCTCCCACCGGGTGCTCTGGTCTGTGGTGCTGCTGGGTGCCCTGTTTCTGCTGCTTGGCCACCAGGTGCCCTGGGCACGGTTGCGCAGTGAGCCCCGCCAGCTCGGCCTCATTCTGCTGGCAGGCCCCGTTATGTCCATCAGCTGGTGCATGTTCACCAGGTGCCTCACTACCGGGCAAGTGCTGACCACCAGCCTCGCCTTCTTTATGACCCCGCTGTTCAATATCGTATTCGCCGTCATCTTCCTCAAAGAGCGGCTCACCCCGCAAAAGCATCTGGCGGTGGCCCTGGCGCTGGCGGGTCTCGCCTACATGCTGTTCTGCTACGGCCAGCTCCCCTGGTTCTCACTCATCATGGGGGCCAACTTCGCCTGCTATGGCCTTATCAAGAAGAAGATCCACTACGACACCGGCACCAGCCTCTATCTGGAAGCCATGGTGCAACTGCCCGTAGCGCTGATCATCATCGGTACGCTGGCATGGCACGGGGAAGGGGCATTCGTGAACGGAGATCTGGCCGACAAGCTGCTGCTGATGGGCAGTGCGCCCGCCACCCTGCTACCGGTGGGGCTGTTCTGCTACGCGGTGGCGAGAACCCGGATGAGCACGGTGGGGCTGCTGCAATATATCGAGCCCAGCCTCGCCTTCCTGCTCGCCATCTACTGGTTTGGTGAGGCGCCGGACCCCATCAAGGCAGTCGGTTTCGCCTTTGTCTGGGCAGGTCTGCTGGTGAGCCTGTTGCCACTGCATCGGCTCAAGCGCCGCCCTCAGGGCGTACCGCGATAAGACTCCAGCACCTTGTGCCAGCGGGAATCTCTGTCCATCTGCTCGGCGATGTCGTTGAGGGTGGCATGCAGCTCGGGGCGAGACTTGGGCAGCAGGATATGGCGGGTATAGCTGGATTGGGGGAAGGGCGAGATAAACAGCTTGCCCTGATAGTGCTGTGAGTCGATGAAAAAGCCCAGCGATGAACCACTGACCAACGTCACATCGATGCGGCCGCGCACCAGCAGCTCAAGATTGGTCTTCACCTTCTTGGCATCCTGACGCACCAGCTCCCCGCGGCCAGCCGCATCATCGATCCCCTGATAGCGGTAGCCCTCCACCCCGCCAAACACCAACCCCTTGAGGGAGTCGGGTCCGCGATAGGTGACCGGGTTATCGATGTTCGAGACCAGCTCGTTGGTGTCGCGCATCACCGGAAAGGTCCAGAGATAGCGTTCGCGATGGGGGTCCCCCACCCAAGCGGGATTGACCCAGACCACCAGACCGTCAAAGTCGGGATCCGCCATCTCCAGCGCCAGTCGGGCACGATTGACCAGCCAGAGCTCGATTCTGGGTTCACCCCCCAGCTTTTCATTGAGATACTTGACCAGCTCGCGGCTCAGCCCTGCATCCACTCCGGTGTTGAAGGGGGGATGCTGATGGTAATCGTAGAGACGGATCGTCTCCCCCAGAGCCGGGACCGACAACAGTAACCACAACCAAAACCAGACTCTCATCGCACCTCCTTGAGCTGCCTCTGAGTTTGGCACAGAGAATTTGAATGAGAGAACCCGCGACCACCACACCGGCACAGCAACCATCCACCCCTTCCCGCTGGTCTGTCTATATGGTGCGTACTGCCACCGGCCTGCTCTATACCGGGATCAGCACGGATCCGCTGCGCCGTCTGCACCAGCACCAGAGTGGCAAGGGCGCTCGCGCCCTGCGCGGCAAGGGGGCACTGACGCTGGCGTGGCAACAGGAAGTCGGCGAGAAGGGGGCGGCCCTGCGCATCGAATATCGCCTCAAGCAGCAGCCAAAATCCTTCAAGGAACAGCTGATAAAAAGCCCGGCACTCTGGCAGAGCTGGAGCCCCCAGTGGTTACCCGCAGCCACCCAGCCTTGAGGACGACAGGCAAAAAAAGGCCACTCGATGAGTGGCCGGAAAGGGGAAATCAGGGAGCATCACACAACGTCTTGCACAACCTCAGGCGGGTTAGAGGTAGGTATTGGAACGCTTGCTGCGGTTACTGATCAGCCAGCAAACCGCCAGCACCAGCAATAACCAGGGGGCCAGCTTGATGATCAGAGCAAGCATGCCGCCCAGCGCCCCAAGCAGCACAAACAGGCCGCTCACCAGCAACATGGCTACCAGGGTAAAACCGGTCAGTGCCATGACCAGCAGCACCACCAGCAATATGAAAAATTCCATCATAACTTGCTCCTTATCAGTACCTTGTCTGCCGGCTTGGCAACCCTTCGGTCAATCCAGCCAGCGCTTCAATTCATAACGGGGCGGCATCACCAGCACCGCCAGCAGATAGGCGGCCAGTGCCAGCGGCGGTATCAGGATCAGGGCGAGCAGTGCCACCACCCGCACCGTGACTCTGGAGACCCCCAACCGCCTGGCAATACCGGCGCAGACCCCGGTCAGCTTGCGATGCACCAGATCCTTGGGCCAGGGGCTCATGATTACACCTCCGCCTTCTGGCCTTTGAGGCGAGCCAGCTCGCGCTCGATCTCGTCATTGAGCTCCAGCTCGCGGAACTGGGCCTCCAGCGAGGGATTCTGCCCCAGGGTGGCCGCCTCCAGCTGGGCTTCCAGCTGATCGACCCGGCCCTGAAAACCGTCAAAGCGCGCCATCAGCTCATGCATACGCTGGTTGTCCACCTGAGCGCGGGCACGAATGCGGCTGTGGGCCGTCTGCTCGCGCAGGGTCAGCAGTTTCTGCTTCTCGCGCGCCTCGGTCAGCTTGGCAGCCAGCCGTTCGCTATCGGCGGTAAGCTGGGCCAGCACCTCGGCGACCCGGGCCTTGTCCTGCTCCAGCTGTTCACATTTTTTGACCTCCGCCAGCTTCTCGGTGAGGGCGGCGCGGGCCAGATCCTCACGTCCCTTCTGGATGGCGAGCTCGGCCTTGGCCGACCACTCCAGGATCTGCGCCTGCAACGCCTGCTGGTGACGCTCCAGCTGTTTCTGTTCGGCAATCACGCGGGCGGCCTGGGTACGCATCTCGACCTGTACCTGCTCCATCTCTTCGATCATCAGGCGCAGCATCTTCTCCGGCTCTTCACTCTTGTCGAGCAGGCTGTGCAGGTTGGCATTTATCACGTCGGTCAGGCGGCTGAATACGCTCATGGTCTGGCTCCTTGTTGATGGGATGGCTATCTCTTCCCATAGCATTACAAGAGCCGTGCCAAGAAAAATTATTGTTGTTTTACATATAGATGGGAATTTACTGAGGAAATTCAAGAAGGGCTTGTTGGTGAGAATAGCCAACCTGGTGGTGATTTTTACCAACAAAAAAGGGAGCCTCTGGCTCCCTTGTCGATTCGTCTGCGATATCCGTCAGGCGGCGTGGCTGTGGCCCAGCTTGCTGTCCAGTTCGGTCAGCTTGGCCTCCATCCGGGCGCGGCAGGTATCGGAGAGATCGCGAATGCCGCTGGCACCGTGCTCCTTGCTACAGACCGGGGCCATCACTCCACCAGCACTTCGCCGTTGTCCCAGCGATTGAGGTCGACCTGACCGAAGTAGCTGGAGCAGACGATGGGCACCACGGGCACTTCAGCCTGTACCGCAGTGTGGAAAGCACCCGCCTTGAACGGCAGCAGGCCACGCCCCTGGGAGCGGGTCCCTTCCGGGAACATCCAGATGGAGGTGCCGCGATTCTTGATGCGATCCACCACCTGACCTATGGTGCCGATGGCGCGAGAGCGGTTGGAGCGGTCGATCAACACGTTGCCGGAGAGCCAGAAGATAAGGCCGAAGAAGGGGAGCCACAGCAGGCTCTTCTTGCCCACCGCAACCACGCCAGGCTGCACCGCACCGGTCACGGTGAAGATGTCATAGTTGCTCTGGTGGTTGCAGACATAGACCGCCGGGCCGACCGATTTGACCTCGTCGGTCACCGTCACCTTGACTCGCAGCCCGATCAGCGGGCAGACCGCGTGATACATGCGGGCGAAGACATAGACGTTGTTGGGATGGCGCGGACGAACCAGACAGAGCAGCAGGCCGAACAGGAACCAGAAAATGAGCAGCAGACCAAGCAGCAGCACACGGGCAATTTTGAGCATCGAACACCTCGAGTTTTAACTCGGCGCAGTATACTGATCCCCCTTTTAGCGAACAAGCGTTCGCCAAACAGAACCGACCACCCTCCCCGTCGCGCCACCCACATTGCTGCTCATCAATACGCCGCCGACTTGCCCCACCCGCCATTGGTCGTTAGGATGGCCCCATCTTGATGGACGGGGCGAACATGATGTTGCAACAACGGGTAGCGAAACATCTCCTGCTGCTGGTCTGCCTGCTGGTGCTCAATTGTGCGGCCCAGCCGCTGGCACGGCTTGCCCTGCTCGATCACGCCCTCAGCTGTCAGGCACTGCCCGTTCCAGGCTCGGCAACGGATCAAGAGGATGCCAAACCGGCCAGCCCGCAACCCACCAGCTGCCAGCTCAACGGCAAGTGGCTAAGTGCCCACCCTGCTCTGCGTCGAACAGCTCTTCTTTGCCGTGGCGGTGCTGATCGCCCTGCTGGCCCCCCTTTGGCGCTACACACCGCCACTGCCCCCTCCCAGAGTCATCTCGCCGCCCGAGCGGCGTCTGCACCTCACCCTGTGCGTCTGGCGGGAATGAGTTCGGCAGCGTTCTTTCGTTAGCTGTCACTCAATTTTTGCGAGACCAAAAAGATGTCGAATCTCTTCAAGGCGGCCCTGCTACTGGGCGGTCTGCTGTGGCAATCCATGGGATTGGCCAGCGACACGGGCTGGCTAACCAGCCCACAGAATGATCACGCCAGGGTACGGCTGCAGGCCGACCGCAGCACGGCAGATCAGACCCGCATCCTGCTCGATGTCGAGCTGGAGTCAGGCTGGAAAACCTACTGGCACAGTCCGGGAGAAGGGGGCATTGCCCCCCAGATCCTGTGGGATGAGCCGGTCGGAGACTTTCAGTGGCGCTGGCCGGTGCCACGTCACTTCGAGGTAGCCGGGCTCAGCACCCAGGGTTATCAGGGGGAGGTGACCTTCCCTCTCAGCCTCAACTATCCCGCCGGGCAACCGCTCAAGGGGACTCTGCGCCTCTCCACCTGCAGCAGTGTCTGCATCCTGACCGACTTTCCCTTCACCCTCGCGGTGGATGGGCGAGCGCCAGCCGACTTCGATTTTGCCTGGGCGAAGGCGATGAGTACCCTGCCCCAGCCGCTGCCTGCCGAGACCCGGGTCGAGCTCGGTTATCAGCACAACCAGCTGCAACTGCGCGCCGAGCGGGCAGAGGGCTGGCAATCACCAGCGCTCTTCATCGACGCTCTGGAGGGGGCCGAGTTTGGCAAACCGGCGCTTGAGGTCGAGGGCAACACCCTGATCGCCCGGGTGCCGGTGAGCGATGGCTGGCAGGGGGATGCGCCGGATCTGCGCGGCCAATCCCTCGGCCTGCTGCTCACCAGCGGCGAACAGGCGTGGCAGGGCAAGGGGACGATCGGCGCGCCGCTCGCACTGCCCAACCAGAGTCATTCGCTGTTCTGGTTGCTGGGAGCGGCGCTGCTCGGCGGCCTGATCCTCAACCTGATGCCCTGCGTGCTGCCGGTGCTGGCGCTCAAGCTGGGAACTGTGTTGCAACATCAGGAGCGTGAACAGGGAACGGTGCGCAAACAGTTCCTCGCCGCCAGCGCCGGGATCATCGCCTCCTTCTGGGTGCTGGCGGCCATGAGCAGCCTGCTACGCGCCACGCAAGGGGCCGTCGGCTGGGGCATCCAGTTCCAGAGCGCCAGTTTTATCGGCTTGATGGTGCTGGTCACCCTGCTGTTTTGCGCCAACCTGCTGGGGCTGTTCGAGATCCGCCTGCCCAGCGCCCTCAGCACCCGCCTCGCCACCAGCGGCGGCAACGGCCTCGGCGGTCACTTCCTGCAGGGGAGTTTTGCCACTCTGCTGGCGACCCCCTGCTCGGCCCCCTTTCTCGGCACTGCAGTGGCCTTTGCGCTGGCGGCGCCGCTCGGTCAGCTCTGGCTCATCTTCACCGCGCTCGGAATTGGCATGAGCCTGCCCTGGCTGCTGGTGGCAGCCCTGCCACGGCTCGCCCTCTGGCTGCCGAAACCAGGGCGCTGGATGAACCATCTGCGCATCCTGCTCGGCTTGATGATGCTGGGCTCCAGTCTCTGGCTCACCAGCCTGCTCGACAACCATCTCGGCAGCTATGCCACCGGCTGGCTGATGGTTGCCATGCTGCTGGCACTGCTGGCTGGCATCATCTGGCGTTACGGCATCCGCGGCTTCACGCTGGCGATCGCCCTTACCGCCCTGATTGGCAGCCCCCTGCTGCTGAGCGGCGCCTTTAGCGCGCAGGGCTCGGCCAGCGTTGACAAGGTGGTCTGGCAGCCGCTCTCCGAACGCGCCATCACAGATGCGCTGGCCCAGAATAAACGGGTCTTTATCGATGTCACCGCCGACTGGTGTGTCACCTGCAAGGCCAACAAATACAACGTGTTGCTGCGCGATGAGGTGCAACAGGCCCTCTCGGCCCCCGATGTGGTGGCCCTGCGCGGCGACTGGAGCAAACCAAGCGACACCATCGCCGCTTTCCTGCGCAAGCGGAGCGCGGCGGCCGTCCCCTTCAACCAGATTTACGGCCCGGAGTTGCCGCAGGGGGTCACGCTGTCACCCCTGCTCGACAAGGACGATCTGCTGACCACATTGCACAAGGCTGGCCTGCTTCAGGCTGGCACCACCCGATTTTAAGGAGCAACCATGAAACCGACTCTTAGCGCCCTGACCCTGCTGGCCTCCCTTTCCGCAGCCCTGCTGGCTCCGGCCCTGCACGCCGCCCCCTTCACCCCGGAGCAGGAGGCCCGCATCAAGGAGCTGATCCGCGAGACCCTGATCGCCAACCCCAAGATCCTCGATGAGGCCGCCGAATCCTGGGAGAAGCAGAACGCGGCAACCCAGGAGGCGCAGCTTGGCAACTTCATCAAGGGCAACAAGGATGTGCTGTTCAACAGCGCCACCAGCCCGCGCCTCGGCGCCAAGAACCCCAAGCTGACGCTGGTGCTGTTCACCGACTACAACTGCCCCTACTGCAAGCAGTTCGATCCCCAGCTGACCAAGCTGCTCAAGGCCTATCCGGACGATCTGGGGCTGGTGATCAAGCTGCTGCCGTTCAAGGGGCAGACCTCCGCCAAGGCGGCCCAATACAGCCTGACCCTGTGGCAACAGGATCCCGCCCGCTTCCTCGCCCTGCATGACAAGCTGATGAGCAAGCAGGGGATGCTGACCGAGGCGGATATCAACAAGGCGCTGGCGGCCACCGGCAACGTGGCGCTCAAGCCCGCGCCCAAGGCGACCGAAGAGCTGCGCAACAGCCTGCGCATTGGCACCATTCTGGGGGTGCAGGGCACACCGGCGACCCTGATCGGTAACCAGCTGGTGCCGGGCGCCGTTCCATATGAGGAGCTGGAGCAGCTGGTGAAGGCCGAACTGGCCAAGCTGGGGTAAGGGATGGCAAGCACCAACCCTCAACCCCGCTGGCGACGCTGGGGCAAGGAAGCGATCTGGCTGCTGTTGCTGGCGCTGGTCATCTCGACCCTGCTCGATCTGTGGCGCAGCCCGACCCTGCCGGAGGGGGCGATGAGCGCCCCCGTCACTCTGCAGGATGGCACCAGTACGGATCTCGCCACCCTGAGCCGCGGCAAGCCGCTGCTGGTCTACTACTGGGCCAGCTGGTGCGGGGTGTGTCGTTTCACCACCCCGGCCGTGCAACAGCTCTGGCAGGAGGGGGGAAACGTGCTGACGGTGGCACTGCGCTCCGGCAATTCGGAACAGTTAGGCAAGGGGATGAGCAAGAAGGGGCTCACCTTCCCGACCCACAACGACGAGTCGGGAGCGCTGGCCGCCAAGTGGCAGGTAGGGGTCACCCCGACATTCCTCGTTATCAAGGATGGGACGCTTGTGAGCAGCACCACCGGCTGGAGCTCGAAGTGGGGCTTGCAACTACGGCTCTGGTGGGCGTCGCTCTAGCCACGCAGCATCGTTGCCTGCAACAGGGCCATCCCACCGGATGGCCCTTTTTTATGCCGACATCAGGCGGGGAGCTGCATCCCGCGCACCTGCTCCAGCAGGGCGGTCACCGCCACCGATCGCAACGCATCCGGGGCGTAGCAGAGCCCCACCCGCCGCTTGAAGGAAGAGGCCGCCAGCTCGGCGACTGTACAGCCGGGCGGGCAAAGCGAACGGGGCAACCAGGCGATCCCCGCCCCGGCGGCCACCATGGTTGCCGCCAGTCGCAGCGACCCTGCCCGCCGCGGATAGAGGGGCGCCTGATTGCCGAGGATGGCGATCAGCCGCAGGTGGGAGTCGTGGCGCGGGCAGGTGACCCAGGGCTCGTCCGCCAGCGCATCCGGGGTGAGCGATCCCTTGCCCGTCAGCGGGTGATCCGGCGGCAGCACCAGCACGAACTCCTCCTCCAGCAGAGGGATAAAGAGCTCGTCGCCACAACGCAGGGATTCACACCCCAGCCGCACATCGCCACAACAGCCCTCATCCAGAGTCAGCAGGATCTCCTCGTGGGCGAGTACCCCGTTGACCAGCGTCCCCACCACGCCATCACCCAGATCCGCCTCAATCCCCACCGTCAGCTCGAGGCAGGGGGAGGTTTCACGAAACTCGCGGGCGAGGGAGTCGGTGTCGGCGATCAGCCGCTTGGCGCGGGGATAGAGCCGGTGCGCCGCTTCGGTCCCCTCCACCCCGCGCGCCTGCCGCACAAACAGGGTCACTCCCAGCTCATCCTCCAGCATCTTGATAGTGGTGGAGAGGGTGGGCTGGGTAATGAAGAGGCGGGTGGCAGCCGCCGTGATGTTGCGCTCCTCGAAGACAGCCACAAACGCACGCAGGGTTCGCACATCCATAGAATTCACCTATACCAGACAGTCATAAAAGCCATTTTTCACGGCGACACGGGGCAAATATAGTGGCTTACCTGCCACAAGGCATCCCAATTTCCAATATCAGCGTCTATCAACACAGCTAGGAGCCATCATGCGCCATCTCTCTGTCATCGGCCTCGGGGCCATGGGCTCCGCCCTCGCCACCACCCTGATCAAGGCGGGCCATCCGGTCACCGTCTGGAATCGCAGCGCCGCCAAGGCCGCCCCGCTGCAAGCGCTGGGAGCGACTCTCGCCCCCTCGGTTGGTGCAGCCATCGCCGCAAGCGATATCACCCTTGTCTGCGTCGATAACTACGCCGTCAGCCAACAGTTGCTGGACGATGCGAGCGATGCCGTGGCGGGCAAGCTGCTGGTGCAGCTCTCCACCGGCAGCCCGCAGGGGGCCAGAGCGCTGGAGAGCTGGAGCCATGCCCGCGGCGCCCGTTATCTCGATGGCGCCATTCTCTGTTTCCCGGATCAGATCGGCACCAGCGATGCCAGCATCATCTGCTCGGGGGCCAGCACCGCCTTTAGCGACGCCGAACCGGTGCTGCGCCTGCTCGCACCTACCCTCGACCATGTGGCCGAGGCGGTGGGCGCCGCCGCGGCGCAAGATTGTGCCGTTGCCGCCTACTTTGCCGGTGGTCTGCTCGGTGCTCTGCACGGCGCGCTGATCTGCGAGGCGGAAGGGTTGCCGGTAGCCAGGGTGTGCGCCCAGTTCAGCGAGCTCTCGCCCATTCTCGGTGGCGATGTGGCCCACCTTGGCAAGACGCTGGCGAGCGGCGATTTCGATCACCCCTACGCTAGCCTGAAAACCTGGAGCGCCGCCATCAGCCGCCTCGCCGGTCACGCCACCGATGCCGGGATCGACAGCCGCTTCCCGCGCTTTGCCGCCGATCTGTTTGAGGAAGGGGTGGCGCAAGGGTTTGGTCAGCAGGAGGTGTCGGCCCTGATCAAGGTGCTGCGGGCGCGCAATGGAGCGGCACAATGAACGGTAAACAAATCGCACTGGTCACCGGCGCCGCTGGCGGGATTGGCCGCCAACTCTGCATCGGGCTGGCCGAGGCGGGTTATCGGGTGATCGCCACCGATCTGGCCTCTCACGCTTTCGACCATCCCGAGATCCACTTTCACCCGCTCGATCTGCGGGATGAGCAGGCCATCGTGCGCCTCTTTACCGAGGTGCGCGCGCAGCATGGCGGCATCCACCTGCTGATCAACAACGGCGCCATCAGCAAGTTCCACACCCGCTTCGAGGAGCTGAGCGCAGCCCAGTTCGATCAGGTGATGACGGTCAATGTGCGCGGCGCCATGCTCTGCGCCCGCGCCTTTGTGCAGGCCAACCGCGATCTGCCCTATGGCCGCATCATCAATATTGCCTCCACCCGCTGGCAGCAGAACGAACCGGGTTGGGATGCCTACGGCGCCTCCAAGGGGGCACTGGTCGCTCTCACCCAGTCCCTCGCCAACTCGCTGGCCGACCATCCCATCACGGTCAATGCCATCAGTCCGGGCTGGATCCAGGCAGAGGATTACCACACCCTGACCGAAGCGGATCACCGCCAGCACCCGAGCGGCCGGGTCGGTCGCCCCGACGACATCACCCGCGCCTGCCTCTTTCTGGCGGATCCTCGCAACGACTTTATCAACGGTGCCAATCTGGTGGTCGATGGCGGGATGAGCAAGAAGATGATCTACCACACCTCCGCCTCCTTCTGGGAGGAGTAACCCCTGCGGCGGCAGCCCGATTTGCGCTGCCGCTGACATATCCCGCCATCTCACCCCACACTCGCCCCTGACCATTTTTTCATCGCCTTCCCGTGCCCGCCCCTTGCACTGGCCAGACCGACTGGCAACAATAGACGCTCAACTGACACCTCTTCATCTCGCCCGTTAATTGATCGCCCAACTCATCGCGTTGGCGGGCTGTTTCCGTTAAAATGACGGGTTTTTGCCGTGCCTGGTTTGCCAATCTCCACCATCAGGCACTCGCAGCGTGAATCCTATGATGCCAGTGATGCAGGATCTGCCATGAACAACTACTTTCGGGTGCTGGGCGTCAAGTCCAACGCCAGCGAAAACGACATCAAGAAAGCCTATCGTCGGCTGTCGAACCAGTACCACCCCGACAAGCTGCACGGGGCCAGTGAAGAAGAGAAAGAGCAGGCAGCCATCAAGCTGCACCAGGTAAAGCAGGCCTATGAAGTGCTGTCCGATCCGAAACAGCGAGCCGCCTTTATCAAGGATTTCAACAACGTCATCGTGACCGACCCCGCCTCCGCCATGCAGGAGATGTGGGATCAGTTCTACCCCTGAAACAGCAGGCAGAAAGAGCAACTATGCAAAAGAGATGGGACCAGGCGCGGCTCAAGTCGCTGCAAAGCGATGCCAGCGAAAACATCGAATCCTACCGGGATCAGGACGACCCCAAGGGGCTGGAACAGTTCACCGACCAGATGAAGAGCCTGCTGCTGGCCGATATGAGCATGCTGGAGTTTATGCCCGAGTATCTGCCGCTGGCCCTCTATGGCCGGGTGCAGTTCCCGGCCAAGGCCAAGTCGCTTGGAACAAGTGGCTCACCAGCGGCGAGCAGCCGGGCTGGGACGAGTTCAAGGTGAGCGTCGGCTTCAACAACGCCGCCCTGCCGCTGGTCAAGGCGGTGCGGGCCCAGAGCGAAGATCAGCTGATGGAAGCCTGCGCCGTGCTGTTCCTGCTCGACAACCCGCTGCCGCGCGGCAGCCACCGCGGCGATGACGACTATGAGCTGCGCGACGAAGAAGATGAAGACGGGGAAGATGCCGACGCCGACTACCACGGCGGCAGTGACCGCTATGGTGATGACGACGGCGATCAGGATATGTACGACGAAGTCCGTTTCTAATTGGGGCAAGGCATGAGCAACAGTCTGATAGAAATTACCGCCATCGAGATCAAAGAGCTGGCCGTTATCGAGCCGAAGCAGGCCAGCGAGAAGTTCGAGCTGATCGCCAAGACCATGTCTGACGACCAGCTGGCAGAAGTGATTGAAAACATTGATATCGTTACCCTGACCCAGATTAACGGCCAGCACGATATCTCCTTCCCCTCCATCATCTCCGAGCTGATGACCCCGGAGCGGATCCGCGACATCGTCTGCCAGCAGCCGCTCTACTGGGAAGAGGCGATCAAGAACAACGCCGATGAGCTGCAACAGCACACCTTCGACTTCCTCAACTACCTGATCCGCACCCAGGATAGCGAAGCCAAGCAGCGCGAGATCCTCGAGTGCGTGGCCGAAGATCCGGCCGGTCTCTTCTACCTCGCCATCCCCTTTATCGAGTTCTATCGCGGCGATCGCTATGAAGAGGACGAAGGCTATCGCGACGTGCTGCACGCCGAAGAGGAAGATCTCGAAGAGTCCCTGCGCTACAGCGAGCGCCAGCAGAGCGAGGATGTCCACGACTACGCGCTGGATGACCCGCGCAGCCTCTTGATGCTCATTCGCGAGCTGGCCCCCGAGGTGGAGAAAGCCATCAAGGCGCTGCTGCGCAACGAGCACTCCACTTGGGACGGCATCATCAACAAGTTTGCCGCCGAGCTGGTGATGCAGGCCAAAGAGAAGAACAAGGTCGAGGAAGACGAGTACGGCGACGTCGACGACATGTTCAGCTTTCTGGATTAAGGAGCCCATTCATGCAGTTAGTCATTCGCGATGCCAACCAGGGCCCCTTTCTGACCCAGGTGCTGCGCTTTGGCCGCGACAATGAACGTTTGAGCGAGCAACAGCTGGCCGCCATCAAGGGCAAGGCGGTGCTGATGAGCCTCAAATTCGCCGACAAATACTACAACAAGTACAAGATGCACCTGCTGGAGCAGGCAGCCCACGACGTCATCGGCGTGGTGAGCCTCGGCCTGCAGGAGCTCTCGGCGCGGGATCCGGCCAAGGCGCTGGCGCTGCTGCAGGCGCCGGAAGGCCCCATCAAGCCGTTCCAGAAGGGCTGGTCGATGCTCATTACCGTCAGCCCCAAGCAGGCTGGCAACAGCCTCTACGGTGATGTGGATGCGCGCCTGCTGGACAAGATCTCGAGCCCGCCCGATGTGGAGGAGTGGCAAGGGTGGCAGGAGTACGAGAAGGCGCTGACCGAGCACAACAAGAGCCGCCTGATGGAGCTCATCGACCAGCACTTCTTCGCCTGCGAGAGCGATCACCCCACCATGGAGGACAAGCTGGCCGAAGCGCTGCTCTACCGCATCCTCTGCGGCAAGGGCAGTGGCGCCGCCCCGCTCAAGGTGAAGCAGGATCTCAAGCGCAAACTGGCGCGGGAGATTGAGCTCGACGAGAACTGGTACGACACCGACTACCTCGCCGCCCAGCTCGCCCTGATGCTGAGCGCGCTACCCGCCGACATGGCCGCCGCCCTGCGCCAAGAGCTGAGCCCGGGCTTTGTGCCCAACCTGCTCCACACCCTCGGCTTTGTGCGCCAGTACCAGCTGCTGCAAAAAGAGAACGCCTCGCCGGAGAAGCTCGACAACGTCGAGATGCGCGCCGGTCTCAAGCACCCGCTGCTCGGCTGGCCGCTCTACCACGACTTCTAAGGCAGCTTCGCCACCTATCAGTCGCACCACAACGCCCGGCCTGCCGGGCGTTGTTCTATCCTCCCCTCACCCTCTCGACAGCAGAGAGGGAACACACGCAAGTCACCCCGGGGCTGCCCCTTCTCTTCCCGATATTTATTCACTCAACGCCCGAAAATGAATAAACAACCTGCAATACAACAACTTGGCGCCAGCTGCGTTTCGGGACAGCAAAGCGGGACGCAGATCCCGCTATAGCGCCATAATCGGCACAAAATAGCCGACTGGATCACATCAACCGTGCCGCAATCGCGTGGTAAGCCGAGCTACAACCACGGCTCAATCGCGCATAAAAAGGCGGAATAGATCAATAAAAAGCAATTAATCGCGCCGGATTAAATTTCAGGTATGGCTATTTGCACCGCTTGGCCGCTAAATGACAGACCGGCCTTCAGACCAGCATGGAAGCGCACAAGGCTAGCCGGCAGCAGACCGGTACGCTCTCAGGACGAGTAATGACTTTCTTCTCTCACAGGAGACAGACCGTGAGCGCTTCGAATCAACACCCCACCATTCCCCCCGGCTCCGGGGCGCTGTTCTTTATCCAGACCTTCTCGACCCTGGGGTTTGCCGTGCTCTACTCCACCCTGGTGCTCTACGCCACCAAACGGCTCGGCTTTAGCGAATCCCAGGCCAACGCCATGATGGGGGTCTTCGGGGCCTTCAACTATGGCCTGCACCTGTTTGGCGGCTATCTCGGCGGGCGCTACCTCAGCAACCGCAACCTGTTCGTGATGGGGATGGTGCTGCAGGTGATCGGCTGCTACTTCATCGCCGAGATGGGGATCACCGGCCTCTACTGGGGGCTCGCCATGTTCCTCACCGGCAGCGGCCTCAACGTTACCTGCCTCAACATGATGCTGACCCAGCGCTTCGCCCCGGATGATCACCGCCGCGAGAGCGCCTTCCTGTGGAACTACGCCGGGATGAATCTTGGCTTCTTTATCGGCTTCACGGTGGCGGGCTATTTCCAGCTCACCGAGGATTACCGCACCCTGTTCCTGTTTGCGACGCTGGGCAACATCATCGCCATCATCGCTACCTTCGCCTGCTGGCCGATTCTGGCGGATATCAGCACCCCGCTGCGCCATATCAAGGGGCGTGGTTTCTATCTGCGAATGCTCGGTGGCCTCGCCATTCTGGCCATGCTGGTGCCGGCGCTGCGCCTGCTGCTGACCCACGCCAGCTTCAGCGGCAGCTTCGTGCTGATCCTGGGGGCCGTGGTGCTGGTGCTGCTCTGCGTGATGACCGCCCGCCACCCGGACGCCGCCGAGCGCAGCCGCATGGTGGCCTACCTGATCCTCGCCCTTGGCTCCCTTATCTTCTGGTCGCTCTACCAGCTGGCGCCCATGGGACTGATGCTCTTCTCCGAGCACAACATCAACCTCAACGTGTTCGGGCTGCGGGTCGCCCCCCAGTGGATCCAGAACATCAACACCATTGTCATCGTCATCGGTGGCCCGCTGATGGCGCTGCTGTTCAAGCGGCTGCGCGAACAGGGGTGGAATATCGACATCCCCTCCCAGTTTGCCGCCTCCCTGTTCTGCATGGGGCTCGGCATGCTGGTGCTGCCGATCGGCATCCATCTGGCGGGGGCCGACGGGCTGGTCGCCTTCAAGTGGATCGCCATCAGCTATGTGCTGCAGAGCTTTGGCGAGCTGCTGATCTCCCCCATCGGCTACGCCATGATTGGCAAGCTGGCCCCCGCCAGCCTGCAAGGCTTGATGATGGGCTGCTGGATGATGGTCACCGGCGTCGCCTCGGTGCTGGCGGGCTATGTCTCCAGCGCCATGCCGCAGAATATCGGCAGCTCTCCGGTGGCCACCAACTCGGGCTACAGCTCGGTATTCAATATGCTCGGCTGGGGCTCGCTGGCGGGCGGCGTGGTGTTGCTACTGCTGGTGCCGCGCCTGCGCCAGCTGATCGCCTCGAAAATTGCTCCGCCACCGGCGGCGACAGCCATTCCTGTCTAATTGGATTCGGGCCAGCCATTTTATTGGCCCCTGCCAGTGCGGACGGTTGAATCAGCAACGCGGCTGATAATGCGAAGGGCCCCGCCATCATGGATGGCGGGGCCCTCTCTTTTGGTGGGATGGATGACTCTTTTCAGGTTGGCAACCTGGCACCTATTGCGGCGTTTGCCCCTATCGTCAGCTTTCCCTCACCCTAACCCTCTCCCAAAGGGAGAGGGGATCAGCACCCGCCACTCTGTAGCCATAGCTGTAACCGTTAGCAATCACGCCATACCACGGTCACTATCAATGGCTGCGATCTCTGCTCCCTTCTCCCAATCTTTGCCATAGATAGGGGGAGAAAGGTCGGTGAGGAGGGAGAGCAAACCACCGACAAGCAGCAGAGCGTTAAATCAAGCAGGAACGCGTAGGGTCGATTAGCGAAGCGTAATCGTCCGCACCGCAACCTCAGTGGCAATGAACATATAGATCTGCTGGAGCACCTGCAAAATTGTGGCAACCCGTTTTCGCGATCATCTGATTACGCTTCGCTAATCAGACCTACGGGCCTGATTTAAGTATCGCGAATCATATCTACAACTCTAATATTATTTACAACAAGGGGTCGTTTGATTCTGGTAAAGTATCTACGGTTAAACTAACCCGCACCAGAAAAAATTGTTATCAGGTTTATAGTAATTAATCTTTAATGTAAAAAGTAATCGATTAAGGCATATAATGACTCCCGAAGAACAAACAATAAAAAAAAATGAAATCAACACTACCATCTCAAACATACGAGGAGTAATTAACGAATTATTTACAAAACATTCTGACTTACCTAGTGATCTTAAGAAACCACTTTTCAGCTATCAGCATTACCTAAACTCATTAGATAAATCACTGATCTCACAAGACGCTAGTGAAGATATACTATTTTACGTGAATAAGATGCTAGGACGCGCTCAAGAATTACTCCTATCTCTGACTTTACCAAGAAATGAAGATCTATTTAGCACACAAACACGAATAGATGGCAACCTCATAAGGATTGCAGAAAAATTACATGCAATCACGAATTTTTTGGCAAAACAAATTCGAGTTTTACCAATTACGTCTTTCGCAAAAAAGGCCTATAAAAATGCATTTATTGCACAAGACAACATTATATCCTCACAAAGAAAAATAGATGAAATACGAGCAACAACAAGCAGATTATTTGATGACGTTCAAGATGCACAAAATGAAATAAAAGTAAACTCATCAGATTTGGCTAATATTAAAGATAATATTAAAAACCTTGATGAACGAATAAAAAACATAGACAAGGAAATTACATCATTCATAACAAACAAAGAAAAAAATATTTCAGATATCATAAAAAGCATGAAGGATAAACAAAACGAGATCAATTCTCTAGCTGGTATCATGTCAGGCACAGCAATTCATGGTAGTTATTCCCAATGTGCAAAAACTGAAAAATCATGGGCAGATAATACACGATATGTCTCATTTGGTATTATGGTCATTGTTATTGGCTTAATTGGCTACTCATTGTACGAGTCCACAACTGATGATTTTGATTTTAAAACTGCTTTGTTTAGAATGATTTTCTCTATAGCTTTATCTATACCAGCAGCTTACGCAGCTAGAGAATCAGCAAAGCACCGTAATCAACAATATCATTATCAAAGACTAGCAATGGACTTGAAATCTATAACACCTTATTTATCTTCTCTGCCTGATGAGATACAACATAAACTAAAAGCTGATATGGCCAATAAAATTTTCGGGCACAGCCAAGTGGAATCAAGCATATCAGAAGCTTATCCAATAAACATCCAAGAGCTTTTAATTGCTATTATTGGAAAATTACAAGATTCAAAAAAAGAATCAGAAGCCCCACCTAAAGTAATTAGCAAATAAATTACTATCATTCCCGATAATAGAAGGGCGCTTTCGCGCCCTTCTATATTAATTACCCTTCCTGATTTTCCCCGGCTGCCGGCTCGGCACCGGCGGCGGGTTCAATCTCGATGCGATCGACTCGCTGCAAACCGCGGGGCAGCTTGGCGCCGCGACGGCCGCGCTCGCCGCGGTAGTAGTCGAGATCAGAGGGTTTCAAGGTCAGCTTGCGCTTGCCGGCAAACAGGGTGACCGACTGGCCCTGCGGGATCACGGCAGCCATCACCACAAACTCCTCCCGCGCCTTGACTCGAGCCGACGGAATGCTGATGAGCTTGTTGCCCTTGCCCTTGCCGAGCACCGGCAGGGTGTTGAGCGGGAACAGCAGCATGCGCCCTTCGTTGGAGATGGCCATGCAGAGATCGGTCTCTGGCGAGCCGATCTTCTGGGGTGCCATCACCTGACCCCCTTCCGGCACGGTGAGCAGCGCCTTGCCGTTCTTGTTCTTGCCGATCAGGTCGTCATAGGTACAGACAAAGCCGTAACCGGCATCGCTGGCGATCAGATACGGCTCGCCCTCGTTGCCCATCACCAGATGGCGCACCTCTTCCCCTGCCCCCAGCGCAAAGCGGCCGGTGAGCGGTTCGCCCTGACTGCGCGCCGATGGCAAGGTGTGAGATTCGAGGGCGTAGGTTCTCCCCAGAGTGGAGAGGAACACCGCCTGCTGGTTGCTGCGGCCACAGGCGTGGGCCAGATAGCTGTCCCCCGCCTTGTAGGAGAGCCCCTCGACATCCACGTCGTGGCCCTTGGCGGCACGCACCCACCCCTTGTCGGAGAGGATGACGGTGACCGGTTCGCTCGGCACCAGCTCTTTCTCGGTCAGCGCCACGGCGGTGGCACGCTCCACCAGCGGGGTGCGGCGATCGTCGCCATACTTCTCGGCATCGGCCAGCAGCTCTTTCTTGAGCAGGGTGTTGAGGCGGCGCTCGGAGCCCAGGATCAGCTCCAGCTTGTCGCGCTCTTCGGCCAGTTCGCTCTGTTCGGCGCGCAGCTTGAACTCTTCGAGTTTGGCCAGATGGCGCAGTTTCAGCTCCAGAATTGCTTCGGCCTGGGTCTCGGTTATGTTGAAGCGCTCCACCATCACCTTGCCCGGCTCATCCTCGGTGCGGATGATCTCGATCACCTCGTCGATGTTGAGATAGGCGATCAGCAAACCTTCGAGGATGTGCAGGCGAGCCAGCACCTTGTCGAGGCGGAACTGCAGACGGCGACGCACGGTCTCGCGGCGGAACTGGATCCACTCGCTGAGGATGGTCTTGAGGCACTTCACCTGCGGCCGGTTGTCGAGGCCGAGGATGTTGAGGTTGACCCGGTAGTTCTTCTCCAGATCCGTGGTGGCGAACAGGTGGGCCATCAGCCCCTCCACATCCACCCGGTTGGAGCGCGGCACGATCACCAGACGGGTCGGGTTCTCGTGGTCAGATTCATCCCGCAGATCGGTGACCATCGGCAGCTTTTTCGCCACCATCTGGGCGGCGATCTGCTCCATGATCTTGGCGCCGGAGGCCTGATGAGGCAGCGCTGTGATGACGATGTCGCCATCCTCCTCGCTCCAGACCGCCCGCTGCTTGATGGAGCCCTTGCCGGTCTCGTAGATTTTGCGGATATCGTCGCGCGGGGTGATGATCTCGGCGTTGGTCGGGTAGTCCGGCCCCTGAATGTGCTGCATCAACGCATCGAGCCCCGCATTGGGGTTGTCGAGCAGCTCGGCACAGGCGTAGGCCACTTCCCGCGCGTTGTGGGGCGGGATATCGGTCGCCATCCCCACCGCGATACCGGTCACCCCGTTGAGCAGGATGTGCGGCAGGCGGGCAGGCAGCACCACCGGCTCCTTCATGGTGCCGTCGAAGTTCGGCGTCCACTCCACCGTGCCTTGCCCCAGCTCGGAGAGCAGCAGCTCGGAGAAGCGCGACAGCCGCGCCTCGGTATAACGCATCGCAGCGAAGGATTTGGGATCATCCGGCGCACCCCAGTTGCCCTGACCATCCACCAGCGGGTAGCGGTAGGAGAAGGGCTGGGCCATCAGCACCATGGCTTCATAACAGGCGCTGTCGCCGTGGGGGTGGTACTTACCCAGCACATCACCCACGGTACGGGCGGACTTCTTGTGCTTGGAGAGCGCTGACAGCCCCAGCTCGCTCATGGCGTAGATGATGCGCCGCTGCACCGGTTTGAGGCCGTCGCCGATATGCGGCAAGGCCCGGTCCATGATGACGTACATGGAGTAGTTCAAGTAAGCCTGTTCGGTAAAGGTGCGCATTGGCTGGCGCTCTACCCCGTCCAGACTGAGCTCGATAGCATCACTCATGTGATTTTCTCTTTCGGTTCGGGAGCCGCCACAGGGCGACTCCGGCTAAATGCTTGCCGGCCCCGACAGGGCCAGCCGACGGCTTAAATGATGGCGAGGTTGCCCTTCTCTTCGAGCCACTCGCGGCGATCGCTCGCCCGCTTCTTGGCCAGCAGCATATCCATCAGCTGCAGGGTCTCGTCAGCCGCATCCCCTTCGCTCTCCCCTGCCGGCTCCATGGTGAGCTGCACCAGACGGCGGGTGTTGGGATCCATGGTGGTTTCCCGCAGCTGTTTCGGGTTCATCTCACCCAGACCCTTGAATCGGGTCACCATCACCTTGCCCTTCTTCTTCTCGGCCTCGACCCGCTGCAACACACCGTTCTTCTCGTCCTCGTCGAGGGCGTAGTAGACCTCTTTACCGATATCGATCCGGTAGAGGGGCGGCATGGCCACATAGACGTGGCCCTTCTCCACTAGCGTGCGGAAGTGCTTCACAAACAGGGCGCAGAGCAGGGTGGCGATATGCAGACCGTCCGAGTCCGCATCCGCGAGGATGCACACCTTGCCGTAGCGCAGGCCGCTGAGATCCTCGGAGTCGGGATCGAGCCCGATGGCGACCGAGATGTCGTGCACTTCTTGCGAGGCGAGCACCTGACCGGCCTCCACCTCCCAGGTGTTCAGTATCTTGCCGCGCAGGGGCATGATGGCCTGAAACTCGCGATCCCGCGCCTGCTTGGCACTGCCGCCCGCGGAGTCACCCTCCACCAGGAACAGCTCCCCCTGCATGGGGTCGGCGCAGTTACAGTCAGTCAACTTGCCTGGCAGCGCCGGGCCTTGGGTTATCTTCTTGCGCACCACCGTCTTGGCGGCGCGCATCCGGCGCTGGGCGCTGGAGATGCAGAGCTCGGCGATCTGCTCCGCCAGCTCGGTGTTGCTATTCAGATAGAGGCTGAAGGCATCCTTCACCACGCCGGAGACGAACGCCGAGCTCTGACGGGAGGAGAGGCGCTCCTTGGTCTGACCGGCGAACTGCGGATCCTGCATCTTGATGGAGAGGATGTAGGCGCAGCGATCCCAGATATCTTCCGGGGTCAGCTTGACCCCGCGCGGCAGCAGGTTGCGGAACTCGCAGAACTCGCGCATGGCGTCGAGCAGCCCCTGACGCAGACCGTTGACGTGAGTACCGCCCTGCGCGGTGGGAATGAGGTTCACATAGGATTCGGCAAGGCATTCGCCCCCTTCCGGCAACCAGCAGAGTGCCCAGTCCACCGCCGATTGTTCGGAGCTGAACGAGCCGATAAAGGGCTGCTCCGGCAGGCAGGTGTACTGCTTGACCGCATCGACCAGATAATCCTTGAGGCCATCTTCGTAGCACCACTCCAGCTTGATGCCGGTGTTCTTGTCGAGGAACTTGATGGTGAGGCCGGGGCAAAGTACCGCCTTGGCTTTGAGCAGGTGCTCCAGCTTGGTGACCGAGAACTTGGGCGAATCGAAGTAGCTCGCCTGCGGCCAGAAGCGCACCCGGGTGCCGGTATTGCGACGACCGCAGGTGCCGGTGATGGTCAGCTCCTGCACCTTCTCACCTCGCTCGAAGGCGATGTCGTAGACCTGACCGTCGCGACGTACCGTCACCTCGACCCGATCGGAGAGGGCGTTCACCACCGAAATACCCACCCCGTGCAGACCGCCGGAGAACTGGTAGTTCTTGTTGGAGAACTTGCCGCCCGCGTGCAGCTTGCAGAGGATCAACTCCACCCCGCTGACCCCCTCTTCCGGGTGGATATCGACCGGCATGCCGCGGCCGTCGTCGATCACTTCGAGGGACTGGTCTTCATGCAGGATCACCTCCAGATTGCGGGCGTGACCTGCCAGCGCTTCATCGACGCTGTTGTCGATGACCTCCTGGCCGAGGTGGTTGGGCCGGGTGGTGTCGGTATACATGCCGGGGCGGCGACGCACCGGTTCAAGGCCATTGAGGACCTCAATGGCATCCGCATTGTATTGAGTAGACATGGAGGGCCTTGCGAATTGACGTTTGGAGGGAATCTTAACTGCTAGGCGGGGGTAGAACAAACTCCCCGCACCGAAAGCTTGATCTGGAGAAGAACAAGCAGGGCGAGACCGCCCTTATTGACTCAAACCTGACTATAACCCGAGGAAACGGATGATCTGGGCGGGGTAGCGCTCGAACGCGACAAAGGCGTGGTTGCCGCCGCACTCCAGCGAGAGGCGGGCAAAGAGGTATTCATCCAGCGCCTTGCGATAGTCGAGCACCTCATCCCCCTGCTGTTGCAGGATCCAGAGTCGCTCCGGCGCCGTCACCGGCACAGCCAGTGCCTGCAGCTCGTCCATATGTTCAGGCAGCAGCTGATACTGCTCCCCCGTATAAGGATTGGTCTGGGGGCCGAGGTAGTCACAGAGCAGCTCGTGCGGGCGCACCGCCGGATTGATCAGCGCCGCGCGGCAACCGTACTGCTCGCTCACCCGGGTCGCCATAAAGCCACCGAGAGAGCTGCCCACGGCACCGAGCTTGAACCCGCTGCCATAACGACGCTGCAGCTCGGCAATGGTCTGTTCGATAGCCGCCCAGGCCGCCGCTGGCGTATTGGGCTGGGCCGGAATGATCACCTCGATGTCGGGCCGGTTGGCGGCCACCCAGGCAGCCATCTGCTGGGCCTTGGCGGAGCTCGGTGAGGAGTTGAAACCGTGCAGATAAAGGAGAACCGACTTCATGGAATGCTCTCTCAATAACCGGTGGCGTTGGGGTCGGGCACAAACTGTCCCACCGGCAGGCGCCACACCTCGCTGGCCACCCGCCCATCCGGATAGAGGGTCAGATAACGCCAGCCCGGGCCGGACTCGTCCAGCGCGAAGCCGTCGGATAGCGGTTTGAACTGAATGCAAGTCGATGGGCTGGCAATCAGCCGCACTCCGCGGTGCACCTCGTCAAACTCCTGATGAACGTGGCCGAACAGGATGGTCTTCTGCTGCGGATGACGAGCCAGCACGGCGAACAGGTCATCGGCATTCTTGAGATTATGCTGATCCAGCCAGGCACAGCCCACCGGCACCGCCTGATGGTGCAGGGTGATAAGGGCGTGGCGATCAGGATATTGGCGCAGAGCACGGTCGAGGGCGGCCAGCTGGTGATCGCCAATCATGCCGTGAGGTTTGCCGCGCACCTGAGTGTCGAGCAGGATCACCTGCCAGTGGTCGCCCACCAGTTGCTTGGATTCACTGATCCCGGCGGCATGGAGATATTCGGTCATCAGCGGGCTGTCATCGTGATTGCCCGGCAGCCAGTAGATGGGGCGGCCAAGGGGCGCCATCATGGAGGCGAAACGCTGATAGGATTCCGGGCTGTGATCCTGCGACAGATCGCCGGTCGCCAGAATTACCTCGTAGGGGTGTTCATTGGCCTGCACCTGTTCCAGCACGGCGGCCAGACTCTCTGCGGTGCGCACAGCCAACAGCCGCCCTTCGGCACTCGCGAAGAGGTGGGTGTCGGTAATTTGCAACAGGCGCACACTGCCGTCCTGCGCCTGGGGGAGCTCTGTTTCCAAAATCACGCTTCTTTTTATTTGTTCAACTGGAGATATTGATCGGGCTGGTACCATGTCTGAGACAAAATTTTAGCCATTCGGCCAGAAACAGATTTACCTGCTCCTTTTCGTCCCGCTGGTGCATCTTTTTATTGGGATAATCATAACGTGGTTGCAAACGGGAAATCTGTTGCGCTGCACACACTTCCGCCATCCGCACATCATGATACAAACGAATCTCTATCTGAGCTTGTAAATATTCGGGCAATTCGGGGTTGTGCTGGCTCAGGATCACCTGATTGGTGAAGCGACTCTCGCCAATGATGGTGAGCTGGAACTGCAGATCGTTGCCGACCCGATAGCGGCGCTCGGCTCCCACCTCCCCTTCCGGCGGTAGCAGCTTCATCAGCGCCATATAGTTGACCTCGCAGGTACGCTGCAAGGACATCAGGTCAGGCACATAGCGCCTGCTCTGTTGCAGGGTCAGCGCCACCTCAGCGATCCGCCAGCCAGCGGGCACGCAGCTCGCCATGGTTGAGGGCCAGCCACTGCAGGGCGATGACCGAGGCGGCGTTGTCGATGCGCCCCTCTTTGAGCCAGGCATAGGCCTGCTCGCGACTCACCACATGCACCCGGATATCCTCGCCCTCATCAGCCAGACCGTGCAGACCGCTCGCCTTGCTGGCATCCACCTCGCCCACATAGACCTCGATCCGCTCGGTGCTGCCGCCCGGGCTCACCAGATAGCTGATGGCATGTTCGCTGCGGGCCACTTCGATCCCGGCCTCTTCCACCGCTTCGCGGCGCACCACCGCCTCGGCGGTTTCCCCTTCGTCGATAATGCCGGCCACCAGCTCCAGCAGCCAGGGGGTCGGGCTGGTCTCCATGGCGCCAATGCGGAACTGCTCCACCAGCACTATCTGGTCGCGTACCGGATCATAGGGAAGCAGTGCGGCAGCATGGCCCCGCTCGAACAGCTCGCGCACGATGGGTTGGTTCCAGCCGCCTGCAAATAACCGATGCTGCAAACGATAGACATTCACCTTGAAGAAGCCGTTATATCCAGCTGATTTTTCAATGATTTTTACATCATCGGCGGCGTAATGCCGATCTTGCGGCAAGGGTTGCTGCGACATCCGGGGCTCCCGTCAGCTTGACTTGTATCAGTTTGACCATAAAATCCGAGGAACATGAATGAACGTTCATTCACTCGGCGTGCCATGGTAATGAGGGGTGGATTTTAGCAGCCACAGACCATTTGGCTAGGCGCGCGGGGAGAAAACTGCGTCCGGTTCTTGACGTTCCCGTCACCGGACCTGAGACTCTTAGCATTAAATTTTGCTTATAGTAGAGTGATTAAGCTGCAATCAAGCTTGGTCGGTGACAATATTTGCCTCTCCAGCAACCAGTTTGGGTTACTACATAAGGTTAAAACGATCTATGAAAAGAACACTTTTGTCAGTCATGGTGTTGCTGGGCGTCAGTGCCGGTGCCCATGCCGAAAACCTGCTCGACATCTACCAGCAAGCCCAGATCAAAGACCCGCAGTTGCTGCAGTCCAAAGCCGTTCGCGACCAGGCCTTCGAGAAGATCAACGAATCCCGTGCCCCTCTGCTGCCCCAGATCGATCTGGGTGCCGGGCTCAATTATCTGCAAAACAAGAACGACACCCAGAGCAATACCAACGCCAAGGGTGAAGTGACGCTGTCGCAATCCCTTTATCGTCGCAGTAACTGGGTCAATCTGGATATCAGCGAGAAGCAGGCCACCCAGTCTGATGTCGCCTACAACCTCGAAATCCAGAACCTGATGGTGCGCACCGCCAAAGCCTACTTTGATGTGCTCAAGGCGATGGATACCCTGGAGTTCGTCCGTGCCAACAAGGTTGCGGTAGAGCGTCAGCTGGAGCAGACCCAGCAGCGTTTCGAAGTGGGCCTGACCGCCATCACCGACGTCCATGAAGCAGAAGCCTCCCGTGACCAGGCGCTGGCTGACGAGATCAATGCCGAAAACTCGCTGGATAACAGCTACGAAACCCTGCGCGAGCTGACCGGTATCGATCACCGCAATCTGGACGTGCTGAACACCGATCGTTTCAGCCCGCAGAAAACCGCCTTCGGCTCCGACAAGTGGCTGGAGCTGGCGCTGGACAAGAACCTGCAACTGCACAGTGCCCGCATCAGCAAGGACATTGCCAAGGAGCAGATCGATCTGGCCAAGACCGGCCATGAGCCGACGCTGGATCTGGGTGCCGGACTGCAAACCAGCAATACCGATTACAAGCTGGATAGCATTCCGGGCGGCAATGACAATCAGGCCAATATCGGTCTGACCTTCAAGCTGCCCATCTACAGCGGTGGCGCCACCAGCTCCAAGGTGAAGCAGGCTCAATACAACTACGTAGCGGCCAGCGAACTGCTGGAGAAGAACTTCCGCTCGGTGCAGAGCACAGTGCGCTCCTCCTACAACAACGTGAACGCCAGCATCGGCTCGGTGCGCGCCTACAGCCAGTCTGTGGTCTCCGCCGACAGCGCCCTGAAGGCGACCGAAGCCGGTTACGAAGTGGGTACCCGTACCATCGTCGACGTGCTGGACTCCACTCGCAAGCTGTACGAGGCCAAGCAGAAGCTCTCCGAAGCCCGTTACAACTACATTCTCAATATCCTGAGCCTGAAACAGGCTGCCGGTATTCTGGAAGCGCAGGATCTGGTGGAAGTAAACCAAGGTCTGATGCCTGCCACGGCAAAAGCCAAAGGCTGATAGCCGCTATCGGACATGAAAAAGGCGACCGCAAGGTCGCCTTTTTGTTATCCGTATTTCTGTCGGCTTGCTACCGCCGATAATGAGCCCCGCCAGATTGCGGGGCCAGCAGAACGTTAGCCGCGCTCGCGGATCGTCTTGATGATGTCGGTGGTAGAGCAGCCATCCTCGAAGTTGAGAACGCGCACCTCGCCGCCATTGGCGGTCACCTCGGCGTAACCGGCGATATCTTCCGGCTTGTAGTCGCCGCCCTTGACCAACAGGTCGGGCAGGATTTCGGCGATCAGGCGCTGCGGGGTATCTTCACCAAATGGCACAACCCAATCCACTGCGCCCAGCGCAGCCAGCACCGCCATGCGGCGCTCGGTCGGGTTGACCGGACGACCCGGCCCTTTCAGACGGCGAACCGACTCGTCGGTGTTGACCGCCACGATCAGGCGATCCCCCAGCTTGCCGGCGTTGGCCAGATAGGAGACATGGCCAGCGTGCAGGATGTCGAAGCAACCGTTGGTCATCACCACCTTCTCGCCGCGCAGACGGGCGGCACGAACCGCCACTTTCAGCTGGGCTTCGGACATGACGCCAAAGCCAGTCTCCTGCTCGGTGTAGAGGGCGTTGGCCAGCTCGACCGGACTGACGGTAGAGGTACCCAGCTTGCCGACCACGATACCGGCGGCGGTATTGGCCAGCGCACAGGCTTCGTCCAGGCTCTTGCCTGCCGCCAGCGAGGTAGCCAGGGTGGAGATGACGGTATCACCGGCACCGGTCACATCGTAAACCTCGTGGGCCTGAGCCGGCAGATGCAGCTCCGGCTGGCCTTCGCGGATCAGGGTCATGCCGTTCTCGGAACGGGTGACCAGCAGGGCATCCAGCTCGAAGCGCTTGACCAGATCCAGCCCCTTGGAGACCAGCTCCTCTTCGCTCTTCACCTTGCCCACCACGGCCTCGAACTCGGACATGTTGGGTGTCAGCAGAGTGGCACCGCGATACTTCTCGAAGTCGGTCCCCTTGGGATCGACCAGCACCGGAATACCGGCGGCACGGGCGCGCTGGATCATGCCGGGCACGTCGTTGAGAGCCCCCTTGCCGTAGTCGGAGAGGATCATCACGTCGCTGTTCGGCAGCGCCTGCTCGACCTTGCTCATCAGCAGGGTGGCATCGACGGAGTGGAAGGGCTCTTCAAAGTCCAGACGCAGCAGTTGCTGGTTGCGTGACAGCACCCGCAGCTTGGTGATAGTCGGGAAGTCGGCCAGACGAACGAAATCACAGGCCACCTTGACGCCAGCCATCTGGCCAGCCAAAGCATCGGCAGCCTCGTCCTGACCGGTCAGGCCAAGCAGCACGGCGTGAGCGCCAAGGGCGGCGGAGTTGAGGGCCACGTTGGCTGCGCCACCCGGGCGCTCCTCAATGTGTTCGACCTTGACCACGGGCACCGGCGCCTCGGGGGAGATCCGGCCAGTGGGGCCATGCCAGTAACGGTCCAACATGACATCGCCAACGACCAGAACGCGGGCTTTTTCAAAATCGGGCAGGGTGATCTTCATCTGTATCGACTCTCAAAACCTGAAAAATCAGCGGGCGATTTTATCACACTCTTTTATCCGGTGTAGAAAAAGCCGACCGCAGTTGCCGCCGCTGTCACGCTAACCGGACGCAAGCTACCCCTCTGACCAGCACACAGCCATTCGCCCCCGCCCCCCCTTTTCGGCTAGAATCCCCCGATTGTGTTTGCGAACAAGAGATTAGCCATGGCCCACGACAACGCTCCCCGCCTGGAGCCCCGCCTGTTTCATCCCCGTTACTGGGCCAGCTGGTTCGGCCTCGGCCTGCTCTGGCTGCTGACCCTGCTGCCGTGGCGCAGCCAGATGTGGCTGGGCCGTCAGCTCGGTCGTCTCGCCGCCAAGATATTGAAGTCCCGGGTCAAGATTGCCCGTCGCAATCTGGAGCTGGCGATGCCCGAGCTGACCCGGGATGAGCGGGAGAAACTGCTTAAGGCAAACTTCGAGAGCGTGGGCTGCGCCGTGTTCGAGGTGGGGATCGCCTGGTTCTGGCCAGACTGGCGGATGCGCAACCTGATGAAGGTGGAAGGGGAAGAGCACGTCATCGCCGCCATGGAAAAAGGTCAGGGCATGCTGCTGCTCTCCTGCCATTTCCTGACGCTGGAACTCAACGCCCGCTGTTTCGGGCTGGTGCGCCCCGGCGTGGGGGTCTATCGCCCCAACACCAATCCGGTGCTGGAGTATGCCCAGTATCACGGTCGCTGCGCTTCCAACAAATATCTGGTAGACCGGATGGACGTGAAGGGGATGATCAAGGCGCTGCGCAACAGTGACGCCCTCTGGTACGCGCCGGATCACGACTACGGCAGCCACGCCAGTGTGTTCGTGCCTTACTTCGCGGTAGAGCAGGCGGCCACCATCACCGGCACCGCCACCTTGGCGCGGGTGAAGAACACCGTCACCCTCCCCTGCTACAACATCCGCACCAGCGAGGGTTACACCCTGCATATCGGCGCGCCCCTTGCCGACTACCCCAGCGGGGATGACATGGTTGATGCCGCCCGCGCCAACCGCGAGATTGAAGCCGCTGTGCGCAAGGCACCGGAGCAGTACATGTGGCTCCATCGCCGCTTCAAGACCCGCCCCTCCCCCGAGGATGCCGGCTTCTACTGAGCCGCAGCCTCGACAGGGCCAGCTCGCAAAAACTGACAAACCGCCTGCTGGCGGTTTGTTTTTATCTGCTATCAGCCCTGCGCGGCAAACAAGCGCCCCGAACATCTGCCGCGCAATCACATCCTGCATGTTGGCGCCCATTCCCACCAGCCAGCAGCAAAAGAGAGCTCATCACCAACCGTAAAAACTGAAAGCGGGTTACAAATTTATTGATTCATTGATAAGCAATGGAGTGTTGCGATAGATCCATCGTCAATACCCGCTGATGAGTGACTGAATGATTTGTCCCATTCGAATACAAAAATTGAATTTGTGACGAAAGTCACCATTCAACAAGAGAGCCACAAAACAACTTTAGTGATTTGAGTCACAAAAAATGACCATGCAAAACAGAAAAGATCGAAATGTAGCCGAATTACAGCATGGGAATGTGATGTGAGTCACTGGTTATGGAGGGGGTATCGCTGGGTATCTGAGAGCTGGATCACAAGACACCCCGTTTTCAGCCTAATTTGATCGCAAGCTGGTAGATTGAAGTTGCTTAGACGACCGGGATGGAGGTTCGGCAAAACCGGCCATCCCGACTACCACTTTTAATCAAACAGGCTTAAAACGGGGTCCCGACATGTTATCACCGGATACCAAAGTCAAGATACAGAATTTTGGACGCTTCCTGTCCAATATGGTCATGCCCAACATAGGCGCCTTTATCGCCTGGGGCTTTATCACCGCCCTCTTCATCCCCACCGGCTGGCTGCCCAATGAAACCTTGGCCAAGCTGGTCGGCCCCATGATCACCTACCTGCTACCGCTTCTGATTGGCTACACCGGCGGCAAGCTGATGGGCGGTGAGCGCGGCGGCGTGGTTGGTGCCATCACCACCATGGGTGTCATCGTGGGGACCGATATCCCCATGTTCATGGGCGCCATGATGGTCGGCCCGCTCGGTGGCTGGGCCATCAAGCGCTTCGACAAGGCGATGGACGGTCGCGTCAAGAGCGGCTTCGAGATGCTGGTCAACAACTTCTCCGCCGGCCTCATCGGCATGCTGCTGGCGATCCTGGCCTTCTTCGTGATTGGCCCCTTCGTCAAGGTGCTCTCCGGCCTGCTGGCCGGTGGCGTCGGCTTCCTGGTAGAAAACCACATGCTGCCGCTCACCTCCATCTTCGTCGAACCGGCCAAGATCCTGTTCCTCAACAACGCCATCAACCACGGCATCTTCTCACCGCTGGGGATCCAGCAGGCGACTGAGCACGGCAGCTCCATCTTCTTCCTGATTGAAGCGAACCCGGGCCCGGGCATGGGTGTGCTGCTGGCCTACATGGTGTTCGGTCGTGGTGCGGCCAAGCAGTCCGCGGCTGGCGCCTCCATCATTCACTTCTTCGGCGGCATCCACGAGATCTACTTCCCGTACGTGCTGATGAACCCGCGCCTCATTCTGGCGGTGATCGCCGGTGGCATGACCGGAGTCTTTACCCTGACCCTGTTCAATGCAGGTCTGGTCTCCCCTGCCTCACCGGGCTCAATCTTCGCCGTGCTGCTGATGACGCCGAAGGCCTCCCTGATCGGGGTGCTGCTCTCCATCACAGCCGCCACTCTGGTCTCCTTCCTGGTCGCTGCCGTGTTCGTCCGCGCCCAGCAGCCGGAAGCCGACGAGGCCGATGCCCTCGGTGAAGCCACTCGCAAGATGAAAGCCATGAAGGGCGGCAAGCCCGAAACCGCAGCGGCCAAGAAGCCGGGCGGCGAACTGATGGCAGTGCGCAATATCGTGGTCGCCTGCGATGCGGGGATGGGCTCCAGCGCCATGGGCGCCGGCATGCTGCGCAAGCGGGTACAGGCCGCCGGGCTCGATATCAGCGTCACCAACCGCGCCATCGATCAGCTCGACGATCAGGTGGACTGGGTCATTACCCACAAGGATCTGACCGAACGGGCCCGTCGCCATGCGCCGCATGCCCACCACATCTCGCTCACCAACTTCCTCGACAACGGCCTCTATCAGGAGCTGGTACAGAGCCTGAGCCGCGCCGCCAACGATGATGTCGCCAACCCGCAACTGCTGGTGGCGGCCAACGACGACAGCTATGAGCCGCAGGCAGCCGAAGTCTTTACCCTGAGCCGTCATGACGTGCATCTGGGACTGAAAGCGGACAACAAGGAGGCCGCCATCCTGACCGCTGGCCGACTGCTGGCCGAGCGCGGCTACGTGGCCCCCGACTACGTCAACGCCATGCTGGAGCGCGAACAACTGGTCTCCACCTACCTCGGCGAGTCCATCGCCGTGCCCCATGGCACCATCGCCGCCAAAGAGTTTGTGAAGCGCACCGGCATCGTCATCTGCCAGTACCCGGCCGGGGTCGCCTTTGGCGAGGCTGCCGATGAGGTAGCGCGGCTGGTGATCGGCATCGCCGCCCGCAACGACGAACACATGCAGGTGATAACCCGCCTGACCAATGCACTGGATGAACCCGGTCTTATCGACCGGCTGGCCAGCACCACGGATCCCCAGGCCTTCCTGGATCTGCTGGGTGCCGAACAGGCTGCGTAATCATCTTTCATCGTCTTTGGTTCAAGAGGTTAATATCATGAAAACATTGCATTTTGGTGCTGGTAACATCGGTCGCGGCTTTATCGGTAAAGTGCTGGCGGATGCCAGCCATCAGGTCACCTTCGCCGACGTCAACGACACCCTGATCGACCAGCTCAACCACCGCCAGGAGTACAAGGTCCATGTGGTGGGAGCGGATCAGAAGCTGGACGTGGTGCGCAACGTGGCGGCGGTAAGCTCCGCCGGTCACGAGGTGATCGCCCGCATCATCACCGCCGATCTGGTCACCACGGCTGTAGGCCCCAACATTCTGGACAAGATTGCCAGCACCCTGGCCAAGGGGCTGCAGGCCCGTTTCGATGCCGGCAACCTGACCCCGCTCAACGTCATCGCCTGCGAAAACATGGTGCGCGGCACCAGCCACCTCAAGCGGGAGGTACTCAAGTACCTGCCGGTCGCGTATCATGCCACGCTCGAATCCTGTATCGGCTTCGTCGACTCGGCGGTGGATCGCATCGTGCCGCCCTCCGCGGCTGCCAACGATGATCCGCTGGAAGTGACGGTAGAGAGCTTCAGCGAGTGGATCGTCGACCAGACCCAGTTCAAGGGAGAGCTGCCACAGGTGGCGGGCATGGAGCCCACCGACAACCTGATGGCCTTCGTCGAGCGCAAGCTGTTCACCCTCAACACCGGCCACATCGTCACCGCCTATCTCGGCAAATTGCGGGGCTACCACACAGTGCGCGAGGCGATCGAAGATCCGGTGATCCGCAGCAAGGTGCGCCGCGCCATGGAGGAGAGCGGTGCCGTGCTGGTGAAACGCTACGGCTTCGACCCGCGCCTGCACGCCGCCTACATCGAGAAGATCCTGGCCCGCTTCGCCAACCCCTATCTGGTGGACGAGATTGACCGGGTCGGTCGTCAGCCGCTGCGCAAGCTGGCGGCGGGAGATCGACTGGTGAAGCCGCTACTGGGCACCCTGGAGTACGGCCTGCCGAGCGATCAGTTGCAGGAGGGGATCGCCGCGGCGCTCCACTATCGCAATGCCGATGATCCGCAGGCGGTGGAGCTGCAAGCCCTGCTGGCGGAGCTGGGCCCGGCCAAAGCGCTGGCCCGCGTCACCGGACTGGATGCAGAGAGCGAGGTGGTTCGCGCCATCGTCGCCCGTTACGAAACCCTGTAATAACCCTGCTTGCGGCGCATTCAGCCACCACTGATAGCGCGCCAAGCGCTTGAATGGCAAGGGAATGTGCCCCACATGATAAAAACCGGGAGAGAGGCTGACTCTCTCCCTGTCAGCTGGACCCAATGCACCTATGACCACACACCAGGAAGATGAAGTACTGGAACGACTGAACGAGCAGGATGGCCCCCGCGGCTTCTTTCTCGAAGCCGTGACCATCCTGGAAGAGGCGGTCGACTCCCTGATGCGACGCGCGTTCCGTCAGGAGGAGTATGCCGTCAAATACGCCATCGAACCCCTGCTCAACCAGAGCGGCCCCCTCGGCCAGCTGGAGGTGCGCCTCAAGCTCATCTTCGCCCTCGGCCTCATCTCCCTCGAGCGCTATCAGGATATCGAAGCCTATATCAAGATCCGCGACTTTCTGGTGCGAGACCCCAAGGATTACCGCTTCAGCGACAAGCCGATCCGCGATCTGCTCGACCGCCTGCACGGGGTCAATCAGGGCGGCATGATGAAGCTGGAGCCCCCCGCCAGCGAAGAGGATTGGGCCTTCTACCAGATGCAGCTCAACCGGCTCGATCAGATGGTGCGCTCCGCACTGGTACTGGCGCTGGCCGACTGTGTCGGCGAGCTCCACAAGGAGAGCCCCATCTAATCCGGCCCCGAGGCCACACCATCACCACGGTTGGCGTCTGGCTGGCGCCCTGCACACCACCGCCAGCCACCATGACGCCGACTGTCGCACATCTCCCCATCCCGGCCATGATGCACGCTCCTTCAGGTGTCAATCTGACCAACTTAGCCACTACACTAGCTCCATACTCATTGCCTGAATCGAGGTCTGCATGATTGCCCTCTCTCTGGCCGGGATCGCCCTGGTCTCCGTGCTGGCCCAATGGCTCGCCTGGTCGCTGCGGGTACCCGCCATCCTGTTTCTGCTGCTCACCGGCCTGACTCTGGGCCCGGTCAGCGGCCTGCTCGACCCCGATGCCCTGCTCGGGGGTCTGCTGTTTCCGCTGGTCTCCCTGTCGGTGGCCATCATCCTGTTCGAGGGGGCACTGACCCTCCATCTGGCCGAGCTCAAGGGGATCGGCAAGGTGGTGCGCAATCTCTGCTCCACCGGCATGCTGATCAGTTTCGCCGTCATCGGCAGCGCCGGTTACTTCCTGCTGGGGCTGGACTGGCGGGTTGCCACCATGCTCGGCGCTGTGCTGGTGGTAACGGGCCCGACGGTGATCGCCCCCATGCTCAACGTGATCCGCCCCACCCGGGAGGTGGACCGCATCCTGCGCTGGGAGGGGATCGTCATCGACCCCATCGGCGCCCTGTTTGCGGTGCTGGTGTTCGAGGCGGTGCGCCTCGGCAGTCAGGGGGATCTCATCAGCCATACCCTGCTGGCGCTGGGCAAGACAGTGCTGGTCGGTTCCCTGATCGGGGTGGTGGCAGGCTGGCTCACCACCCTGCTCATTCGCAAGGACTGGCTACCGGTCAGCCTGCACAAATTCGGCGTGCTGGCGCTGGTGCTGGTCACCTTCAGCCTCTCCAACTGGCTGAGCCACGAATCGGGCCTGCTGGCGGTGACCGTGTTCGGCATCTGGCTCGCCAATCAGGAGGGGCTGGATCTGGAGGAGGTGCTGGCGTTCAAGGAGGATCTCGCGGTCATCCTTATATCCAGCCTGTTTATCCTGCTGGCGGCCCGCCTCGATCTGGCACAGCTCTGGCAGCTCGGCCCCATGGTGCTGGCGCTGCTCTGCGTGGTGCAGTTTGTGGCGCGCCCGCTCTGTATTCTGGTCTCGACCTGGGGCTCGGATCTCTCCTGGCGAGCTCGCGCCCTGCTAAGCTGGATCGCCCCACGTGGCATAGTCGCAGCGGCAGTCAGTGCCTCGTTTGCCATCAGCCTGCATCAGGCCGAGATCCCCGATGCCGACAAGCTGGTGCCGCTGGTATTTGCGGTGATCATCTCCACCGTGGTGTTGCAGAGCCTCACCTCGGCACCGCTGGCCAGCCTGCTCAAGATGCGCCAGAGCGCCCCCAACACCTGGCTCATCATAGGGGCCAACTCGGTGGCGCGGGCCATTGGCCGGGCGCTGGCGGATCAGGGGGTGCCGGTACAGCTCTGCGATCCTGCCTGGGAGTTCTGCAAACAGGCACGGATGAGCAACCTCCCCTGCTACTTCGGCAACCCCCAGTCGGAACATGCCGAGCTGCACCTGCCGCTCACCAGCATCAGTACCGTGCTGGCGCTCTCCCCCAACCGCCACAACAACGCCCTCGGGGTGCTGCATTTTGCCCACCTCTACGGCGAGGAGCAGGTCTACTCCCTGCGATCCAGCGAGCAGCACGGCAAGGCCAACCGGGAGAGTGCCACCTTTCGCGCTCGCCAGAACCTGTTCGGCCCCGACATCAACTATGCCAAGCTGAGCGGCCTGCTGAGCCGGGGTGGCCAGATCAAGGCGACCCGCCTGAGCGAGGCGTTCGACTGGGCCCAGTATCAGACCGCCAATCCCGGCGCCATCCCGCTCTTCATCATGGATGGCAAGGGCAAGCCCCAGATCGTCACCGGCCCCGTCACCCCGCAGGCGGGTGAGCTGCTGATCGCCCTGCAGCCGCCCAAAGAACAGAGCGCCGAATGAGCGAAGCCAACCACAATCCGCTGATCGCCCCGCTGCTGGTGCTATTGCAACAGGCGGCGGGAAGCTACAAGGTGCATGAACTGATGGCCGCTCTGCGCCAGCAGGGGGAGATCCCTCGGCTGGCCGACGACGAGCAGCTGCAGCTGTTTCGGGTCAACTTCCTGATCATGAACGCCCTCTACCAGCTGCAGGCCGAGCTCTGGCAAGAGGGATGGTGGCTGGTGATCAGCACCCTGGATATCCGGCTCGAACCGCTGGCCGGGAATCAGGAGGCCAACCACGGCTTTGCTGTTGGCGAAAATCTGCGTAGCTACTATCTCGACTGGCAGGTGTTCTGGCAGACCGACCGTACTGAAGTTGAGGCCCTGCTCAACCGCTTCTGGCGCGCTTATGACGGGGAGGGGCACAAAGCCGAGGCGCTGGCCCTGTTCGAGTTGAATGAAGGGGTGAGTCAGGAGGCGATCCGCCGCCGCTGGCGGGAGCTGGCATTGCAGCACCATCCGGATCGGGGCGGCAATGCAGAGACCTTTATCCGCATCCGCTGGGCATGGGAGGTCCTGCGGGGATGATCCCGTTGCCGCACCACTGTTGCCGCACATAAAGGGCAGGCATAGACTGGAGCTGGATATTCCCCACAGGAGAGCATCATGACAGTCAGTGAACTTCGTAAGCTCTATCAGCAACAGATCCTGCAAGAGGCCGAAATCCTCCACGACGTGGCCATCCCCGGCTGGATCATCGAATTCAGAGGCAAGGATGGCGCCCTCTACGAGCTGACCGACACCCTCGGCTGCCCGGTCAGTTTCGGCACCGTTGAGCAGGCCCGCGAACATCTGCATCAGGTGGCCGAATGCCCGGTTCAGGTGGAGCACCTCTACCGCTTCTTCGAACGCTAGCCCCACCCACCGCACACTAAAAAGGCTCCCGAGGGAGCCTTTTGTTATTCCGGTTGCTTTCTATTCCGGTTGCAGCGGTTCCGCCACCTTGCCCTCCAGCTTCCTGACCGGCTTTTGCAGGATCAGGTTGGCCGGATAGGTGACCAGATCACCGTTGTCATCCCGTACCCGCACGTAGAAGAGGCCAATCTCGGTGATGACGCCGGTGACCGAATCGTCCTTGTCGAGGATGCGTATCCGGTCGCCAATCTTGTAGGGGAAGGCAAAGAAGATGGTGATGCTGGCGGTGATGTTGGAGAGGATCGACCACTGGGCGACCATGGCGACCCCCAGTACCGCAAAGAAGGAGGACGCGAGCACCACCAGTCGGGAGAAGTCGAGCCCCCACACCCCGGCCAGCACCAGCAAGGTGGCGCAGCCGAGCAGGAAGTGGAACACATGGGCCACGTAGAGCACCCGGTTCTCGCTCACCTGCCTGCTCTGACCGAGCGCCAGCAGGCTCTTGTGAATCAGCCGCCGGATCAGGGTATGACCCAGCAACAGCAGCAGGGTCAGGCCAATTGATTGCCACATGGGTTATGCCTCCTTACCACCAGCGCCGATGCTTGAGCCAGATAGCCAGCCCGCTTGCCAGCGCCACCAGCGAACCGCAGAAGACCCAGAAGGCGGTCGGATTCTCGGCACCGGGGATACCGCCGAGGTTGATGCCAAACAGGCCGGTCAGGAAGCTGGCAGGCAAAAAGAGCAGCGCCATCACCGACATCTGGTAGGCGCGGCGATTGGTTGCCTCCGCCATCAAATTGTTGATCTCGTCTGCCAGCACAGCGGTGCGCGCCACCCCGGCATCGAGGTCATCGAGCCAGCGCCGCAGCCGATCGGCGATATCGAGCAGACGACGGCGGTCATCCTCATCCAGCCAGCTGATCTTCTCGTTGGCCAGCCGCGCCACCAGATCCCGCTGGGGGGAGAGGTAACGGCGGATCATGATGAGCTGCTTGCGGATCAGCGCCAAGCGGCCATTGGCGGGCATGTCGCGCATCAGCACCATCTCCTCCAGATCGAGGATCTTGTCGTGCAGCTCCTCGACAAACTCCCCCGCCCGATCGGTCAGGGCATCGCAGATCTCCACCAGCCAGTCGGCCGGGGTATCGGCGCCGCCCCCCAGCTTGAGCTGGTTGAACACATCCTGCTCGGAGAGCAGCGGACGACGACGGCTGCTGATGATGAGATCCGGGGTGATGAAGATGCGCAGCGCCACCATCTCTTCGGGCCTGTGATCCTTGTTGTGGTTGATGCCGCGTAGGATCAGCAGCACCGTCTCCCCCATCCGCACCAGCTTGGGACGATTGCTCTGGCCGAGCAGCGACTCCCTGGCCGCCTCGCTGAGCAAGGGTGTCTGCAACAGCCAGCGCGCCGAATCGGGATTGCCGTAATCCAGATGCAGCCAGCCGGGATGTCCCGCCGGGACTTCGCTTCCCGCTGTCAGCGGCGCCATGCCACCCTTGCCATCCAGGGTCAGGGCATAAATCACTTCACCGGGCACCCGATCCATCTCGTCTCCTTCTCGTTTCATGTGCTGGCCCCAGCTTACACCAAAGGCGGGGCCGACTCAGCCCCGCGCCGGGAAGGGGAGGCCTGTGTTAACATGGCCGCTCTCGTTTTCCATCCGCTTTAACTACAGGAAACCATGCCATGCCCATCTGGGTTGATGCCGATGCCTGCCCCATTCCGGTCAAGGAGATCCTCTACCGCGCCGCCCACCGCGCCCAGGTCGTCACCACCCTGGTGGCCAATCAGGGGTTGCGGGTGCCCCCCTCGCCTTTCATTAAAACCCAGCAGGTGGAAAAGGGATTCGATGTGGCAGATCATGTCATCGCCCAGCAGGTTCAGCCCGGCGATCTGGTGATCACCGGCGACATCCCCCTCGCCTCCTGGGTGATCGATGCCGGTGGCGAGGCGCTCAATCCCCGTGGCGAGATCTACACCCGCGAGACCATCAAGGCGCGGCTCGGCATGCGCAACTTTATGGAAGAGTTGCGTTCAGCCGGCGTGCAGACCGGCGGCCCGGCCCCCTTCAATGCCGCCGACAAACAGCGTTTTGCCAACGCCCTCGACAAGTGGCTGGTCAAAGGCAAGCTGTAAAGAGACCCTAAAGGCGCCCTGCTTGGGCGCTTTTTCGCCGTAACATCCTGATTTTTAAAATAAGAGCTGACCACAACCGTCAGGCTGGTAAGATGCGCCGCCATCTTGTCCACGCCGTAATCATCATGACCGCCCAAGGGCACCTGCTCTTCTCCGTTACCTGCACCCTGATCGCCCATAAACTGCAGCTCACTCCGGCACTGGCCGATGCCAGCCTGTGGCAGACCATCCCTGCCGCGCTGGCCAGCGCCCTGTTGCCCGACCTCGACCACCCCAAATCGGTGCTGGGGCAGCGCCTGCCGTGGATCTCGAAACCTCTGTCGCGGCTGTTCGGCCATCGCGGCTTCACCCACAGTCTGCTGGCGGTCGCCGCCGCTATCTGGGGACTGAACCAGAGCCTGCCGCCGGACACCCTGCCCATGGGGGTCAAGGATGCACTCATCGTCGGCTACCTCAGCCATCTGCTGGGGGATTGGCTCACCCCGGCGGGCATTCCGCTCTTCTGGCCCATCAAACGCCGCTTCCGGCTGCCGGGCTGGCCGCTGCGCAGTGGCGGCGCCATCGAAACCGGCTTTTGCACCCTCACCCTGCTGGTTGCCGGCTGGTGGTGCGGCTGGCAGCTGTAAGCCAGAAACAAAAAAGCCCCTGACGAGGTCAGGGGCCCAAGCAGTGGTGCGAACCACTAGAGGATCAGATCATGATGCCTGCGATAACAGCAGAGAGCAGGCTGACCAGGGTAGAACCGTAGACCAGCTTCAGACCGAAGCGGGAAACCATGTTTCCCTTCTCTTCGTTCAGCGCTTTTACCGCACCGGCGATGATGCCGATGGAGCTGAAGTTGGCGAAAGAGACCATGAAGATGGAGAGGATGCCGACGGTGCGCGGAGAGAGCTCGGCAGCCACCTTGCCCAGATCCATCATCGCCACGAACTCGTTGGTCACCAGCTTGGTCGCCATGATGGAGCCGGCTTGCAGCGCTTCACCACTCGGGATACCCAGGATCCAGGCGATCGGGTAGAAGAGGTAGCCCATGACGAACTGGAAGTTCACGCCAAATGTCATCTCGAACAGGTAGTTGATCAGGGCAATCAGGGCGATGAAGCCCACCAGCATGGCACCCACGATCACGGCAACGGTGAAACCAGCCATGATGTACTCACCCAGCATCTCGAAGAAGTTCTCTTTCTTCGGGGTGTGGTGCTCGTCACCTTCGGCAATGGCCTTGATGTCGGTCACGGAGTTATCCGGCTCGTAGGGGTTGATCAGAGAGAGCACGACGAAGGTACTGAACATGTTGAGCACCAGCGCGGCAACCACGTAGCGCGGCTCGATCAGCTGCATGTAGGCACCGACGATGGACATGGATACAGTGGACATGGCAGTCGCAGCCAGGGTGTACATCTGCTTCTCGTTCAGGTGCGGCAGGATGTTCTTGAGGGCGATGAAGTTCTCGGACTGGCCGACGATCATCGAGCTGATGGCGTTGAAAGATTCCAGCTTGCCCATGCCGTTGATCTTGGCCAGCACGGTACCGATACCGCGGATCACCAGCGGCAGCAGACGGATGTACTGCAGAATACCGATCAGCACGGAGATGAAAACGATGGGCATCAGCACCATCAGGAAGAAGGAGAAGGCCCCTTCGTTGACCAAGCCACCGAACACGAAGTCGGTACCCTGTTTGGCAAACTCCATCAACTTGGTGAAGCCGGCCGCGAAACCACCCACCACCGCCAGACCCACTTCCGAGTTCAGCATGAACCAGGCCAGCGCCAGTTCGACCACCAGCAGTTGGCCGATATAACGCAGTTTGATCTGTTTCCAGTTGTGGCGGTTAGCCAGCAGAGAGAGAGCGAGGACCATCACCAGTCCGAGCACAAAGTGAACGTATTCCATACCTGTAGCACCTGAGTAAATTGTAATTTTTGACCGGCGCCATCATAGACATTTGCACATTTAAAAATCAGATAGCCATCACAATCCCGCGCAATATTATGGAGGCAGGATAATACAAACGTTTTTAAATTAATTGTGCAATGAACTGATATTAATCGCGCAACATGGAAATATAAATTCCTTTAAAAACATCGCACTGGGTAAGGTTGGCGCCGTTTTCATGTTCTTTGAAAATATTTCATCAGCATTTTTGCAACATTCCCTATGGCGCAATAACTACTCGTGGAATATTTTCCAGCCATTATATTAAAACACTGAAAATAGAAAACGTTTATCCGCAATAAATAATTAGATGAGTGTTTGAAAAATAGTCCTTATCGCATTGTCGGTGCTCGTCCGCGATCGGTTTGGCAACAAATGAACCTTTCATGGCCCCTCGTGGCCAGCCGTTCAAAAATCCGCCACATCCGGCGCCACATTCTGGTATGATGCGCGGCCTTAGCGCTCGCGCATCCCCGTTTTCTCCGAAATAGAGTCCTTTTGTGAACAACAGCGAATTTAGCAGCCTCAATCTCTCCCCCGCCCTGCAAGAGAACCTCACCAGCCTGGGTTACCTGCAGATGACCCCGATCCAGGCCCAGAGCCTGCCCCTGGTGCTCGATGGCAAAGACCTGATTGCCAAGGCAAAAACCGGCAGCGGCAAGACCGCCGCCTTCGGCCTCGGCCTGCTGGCCAAGCTCAACGTCAACCGCCTCGAAGTGCAGGCGCTGGTACTCTGCCCGACCCGCGAACTGGCGGATCAGGTGGCCACCGAGATCCGCCGTCTGGCGCGCGCCCTGCCCAACGTCAAGCTGGTCACCCTGTGCGGCGGCACCCCGACCGCACCGCAGTCCGCCACCCTGAGCTTTGGTGCCCACATCGCCGTCGGCACCCCGGGTCGTATTCTCAAGCATCTGGAGCAAGGCACGCTGGAGCTCTCCGGCCTCAAGACGCTGGTGCTGGACGAAGCGGATCGCATGCTGGACATGGGCTTTGGCGAAGATATCAACCGGGTCATCAGCTATGCCCCCGAGCGCCGCCAGACCCTGCTCTTCTCCGCGACCTATCCGGAAGGGATCGCCCAGATGAGCCGAGGCGTGCAGCGCAATCCGGTCGAGGTGAGCGTGGAGTCCCTGCACGAGGGGAGCGCCATCGAACAGAAGCTCTACGAAGTGCCTGCCGGTCAGCGCCTCGACGCCCTCACCTGGCTGCTGAGCCACTACCAGCCCAGCTCCTGCGTGGTGTTCTGCAACACCAAGCGCGCCTGTAACGACGTGGCCGACCATCTGGCCGCCAAGGGCTTCTCGGCGCTGGCGCTGAACGGCGATCTGGAACAGCGCGAGCGGGATCAGGTGCTGGTGCGCTTTGCCAACGGCAGCGCCACCATTCTGGTGGCCACCGATGTGGCGGCCCGCGGCCTCGACATCAAGGAACTGGGCGCCGTCATCAACTACGAGCTCACCTATGATCCCGAAGTGCACGTGCACCGCATCGGCCGTACCGGTCGTGCCGGCCAGCAGGGTCTGGCCCTGAGTCTCTATCAGCCGAACGAGGCCCAGCGCGTCAACTTTATCGAAGAGTACCAGCAGGCTCCGATGCCGCTGGGTGATCTCGACAGCATCGGCCGCGACATCAAGCCGATCGCCCCGCAGATGGTGACCCTCTCCATCGACGCAGGCCGCAAGACCAAGGTGCGGGCCGGTGACATTCTGGGTGCCCTGACCGGTGAAGGTGGCATTGCCGGCGCCGACGTGGGCAAGATCCAGATCTCCGAACAGTACTCCTACGTCGCGGTGAAGCGCAGCGTGGCGAGCGCCGCCCTCAAGCGGTTGCAGGAAGGCAAGATCAAGGGTCGCAGCTATCGCGCCCGCAAACTGGGCTAAGGTTTTTTGCAAGCCGTTAGCCAGACCACAGGCGCCTGACAGGCGCCTGTTTCATATCTCCGATGCCGCCATGCGGCAAGACAGGCACCATGACCCAAGCAATCCAAACCGATGTGAGCTGCCAGAACTGCGAAGCCTGCTGCTGCCGCCTCGAAGTGATGCTCTTTACCGATACCGGCGTGCCGGACCGTTATGTACTGGAACGGGAAGGCGAGATACCGGTCATGCGCCGGCTGGACGATGGCTGGTGCGCCGCCCTCGACCGCAACACCATGATGTGCCGTATCTACGAGGTGCGACCGCTGATCTGCCGCGAATTCGAAATGGGTGAACCCGACTGCGTTGACGAGCGGGACAAGTGGTTTATCAAGCTGGATTAACCAGGCTCCTCGAATGCACTCACCACGATGATGTGCCCCATCCATGTACGAGGTACGGCCGCTGATCTGCCGCAAATTCGAAATGGGTGAACCCGACTGCGTTGACGAGCGGGACAAGTGGTTTATCAAGCTGGAGTGAAGCCCGTCCACGCGGGGAGCGGGGTGGTCAAGCGCTCGCAGGTTCACAGGGAGCGATGTTGAGCTGCTCTCCCAGCCACTGGATGGCCGCAGCCTCCTGCTCGAAGTAACGTACCGCCCGAAAGGGTAATCCCTTGAAGATGTTATCCGCCAGATAGCGCTTGAAGCCCCCTACGAAAACCACCGCCAGAAACTGACAGCCACTCTCGGCACACCAGCCAAACTGGCGACGAAAACGGGCCAGCACCTCGGGCCCGGCAGCTTCAAACTCGGTCGCGACCTCGACAATCCCCCAGGGGCCATCCATCAGACCGGCCAGTTCGTGACGAAAGCGCGCCTCATAGGCCATGGCACCAGCCAGATTGAAAGGGCCACTCGGGCGGCAGATCAGCATCTGGCCCCTGCGCTCCATGTCAAATTGCCCATGTGGCTGCATGACTGCTCCCATTCCGTTACCACCACAACCGCCTGCAAATTGTTACCACAAGGTAATAATTTATAAGGAAAAGTCCAGCAGCAAACAGGCTTTCCCCAAAGCGTGGTCATTCTATCCAGCAAACCGTCGGCACCTCATGTTACCCACATCCCGCACTGAATCGATATCAAGATGTGCGATTGCAGTTAACGAAACGTTACTGCTATTATCCGCGCCGCCACAAACATTCCACCTGCCGAAAGGTTTGGCACCTCAACAAGGATGTGCAATGAAAAACAGGGACTCGAGTCATTACCAACGGATCTGGCGCTGGCACTTCTACGCCGGTCTCTTTGTCGCCCCTTTCCTGATCCTGCTGTCACTGACCGGGATCGTCTATCTGTTCAAACCCCAGCTCGACAACCTGATGTACCCCGAGCTGATGAAGGTCGCCCCCGCCAGCCAGACCCTGAGTGCCGACCAGCTGCTGGCCAAGGCGATGATGACCATGCCGGATGCCAGCCTGCGTAAATACCTGCCGCCTGCCGCTCCCGACCTGAGCGCTCAGTTCATCGTCAATCGGGGTGAACAGGAACTGACCCTGTTTATGGATCCCGCCAGCGGCGCCCTGCTCGGCACCATGGACAACAAGTGGAATCTGCAAGCGGTGGCTCGCTCCCTGCACGCCGACCTGCTGCTCGGCACCACGGGGGATCGGCTGATCGAACTGGCTGCAGGCTGGGGGCTGGTACTGCTGCTGAGCGGCCTCTACCTCTGGTGGCCACGCAAGGGGCCCGGGGTGGGCGGCATCCTCTGGCCCAGAGTGAACCAGCGCGGACGCCTTTGGTGGCGGGATCTGCACGCCGTGGTCGGCTTCTGGGGCGCCGGTTTCCTGCTGCTGTTGCTGTTGAGCGGCATGACCTGGACCGGCTTCTGGGGCGATCAGTTCGCCGCGGTCTGGAACCGCTTCCCCGCCGCCATGTGGAACGAGGTGCCCAAATCGGCACCGCTGGCTCGCAGCCTGAATCAGGCCCACGAGCAGACCGTTCCCTGGGCGGTGGAGAACACCCCCATGCCCAGCTCGCAGCCGGTCGATGAGGGGCACGATCACGGTGCCATGAACCACGGCGAGCATGAGGGAGTGGTGATGGCCAGCCAGCGCATTGCGCTGCAACAGGTGGTCGAGATCGCCCATGAGCGGGGAGTCCAACCGGGTTACAGCATCACCCCGCCGGTCGGCGTTACCGGCGTCTACACCATCGCCCTGTTTGCCGACGATCCGCGCAACGACGCCACCCTGCATATCGATCAATACAGCGGCAAGGTGCTGGCCGATGTGCGCTGGCAGGATTACGGCCCGGTCGCCAAAACGGTGGAGAGCGGCGTCATGCTGCACATGGGCAAGCTCTACGGCTGGCCCCATCAGCTTGCTATGCTGCTTGTCTGCCTGATGGTGCTGGCCAGCGCCGTGAGCGGTCTGTGGATCTGGTGGTGCCGCCGTCCGCATGGCCGTCTCGCCGCGCCGCCGCTGCCCGCCAAACTCCCGCCGATGCGTGGCGCCATCGCCCTGCTGATCCTGCTGGGGATAGCCTTCCCGCTGGTGGGCGCCTCCATGGTCGCCCTCTGGCTGCTGGATACCCTGATTTTCTCCCGCCGCCCTCTAAGGGTGGCACGCGCCAGCTAGTCAATAACATCATTAACCAACAGAGAGGGCTCCCGCTTGGGAACCCTCTCTGTTTCATGGCTGCCGACTATCACTCCTGCTCGACTAACAAGAGAATTTTCTTGGCCTTCTCGAAGTGATCGAGCTTGTGGGTCTGGATCCACCAGGTCGCCGCCTCCATCAACAAATCGGGATCGTCATTGCGATTGGCAAAAAAAGCATAAAAGGAGAGCCCGACCGTCTCCCCCTTCTGGGCGATTTTCTGCTGGCATACCTGAATGATTTTCTGTTTGAGTGATGCACGCATGGCAATCTTCCTGTCTGACTGATTCAGTACCAACGCGTTGCATCGGCACACAAAAAGGGCTCCCGCCTCGGGAGCCCGTTTCACATAACAACAAGCAGGTCGATCATCAGGAGAGCGCCAACCCGATGGAGAGCAGCAGGCTGAACAGAAACGCGCTGATGGCGGTCTTCTTGAGGGCCCCTGTCAGCACCTCGCCATCGTAGCTTTCGCGCAAGGTGCGGGCCGCATCGCTGAGAGGCTTCATGGCGGGCAGGAAGATCCACGGCCAGAAACTGGCGGGCTGGGTCAGGATAAAGGCGATGGTTGCCAGCAGCGCCGCCCCCAGCAGTACCCAGTGATAAGCGATGGCGCGGTTGCGGCCAAGGCGCACCGCCAGGGTGATCTTGCCGCTGGCGGCGTCGGTCTCGATGTCACGCACATTGTTGATATTGAGCACGGCGGTGGCCAGCAGGCCACAGGCGGTGGCGGGTAGCAACAGATCCCACTCCAGCGTCTTGGTGAAGAGGTAGTAGGAGCCGAGCACCCCAAGCAGACCGAAGAAGAGGAACACCGAGATGTCGCCAAACCCGCGATAGCCGTAAGGGGTCTTGCCGACGGTGTAGGTCACCGCCGCGACAATCGCTGCGCCACCCAGCACCACAAACGCCAAAATCTGCAGCCACTGGCCACCGAAGGCACAGCCCAACAGCAGCAGGCCACTGGCCACCGCCGCCAGCGCAGTCAGCCCCATCGCCACGCACATCTGCTTTTTGGTGATAAGACCGGAGACCACCGCCCGCTGCGGGCCGATCCGTTCACCGTTGTCGGCGCCGGAGACCGCATCGCCGTAGTCGTTGGCCAGATTGGAGAGGATCTGCAGCAGGATGGCGGTCAGCAGGGAGAGCGCCATGATGGTGCCATCGAAGGCACCACGACTGGCAGCCAGCCCCGAGCCCAGCAGGATGGAAGAGCAGGCGAGCGGCAATGTTCGCAAACGCGCCGCCAGCAACCAAACAGAGAAGGTATTTGTCATTTTGTGATGGCCAAACAATCGGATATTGATCGTGTTAAGGGTTATCGAACCGGATTTGGGTATACTTGGCCCCGGAGAGTGAAGCTCCCGCGGGCGATTTACATGGACGAATGGGCAGATAATATATAGGAAATCATCGCCCTTTGGCATAAACCTACGGCATCCAGCTACCGGATCGCTCGTTACTACCCGGCTCAGAAAAGAATCCATGTTGGCTCAGACCCATATCAAGCAACAACTGGACGCCCTGCGTCACAGCAACGTCAGCGGCTTCGTACGGTTGCGAGTGGCGATCGAAATCCGCTCCTTTCTGGGCTGGCTCGCGGCGCAAACCCTCTATCCCCGCATCTACTGGCAGGCCCGTGGAGAAGCTCGTCCCGAGTATGTCGCGCTGGGCGCCATCCATGAACTGACCGAACCGCACGCCATCAAGCAGGTGTGCACGAACACAGCCAACCAGCATCATGACGACAGCCCTCGCTACTATGGCGGACTGGCGTTCGATCCGGCCCAATCCGGCTGGCAAGGGTTTGGCCCCTGCCGTTTCGTGCTGCCCCGCATCGAGCTGGTGCGCCGTGGCGAGTGCGTCAGTCTCTGCCTCAACCTATGGCTGGATGAAAACAATCTCGAGGCCGAACTGCAGGCGGCCGAAGCCGCCCTCGATGCCCTGCGCCCGGAAGCCCCGCTGCCCGTCCTGCAAAAACAGCCCTGGCAGCGACAGGATTGCCCCGGCCCCGCCCAGTGGCAGACGCTGGTGGAGCGCGTCACCGCCTCCGATTTTCAGGCGCACACTCCCAAGGTGGTGCTATCGCGGGAGAGCCTGCTGACCAGTCCGAACCATGATGCGGATATCAATCCCTGGGCCATGCTCGACCAGTGGGCCCGCCACGCCCAGGACTGCTTCCACTTCGGTTTTCAATTCTCCCCCGAGCAGGCCTTTATCGCCTGTTCTCCCGAGCGGCTCTACCGCCGGGAAGATCGCCACCTCTTTACCGAGGCGCTGGCGGGCACCATTCGCCGCTCCGGCGATGAAGAGGTCGATGCCCAACTTGCCGCCGAGCTGCTGGCCGACAGCAAGAACCGGCTGGAGAACCGGCTGGTACACGCCGACATACTCAGCCGTCTGGCGCCACTGACCCACGATGCCACCCTGACCGAGCCGCGCATTCTCAAACTGCGGCTGCTGCAACACCTCAAGTGCGATATCGAAGCCGAGCTCAAGCCCGGGGTCTGCGACTGGCAGTTGCTCGACGCCCTCCACCCGACTCCGGCGGTGGGCGGCGCTCCGCGCGAGGCAGCCCTCGCCTTTATCCGCGAGTTCGAGCCCTACGATCGGGGCTGGTACGCCGGAGCCTGCGGCATGCTGAGTCGGGAGACGTCCGAGTTCTCGGTCGCCATTCGCAGCGCCCGTATTCAACCGGGCAGCGTCACCCTGTTTGCCGGTGCCGGCATTGTCGCCGGTTCCGAGCCTGTCGCCGAGTGGGCCGAACTCGACAACAAGATCGCCAATGTGCTCTCCCTGCTGGGATAGTCATTCACCCTTTTCACGCTACGAGAGCCCCTATGTCCACCCGTAAAGAGCCTGCCAGCGAAGCGTCTGCCTGCACCGAGTTTGCCAACCTGCACGCCACCTTCAACCACGTCTGGTCCTCCCTCTTGCTGGAGGAGCTCTTTCGCCTCGGGGTGCGCGACATCGCGCTGGCCCCCGGCTCCCGCTCTGCGCCGCTGACCATGGCAGCCGCGGCCCATCAGGGCTTTCGTCGTCACTTGCACTTTGACGAGCGCGGCCTCGGCTTTATGGCGCTCGGGCTGGCCAAGGGGAGCAACCGGCCGGTGGCGGTGATCATGACGTCGGGCACCGCGGTGGCCAACCTCTGGCCCGCCGTGGCAGAGGCCCAGCTCACCGGCGTACCGCTGATTATTCTCTCCGCCGATCGCCCTCACGAGCTTATCGACAACGGCGCCAATCAGGCGATCGACCAGCAGGGGATCTTCGGCCGCTACCCCGTCTATCAGCAGAACCTGCCGAGCCCCACCCCGACCATTCCGGCGGCGTTTGTACTGAGCTCGGTGGATCAGGCGCTGGCCAAACAGGCGCTCACCCCCGGGGTGGTGCACTTCAACTGCATGTACCCCGAGCCCCTCTACCCGGGCGAGCACTATCAGGATTTCTCCGACTATCTGGCCCCCCTCGGTGACTGGCTCGGCTCGCGCAAGCCGTGGAGCCCGTGGCAGCAAAACGAGCCGAGCTGCCCACCTCAGGCGGAGTGGGAAACCTTTCGCCAACAGCGCGGCATTATTGTCGCCGGCAGGATCACTGACCCCGAACAGGCACAGGTGGTCGCCGAACTGGCAGAGCAACTTGGCTGGCCGTTGCTGGCAGATCTGCAGAGCCAGATCCGCTTCGATAGCCGCAACCTCATCCACATGGATATGGCGCTCAACGACCCTGAATTCGTCGCCGAGCTGGGCCGCGCCGAGGTGCTGCTGCAATTTGGCGCGCGGCTTGTCTCCAAGCGGCTTGGCCAGTTCATCAAGCACCATTCATGGCAGGATTACTGGCTGGTGGATCCGCAACCGGCGCGGCTCGATCCCGACTACCGGCTGCGCAACCGGCTGCTCTGCAGCGCCAGCGCCTTTGCTGCAGCCCATCCGGTCACCACACAAGCCCCTTGGCACACATTGGCCGAGCGGCAACACAACGCAAGCCAGCAGATCGCCGCTGCCTGCGAGCACTTCTCCGAACTTGGGGTCTGCCATCGCCTCAACCGCCTGATCGAAGGGCAACTGTTTGTCGGCAACAGCATGCCAGCCCGACTGATGGATATGCTCGGCGAAACGGGCAAGGGGCCGAGCCGGGTGATGACCAACCGCGGCGCCTCCGGCATCGATGGCCTGATCGCCACCGCCTACGGGTTTGCCCAATCGATCGAGCCGGACAGCGATGAGCCCACCACCCTGCTGCTTGGGGATCTCAGCGCCCTGCACGATCTCAATAGCCTCGCCCTGCTCAGCAAGGCGAGCCGACCGCTGGTGGTGATCCTGCTCAACAACGATGGCGGCAGCATCTTCCGTATGTTGCCAGTACCCACCGAAGGGGAGTTGCTGGAGAGCTACTATCGACTGCCCCACGACTCAGCTTTGAACATGCCGCCGCCATGTTTGGTCTCGCCTATCGGGCGCCGACCACCCTGCCCGAGTTCGAACGCGATTACCGCGCCGCCCTCAAACATGGCGTTACCTTGATCGAGATCCGGGTACCGAGCGAGCAGGTGGCCGATGATCTCAAGGCGCTGGGGGCCGCCATCCGTGGCAAATAAAGATGCCAATGTACCACTGGTGCTACTGCACGGCCTGCTGGGGGATAGCGGCGACTGGCAACCGGTGATCGACCGGCTGCCCGCCATCCGCTGCATCGCCCTCGATCTGCCAGGTCATGGTCAGCATAGCGCTCTCACCGTCAGCGACTTTGAGCAGAGCCACCAGTGGCTGGTCGCCGAGCTGGCCAGCCGCAACATTGAATGGTATCTGCTGGCGGGTTATTCGCTGGGTGGGCGACTGGCCCTCTATCACGCCAGCCGTGAGCCGGCGGGGCTATCGGGACTGCTGCTGGAGAACTGCCACCCGGGGCTACCAGACAATGAACGGGCCGCCCGCATCCAGCACGATGAACAGTGGGCGCAGCGCTTCGAGCGTGAGCCCCTGGCTGACGTGCTGGCAGACTGGTACCGGCAAGGGGTGTTTGCCGATCTTGACGATGCGGCCCGGGCCAGCCAGATCGCCCGCCGCCTTGGCAACGACGGTCAGAGCATCGCCACCATGCTGCGCGCCACCTCGCTAGGCAAGCAGCCGGATCTCGCCCCCTGGCTCATGGCGAGCCAGCTGCCGGTCACCTGGGTGAGTGGCAAGCGGGATCACAAATTCCATCAGCTGGCTTGCCAGCTGGCGAACCAGGATCGCAGAATCAACCACTTGGTGCTGGATGGCGGCCATAATCTGCATGCCCATCAGCCTGATAACTTTGCCCGACTCCTCGCGGAGTGGGTCAACCAACAAGAAGAGACGAGTCATGATTGAAGCAATGACGGAAGCGGAACTGTATGCACCTGTTGAATGGCAAGATTGCTCCGCCGGTTACGAGGACATCCTCTATCACAAGTCCAACGATGGCATTGCCAAGATCACCATCAACCGCCCCCAGGTGCGCAACGCCTTCCGCCCCCGTACCGTCAAAGAGATGCTGCAGGCGCTGGCCGATGCCCGTTATGACGATCAGATCGGCACCATCATCCTGACCGGTTTTGGCGAGAAAGCCTTCTGCGCCGGCGGCGACCAGAAGATCCGTGGCGACTACGGTGGCTATCGCGATGACGAGGGGACTCACCACCTCAACGTGCTCGACTTCCAGCGCGACATCCGCACCTGCCCGAAACCTGTGGTTGCCATGGTGGCCGGTTACGCGGTCGGTGGCGGCCACGTGCTGCACATGATGTGTGACCTGACCATCGCCGCCGACAACGCCCAGTTTGGCCAGACCGGCCCGAAAGTAGGCTCCTTCGACGGCGGTTGGGGTGCTTCCTACATGGCTCGCATCGTCGGCCAGAAGAAGGCCCGCGAAATCTGGTTCCTCTGCCGCATGTACGACGCCCAGCAAGCCCTCGACATGGGTCTGGTCAACACCGTTGTGCCGCTGGCGGATCTGGAGCGTGAAACCGTACGCTGGTGCCGCGAAATGCTGCAAAACAGCCCGATGGCGCTGCGTTGCCTGAAAGCCGCCCTCAATGCCGACTGTGATGGTCAGGCGGGCTTGCAGGAGCTGGCGGGCAATGCCACCATGCTCTTCTACATGACCGAAGAGGGTCAGGAAGGCCGCAACGCCTTCAACGAAAAGCGTCGCCCCGACTTCTCCAAATACAAGCGGAACCCCTGATGACACTCGCCCTGTATCGCTATCAACTGCCTTTTACCCAGCCCCTGACCTTTCACGGCAAGGTGGAGGTGGCGCGAGAGGGGCTGTTGGTGCGCATCAACGACGGCTGGGGGGAAATTGCCCCCCTGCCCGGCTTCTCGAAAGAGAGCCTGCAACAGGCAGAGGCAGAAGCCCTTGCCACGCTGGCAGCCTTGGCTGCTGGCGACACCCCGAACCCCGTGCTGCCGTCGGTGCTATTTGGCCTCGACTGCGCGCGCCGGACATGGCCCGAACAGAGCAACCCGCTGCCGGAGCCCTATCCCCTCATTCAAGGCTCCCCCCAGGAGCTGCTGCGCAACTGGAAAGAGTGGCTGCACCGCACGCCCGGCAAGGCCAAGCTGAAAGTGGCGCGTTACCCGATGCGTGACGAGCTGGCACTGATCCGCCTGCTGTGCGACCGCCTCCCCTCCCTCAAGCTGGTGCTGGATGCCAACCAGGGCTGGACTCGCGAGGAGGCGTGGACCTTCTGCGGCCACCTCGACCCCAATCGCATCGAGTATCTGGAAGACCCCTGCGCCGACTTTGCCGACATCGCCTTTGTCGCCAACCGCACCGGCATGCCGGTGGCGCTGGACGAGCTGCTGGCACAAGGCAAGCCGTGGGAGCCGATCCCGCAACTGCGCGCGCTGGTGCTCAAGCCTACCCTGCTCGGTTCACTCGCCAACAGCGAAGCGCTGATCGCCCGCGCCCGCGAACTGCGGCTCAAGGTGATCATCTCCTCCTGTTTCGAATCGGATCTGGGCCTGAACCAGCTCTTTCATCTGGCAGGCGAATGGGCTCCCGAACAGGCGCCAGGTCTGGATACCCGCCGCTGGATGGCAGGCAATCTGCTGGGGGAAGATGGCAAACCGGATCTGAGCCGACTGGAGCAACTGTATTACCGTGATTGACCCCTCCCGTTCACCCGAACAGACACCTTGCCCGGTACGCCACCGGGCAATCACAGCCCCGAACCGCATTGCCATCCACGCAGTCTCCCCCCTCAGTTACCGCCAACTCGATGCCCGCCTCAACAGCCTGTGCCAACAGCTGGAACAAGCCGGAGTGCGTCGTGGCGATCATCTGGTAGCGGTGGTGCGCGGTGCGCTGGAAGATGTGCTGCTGGCGTGGGCCTGCGTGCGCAGCGGTGTGGTGTTCTGCCCGCTCAACCCCGCCTTTCCTCTCGAAAAGCAGCGCGAACTGGCGGTACAACTCGATGCCGATGCCTTCTGGTCGGCAGGGGAGATCCCGGCAGGCAACTGGCAGCCCTTGCAGCTCGACTTCACGCACGAACTGCCAGCAAGCGAGGAAACATGGCCGCTGGCATCGACCCAGCTCAACAACATGATCCTCACCTCCGGCTCCAGTGGTACGCCGAAGGCCGTGGTACAACGGCTGGCCAACCATCTGGCTTCGGCTCGCGGTTCAGGCGCTCTGATCCCCCTCGATCAGGGGTGCGGCTGGCTGCTCTCCCTGCCGCTGTTTCACGTTGGCGGTTACGCCATCCTGTTTCGGGTTTTTTTGGCGGGCGCCACTCTGGTGCTGGACGATCGCAGTCAGCCGCTCAAGGCGCGGCTTGAACAGCAACCCATTACCCATCTCTCGCTGGTGCCGACCCAGCTCTGGCGCCTGCTGGCAGAGGGTTTTGATCCCGCCCGTACCCGCCTGCGCGAATTGCTGCTCGGTGGCGCCGCCATCCCGCAGCCGCTGGTAAGTCGCCTCTGCGCCATGGGGCTCGAACCCAAGGTGAGCTATGGTCTCTCCGAGATGGGCAGTCAGGTCTGCACCGCTATCCCCGGCGATGCTGGCGTAGTTGGCAAACCGCTACCGGGACGGGAGGTGTGCATCCGGGAGCAGGAGATCTGCGTGCGCGGCACCACCCTGTTCGCCGGTTACTACCGGGATGGCGCGCTGGAACTGCCCCTCGATAACGAGGGCTGGTTTCATACCCGCGACAAGGGGAGGTTCACTGTGGCAGGGGAGCTGCTGGTAGAGGGACGGCTCGATAACCTCTTCATCTCGGGTGGCGAAAACATCCAGCCCGAAACCATCGAGCAGCGACTGGTAGATCATCCCGCTGTCGCCCAAGCGCTGGTGGTGCCGGTGCCGAGCGACGAGTGGGGGCAACGCCCCGCCGCCTTTATCGACTGGCACGGCGAGCCGGTTCCCGACTCCGAACTGGCTGCCTGGATCCGCAGCACCCTGCCCGGCTTTATGGTGCCCGACCACTGGCTCCCCTGGCCCGATCTTGGCGGTAATCTCAAGCCCTCTCGCCAACTGCTGGGCAAGGTAGCCCGACAACAGACCACTCGGGCACGACAAGCTGAATGAGATCGGACTCACAATTTACCGATCTTCTTTGAAAACAAAAAAAGAAACATGTGAGTCCTCACTGCGGCGCCAACCCACGATAATTCGATCAGACTCAAAAAGCCACCATCTTATTGATTTATCTGATTTTTAATTGGCAATTGATATCCCTTTGGAACTGTTTAAATTGCCTTGCGATTACTCGCAAGACAATACACAAACAACAACAAAGGGATAAAAATGAACCGTTCAGGTACCGGGTGGCTGCTGCTGGCAGGCCCCCTGCTTTTGGCTACATCCTCGGCGCAAGCCAACTACTCCCCCAATGACTGGCGACAGTATCAGCTGACTGGCGAATCGAGCCGGCAACTGGCCGCTCGCATCACCGAGATCACCTACGAGCTCAAGGCGCGCAGCAGCAATGCACCCTATCAGCAGCTTAGGGTCTACCGCCGCTTCGACTGGCAGAGCAGCGATCTCGCTGCACTGGCCGAACAGCAGTGTGGCGAGCCGCAGCTCAAGGTAGATGCGGGCTGGCAGATCCGCTTCGTGCGCTGTGAAGATCGGATTCCTGCGGGCAAGCTCATCCCCGCCAGCAGTTATGACTTCGGTTATGGCCTCAAGCAGGGTCGCTGGGAGCAACTGGCGGGCACGCCGACCGCCCAACGGCAGGATCGTCTGCCACTGCCACAAGCCATCATCCTGGGTCAGAGCGAAAGGGAGCTGGATCGCTGCGAACTCAACGCACAGGGCCGCTGCGCCGAGTCGGAGTGGCACTATCAGCCGCAGGATTGGCAGCAGTTGCAGGTACTTGAAGAGACCCCGAGTGAGCGGGATGGCCGGTTGGAGCAGATCTTTTTCCGTCTGCAGCCAGTGGCAGGCAGTCAGGCAGCTGCTCAGGTCAGCGAGATCCACGTCTGGCGCCGCTATCAGTGGCAGCTGGATCAGCTCACGCCTCAGCAGGAGTGTGATGAGCCGCAGGAGCGCAAGGAGGGGAGCAACACCATCCGCTATCGCATCTGCCGTCAGGTGATCCCCGCTGGCAGCGAGGTTCAGGTAACGCTGCAAGATAGCGGCTACCAATACCCGGTCGCAGGCGGCGAGTGGCAACCCCTGCCAGAGAGCAAAGCGTGGCAGGAGAGTCGGGTGCTCAATCGCCCCATCGTGCTGGCCAGCAAGGAGGAGCAGCTGGAGTGCCGCCGCGCCAACGGTCGTCTCTGCTCCGAGCCAGAGCAGCCCGATGTGGATCTGCTCGACAGCGATGCCGCCAAACTGGTGGCCGACGTGAGCGGCCAGAACAGCCCTGCTTGGCAGGCGGATTACGGCCACGATGACGCCAAGCTGATGGCGGTGGTGCGCGGCATGCGTGCTCTGCTGGCGGCCAACCAGCCGACCCATCCGGCAATGGACAAGCTGCTCTACTATGTGCGCGCCCACAACTACCATGGCGGCGTTGGCAAAGAGAGTGATCAGGCCGCCCGGGCTCTGGCCGGGGTGATGATTGATCTGCTCAACCACCCATTGCTGCTGGGAGCTGAACCACAGGATCAGGCTGGCACAGTGCTGGAAGCCTGGAGCGTGGCAGCGCAGGGCCAACTTGGCCAAGCCGCCTTCCGCCAGAGTGCCGCCCCCATGCTGGCCCAGCTTAACCAGGCGCTCGGCTATGCGGTGCAACATGCGGCACAGATCAATGGCCACAAACCCTGGGCCGATGGCCTGTTCGAGCTGCTCAATCTGGTCGATCAGAGCGCCTCTTACGGTCAACAGGCCGACTTCAGCGCAGCTGTGCTGCAACAGGAAGCGGCATTGCGCCAGAGCCTGCTGCAACTGGGCCTGAGCGAGCTGGCCCTCTGGAAACAGCGCGATGGCTCACGGGATCTGTTTATCTTCAACAACATCCTCGATGCCCACAGCCGCCTCTACCAGATGATGCGCTACCTCCATCACACCAGCCCGGATAAGGCGATCGCCTATCGCCAACAGCTGGATCGCGATGTCATCGCCATCATGCGCCAGCAGGGGCTGATCCCGGGTGGCCAACATCCGGCCGCCATGTTGGAAGAGGTATCCCTGACCCTCTCCAGCTACTACCTCACCTACACGGATCGCACCAGCGAAGCCTGTATCAGTGGCGAGTTCGCCGGGCTTTGTACCCCGATCCGCATGGAAGATATTCTGCCGTTCGAGCACACCTGCTCGCCCACCCTGCGTCTGCGCGCCCAGGATCTGACCCAGTCTCAGGCCGAAGGGATCTGCCGCGAGCTGGGTGACGAGGAGCAGCGCTTCCACCAGCAGATGGAGACAGGCTGGCAACCGGTGGCCGATGATCACAACGAGGCGCTGGAGCTGGTGATCTTCAACTCCTCCGCCGACTGGGGCCGCTACGGCAGCGCGCTGTTTGGTGTCTCCACCGACAATGGCGGCATCTATATTGAGGGGGATCCGGCTCGCCCCGGCAATCAGGCCCGCTTCTTCGCCTATGAGGCGGAGTGGAAACGCCCTGCCTTCCAGGTGTGGAACCTGCGCCACGAGTACGTTCACTATCTGGATGGCCGCTTCAACCAGTACGGCAGTTTCGGCCACTATCCGCTCAACCGCACTACCTGGTGGGCCGAGGGGATTGCAGAGTACATCGCCCACGGCCAGTGCTTTGCCCGTGGTCTGGATAACGTGGCAAACCGCCCCGCCAACCAGCGTCCGACACTGGCGGCGATCCTCCACCTTGACTACGACCAGGGTGGCGAGATGGTCTACTCCTGGTCCTATACCGTGCACCGCTTCCTCAACGATACCGGTCGCGGCGCCAGCTGGCTGGCGCTGGCACAGGCGCTGCGCAATCCGGATCGGCAGCAGGCGATGAGCGACTTCGAAGGGGAGCTGGACCGGCTGATCGCCAACGACAGCGACGCCTATCAGGCGTGGCTCGCCCGAGATCTGCTGCCCTGGTGGCAAGCCAACAAGGAGTCAGACGCCTGCAAGGGTAACGACTCCGCCCACTGATAAACCTTCACCGACCAGAGGGGCTGCCACCGCAGCCCCTCGCTTTATCCTCCCGCTCTCCCGGCCTCTGCTGCGACAACCTCTGCCCGAATGAGGTGCCCGCCCGTTATCAAGCCTGACGCCAGCGGCCGAGTTGTAATAGAATGCCGATAGCCACTCCCAACTTCAGACCCTGACCGCACCGCGCATGAAGAAGTTTGCCAAGATCCTCCTCGCCTGCCTCGTTTTGCTGCTGGCCCTGATTGCCATGCTGCTGGGCTACAGCGAGTGGATCGTCTCGGATGCCCGTCACTACACCTACGATCAGGTGGACAAGGTGCCCTACAACCGGGTTGCGGTGGTGCTGGGTACCTCCAAATATCTCTCCGGTGGCGGCCCCAACCACTACTTCAAATACCGTATCAAGGCGGCGGCCGAACTCTATAACAATGCCAAGGTGGACTTCATCATCGTCTCCGGTGACAACGCCACAGTGCAGTACAACGAGCCACGCCAGATGCGCCGCGCCCTGATCAAGGCGGGCATCCCCGCCTCCGCCATCTATATGGATTTCGCCGGATTCCGCACCCTCGACTCAGTGGTTCGCGCCAAAGAGGTGTTCGGCCAGGAGCGCTTTACCGTGGTCTCCCAGGGCTTTCATAACGAGCGGGCCATTTTCATCGCCCGCCATTTCGGTATCGATGCGGTCGGCTTCAATGCCGAGGATCCCAGCGCCTATCAGGGGATCCGCACCCGGGTGCGGGAAGTCTTTGCCCGCCTGATGGGGTTGCTCGACCTCTATGTACTGGACAAGGGGCCCAAGTTCCTCGGGGCACCAGTCCCCATCGGCCTGCCTGTGCCTTGCCAGTCACTGAGCACCATCGGCAGCCTGCAACCCTGCCTCAAACAGCCCAAACCGGCGGTGGATGAGGCCAAGCAAGCGGCAGTCTCTGCCGCGGTTGCCACCGAGTCAGCTACTCCATCTTCCTCGGCCGTGACTGAACAAGTCACGCTAGCTTTATCCGCTGCGGCAACGACTGAACAGGTCACTCCCGCCAAATCCGCGGCAGAAACCGCCGCCGAGATGCCCAGCGCAGCCTTGCCCACATTGCAGGTGGCCCCTTCAGCCGCCAGCGTCAGCACCGCCACACCATAAACAGACGACCCGCCAACTGGCGGGTCTTGGTATTACAGCGCGGGTTGTGGCGGTGAGCCTGTACACCCATTCCCAGCGACCAAGTCAGCCTCTAGCCGCTTGATAACGGCGGGCCACTTCGGCCCAATCCACCACCTGATAGAAGGCAGCGATATAGTCAGGACGCTTGTTCTGGTACTTGAGATAGTAGGCGTGCTCCCACACATCCAGCCCCAGGATCGGGGTATGGCCATGCATCAGGGGACTATCCTGGTTGGCACTGCTCTCCACCTGCAATCTGCCCGCCTTGTCCACCACCAGCCAGGCCCAGCCGCTGCCAAAGCGGCTCAGAGCCGTCTGAGTGAAGGCCTGCTTGAAGGCATCGAATCCCCCCAATTCCCGCTCGATAGCCAGAGCCAGCTCACCACCCGGCTCACCGCCCCCCTGCGGGCTCATCACCAGCCAGAACAGGGAGTGGTTGGCATGGCCGCCGCCATGGTTGCGTACCGCCCCCTGCAAGGGAGCAGGCAGAGTATCGAAGCAACGCAGCAACTCCTCTACTGGCAGTGCAGCCAGCTCTGGTGACCCTTCCAGCGCGGCGTTGAGGTTGTTGATATAGGTCTGGTGATGACGGCTGTGATGGATCTCCATGGTCAGGGCATCGATATGGGGTTCCAGTGCGTCGTAGGCATAGTTCAGGGCTGGCAGGGTATGGCTCATGATGACCTCTGTTCGGATTAATGGAGCCGGGATGAGGGCCGCTCTGACACAGGCAGTGACCGAGCGAACGCATGATCCCGGCGTGGCTGCCGTGGCGCTGTACGAACGTCAGCAACTCGGCACGGGTTGTGCGGGTATGGCGCAAAGCAGCCTCTCGCAGGCGAGAGGAGCAAGCGGGGGAGTGACAGGTCGCCAGCAGGCAGTCGTGCACATAGCAGAGCAGGTCGGCGGCGCGATCGGGCAGAGTCATGGCCACCAGCAGATCCGCCAGATTGTGGTGAGCCACAACCAGCGCCGCCACCGCCTCATCGGCGTCATACCACTGCACCAACTGCTGACGAGCCAGCCAGAGCGCCTGCTGATAATGAGCTAGCGCCTGATGATACTCGCCGCAGTCAAACAGCCGGTTGCCCTCTCTGGTCTGCTGTTTCCAGTGACTCATGCTGCTGCCACCTTCGGTCGACTCGACCCACCCCTTCACCCAGGTTGCTGTCATATGCTTCATACCAATAAATGATAATAATTATCATTACATGAATCATATCCGGGAGACAAGGGGCGTCGGGATCTCAGCAAACAGCCAAAACCGCGCGGCCACCCCTTGGCAAGGAGTGGCCGCTTGAGGCACCGGTCAGTGGATTCGACCGGCTAATTGGAAGTTAACGGCAGGTCAGATGTTGTTGGCGGGCGAAGGCGGGGCGATCCCCAGCAGCATATGGTCCATCATCCCCACCATGCGCCCTATCTCGGGCTTGGTGATGGTATCGTTGGCCCCCAGTTGCAGCGCTTTCTGGCGGTTGTCATCGCTCATCAGGGAGGAGAACATCACGATGGGCATCTCCTTGTAGGAGGGGGTGTCCCGCAGCCGCTTGAGCAGGTGCATACCATCCATGCGCGGCATCTCCACATCGGTGATCACCGCATTGACGAAACCGGTCACCGGCATTCTCTCCTCCTGGGCCAGACGATCGAAATCCGTCATCATCTCCAGTCCCTCGCCGCCGTCCTTGGCCGTGATCACGTTGTAGCCAGCGGTGCGCAGGGTGGTCTCGATCATCTTGCGGATAAAGGCCGAGTCGTCCACCACCAGAATGGTCTTGCCCTGACGCAGCGCCATCATGCGATCGTCGATGAGCACCTTGCGATCCTGGGTGACGTCGTACTTCTCCATGCTGAGTTCGGGATTGATGTCGGCGATGATCTTCTCGAAATCGAGGATCATGATGAGGTTGCCATCGCGCCTGACCACGGCCACCACGCAGTCGTTCTCCCCCGCCTCCAGAAACTGGCTGGGGGACTCCACATCCTCCCAGGAGACCCGATGGATCCTGCTGACGCTATCGATCAGGAAGCCGTTGGCCATCTTGTTGAAGTCGGTGACGATCACCACCTTGTGGCTGGGGTCCGGGTTGGTCTTGATGCCGAGCCAGCCCGCCAGATCCACCAGCGGGATGAGGCGATCCCGCAGGGAGAAGACCCCCACCATATGGCGCTGGGCATTGGGGTAATCTGTGGTTTCCGGCACCCGGATCACCTCGCGCACCTTGGCGACGTTGATCCCGTAATAAGCGGTTTTTTCACGACCGTCCGGTAGCTGCTTCTTGAGGTGAAACTCGATGATCTCAAGCTCGTTGGTGCCACTTTCGGTCAGGATAGATTTACGCTCTTCCCCATCTTTGGACATCATGGTGACTCTCATTCTGGTTGCGCGGGCAGCAGACCGCTGCGGTTTTCCCTCAGTATAGGAATGGAATTCATCCAACGGCTCGGATCTCGGCAAGATTGCATCGTTAACCGCTTGATCCCGCAGGCTGGCGGGATCGTATCTGCCAATCAGGACAACATTGGCGGATGGTGAAATCCATCATGTACTCACAAGGAGCCTGAGATGAGTGAAGGCATAGTCGTGATTGGCGCTTCTGGCGGTATCGGGGCGGCTCTGGTGACACACTGGTTGGCGGCGGGTGTCGGGCCAGTGATTGCCATCAGCCGTCAGCCCGCACCTGCTGGCTTCTCATCGCCGGGTCTGCACTGGCTATGTTGCGATTACAGCGATGAGCAAATGACAGAAGTGGTGGCCCGCATCGCGGAGTTGGCACCGAGACCGCACAGGGTGGTGATCTGCAACGGCATCCTACATCAGGGGGAAATCCAGCCAGAGAAGCGACTCGAAGCAATCAATCTGGATGCCATGACCCGCCTCTACCAGACCAACGCACTGCTGCCGCTGCGCTGGATCAGCCAGTTGTTACTGCTGTTTGGCCGCGAGCCTTGCACTCTGGCCGTTCTCAGCGCTCGGGTCGGCAGCATTGGCGACAACCGAGCGGGCGGCTGGTATGGCTATCGCGCATCCAAGGCCGCCCTCAACATGCTGCTCAAGTGTGCCGCCATCGAGCTGGCCCGGCGGGCTCCCGGCGTCAAATTGCTGGCCTTTCATCCCGGCACAGTGGATACCCAACTCTCCCGCCCGTTTCACGCCAATGTACCGGCGGGAAATGTGCAGAGTCCCGAGCTGGTAGCCGACCATCTGATTAACCTGATGAACCGGCTGCAACCAGATGGCGAGCTGAGCTTTCTCGACTGGCAGGGCAAACCTATCGAGTGGTAGAGGAACTCGAGAGACGCGCTAGCAGCGCCCGCAAACTCTTGATCACGGCGGGCTTGCCTGCCAGTTGCAACCTCGCGGCCAGCGCCCCCCAGTCGGAATATTGCCAGATGGCTGCGATCAGCAGATAACGCTCTTCAGGAGTCAGTGAACCCAGCACAGCCAGATGGCGCGCCAGCCACAGCTGCAAGCTGGATTGGCTCAGTTCGAAGGGCTTGTGATGCAGGGCAAAGCACTCAACCTCATCGCGCTCGAACTCGCCAAGCTCCGCTGCGATGACGGTGCTGCCTTGCAGACATTGCCATACCAACTCGGGATCCAACGCGCTCAACTCACCCGCCAGCAGGGTCGGCAGCTGGCGTACAAAACGCTGCTGCCATTGATTCAACTCGATCTCATGTTCGGGTTTCAGCGCTTTGAGCAGCAGGGCTGCATGGCAGCCGCTGGCGGCATCCCGTTGCAGGCCGATGCGCAGCACCTCCAGCCCGGCCTTGCGCCAGAAAGGGAGCAGGTCGGCGCTAGCCGAAAAGGCAGAACCGAGGTAATCGATCCCCGCCTGACGATAATGTTCTTCAAGCCTGCCAAGCAGTAGCGACCCCAACCCGTGGCGGTGTAGCTCGGGATGGATGGCGATACGCATCACCCGGGCGTAGCTGCGCCCCCCGCCGTTTTGAAACCGGCGTGGGCCAGCAGCGACTGGGGCAGCAGATGGCCGCGCGGACGGCGGCGCCCGGCCCAGATCGCCTCGGCCAGCTCGGGCTCTATCTCCCCTTCCCGCGCCACCAAGGCCACACCCAGCAGGCTCTCGTCCTGCTCCAGCAGATGGATATCGAGATCCGGGCTCTCCAGCAGGGACCTGAGATCGCTCGGCGTGGTCTGGTAGTGAGCCAGCACCAGCAGGCCAAAGAGCTGGTTGAGCAGCGCCTCGTCGCTCGCCAGCTCCTCTTGACTGACCAGACGCCAGCTCGGGCTGGTCGGCGGCAAGGGCATTGCGACTTCGGCATTGAGGCCGAGCAGGCGGAAAATCAGCGGCTCCAGCGGATCGCGCCCACTCCAGCGAATGGGCTCAGAGAGGTGGATCTCCTGCCACTCAGGGGTCTGGCTATCGAGCACCCGTTTGAAGCGCAGGTGAAAACCGCGCCCCGTCCCCTCGTAACCGTGCTCGGTGGTGGCAAACACGATGCGGCTGTAGCAGGCCAACATGGCTTCGAGCAGCGGGGTCGGAATGGCGGCCGCTTCATCCACCAGCAGCAGATCGGGATTCATCGCCTCGTGCACCAGCCGATCTGGCGAGCAGTAGCTCAGTCCGGTCAGCTGTTCCGGCGTGGTATCTAGCCCACGAGCGGCGTGGGCAAACAGGGTCGCTACCGTTGCCTGCGAGGGGGCCGTCACCACTATGTTTAGCCCTGGCTGCTGGCGCAGCAGCTCGGCGGCAGCCAGCCCCAGCAGCGCACTCTTGCCACGGCCGCGGTCGGCGCTCAGCACCAGCGGCCGACGACGATGGCCGTGCAACACCTTGTGGATGGCGGGCAGCGCCCGTGCCTGATCGCTGCTCAGCCTGCGCTCCGGCCCAATCGGTTGCCACGGCTGCGAGCAAACTGGCGGCTCCAGAAAGAGGGGTGGATCACCTTCCAGCAACCGCACCAGTCGGGCGATAAAGCCGTGGCCGGCCCGGCTCGCCTCTTCCGGCTGGGCCACCAGCCGGATCCGGTCAGGATCCGGCCATGCAGGCCACTCTACTCTTGGCGGCGTCAGCAGCAACAGCAAGCCACCGGCGCATAGAGTGCCTGCCAGCGCCCCGAAGGCATCGGGGTGAAAGCCGCTGAAGGCGTTGAATACCAGCGTGTCGCACTCCTGACCGAGCCGCTGCAGCGCCTTGGCAGCGGGTTGCGGGGCATAACTCTCGGGCCCGGCACCCAGCCAGAAGACGGTCTCGCCGAGCAGGGATTGGGCGCGGGCAATACACACGGCCTCCTCCCCCTCCAGCCAGATCAGGCGCCGCTCACCGGCGCGGGCCAACGCCTCGCGCAGGCTGTTGAGCTCTTGCGGCGTCATGAAGCCTGGCTGTCAGCCGGTTTGCGGGGCTCGAACATGCGCTCTCCCATCTGATCGATAAAGGTGTGGGCCTTCTGCACCATGAAACGCTCGGCATCGGCCGGATTGGCAAACAGATCGGAGCGGATGAAACGGTGGGTTTGCAGCACGCCGTCCAGCTCCTTGGTGATGCGGCCCGCCAGCCGATACTGGCCACCTTCGGCCATGGGCTCCGGATAGATGAGATAGCCGGCATATTCGGTGGGTGTGACTTCCGGCGCCTTGGTCGGCTCGCCCCCGAACAGGGCGCTGAACAGTTTCTTGAGCATGGTGATCTCCTCTGGTTGCCAGCATTGTCCCCAAGGGGTTGCACAGTGGCAAGCAGGGGATCTTATTACCAATGGTTATTTGCACTACGAACCATTCTCATTTAGATTTCATCTCATTCCACAAGAGGTGACCATCATGTACGTCTGTTTGTGCCGCGGCATCACAGATACCCAGATCCGCAAAGCGGTGCAGTCAGGTAAAAGCGAATTCCGCCAGCTCAAGCAGTCGCTCGAGGTGGGCGCCCAATGTGGCAAATGCGTGCGCATGACCATGGAGATCATTGCAGCCGAGCTCGACAAGATGGAGCAGGAGCAACCCGTGCTCTACTACGAAGTGGCCTGATCCTGACACCTCTTTTCTGATGCGACCCGCCAACAGGGTCACCCCTTTTCTCAGGCGAGCTGGCTCGCCAGACCTCTTGTTGTCACTTTTCTGGACTAAGCTCTAACGATCGGAGCCTCAGGCACGAACCAAGGAGCACTGTCGATGAAAGGAGATCCCAAGATCATTGCCCACCTCAACAAGGTGCTGGCCAATGAGCTGATTGCCATCAACCAATACTTCCTGCACGCCCGCATCTACGATGACTGGGGCCTCAAGGCGCTCGGGCACAAGGAGTATCACGAGTCTATCGATGAGATGAAACACGCCGACGAGCTGGTCAAGCGCGTGCTGTTTCTCGAAGGGCTGCCCAATTTGCAGGATCTGGGCAAGCTGCGTATCGGTGAAACGGTGGAAGAGATGCTGCGCTGCGACCTCTCGCTGGAGATGGATGCCATCCCCGACCTCAAGGTAGCCATCGCCTATGCCGAGTCGGTGCAGGACTACATCAGCCGCGACCTGTTCCAGGAGATCCTGGAGGATGAAGAGGAACATGTGGACTGGCTGGAGACCCAGCTCGACCTTATCGATCGCATCGGGCTGGAGAACTACCAGCAGTCGCAACTGCACCACGGCTCCTGAGCCAGCAGGCCAGCAAGCAAAGAGACCCGCCAGCGCGGGTCTCTTCATTTGAGCAGCCATGACCCGAAAACTTTTAGACAGGATCACAGTTAATACGCCCGACACAGCATCTGTCATGGCTTTCGATTAGGATACGGCTCTCTGCCAATAACAATGCTACGGACAATTTCCATGGAACAGATTGCACGCGAGATGGCGCCCCACAAACGGGTGGCTCTGGTGGCTCACGACAACATGAAGACCCCTCTGCTGAACTGGGTGATGCGCCGCAAGGAGGAGCTCAAGCTCCACCACCTCTATGCGACCGGCACCACCGGCACCATGCTCGGCAAGCAGGCGCAACTGCCCATCACCTGCCTCTTCTCCGGCCCGATGGGGGGCGACCAGCAGCTCGGCGCCCTGATCGCCGAAGGGAAGATCGACGTGCTGATCTTCTTCTGGGATCCCCTCAATGCGGTGCCCCACGATCCGGACGTGAAGGCGCTGCTGCGCCTCGCGGCAGTCTGGAACATCCCAGTCGCCACCAACGAGGCAACCGCCGATTTCATCATGGACAGCCCCCATATGCGGCAAGCGTTCAGCGTGCAGATCCCGGATTACGCCGGTTATCTGAAGGCACGTACCGAGTGATCGGCTAACCCGTCATGCAAGAGGGCCGCAACAAGCGGCCCTCTTTATTAGGAAACAAACCGATGCCGGCTTATAGCGCCCGGGCGAGAATGCGCGCCACCCGATCCGGATCGATATTCTGCAGCTCCCCAAGTGCGGTGCGCCCCACCCGCTTGAGGTTAGAGCAGACCGCCGGAATGCAGCTTTCGCTGAGGCCATAGTCGGCAAGCCGGGTCCCCAGTCCCATCTTCTGGAAGAACTGCTCGGTGCGGATAATCGCCTCCTCGATGCGCAGGGCCTTGTCCTCGCGGGTCGAATGCCACACCCGCTCGGCAAACTGGGCCAGCTTGTCCTGCTTCTGGCTCGCCCGCTCACGCAGCAGTGAGGGGAGCACCACCGCCAGACTCTGGCCGTGATCCAGCCCGTAAAGCGCCGTCAGCTGATGACCGATGGCGTGAGAGGACCAATCCTGCGGCACCCCGCAACCGATAAGGCCGTTGAGCGCCAGACTGGCCGCCCACATCAGATTGGCCCGCACCTGATAGTTGGTCGGCTCCGCCAGCGCTTTGGGGCCGTTCTCCACCAGCACCTGCAGCAAACCTTCCGCCAGCCGATCCTGTACCTCGCCTCCCACCGGAAAGGTGAGGTACTGCTCGGCAATATGGACGAAGGCATCCACCACTCCGTTACCGGTCTGGCGCGGCGGCAGACTGTAGGTGGTCGCCGGGTCGAGCACCGCAAACTGCGGCTGCACCAGCGGGCTTCTGAAGGAGATCTTCACATCCCCCCGGCTCACCACCGAGGTGGGATTGCTCTCGGAGCCGGTGGCTGGCAGGGTCAGCACGCAGCCCATCGGCAGCGCCTTGTGTACACTCGCCTGCTTGCCACAGATATCCCAGGGATCATCCCCCTCGTAGCAGGCGGCCGCCGCGACAAACTTGGTGCCATCGACTACCGAGCCGCCACCGACCGCCAGCAGAAAGTCGATGCGCTCGCGCTTCACCTGCGCCACCGCCTCCATCAACAGCTCGAATCTGGGGTTGGCGCCGATGCCGGAAAACTCTTGCCACGTCACCCCTTCCAGCGCCCGGGTCAGCTGCTCATAGACGCCGTTTTGCTTGATGCTGCCACCGCCGTAGAGCACCAGCAGCCGGCTGCCGGGCGGGATCAGTTCGGGCAGGCTGGCGATCTGCCCCTCGCCGAAACAGATACGGGTCGGATTGGCGTATTGGAAGTTGTACACGGCGGACTCCTCGACTGGCTCAATGCGCGGACATTGTGCGCCTGTGGGGAGGTGAGGTCAAAAGAGGTGGCAGAAGCTTGCCCATCGGCGGTCGACACTGGCCCATCTGTGCCGACCGGGCATCTCTCACAACAGTGACGGGATCAGGCGGTTTTGGCCTCATCTTTGGATGAGCTCTTCTTGCCGGTCAGGCGATCCATTGCCTCTTTCAGCATCGCATCTTTCTGCTCGTTGAGCGGCTTGCTCTGCTCGGCCCGCTCTTCCGGGGTCAGCTTCTTGTTGTCGGCGATAGCCTTGAGTTTGTCTTCTATCTCGTTGAATTTCTTGCGATCAAACCCGAGCGCCTTGTCCACCAGCTGCTGCACCACGCCCCCCTTGTCGGAGCTCATGTCGAGCGCCGGCGGCAGCTTGCTGTTCTTGGCCAGATGTTCATAGGTGAGCACCTGCTGGGCCTGACCGGTCATACGCTGGGTGGAGAGGCTGACCATCTCCTCCCAGCCACCACCCTGCCCGCCGCTACTGGCACTGTTGAGGGTGGCGAGGGCGCGGTTGTTGGAGGCGCTCTGGGCAAGCTGCTGGCTGTAGGGTTTGATATCCATGAAGACTCCCGTTCTGTGTGCCGACCCGCTGAAGCGGGCCGACTGAATGCGGCGGTATGGGGTCTGGCCCCACCTTTGACAATAAAACCAGCAAGTTACAGGCCAACTTGTCAGATTGGGCGAGATCCCCGCGCTGGCAAGCTTGCCAGCGGTTACAGCCCCGACGCCGCGTCAGAATCATGACTCATCCGCTGCTTTTACCCCGATTTCCGACACATACCGCTGCCTCAAAAACGCTGCACCATATAAACCGCAGGAACGCTCCGTCGATCACAAAACAAACAACCAACGAGGCATGCAATTTTGGCGCACATCACAACCAGCCAGCCGTGTTATGGATGATCTGTTCGTAAAACCAATAACAGGCAGACCAATCTGCCGTGCTCGCTCCGCTGCCAGTTCGGAGTTGCGGCCTCTCCACACCTCATCCCCTCGTCTGACTCTCACTCACCTCAACCTTTCGGGCATAACTATGAAAAAACACACCTTGAGTCTTCTCTCCGCCACCCTGCTCACCCTGCTTGGCACCAGTGCCGACGCCTGTACCGGCCTTATCGTCGGCAAGGGGGCCAGTGCCGATGGCAGCGTGATGATCGCCAGAAACGAGGACTTTGGCGTCAACAACTGGAACAAGTACCTCGCCTTCCGGCCCGCGCGCAGCAGAACGAGGGCAAGGTCTGGAAGCTGGGCAACGGACTGGAAGTTCCGATGCCAAAGGCGTTTTTCGCCTACTCCGCCATTCGTGACTGGGATGCCACAGCCAGCGACCCGGACGGCAAGTATTACGAGGAGCGCGGCATCAACGAGTTCAACGTCGCCATTTCGGCCACCACCAGTGCCGAGGTCAACGACAAGGCCCAGAAAGCCGATCCGCTGATCGAGAAGGGAGTAATTGAAGCCATCATCCCGACCCTGCTCCTGCCACAGGCTAGGACGGCCAAAGAGGGGGTCGAGCTGCTTGGCCGCTATGTGGAGCAATATGGCGCCGGTGAGGGCAACAGCCTCTATCTGGCGGATGTGAACGAGGCCTGGCTGATGGAGATCGGCTCCGGCCACCACTGGATTGCGGTACGGGTGCCGGACGACAGCTACGCCATGGTGGCCAACGGCCTGCGGATCCACGGCGTCAATCTCGACAGCGCAGATGTGCTGCACTCGCCCAAGCTGCTGGAGTTTGTACGCGAACACAAACTGCTGGATAACGCCGACCCGAAAGAGTTCAACTTCGCCAAGGCGTTCGGGGTCATCGCTGACCCGTATAACGTGGATCGGGAGTGGCTTGGCCAGAAAATGCTGACCGCCAGCCAGCCGCAGCCGACCCGGCAGGCGCAATATCCGCTCTTTATGAAGCCGGATACCCCCATCGCCGTGCCGGACGTAGCCAAACTGCTGAGCGCCACCTATGAGGGCACGCCGCTGGCGGGCAAGGCAGAGCGGCCGATCCGCATCGAGCGCCAGCTGGAATCCCACGTCATCCAGCTGCGCAAGGAGATGCCCAAAGAGCTGCAGGGATTGATCTGGCAGAGCTACGGCGTGCTGGCCGAATCCGTGATGGTGCCGCTCTACAACACGCTGGAAAACTATCCCCTGCCCTATCGCACCGGCAGCGACAGTTACTCCGATGACTCTGCCTACTGGCAGTTCCGCAGCCTGACTGCGCTGGCCAGCGCCGATCCGGACAAATACCTGCCGCTGCTGCGAAACGTCTGGAGCAAGGAGAGCAACAAGCTCTACAAGGAGGTCGCCGTGCTCGACAAGAGCCTGAAGCAGGCCTACGCCAGCGACAAGGCCACCGCCATCGGGCTGGCCGCCGACTACTCCTATGGCCAGTTGGAGCAGACCTATCAGATGGCCAAAGATCTGCGCTACAAGCTGATGACGGATCTCACCAAGCGCAGCGAGAAGAAGTATTCGCCGGAGGAGTTCAAGAAGATCATGAGCCTGTGACCGGCTCGCCAACGCAAAGAGGCTCCCACGGGAGCCTCTTTTGTTTCAGCCAATGCAGCGATCAGCGACGGCTGATATTGAGCGGGCCGAAGGTCTGCGCCACCGGCATGATCTCGATGCTGTTGATGTTGACGTGGGCGGGCTGCTGGCTGATCCAGAGCACGGTGTTGGCGATATCGTCCGGCTGGATCGCCTCCACCCCCTGATAGACGGTGGCCGCCTTGGCATCGTCACCGTGGAAGCGCACGTTGGAGAACTCGGTGCCGCCGCACAGGCCAGGCTCCACGTTGGTGACGCGGATGGCGGTGCCCGCCAGATCGGCGCGCAGGTTGAGGCTGAACTGCTTCACGAACGCCTTGGTGGCGCCGTAGACGTTGCCGCCCGGATAGGGGTAGGTACCGGCGATGGAGCCGATATTGATGACGTGACCGCGATTGCGCGCCACCATGCCCGGCAGAAGCAATCGGGTGAGCAGGGTCAGACCGCTGATGTTGGTGGCAATCATCTGCTCCCAATCTTCCAGATCCGCCTTGTGGGCCGGCTCCAACCCCAGCGCCAGACCGGCGTTGTTGACCAGCAGATCCACCTCGTTCCAGGCGGCTGGCAGAGCGGCGATGGCAGCACGGGTGGCCGCCTTGTCCTGCACGTCGAATGCCAGCGGCAGGAACTGCTCACCCAGCTCGTCGGCCAGCGCAGCCAGCCGCTCGGCGCGGCGACCGGTACCGATCACCTTGTAGCCCGCCTGCACCAGCTGGCGGCTGATGGCTTCACCAAAACCGGACGAGGCGCCCGTTACCATTGCAATCATCTGAACCTCCATATCTACACCGATATTGTTATTTATCTGTTTGAATCTATTCAGATTCATTCATCGCTCAATTCACGTCCGGTCGCCTTGCGCCAGACAAATACCACCAGATGGAGCAGCAACAGGCCCGAGCCACCCAGCGCAAACAGCAGGCCGGTGAGGGCGTTGACCGAGGTGTCGGCACCACACCACCACCAGACCAGCCAACCAATCAGGCCGATGACGAAGGTCTGGCCAGCGCAGACCGGACAGCGCCCCAGCTTGGCCCTGATGGCGGTGGCAAGACAGTTGTCGCAGCTCATCCTGCTCCTCGATTCTGCTCGTTCAACATGATCAGTTGGCCTGTGCAGAGGGCTTGCGCGCCTGAGTGCGAGCCAGCCTGCGCCGCTCACGCTCCTCGTCGCTCACCAGCGGCAGCACCAGCCGGTGGGCGTGCTGGTCGCGACCATAGTAGTCCGCCAGCCGCTGCTGGGGACGAAATCCCAATCCCTGATAGAGCGCCAGCGCCTCTTCGTTGGCGTCCGCCACTTCGAGGCGAATCGCCCCCCAGCCAGCGGCCTTGCCCTCGCGGATCACCTGCTCCAGCAGAAGGCGGGCCCAGCCCAGACGACGCATCGTCCAGCGGATGGCCAGCGCCTGAATGACCAGCCGATCCCAACCTCTGTGCTCCAGCAGGCAGAGATAGCCCATCAGCTGATGTTTCTCGTCCAGCAGCAACAGGGTGCGCCCCTTGGCGTGGGCCAGCAGATAGTGCCAGCGGCTGCGGCCAAAGGCGACTTCGGGAGGAAAACAGTAGCGTTCCAGATTAACGATGGCGCCCAGATCATCGGTTCGGGCCGCACGTACGGTCAACACGGGGAGTCCTTGTTCGGTTATTTATCCTCAGCACCAAAAATGCGACTTGTATCACAAGTTACCAAGGCGTCATATTAGGCACTGTAACCTCTTGTTTCCCCTCGCGCCATTGTCGTGCTTGTCGGTGCATCGAAGCCCACTGGGGATCCTGCCTGTTCAGGCAGTCTGATCTGTGGAGCCGAAAATATGAGTACCTATGTCATCGTCGAAGAGCTGGGCGACTGGCCTTGCCATGCCGATTATCTGCTGACCGCCCGCACCTATCTGCAACATGGCGTGCCGACCACCGGCGGCCGACCCCGCATCATCAACCTCTGCCGCAATCTGGAACACCTGAGCGCAGGCTACTACTGCTCGCTGCTGGCCCAGGCCCGCGGCCACCACTGCCTGCCGGGTCTGCAGGCCATCAGCCGACTGCAACCCCAGCAGCCACCGGCCAAGCTGTGGCGCAAGGCGCAAGGGTGGCTGGCCCAGCAGAGCGAGGATCGGATTAGAGTGCGCGCCATCTTCGGCCAGTGTGAACAGAGCGAGCTGGCGGGGCTGGCCCGCTACTACTATGGCCTGAGCCAGTTGCCGCTGCAGGAGCTGACCCTCAAGCGCGGCCGCCACGGCTGGTCGGTGCGCCAGCAGCAGAGCCTGTCACCGCTGGAGCTGAGCCCAAGCGAGAAGGAGTTGATGCTGCACCACGCTCAGGCACTGGTGGGGACCGGTGATGAGGAGCAGGCGGCGCCGCTCTACCAGCTCGCCATTCTGGTCGACCCCGATGATGGCCGGGCCAGCAGTGACGGGCTGGCGCTGGAGCGCTTTATCCGGGCTGCCACCGCCCAGGGCATCCGGGCCGAGATCCTGCCACCGTCGGCCATAGAGCGGCTGCCGGAGTTCGACACCCTCTGGCTGCGTGCCGAAACCGCGGTCGGCCACTACACCTTCGAATTTGCCCATCGCGCCGAACAGCTCAAGATGCCGGTGATCGACAGCTCCCGCGCCATCCTCGCCTGCAGCAACAAGCTCTATCTCTACGAGCTGATGGTGCGCAGCGGCGTGCCCATGCCGCCCACCATGGTGGTGACCCGCCGCGGCCGCCACCATGTGGATGAGCTGGTGCAGCGGCTCGGCCTGCCGCTGATGGTGAAGGTGCCCGACGGGGCACAGGGGCGCGATCTCGCCATGGCCAGCGACGAGCAACAGCTGGCCCGCCTGCTGGACGAGGGGCTGGGCCGCTCCGCCCTGCTCTTGGTGCAGAGCCGGATCCCCGCCGAGTTCGACTGGCGCATCGGCTTTCTCGACGGCTCGCCGCTGTTTGCCTGCCGCCGTTTCCGCCCCGAGCCCGGCAACCGCATCCGCCGCCGCAAACACCCTCTCGACATGAGCCGGATCGAGGCGCTGCCACTGAACGAGGTGCCGGAGCGGGTACTGCAGACCGCTCGCCGCGCAGTGCATCAGCTTGGCAATGGCCTCTACGGGCTCGATTTGCGCCAGCAGGGGCGCGACTGCGTGCTGCTGGAGATCGTCGACAACCCCTGGATCCGCGGCGATATCGAAGACAAGGAAGCGCAGGATCTCTACGAGCGACTGGCCCGCGCCTTCCGCCAGCGGCTGGAAAACCGGGGCCAGAGCACCGCATAACCCCGCAATGACTTTGTCGCCCACAATGACAGAGAGGGCCCCGCGATGGGGCCCTCTCTCATATCAAAGCGTGCTGTGGCTGACTTATTGCAGACGCAGGAAACGCCCGCTCAAGGGCGGTATCTCCACCGTCACGCTGCTGCCGCCGATAGCCAGACTCTCTCCACTTTGCAGGTCCACCAGCGCGCTGCCGCTGCGCAGTTTGCCCGTAGGCAGGTTGTAGCTGAGCGCCGTGGTGGAGAGGTTGAGCAGGTAGACTATCTGCTCCCCCGCCGTCTGCTTGATGTCACCATAGAGACTGCCCTCGGCCACCAGTTTGACTCGCTCTCCCTGATAGAGAGCGGGGTGGGCGGCACGCATCGCCAGTAGCTGGGCCAGCCACTCTTTCAGCTCGGCTTGTTCGCTACCCGGCACAAAGCCGGTGACAGCGGGCACCTTGCCGTCGCTGCGGGCCACATGATCGTCGCACAAGCCCTGCGCTGCGCAGTCACCACCAACCTTGGCGGCAAAGCCCGGCACCTCGTCGCCAAACTCCTCGCCATAGTAGAAGGTGATGGGGCCGGAGCGAGCCGCCATAAAACTGAAGGCTGCCTTGTGGCGCTGCCAGTACTCGGTCGAATTGAAGTTGCCGCGCTCCAGCAGATCGCCAAAACGCACCAGATCGTGGTTGCCCAGCATCAGGTTTGGCATGGCGTGATTCGGGTAGTTCTCCACCTTGTTCCAGCTGGCATCGAGCACGCTGGCCCCCTGCCCGCCCTTGCCGGACTCCTCCACCGCCAGCGCCTGCAGGATGCCGTAGCGCAACGGGAAGTCAAAGGCCGAGGAGAGCGCCGGATTGTCGCTGCTGCCGTAAGCCTGGGCGCGAATGTCGTCAGCCCCCTTCCACACCTCGCCCACCATGTAGCCAAGGGTGCCCCACTGCTGCCCTGCCGCCTTGCGCGCTGCGCTGGCCTGCTCCACTTCGCTGCGAATGGCGCGCCAATCATCCAGCCCAAGCTGATAGGCCTGATCGAGGCGCCAACCGTCGATGCCGTACTGCTCGACCCAGTAGCGGGCGACTTCCTTGAAGTAGGCGAGGCTCTCCGGCTTGCTGTAATCCACCAGCTGGCCGGGATAACCCGCACCGCCGCTGGTGAGGGCTGGCAGACGCCCCTCTGGCGATGGCTTGCTCACCCCCACCTTGTTGACGTGGCCAAACACCCCGTCGAGGAAGACGTAGAGGCCGCGCTGATGCGCCCCGTCCACGAGTTTCTTGAGCTGGACGTTGCTGCCGAAGTTGGGGTCCACGGTGAAAAAGTCGCAGGCGAAGTAGCCGGTGGCATCGAGCTTGTTATCGCCCCCTTGCCCCGCGCAGGAGTCGAACACCGGGGTGAGCCAGATAGCGTTGACGTTGAGACTCTTGATGTGGTCGAGACTGTCGATGATCCCCTGCAGATCGCCGTTGTGCTGTGAGGGGCCATAGCCGACGCCGTAGTTGGCACTGCCGTCACCATCGGCAAACGACTCCACCATTACCTGATAGATGCGCAGGTTGCAGGCGGGTTGACCGTCGCCATAGCAGGCACGACTGGCCGTGGCGACCGGAGGGTGGGTGACCGGCGGATTGACGACGGGGGGAGCGCTCTCCCCGCCTGAACTCCCGCTGCCGCCGCAAGCCGCAAGTAACAGGGCGGCCCCGAGCAGGCCGCCATAGCGTAACGTTCCCTGTTTCATTGTTATGTTCCCGCTGTGAGAGCAGGCGTCTGATACGCCTGTTTTTCACCATGATAGCGATGCTCACACAGCGGTGTCTGTGACTGAAAACGTTATCTGACTCAACTGGTTAGAGCACCCCTGCCGAGGCAAAACGGTAGTTGAGCGAGAGCCAGTAGGAACGGCCCGGCTCGGGGATGCGGCCGCTCTGCTCGTAGCCCAGCCCGGCCTGACTGGCGTGCACCGACTTGGAGAGGTGCTCGTAGTAGAAGGTGTCGAACAGGTTGTCCACCCCGGCCGAGAGTTGCCACCCCTTGGCAAACTGCCAGGCGCCGCTCAGGTTCATGGTGAAGAAGCCCGGAGTCTCCCCCTGATCCTGACCCGCAACGGTGCCGGACCAGAGATCTACCCGATCCTGCGCCGCCACCGCGCGCCCCAGCAGGGTGAAACTCAGCGCTTCGTCCGGCTGCCAGCCCAGCGCCAGCTTGCCATCGAGGGGCGGCATCTGGGCCAGCGGTTTGTTGTCGCTCTGGTTTTCGCCGTAGACCACCGCCAGACCACCATCGAGACGCCACTGCTCGGCAAACTGCCAGCGCCCCTCCAGCTCGCCGCCCCGGGTCTGGGCATCGATATTGCGCACCTGGTTCGACTTGCTGTTGTAGAGCAGGTAGTCCTTGATATCGGCGCTAAAGAGGGAGAGGGTCAGGTCCAGATCGCGACTGCGCAGGGCCAACCCAGCATCCCACTGGCGACTGCGCTCCGGGTTGAGGGTAAACGGGGTAGTGTCCTTGCTGCGCTCCCAGTAGTCCGGCGCACGCTCTGCCTGCCCCCAGGCCAGATAGCTGGACCAGCGGGGCGACCACTGATATTCGTAGCGGCCAAACCCGCTGTTCAGACTCAGGGTATCGCTGTAGAGGGTCTGTTCACCGGCACCATAACGGGTGGTCTCGACCCGATCCTGCCGGTAACCCCCCTTGTAGCTGTGAGCCCCCTGCTGACGACCCAGTTCGGCGAAGCCGCCCTGCTGCTCGAAACGCAGGGTGCGCTGGCGTGGCTTGTCTGCATAATCCAGTTCCTTGCGAAATCTGTGTTGATCCCGGTTGCTGTCGAACCCGGCGGTCAGCAACCAGTCGGCAGGCAGGGCGATATCGTTGGCCCAGCGCCCGCCGGTATTGCGGCGATCAGGGTTTCTCAGGGATTTAGGGGTGCTGTTTTGCCGCAGGCTGAAGTTGTCCATGATGTGGTCTATGTAGTTGTCCCACAGGGTCAGCTCGCTGCGCTGCCAGTGAGTGGTGATCTGCTCCTGCTTGAGCTTCAGCCCGAAGGATTCGCGATCAAACATGGGGCCATCCATGGTGCGGTCCGCATAGGCGGCGCGGGCGTTGCTGCGCTCGGCGGTCAGTTCCAGCCAGGTGTGCTCCCCCGGTGTCCAGCCCAGCTGGGCGGTGCCGTTCTCGCGGCGATAGAAAGAACGCACCTTGTTACCGTGGCCATCGCGGTAATCATCGCTGTCGGAGTGGGTGAACTGACCGCGCAGATAGCCGTCGGTCGAGCCCGCCGTCATATCCACCATCTGATCATCACGGCCAAAGCTGCCATAGAGGGCCGAGGCATCGGCCTTGAGGCCCGGTGCGGTGAACTCGGGCCTGTCCCGCTCGAACAGCACGGTTCCCGCCAGGGTGGCACCCTGCTCGAGAGATTGCGGCCCCTTCAGCACCCGGATCCGGTCAAAGGATTGGGGGAACACGTAGGCCGTGGGCGGGTCCATCCGGCCGCCACACCCACCTGCCAGCATGCCGCCATCCATCTGCACGTTGAGGCGGGACATCCCCATTCCCCGTAGCACGGGATCGCCACCGAGCCCCCCTTTGCGCACCATGCTCATGCCGGTGACATTCTTCAGATAACCGGCGCCGTCGGCAGCGGGCATGGGGGAACCGGGCTTCTTGGGATCCAGTGTCACCTCCAGGGTGCTGGCGGGGCGGGTTGCCACCACCACCATGGGATCCAGCTGTTGCACCGGTTCCTGACCGGCAGCGCCGTGACAGGCGAGTCCGCCCACCAGCAGGGCAAGAGGTGTGCGCATATGACAAGCCATACATTTTCCTTATGTATTTGTTTGTTTTGTTATTTTCATTCAACCAACCAAACCTTTCAGCAAGGGAAAGGTTTGCCGTCAGGCCGCAAAAAAGGCCTGCGGCGCGAAAGCGGCAAGCCTCTGTCAGGTGAAGCGAAGGCAAGTTGGCAAAATGTTGCGCAGGTTTTACCCAAGTTGGCTCAGAAAGGCAAACAGGCAAACATTCCAGTAACAGGAATCTGGCGTTGGCTCACAAAAAATGGGGATTAGCTGAAGGCTTCCCGCTCATCAATGGGAGAGATGAGGTGATAGACCTCATGAGCGGATAGCGTGCAGCCAACAGGCCACTCCAGCTGGTGGTGACGGTTGATGAAGACCCGGGCGCAGTGACGCTCGCTCTCCAGCTTTGCAAACAGCGGCTGGGTTCGCCAGGGGGTCAGATCCAGCACCCCCGTGGTGCCATCCGATAACACCAGAAACAGGCGCCATCCCCGCACATACTCGACATCGATAAAGACCGGCATCCCTTCGGCTCCGATTGAGATAATTCGCGGCAATTATAAACACCAGCTCCCCATCCATACACGCTGCGGCTCACATTTTACCCAGCAGATTATGCTGTGCTCATTAGTGGCGTGACATCACACTTCTGGATGATAAATGTGTTAATGCCGACTTTTAACAAACTTGAATGCAACCTTAACCAATTCGATCTGTCATAACCTCACAACAACTAAAAAAACGTCTGTGGACAGACGTTTAGAGTCTCATTCAGGAACAAACATGACAAATCTAAAACAGCGACTCGGCCCGTTCTGGCCCTTCGCCGTCTTCTGCGCGCTCGCGCTTTTTTCTCTCTCTTTCAGCCGAATCGCCCTCGGTCTCTGGCAACTGGAACGGGTGGATGCCGTGGCCGGTTGGCAGGAGATGCTGCGGCAAGGGATCCGGGTCGACTTTGCAACCCTCTGCTGGGTCTGGGGTGTCCCCGCCATGCTCACTCTGCTGCTGGCAGGCCCCCATGCCATCGGCCGGGGCTGGCTGCAACTGATGCGCGTCTGGCTGACCGTCGGACTCTGGCTGATGCTGTTCCTCGAGATCTCCACCCCCTCGTTTGTCACCGAGTATGGCGTGCGCCCCAACCGCCTCTATGTGGGGTACCTCATCTATCCGAAAGAGGTATTCGCCATGCTGTGGGCGGGGCGCAAAGCCGAGCTGCTGCTAGCGGTACTCTTCAGTGGCGCCGTGCTGGCTGGTGGCTGGTGGCTGAGCGGCCGACTGGTGCGTGGCCTCAGCTTCCCCCGCGCGTATCTGCGTCCGGCCTTCGCCCTGCTCATTCTGGCCATAGGTTTTCTCGGTGCCCGCTCCAGTCTCGGCCACCGCGCCCTGAACCCGGCCATGGTCGCCTTTGCCGAGGATCCGCTGGTCAACTCGCTCACCGTCAACTCCGCCTACTCCCTATTCTTTGCCATCAAACAGATGGGCGCCGAGGAGGATGCTGGCCAGTTTTACGGTGAGATGACCCCTCAGAAGGTGCTCGAAGTAATGCGCAAGGAGAGTGGCCGTCCGGCCAGTGATTTCAACTCCGATCTGCTGCCCAGCCAGACCTTCAACGAGGCGAGCTTCCAGGGTAAACCGAAGAATCTGGTGATCCTGCTGCAGGAGAGCCTGGGTGCCCAGTTTGTCGGCTCCCTCGGCGGCCTGCCGCTCACCCCCAACATCGATGCCCTATCGCAGCAGGGCTGGGCCTTCGAGCAGCTCTACGCCACCGGCACCCGCTCGGTGCGCGGCATCGAGGCGGTACTGACCGGCTTCACACCGACCCCGGCACAGGCGGTGGTCAAACTCGGCAAGAGCCAGACCAACTTCTTTACCATCGCGGATCTGCTCAAACAGCGGGGCTACGACACCAGCTTTATTTACGGCGGCGAGAGTCACTTCGACAACATGCGCAGCTTTTTCCTCGGCAACGGCTTCACCACCATCGTCGAGCAGAAGGATTTCGACAATCCGGTGTTCAAGGGCTCATGGGGCGCCTCCGACGAGGATCTGATGGCCAAGGCCGACGAGACCTTCAAGGCGCTGCACAAGGAGGGTAAGCCCTTCTTCAGTCTGGTGTTCAGCTCCAGCAACCACGATCCGTTCGAATTCCCGGACAACCGCATCGAACTCTTCGAGCAACCCAAGCAGACCCGCAACAACGCGGCCAAGTATGCGGATTACGCCATCGGCGAATTCTTCAAGAGGGCGAAACAGTCCGAATACTGGAAGGATACCCTGTTCCTGGTGATCGCCGATCACGACAGCCGGGTCGGTGGCGCCAGTCTGGTGCCCGTCCCCCGCTTCCATATTCCGGGGGTTATCGTGGGCGACGGCATAGTGCCGAGAAAAGATCCGCGCATCGTCAGCCAGATCGACATGGCGCCTACCCTGCTCTCCCTGATGGGGATCAGTGCCGACTACCCCATGCTCGGCAAGGATCTGACGCGCATGCCCGCCGACTGGCCGGGGCGCGCCATCATGCAGTACGACAAGAACTTCGCCCTGATGCGCGGCAAGGATGTGGTGATCCTGCAACCGGAGCGGGCGGCAGAGGGCTATGTCTACGACAATGCCAGCGAGAAGCTAACTCTGGCGGCGCAGCCGGACGCCTTGAAGGAGGATGCCCTCGGTCTTGCCCTGTGGGGCAGCATGGCCTATCAGAAGAGTCTCTATCAGACGGCCAAGGATGAACGCACCGCCGCCAATTGAGCCACCCGTGCAAGTTCAATCGATAGCAGAATGGACAAAACCGCCAGCTGGCGGTTTTTCCATCTATTCATACTGTCGGCCCACTGGCCATTATGGCTGGGGAAAGCAGGGCAGGGAGCGGCTGAACTTGTGCTCGAACACCAGCGAAGTTTCGAGGTGCACCACCTCTTCGCGGGAGGTGAAGTGATCGAAGACAAAGTTGCGCAGGTGCTCGGTGTCGGAGACACACAGGTGCACCAGAAAATCATCCTTGCCGCCCATGTGGAACAGACTGATCACTTCGGGCAGCGCCAGAATGGCATCGCGGAAGGCATCGATGATCTGACGGCTGTGACGGGCCAACTGCAGGGAGACCATGGCCTGAATGTGACCACCGAGGGCCTGATAATCCACTTCGCAGTGCGCCCCTTGAGCACGCCATCCTGCTGCAGCTTGCGCACCCGCTCCAGACAGGTGGAGGGGGCAACGCCCACCAGCGCGGCCAGATCCTTGTTGGTCATGCCCGCATCCCGAAACAGATGGGCCAGGATATCCAAATCCAGTTGATCCAGGTTTCTCATCTTAACTCCTTGAACCGCTCAATTTTTTAGACTCTGCCCGTAAACCGGGGCAAACACAACGGCCATTGACATCCCCCCTGCCCCGCCTATCCTTGGCGCCATTCACCGGTCGCAGCCCTGCGGCCACCACGCGAGGATCCGCCATGCACCCGTATCACCCTTTCTGGAGCCTTGAGGTTCCCCGTGTCGATGGTCAGCTGCTGCTGACCCCCTGCCCCGGCACCCAGCAGGTGCCGCTGACCCTGGCGCTCGATCAACTGCGGCTGGCCGGTGCCCACGGGGTGGTGACCCTGATGACAAGCGCCGAGTTGATCCGACTCGAACTGGCGCAGCTCGGCCAACAGGTCGAGCACGAAGGGATGCGCTGGTTCCATCTGCCCATCGAGGATGATCTGGCCCCCGACACCGACTTCGAGGCGGCCTGGCAACAGGCGCTGCCACAGCTGCGCGAGCTGCTGGGAGATGGCAAACATCTGGTCATCCACTGCAAAGGGGGCAGCGGTCGTACCGGTCTGGTCGCCGCCGCGCTGCTGATGACCCTCGGCCAGCCACAGCAAGAGGCGATGGCCGCCATCAAGGCCCACAGACCCAAGGCGTTTACCCTGGCCTGCCACCGCCAATGGCTCGACCAGCTGGCCAAGAGGCTGGCGCAGGGCGACTGACTATTTGCCTCCCTGGTCGTAGGTAAAGACTTTGCCGATATCTTCCACCCGATAGCTGGTGAGCTGATAGACGTAGTAGTTGAGCCAGTTGGCAAACAGCAGATGACCGTGGCTGCGCCAGCTGGCGCGCGGGGTCTTGCCCGGATCATTATTCGGGTAGTAGTTGACCGGAATGGCCGGGTCGAGCCCTGCCGCCAGATCCCGCTGATACTCCCCGTCCAGCGTCAGGGCATCGTACTCCGGGTGCCCGGTGACAAACACCTGACGACAATCCTTGGTCGCCGCCAGATAGACTCCCGCCTCTTCTGACTCGGCAAAAATCTGCAAGTCGGTCTGGGCACGGATCAGATCGCCATCAAACGCCGCGTAACGGGAGTGCGGGGCGACAAACTCGTCATCGAAACCGCGCAGCAGCGGCTCGTGCTCATCGAGGCGATGGTGGCGGTAAACCCCGGAGAGCTTCTCGCCGTGGGTCTGCTTCTCCATACCATACAAGGCTTTCAGCGCCGCCTGCACCGCCCAGCAGAGGAACAGGGTGGAGGTGACATGCTGATGGGACCACTCGATGATCTCGACGATGCGCGGCCAGTAGACCACCTCCTCGAACTCCACCAGCCCGAGCGGCGCCCCTGTGATGATCATGCCGTCGTAGTTATTGCCACGCACCTGTTCGAAGTCGTGATAGAAGTTCTCCAGATGGGCCTGAGGCGTGTTCTTTGACTCCCTGTCATCGATGCGCAGCAGATCCACATCCACCTGCAGCGGCGAGTTGGAGAGCATCCGCATCAGCTGGATCTCGGTCTCAATCTTCTTTGGCATCAGGTTGAGGATGAGCACCCGCAGCGGACGGATGTTCTGGGTGACGGCCCGGGATTCCGTCATCACGAAGATGTTCTCCTGCCCCAGCACTTCGGCGGCAGGTAACTGATCCGGGATCTTGATCGGCATGCTTACTCCCTGTACTGCATCAGTAAATATGTCTGGACATCCAGAAGCCTATAATAAAGCTCCTGCCCTGTCATCAGATACCTTTTGTATTCACCCCCGCCTTTGACTAGCATACGGCTCAGTGTGTCTCCTGCTTCCAAGATAATGACCGGTATCAAGATTTCCGTAGATCGACTGCAAGTCGGCAACTATGTCTCCCTGCCACTGGGGTGGCGCGAACACCCGTTCCTGTTTTCCAGCTTCAAGATCAAAAGTGAAGAAGAGATCGAGCTGATCCGCCGTCTCGGCCTGAAACTGGTCACCATCATTCCCGACAAGAGCGACGTTCCGCCCAAGCCTCTCAATCAGGTACAGCCTCAGCAACAAGAGAGCGCAGACGCCGCCCAGCGTCAGGCCCAGATGCAGCAGGAGAAGGATCGCCGCATCGAGCAGTTGCAACTCTATCGCCGCAACCTGCAGCAATGCGAGAAGCAGTTCCAGCAGTCGCTGGCGCAGGTGCGCAGCGTGATGAGCAAGATCCAGTCCCGCCCCCTCAATGCCATCGGCGAGGCGCAGGAACTGGTCAACGCCATGACCGAGCAACTGCTCTCGGTGGACGAGATGGTGCTTCATCTGGTCTCCGACAGCGAGGATGGCAACAACCTCTACTTCCACTCCCTCAATGTGAGCGTGCTCAGCATGCTGCTGGCCAAGGAGTGCTGCATGACGGCCGACGAGATCCGTCAGGTCGGCATGGGGGCGCTGTTCCACGATATCGGCAAGTTGAAGATCCCGAGCCAAATCCTGCGCAAGACCGAGCCGCTGACCAAACCGGAGCAGAACCTGATGGCCCAGCACCCGCGCTACGGGCTGGATCTGCTCAATCTGGCCAAGGATTTCCCGGCCGAGGCGAAGGGGATCGTGCTCCATCACCACGAATATCTCGATGGCAGCGGGCCGGAAGGGCTCAAGGGTGGCCAGCTCGATCCGCTGACCCAGATGGTGTCACTGATCAACGAGTACGATAACCTCTGCCACATGCAGGCCAAGGTGCCCTACTCGGCCCTGAGCGGCCTCTACAAGCAGCGCAAGGCGCAGTTCAATCCGGAGTACCTCAGCATGCTGATCCGGTTGATGGGGATCTATCCCCCCGGTAGCGTGGTGCAACTCTCCAACGGTCAGGTGGGGCTGGTGATGTCGGTCAACGCTTCCCGCCTGCTCTACCCCTCGGTGCTGGTCTACGATCCGCGCATTCCCCGTCAGGAAGCGGCCATCATCGACCTGCAGCAAGCCGAACTGTCGATCGCCAAGGTGATCCACCCCAAACGGCTGCCGCCCGCCGTGTTCGAGTACCTCAATCCGCGTACCCGGATCAGCTACTACTTCGAGCACAACAAAGCCTGATTGTGTTGGCCCGAGGCCAACCGTTGCCACCCGTTTAATCCAAGGAGCCAGCCATGCGTATCGAGATCATCAGTACCGGAGACGAAATAGTGACGGGTCTGGTGGTGGATACCAACGCGGCCTGGCTCAGCGCTCTGCTGCTGGAGCAGGGCTGGCAGGTGCGCCGTCGCCTGACGGTAGGGGACAACCTCACCGACCTGAAAACGGTGCTGCAAGAGAGTGCCAGCCGCGCCGAGGTGGTGCTGGTGTGTGGCGGGCTCGGGCCCACCGCCGACGACCTCACCGCTCAGGCGGCAGCCGAGGCCTTTGACCAACCGCTCACCCTCTTCCCCGACTGGCTCGCCACCATCACGGCTCGCTACGCCAGCCGTGGCCGCTCCATGGCACAAAGCAATGCCAAACAGGCCTGGTTGCCGCAGGGGTGCGAGCTCCTCGACAACCCGGTCGGCACCGCCTGCGGTTTTGTGGTGCGAAGTGGCCAGAGCCAGCTCTTCTTCACCCCGGGCGTACCGTTCGAGTTCAAGCAGATGGTACGCGAGCAAATTCTGCCGCGCCTCAAACAACTGGCCGGGGCACAGATCGATACCGAGCTGCGTCGCTTTTACACCTTCGGTGTCTCGGAGTCGGCGCTCAGCGATATGCTGGATGCCGAACCCTGGCCAGCCGGCATCGAGCTGGGTTACCGCTCCTCCATGCCCCTTATCGAGCTGAAACTGATCGGCCACGGCGCCAGTGCCGCTGACATGGAGAGTGCCGAACGCCGACTGCTGGATACGATCCGCCCCTGGCTGGTTGGCAGCGGAGATACGGAACCGGCGCAGCAGATCCTCGCGCTGCTGCAAGGCAAACCGCTGGCTCTGCTGGAGGGAGATAGTGGCGGCGCCCTGCTGGCGCTTTGTCACGGCCATACCCGGCTGGAGGCCAACTTCAGTACGCAACTGGCCGATGAGCTGGCACAACTGCCTACAGCCGATGCGGGCCTGCAACTGACCATAGGGCGAAAAGGGCCGGAGGGGGTACCACTGCTGCTCAGCGCCGATGGCATGCACATCGGTCAGACGGTCAAGGTCAGCCACCCCGACCCGGAGAGTCGCCGCAAGATCCTCGCCTTTGCCGCCCTCGACATGCTGCGCCGCCATATGCTGGGTGAGCCGGTGCTTGGCGATTACCTCACCCTGGCCAGAACAGCCCAGCGCAGCTGATAAGAACCGCCATTCCCCTGCCAGCGCCCCTATGTCGCTGGCGCTACGATCCGTCTTTTCACTCCGTTTCCAAACAGCGCCCACATTTATCTGGCCGCCATCACCGATTTGACTTCAATTCATTGACCATTCAGAGGAAATATCTGAATACTGCCCACTCTCAGGGTTGGCGACTCGCTTTATTAATCATTGAGAGATTAAATGACAGTAGAGGAGCGAGCCGATCGTTCCGTTCTCATCCAGCAAGGAGATGCGGTGTTAAGCAAAGAGTGGTTGCTGCTATCAAGCGATATGGAACTGGTCTGCCTGCGGATTGCCGCCGGTCTCACCAAACCTGTCACGGAACAGGATGTGCAGGCTCTGCTGCTCGCTTCCAACTGTCGCCGCTATCAGCCGCTGCCCGAGGGGATCAAACAGGCTATCAGCCTGCTTAATACCCTGCTCACCAACCCTGCCGCCCCCGTCCCCGCCAACCCCATCCCTGTCGGCAAGCGTCAGGATGCCCGACTCGCCGTAATAGTGGAGAAGGATCGCATGAGCGCCATCGCCCAGATCACTGCCGACTGGGGGGGCAAGTATGTGACGCTGGAACAGCTGAAAGAGGCGATCGCCATCAGCGAAATCAAACAGGGGGTGAGTGAGCAACTGCTCACCGCTGCCATCCAGTCAGCCAAGGAAGCCGCCCCCGGCAGTCAGCTCAAGCTGGTGATTGCCAATGGCCAGCCAGCCGTCAATGGTCAGGACACTCGCTATGAGCGGCTGGTGGAGACCCCGGCTGAACGGATCCTCAAACCGCAGGAGCTGGGTCATGGCAAAGTCGACCTGCGGGATCTCGGCTCCATCGTCACCGTCAAGGCAGGCGCTGCGCTGATGCGCCGTCATCCGGCCACCGTCGGGGTGCCCGGTTTTACCGTAACCGGTCAGGATCTGCCCGCTAAAGATGGCAAAGACAGTCCGATGAGTGCTGGTGAGGGCACCTTCATCTCCCCCGACGATCCCGACCTGCTGATTGCCGGTCGGGCGGGCCTGCCCTGTCAGGAGAAAGCGGGCATGAAAGTGGACGAGGTGCTCAGCGTCAAACAGGTGGATGCCCGCCACGGCCACATTGATTTTGAAGGGGGCTTAATCGTCAGCGGCGACGTCAACCCGGGCATGAAGATCCGGGTCAGCGGTGATATCGTGATTGGCGGCTTTATCGAAGGGGGCTGGATCGAGGCGGGGGGCAGCATCACGGTACGCCACGGCATCATTGGCCGCCGCAACGAGCAGGGGGAGTACCTTTGCCAGCTCAATGCACAAGGGGAAATCCACGCCAGCTACGCCCAGTATGCCCAGCTGGAAGCGGGGGGGGATATCCAGATCCAGAGCCAGCTCAGCCACTGCTACTCCCGCAGCGGACAAGATATCAAGGTAGGCGATAGCAACATGCGCAAAGGCACTCTGCTGGGGGGCACCAGCATTGCCAATCGCCTGATCATGGCGCCCAGCCTGGGGGCCGAGGCCGCCAACCATACCCGGCTGCAGATCCTTGGCGGCTACTTCACCCACAAGGAGCAGGAACACCAGCTCAAGCTGCGCCAGCAGGCGTGTCAGGCCCAGCTGGAGAAAATCAAGGAGCTGGTCATGAAGTTGCTGCAACTGCCCGGCGACAAGCGCAATCCGGATACCCTGCGCAAGCTCAAACCGATCCGGGACCATCAGCTGGCCGAACTGGCCCAGCTCGATGAGCAGCTCACCGCCAACCAGGAGGAGCTGCGAAACTTGATGGCTCAGATGGAGGTCATTGCCACCCAGCACCTCTACTCCGGCATCGAGGTCGAGATGGCCAGCTTCAAACGCAAGGTTACCATCACCCGAGGCCCTACCCGCCTGACTATCCATGATGAAACCCTGGAGATGACCCCTTACGAGGGACACAAATAGCTCAACCGGCACGGCCCCATCGCTGAACCGGCCGTGATCCCGAGGCCGATTTTCGCTACACTCGCCACTTCCTTGGCCCCACCGGGCGGGCCACCCAGACTCAGGTAGTGAGAGATGTACAAGCTGATCGCATTGGATATGGATGGCACCCTGCTCAACCCGCAGGGCCAGATTACTCCCCGCACCCACGCCGCCATCAGCGCCGCGCGCGCCAAAGGGGTAACCGTTGTGCTGGCCTCCGGCCGCCCGCTGGAAGGGATGAGCCGCTATCTGGAAGAGCTCGGCCTCACCACAGAGCATGACTACGTCATCTGCTACAACGGCGCTCTGGTGCAACAGGTGGCCGATCAGCGCATCATCCGCAGCCAGCTGCTGACCGGCAGTGACGCCAGCGCCGTCGCCAAACTGGCTGATGAGCTGGAAGTGAACGTCCATGGTTTCTCGGTCACCCAGGGCCTCATCAGTCCCCGTGTCAGCACCTACACCGAGCACGAATCCCGCCTGATCGGCATGCCGATCAATCTGATCGACTTCGCCACCCTGCCTGCCGACGAGCAGATCATGAAGGTGATGATGATCGACGAGCCGCCCCAGCTCTCCCGCGCCATCGAGCGACTGCCTGCAGAGCTCTATGAGCGCTATACCGTGGTACAGAGCGCCCCCTTCTTCCTCGAGTTCATGAACAAGCAGAGCAACAAGGGAGCCGGCGTGGCCGCACTGGCCGAGCATCTTGGCCTGACCGCCGATCAGGTGATCTGCGTCGGGGATGCGGGCAACGATCGCCATATGATCGAGTACGCAGGCCTCGGGGTTGCGATGGGCAATGCCACCGACGAGATCAAGGCGCTCGCCCAGCACACCACTGCCCGCAACAATGAAGATGGCGTGGCTCAGGTGATCGAGCAGTTCGTACTGAATGCCTGATCGCAATCGAGCGTCACTGCGTCCCATAAGGAAATAAAAACAGGGAGGCTGTCAGCCTCCCCGTTTTTTCTCTGGTTAGTTATCTGCGTTATGAGCGGTAATTCGTGCGCATCACTGGTTCGCCAGACACTGGGTATGGGAACCCGGTTGCAGGTAAGGCGTCAGCAGGGGAGCCATCCCCTTGAGCACCTGCACCGGCAACGCCGAGGTGAAACGGAACTTGTCAGACTGGCTACCCGGTACATAGGCGGTCAGGGTACCGAAGTGATCCTCACCCAGATAGAAAACGAAGGTCGCGGTGCGGTTGCGCGCCAGTGAGCTGGTCACGTTGCCATAACGACCCACGGTTTCAATCCGGTTATCCCCGGTTCCGGTCTTGCCCCCCATCTGCAGCACAGTGCCATCCGGCAGGGTAAAGGCGCCGGCGATACGTCTTGCCGTGCCCCCTTCAACCACCTTGGAGAGCGCACTGCGCAGGGCGGCCGCCACCTCTGCTGGCATCACCCGGGTACCCTCGGTGTGCTGCGGCTCAAACTCGGTCTCGAAGGGCGTCCCCTTGGCGAACGAGAGGTGCTCGATACGCAGGGTTGGCGAGCGGACACCGCCATTCTGAATAATCCCCATCAGCTCGGCCAGTGCAGCCGGACGGTCACCGGAGCTGCCCAAGGCAGTCGCCAGCGAAGGCACCAGATGGTCGAACGGATAACCGAGCTTGGCCCAGCGCTGATGGATATCGAGGAAGGCTTCAACCTCCAGCATGGTGCGGATCCGGCTGTCACGGGCACTGCGATGACGGGTCTTGAACAGCCAGCTGTAAACCTCTTGCCGCTCGTCACGACTGGCCGCCACCGCGTCGGCAAAGGTCGCCTTGTCGAACTCCTTGAGATAGGCCAGCAGCCACAGCTCCAGCGGGTGAACCCGGGCGATGTAGCCCTGATCCGGCAGTGAATACTTGCCCGGGCCATAGCTCACATAGAGCTGATTGATCCGTTTCGCACTCAGCTTCTCGCGCGGCAACCGCTCCGCCAGGAAGGCAGCAAATGCGGCTTCGCTGGCTTCCGGCATCAGGTAGCGGTGAACCGCCGCCAGACGTACCGCACTCGGCTTGAGACCGTCGAGGAAGGTATCGAGCTGCTCCTCGGGAGTCTTGCCGCGATATTTGCGCCAGAAGCGCAGCAGATAGGTCTGGCCCTCTTTGTCGGCAAATTTGGCCAGATACTCCTGACGACGGGGATCCTTGTCATCCTTGAGCAACTGGGCACGGTTGCCCTCCTTGTAGAGGCTGTAGCGCACGATATCGCGCATCAGCCGCACAAAGGGCAAGTTAATCGACTCACGCAGAGAGTCACGCAACGTCGGAATACGATTGTTATCCTCGCGGCGGAAGTTGTTGAAGGTGTGCATGCCGCCACCGGTAAAGAACCCTTCGTTGGGGCTGGCGGAGTATTTGCGATCCAGCGCCGCTTCCAGCATCACAGGCAGGCTCTTGTCCTGAGCCGTCATCAGATAGGAGATGGCCCAGCGGCTGAGGTTGTCCTGAGAGACAGCAGCCAGCTTGCGCAGATTCTCGACCGGCATCCCGGCATAGTTGTCGTGCAGCTCGGCCACAATCTCCAGATAGGTAGTCAGCACCCGCAACTTGGCGGTTGAGCCCAACTCCAGCTTGGAGCCTTCGTTGATATCGAACGGCTGATCGGTGTTGTCGGTCTGCACCCGCACCTTGAACCCTTCCGGCGACTTCTCGAACAGGGTGAAGCTGTAGCGCACATCGCCGGTCTTCTCCGGCGAGAGCAGACGCTCACCAAACAGTCCCACCTGAGCGGCAAACGTCGGGTCGGCCAGCTGTTGCAGATAACGGGAGATTTCGTTCTGCAACGGCATATTGAGGCTGGTATCGGCGGTCAGATCCATCCGGTCGAGGTCATAGAGCTGCACCCCGAGCTGACGGCTCAGGCGAGTACGGGCAACCTGCAACCCCTTGTTATTGTTCACCCGGGTGATAGCCGGGGACTGCAGGAAGTCACGGAACGTAATCTTGGCCTTGAGCGCTGCCTCCATCAGAGGTGGCGTTATCATCCCCTCCTGCACAAACAGGCGCAGGTAGCTGTCGGTCAGGGTAGCCAGCGCCTCTCGCCCCTGAGCCAGATAGTAAGAGGGACGGCGGTGCGCAATCATCAGCGAGACCACCTGACGCAGGGCAAGCCCCTGTTCGGCCAGCGGCGCATTCTGGTTGCGGGCGGGGTCCAGCAGACGGTTCACGTCATCGACATTGGCACCAAACCAGACCCAGAGACCATCTCCCAGACCATGCACTTCACCATATCCCGGCGCAGCCGAGAGCGGTACCGAGTTGAGGTAGGCCCAGGCGACCAGTTTACGCGCTTCGAGGGTTTCCGGCCCGAGACGATAAGCCCGCACGCTGGCAGAGGCCATCTGACGGATCTTCTCGGTCGGCGACAGGGTCAGGCCATCCGGCGAGTGGCGATACTTCTCCACCTGGGTCGCCAGGGTACTGCCACCGGCAGATTGATCCTGCATATCGAGCGCCTTGCCCACTTGAGAGAGCGCGGCCTTGGCAAAACGGGGCCAGTCGACCGCCGGGTTGGCCAACGGCTCTTCGTTGCTCAGCAAGTCGCGGTTCTCGATAAACAGCAGCGACTGGATGACGAGCGGCGGAATGGAATCAAAATCCGGATAGTGATGGGTCGGATACTTGAATTGATAGAAGGGCTCGGCGCGGCAATCGTGCAGCGTCAAACCGGCCTGCACCTTCTCGGTATAGGGCACGAAGAAGCCACGACTGGCGTAGTCATAGAGTGCGTCGGAGAAATGTACCTGCTTGCTGACTTCATAGCCCCGCTGCAGCAGGCGCTCCTGCATCATCGGCAGTTGCACATAGCCGAGCCGCTTGTCGAACGGGCCATCCTCAGGGAAAGCGATCTGCTTGCTCTGACCAGGTTCGACCTGATAGGTGAGCTTGGCGGCATAGCGGGAAATCTCCTGAGATTGCAGCTTCGAGGTTTTCATCTCATAGCCAACCAGAGCGATCACCGCCCCCAGGCACAATAAAAAGAGAAAACAGAACAGCCAACGCCACCAGGGACGACGCTTGCGCTTTGGGTTCCCGTCCGAGGTCTGGACAGATGAATCTTGAGATGCCACTTGTGTCAAATCCGTCTGTTCTGATGCGCCCATATCAGCCCCACCATGGTTGCGCAATTTATTGTGTTTCACTCAAGCTTAGTCTTTTCAAGTCAATGGCTTGAAACTATTGACCGCTTTGTAGTGATGGTAACAGGGCAATTCTAAAAAGGGGAGCCGATTGTTGCAGGAGTGGCAGAGATCCGAGCTGATAACAAAACACCGGCCTGTGGCCGGTGTCTCTTAAGCGAAAGCTGAATGCTTATTTGTGAGAGCTCATGCCCTTCAATTTGGTGCTCAGCTCTTTACGCTCTTTGGAGAGCTCGGCGTTCTTGATGATGTGGTCATCCACGCGCTCTTCATAGTCGGCACGCATGTTGGCGATGATCGCCTGTACATCATCAATACTCATGCCCGGCTTGATGTAGTCGCTCAGGTTGTCGAGCAGCAGTACGCGCTTCTGGTTGTCACGGATCTTCTTCTCGTTATCCGCAATTTCACGCTTGAGTTTGTTCTGGCGACGGGACATACGCACATATTCCAGTACATCGCTGAAGGTGGACTTGTTTACTTGTTCCATATCGATACCACTGACTTAAGGTTGATAAAAACTGGCCAAGTTACACCTGGAACCCGGCAAACCCAGCGCGGGACAGGCAAACTCAAGATGCCCTTACTCTACCGAGTTATAAGCGAGATACAACCCTAATCGCGCGCCATGAACAGAGTTTGGCCAAAAGTAAACCAGTTAATATGGCCAGTAATCCATCAGATAAGAGCTTGATATGGATATAAAATGGAGGAGATGACAGGCTTTTTAGTTCTCTTCCTGCAGATAAATGCTAACACTGGCTGCTTAACACGCTAAAAACATCAAAGCCCGGTCATGAGACTGGGCTTTGTGTTGGTTCTGGTGTGCAAATATAGGGGGAGGCTCTGGGCAAATCGCCCATAGCAAAAAGGCCTTCCCATTAGGGAAGGCCTTCAAATTAGTGGCGGAGCGGACGGGACTCGAACCCGCGACCCCCGGCGTGACAGGCCGGTATTCTAACCGACTGAACTACCGCTCCGCATTCGGTTAGCTTTCGCTAAATCTTTTGCTGCTTCTTCTGAGGTGTCATCCTCGCAGCCGGCTATGTGTTTTCACATCACCGTTTAATTGGGTGCCTGGCAGTGTCCTACTCTCGCATGGCGAATGCCACACTACCATCGGCGCTACCGCGTTTCACTTCTGAGTTCGGCATGGGATCAGGTGGTTCCACGGCGCTATGGCCGCCAGGCAAATTCTTAATCTAGAAAGCTGATGTGAATAACGATTTGCCTGTTGGCTTCGCTATCACTGAATTAGTTGGTAGTTCGCTTGGTATTTGCTACAAGGCTCGAAACACTTCTTGGGTGTTGTATGGTTAAGCCTCACGGGTAATTAGTATGGGTTAGCTCAACACGTCACTGCGCTTACACACCCCACCTATCAACGTTGTGGTCTCCAACGGCCCTTTAGGACCCTCAAGGGGTCAGGGATGACTCATCTCAGGGCTCGCTTCCCGCTTAGATGCTTTCAGCGGTTATCGATTCCGAACTTAGCTACCGGGCAGTGCCACTGGCGTGACAACCCGAACACCAGAGGTTCGTTCACTCCGGTCCTCTCGTACTAGGAGCAACTCCCTTCAATCATCCAACGCCCACGGCAGATAGGGACCGAACTGTCTCACGACGTTCTGAACCCAGCTCGCGTACCACTTTAAATGGCGAACAGCCATACCCTTGGGACCGACTTCAGCCCCAGGATGTGATGAGCCGACATCGAGGTGCCAAACACCGCCGTCGATATGAACTCTTGGGCGGTATCAGCCTGTTATCCCCGGAGTACCTTTTATCCGTTGAGCGATGGCCCTTCCATTCAGAACCACCGGATCACTATGACCTACTTTCGTACCTGCTCGACCTGTCCGTCTCGCAGTTAAGCTGGCTTATGCCATTGCACTAACCTCCTGATGTCCGACCAGGATTAGCCAACCTTCGTGCTCCTCCGTTACTCTTTGGGAGGAGACCGCCCCAGTCAAACTACCCACCAGGCACTGTCCGCGAGCCCGATTCAGGGCCCTGCGTTAGAACATCAAACATACAAGGGTGGTATTTCAAGGACGGCTCCAGCGCAACTGGCGTCACGCCTTCAAAGCCTCCCACCTATCCTACACATGTAGGTTCAATGTTCAGTGCCAAGCTGTAGTAAAGGTTCACGGGGTCTTTCCGTCTAGCCGCGGGTACACCGCATCTTCACGGCGAATTCGATTTCACTGAGTCTCGGGTGGAGACAGCATGGCCATGGTTACACCATTCGTGCAGGTCGGAACTTACCCGACAAGGAATTTCGCTACCTTAGGACCGTTATAGTTACGGCCGCCGTTTACCGGGGCTTCGATCAAGAGCTTCGCTTGCGCTAACCCCATCAATTAACCTTCCGGCACCGGGCAGGTGTCACACCCTATACGTCCACTTTCGTGTTTGCAGAGTGCTGTGTTTTTGATAAACAGTCCCAGCCATCTGGTCACTGCGACTCCCAACTGCTCCATCCGCGAGGGACTTCACTGTCAAGAGCGAACCTTCTCCCGAAGTTACGGTTCTATTTTGCCTAGTTCCTTCACCCGAGTTCTCTCAAGCGCCTTGGTATTCT
>NZ_JBQBEA010000001.1:345000-510000 GCF_051919805.1 Aeromonas sp. 30P | reverse complement strand
CTGCTCGCCCTTGCGGCACATAGCGCGGGTCTGCCCATCACGTTGTCGATGGCCAGTCACCTGCTCAGCGCAGGCTGTATGGGCACCATGATCCTGGGCATGATTGCGCGAGTCTCCCTCGGCCATAGCGGTCGAGCCTTGCAGGTAGGACGCAGGATCACTGGCGCATTCGCCCTAGTTATCGCTGCCGCCACAATGCGGGTGGTAATTCCGCTGTTCTGGCCCACTTTTACCCTGCATGGCTGGAACCTCAGCGCGCTTGCCTGGATCGCTGCCTATGGTCTGTTTGTCTGGGTCTATACCCCGATACTGATCCGCCCCAGAGCAGATGGTCGTCCGGGTTGATGACTGCGTAACATGTTCAGGGTGTTGCCACCGGATAGTGGATCAAGTTGTGAAAAATAGCCGGGGCTATGCCGAGATTGCGATAACCGTGGGGACGGTCGGCAGCAAAACGCACCGCCTCCCCTTGCTCAAATGAGCGCCACTCCCCTTCCACCAGCACCTCCATCATGCCGCTGATGACGATGACATGCTCGGTCACTCCCGGCTCATGGGGCTCGGATTCACGCTGGTAACCCGGCAACAGGGTCAGCTCAAGCAACTCGAAACCAAACCGGTTTTCATAAGGGAAGAGCGGTGCCACTTGCATGCCCTCACCCGCAGGCTGCTGGCGAATGGCATCGGCGGTGCGATAGAGCACCTCTTCCGGCGTGGCGGGTGTGGGCTCGATGAAACTGGAAAATGAGACTCGAAAACCGGTGGCTATCTTCCACAGCGTCGCCACCGTCGGGCTGGACTCTCCCCGCTCAATCTGCCCCAGCATCGCCTTGCTGACGCCCGTTTCGCGCGCGGCGGCATCCAGGCTCCAGCCGCGCTCGCTGCGCAGCCCCTTCAGTCGAGCAGCCAGATGCTGACTCATCTCTTGCATAACTGCCTCTTTATTACTCTTGCACGATGCACCTTGTGCGCTATAGCGCACAGCGATATAGTCAAAGCTGTATTGTACGTAATAACGCACAGCGCGTCACAACGCCAAGAGGAAGAGTCATGCCCTTCGCACTCCCCCATCTGGTCGCAGGCTTTATCGCCGTGATGGTCGGCTACACCAGTTCCGTCATCCTAATCATCCAGGCCGCCACGGCAGCGGGTGCTGATACTGCTCAAATCGCCTCCTGGCTCTGGACGCTGGGGATCGGCATGGGGGTGAGCTGCATCGGCCTCTCTCTTTATTACCGCATACCCATACTAACCGCCTGGTCCACACCGGGCGCGGCACTGCTGATCACCACGCTGGGCAACTTCACTCTGGCGGAAGCGATCGGCGCCTTTGTGATCTCCTCCCTGCTGATCACTCTGTGTGGCATCAGCGGCTGGTTCGACCGTTTGATGAAACATATCCCGGCTCCACTGGCCGCCGCCATGCTCGCTGGCGTGCTGCTCAGATTCGGATTGGATCTGTTCAAGGTCGCCCCGCAAGATCCCTTGCTGCTTGGCACCCTGCTGCTGGCCTTCCTGCTGGGTCGTCATCTCTGGCCCCGCTATACCATGGTGCTGGTACTGGGAGTAGGGATGCTGGTCTGCAGCGTGCGGGGGGATTTGCAAATGGGCACCCTTCACTGGCAACTCGCCAGCCCAGTCTGGACATGGCCAGCCTTCTCCCTTGATGCCCTGTTTGGTATCGCGCTGCCGCTGTTCATTGTCACCATGACATCGCAAAACATGCCGGGGATCGCCATCTTGCGAGCCCATGGCTATCAGCCTGCCACCTCCTCGCTGATCAGCTGGACCGGCCTGACCGGCCTGCTGCTCGCCCCTTTTGGCGGCTATGCCTTCAATCTGGCCGCCATCACTGCCGCCATCTGTATGGGAAAAGAGGTCGACCCGGATACCAAGCGCCGCTGGCCTGCTGCTGTTTGGGCGGGTTGCTTTTATCTCGTGACCGGCTGCTTCGGTGCGACCGTCGCAGCCCTGTTTAGCGCCTTTCCGGCAGCCCTTGTCACCTGCATCGCTGGTTTGGCCCTGCTAGGCACCATCGGCAGCAGCCTGCACTCGGCCTTGCAAGAGGATGAAGCGCGAGAAGCTGCGCTGCTCACCTTTATTATTACCGCGTCCGGGATCAGCCTGCTCGGCATCGCGGCAGCCTGCTGGGGTCTGCTGATTGGTCTGGCTATCTATCAGTTCCAATCATATCGACAAAGGAATCAATTGAACCTCAAACCGTGAACCTCTGCACACTATCCAGATAAAATGATTCACAAGTGAAACTAATTTCCTTCTAGTGGTGCCAGGGCACCAATCTTCCCGGACGTGTTGCCCTGTCAGGTTCCATACAACGGAGTATAAAAATGAAAAATCAGGCTGTCTTGTTACTACTGGCCATACTGGGAGCTACGAGCGTCCAGGCTGCCGATACGGATCGAGAGCTGGCTCGCCAGCTCGCACTTCAGCAGAAAAACCTGCTGCCCCTGCTGAGCAATCAGCAATACCAGAGCCCGCTTCCCAACCTGCTGCAGAAGGCCAGCCCACGCCTTAAGCGGCAGGCGAGCGATGCCAACCAGGCGGCCATCAGCCGACAAGGACTGGATGGCGAGGTCAAGCAACTGATGCAGTTGCGGCTGGCCAACACCGATCAGGCCGCAGCACTGCAACAGGGCGTCGAACCGCTGGTCGCCTATGTTCCTAGTGGGGATGAGAAGAGCTGGAGCGCCATTGAAGCGTTCGACAGCGCTGGCAATCCCGTCTATCTGGATGTGGACAAGGCACCGGCCCGGCCGGTTCTGGTAGTCGAAGCCGATCCCGTCAAAGCCAAAAACGCAGGCTTGAAGGTAATGCGCAAAGCGCTGGCCGATGCGGATCTGCAAAGCGCTCCGCGAGTGGTGGCCAGCACGGCGCCACTCAAGACCAGTATCCTGAAAAAGATCAGACTGAAGGATGATCAGGAGCCCTGGCTGCTCGGCGCAGCCGAAGTGTATGCTGTGGTCGCAGGGGTTAATCCCAGCCGGGATGAACCAGTGGTCGATATTGTCGACATGCCCTACCTCGACTATGACAACACAGACTACACCCCCAACCAGATCCTGGTTTACTGGGATCGCTATCGCTGGGGTGCCGTCGATGTGGTGATGATGGAGCAGGATGACAACGTCAACTATAAGGAGCTGAGCGCCCTGCTGATTGAAGCTCTCAAACTCGGCTTTACTGCGGGTGGCGTGCCGGAAGCCCTGCCCTTCCTCGATCTCGGCGGGCGCATCGTCAAGGCACTGCCCGACTCCTGGATGACCAACAACGACGACTATCTGGATACCTTCTATACACTGGAGCAGGATCAGGTCTATCGCCAGTATCCGGGGGCTGCCGGTAATGCGGTTATCGATCTTGAGCCAAAAGAGATCGCCCCGACCAGACCTTGATAATCGGCCATAACGAAAAAGCCAATGAGCAACTCATTGGCTTTTTGCTTTTATCGCGGTGACCACAGGTCAACCCTTGGGACGAACCCCCAGAGTATGGCAGATGGCATAAGTCAGCTCGGAGCGGTTCAGGGTATAGAAGTGGAAATCCTTCACCCCTTCCTGACTCAGCACGCGCACCTGATCGATGGCGATGCTCGCCCCCACCAGATTGCGGGTCATCTGATCGTTATCCAGCCCCTCGAAACGCTGATGCATCCAACGCGGGATCTTCACGTTGGTAAAACCGGCAAACTTGGCCAGGGTCTGATAGTTGGAGACCGGCAGGATCCCCGGCACGATTTCAGCATCGATGCCGATAGCGGCGCAGCGATCCCGAAAGCGCAAATACGTTTCCACATCGAAGAAGAACTGAGTGATGGCGCGGTTGGCACCGGCATCGATCTTGCGCTTGAGGTTGAGCAGGTCGGATTGCGCACTCTTGGCCTCCGGGTGCCCTTCCGGATAGGCAGCAACCGAGATATCGAAGTCCGCCTCTGACTTGAGCAGAGCAACCAGATCGGTGGCATACATATCCACTTCTCCAACCCCTGTGGCAAATCACCACGCAGAGCCACGATATGACGAATACCGCTGTTCCAGTAGTCGCGGGCGATGGTGCGCAGCTCGTCGCGGCTGGCATCGATACAGGTCAGGTGCGGCGCCGCAATCAGGCCTGTCCGTTCCTTGATGTCCTTGATCACCTTGTGGGTGCGATCACGGGTGCCGGAGTTGGCGCCATAGGTGACAGAGACGAACTTGGGTTCCAGTACCTTCAGCCGTTCGATGGACTGCCAGAGGGTATTCTCCATCCCTTCACTGTTGGGCGGAAAAAACTCGAAACTGACCGATATATCGCCATTCAAATCTGCCAAGCTCTGGTTGAGCGCTTCAACCTGACGTGCACTGTGAAATCCCATCTGCTCTTCTCCCTGTCCTGCAATCCATCTGCCTACGTCAAAACGGATGTTTGGACGTCTAAACGTCTTTATATTTATGAGCAAAACGACACAAAGTCAACAGGGATTTACCTCACATCCGATCTGACGAACTTCATATTTACAAAATTAACGGTACGTAACCGAAAAGTGCCCATCCCAAAATTGCCCCAGTCGAGTTATGATGGGGGCAGATCGTCCTGGACGTTCTGAATCTGCGTGTGATTGTTTGGCCGGAGGTTTCTCCGGCCCCTTTTCATCTATTTCCCACTCCTGCCGATAACAGAATGAGTCTTTGCAGGAGCACCATCATGGATACCCACCCCGGCTTTGCCACCGACTTGCTGTTCGATCGCTACCAGGGCGAGGTCATCCAGCATGAGCAGTTCTGGGCGGTTCGCACGCCGGATGCTCCCGACTACTACTTCGGCAACTACCTGCTACTCCCCAACCCACCCAGCGACCGCGACAAAGGCTGGCTGGAAGCCGCATTCGATCAGTTGATCGGTCAAGATCCTCGAGTGCGCCACCGCACCTTCCAATGGCCGCTGGCGGCCGGGCAAAACAGCCGGATAGCCGGTTTTGTCGCAACGGGTTACCAATATATGGAGTGCGTGGTGCTGGCGCTGGATGAACAGAGTTGCCCGCCCCCTCACAGCGATATGAACAATGTTGAGGCACGCACCTTCACCACTGCTGATTGGCCTGAGTGGCTCGACTTCGAACTCCATGAGCGGGATGAGGGGCACTCGGAACAGAGCTATCTCCCCTATCTGCAATCCCGCCGGGCGCTCTATCAGGCCATGATTGCCGATGGGCTCGGGGACTGGTGGGGGATCTGGCAAGAGGGACAACTGGTCGCCAGCTGTGGTCTCTTCTTTTGCGGCACACTTGGGCGCTTCCAGTTGGTACGCACGCACCATGCGTGGCGCAACCAGGGGTTATGCCGTCAGCTGCTGAGTCAAGTGGCTCGCGCAGGATTGTCCCGCGCCAAACAACTCATCATAGTGGCCGACGAGCACTACCATGCCCAGCGCATTTACCGCTCTCTGGGGTTTGCCCCGGTAGCCCGCATCGGCAGCCTCTGCCGCTGGCCCCACGAAGCACAATAAAGCGATACATGCTGGCCACGAGCCAGAAAAAAACGGGAGGCTGATGCCTCCCGTTTTTATTGATGCCGATGACCTATTGCTGTGGCTGCTGTGGCGCTTCCTGCTCGTTGGAGAGCGCCTGCTCCACCTCATCCGACGGCGCCGGTAATGGGGCAGCGGCCGCTGATGCGGGTTCTGCGGGAGTCACAGCAGGTGACACCACGGCCGATGTTTCACTGGTCGCGGGAGCTGCGGACACCTCAGTCGTCGGCGCTGAAACAGGAGCAGGGGCAACCGCATCACACTGACAATCCGCGCTCTTGGCCTTATTGCCCTGATGAGGGGCATACCAACTCTTCAAGCCACCTTCCAGTCGTTCCGCTGCAGCTTTGGGCTCTATCTTGCCAAGCAGCACCGCCTGACTCACCTCTGCCAGTTCATCCCCCAACTTGGGCGTACCACGGGAGAGGATCTGGGTCGCCACCCGAATGGTCGAGTCACACTGATCGCGCCACTCCATCATCTCTTTGGCCGCCGGATTGGTGACATCGAAGAAGTGATTGGAGAGGGAGAAGAATCCCGGCAGCGAGTTGGTATAGAGCTCGGCAAATTGCGACGTCGTCAGCCACTGCAGGAAAGCCATTGCACCCTCTTTATTCTTGCTGGCCGGGTTCATCCCCATACCGATATCGGTATGGTCGGTAAAGAAACAGCCATCACCCTGTTTGGCCACCGGCGGACGCATGACGCCAAAATCGACCTTGCCGGTGAAGGGGGCAATCTCCCAGGAGCCCGCCACGTAGAAGGCAGCCTTGCCCGACGTGAACAGCTCGTTGCTGGTCGCATAATCGCGGCTCTCACCACCTTCACCGAGGTAGGAACGCCAGCGGGCCAGCTCGTCGAACACCTTCACATATTGCGGGTTGTCCAACCGCTCCTGCCCGCCGATCAGTGCCAGACGGCCGTCCTCTCCCTTCCAGTAATTGGGACCAATGTTCTGGAACCCCAGCTCGGAGGCAACCCAGCTCTCGGCACCACTCATGGCCAGCGGCACATAGCGCCCGTCGGCCTTGATCTTGTCCAGCACGGCAAAGAACTGATCGCGGGTTTGCGGCAAGGTGAGTCCCAACTCACTGAAGATCTTCTTGTTATAGAAGAAGCCATGGATCACCGAGGCCATCGGCACGCAGAAGGTCTGGGCACCGGAATCGGTCTGCCAGGGTGACTGGGCAAAACTCGGGAAGTTCTCCATCCCTGCCATTTCGGTCAGCTCGGCCAGATGGCCCGCCTTGAACAGGGCGAGCGAGTCATCAAACGGGCGACAGGTAATGAGATCCCCTGCCTTACCGCCTTTCAGGCTCTCCCACAGGGTGGGCATGTAGTTGACGTTTTGCACCGGATGAAAACTCACCTTGATGCCGGGATGCGCCGCTTCAAACGCCGGGATAATCTTCTGCTCCCACAACGCCTTGTCATCGGTTCGCCAGCTTTCAATCACCAGCTCGCTGGCCATCAGCTGGCCACACAACAGGAGACTCAGGGCTCCAATCCACTTTTTAGACATAAGCCCTCCTAGACCTTGAAATGTGCGATCAATTGCTGCTGTTTGGCGACCAGGTCGGCCAGCACTTCGCTGCTGCTGGCGGATTCGCGCGCCTCCCGCTCGGTCTCGTATGCCACATCGGCAATACCGGCGATATGACGAGCGACCCCCTGACTGACGGAGATCTGCTCCTGAGCGGCATGGGCCACCTGATCAGCCATCGATTTGATGGCCCCCATCCGATCGGCAATGGATTGCAGCGCCACATCCATCTCGCGAGTCTGCTCGACACAGCTCTGGGTCTGCTCCTGGCTACGCCCCATCACTTCAACCACATGCTTGCTGGAGCTTTGCAGGTTCTCAATCATCCCCTGGATCTCTTCGGTCGAAGTCTGGGTGCGATTGGCCAGCGCCCGTACCTCATCGGCCACCACCGCAAAACCGCGACCTGCATCGCCAGCACGGGCCGCTTCGATGGCGGCGTTCAACGCCAGCAGGTTGGTCTGCTCGGCAATGCTGCGGATCACATCGAGAATGCTGCCGATGTTGTTACTGAATTCCCCAAGTTTGTAGGTGATCCCGACCGCCTCTTCCATGGCGCCAGCCAGCTGCTCGGTGATCCGGCGAGTGGTGGCCACTTTCTGGCGGCCATTGCGCGCCTCTTCATCGGCCAGATCCACTTCCCGCTTGGTGCCATCGGTAGAGCGGGCCACCTCGGTGGCGCTCACTTCCAGCTCGGTAATGGCGGCGGCCACCTGATCGGTCTGGCTCTTCTGCTCTTGTACCCGGGACATGGCCCGTTCGCTGATCTCGGCGGCGCGGCTCGCTTCATCCACCAGATGGCGGGAGCCTGCATTGATTTGAGAGAGCAGCTCGCCGGTCTTGCCCGCCAGCGTATCGATAGAGCGGGAAAGGCTGCCAAATTCGCAACTGCTGCGGTAGTTGATGCGGCGGGTCATGTCGCCGGCCGCCATGTAATCGAGCTCCTTGTTGATCATCTGCAACGGGCGCTGAATGCTGCGCGCAGTGGTATAGCCGATCACCAGCGCGGCTGCGGCCGACATCGCGGCAACCACCAGGATCCAGAAGCTGGCACTGCTGACCGCCGCATCGGCGTTGATCCGGCTGTCGCTGGCAATGGCCCCGGCGGACTTGCCCATCTCATCGAGCAAATGGAGGCTGTTGACCAGACTGGCATCCAGCTGCTGATTTTGCGTGGCCAGCGACAGCGCCAGTTGCTGAGCCTGACGCATGGTTGCCAGCAAGCCCTGAGCGCCAAGTGCCAACTCCTGCATCCGATCCAGATTGGAGACAAACCGCGCTTTCACATCATCGGGCACCAGCACCCGCTCCAGACGCTTGCGGGCCATCTCGATGTCCTTGCTGAGTACCTTTTCCAGCTCGTTCAGGTCGGTTTTGGCATCGGCACGGCGGATATTCTTCAGATCGCGGGCGATACCCGAAGAAATAAGCTCCGCCTTGTTGCGCATGGAGCGCTTGCTGGCGGTCTGTTGCAGCAGCAGATCCGCCGCCCACTGGTAGGTATCCTCAAGGCGGATAAATTCCATCTCCAGCTTGTGGCGCTGCTCCAGCGCGCTGACCCACTGCCGATGCTGGGCCAACACCTGATCAGCCAAGCCATAAAATTGGGTGGTAGCACTCTCGACCTGCTGGAAGCGGGTACGAGCATCCGCTACGTCGGTAAATTTACCCATCTCCTGACTCAGCTGTGCGAAGCGGTTCTGCTGCTCCTTGAACTGATTGGCCAACTGCGGCAACTGGGCGGCATCTTCACTGGTGCGGTAGACCAGCACCCAGCGGTTACTATCCTGCAGTGCCCCCTTGAGACCTGCGACAGCCACTACCAGCGGGGTTGCCCGGTCAGATACGGCAGAGAGGCCGTCATTTATACCCTTGATTTTAAAGGTACTGATCACACCAAGCAGGATCAGCAACAGCAGCATCAACACGAATCCGGCGATGATCCGCTGCACGATAGATAAGCCCATGGAGACATCCTCACTCATTGGGGGAAGGTAAAGTGAACATAGTCACTATCGGCAGGGGTGGCGAATAACTGAAATAAAGCGGCAGGTATTTAATTGATTTGTATCGGGTTGGATCACAGTACAGACAAAATCAGACAACCAAAAAAAGCCCGGCACAAGCCGGGCTGAAAGAGACGTACTTTGCTATCTTCCGCGGTCCGTTCAGAACCGCAGTCAGAATCATTAGAAGCGGTAGCCAACACCCACCATAAAGGCCATCGGGTCGACCTTGGTATTAATGGTGCCAATCGCTGTATGCACATCGGTATCGATATCCATGATCCAGGCTGAACCGTTGACAAACCAGCGGTCAGTGATCGCCATATCGATACCAACTTGTCCGGCAACCCCCCAGGAGTCATCGACTTTGACATCGGTTCCTGACAGTGCACCACGACCCTCTTCATCAAAGAAGGTGGTGTAGTTCACGCCAATACCGACATACGGGCGAACCTTGCTTTGAGCATCGCCAAAATAGTACTGACCCATCAGAGTCGGCGGCAAATGCTTGATCTTGGCAACTTCAGCGCCACCCAGTTTGACTGAATGAGAGAAGGGGGTTGCAGCCAGCAATTCGACACCCCAGTTATCAGTAATCATGTAAGAGAGAGTCAATCCCAATTGCATGTTGTCATTAATTTCCAGCTCTACAGGCGTGCTGCTTTCCTGCGGCGATACAAATGCCAAACCACCACGAACCAGAATATCACCAGCCTGATGGGCCATGGCGAAAGGAGAGGTCACTGCAGCGGCAATCATCAGAGGAAGTAATTTTTTCATCACGTAATCCCTTTTTTTGTTTTCATTTGATGCTGTAAGCCCGCTGACTATATGCCCTTGTAAATGCAAAGTTATTGACTTGGAGCAAAGGTTGCACAGAAATAAATCGATTGGTGTGACATCTTTGCGCGCCATCCAAATCTCGTTGAGCCCCCAGACAACAAGCTGAAATACCTGTTTCGACAGGTTGTAACTACCCGCATCCAGCGCCAAAAGGAGCAAGCAAACCACATCTTATTGCACGGCAGCGCGGCTATTAATTGTTGTTAATATGGGCAAATCAGCGTATTTTTTGCGCCATGCAAGTTACTGGTAAGTAATGGTTTATTTATGAAAAATGAGTCGAAATGGCAAAAGGTGGGGGCCTTTCTCGCGGCCGTGTGGGGAATCGGATCCTTTCTCTTTATCCTGCTCGGTTTTATTGTCGCCCTGGCCTATCTGGTATTGGTACGGCAGGGCTAATCCGGATTGACAGAGTGCAGCAGGGTGATATTCCCCCCTTCGGCAAGCTGTTCCGGAGTCTGGCCCATTCCCTCCGCAGAGAGGGGACCAGCGTAGCCACACCACCGATTTCGCCCGCCGACTTTGGCCTGGTACAGCGCCATGTCCGCCAGTTTGAAGCTATGACTCCAGAATGAATCCGGGTACTCCGGGTGCAACGGATAGCGGCAGAACCCCAGCGACACCGTCAACCAGAGTGGCGCATCCTCTCTGCCAAAGCGGTGCTGAGCGACACGCTGGCGCAGATATTCGACCCGCAGCGCCAACTCTTGCTCGTCATCCACCTGCAACAGCAACAAGAACTCCTCCCCGCCCAGCCGGATGATAGGCTCGCGCTCTCCTGTCACCACCTTGCGCAGCAGATCCGCCAACTGTTTCAGCACCAGATCCCCGATGTCATGGCCAAGGCGGTCATTGATCCGCTTGAAATGATCCAGATCCAGCAGCAATAACAGACAAGGTTTGGCCCGGTTGGCCTGCAACCAGCCATCGAGATAGCGACGATTGAAACAACGGGTCAAGGGGTCGGTGAATGCAGCCATCTCCATCTGGCTGGATTTTTCCAACAAATCATCGTGTTGCTGACTGACCTTGCTGGCCATCTCCTTGAACTTGCCGCTCAGGGTCGCCATCTCGGCGCTGCTGTCGATATAGGGGATCAAGGTGGCATCTGGCCGATCGCCAAAGCGTTGCAGCGCCGACACCAGCTGCTGCAACGGGGTGAGCACAATGCTGTTGAGCCGGTACATGGCGATCATGACGCAGATAAAACTGATAAACAGCATACCAATAAAGGTCCAGAGCGCCCCCTCCATGACGCCACTCAAGATCTTTCTCTCCTCCTCAATCACCAGAGTCAGCACCGGCTGGTTATCGCTGTTGAGCAGTCGCACCTCTCCCCTAAGCCGGGTGAGCCCAAGGTCAATCAGGCGATACGTTATTTGCGGTTTCAGTGGTTTGAAGGTAGCGGTGACATCCAGATTGGCGTGGGAAATCGCCAGAGGCAGCGCGGTACGCTCCGATACCTGCTCGAGATAGGCTTTGTCGAGCCAACGTACAACCAGCAAGAAACCGTTGAACGGTGCCGACTCGTCACTGTTTCTGATCGGCTGCCACGAGTACATCAGCGGCCCCCACTGGGAAGCACGGATCCCGTGCAGATTGATGCCCCCTTGCGCCACCGAGCGCTCCCTTAACTGCTTTTTCAGTTCATCAAGGAAGTAGGGAAACTGATCCGGATTAACCCCCGGCGCATCTGGTAGCAGGGTGCGCGTCCAGATTTCGTAGCCGGTGAGATCCATGAAGCTCATCAGGTTGAGACTAAAATCCCGCATCGGCATATCACTGAACAGGTTGGATTCGATGTACCCCCTGCTTTTGTTGTCCATAAAACGGTGACTGTCATCCCAGATGCCCCAATCCCGACTGAATGCATCCAGAGCGGTCACATCCGCCTGCACCGCCTTGGTCACGCGCAGCAGATGCTCCTTCATTCGCTGCTCTTCAATCCGGCTGGCAGCCGGGATCTGGGCCCACGCCAGCAGGACCAGCAATAGCAGGATCGCCCCCAGCCAGATGGGGAACATGGAGTAAGCCAACTGATGATCAATCGTGCGCGGAACCTGAGCCATAACCCGATATATCCATTACCATGATGCTGAGATGCCAAGCCTGCCCACACTTGACGAGCTTCCCCCTATGCTCCCGATTTTTATAACAAAAAGGGGCCAAAGGCCCCTCGATTATAACGGCTTATCGCGCCAATAGCGGTCGTAAAAAACGAGCTGTATGAGACTCTTTATTGGTGCAAATCTCTTCCGGCGTCCCCGTCACCAGAATGCGGCCACCACCGGCGCCTCCCTCCGGTCCCAAATCGACGATCCAGTCGGCAGTTTTTACCACATCAAGATTGTGCTCGATGATGACGATGGTATTGCCGCGATCCCGCAGCTGGTGCAGCACCTTGAGCAGTTGCTGGATATCGTGGAAGTGCAGCCCGGTGGTCGGCTCATCCAAAATGTAGAGGGTCTGGCCGGTATCCCGCTTGGAGAGCTCCCGCGCCAGCTTGACCCGCTGCGCCTCGCCGCCCGACAGCGTGGTGGCCGACTGGCCGAGACGGATATAGGAGAGGCCCACATCCATCAGGGTCTGCAGCTTGCGCGCCACTGCCGGCACCGGATCGAAGAACTCGCGGGCATCTTCCACCGTCATCTCGAGGATTTCGTGGATGTTCTTGCCCTTGTACTTCACCTCCAGGGTCTCGCGGTTATAGCGCTTGCCCTTGCAGACATCGCACGGCACATAGACATCCGGCAGGAAGTGCATCTCCACCTTGATGACGCCATCCCCCTGACACGCCTCGCAACGGCCCCCTTTAACGTTGAAGGAGAAGCGGCCCGGCTGATAGCCGCGCGAACGCGCCTCCTGGGTGCCGGAGAGCAGCTCGCGGATCGGAGTAAACAAACCGGTATAGGTGGCCGGGTTGGAACGGGGGGTACGGCCGATGGGGCTCTGGTCGATATCCACCACCTTGTCCAGATGCTCCAGCCCTTCCACGCTGCGATAAGGCGCAGGCGTAGACTCGGTCGCCTTGTTCAGCTCACGGTGGGCGATGCGGAACAGGGTGTCGTTGATCAGGGTCGACTTGCCGGAGCCGGAGACGCCGGTGACGCAGGTCATCACGCCGATGGGCAGATCCAGGTTGACGTTGCGCAGGTTGTTGCCGCTCGCCCCCTTGAGTTTCAGCCACTTGCCGGTAAGCGGGGTGCGCTCGGCCGGAATGGCGATCTGCTTGCGGCCGGAGAGGTAGTCACCGGTCAGCGACTCCGGATTGTCGATGATCTGCTGGGGGGTGCCCTGCGCAACAATTTCGCCACCGTGCACACCCGCCCCCGGGCCGATATCGAGCACGTGGTCGGCGAGTCGAATGGCATCCTCGTCGTGCTCCACCACGATCACCGTGTTGCCGAGATCGCGCAGATGGGTGAGGGTCTTGAGCAGCCGCTCGTTGTCACGCTGGTGCAGGCCGATGGAGGGCTCGTCGAGTACATACATCACCCCCACCAGACCGGCACCAATCTGGCTGGCCAGTCGAATGCGCTGCGCTTCACCACCGGAGAGGGTCTCGGCGCTGCGCGACAGGCTCAGGTAGTTGAGACCGACGTTCACCAGGAAGCCGAGCCGCTCGACGATCTCTTTCAATATCTTCTCGGCAATCTGGGCTCGCTGGCCGGTCAGGTTCAACCCTTCGAAGAAGGCGAGCGCATCACCGATGGACTGCTCGGCGATGGCCGGCAGGTTGCGGTTGTCGACGAAGACGTGGCGTGCCTCCTCCCGCAGTCGGCTGCCACCGCAGCTGGTACAGGATTTGTTGGCGATGTATTTGGAGAGCTCTTCACGCACCGAGTTGGACTCGGTTTCCCGGTAGCGTCGCTCCATGTTGTGCAGGATCCCCTCGAACGGGTGCTTGCGCACCACCACGTCGCCGCGGTCGTTCATGTAGCGGAACTCGATCTCGGTGCGACCGGAGCCGCGCAGGATCACCTCCTGGGTCTTGACCGGCAGATCTTCCCACGGGGTTTCCAGATCGAACTTGTAGTGCTCGGAGAGGGATTTGAGCATCTGGAAGTAGTAGAAGCTGCGCTTGTCCCAGCCACGGATGGCGCCGTTGGCCAGACTGATGGCCGGATCGCCGATCACCTTGGCCGGATCGAAATATTGCTGCACCCCGAGGCCGTCGCAGGTCGGGCAGGCACCGGCCGGGTTGTTGAAGGAGAAGATACGCGGCTCCAACTCCGACATGGAGTAGCCACACTCCGGACAGGCGAAGTTGGCGGAGAAGGTCATGGGGGCAACCCCCTCCTCCCCGTCCATCGGCACTACCAGTACGATGCCGCCGGAGAGGGTCAGCGCCGTCTCGAACGACTCGGCCAAACGCAAGGCAAGGTCATCGCGCACCTTGAAGCGATCCACCACCACCTCGATGGTGTGCTTCTTGTGCAGCTCCAGAGTCGGAGGATCTGAGAGATCGCACACCTCGCCGTCGATGCGGGCACGGATGTAGCCCTGGGCCGCCAGATTCTCCAGCAGCTTGGTGTGCTCCCCCTTGCGATCCCGCACCACCGGAGCCAGCAGCATCAGCTTGCTCCCCTCCGGTTGGGCCAGCACCTGATCCACCATCTGGCTGATGGTCTGGGCGGCGAGCGGAATGGCGTGAGTCGGGCAGCGCGGCTCACCGACCCGGGCAAACAGCAAACGCAGGTAGTCGTAGATTTCGGTGATGGTACCGACGGTCGAGCGCGGGTTATGGGAGGTAGACTTCTGCTCGATGGAAATAGCGGGCGAGAGCCCCTCGATATGGTCGACGTCAGGCTTCTCCATCAGGGAGAGGAACTGGCGGGCATAGGCGGAGAGGGACTCCACATAGCGGCGCTGCCCCTCGGCATAGAGGGTATCGAACGCCAGAGAGGATTTGCCCGAACCGGAGAGGCCGGTGACCACGATCAGCTTGTCGCGGGGCAGGGTCAGATTGATGTTCTTGAGGTTGTGGGTGCGAGCACCCCGGACCACGATCTTTTCCATCTTGTTGCACGCTCGATACAGAAACCTGAGCGAGTCAGTATGGCATAGAGACTACTGGATGAATAGACAGTCATGAGATGAAATGCGCATCATCCGGCGCACGCCATCTGCTCTTTTTTCTCCACCAGCAGCCGCTCGTTTTGCCATATCCGGGCGGTGACCTCGACCCGATAGGGGCAACGCAAACCCAGCCCTATTTTGCCAACCGCCATGACCACTCCAGCCTGCAGCGACAGATTACGGCTCTGGCGCTGAGTCGTCCTCCCGGCGGCCCCTTCGCCATACACCAGCAACCTGAAGCTCACCTTCAAGTTGCGCTTGCTGAGCAGCGTCGGTGCAAGTAACAGCCCCTGTTCGCTCTGCACCATATTGAGGGACAAGCGGATCGACGGATCGGGTTCCACCTCGGTGTTTCTTGCGCTTGCTGGTGACGCGACGCGATAAACAAGCATCAACCCACAGAGCAGCACCAATAAAAGAGGGGCCCGCAGGCCCCTGAATACGGAAACAACCATCAGTTGCTACCAGAACCCTGATAGACATAGGCCATGTTATCGCTGCCATAGACAGTCACATTGGCAGTGTTGAGGCTGTCGGTTTGTGCTACGTCGACTTCATTATTGCCACCGCCCATGCCGCCATTGACGTAAACGTTGGCCACGTGTTTTTCACCTAACTGGCTCACGGTGAGCGTGTTTTCGCTCCCCAGATAGGATTCGACCTTGGCGCTGTTCAGTTTCCCATCCTGAGTCACTGTCACCACAGAGTCAGAGTGAGACGCATCGGCATAGGCCCAGTTGTCAGTGCCTTTCTGAGCAACGACCAGCTCGTTGTCCGAGCCCCAGGTCCAGGCTCCTTTGCCCTCAACGCCACGCGCGGCGGCAACCTGGTTGCCAGTGCCGTTCTGGTCAATATCGACCTTGTTGCGACTACCTTCCTCTTGCACTGCATTGGCATAGTTGTCGCTACCCAACTGATCGATAGTGACAGATCCACCCACGCTGCTGGCCAGCTGATCAACCACTGCCTGGTTATTGCTGCCATTCTGAGTGACCTGTGCAGTGTTGCCAGACCCCTGCTGGTTGGTATCGGCCTGGTTGCCATTACCCAGCTGAGTCACGACCGCTGTTTCACCAGTTCCGCTCTGTCTGGCGTTGGCGATGTTGTCGTTACCATTCTGGGTGATGGTCAACAGATCCTCAGAACCTCTCTGCTCAGAGTCGATCTGGTTACGACTCCCGGTCTGGGTCAGAAGGGCGGTTTCACCGGAACCAGCCTGTTTGGCCAGCAGGTTGTTCCCTTGTCCGGCGGTCGCACCAGACTGCTGGGCTGTCACGCTGCCAGCGGTCCCGCTTTGCTCCACCGTTGCCACGTTGGCCAGCCCCAGCTGAGTGACCTCGGCAGTATTGTCATTGCCACTTTGCTTGACGACCGCAGAGGTGCCCTCGTTTGCGCCGTAACCGAAGTTGCTTGTACGTTGTGCGACTAAGGCCGTGTTATTGCCACCCTCTTGAGCCACGCTGGCAACGGCACCATCGGATTCGCGTTGATCGACATCCGCAATATGTCCACCTTCTCCTGACTGGGTAATGGTAGCGCTGGCATAATCAGACCAGTAGTTATTGATCTGCGCGCTGTTACCATCCGCTTGCTGCTCAATCACTGAAATGGCGCCGTTACCATCATCCTGTTTAATGAGAGCATTGTTACTGTCACCGAGCTGGCTCACCCGGGCCGTGGCCTCACCGTTGTAGTACTGCTGGGTAATCGAGGCCTTGTTCAGCAGCCCGCTGGTATCAATGGTCGCGGTCGATTTATTGGTCACCCCCTGCTGCAATACCTCCCCTTCGTTCTGGCCACCGGCTTGCTTGATATCAGCAGTGGAAGCACCGGTATTGCGCTGCTCGGTCGAGGCGAGGTTGCCGTTACCCTGCTGATAGATGGCCGCCTTGTTAGCCGTGCTCTCCTCGACCTGCTGGATGTACGCCAAGTTGCCGGTGGAGAATTGAGCCTGAGTCACCTCAGCCTGATTGCCAGTAGATGCCGCCCAAGCGGTGTTGGTCGCCAGAAGAACTGCCGAGGCAATGATGGTACGTTTAAACATGATTTCCCTCTCGTGCTAATGGTTGAGCCTAGGCTCAGTTGGTTTGAACGACATTTACTTGCTGATTGGCTCCCGTCTGAATAACGGTTGCCGCCAATCCGTTACCGTTTTGCTCGATGCTGGCCTGATTGCCATCACCCAGCTGGATCGCCCGGGCCTGATTGTCTGCCCCTTGCTGACTGATCCAGGCTTCATTGCCGCTGCCTTGTTGCAGCAGCCAAATCCGGTTATTGATGCCCGCCTGATAGAGCTCGGCGCTATTGCCCTCGCCCAGTTGCGCTCCATTGACCCAGTTCTCATCTCCCACCTGGGAGAGCGCCAACTCATTGGCCCACCCCTGTTGCAGCAGGCGCGCCTGATTCAGCTCCCCTTGCTGGGTGAGGTGCAGTTGCTGCTCGCTACCGAGTTGCCACAACAGCGCCTGATTCCCATCGTTCTGCAGACCGGAATCCAACTCGCTTGCCATCGCCAGCTCGTCGAAGACGGCAGGCTCTGCGGCGAGTTGCGGGGCGCCCGATATCAGCAGGAAAAAGAGAGCACTCAACAGGTGTTTCATCGCGCCATCGCCTTGTTGGAAAACGCCCACAGTATCCCTGTCAGACCAGAGGCGGCCTATCAGGCACTCCGCTGATTCGAGGATGAAAAGCGCCGCCCTGTCGCTGAGCAGAAAGTCTTAATTCGTATTCGATGGAGGCCAAAAAAATGCCCTCCACCAGGGAGGGCATTGCACGAGCGGGAAAACTCAAAGTAGCGGGGCATTGTCTTGCAGGTACTCCTGCAGGATCGGATTGTCGATATCCCGCTGGTCAGCCAGTTGCCACAGATTGTCCCGCACGCCATTGGCTATCAGCCGGATCACCCCGGACTCGATAGCCGACATGACACACATCTGTACCGGTTCATTGGTGCTGAAACCGGCCTCGGCCTCCAGCAGGCGCTTGTACTCGACGAAACGGAATACCCCGGCCTGCACCTGTTGCGACAATACGGTCTTGGAGGTGGTGACACTGTTCAGGATCCGGCCTGAACGGATATCGACGGCGCGCAGATTGACCGTCACCTGATCGACCCGATACTCCCCGCTGGCACCGATGCCAAAATACTTGGCCCCCGCCCCGCCGGTTCGCACATTGCTGTCATAGGCGACGATCCCTCCCTCGATCAGGATGTTGGCGGCGACCAGCGAGGGCAGTTGATTGGCATTGTTGCCGGGAACGTTGGGCTTGTTCTGGGCCGCCCGCACAATCTTGCGTTCGGTCAGCAGGTTCTGCAGCCCTTCCCGCTCCAGCGGCACAAACCATTGGGAATCCCACAAAGCCGTACTCAGCATGGCGACCCCACCCTGGGTGACCGCCGTGGAGAAGTTGGACGCCGGTGCAGGCAGGTACTGACCGGTCTGGTCGCGAAAATCGTATACAGCCGCGACAATTTTCCCTTTTGGCTTGGGCAGACTGATCAGCTCCTTGTAAGAGACGGATCGCGGCATCAGGGTTGCCTTCTCATCGGCAACGGGCGAGCCGATATGGGTCGCACAGCCAGCCAGCGCAAGCAGGGGCACTATCAATAACAGTTGTCGTTTCATCGCGCCCTCAGTCGGCAATCAGGCCATTCACTTCGATCATGGTGGTCTGGTTGGTCACCCGGTCGGTGATCGAAACCACCAGAGTGCCATCTTCATCCACCACATTGATGGCAAAATCATCGGTCACCAGACTGCCGCTCTGGCTGCCATCCTTGCCGATATCGGCCAGCAGTTGGCTGATCAGGCGGGATTGCAGGTTGGAGGTCAGGCGATCCAGCGCCGAGGTGCCGCTGCTACCGCTGCCACTGGCGGGATCCTTGTAATCATTCTGCGCATTGGCGGTGCCAAGCAGATGACTGCTGTTGAGAGGGTTACCCCCAAAGCTGGGGTTGACGGGGCGATAGACAAGCTCCGACGCATGGAGCGTTGGCGCTATCAGGGCTGCAACTAGCCATAACCGGGCACGCATGAGAAATATCCTTATAGTTCATCATGTTCCAAATCGAAGGTATCCATGAACAGGGTCGCGATCTTCTGCTGTTCGAGGGTCTGCCTGACCTGTGACCAAGCCAGTTTGGCGCTCTGCTCCTGCTGATTGCGGCCGGGAGAGAGCGCGGTTTTAAAAATCACCTTCCGGTTGTGGGTGATCCAGATCAGGCTGCCCCAGCGAGCTGTCGGGCGCTCATGAATCGTCAGATTTTCTCTGGCATCCGGGTCTTCATCGCTGCGCAATCGGGTAAATTCGTTATAAAAGCCCTGACCGAAACGGGTAAAAGTGCGATCCAGCACCAGACCATCCACATCCAGCCGATCACTCTCCTGCTCCGGCTGTACCGACTCCAGCGGTGCATCGGCCTCGGCCGCCACAACGGTCGTGCAGCCCCAAAACAGCGCGAGGCAACACGCTACAGAGAGCGCTTTCATCAGTGGGAGTCCGGAGCATCGAGATACTCTTTGGCCCAGCTCACCGCCTGGATCCGGTTCTTCACATTCAGCTTTTTAAAGACGTTATAGAGGTGGGATTTGACGGTGTGCTCGCTGACAAACAGGCTGTCGGCGATCTCGACATTGGAGGCGCCCGTCATCAGATAACGGATGATCTCCTGCTCTCTGGCTGTCAGCAGGGTGTCGTTGCGCAGCAGATAACTGTTGCCCTGGCGATAGTATTCGACCAGCTCGCACAGCAGGTGGCGCGGCATCCAGTACTCGCCCAGCAGGATTTTCTGCAACCCGGCAACCAGTCTGTCGAGCGGATCCTGACGGAAAAACAGACCGCAGATCTGCGGCCACATCAGCAGCAGGTCGCGATCCGTCGCAGTGGGAGCATTGAGCAGCACAGTGGTCGCCATGCCAAAGCGTTCGGAGATCGCCCGGTTCCAGCCCAGTGACTGGCCGGAGCGGATATAGTCGAGATCGATGAGAAACAGCGTGCCGTCACACTGGTTATCTAGCTGATTAATCTCGTGGATGAGCTGGACGGGACGGCTCAAATGAGTGATGAGGTATGCAGCAAATGTGCTGGCCTGCACATTATTTTCAGTGACCAGTGCGATCGGGCATGCGGCTTTCATTGTGTGCTCTTCCTTGAACCTGTAAACCACCTAATCTGGCCGACTGAGTCTACCAAGGAGGTATGGGAGCACAATATTAAAAAAGTATGAGAATGGATCTCATAAATATCGTAACCATATGTTTTTAGTCGATTTAAAAGCCGATTCCAATTCGCCAATCGGCCAGGATAACAGGAATATATGGCAGAAATGTGATGCCGGACGCGCCGGAAACAGCTGCAACCCGACCATCACTGCAGCAGGAGCCAACAGTTACCTTTGGCACATCAAGCCGGTTAAGGATGCTGCCAATCCGCTTCGCAACTGTTACTATGACCGTCACATGCGTCTGCGGGACATTGCGCCCCGCACACAGCAACTAATCAGGTATCTAGTCGTGTTGGACCAGGTTTCGACCTGGCCGGTAAATAAGGTGGAAGAGAGATTATGGCCAGTCGAGGCATCAATAAAGTCATTCTGATCGGTAACCTCGGGCAAGACCCGGAAGTACGCTACATGCCGAGTGGCGGTGCTGTGACCAACATTACTCTGGCTACCTCCGAAACCTGGCGCGACAAGCAAACCGGTGAGCAGAAAGAGCGTACCGAATGGCACCGCGTCGTCTTCATGGGCAAGCTGGCCGAAGTGGCTGGCGAGTACCTGAAGAAGGGCTCCCAGGTCTATGTGGAAGGCAAACTGCAAACCCGCAAATGGCAAGATCAGAGCGGCCAGGAGCGCTACACCACTGAAGTGCTGGTCGACAGCTTCACTGGCGTGATGCAGATGCTGGGTGGCCGTCCGCAAGGCGGTCAGGGTATGGGCCAGAACATGGGTGGCCAATCCCAGGGTAACTGGGGTCAGCCACAGCAGAGCATGCCTGCCCAGCAGCCGATGAATCAGCAGCGCCCGGCACCAGCTCCGCAGCAGAGCATGCAGCCGCAAGGCGGTTATGGCCGTCCTGCCCAGCAGCCGCAATCTGCACCGCCGGTATATAACGAGCCGCCGATGGATTTCGACGACGATATCCCGTTCTAAGAACAGAATATTGAAAAGGCCCTGATAACTCAGGGTCTTTTTTTATGCACTCAGGCTGAACCTCTCAGCCCGAAAGGGATATAACGCTTTTTGGTTGCCTCCCCTACAGTGATGGATATTCTCCACAGGAGCGCTTTGTGAAAAGTGCAATGAAACTGCTCACCCCTTTATTGCTAATGCTGACCAGCATGCTCTCCGGCCAGTTGCAGGCAAAGCCACTCAAGGTCGGGGTCAGCTTTGCCATCCCCCCTTATGTCATCGAAGGCGAGAATCGCGGCATTGAGCTGGATCTGCTGAAAGAGGCGTTCGCTGGCAGCGGCTATGAGCCCAGCTTTGAATTTCTGCCGCTGGAGCGCACCTTCCGCCTGTTCGAGTCAGGAAAGCTGGATGCCATCATCAACGTCAGACCCGGTATGGTGGATCCTCACGTTCTGACCCAGCCCGTTATCACCTTCCATAACCGGATCTTCACCCTGCGCAGCACCCACATCAATACTCTGGACGACCTGCATTCAAAACGGGTTACCGCCTTTCAACGGGCAAGGATCATTCTGGGGGGCGCGTTCGCCACCATGGCCAACCAGAATCCCCACTATGAGGAGGTAGCCAAGCAGCAGGTGCAGGTACATCAGCTGATGCGCGGCAGGGTGGATGCAGTCGTACTGGAGGAGCGGGTGTTCTACTACTACCTCGACCAGCTGATCGCCACCGCCCAGGCAGGCGAGCACTACGAGCGCAATCAGGTCAGGCAAGCAGACCTCTTCCCGCCCACCGTCTATCACTTTGCCTTCCGAACGGCCGATGCACGCAATCTGTTTGATAAGCGCCTTGAGGCGATGCGTCAGGATGGTCGTTATCACCAGATTTTCGCGGCTTACGGTGCCACGCCGTGAGCCACAAACATAAAAGCCAGCCGGTAAGGGCTGGCTTTGTACTGGCTCCGAAGGAACAGCAGTAGGGGAGCGTTACTTCATTGCGCTGCCGTTTTTCAGTTCTGCTTTCTGACGTTTGGCTTCGCGTTTCTCTTTCAGTGACATCTGCGGTTTTTTCTTGGCATCTTTGCCGTTGTGATGTTCTTTGTTACTCATCATCAAACTCCAAAAATGTTACCCAGACAGTTGGTTCCTCATGGGAGCCAGCATGCCATCCGAATCATCAACTTCAGTACGCTTGGTGGGATGGTGCAAGACCATCACCAGACCCAGCATACCCTCCAGCGGCATCCGGATCCAGCCTCATTCTCGTCCAAAAGATGTCGCGCGCAGCCCCTTGAGAGGGGAGGCCAAACGACCTCAACAGGAAAGACCAAAAAAGAGTAATTCGCATTATTAAATGTTGTCACACTTATATTAAGCCATCGTTACCTGGATATTTTCACGGATAAATATAAATCCCTCTCATTATTTATTGCCGCTCAAGAGGCCACCATTTTAATCAGCATTCGCAATATCATCGGAAACATCAGGTTACAACACCGAATAGGTTATTTCCGGTCAGCCGGATATAATGCGCGCCGCACCGAAATATCCGTTTTTATTCAGGGAGCTGTACATGAACAGAAAAACCAGAGCCGCCATGGTGTCGGTCTGCTCCAATATCAGTCTGATCATCATGAAAATGGTGGCCGGGTTCGCCAGCGGCTCGGTCAGTATCATCTCGGAGGCGATCCACTCCGCCATGGATCTGGTGGCGGCCCTGATCGCCTTGTTCGCGGTGAAAAAGTCCGATCTCCCGCCTGATGAACGCCACCCCTATGGCCACGACAAGATTGAAAACGTCTCCGGCGTCATCGAAGCACTGCTTATCTTGCTGGCCGCAGGCTGGATCATTTTCGAAGCTGTCGACAAGCTGATCACCCCCAGCCCGATTGAAAGCATTGGCTGGGGCGTGCTGGTGATGGTGATCTCGGCGCTGGTCAACAGCGGCGTCTCTGCCTACCTCTACAAGGTGGCCCGAGAGGAGGAGTCGGTCGCGCTGGCTGCCGATGCGCTTCATCTCAAGGCGGATGTGCTCACCTCCGCCGGGGTCGCCGCCGGTCTTGGCGGGATCTGGCTGGCCGGTCTGTTCGGCCATTCACTCGCCATCCTCGACCCGCTGGTCGCCATTGCGGTCGCCATCTTTATTGTCAGAGAGGCCATCAGCATGCTCAACGAGGCCTTCCAGCCGCTGATAGACCAGAGCATGAGCCCGGAAGAGCTGGCGATGACCAGTCGCATCATCACCGAATGCTGCCCTGCCGCCAGCGGTTTTCACGATCTGCGCAGCCGTCGTGCCGGTCGTCGCCGCCATATCGACTTCCATCTCACCCTGCCCCCGGAGATGAGCATCGGTGAAGCCCACGATATCTGTGATCGCATCGAACACGCCATCATGGCGCAGTTGCCCCACGCCATCGTGCTGATCCACGTCGAGCCGGAGGAACAAGAGCTGCCCTCACCGCTCACCATAAATTGAAATGTGGCAAACAGGCGGGAAAGTGGCAGCGAAATAACGGAAAGTTGGCACAAACCCGCATTTTTACTACCGGAAAGCCGATTGCATAAGAAGTGATCGGCACAACTGTGTTAGGGTGTCTAACCACCCTGCCGCAGGAGCGCGCCGTGAAAAAGCTGGAAATGAAAGATCTGACCGAGGCCGAAAAAGCCGAGATAGCCTTGTTATTGCAAAAGGCACAAGCCAATGCAGACCACCAGCTGACCAACGGAGAGCGGAACAAGATCCGCGAAGAGGGTCGCCTGAAAATTGTGGCGGATCGCGCCGAAGCGGCCAAGGCTGCCTCCAAGCTGGCTCGCGAGAAAGCCAAAGAGCGCGCCAAGAATCAGGTACTGCCGGAAACCTTCAGCTGGATTGATTCGGTCAGCAACAAGTTTCGCAGCAAGCGCTGATCCCTTCTTGCAAAACGCCCGCAGGCACTTGTGCCTGCGGGCGTTTGCATGTCTGGGCGATGCTCGATGAGCCAGATTTGGCGCTGCCATTGATTTGCAACTCAGAAGCTAATCGCAGCAGCAAAGAAGTGATTTACATTGTGAGTTAGAGAAAACGCCAACTGACAATCCCCGTCTCTCGCCACCTTTTCATTTTTTCTCATATTTTTTGCCAGAACTGGCTACATAGTCAGGACAAAAATGCCGAATCTGGTTTGCTACAGGGTGATATGAGTCCTTGTTGATTTTTCTATGCCGTTGAAATGCATCATGTTTACTATAAAAAATGATATTTTTGGCTGTTACAAAACATTAATATCGAGATAAAGTTTGCTTTAAAAATGAGAGCGTGTTTTAATCTTTCTCGATGGTTCGGCAGTTCAGACCTGATTATGTTAGGCAGTCATTTTAGTAAAGCAGTGATTAGCATAAGCGTTATCCTCGGATAATTCTTATCAAATAATTCTCCTTCTTTAGTGCTCCCCATACGTATTGCTGACGAAAAATCAAAAATTGCCATTTAGGTGGCATTCAACACTATTTAAGGAAATTATTATGTCTAACAAAATGACTGGTACCGTTAAGTTCTTCAACGCTGAGAAAGGTTTTGGTTTCATCTCCCCGGCTGACGGCAGCAAAGACGTGTTCGTACACTTCTCAGCTATCCAGTCCACCAGCTTCAAAACCCTGGACGAAGGTCAGCGCGTTGAGTTCACCATCGAGCAAGGCCAGAAAGGCCCGGCTGCTGCCAACGTAGTTGGTCTGTAATTCAAGCCGGAGCATGCTGCTGATGGCTCATGCCAACTGCTGACAGCTCTGCAAGAATTTAAAAAAACCCGCTTCGGCGGGTTTTTTGTTTTTCCCCGCTTTTTCCTCACAGACCTACCCTTCCCAACCACTTGATCCCTGCCTTACACGCTCTCACCGCTTGAGTCTTACAATGAGCTCCGAATGGACTCAAAATGTAAAATAGTGACGAAAAAGTCAGGTTATCCGCTGTATTTGCCGCGAATTCTTGCTATTTTGCGCGCCACCAACGCAAACGATTTCCTTCACACTTTCAGGATTAGTTATGGCAAAGCAAGATATGGCCGCCCAAACAGGGACAGGCGGCTTTCTGGACTCTTATTTTTCCATTTCTGCGCGCGGCAGCAGCGTGCGTCAGGAGCTGGTCGCGGGGCTGACCACCTTCCTGGCGATGGTCTACAGCATCATAGTGGTGCCGAACATGCTGGGTGCTGCCGGCTTTGAGCAGGGCCCGGTGTTTGTGGCCACCTGTTTGATCGCCGCCTTCGGCTCCCTGCTGATGGGGCTGTGGGCCAAGCTGCCGATGGCTATCGGTTGCGCGATTTCCCTCACCGCCTTTACCGCCTTCAGTCTGGTACTGGGTCAGGGACTGAGCATTCCAGTCGCCCTGGGTGCCATCTTCCTGATGGGTGTGCTGTTTACCCTGATCAGCGTCACCGGCGTGCGCCAGTGGATCCTGGATAACCTCCCCTCCGGCATCGCTCACGGAACCGGCATCGGTATCGGTCTGTTCCTGCTGCTGATCGCCACCAACGGCGTTGGCATGGTGATCAAGAACGAAGGGGCCGGTCTGCCGGTTCAACTGGGTGAAGTGACCGCCTTCCCGGTCATCATGACGGTGCTGGGTCTGGCTGCCATCTTCGGTCTGGAGCGTCGCAAGGTGCCGGGCGGCATCCTGATGGTGATCATCGCCATCTCCATCCTCGGCCTTATCTTCGACCCGAAAGTGACCTGGCAGGGCTTCTTCGCCATGCCGAGCCTGACTGGTGAGAAGGGCTCGCTGGTAGGCAGCATGGATCTGCTGGGCGCCCTCAATCCGGTGGTCATTCCGACCGTACTGGCACTGGTGATGACCGCCGTGTTTGACGCCACCGGCACCATCCGTGCCGTGGCCGGTCAGGCTGGCCTCATCAACGAACGTGGCCACATCATCAGCGGCGGCAAGGCCCTGACTGCCGACTCCGTCAGCAGCATGGTGGCAGGTGCCGTAGGTGGTGCTCCGGCTGCCGTCTACATCGAATCCGCCGCAGGCACCGCGGCCGGTGGCAAGACCGGTCTGACCGCAGCGCTGGTCGGCGTGCTGTTCCTGCTGATGATCTTCCTCTCCCCGCTCAGCTATCTGGTACCGGCTTACGCCACCGCACCGGCGCTGATGTATGTCGGTCTGCTGATGCTGGGCAACGTCACCAAGCTGGACTTCAGCGACTCGGTCGATGCCCTCTCCGGCATGCTGTGCGCCGTCTTCATCGTACTGACCTGCAACATCGTGACCGGCATCATGCTGGGCTTCGTGGCGCTGGTCGTTGGCCGCATCTTCGCTGCCGAGTGGAAGAAGCTGAACGTCGGCACCGTCATCATCGCCTTGGCGCTGGTGGTCTTCTATGCCGGTGGCTGGGCCATCTAACCCGTCCACACATTCCGGTTATAGCGAAGGGCCCTGCGGGGCCCTTTTTCATGGCTGTGAGTCAGCTAACAGTTTCCCGCCCGCTTGCCCTGCCCTGTTTCAGATTGAAACGCCGAACCCCCTTATGCTGTTTCAAATCCGAACCAAACAGGCCGTCATTTTTATCCCTTTTTCTGTCGTTAGACTGGCTCCATCAACCATTTGCCCACCCGTGCGGTGGCAAGCCAAGGAGTGAGCCATGAAGAAACTGATCAATGCCGTCGATGCCGTGGTCCGTGAACAACTGATGGGGATGGCAGCCGCCCACCCCGAGCTCAAGGTACGTATCGAACCCCACTACATCACCCGCGCCAACTCCCCCGTGATGGGCAAGGTTGCGCTGGTCTCCGGCGGTGGCAGCGGCCACGAGCCGATGCACGGTGGTCTGGTGGGCAAAGGGATGCTGGATGGCGCCTGCCCCGGCGAGATTTTTACCTCTCCGACGCCGGATCAGATGTACGAGTGCGGTCAGGCCGTTGATGGCGGCGCGGGCGTACTATTTTTGGTGAAGAACTACACCGGCGACGTGCTCAACTTCGAGACTGCGGTCGAGCTGCTGCACGGCGATGGGGTCAAGGTGGGCTTCGCCCTGATCGATGACGACGTGGCGGTCAAAGACAGCCTCTACACCGCCGGTCGCCGTGGGGTTGCCACGACAGTGCTGTGCGAGAAGCTGGTCGGTGCCGCCGCCGAGGCGGGCTACGATCTGGCGCGCTGCGAGGCGCTGGCCCGTCGCATCAACAACCAGAGCCGCACCATAGGCGTGGCAATGCATGCCTGCACCGTGCCTGCCGCGGGCAAGCCCTCCTTCACCCTGGCGGACAACGAGATGGAGTTCGGCGTCGGTATCCACGGCGAGCCGGGCATCGAGCGCCGCCCCTTCACCGACCTCAATACCCTGGTGGACGACATGTTCAGCGAGCTTGCTGACAATACCCCCTATGGCCGCACCCTGCGCCACTGGGATCGCACCAGCGGCAGCTGGCAGGAAGAGCACACCTTTATCGAACCGCTCAACAAAGGCGATCGAGTCATCGCACTGGTCAACAGCCTGGGCGGTACCCCCATCTCCGAGCTCTATGGCGTCTATGGTCGCCTTGCCACTCTGTGCGAAGAGGCGGGCATCCATCTGGTGCGCAACCTCATTGGCCCCTACTGCACCTCCCTCGACATGACCGGCATCTCCATCACATTGCTCAAGGTGGATGATGAGCTGATGACCCTGTGGGATGCCCCCGTTCACACCCCCGCCCTGCGTCGTGGCTGCTAAGGAGAACCCATGTTAAACAAGCATCACATCGTCAACTGGCTGCTCGACTGCGAACACATTTTTACCGAGCAGCGTGACTACCTCACCGCCCTGGATACCGACATCGGCGACGGTGACCACGGCCTCAATATGCAGCGCGGCTTCGCCAAAGTGGCCGAGAAACTGCCCGCAGTGGCGGACAAGGATATCGGTCAGGTACTGAAAACCACCGGCATGACATTGCTCTCCTCGGTCGGCGGCGCCAGCGGCCCGCTCTACGGCACCTTCTTTATCCGGGCGGCAGCCAGCACCGACGCCTGCCAGAGCCTGAGCCTCAGCCAGCTGTGCAAAATGCTAAGCGACGGGGTGGAGGGGATCGTCTCCCGCGGCCGTGCCGAGCCGGGCGACAAGACCATGTGCGATGCCTGGTGGCCAGCACTGGCCGCCCTGCAACAGGCGCAGCAGCAAGAGTTGCCGCTCAATGAAGCGCTGGACAAGGCGGTGGCAGCCGCCGCGGCCGGTACCGAGGCCACCATCCAGATGCAGGCCCGCAAGGGGCGCGCCAGCTATCTTGGCGAGCGCAGCATCGGCCATCAGGATGCCGGGGCCACCTCGACCCTGCTGCTGCTGACCGCCCTGCGTGACAGAGCGAGGTTGTGACATGATCGGAATCGTAGTTGTCTCTCACAGCGCCATGTTGGCGGCCGGTTTGAAAGCGCTGGCCGACCAGCTCGGCAGCCCGGCCCGATTGCTGCTGGCGGCCGGGGTCGATGACCCCGACCACCCCATAGGCACCGATGCCATCGCGGTGATGAGTGCGATTGAAGAAGCGGATGACGGCAGCGGCGTGCTGGTGCTGATGGACTTGGGCAGCGCTCTGCTCAGCGCCGAGACCGCCCTCGAACTGCTGCCCCCCGAGTTAAGCGCGAGGGTGCGGCTCTGTCCGGCCCCGCTGGTCGAAGGTACTCTGGCCGCCGTGGTGGCGGCCGGTTCCGGCCTGACGCTGGACGAGGTGGCCGCCGAGGCGCTCGGCGCGCTGGGTCCGAAACAGGCGATGCTGCCTGCCAGCGCGGCGCAGGCCGCCACCGAGACAGCCCCCGTTGCCGACGACGGCTGGCTGCGCTGCGAAGTGGTGGTGGATAACCCCCACGGCCTGCATGTGCGCCCCGCCGCCCGACTGGTGGCCGCCCTCAAACCCTTTGCAGCTGAACTCAAGCTGCAAAAGGGGGACAAAGAGACCAACCCCCGCAGCCTGACCCGGCTCGCCATGCTCAACGTGCGTCAGGGCGACCAGCTCACCCTGCTGGCGCGCGGCGAGGATGCCAACGCCGCACTGACCTGCTTCCAGCAGCTGGCCGCCGAGCGCTTTGGCGACTGACGCCGCACACCACTGTTTCAAGGGGCTGCACTCGCTCGCTGAGCCTGTGCAGCTTCATTCAAGACGAAGGAGTCTCGGCACAGCCGCCCCTTCGCCCCGATTCTTAATTAGTAAAGAGAGAGGGATAGAATATGGACCGCATTATCATCAGCCCCAGCAAATACGTACAAGGCAACGGGGCCCTCGCCAATATCGGCAACTACGTCAAAGCGCTCGGTAGCAAGCCGCTGATCCTGGCTGACGCCTTCGTCACCAAGCTGGTGGGCGATACCGTGGCCACCAGCTTCCATGGCGCAGGCATCAAGCCGGAGTTCGACTGCTTCAATGGCGAGTGCTCCCGCCCCGAGATCGACCGCCTGCTGGCCCGCTGCCAGCAGACCCCGTTTGACGTCATCATCGGCATCGGCGGCGGCAAAACGCTGGATACCGCCAAGTCGGTCGCCTTCTACCAGAAGGTGCCGGTGGTCATAGTGCCGACCATAGCCTCCACTGATGCCCCCACCAGCGCGCTGGCGGTCATCTACACCCCGGAAGGGCAATTCAGCGAATACCTGATGATCCCGACCAACCCCAATATGGTCATCATGGATACCGGCGTGGTCTCCCGCGCTCCAGTGCGGCTGCTGGTCTCCGGCATGGGGGATGCGCTCTCCACCTACTTCGAGGCGCGCGCCAACAAGGTTTCCGGTTGCCAGACCATGGCCGGTGGCGCCTCCACGCTGGCGGCGCAAGCCATCGCCGAGCTCTGCTACAAGACTCTGCTGGCCGACGGCTACAAGGCCAAGCTGGCGGTGGAGCAGGGGCTCTGCACCAAGGCGGTGGAGAACATCATCGAGGCCAACACCTATCTGAGCGGTATCGGCTTCGAGAGCAGCGGTCTGGCCGCCGCCCATGCCATCCACAACGGCCTGACCCAGCTGGCCGAGTGCCACCACCTCTACCACGGTGAGAAAGTGGCGTTCGGTACCCTGGTGCAGCTGGTGCTGGAGAATGCCCCGATGGCGGAGATCGAAACCGTGCTGGCCTTCTGCCGCTCGGTGGGCCTGCCGACCAACCTGCATATGATGGGGGTCAAGGAGCTGGATATGGCGCGCCTTATGGAGGTGGCCAAAGCCTCCACCGCCGAGGGCGAGACCATCCACAATATGCCGTTCAAGGTCACCGCCGAGGATGTGCTGGCAGCCATCGTCACCGCCCATCAGCTGGGGCTGTAACTGCACCACCGCTGACCTTGCCATATAAAAACGGCCCCGCAACTGCGGGGCCGTTTCATTTTCTACGGGCCGGTTCACAACAGCCTGATTAACTATCAGCCGTGATAGTCGGGCGGGATCGATCTCGAGCAGTTTCAGCCGCCGCCACAGGGTGGTGCGGCTGATGCCAAGATGCTGGGCCATCTGGCTCACCTGCCCCTTGCAGGCGTGAGCGCAGCGCAAAATGGCCTGCCGCTCCAGCTCCGCCAGGGTGAGCAGCGGCTGCCCCACCACCTCGTCCGCCACCTGCTGATAACCGTGGCGAATGGCGGCGGGCAGCGCCTCGGGCGGGATCGGACCCAGACCGGCATGAAGCAGCGCATGCTCAACGGCGCTGCGCAGCTCCCCCAGATTGCCGGGCCAGGGATAGGCGAGCAGACAATCGAGGGCCGCCGGACTGAACTGGCGTACCGGCTCGCGCCCCTGCGCCGCCAACTGCTGGCTGATAAGGCCCGGCAGATCGGCCGCGCGCTTCCGCAGCCCCGGCAGCCACAGCTCGCACGCCTGCAAGGCATAGAGCAGCTGGCGGCCAAACAGCCCCTCCTGCACCAGCTGCTCCAGCGGGGAGCTGCTGGTGGCGATGATCCGCACCTTGAGTGGCAGAATGCGGGCCGAATCGAAGCGCTGAATGCGACCAGTCTTGAGCAGTTGCAGCAGCGCCGCCTGCATGGGGGCAGAGAGACACTCCACCTGCTCCAGCACTAGGGTGCCGCCGTGGGCCAGCTCGAACTTGCCCGCCCGCTCCTGCCCCGCCTCGTCGGAGCCCATCAGCTCCAGCGCCATCCGCTCGCTCGGCAGCGCCTTGCAGTTAAGGGTAATGAGCGGCCCGGCAGCCCGCTCGCTGCCAAAGTGGATCGCCTCCGCCAGCTGGGCCTTGCCCACCTCCTCCTCGCCGCGCAGCAGGATCGGCCCCTGACTCTGGGCCGCCTGCCGGGCATAGCGCAGCAGCTTGCGCATGGCGCTCGATTCGCCCACCAGCGCCGACAGCTCGGGCACCGTCTGACGCAGCTGGTGAATGGCCCGCAGCCGATCGACCGGGTGCAGCAGGGCGATAAAGCTGACCCCCTCCGGCCCCGGTAGCGGCTTGAGGCTCACCAGCGCATTGATGAACTCCCCCTCCTGCGCGCCGAGCCGCTCCAGCGTAACCTCCACATGGCTGAGCGGCGTCTGCCCCTTGATGGCCAGCTGCAACCGCTGGGGCAGCAACAGGTGCTGCTCCAGCGGCTGGCCGAGACAGAGCGCCGGATCGAGCCGCAGCCGTTGTGCCGCCAGCGCATTGAGGTAGCGCAGTCGCCCCTGCGGATCCCAGGCCAGCACGCCGTCATCCATGCCATCGAGCAAGGCATAAAGTTCGCTCAGGTGGTGCTGGGACTCCTGCATCAGGGTCTCCATCTGCAGCAGATGGGCCAGCTCGCGCCCGGCGCTGACGGTGAGCGCCAGATCGCCGGCGCTCGCCTCCTCCACCTTGCAGATCAAAGCGATGATGGCGACCTGACGGCCATTGCTGTTGTAGACCGGGCTGGCGCAGCTGTGCCACGGGTGGAGGGTATGGTTGAAGTGCTGGGGGCCGCTGACGCAGAGCGGCACTCCCTCCAGCGCCGCCAGATTGATGGCATTGGTGCCGATGCGCCCCTCGCTGAAAAAGGCACCGGGGCCAAACCCCAGCGCTGCCAGCTCGCGCTGGGTGTCGGGGTGGCCGGTCTGGGCCAGCAGGCAGCCGCTCTCGTCTGTGAGCAGCAGGGCGCAGGGGCGCCCCTCCATAAATTCGTAGAGATCTTCGAGGGCCATCTCGCCGGTGGTGAGCAGGTCGCGCTTGCGCTGGCGCAGGCTCTGCAAGGTCTGCCCCTTGGCGCTGTGGGGCGGATGCCAGAGGGTGGCACTGGTCTGGTGGGCGCAGCGCAGCCAGGATGCCTGCAGATAGTCGGGCCAAGCGAGCAGCGGCTGAAGGTCAGATGGCATGGTCACAGCAATATCCGGCAAGATGTGAGCCGACCATTTAACCATGCCAGCGCCCCCGATTCAGTGACCTGCCTCAGAGGGTGGCAACCCCGCCTTCCTCCCGGTCGGGTTCGCCGTCAGCAAATTGCTGGCCGAGCCAGTAGCAGAAGGCGCGGCACTCCTTCGATTTTTTGATATATAGCCTCCGATCACACTACTGACTTGTTTATGAAGAGGAGACCGGATAGCGCTTTCCGTTGCCGCCCCAAAAGTGTATTTTTGCTCAGTAGCAAAAAATAGAACCCAAAAAATACTTTGAGCGAATATGCTCTATCTTCGAGAAAGTTCAGCAACCTTCTTATTTAAAATATGTTTTCGTGGCAACCATTTGTGCGATTTGGAGTTATATAAAGGATCTGTTATCACTTTTGGCCAGCCTTCCATATAATCATTGCTAGAGGATTTAATGAGCTTGTTCAGTTTTCTCTTTCGAGGCAGAAAGACTAAAGAGGTGGCACGATCACCTTCTCAGTCTGAGTCACCAAAGGTAATTTCCTTTCACGACAAATTTGTTGAAATACCGTCATTAAACTTCTTTGGACCATTCAGCAAATCACAATCCGGCGAGTGGGTAATATGCTGGAGTGATAGCGATGCTCAAAATCATAGAGGTGGCCATCGAGAAAGCGGTCACGGACGATATATTCTCTATAACGTTACGCAAGACAAATTTGAGTTGCAGGGGAATTTGGAGCGTCCCAACTCGGGCAGTGTTGCAGATAATGGTAACTTCGCCATTGAAGACTGGCACTTCGGGAACGCACTATCTGGAACGTTCTACGTTATGTCTTCAGCCGGACGTGAACTAATTAAGAGGAAGTTCGAAGCCAACATATATAACAGCACCATATCCGATACTGGTTGCTTTGCAGTCTGCCAAACCGCCAATTCTCCAAAGGGCGAAGATGGAAATCGACTTACTGCATTTGATGTGGAAAAGGCCATCGAGTTGTTTTCCATACATCCTCCCACCGGCTGGGCTGACAGTTACAAGTTTATCGAGGACATTCCGAAAGTTGGTGTTGTAGTAAACAAGATTGGGACGTTTTACTACGACATTCTGGGGAGATTCATTGATTCAGAAAAATTCGATGCAGCTCGGCTACGGAGCGATAGGTATGACGTAGTTTTGTTGGCTGCTGAAGAGATTGTTAAGGCTCCCGAACTTAACGATCAACTTGCCAACGCAGCGCTTGAAGCAGCCATTAGAGCTCTTTCGCTCGGAGCTGAAAAAAATCAAAACTGGAAGGCCCTCGCACTCAAGATTCAAGGGTTAGCCCATGAGTTCTTGCAAAATAACGAAGCTGCAATTGCAGCCTTCGATGAGGCGCTGCTGATCAATCCAAAGATCGGTGTAAAGCGGAAAGCCGATTCACTACGAAAAAAGCTGAAATGAGCCCGCAGGTTCAATTAGCCGCAAGGCGTAATCGGACGTTCGCGTAAATCGAATTCCCCGCGATAACGGCGACTCTCATTTCCCCTCTGCCAGATGCCGCTGATTAATGAAGACAACCGGAACCACTGCATCTCGATCGTCCGATTACGCTTCGCTAATCGAACCTACATGGGACGGTAATAAAGCACAGAGCCGCCCTTATGGGCGGCTCTTGGTATCAGCAATGGATGGCTGAATCGTCTTGTTACCGAATCATCACTCGGCCTTGGGCGCTTCAACCGCAGCAGTCGCCGGTTGGTCATCTTCCTTGATCCAGGCATCCAGCAGGGTGTAGCCCACCGCCAACACGACCGGGCCGATAAAGAGGCCGATGATCCCCATGGTCAGCAAGCCACCGATTACCCCCACCAGAATGAGGATGAGCGGCAGGTCGGCGCCCCGCTTGATCAGGAAGGGGCGCAGGAAGTTGTCCATGGTGCCCGCAATCAGTGACCACACCAGCAGGAAGGTGCCCCAGGTGGTGTCACCGCTCCAGTAGAGGTAGCCGATACAGGCCAACAGCACCGGGAAGGGGCCGATCTGGGCGACGATCAGCAGGAACATCACCACCACCAGCACCATGGCGTAGGGGATACCGGCAATCAGCAGGCCGACACCGGCCACTGAGGATTGCACCAGCGCAGTCACCACCACCCCCATCGCCACGGCACGGATCGCCTGTGAAGCGAGCACGGTGGCATTGTCACCACGCTGACCCGCCAGCCGGTGGGCAAAGCGGCGAATGCCGGTCGCCACCACTTCACCCGAGTGATAGAGCACACCGCAGATACCGACCGTCAGCAGGAAGTGAACGAACAGCAAGCCAAGATTACCGGCCTGAGAGGCCAGCCAGCGGGCGGTCTGACCGAAATAGGGGGCCAGCTTGGCAAACAGCACCTGACCACCGCTCGCCAGAATTTGCTGCCAGAAGTCATAGAGCTTGTCGCCCACCAGCGGGATCTGTTGCAGCCAGAGCAGCTCCGGCGGCGGTGACTGGCTGATATGGGTACCCAGCTCGATCAGCATGGGCGCCTTCTCCGCCACATTGGCCAGCGTCATAAAGAGCGGGATGACAAACATCAACAGCAGCACCAGCGTCATAAATAGGGCCGCCAGGGTGCGCTTGCCCCACAACAGGCGCTGCACCATCAGCATCAGCGGCCAGGTGGCGATGGTGATCATGGTGGCCCACACCAGCGCAGGCAGGAAGGGCTGCAACACCAGGAAACAGGAAATAATCAGGATGCTGAGAAACAGCACCCCCAGGGTTATCTTGGCCAAATCCACTTTTTTCATGTTCATAAGGTTTCCCTGTCAGGGCATCCGCCCCTGGGTCTAGAGTCTTGTTTCAAGAGAGATAGTATCCACCAGAGGCCAGCGCTCAACCAGAGCCCCAGCCCGAAAAAGAGCACAAACTGACCAAGCAGGATAGCCAGCGAACTGCTGGTCAGCAGCGGCAGCGCCCAGAGCCCCGCCCCTATCACCGCGCCCCCCGCCAGCGTGACCGCGCCGGCCACAATGGGGGGATAACCGCCGCGGGTCAGGGTAAGCAAACCGCCAACCCAGAGTCCGAGAGCCGCCAGCCCGATCCTGGCCAGATGGGCCGATTGGGTCAGGCCCCCGAGCGCCAGCGCAGATGCAATCAGCAGCAGCCAAGCCGCCGACTGCCTGTCGGCACGCCAGCAGGGACGAACCGCCAGCAGCAAGGCGCCAATCAGCAGCCCCACCGCCACGTCGGAGATAAAGTGCACCCCGAGCCAGACCCGCGCCAGACCTGTGGTGAGCGCCAGCAACAGGGCCAGCGAGAACGCCCGCCAGCGGTGGGTCGGCCAGAGCCAGCCAAGCAGCGCCCCCCAGAACAGCAGGGCCGAGGCGGTATGGCCGCTCGGCATGCCAAAACCTTGCGCGCTCTGGGTTGCCAGCAGCGGTTGCAGATGGAAGGGGCGCGGCAAGCCGATCCCCTCCTTGCTCGCCTGCACCAGCAAGCCAAGCCAGAGCATGGCGAACAGCAACTGGCGCAGTCGCGGCCACCCCAGCAGCGGGAGCAGCAAAGGTATCAGGGCAAGCTGAAAGCCGCCTGAACCAAACAGATTGCTGACCGACAGCCACCAGACATCGGGCCCCAGCCACTGCTGCAGGCGCATCATCAGCGGGATCTCGACCTGATGCAGCGCATTGCCCTGCGCCACGAAATCAGCCTGCCAGAGCATCTCGCTCTCGGGCACCTGATCAAGCCGGGATTGCAACCAGTCGAGCTGATCCGGGAAACGGCGCTGCTCGCGGGGCAGCTGGTCGATGGCGATCAGCCGGGCGTTAAGGATCTCCCCGCCCAGATTGGGAGCTTTCAGCAGCGAGACAAAATCGGAATCTTGCTGCGCGACGATAGGCTCCAGCGTGCGACAAGCGAAGATAAGCGCCCGCTGCCAGCGGCCCAACTCCTGCACCACCTCCCCCCGCAAGCCGGTCTCTTCATAGAGTTCGCGCAGTGCCGCCTGCTGCGGACTCTCACCGCCATCGATATAGCCACCGCTCAGACTGTAGCGGGAGGAGATGCGATCCTGCACCAGCAGCAGTTGATCCTGATGGCGGATGGCGCAGGCCGCTGCCGTCGGTGCCGTCGGTGCCGCCGGTTCGGCGCTCAGGGCTGGCAGAGAGGCAAACAGCGCCAGCAAGAGTAAAAAGAGGGTTCTCGACATCAATTTGCTTTCCCTATGCACAATGGCGACAAGCCTCCCAGAAATCAGATAGTTGGGCAACGGTAGCGGCCGGATCGCCGCCGTTCCCGCCGCGCTGGCGGTGCACGGAAGATTGCGATGAAGCAGGGCACTCCCTACTATTGGCGGCTATCTTCAATTTCATGCAGCAAATGCTGGAGCCCTCCATGAGACAGTTCGGCTTTTTCCTCGGCATCGCCATCGGTGTCATTTTGATCCTGTTCGGCAGCATCGTCATCTTCCAGGCGCTCCCTGCCGCACTGGACGTGCTGGAGATGCCAAGCCGCATCCCGTTCGTGCGCGAGGTCTACACCTGGCTGATGACCAGCGCCAACGGCCTGACCGCCCAGCTGGAGCAGAACTTCCTGGAAGCGTTCCAGACCGTGCTCAAGCTGATCCTGCTCATCACCTTCATGTGGGTCTGCGTCAAGCTGGTCAACATGGGGGTGCTGATTATCCGCGCCGGGGTTGACCTGATCCGCACCGCCATCGCCCACAGCGAAGGCCCCCACGACCAGAAGAAGCCGGATCAGCACGATCACTTCTGACTGAGCCGTGGTCAACGGATGTGAACGCTGCCGCCCCCAACCGGGGCGGCAGCTTTATATGCGCGGTATGAAGGCCCTTCCCACCCCCCATGGATACCCGATAAAGCAGCGGCTTTCCCTTGTGAATCAGCAAACTGCCCATATGTTGCATCACCTTGACATGGTTTGCGCCCCGCGCGGCGGCGGCCCGGTTTCTATCCCGACCCCGTGCTCTGGTATAATCGACCACCTCTTTTCCCCGTTATGGAGCCTGTTCATGCCCAATCATGCAGAAAGTGCCCTCGAGGTTCGTCTCGACAAGTGGTTGTGGGCAGCCCGTTTCTACAAGACCCGCTCCATTGCGCGGGATCAGATAGACGGGGGCAAGGTGCACTACAATGGTCAGCGCAGCAAACCGGGCAAACAGGTGGAAGTGGGGGCACTAATCCGCTTCTGGCAGGGGCAGGACGAACGCGAAGTGCGGGTGCTGGCCATAAGCGAGCAGCGCAAATCGGCCCCGCTGGCCCAGCAGCTCTATGAAGAGACCGCCGAGAGCCTGAAAAAACGGGCCGAGAACAGCGAGGCGCGCCGCTTCAATAGCCAGTTTGCCCCCAGCCCCGAGCGCCGCCCCGACAAGCAGGAGCGACGCCAGTTGCTCAAGGTCAAACAGTACTGACCGACCCCGATTTGATACCGGGCTGGCATCAACCCCAGCCCGCCCGATTTACCTCACCGAAAAGCCAGGAATACATGATGAGCAACCAAGATCTGCTGTATCGCTATCTGTTTGAAGAGTACGAAGTGCGTGGCGAGCTGGTCCAGCTGGATCACACCTACCGCCACGTGGTGGAAGCCCAGAACTACCCGGTGCAGGTGCAAAAACTGCTGGGCGAGCTGCTGGTCGCCACCAGCCTGCTGACCGCCACCCTCAAGTTTGAAGGCTCCATCACGGTGCAACTGCAGGGCGATGGCCCGGTGCGTCTGGCCGTCATCAACGGCGACAACAACCAGCAGCTGCGTGGCGTGGCACGCTATGAAGGCGAGCTGCCGAGCGATGGCAAGCTGCAGGGCCTGATTGGCAACGGCCAGCTGATCATCACCATCACCCCGGAACAGGGCGAGCGCTATCAGGGCATCATCGCGCTGGACGCCGATACTCTGGCGGGCTGCCTAGAGCACTACTTCGCCCGCTCCGAACAGCTGGCCACCAAGCTGTGGATCCGCACCGGCTATCACGAAGGTGCGCCGCGTGCTGCCGGCATCATGCTGCAGGAGCTGCCCGCCCAGAGCGAGGATCACAGCAACGACTTCGATCACCTGACCCAGCTCACCAGCACCATCAAGGATGAAGAGCTGTTCGGCCTGCAGGCAGAAGAGATCCTCTACCGTCTCTACAATCAGGACAAGGTGCGGGTGTTCGATCCGCAGGCGGTCGAGTTCCGCTGCACCTGCTCCCGCGAGCGCTGCGAAGGGGCCCTGTTGCAGATAGAAAAGGAAGAGGTCATGGAGATGGTGCAGGAGCTCGGCAAGATCGACATGCACTGTGATTATTGCGGCGCCCAGTACCAATTTAATGGGATCGATGTCGAAACCCTGTTCAGCAGGGCTCCCGGCAATGATGCAAACCAGTTACACTAATTAAAGGCGGGCAAAACCCGCCTTTAACTTTAATAACAAAAAAATACCCTATTTTATAAAGTTTGATGGCGATCGCTAAACTCTACCACCTAAGTGATAGGATGACCGTCAGATAGAACCCTACCAACCTCTGAACCCAGGAGAATACAATGACAATCGTGGCAGAACCCACCCTGGCCCAACAATTAGGACTGGACCAGTACGGCATCAAAAACAGCCAAGAAATCGTTCGCAACCCCTCTTACGAGCAGCTTTTCGCCGAAGAGACACGCCCTGACCTGGAAGGGTTCGAGCGCGGTGTGGTGACCGAACTGGGCGCCGTCAACGTAAACACCGGTATCTTCACCGGTCGCTCCCCGAAAGATAAATATATCGTCAAAGATGCCACTACCCAGGATACTGTGTGGTGGTCTGACCAGGGTAAAAACGATAACAAAGCCATTACCCCTGAAGTGTGGTCACATCTGAAAGGGCTGGTCACCAAACAGCTCTCCGGCAAGCGCCTGTTTGTGGTCGACGGTTTCTGCGGTGCCAACCCGGATACCCGCCTGGCCGTGCGCATCATCACCGAGGTGGCCTGGCAGGCACACTTCGTGAAAAACATGTTCATCCGTCCGAGCGATGAAGAGCTGAAAACCTTCAAGCCTGACTTCGTGGTGATGAACGGTGCCAAGTGCACCAACCCGAACTGGAAGGAGCAGGGTCTCAACTCCGAGAACTTCGTTGCCTTCAACATGACCGAGAAGATGCAGCTCATCGGTGGCACCTGGTACGGTGGCGAGATGAAGAAGGGCATGTTCTCCATGATGAACTACTTCCTGCCCCTGCGCGGCATTGCCTCCATGCACTGCTCCGCCAACGTGGGTCAGGACGGCGACGTCGCCATCTTCTTCGGCCTCTCCGGCACCGGCAAGACCACCCTCTCCACCGATCCCAAGCGTCAGCTGATCGGCGATGACGAGCACGGCTGGGATGACCACGGCGTGTTCAACTTCGAAGGGGGCTGCTACGCCAAGACCATCAAGCTCTCCGAAGAGGCCGAGCCGGACATCTACCACGCCATCCGTCGCGATGCGCTGCTGGAGAACGTGACCGTTGCTGCCGATGGCACCATCGACTTCGATGATGGCACCAAGACCGAGAACACCCGCGTCTCCTACCCCATCTATCACATCGACAACATCGTCAAGCCGGTCTCCAAGGCAGGTCACGCCACCAAGGTGATCTTCCTGACTGCCGACGCCTTCGGCGTGCTGCCCCCGGTTTCCAAGCTGACCAAGGAGCAGACCAAGTACCACTTCCTGTCTGGCTTCACCGCCAAACTGGCCGGTACCGAGCGCGGCATCACAGAGCCGACTCCGACCTTCTCCTCCTGCTTCGGCGCAGCCTTCCTCTCCCTGCACCCGACCAAGTACGGTCAGGAGCTGGTGAAACGGATGGAAGCGGCAGGGGCAGAGGCCTATCTGGTCAACACCGGCTGGAACGGCACCGGCAAGCGCATCTCCATCAAGGATACCCGCGCCATCATCGACGCCATCCTGGATGGCTCCATCGAGAAGGCCGAGACCAAGGTGCTGCCGATCTTCAATCTGGAGATCCCGACCGCGCTGCACGATGTGAACCCGGCGATCCTCGACCCGCGCGACACTTACGCCGACAAGGCCGAGTGGGATGCCAAGGCCGTCGATCTGGCAGGCCGTTTCATCAAGAACTTCGAGCGCTTCACCGATAACGACGAAGGCAAACGTCTGGTTGCGGCAGGCCCGCAGCTGTAACAGGCTCGCTTCGTATCAGTGACACCATGCCGGTCAGCCACGCTGACCGGCATTTTTGTTTTTGTGGAGCCCCGAACGCCGCCATCGCCCCCGTTAAAGGGGCCAAAACCTTGCCTTTGCCTGTTGTGACAGGTTAGATTCAGCCAAACTTTATACAATATACAATTCTGTAACGCCCAATCGTGACCCGACCATGACCCCACCCTACAAGACCCGAACCCAGATGGTGATGGAAAACCTCCGTGGCCGGATCCTCCGTGGGGAGTTCCCCGCTGGCGCCCCCTTGCGTCAGGATGCCATTGCCAAAGAGCTGGCCGTGAGCCGCATCCCGGTGCGCGAAGCCCTGATGCAGCTGGAAGCGCAGGGGCTGGTGAAGTTCGAAGCCCATCGCGGCGCCGTAGTCACCATGCTGGACGCCTCGGCCATTGAAGAGCTCTTTTATTTGCGAGCGCTGCTGGAAGCCGATACCCTGTTTCACGCCGTCGACAAGATGACGGAAGCCACCTTCGCGCAAGCGGAGGCGATCCTCGCCCAGTTTGATCACGCCCTGGAGTCAGGCACCCAGATCGAACATTGGGCAGAGTTGAACCACAGCTTTCACGCCACCCTCTATCAGGCAGCCGGTCGCCCCCAGGCACTTGAACTGATCGCCCAGATCAATCTGAGCTGTGACCGCTATGTCCGCTTCGAGCTGCTCTTTGCCAGCGACGGCGTGGACAAGGCGGAGCGTGAACACGCCCAATTGCTGGAACTGTGCCGCGCCCGGCGCAAGCACGAGGCGGTGGTGCTGCTCAGGCAGCATATCGAAGCAGCGGGTCAGTCGATCAAGCGGATCCTGGCCAGCGGCCATAAAAACTGAACACTCATATAGCAACCATCTGGCACTAACGACATGAATAATTTCGAGATAATTGAAACCCGCGTCGCCCAAGTCAGGGCCGAGCTGGCCATGCAGGAGTTGGACGCCTTTATCGTCCCCCACGATGATGAGCACCTCGGCGAGTACATCCCCGCCTATGCCGAGCGGCTTGACTGGATCACCGGTTTCAACGGCTCTGCCGGAGTCGCCATCATCATGGCCCAGCGGGCAGCCCTCTTTGTCGATGGTCGCTATACGGTGCAGGCGCGGATGCAAACCCCCGCCGAACTGTTCGAATTCCTCCACCTCATTGAAAATCCCCATGTCCAGTGGCTGGCAGAGCAGCTGCCGTCAGGCTCCCGGGTCGGCTTCGATGCCCGCCTGCACAGCCTGACCTGGTACAAGAATGCCAAGGCCGTGCTGGCCGACCGCGGTATCGAGCTGATCCGCGTCGAGCAGAACCCCATCGACCTGAACTGGAGCGATCGCCCGGAGCCGACCAAGAGCCCGGTCATCCTCTACAGCGAGGAGCTGGCGGGCCAGTCCAGCCAGTCCAAACGTGAACAGCTGGCAGCCGACCTGCGCAAGCGCGGGCTGGATGCGGTGCTGCTGACCCAGGCCGAGCCCATCAACTGGCTGCTCAACCTGCGTGGCCGCGATATCGACCGGTTGCCGGTGGTGCTGGGCTTTGCGGTGCTCTACGCCAACACCAGCATGGATTTCTTCGTCGATACCGACAAAATTGACTGCTTCGCCTTCACCCAACACGTGGGGCAGGATGTCTCCGTCTACCCCATCGACAAGCTGGGCGACGTGCTGCAGCGCATCGGTGAAGATCAGCAGAAGGTGCTGGCCGATCCGGACAGCGCCAACGCCTGGACCCAGCTCGTCATGGAAGAGGCGGGCGCCATTCTGGTGGCAGGGCAAGACCCCACCATGCTGCCGAAAGCATGCAAGAACGAAATCGAACTGACCGGCATGCGTGCCGCTCATCTGCGCGATGGTGTGGCCATGACCCGCTTCCTCTCCTGGCTGGATCGGCTGGTCGCCTCCGGCGAGTTCGAGGGGGTGGATGAAGGCACCCTGGCCGATCAGGTGGAAGCGTTCCGCCGCGAGCAGGAGCACTACGTCGAGCCGAGCTTCGATACCATCTCCGCGCTCGGCCCCAACGCCGCCATGTGCCACTACCACCACACCAATGGCACCCCGCGCGCGTTTGGCCAGGACAGCCTCTATCTGCTGGACTCCGGCGCCCAGTATCTGGATGGCACCACCGACATCACCCGCACCATCAAGGTGGGTGAGGTGAGCGACGAGCAGAAGGCGATGTTTACCCGGGTCCTGCAGGGTCATATCGCGCTGGATCAGGCCCGCTTCCCGCGCGGCACCGCCGGAATCCAGCTCGACGTGCTGGCCCGCATGCCGCTGTGGCAGGCCGGTTACAACTACGACCACGGTACCGGCCACGGCGTCGGCCACTTCCTGAGCGTCCACGAAGGGCCCCAGCGCATCGCGCCGAAAGGGAGCATGGTTGCCCTGCAACCGGGCATGGTGCTCTCCAACGAGCCGGGCTACTACCGCGAAGATGGCTTCGGTATCCGCTGCGAGAACCTGGTAGTCGTGACCGAGCTGGAACAGGTTGGCGAGCTGCCGATGCTGGGCTTCGAGCGCCTGACCTACGTGCCGTTCGATACCCGCCTGATCGATCGCAGCCTGCTGAGCCCGGCCGAATTCCGCTGGATCAACGAATACCACGTTGAGGTGTTCCGCCGCCTGAGCCCGCTGCTTGAGGGCGAAGATCTCGCCTGGCTGGAGCAGGCAACCAGCCTCATCTGATGACACAGGGCCTGCGGGCCCTGTTTTTTATCCCCCCTTTTGACCTGTATCAACACCCAAAGCGAGCAGGTCAGGAGAATGGCGGCCATGAAAAGTCATCATGCCAGCCCAGCCCGGGGCTCACACGCCGCAGCCAGCAAAAAGGCGAGTGACCATCCCAGACTCATGCGCGAGCAGCAGACGGTCAGCGCCATGATCCGCCTCTACTGCCAGCACCATCATCAGGATCCCCATTGCCGCCACTGTCGCCAGTTGCGGGATTTCGCCCATCAGCGCCTTCGTCGCTGCCGTTATGGCCACGGACACAAACCCACCTGTGCCAACTGCAATATCCACTGTTACGCCCCGGCGATGCGCAAACAGATCCAGCAGGTGATGAAGTGGAGCGGCCCGCGCATGTTGCTGCGCCACCCCTGGCTCACCCTCCGCCACCTGCTCGACGGCTTGCGCAAAGCCCCCAAACTGCCCCAGAGCCGCCCCCTGCCGCCATAACCGCCAATCCCTTGCATCCGGCAGGGGATGACCACTACCCTATGACTCCTTTTTTGCCGTTGACCCCAAGGTCAGCGGCGTTGCCGATCCGTTTGCTGCCAATGGAGTCCTGATGCACCACAACCCGCCCCTGCTACGCACCGCTACCCACAATGACATGCACGCCATCTGGCAGATCGATGCCAAAGTGTTTGGCGAAGATGTCTATCCCGCCTTCTTCTTCCGTCAGGCGATGGATTTGTGGCCCGAGTTGTTGCTGGTGGCCGAATACGAGGGGCAGCTGGTGGGTTATGTGCTGGGGGGATTCGGTCAGGAGCGGTCGCAAGGCTGGGTGCTCTCGCTGGCGGTGCTGCCCGAGGCGCGCGGTTTTGGTCTGGCCGAGCGGATGATGCGCCAGATGGAGGCCAACCAGCGGGCGCTGCAGATCAGCGAACTGCGGCTCACGGTCGATCCGGCCAATCCGGCCCAGCGCCTCTACTACCGGCTCGGTTACACATTGCAGGCGGAAGTAGCCGACTATTTCGGCCCCGGAGAAGACCGTCTGCTGCTGGTTAAAACCCTCTCCGGTACAGCTGCGATTCAAGGACAAAACCGGTTACAGAACGCATAATTGGTTACATTTTGCCGATTTCATGTGTGACGGGGTTGGAGTAAAGTTCACTCATCAACCGGATTGTTCAAATTACGTGCAGCCCAGGAGGCCCACCATGTTGAAGCGTATGACCCTTATTGCCCTGCTGGCAGCGACCACCATCACCGGATGCGCCAACAGTGACGTTTACTCTGGCGATGTTTACACCAAAGACCGCGCCAAACAGGTGCAGACCGTCAGCTACGGAACCATCATCTCCACCCGCCCGGTGAAGATCCAGGCCGATGAGAACTCCCTGATTGGCACCATTGGCGGCGCCGTAGTCGGTGGCCTGCTGGGCAGCACAGTCGGTGGCGGCACCGGACGCGACATCGCAGCCGCAGGCGGCGCCATCGCCGGTGCAGCGGCAGGCAACGCCATCGGCAACAAGATGAATCAGGTCGACGGCGTCGAGCTGGAGATCAAGAAAGAGAACGGCGAAGCCATCGTGGTCGTGCAGAAAGCCAGCCCCACCTTCACCCCGGGTGCTCGCGTGCGCATGACCCAGGGCAATGGCAGCATCAACGTGGCCGTCGTGAACTAAGCGTGTGAACTCAGGCTTTGCAGCTTTAGAGTCATAAAAAAACCGCCGATCCCGGCGGTTTTTTGTTGTCTGGCATTCGGGATTACATGCTGTAAGCCTTCTCGCCGTGGGAGGTGACATCTAGCCCTTCCCGCTCGGCATCGCCGTTCACCCGCAGACCCACCAGCATGTCGACCGCCTTGAAGGCAATCGCCGCCACGGCACCGGACCAGAGCAGGGTGACACCGACCCCGATGGCCTGGATCTTCACCTGAGTCAGGATGGAGTAGCCCTCGGCAACCTGATTGGTGACATAGTCCCACACCCCGGTACCGCCCAGATCCGGGCTGGCAAAAACGCCGGTCAGCAGGGCGCCGAGAATGCCGCACACCCCGTGTACGCCAAACACGTCCAGACTGTCATCGGCACCCAGCAGGCGCTTGAGACCGTGGACACCCCACAGACCCGCCACGCCACTGATAAGGCCCATCACCAGACCACCGCCCACACCGACGAAACCGGCTGCCGGGGTGATCACCACCAGACCGGACACCGCACCGGATGCCGCACCCAGCAGGGAGGGACGTCCCTTCATCACCCACTCGGCCAGCGTCCATGAGAGAGCTGCCGCAGCCGGCGCGACCCAGGTGTTGATAAAGGCGAGTGCGGCGATACCGTTGGCTTCCAGCGCGGAGCCCGCGTTGAAACCGAACCAGCCGAACCAGAGCAGGGAGGCGCCGATCATGGTCATGGTCAGGCTGTGGGGGGTCATGGGATCACGACCGTAGCCCAGACGCTTGCCCACCAGATAGGCACCAACCAGACCCGCCACGGCGGCGTTGATGTGCACTACGGTGCCGCCTGCAAAGTCCAGCGCACCATGCTGGAACAGATAACCGGCAGTGGCGGTCGCGGTTGCTGCGGCTTCGGCGCTGGTATAGGCATCCGGACCCGCCCAGTACCACACCATATGAGCCAGCGGGATGTAGGCGAAGGTGAACCAGATCACCGAGAAGAGCAGCACGGCAGCGAACTTGATGCGCTCGGCAAACGCCCCCACGATAAGGCCGCAGGTGATGGCGGCAAAGGCCCCCTGGAACACCACATAGATCAGCTCGCTAATCCCGACCCCCTTGCTGAAGGTGGCGGCGATGGAGTCAGGGGTCACCCCCTTGAGCAGCACCTTGCTGAAGGAGCCGTAGAAATTGCCCCCTTCGGTAAAGGCCAGCGAATAGCCGTAGATCACCCAGAGCACGCAGATGAGGCAGAACAGGGTAAAGACTTGCATCAGCACACTCAGCATGTTTTTGGCCCGCACCAGACCACCGTAGAAGAGGGCAAGACCGGGGATCGACATCAGGATCACCAGCGCCGCCGAGAGCAGCATCCAGGTGTTGTCACCCTTGTTGATTGTCATGGCGGCAACCGGCGCCACCGCCGCCTGTACCTGAGCGACCTCTTCGGCCCAACTTGGGGTAACCAGCAAGGCAGGCAACATCGTCAGACCCGCCATCATCCATTTTTTGACCATAGAGCACTCTCCTTCCCTGTCGTACCGGTACAAGACCGGCTCCGTTTCCCTGATTGAATCTGTGGCGAACCGCAAGGTGTTGCTGCAACCCGCCAGAATCACACCCGCGCCCTGCACGGGGATGCCTCTTGCCACTTCCTCATCATTGCGTCTGCCGCCGATGACCGCAAGAGACCGTCTGACATGTAAAAAGCATAAAGCGGGCCATAAATTTAAATCCTTTTAAATCAATGAATTAGAAAGATAATACATCATCAACGCACCAATTTGGCGCATGAGCTGCGCTAACCTGCCCAGGGTCGCCCTGTCACAGGGCAGGCGATACTTCACGCACCAGAAATGCGCAAACCCTGAGCCAGCCCACAAGCTGACGTCATCGATATCGCGCGCTGCGGGCCCGCTCGTTTACACTGACAGACCAGCCGTTTCCTGTTATCCGACCACGGCATGCCATTACACAGCCCCTTGTTTGCAACCTGATGGCGGCCCAATCCGAGGAACACCATGCAGTTCGATCGTCTCGACATCAGCCTCTCCCACTACCGTCATCTCGACCGGGAGCATCGCGCCCACATCGCGCTGCTGGGGATAGTGATGCTGGCCATCATGGCCCTTCATCTGTTGCTGCTGCCCCACTTCCCTTACGAGCGCTTTTACGCCGTCAGCTTTGGCTTCGAGGTGATCAACTGGCTCACCATGCTGTTCCTGTTCTGGGTGGTGCAGTGCGCCCACCTGCCCACCCACACCTACCGCATGCTCTCCTGCGGTCTGATGTTGTGGATCATGGGGGCCACCGCCGACATCATGGATGAGCTGGTGGCGCAGCCACTCTGGCTCGCCATCTATGCCGAGGATCTGCTGCGCTCCAGCGGCATCCTGCTCAGCAGCATCGGCATCCTGAGCACCATGCACCACCTCTTCCACATCAATACCCAGCTCAGACAGCAGGCGCTGTTCGACGATCTGACCCGGCTGCCAAACCGGCGCTACTTTCATCAGCAGCTGTTTCTGGAACAAGGGATTTGCCACGCTCTCATCCTGCTGGATCTCGATCACTTCAAGGTGATCAATGACAACTACGGCCACGATATCGGGGATCGGGTGTTGCAGCAGTTTGGCGAGCTGTTGCAACAGCACTGCCCGCCCGGTGCGCTGGCGGCCCGTGTCGGGGGTGAAGAGTTTGCCCTGCTGCTGCCCGTCGCCCACGAAGCCGACTTGCAGCAACTGACCAACACTCTGCTCACTGCGACCCGCACCATAGCCCCCGACCCAACCCATACCATGACGGTCAGTCTGGGAATGGGGATCCGCGAGCCCAAGGAGCCGGCAGTCTCGCTGTTCAAACGGGTGGATCAGGCGCTTTATGGCGCCAAGGAGGCGGGCAGAAACTGCGCGGTATGGGCGATGCCGACTAACAAGGAGGCGTAAAGAGCTATCGGTGGATTGCCGATCACGGCGAAACATTGCTGCTGAAACAGGGGCCCAAGGGCCCCTGTTTCATGGGGAGAATCCCCCCGCCTAAAAGCGGAAGGTAAGACCGATATTGGCCTGCCATTGGGTTACCAGCTCCCCGCGCACCTTGAACACGCACTGCTCCGGGTTGCAGAGAAACTGGTTGTTGTCGTTAACCAGCGAACCATAACTGCGCACCTCGGCCCGCAGGGCCAGATGCTCGGCGAGGCGCGGTTGCACCCCAAGCGCCAGCGACATGGAAGGGGTCACCTCGCTGTCGTAGGCGGCAAAGCGGGTCACCCCGATCCCGGCGCCGATGTAGGGCGCCATCAGGTTGTCAGAGAGGGTCAGCGCACCGGCAAAGTGCAGGATGTCCACCGTCAGGCGGTCCGGCTGGTCGGGAGAGAGGGTGGTGGACTGGTGGCTGTAGAGCAGCTCGATCATGCCGGGATCATCCACCTCCTTGCTGATAAAGAGGCCCCAGCTGCCGGAGCCCTGTCCCTGCAGTGAATCAAACGATGCAGAAAGCGGCACCGGCTGCACCACATCGTCACTCTTCTCGAAGTCGATGGCTGAGCTGTAGCCGAAAAATGGCGTCACCTGCCAACCGGATGTGGTCGCGGCCTCGCTACTCCAGGCCTGCCCCTGTGGCAGCAACAGCCCCATCATCACTATCCCGGCTCTCTTCATCATCATCCCCTGCTCCCTGTGTGATTGTGCAGAAAGCATACCAGAGGCGTCCTAGGCCCATCCTAAACGGCGGCTGTACCGGATCACTTTCATCGCGGGATTTCCCTCTCGCCAGAACCTCCGCCGAGCCGCTCCACTGGCGCCGCTATGCCCCCCCTGCCACCATTCATCGACGGTTAACCTCTGCCACGTATGCTGGCGCCAAATCGGGTCATCGGGGCCCGTTATCACCACTCTGAAGGACATCAGGGAATGGTTGCCGCGCAACTCAACGACCCCAAAACTACCCTCGCGGATACCCTGCGGGCCACCGCGCATGCCATCGACGAGAGCCACATCAGCCTGCGCCAGATGCTCGCACTGGTGGGCGAGCAGGGGATGCTGCTGTTTTGCGTGCTGCTCACCGTCCCCTTCCTGCTGCCGGTCTCCATTCCCGGGGTCAGCACCCCGTTTGGCCTGCTGATCCTCTTTATCGGCATCGGCATCACCCTCAATCGGGTGCCCTGGCTGCCCGCCATGCTGATGGAGCGCCGCTTCGCTGCCGACCAGCTCAAGCCGACCCTGCACAAGGGGGCGGATCTGCTGGCCCGGGTCGATCGCGTTATCCGCCCGCGCCTACTGGTGCTGACCGGCAGCAACACGGTCAACCGCTGCAACGGCCTGCTGATCATGCTGGCTGCCCTGCTGCTGATGCTGCCCCTGGGCGCCATCCCGTTCACCAACGCCATGCCCGCCTGGGCCATCCTGCTGCTTGCCACCGGCATGTTGCAGCGGGATGGTCTGTTCGTCGCCAGCGGCTATCTGCTGGTAAGCGCAACCCTGGTCTGGTTCAGCGTGCTGGCCATCGGCTTGCTGATGGCGGGCCAGAGCGCCAGCGGCCTGCTCAGCTAACCCCGACGCACAGAAAAAGGGCGACCAGATGGTCGCCCTTTTTGATTTGTGCGGGATACCGCCCGGTCAAAGCAGATCGTAGATAAGGGCCGAGATGGCAAGCAGCCCCATCACCAACACAAAAAGGGTACTCGGCCCGCGATAACGCTTGAGTGCGGGCAAGCGATAGATGGAGCAGGCCGGCAGCAGAAACAGGATCACCGCGATCAGCGGGCCACTGACGCGCTCGATGATGTCGAGCACATTGGGGTTCAGATAGGTGATGACGGCGGTCACCATAAACAGGATCACCGATGACACCCGGGCGATGGTCGACTCCTTGAGGGAGAGCCCCAGCCCCTGACAGGCACCGCTCACCATGCTCACCGTCCCCTCGCTCACCCCCATGGAGGTGCCTAGGAAAGATTTGGACATGGCCAGAATAGCGATGAGTGGCCCCACATAGGCGATCAGCGGGTTGGAGAACTTGTTCGCCAGCGCCGACAGCACGGAGATATTGTCGGTGCGGGCCAGCGCCATCTCGGCCTGACTCAGACTCATCACGCAGCTCACCACGAAAAAGAGCACGCTGCCGCAAATCAGCATGCTGCTGTACTTGATGATCCGCTTGGCACGCAGGTCAGCACTCTCCTGACAGCGCTTCTTCTGCGCCGCGCTGAAGGAAGAAATAATGGGCGCATGGCTGAAGGAGAAGACCATCACCGGCACGATCAGCCAGAGGGATTTCCAGAACGCCGGATCACACCAGTCCACCGCCTGGCTCTCGCTGAAATAGGAGAGGCTCCACTGGGGCAGCAGATAGATGGAGAGGCCAATCAGAAAGGCGACCATGGGCAGCGCCAGCACGCTGATGGCCGACACCACGATCTGTTTGCCGGCCAGCAGCACCAGATGCAGGCCCAGCATCACCCCCAGCACCAGCAAGCCGCGCGGAAGCTCGGCATCCCCCAGCTGGTGAACCACGAAGCTCTGAATCGCGTTGGTGATGGAGATGCTGTAGACCAGAATGATGGGGTAGAAGGCCATCAGATAGACCAGCATCAGCAGTTTGCCCGCCTTGGCACCGAAGTGCTCCTCCACCACATGGGTGATATCCCCCTCCTTGTGGGAGCTGGAGAGCACAAAGCGGCTCAATGCCCGGTGGGAATAATAAGAGAGCGGAAAAGCCAGCAATAAAATAAACAGTAAAATAACCGGGGAATTACTGCCAACAGTAATAGGGAGAAATAACGTACCGGCACCGACAGCAGTGGCATATAGGCCCATGGTCCATACCGAATCGCTTTTCTCCCATTTCAATTTTGAAACAGGGTTACTCTTTTCAGCAATAGAAACACTCATTGCAATATATACCTTATTAATCTGTCATCATTATTTTTATTGGCCCGAATAACAGGCTGGAGATATGTCGTTGCATATCGCCATGCACATGAAAAAACAACGCCGCCAGCGGCCAACAGGGCCACCGGAGAGAAACGGAGCGGCCACGCTACCATCGTTGAAATCGCTATCCGGGTCAAGGTTAATAATTCATGACTGTTTGAATCGGAATGTTTCAAAAGACAACGGGATGTATCACATTCGTCACCCAAAACCAGATTCACGCCTGTTTGATAACATACCGATAAAACCTCATGCTGTTGCCCAACAACACAAATAAGACCAGCGATCAGGCCGATAATATTAACACCTTAAGCTGTGGAATATGAGTTAAATAATACGGCCAACTTTTCTACTAATTGATAGTGATATCAGCCAATTTATTCAGGGTAAAAGCGCAGGCTATTTCCAACAGCGACCGGAGCGGCACGTTCAACCTGCCGGGCAGTGCGCCACCCGGTTGCGGCCTGCCCGCTTGGCCCGATAGAGCCACTCGTCGGCCCGAGCCAGCGCCTGATTGATCTCCTCCTCCGGCTGCACCAGGGTTGTGCCCAGACTGACCGTGATGGCGACCGGATCGGCAGGCAATGCTTCGACGGCGGCACGGATCTGCTCCGCCATCTGCAGCAAACCGGCTTCATCGATCCGCGGTAGCAGGATCAGAAACTCCTCGCCACCGCTGCGTACAAAGAGGTCGTCCGCCCGCAACAGGGCATCGATACAACTACTGAAGCGCTGCAAGGCCCGATCTCCCTGCTGATGGCCGTAACGATCGTTGAGCTGCTTGAAGTGATCGATGTCGAGCATGATAAGACCGCAGGGCGCTTCCCCTGCCCGCAACGGCTGGCAGTGCTCGAAGAAGAAACGGCGGTTGTAGAGGCCGGTCAGCTGGTCGGTTTCACTCTGGCGCAGCAGTCGCTGCTGCAACTCGTACTGGCGGGTGATATTGCGGGTCACCCAGGCCACCGCCCGCTTGCCATCATAGAGGGAGGGCAGCGGCGCAATCTTGCCCTCGAAACGCTGTATCCCTTGCGGCCCGGCGGCAGCATTGATCCCCCCACCTCGGCTGCTGAGAGCTCATACTCCACCACTCGCACCTGACCGCTCGCCAGCGACTCGGCTACCTGCGCCTTGACCCACATGGCCATCTCGGGTGGCAGCACATCGGCCAGCTGCTTGCCCGCCAGCGGATTGCCGTCGTGATAGGATTGCTGCTCCATGCCGCCGATATATTCCACGTAATAGCCATCTTCACTGAGAATAAAGACGGGATCTGGCAGCTGGGCCATCACTTCATAAAGCTGGGTTACCGAAAGCGCCACGGAGACTCCTGTACTTCAACGTCAAACAGGGGGGAGATATTCTGCCTCAAGAGGAATCACACGCCCTCATCGTCAGCGCAGAAAAATCTGCGGCCACAGCCAACAATCCTTTACATCTAGCAGCCTGCCAGCCTCTCGGCCACCACGGGTGGCCAGCGCGTTGCTACTCCCGCCACTGCGCTCGCTCACAGTAGCGAAAGCCCCCTCCCCCGGTCGCGCATATCCCATTGTTTCAACTCACAAGTTCATTTACGCTGGCCGTCCTGAGTCCAGTTTTCACCTCATCAGCCATCAGGGAGCCAGCCACCCGCAACCGCAGGGGCTGTACCACGGAAAAGGAATCGCCAGATGAAAAACGCCATCGTTACCGCCCGCTTCGACGCTATCAGCACCGAAGGGGAACAGCTCACCCTCAAGATCGCCATCAAGGCCCCCGAGCCGGATCCCAAGTCCGCCAGCGGTGACTGGCGCTGCAAGGTGAAGCTGGCGGGGCTGAGCGACAAGACCTTTATCTACGGCATCGACAGCCTGTAGGCCCTGAGCCTCGCCATCAAGTTTGTCGAAACCGAGCTGCGCGCTTTCTCCGATGCGGGCTGGCAATTCTATCTACCCAATTGCCCAGATCACCCCATCGACATGAGCGCCTGCTACTTCCCGGCGCTCTAGCCCCGCCAATCCAAGGAGACCAGATGCACGGACCCGATCCCGCCAATCCCCACCCCATGAACGGCTTTCCCCAGGTGTGCTTTATCAAAAACACCATCAAGGGGCCCAATATCGAGGTGGGTGACTACACCTATTACGACGACCCGGAGGATTCGGCGGGCTTCGAGCGCAACGTCCTCTACCACTTCCCCTTCATCGGCGATAAGCTCATCATCGGCAAGTTCTGCGCCATCGCCCGCGGGGTGAAGTTCATCATGAATGGCGCCAACCACCAGACCTCCGGCTTCTCCACCTACCCCTTCTTTATCTTCGGCAACGGCTGGGAACATGCCGCACCCGCCCCGGGCAGCCTCCCCTACAAGGGGGATACCGTGATCGGCAACGATGTCTGGATCGGCTATGACGCCCTGATCATGCCGGGAGTAAAGGTCGGCAACGGCGCCATTATCGCCGCCCGCTCCGTGGTCACCGGTGACGTGCCCGCCTATGCCGTGGTCGGCGGCAATCCCGCCAAGGTTATCCGCTACCGCTTCGACGACGACACCATCGCCCGTCTCAACGCCATCGCCTGGTGGGACTGGCCGGTAGAGCTGATCAGCCGCAACCTGCCGCTTATAAGCGGCGGCGAGATAGCCGCGCTGGAAGCGGCAACCCGTTAGAGACAACCACCATCAAGCAGGAAGCACTATGCAACTCACCCCACCCCAACCGCCTCAGGACGATGATGTTGAAGCGCTGCGCATTGGCCTCTCTGGCTTCAACAAGGATCACGCCGGCACCCATCTGCGCGAGCGGATCGCCAGCTTTATCAAGGATAAAGAGGGCAAGGTACACGGCGGCATCATCGCCGACATCAAGTGGGGCTGGCTGCACGTCGACTGGCTCTGGATCGACGAAAGCATCCGCCGCGACGGCTGGGGCGGCCGCCTGCTCGGCGCCATGGAGCAGTACGCCCAAAGCAAGGGCATCACCAACTACCATCTGGAAACCACCAGTTTTCAAGCCCTCCCCTTCTATCAGAAGCAGGGTTACGAAGTCTTTGGCCAGCTGCCCGATATGCCGCCGGGGCATATCAGTTACTTTCTGAAAAAGCAGGACAAGTGACGACATTCCCGCGCCTTGCCAACGCCAATATAGTGATCCGCCCGTTCGAAGCGGGCGATGCCGACGAGTTTGTCTACGCGGCCCACGAATCCATCGAAACGGTCGGCAAATGGATGAGCTGGTGCACCCATTCATTTACCCGGGAAAGCGCACTGGAGTGGTTTGCCAGCTGCGATCAAGATTGTGCGGTGGGACGCGCCTTTGACATGGGCATCTTCTGCGCCACCACCGGCCAGCTCTTGGGTGGCGCAGGTATCAACCAGCTGTCGCCCCATCATCGCTACGGCAATATCGGTTACTGGGTACGTCAATCCCGCCAAGGCTGTGGCATCGCCCGACAGGCGGTCGCCCTGCTCCGTGACTTTGGTTTTCAGCAGTTGGGACTATTTCGGCTGGAGATCGTGATGGGGGTTGGCAACACCGCCAGCGAAGCTGTTGCCATCGCTGCCGGAGCCGCCTTTGAGTGCCGGGCAAAAAATCGCATCTTCCTACATGGCCAGCCTATGGATGGGCATATTTATTCGCTTGTTCCAACAAAACGGACCTAAAAAAGGGCTCATATGACACAAGCACGTAGTTGTCACGGAAACTTCTCGTTATGTAGAACCTAAACAAGTAACCCGCCACGCCACACCTCAATCAACATCACGGATTGCCCAGAACTCCCCCGCGTGTTCCAACCTCTCCAAGGCCTTATCGGATTCAAAACAGATGGTCATTACTCATACACCAAGTCCCTATTGTGACAAAGACCCGATGTTTTCACTTCCCACTTTCTTTCTAAGCCTTGTAGGATAAGGCCCTGCTAATGTAGGAACTTTTCGATCGTTGTCCGTGTTGTTTACAACACATTATAAATAGCGCAGTGTGACACACACAGGAGAGTGCCGTTTGGAAGATGACTTTTTGACCATTATCCTAAGAGCTCGTGGACCAATGCTAAGTAGCCAGTTGGCAAGAATCTTAGTGTCTGAAGCAGGGTTGTCTGAAGATGCAGCTCGTAAACGGGTACAAAGAGGTGGAAAAGGGATAACAAAACTAAACCATATTATTTTCCCCCATCGTTCTCGCTTTGTATATTTAAGTGAGCAATATGGTTCTAGAAAATTTTTCCTAGCTTTAAATAAAACTCTCCAAGACTCCGGCAGCATTTATTTTTATGCCTTGCAAGCGTTAGCAATGCGAGACAATTTGATGCCTAAAGAACATTTTAAAATAGCGTGTGGAGCACCTATTTCGCAGAAAAAGCACGTTTCTGCTGAATCAGTTATTGAACGCCTGATTAAATCAACCATTGTTAATGAGGTGCATATTGAAGGCTTCGGTGATTATATCGTTCGTTGCGATGAATTATCTTACTTCCCAGATGATAGAACATATGCGCTTATGAGAGGACGGCTTTTATCTGAGCGTATAGCCTTGTTAGCAATAAAATCATGGGCTAGAAATCTCGGCATAGTTAGTTATGATAAAGTTGAAACTCGCGAAGATGACAATAATAAAATTCCTAAAGTAGGGACTTTTAATTGGGATCTTGCTGCACCATCTTACTTATTCCCAATGCGTCAATATAAAGGCAATCGAGTAGCCCCAGGTTTCTTTGTCTGTGATATTTGCCTTAATAGTCAGGTTACAAAAGATCAACTTAGTGCCTTCGTTAAAAAGTGCACTACGCTTAGAAATTTGACAAAAGTCGGCTCTTGTCTCCAAGTTTTTGTAGCAACATCCTATGATAGTGAAGGATTTTCATTATTAAAATCTGAAGGAATTATTCCTGCAACCCCCGATAGTCTTTTTGGTGAGGAGGTTGCCGAGGTTTTAATAAGTGTATCCAAGCTTTTTATAAACACTGCAAACCTAATGACCTCCCATGAATCTATTGATAGGATATTTAATAGCCTATCTCGTGTTGAGGGTGCAGCCTCTACATTAAGGGGATGCCTCTTCGAGTTTATGGTGGCTCAGATAGCAAATAATTATTACCCCGGTTATGAACAGGAAATGAACAGAATAGTGAGTGATTCTCTTGGAAGGAAGGCCGAGATTGATGTTCTTGTTGTGAGCAAGAAACATGAAATAGTTTTCATTGAATGCAAAGGTATGTCTCCATTAACTAACGTTGATGACAGTGAAGTTGAAAAGTGGATTAATGAACGGATACCAGTAATAAACAGTTTCATCAAGACTCATTCTGAATGGAGTAGACTTCCTTATCGTTTTGAACTTTGGACTAGTGGAAAAATAACAGAACAAGCTAAAACTTTAATTGATAATAAAAACACTGAAACATCTAAATATACAATTAATTTTTTTGATGGGGATGACTTACTAGAATTAGTACATGAAAGCAATGACTCCGGACTGATAAAGTCATACAAACAACACTTTATTAACCACCCACTAAAAGAGGAAAGAAAAATTCAAAAAAGAACACTACAAAAGCAAATTCGAGATGAAGCTAGATGTTTAAACATTGAATCTGAATTATAAACCTCATGAGGCCAAGATAATTATATTCAGTTTTTCCAGACGACCTGAAATTGGAAGTCAAGCATCCGTTGGATGCAATGAACGATGTAAAATACACCTCTTATCATAACTATCCCATTTGTTGTCGTTGTAGTTTGCTCTATTGATTGAGACCTACGATTCCCCCCTGAGGTGATGGTGGGCACGGTTTTGGTTCCCCCTCCAATCCGCCGAGGGGAAGGAGCAAGGTCAGGAGCGCCATCAAGGATGATGGCGCAGACGCAGCCGGCACAGGGATGTGCCGTCTGCGGCGGTCCGTCCGACCTTGCTCCTGGCCCGAGGGCAACCGCGTAGCGGTCGGATTGGCGGGGGTGGCCTTTCTTTTGGTGACTTTTCTTTGGCCACGCAAAGAAAAGTTACTCGCCCAAGCCCGAAGGGCGGGCGAAACCCCTTCGAGGCCAGCGGCCTCGCGTCCTGCTCGGCGTAGCCGAGCCATCCATCCCCACACAACAAAGCGGACGATTACGCCTACCGGCTAATCGACCCTACGATTGCAAGGCGCAGCCGTGCCTGCTTGCCACAGGCACGGAGTCTGGATGGACGCCGGGATGCCACCGGCAAAGGGGGGGGCGTGGCCGCCCCTATCGACCCAAGAAGGGTTCCCAGTCTTTAAACACCGGCTGCAACCCGGCCTGCCGCACGGCGGCGGCCACTTCCCCCACCGGGCGATCGTCATGGATGGCGAACTGCTCCAGCTCCTCTTTATCCCCCTCGGCATAGCCGCCCGGCTGGGTGCGCGATTCGGCCGACATCTGGGTGATGCCAAGGCGCACCGCGCCGTTGCGAAACGTAGCCGACTCGCGGGTGGAGAGGGACAAGTCCAGCGTGGGCGAGAAGAGGCGCCAGGCGCAGATAAGCTGCGCCAGCTGGCGATCCGACATGACCACGGCAGGCTCCAGTCCGCCGGTGCAGGGGCGCAGGCGTGGAAAGGAGAGCGAGTAGCGGCTCTGCCAGTGGTGGCGCTCAAGCCAGCTCAGATGCTCGGCGACAAAGTAGCTGTCGGCGCGCCAATCCGAGGAGAGACCGATGAGCGCCCCCAGCCCGATTTTGTCGATACCGGCGCGGCCCAACCGATCCGGCGTGGCGAGGCGCCATGCGATGTCCCGCTTGTTGCCGCGCAGGTGATGGCGGGCGTAGGTGGGGGCGTGGTAGGTCTCCTGATAGACCATAACGGCGTCGAGGCCGAGGCTCTTCAGCTCGGCATAGTCGGCCTGCGAGAGGGGCTGCACCTCCATCCCTACCGTGCTGAAGTGGCGGCGGATGATGGGCATCACTTCGCGAAAATAGGCGAGCCCCACCTTGTGCTCGTGCTCGCCGGTCACCAGCAGCACGCTGTCAAAACCGCGCGCCTTGATGGCCAGACACTCGCGCTCAATCTCCTCTGCATTCAAGGTCTTGCGCTTGAGGCGGTTGCTCATGGAAAAGCCGCAGTAGGTGCAGTCGTTGGCGCAGAGGTTCGACAGATATAGCGGCACATAGAAGCCGATGGTGTTGCCAAAGCGCTGGCGGGTCAGCCGCTCGGCCTCGGCTGCCATCTGCGGCAGATAGGCTTCGGCGGCTGGCGAGATCAGCGCCATAAAGTCGCTCAGGGTACGGCGGGGGGCACTCAGGGCGCGGGCCACATCGGCGGCCGTTTTGGCGCGGATCTGCATGCCGATATCGTCCCACTCAAGCTCCTGCCAACGGTCGATAAAGGAAGGCTCCTTAGCCCTCACCCCCAACTCCTCTCCCTTATTTTGTGAAGAGCCGAGAGGGGGGCTATCACTCGGGCGCACCTGGGGTTGTGCAAAAGGCTCGAAGTCACTCATCGCACCAGCATCATGACTCATAACGCCCCCAGAAAATCGGTGAGCGGACTGGAGGCTTGCGCCTGCAGGGCGCGGGCGCCGAGACCTGCCTCATAAGCGCTGCGACCGGCGGTGCAGGCCAGTGCAAAGGCGCGGCCCATGGCGACCGGATCGCCGCTCACCGCGATGGCGGTGTTGACCAACACGGCATCGGCCCCCAGTTCAAAGGCGGCGGCCGCATGGCTCGGCGCACCGATCCCCGCATCCACCACCACGGGCACATTGGCCTGCTCGACGATGATGGAGAGAAACTCCCGGGTCACCAGCCCCTGATTGGAACCGATGGGCGCGCCGAGCGGCATCACGGCGGCGCAGCCCACCTCTTCCAGCCGCTTGCAGAGCACGGGGTCGGCCCCGCAGTAGGGCAGCACCACAAAGCCCTCTTTCACCAGCTGCTCGGCGGCTTTCAGCGTCTCGATGGGATCGGGCAGCAGATAGCGCGGATCGGGGTGGATCTCCAGCTTCAGCCAGTTCGTCCCCAGCGCCTCGCGGGCGAGATAGGCAGCAAATACCGCCTCGGCGGCGGTCTTGGCGCCGGAGGTGTTGGGCAGCAGCTTGACCCCGAGTTGCAGCAAGGGGCTCAGGATATCGTCGTGGGCCTTGCCCGGTTCGAGCCGCTTGATGGCCATGGTGACCAGTTGGGAGCCGCTCGCCTCGATGGCGGCGGCCATCAGATCCGGGCGGGCAAACTTGCCGGTGCCGGTAAAGAGGCGCGATGAGAAGGTGTGATCGGCAATCTTGAGCATGTCAGCCTCCCGCCACAGTGGTAAGAAGAGATGAAGTTCCACCGCAAGGCAGAACGCTCGAATATGGGACTGTGAGCATCATGGGTCAGCCTCCCGCAATGGCGGTGAAGAGGTGAAGTTCATCCCCGTCATTGAGACGAGTCTCGGCCCAGCGGCCACGGGGCAACACTGCGCCGTTAAGGGCCACCGCGACCCCCTGTGGATTAACGTCTTGCGCCGCCAGCAGGTCGGCCACGCTCTGCCCTGCCGCCAGCGGCTGGGCTTTATCGTTGAGTCGAATGGTCAAGGTCATGGGGTGATCTCCTTATCGTGTGACGGGCATCGGCGCTGCCCGCAAACCGGGCAATCGGGGTCGGGAGCCAGAGTGAGGGTCTGCCACTGATGGGTCAGGGCATCGAAGCGGCGCAATGTGCCAGCAACCGGACTCGGCATCCCGAGCAGCAGTTTCAGTGCCTCCAGCGCCTGCAAAGAGCCCATCACCCCGACCAGTGGGCCGGTGACGCCGCTGGTCTCGCAGCGCTCGGCGGTCTTGGTATCCAGCGGATAGAGGCAGGCATAGCAGGCGTGATCGCTGCTGGTGCGCGCCATCAGCTGCCCCTGCCAACCCACCGCGGCGGCGGAGATCCAAGGCTTGCCCTGAGCCACGCAGGCGGCGTTGATGGCCTGGCGGGTGGCGAGGTTATCGCAGCAGTCGATCACCAGATCTACCTCGGCCACAAACTCCGGCAGGCTGGCGGCATCGAGCCGCTGGTTGATGGCAATCAGCTCCACCAGCGGGTTGTGGGCGGCCAAGCGCTCGCGGGCCAGCTCCGCCTTGGAGTGGTTGACCGCCTCGCTATCGAACAGGATCTGGCGCGGCAAGTTGCTGGAATCCACCGTATCGCCATCGGCCAGCCACAAGGTGCCCACCCCGGCCCCTGCGAGATAGAGGGCGAGCGGTGAGCCCAGCCCACCGAGGCCGACGATCAGCACGGACTTATCCTTGAGCCGTGCCTGTCCGGCCTCACCCACTTCCGCCAGCATCAGCTGGCGGCCGTATCGCAGATACTCTTTGTCACTAAGAGAAGCGGCATCAGAGCGCATGTGCAGCCTCCCGTATAACAGTGGCCGAGCGCGGCTCATCCCCTGCCCCCACGGCCGCGAGCAGCCGCTCGGTCGCCCCCTGCCAGTCGTCGCTGGCCGTGATAGCCGAGACCAGCGCGATACTACCGACCCCGCTTGCCTTGACCGCCGCCACCCGCTCCTCGCTGATGCCACCGATGGCCACTGTCGGCCAGTCTGCCATCAGGGCACGGTAGCGATGCAGCCGCACCAGCCCCTGCGGGCGAGACGGCATTGCCTTGGTGTTGGTCGGGAAGATATGACCCAGCGCCATATAGGAGGGGGCCAGCTCGCGGGCCCGCATCAGCTCGAAGTAACCGTGGGTGGAGATGCCAAGGCGCAGCCCAGCCCCCTGAATGGCGGCGAGATCAGCCGTCTCCATATCCTCCTGCCCCAGATGCACGCCCCAGGCGCCCGCCTCGATGGCCTGCTGCCAGTAGTCGTTGATAAAGAGCCGCGCCCCATGGCGGCGACCAAGCTCTACCGCATCGCGAATAGCCGGTGCCACCTGAGCGGCGGGCAGATCCTTGATCCGCAACTGGATGGTCTTGACCCCCTGCCCCAGCAGGCGGCGCAGCCACTTGACCGAATCCACCACCGGATAGAGGCCGAGGTTGTGTTCGGTCGCGGCAAAGGGGCCATCCGGCAGACGGGCGCTGCTTGTCTCATACAATCCGAAGCGGCTATCGAGCATTGAGCCCGCCAACACGGCACGGGGGAAGTGGGCAAGATCGGCTGGCCAGCCAAGATGGGCGATGGGGCCCGGGCCTGCGCCCACCCCCTGCGCCGCCGCCAACCCCTGTTGCAAATAGGCGCGAGCGAGGGTGATGGCGTCCTCCACCGGATAATCCTGCGCCACCACGGCGGCGATGGCGCTGGCGTAGCAGCAGCCGGTGCCGTGGCCGTGGCGGGTATCGAGGCGCGGCGCCGCCAGCCAGAATTCGCGGGTCTCATCCTGGTAGTAATCGAGGCAGAGATCGCCGCTCCACTCCAGATGACCGCCCTTCACCAGCACGGCGCGGGCACCAAGTTCGCGCAGGCGGCGGGCGGCGAGGCGCACCAGTTCGGGGCTGCTGACCGGCAGTCCGGTCAGGGCTTCCAGCTCGGGGCCGTTGGGGGTGATCAAGGAGAGGCGCGGCAACAGCTGCTCGCGCACCGCCTCCAGCATATTGGGCTCCGCCATCGGGGTGCCGCTGCTGGCGATGGCCACCGGGTCGTAGACCACGAAGGGGGCCGGGGTGGCCGCCAGTCGGCGGGCCAATACCTCGACGTGGAGCCGGGTCGGCAGCAGACCGATCTTGATGGCGGCGGGCGGCAGATCGACGCTGAGGGCATCGATCTGGGCGGTGAAAGTCTGCATCAGCACAGGGTCAACCATCTTCACCGCCACCGAGTTCTGGGCGGTGATGGCGGAGATGACCGAGCAGCCGTGCACGCCGAGGTCGTGCAATGTGTGCAAGTCGGCCTGAATACCGGCGCCACCGCCGGAGTCTGAACCGGCGATGGTCCAGACAACTGGGCGAGAGTCGGTCACGGGCGACAGATCGGCGGGGCTGACAGCCCCGCTTGCGCTGCTCACGCCTCCTCCCCTGCGGCCTGTTTCAGCACCGCCGCCTGATGGTAGAGCTCGCCACCGGTCTCCTTGAAGGTCTCTGCCATGCGGGCCATGCCGCTCTCCACCTGAGCCACCACCTGCTCCTGCTGACCGTCCATACCGACCAGCTTGATCTCTACCGCTTCCAGCTTGGCCGCGTAATCGCGCACGTCCTGAGTGATCTTCATGGAGCAGAACTTGGGCCCGCACATGGAGCAGAAGTGGGCCACCTTGCCGGACTCCTGCGGCAGGGTCTCGTCGTGGTAGGCACGAGCGGTGTCGGGATCCAGCGCCAGATTGAACTGATCCTCCCAGCGGAATTCAAAGCGCGCCTTGGACATGGCGTTGTCGCGGATCTGGGCCCCCGGATGACCCTTGGCCAGATCGGCGGCGTGGGCGGCAATCTTGTAGGTGATCAGCCCCTGCTTCACATCCTCCTTGTTGGGCAGCCCCAGATGCTCCTTGGGGGTGACGTAGCAGAGCATGGCGCAGCCGTACCAGCCGATAAGCGCGGCGCCGATGCCGGAGGTGAAGTGATCGTAACCCGGCGCGATGTCGGTGGTGAGCGGGCCCAGCGTATAGAAAGGCGCCTCGTGGCACTGCTCCAGCTGCTCGGTCATGTTGCGCTCGATCATGTGCATCGGCACATGGCCCGGCCCCTCGATCATCACCTGCACGTCGTACTCCCACGCAATTTTGGTCAGCTCGCCCAGGGTGCGCAGCTCGGCAAACTGGGCCTCGTCGTTGGCGTCATAGACTGAGCCCGGACGCAGACCATCGCCCAGCGACAGGGCCACGTCATAGGCGGCGCAGATCTCGCAGATTTCGCGGAAGTGCTGGTAGAGGAAGTTCTCCTTGTGGTGGGAGAGGCACCACTTGGCCATGATGCTGCCGCCGCGCGAGACGATGCCGGTGAGGCGCTTGGCGGTCATCGGCACGAAGCGCAGCAGGACGCCAGCGTGGATGGTGAAGTAGTCCACCCCCTGCTCGGCCTGCTCCAGCAGGGTGTCGCGGAACAGCTCCCAGGTGAGGTCTTCGGCGATGCCGTTGGTCTTCTCCAACGCCTGATAGATGGGCACGGTACCGATGGGGACAGGGCTGTTGCGCAGGATCCACTCGCGGGTCTCGTGGATGTAGCGGCCGGTGGAGAGATCCATGACTGTGTCGGCGCCCCAGCGGGTCGACCAGACCAGCTTCTCCACCTCCTCTTCGATGCTGGAGGTGACCGCCGAGTTGCCGATGTTGGCGTTGATCTTCACCAGAAAATTGCGGCCGATGATCATCGGCTCCGCTTCCGGGTGGTTGATGTTGCTGGGGATGATGGCGCGACCGGCGGCCACCTCATCGCGCACAAATTCAGGGGTGATGTTCTGGGGCAAACGGGCACCGAAATCGCGGCCCGGATGCTGGGTGCGCAGCAGTTCGGAGCGCACCCGCTCGCGCCCCATGTTCTCGCGAATGGCGATAAATTCCATCTCGGGGGTGACGATACCGGCGCGGGCGTAGTGGAGCTGGGTGACCCGGCGACCCGGCTTGGCGCGGCGCGGCTTGGGCAAGTGCTCGAAGCGCAGGTGATCCAGCCCCTCGTCGGCCAGCCGCTCCTGAGTGAAGGTGGAGCTGAGCCCCGGCAGTTCGTCGGTGTCATCCCGCTCCAGCACCCAGTTCTCCCGCAGGCGCGGCAGGCCACGGCGCACGTCGATGGCGACCCCCTCCTCCCCGTAACGGCCAGAGGTGTCATAGACCGGCACCGGCTCGTTGGGCTCGAACTTGGGATCTTCTTTGGTGCCGCCGACGAAGGTGTCGGCCAGCTGGATCTCCCGCAGGGGAACACGAATATCGGGGCGGGAGCCTTCGATAAAAATGCGACGGGAGTTGGGATGAGCCATCCCTTTGAGGCTGTCGATAAAGGCCTGAGCGCTGGAGCGCTGCTCGCGGCGGCTGGATTTGGCGGTATCAGATACAGAAGTAGACATAGCAAAACTCACATTAACTGGTTGAAGTTATGGGTGTTTGCTTGTCTGGAGTTCGAGGAGAAGATGAACTTGCGGCGGGGTGTTTATCTCGGGAGGGAGTGCGCGCGGGATGGATCTCCGCGCTGCTGTACTGCCACTTCCCGCTCTCTGCACGCTGTGGGCAAGGCGCCCCACGTGCTGGACAACCGGACGGGACAGACTCCCTCCTGTGCGCCCTGACCCATCAGGGTTACCCCTTCGATGAGCGGAAGAGGCTTGTCCCTCCTCCGGCGCGGTAACCCGCAAGTTACCCTTGTTCCCTTCGCAGGTTTTAACCTGATCAGGTTCCACGGATCCCGAATTAACGGTCTCAGCTTCGCGTCGTTCGACGGTCAGCACTCCGACAAGATGGCGCCAGTATAAGGGGGAAAATTTAAAGCACAAGCCGTTAACAAAGTCGACCTCTTGCTCCCCTTGGGGTCTACGGCTAGTCGAGGATGATATGGGGCAGGAAACGGGAGCTGTCTTTGGTGATCAGGGTCGCATCCTCGCGAATGCCAATGCCAGCCGCCGCATCGCCGACCACCCAGCTGCCGATCAAGGTGTAACTGCCAGCAAAGCAGGGTAAGGGGTGAAAGGCCTGAAGCACATAACCCGAGTCGTTGTATGGGCCTGGCTCATGCAAGCGCATACCCTGATAATCCATCAGCTCGATATTGGCCCCCTCTCGTGAATAGAGAGGCTTACGTACCCAACCCGGCGCCATCTGACTAGCGGGATCGGGATCAAAAAAAGCGGGCAGCAGGTTGGGATGGTCAGGAAAGGCCAGCCACAACAGGGGCAACATCCCCTTGTTGGAGAGAATCATCTTCCAGGCTGGCTCGATAAAGCGGGTCTGGCTTGTGAGCAGCGTCTGGCCAAATGGCTCGCGCACCATGAACTCCCAAGGGTAAAGCTTGAATATCTCGTGGATCGGCTCGTTGCCCAGATCCACTAGCTGGCCCTGCAGCTCGCCGATATCCTCCAGATCCACAAAACGGGCATCACAACCAGCCTGCAGGGCGATATCGATGAGGTAGTCGAGGTTCCCCCTGTCTTCCAGGTTCTCGCCCACGCAGGTGAAGTGCAAAGGGCCACGATTGCCAAGGGCCGCGAAGGCGCCGTACAGCTTCTCCTGCAGGGAGTTGAACTGATCGACTCCGGCTGGTAGCACACCGCGATGCAGCTGATCCTCCAGCCAGATCCACTGAAAAAAACCCGACTCATAAAGGGAGGTGGGGGTGTCGTAGTTAAGCTCCAGCAGCTTGGCGGGCCCATGCCCGTTATAGGCGAGATCCAGCCGACCATAGAGATGGGGATCCCGACGTCGCCATGAGGCCTCCAGTGCGGGCCAGCAGTATTCGGGAATATCGAGCCGGGTCAGCAACTCTTCGCTGCCCACTATCTTTGAGACCAGCGAGAGGGCCATCTGATGCAGTTCCTCGGTGGGCGCCTCCAGATCATCCTCTATCTGCGAAAGGGTGAAGCGATAGCAAGCGCTCTCATCCCAATAGGGCTCCCCATCGAAGGTGTGAAACTCGAAACCAAGCTCGGCAGCCCGTTCGCGCCAATCCGGACGTTCGGGTAAGGAAATGCGCTCCATCTTTAACCTCCGCTGCTGTAGCTATTGCTATGGCAGAAGTTGGCTCGCCGCGCAGCTTCTCCACCGAAGCCACCACGCCGTACTTGTAAGGCGGGCTCCAGTGTCACCGCACTCTGGCAGACCCGAACCAGGCTACTGCCTGCGGGCAAGCGTGTTCCCTGAGCGGTGCGCAGCGCATAAGGCTCATCTGTACGTTGATAGAGCGGCTGGGTCGGGATCCCGGGGAGAGGGTCTGTTCCGATGGCAACGCCGCTGGTCAGAATCCCCCTCATCCGCGGCACCTTATCCTCACACCCTCCTGCGCCAAAATCCGCCTCACACTCCACCCGGTCAGGATAACGGGGCGCCCGCAGGAGGTGGCGACTGCGGGCCTCTTCAAAGGCCAGCTGGCACCGAGCCGGATCATTACTTGGGACAGCGACACATGTCTCGACCGAGGTGTAGACATAGGCCAGCTCGGGGCGTTCGTTGCACCCCTGCAGCCAGAGGGAGGCTGTCGGCACCATCATGACCAGTGCGACCTGGCTACTTCGCTTGTTGCTGCTCTTCATGGGATCCTCAGTAGGTCATGCAGGCAGCGTTGAGCAGCCCCACCGACAGGGACGCAGCAGCCAGCAAAATGGCGCCAGCCATCTCCCCACGGGAGATCCGTTCGCTCAGGTCGGTGAGCCAGCGTTGCATTACCCGAAACGCGGCAACCTGCACCAGCAGGGCAATCGCGCCCCAGATGGCGCAATCGAGCAGGGAGAGAGAGTGACTGATTGCACTGGCCAAGGGCAGCGCAAAGCCAATCAGCGCGCCGCCAAACGCGGTGGCAGCAGCCGGATTACCCGAACGGATCAGGGCAAATTCGTGGTGTGGCGTCAGCCAAGTATAGAGGCGAATGAAGGTCGCCAGCAGCGCCATGGCCAGCAGAAAGTAGGCGATAAAGGGGAGCAGCCCACTCAAGGAGCCGAGCAATTGGGAGAGCATCTCACAGTTCCTGTGACAAAAAGAGTCGACATCATAATGAAAGGAAAAAGGGACCACAATGGGCCCCTTGAGAACGGCGGATACGAAAACAGGGTCCCCCCGCCAAGGGGATTTACCCCTTGGGTCAATAGGCAGGAGTCACCGTCAGACTGACATTTCCAAACCCTTCGTTGGCAAGGGCCTCCTGATCCAGATCCACACCGGTCAGAGCCACACCTTCAGCAGAGGCGTTACGCAACTGGGCAGAGGCCGCGGAACGGGTCTGGGGCTGACCGATTTCGATATCGCCGGCAAACTGGCTCTCGGCATAGAAGTCACCGGTCACTGCCGAACGGATCGGGCGCAGCACGCGACCCAGGTTATTCTGCATGGTCGACAAACCATACTCGCTGATGGTCCAGTTCCAGTCCCACCACTTCACTTCACCCGGGATATAACGCTTGTCCCACTGGTAGCGGATGCTGCTCGCCTTGTCGCGGAACGGGCCGACGGCAAAGGTGTGCTCCCAGGTGGGGCGATTCTCCGGATGGGTATACCAGGCATTGCCGCCCCAACGCAGGAAGCCCTTCATGGTCAGGTCATAATTGACCTCGGCCTTGAACTCGTAGGGGTAGGAGATGTTGGACTTGTAGAGGGCAACCCGCACCGGCAGGCTGGAGTGAGGCGGCACCGTGGGGCGTGCTTCAACCGAGACGGTCTCGGTCGTCGAGCCTCCTTTCTGGGAGGCCCAGCTCTGGCTCGCAGCGATCTCGATGGCCAGTTCGGTTTCCCCCACCAACGGCCACTGAAACTTGTTCTTGGTGGTCACCTTCTCGCTCAGGCTGTAGGTGTCGGTCTTCGACCAGTTGGTGGCCTTGTCGTACTTCAGGGTCACCACCACCTGCTGGGGCAGGTCGGTGTAGTTGGTCGCATTGGCCGTGATGGTCTTCACCAACTGCTTGCCGCTCTCGGTGACCTGACCATGGCTGAAGGAGTCGGGTTCCAGGGTATATGAGAAGTTGCTTACCTTGATGGAACTCTTCTCCCCACAACGATATCCGGAGCAGCCGCCGTCATTATTTCCCTTTATCAGCCAGCCATCGCCAACCCGGGTAACATCCATATCTTCCCCGACATAGGGGCTATGATTTCCACCCACCCAAGCGTATCCCAAATAATGAGCGAGATAGCTGACTGGTTTGATAAAATAATCATTGTCGTGGACAAGCCGCCATTGCACATCGACCTCATCACCCGCCGGAATATTCCAGTCAGAGAGTGTTGGTATTTCTCCGGAAACCGGTGAGTTGGGATAACACCAGGTTTCTCCGGCAGTGCCCTGTTTGATTTCGCCATTATATCCCGACCCCATAATCACCCAGCGATCCGCCAGCCCGGTGATCTGCCACTGCCCCATGCGGCTGACCAGATTACCCTTGATACTCATGGCTTCATCGCGGGTCAGAGGACGGTAGCCACTGGCACAGACGCCCGTCCCAAGACCCGCCCACTTGACCTGATCAGGGTAGACAGGTTCAGCCGCCTGCACCTGAGCGAGCATCAATGAAGACGCCAAAAACGCCAGATTGGCGGTAATTATTCTATTCATCATTTATCCCTCTTTCAGACATACGATAATTGTTATTGTGTAGAAATATCCTTTTTCATTTGACAGGTATGGACTCCGACAAAACCTGACACAAATAAAATAAACCACCAAAAAACATCCATGACAAACAAAATAATGGTGATACAGGAAAATAATTAGAGCGATGACTTTATTGAGGAATAAATCATAAATATTGTGACAGTCATTATTTAATGGCTGCCACAATATGGTGAAACCATATTAAATAAGAAGATGCTGAATTACTCTTCCGGATTGATCACTTCAATTCCCTGCAATATTCCATCCGCCGAACGGATCAATACCAGCTCGCTCCCGGCGTGCAGATCGGCGACCGAGCCGTTGACCCAGCGCACCTGCGGATTGAGTGGCACTGTGCCCAGGGTGGCCAACGTGAGCTGCCGTTCATCGAAGGATTGCAGGCGATCTTGCGCCCGCTGCCAGGGCTGATTGGCCAGCGGGGCTCTGGCGGCCAGCAGCTCAATGCGGGTGGCAACGCCATCGGCCACCAGCAGGGCGAGCTGGTCGCCGGGTTTGAGTGGCTGCGGCCAAATATCCCCCTGCCGCCAGACGGCGGCACTGCCCTGCTCCACCTCGGCACCCTGAAATTGCAGGCGGATGCCGTCGCTGTGCTCAAGCTCCACCAGCCACAATTCGTCGGCTCCCGCCTGCGCCGCCCAGAGCGGCACACCCAGCATCCATGCACACCACTTTCTCGATTGTTCCATCTTCGTTCGTCCCTGAACAAAAAGCCCATGCTGGACAAGCATGGGCTTCATTCGGGAGCATTTCTAATCGGAACGCAGAGATCGGATCAGTCATCCTCACGGCAACGGCTCAGGCGCATGCCGTCAAATTTGCATTCCAGCTCGAGCCAGCGCCCTTCAAACGGCGCCAGACTGTTATCCGAAGTGGTGTAGCCCCAGATCCGCCCCCCTTCGACCGGCCCCTCCAGATCCATCTCGTCCTTGTCATCTTCGTCGAGGGCTTCGACCTTGCGTACATAGCGCACGCCGTTCTCCACCACCCCCTTCATCTCGACCCAGGTACCGCCGAGATCATCCTCGTTGAGCCAATCCTTGAAGCGGGTCTGGTCGTCGATCACGAACGGCATGCCGTTGACCATCAACTGGCCAAGCTGCCAGGTAGTGCGGCCGGTCAGTTTGAATTCGGTCGCCTGTGCGGTGCCAATTGGCAACAATATCAGCAGCAGAAGGGCGCAGAGAGACTTCTTCATCAGGGATCCTCGGGGTTACACTGGCAAACAGGATGCCGAATCCGGTGTGAAAAGAGCGTGAAACGCTCGCCAACCAGGAGAGCAAAGCATGAAGATTTTGGTAGTGGAAGACAATCCTCAGGTGGCGGAAACCATCATGGATTATCTGGAGCTGGCCGGTCACCGCCTCGATTGTGCCTATCACGGTCAGGCGGCGCTGCAACTGCTGGAGGATCAGCGTTTCGACGTCATCATCATGGATGTGATGATGCCGCGCCTCGATGGCCTCAGCACGGTGGCGCGCCTGCGCGAGCAGGGGATTGCCACTCCCGTGCTGTTTCTCACCGCCCGCGACAGCCTGGAGGACAAGCTGGCAGGCTTCAAGGCGGGAGGGGATGACTATCTGTCAAGCCATTCGCCATGGAGGAACTGGAGGTGCGACTGCAAGCCCTCAGCCTGCGTGGCCCGCGCGGCGATGTGGGGGCCATCAGCTTTGGCGATCTGACGGTCGATGTCGCCAGCGGCCGCGCCACCCGCGCCGGTGAGCCCCTCAAGCTCGGCAAGATCCCGTTCCGGATCCTCGCCCTGCTGGCCCGCCGCGCCCCCGCCATCGTCAGCCGTCAGGAGGTGCTCGACACCGTCTGGGGGGATGAGGAGCCCGACTCCGATGCCCTGCGCAGCCACATCTACGCCCTGCGCAACGCGCTCGACAAGCCCTTCCCCACTCCGATGCTGGAGACCCTCCACGGCCAGGGCTACCGACTGGTGAGCGCATGAGCCTGCCGAGCCTGCGTCGCCGCCTGATCATGGCGCTCGGCGGCGCCGGGGTGGTGCTGCTGATCCTGCTCTCCGGCTTGATGCTGGTGGCCGAGGACAAGATGGAAGAGCTGAGCCTGCGCCACTGGCTGGAAGCCGAAGTGACCCGCTACAGCGATGACTGGCTGCGACTCGGCCCGGCGGCCGCCGCCCCGAGCCCCAGACAGTTCTCCAGCTACTGGACCGAGGCGGGACGCCTGCCGAAGTGGCTGAAGCCCTACCAGACACCCGGCTTTTTCGAGCATCAGCTGGGCAAGGAGGACAAACACTTTCTGGTGGCCCGTCACCCCTCCGGCGAGGGACTGCTCTATCTGGTCTTCAATGACGACGCCGATGACTACCTGGATCCCTACGAAGACAAGCTGCATCTGGCGACCCGGCTGATCGGGGTGACCCTGCTGCTGGGCTGCCTCGGCTTCGGCATCTGGCTGGTGCGCCATATCACGGGGCCGCTGCAACGGCTGCAACAGAGGGTCGCCCACCTCACCCCGGATCAAGCGGATTTCGAACCCGATGCCCCCTGGCAGGAGCTGCGGGACATCGAGCTGGCGCTGCTGGCCGGCAAGCAGGAGGTGAGCGCCGTATTCGCTCGCGAGCAGGAGTTCAGTCGCTTCGCCAGCCACGAGCTGCGCACCCCCAACATGGTGATCCAGGGCTCGGCCGCGCTGCTTGGCAAGGTGACAGATCTGCCCGCACCGGCCGCCCGCGCCACCACCCGCATCCGCGCCGCCGCCGACGAGATGGCACTGCTCACCGAGACCTTCCTGCTGCTGGGCCGCAAGGAGGCAGTGGAGCGACCGCTGCAGCAGGTGACCCCGCTGATCCGTCAGGAGCTGGCCCGCCTCGCTCCGCTGTTGCAGCGGGAGGCCCTCGATATCCGGCTTAATCTGGACGAGAGCAGCGAAGTCAACGCCCCCCTCTCCCTGCTCGCCATTGCCCTCGGCAACCTGCTGAAAAATGCCCTGAGCTATGCCGAGGGACATATCGACATCGAGCTGTGTGGCCCGGTGCTCACCATCAGCAACCCGACGGCAGCGGCGCCGGATCAGATCCTCGGCTACGGCTGTGGCCTCACCATCATCCAGCGCATCTGCGAGAAACTCGGTTGGCAGATCGACACCCGGCTCGAGGATGGCGTATTTAGCGCCCGGCTGGCGATGATCACTGCCGAACAGTTCCCTCTCCCTTTGGGAGAGGGTTAGGGTGAGGGAACTTCGGCACCAGCCAGATAGCAACAAGGCGCCCGAGGGCGCCCTGTTTCTATCTGACAGATGCAAGCCTGAGGCTCACTCCGCCGGTTTGTTCTTGCGGCTCGCCTTGAGTTCGAGGAACTCGATGATCTTGCCGGCCACATCCTTGCCGGAGGCGGCTTCCACCCCTTGCAGGCCGGGGGAGGAGTTGACCTCCAGCACCAGCGGGCCACGGGCGCTGCGCAAGATATCCACCCCCGCCACATCCAGCCCCATGATCTTGGCGGCCTGCACCGCGGTGGCGCGCTCTTCCGGGGTGATCTTGATCGCCTCGGCGGTACCGCCACGGTGCAGGTTGGAGCGAAACTCTCCCGGCTGGGCCTGACGGCGCATGGCGGCCACCACCTTGCCGTTGACCACCAGACAGCGGATATCGGCGCCATTGGCCTCGCGGATATACTCCTGCACCAGAATGTTGTTGTTGGTCTGGATAAAGGCCTCGATCACGCTCTCGGCGGCCTTCTGAGTCTCGCAGAGCACCACGCCAATCCCCTGGGTACCCTCCAGCAGCTTCACCACCAGCGGCGCCCCGCCCACCATGGTGATGAGGTCGGGCACGTCGTGGGTGCTGTGGGCATAGCCGGTGATGGGCAGGCCGATGCCATGGCGGGAGAGCAGCTGCATCGCCCGCAGCTTGTCGCGGGAACGGCTGATGGCCACCGAGCTGTTGAGGGCCATGGTGTTCATCATCTCGAACTGGCGTAGCACGGCGGTGCCGTAGGCGGTAATGCTGGCCCCGATCCGCGGGATCACGGCGTCATAGCTTCCCAGCTCCCCACCCTCGTAGTGAATGGAGGGGTTGTGGGAAGCGATATTCATATAGCAGCGCAGGGTGTCGAGCACCTCTACCTGATGACCGCGCGCCTGCGCCACCTCGACCAGACGGCGGGTGGAGTAGTTTTTCGGCTCACGGGATAAAATGGCGATCTTCATGACAATTCCGCTAGAAGGCTGTGCCTGGGCAGGATGGGGCGGGAGAGTATAAGGTGCCACAGCGCCAAGACAACGCCAATTGTTTATCCTGACAACAAGACAAACCACACCAAACCGCACGCTACCACATCACTGTGACCAACAGGTTAAACGGCGGCTCTGCGCAGGTTGTTCAACCCATGCAAGGATGCCGCCGTTTCTCGTTAAAGATCAACCGATGTCACGCGGGAGTCAGTTCAGGTTTGGCCCCAACCAGCGCTCGGCCTCGGCCAGCGTCATCCCCTTGCGGGCGGCGTAATCTTCCACCTGATCGTGCTGGATCTGCGCCACCGCGAAGTATTTGCTCTCGGGGTGGGAGAAGTACCAGCCCGATACCGCCGCCCCCGGCCACATGGCGTAGGATTCGGTGAGCTGCATGCCGATGGCCTGCTCCACCTCCAGCAGTTCCCAGATGCTTCCCTTCTCGGTGTGCTCCGGGCAGGCCGGATAACCGGGGGCCGGGCGGATGCCCTGATAGTTTTCGCGGATCAGCTCCTCGTTGCTGAGGGCCTCGTCGGGAGCATAACCCCAATGTACCTTGCGCACCTGCTCGTGCAGGTACTCGGCAAACGCCTCGGCCAGACGGTCGCACACCGCCTGAATAAGGATGGCGTTGTAGTCATCGTGCTGCGCCTTGTAGGCCTTGGCGATAGCCTCCTCACCGATGCCGCCGGTCACCGCGAAGGCGCCGATCCAGTCCGGTTTGCCGCTCTCTTTCGGTGCCACATAGTCCGCCAGACAGTAGTTGGGGAAGCCCTGCTTCTCGCTCTGCTGGCGCAGGTGGTGCAACACCTTGATGACCTCGGTGCGGGACTCGTCGCTGTAGACCTCGATGCTGTCCCCTACCGAGTTGGCCGGGAACAGGCCGACCACCCCGGCGCAGCGCACGCTCTGATCCTTTTCCAGCTGGTCCAGCATGGCGTTGGCATCGGCAAACAACCTGGTTGCCTCCTCGCCGATAATCTCGTCCTCAAGGATGCGCGGATACTTGCCTGCCAGCTCCCAACTCAGGAAGAACGGCGTCCAGTCGATGTAGGGGCGCAGTACCGAAATGGGCACATCTTCGAACTTCTGCACCCCGAGCTCGCGGGGCTTGGGTGGCTGGTAGCCAACCCAATCCAGCTGATGCCGGTTGGCGCGGGCATGGGCCAGACTGACCGGGCGGGAGCGCGGCTGCTTGCGGGCATGCTGATCCCGGGCAATCTCGTACTCCTTGTCGATGCGGGCGACAAATGCCTCCTTGAGATCCGGGCTGAGCAGGCTCTGGGCCACCCCTACCGCGCGGGAGGCGTTGGAGACATAGACCACTGGCTCCGAGTAGTTCTGCTCGATCTTCACCGCAGTGTGCGCCTTGGAGGTAGTGGCACCGCCGATCAGCAGCGGCAGCTTGAAGCCCTGACGCTCCATCTCCTTGGCCACGTGCACCATCTCGTCCAGCGACGGGGTGATGAGACCCGACAACCCGATGATATCGGCGCCGACCTCCCGCGCAGTCTTGAGAATGGTCTCGCAGGAGACCATGACCCCGAGGTCGACAATCTCGAAGTTGTTGCACTGCAGCACTACCCCGACGATGTTCTTGCCGATGTCGTGCACGTCCCCTTTCACGGTCGCCAGCACGATTTTGCCATTGCTGGAGCCGCCCGATTTTTCCGCCTCGATATAGGGCTGCAGATAGGCCACAGCCCGCTTCATCACCCGCGCCGATTTCACCACCTGCGGCAGGAACATCTTGCCCGCCCCGAACAGGTCGCCGACCACGTTCATGCCATCCATCAGCGGCCCTTCGATGACATGCAGCGGCTTCTCGGCACCAGCGCGTGCCTCTTCGGTATCCTCTTCGATAAAGTCGGTGATCCCCTTGACCAGTGCGTGCTCCAGCCGCTTGCCCACCGGCCAGCTGCGCCACTCCTGATCCCGCGGGTCCTCCGCCTGGGCACCGGCACCGCGATACTTCTCTGCGATGGCCAGCAGCTCTTCGGTGGCGTTGTCATTTAGGTTGAGCACCACCGCCTCGACCTTCTCTTTCAGCTCCGCCGGAATGTCTTCATAGATGGCGAGCTGACCGGCGTTGACGATCCCCATGTCCATGCCGTTCTTGATGGCGTGGTAGAGGAAGACGGCGTGAATGGCTTCGCGCACCGGCTCGTTGCCGCGAAACGAAAACGAGACGTTGGAGACGCCGCCGGAGATCATGGCGTGGGGCAGGTGCGTTTTGATGTCCTTCACCGCCTCGATGAAGTCCACCGCGTAGTTGTTGTGCTCATCGATGCCGGTCGCTACCGCGAAGATATTGGGGTCGAAGATGATGTCTTCCGGCGGGAAACCGACCTGATCCACCAGGATCCGGTAGGCACGCTGGCAGATCTCGAACTTGCGGGCGCGGGTGTCGGCCTGCCCCGCTTCATCGAACGCCATCACGATGACGGCGGCGCCGTAGCGACGCAGCAATCTGGCCTGCTGGATGAACTTCTCCTCCCCCTCTTTCATGGAGATGGAGTTGACCACCGGCTTGCCCTGCACGCATTTGAGGCCCGCTTCCAGCACCTCCCACTTGGAGGAGTCGATCATCACCGGCACCCGGGCGATATCGGGCTCACCGGCGATAAGATTCAGGAAGCGCACCATGGCCGCTTCGGCGTCCAGCATCCCCTCATCCATGTTGATGTCGATGATCTGGGCACCGTTCTCCACCTGCTGCTTGGCAACATCGAGCGCCTCGTCGTAGAGCCCCTCCTTGATCAGCCGCTTGAACTTGGCTGAACCGGTAACGTTGGTGCGCTCACCCACGTTCACGAACATGGATTCAGGGGTGATGATCAGCGGCTCGAGACCCGACAGGCGGCAGGCCACCGGCAGCTCGGGCAGCACACGCGGCTTGATGCCCGCCACGGCGTCCGCCATGGCGCGGATATGGGTCGGGGTGGTACCGCAGCAACCGCCGACCATGTTGAGAAAGCCGCTTTGGGCCCACTCGCGGATATGCTCCGCCATCTCGACGGCATCGAGGTCGTACTCACCGAACGCATTGGGCAGACCGGCGTTGGGGTGGGCGCTGACGCAGGATTCGCTGATGCGCGACAGCTCTTCCACATACTGGCGCAGCTCGTCTGGCCCGAGCGCACAGTTGAGACCGAACGAGACCGGTTTGACGTGGCGCAGCGAATGGTAGAAGGCTTCGGTGGTCTGGCCGGAGAGGGTACGACCGGAGGCATCGGTAATGGTACCGGAGATCATCACCGGCAGGCTGTAGCCCAGCGCCTCGAACACCCCTTCCACCGCGAAGGCGGCAGCCTTGGCGTTGAGGGTATCGAAGATGGTCTCGATCAGGATGATGTCGGCGCCGCCCTCGATCAGGGCATGGGTCGATTCGGTGTAGGCGGCCACCAGCTGGTCATAGGTGACGTTACGCTTGCCGGGATCGTTCACATCCGGCGAGATGGAGGCGGTACGGTTGGTAGGGCCCAACACCCCTGCTACGAAGCGCGGCTTGGCGGGATCTTTTGCCGTCCACTCGTCTGCCACGGCGCGGGCCAGACGGGCGGCTTCCCGGTTGATCTCGGCGGAAAACTCTTCCATCTCGTAATCGGCCATGGCGATGCGAGTGGCGTTGAAGGTGTTGGTCTCGAGAATGTCGGCCCCGGCAGCGCAATACTGCTCGTGGATCTCGCGGATCACCGCCGGACGGGTCAGCACCAGCAGATCGTTGTTGCCCTTGATGTCGGTATGCCAGTCGGCAAACCGCTCACCCCGATAATCCGCCTCCCCGAGTTTGTAGCCCTGGATCATGGTGCCCATGGCCCCGTCGATGATCAGGATCCGCTCCCTGAGGCAGGCTTCCAGCTTCTTTGTTACGTCCGACTGCTTGCTCGGCTCTCTGCTCGACATTACGTTCGACACCGCGTGTTCCTCTTACATCCATGCAACTGCGTAAACAGCATCCTAACAGCAAACAAATAAAATGGAAATCTAGCCGTCTATCAGTCCAAATGCGCCACCATATACTCATTTATGGGTAATGAGTAACATAGGGCCCGAGAGTAACCTATGCCCGTCCTGCATAGGGATACGTGCTTGCTGTCTACCAACGAGAAAAAAATAACTATGAGCGTCTACTACACACTCTGTTTTCTGGCAGCGTTGGCGATTTTTATCGCCTTTGCCAACCAGTATGTTGTGAAGATCCAGACCACCATCGCCATTACTGCGGGCTCCATGCTGATCTCCGCACTGCTGGTGCTGTTTGGCAAACTGGGCTGGTTCAACCTGGAACCTCTTGCCGTCAAGACCATGGAGAGCATCGACTTCCAGAACTTCCTGCTGAAGGGGATTCTGGGCTTCCTGCTGTTCGCCGGTGGCCTTGGCATCAACCTCAAGGCGCTGCGTAGCCAGAAGTGGGAGATCACCATTCTGGCCATCATTGCCACCCTGCTCTCCACCTTCCTCATCGGCTACGGCTTCTGGTTTATCGCCAAGCTGCTGGGCTGGGAGTTGCCGCTGGTCTACTGCATGCTGTTCGGCGCGCTGATCTCCCCCACTGACCCGATTGCCGTACTGGCCATCGTCAAGAAGATGAAAGCGCCACCCCAGATCGCCATCCAGATCGAAGGGGAATCCCTGTTCAACGACGGTGTTGGCCTCGTCATCTTCGCTACCGTGTTTGCCGTCGCCTTTGGCGGTGTCGAGCCCACCTTCGGTAGCGTAGCCGGTCTGTTCCTGCACGAAGCCCTCGGCGGCATCCTGTTCGGCGCCGTGCTGGGCCTCATCGCCCACGTGATGATCAGCGCCACAGATGACGGTTCATTGGAGCTGCTGCTGACCCTCTGCATCCCGACCGCCGGTTTCGCTTTTGCCAACATGATCGGCGTCTCCGGCGCACTGGCCATGGTGGTCACCGGCATCATGATCGGCAACTGGACCCGTCACTCCGGCTTCTCAGAGCAGAGCAGCCATCACCTGGATCACTTCTGGGAGTTGATGGACCAGTTCCTCAACGCCCTGCTGTTCCTGCTGATCGGTCTGGCGTTGGTACTGCTGGATCTCGCCTGGCGTGACTGGATCCTGCTGGTCATTGCGGTGCCGCTCTGCCTGGGCGCCCGCTTTATCAGCGTGTCGCTGCCCTATGTGGCTTTCCGCCGATTCCGCAATTACAACACCTTCTCGGTGCGGATCCTCACCTGGGGTGGCCTGCGCGGTGGTCTGGCCATGGCGATGGCACTGGCACTCCCCTCCGGCGTCATGATGATCCCGGAACACGGCGTTGACCTGCGTCAGGTCATCCTGGTGATGACCTACTCGGTGGTTATGTTCTCCATCGTGGTGCAAGGCATGACCATCACCCCGATGATCACGGCTGCCAAGAAGGCCTGTGGCGACTACTGAGTCGGCCCACTGTGCTGATTGCAGAATGAGAGAGGGCTCCCGTCGGGAGCCCTCTTTTTATGGCGGATAGTTGCGAATATTTGCTGCTGATAGCGCCTTGATTACACAGAGGAAAAGCGTACTGACCTAAACATCGGCAAATTATTGTTTGCTTTTTATTCATTTCGAGGAGAGAATGCGCGCCGGCTAGTTAATCAGCCCTGTTTATGTTTGCCCTGCAATGCTTCACCTCACGATGAATCCTGCCAGTACCCGCATAACCTTCTTCTGATTTACTCGCCTTGAGAACCGTCAGGCTGTCTGCCTGCGTTGCCCGGCTCTCACGGTGCAGACCCGATCTGCCCACCCAATTTGATTTATGCATCAGCATATTCCTTGAAAGTGCAGACGCCCTTTAACCGGGCTGGGTATTCCTGCGCGCTTGTCGTTCACCCAATCGACCGCGCCCATTGACCTGACATTTGCCAATACAAGGAGCAAACACCTAATTTATATAGAGAAATACCATGATGAAAGCAGTACAAACACACAAGCCCCTGCGTCGCAGCAAACCCATCAACCTGCCTGTGCAAGAGCACGACAATGATGCGTTTCTGATCCAGTTCAGCACCCGCTTCAGCGGCGGTTTCGCCATCTCCTGTGATGGTATCGCTGGCGAGTTCTCCATCGAAGACCTCAACTGATCCTGCCTGCCCTCCGGCAGCGCCCGATGCAGACAGGCCGCAACTCACGGCGGCCTCTTTGCTTCTCTCTCACGCCTTTAGCCAGACCCGGGCTCTTGCTTGTCACTCAGCCTGACAGCCACCTCGCCATTCGCTTTCCCGCTCTCTGACCTTGATCACTGCTCCAGCAGCAGGCACTCATCAGCATCTTCGCTCAACTTGACCAGTCGACTGCGCACCAGCCCCAGCTTGGCCAACAGGCCGATGGATCGCTCGTTGCCCGGAGTGACGATGGCAACTACCTGCCCGATCCCCAACCGGCTTTTGCCATCGGCAAGGGCAGCCTGCGCCGCTTCAATGGCGTAGCCCTGACCGCGATATTGCGGCAGGAAGGCGTAACCGATATCGACCTGCTCCAGGGTATCGCGCTTGATCAAACCGCAGATACCGAGGCTGAAACCGTCCTCCTTGCGCTCCACCAGATAGAGTCCGTGACCATAGCGGGCATAGCTGACCGCCGGTCCCTGCTGGATATACTCCTGCGCCTGTTCGAGGGTGCGAATGCCCCGATCACCGATGTAACGATAAAAGTCGCCGTCATTGAGCAGCTCAAGGATGAAGGGGGCGTCGGTGGCGATCATTTCGCGCAGGATCAGACGGGAGGAGGCAATCATGGCAAGGGCTCTCAAACAAAAAGTGAAGGGCAAAGAGTGCCCCGTCACTCCCGGGCTGGCAAGCCTGTGGCACCATCGGCCATGAAAAAGGGGCCGCGTTGGCCCCTGATGAGATGGGATAAACGGGCTCAGGCAGCCAGCAACCCAGCGTAGCCATTACCCTGCTCGCGCAGCGCAGTGAACTGGGCGGCGCAATCGGCCCAGCTCAACCCCAGCGCATCTGCCACCTTGTGGGGCCACTCGGGTGGCGCCTCTTCCCCCACATCGGATTGCGCAGCCAGCACGATCGCCAGATGGATCAACCCGGCCTCGGCGGAGAACTCCTTGGCCAGCATGGGGTTGTAGTGATACTCCACCGCATTGCTGATGGTCTCGGGGAACTTCCAGTAGCGTGCCATGGCCGCCCCGACCTGGGCATAGTTGAAGCCGACCACCAGCTCTTCCGCCTTGGCCCGTCCCTTGTGCAACTCCAGATCGTGGATGTGATGGACGGTGTTTTCCGGCAGCCCCACATGCATCACCAGTCGGCCAAGATCGTAGAGCAGGGCGCAGGTAAAGACCTCATCCCCCTTCATCCCCTTCTTCACCGCCAGACGACGGGCCAGCTCCGCCACATTGAAGACGCAGCCCCAGAAATGTTTGAGGTCAATGCCGGGCACCGCAGTGACCGATTCGGTGAGCCCGCAGGCCAGCACCATGTTGCGCACCATCGCCAACCCCAGCCGCACCGCGGCTTCATTGACGGTGCCGATCTGACGACTGCTGCCGAACTTGGCCGAGTTGGCCAGACGCAGCAACTTGGCGGAGATGACAGGGTCCTTGTTGATCAACTTGCTGATCTTGAGCAGATCCGGATCCTTTTCATTGAAGGTCTGGATCAAATCGCGCATCACTTCCGGGATCTGGGGCAGTAGCTTGGGCTCGGCCAGCAGGGAATCTATCGTGGGCATAGGCGTGTCCATCCATGTTATCTGTGTTCCAACCTGTTTGCCTTGGCAAACTCTTCCTAATTATGGGTAACAAATGGCCTCCCCATCGGATTGTTTATTCGCTGGTCATTCAAGGTGTTAGTCACATTCAGGCTATACTGGCCGCCACATTCACTGTTGCGGATATCCCATGAACGACACTCAGGAATTTTTTGATGAAGACGCGCTGCTGGAGATGGTGGAGAACCAGCTCAACGACGGTCACCCGCCCCATGTGAAGGCGACCCTGATGCGGCTGGTAATGAAGGGCACCCCGCGAGAAGAGGCGCTGCAATATATCGCCTGCGCCCTCGGTGCCGAGCTGATGGCGATGGAGGCCGATCAGGGCCCCTTCAATCTGACCCGTTACGGCGAGTTCCTCGACAGCCTGCCCGAGATGCCGTGGGCAGACGACTGACCCGAGCTGGATGACGGATGCAAAAAGGGCGGGTGCCAATGGCCCCGCCCTTTTGCATGGATCCACTCCGGATCAGAACTGGGAGTTGATGATCACCTCTTCCCCCAGCGCCCCTGCCAACGGCAGTGGCCGATAGCTGGAGTTGGCGGCCCGCAGCAGACGAATGCCGCGAATGCCGACCTCCTGCGCCGCCTTGATATCCCCATCGGCGTCGCCGTAGAAGAGCTTCATCTGCTTATCCTTGAGCCACTGCACCTTGGTGTTCTGACCCGGCTGATCACCGGCGAAGATCACCGGATTGAGCTGGTCGGCCGGAATATTCATGGTCTGCTGCAAGGTCTGGCTCACTGTTTCGGTCTTGGTGGCCGAGCGGCCGGTGACGAAATAGATGTGGTCACCACGCTTGAGATGCATGGCGATGAGCGCCTTGCCCACCTCTTTCGGCATGCTGAACGCATCCCAGCCGTTATTCATCTTCTCCCAGAAGGCGGGGTTCTTCAGATAGCTCTCGTCGTTGGGCGAGAACTCCTGTTTGCCGCGATAAAAACCCGGGCTGGAGAAGAGCAGGGTATCGTCGATATCAAACCCGACCGCCATCGGGGGCAGGCCATCCAGACTCTTGGCAATCTGCTCCACTGATACCCAGTGGATCGGTGCCTGCTGGGCCAGAGTGACGGTGGTGACACCGGCAGGGATCGGCTGAACGGTAGCGGCTTGACCCGCCACGGCAGGCAGAGAGAGGGCCGCAGCCAGCAAGGAGGCAAGCAGCGCCGGACGAGAGATGTGTTTCATAAGGCAGGTTGTCATCTTCAATCAAAAGAGGGGGCCAATAGTGCCCCCATCCCGCCTCTCAAATCTGTGAATGCTCCTGCAAAAAGGGAGCATTTGACGCCCGATAATTAATCTTTGATTGGCAGCAGATCGGTAAAGACAACGCCGTCGCGCAGCACTGTTTCACCGACCCGAATGCCGAGCGGACGGGAGAACATGGGGCCATCATAGGCCAGGGTGTGAAACTCGCCGTTCTCGCCGCACGGATCGACCCCCTCCGGCAACACCGCCAGCAGTGCCTCGTCAAAGTCATGGCCACCCAGGCTGGCATCCAGCTTGTTCGGGTCGAGAGCACTGATCCGCGCCTTCAACCCAGCGGCCACCATCTGCGGCGCCAGTTCACGGGTATTGCTGCCCCAGAGCGGGAATAGTGGTTCGATGCCGGTGCCTGCCAGCTGCTTTTCACGGTAGGCGCGCACATCCTCAAGGAACAAGTCGCCAAAGGCCATATGGCGGATCCCTTGTGCCACCACATCGGCGATAAAGCCGGTCATGATGCGGGCGTAATCCTCGTTGCTGCAGGGCCAGGGCAGATCGATGGTGATGAGAGGCAGCCCGACGCAGGCGGCCTGCTCGGTCAACAGCTGCTTGCGCACCCCGTGCATCGCCACCCGCTCGAATGCCTGATTGAGGGTGGTAAACAGCCCCACCACCTCAATGACGGGATCTTGCCGCAACTGATGCAGTGCCCATGCGCAATCCTTGCCGCTGCTCCAGGAGAGCAGTACCCGTTTCTTTTCCATCATTCCTCCGCCAGCGGGGCACTCGGATTGCCCCAAAAAGATGCAAGACAGTGTTGCGAATTGCGCGATTTACACACAAGAGGCAGGCAGCATACTCTCGATCACCTGTATATGCCCCTTGCACGGGGTGACAATAACTAAAAAAACCGATGGGAAACATACGGATATGACCACGACCACACAACAACACGATCACGCCCGCCCCCTCAATCGACAGGATTACAAAACCCTGAGTCTGGCTGCCCTCGGCGGCGCGCTGGAGTTTTACGACTTCATCATCTTCGTCTTCTTCGCCGTGGTCATCGGCGAGCTGTTCTTCCCGGCAGATATTCCCGAGTGGCTGCGCCAGTTCCAGACCTTCGGCATCTTCGCCGCCGGTTATCTGGCCCGCCCACTCGGCGGCATCATCATGGCCCACTTTGGCGATCTCATCGGTCGCAAGCGGATGTTCACCCTCAGCATCATCATGATGGCGCTGCCCACCTTGCTAATCGGTCTGTTGCCGACTTATGCGGTGCTTGGCATCGGCGCCCCCATCGCCCTGCTGGGACTGCGGATCCTGCAAGGCGCCGCTATCGGCGGTGAAGTGCCGGGCGCCTGGGTGTTTGTCGCCGAGCACGTTCCTGCCCGTCGGGTAGGGGTCGCCTGCGGCACGCTCACGGCGGGATTGACGGCTGGCATCCTGCTTGGCTCCCTCATCGCCACTGCGGTCAACAAGAGCCTGACCCCGGCCGAAGTGAGTGACTGGGGCTGGCGAGTGCCCTTCCTGCTCGGCGGTATCTTCGGCATCGTCGCCATGTACCTGCGTCGCTGGTTGCACGAGACCCCGGTCTTCGCCGAGATGAAAGCCAACAAGACCCTGGCTGACGAGCTCCCCCTCAAGTCGGTGCTGCGCAACCACAAGAGCAGCGTGGTGGTCTCCATGCTGCTCACCTGGCTGCTCTCCGCCGGTATCGTGGTGGTGATCCTGATGACCCCCACCTATCTGCAGAAGGTCTACGGCATCAGCCCGGCGGACGCTCTGACCGCCAACTCGCTGGCCATCGTGGCCCTGACCCTCGGCTGCATCGTCTATGGTCGACTGATCGACCTGCTGGGCAGCGGTCTCACCTTCATGCTCGGCTCCCTGCTGCTGGCGGGCTCCAGCTACGCCTTCTATCACGGTCTGGCGGCCGGTACGAGCCAGCTGTGCCGCTCTACATGCTGGCAGGCTTTGCGGTCGGGATTGTCGGCGCCGTGCCTTACGTGATGGTCAACGCCTTCCCGCCGGTGGTGCGCTTCTCCGGTCTGTCGTTCTCCTACAACGTGGCCTACGCCATCTTCGGCGGCCTCACCCCGATGGCGGTGACCCTCTGGATGAAGAGCGACATGCTGGCCCCCTCCCACTATGTGGTGAGTCTGTCAGTGCTGGGTTTCGCCATCGGTCTCTGGCTCTGGTTCCAGCAACGGGCCATCCGGCAGCAGCAAGCGCCGCAAGCGGCCTGACCCGAACAACAAGCCCCGGTATCTGCCGGGGCTTTTTTGTACTGCTTATGTTCAGTTTCGCCAGCATAAGATAGCCTCCCTCTGGGGCCTGCCACCCGCATCGCCCCATGGCTCCCAACTCTTTATCCGAGGCTCAAGATGTTCTTTCAGGTCGTATTACTCACCTTGCTGGCGCTGCTGCCCATGGTCAACCCGCCCACCACGGCCACCCTGCTGCTGGGACTGAGCAAGGGGATGTCGCGCGAACACGTGCGCCGTCAGGTCAATCTGGCTGCCATCTATCTGTTCTGCACCCTCTGCATCACCTTCTTTATCGGATCCTCGATCCTGGATCTGTTCGGGATCTCCATTCCGGGCTTGCGCCTGGCCGGTGGCCTCATCATCGGCTTTATCGGCTTTCGCATGCTGTTCCCCGCCCCCAGCCAGCAGAGCGGGGTCGATATAAACCAGAGCATTGCCTTCGTACCGCTCACCATGCCCAGCATGTGCGGGCCGGGCACCATGGCGCTGGTAATAAGCGGGGCAGCCCAGATTGCCGAGCTGCCTGACGAGTACAACCGTCTCACCATCTACGCCGGTGTGGTAACGGCGTTTGCCCTGATGAGCCTGATCAGCTGGGGAGTATTGAAGCTGGCGGACCCGGTCTGCAAGATCCTGGGCGCCACCGGCATCGATGCCATGACCCGCATCATGGGCTTCCTGCTGGTCTGCATGGGTATGCAGTTTTGCATCAATGGCATCAAGGAAGTGGCACAGGATCCGGTATTCCACGGCGGCCAGACCGTGCAAACCGCACCGGCGCTACCAAAGGCTTCCGGCACGTTTGATCAGTTGCCGCAGAAGCCCACCGGCTCTGATTGAAAACGGTATCAAAAAGTCCCTGACGATCTGCACTGATCTTGTCCCTGATCATGTTATTGACACACAAATGAGTTAGTTTGTTTTTCATACAGACTTTATTCAGATGGACGCTGATAGGTTTGTTGATGAATACCCACTCAACTTCAGGAGAGTATGCAGATGGACAAGATGCTGACCGAAATAGGGAGCCATAGCCTGTTTCACGAGTACCTGAACGTGGTTGGGATTGCGAGCCCATCCCTCGCCAAGATCGAGCAACGCTGGGAATATAAAGATCAAGAGCAGCTGGTTGCCAAAATCCAGATCGACAAACAGGGTAACGCTCGCTATTTCATCGACGCCCGCGCCATATCCGTCAACTGATACCGAATAACCCGCCAGCCCCGGTCCAACGACCGGGGCTTTTTGTTGCCTGTGGTTCCCTGAATAGCAAAACCCCGGCAAGAGCCGGGGTTTGAATGCATCGGGTTACGCCGCTGCGCGGCTAACCCAACCTACGACGTGCCACCCACGGTGAGCTGGTCCAGTTTGAGGGTGGGCTGGCCGACACCGACCGGCACGCTCTGCCCCTCCTTGCCGCAGATGCCAACCCCGCGATCCAGCGCAAGATCGCTACCCACCATGGAGACCTGGCTCATCGCTTCGGGGCCGTTACCGATCAGGGTCGCGCCCTTGATGGGAGCGGTGATCTTGCCATCCTCGATGAGGTAAGCCTCGGAGGCGGAGAAGACAAACTTGCCGGAGGTGATGTCCACCTGGCCGCCGCCGAAGTTGGGGGCATAAATGCCCTTCTTCACCGAGGCGATGATCTCCGCCGGATCGTACTGACCCGCCAGCATGTATGTGTTGGTCATGCGCGGCATCGGCATGGCGGCGTAGGATTCGCGGCGACCGTTGCCGGTGAGCGGCACCCCCATCAGGCGAGCGTTCTGCTTGTCCTGCAAGTAACCCTTTAGGATGCCGTTCTCGATCAGCACGTTGTAGCCACCCGGTGTGCCCTCGTCATCGATGGAGACGGAGCCGCGCCGACCCGGCAGGGTGCCATCATCGACGATGGTACAGTGCTTGGAGGCCACCTGCTCGCCGATGCGGCCAGCAAATGCGGAAGATCCCTTGCGGTTGAAATCCCCCTCCAGACCGTGGCCCACCGCCTCGTGCAGCAGCACGCCAGGCCAGCCGGAGCCCAGCACCACCGGCATGGTACCGGCTGGCGCGTCGATGGCTTCCAGATTGACCAGCGCCTGACGCACAGCTTCACGCACATAGCCAAAGGCGCGGCTCTCCAGCCCGTCCAGTTCGAGGAACCAGTCGTAACCAAAGCGGCCACCGCCACCGGCACTGCCACGCTCGCGGCGATCGCCCTTCTCGGCGATCACGGTCACCGACAGACGCACCAGCGGACGCACATCGGCGGCCAGGGTGCCGTCGGTGGCGGCCACCAGCACCTCTTCGTAGACGCCGCTGATGGAGGCCATCACCTGATTGATTGCGGGATCCAGACTTCTGGCGAACTTGTCCATCTGCTCCAGCAGGGCGATCTTCTGATGCTTGTCGAGGGTCTGCAGCGGATCCATGGCCGGATAGAGCAGGTTCGCTTCGGTGCGCGCCCACGCCTTCACCTTGCCGTGAGCACCGGCTGCGGCGATGCCGCGAGCGGCAGTCACCGACTGTTGCAGCGCCAGCAGGCTCAGCTCGTCCGAGTAGGCGAAGCCAGTCTTCTCGCCGCTGACGGCGCGCACCCCGACCCCCTGATCGATGTTGTAGCTGCCATCCTTGACGATGCCATCTTCCAGCATCCAGGACTCGTGCCAGCTGCGCTGGAAATAGAGATCGCCGAACTCCACCTGATGGCTCATCAGGCTGCCGAGCAGCTGCTGCAGGCGCCCTTCGTCGAGATCGTTCGGGGCCAACAGGGAGGCACTAACCTGGCTCAATAGACTCAATCTTCTTCTCCACTCTCGTAACGAGCTGTTTTAAATCGTCTTGCCGACGGGTTGGCGACAAGCCACACCATCACAACAAACGGGCATGCTCCAGCACAGGCAAACGGCTGCGTTTCAATTTTTCACCACACCATCAGAGCAAACGGGCGTGTTGCAGCACTGGCATGGTGCGATGCAATTCGTCGATAAATCCGGGCTCCATCTTCGCCAGCACTGTGCCGCGCCCGCACTCTTTGCTCGCCAGCACCCGACCCCAGGGGTCGATCACCATGCTGTGGCCCCAGGTCTGGCGCCCCGTTTCGTGAGTGCCGCCCTGATTGGCCGCGACTACGTAGCACTGGTTTTCGATGGCGCGGGCCCGCAGCAGCGGCTCCCAGTGCGCCTCGCCGGTCACGGCGGTAAAGGCGGCAGGCACCAGCAGCACGCGGGCACCGGCTCGGGCCAACTGGCGGTAGAGCTCGGGAAAGCGCAGATCATAACAGATCGAGAGGCCGAGGGGACCAAAGGGAGAGTCCACCAACACAGGCTCCTCCCCCGGGCTGAAGGTCTCCGACTCACGGTAGCGACCGTGATTGTCCGCCACATCCACGTCGAACAGGTGGATCTTGTGGTAGTGGCCCCTGAGCTCACCGCTGGGGTCAAACACCAGCGAGCTGGTGTGGATATGGTCGGAACCTGCGATGGTGGTCGGCATTCTTGTCGGCATAGCCCCGGCCACCAGCCAGATGCCGTAATCTCGTGCCCATTCGGCCAGCTGCTGCTGGATCGGGCCCTCACCTATGGTCTCGGCCCCATCCAGATAACCCTGCCGTTCGCCAAACAGGGCAAAGTTCTCCGGCAACAGCACCAGCAGCGGCCGCTCTTTGGGCAAGGCCGCCAGTTCAGCGGCGATCTGCTCCCGGTTATCCTGCCAGTGACGGCCAGATACTAGCTGTATTGCGGCTAACCACATGACGTTCTCCTTGTCCGCATTAATCGCGATCCATAATATTCGGGTCTTTATCCATTTCTGCCAGCAACTTGCGAAGATGATGCCTGACCAATCCCCGCTGCCCCCGCTCCGCCCATTTGAGGCAATCGAACAACTCCCACACCAGCCCATCCCCTTCGGCCATATAGGCAGGAAAGTCCCAATGGCTTGGGGCAGGGCCAGAAACCTCAAGCGCACCAAGGGAGGAAGTTTTATCGAACAGTGGCAAATAAGGTTTGGCAAGGGGGAACTCAGCCCCCCGATCAAGGATGTGGATCTCGATGCTGGTCATGTCGAGGAATATGAAGCGCCAGTATGAACAGACCTCTTCATGTCTTCCTTGCCAGCAGTGAAAGATGGGCCGATCCCCCACAATGGTGCGCACCAGTTCGTCTCCCTGCTTATGGAAGCCCGGCTCGGCCAGCAGCAAGAGATCGACATCTGATACCCTGTCTGCCTTGCCCTTGGCGAGCGACCCAACTACTACCCCAGCATCAATCGCAGGATGGGCTGCGCCATGTTTCATAACTGATTCCAGCAGTGCGCGCTGCAGTGGCGGGATGGCAGACCAGCGCTCATCCTTCATCATGACGAAACCCCGACAGCAACCGCATCCCCCGCCTGCAGGGTGTAATCCAGCACTATGATGCGCGCCAGCACCGGACGGAAGATGGTCTTGAGGGCATCGTGATCAGGATGGGGCAGATAGCGCTGGCGGGCCGCTTCGTCGGCGAAGGTCATCAGCACACTATGAGTAAACCCCTCGGCCCGCCCCTCTGGGCTGTCATCCCGACCCCACTCCACGGCGGTCACGCCGCTGACCTGATGGGGAATGGCGAGAAAGGCGGTACGCACCGCATCTATCCGGGCAGGCTGGGTGCCCGGCTTGAAGGCGATCAGCAGGATATGTCGGATCATGGCTCACTCCTTGTGATGGTGCCGGGCCGCTCGTTCAACGCTGAGCTGGCCCCGCGTGTTTGGGGCTCAGCAGGAAAGGGGTCACCTCTTGGGTAGGCAGGCCGGGGGCAACGGCGTCAACCGCCTCTTTCTGCTGCTGGTTGAGCTTGATGCGCGCACGATCTCGCCCCGCCTCGATCAGCTTGGGTGCGTCTAGCGGGCCCGAGATGCGAAAATCGATGCGGGTCACCACATCCACTACCGGCTCCAGCAGTTTGGAGAGGGCCAGCACATAGAGACCCGTGACCGGCGTGATGGAGAAAGCGGCCACCACCGGCAGGGTGCCCCCCAGATTGGGGGAAAAACTCAGCTCATAGTCGAGCCGCCAGTGCACCAGATCGGCGATCCCCTCGCCGCGCAGGTTGCCTGCCGCCCCCTTCATATAGAAATCATCGTTGCTGACCTGCCCCTGCTTGATGGTGGCAGAGGCAGACATGGATTCGAAGTAGAAGCCCTTGTCGAACACATCGCGAAAATCGAGCCGCAGCTTGCGCAGCAGGGAGTCGAGGCTGAGCAGGGAGAGCAGCCGCGCTCCCTTGTCGTTGACCTCCCGCAGGGTGCCACCCTCCAGCTGATAGTTGGCACTTCCCCCCAGAGTCGGCAGGCTCGGGCGATAGGGCACATCCTGCCAGTTCAGATCAAAAGCGAGGGAGCCGGGGGCATCGCCGATGGGCGAGGTGTAGCCGAGCCGCTTGAGCAGCAGCTCGCTGTTGTTGCTGGTCAGCTTGCCACGGGTGCGGGTCTCCATCCGGTTGCCATCGGCCAGCCAGTCGACGCTGCCGGTGAGCTGACTCCCCGCCAGCCGCACATCCAGCCCCTTGAGGGTCACCTTGTTGGCGCCGGGCACCAGCTCCCCTTTCACTTCACCAAGAGGTAGCTCGCCAAAGCGGCAATCGACACAACTCACCTTCAACCAGGGGATGGATGCCATGATGGCGTTGTCCTGTTTGGCATCGGGGTCCGGGCTGAGATCCGAACTCTTGCCGGACCAGTAGATGCGGGCAAACTTGGCATCCACCGGGCGATTGGCCACTGCGGGCAGGCGGATCACCCCCATCACATCGGGGCTGTCGATCATCACTTCGGTCGCCTGATTGGTCGGCCCCACGGTGAAACGCGCCGCCTTGAGGGTGGCACTGCCGATATAGGCGCGAGCCAGCTGTCCATCCACCCACCACTCCTGCGGCAGGAAGGCGGGGCCGACCACCGCATTGCCGGTCTGGTTCTGCGCTGGCAACCACTGCTTGAGTCTGGCCAGCCAGCCGCCGACATCGGCCTCCTGCTGGTTGATGGCGAGCAGCATGGGGGCATCGCGCATTACCCGGGCGCCCGGCTGGCCCACATCAACTCGCACCCGGCTGAGATAAGGTACCCCTTCGCCGTAGACCAGTCGGGTCTGCATATCCACATCAGCCCCCAGTACGGCACGAATGTCGGCGCTGCCATCCCGGCCACGGGCGATCACCTTGAGCGGTAGCCGGCTGGCACTGCTCTTGGCCAGCGGCAGCGGCAGATCCAGCCCCATCCCCTGCAGGTTGGAGTCGAGCGCCAGCTGGAAACTAAATGGCTTGCTGTCGGGCAGGGTCAACCCGAGCTTGCCGCCCCAGTTACTGCGGCCGTTGAGAATGCCGAATGAAGAGATGGCGGCGGGCTGGCGGCGGCTATCCCACTGCCCCTTGAAATCGAGGTCGACCTGATAGTGATCCGGATGCTGGCGCCCCTGATAATCGAGGGTCAGCGGCTGGTTCCACAGGCTCGCCTTGAGGTTGCTGAAACGGGTCTGTTCGTTGTCATATTCGAGGCGCCCCTGCACCTTCTCCAGCGGCAGATCCAGACTGGCGACCCGCACCTTGTTGTTGCTGAAGGTGGCATCGCCGCTCGCCTTCACCTCGCGCTCGCCATCGAGAGGAATGTCGAGCTTGACCGATCCTGCCATCGGGCCGCGGATCTCGATCTCCCGCAGCGCCTGACCTACCGAACTGCCCAGCGGAGAGTCCTGCAGGTAGTCGCTGATGGCCTTGCCCTCTCCCTGCACCTTGGCATCCACATAGAGGTGGGCGCCGGGGGAGAGATCCGGGATCCAGGCATGCACCGAGTCGGAGCTCGCCTTGCCGAGTTTGGTGGATCGGCTGCGCATATCGAGACCGGCATTCTGGAACAAGAGATCGATCTGCAGGTCGGTAAGCGGTTGCCAACCGGGGAAAAATTCGTAGGTGGCCTGCTCCAGCGGCACCGCTACCTGGAAGATGCCCTTGCCGTTGTCGTAGGGGAAATCCCGAAACTCCCCATACCAGAGCAGGTCGGCCCCCTTGGCCTTGCCCCCCTTGATGGCGCCGCTCAGGTAATCCACCAGCCCCTTGTCCATCGCCTGCAGCGGGAAGTAGCGATCCGCATGGCCCGCATTCTTCACATCGATGCGACCGGTCAGGGCGAGGAAAGGGTGCTCGAACAGATCGAGGCGGAAACGGCTGGACAGGGTCAGATCCGGGTTATCCAGCGCAATATCCTGACCGTAGAGCACCCAGCCCTGTTCCTCGCGCCACCAGTCGAGGCGGGCCGAGAAGTTGTCGACCGAGATCGGCATCTTGAAGTGACGGGCGGGATCCACCTTGTCGTTCGCCAGCGCCAGTCTGGCGCTACCACCGCTCGGGGTAAGCCAGAACTCGCCGTTGAGATCCTGCATCCCGGGTATATCCTGCCACGCCTTGAGGTGCACCTTGCTGAAGCGGCCACTGAGGGAGAGATCCTGCCAATCGGCATTGGCCAGCAGCGTCAGCTCCTGCACCGAACCCTGCGGATTGGTCTGGCGCAGGGTCTCGCAGAGTGTGGGGTAGAGCGCCGAGACCAGCTGACTGATCTGGGTGATCTTGTCGAACTCTATGCTGGGCAGATAGCCCTGCACCCGATCCCCGATCCGCTCCAGCTGCAAGCGGCTCTGCAACCAGGGCTTGCCATCCAGCTTGAAGGTGACGTTATGGCTCGCCAGTTGCCAGTCGGTGCCCTCACGGCGCAGCTGGATCTTGCCGCCATCGAGGCCGAAGCGGTGCATATCCCCTTTCTTGGGATCCTTCCAGATCAGGTAATTGTTGCCAAACGCCAGCAGGGTATTGCCCAGCTTGCCGCTGTCAAACTCGCTCCAGAGCTGGAAGTCGAGCTGACCGGCAACCTTGGGTTCGCCCGCATGGATTTTGGCCTGGGTCGGGGTGATATCGAGCTGGCGGGCCCCCAGATAGAGTTGCCCCTTGAGGCGATCGAGCCGGGCAGTCGGGGCGTCCACATCCAGAATCAGATCGAGGGTGCTCTCGCCCACCCCGTTGATGAGGTAAGCCTTGCCGACCCCCTGATGGCGCTTGCCACGGTTCTGCCAGCGCAGTTGGGCGATGTCGAGGGCGCGCAGATCACCGAGGGAGGTGGTGACGCTGAGACGGGTGTTGTGCACATCGAAGGTAGAAAGCTGGGTCAGCAGAAAGCGCAGCAGGGCGCCCTGCTGGGGATCGCCGGAGGGGCTCTCGTCAGCCGGTTGGCGCAAGTCGATGGTGATATCGCCATCGCTCAGGATCAGCTCGCCAAACACCGGCTTTAGCTCGTTAATGGTGCGCCAGAAGTCGAGATGCACCCAGGCTTTGCCGAGCTGTACGGCAAAACGCCCCGAATCCGGGGCGATGGCGAGTTGTTGCAGTTCGAGGGCGGGCCCGGACTGTGTCCAGTCCAGCCCCACTTGCTCCACGCTGACCTTGAGTTGTGAATCACCCAGCAGAGTGTGGATCAGACTCTCCCGGTATTGATTCAGCAAAGGGCCCCCGACCCGTACCAGGGTGACCAGCATGGCCATCAGTACGAACAGGACCCCCAGGGCCAACCAGCCCCGACTCAGCCAGCGATAGACCAATTACATCATCACCACGTCGAACTGCTCCTGACCACAGAGGGGTTCGCTCACTACCCGCACCTGCTTGCCGATGAACACTTCCAGCTCCGCCAGACTGTGGGACTCCTCGCCATGGAGGTAGTCGGCCACGGCCGGGGCTGCGTAGACGGTGAACTGATCCGCATCATAGGCACGATTGACCCGAATGATCTCCCGCAGGATCTCGAAGCAGACCGACTCCACCGTCTTGACCCGGCCGCGTCCCTTGCACTCGGGGCACTCGGAGCAGAGCACATGCTCCAGACTCTCGCGGGTGCGCTTGCGGGTCATCTCCACCAGACCAAGCTGGGAGAAGCCATTGACGTTGGTCTTGGCGCGATCCTTTGAGAGCGCCTGCTCCAGGCTGTGCAGCACCCGACGGCGGTGATCTTCCGACTGCATGTCGATGAAGTCGATGATGATGATGCCGCCAAGGTTGCGCAGGCGCAGATGACGGGCGATGGCCGCCGTCGCCTCGACGTTGGTGTTGAAGATGGTCTCTTCCAGATTGCGATGACCGACAAAGGCGCCGGTGTTGATATCCACCGTGGTCATGGCTTCGGTCTGGTCGATGATGAGGTAGCCGCCGGATTTCAGCTCCACCTTGCGCTCCAGCGCCCGCTGGATCTCGTTCTCCACGTCGTAGAGATCGAAGATCGGCGACTCGCCGGGGTAGTACTCCAGCTTGCTGGCCAGCTCAGGCACGTACTCTTCGGTGAAGCGCTTGAGCTGATCGAAGCTCTGGCGCGAGTCGACGCGGATCTTGTCGAGCTCGGCACCGACGAAGTCGCGCACTACACGGAATGCCAGACTGGGATCTTCGTAGAGGATCTTGCAGGGGGGATACTTCTGCTTGCGCTCGAGGATCTTGCGCCACAGACGCTTCAGGAAGGCAGCATCCTGCTCCAGCTCCTGCTCCCCCACTCCTTCGGCAGCGGTGCGGATGATGTAGCCACCCAGCTCGTCCACATAACCGGCCACGGTGCGCTTGAGGCGCTCCCGCTCTGCTTCGGACTCGATACGTTGGGAGACACCGACGTGGGCGCTGCCCGGCATAAAGACCAGATAGCGGGATGGCAGGGTGATGTCGGTGGTGAGACGGGCCCCCTTGGTGCCCAGCGGATCTTTCACCACCTGCACCATGATGTCCTGCCCCTGACGCACCAGCTCGGCGATGTTGCCGACCTGGAACTGCTCCTTCTCCTTCACCGCCACACACTCGGTGTGAGGGACGATATCAGAGGCGTGCAAAAAGGCCGCCTTGTCCATACCGATATCGACGAAGGCTGCCTGCATGCCCGGGAGCACCCGGCTGATCTTGCCTTTGTAGATATTGCCGACAATGCCGCGTTTGGCCTGACGTTCTACATGCACTTCCTGCAGCAGACCGTTTTCGACCAGAGCGACCCGGGTTTCGGAGGGGGTAACGTTAACCAGCAGTTCTACCGACATAAGTAACCTTGCCTGTTCCAGTTTTGAATTCTATAGAGCCAATCCGGTACAACGCGCGCAAGGGAGAAACGCAGCAGAGCACAGCTGACGGGAAATTATTTGAGCTGTTCCAGATGATGCTTGATCAGCAAATCTGTCTCCAGCAGGGGCAGGCCGACCACGGCGCTATAGCTCCCTTCGATGCGGCTGACAAACTTGCCGGCAATACCCTGAATGCCATACGCCCCGGCCTTGTCACAGGGCTCACCGGTCTGCCAGTAGGCCTCGATCTCGGCCTCGTCCAGCTTGCGAAACGCCACGTTGGTGGTGACCAGACGCACGTCACAACGATCCTTGCTGGCCAGCGCTACCGCCGTCATCACCTGATGCACCTTGCCGGAGAGGGACTCCAGCATATCTTTGGCATCCAGCAGATCGGACGGTTTCTCCAGTACCCGGTCGCCCAGCACCACTATGGTGTCGGCACCCAGCACCGGCAACGCCGTCGGCGCACACGCCACGCCCGCCATCGCCTTGTCACGGGCGAGGCGGCAGACGTAATCCTGCGCCTTTTCCCCCTCTTCCCGCTGCTCGGGCACATCCAGTTTCAGCACCTCGAAGCGGTAGCCAATCTGGGTCAGCAGTTCACGGCGACGGGGAGAAGCCGAGGCGAGATAGAGTTGTGGTTCGTTGTTTTTGTTCATATTTACCTGATATTGAAGCGGCGCCGCACCTTGCGCAGCACCAGAAACACCCAGGGCCATATTAGCATCGTCGTCAACGTCGACCAAAAGTAGGAGAAGTTGAGACTGGCCTGGCTGAACAGATGCTCTGCCCAGAATACCGTCATTTTACCCACCAGCGAGAGGCCACCGATGATCAGTGCCTGCTGCCAGAGGGAGAAGTTGCGGATCTTCTGGAACTGGAAGGCCGCCAGATAGGTGGTGATAGCCATCGCCATCGCCCGCACGCCGAGGGTACTGCCAAGCAGCACATCCAGCAGCAGGCCCGCCACCCAGGCGGTGCCGACGTTGGTCCGGTGCGGCAAAGCCAGCGCCCAGTAGATGAGCACCATGGCCAGCCAGTCCGGACGGAAGGGGTCAAATTCAAAAGGAAGCGGCAGGATCGACAGGCTCAAGGCCAGCAGGATCGAGATCCAGATCCAGATCCTGCCGCTGGCGGGTTCTAGCATCAGCGGGTGGCTCCTGCGGCGGACGCAGCGGGAGCCGCCCGTTCGCCATCCTCATCATGTACTTCAGGCTTCTTGTCGGTCCACAGCAACAGCAGATAGCGCAGTCTGTCCAGCTCCACCAGCGGCTTGGCCTCGACCTGAGCGAAGGGCTTGCCCTCCACATACTCGGAGCGGGTCACAGTCGCCACCGGATAACCTTCCGGGAAGCGGCCACCCAGACCCGAGGTAACCAGCAGATCACCCACCTGAATATCGGTATTGCGCGGCAGGTTGCGCAGCTCAAGCTTGTCGAGCTCGCCACTGCCGGAGGCAATGGCGCGCAAGTCGTTGCGCAGCACCCGCACCGGAATGCCGTGGCTGGAGTCGGTGATCAGCAGCACGCGACTGGTAGTGGAGCCCACGTGGAGCACCTGACCAATCACCCCCTGATCGTTAATCACCGCCTGACCGTTGTAGACGCCATCCAGCGCCCCCTTGTTGATCAGCACCTGATGGCTGAAGGGGTCGGAATCCACCGACAGCAGCTCGGCCACCATCTTGCGGGACTCCTTGTGCACCGGCGAACCGAGCAGCTCACGCAGCCTTTGGTTTTCGTGTTCCAGCTGATCCATTTTGAGCAGACGGGCACGCAGGGTAAACAGCTGTTGCTCCTGCTGTTTGGTCTGCTCGATCAGATCGGCGCGGGTCTGCACCTGGGTCGACATGGTGTCGAGCAGGGTACCCGGCGCATTGGCCATGTATTGCAGGGGACTGACTAACGAACTGAGGTAGACGCGGACATGGGTAAACACACCGAAGCGGGAATCCGCGACGATGGCAGCGATGGAGATGATGACGGCGAGAAACAACCGTAACTGAAGCGAAGGGCCTCTACCAAAAATGGGTTTCATGGGTCGTCAAAAAAGAGCCGGCACGCTGGCCGGCTTTGGGTCTTATTCGTAGTGGAACAGATCGCCACCGTGCATATCGATCAGCTCCAGCGCCTTGCCGCCGCCACGGGCCACACAGGTGAGGGGATCTTCGGCCACGACGACAGGAATACCGGTCTCTTCCATCAGCAGACGGTCGATATCTTTCAGCAGTGCGCCACCACCGGTCAGCACCATGCCGCGCTCGGAGATGTCGGAAGCCAGCTCGGGCGGAGACTGCTCCAACGCTACCATGACGGCAGCCACGATACCGGACAGCGGCTCTTGCAGCGCTTCCAGGATCTCGTTGGAGTTGAGGGTGAAGCTGCGCGGTACACCTTCAGCCAGGTTACGGCCACGCACTTCAATCTCGCGCACCTCTTCGCCCGGATAGGCGGAGCCGATCTCGTGCTTGATGCGCTCGGCAGTCGCTTCACCGATCAGGCTGCCGTAGTTGCGACGGACGTAGCTGATGATCGCCTCGTCAAACTTGTCACCACCGATACGGACGGACTGGGAGTAGACCACACCGTTCAGAGAGATGATGGCCACTTCAGTGGTACCACCACCGATATCAACCACCATGGAACCGGTCGCTTCGGATACCGGCAGGCCGGCACCGATGGCAGCAGCCATAGGCTCGTCGATCAGGTAGACCTCACGGGCACCGGCGCCCAGTGCGGACTCCTTGATGGCGCGACGCTCAACCTGGGTGGAACCGCACGGTACACACACCAGCACGCGCGGGCTGGGGCGGAAATAGTTGTTGTCGTGAACCTGCTTGATGAAGTGCTGCAGCATCTTCTCGGTCACGTAGAAATCGGCGATCACGCCGTCTTTCATCGGGCGGATTGCGGAAATGTTGCCCGGGGTACGGCCCAGCATCTGCTTGGCGGCATGACCGACAGCAGCGACCGATTTGGCGTTCCCGCGCTCTTGGCGAATGGCGACAACTGAGGGTTCGTTAAGGACGATCCCTTGATCTTTTACATAGATCAGGGTGTTGGCAGTTCCCAAATCGATCGACAGATCGTTGGAAAAGACGCCTCTGAGCTTTTTGAACATGGCTACGGGAAATCCTAAGAATTTGGAGGTGCAGAAAACCGGCTAACTTTACCAATGCCCACCCCAATGGGCAAGCGCTCAAACTGTCGCCAATCAATCAGGCGCGACAAAAATGCGAGTCATCACTCACTCGCACACGCTTGCAAACACTAATAAACAAGGATTTAGGGGGATGCTGTTGAGCCAACCCCCCTTACACATCAATTACTGCAATACTTCGCGCCGATAAATAATTCTGTCATTACCCCGGCTGGAGCCGAAAATGGCCTCACCTTGCAGGTTGCCGTCATTGGCACTCGTTGGGTCAGACAACCAGAGGGGCTGCGACGGCTGTTTTGCCAATTCGACCTTGTAGGGGATGCGCACCGAGATGTCCGGCTTGGCAAAGTGGAACAAGATCTCCCCGTCTTTCGCCAGTGCAGCATCCCCACCTGGTGCAGAACTGCCCAACCCCAGCTTGATCTTGCGCCCGCCCCCAAATTCAGCTCGCGAGTCGCCGCATCAAAGGTGTGACTCGGATTGAGGAAAGTGAACCCCTGATTGGCCAAAGAGAGCTGGGTACATTGATCTTCCTTGTTTTGCAGCCAGTTGCCCGCTTCGTAATATTGCATCTGCAGTGGAATGGCCAGCGGCGCCGAGGCAAGACCCGCCGCCGTGCCAGCCTGCAGGCGGCCAAAATAGGCTTTCATAGGCACACTGTCTATCTGACGGGCATTACAGCCGCTGCCACTGCAGTTACCTACCACGGCATCATTGAAATTCGGGCTGGCAATCAGCGTTCTGTCGCCATCGTTATCCCTCATATACAGACCAAACAACAAAGACTTGTAGGGACCATCCGGTTGCGTGCCAGAGAGGCGCACAAACTCGCTGCTACCGGTAGTCAAGGCCGCACGGCCATCGAGCCATGGCAGCGGCTGCAGACTGCGCAAGCGGCTCGACAGGGATTTACCATCCTTATCATTGGCAACCGAGATATAGGCTTCGCCCTTGGCAAAGGGCCCAGTATAGTTGCGGGTCTGTACACCCGTCGTATTACGAGCCAGCACATCCAGCATGACACCAAAGGGTTGCCCCATATAGGAGAACGCATTGCAGGCCGGCACTATGTCGCCACTCACCAGATTGAAGTCGGCAGGAATAAAACGCCCCACCGGCTGGCTCTGGGCTGATGGGATGGTGTAATTGAAGTAGCCATTGGCTGGTGGTGTCGCCGTCATACGGAACACTCCCACCTCGCTCACGGTCTGGCTAACGCTATTGGCACTGTTGGCCGCAGCCACATGGTTATACGCGGTAGTACCCAGCGTTGCATTGATGCCCGGATTGGGTGCCACCAGCGTACTGCCCAGAGCAATATTGGGCAGGGCAAAATTGGGCGTAGTCTGATTCCCGACGCAGATATCCCCATCATTGGCGGATTCCCAGGCCATCGCCTTGATATCTACCTGGAACGCCTCCCCCGCTTTTTTGAAGACCGGACAACTGCTGTCACCAGCCGCGCAGCCCCCTTGCGGGGGCGTAATGCACAGGCCGACCGGACGTGCCACAAACTGATCCGCGCCTAGCATCACCAGACCGGCTTCACTGCCAGTACCATCATAGCGGGCATCCAGTTGCACCTTGCCCGCATCCGGGTACTTAACCGTTATGGTCGACTGCCCCTGCGCATCGAATACGAGGGAGAGTGGCGTTGCAGCTCCCTGATTGGCGCCAATCGTACTGCTGTTGACGCTCATCTGGCTGTTATAGGGATTACTGGCGGGAGTGATATAGCTGCTCCAGAACTTGACGTTCTTGGTCTGACTGGCAAACCCCGGCACACACTGCTTGGTCACATCGCTCTTTTTGACCGCCTTGATGGTCACCGTCTGCGGCTGATTGGAGTAGGAATCAGGCACATCAAAGAAGAAGCCGCTATCGGCAAAATTCAGGGTACAGGCTGCGGCACTGGGAGTCCCCGCCCCGGCCTTGCACAAGGTGGTACTGAATGGTTTGGTCGTCGGAGTCGAGCCGGAAACGCCTATGGTCACCGCGGTCGGCGTATTGTTGCGCAACTGCACCGTGGTCGAACCGCCGCTAAAGTTCACAGTATTGCCGCCAATCCAACCATTGCTGACTGAAGTAGGGGTAAGACTCAGGGTTGCAGTAACCGGGTCTGTGATAAGCGTGGTACAAGCGGCATCGGCGCACGCCTTGACCGTTACCGTCTCGGGGTTGCAGGTCAGTGGCTGACCGGAGTGATCAAGTTGGAAATGATCAATCTGCACCCCAATCGGGTTGGATCGCAGGGCGCAGATCTGCACATTGTCGAGTTCATGTATGTTGGTCGAACCGCCCGTCGAGCCGGTAAGGGAGAGTAAAAAGTCACTCGGCACCTGAGTCTGGCCGCTCTGACTCTGGGCATTGAACGAGTCGATCAGAGTGACGTAGCCACTACCGGTATCCCGCTCTATTTTCACCATCGACTGCCCGCTAACACGGGAATCAATGGTCAGTTGGTACTTGTGATTGGCGCTGCCATTACCATCCACCCTCGGATTAAGGCAAGCAGTGTTTGTATTGCTCGCACCATTGTTACAGGTACCGCGTAGATACCTATAACCAGCAGTGCCGGAACCAGACCCTCTAATCACAACTGACTGACGACGCTGCCCTACGTTGGTTGTCCCACCTTCACCGGAGTAATTGCCAAATTCGTCAAGACCAACGCCCAGCCACCCCCCTGCAAAACCGGGGATACCAGGCTTGAAGCCATAGCCAAGCGGGCCACCAAATGCTCCGGGCTGCGGTGTTACTGTCGCGTCGGATAGTACGACCGCCATACCATCAGCCCCGTTTCCTCCATAGGCATAATGATTAAAGGTAATCGTCACCAAGTTGTTGGCAGCAGGAAACAGACGCTGATAGGTAGTGGATGTAGACTGATTGCCAGCAGCTTGAGTCAAACGTAAACGACCGCTGACAATCGAGGGAGTAAACGAGCCGCTACTGGTTTTAACCACCCAGTCACTGCTCAGCGAACCTGATGAGAAGTTATCGTTAAAACAGGTGAGGGAAGGTGTAAACGCTTGGTCATTGATGGCGCTGTTACTCGCCATTGTCAGAGATCGACTGGTCGTACGACCGTTGATGACTGAGGTATTGTTCATCACTAAAGCCTGATCAGAATAAACAAACCCATTCAGCAAAGTATCGCTGTTCAGAGTGATATTCTGATATCCGAAAAGCAACAGAGAACCCATACTGGATCTGTTCAGAACAGCACCGTTGAACTGCGTAGCCTGATTGACGAAGATCCGCACATCTCCCTGAACTTCAATCTCCGCTCCTTGGTTGAGGGTTAACTGATCGATCCAGTAGTCTCCGCTCGGCAATACCAGCTTGGCACCACTGCCCGCCTCCAGTTTTTGGATCCGATACTCTGTACGGGCTGAAGAAAAGGTCACAGTACAGCTGTTATAAAGAGAGAGGCTGGAAAACTGGTACTGAGTGGCACTGCCCAAGTTAATCGAGTCACCGGCATTGCAATAAGAAATGCCGCCATTACTACCATTACTAGTCAGGAATGCGTTGCCACTTGTAATGGAGAGTCCCTGAATCGTCGAACCGGTGACAGTACATTGGCGACGCGAACCATTACTGTTATCACAGCCATCGAGTGGCAAGCCAGACCCCAGATTTGACGTGCAATATCTCAAGGCTGCGCCTGCCGTCCCTGAGATTTTGGCCTGACCATTTTGGGTAAGAGCAGGATTACCTAGCGTATTACACGAATAACCGGTATTACCCCGATGACCCTGAGCCACTGCCGGGAAATAGGTCGCAGTATCAATCACCTGAAACGCCCCTGCTGCGCCACTAAATAGCCACACGGCTGCGACGATCCATAAATTGCGCATCAGGGAGTTCCTCCATCATAAGCTTCGACCATCAGGGTTCGGCTCACGGCAAAATCAGGGTTGGCACTGTTAAGGTCCGAGCTGCCACAGGTTCCGACACTCTCGAGACGATAGCCATTGGTCACAGATCCGTTATAGGTCACCGGCACCGTGGCGCAACGAACCACAGCCTGACAGTTGGTCAGCCCTGGATTGCTGGCAAAGCTCAGTGGGCTGCTTGCCAGGCAGACCGCAGGTGGGTTCGGTTGGGCAAGAGTGCGCTTGGGGAACAACCGATAGAGTGCCACTTCCAGACCGCTCTGGGCGGCCAGCAGGGCCCGCACGCTGCGCACCTCCACGGTATTTTTCTCGCCGCTATCGACCAGAAAACGGCCCATTGCAGCCGCCAGCAGCGCCATCACCACAATCACAAACAGGGCGATCATCAAGGCACTGCCTCGCATCCGTCCGAAAGCCTGTGGATCAGGGCACATTGAACACCTCTATCTTGTGGTTGAAGGTGACCGACTCCCCCTTGCGCTCGAAGACAAAGCGCATGCCAAACTCCCCTTCGGCGTTAAACGCCGAGGTTTCCCGATAGAAGGTGCCAATACGAAGGGAATCCGCCATCAACACGCCCTGTGCAGGTAAGGATGCTCCAATGGGGGCTGTGGCACGGGTCAGCGTGTTTCCTTCCACACAGTAGCGAACCTGCTGGTTGGCAAAGTAGACCCGGCTGCCTGGAGAGAGGCCAGTCAGACTCTCGGCACTGGTATAGCGGATGGTTTGCGCTCCGGATACGGGCGTCAGCACATCGGTAACCCTGGCTACACAACGGCCATAATCGCAGCCTGCAGTAAGCGAACCGACATTTTTGTCCGGCACGGGGAATACAATCAGCTGATCGTCTTTTTTAACGGCGGTGGCATCCACATCCAGCGGATTGGCAGCAGAAGCCGGGGTCGCCATCACCAGCTCAAGGGTAGCCGAACTCCCCGACATGGCGCGGTTAAGCGCCAAATAGCGGCTCGAGGTGCTGATGGGCCAGAACCGCAAACAGGCGCCGGTGTCGTCCCATGTCCCGCCAGTCGTCTCGATCCGCTCCGAGCCCGGCACCGCATCGCGCAGTTCGCGGTTAAGCCGCTCCATGGCGAAGCGGGCATCGCTCATCAGCTGCTCACGGCTGCTGGCATCGCCATAAATCTGAGTACTGATACCGATAAACTGGCTGGTAAAGGTCGCCATTATCCCGAGCAGCAGGATAACCATCACCAGCTCGACCAGGGTAAAGCCACGATTACCCCGAGGTTTACGGTAGGTTCGATTGGCCGCCAGGCGTAATCGAATGCCGGAAGTGGTTACAGGCGCGGACATTCGGACAGGCAAGCAACACCCGATAGCGGAGAGATCCATCAGTAGTTCCCCCGGTAGAAGGAGAAGTCGAGCACGCTCTCATCCGGCAGCTTGATCTGCAGATCAATACGCTTGCCCACCGAGCAGGGCGCGGCACAACTCCTGAAGGTGCCATCGCTGAAATCGGCACCGCTCACCGCAATTTTCACCTGATAGTTGCGATACTCCTCGCTGCTGACTCCCGCCTCAGTTTGGGTCAATGTGTTGGCATCCACCCAGTTACCTGCGGTATCGAAATCATCCACATCGTTATAGGCATAGGATGCGGGCTCGCCATCCGGGCCATAACTGGTGGAGCAGGGAGAGATGGTCACCCCCGCAACCTGTTCGCCACAACGATAACGACCACCGTTATGATCCGAATGTTCATCAAACGACTTTTGCAGGATCTCGCCGGAGAGGCGCTGGGCCAGCTGGGCGGCGCGTACCTGCTGCACCGGGTCTACCGCCTGCGGCGCCTGATTGATAAGCAACCCCAAAATGCCGGTCAAAGCCACCGCCAGCAGCACTATGCCAACGATCAGCTCAATCAGGGTGAAACCACGCTTAAGGGATCTCATGGATAAACCCCTCTGACTCAATTATGATGCGGCTGGTTTCGCGACCATCACTCACCAGCAAGGTACAACCGGTGGCACAGCTGCCTAGCGGTCTGCCCATCTGATCGAAGCGCAGCACGAAGCGGTTGTTGTTATCAAGGGAGATGGAGATACCGACAGAGGGCGTAACCAGTCGACCACGGGTCTCCAACTGGGGAGTCCAGCCACTACTAGTATCCAGGTCATCGCTGGCGGGACACGCCGCATAAGTACGGTGGGCAAAACGGGGAGAGGCAACCACCAGCTGGGTACAGCGGTTGGCAGGCTCATGCATGTTGACGGTCTGTACCAGCCGCAGCCGGGTCAGCAGCTCGTCACGTACGGTTTGAGTTTCAAAGCCGCCTTTGCCCAGCCATTTGGGCACGGCAAAGGCGGCCAGAATCCCGAGTAACAGGATCACCAGTACCAGTTCAATCAGGGTAAAGCCTTTTTGCATCGACTCATTCTCGATAGAAAAAGCGGGGCTTTAGCCCCGCTTTCATAGAACCGGTTAGCAACCAGACTTGGCTGTAGATGCAGCACCACTGGCATTCGCTTCGGTGTAGACCACAGTGCAAGTAGAACCTGAAGTCTGATACACATAGGTAGAACCACTAACACTACCAACCCAAAGAGGGTCGATGGTCGCAGCTTTACCAATACCACCAGAAGTCGCTGTTGGATATCCGTATTTGATAGTAACGGTAGAGTTATCAGCAAGCTTCACCGTCTTAGTACCAGTGTCATCTTTTTCGCTACCATCCAATACTGCTCGGCTATAGACCAGTTGGGATGCACTTGCTACTGCACCTTTTACGCCATCAGCAGCTGCTTTCTTGGCATCATCCTGCAGATTCAGGAACTTGGGTGCAGCGGTGACCGCCAGAATACCCAGAATGATGATCACGATAACCAGTTCGATCAGGGTAAAACCCGCCTGTTTTTTCATTTCACTTTCCTCTGTCAGTTAATATTGGTGGTCACCTGACCGGACGCCGGACGGTAACTGAAACTCATAAATGCATCAGTCTTGCCTTGCGGATCCTGATACTTGCCATCACTGCCCTTACTCAAACTATTGACCAAATAGTAACGGCAGACCGAATCCAGTCCATTACTGCTCACTGTGGCATAGTATTTCAGGTCATTGCCGCTACCGCGCACTTCATTGAAGCTGGCCGTAGCCTTGGGCGGGTTTTGCAGTAACCCCTCCCAAATATTGAGACAACGTTCGGCGGTCAGATTAGCAGGATCCACATCGGGATTACCGCTTGCAACGGTATCCATGGGATAGCCGGGCGACAGCTCGCCGTTGCTGATCTGGGTATCGGTCGGAGTGGTCAGATAGAAGCGGCTGCCGTCATAGAGCACGGTATTGAGGCTGTCCTGTTTGGCGCGACCTTCCGCCTCCCATTGCGCCCGCACCAGCGAAACGCCGGTAGCAAAACCGCCGGAGACTCCCTCGACGCTGGCCTTTTTCGCTTCATCGGTCACATCGAGAAAGCGTGGCAGCGCAGTCACCGCCAGGATCCCCAGGATCACGATAACGATCACCAGCTCAATGAGGGAGAAGCCGGCAGACCGTCTCCTCATCCCGTTTTCCGGCATTGTTGGTGCCATTGGTTTCATTGTCATGCTCCCTCCGTAATGCCCCGCATTATTTCATGCAGGCCCAAAAAAATCATGTAGTTGGGTCATATGATTAGTTTCATTCAAGGCTTTTTCATCACCCGCCCGTCAGAAAACTGATAAACCAGCCAATAACCATCCCACCCCATCTCGCAGCCATTGCCATCGGGGCGGGCCAGAACCTGCAGAGGAGGCATGCCCCCCTTCGTCTCACCCATCAGTGCCAGCCACAACTGACGGCAATTTTCCGAAGGGGATTGCAGCGGCACCAGCCCCAGGGGCCACCCTCGGGCATCAAACTGCCACCTCTTGCCGGCGGCATGCAGAGTCTGCGGACGCCGCTCATCGAGCCAAATGCCGTGCAAACGCTGTGCCCGCTCGGCAAATTGCTCCCCCAGCAAGGTGAGAGTGAGCTGCTGCGCCTCTTCCCGGTGGCCCTGATAGCTGCGCACCAGGGTCGCCACGATCACCATCAGCAGGATGATCATGGCGATCCGCCGATATCCGGTCAGCCAGCGATCATCCTGCTGCGTCTGTCTGCTCATCCAGCCCTCGACTCCACCGATCACTTGCCTCTTACGGCTCGCATCATGTCCCACCACTCAGGTGTGAAGATATCCAGTTCCAGCAAGATTACTTGCCGCGAACTGCGCGCATCATGTCCCACATCGGTGTGAAGATACCCAGCGCCAGGATCAACACCATTACCGCCACGATCCCGATCAAGATCGGCTCGATCCGAGCGGTGAGACTCTTGAGGTCATAATCCACCTCGCGCTCGTAATACTCGGCCGCTTCGTGCAGCAGGTCATCGACCTGACCGGTCTCCTCACCCACGGCGATCATCTGCATCACCAGCGGGGTGAACAGGCCGCTGCTACTGGCGGTGCGAAGCAGGCTCTCGCCCCGCTCGATACCGGCGCGCATATCCCGTACCCGCCCCGCCATATAGGCGTTATCCACCGCATCGGCCACCAGGGTCAGCGCGGTGTTCAGCGGCACCCCTGCCTTGAGCATCATGGAAAAACTGCGGGCAAAACGGGCCAGCAGGGAGCGCTCTATGATGGTGCCGACGATCGGCAACTTGAGCTGCCAGCGGTGCCAGGTCAGCTTGCCCTTGGTGGTGGCGACCCAGCGGCGCCAACCGAACACCATCCCCGCCAGAATAGCGAGCAGCAGCCACCAGTAGTTGACAAAAAAGTGGGAGGTAGCGAGCAGAATGCGGGTCGCCAGCGGCAACTCCACCCCGAATTTGGCGAACATGCCGGCAAACACCGGGATCACCATGATATTGAGGATCACCATGGCAATACCGATGGCGATCATCACGAAGCTGGGGTAGCGCATGGCGGTCTTGATCCGCTTGCGAGTCTCCAGCTCCAGCTCGAAATAGTTGGCGAGCTGCAAGAAGGACTCTTCCAGCTGACCTGTGTTCTCACCCACATGGATGATGGCGACAAACAGGCTGCTGAACACCTTGGGGTGCGCCTGCATCGAGCTGGAGAGCGGGCGACCGTTGCCAAGATCTTCCCCCAGCGAGTGAAGCGCCCGCTTAAGCGGCTTGCTATGGGTGCCCTCCTCCAGCCCGGCGATGGCACGCAGGATCGGGATCCCGGCCCGAGTGAGGGCATACATCTGGCGGCTGAAGATCACCAGCTCATCCAGCTTGACGCCCCCTTCCAGCAACAGTGACCAGTCGATGGCAGCGGATTTGGCCTTGCCCGGTTTGAGCTCGGTGGGCATCACGCCACGGCGCATCAGCTGTTCAGCGGCCGCCATCTCGTTGGCCGCTTCTACCACGCCACTGGTGGCGTTGCCCTGGCTGTCACGCCCCTTGTAGGCAAAGTTAGCCATCGCTTACCCCAAATCCTCGGCCAGTCGCAGCACCTCATCCACCGAGGTGATCCCCTGACGGGCATAATCGAGGGCAGTGAGGGCCAGCGGCCGGTAGTGTTCATGTTGCCGGGCCGCCTTGGCGAACCCTTCCGCATCATTGCGGCGCAGGGCATCCATCATCGGCTGATCCAGCTCCAGCAGCTCGTAGACCCCGATCCGGCCGGAATAACCGGTAAAGTTGCAGCTCTGGCAACCCCGGCCCTTGTGATAGTTGTGTTGGCCGGGCGCCTCGCCGGAGAGTACGGTGAGCCAGGTGGCCTGCCCTTCATCCGGCGCCTTCTCCTCGACGCAGTGCTCACATACCCGCCGCACCAGCCGCTGGGCGACCACCGCCCGCAGGGCGCTCGCCACCAGATAGCCGGGCGCCCCCATGTCGATAAGGCGCAAGGCACTGGTCACCGCATCGTTGGTGTGCAAGGTGGTCAGCACCAGGTGACCAGTGATGGCGCCACGCAGACCGATCTCAACCGTTTCGTTGTCCCGCATCTCACCCACCAGCAGGATGTCCGGATCCTGACGCAGGGTAGAGCGCAGCACGTTGGAGAAGGTGAGGCCGATCTTGGGGTTGACCTGCACCTGATTGACGCGGGAGAGACGATACTCCACCGGGTCTTCTACCGTGATGATCTTGTTGCTGGACTGGTTGAGCTCGGAGAGCGCGCCATAGAGGGTGGTGGTCTTGCCGCTACCGGTCGGGCCGGTCACCAAGATCATGCCGTGCGGGCGTTTGAGCTGGCGACGGAAACGGGTCAGGATCTCAGGCGGCATGCCGGTCTCGGTCAGCGACAGAATGCCGGAGGATTGATCCAGCAGACGCATCACCACAGACTCGCCATACTGCACCGGCATGGTGGACATCCGCACATCCACATCGCGACCGCGCACCTTCATATTGAAACGGCCATCCTGCGGCAAGCGCTTTTCGGAGATATCGAGCCCCGCCACCAGCTTGAGGCGTAGCACCAGCGCCTGGGCGATGCGCACCTCGTTGAGAATGTTCTCGTGCAGGATACCGTCGATCCGCTGGCGAATGCGCAGCACCTTCTCGTCCGGTTCGATGTGGATATCCGACGCCCCCACCTGCACCGCATCCTCGAACAGGGAGCGCAGCAGCTTGGCCACCGTCGCCTCCCCCTCGTCATTGGCTCCCAGATTGCTGGAGCCCAGCTCGAAGCCGGAGTCCTGATACTCCTCCTGCAGCTGTTCGGCGAAACTCTCAATCTCGCGGGTACGGCGATAGAGGCGGTCGAAATACTCCAGCAGCTGCCCTTCCCGCGCCACCGCCAGCACCATGATGCGCGGGCTGAGCAGGGCGGCGACGGCATCCAGTGCGCTCAGATCCGCCGGGTCCGACATCGCCACCGTCACCTTGTCGTCGGTAAGGTTGACCGCCAGCGCCCGATAGCGACGCGCCTGCACTTCGGGCAGCAGCGGCACCGCGGCGGCGTCGATGGTGAGGTTGTTAAGATCGAAGAAGGGCACATCCAGCTGGCGGGCGAGGAACTGCAACAGCTGCACCTCGCTGATAAAGCCGAGGTCGATGAGAGTGGTGCCCAGCTTGCGGCCGGTCTGACGCTGCTGCTGCAGGGCAAGCTGCAGCTGATCATCAGAGATGATCTGCTCTTGTACCAGCAGGTCGCCGAGGCGCATTTTCAGTCTGGGTTGTGCCATGTTTGCTCCGATCTCTGTTACTTCACACCCGTTGCCGCATCCGATTCCGCTTCGCTAATCGAACCTGCTGTTTATCAAGGGGTTAGTTGGCCAATTCGTTGTTCCAGCCAGTTGGTCGATGCCTCGCCGAGGTTGCCGTGCAGCAGGGCATTGCGATAGGCATCGAGCGCCCGCTGGCTGTGACCCTGACCATCCTCGGCCACGCCGAGACCAAGCCACCAGCGGCCCTGATCCGGCTGCTGACGCAGCAGCTTCACATAGAGCGCTGCCGCATCGGCATTCTGGCCCAGCTCCTGAGTCAGTCCTGCCCAGGTGGCGTAGTAGTCCATGTTGCTGGCGAGATCCGGCTGATAGCCGGACAGCCAGCCAAGCGCTTGCTGTTGCTGCCCCTCGCTGATGGCAAGGCGGGCCAGTAGCAGACGAAAATCGGCCTGTTGGGGATCGAGCCGGATCCCCTCTTCCAGCAGCTGACGCGCCTCGGTCAGGCGGCCCTCGCCGTAGAGCAGCCCCGCCAGCTGCTCGCGCGCCCCCTGGTTGTAGGGATCGTGGGCCAGCACCTGATAGTAGTTGTCCTGCGCATCCCGCAGGCTTCCCTTGGCCATGGCGGTGGTCGCCTTGCGCTCCGCCAGTGCCGCCAGCTCCTTGGCCGACAGCTCCACCGTCTCGATCTTCAATACGCTCGGTTTGCGCGGCGCGCTGGCGACTGCCTGCTGCTCTGCCGCCAGTTCGGCGTAAAGCTCGGGCTGCAGCTCTTCATCGGTCGGCTCCGTCTCGTCAACATCGCTGGAGGCATCAAAGGGCGCACCGTCGGCCATGCCATCCGAGTCACTCTCGCCTGCCTCATCATTCACCTCATCCTGACTTGGCAACGGCAGGGCGGCTGCCACCTCGACCGGCTCGGGCTGGCTGACGGGCGCGGCGACCCTTGCCACCACATCGGGAGTCACCGCATCGGGAGCTAGCACTTCACTGGCAGCCGTCACGGTATGGGTCTGCTGCCAGTAGATCCAGGTTCGCCAACCGAGGATCCCCAGTGCCAGGCCGCAGATCAGGGTCAGCAGCAACATCCACCATCCCTGCTGACGCGCAGGGGCAATATAGACGGCAGCGCCATCGGATCCTTGCTGACGCTGATCCAGATCTTTCAGCATCTGGTTGATAACGCTCATGGCCAGACTCCATAAGCCAGGGCGCACCCCAGCAACAGTAACAGGGGCCACCAGCGCCGTGGCGCAAAGCGGCTCGCATCGTCGGTATCGCGAATGGCAAGCCGGACCAGACGACTGTCGATCTGACGCACACCCTGACCATAGGCCAGCATCAGACACTTCTGCGCCAGAATATTGATCAGTCTCGGGATCCCTCGCGATGCCCGCCACAACAGACGCATGGCTCGACCTGCAAACAGCGGTGCCCCGCGGTAACCGGAGACCTGCAATCTGTGCTCCAGATAGGCGCGGGTCTCGTCAAAACGCAGCGGCCGCAGGCAGTAGGAGAAGCCAATCCGCTGGCGCAGTTGGCGCAGATGCGGCTTGGCCAGTCTGGCATCAAGCTCCGGCTGGCCGAACAGCACGATCTGCAGCAACTTGCTCGATTCGGTCTCGAGATTGCCGAACAGGCGGATCGCCTCCAGCGTCTCGTCCGGCAGCGCTTGCGCCTCGTCGATCAGCACCACCACCCTGCTGCCCTGCTGGTGCAGGCTGATCAGGTGACGATGGATACGATCGGTCAGATCCAGCTCGCTCTGATCCCGTACCGCCAACCCCAGCTCCAGCGCCAGCGCGATGCGCAGCTCGGCCGGAGTGAGGTGGGGATTGGGCAACCAGGCAAGCCGCACCGGACGCGCTTCCGAGCCCAGCTCGCTGAGCAACTTGCGGCAGAGCAGGGTCTTGCCGGTACCCACCTCGCCGGTCACCTTGATAAAGCCCTCCCCCTGCGCCAGCGCCCAGTTGAGCACCTGCAGCGCCTCTTCGTGAGGCGGCAGGCCGTAGTAGAAGCCGGTGTTGGGAGTGAGGCTGAACGGTGCCTCCTGCAGGCCGAAGTGGGTCAGGTACATGAGACCTCACCTGCCACGGCAAGCAAGCAGCCTGTGCTGGCAAGGCAGCACAGGCCGTTCGGGATAAGGGTGACCGTATCTGGTGTCATGGATCAGCCCTTGGCCGGATACCACTTGTCGAGCAGCTCGGAGGAGCGTTGCAGCTCGTTTTGCCAGGTATCTTTCTCCACCACGGTCGGTTTGAGCATGATCACCAGCTCCACCTTCTTGGTGCTCTCGCGGCGGTTGGTAAAGGCTTCACCCACCCAGGGAATATCCCCCAGCAGCGGCACCTTGCTGACGATCTCCTGCTTGTCGGTCTTCATCAGGCCGCCGATAACGATGATGTCACCGTTATTGGCCTGCACCACGGTATCGGATTCGCGGATCGAGCTCTTGGCGAGCGGCAGTTGCAACTTGCCACCCGAGGTACCCATGTCGATCACCTTGTTTTGCTCTTCGGTATCGATAACCGAGGGATGGATATGCAGCAGCACCTTGCCCTCTTCATCGATCTGCGGCGTTACGTCCAGCGCAATACCGGAGAAGAAGGGGGTCAGCTCCACGTTAGGCGTCTTGTCTGTGCCCGTCGAGGTAGTAGTAATGGTGGTGGACGCATTGGTGACGTAATACTCGTCCGTCCCCACCTTGATCACCGCCTTCTGGTTGTTGGTTGCGGTGACACGGGGACTGGAGAGGGTATTCACATCGCCCTGGGTCTTGAGCAGGTTGACCGCCACATTGAAGTTGCCATCAGAGATCTTGAAGCCTGCACCGCCCCCCAGCGCACTGAAGATCTGGTTGGGGGTGCTGGGCAGCTGAGTATTGGCAAGCGACTGCCCACCGGTAATCCCCTTGTTGCCATCCCAGCTGGCGGAGAGACCGCTCCAGTCCACCCCCTGTTCATACCCTTCGTTGAGGGCAACTTCGATGATCCGCGCCTCCAGCACCACCTGCCGCTTGAGGTGACTCTCGGACTGGGTCAGGAATTCACGCACCGCCTTGAGCTCTTTCGGATAGGCGCGAATGGTGACCAGACCCGCCTGCGGGCTGGTGATCACGGCGCGACCGTCACCCGTGCCAATCAGGGTCTGCAGGGAGTCGCGCAGATCAGTCCAGTAGTCGCTGTTGGTGTCGGTTTCGATACGGGTGCCGTTGTTGTTGTCACCGCTCGAGTTGCTGCTGGTTGAGCTGTTGCTGCCGCTGTTGTTGTTCGATGCACTGTCAAAACTGCTGTCGCTGCTGTTATTGCTGTCATTGGCCGTCACCCCGCCGGTGCTGACCGAGGTGCGCGAGAGGCCACGGCGGGACATCATCAGATAGTTGACCGGGATGGTTTCGGTACGCAGACCCGCCGGATAGATATGGAAGACATTGCCCTTGCGCTGCACGTCGAAGCCGTACATGTCGCCCACCACCGCCAGCACCTCCGGCAGAGTCACATCCTTGAGCTCGACGGAAACCAGCCCGGCCACCCCGGGGTGAACCGCCACGCTGTAGCGGGAGCCCTTGAACAGGGAACCGAAAAACTCCACCGCCTCCACATCGTGAGCCGCGATACGCAGCCGCTTCTCCGGCATGCCGACCGGCATCTGCGGCCGGTTCAGCTGCAGCAATTCACTTTGCACCGATTTGGGCAAAGCGGTCAGAGGGGCAGCCTGTTTCTGCTGTTCGTTCATGGCCTGTTTGAGGGCATCCTTCGCCTGGGTCGGCTCGGGGTGCTGATACGTGGTACAGCCTGCAGCCATCATGGCCACGGTGATCAGACAGAGACGGTGTTTTTTCATGTAATTAGGGCACCCTGACTTGCAATTAAACTCGATAAAGCCGATTCACCTCTCGAGAGGCAAGCACGACTCAAACCCGGATCTTGCTGGCAAACAGTGTTACCGCATGGCGTTTTCCCGCCTTTTCCAGCACCACGGCATCGGCATTGATGGCCACCAGCGTATAGCCGTCCACCTGTTGCCCGACCCGATAACTCTTGCCATTGAGTACCGCCAGTGCCGGGCCATTGCCCAGCACCACACTCTGCAGCTTCGGCAAACCGGCGCTGCTCTCGCCGGTCGCACGGGCGCCAACCGCCACATCCGCCAGCGGCGCGGTGGGATCCTGCAATACCTCGACCTGCTCCGCCTGCACCAGCAAGCTGCACAGGCAACAGCACAACGCAAACACTCTAGCCACGGATAAACTCCTTGCTGGTACTCAGGGTGTAGATCTCCATCTCCACCACCGCGCCGGGATAGGCTTTGACCTGATAGTCGAACTGCTTCCAGTAAAAGTGTCGCGGCAAGGCTTCCAGCGCTTTAAGATATTGATACACATCGAAATAGCCGCCTTCAAGCTGAAGCCGGATACCATGCTTGTAGAGATTGACCTTCTGCTCCCCCGCCATCAGCGGGGTCGGCTCCAGCGAACTGAGGGCCAGCATGTGAAGGTTGGCGGAGCGGGAGAGCAGCGCCTCCAGCACCAGCGGCATCTCGTGCGCCGGGATCAGATCGACGGTCTGTGCCTTCAGCTCATCGTCGATCCGGACCAGATCCGCTTCGACCTGCGCCAGCTGGTCGCGAACTCCCTGATTGGGATCCCGCTTGAGCCGGGCCTGTTTGCCGAGGTTTTCCAGCTCCATGATTTCGAGGTCGCGCTCGGCGGCGCTCAGGGCCATGCGATCCTGCTGCAGGCGGGTATCAGCGCCATCGAGCCAGCCGTAGAGTCCGGCCGCGCCCAGCAGCACCAGACCAGTCAGCAGGATCAACACCCGCTCCCGCTGGCTCAACACGGCGATACGCTGGCCCCATGCCTGCCATTGTGCTTTCAGGTTCATCAGGGTTTCTCCCGCGCAATGCCGCTCAACTGGAAGGTCAAACGACCCTCCTTGTCACGGCCGAGGGTCAATTCACCAAACTCCTTGCCCACCAGACTCGGGGTCTGCTTGAAGCGGTTGACCCAAGCCGGCACATCCTGACTGCGTCCGGCAAAGCCGGAGAGGTTGATCCGCCCTTCGTTGATCTCGATGCGCTGCAACGACAGGTTGCTGCTGCGAATGCGGGAGAGATCCGCCATCACGCTGGCATAGCCCTGGGATTTTTGCAGGGTCAGGCTGCCCAATTGGCGCATCAGCCCCTGCTTGGCCGTCAGCTCATCCTGCTTGTTGACCAGTTGCTGTTGCAGCCGGGGATCTGCCTGATGGCGCGCCAGCTCGGCATCGAGCCGCTGCGCCTCGCTGCGCTTGAGTTCCAGCTCGGCAGAGCGCTGCGCCAGCGCCCGGCTGACCTGCTGCTGCTGCCAGCTGTAACCAACACCCGTCAACAGGATCAGCAGCAGCGCAAAGCCCCATACCAGCGCCATCTGGTTGAGGCTGGCCCACTGCCGCTTGGGGCGAAACTCGGCGCCATAGAGGTTTATCTGACGTTTCATCACGCATCCTCCCCGATGGCGGCGGCATAGGCCGACAGGTACTCAACGCCAGCCAGGACCGCCTTGTTGGCCATGGCGGAGACGGCAAAGCCGAAGGTCTGCTCCATGTGGCGCACCAGGGTACCGATAAAGGGCGAGGCGACGGCGAACTGCATCTGCCCCAGCTCGGGCAATTTCAGCTGGCCCGCCAGATAGTCGAGGGAGCGCTGGATCTCCAGCGCCAGTGAATCGAGCAGCATGCTGTCCGGCTCATGTTCGCCAGTCAGGCTGGTAAAACCGCGCAGCTGGCGGGAGAAGCAGAGCCCGCCCTGATGGAAGACCAGCAGTTGCAGATCCTGCCCCTTGGGCTGCCACAGCAGCATGCGCACCGTGTCATCCGCGTCATAGAGAGAGGTCAGCGCCAATTCGTCGCTGATGATGGATTGCAGGGTCGCGATGCCGTTGATGGCATCGGCCAGCTGTTGCACCCGGCTCTTGGGCAGGCAGATCACATTGATGCGCGGGCGACCGGCAGGCGGGGTGGGCAAGTCCACATAATCCATCGCCAGTTGCAGCACGGGTTCGCTGACATAATCCTTGATAGCCCAGGGGAGCGCCCCCGCCATCTCGGCGTCAGGCACGGCAGGCTTGTCGATCTGGATCTGTTGATAAAGGCTGGCGGCGAGGGCCACCCGCACCGTAGACTTGGCCAGCCCATGACGGCTGAACAGCTCGTTCATGGCCACTGCCCATTCCTGTGGGCCGTTGATGGTGCGCGTCGCGAAGACGGGGGGATTGCCCACCGCTGCCAGCATGATCCTGTCATTGGCCAGCAAGAGCCCGACCTGGCGGCTTGGCGTCGACCGTCTGAACAGTTGTTTCATGTAAGCCCGCCCATCAATAGTGATTAAATGTATGAAATATTAACATAAACAGCAGATTAGCCTCCAGATTAAAAGACGGACTCACCATTGCAAGCCAACCTTTCCGCCGAGTCAGAGGGTCAAGTCATCCTCCCTTCCCCCTGCAACGCCTCCACCATCCGTTGCTGACCCGCTATGGCGTCGAGCTGTGGTGCAAGCGGGATGATCTGATCCATCCGGCCATCTCCGGCAACAAGTGGCGCAAGCTCAAGTACCACCTGCTGCATGCCAAAGAGCACGAAAAACGGCATCTGCTCTCGTTTGGCGGCGCCTACTCCAATCATATCCATGCGCTGGCGGCAGCGGGGTGCCAATCTGGTCTTCGTACTACCGGTATCATACGGGGCGAATATGACGCCGTCAGTAACTCTACCCTGCGGGATGCCCGGCGCTGGGGCATGGATCTCGTTTTTGTCGACCGCCAGAGTTACCGGCGACGGCAGGATCCCGACTGGCTGGCCCAATTCGATGCCCCCGATACCCTAATCGTGCCGGAAGGGGGTAGCAGCCCGCTGGCCATCCCCGGGGTGGCGGAACTGGTCGGCGAAGTGCCCTTCTCGCCGGATCTCTGGGTACTGCCCTGCGCCAGCGGCGGCACTCTGGCGGGCCTGATCGCTGGGAAACAGGATCGGGAGCAGATCCTCGCCATTGCGGTACTGAAAGGAGGCGGCTTTATCGCTGACGAGGTGTGTCGCCTCCATCCCGCGGCGGCCCATATCCCCGGCTGGCGCATCGCGCTCGATCACCACGACGGTGGCTACGCCAAATTCAGCCCGGCCCTCTGGCAGTGGGTGCAGGATTTCAGCGCCACGACCGATCTGCCCCTTGAGCCCATCTACAGCGGCAAGGCGATGTGGGGGCTGTTTCGCGAGCTGGCGGCAGGCCGTATCGCCCCCGGCAGCAAAATCGTCTTTATCCACACCGGCGGCATGCAAGGACTCGCCGGGCTGCGGGAGCAGGGGCGATTGTGACCCCCGCCTGAAGGCAACCGCAAACAGCACCGCAAACAACAGAGGGTTGCCCCAAGGCGACCCTCTGTTGTTTATCTCAATCACCAGCCGGTTCCAGCACCAGCCGCTGGGGCTCGGCAAACCAGGGCCCCTGCCCGGCATGCACCCCGAGGTGGCGCAGCATCTTCCACTCGTCGCCACTCTCCACCCCCACTGCCAGCACCCGGGTGCGGGTATTGGCGCAGCCGCCGACCAGACTGCGTACCGCCATCTGGTTGACCTGACGGGCATGGATCTCCCGCACCAGACTGGGGTGCAGCTTGAGGAAGTTGATCTCGAACTCCTTGATGTACTGGGTGCTCACCACATCCTGACCGGCATGATCGATGGCCAGCTGGCAACCCAGCATCCGCAAGGAGCGCAGCGGCCGCTTGAGCGCCTCGAAGTGGCGGGTCACTTGGGATTCGGAGAGTTGCAGGATCAGCCGCTCGTTGGTGCTGCGCGGCAGCTGGAACAGGGCGAAGAAGAGCCAGCGCTGGAACTCGCGGTTGAGCAGGCTCTGGGCACTGAGGGTCAGGCTGATGGGGCAGCTCTGCTCGGAGCGCTGGCGCAGCAGGGTGAGGGTCTGCTCCGCCACCAGCCGATCCAGTTGCAGCAACAAGCCCACCTTCTCCGCCATCGGCATGAAGATCCCCGCCTGCAGGGCACGCCCCTGCTCATCGTGCAGATAGGTGAGCAGCTCCTGCTGCAGCACCACCTGCCCCCGATCCTGCTGGATCGGCTGGGTGTAAAATTCGATGCCGTGCTCTTCGAGACGGCGGCTGATCAGGGTGCGCCAGCGTACCGTGCCCTTGCTGCTCTGCTCCTCATCCAACTGCTTCTCGTAGAGGAACCAGCCGTTGTGCCCTTGCAGACGGGCGCTCTTGAGGGCCAGCTCCGCCTCCTCCTGCACCTTGAGCAGGCTGTCTTCTGCCTGATAACAGACGGCGCCGAGATAGACCGCAGTCTCCGGATTGACCTCCTGCGGCCAGTGCAGCCGTTGCAGGCTCTTGAGCAGCTGGCTGGCGCTATCCACCATCTCGCTCTCGGACATATTGGGCAGCAACACCGCAAAAACCTGACCGGCGTAGCGGGCCTGCAGGGCGCCGTTATGCTTGCGCACGAAGGCACCTATGGTAGCGCTCGCCTCCATCATCAAATCGTGCCCCAGCAGCTCGAACTGATCGGCCTCCAGCTCCTCCAGACAGGCGAGATCGATCAGCAGCACGCCGCCGCTCATCACGCTCGCCTCCATGATGGCGCTCTCCAGCCGGTTGTCGAAAAACAGCCGGTTGCCGATGCCGGTCATCTTGTCGACGAAAGCGTTGCTGCGAATGAAGTTGTCGAAGCGGCTGCGCTCCTTGCGGGCATCCGCCAACTCGGCGAGCAGATGATCGAGGGCCTGACTGGCGGCCACCGGCCACTCTTCGGCGGAGTCATGGCTCAGTTTGGAGAGCTTGTCATCGAGGATCAGCTGGGCACGAATGCCCAGCAGCTCGGCCCCGCGCAACTGCTGGCGCAGCCAGCGGATGGAGTACCAGAGACCGAACACCACGATAAAGATCCCCAGCGAGATGCCGGACATCGCCTTGATGGAGTATTCCGCTTCCTTGAAGGGGCGCTCCAGTTTGAAGTTGGCCTGCATGCCGGCCTGATGAGGCAGCGGGTGGCTGTATGGCACCAGCAGCTGCTCGTCGACCGGATTGCGCACATCGCGGAACCAGTAGACCCGCTGGTTATTCTGGCGCACCTCCAGCTCGACCACATGGGCAGCCCGCAGCAGGGTGGGCAGCCAGTGGCTCATATCTTCCATGTCGTGAGCAACATCGAGCTGCTTGTCGATCACTTCGACCAGCGCATCGACCTTCTTTTGCTGCAACTCGATGCCCAGCTCGCGAAAGCTGAACACCCCACCAATCAGCACGGTCGCCATGGCTGCGATCACGCAAAGGGTGATAAATGAGACAAGCTGTGTAGTGAGTTTCATGCGCCTTTCCGTATGCCCAGCATCATCCATGTCGCCTCATGGTAGCAGCGGCGATCGGGCCACAGCTATGGATGAAGATCCCGCTTCTGCAATTTAAGCGGGCAAGCATAACCCAAAGCAGAGGGAGAATACCAAGGATGACGGGCTGCAGACGCGGGAAAGGGCGGGATGACAGGCAGAAAAATGGTCCCTCAAAGGGGACCAAAAGGAACACTCATATCAAAACTAACACTCTGTGCTACTGACAAAAAACAGATACAGGAGTATTGAACACACGGTGAGTCAAACCGCAGGGCTACTCTAATGCAGTTCGGATAAGCTGAGCAATTGTCATTTATGACAGGTCAGCGATTGAATCTAGCCAAAGTTAATAATAAACACATTTAAAATCATGCAGTTAAAAAATCAATCAACAAGTGTGACAACTCGGACTCAAATTGATTGCACTAATGCTCTATGATGGCAAAGTCCATTTGTGTCTCATGAAACTGGCAGGTACTTCCTTTGCGTAAATCACCCGTCTGGATCGCTCTGTTGCTGTTCGTCCTGCCTGTCGTGGGCAGCCAGTTTCTCGGCCTGTGGTTTGCCAAGCCGATGGCCTTTCATCTGCTGGAAGAGAAGGTTTCCGAGCTCAAGGGAGCCATGGCAGTACGCCACCGGGAGCTGGATGCCGCCATCAACAAACAACTGGCACAATTTGAGTTTAACTGTGGCGCCAAAGACATGGAGCTGCTGCGCGATCCGCGCTTCTACAGCGCTCATATCCGCCTGCAAGGGTTGGAGCTCGCCTCTGGCAACAGCTGCTCCAGCCTGGGGGTGGAGATCCCGCTGATCAAAGAGCTCCAGAACAGCGGGCAGAAGTTTGGCAAGTTGGGGATCACCGCCACCGTGGCCAAATACAATACCGAGCAGGAGCTGATGGCCTTTTACCGATCCGGCGACAACCTCGCCTACTGGGTGCTGGATAACAGCTGGAGCCACGACCTGCTGCAACACCCCTGCAGCCACTGCTTCTATCTGGAGTTCAGCCGACAGGATACCGATGCAAGCACAGTCCACTTTCCCCGTGGCGACAAGGAGATCAAACAGGAAGAGAGCAATATCAGCCTGAGTTTCTTCGATCCCAATGAACTCACCAAACAGACGGTCTGGGCGGGAAAAGCGCTGGAGCAATATGCCCATGACCAACTCAATCACTACGGTCTCTGGTTCGGTATCGCGCTCGGTGCCCTGTTAAGCGTCACATACTGGCTGCTGCGCAGCTATCGGCGCTCCCTCAAGGGACTGCTGCAAACAGGATTGATACGCAGGGAATTTATTCCCCTCTACCAACCGATAGTGGATGCCCGTACCCACCAAGTGGTGGGATTCGAGGCGCTGCTGCGCTGGCAGCGGGGAAGCGAGCTGATCCCCCCGGGCACCTTTATCGAATATGCAGAGGAGCAGGGACTGATCCTGCCGATGACCGAACAGTTGCTGGAGCAGGTGATCACTGACCTGCCGCAGCTGGCACCGGAGCAGTGGGTCAGCGTCAATCTGGTGGCGGCCCATATCGAGCAGCCCCTGCTGCGCACCCTGCTCGCTCACAGCCAAAACCCCTCACCCACCCGGCTCACCTTCGAGCTGACGGAGCGCAAGCCGATCCTTGACATCAAGGCGGCCACCGAGGAGATCACCCTGCTGCAACAGATGGGGTATCACTTCAAGCTGGATGATTTCGGTACCGGCTACGGCGGCTTTGCCTACCTGCAGAGCCTGGGGATCCGCCAGATCAAGATCGACAAGATGTTCGTCGATACCATAGGCACCAACGACCTCAAGCGCAGCGTGCTGGATGCCATCATCGTATTCGGTCGTGAATCGGGCATGGAGATGATCGCCGAAGGGGTCGAGAGCCAGCTGCAGGTCGACTATCTGAGCCAGCATGGCGTCTATCTGATCCAGGGCTACTTCTTCGGCAAACCCATGCCGCTGAAGATACTGACCCACTGGCAACGAGAGTGGCAGTTGCAACACCAGAAGGCCAGCTAACACAGAGATGGCAGGATTTGGCCGTGAAACGGTTTGGCCAGCAGCTCGACATCATCAGGTTGATGCTGGCGGTAGCGCCGTAACCCAGCCCGGCCATCAGGCGGGTAAATCCCCCTGCAGACCCGGGCCCGGCTCCATGGTGAAATCGAACCGCCTCCTGCCACCCCTTATTTACATTCAGCAACAAAATGATCTGCCCTGACGGGGATAACAACCTTTATCATAAGGAGCCGGTTATTGCGCAACCGATAACCGTGCAGCCTGTTTATGTCATCCGGTCGTCAAGACCCCCAATAGAGAACCATTGCCTATGAAGACAGTTATCCGGCAAGAGATTGCCCTGCCCGTTGGCCTGCTGACCCTGCTCTTTTTCAAGACCCTGGGCAGTGACCTGCTGACAGAGACAACTCCGCTCGGGATCTATCTTCCGGTTTCGGCGGCACTACTGGCCATCGTCACCTGGGCCATCTTCTCGGTGGTGCGCCACTCCGATGCCCTCGCCATCAAGCTGGGCGAGCCCTTCGGCACCCTGATCCTCACCCTGTCGGTCATCTCGCTGGAGGTGGTGATGATCTCCTCGGTGATGCTGACCGGTGAACCCAACCCCACCATGGCCCGCGATACCATGTTTGCGGTAGTGATGCTGGTGAGTACCGGTCTGGTGGGCTTCACCCTGCTGTTTGGCGGCTGGCGCTACCACACCCAGAGCTTCAATCTGGACGGGGTCAAATCCTATCTGGTGGCCATCATCCCGCTGGCCCTGCTCTGTCTGGTGCTGCCCAACTTCACCGAGGGCGGTGCAATCGGCAGTATGTCGCGCGCCATGTCGTGGATGCTGATCATCATCTCGATCCTGCTCTACGGGGTCTTTCTGCTGATCCAGACCCGCAGCCACAGCCACTTCTTCGTCGACAGCGATCACGAGGATTATGAGGAGCACCACGGCCCGCTGCAGAGCAACGTCTATCACACCATCCTGCTGCTCGCCTACCTGCTGGTGGTAATCCTGCTGGCCAAGACCCTGGCCATCCCCATCAACTACGGGGTGCATGTGATGGACGCGCCCGCCGCACTGGGCGGCTTTATCGTCGCCTGCATCGTGCTGGCCCCCGAAGCAGTCGGCGCCATCAAGGCCGCTTTCAACAACCAGCTGCAACGGGCAATGAACCTCTACTTCGGCTCGGTGCTGGCCACCATCGCCCTCACCGTGCCTGCCGTGCTCTTTATCGGCTCCATGCTGGGTCAGGAGGTGCGCCTCGGCCTCTCCCCCGCCGATATGGTGCTGCTGGTCACGACCCTGATGGTCTGTAAAGTGACCTTCAGCAGCGGCCGCACCAATGTGCTCCATGGAGCGACCCATCTGGTGTTGTTTGTGGTCTATCTGTTCCTGATGTTCGAACACGAATAACCGCGTTCAACCAACGTCAGAAACGCCAAGACCGCCCGATTGGGCGGTCTTTTGTTATCTGCTCCCGGCTGTCACCGGCGCCTGTGAAGCGGCGTCCCCCTCATCCCCAACCCTTCTCCCGCCGGGAGGAAGGGTGACCAAGGCTTACAGACTGGGCAGCACCCCGGTCGGGATCAGGTCGTTGTAGCTGGCACGGCCCAGCAGGGCGGCGGCCGCTTCGATATCCGGCGCGAAGTACCTGTCCTTGTCGTAGAAGCTCACCTCTGCCCGCAGTCGCCCCTTGGCCAGCTCGATCAGCTCGGTACTGCGCAGCGGCGCGCGGAAATCGAGCCCTTGCGCCGCCGCCAGCAGTTCAACAGCCAGAATGCCGCGGGTGTTCTCCGCCATGTCTGCCAGCCGGCGGCCAGCGAAGGTCGCCATGGAGACGTGATCCTCCTGATTGGCCGACGTAGGCAGGCTATCCACCGAGGCGGGATGGGCCAGGGTCTTGTTCTCGGAGGCCAGCGCCGCCGAAGTGACCTGAGCGATCATAAAGCCGGAGTTGACCCCGCCGTTGTTGACCAGAAACGCCGGCAGACCGGACATCCGAGAGTCAATCAACAGCGCCATGCGCCGCTCTGAAAGTGAGCCGATTTCGGCGATGGCCAGCGCCAGATTGTCGGCGGCAAAAGCGACCGGCTCGGCATGGAAGTTGCCGCCGGAGAGGATATCTTCATCCTCGGCAAACACCAGCGGGTTGTCGGAGACCGCGTTGGCCTCGCACACCAGCACCTCGGCGGCCTGGCGGATCTGGGTCAGGCAGGCTCCCATCACCTGCGGCTGGCAGCGCAATGAGTAGGGATCCTGCACCTTCTCGCAGTTGTGATGGGACATGCCGATCTCGCTGCCATCCACCAGCAGGTGGCGATAGCAGGCGGCCGCATCGATCTGACCACGCTGACCGCGCACTTCGTGGATGCGGGCATCGAACGGCCGGCGGCTGCCAAGGGCGGCCTCCACACTCATGGCGCCTATGGTGATGGCACCGGCGTAGAGATCCTCGGCATGGAACAGCCCTTCCAGCGCAAAGGCGGTGCTCGCCTGAGTGCCGTTAAGCAGCGCCAATCCTTCTTTGGGTGCCAGCGCGATAGGCTCGAGCCCGGCAATTTTCAGCGCAGTAGCGGCGTCGATTAGCTCGCCCTTGTGGCGGGCCTTGCCCTCCCCGATCAGCAGGCAGCTCATATGGGCCAGTGGCGCCAGATCGCCGGAGGCACCGACGGAGCCCTTCTTCGGCACCACCGGATAGACTTCGGCATTGATGAGGGTCATCAGGGCCTCAAGCACCGTCAGGCGGATGCCGGAGAAGCCGCGTGCCAGCGAGTTGAGCTTGAGCACCATCATCAGCCGCACGGTAGCGTCATCCATGCACTCGCCAATCCCTGCTGCGTGGGAAAGCACGATGGAGCGCTGCAGCTCGTCCAGCTGCTCCACCGGAATACGGGTGTTGGCCAACAGGCCAAAGCCGGTGTTGATGCCATACACCACCCGGTTCTGTTCGATCACCTTGGTAACTACGGCAGCGGAGGCGTGGATCCCCGGCCGCGCGGCCGGATCCAGTGCAATATGTACCGGCTCGCGGCTGACGCGGCGCAGGGTGGCAAGATCCAGCTCGCCCGGAGTAATAGTCAATTCAAACATGGTGTTACACCTTTCCTTTGACACCGTTGGCGCCGTCAATCATCGGCAGATCCAGTTTCGCCTCATGGGCACAGTTGATGGCAATCTCGTAGCCGGCATCCGCGTGGCGCATCACCCCGGTGGCCGGATCGTTGCGCAGCACCCGACCGACGCGGCGGGCAGCGTCATCGGAGCCGTCACAGACGATCACCACGCCGGAGTGCTGGGAGAAGCCCATCCCCACCCCACCGCCGTGGTGCAGGGAGACCCAGGTCGCGCCGCCAGCGGTGTTGAGCAGGGCGTTGAGCAGCGGCCAGTCGGAGACGGCATCGGAGCCATCCATCATCGACTCGGTCTCGCGGTTCGGGCTCGCCACCGAGCCGGAATCCAGATGGTCGCGGCCAATGACGATGGGGGCTTTCAGCTCGCCGTTTTTCACCATCTCGTTGAAGGCCAGCCCGAGCCGTACCCGATCCTTGACCCCGACCCAGCAGATCCGCGCCGGCAGCCCCTGAAACGCGATGCGCTCGCGGGCCATGTCGAGCCAGTTATGCAGGTGAGGATCGTCGGGGATCAGCTCTTTCACCTTCTGATCTGTCTTGTAGATATCTTCCGGATCGCCGGAGAGGGCCACCCAGCGGAACGGCCCTATCCCCTCGCAGAACAGCGGGCGAATGTAGGCGGGGACGAAGCCGGGGAAGTCGAAGGCATTTTTCACCCCCTCCTCAAGCGCCATCTGACGGATGTTGTTGCCGTAATCCAAAGTCGCCGCGCCGCGCTCTTGCAGGGTCAGCATCGCCTCCACCTGACGGGCCATGGAGCGACGAGCGGCCAGATTCACCTCCTGCGGGGCACTCTGTTGCAGCTCGCGCCACTTGGCCACACTCCAACCCTGCGGCAGGTAACCGTGGATCGGATCATGGGCGGAGGTCTGGTCGGTCACCACATCCGGTGTGATGCCCCGGGCCACCAGCTCGGCGAAGACGTCGGCGGCGTTGCCGAGCAGGCCGACGGATACGGCGGTGCCGCTCTGCTTGGCCTCTTCGATCATGGCCAGCGCCTCATCCAGACTGTGAGCCTTCTTGTCCACATAACGGGTGCGCAGACGAAAATCGATACGGGTCTCGTCGCACTCTACGGCGATCATCGAGAAGCCGGCCATGGTGGCGGCCAGCGGCTGGGCGCCACCCATGCCGCCGAGCCCGCCGGTCAGGATCCAGCGCCCCGCAGGCGACCCGTTGAAGTGCTGGTTGGCCACCGCGAAAAAGGTTTCGTAGGTGCCCTGCACGATCCCCTGAGTGCCGATGTAGATCCAGGAACCTGCGGTCATCTGGCCATACATCATCAAGCCCTTCTTATCGAGCTCGTTGAAGTGCTCCCAGTTGGCCCAGTGGGGCACCAGATTGGAGTTGGCGATCAGCACCCGCGGCGCATCCTTGTGGGTCTGGAACACCCCGACCGGCTTGCCGGATTGCACCAGCAGGGTCTGATCCTCCTCCAGCCGGGTCAGCACATCGACAATCTTGTCAAAGCAGGCCCAGTTGCGGGCAGCGCGACCGATGCCACCATAGACCACCAGCGACTGGGGATGCTCGGCCACCTCGGGATCCAGGTTGTTCATCAGCATCCGCAGCGGCGCTTCGGTGAGCCAGCTCTTGGCGGTCAGTTCAGTGCCGCGCGGGGCACGGATCACGCGGTTCGGATCATGACGGGGATCCTGCTGTTGCACAGACATACACACTCCTTGTTGTATCAATAGGGTGCCTTCGGCGATATGCGGCCAAAGGGTTAACGGGTCAACAGATGAACCAGTCGCGCGGCCACGCGGGCACTGCGATTGTCCTGATCCAGCTTCGGGTTGTACTCGGCCAGATCGGCAAGCCTGAGCTTGCCGCTGGCCCGGATATGGGCGATCAGCGGTTCGATCACCGCCAGCTCCACGCCGCGGGCGGCGGGGGCGCTCACTCCCGGCATCAGGTTGCCGGGCAGCACGTCGAGATCGATGGTCAGATAGAGGTGATCACAATCGGCGATAAAGGCGTCCAACCCGCTTAGCAAGGCTGGCAATTCGGCTTGGGTCATCGCCTCGTCCAGCACATGCCACACACCCAGCGCCTTGGCACGGGCAAACAGGGCTTGGGTATTGGCGGTCTCGGCTACCCCGAGGCAGGCGTAGTGAAACGGTGTGCCCTGAGCGGCGCACTGCTCGGCAATCTGGAAAAAGGGGGTGCCGGAGCTTGCCAATTCCTGCTTCATGCGCAGGTCAAAATGAGCATCGAGGTTGATAATGCCGACCTTGCCACTGCCACCCAGATGACGGTTAAGGCCGCTCCAGCTGCCGAAGGCCACCTCGTGACCGCCCCCCAGCACCAGCGGGAAGTGGCCCAGATCAAGCGCAGCGGCGACCCGCTCGGCCAGATGGCCGTGGGCGGCATCGAGATCCCCATCGGTACAGCTCACATCCCCGCCATCGTAGACGGGGCGATTCAGGTGCCAGGCAGTGTTGGCCAGCAGCTTGCGCACAGCCAGCGGCGCCTCGGCGGCGCCGACACGCCCCTTGTTGCGGCGCACCCCTTCATCGCAGGCAAAACCGAGCAGCACTACACCTGCAGCCTCTTGTGCCCCGGCAGCCCAGGGCAGCACCTTGTCGTGCCAGCGCAGGGCCAGTTCACCATCTTCCGGATCCTGTCGTCCCTGCCAGAGCGACATGTCGACCGGGTTGAATTTATCCATGGAGGGTCTCCTCGCCGTTGAAGATGCGGCCTGCCAGCTGATCGACGCCGACCATGTAGCTCAGCTCGGCCGGATGGGCGCAGTGCCAGATCAGGAAATCGGCCGCCATCCCCACCCTGAGCTGGCCAAGGCGCTCCTGCTCGCCGAGCGCTTTGGCGGCGTGACGGGTCACCCCGACCATGGCCTCCACCGGCGTCAGACCAAACAGGGTACAAGCCATGTTCATCGCCATCCGCAGGAGATGATGGGCGCGGTACCCGGGTTGATATCGGAGGAGACCGCCATCGCCACCCCCGCCTTGCGCAGCGCGGCAACCGGCGGCAACTTGGTCTCTTTGAGGAAGTAGAAGGCGGTGGGCAGCAGGGTGGCGACCACGCCACGGTGGGCCAGCGCCAGGATCCCTTCCGGATCCAGATACTCCAGATGATCCACCGAGAGGGCGCCGAAGTTGGCGGCCAGCGTGCTGCCGCCGAGATTGGAGAGCTGATCCATATGCCCCTTCACCGGCAGGCCGTATTGAGCCGCCGCCAGATAGACCTGCTCGGTCTGGGCCAGCGAGAAGCCGATATGCTCGCAGAAGACATCCACCGCATCGGCCAGGCCCGCCTCGGCGGCGGCCGGGATAATCTCCTGACAGATGGTCTCGACCCAGCTGTCGGGGTCGTCGCGATACTCCGGCGGCACCGCATGGGCCGCCAGCAGAGTGGTTTTGACCCGGATCGGCAACGCCTCACCCAGCCTGCGGGCCACCCGCAGCATCTTGAGTTCATCATCCAGCGTCAGGCCATAGCCGGACTTGATCTCCACAGTGGTGACCCCTTCGCGGATCAGGGATTTCACCCTCGGCTGCGCCAGCTCAAAGAGCTGCTCTTCGCTGGCGGTGCGGGTGGCACACACCGTGCTGATGATGCCGCCGCCCTTGCGGGCGATCTCCGCATAGGGCACCCCTTTCTGGCGCAGTTCGAACTCTTCGGCACGGCTGCCGGCGAAGATGAGGTGTGTATGGCAATCGATAAGGCCGGGGGTAGCCAGCTTGCCCTGCATATCCTGCCAGTGAGCAGGATGGGGCCCCTTCAGTTCGGCCATCGGCACCAGCGCGTGGATCTTGCCATCCTTCACGCCGATGGCGTGGAGCGGCAGCAGGCCGTAGTCGGCAAGCTCATCATTCAGGGTAGCGGGCGTCACGTTGAGCCAGACCCGCTCGCAGTTCAACAGTTCCTTGTTCATAGCGACCTCAAATGTATATACATATTCTTATAGTCGATCTCTATGACGAAAGAAAGAGCGAAGTTCACATCCTGATAACAGCATCAAACTTAGAGTTTAAGCACAAAAAAGCCCACCAGGAGGTGGGCTTTGCAAAATCTAGTTGTATATACATTCACTCCAACTGAGTCTTGGAGCTTAGCTTGTAGCGGGAACCGGGGGAGAGCAAACGGGCGTAGGAGACCAGATGCCCCTCCGACCAGGTACGCCGGTGCAACAACAGGCAGGGGGAATCTACGCGGATCTGCAACAATCCCGCCTCACCGGCGCTGGGTAACACGGCTTCCACTACGTGCTCCATCTCGGAGAGGGGGCAGACATCCATCAGATAGCGGTTGGGAGTTTGCAGGGTGAAATCCTGCTCGCCGTAGCCAGGCAGGCGCCCGGCATCGACAAAGCGCTCCTCCAGCTGCAACGGCTCCCCATCGGCCTGATGGACGATCAGGCTGTGAAAGATGGGGGCGCCCACCCGCAGCCCCAGTTGCACCGCCACCTTCTCGTCGGCGGCCAGCCGCTGCAGCCGGATCACCCGGGCGCTGTACTCGCCGCCACGCTCGGCGATCTCGTCGGCAATATTGCGAATAGCCAGCAGCGGCGATTCGGTGCGCCGGTCCGCCACGAAGCTGCCGGAACCGGCGGTACGCACCAACCAACCTTCCGCCACCAGCTCCCGCAGCGCCCGGTTGACCGTCATCCGGCTCACGGTGAACTGCTCGCACAGGGCCGCTTCGGTCGGGATCCTGTCCCCCGCCTGGTAATGGCGTTCGCGGATCCCGTCCAGAATGTGCTGCTTGATCTGCAGATAGAGAGCTGGCGCCACCATGAAGCTCCCTAGCGCCGACGGTGGGGCGGACGCATGTCCGGCCAGGCACGATAGACATCGGGGATCTGATCCGGGCCGCTGATGCAGAGATCGAGATCATGCAGCAAGCCATCCTTGATCCCGTAGATCCAGCCGTGGACGGCCAGCTCCTGCCCCTTGCGCCAGGCGTTCTGGATAATGGTGGTGTGGCAGACGTTGGCGACCTGCTCGGCGACGTTCAGCTCGCACAGGTAGTCGAAGCGCTCGTGCTCATCCTCGATGGCCTCAAGCTCTTCACCATATTTGAAGTAGACATCCTTGATGTTGCGCAGCCAGTTGTCGATGAGACCCAACTCCTGGTTCTGCATCGCGGCCTTGACGCCGCCGCAACCATAGTGACCGCAGACGATGATGTGCTTCACCTTGAGCACTTCTACCGCGTATTGCAGCACGGAGAGGCAGTTGAAATCGGTATGCACCACCAGATTGGCGACGTTGCGGTGGACGAAGACATCCCCCGGCAGCAAGCCCATCAGCTGGTTGGCGGGGACCCGGCTGTCGGAACAACCAATCCAGAGGTATTCGGGGGCCTGCTGGGCAGAAAGAGTGGCAAAGAAATTGGGATCTTCGGCTTTGATCCGTTCGGCCCACTCACGGTTGTTGGTAAACAGGTCGTTCAACAGTTTCACTTCTGCTCTCCCTAATGTGGCAGTGGCGGCAACATAACACACTCAAGGGTAACCAAAGCAAGGCCGACCAGATCCTTGCGAAACAAAAACAGGGCCATCAGGCCCTGTTTTTATGAGAGGAAGCATCAGGCTTCCATGGCATCTTTCAGCTTCTTGAGTGCGTTTTTCTCAAGCTGACGCACACGCTCGGCAGAGACGCCGTAGGTATCGGCCAGCTCCTGCAGAGTGGTCTTGCTGTCATCATCGAGCCAGCGGGCGCGGATGATGTGCTGGCTGCGCTCATCCAGGGTGGCGAGGGCCGAGCTCAGGCGACGGGTCGCGTGATCGTCCCAGTTGTCGTTCTCGATGGTCGCGGCCAGATCGGAGGATTTGTCCTCCAGATAGTGAACCGGAGCGAAACCGCCCTCTTCCTCATCGTCACCAACCAGATCGAACGCCTGATCGTAGTTGGCCATCCGCGCTTCCATCTCGGTCACGTCAGCGGCAGAAACGCCGAGATCAGCCGCCACGGCCTGAACCTCTTCGTGGTTCAGCCAGCCCAGACGCTTTTTGGATTTGCGCAGGTTGAAGAAGAGCTTGCGCTGGGCCTTGGTGGTCGCCACCTTGACCATGCGCCAGTTGCGCAGGACATATTCGTGGATTTCGGCCTTGATCCAGTGCACGGCAAAGGAGACCAGACGCACGCCGACCGTCGGGTCGAAGCGCTTGACCGCCTTCATCAGGCCGATGTTGCCTTCCTGAACCAGATCGGCCTGAGGCAGACCGTAACCGGCATAACTCTTGGCGACATGAACGACAAAGCGCAGGTGCGACATAACCAGCTGACGGGCAGCCTCGAGATCGCCATCCTGCTGCAAACGCTCAGCCAGTTCACGCTCTTCCTCTGCGCTCAGCACAGGAATAGAGTTTACTGCCTGGATATAGCCTTCCAGACTACCTTGCGGAATCAGAGCCATAGTGCGCTGCAATGAAGTTCCCATCTGTTACCTCTTACTTTTCAATCGAATCAGTCTAACACCCTGAGAGGGTCTGTCTACTGACCGGATGCCATTCTGCGGCGTGTATCAAAGAACATGCCCAGTTTTAGACCGGCTTATCTTAAGCCTGCAGGATGAATCATGAATGAACAGTCAAAAAAAGGGGGTCACAATGAAGGACCCCCGAAAAGTAGCATGCTAAGTCCATTGTTGCGGAGCTCGCAACCTTCACATGCTTGCCAAGTCTGACGAGCAAGGCAGAGGGGCCACACCCGTATAAATGCTTCAGCTTTAATAGACTGCTTATAAATCAGAAGGTTCACTGGATCTAGCGAAGATCCGGAAGATCATTGTTATTCAGAATACTCTGACTATGGGGGCCAAGCCAGAAACGGCCCCTCTTTTACTTGATCCGCCTCTCAAAATCCAGCGATTTACTTTGATGACAAAATAATCAGGATGGTTCGATGTCGCGAATGTGGCGATGGACCGAGAACCAGGAGGCAATCAGCCCCAGCAGGGCGCCCAGCAAGATCAGATTGATCCCGTCTACCGCTCCCATGCCAACCAGCCGGAAGTTACTGTTATACAAGCCCGCCAGCTCCTTCACCACCCCTTCGCTCCAGATCACCATCACTTCGGTCAGCCACCAGGCCAGCATGCCGCCGATCACCCCGAACCAGATGCCGGTATAGAGGAAAGGACGATGAATAAAGGAATCGGTCGCCCCCACCAGCTTGAGCACTTCAATCTCGGAACGCTGGTTGAGGATGTTGAGACGCAGGGTATTGCCGACGATCAGCAACACGGCGGAAAGCAGCAGCACCGCGATACCGGTAATGGTGTGGCGCAGCAGGTTCATGATCCCCTGCAACCGGGTCAACCACTGCAGATCCAGCTTGCCCTGTTCGACCCCCACCTCGTTATTGAGCTTGCTGAGCAGCTCGGCGGCCCCTTCCGGGTTCTGCCAGCGCGGATCCGGGATCACGCTCAGCACAGGCGGTAACGGGTTGCTGTCCAGATAATCGAGGGCATCGCCGAAGCCGGAGATCTCGCGAAACTCCCGCAACGCATCGTCACGGCTCAGGTAGGTGACCGAATCCACCTCGGGATAGAGCAGGATCCTGTGCTGCAGATCGAGAATGCTCTGCTCCGGCAGATCCTTGCGCAGGTAAAGGGAGATCTGGGAACTGCTCTGCCAGCTCCCCTCCACCACCTCGGCGTTTTTCAGCAGCACATGGAAACAGGAAGGCAGTGCCAAGCTGACGCCGAGCACCGCCAGCGTCATCAGGGAGGCGAGCGGATTGCGCCACAGCTCCCCGAGACTGGCAAACGCCTGCCGCACATGATCAACCCCGTACATCATCAGACGGCGCAGCGGCGGTTGTTTATGACGAACGATAGCCATCAGAGCTCCTCCCCGGCCGAATACATGCGACCCGCCTTGAGGGTCAGGGTGCGATAGCGCATGCGAGCAATCAGCCCCAGATCGTGGGTGGCAATCGTACCGAGACCCCAAAATTGTTGAACTCCTGAAATAACCGCATGATGTCCATGGAGAGCTGGGGGTCCAGGTTGCCGGTCGGTTCATCCGCCAGCAGCAACGGCGGCTTGTTGACGATGGCGCGGGCGATACCGACCCGCTGCTGTTCACCACCGGAGAGCATGCGCGGCTGGTAACGCTCCTTGCCAAGCAGCCCCACCTTGTCCAGCGCCGCCGCCACCCGCTTGTTGATGTCCGCATGGCTATAACCATCGATCACCAGCGGCAGCGCCACGTTGTCGAACACGGTTCTGTCCATCAGCAGGCGGTGATCCTGAAAGATCATCCCGATCTGGCGGCGAACATAGGGGATCTGGCTGCGCTGGATATGGCTGACATCATCACCATGAAAGAAGACGCGACCATCGGTCGGACGCTCCATCACGCTGATCAGTTTGAGGAGGGTACTCTTGCCCGCCCCCGAGTGCCCGGTCAGAAAGGCCATCTCTCCCTTGCGCAGGTGAAAGCTGACCTTTTGCAGCGCCTGATGGCCGCCGCTGTATACCTTGCTGACCTTGTCAAAACGAATCATAACGGTTCCCTGAAATTGACAAACCCCGACCGGAGTCGGGGCATGGAACACTTACTCATCACGGCTGAGCTGACTCATCACGGCCGGACTTATTCATCGCGGCTGAAGAGCGCCTCGATGAAGTCGTTGGCAACGAAGGGACGCAGATCGTCGATCCCCTCGCCCACCCCGATATAGCGGATCGGGATCTGGAACTTGTCGGCCACCGCGAAGATGACGCCGCCCTTGGCCGTGCCATCCAGCTTGGTGAGGGTGATGCCGGTCAGGCCAACCGCCTCGCTGAACAGCTTGGCCTGGCTCAGGGCGTTCTGGCCGGTGCCTGCATCCAGAGTCAGCATGATCTCGTGGGGCGCCTCTTCATCCAGCTTCTTCATCACCCGCACCACCTTCTTGAGCTCTTCCATCAGGTTGCTCTTGTTCTGCAGGCGACCGGCGGTGTCGGCGATCAGCACGTCAGCCCCGCGGGAGCGGGCGGCCTCGATGGCGTCATAAATGACAGAAGCGGAATCGGCGCCGGTGTGCTGGGCAATCACCGGAATATTGTTGCGCTGACCCCAAACCTGCAGCTGTTCGACCGCTGCGGCACGGAAGGTGTCACCCGCCGCCAGCATCACGCTCTTGCCCTCGGCCTGGAACTGCTTGGCCAGCTTGCCGATGGTGGTGGTTTTGCCGACGCCGTTTACGCCGACCATCAGGATCACATAAGGCTTCTTGCTGGTGTCGATCACCAGCGGCTGTTCGACCTTGGCCAGCATCTCGCCCATGTCCTGCTTGAGCAGGCCGTAGAGCGCCTCGGCATCCTTGAGCTGCTTGCGATCCGCGTGCTGCACCAGCCCTTCGATGATACGAGTAGTGGTATCCACACCGAGATCGGCGGTCAGCAGCTGGGTTTCCAGCTCTTCAAACAGCTCATCGTCGATCTTCTTGCCACGAAACAGGCCGAAGAAACCGGAACCGATATTCTCCTTGGTGCGCACCAGACTGCGCTTGAGGCGAGCAAAGAAGCCCTCCCGCTGCGGTTTGTCCTGGGTGTCGTCGTCCACCTTGGCGGCCAACGGCAGAGCAGCCAGTGCAGCGGCCTCAGCCTCCATCGCGGCGACCAGGCGCATATCTTCCGCTCGCTGGGCCTCTTTGGCGATACGGGCTTCTTCCGCAGCCTGAGCTTCGGCGGCAATGCGAGCCTCTTCCGCGGCGCGAGCCTCGGCAGCAATACGAGCTTCTTCCGCAGCACGGGCTTCGGCAGCAATACGGGCCTCTTCCGCGGCGCGGACTTCGGCAGCAATACGAGCCTCTTCCGCGGCGCGAGCCTCGGCAGCAATGCGAGCCTCTTCCGCAGCACGAGCTTCGGCGGCGATACGGGCCTCTTCCGCGGCGCGAGCTTCAGCGGCAATGCGAGCCTCTTCCGCGGCGCGGGCTTCGGCAGCAATGCGAGCCTCTTCCGCAGCGCGAGCTTCGGCGGCAATGCGAGATTCTTCCGCGGCGCGAGCCTCGGCAGCAATACGAGCCTCTTCCGCAGCACGAGCTTCGGCAGCAATACGAGCCTCTTCGGCTGCCTTGACCTCAGCGGCTTGCGCCTCTGCGGCAGTGCGAGCGGCTTCAGCGGCACGCTCCTCTTCGGCGATCAGCGTTTCGTTGACGATCACCGGCTCCAGATCGGAGGCGCACTCCTCCACCACCAGCGGGCCGTGATCGTCCAGCTCGGTCGGCAGGCAGCAATCATCTTGCAAAACGGAATTCTGTGCGCTGGCAGGCACTTCGGGGGCAACGGCCGGCGTACTATCGGAAACAGTGGTATCAGAAACGGGAGCGGGGGTAGCAGTGACCTCGGGCTCAACGGTAACGGGGGTGGCTTGGGGTGTCTGTGGTTGGACAGCCTCAGCCTCTTCTTTCTTGCGGCCGAAACCCAGCCAGGAAAACAAACCTTTTGCCATCTAAAAATACTCACATCAAAGGCTGACTGCTAAGATAGCCGTCCCTTGGCGGGTCGGCATAAAAATGAACCGCCTTATACTACCACTTTATTTTCTGACGATGAAACGCGATGCCCAGAGTGAAATCCAGCCGTAGCAACCCGAGCAAGAGTCCCGCCCCGCAAGGAAAATCGGGCTTTGTAAGAATCATCAGCGGCCAGTGGCGAGGCCGCAAATTGCCGGTCAAGGATGTGGAGGGGCTCAGACCCACCACGGATCGCGTCAAGGAGACCATCTTCAACTGGCTGGCCCCCCACATTCGCGGCACCCGCTGCCTGGATCTGTTTGCCGGCAGCGGCGGACTCGGACTGGAGGCACTGTCGCGCTATGCCGAGCAGGTGACCCTGATCGAGATGGACAAAGGGGCCGCAGACCAGATCAAGAAGAACCTGACCGCCCTCGGCAGCAGTCAGGGTCAGGTGATCCAGTCTGATGCGGTGAGCTGGCTGCAAGGCCCTGCCACCCCGTTCGATCTGGTGTTCCTCGATCCGCCGTTTCGCCGCGAGCTGCTACCGCAAGTGTGCGAACTGCTGGAGCTGCGCGGCTGGCTGGCACCGGACGCCCTCATCTATCTGGAGCGGGAGAAGGAGATGGCCGATCTGGCGCTGCCTGCCAGCTGGCAACTACTCAAGGACAAACAGGCAGGTCAGGTCTGCTACCAGCTCTATCTGCGGGACACCAAGAATGACGCTGCAGTTTAAAGGGGGAGATGGCCGATCTGGCGCTGCCCGCCAACTGGCAGTTACTCAAGGACAAACAAGCAGGTCAGGTCTGCTATCAACTCTATCTAAGAGAGGTAAACAATGAAGCGAGTCTTTAATCTGTTGGCGATGGGGCTGATATTGTTCTTCTGGTTTGGCGTGCTGGTGAGCCTGATTGCCCCGCTGCCCGGCAAACTCAACGGCTTTCTGCCGGTCTGCGGCGTGATCGTCGCCCTGCTGCACTGGCTGCAGGCCAGCATGATCAAGGCAGCTTGCAAACGCTACTTCGCTGTCACCAAGGCCGAGTTTGTCACTGTGCTGATCTTTGGTGTGTTTGGCATGGTCGACATTCGTCAGCGCCTGCAAGAGATCGTCAACGCCGCCCAGCGCGGCAATCTCTCGGACAAACCATAAAAGAAAAGGGGACGGCGGTAGCCGTCCCCTAGAGTCGTGTCGTCCTGTCCGTAGAACTGCAATGCTCCCTGCAATCCCTGACGTTATCCTAATCCTTTGGAATATCCCCTTTCCAATCCGTTGGCGTGTCCTGCGGCGTTCCTGGCCTGGCAATTCATCCTGAACTGCTTCCCTGTCTCCATCCTGGAGGTGTCCATTACCACGTCCTGTGGGGTTCCTTGCGTCTTCCTGACAGATAACCATCCGGGTTATCTCACTTCATCCTGAAGTATTCCTCTCGCATCCGGCGAGGTCCTGTTCATCCTGAAGAACGAGGTTCCATTCGTTCTGCTCTCATCCCGAGAGTGTCCTGCCGCATCCCGCGGTGTTCCTTTATTCATCCGTGACGATAATCATCCTGATTATCGAGCTCATCCTGAGGTATCCCTTGTCCACATCCTGCGGACTATTCCATCTTTATGCGCTGCCCTGCATCCTGCCGGACCAGCTCCGTCCTTGTGAGACCCATACTAAGGAAATGCGCCCCCCGAACAAGGGCCATCCGATGATAAAGATCCGATGCAGCTCCCATCTCAAAAAACAAACTTAAAAACTAACCCTTTAATATCAGTTATTTATTTAGTTTCACGGGAAAGCTCGATCATTCTGGCATGGCTTCGCGTACGGCTCAAAGCGCCAGCCTCTTACAGTCGCTATGGCAGATCTCTTACAAGGGTTTCACCCCCAAAAACGGGGCAGGAAAACGGTTCAATCCTGACGTTAAGACTTAAAAATTAGTTGAATAAATATGCTTAAAAAAACCGCAAAAAAAAGAGCCGAGACCAGGCTCGACTCTTCAACATTCCAATTTTTTAATCAGCTCAAGCGGTTGGCCGGATTGAGATAGGCCTTGCGCAGCGATTCCGGTGCCAGCACCTCCAGTTCACCGCCGATGTTGTTCAACCAGCTGCGAAACTCCGGGGTGTCCTGCACTTCTGTCTCCACCACCACGCTGCGCTTGTCATAGCGGGTCATGCGTGGATTGTTGCCGGGGATCTGGTTATCCACCAGCGACTGGCTGTTGGCATCGATCCGGCCGACGAAGCGGATCGGGCCGCTCACATCCTGATAGCCCTGATCGCGGATCAGTTTCTGGATATTGAAATCCTTCGGCTGGGTGGCGCTGAAGTTGGTCAGCTCCACGTTCTTGATATGGTCGAACGGAATGCCGTAGACCTTGGGATCCAGCTCGGACAGAGTGCAGAGCAGGATCGGACCGTCCGGCTGATTAAGAATGCCGAGCGGGTTGATACGGTCGTAGCAGAGCCATACGGTGCGCTCTTTGATCACGCGCTGGATCTCGGCACTAAACTTGCGACCACGCCAGAGCGCATCGCGGATCAGGGTGCTGCGGCGGATCTCCGGGTTGCCGGCAAACGGACGCGGTGACTGGTGGACACTCTCCAGCCAGCGCTCGGCCAGTTCACTCTGGCTGTCGCGGATCACCTGGCTCGCCTTGTCGACCAGCGGATTCAATTCGGTCAGTACGCTCGCTGGCAACAGTTGGCTCGCCTGATCACTCCAGGTTTTCAGGGCCACCGCCAGCGAGAGCGGCATGATATTGGCAAAGTCGTTGAGGCCGTGGCGCTCGAAGCACCAGCCATGGGGTTTGCTGCGCTCGTCCGAGGTGAGGTCGAACAGTCCCATGCCGGACATCTCCTCCAGGTCCCGTTGCACGGTACGCAGACTGACGTGGATGCCTTCCTCTTCCAGTTTTACCTGGAGTTGGCTGGCGGTCAGCTTGTAAGGGCGGTGCGGGATGCAACGCGCCAAGGTCAGTTGTCGTAACAGCTTCTTGCTCATGGTGCTTGCCTTCACTGGTTTAGCGTTGACTGTATGCTAGTCGTGACTTGCGACAGTCTATGTCGCAAGTTTTGCTGCGACAACTGTCGCCATTTTCATACAAAACACACTAAGCAATTGATTTACAAAGACAATACACTAAAAAAAGGAGCCGCTAGAGGCTAAAATTAGCCAAAAATCCCTCAAATGAAAGTTCTATGTTGCGATTTATTGCTAGCATAAAATTCCGATTAATTAATTCATCTCAGAATATGATTTCAGGGGAGAGCATGACTCTCCCCTTTTGCTCACATCAGCCACGACCAGGCTGACTTGGTGATGGCCGCACCGACCATGTAGCCAAACACCGCCAGTGCCGCCACACCGGCCACCAGCTTCTGACCGCGGGCCGGGCGCTTGAGCGCCATGACACCCAGACCGATATAGAGCACCAGTGCAATCAGCTTGGCCATCAGCCAGGGTTGTTGACCCGGGCTCAACTGCAAGGCCACCGCCAGCAACACCCCAAACAGCAGCAGGAAGGTGTCGTTGATATGCGGCAGGATCTTCAGCCACTTCTGCTGCAACCGATCGCTGCCGGCCAGCGCCAGACTCCAGCGATAGATAAAGAGCAGCAGACTGACCAGCGCCAGCGTCATATGCAGGTGTTTAAACATGGGGTAATAGGCAATCATTTTGCTTCCTTGTCGTCGTCGGGTAACCCGCTGTTCCAGTTATGGGCATGGATACGCTCCTGCCCCTCCTCGTCGTCTTGCAACAGATCGGAGAGGATCTCCCGGTATTGCAGGCTCTTGTTGATATAAGTGTGCTCGTCGTCCAGATAGTTGACCTGCTCGCGCAACAGCCAGTTATCGTGCTGCTTGAAGGTCTGCCCCGCCCGCCAGGCCTGGTTGGCACGAAAACCGAGCTGGGTCAGGGCTTCCACCCCCAGATCGACCGCCGAGCCCAGGGTTTCCCGGTGAACGCTCTCGACCCCGTGGCGCAGGATCTCGTGGGCGTGGGGCCGATCTAGCGCTCGCGCCAGGATCTTCAGGTGCGGGAAGTGCTTCTGCACCATCTCGATCACCGCCAGCGAGGTAGCCGGATCGTTGATGGAGAGCACCAGCAGCTTCGCCTTGTGCGCCCCGGCAGCATGGAGCAGATCGATCCGGCTGGCATCGCCATAGAAGACCTGATAGCCATACTTGCGCAGGGTCTCTATCTGGCTGGCATCCTGCTCGAGGATGGTGGTACCGATGCCGTGACCGTGCAGCAGACGCCCCACGATCTGGCCGAAGCGGCCGAAGCCCGCGATGATCACCGGATGCTCCACCAGCTCAGGTTGCTCATGCTGCGGCGCGTCGCTCTGGTTACGGTAATCGAACCAGGGCTGGATCACCCGATCGTTGAGGATCAGCAGCAGCGGGGTGAGCGCCATGGAGAGCGCTACCACCAGCGTCAGCAGCGAGATGGTCTCACCGGGCAGCACCCGGTTCTGGGCGGCAAACGAGAAGAGCACGAAGGCAAACTCACCGCCCTGTGCGAGCGCCAGCGCGAAGGTCCAGCGTTGACTCGGCGAGATGCGGATGATGAAGCCGAGCGCCATCAGCACCAGCCATTTGAGCACCATCAGGCCAACCACCAGCGTCGGGATGAGAAAAGGGTGTTCGGCAAACAGCCCGAAGTCGATCCCCGCCCCCACCGACATAAAGAACAGGCCGAGCAGCAAGCCCTTGAACGGCTCTATGTCGGCCTCCAGCTCATGGCGATATTCGCTGTCGGCCAGCACCACACCGGCGAGGAAGGAGCCGAGAGCGGGCGAGAGCCCCACCGACTCCATCAACACGGCGATAGCGATCACCAGCAGCAGGGCGGCGGCGACGAAGATCTCCCGCATGTGGGACTGGGCGATGGCACGAAACACCGGCCGCATCAGGTAGTGGCCACCCAGCACTATGCCTGAGATGGCCGCGACTACCAGCAGGCCGTGCTGCCACCCCGCCAGCTCGGAGCCACCATTGCTGGCGACCGGCGCCATGGCCAGCAGTGGCAACAGCGCCAGGATCGGAATGACCGCAATATCCTGAAACAGCAGCACCGCAAAGGCGGAGCGACCGCTCTCGCTCTGCATCAGCTTGCGCTCCTGCAGGCTCTGCAACACGATGGCGGTCGAGGAGAGCGCCAGAATCAGGCCGATGGCCAGCCCCTGTTGCAGCGGCAAACCGATCAGGTGCGCCACGCCGGTCAGCGCCGCCGTAGTGAGCAGCACCTGCAGGCCGCCGGTGCCGAGGATCGGCCCCTTCAGCTGCCACAAGAGGGCCGGACGCAATTCAAGGCCGACCAGAAACAGCATCAGCACCACGCCAAACTCGGCGAAGTGCATCACATCCTTCTGCTCCCCCACCAGCCCCAGCAGAAAGGGGCCTATGATGATCCCCGCCAGCAGGTAGCCGAGCACCGAGCCCAGCCCCCAGCGCTTAGCCAGCGGCACCGCGATAACGGCGGCGGAGAGGTAGATAAAGGCATCAAACAGGATCCCGTGGCCCATCAGTCAGCCCTCCGTGTGAACATCTGGTCCGGCTCATAAGCTCGGCCAACAAGCAGCCCATGTTTCATCAGAGCACCTCCAGCAAGTCGCGCAGATAAGGACGCCCGGCCAGTTGCTCCGGGGTCAGCTGATCATCACGCAGGGCGCAAAGCAGCTGGCGGTAATCCTGTCCACAGCGGCGCAGGGCGGCGGGATCCTTGATCTTGTGAAAGGAGTGCAGCACGAAAGGGGGCAGCCAGTTCATGCCGCACAAGGTGGCCGCCTGCTGAAATGGCAGCAGAAAGTCGAGCAGCGGTCGGCTGTTATACCCCTCGCTGCAGTAGGACTCCGGCGCCCCGCCCGTGGTGATGGCGCTCAGCCACTGCTTGCCCTTGAGGGCATGAGCCTCGGGGCCGTAGGCATAGCCATACTCCAGCACCAGATCCATCCACTCTTTCATGATGGCCGGGCAGGAGTACCAGTAAAACGGGTGCTGGAAGACGATGATGTCGTGCTCACAGAGCAGCGCCTGCTCCCGCTTCACATCGATAAACATGTCGGGATAGTGCTGATAGAGGTCGTGAACAGTGACCCCCTCCAGCCCCTCAATCGCCTGCAACAGCTGCTTGTTGGCCCGCGAGCTCTGCAGCGCGGGATGGGAAAAAATAACCAGAATGCGTTTCATGACCACATCACCCGAACAAAGCCTTGCTGTGCAAGGCGCGGTAAACAGAAAAGGGGAGTCTGGGGAACTGCATCGTAAAGGTGCACAGGAGAGCGACCTTATCAGGAAGCGCCATAGCCTGCCAACTCGGGGATCAGCTCCCGCAGCGCCGGATTGAGGGTCTGGTGGGCGGGATAGCAGAGCCCGATCCGGCGAAACATCCGCGGTCCGCTCACCGGCAGGGTACAGAGCCCCGCCTCATCCTCGACCAGCCCGTCCGGCAGAAAACTGATGCCGACCCCCGCCAGCACCAGCGCCATCACCAGCCCCTTGCTCCCGGCCTTGGCCACCAGATTGAGGGTAAGGCGGTCACAGGCCAGCAGGCCGATAGTCTGCTGATGGGCTTCGCAGGGCGGGCACTCAATAAAATCATAATGTTGCAGCTCGGCCAGCTCGATCCTTTCGCGACTGGCCAGGGGGTGATCGACCGGCACGCAGAGCACGTAATCCTCCTCCCACAGCGGCAGGAAGATCTCGTCCTCCCGGCGCAAGGCATCCAGCGTCAAACGGCAGTCGGCGGGTGTGGTGTAGTCGGAGAGGGTGAGATCCAGTTGCGGCAACACGCGCTGTACTTGCTGCAACAGCCCGGCCACCCGGCGGCGACTCAAGTCCGGCATGATGGCGATATTGAGCCTCGCACGCGTCGCTTTCTGGCGAAACAGCTCTGGCAAACGGCGCGCCTCCTCCACCAGCTTGACCGCGTGAGGATAGAGATAGTGGGCCGGATCTTTCGCCACCACCCCCTTTTTGCCCCGGACAAACAGGCTGTCACCGAGCGCCTCTTCCAGCTGGCGTAGCCCCGCCGAGAGGGAGGGCTGGCTGACGTGGCAGCGCTCGGCTGCCGCCGTGATGTTCTTCTCTTCATAGATGGCAATGAAGAAACGCAGCAATCTCAAGTCCAGCATAAACCAACCATAGTTTTTTCAGATGATAACCAGCGGAAAACAATATTTATCACTTATAGATGCAGTGACTATAGTGATTGGGTTCCGTGCTGGCCAGCCACCTGTTTGCTCAAACCGACTCTTGAATCAGAAGGAAAGACCCATGTCCAAATCTCTCGTCGTGATCACCGGTGCCTCCGCCGGGATCGGTGCCGCCATCGCCCGTGCCTTCTCTGCCGCCGGTCATCCGCTGCTACTGCTGGCCCGCCGGGTCGAGCCGATGCAGGCACTGAACCTGCCCGATACCCTCTGCATCGGGGTCGATGTGACCGACACCGCCGCCATGAAGGCCGCCGTCCAGCAGGCAGAAGCCAAATTTGGCCCGGTCGGCTGCATGGTCAACAACGCCGGTGTCATGCTGCTGGGTCAGGCCGATGTGCAGGATCCCGCCGAATGGCAGCAGATGCTCAACATCAACGTGATGGGGGTGCTGAACGGCGTCCACGCTGTGCTGGCAGGCATGAAGGAGCGCCGCAGCGGCACCATCATCAACATCAGCTCCATCGCCGGTCGCAAGACCTTCCCGAACCATGCTGCCTACTGCGCCACCAAGTTCGCCGTGCACGCCCTGACCGAGAACATCCGGGAAGAGGTGGCCGATGTCGGCGTGCGTATGGTGACCATTGCCCCGGGTGCGGTCGAGACCGAGCTGCTCAGCCACACCACTGACGAGAGCATCAAGGCCGGTTACCACGACTGGAAAGATCAGATGGGCGGCGTCATTGCACCGGAAGTGATCGCCGATGCCGTGCTCTACGCCTGGAATCAGCCTGCCAACGTCTGCGTGCGCGAGATCGTGCTGGCGGCGACCCGTCAGCAACCTTAATCCTGGCTGACTGACACCATGGGGAGGGCTTGACCCTCCCCCGGGGCACAGGGTTACCATGTGCCCCTTGTTATTTTCGAGTCATTCCATGGTTCTCACCCGTCGCCAACTCGCTCACGCCCGTCGCTGGCTCCCCTTGTGGAGTCTGGTGCTGGTGTTGATGTCGTTTGGCAGCCGGGCCGCAACCGACCTCTGTACCCTGACCACCCACTGCAGCCAGAGCGAGCGTACCCTGGAAAAAGCGATGCCCTGCGGCAGCTTTACCACCGCTCTCTCGATGACGCTGGTAGGCAGCGACAGCCTGACGGTCGCCGTACTGGAACCGGATACCCCCGACTTCGTCTCCCCCTCTCTCTTTATGCCGGACGCCCCGTGCGAGCGGCTCGAACGTCCCCCACGCACCCGGACCTGAAACGCATCCCGTATCGGGCATCTTTTCTTTCAATCTGAGGTGAGTGATGTACAAACCCCTGTTACTGGCCATGCTGGCCGGTACCGTCAGCTTTTCGGCCCTCGCGGCCGAGAAGATGACCGTCTACAAATCCAAATATTGTGGCTGCTGCCAAAGCTGGAACGAGCACATGGAGCAGAATGGCTTCGAACTGGAGGTCATCGAAACCGAACAGCTCGGCGCAGTGAAGCAGCAATACGGTATCGCGCCGGAGCTGGCTTCTTGCCATACCGGTATCGTAAATGGCTATGTGATCGAGGGGCATGTACCGGCCGCCGATGTGCAGAAGCTGCTCAGGGAAAAACCGGCGATCCGTGGCCTGACCATTCCGGGCATGCCCCAGAGTGCGCCGGGCATGGATATTCCGGGCCATCCCTATGAGGTACTGAGTATCAGCAACGAGGGCGCGACCAACCGCTGGTCGAGCTACCCAGGCTGACGAAAACTGGTCATGAGAGGGCACTCCCATATCATGTGAGGCACACCTGAGCGGACTCTTGCCGCTCATGGCCAGAAAGAGGGCCGCTATCGCGAGATAGCGGCTTTTTTTGATTACATTTCCTGCAATAACAAGGGATTGCTTGCAACCACCGGCAACAAGGGGCAGATTTAACGCCAATTCATGGAGCCGATGCTCAGGTCCACCAACCCTTTCCAGCGCCAAGGATGCGACATGTTTACCTTTTCCCGAGGAGTTCTGCTGCTAGCCTTTCTGACAGTTCTCCCCCCCACTTATGCCAATGAAGAGCCCGCCATGCTGACAAGCGAACATCCAATCCAGCCGCCCGTGGCCGCCAAACATCCCCGCACTCTGAAAAAACACGGGGATACCCGCATCGACAACTACTACTGGCTGCGTGACGACGAGCGGCAGAAGCCCGAGGTGTTGGACTATCTCAAGGCCGAGAACGCCTATACCGAGGCCATGCTCAAGCCGACCCAACCCCTGCGCGAACAGCTTTACAAAGAGATGGTCGCCCGCATCCCCCAGCAGGATGAATCGGTGCCCTATGTGAAGAATGGCTACCGCTACCAGACCCGCTATGAGCCGGGCAAGGAGTACGGGATCTATTCGCGCACCAAGCTCGGTGAAGAGCAGGCGAGTCTGCTGCTCGACAGCAACCTGCGGGCGGAAGGGCACGAGTTCTATGCCCTCGGCGCCCTTGAGGTGAGCCGCAACAATCGCTGGCTGGCGGTGGCGGAAGATTTCCTCTCCCGCCGTCAGTACCAGATCCAGTTCCTCGATCTGGAGAGCGGCCAGTGGGCCACCGACAAACTGGAAAATACCTCCGGCAATCTGGTGTGGGCCAACGACAACAAGACCGTCTTCTATGTGCGCAAGCACCCGCAGACCCTGCTTCCGTATCAGGTCTATCGCCACACGCTCGGGACGGATCCGGCCACGGACAAGCTGGTTTACGAGGAGAAGGATGACTCCTTCTACATCAGCCTCTACGCCACCACCTCGGAAGATTTCATCGTCATCGCCCTCTCCAGCACCACCACCGGCGAAGCGCGGCTGATCGATGCCAACCAGCCGGAGCACGCCCCACGCCTGTTCCTGCCCCGTCAGGTGGATCACGAATACAGCCTGGATCACTACCGCGGCCGCTTCTATGTGCGCTCCAACAAGGACGGCAAGAACTTCGGCCTCTACGAGACCAAGGAGAGCCCGGTCGATCGCTGGAAGGCGGTGATCGCCCCCAATCCGGACGTGCTGCTGGAGAGCTACGCCCTGTTCAAGGATTGGCTGGTACTGGAAGAGCGCAACAAGGGGCTGACCCGACTGCGCCAGATCAACTGGCAGAGCGGTGACGAGAAGGAGATCGCCTTCGACGATCCTGCCTATGTCACCTGGCTCGCCTACAACCCGGAGCCGGATACCAGCGCCCTGCGCTATGGCTACTCCTCCATGACCACCCCCGCCTCCACCTATGAGCTGGACATGGCGAGCGGCAAGCGCACCCTGCTCAAGCAGCAACCGGTGGCCGGCTTCAAGGCCGACCAGTACGCCAGCGAGCGGCTCTGGGTGACCGCCCGCGACGGTGTATCGGTGCCGGTGTCGCTGGTCTATCGCAAGGACAAGTTCAAGAAAGAGCAGGCCGATGCGCCCAAGAATCCGCTGCTGGTCTATGGCTATGGATCCTACGGCGCCAGCATGGATCCCGACTTCAGCAGCTCGCGCCTGAGCCTGCTAGATCGCGGCTTCGTCTACGCCATCGCCCATATCCGGGGTGGTGAAGAGCTGGGCCGTCACTGGTACGAAGATGGCAAGTTGCTGAAAAAACAGAATACCTTCAATGACTTTATCGATGTCACCAAGGCGCTGGTTGAGCAAGGCTACGGTGCCAAAGATCAGGTCTACGCCATGGGCGGCAGCGCCGGTGGTCTGTTGATGGGGGCCGTCATCAATCAGGCGCCCGAACTCTATCGCGGCGTGGTGGCGCAGGTGCCGTTCGTCGATGTGGTTACCACCATGCTGGACGAGTCCATTCCCCTCACCACCGGGGAGTATGACGAGTGGGGCAACCCGAACCAGAAGCGCTACTACCACTACATGAAGAGCTACAGCCCCTACGATCAGGTGAAGGCTCAAGCCTACCCCAACCTGCTGGTCACCACCGGGCTGCACGACTCGCAAGTGCAGTATTGGGAGCCCGCCAAGTGGGTCGCCAAGCTGCGCGAACTGAAGACAGATGATAACAAGTTGTTACTGAACACCGACATGGACGCCGGCCACGGCGGCAAGTCGGGCCGCTTCAAAGCCTACGAGGATATCGCGCTGGAATACGCCTTTATCCTGGATCTGGCCACCCCGGCCAACTGATCCCTCATGACTCCGGCCCTTGTCATTCAAGGGCCGCATAAGAATCCTCTCGTAGTTTTTCCCTCTTCCATTTCCCTCCATATCAAATTAATCTTCGGCAAGAAAATGAATGATCGAGGTCATGTTTCTCAAGATTTAACTCCGCTATTTTGCCATTTCGTTTGATTTATGTTGGGTGAATGTGCTTAATCGGAGTGCTTGCAACTTTTTATTTGGCCCCTCAGGGGCCAATTTATCTTCGACCGACAGGAGGTCGGTAGCCTCACCACAGGATGAGGGTGACTGCCGGAAAGGGGGTGATCAACTCCCCCGCTTTCGCGCAACGAGAAGAGCGGGCAAGCTCGGCGCAGAACGGGATTGCCATCAATTTATCCGGGGATCGGATAAACAAAATCAAAGAAAAGGGAGAAAAAATGAAAGGATTAACTTTGGCATGCGCCCTGTCGGCGGCTCTGGTCGGTGTCTCATTCGGTGGTCCGGTACAAGCGCAGGAGCGCTTCGTGACCATAGGCACCGGCGGTCAGACCGGCGTCTACTATGTCGCTGGCCAGTCCATCTGCCGCTTCCTCAATCGCGGCGCCGCCGATCACCAGATCAAGTGCAACGCCCCGGCCAGTGGCGGTGGTGTGGCCAACGTCAACGGCATCCGCAGCGGTGAATTCAACTTCGGCATCATGCAATCCGACCACCAGTTCAAGGCGATGAAGGGGCTGCCACCGTTCCAGGCCGAAGGGGCTATGGACGATATGCGCGCCGTCTTCTCCCTGCAGAGCGAGGTATTCACCATCCTGGCTCGCCGCGATGCCAAGATCGCCAGCTTCGACGATCTGAAGGGCAAGCGCGTCAACATCGGCAACCCGGGCTCCGGCCAGCGTGACACCATGGAAGAGATCATGGCGGTCAAAGGCTGGAAGAAGGGTGACTTCGGTCTGGTCTCCGAGCTGAAACCGGCCGAACAGGCCTCCGCCCTCGGTGACAACAACATCGACGCCATGAGCTACTTCGTCGGTCACCCGAACGGTGCCATTCAGGAAGCCTCCACCACCACAGATGCAGTACTGGTACCTGTGACCGGCGCCGACATCGACAAGCTGCTGGCCGAGAAGAGCTACTACAGCAAGGCCGAGATCCCGGGCGGCATCTACAAGGGCAGCGATAAACCGACCCCCTCCATCGGTGGCAAAGCGGTGCTCTCCACCAGCGCCAAAACCGATCCGGAAGTGGTCTATCAGCTGGTCAAGTCGGTGTTCGACAACCTGGATCGCTTCAAGCGCCTGCACCCTGCCTTTGCCGACCTGAAAGAGGCCGACATGATCAAGGTGGGTCTCTCTGCACCGCTGCATGAAGGGGCTGCCCGCTACTACAAAGAGCGCGGCTGGCTCTGATTGAAGGCCCCGGGGCCTTTGTCACTCTCTTCGACACCCGTCCGCCGCCTGATTGCGGGGGCGGGTGTCGCTCTTGTTGTACTCGTTGGCACAAGTTAACCCTATGCAAGATAAACAACTCTCTACCGAGGAACTGATCGCCCAGGATGTGGGCGCTCGCCTGCCGCTGGGCCCGCTGGGCTGGATCATCACCACGCTGGCGCTGGCCTGGTCCCTGTTCCAGCTCTGGATCGCCTCGCCACTCCCCTTCATGGTGGGGTTTGGCGTACTCAATGACACCGAAACCCGCTCCATTCACCTCACCTTTGCCCTGTTGCTCGCTTTTCTGGTGTTCCCGGCGTTTCGCTCCTCGCCGCGGGATCGGGTCCCCCTCGGTGATATCGCCCTCGGTCTGATCGCCGCTGGCGCCGCGTCTTACCTGTTCGTGATGTATGAAGCGCTGGCGCTGCGCCCCGGCACCCTCACCACCGCCGATCTGGTGACCGCCTGCATCGGCATTCCGCTGCTGCTGGAAGCGGCGCGCCGCGCCCTGGGGCCAGCACTGGCGGTCATCGCCATCGTCTTTCTGATCTACAGCCTGGCGGGCCCCTGGATGCCGGGACTGCTGGCACATCGCGGGGTAGGCTTTACCGCGCTGGCCAACCACCAGTGGATCACCACCGAAGGGGTGTTCGGCATTGCCCTTGGCGTCTCCACCAGCTTCGTGTTCCTGTTCGTGCTGTTTGGCGCCCTGCTGGAGCGGGCCGGTGCCGGTCACTACTTTATCCAGCTCGCCTTCAGCCTGCTCGGTCACCTGCGCGGCGGCCCCGCCAAGGCGGCAGTGGTCGCCTCCGGCCTGACCGGTCTGATTTCCGGCTCGTCGATTGCCAACGTGGTGACCACCGGTACCTTCACCATCCCGATGATGAAGAAGGTGGGCTTCAGTTCAGAGAAAGCGGGGGCGGTGGAAGTAGCCTCCTCGGTAAACGGCCAGATCATGCCACCTGTGATGGGGGCTGCGGCTTTCCTGATGGTCGAATACGTGGGCATCCCCTATGTGGAGATCATCAAGCACGCCTTCCTGCCTGCCACCATCTCCTACATAGCGCTGCTCTACATCGTCCATCTGGAGGCGTTGAAACTGGGCATGCAGCCCATCGGCAACCATCAACCCAAGCCCTGGCTGCGCCGCCTGACCGGTTTTGCCTTTGGCGCGGCCCTCATCAGCGGCCTGTCACTGGCGGTCTACTATGGCCTCGGCTGGCTCAAACCTGCTTTGGGTGACTACGCCCTGCCGGGGATCTCGGTACTGCTGGCTGCCACCTATGTGGCCCTGTTGAAGATCGCCGCCAGCAATGAACCGCTGCCTGCCGAAGATCCCGACAAGCCGCTCACCGAGTTGCCCAACACCCGCGCCGTGCTGCTCTCCGGCCTGCACTTCCTGCTGCCGGTGGTAGTACTGGTATGGTGCCTGATGGTGGAACGCCTCTCGCCGGGGCTGTCGGCCTTCTGGGGTACCGTGATGCTGGTGATCATCCTGCTGACTCAGCGCCCGCTGCTCAACTGGCTGCGCAAGGACGGCAAGCACGACTACGGAACCGTCGCTGACGGCGTGGTGGATCTGCGGGAAGGGCTGGTCGCAGGTGCCCGCAACATGATCGGTATCGGCATTGCCACCGCCACCGCGGGGATTATCGTGGGTGCGGTCTCCCAGACCGGGGTTGGTCTGGTGCTGGCTGATCTGGTGGAGTTCCTCTCCATGGGCAACCTGCTGCTGATGCTGCTGCTGACCGCCCTGCTGAGCCTGATCCTTGGCATGGGGCTGCCCACCACCGCCAACTACATCGTGGTGTCCAGCCTGCTGGCACCGGTGGTGGTGACGCTGGGGCAGCAAAACGGGCTGATCGTGCCGCTGATCGCGGTGCACCTGTTCGTCTTCTACTTCGGCATCATGGCGGATGTGACGCCGCCGGTGGGACTGGCTTCCTTCGCGGCAGCCGCTGTCTCCAAGGGCGACCCCATCAAGACCGGGATCACGGCGTTTTACTACAGCCTGCGTACCGCAGCGCTGCCGTTCCTGTTTATCTTCAACACCGATCTGCTGCTGATCGACGTGGACTTCGCCCACGGTGTGCTGATCTTCATCGTGGCGACCATCGCCATGCTGATCTTCGCCGCCGCCACTCAGGGCTGGTTCCTGGTGAAGAGCCGCTGGTACGAGAGCGTGCTGCTGTTGCTTGTCGCCTTTACCCTGTTCCGCCCGGGTTTCTGGATGGACATGGTGCACGACCCCTATCGCGAAACCCCGCCTGCCCAGCTGGCCCAAACCATGGGTGAAGTGGAGGCGGAGAGCACCCTGCGGCTGCGGATCCTCGGTGAAGATGCCGTGGGCAAGCCACGCAAGTTCACCCTGCTGGTCGCCGTACCGGATGGGGCAAATGGCGAGGAGCGGCTGGCCAATCTGGGGCTGAGCCTCTATGAGCAGGATGGCAAGACGCTGATCGACAACGTCGCCTTTGGCAGCCCGGCCGCCACCATGGGACTGGAGTTCGATCAGGAGATCCTCACCGTCAAGGCGCCGACCGAGCGCTGGACCAAGGAGTGGATGTGGATCCCGGGCTTCCTGCTGTTCGGGGCGATCGTCTGGCTGCAGCGTCGCCGCAGCGTCAAGGCCGGATAATCCACCGGGCAGATGAGACAGAGGGCCGCTATTGCGGCCCTCTTTTTATTGCCTTGCCCTCTGCGGCTCTTGCGATGAGCAACAGTCATGGAAAAAGGTAAACGGTGGCGAGCGGCCAAAAAAGTGGGGTGACATGTCCATGTCACCCCCTCGCAAATAGCATGTTCCATATTGGAGTCCGGCCACACCGGGTCTCTGTTTCACTTTACGATAGTTCGCGACCCATCTGAAGTGAGCGCCAATTGCAGCGATGCAACTGGCCAGCTACCCGTTACAACCTTCGTCCACACGGCAGACAAGCCGCCGTGTTTGTCCTTGCAACTGAAATATTACGCATAAAAACAAAATAAAAAACGTTTTTATGCTAATTCCATTCACATCAGAATACAAAAAACAGCCTTATCATCACCACTAAATTGTTATAAAACAGTAAGATAAATTCATGCATGGTTATTCACCCGCAAAGGGCATCAGCAATGGCTTACAAGGCTTTGCGACATCTCGCACAAAAAATGGCCACCTCACAGCCAACGGCGCAGTGGCAACCAGTCGCTCAGGCGGGATATCAGTCGCCTTGACCACCCCTCGGGTTTGCGCGGCAATCCACCCGCCTGCTCCTGCCAGCGAGCCAGCCACGTTCGCAGCGCCTCGCAGATCGGCGGGCAGTGCAGATGCAGCATCAGCTCGGTATTGAGAAAGAGCGAGCGGGGATCGAGGTTGAGGCTGCCAAACAGCGCCCGCTCCCCCCCCAGCAGGATCAGCTTGGCGTGCAGGCTGCCGTGGCCGTGGTCAAACTCGGTGACCCGGATCCCGCTGCGCAGCAACCAGCCGAGATAGCGTTGGTAGGCGCCATAGACCAGCGGCACATCGGTGCTGGCCAGCGAGTTGGTGAGAATGTCGATGGCGACCCCCTGCTGGCGCAGCCGCGCCAGACGGTGCCGGAACCCGCGAGTAAGGACGAGGTAAGGGGTCACCAACCCCAGCGAGCCGGGATTGTCATCCAGCTGGCGCCAGAGCTGACGGGCGGTGGTGGGACGGGAGATCAGCCCCTTGCCGGGACGGTCGAACCACACCTCGGCCCGCCCTTCATGCCACTGCAGCGGCAAATCGCGCTCGTCAAACAGCGCCGCAGGCAGATCGTAGACCGTGGCCACCGCCGGATCCGTCATGGTGAACAAGAAGTCGTTGACCACCTCTATTTCGGCGGGCAGCAGCTCGCGGCGCAGCAGATGGCGGATGGGGTGACTCCAGCGGCTGTGCCAGAACTGCTCGAACCCCTGCGCCATCTGCTGGCACAGCCCCCCCTGACAGGCGAGATCGAGATCCACGAAGGGCGCTTGCGGATCCAGACCGAAGTAGCGATCGCCTATGTTGCGCCCGCCGATCAGCGCCTGCTTGCCATCCACCAGCAGCAGCTTGTTATGCATCCGGTGGTTGATGCGGCGAAAGCTGAGCAGCCCTTCCAGCAGCAGTGCCAGCGGGCGCCAGCCACGCAGCCAGAAGGGGTTGAACAGCCGCACCTCGATCCTCGGGTAGTGAGCCACCATCTCCAGAAAGCGGTTGTCACCGGCATAGAGATCATCCACCAGCAGCTGCACCTTGACGCCGCGCCGGGCGGCGTGGAGCAGCTCGCTCAGCAGCAGCTTGCCGCTGCTGTCCTCCTCCCAGCTGTAGTACTGCGCCTGGATCCGCTCGCGGGCATGGCGGATCCAGTGGCAACGCACCTTGAGCGCCAGCAGGGGATCGTCGATCAGGGCAAAGGATCCGGGGATCATGGTGTCATCCTGCTGTCATGGCCGGGTGTCATAACGCTGGCGAGCCTCTTCACATATTCAAAAGGAGTTGCTGATGGAACTGCATGATACCCCGATGTTGCGCTATCTGGGCCAGCTCAGCCAGCCAGATCTCATCCCGGCCACCGGCCCCGCCCACTGGTTTTTGCAACACAGGGACGGTGGCTGGCAATTGCCGACCGTGCAGGCGACCCTGCCGGTCAACCGGCTCAGGGCTGAGCCGCTTCGATAGCGGCAGCCTTGCCCTCGATCTGGGGCAGGCTGAAACGATAGGCTACGTAGTACTTGTAGATGGTGCCGACATAGTTGATCGGCCCCTGTCCGACTTCGTTGGCTACCAGCTGATCCACGTTGCCGAACCAGACGTTGGGATCGAGCCCCAGCTTCTCCGCCTTGCCTCGCAGCGCCTGCACCCGGTTCGGCCCGGCGTTGTAGGCTGCGAGGGCAAACAGGTGGCGGTTGAGCCGATCCAGCTTGGGATCATTGAAGTAGGTATCGAGGATCAACCGCATGTAGCGGCAGGCGGCCTCCACATTTCCCTCCAGCGTGGTGAGTCTGGCACCGTTGATGCCGACTTCCCGCCCCGTACTGGGCAGCAGCTGCATGAGGCCCACGGCCCCCTTGGGCGAGCGCGCCTTGGGATTGAGGCCGGACTCCTTGTAGCCAAGCGCCGCCAGCATCAGCCAGTCGAGATCGTATTGATTGGCGTACTTCTCCAGCACTTTGCGAATGGTCGCGAGGCGCCCCATGGGATCCGGCGCCAGGATATTGCTCATCTGATCGCTGCGAACCAGCAACCGGCGCAGGGTCATGTCGCTGTAAAGGCTGTTGCGGCTGACGCTCGCCAGATAGCCATTGACCGCCTTGAGCAGCTCGGGGCTGTTCTTGCGCAGCGCCCAGGCACTGGTGCCGTTGCTGCGCAGAGGGATCAACTTGTGGGCCTTGAGGCCGGAGATCATCCCACCCAGCCAGATCCTCCCCTTGTAGCTGTCGGTCACCGTCAGGGGAATAATGCCAGCGGCCACCATCTCCAGCAGATCGCCATCCTGTAGATATTCGGGCACCGTTTCGATATATACGGGGGGCAGCCCCAGCTCGCGAAACAGCCAGTTGAGCTGGCGCAGACTCTCGTAGTAGCTGGAGCTGGCACGTACCCAGACCCGCCTGCCGGAGAGCTGGGTAATGCGGCTGAAGGCGGGCAGGCTCTGCTGGCTCACCACCCACTCCTCTATGGATGAAATGAGCGGCCGGGAGAAGGCCACCTGTTCACGCCGGGTCGGGGTCACCGTCATGGTTGCCGCAACCAGATCGCCGCGCCCCTCGGTCAGATAGTCCAGCAGCTTGTCCTGCCGCACCGGGATGTAGACCACCTTGAGTTTGACCTTCCTTTGGCGAGATAGGTCTTGTTCAGCCAGCGCTCGAACCCTTGCAGCTGATTGACCAGAATGCCGTACTGGGCGCCGCGATCGAGAAAGTAGAAGCCGCGCTCATAGACCACCAGCGCCCTGAGTTCGCGCTTTTGCAGAATGCTTTCGAGATCCCCGGGTTGGGGCAGACGCTGTGGCTTGAGTTCAGCCGCCAGCAGGGGAAAACAGCAGAGGGCCAGCAGAGCCCAGATCCAGCGTCGCATCACGATGGCAGCCCTTGTGCTGAGGTCACATCTGCTGCCTGTTGGCAGCACGGATCACGATAGAGGGTGGGATTGGGGGCAGAGATCCATCGCTGCGTCATGATGCTTGCGCCTTCTGTTGGCCGACTCGCGCCGGGCAAAAACGTCTGTGGGATAGAGTAACTATAGAACGCCGACCCACAGCAGAAGGGTCAACACGGCAGGCAAACCTGCCGCGTTATCAGACAACTCAGATAGAGCGGGCCCGCATTTCGAAAATCAGTTTTTCAGCAGTGCAGGTGAATTGCAGGCGGGCTTTCAGGATCACGCCGTTGGCGCCCTGGGTCAGTTCGCTGCTCACTTGAGCTTCAGCAGTGACCTGTTTGGCCAGTGCTTCATAGGCAGCCAGCTTGGCGCGGGCATCAGCCTCGGCAGCTGCTTCAATCACCAGATCCATCACATCGTCGCCTTCGCCGATGATGGTGCCGATCTCGGCAAAACAGCCGCAGCTGTCACAGGTTTCGTTCAGTTCAACTTTCTCGTCTACAGACATTTTCTACTCCTACTGCTTATTTCGGATGATTTGCGTCGTCACGCATCGCCTTGCGAAAATCTTTGATGGCGGTACCCAGATCCTCACCTGCACTGGCAAGACGCTTGCTGCCGAAGACCAGCACAACGACCAGCAAGAGGATCAGCATATGCCAGATATGAATTCCACCGAGTCCCATAGGGATACTCCCTCACAAAGAGATATCTGTTACTTGTATCAAAATAGAGCGCAGGGATTGTTGGGCAAAATCAAGGCAGGTGCAAGTGAGCAAATAAATCATAGCCAAAAAATAGGGCGACCCAAAGGTCGCCATATTGATTGTGCTACATGTCCCCTCAACCGCTACATCCTGTACCAGTGGTTCATGCGAACCTGAGACCATTTGAGGATAAGATCGCCAAGATATGAAAACAAATGGTATAAATTCATCTTAGAATTGAAGAGGATTCATATCATGCTGCTGGAACAACTGGGTCGCATCGACCTCAATTTGCTGATTATCCTGCAGGTACTGCTGGAAGAGCGCAACGGCAGCAAGGCGGCACGCCGCCTTCATCTGAGCCAGTCCGCCGTCAGCAAAGCCCTCGGCCGTCTGCGCGATACCTTCAATGATCCCCTCTTCATCCGCTCTGCCTACGGGCTGGAACCCACCGGCCGCGCCCTTGCGCTGCAACAGCAGTTGCAACCCATCCTGTTGTCGCTGGACAACCTGATCCAGCCGCCCGAGTTCGACCCCGCCAGCTCGGAGCGGGAGTTCGTCATCGCCAGCATGGACAGCGCCTTCACCCTGTTTGCCCCGCTCTACCTGAGCGAGCTGAAGCGGCAGGCACCACGGATCCGCTTGCGCTACGAGGAGTGGACCGAGAACAGCCTGACCGAGATGAGTCAGGGACAGGTGGACATCGCCTTCGCGGTGCGGGAGAACTGCATCAGCTCCGATTATCGGCTCGATACCCTACCCGACAGCATCTGTCAGCGAGTGCTGGCGGTCGATGATCTCACCTGTCTGGTGCAGCAGCACCACCCCGCGCTGCGGGAGCCCAACTGGAATCTGGAGCACTACCTCAGCTATCCCCATGTGCAGACTTACTGCGAGGGGCGGGACCGCTGGATGCTGGATCACAAGCTGGCAGAGCAGGATCTCTACCGACGTATCGAGGCAACCGTGCCCTCCTTCGAGGCGGCGCTGCGGATGGGGATGCACTCCGACATGATAGTGACACTCTCCAGGCTCTACGCTCGCCACGCCACCCAGGTCTATCCGCTGTTGCAGTTGCCGCTGCCCATCGGGTTGGACAGCATCTCCCATCTGCTCATCTGGCATCAGCGTCACAGCGAGGATCCGGGCCACCGCTGGCTGCGGGAATTGCTGCTCTCCCTCATCATGAGCAAACTGGAACCCGCAGCGACCACTCACGAGTGACGACACGCCCTCTCGGCAGGAAGAAAAGAACGGGGCTCTGCGTAGCCCCGTTTCATTCACTTCAAGATGTAAACCGCTCAGCCCTGGCCGGTCACTGCCAGATAGTGATGTACCCCGTCCAGCAGCATCTGGACCGAGATCATCACCAACAGCATGCCCATCAACCGCTCCACCGCAGTGAGTCCCCGCTCACCCAGCAGCTTGTTGAATACCTCGTAGAACATCAGGATCACCGCGCTGGCGGCCCAGGCCATAAAGAGCGCCAGCGACCAGTCCACCATCCGGCTGGGCTCCTGATTGGCCAGCAGCATCAAGGAGGCGAGGATCGACGGACCGGCGATCATCGGGATCGCCATCGGCACCAGGAAGGGCTCCTCGCCCGCCGCCAGCCCGGTCACGCCCCCCTCACTCGGGAAGATCATCTTGATGGCGATCAGGAACAGGATGATACCCCCCGCAATGCTGACCGCCTCCTGCCGCAGGTTGAGGAAACCGAGGATCTGCTGACCGACGAACAGGAACAGCATCATGATGGCCAGCGAGAAGAGCAGCTCGCGCACCATCACCTTGCGACGTCGCTTGGGATCGATATGACGCAGGATAGAGAGGAAGACCGGCAGGTTGCCCAGCGGGTCCATGATCAGAAACAGCATGACTGCGGCAGAAAAAGTATCCATACAACGCCCGGGCTACGCCCTGAATAGGGAAAATAGAGGGGGCGAAATATAGCAAAGGGCGAAGAATTGAGCGAGCGCCATGATGCGCTCGCAGCGGGATTAACCGTGGTTGCAGATCTTGTCGGCGCGGGTCTGGAAACCTTCGGCCGAGTCGATGAATTTGCCTCGGGCGGCCAGAAAGTCGATCAGCGCTTCCGCATCCATCTCGCTGGCGCTGCAGGTATGAAAACGGGCTTCGGCACCGAACCGTTCGGCCATCGCCTGTTTCAGGCTGGCACGGGTAAATTGCCCCCCTTGCGCCAGCATCATCTCCATCACTTCGTGACCATGAACCGATTGCGACATCTCTCACCTCAATAATGAACATATTTAATGCCAATTAAATATCTCCCCGCCCGGAGGGATCTTGATATAGGCCAATAAATTGCGCATTTCCTGGTCAGGGGAGTGGTCACCGCCACTGCTTTGTCGATAATGTGGCAACCCGCGTCAGGGATCGCTACACTGGCGCCCCTTTTTGGCCATCGCAGACAATGTATAAGGATATTGGCGTCATGCTGTTCCATGGAGAGGCTCTCAAGCCCTGGCAGATCTGGACCCGCCGACCACTCTGGCTCAAGACTCTGATCGGCATGCTGACAGGGGTGGGTCTGGGCGTCGGCTTTGAAGAGCAAGCCCTGCTGCTCAAGCCCCTTGGCGTCCTGTTCGTCAACACCATCCAGATGCTGATGGTGCCCCTCATTTTCTGTTCGGTCATCGCCGGTCTCACCTCGCTGCTCAAGGGCAAGGCCCTCGATCGCATCGGCAGCAAGGCGATCTGCCTCTACTTCTGCTCGACCGCCATCGCCATCTGCATCGGCCTGATGATGGGCTGGCTGCTGGAGCCCGGCATGGGTGCCGACATGGGCCCCTATGAGCGGATCGGTATGTCGGAACCACCCACCCTGGCCAGCGTGCTGAGCCATCTGGTGCCGAGCAACCCGGTACAGGCGATGGTGGATGGCAAGATCCTGCAAGTGATCGTCTTTGCGGTGGCGCTGGCGGTCGCCCTCAATGCCAGCGGTCGCCGTGGCCGCCCCGCCATCCTCTTCTTCACCTCGCTGGCCGAGGGGATGTTCAAGCTGACCCAGATGGTGATGGCGCTCGCCCCTTATGGTGTCTGCGCCCTGATGGCCTGGATGACCGGCAAGTACGGCCTCGACCTGCTACTACCGCTGCTCAAGGTGATCGGCGCCGTCTACCTCGGCTGCCTGCTGCACGTGCTCGGGGTCTACAGCACCCTGCTGCTCCTGTTGGCACGGCTCAATCCGCTGCACTACTTCAAGAGTATCGTTGACGCTCAGGCGGTTGCGTTTACCAGCAGCTCCAGCAACTCCACCCTGCCCATCAGTCTGGCCTGCGCCGAGAAGCGGCTGGGAGTCTCCCCCGCCATCACCGCCAAGGTGCTGCCCATCGGCGCCACCATCAACATGGATGGCACCGCCCTCTATCAGGGAGTGACTGCGCTGTTCGTGGCTCAGGCATTCGGGGTGGATCTGCACATGCTCGATTACCTGACCATCATCAGCATCGCCACCCTGGCCAGTATCGGCACGGCAGGTACCCCGGGCACCGGGTTGATGCTGCTGACCCTGACCCTGACTGCGGTGGGCTTGCCGCTGGAAGGGGTGGCACTGATTGCAGGCATTGACCGGATCCTCGACATGGCGCGCACCACGGTCAATGTTTCGGGGGATATTCTGGTGTCGGTGCTGATCGCCCGCAGCGAAAACGAGCTGGATCTGGCGACCTATCACGATGCCAGCGCAGGGGAAGATATCGAGTTCCCGCCGCGCTAGCGGAAGAAAGATCAGCTGTCGTGGGGATCGTGATGACAGCGCCAGCAGACGTCGAAGTTGGCGCCGTTCTCCTCCCCGCACTGACCGCACAGCCAGCCGTTACCCTGACGCTGCTGGTAACGCTCGATGACCCGTCCTGCCTTGCTGCGATCCTCGGCCCGCACCATCAGGGTCACCTGCAACATGTCGACCGGCAGCTCGCCAAGGGCGCCAGACAGCCCCTCGCCATTGAGGCGCACCAGCACCCCTTCCGCCTCCAGCGCCCCTTTCAACGCGTGTGCCTCCAGGGTGTGTGAGGCGCGATAGAGATTGATCCAGTTATCCATAGCTCCCCCTTACAACAACTTGTCGATGCCAAACTCGGCGCCGTTCTCAATCATGAAATCGATGAATGCCCGCAACTTGCGCGGCATCAGTTGCCGCTCCGGAAACAGCAAATAAATCGGCACCCTGGGTTGCTGCCACTCTGGCAGCAGGATCACCAATTCGCCGCTGGCCAGCTCATCCTGACAGAGCATAGCGGGTAACGAGGCCAACCCCAGCCCCGCCTTCGCCGCCTCCCGGGCACAGGTAATATTATTGACCCGAAAACGGGATGGGGGGTCAACCAGCACCTCTCTGCCATCCAGCTCGAAACACCAGTGAGAGGCGAGAAACCCGCTGCTCACCGTCACCCGCTCGTGGTTGGCCAGATCTTCCGGCCGCTCGATGACCGGGCTGCGGGCCAGATAGTCCGGGCTGGCACAGAGCAGCCTTCCTGTGCTCCAGAGTCGGCGTGCCGCCAGATTGGAGTCGCTCATGTCGCCAATCCGCACCACCGCATCCAGCCCTTCGCTAATGGGATCCACCACCCGGTTGGTCAGCTCCAGCTCCACCTGCAGGGCGGGATAGGCCTGCAAAAACTTGGCGACCAAGCGCCCAACCACCAGTTGCCCCGTCTCGATGGGCACCGCCAGTTTGAGGGTACCGGTCACCTCCTGCTGGCTGGCGCTCAGCATCAGCTCGGCTTCGGTCAGGGCATCGACCGCCTTGCTGCAGTGCAGGTAGTACTTCTCCCCCTCCTCGGTCAAAGTGAGCTGACGAGTGGAGCGATAGAGCAGACGCACTCCGAGCCGCTGTTCCAGTTCGGCGATGCGGCGGCTGACCATCGCCTTGGTCATCCCCAACTCACGGGCAGCCCCCGTAAACGAGCCCTTGTCGACGATACGCACCAGAATTAACGCGGCATTGAGATCCATTGTTGCACCACTGAAACTGTATATCTCGTGAACCAATACTAATCGAAACAGTTGACCAGTGTTAGCCTGCGCCCCTTAAGTTCAGGAATCACAAAAATGAGTCAACACAAAAAAATTCCCCTGCTGGCAGCCATGATATTGGCGCTGCTCGGTCTGCTGTTCGCCGGTTACTGGTATCTTCACGGCCGCTATTTTGAAAGCACCGACAACGCCTATCTGCAAAGTGAAGTGACCGGGATCAGCTCCAAGCTGCCCGGCTATATCCGCGAAGTGCTGGTCACCGACAACCAGCCGGTCAAAGCGGGCCAACTGATCGCCCGTCTCGATGATCGCGAATACAAAACCAGGGTCGCGGAGGCCGAAGCCGACCTGCGCCTCAATCAGGCGACGGCCGAAAATCTGGCCGCCACCCGCACCCAACAACTGAGCCTGATCCAGCAAGCCGAGGCCAAGGTCGCCTCCGCCAATGCCGAACAGCTGCGCGCCAGCCAGCAGGTCAACCGGATCAGTCAGCTCAACCAGCGCCACTACAGCTCGCAAGACAGTCTGGACGAGGTACGTGCCGGCCTGCAGGTCAATCAGGCGCAAGCCCGGGAGGCCCAAGCCGCCCTGCAGGCGGCCCGTGAGCGACTGCTGGTACTGGATGCCGAGCGCAAACAGAATCTGGCCAAGCTGGCATTGAGCGAAGCACAACTGGAGCAGGCCAAGCTGGAGCTCGGCTACACCGAACTGCGGGCGCCTGCTGACGGCATCATTGGCAAGCGCAGCCTGCGGGAAGGGCTCTACGTCCAGTCCGGTATGCAGGTCGCCAGCCTGGTGCCGCTGCAGCAGGTGTGGGTCGAGGCTAACTTCAAGGAGACCCAGCTCGCCCATATGCAGCCGGGCCAGAAGGTCGAAGTTGTGCTCGATGCCTACCCGGATCAACCGGTCGAGGGGATCATCGACAGCCTGGCCCCAGCCACCGGCGCCAAATTCGCCCTGCTGCCACCGGAGAATGCCACCGGCAACTTCACCAAAATCGTGCAGCGGGTACCGGTCAAGATCCGCCCCCCGAGCCGGGCCCGCTGGCAGGCAAGCTGCTGCCGGGTCTCTCCACCGAAGTGATCGTGGATACCCGCACTCCTGAGCCCGTGGTGGCTGCCAACTGATGGAACCCATTCCACGTCGCAACTGGATCGCGGTCATGGGGGGGCTTATCGGCGCCTTCATGGCCATCCTCGATATCCAGATCACCAATGCCTCCCTGAAGGATATTCAGGGGGCCCTGTCGGCCACCCTGAGCGAAAGCTCCTGGATCTCCACCTCCTATCTGGTGGCGGAGATGATCGCCATCCCCCTGAGCGGCTGGTTGAGCCGGGGGCTGAGCGTGCGCCGCTACCTGCTCTGGACCACCGGCGCGTTTATCGCTGCCTCCGTGCTCTGCTCGTTCAGCTGGAACCTCACCAGCATGATCGTCTTCCGGGCGCTGCAAGGCTTCACTGGCGGGGCGCTGATCCCGATGGCCTTTTCCCTCATCGTCACCCTGTTGCCGTTACAGAAGCGGGCCACCGGCATGGCGCTGTTTGGCCTCTGCGCCACCTTCGCCCCCGCCATCGGCCCAACCCTCGGCGGCTGGCTCACCGAGCAGATGTCGTGGCACTACATCTTCTATCTCAACGTGCCGCCAGGATTGCTGGTGATGGCCATGCTGGCCCACGGGCTTGATAAAAAACCGGTGGACTGGGAGGTGATCAAGCGGGTGGATCTCATCGGGATTGTCACCATGGCGCTTGGCCTCGGCTTGCTGGAGGTAGTACTGGAAGAGGGCAACCGGGAGGACTGGTTCGGTTCAAGCTTCATCGTGCGACTGGCGGTCATCTCGGCGGTGGCGCTGGTGTTCTTTGTCATCAGCCAGCTGATCCGCCGCCACCCGCTGGTCAATCTGCGGCTGCTGCACAACCCGCGCTTCGCGCTGGCCTGCTTCGCCTATCTGATCCTCGGCATGGCGCTGATGGGCTCCATCTATGTGCTGCCGCTCTACATGACCCAGATCCACAACTACAACGCGCTGGAGATCGGCGAAGTCCTGATGTGGATGGGTCTGCCGCAACTGCTGGTGCTACCGCTGGTGCCCAAACTGACACACAAGATAGATCCGCGCTATCTGGTGAGCTTCGGCTTCCTGATCTTCGCCGTCAGCTGCTTTATGAACGTCAACATGAGTGCCGACTACGCCGGGCCGCAGCTGATCCATTCGCTCATCGTGCGGGCGCTGGGGCAGCCCTTCATCATGGTGCCGCTCTCCCTGGTCGCTACCGCCAGCCTGAACCACGACGAGATCCCCTCCTCCTCGACCCTGCTCAACGTGCTGCGCAACCTCGGTGGTGCGTTCGGTATCGCCATCATCGCGACCCTGCTCGACAACGATACCCGCACCCATGTGTTGCAGATTGGTAGCACTCTGGCCGCCAGCAGTATCGAGGGGCAGAACTATCTGCTGCAGCTGGCCCAGAGCATGATGGCGCAGGGTTCAGGCCCCGAGATAGCCCAGCAGCAAGCCCACGCCATGCTGGCCAATACCATCAACCGGGAAGCGGCCATCATGGCCTACAACCAGGTGTTCTACATCATGGGGATCTTCTTGCTGATCGCCAGCGGCCTGATGTTGTTGCTCAAATCCCCCGCCCCACGGGCAGCGGATGCCGAACCGCTAGAGGCGTGAAAAACGCCGGGCATAAAACGAAAACGGGCCAATGCCCGTTTTCGTTATCTGTTACCTGCACTCAACCAGAAAGCGTTATCCCGCCAGCGACCCTGCAATCAGGAATTGTGCTGCGAAGTAGCTACTCATCACCCAGGCGCGGGCGTGGGGAAAGGGGCGGCGGAAGCGATCGAGCGCCAGCATGCTGTCGGAGAAGAGGAACATCAGCGCCCCCACCAGAGCGGCGGCAGAACCGGCAGTGAGAGAGGCGTGCCAGGCACCGGCAGCCACCCAGGCCATGCCGATGATCACCAGCATGTAGCAGAAGACCGGGATCCGCATCTCCCCCAGCTTGCCCCAGAGCAGGCCGAATACCATGCCGGCGATCAGCAACAGCAGCAAACCATCCACCAGATTGAGCAGCAATGGTCCTTGGGCAAAACCGACGATATAGCAGAGATGCGCGACAAGAAATGCCGCCAACCCCTGAATGAAGCGATCACTTGGCAGCATCAGCAGCACATCGCCCGCCAGCGAGAGACAAAGGCCGAGCAGGATCCAGGCGTGGGAACCGTCGTGGTCATAACTCTGGTAGCCGAACGCCAACGCGATGATAAGCAACATGGTCAGCGGCTTGCTGATATAGAACTGGCGGCTGTCTGAACCGTAGGCAGCGCGGATATGCCACCAACCTGAAGCGATGATCAAGAAACTCAATAACATGCCCTGCTCCTCACCTGTTGCTCGCAGTCATACGGCAACCGTTTTTATCATGGTGCAGGGTAACAAATTCCCTCCCCCAGTGGCAGGGGTGCTTATCAAATGGACAGACTAAGCCTAAAGTCTAATTGCCGCCCCGAGTGGTTCAGGGCATAAGTGACGGGTCTGGAGGATCACCATGGAAGAAGCTATGAAGAACTATCTGCCCGCCATCGATATCATGATGTGCCATCTGGGGATCAGCTTTGAGCAGGCCTGTGAACAACTGGGTCTTAGCCAGCAGGAGCAACAGGCACTGGATCTGCTGCAGCAACAGCAGAGCCAAGCCAACTAAGCCCTCCCGTTATTGGATATCATGATGCGCCATCTGGGGATCAGCTTTGAGCAGGCCTGTGAACAACTGGGTCTTAGCCAGCAGGAGCAACAGGCACTGGATCAGTTGCAGCAACAGCAGAGCCAAGCCAACTAGCTTGAGTTGAATCATAAAAGAGAAGACCGCCAGCAGGCGGTCTTCTCTTTTAGTCTCTGTGATAACCGGGCGGCATCATGCAATACCTGCCAGCAGGCGACTCCAGTTGCGTTTACCTGCGATAAAGCCGTCCCGCAGGGCCCGATACTCCAGTTGCAGCTTGAGGCGGTCATAGCGCGCCAGCGCCTTGCGCTTGCGCAGCTCCAGCAGCCGCTTGCGACTAGCGTAATAGTGTTGCAACTGCTGGCTCAGCTTGTCGTACTCCTCCTGCAGCAGCGCCTGCCACAGTTCGCGATCTTCCTGCTTGCGCAACTTGGCTTGTGCCCGTTTCAGCTGCATCTGCAGCCGGGCTTGTTCGATACGCTCCTCCGGCGAGGATCTGAGATCCCCCGCCAGACCACACCAGGAGGCGAGCCGGATCAACCACTTGGTCGGATCGAACTGCCACCAGTGAATGCCGTTGCGGTAATCATTCTCGAACAGGTGGTGAAAGTTGTGATATCCCTCGCCAAAGGTGAAAAAGGCCAGGATGCCGTTATCGCGAGCGGTATTGCGGTCGGTATAGGGCTGACTGCCCCAGATATGGGCCAGCGAGTTGATGAAGAAGGTGGTGTGGTGAGTCATCACCATCCGCAGCACGCCCGCCAACAGCAACATGCCGAGCAAGTCCCCATGCCACAGGCCGAGCAGCAGCGGCAACCCCAGATTGGCCGCCAGCGCCAACGTCAGATAGTGACGGTGCTGAAACGCGACCACCGGGTTGTTCTGCAGGTCACGCACATTGCTGTAATCACCATAGCGATCCCCCTGATGTTCCCGCAGCATCCAGCCTATGTGGGAATACCAGAAGCCACGCCCCGCGCTGTAGGGGTCTTTATCGTTGTCATCCACATGACGATGGTGACGGCGGTGATCGGCCGACCAGTGCAGGGCCGAATTCTGCAGCGCCAACGCACCGCCGATGGCAAACAACCACTGCAAAGCGGGGTGCGCCTTGTAGGCCTTGTGCGACCAGAGCCGGTGATAGCCTGCGGTGATGGAGAGACCACTCAGGCAAAACAACAACAGGAAACTGGCCCACTGCCAGAGATCGTAACCGTGGCTCACGCCGTACCAGGGTACGACAATCAACGCCACTATCCCGGAGAGGGAGAACAGCAGGGTATTGGTGAAAATAATGGGGGGTCTGGCCATCTCATTGCATCCTTTCAGCGAACAGCTGTTAGCCATTTTCTATGGTGATTTCCTCACGGTCAATGGTAAAAAAGTAGGATACAAACCTGATCCTGAGGCGCCTTCGGGTTATCATTTGTCCTCGTTAAGCTGAAGGTGACTGATTTCGTGGGTATTCGCGCTCAACAAAAAGAAAAAACCCGGCGTACATTGATCGATGCTGCATTCAGCCAACTGTGCGCCAATCGGAGTTTCTCCAATCTCAGCCTGCGGGAAGTCGCTCGTGAAGCGGGTATCGCTCCTACCTCTTTCTATCGCCACTTTCGCGATATGGAGGAGCTGGGCCTGACCCTGGTTGACGAAGGAGGTCTTACCCTGCGCCAACTGATGCGACAGGCACGCCAGCGCATTGCCGGTGGTGGCAGTGTCATCAGCACCTCGGTGCAGACCTTTATGGAGTTCGTCGAGAACAACCCCAACATCTTCCGGCTGCTGCTGCGGGAACGCTCCGGCACCTCTGCCGCCTTTCGTCAGGCGGTGGCTCGCGAAATCCAGCACTTTATCGCAGAGCTGACCGATTATCTGGAAGCCACTACAGAAGCACCACGGGAAGATGCCTACATCCAGGCAGAAGCCATGGTCACCATCGTCTTCAGTGCCGGTGCCGATGCACTCGACATGACCAGCGAAGAGTGCCGGGCACTCTCCGATCGCACTATTCGCCAACTGCGGATGATCGCCATGGGCGCCGAGGTACAAAACCAGAAGCGCCGTGAACCTCACCCATGACCACAGGATGGAGAACGACATGCCTGAACAGCTTATGATCCCGAAAAAACCGCTTGCCATGGCCATGCTGATTGGTATCTGTGGCGATGCTTCTCTGGCCGTGCTGACCAACTCGGTCGTGCCTTTCTCCTTCTTCCCGCTGATTGCCCTCTGGCTGGCGGCCTATCAGCTGTTCCAGCACTATCGCCATGAACCCATGGTGGGCAACACCCCCATCTGTACCCTGCTCTGCTTCTTTATCGGTGTCTTCGGTCACTCCGCGCTGCTCAAAGTGCAATACCCGGAGCTTGGCAGCAACTTCTTCTCCCTGATCATGATGCTGCTGTTACTGGCAGCCCTCTCCATCAAGCTCGGCCTGAGCATTGGCAACAAAGAGTAAGCCCTGATAAATCGACCGAGTGATGGTAATCAGCTGATAGATAAAACAAAGAGGCCTTCCCGTCGGGAAGGCCTCTTTGCTTGAACGGTACCTGATTAATCCGGCAATCTCGGTATTCCCAACCTAGCCAAGCTGCTGGGCTTCAAGATCGACGTGCAGATGGAAGCGGAGGTGGTCAATATGGGACTGTCCTGTAGTCAGCAAGCGACAGAAGCCTGATTTGACCCCTTGTAGACTCGTTCAAATGGCTGATAAGGCCCGGATATAGCCAGAAAATGGCGGGAATAACCGGCTATCTGGCCCTCTCTTGGCAGGTAAAAACCAAACGTTGGCTGTTTAACACGCTAAAAACAGCAGAGCCCAGTCTCACGACTGGGCTCTGCTGTGCAAATCTGTGGTTCTTATGGACAAAACCGCCCATAGCAAAAAGGCCTTCCCATTCGGGAAGGCCTTCAAATTAGTGGCGGAGCGGACGGGACTCGAACCCGCGACCCCCGGCGTGACAGGCCGGTATTCTAACCGACTGAACTACCGCTCCGCATTCGGTTAGCTTTCGCTAAATCTTTTGCTGCTTCTTCTGAGGTGTCATCCTCGCAGCCGGCTATGTGTTTTCACATCACCGTTTAATTGGGTGCCTGGCAGTGTCCTACTCTCGCATGGCGAATGCCACACTACCATCGGCGCTACCGCGTTTCACTTCTGAGTTCGGCATGGGATCAGGTGGTTCCACGGCGCTATGGCCGCCAGGCAAATTCTTAATCTAGAAAGCTGATGTGAATAACGATTTGCCTGTTGGCTTCGCTATCACTGAATTAGTTGGTAGTTCGCTTGGTATTTGCTACAAGGCTCGAAACACTTCTTGGGTGTTGTATGGTTAAGCCTCACGGGTAATTAGTATGGGTTAGCTCAACACGTCACTGCGCTTACACACCCCACCTATCAACGTTGTGGTCTCCAACGGCCCTTTAGGACCCTCAAGGGGTCAGGGATGACTCATCTCAGGGCTCGCTTCCCGCTTAGATGCTTTCAGCGGTTATCGATTCCGAACTTAGCTACCGGGCAGTGCCACTGGCGTGACAACCCGAACACCAGAGGTTCGTTCACTCCGGTCCTCTCGTACTAGGAGCAACTCCCTTCAATCATCCAACGCCCACGGCAGATAGGGACCGAACTGTCTCACGACGTTCTGAACCCAGCTCGCGTACCACTTTAAATGGCGAACAGCCATACCCTTGGGACCGACTTCAGCCCCAGGATGTGATGAGCCGACATCGAGGTGCCAAACACCGCCGTCGATATGAACTCTTGGGCGGTATCAGCCTGTTATCCCCGGAGTACCTTTTATCCGTTGAGCGATGGCCCTTCCATTCAGAACCACCGGATCACTATGACCTACTTTCGTACCTGCTCGACCTGTCCGTCTCGCAGTTAAGCTGGCTTATGCCATTGCACTAACCTCCTGATGTCCGACCAGGATTAGCCAACCTTCGTGCTCCTCCGTTACTCTTTGGGAGGAGACCGCCCCAGTCAAACTACCCACCAGGCACTGTCCGCGAGCCCGATTCAGGGCCCTGCGTTAGAACATCAAACATACAAGGGTGGTATTTCAAGGACGGCTCCAGCGCAACTGGCGTCACGCCTTCAAAGCCTCCCACCTATCCTACACATGTAGGTTCAATGTTCAGTGCCAAGCTGTAGTAAAGGTTCACGGGGTCTTTCCGTCTAGCCGCGGGTACACCGCATCTTCACGGCGAATTCGATTTCACTGAGTCTCGGGTGGAGACAGCATGGCCATGGTTACACCATTCGTGCAGGTCGGAACTTACCCGACAAGGAATTTCGCTACCTT
>NZ_JBQBEA010000001.1:130000-340000 GCF_051919805.1 Aeromonas sp. 30P | reverse complement strand
GGGTGGCCGAGGCCACCCCTTTTCATGTCTGTATATAACGAATCGATTAGGCGATTACGCTAGCTACAACACCAGCACCTACGGTACGGCCACCTTCACGGATAGCGAAACGCAGACCGTCGTCCATTGCGATCGGAGCAATCAGGGTAACAACCATTTTGATGTTGTCGCCCGGCATTACCATCTCTACGCCTTCCGGCAGTTCGATGGTACCGGTCACGTCGGTAGTACGGAAGTAGAACTGCGGACGGTAGCCTTTGAAGAACGGGGTATGACGACCACCTTCTTCTTTGGACAGTACGTACACTTCAGATTCGAACTTGGTGTGCGGCTTGATAGAACCCGGCTTGGCCAGTACCTGACCACGCTCTACGTCTTCACGCTTAACACCACGCAGCAGCGCGCCGATGTTCTCGCCTGCACGACCTTCGTCCAGCAGCTTACGGAACATTTCAACACCGGTACAGGTGGTAGAAACGGTATCTTGATACCAACGATTTCTACAGTCTCACCTACTTTAACGATACCGCGCTCTACACGACCGGTAACTACGGTACCACGGCCAGCGATAGAGAATACGTCTTCGATAGGCATCAGGAACGGCTGGTCAATCGCGCGCTCCGGCTCCGGGATGTAGGTATCCAGGTGGCCAGCCAGCTCGATGATCTTCTCTTCCCACTGAGCGTCGCCTTCCAGCGCTTTCAGTGCGGAACCACGAACTACCGGCAGGTCATCACCCGGGAAGTCGTACTCGGTCAGCAGTTCACGAACTTCCATCTCAACCAGTTCGAGCAGCTCTTCGTCATCAACCATGTCACACTTGTTCATGAACACGATCATGTACGGAATACCAACCTGACGACCCAGCAGGATGTGCTCACGAGTCTGCGGCATCGGGCCGTCAGTCGCTGCTACTACCAGGATCGCGCCGTCCATCTGGGCAGCACCGGTGATCATGTTTTTAACGTAGTCGGCGTGACCCGGGCAATCTACGTGGGCGTAGTGACGGGTAGCGGTGTCGTATTCTACGTGGGAGGTGTTGATGGTGATACCACGCTCACGCTCTTCCGGTGCCTTGTCGATCTGGTCAAAGGCGAAAGCTTTACCACCGAAGTGCTTGGCCAGCACGTTGGTGATAGCTGCAGTCAGGGTGGTTTTACCGTGGTCAACGTGGCCGATGGTGCCGACGTTTACGTGCGGTTTATTACGCTCAAATTTTTCTTTAGACACGACGTAGTCCTTCTAGGTTAAACCCGCCTACCGTCGTAGGCGGGGAATCTTAAATTACTTGGATTTGCGCTCTTCGATCACGGCTTGTGCAACGTTGGTCGGTGCATCGTGATACTTGGCGAATTCCATGGCGTAGGAAGCACGACCCTGGGTAGCGGAACGCAGTGCAGTTGCATAACCGAACATTTCGGCCAGCGGCACCAGAGCACGTACGATCTTGCCGGACGGGCCATCTTCCATACCTTCGATCAGGCCACGACGACGGTTCAGGTCACCGATAACGTCGCCCATGTAATCTTCCGGAGTTTCAACTTCTACTTTCATGATCGGTTCGAGCAGAACCGGGTTGGCTTTCATGAAGCCAGCCTTAAAGGCCATGGAAGCAGCGATTTTGAACGCCAGTTCGGAAGAGTCGACATCGTGGTAAGAACCGAAGTGCAGACGCACACCCAGATCCATAACCGGGTAACCAGCCAGCGGACCAGATTTGAGCTGCTCACGGATACCTTTATCAACACCCGGGATGAATTCACCAGGAATGACACCACCTTTGATGTCGTTGACGAATTCGTAGGCTTTGCCTTCTTCCAGCGGGTACATGTCGATAACAACATGACCGTATTGACCGCGACCACCAGACTGCTTGGCATGCTTGCCTTCGATGTCTTTAACGGTGGTACGGATGGTTTCACGGTAGGCAACCTGCGGCTTACCTACGTTGGCTTCAACCTTGAACTCGCGACGCATACGGTCAACGATGATGTCCAGGTGCAGCTCACCCATACCAGCGATGATGGTTTGACCTGACTCTTCGTCAGTCCATACGCGGAAGGACGGATCTTCCTGAGCCAGACGGCCCAGTGCCAGACCCATCTTCTCCTGGTCAGCCTTGGTTTTCGGCTCAACCGCGATAGAAATTACCGGCTCCGGGAATTCCATACGCTCGAGGATGATCGGTGCGTTCGGGTCACACAGGGTGTCACCAGTGGTCACGTCTTTCAGACCGATAGCAGCAGCGATGTCACCAGCGCGTACTTCTTTGATCTCTTCACGCTTGTTGGCATGCATCTGAACGATACGGCCAAAACGCTCGCGCTTGTCCTTGACGGAGTTCAGCACGGTGTCACCGGAGTTGATCACGCCAGAGTAGACACGGAAGAAGGTCAGGTTACCAACGAACGGGTCGGTAGCGATCTTGAACGCCAGAGCAGAGAACGGCTCGTCATCGGAAGCGTGACGCTCGTCTTTGGTCTCGCCGTCCATTTTCAGGCCGTCGATAGCAGCAACGTCGGTCGGAGCCGGCAGGTACTCGATCACGGCATCCAGCATTGCCTGTACGCCCTTGTTCTTGAACGCGGAGCCACAGGTTACCAGGATGATTTCGTTGTTCAGCACGCGCTGACGCAGAGCACCTTTGATCTCTTCCTCGGTCAGCTCTTCGCCGCCCAGGTATTTTTCCATCAGGTCTTCAGACGCTTCAGCAGCGGCTTCAACCAGATTCATACGCATTTCTTGCGCCTGTTCCAGCAACTCAGCCGGGACGTCTTCGTAATCGAAGGATACGCCCTGATCAGCTTCATTCCAGTTGATGGCTTTCATCTTGACCAGGTCAACAACGCCCTTGAAGTTCTCTTCAGAGCCGATGTTCAGCTGAAGGGGAACCGGAGTACCTTTCAGACGGGTCTTGATGTGCTCAACGCAGCGCAGGAAGTTGGCGCCGGTACGGTCCATCTTGTTGACGAACGCGATACGGGGAACCTTGTACTTGTTAGCCTGACGCCATACGGTTTCAGACTGTGGCTGTACGCCACCTACGGCACAGTACACCATCACGGCACCGTCCAGAACACGCATTGAACGCTCTACTTCGATAGTAAAGTCAACGTGGCCCGGGGTATCGATGATGTTGATACGGTGCGGTTGGAACTGTTTACCCATACCGGACCAGAAAGCGGTGGTCGCGGCGGAGGTGATGGTGATACCACGCTCTTGTTCCTGTTCCATCCAGTCCATGGTGGCAGCGCCATCGTGAACTTCACCGATCTTGTGACTTACACCGGTGTAAAACAGTACGCGCTCGGTAGTAGTAGTCTTACCGGCGTCAATGTGAGCGGAGATACCGATGTTACGATAACGCTCAATGGGGGTTGTACGAGCCATTGTCATCCTCTTACTAAGGCGCTTGTCCCTAGATAATTAAAGGTGCGCAGAGTCAAAAGACCCTGCGCAAGCGGATTACCAGCGGAAGTGAGCGAAGGCTTTGTTCGCTTCAGCCATACGGTGAACGTCTTCACGTTTCTTGACAGACGAACCCTTATTGTCAGCGGCATCCAGCAGCTCGCCAGCCAGACGCTGAGCCATTGATTTTTCACCACGTTTACGAGCGGCATCAACCAACCAGCGCATTGCCAGGGCATTGCGACGTACCGGACGAACTTCTACCGGCACCTGATAGGTTGCACCACCGACGCGACGAGATTTAACCTCGACCGCCGGACGAATGTTATCCAGAGCTTCTTCGAATACGGCCAGGTGCTCTTTGCCAGATTTGGTGGCAATGATGTCCAGGGCGCCATAAACAATGGCTTCTGCAACAGATTTCTTACCGTCAACCATTACTACGTTGACAAATTTAGCCAGCAGCTCTGATCCGAACTTGGGATCTGGCAGGATTTTACGCTGACCAACAACACGACGTCTTGGCATTTCAAATTCTCCGTAACTTCAGGGATTACCCAAAACTAGAAAGCTATCTAACTAGAAACGAATTAACGTTTGGCCTTACTTAACGGAGAACCATTAAGCTTTAGGACGCTTCACGCCATACTTGGAGCGAGCCTGCTTACGGTCTTTAACACCGGCACAGTCCAACGCACCACGAACGGTGTGATAACGAACACCTGGCAAGTCTTTTACACGACCGCCACGGATCAGAACAACAGAGTGCTCTTGCAGGTTGTGACCTTCACCACCGATGTAGGAGGTGACTTCGAAGCCGTTGGTCAGACGTACACGGCACACTTTACGCAGTGCAGAGTTAGGCTTCTTCGGGGTGGTGGTATATACACGAGTGCATACGCCACGCTTCTGAGGGCACGCTTCCAGCGCCGGCACGTTGCTTTTCACAACGAGCTTGATGCGTGGCTTGCGAACCAACTGGTTAATAGTTGCCATCAAAAGGCTCCTGATAATGACTTCATAAACGTGTGGAAAATCCTCCCCGCAGATACGGGGACGCGAAATTTTATGCCCTGTTGTCTGGGGAGTCAAGATTTATACAATTTGCGTCACAAAAGGGCAATTCGGATCCGTTTGATTTCACGACATCATCTTGAATTTTCTTGGAAATGTGCTTCTCAGCCACCCCAGGTGCGCGGGGAACCTTTTTGCGCAATCAGTGCCACCAGACCCGCCATATCGAGCACATTACCCACCCGATGCTGCAAACCGCGAGCTTGCAGATCTTCCTGCATCACATAAAGCGGGATACCCGCCAGCCGCGCGCTCCACTGGGGAGCCGATGCCGCAATCACGGCATCCTGCATCAGTACCAGCTCATCCTCGGGCTGAAGGTATGAGAGCGCCTCTGCCAGAGCCTGACTCTGAAAAGGGGAGTTCAATATCAGATGCAACATGGAGACCTCAAAAGCTGATGTGAGTCGAACATTGTGCCCAGCGCCGAGCCAGTTCCTGGCGCGGTAGACTCTCGACGGGGATCAGCAGATCATCCACAGTCACGCCACGCTCTGCCAGCGAGTCAGCACAAACATAGACCTCTTCGATGTCGTAGAGTTCCAGCATCTTGAAGGTAGGTGCGTAGTGGCGCTGTAAAATGGCGGCAGGCTGCTGCTCCTTGAGCAGTTGCAGCACACCGTCCCCAATCAGGAAGAGCGCCAGCTCATCGCTCATGGCCGAGGTGGCCAACAAGGCATCCAGTCCTTCCCGGCCGGCGGCATGGCCATGGGGGCCACGACTGCAGATAAAGGCGATTTTCTTGCTCATGACTCCCCCTAAAACTGAACCAGTCGATCGGCGGTGAGCGCCGCCTCGGCCAACTGGCCCAGACCGCTCAGACAAAATGGCGCTTGCAGATTGAAGTGTACCTGCCCTGCCCCCTTGGCTTCCTGTTCATCGAGCACACCGCGTCGCATGGCAGCGGCGACACAGACGTCGATACGGATCCCCTGCTCTGCTGCCAGCTCTCGCCACAGACGCACCAGGTCAGTCTCATCGGATGCAGGCAGATGCAAACCGTTGCCGTTGCAGACCCCGTCCTGATAGAAGAACAGGTGGGACAAGGTATGCCCCTGTGCCAACAGGGTGCGGGCAAAACGATAGGCTGTGCTGGCCGATTGGGTGCCATAGGCGGGCCCCGTGACCAGGATGGCAAAACTCAGACTCATAGCAGGACTCCTGTGCTGACCCGGTCCATTTTACGCCAAAAACAAAAAAGCCCCTGCCAGGAGGGGCTTGATTCAATCTGTTGATCAGAGATGGGCAATCGCCTCGACCTCGACCAGCACATCTTTCGGCAGACGGGCCACCTCCACGCAGGAGCGGGCTGGCGCCGCATCGCCAAAGTAGCGGGCATAGACCTGGTTGAAGGCAACGAAGTTGTTCATGTCGCTCAGGAAGCAGGTGGTTTTGACCACTTTGCTGGCATCGGCACCGGCAGCGTGCAACACAGCAACCAGGTTCTTCATCACCCGTTCGGCCTGCTCTTCGATGCCGCCAGCCACGATTTCCATGGTGGCAGGATCGAGCGGGATCTGCCCGGAGGTGAAGATCATCTCGCCAACCTTGGTAGCCTGAACATACGGACCAATCGCGGCAGGCGCCTTGTCGGTTGCAATCACTTCTTTAGCCATTCATCTATCCCCTTCTGGAATGAGTTACTCGTTCTCGTCTTCACCCTGCTTGCGCTGTCGGATGTAAAGATAAACGGTATGTTTTGAAATATTGAGTTTGTCCGCCACCAGATTGATCGAATCCTTGATATCGAAAATGCCCTTCTCGAACAGCTGGGTCACGATGAAGCGATTCTTGGCATTATTGGCCACGGTGGGATCGCGATTGATCTCGTCGATGGTGTTATCCACCGTCTGGGCAACCAGCTCTTCCACGCTGTTGGCGAAGGTCTCTGGTGACTGACGCGCCGCCTGCTGGGGCGTCGGGAAAAATTCGGCCACGAACTCGTGGAAAGGCGCATTGATGTGCAGATTGATGCAGATAAGCCCCACTACTTGCCGCTCGCTGTTGCGAATGGCGATGGTGCTCGACTTCATCAGCGCGCCGGTACGGCTGCGAGCGAAATAGCTCTGGGTGTAATCCTGGCCGGTGCTCTCGATGTCCTTGAGCATGCGCAGGGCGAGATCGGTGATGGGCGCCCCGAGGGTGCGTCCGGTATTGAAGCCGTTGGCGATCTTGATCACCGACTCGTGCAGATTTTCCAGGGAGTGGAGTACCACTTCACAATGCTTGCCGAACAGCTCGGCCAAGCCATCGATGAGCCCATCGTATGAGCGCAACAATTCCCTGTCTTCATCTGTAAAAGTGCGGCTGATCAGCTGTTCTTCGGGAAGCATGGCTTCCTCGATACCGACAGTCATGTTCTACCCCTGTAATAACCATTCAACTTTCCCGAGTTTTAAATTGCAGGGGAGTAAAGTCAACTTTTTTTGATTTTTTACTCTACAACTTTGCTCTGGATCATCCTGAAACCCGCGCTGCGTCTACCTTTGCCGAGGAATTGGCCAACAAAAAGGGCTCCTTGAAGGAGCCCTTTTTAATCACGGATGACGAGTTACTCTTCGTCGAAGCTACCGGCTGCGTTCAGCAGATCCGCCAGGTTCTGCTCCGCTTCATCAGCGGTCACCTGCGGGGTGCCAACAGCACGAGCTGCGGCAGCACGCTGGTTGATCCGGCTGTGGTGGTAGGCAAAGCCGGTACCAGCCGGGATCAGACGACCCACGATGACGTTCTCTTTCAGACCACGCAGTTCATCACGCTTGCCACCTACGGCGGCTTCGGTCAGAACGCGAGTGGTTTCCTGGAAGGAAGCCGCGGAGATGAAGGACTCGGTGCTCAGAGATGCCTTGGTAATACCCATCAGTACATGACGGTAGGTCGCAGGGGTCTTGCCCTCGGCAACCAGCTTACGGTTGGCAATCTTCACACGAGCCACTTCAACCTGTTCGCCTTCGATCAGATCGGTATCGCCAGCGCTCAGGATCTCGCACTTGCGCAGCATCTGACGAACGATGACTTCGATGTGCTTGTCGTTGATCTTAACGCCTTGCAGACGGTAAACGTCCTGCACTTCGTTGGCGATGTAGTTGGCTACCGGGCTGATACCGCGCAGACGCAGGATGTCGTGAGCAGACTCAGGACCGTCCGCCAGCACTTCACCCTTCTCAACTTTTTCACCTTCGAACACGTTCAGGTTACGCCACTTCGGAATCATCTCTTCGTAGACGTTGCCACCATCAGTCGGGGTGATGACCAGACGGCGTTTGCCCTTGGTCTCTTTCCCGAAAGAGATGGTACCGGAGATCTCGGCCAGAATTGCCGGTTCCTTCGGTTGACGAGCTTCGAACAGATCCGCAACGCGCGGCAGACCACCGGTGATGTCCTTGGTACCGCCGGACTCTTGCGGGATACGCGCTACCGCGTCACCCACGCCCACGTTGGCACCATCTTCCAGGTTCACGATCGCCTTGCCCGGCAGGAAGTACTGGGCGGCTACATCGGTACCCGGAATCATCACGTCTTTGCCGTTCAGGTCGACCAGTTTAACGGTCGGACGCATCTCTTTACCGGCGCTCGGACGCTCGTTGACGTCCAGAACAACGATAGAAGAGAGACCGGTCAGCTCGTCGGTCTGACGAGTGATGGTCACGCCATCGATCATGTGTTCGAACTGCAGGCGACCTGCCACTTCGGTGATGATCGGGTGGGTGTGCGGATCCCAGTTGGCAACGGTCTCGCCTGCGCTCACGGCCTGGCCGTCCTTCACTTCCAGCACGGAACCGTAAGGCAGCTTGTGGCTTTCCTTGGTACGGCCCATGTCGTCCATGATGGTCAGTTCGGTAGAACGTGAGGTGATAACCAGTTTGTCATCGCTGTTGTGAACGAACTTGGCGTTCTGCAGCTTGATGGTACCGGTGTTCTTGACCTGGATGCTGCTTTCAGCAGCGGCACGAGATGCAGCACCACCGATGTGGAAAGTACGCATCGTCAGCTGGGTACCCGGTTCACCGATGGACTGGGCGGCGATAACACCGACAGCCTCACCCTTGTTAACCAGGTGACCACGGGCCAGATCACGGCCGTAGCAGTGAGCACAGTTACCGAAGTCAGTTTCACAGGTGATGGCAGAACGTACCTTCACACGGTCAACGGAGTTGCGTTCCAGCAGGTCACACAGCTGCTCGTCGAGCAGGGTGTTGCGAGCAACCAGGATCTCGTCCTCGGTACCCGGCTTGATGACATCTTCTGCCACCACACGACCCAGCACGCGCTCACGCAGCGGCTCGACCACGTCGCCACCCTCGATCAGCGGAGTCATCCACAGACCGTCGGTAGTGCCGCAATCGTCCTCGGTGATCACCATATCTTGCGCCACGTCTACCAGACGACGAGTCAGGTAACCGGAGTTCGCAGTCTTCAGTGCGGTATCCGCCAGACCCTTACGAGCACCGTGGGTAGAGATAAAGTACTGCAGTACGTTCAGACCTTCGCGGAAGTTCGCGATGATCGGGGTCTCGATGATGGAGCCATCCGGCTTGGCCATCAGGCCACGCATACCGGCCAGCTGACGGATCTGGGCGGCGGAACCACGCGCACCAGAGTCGGCCATCATAAAGATGCTGTTGAACGAGGCCTGCTCTTCTTCTTCACCCAGCGAGTTGACGTTACGCTCTTTGGACAAGTTCTCCATCATGGCCTTGGAGACGCGCTCGTTGGCGCTGGCCCAGATATCGATAACCTTGTTGTAACGCTCACCCGCAGTCACCAGACCTGACAGGAACTGGTCCTGGATCTCGGCAACTTCGGCTTCGGCTGCCGCGATGATGTCTTTCTTGGCATCCGGGATGACCATGTCATCGATACCAACGGAAGCACCGGACAGGGCCGCGTAGTGGAAACCGGTATACATCAGCTGGTCAGCGAAGATAACGGTGTCCTTCAGGCCCTGCTTGCGATAGCAGGTGTTCAGCAGACGGGAGATGAGCTTTTTGCCCAGCGCCTTGTTGGATACGCACTTGATCCAGTTCTGCGGATTGGCATCCAGATCAGCCTGTTCTGCAGCAGTCAGCACCTTCGGCTCGTCGATCAGGGCGTATTCCATACCTTTCGGCAGGATCAGGCTCAGGATCGCACGACCAACGGTGGTGTTCTTCATCTCGGTGTGTTCACGCAGAGAACCGTCTTCCTGACGCAGGTATTCGGTAATGCGTACTTTCACACGAGCATGCAGATCGGCCAGACCGGCGCGATATACTTTCTCGGCTTCTTTCGGGCCGGCCAGCACCATACCTTCGCCTTTGGCGTTGATACGGGCACGGGTCATGTAGTACAGACCCAAGACCACGTCCTGAGAAGGAACGATGATCGGCTCACCGGAGGCAGGCGACAGGATGTTGTTGGTAGACATCATCAGCGCACGCGCTTCCAGCTGGGCTTCCAGGGTCAGCGGTACGTGGACCGCCATCTGGTCACCATCGAAGTCCGCGTTATACGCAGCACAAACCAGCGGGTGCAGCTGGATTGCCTTACCTTCGACCAGAGTCGGTTCGAATGCCTGGATACCCAGACGGTGCAGAGTCGGTGCACGGTTCAGCAGAACCGGGTGTTCGCGGATCACTTCGTCCAGGATATCCCAAACGACAGCTTCCTCGCGCTCCACCATCTTCTTGGCGGCCTTGATAGTGGTCGCCAGACCGCGGGTTTCCAGCTTGCCATAGATGAACGGCTTGAACAGTTCCAGCGCCATCTTCTTCGGCAGACCGCACTGATGCAGACGCAGAGTCGGGCCTACGGTGATAACGGAACGACCGGAGTAGTCGACACGCTTACCGAGCAGGTTCTGACGGAAACGACCCTGCTTACCCTTGATCATGTCAGCCAGGGATTTCAGCGGGCGCTTGTTGGAACCGGTGATGGCACGACCACGACGGCCGTTATCCAGCAGGGCATCGACGGACTCTTGCAGCATACGCTTTTCGTTGCGCACGATGATGTCCGGAGCAGCCATCCAGCAGACGCTTCAAGCGGTTGTTACGGTTGATCACGCGACGGTACAGATCGTTCAGATCGGAAGTCGCGAAACGGCCGCCGTCCAGCGGTACCAGCGGACGCAGGTCCGGCGGCAGCACAGGCAGCACTGTCATGATCATCCACTCCGGCTTGTTGCCGGACTGCAGGAAAGCTTCCATCAGCTTCAGACGCTTGGTGGTCTTCTTGCGCTTGGTCTCGGAGTTGGTTTGATCCAGCTCCTCACGCATGGTTTTGACTTCACCTTCCAGATCGATAGCGCGCAGCAATGCCAGGATTGCTTCGGCACCCATCTTGGCGTCAAATTCGTCGCCCCACTCTTCCAGCGCATCCAGGTACTGCTCTTCAGAGAGCATCTGGCTGCGTTCGAGGTTGGTCATGCCCGGCTCGATTACCACGAAAGATTCGAAGTAGAGCACACGCTCGATGTCGCGCAGGGTCATGTCCAGCAGCAGACCGATACGGGACGGCAGGGACTTCAGGAACCAGATGTGGGCAGTCGGGCTGGCCAGCTCGATGTGGCCCATACGCTCACGACGGACCTTGGTCTGGGTCACTTCAACGCCGCACTTCTCACAGATCACACCACGGTGTTTCAGGCGCTTGTACTTGCCGCACAGACACTCGTAGTCCTTCACCGGTCCGAAGATACGGGCGCAGAACAGACCATCACGCTCCGGCTTGAAAGTCCGGTAGTTGATGGTCTCAGGCTTTTTGACCTCACCGAATGACCAGGAGCGGATCATGTCAGGAGAGGCCAGACCGATCTTGATACTGTCAAACTCTTCGGTCTTGGTCTGAGCCTTCAAAAACTTGAGTAAGTCTTTCACGTGTTTCCCCTGTCAGGAGTCTAACCTCGGCGCCCCAGCTGCCAAAACAGCGGGGCGCCCACGTCAATTCTCGAACAATAAGAGCGAGCTCTTACTCTTCGTCCAGCTCGATGTTGATACCCAGAGAGCGGATTTCCTTCAGCAATACGTTGAAGGATTCGGGCATGCCCGGCTCCATACGGTGGTCGCCATCCACGATGTTCTTATACATCTTGGTACGGCCATTCACATCGTCAGACTTGACGGTCAGCATTTCCTGCAGGGTATATGCCGCACCGTAAGCCTCCAGGGCCCACACTTCCATCTCACCGAAACGCTGACCACCGAACTGAGCCTTACCACCCAGCGGCTGCTGGGTAACCAGGCTGTAAGAACCGGTAGAACGCGCGTGCATCTTGTCGTCGACCAGGTGGTTCAGCTTGAGCATGTACATGTAACCAACGGTTACTTTACGCTCGAAGCGGTTACCGGTACGGCCATCGAACAGATCAATCTGACCGGATTCCGGCAGATCGGCCAGCTTCAGCAGGGCTTTGATTTCGCGCTCTTTGGCACCATCAAACACTGGAGTAGCAACCGGCAGACCCTTACGCAGGTTACCCACCAGGGTACGTACGTCGTCGTCAGACAGTTCGGCGATGTTCACTTGCTGGGTGTCCTTCTCGCCCAGGTCATAGACCTGCTGCAGGAAGTTGCGCATCTCGTGCAGCTCGCGCTGCTCTTTGACCATGCGATCGATCTTCTCGCCGATACCCTTGGCCGCAAGGCCCAGGTGCACTTCGAGGATCTGACCGATGTTCATACGGGATGGTACGCCCAACGGGTTCAGTACGATGTCGACAGGACGGCCGAACTCGTCATGAGGCATATCCTCGACCGGACAGATCTTGGAGATAACACCCTTGTTACCGTGACGGCCCGCCATCTTGTCACCCGGCTGGATGCGACGCTTGACTGCCAGATAAACCTTGACGATTTTCAGTACGCCCGGCGCCAGATCATCACCCTGGATAATCTTGCGACGCTTGTTCTCGAATTTCTTGTCGAACTCGGCTTTCAGCTCAACGTGCTGTTCAGCGATCTGTTCCAGTTCGGTCTGCTTGCCTTCGTCTTCGATGGCCAGTTCAAACCACTTGGAGCGATCGAGCTTGTTCAGACGATCTTCGCTGTAACCGGCGGCCAGCAGCAGGTTGCGGGAACGGCCGAAAATGCCGTCTTCCAGGATCTTGAACTCTTCGGTCAAGTCCTTCTTCGCTTCCTTCAGCTGCATCTCTTCGATTTCTTTGGCGCGCTTGTCTTTTTCCACGCCATCGCGGGTAAAGACTTGCACGTCAACCACGGTACCGTACACACCGTTCGGTACACGCAGGGAGGAGTCCTTCACATCGGACGCCTTCTCACCGAAGATGGCGCGCAGCAGCTTCTCTTCCGGCGTCAGCTGGGTTTCACCTTTCGGGGTTACCTTACCGACCAGAATGTCGCCGCCCTTCACTTCGGCACCCACGTAGACGATACCGGACTCGTCCAGCTTGGACAGAGCGGCTTCACCCACGTTCGGGATGTCAGCAGTGATCTCTTCCGGACCCAGCTTGGTGTCACGGGAGATACAGGCCAGTTCCTGGATATGGATGGTGGTCAGGCGATCTTCCTGAACAACACGCTCGTTCACCAGGATCGAGTCTTCGAAGTTGTAACCGTTCCACGGCATGAACGCGACGCGCATGTTCTGACCCAGCGCCAGTTCACCTAGGTCGGTGGACGGGCCATCAGCCAGTACGTCGCCAGCCATCACCGGCTCACCCAACATCACGCAAGGACGCTGGTTGATACAGGTGTTCTGGTTGGAACGGGTGTATTTGGTCAGGTTGTAGATGTCGATACCGGCTTCGCCTGGCATCAGCTCATCTTCATTGACCTTCAGGACGATACGGGAGGCATCGACATAGTCGATTACGCCGCCACGCTTGGCCACTACGGTTACACCGGAGTCAACGGCCACAGCGCGTTCCATACCGGTACCTACCAGCGGCTTGTCAGCACGCAGAGTCGGTACAGCCTGACGTTGCATGTTTGAACCCATCAATGCGCGGTTCGCGTCATCGTGTTCCAGGAACGGGATCAGAGCCGCTGCTACAGATACGATCTGCTGCGGGCTCACGTCCATATACTGGATCTGGTCGGCGTTCATAAAGGTGGATTCACCTTTGTGACGGCACGGGATCAATTCATCTTTCAGACGGCCATCTTCGGTGGTCGCGGCGTTAGCCTGTGCGATCACGTACTTGCCTTCTTCAATAGCAGACAGGTAGTCCACTTCGTCGGTGATCACACCGTCAATGACCTTGCGGTACGGGGTCTCGAGGAAACCGTACTCGTTGGTACGAGAGTACACGGACAGAGAGTTGATCAGACCGATGTTCGGACCTTCAGGAGTCTCGATAGGGCACAGACGACCGTAGTGGGTCGGGTGTACGTCTCGGACTTCAAAGCCGGCACGCTCACGAGTCAAACCGCCCGGGCCCAGCGCGGAAATACGACGCTTGTGGGTCACTTCGGAGAGCGGGTTGTTCTGGTCCATAAACTGGGACAGCTGGCTGGAACCAAAGAACTCTTTTACTGCGGCGGAGATCGGCTTGGCATTGATCAGATCCTGCGGCATCAGGGTGTCCAGGTCGCCCAGGGAGAGACGCTCCTTGACCGCACGCTCGACACGCACCAGACCGACGCGGAACTGGTTTTCAGCCATTTCACCGACAGAACGGATACGACGGTTACCCAAGTGGTCGATATCGTCCACTTCGTCGTTACCGTTACGGATGTCGATCAGGCGCTTCATCACATCGACGATGTCGTCTTTGGTCAGTACACCTGCGCCAGTCTCGTCTTCACGACCCAGACGGCGGTTGAACTTCATCCGACCTACGGTAGACAGGTCGTAACGCTCGGCGGAGAAGAACAGGTTTTCGAACAGCTGTTCTGCAGCTTCGCGAGTAGGCGGCTCGCCCGGACGCATCATGCGATAGATCTCGACCAGCGCTTCCAAACGGTTGGAGCTGGAGTCGACACGCAGGGTCTCGGACATGTAGGCACCGTGATCCAGTTCGTTGGTGAACAGAACCTCGAAATGCTTGAAGCCGGCTTGGGACAGGTTGGCGATCGCTTCCAGGCTCAGCGCCTGGTTGGCGGTCACGACCATCTCACCAGTTTGCGGATGTGCGTAGTCCTTGGCAGCAACTTTGCCAACAACATACTCAACCGGTACCTCAATCTGGGTAACGGCGTCTTTTTCCAACTGACGGATGTGACGCGCAGTCACACGACGACCGGTCTCAACCACCACGGCGCCATTGGCCACGATGTCAAAGGTCGCAGTTTCACCACGCAGACGCTCCGGCACCAGATCCATCATCAACTTGCCATCTTTTACTTCAAAACCGATGGTCTCGAAGAAGGTGGCCAGGATTTGTTCGGAAGTGAAGTCCAGGGCGCGCAGAATAATGGATGCTGGCAGTTTGCGACGACGGTCGATACGGACAAACAGGTTGTCTTTCGCATCGAACTCGAAGTCCAGCCAGGAGCCACGGTAGGGGATAACGCGAGCGTTATACAGTACCTTACCGGATGAATGAGTTTTGCCTTTATCGTGGTCGAAGAAGACGCCCGGGCTGCGGTGCAGCTGGGAGACGATAACCCGCTCGGTACCATTGATAACAAAGGTGCCGTTCTCGGTCATGAGCGGAATTTCGCCCATGTATACTTCTTGTTCCTTGATGTCTTTGACGGTGCCGGCAGCTGCTTCACGGTCGTACAGAACCATACGAAGCTTGACACGCAGCGGCGCGGAGTAGGTCACTCCACGGATCTGGCATTCTTTTACGTCAAATACCGGCTCACCCAGGCGATAGCTGACATACTGAAGCTCAGCACTACCGGAGTAACTGGTGATCGGGAAAACGCTACGGAAAGCGGCCTCTAGGCCATATTCACCTTCCGGGTCAGCCTCGATGAACTGCTTGAAGGAGTCCAGCTGAATGGACAACAGATAAGGCGTGTCCAGTACCTGGTCTCGCTTACCGAAGTCCTTACGAATGCGTTTTTTTTCGGTATAAGAGTAAACCATAGGGTTCCTCAGCTCGCTGATAAGTGACCCACTCTGTCCCGCGGGACAGCTCTGTCTCAACACCGTTTTGTGTTGGCCCGGACGAAAGAAGACAGTCCGGATTGCTGGTGCACCGAGAGTCGTAAACGGTGTGAAATGCTCTCAGTCTACAGCGCAAAAAGGCTGGTGAACAAAAATTCACCAGCCCTAGCCTGTTTTATCAGGCTAATCTACATAAATGCAGATTATTTGATCTCAACAGAAGCACCGGCAGCTTCCAGCTCTTTCTTCAGAGCTTCAGCTTCGTCCTTGGACACGCCTTCCTTCAGGTTAGCCGGAGCAGCTTCTACCAGATCTTTGGCTTCTTTCAGGCCCAGACCGGTAGCGCCACGAACGGCTTTGATAACGGCAACTTTGTTGGCGCCAGCAGCAGTCAGAACTACGTCGAACTCGGTCTTCTCTTCTACTGCTTCAGCAGCAGCCGGGCCAGCCATTACGGCAGCAGCGGCAGAAACACCGAACTTCTCTTCCATAGCTTCGATCAGCTCAACAACTTCCATTACGGACATGGAAGCAACGGCTTCGATGATTTGGTCTTTAGTGATAGACATGACAAAAATTCCTGATGTTGAATAAACTCAAACAGCCTAGATAGGCGAGAATCAAGCAGCAGCTTGTTTCTGGTCGCGAACAGCAGCGATAGTACGAACCAGCTTGCCAGCAGAGGCTTCTTTCATAGTCGCCATCAACTTCGCAATTGCTTCTTCGTAAGTCGGCAGCGTGGCCAGACGATCAATTTGTGCTGCGGCGATAAACTCACCGTTAAAAGCGCCAGCCTTGATTTCGAACTTTTGGTTCGCTTTGGCAAACTCTTTGAACAGACGAGCAGCAGCGCCCGGGTGTTCGTTAGAGAAAGCAATCAAGGTAGGACCGGTAAATGCGTCGTTCAGGCACTCGTATTCGGTACCTTCTACCGCGCGACGCAGCAGGGTGTTACGCACAACGCGCATGTACACACCGGCTTCACGAGCGGTTTTACGCAGGACGGTCATCTTGTCTACAGTTACACCGCGAGAATCGGCAACAACTGCAGAAAGAGCGCCTTTGGCAGCTTCGTTGACTTCAGCAACAATTGCCTTTTTGTCTTCGAGTCCCAATGCCATTGGCTTAACTCCTGGATTGAATCCGGGTCTATTGACCCAGTACTGACACATCCCCCCTACCTTTACAACAGAGGGGAACGATGCGGTAGCAGGATTCCAGAAGAGAAAGAATCTTTCTCGCTGGGTTTCCGGCACCGTCTACGCAGGAAACATTAAGGCTTTGCAGCCTCCTGCGGTCTTGGACGGAGGTCGAAACCCCCAACCAATCAAGGCGCAAAATTATAGATTAAATTTTGCGCCTTGTAAAACCCATCAATTAGGCCTGAGCTTCCAGAGAAGCTTGGTCTACGGCAACACCGGCACCCATGGTGGTGGAGATGCTGACTTTCTTGATGAATTGACCTTTGGCGGAAGAGGGCTTGCCTTTTTTCAGGGCAACCAGCAGAGCTTCCAAGTTTTCTTTCAGCTGAACTTCGTTGAAAGAAACCTTACCCAGAGTGGTATGGATGATACCATTCTTGTCGTTACGGTAACGAACCTGACCAGCCTTGGCGTTCTTGACAGCTTCGGCAACGTTAGGAGTTACAGTACCAACTTTCGGGTTCGGCATCAGGCCGCGCGGGCCCAGGATTTGACCAAGTTGACCAACAACGCGCATGGCATCCGGGGATGCGATAACTACGTCGAAGTTCATCTCGCCTTTCTTAACCAGATCGGCCAGGTCATCCATACCTACCAGGTCAGCACCGGCAGCTTTTGCTGCTTCGGCGTTGGCACCTTGAGTAAATACGGCAACGCGTACATCACGACCGGTACCGTGCGGCAGTACAGTAGCACCACGTACGTTCTGGTCAGATTTACGAGCGTCGATACCCAGGTTGACAGCAACGTCAACGCTTTCAACGAACTTGGCGGTAGCCAGTTCTTTCAGCAGGGCAATGGCTTCGTTGATGGAGTACTCTTTTGTACCGTCAACTTTTTCGCGAATAACGCGCATACGCTTGGAAAGTTTAGCCATTGTCTTAATCCTCCACTACCAGACCCATGGAACGAGCGGAGCCTGCGATGCAACGTACTTTTGCATCCAGATCGGCACCAGTCATATCCGGCTCTTTGGTCTTGGCGATTTCTTGCAGCTGAGCAACGGTCACCTTACCAACCTTGTCTTTGTTCGGCTTGGAAGAACCAGACTTGATGCCAGCAGCTTTCTTCAGCAGGAAGGAAGCGGGTGGAGTCTTGGTTTCGAAGGTGAAGGAACGGTCGCTGTAAACGGTGATCACGACCGGAGTCGGTGAACCTTTTTCCAGCTTCTCTGTACGAGCGTTGAACGCCTTACAGAATTCCATGATGTTAACACCGTGTTGACCCAGTGCAGGACCAACGGGAGGAGACGGGTTGGCTGCACCAGCAGCAACCTGCAGCTTGATATAAGCTGTGACTTTCTTAGCCATTAGGAAATTACCTCAAATATGGGTTCTAGCGCCTCGGAGACTTGCTCCTGCAAACGGCTCCCCAACTAATAAAGGGGCAGCGAATTATAGAGATATTCGCTGCCCCTGACAACCGTTAAACGTACAGAATTCAATCAGCCCTTTTCGACCTGACCAAAATCCAGCTCAACAGGAGTAGAACGACCGAAGATCAGTACAGAGACCTTCACGCGGCTCTTCTCATAATCGACCTCTTCAACGGTACCGTTGAAGTCGGCAAACGGACCATCGGCAACCCGCACCATTTCGCCCGGTTCAAACAGGGTTTTCGGACGCGGCTTGTCGTGGGCATCCTGCAGACGGTTCAGGATGGCATCGGCCTCTTTGTCAGAGATCGGTGCCGGACGGTCGGAAGTACCGCCAATGAAGCCCATTACACGCGGTACGTTACGCACCAGGTGCCATGTGGTTTCATCCATGATCATCTGGACCAGGACATAACCCGGGAAAAACTTGCGCTCACTCTTGCGCTTCTGGCCAGCACGCATCTCGACCACTTCTTCGGTCGGGACCAGTACTTCACCGAACATGTCTTCCATGCCATGCATCTTGATATGTTCACGCAGGGACTTGGCTACACGGCCTTCATAGCCGGAAAAAGCCTGCACGACATACCATCTCATACGTTGTTCACGTTGTTCAGTCATGGCTTATCCTTACACACCGGTAATCAGGTTGACCAACCAGACCAAGGCACCGTCCAGAACGAACAGCAGCAGCCCCATCACGGCGGTCACCGCCAGCACAATCAGGGTTGTCTGAATGGCTTCCTGACGGGTCGGCCATACGACCTTGCGGACTTCCAGGCGAGACTCACGGGCGAATGCCAGTGTTGCCTTTCCCTTGGTGGTTTGCAGGGCTACTGCACCAGCAGCAGCAATGACAACGACCACACCCAGGGCGCGGACGGCAGCGACAACATCGTTGAGCAGGTAATTACCCACTACAGCGGCCGCCAGGATAATGAAAACCAGGCCCCAAAGCAGGGTATCCTTGCTTCCGCCCTGGCTCTCAGAACTAACACTCATACAACCCACCTGTATCTGACGTAACCAAAGACACAAAAGCCCCGTACGAGACGAGGTATATGGCAGGGGCGGCAGGACTCGAACCCGCAACCATCGGTTTTGGAGACCGCTGTTCTACCAATTCGAACTACGCCCCTACACAAGAAAGCCCCTATTATAGGGGCTTTGCTTTATTTATGTAAGCCAAAGATTAAGCGATTACGCTGGCTACAACACCGGCACCTACGGTACGGCCACCTTCACGGATAGCGAAACGCAGGCCGTCGTCCATCGCGATCGGAGCAATCAGGGTAACAACCATTTTGATGTTGTCGCCCGGCATTACCATCTCTACGCCTTCCGGCAGTTCGATGGTACCGGTCACGTCGGTAGTACGGAAGTAGAACTGCGGACGGTAGCCTTTGAAGAACGGGGTATGACGACCACCTTCTTCTTTGGACAGTACGTACACTTCAGATTCGAACTTGGTGTGCGGCTTGATAGAACCCGGCTTGGCCAGTACCTGACCACGTTCTACGTCTTCACGCTTAACACCACGCAGCAGCGCGCCGATGTTCTCGCCTGCACGACCTTCGTCCAGCAGCTTGCGGAACATTTCAACACCGGTACAGGTGGTAGAAACGGTATCTTTGATACCAACGATTTCTACGGTCTCACCTACTTTAACGATACCGCGCTCTACACGACCGGTAACTACGGTACCACGGCCAGCGATGGAGAATACGTCTTCGATAGGCATCAGGAACGGCTGGTCAATCGCGCGCTCCGGCTCCGGGATGTAGGTATCCAGGTGGCCAGCCAGCTCGATGATCTTCTCTTCCCACTGAGCGTCGCCTTCCAGCGCTTTCAGCGCGGAACCACGAACTACCGGCAGGTCATCACCCGGGAAGTCGTACTCGGTCAGCAGTTCACGAACTTCCATCTCAACCAGTTCGAGCAGCTCTTCGTCATCAACCATGTCACACTTGTTCATGAACACGATCATGTACGGGATACCAACCTGACGACCCAGCAGGATGTGCTCACGAGTCTGCGGCATCGGGCCGTCAGTCGCTGCTACTACCAGGATCGCGCCGTCCATCTGGGCAGCACCGGTGATCATGTTTTTAACGTAGTCGGCGTGACCCGGGCAATCTACGTGGGCGTAGTGACGGGTCGCGGTGTCGTATTCTACGTGGGAGGTGTTGATGGTGATACCACGCTCACGCTCTTCCGGTGCCTTGTCGATCTGGTCGAAGGCGAAAGCTTTACCACCGAAGTGCTTGGCCAGCACGTTAGTGATAGCTGCAGTCAGGGTGGTTTTACCGTGGTCAACGTGGCCGATGGTACCCACGTTAACGTGCGGTTTATTACGCTCAAATTTTTCTTTAGACATGATCGTCCCTCTAAACTAACGCTGAGTACGCGGTGGCAAGCTAACCACAGAACAGTTTATATGATGGATTTGAATCTGGTGGGAAAGAGAGAGGTACTGATGGCTGGTTCGCTTGCCGAACTCACCCTAGGGTGCGGCTCTGCTAACGCCTGAGCCATATCAGCATCTTGGAGCGGGCAGCGGGAATCGAACCCGCATCATCAGCTTGGAAGGCTGAGGTAATAGCCATTATACGATGCCCGCATTTCTCTAACCCAAAGAACTCAAACCGCAGAGAAATATGGTGGAGGGAGAAGGATTCGAACCTTCGAAGGCAGAGCCGTCAGATTTACAGTCTGATCCCTTTGGCCGCTCGGGAACCCCTCCAGACGCCAGATTGTCACAACGGTAATTCTGCTTGCACCCGTTGTGTTTATCGCTTTTGCACGGCAAATAGACGACAGACAGTCAAGCGTCGCGCATTTTATTGTAAGGTTTTGGGGGATGCAACCATTGAACCCGGCAAAATATGCTTTATTGCTGGGAAGTTTGCAAAAAAGCGGGGGCAAACAAGCCAATCCTGCTGCGTCCCTTGTCGCTCCCCCACCCTTGGTGTATGGTCGCCGTGCCCAAGAAACAGTGATGACACCATGACGACAGAGCATAACCCCTATCTGCAATTCACCCGCGAACAATGGGCGTTATTGCGCGATTCGGTCCCCCTGACCCTGACCGAACACGATCTGCAGACCCTGCGCGGGATCAACGAGAAGGTGTCATTGCGGGAAGTGGAAGAGATCTATCTGCCTCTCTCCCGCCTGCTCAATCTCTATGTCAAAGCCAAACAGCGTCGCAGCCGGGTGCTGGAGCAGTTTCTCGGCCAGTCCCGCGGCAAGGGCACCTATATTATCAGCATTGCCGGCAGCGTGGCGGGGGGCAAAAGCACCACGGCCCGTATTCTGCAGGCCCTGTTGGAGCGCTGGCCGGAACATCCGCGGGTGGAGCTGGTCACCACCGACGGCTTCCTCTATCCCAACAAGGTACTGGAAGAGCGCGGCCTGATGCGCCGCAAGGGGTTCCCTGAGTCCTACGACATTCGCCATCTGGTGGAGTTTGTCGCCAATATCCGCGCCGGTCACGAGAAGGTCGAAGCGCCGGTTTACTCCCACCTTATCTACGACATCATTCCCGATGAGAAGAAGGTGGTGGAGCAGCCGGACATCCTGATCCTGGAAGGGCTCAATGTGCTGCAAAGCGGCATGGATTACCCTCAGGAGCCCCATCGGGTCTTCGTGTCGGACTTCGTCGACTTCTCCATCTATGTGGATGCCGATGCCGAACTGCTGCGCACCTGGTATATCGAACGCTTCCTGAAATTCCGCAGCGGCGCCTTCTCGGATCCCGACTCCTACTTCCATAACTACGCCAAGCTGGCGGAGAGTGAGGCGACCCAGATCGCGAGCAACATCTGGCAAGATATCAACTATCTGAATTTGCAAGAGAATATCCTACCAACGCGTGAGCGAGCCAACCTGATCATGACCAAGGGCCATGAGCACGCCATCGAGCAGATCAAACTGCGCAAATGATGACAGCCATTGCCGGATAACGAAGAGGGGGCCCGCAGGCCCCCTCTTCTGTTTGGCATCATGAGTGGCCTTGCAGTCCCTCAGTCGCCCCGACGCAGGGAGAGCTCGCCCCCTAGATAGAATTTGATCCCTTCACCTGTCTCCAGTCGCAGGGCGCCGCGATCGTCGATGCCACGAGCGATGCCGCGGATCTCCTGATCCCCCATCAGCAGGCGTACCGGGCGACCGGCAAAGTGATCGAGCCGGTTCCACTCATCGACAAAGCTTGCCAACCCCTGCTGCTCAAAGGTTTGCAGCGCCCGCTGCAGATGGACGATCATCCGGGCCGCCAGTTGATTGCGATCCACTAGTTCCGGATTGATGTGACGCAGCTCGGCCCAGGCCTGATCAATCTTCTCACCTTCGCGGGCAGGCATCGCCAGATTGAGACCGATACCGATCACCAGATGACAACTGGCCCCGGCGCTACCGCTCATCTCTACCAATGCCCGCCAGCTTGCGGCCCTGATAGTAGAGGTCGTTCGGCCACTTGAGCTCGACCCCCTGATAACCAAGGGACTCCAGCGCTTCAACCACTGCCACGCCGACCGCCAGACTGAGCCCCATGGCTGCCGCCATGCCTTGTTCGAGTCGCCAGTACATGCTGAGGATCAGCTGGCAACCAAACGGCGAAATCCAGGGTTTGCCACGACGACCGCGCCCGGCGGTCTGGCACTCGGCCAGACAGCTCTCACCGGAGCGCAGCTCATTAACCCGATCCAGCAGGTATTGGTTGGTCGAGCCAATGACCGGAAAACAGTGCACCGGCGCCATCGGGGCCAGTGCCTGCAGCTGCGCCTCGTCATAGAGCGCCATCGGCACCGCCAGCCGGTAACCCTTGCCGGTCAGGCTAAAGAGATCCAGCCCCAGCTCCTTGAGCGCCGCCATGTGTTTGCTCACCGCCGCCCGGCTGATGCCGAGCTGCTCGCCCAGCTGTTCGCCGGAGTGAAACTGGCCGTCACTGAGCAGGATGATCAGGGTCTGTCTGATGGGAGTCAACGTCATGAGAGCACCTCATCGAGCCAGGTTTCACCCTGTGCGCCCATGAAGCGCACCTCGTGCTCCAGTACCACGCCAAACGTCTGCTCCACGCTGTCGCGCACGTGGGCCGCCAGCGCGATCAGCTCCATGGCACTGGCGCCCCCCAGATTGACCAGCACCAGCGCCTGCTCCTGATGAACAGCGGCGCGGCCGATGGCGAAACCTTTCAGCCCGCACTGATCGATGAGCCAGCCCGCCGCCAGCTTGGCCTGCCCTTCTCCAGCAGGATAGCAGGGCATCTGCGGGTAGCGCGCCTTGAGATTCTCCGCCAGCGCGGCAGGCACCACCGGATTCTTGAAGAAGCTGCCCGCATTGCCGAGCACCGCAGGATCCGGCAGCTTGGCCATGCGGGTGGCACAGACGGTATCGAAGATGGCCTGCGCCGAAGGCGCGTCACCGAGCGCCGCCAGCGGGCCATAGCCCAGCACCGGTTGCCACGCCTTGGGCAGTGTGAGCCCGACTGCGGTGATCAGGTGGGAGTCCTGATACTCGTGCTTGAAGATGCTGTCACGATACCCGAAGCGGCACTCTGCCGCCGCGATCCGTTCAATCTCGCCACTCTGCCAGTTGAACGCCTCGACATAGGCGCAGAAGTCGGCCAGCTCAACGCCATAGGCACCGATGTTCTGCACCGGCGCTGCACCGACCGTACCGGGAATGAGCGCCAGATTCTCCAGCCCGCACCAGCCCTGTTGCAAGGTATGACGCACCAGCTGATGCCAATCTTCACCGGCCGCCACATGGAGCAACCAGTGATCGCCACCATCTTCAGCGGTAATCCCCTTGAGCCGGTTGAGCACCACCAGACCGAGAAAATCGGTGGTGAAGAGCATGTTGCTGCCGCCGCCCAGATTGAGGCGCGGCAGCTGGTTGAGCTGCGGATCGGCACGCAGGGTCGCCAGATCGGCAACCTGCTCCACCTCGGCCAGCCAGAGGCAGTACGCATCGAGGGCAAGGGTGTTGAGCTTCAACAAGGAGGCGTTGGCATTCAGTTTCATCGGTCTATCCCGGCTTGGTGCAAGGGCGCAGTCTACCTCAAGTTGCCCCATGACGAAAAACCCGAGCCCTTTTCGGGGGAATAGCAGTGGTTTAGAGTAGGCGACTTCAACTGCTGAGGAACAACTCATGAACAACCAGTTTGCCGTCATCGGCCTGGGCCTGTTTGGCAGCGCGCTGTGCGAAGAGCTGCAACGGCAAGATGCCGAAGTACTGGCCATCGATATCGACGAGAGCAAGACCCGGCAAATCGCCGCCCTCTGCAATCACGTGATCGTGGCGGATGCTACCGACGAGGCCACCGTGGCCGAGCTGGGACTGGCCAATTTCGATATCGTCTTCGTTGCCATCGGTGACAACCTGGAGACCAGCATCCTCACCACCCTCGTCTTGAAAGAGGCAGGCGTGAAGAAGGTGTGGGTCAAGGCGCGCGACAAGTTCCACGCCAAGATCCTGCAGAAAGTGGGCGCCGACAAGGTGATCAACCCGGAGTGGGACATGGGCCGCCGGGTCGCCCAGAGCATGCTGGACAACCGGCTGTTCGACTATCTGGAGCTGGGCCACGACATGGTGCTGACCGAGTTCGTGATTGGCCTGCAACAGAACGGCCGGGAACTAGGCGACTTCCACCTGCTGCAACAGAGCGATTTCCAGCTGCTCGCCATCAAGCGTGGTGATGTGCTGCACAACGTGCTGACCGGCAAGATGGAGCTGCAACTGGGCGACATCCTGATCCTGGCGGGCAACAAGCACGCTATCGACCACTGGCTCGAAACTCTATGATCAACTGGCGCAGCAGCTACGCCTTCGCCCTCCATCGGGAGCAGGACTCTCGCTGGAGCGAAGCCCGGCTGATCCTCGGCAGCTTTCTGATCATTCTGCTGATTGGCACCATCTTTCTGGTGCAACCCTCCAGCCACAATGGCGAGGTTACCTTCGTCAACGCCCTGTTTACCGCCACCTCGGCCATCAGCGTGACAGGTCTTGGCGTGGTGGATACCGGCACCGCCTTCACCCTGCAGGGGCAGATTTTCCTGTTGATGCTGATGGAGATCGGCGGTCTGGGCCAGATGACCATGACCCTGCTGCTGATCGCCATCTTCAGCAAGCGGGTCGGTCTGCGCCAACAGGTGCTGGCCAAGGAGGCGCTGGGACAGGAGGGCTCGGTCAACATCATCCAGCTGGTCAAACGGATCGTGCTGTTCGCCTTTATTGCCCAGCTGATCGGCACCGGCATCATGGCGATCCGCTGGGTGCCCGAGATGGGTTGGGTGCACGGCCTCTATGTCAGCTTCTTCCACGCGGTATCAGCCTTCAACAACGCCGGGTTTTCGCTGTTTGCCAACAACCTCATCGACTATAGGGACGACCCCATCATCAGCCTGACCATCGCCGGTCTGCTGATCCTGGGGGGGATCGGCTTTACCGTCATCGTCGATCTGGTGCGCAACCGCCGCTGGCGCAAGCTGAAGCTGCACAGCAAGCTGATGTTGCTGATGACCCCGGCGCTGCTGCTGGCCGGTACCCTGATGTTCTGGCTGCTGGAACACAACAACCCGGGCACCCTCGGCAAGGCCGGTATCGGTGGCCAGCTGCTGGCTGCCTTCTTCCAGTCTGCCAGTGCCCGTACCGCCGGTTTCAATACCATAGATATCGGGCTGATGACCCCGGCGGCGTTGCTGTTTCTGATGATGTTGATGTTTATCGGTGCCGGTGCCACCTCGACCGGTGGCGGTATCAAAGTCACCACCTTCGCGGTGGTGCTGCTGGCGACCAAGGCGTTTCTGACCAAACGGCCCCATGTCACCGCTTTTGGCCGCACCCTGTCGCCCCAGATCGTGACCCGCTCGCTGGCCATCATCATCGTCAGCACCATGGTGCTGATGCTGGCGATGTTCCTGCTGATGGTGACCGAGGATCTGCCGTTCGACAAAATCATGTTCGAGACCATCTCGGCATTTGCCACCGTCGGTCTCTCCACCGGCATCACCGCCTCCCTGAGCGAGCCGGGCAAGCTGATCCTGGTGCTGGTGATGATCTGCGGCCGTCTCGGCCCGCTGACCCTGGCCTTTATGCTGGCCCGCCCGGTCGAGACTCGCATCCGTTATCCGGAAGAGAACGTCTATACCGGCTGACCAGCCATGAACACGGGGGCAGCCACTGGCTGCCCCGTTTTTTTATTCGGCTTGTTGCTGCGTCTTGAGCCAGCGCCCCGGGCTCACCCCCAACTCCCGCTCGAATGCCCGACCAAAGGCAACACTGCTGCTATACCCCGCCCCCAGAGCCACCTGCACCATGGGCTCCCCCGCTAGCAGTTGCTGGCAAGCGCGCGCCATGCGCCAGCGGGTTAGATAACCCAGCGGCGCTTGACCAACCCGCTCCTGAAACTTCGCGGCAAAGCGGGCCCGCGACATGCCGGCCTCCCGCGCCAGCGTGGCCACCGTCCAGGGTTCATCCCCACGCTGATGCATCACCGAGATCGCTTTGGCCAACTGGGGATCGGAAATACCTGCCAGCATCCCCTGCTGACACACCCCTTGCTCGACCAGATGACGCAGCAGCAGGATCAACAGTACCTCCAGCAAGCGGGAGATCAGCGGATCCTGCCCGTAGCGGGGGTGAAACGCCTCATCAAACAACTGGTTCAGCACCGACGTCAGGGCAGGCAACTCCCTTAGCGGCAGCACCAGCGAGCCCGGTAATGCCAGTTGCAACGGCGATGCGCCCCCCTTGCCGAATGCGACATTGGCGCACACCAAATCACAACCCCCCAGCGTTCTGGGTTCAAGCTTGTGGGGACGTCCCCGAGGGAACAGGATCAGGGTCGGCTCCTCGAGCAGCAAGCTGGCGCCCCCCTCTTCACGCAGCATGACGGCACCGCTGCGCAGCAGATGAAGATGTCCGCCACCGGGTAATCATCACTGGAGGAGTTCTGGCACAGGTTGCCGGCGAAGAAGATCTTGGCTTCGGGGGAGGCATGAACCAACAGGGCAGAGAGCGGATCCATATTTGAGACGAATAGTATTTAATTGCAGACGATGAGTGATAAACCGTATCACGAATGACGGCACACTGTCTCCCGTACCTTCACTACCACAGGAGAAGATCATGAGCCGTATCCAACCCGTATCCCAACCGCAACCCGCAGCCGCCCAGACCCTGGCCACCCTGCACCGCAATCTGGGCATGGTGCCCAACCTCTACACCACCCTGGCCCACTCGCCAGCCCTGCTCAATGGCTTCCTGGCCTTTGCCGAGGCGCTTGGCAAGGGGCGCCTCACTGCCTCACAACGGGAGTTGCTGGCACTGGCCATAGGTCAAGCCAACGCCTGCCAATACTGTTTGTCTGCCCACACACTACTGGCGGGCAAGGCCGGATTCTCGGCCAAGGAGATCCGGGCTGCCCGGCTCGGCCAGGCCTCGGCTCCCCTTGATCACGCCCTACTGCAACTGGCAACAGCACTGGTCAGTCAGCGCGGGGTGCTCAGTGACGAGCAGCTTGCTAGCGCCCGTGCCGCAGGCGTAGATGACGAGCTGCTGCTGGAGGTGCTCGGCCAGGTGGTGGTCAATACCCTGACCAACTATGGCAACCACCTGGCGGCGACCGAGATCGACTTCCCGCCCGTCACTCTGACCCCTTAAACAAGGAGCCCCCCATGCAGCAACATGACAAAGGCTTTCTGGTCGCTCTGGCGGGCGTGGTATTGACCCTGCTCTGGATCGGCGTCTTCAAGTTTACCCCGACAGAGGCCGCCGCCATCAAACCACTGGTAGCCAGCCACCCCTTGATGAGCTGGCTCTATGGCCCCCTGTCGGAACAGAGCGTATCGAACCTGATCGGGGTGGTCGAGATAGTGATCGCCATCGGGCTGGTCGTGGGTCTGTGGCAACCCCGCATCGGTTACTGGTGCAGCATGGGGGCTATCGTCACCTTCCTGGCGACGCTGAGCTTCCTGCTGACCCTGACAGGTGTCTGGAAAGTGGTTGATGGCGTGCCAGTCACCGAGTTCTTCCTGTTCAAGGATCTGGTGTTTCTCGGTGTGGTGCTGCACTACCAGCACAGGATCCGTGCCAGCTTGCCCACTCAGGCAGCCTGACAACAATGCCTTTGGCGCCCAGGATGGGCGCCTTTTTTCGTTATGCAGCCCTGGTCTGGCGCTTGCTGGCCGTCTTGCGCGGTCGGGGCCCGCCAGTCGTGCTGGCCGCCGGACTCTTTCGCTTGGTAAAACGCCGCTTGCCGGCACCCGGCGCCTCCTTGGGCAGGGCGCTGAAGCTGGCGCCTGAGTCCTGCCGCACCCCTTCAATCAGACCGTTGAGCTGCTCGGTGAGCGGCCCCATAAACTGCTGGTAGCTGCCGTGGCGCTCGGCGATCTGGCCGAGGCTCTGCTCCCATAGCGCCGTCATATCCGGCGTGGTGGCAGTAGCAGGCAGCGCCTGCACCAGCGCCCGCCCGGTCGGGGTCGCCTTGATGCTCTTGCCCTGACGCACCAGAAAGCGGCGCTTGAACAGCAGGTCGATAATACCTGCCCGGGTCGCTTCTGTGCCGAGACCATCGGTGTCGCGCAGGGTCTTGCGGATCTCGGGATCCTGCACATAGCGGGCGATGCCGGTCATGGCCGCCAGCAGGGTGGCATCGGTGAACGACTTGGGCGGCTGGGTCATCTTCTCCTGCAGTTCACCCCGCTCGCACAGCAGTTGCTCTCCCTCTTTCAGGGCAGGCAGCGTGCCCGCCTTCTCTTCGTCGTCATCCTCCTCGACCCCGAGCAGCGCCTTCCAGCCCGCCTTGATAATGCGCCGCGCCTTGGCCTGAAACAGGCCACCGGCGATGCGCAGCAGCACCTTGCTGTCGTTGTATTCGAACGGGGGATAGAACTGCAGCAGATACTGTCGGGCAATCAGGCCATAGAGCTTAGCTTCGTCGGCCCCCAGCATGGCGGGGTTGCCCTGCTTCTCAGTGGGGATGATGGCGTGGTGGGCATCCACCTTGCTGTCGTTCCACGCCTTGCTGCGGATCTTGCCGTCCGCCTCGGCGACCGCCTTGGCCAGCGTGGGCGCCGTGGCGGCGATGGCGCTGCGCACCTGTTCGGCCCGCTTGAAGTGGTCGGTCGGCAGATAGCGGCTGTCGGAGCGCGGATAGGTGATGAGCTTGTGGCGCTCGTAGAGGCTCTGGCAGATGTCGAGCACCCGCTTGGCATCCATGCCGAAGCGCTTGGCGGCATCGATCTGCAGGCTGGAGAGGTTATAGGGCAGCGGCGCCGCCTGCTTGCGGGCCTGCTCCTCCACCGATTCAACCTGTGCGGGTTGGCCATTGATCCGGCTCACCACCTTGTCGGCCAGCGCCCGATTGAGCACCCGCCCCTCCTCATCCTGCCACGGCAGGCAGGCTTCCGATGGCAGCCACTTGGCGGTGAAGCGCTCGTTGCTATCGGTCAGCAGATGGGCCAGCACCTCGTAGAAGGGTTTGGGGACGAAGGCCTCGATCTCGAGATCCCGCCGCACCACCAGCCCCAGCAGCGGGGTCTGCACCCGGCCAACCGAGAGCAGCTCACTGCAACCCGCCTTGCGCCCGAGCAGGGTGTAGGCGCGGGTCATGTTGATTCCGTAGAGCCAGTCGGCCCGACTACGGGCCAGCGCGGAGACCGCCAGCGGTACGAATTCCTTGTTGTCCCTTAGTTTGTCGAGGGCGCGGCGCACCGCAGGCGGGTTGAGATCGCTGATGAGGCAGCGCTGCACCGGCTTGGATTTCGGGTAGCCGAGAAAGTCGATCACCTCATCCACCAGCAGTTGCCCTTCCCGGTCCGGGTCACCGGCGTTGACCACGCAGTCCGCCTGCTTGATCAGTCGCTTGATGACGGTGAGCTGGGTTTTGGTCTTGGGCTTGGCCACCAGCTGCCACTGGGCGGGGATGATGGGGAGATGCTCCATCCGCCACTGCTTGAAGGCGGCGTCATAGGCATCGGGCTCGGCCTGCTCCAGCAGATGGCCGATACACCAAGTGACCACATCCCCCTGGGCTGTTTCGATAAAACCGTCGCCCTTCTTGTGGGGCTTGGGCAGGGCATCGGCAATGGCGCGGCCCAGCGTGGGCTTCTCGGCGATAAAGAGTCGCATCGGTGGCTACCTGCAATACTGTATATGCAGACAGTATACAACTGCCACCGCGAAAGCCCAACTGCCCCTAATCGTCGAACGGGTGATCGTGGATGGCGGCAAACAGCCGCGCCTGATTGAGCAGCGGCGCATAGTGGAAGGCATTTTCGCCATCTTCCGCAAGCAGATAGTCGGTCAGCTGTTCGCGCACCGCCTCTTGCAGGGTCTCCAGCTTCCACGGCTTGGCAAGGTAGTAGTGCAACCCGCCACGATTGACCGCTTCGACGGTGGCCTCCAGCCCCGCTTGTCCGGTCAGCAGCAATTTGCGGCTGGCCCGAGTGGTGGCACGCCGGTTCAGCTCCACCAGAAAATCGACCCCCAGGGTTCCCGGCATGATGTGGTCACAGAGGATCAGCGCCAGCTTGTTGCCGTCGCGCTCCCACTCCTCCACCACCGCACGCGCCTCATCGACGCTCTCGGCGGCTTCCAGTTCGAAGTGGGAACGGAACGGGGCGAGATCGTGGATCACCGCATCCAGCACCTCACGCTCATCGTCCACACACAGGATCAGATAGTGTTTGTTCATTGCTCCTCCTTGGCGACATGGTTTGGCACGCCGCGCGATTGATGCTGGCGACGGCTCAGGCCGCATGCTCCTTGTCGTGATGAGGTTCGCCCCCGTAACCGGCCTGCCTCATGCCGTCCAGCGGCAGACAGACCCGCATCCGGGTGTAACGGCCCGGTTCGGAGGCCACCTCGATCCGGCCGTGGTGCTGTTGCACTATCTGCAGCGAAACGCTCAGACCAATCCCGAGGCCGAAATGTCCCTCCCGCTTGGTGGTGAAGTTGAGATCGAAGATCCGCTGCCACAGTTCGGGCTCGATGCCGCAACCGCTATCCTCTATCTCTACCATGACCCACTCGGGATCCAGCAATCCGGTGCGGATGGTGAGCCGCCCCGGGCCGCTCATGGCATCCAGACTGTTGGCGATGAGGTTGGTCCACACCTGTTGCAGGGCGATGGGGTGACAGCGCACCAGCGGCAGCGGCTGGTACTCCTTGCAGAGCTCATGATGCTTGAGGCGGTTTTCGAAAATCATCAGGGTATCTTCCAACCCCTCGTGCAGGTCCACCAGCGAGGGCTCGTCCCTGTCCTGCCGGGCATACTGCTTGAGGCTCTTGACCAGATCGCCGATGCGACGGGCACACACTTCGATATTGCGCAGGAAGCTGCCGGTCTGCTGGAACAGCTCCAGCCGGGAGAGCAGGGCCTCCCGCTCGTCGGCAGTGCGGCCGGCAAACCAGCGCTGCCAGTTCAGCTCGTCATCCAGATTCATCTGCACCGCCAGCCGCGCCTGCTGGCGATCGCCAAAGCGCCCCTCAGCCTGCCGGGTCTTGTCACGGATTTCGCTGGTCGAGACCGGCTGGGAGGAGAGCGCCTGACAGAGGGTCTGGTTGCCCAGCCCCTTGATGGGGGCAGGTAGTTCGAGATTGACCAGATCGGGGATGGCGGCCCGCAGGGTCTCGCTGCCACGGATAATGGCCGCCACCGGGTTGTTGAGCTCGTGGGCGACACCGGCCACCAGCTGACCCAGCATCGCCATCTTTTCGCTCTCCACCAGCTGGGCGTGAGCGGCATCGAGTGAGTTGAGGGTCTGTTGCAGCCGCATCTCGGTGCGGATGCTGTTTTGCAGGCGACGGTTGAAGTGGCGCAGCAGCAGGTTGGTAAAGGAGGGGAGCAGTTCGCTGCGCGCCTGCATCACCCGGGAGAATTGCAGCTTGTCGAGCTTGATCACCTCGGCACCGGTCAGGGTCACGCGGTGGTGAAGGCGGGTTCGCCGGTGACGAAGGACATGCCCCCCACCAGCGAGCCGGTACGGTAGTGCACCACCTCCTGATCGATCCCCTGCTCGTCCCGCTTGCGCAGCACCACCTCCCCCTTGGCGATAAACCATAGGAAGCTGTTGGGCTCCCCCTCACGGGTCAGCACATGGCCCGGACTGTAGTGGCGGCAGACTCGCTCCTCGTCATTGCCCTCGAAAAACTGGTAGAGACCGTCGATCACCACCCGGGAGAGTTCTTCATCGCTGCAGTGGGTATAATCCATAAAGCCCTGCCGATAGGCAGCCAACTGGCGATCGACGTGGGCTCGCAGCAGCTTCTGGTTGTCGAGCACGGCGGCATAGCTCAGCAGGTCCGCCTCGGGACGCTGCAATACAAAATGGCTGGCCTGCTCGATCACCGCCCGGCGCAGGCTGCCATCGCGCCAGGGGCGTTGCAGGTAGTAGTCGAGACGACCGAGGTTCACCGCCTCGATGATAGATTTCATCTCCGGCTGGCTGCCCAGCAGGATCTTGCGACACGCCTCGTGACGGCTGCCGAGGCGGATCAGAAAATCGGCCCCTCGCCCATCCCCCAGCTCGCTGTCACACACCACTACGGCGGGTGGCTGCCCCTTTCGATCCAGCTCGTCCAAGGCCAGCTCCGCCGACCCCTGACCGACCACCACCACCAGCGCGAAATGGCCGAGCAGCGGAGCCAACTCCTGTTCGAATTCGGCCAGCAGTTGCACGTTGGCGGCGACACACAGCAGTGAGAAAGGGCTCATCAGCGACACTCCGTTGAGGCTCACTGCTCACTATATCAGCGAATCTTGTGGGGTTTTGCGAGGGGGCTAACAGCTGTCGCGGAAAGTGCACAAATAGATAAAACAGAAAACAACTGAATTTAATTCGACAAATCTGTCAATAACAAAACAAAAAAACAAAATGTGACAACAATCAAAAATATAATCCATGATGGAGGTCAACGCCTTATCCCTGTCATTACTACTACTATTGGACTAGTACTATGTAGGTAATTATTGACCGTAGGAAAACGCCGCCATGATTGGAAAACTGATAAGAAAAACCTGGTTCTGGCTCCTGCTGCTCGGGGCCCTGCTGGGTGTCGCGGCACTGGGTGTCACCGTGACCGTGCTGCACAAGACCAGCTCCACCGAATTCTGCGTCTCCTGCCACTCCATGCAGACTCCGCTCGCCGAGTATCAGGGCAGTGTCCACTTCCAGAACACCAAGGGGATCCGCGCCGAGTGCGCCGACTGCCACATCCCGGGCGACCCCACCTCCTACCTGTGGACCAAGATCCGCGCCGTGAAGGATATCTATCACGAGGCGATCGGCACCCTGGATACCCCGGAAAAGTATGAAGCCCACAAGTTGCGGATGGCTCAGTCCGTCTGGGACGAGCTGAAAGCCAACGACTCCGCCACCTGCCGCAGCTGCCACAGCTACGAGGCGATGGACATTCTGGCCCAGCGCCCCAATGCCCGCGCCGAGCACCCGGTCGCCATCAAGGAGGGCCAGACCTGTATCGACTGCCACCGCGGTGTCGCCCACATCATGCCTGACATGAGCGGCCTGGCTGCCGCCGGTGCCAGCGAGCTGGCGCAGGCTGCGGCCCAGACTCCGGCCAACGTCACTACCCGTTACGCCATCGCCACCACCCCACTGTACCTCGATGCCGCCGCCAAGACTGACGAAGGTACCCTGATGCCTTCAACCAAGGTGGAAGTGCTGGCCAACGAAAACGGCCGCGCCAAGGTGCAGATCGAAGGCTGGCAACAGGATGGTGTGAGCGAAGTATTCTACGCCGCACCGGGCAAGCGGATCCTCAGCGTACTGGTCGGCGATGCCGCCAAGAAAGCGCTGATCACCGGCCAGAGCGAAACCGACAGCGCCACCAACCTCACCTGGCATCAGGTCAAGCTGACCGCCTGGGTCGACCAGAGCCAGCTCATCGGCGATCAGGGCAAGCTGTGGCAATACGCCTCCACCCTGATGTCCAACAACTGTACCGGCTGCCACGGCCTCACCGCGCTGGATCACTTCAATGCCAACCAGTGGATCGGCGTCATCAAGGGGATGGAATCTCGTACCTCCCTGACCCCGGAACAGGCTCGCATGTTGACCCAGTATGTCCAGAAACACGCCAGTGACATGAGCGCGGCCCACTAAGGCTGGCACAGAGGATAACCGTTATGACTTTTTTCAATGACAAGAAGACCAATCTGTCCCGCCGCAACCTGCTCAAGGGGCTCGGCGCCTGCGCAGCCCTGCCCCTGCTCGGCGGTATTTTTCCCAAGAGTGCGCTGGCGCAAGCCATCAGCACCGCATTGAGCCAATTCCCGACTCTGGTGCCCGCCCAGAAGGGCATTCTGACCGGCGCCCACTGGGGTGCTTTCGAGGCGATCGTCGAAGATGGCCGCATGGTGCGCGTCCAGCCGGTGGCCGATGATCCGGCGCCGAACGATCTCATCGACATGGCGCCGTTCCAGGTGCACGCCAAGAACCGCATCAAATACCCCATGGTGCGCAAGAGCTGGCTAGAGCATGGCCCGGGCGCCAAGCCGGAGCTGCGCGGTGCCGACGAGTGGGTGCGAGTGAGCTGGGACAAGGCGATCGAATTGGTGGCCGGTGAAATCCAGCGCGTGCAGAGTGACTTCGGCCCGCAGGCGATCCACGCCGGTTCCTACGGCTGGAAGAGCGTCGGCATGTTCCACAACAGCCGCACCCTGCTGCACCGCCTGATGAACCTCTCCGGCGGCTTCACCGGTTATGCCGGTGACTATTCCACCGGCGCGGCCCAAGTGATCATGTCCCACGTGATGGGTTCCATCGAGGTGTACGAGCAGCAGACCGCCTGGCCCAATGTGGTGGAAAACGCCGAACTGGTCGTGCTGTGGGGGGTCAACGCTCAGGTCACCCTGAAGAACAGCTGGAACATGCCGGACCACGAAGGGCTGGCTGGCTTTATGGCGCTGAAAGAGAAGGGCACCCGCGTCATCAGCATCGATCCCATCTACAACGAGACCGCCAAGATGGTCGGCGCCGAGTGGATTGCGCCGAACGCTTACACCGACGTGGCCATGATGCTGGGTGTGGCCCACACCCTCTACAGCGAGAAGAAGCACGATCAGGCTTTCCTCGATCGCTACACCGTCGGCTTCGACAAGTTCCTGAACTACCTGCTCGGCAAGGATGACGGCCAACCGAAGAGCGCCGAATGGGCGAGCACAGTCTGCGGCGTCGATGCCAAGGTGATCCGCCAGCTGGCTCTCGACATGGCCGCCAAGCGCACCATGATCATGGCCGGTTGGGGGATGCAGCGTCAGCAGCACGGCGAACAGCCGAACTGGATGCTGGTCACTCTGGCCTCCATGCTGGGCCAGATCGGCCTGCCGGGCGGCGGCTACGGCTTCAGCTACCACTACTCCTCCGGTGGCAGCCCCACAGCCAAGGGCGGCATTCTGGCGGGTATCTCCGCCGGCAACGCGCCGAAGAACAGCCCGGCACCGATCCCGGTGGCCCGCATCGCCGACTGTCTCGCCAATCCGGGCAAGACCATCGACTTCAACGGCCGCAAGGTGACCTATCCGGACATCAAGCTGGTCTACGTGGCGGGCGGCAACCCCTTCCACCACCATCAGGACACCAACAACCTGCTGCAAGCGTGGCGCAAGCCGCAGACCGTGATCGTTCACGAGCCCTACTGGACCGCCACCGCCAAACACGCCGATATCGTGCTGCCGGTCACCACCAGCTACGAGCGCAATGATCTGGAGATGGGCGGCGACTACTCCCAGCGCTATGTGTTCCCGATGCACCAGTGCGTCCCGCCCCAGTTTGAAGCCCGCAACGACTTCGACATCTTCAGCGCCATCGCCGCCAAGCTGGGCGTGCAGGAGCAGTACACCGAAGGGAAGGACGAGATGCTGTGGCTCAAGCAGATGTATGACGGCATGGCGGCGCAGGCCCGCGGCGCCCGCGTCGCGCTGCCGCCGTTCAACATGTTCTGGGAATCCAACAATTACATCCGCTTCCCGATCCCCGAGGCCAACCGGCAGTGGATCCGTCACGCCGATTTTCGCGAGAATCCGCTGCTCAATCCGCTCGGCACCCCGTCCGGCAAGATCGAGATCTTCTCCAACACGGTAGCCGGGATGGGTTATGCCGACTGCGCCGGTCATCCCAAGTGGTATGAGCCCAAGGAGTGGGTGCAGAGCGAGGTGGCGGCGCGCTATCCGCTGTCGCTCAACACTTCGCATCCGACCCAGCGGCTGCACTCCCAGCTCGACAACACCCCGCTGCGGGACAAGTTCGCCATCGCCGACCGCGAAGCAATCATGATCCATCCCGCCGACGCCAAGGCTCGTGGCATCGCCCAGGGGGATCTGGTGCGCGCCTTCAACGAACGCGGCCAGATCCTGGTGGGCGCCCTGCTCTCCGAAGATGTGCGCCAAGGGGTGGTGCGGATCTGCGAAGGGGCCTGGTATGACCCGGCCAAGCCGGGCGAAGCGGGCAGCATCTGCAAGAACGGCAACGTCAACTGCCTCACCTTCGACGAGGGCTCGTCCAATCTGGCGCAGGGCAACTGCGGCCACATGGCCCAGCTGCAGATCGAGAAGTACACAGGCCCGGTGCTGGCCAACACCGCCCACGCGGTACCGGCCAACGGCTAAGGCGATTACCACCCAATAAAAACGGCGCCATCAAGGCGCCGTTTCTTTATCCGTCTGCCAAAGCTCAGGCATGGTCGGAACGGGTTTAGAACTCCCCTTCCTCCATATACTCCTGCGCGCATTCAACCAGCTGCGGCCACAGCTCTTCCGGCACCCAGGCGTCCGGGTCATCTTCATCCCCGTCGTACTGGCTCCAGAAATAGCGACGCAGGCCGGAGGCAAACTCGTCGCTGATCTCGGCCAGCTCCGAGAGCGGTCCCAACCAGGCGATGCGGCGCAGGCCGGAGGCGAGATCGTTGATGGCATCCATCAGGGTGCGATCGTCGAAGCTCTGCTCCACCAGCAGGGTGAAGCGCTCGCGCGCCTGCTCGGTCTGCTCTTCATCCAGCTCGCCCACATCGGCCAGCAGGTCGACAAAATCTTCCAGAAGGAACGCGATCAGGCCATCCCTGTCTTCAAACCACTGGATCTGGGCGCCCTTGACCCCCAGCACAGAGGCATCAAACGAATCGTCAAGGTGACACAGTGCCCACGGATCGTCGGTCATGCTTCTCTTCCTCAGGCTAAAACAAATGCCATATGTTATGCCTAGCTCTCGACTCTTGCCACCTTGGGCAACGAGAGTGAGGCGGCCAGACCGCCCAGTTCGGCGCGGCCCATGATGAAACTGCCCCGATAGGCTTCCGCCAGATCGGAGACGATGTTGAGACCCAGGCCCGAGCCCGGCACCTTCTCGTCGAGCCGCACCCCGCGCAGCACCGCCTTGGCGATCTGATCTTCGCTCATGCCGGGGCCGTCATCCTCGATACGCAAGGTGATCCAGCCCCCCAGCTCGGCGCTGGAGATGCGCAGCTCGCTGGCAGACCACTTGAAGGCATTCTCCAGCAGGTTGCCTACCATCTCGTCGAAATCCTGCTCTTCCACCCCGACCGCCAGATTGGCGGGCACCTGCAGATCCACCGTTTTGCCCGGATAGAGGCGGGAGAAGGCGCGGCAGATATACTCCACCCGCGCCCGCACCGGGGTCGAGACCCCGAGGATCTTGGCGGCACCGGTCACCCGTGCCTTGCCGAGGTGGTAGTCGATATGGCGCTGGATCTGGTCGAGCTGCTCGCCGATGGCGGCCTGATCCTCCGGCGACAATTGAGCCACCTGATTGCGCATGATGCTGAGCGGCGTCTTGAGGGCGTGGGCCAGATTGCCGGTGTGGGAGCGCGCCCGCTGCAGCAGCTCGCCGTAGTGGTGCAGCAGCCGGTTGATATCCTCCACCAGCGGCTGGATCTCCAGCGGATAGCGCAGCCGGAACCCCTCCTGATGACCCTCGTGAACCCGCCCCAGTTCACGGCGCAGCAGGTGCAGCGGCCGCAAACCGTAGACGATCTGGAACATGAAGCCGAGCACCAGACCGGCGGCAGCAAAGCCGAGACCGAGGAACAGGCTGATGCGGGTCTTGTTGAGGGTCTGGGTCAGGGCGCTACTGTCCTTGGCCATCACCAGAGTGAACACCCGATCCGAACCGGGCAGCAGCACGGTGCGGGTCATGATCAGCAGCGGCTCCTTGTTGGGCCCCTTGCCGACGAAGAGGTCGGGATCGCCAAACGCCGACTTGAGGCCATCGCTCTTCAGGTTGGTATCCCATAGGGAACGGGAGCGCCCCACCACATCGCGGCCCAATTCCAGCTGCCAATAGTAGCCGGAGTAGGGTTGATTGAAGCGCGGATCGGAGAGGGAGCCGGTGACCACCGGCAGGCCGGTTTTGGCCACTTCCAGCCGGGAGAGCAGATCATAAAGCTGCAGGCGCAGGCCGTCGGCCTCCGCCTCCTGCCAGTAGTTGCGCATCATGGTCTGCAGACTGAAACCGGTGGCGAACAGAAACAGCCCGCACCACACCAGCGCGATGGCGACCAGTCGCCCCCGCAGGGTTCTGACCAGCCTCATTCGTTGATCCGGTACCCGAGGCCGCGCACTGTCTCAATCAGATCGGGGTTGGTTTTCTTGCGGATCCGGCCGATGAACACCTCCACGGTATTGGAGTCACGGTCAAAATCCTGAGCATAGATGTGGTCGATCAGCTCGCTGCGCGACACCACCTTGCCCCGATGCTGCATCAGGTAACCCAGCACCCGGAACTCGTGGGCAGTCAGCTTGATGGGGGTCCCTTCGTACCACACCTGCGACGCCGCCATGTCGAGCCGCACCCCGCCAATCTCCAGAATTGAGCTGGCGTTGCCCGCTGCCCGGCGCACCAGCGCATGGACCCGCGCTACCAGCTCGGCCACCTGGAACGGCTTGGTAAGGTAGTCATCGGCACCGGCGTTGAGCCCCTCTATCTTCTCGTGCAGCTGACCACGGGCGGTCAGCACCAGCACCGGGGTATCGATCCCCTTGCTGCGCCACTCTTTCAGCACGCTCAGGCCATCGCGCCCCGGCAGGCCGAGGTCGAGAATGATGGCATCGTAGGGTTCGGTCTCGCCGAGAAAACCGGCCTCGTTGCCGTCGTGGCATAGGTCGGTGACAAAGCCGGAGAGGCGCAGCTGTTCGGCCAGCTGGCCAGCCAGAATTTTTTCGTCTTCAACAATCAGAATTCGCATGAACAGGCTTCCACATAGGGGTTATTCATCATCCTCGACCGGGGGCTTTGGCGGTTCGAACAACCGCTCCAGATGGTGGCCCTTGGCCCACACCAGCTCAAGGTTGTCGGCCCGATAGGCTACCTTGATCACGCTGTTTTCCCGATCGATGACTCGCAGTTCATAGAGCCAGATACCATCCTCTTCCCCCAGATCCACCCGCAACACCCGCACCGGCAATCTGGCCGCCACCTCCATCATTTCATGGAAGGGCCGAACCCGTCCCTCATGGACAGCTTGCTGCAGCATGGCTTCATCAGGCGTGACCGCCTGTGCCAGCAACGGCAGCAATAACCCAAGCAGAGGGAGCGCTCTATTCATGGATGATTCATCTCCAAAAACCTAACATAATGGCGTTTATAGTCTGCCAGCCATGAATCCGGAATGAATATGATCCCGCGCAGTTTCCTGCTGATCCTTTGCCTGTTGAGTGCCACAAGCTGGGCGGCCCAGAGCCGTCTCGACATGGCCGGGCTGGTCAAACTCCTGCTGGCGCAAGGGTATCACGACATTCGGGAAGTGGAGCTGGAAGGGGACAAATTCGAGGTCAAAACCCTCAATCGCCAGGATCAGAAGGTGCATCTCATCGTCGATGCCTACACCGGCGAGATCAAACAACAAGAGGCCGATTAGGCCTCTTTTGCATTCCAGCGTCCCCGCATGGGGCGCAGCAGTTTCTCCCGTCTCGGCCAGAGCAGGGCGCAGGCCAGCAGCAGGTAGATGAGGGGCTCCCCCCAACCGCTCTTGAGCGACCACCAGTAATGCACCGGCACCAGCAGGGCGATGGCATAGACCCAGTTGTGCAGCTTCTGCCATGCTGCGCCCATTCTGCGCTGCAATGCGGGCAACGAGGTGATGCTGAGGGCGGCCAGCAGCAGCAGTGCCACCATCCCCACCACTATGTAGCTGCGCTTGACCAATTCGCCGCCAATCAGCCCCCAGTCAAACTGCAGATCCAGCCCCAGCCACACCATGAAGTGGAGCAGCGCCCAGGCAAAACACCAGAGCCCGAGGGGGCGGCGCAGCTTGATGAGTTGCCCCTGCCGCCAGCGCTTGGCCAGCGGCGACACTAGCAGGGTGAGCAGCAGCAGGTTGAGCGCCCCCTTGCCGAGGTAGTGGATAAGCTCGGGCACCGGATCCCCCCCAGCAGACCCGCTGGAATGGCAAAAACCAGCCAGAGCAGGAAGCCGAGGGAGCCCAGATGCACCAGCACCCGCAAGCCGTTGATATGGGCCGGTTTCAATCTCAGTACCATTGGCGCAGATCCATCCCCTGATAGAGCGAGGCGACTTCGTCACCATAGCCGTTGAACATCAGGGTCGGCTGACGCTTGGCACCAAATACTCCACCCTCGCCAATAAAGCGCTCGCTGGCCTGACTCCAGCGCGGGTGATCCACCTGCGGATTGACGTTGGCGTAGAAGCCATATTCGTTGGGAGCCAGCAGGTTCCAGGTGGTGGGCGGCATCTCCTCCACCAGCCGGATCGAGACGATGCTCTTGATGCTCTTGAAGCCGTACTTCCACGGCACCACCAAGCGGATCGGCGCGCCATTCTGGGCGGGCAGGGTCTTGCCATAGAGCCCCATCGCAAGGAAAGAAAGAGGATGCATCGCCTCGTCGATACGCAGCCCCTCCACATAGGGATACTCGATGCCGCCCCCCAGACTGGAGGCCTGACCCGGCAGCTGTTTCGGATCAAACAGGGTTTCGAAGGCAACAAACTTGGCGCGACTGGTGGGCTCGGCACGGCGGATGATCTCTGCCAGCGAGATGCCGTTCCAGGGCAGTATCATGGACCAGGCTTCAACGCAGCGCAGCCGGTAGATCCGCTCCTCCAGCTCGCTCTTGTTGATGAGATCCCACACATCGAGGGTAAAAGGCTTGGTCACCTCCCCCTCCACCTTGAGGGTCCAGGGTTCGGGCTTGAGGTAATGGCCGTTGCGAGCCGGGTCGGACTTGTCGGTGCCCAGCTCATAGAAGTTGTTGTAACTGGTGGCCTTCTCTTCCGGTGTCAGCACCAGATTGGCCGGGCGCTCGGCAGGCTTGCTGTTGAGCGGTTTGGTGGCTAACCGGGGAGCATCCTCTTTACCGCGCAGCAGATCGAGAACACCGGCCTGAGTGGGAAACGCCAGGGTGGCCGCGCCCAGACCCAGCCCTTTGAGAATAAGGCGGCGGTCCTGATAAACGGCTTCCGGGGTGACATCCTGTTCGGTGAGGGGGTGGGCGGTACGACGCTTGATCAACATGAAAAACTCCCGGGGCTGAGTGAGGCAATATGGGTAAGACCCGCCCCGGCAGATTTTTATTTCACACAAATTTACATCATGTGGTGCAGGGGCAGTGCCTTGGCCATGGTGCCGACCAGAAACAGGACTACGAACACCAGCAGGGGAACGATCACATTTGGCGCCATCAGACTCACTCCATGAGCAGGACAGGGCCTCTAACTATGGCCGACTGTCAGGCCGGTCACCAATGAATTTTTTTCGCGAGCGCAAGCGTATTCCTGAGTTGAAAAGGGTGATGAAGATCACACACAATTCGGCCCCCGCTTGCCGCCCCGATTGCCGGGGGTAGGCTGCCCATTTTGCGAAGCCAACTGAAGAGTCGCCCCATGAGCCCACTGATCGCCATCGCCATCACCACTGGAATTCTCTCCGCCCTCTGGGGCTGGATTGCCGTCGCGTTCGGCCTTATCTCCTGGGTCGGCTTTCTCGGCTGCACCAGCTATTTCGCGTCAAGCGGCGGCTACAAGGCACTGCTGCAGACCATCTTCTGCAACACCAGCGGCATGCTGTGGGCACTGCTGCTGATCCATGGCGACAGCCTGTGGGGGGCGGGCGTGGCGGGTTATGTGATGACGGGGGTAGTCGCCACCCTGATGTGCGTACAGGCCAAGCAGCAGTGGCTCGGCTACATTCCCGGCACCTTTGCCGGTTGCTGTGCCACCTTCGGGGCGGCTGGCGAGTGGCGGCTGATCCTGCCCTCCCTCATCATTGGCGCCTTGTTCGGTTACCTGATGAAGGCGAGCGGCCTCTGGCTCTCCCATAAAACCCAGAAAGCTGACGCCGCTCCGGCTGTGGTTGATCCCGCCTGATTTATCCCTTCGATTTGAAGTTTGCTGCTTCAATACCGTGCCGATTCAATAACTTGTAAAAATCGGTACGGTTTCTTCCCGCCATGTTGGCCGCCAGGGTCACGTTGCCCTCGGTGGTGCGCAGCAAACGGATCAGATACTCCTTCTCGAATTCGGCCCGCGCCTCGTTGAACGAGGGGATGCCGCCGCCGCCGCCACTCAGGGCGGACTCCACCATGGAGACCCCGATCACCGGACTGCAACAGAGGCTGGCGAGCTGCTCCACCACGTTGCAGAGCTGGCGCACGTTGCCGGGCCATGCAGCGGCCGCCAGCATCGCCAGCGATTCGGGCGAAAAACCCATGGCGGCGCAGTCGCTGTGGCGGCTACGGTAGTCATCGAGCGCCTGTCGGGCCAGCAGGGGGATATCCTCACTGCGGGCACTGAGAGACGGCAAGGTGATATTGGCGACGTTGAGACGGTAGAAGAGATCTTCCCGAAAGCGCCCCTCCTCCATCGCCTTGACCAGATCCTGATGGCTGGAGCTAAGCACCCGCACCTCCGGCGTGCCCTGACCATACTCCTCCATCACCTGCAGCAGCTTGGCCTGCAGGGATTCGGAGAGGCTGCCAATCTCGTCGAGAAACAGGGTCGCCCCCTTGGCCTGCTCGAACAGCCCGGACTGGCCATCTTCACCAAACAGCTGCAAGTCGAGTGACGCCCATGGAATGGCGGCACAGTTGATGGTATGGAGCGGCTTGTCGCGCCGCTGGCTGGCCTGGTGCAGCGCCTGCGCCATCGCCCCCTTGCCGGAGCCTGACGGCCCCATGATCAGCACCGGCACCTCCATGGTCGCAATGCTATGGGCCTGGATCAGCAGCTGTTCCAGCTGGGGATTGCGGGTCAGGATCAGCGACTGCCACTCCTGCTGCTGTTTCGGCCGCGTCAGGCTCAGCGCATGTTCGATGGTGGCGAACAGCTCATCCTTGTTGATGGGTTTGGTCAGAAAGCTGAAGACGCCGGAGCGGGTCGCCTGAATGGCGTCCGGGATGGTGCCGTGGGCGGTCATGATGATCACCGGCAACCCCAGCCACTGCGCCTGGATCCGCTCGAACAGCGCCAGACCGTCCATGCCGGCCATCCGCAGATCGCTCAGTACCAGATCGGCCCGTTGCTGACGCAACCGGTCGAGGGCTCCTTCCGCGCTGTCGGCGGTATCCACTTCATAACCCTGACTGCGCAGCCGCATGCTCATCAGTTTGAGCAGGCTGACGTCGTCATCCACCAACAGGATCCGGCTCATGGTATTACCTCACGATTCTCGTTCAGCTTGCGCTGGTTGAGCTGGTCGTCGATAGCGGTCAGCTGCTCGATCTGGCGGCGCAGCCGCTGGATCTCCTGACTCTGGTCATCGCGACGGCTGTCGCGAGCCAGCAGCTGCTCGCCTAGGGCGATCCAGCTGCGCAAAAAGGCCTGCGCATCGAGACCCAGTTCGGGCAGCATCTGCTTCAGGCGCGCCAGACCGGCGGTGCGATTGGCCACAGATTCGGCGGGGTGGGAGTCCACCATGGCCAGACTGACCCGGCTCTCCAGATCGTCGGCCCCTTTCAGACGCTGACGCTCCTGCACCCGTTGCTGGGGGTGACTGGCCAGCAGCCAGTCGGAGTATTGCAGACGCACCTGCATCTCCTTGTTGGCAAACTCCATCCGCTTGGCAAAAGCGATATCGGAGGACTCCCGCTGTGCCTGTTGCGGCAGCAAGGAGCAACCCGCGAGCAGCCCTGCCATCAGAGCTGGAAATACGCGTTGTATCTTCATAGTCCTCATTTCAACGTCAACCTGAAACAGACATCCGCCTGTTCATCCTCTACCAGAACCAGTTCCCCCCCAGGCTGTTGGCAGACTCGCGGGCGATGGAGAGGCCCATGCCCGAGCCTTTCAAGAGACCTTGCCGCACTGTGCTGCCTTGCTCGAAGGGTTCAAAAATGCGTTGCTGATCGGCCACGGGGATCTTGGGCCCCTCGTTGGCCACTTCCAGCCAGCTTATCTGTTCATTCTGCCCTGCCCTGATCCAGATATTGCCTCCGCTGGCGCCGTAACTGACGGCGTTGGAGAAGAGGTTATCGAGGATCAGCCGTAGCCGGTAGGGCTCCGCCCACAGGGTCACCGGCACGGTCGGCAAGTGTACACGGATCTGCTTGGACTCCAATGCCAGCCGGTACTCTGCAGAAAGTTCCGACAACATCGGCAGCAGGGGGACGGGCTCCAGTTCGAAGGCCTCCTGCTGACTGAGTCGATTGAAGTCGAGCAGCCGCTCGATCAGGGTCTGCAAACGCCGACTGTTCTCGTCGAGCATCTGGCAGATCTCCAGCTGATCCGGCGTCAAAGGCCCGACCAGCTGCTCGCAGAGCAGATCCGTCCCCTCCCGCAGCACCGCCAGCGGGGTCTTGAGCTCGTGGGAAACATGACGCAGGAACTGGTATTTCTGCAGCTCCAGCTCCTTGAGTTTGTCGTGCAGCCAGACGATCCGCTCCCCCAGCAATACCAGCTCGGCAGGGCCGTCAACCGGCTTGGGATCGGGTTCGACCCCGGCACCCAGACTCAAGATGCGCGACTCAATCTGTCGTACCGGGTGGATGATGAGGTAGGTGAAGATAAAGACCATCAGCAGGCTGAGCGCCGCTACCGCTCCGCTCACCCACCAGAGCTCGCTGGTCAGTCCGGCGATGGTGAGCTGCACCCGATCCATGTGTTCGTCAACCCGGCTGCGGGTGACTATTTCGAGCTGCTTGTTGGCATCGTTGAACTGCTCCAGCTTGTCCCCCGCCACCGCAGCCTGGGCCAGCGCGGCATCCTGCAGGCTGTCGAGCCAGGCCAGCCCCTGATCGAGCCCGCTGTAGAGCTGGCCGTCGGTGATGGAGTTGCGGTGTTCCGCCAGCAACACCCGATACCCGTCGAGTTGCTGCTGGTAGCTGGTGAGACTGCGGCGATCCCCCAGCACCGCGAAGCGGCGCAAGGTGCGTTCGATATCGATGGCTTGCGCCGTCAGCAGGGTGGCGCGGCGGGTATCCTTGACCGCCCGCTCCATCTCGTCGCTGGTGAGCTGACTGAGGTGGGCAAGGGAGGTGCTGTTGTGCCAGATCATGCCGCCCAGCGGCATCAATACCAGCACAAATCCCATCAATACCACCTGCAGCAGGGAGCGTGGGCGAACCTTGGTCATCATCTCTTCTCTTGCATTCTCACCGGTGCGCCAGCATAGCCGCACCGCCCCAAAAAACAAAACCGGCCAACAGGCCGGTTTGTATTATCTGGATTGTGGTGATTCACGCCAACGCGACAGAGGCCAGACAAATAATCATGATCATCGCCAGCGCGCCCGAGGCGGTCAACAGCGCCCATTTCAGCTCCACACTCATGCAAACCTCCTTTCTGCCAATCAGTGCCGGATCACAATAGATAAGACAATGTTAAGCCATAGTTAATCCGATAACCGTGAGCTGCGTATACATTTCAGATGAGCCCAACCCCGGGAAGGTGAGCATGTTCTATCTGTGTAGCATTGGTTCCAATCTTGACCCGCACATCCATGTCAGCCGGGTGCTGGCCGAGCTGCTTGCGAACGTCGGCCCCCTGCGGCTGAGTTCGGTGATCCGCACCAAGCCGGTGGGAATGCACTCCAGCCACGACTTTCTCAACTGCCTGCTGGTGGTGGAGAGCCCACTCGATGCCGCCAGCCTCAAGCAGCACTTTGTCGCCCTTGAAGTGGCTCACGGCCGGGATCGCAGCGATCCGCTCTGCAAGGTGCACGATCGGCCGCTCGACATCGATATTCTGGCCAGCGACAGGAGCGGTGACTTTACCACGGCAGAGGTCGATTCCTATCTGGCGGAGCTGCTGGCCGAGCTCTATGGCCATGGCGAGGTGCATGACCCCAAGGTGGCGCTGCAAGTGACGCTCCCCGCCCCGTCGGGCAAGCTCAAACCCGGCAAGGGCTTGCTGACTAGGCAGGTCGGGCTGGGGCCGCTGGTGCTCGGCAACCTATCAGAGGGTGGCCAGCGCACGCCCGCCATCCACCTTGATGCTGGCCCCCGTCATATAACTGTTCCCCATCAGTAACTGCACCGCCTGCCAGATGGGCTCAAGTCCCCCCTCCCGCGCCAGCGGTGTTTTCGCCAACACCTGCTGGCGCCATGCCTCGTCATGCTCGTCGAGAAACAGAATGGGGCCCGGCTCTATGGTGTTGACTCGCACCGCAGGCGCCAGCTCCCGGGCAAAGCTCATGGCCAGCGAATGGGCCCCTGCCTTGGTGGCCACATAGCTGGCAAAACGGGGGGCCGGGGCATGGATATAGATATCGGTGATGTGAATGATGCTGGCGTTGGGATTGCTGGCCAGCCGGGGGGCCAGCGCCCGGTTTAGCTGGAAGGGGGCCGCCATGTGCACCCGGTAGAACTGCTCGAACTGGGCCAGTTGCGCCGCCGGATCAGTTGCCTGCGGCTCGAAGGCCGAGGCGTTGTGGATCACCAGCGCCAGATCCTGATGAGCAGCCAGCACATCGATCAGCTTGCCAACGTCCTCTTCCCGGCCAAAATCCGCCTGCACCAGTTCGACCCCCAATGCAGCCAGCGTGGCCAGCTCCGGCCGCTCGCTGCGATAGCTGCCCGTCACCTGCCAACCCGCTGCCACCAGCTGTTCACAGAGATAAAATCCGAGTCGACGGCCACAGCCCGTTACCAATGCACGCATACGATCTCCTTTCCCTTTCATGGTCTTGCATGAACGAAGCCCGCCTGCCAGCGGATCACCGCCGATGGCCGGTGCCTATCAATCCCTGCGGCACAAGCCATTGGTCGCGGGCCACCCACCCGCGTCATAGTGGCGGCATTCCCCTCTTGCGGAGTCACCACCATGCTGAAAGTACACCACCACATGGGTCGCCTGACCCACTCCCTCACTGCCGGACTCGGCCTGGCAGAAGCGCTGGATCGCCTGCATCAATCGGGTCTTGGCGGCCTGCCGGTACTGGATGAGCAGAAACGGCTGATCGGCTTTCTTTCCGAACAAGATTGCATCCCCAGCCTGCTCACCGGCAGCTACCACTGCGATACCCGCACCCGGGTGGAGGATCTGATGAACCGCTCGCCCCTCTCGGTCGGGCCGGATGAGAGCATTCTGGATCTGGCTCGCCAGATGGTCGATGCCAAGCCCAAGATCTACCCGGTGCTGCAACAGGGCAAGGTGATCGGCATCATCAGCCGCCGTCAGGTGATGCAGGCCCTCAACCAGCAGATGAAGGTGTGCCAGCAGACCTAGATCTGGTAACGCCCCTTGTCACCGATATCGAAGTGCAGGGGCATCCGCCACTTGGCCAGCGCCAGCAAGGTCAACAGGGCCCCGCAGACCAGCGCCACCAGTGCGGCGGCCCACTCCACCCGCAACCACTCCAGCAGCCATAACACCGGCAGCAAAATAGGCACCAGTTTGATGCCGGGAATCGAGAAGCAAAACTGCTCCTTGAACGCCAGCCCGGAGAGAGTCGCCAAGGCCGCCCCCAGCACCAGCGCATCCGGCGCCCCCACCGCAGCCAGGGCCAACGCGCCCCAACCAAATCCCTGCAGAATCAGGCGAATCCGCTTGTCGTAGATATGCAGCGAGAAGCCGCAGATTGCGCTTGCCACTGCCAGCGACATCAACCATTGTGCCGACGAGAGCAGTGCCATCCCGCTCAGCAGCGCCGCACCGCGGCAAAGCAGCAACAGGGCAACTGCACTCAAGCCAAGGCGGTAGAGCGAGACGGTCAACTTGTCGATCCCGTCCAGCGGGCTCTCGATTTCAGGATTTGCCATAAACAGTCGCTTCTAACGGATCAGGTGCCATCCAATATACTGGAATCAGGTCTTGGAATATCTTCAAACGGGCTCAGGAGACGTAGTTTGCGTGTGATCCCCCTGTTTTGTTTGCTGTTTCCACTCGGATTGCCCGCCAAAGAGCTGGTGATCTGCGGCACCATGGAGCCCCCGCTCAAGTATCTCGATGCCGATCAGAAACCCCAGGGTCTTGATATCGATATCGTCACCGCCATATTCGACAAGCTGGAGACGCCCTTTCGGATCGAGCTGGCCGACTCCGGTGCCCGCCTCACCCGCAATGCCGAAACCGGCGCCTGCGACTTGGTGATGACCCACTCCTACAAAGCAGAGCGGGAGAGTTATCTCATCTATCCCCAACAGGCCCATCTTCGCCACAGCTGGCACTTCTTCGTGCGCAAGGCGGACCTGATGAAGATCCGCTACGAAACGCTGGCCGATCTCAAACCCTGGCGCATCGGCGTGACCAAGGATTTCTCCTACACCCCTGAACTGGCAGCGGCCATGACCGACCCGGCCTATCAGTTCCAGGAGATCACCATGAACCAGCTGCAACTGCGCAAACTGCTGGCCGGACGGATCGATACCGTGCCCATGCCGCTGGTCACCGCCTTCACCCAAATCAAGGAGGAGGGGCTGACAGGCAAGGTCGATTACCTGCCCAAACCGCTCAAGAGCAGCCCCTACTTCAACACCTGGGCCCGCGCACGAGCGGATGCACAGACCCCAGCCCTGATGGCGGCCTACGATGCCGAACTGCTGCGCATGAAGCGAAACGGCAGCCTCAAGGCTCTCTACGACAAGTACGCCATCCCCTATATCGAACCCTGATCAAGGGGTCAGGGTTTCACATCCCGCAGGATAGGGTTTTGCAGCGAAATCAGAGTTTCAGTGGACTGGATCTCGTCGATGGTCTGGATCTTGTTGATCAGCACTATCTGCAGCTCGTCGATGGAGCGGGTCATCACCTTCATGAAGATGCTGTAGTGGCCGGTGGTGTAGTAGGCCTCCACCACTTCGTCCAGCGCCTGCAGCTTGGCCAGTGCCGAGGGGTAATCCTTGGCGCTCTTCAGATTGATCCCGATAAAGCAGCAGACGTCGTAACCCAGCTTCTTGGGGTTAACCTGCACCCGTGTCCCCTCGATGATCCCCGCCTGTTTCATCTTCTCCACCCGCACATGGATGGTGCCCGGGCTGACCGCCAGTTGTTTCGCCAGTTCGGCGTAAGGGATCCGCGCATTCTCCATCAGAGCGGTGAGGATGGCCTGATCGAGATTATCGATCCGGTAATTTTCCGGCATTTTTTTGCACTCCCGTTGACGATACCTCATTAAAGAACGGCTTATTTTGAAGAAAAAAATACACAAAGCCTATTTCTATTATCGAATATTGAATTTAGTTGGCATTCCGTTGAAGAATCACCACATCCAACGGGGTTTGAAACAGGAATTCAGCATGAAACAGCACTACATTCGCAGCCAACAGCAGATCAGCTTCGTCAAAGAGATGTTCTCCCGCCAACTCGCCCAGCAACTGGGTCTGATGGAGGTGCAAGCCCCCATTCTGAGCCGGGTCGGTGATGGTACTCAGGACAACCTCTCTGGCCACGAGAATGCAGTGCAGGTCAAAGTGAAGACCCTGCCGGAGCACAGCTACGAAGTGGTCCATTCACTGGCCAAATGGAAGCGCCAGACCCTGGGTCGCTTCGGCTTCGGCCCGGGCGAAGGGATCTACACCCACATGAAGGCGCTGCGTCCGGATGAAGACAAGCTCACCCCCATCCACTCCGTCTACGTGGATCAGTGGGACTGGGAGAAGGTGATGCCGAGCGAGCGCCGCGATCTTGCCTATCTGCAGGAAACCGTGCGCGGCATCTGGGCCGCCATCAAGGCCACCGAGCGCGCGGTATGTGCCGAGCATGAGTTGACCCCCTTCCTGCCGACCGAGATCCAGTTCCTGCACAGCGAAGAGCTGCTGACCCGCTACCCGGAGCTCGATGCCAAGGGGCGCGAGCGCGCCATCGCCAAAGAGCTGGGGGCCGTGTTCCTGATCGGCATCGGCGGTGCCCTCTCCCACGGCGAACGCCACGATGTACGCGCCCCGGATTACGACGACTGGAGCAGCCACAGCGAGCTGGGTCTGGCGGGTCTGAACGGGGACATTCTGGTGTGGAACCCGGTACTGCAGGACAGTTTCGAGATCTCCTCCATGGGGATCCGGGTCGATGCCGAGGCGCTACGCCGCCAGCTGGCCATCACCGGTGACGAGGATCGCCTGCAGTACGACTGGCATCAGGATCTGCTGGCCGCACGGATGCCGCAAACCATCGGCGGCGGCATCGGCCAATCCCGTCTGGCCATGCTGCTGCTGCAAAAAGAGCATATCGGGCAGGTGCAGGTTGGTGTGTGGCCCTCTGAAATGAAGGCCGCTATCCCTGGCATGCTGTAAACACGTTGATTTCATCGGTCTGGCCTGTGCGCAATGGCACGCGGGTCAGCCCTGAAGGTGTGTGGCGGTGCGGACTGAACGAGCGCAGTCCGGACATGCTGTAAGTCGCGTGGTCATCCCTGATGGCCCACGGCGAAACCGGGGCTTGCCCCTGCGACCCGCTCAACCCACGCAAGGTCGCGTCACTACATTCCTCCCGGCAATCTTCGGATTGCCGTTTTTTTTACGCCGAAAACCGGTATTCGAAACCGGCTCCGATCTGGCACTGGCGCGGCAGATCCGCTTTCCTGCTGCCGGTACAGTGGCAGGCAAACAGCTTCTCCACTGCCTCCTCCTGCAGATAGGCGCCAAGCGCCGCCGCCCGCTGCGAACCGGAAAACTTCAGGTGCAGACCGCCGATGACGGCGTGGATTCGCTCGTCGCCACACACCTCCTTGGCCCGCTCGATGATGTTCTCGACCCCGGCGTGGCCGCAGCCGATAAAGACGATGAGTCCCTGCTCACTCTTGTAGGCCAGCGCCGAGTCGTCGCTGATCAGATCTTTCTCTACCCGTCCGCCCCGCACTATGTAACCAAGCAAGGAAGGTGCAGCCCAGTCACGCCGCATGATGCTACCGAGAAACACCAGACGATCCGAAAGCCACACCGGCTCGGCCGAGCAATGGGGGAGCAAACCTCTGGCCGGCAGCGACTCCCGAGCCAGCTCCCCCGACAGGCGATAGAGGTTGCGCCGCCAGAAGGGAAGCGACAGGAAGTAGCCCCGCTCGCAAAACACGTCCGGACAGGCGATGAGCGAGATGGGTTTTGGATAGACGGGCAGCGAGCCGACCCCGCCCGCATGGTCGTAATGACCGTGAGAGAGCACCACATGGGTGAGCGAGGCGAGATCGATCCCCATCACGGCGGCGTTGTGGCGCAGCGCCTGGCCACGGCCGCTGTCGAACAGTACCCTGAGGCCGTCACACTCCAGCAGCAGCGCCAACCCTCGCTCGGGCAGACAGTCCGGCAGATGAACGTCGTCATCCACCAAGACGGAAAACTTCAACATTTCAGTCCCTCAGAAAACAAAACGCAGGCACCAAGCCTGCGTTTTTTATCGACGATCCCGTTACTGGATCATTGTCAGGCCGTTGCTGTCGGCCCCCAGCACCAGTTTCTTGCCGGGAACGATGCGGCCGGAGAGCAGGGCCTGCGCCAGCGGGTTCTCCACCTTCTGCTGGATCGCCCGCTTGAGGGGTCGTGCCCCGTAGACGGGGTCGAACCCGGCGTGAACCAGCTTGTTGAGCAGCGCTTCGCTCACCTCCACCTCGTAACCCTGAGCCTCGAGACGGCCCATCAGGCTCTTGAGCTGGATCCGGGCGATGGACTTGATGTGCTCCTCGCCGAGCGGATGGAACACCACCGTCTCGTCGATCCGGTTGATAAACTCCGGCCGGAAACTGCGGGTCAGCACATCCATCAGCATCGCCTTCATCTCGTCGTAATCCTTCTCGGAGTGGTGCTCCTGAATCAGATCCGACCCGAGGTTGGAGGTCATGATCACCACCGAGTTGCGGAAATCGACGGTACGACCCTGACCATCGGTCAGGCGGCCATCGTCCAGCACCTGCAGCAGGATGTTGAAGACATCCGGGTGCGCCTTCTCCACCTCGTCCAGCAGGATCACCGAGTAGGGACGACGGCGTACCGCCTCGGTCAGATAACCGCCCTCTTCATAACCCACGTATCCGGGAGGTGCCCCCACCAGACGGGCCACGCTGTGTTTCTCCATGAACTCGGACATATCGATCCGCACCATGGCATCCTGGGTATCGAACAGGAACTCCGCCAGCGCCTTGCACAGCTCGGTCTTGCCCACCCCGGTGGGCCCCAGGAACAGGAAGGAGCCGATGGGGCGATTCGGATCAGAGAGGCCGGCACGAGAGCGACGAATGGCGTTGGAGACCGCATCGACCGCCTCCTCCTGACCAATCACCCGGCTGTGCAGCTGATCTTCCATCCGCAGCAGCTTGTCGCGCTCCCCTTCCAGCATGCGGGCGACCGGAATCCCGGTCCAGCGGGCCAGGACGTCTGCAATCTCCACATCGGTGACCCGGTTGCGCAGCAGACTGGTCTCCTGCATCTCCGCCTGAGTGGCGAGATCCAGCTGTTTCTCCAGCTCCGGAATGCGGCCATATTGCAGCTCGGACATCCGGCCCAGGTCGCCTGCCCGGCGCGCCACGTCGAGATCCTGACGGGCCTGCTCCAGCGCAGCCTTGATATGCTGGGTGCCGGCAAGGGCGGCTTTCTCGGCCTTCCACACTTCGTCCAGCTCGTTGTACTCGCGATCTTTTTCGCCAATCTCCTGATTGATCAGCTCCAGACGCTTGCGGCTGGCGTCGTCGTCCTCTTTCATCAGCGCCTGCTGCTCCAGCTTGAGCTGGATGATGCGCCGCTCGAGGCGATCGAGCGCTTCCGGCTTGGAGTCGATCTGCAACCGGATGCTGGCCGCCGCCTCGTCGATGAGATCGATGGCCTTGTCCGGCAACTGACGATCCGCAATATAGCGGTGCGACAGCTGGGCCGCCGCCACAATCGCGGGGTCGGTGATCTGCACATGGTGGTGCAGCTCGTAACGCTCTTTCAAGCCGCGCAGGATGGCGATGGTGTCCTCCACGCTCGGCTCTTCCACCAGCACCTTCTGGAAGCGACGCTCAAGCGCGGCATCTTTCTCGATGTACTGACGGTACTCATCCAGGGTGGTGGCGCCGACGCAGTGCAGGTCGCCACGGGCCAGCGCAGGTTTCAGCATGTTGCCCGCATCCATGGCCCCCTCGCCCTTGCCAGCGCCGACCATGGTGTGCAACTCGTCGATAAAGAGGATGACGTTGCCCTCCTCCTTGGCGAGATCGGTCAGCACGGCCTTGAGCCGCTCTTCAAACTCACCGCGATACTTGGCACCGGCCACCAGCGCCCCCATGTCCAGCGAAAGCACCCGCTTGTTCTTCAGCCCTTCCGGCACTTCACCGTTGATAATGCGCTGGGCCAGCCCCTCGACGATGGCGGTTTTACCGACACCGGGGGCACCGATCAGCACGGGGTTGTTCTTGGTGCGGCGTTGCAGCACCTGAATGGTACGGCGGATCTCGTCATCACGGCCGATCACCGGGTCGAGTTTGCCGATTTCGGCCCGCTCGGTCAGATCGATGGTGTACTTCTCCAGCGCCTGACGGTTCTCCTCGGCGTTGGCATCTTCCACCTTCTTGCCGCCCCGCACCTTGTCGATGGCCGCTTCCAGTTTCTCTTTGGTCAGCCCCTGGGCACGCAGCAGCTCGCCCAGCGTTCCCTTGTCGTCGAGGGCAGCCAGCACGAAGAGTTCGGAGGAGATGAACTGATCCTTGCGCTGCTGGGCCAGTTTGTCGCAGACGTTGAGCAGGCGGCCGAGGCCGTTGGAGAGCTGCACGTCCCCTTCCACGCCGCTGACGCGCGGCAGGCGATCCAGCTCCTCACCGAGACGGGAGCGCAGGGCGTTGATATCCATCCCGGTCAGGGTGAGCAACGGACGGATGGAGCCCCCATCCTGATTGACCAACGCGGCCATCAGGTGAACGGGTTCGATGAATTGGTGGTCACGACCCAGCGCAAGAGACTGGGCATCGGAAATAGCAATCTGGAATTTGCTGGTAAGGCGATCGAGGCGCATTGCACTCCCCCTTCAAACAGGCAGACGCCGCTTGCGCGGCAAACAACTTAACTTTCTGAGATGAAAGATGAGGCCCGTACGGGCTATTTCAAGGGCATGGGCTGGTTATTTTTTCTGCAAAGCGGTGAGAGGGCAGGATCCCCGCCTCTCTCATACGGATCTGTTCTTGAGAGAGACGGGCTATTACTTGGCGGGTGATTGCTTAGCGGGCCAACCAGATGAGAGAGGCCATACGGCCGGTCTGGCCGTCGCGACGATAAGAGTAGAACTGCTCGCTATCGCTGAAGGTGCAGTATTCACCACCATAGACGGCGGTGACGCCAGCGCGGGCAAGGCGCAACCGCGCCAGCTGGTAGATATCCGCCAACCATTTGCCGTCGTTGGACGAAGAGACGAACGCCGCTTCTGCTTCGGCCTGCTCAGCCATAAAGGCCTCGCGCACCTCTCCCCCCACTTCAAATGCAGTGGGGCCAATGGCCGGGCCAAGCCAGGCCAGGACCTCGCCCGGCTCGCAGCCCATGGCGGCGATGCTCGCCTCCAGCACGCCCTCTTTCAGTCCACGCCAGCCAGCGTGGGCCGCTGCGACCACGGTACCGGCCCGATCGCAAAACAACACCGGCAGACAGTCGGCGGTCATCACGATGCAGGCCAGCTCCGCCTCATGGGCGCAGGCGGCATCGGCATCCGGCGCCTGCTCATAATGGCTGCTGACCGGATGAACCACGGTGCCGTGCACCTGATTGAGCCAGTTAAGGGGCCCCGGGATGGCGGCCGCCTGCTGCAGCCGGGCCCGATTGGCCTCGACTCGCACCGGTTCATCCCCCACATGGGCGCCCAGATTGAGACCGGCAAAGACCCCTTCGCTAACACCACCATCCCGGGTGGTCGACAACGCCCTGACACACGCCGGGGCTGGCCAGTCGGGTTCGATCCATTTCATCTGTGACTCCTTCAATTCACCGATATAAAAACGGGGCTCCTGCAAGGGAACCCCGTTTGCCGGATGACGCCAGAAACCGACGCAGCAGGCCCTATCACATCAGTTCCAGACCAGATCGTCCGGATTGGCGAGAGTATCCGCACGCAGCACTTCCATCAGCTCCACCATGTCTTGCGGTGTAGCTGAGTGCCACTGCATCACTTCCCCCGTGATGGGGTGAGCCAGTTGCAGCATGGTGGCATGCAGCGCCTGACGGTTGAAGTTACGCAGTGCCTGGGTCAGCTCGGGGGTCGCGTTGCGCAGCGGGCGCAGACGGCCACCGTAAGCGGGATCGCCCACCAGCGGGTGTTTGATGTGCGCCATGTGGACACGGATCTGGTGGGTACGACCGGTTTCCAGACGCAGACGCAGACGGGTATGGCCACGGAACTTCTCGTGAACCCGGTAGTGAGTCACGGAAGGACGACCATTGGGCACCACGGCCATATGGGTACGCTGGGTCGGGTGACGGCCGATAGGCGCATCAACGGTACCACCTGCGGTCATGTGACCGATGGCGATCGCTTCGTACTCACGGGTGATCTGGCGCGCCTGCAACGCTTCCACCAGATGGGTCTGGGCGGGTACGGTTTTGGCAACCACCATCAAACCTGTGGTGTCTTTATCTAGACGGTGCACGATACCGGCACGGGGCACCTCGGCAATGCCGGGGTAGCGGTGCAGCAGGGCGTTGAGGATGGTGCCATCCGGCGTACCTGCGCCCGGGTGAACCACCAGTCCGGCCGGTTTGTCGATCACCAGAATGTGTTCATCTTCATAAACGATGTTGAGCTCGATATCCTGGGCATCCCAGCGAGTATCATCTTCCAGCTCAACATTCACATGCACCTGCTGCCCGGCCAGAATCTTCTCGCGCGGGGTGTTGGCAACCTGACCGTCCAGGGTCACTCTGTCCTGTAAAATCCACTCCTTGATGCGGGTGCGGGAGTAGTCTGGAAACAATTCGGCCAGGGCCTGGTCGAGTCGCTGCCCGAATTGGTGATCCTGGAATTCGCCTGTCAGTTCAATATGCTGGCTCATGTATGGTCTCTTGAGCGGGGGGTATCAATTCGAAATAATCCGGGTATTCTAGCTTTTCTTTTAGCCAAGCATAACGGATACTTTGCCAATTTCGTGGAAATGGACCGGATGTTGTTGATGGGAAAGAAGTCTCACCTGCTGATGTCGCTCGCCTTGGTCGCTACCTTGATCACAGGCTGTTCCAGCACCAAACCCAAGGTACCCGACGAACCGCCGGAGACCCTGTACCAGAAAGCACGCCTCAAACTGGACGTTGGCAATTACGTGCAAGCCACTGAATTGCTGGAGGCTTTGGACTCTCGCTACCCGTTCGGTGCCTACTCCAACCAGGTGCAGCTTGACCTCATCTATGCCTACTACAAGCAGGATGATACCGCTCAGGCGATCGCCAATATCGACCGTTTTATCCGCCTCAATCCGGCGCATAAAAATATCGATTACGTCTTCTATATGCGCGGCCTGACCAACATGGCGGCGGATTACAACTTCTTCCAGAGCCTGTTCGGTATCGGTCGTGACGACAAAGACCCTGCTTATGCCCGTCAGGCATTCCAGGATTTCAAGACCCTGTTGCAGAACTACCCCAACAGCGTCTATGCCGCCGATGCCCGCGCCCGCATGATTGGCCTGAAGAATCGTCTGGCCCGATATGACCTGAGCGTGGCCGAGTATTATGTGAAGCGTGATGCACTGGTCGCGGCCGCCAACCGGGCCAAGCTGATTGTCGAAACCTACCCCGACACAGCCGAAACCGAGAAGGCACTGGAGATCATGGTCGAGTCTTACGACGCCCTGAAGATGCCGCAGCTGGCCAAGCATGCCCGCGAAGTGCTGGCCAAGAACTACCCGGAGAACCGCCTCGGCCGTGGCTGAGTGATACGGATTAACCGGTAACAAAAAACCGATGCCAAGGCATCGGTTTTTTTATCGCTGCAATTTAGCCGCTGATTTTACCCGCAGAGGCTCTGCAGAGCAGAATATGCGTAACGGCGCCGTCATCGCAACGCTTACTTCGCGACGTTACCCGCCACGTTCAGGGCATCCCAGGTGCGGGAGAAGGGCGGCGCGTAGGCAAAGTCCAGCATGCCGAGCTGCTCGGTGGTCACTCCCATGGTGATGGCAACCGCCAACGCATCGATGCGGTGGACCGCCCCCTTGCGACCGAGGATCTGACCACCCAACAGCCGCTTGCTGCCCGCCTCATAGACCAGCTTGACGTGGATATCGGACTGACCCGGGCAGTAGTTGGTGTGGCACTTGTCCTTGATCACCACGGTGCGATAGTCGATGCCCATCGCCTTGGCTTCCTGCTCGGAGAGGCCGGTACGGCCCGCCTCCAGCCCAAGCACCTTGAGCGCCGCAGAACCGAGGGTACCCGGGAACTCCTGCTCGGCACCCGCCAGGTTCTCGCCTACCATGCGCCCCAGCTTGTTGGCGATGGTGGCGAGCGGTACATAGACCTGCTGCTGCTTCACGCTGTGCCAAACGCTGGCACAGTCACCGGCTGACCAGACGTTGGCGAGCGAGCTGCGCCCCTGACGGTCCACCTTGATGGCGCCGTTGCCGAGCCGCTCGATGCCGGTATCGGTCAGAAACTCGGTGTTGGGCTTGACCCCGGTGCAGACCACCACGATATCGGCCTCGTACTCGCCCTGGCTGGTGCGCACGCCGGTCACCCGGCCATCCCCCAGCAGCGCTTCAACTCGCTCACCCAGATGGAGAGAGACCCCCTGCTCGCGCAGTTCGGTTTCGATGTGCTGGGTGATCTCGCTATCAAACGCGTCGGGGATGACCCGATCCGCCAGCTCGATAAGACGCACCTCTTTGCCCTGATGGACCAGCGCCTCGACCACTTCCAGCCCGATAAAACCGGAACCAATCACCACGGCGCGGCGATTATTCTTGTCTTGCACCGCAGCTTTGAGCGCCAGCCCGTCGGCCATCCGGCGCAGACCGAATACCCCTTGCTGCTGCAAACCGGGGATGGGGGGCATCACTTCGCGGGCACCGGTGGCGATCATCAGCCGATCGTAGCGGTCGGTGAAGGTGTCGCCGTTGTGCTCCACCACCAGAGTCTGGGCCGCCGCGTCGACGCTCAGCACCCGATGGCCAATCTTGACCTCGATCCCCTTGGCGGCAAACTGCTCGGGGGTGAACTCGGCCATGTAGCCGGGCTCCTGAAACTCGTCGCCGACAAAGTAAGGCAGGCCGCAGGCACCGAAAGAGATTACCTCGGAGGCCTCATACACCACGATGTCGGCATCTTTGGCCAGACGGCGCGCCTTGGCCGCCGCGCTCATACCGGCGGCTTCGCCACCGATGATCAGAATTCTCATAGTTTTTCCTCTCAATGGCGCAGGGAGGGCATGCCCTCCCTGCGGTCTATGACGGGAAAGGGTCACCCCTTTCCACGGGCAGATCAACCGACAGCAAATCAGACGGTGGACTCTTCGCCGTCCAGACTCACTTCGTGATCGCTGTTGAACACATGCATGTCGGTCTCGCCCATCAGGCGGCTGGTGACCGTCCCTGCTGTGATGGAGCCGGAGACGTTGAGCGCGGTACGGCCCATATCGATCAGCGGCTCGATGGAGATGAGCAGACCGGCCAGCGCCACCGGGAAGTCCAGCGCGGAGAGCACGATCAGCGCGGCAAAGGTGGCGCCGCCGCCAATGCCGGCCACCCCGAAGGAGCTGACGGTGATGATGGCGATCAGGGTCATGATGAAACCGGGATCCATCGGGTTGACCCCGACGGTCGGGGCAATCATCACGGCCAGCATGGCCGGATAGATACCGGCACAGCCGTTCTGGCCGATGGTGGAACCGAAAGAAGCGGCGAAGTTGGCGATCCCCTCCGGAATACCCAGCGACTTGGTCTGGGTCTGCACGTTCATCGGGATGGAGCCCGCACTGGTACGGGAGGTGAAGGCAAAGGCCAGCACCGGCGTGATCTTCTTGAGGAAGCGGGCCGGGTTGATGCCGACCATGCCGACCAGCAGCAGGTGCACGGCGAACATGATGGCAATCGCGCCGTAAGAGGCCATCACGAAGCTGAGCAGATTGATGATGTCAGCGTAGTTGGAACCGGATACCACCTTGGTCATCAGGGCCAGCACACCGAACGGGGTCAGGCGCAGCACCAGGGTCACCATCCGCATCACGATGGCGTGGGCCACGGCGATGAAGTGGCTGAAGCTGGCGAAGATCTCCGGCTTCTTGCGGGCGATGCCGGTAGCCGACAGACCGATGAAGATGGAGAAGATCACCACGGCGATGGTGGAGGTCTTGCGACCGCCGGTCATGTCGAGGAAGGGGTTGGCCGGAATGAACTCCAGCACCATCTTGGCAAAGGACATGCTCTCGACACTGCCGAGGGTGCTCTGCAGCGCCGCACCGCGAGCGCTTTCCGCAGCACCGGCAGTGAGCCCTTCCGCAGTCAGACCAAACAGGTTGGACATCAGGATGCCAGCCCCGGCGGCGATGGCGGTGGTGAAGATCAGCACGCCGATGGTCATGGCGCTGATCTTGCCAAGGGCGGTACCGCCGTTGAGCTTGAGGATGGCGCTGATGATGGAGACCATGATCAGCGGGATGATGATCATCTGCAGCAGCTTCACATAGCCGCTGCCGACGATATCGAGATAGTCGATGGTCTGGCCAATCACCGCAGAACCCGCTCCGTAGAGCAGCTGCAGGGCAGCCCCGAACAGGATACCCAGACCCAGACCGGCAAACACCCGGCGGGTGAAGCTCACATGTTTTTGCTGCAACCGATAGAGAAAGAACAGCAAGATGGCGGCGATGGCCAGATTGCCGATAACGCTAAATGTCATGGTATGACTCCCCAAAAAGCGGGCTTGCGCCCGAGAAACAAGAGCAAGCGCCATGCTTGCCCTGGCAACCGTGTCAGACGGTCTTCGCCGTCGTGACAAGAACAAGGGGGTCTATCGCCCCCTTGTCACAGATTCACTGCTTCTGCTGTTTCGCTCGCATGATGTTGATGATTTCGATGTCGGTATCCAGCATCCCCTCTTTGGAGAGGCGGCCCAGATTGGCGATGGTCTGGTCCACATCGTCGGAGACGATCCCCTCGCTCTGGGGCACATGCAGGTTGTTGATGGCCATCAGCGAAGACTTAACCGCCGCCGAGGTGGAGGTGGAGACCTTCATGGAGCAGGCGCTGCCCGCGCCGTCGCAGATGATGCCGGAGACATCGCCAATCATGTTGTTGATGCAGTGGCTGATCTGCTGATACTGGCCGCCCAGCAGCCAGGTGATGGCGGCGCCGGCCCCCATGGCGGCGGTACTGGCGGCGCAGAGGGCCGACAGCTTGTTCTGATAGGTCTTGATGTAGATGGCCACCAAATGGCTCATCACCAGTGCCCGGGTCAGCTGCTCGTCGCTCGCCTTGAGGAAGCGGGCAGCCGCGACCACAGGCATGGTGGCGGCAATGCCCTGATTGCCGGAACCGGAGTTGGACATGGCGGGCAGCATGGCGCCATCCATCCGCGCATCGGAGGCAGCGGAGGAGAGGCGCATCGCCAGCGTCATCAGGTCATCGGAGAGCAGCTTGCGCTCCACCTGTTCGGTGAGGATCTTGCCGATCTTCAGACCGTAACCCTGTAATCCTTCATCTGCCAGCGCCTGATTCATGGTGGCGGCCTCGCGGATAAAGTCGATCTCCGCCAGCGGCACTTCCAATGCAAAATCGACGATCTCCCGCAGAGTCATGGTCGGTTTGGCGGATTTGGCTGGCTGGATCTGCACGCCGGGGGCACTGGCCTGCTCCATCAGCACCTCGCCATCCTTCTCCATCAGGATGATGCGGGTGTGGTCGGTACAGATCACCACCCGGGCGCTGTGCCCTTCAATTTCAGCCAGCACCTCGGCGTAGAGCACGTCCGGCACATCCTTCACATCCACCTTGATTACCGGCAGCAACGCCTTGGCCGCCTCGACCTGGGCCGGGGTGAGAGTCTTGAGCACCTCCAGCCCGGCATCGGGATTGCCCCCTGTGATGCCGACCGCAGCGGCCACCGGCAGACCGATCATGCCGGTGCCCGGCACCCCGACCCCCATGCCGTTCTTGAACAGATTGCCACTGACCCAGACACTGATGCGGGTCGGGGTCTCCCCCAGCAGCTTGCGGCAGTTTGCCGCTGCCAGCGCCACCGACATCGGCTCGGTACAGCCCAGGGCCGGCACCACTTCACGCTTGAGCAGGGTAATAAAGTCGGTCCATTGTGCTTTCATCGCAGTGTTTCTCATGTTCAGGGTGCCCGCAGGCAGTTATTGCTTGTTCAGATCCGCTTTGTGATTACGGATATGCAGATAAACAGTATGACGGGAGATGCCGAGCATCCGGGCAACCAGCTGGGCCGCCTCCTTGATCTCGAAGATCCCCATGTCGAAGAGCCGGGTCACTATCTCCTTGTTGCGCACCGTGCAGGAGAGCGAATCGTCCCGATCCACCTTCTCAATCACTTGAGTCACCAGATCATCCACCGAGCTGGCAAAGGTCTCGTTGTTGAGCGGAGCCGGTGCCGCTGGCAGCGCAAAAGTATCGAGCAGGCAGCCAAGGGAGGTATCCAGACTGAAGTTCACGCAGAGCATGCCAATGGGCTTGCCCTGCCGGTTGCTGATGGTGATGGAGGAGGACTTCATCAGCGTCCCGTCGCGGGTACGGCTGAAGTAGCTGCTCCACTGGCTGCCCGCCTCCCCCTGCAAGCGGTTGAGGGCAAAGTCGGTGACCGGCGCCCCCTCCCGACGACCGGTGACATGGCCGTTGGCAATCTTGATGACCGATGCATCCAGCGTATCGAACGCATGCAACACCACCTCGCACCCTGCGCCAAACAGCGCGGCCAGCGCCTCGACCGCGGGCTCGAAACTGGCGATCAGATGACGTTCTTCATCCGTTAACGAATTGATCTGGTCAGTGGTGGCTGCTGTGGACATATATGAGTAACTTTGAGTAAACCGCAGTTGATTCTACTATCAACAAGATCAACTAATGTTGAGCGGCATCCCCTTTTTGTTCGCCATTATGCCCACCTTTTAACAAAGTGCGACAAATTGTGAAGCGGCGCACAGCAGGGCGGCAACTCAGAGGTGATAGCGGGCCAGCAGCTGCTTGTAGGCGGGAGTCTGTTTGAACGCCTTGAGGGCAGAGGAGAAGCGGATAGCCAGCTGGTCGTGGCCGGGCTTGTGGGTAAACGCGAGGAAGTTGCGGTTGTCGTCGGTCAGCAGGCGCGAGCCGTGGTTCACCTGATCCTGCAACCCCTGGGTATGCAGCAGATAACGACCGACCCGCTCGTTGAGCACCACCCCGTCCAGCCGACCGGCCATCATCAGATGCAGCTGTTTGATGGCATTCCCCTCCCCCGTCATCGGCATCCGGATAACGCCGGGATCGGTCAGAAAATCGGGGCTGTAGGCATAATCTTCCTGAATACCTATCCGCAGACCCTTGAGGTCGGAGAGCTGCTTGAAATCCACCGGACGAACCGTCGGATAGAAGAGCACTTCGCCGCTGTAAGAGAGCGGCTCTTCGGGATAGTGGAGCCAATGCTGGCGGGAAGGTTCAAAGAAGACATCAAGCACCGCATCCCCCTGCCTGAGACGGGCCTGCTGCAGAACCCGCTTCCAGGGCAGCACCCTGATTTCGGTGCGATAACCCATCTGGCGCAACACGGTACAGGCCAGATCGAGATCGGCGCCGGCCAACTCGCCATTGTCACCACGCATCACATAAGGGGGCCACAGCTCGGTCAGCAGCGTCAGAGTCGGCGGCTCGTCCGCCGCCACGGCCGAACCAGCACCAAACAGGGAGGCCAGCAGCCAGCCGTACAACCCGATCCTTCGCCAACCCTGACACCACATCATGGAGGTCCCTCATGGTCCGTATGGATTGAGGATATACAAGGGATGAGCAATAAAAAAGGAGGCCGAAGCCGCCTTATTATGGTCAATGAAAACAATGAGTTATATGCACATCAATTACTTACATACCACCAACTAGGACGCAAAAACACGTAGTGCGACACCAGTTGGGGCAATTTGTGGACACATCATCAGGCTGCTGGCAGTGGATTTTCCAGAGGATTGAAGCGCACCGCATCGCTGAGGTAGTCCGGTGCAAAGTGGGCATAGGTCATCGTTTGCTGGATATTGTGATGCCCCAGGATTTTTTGCAGCGCGAGGATGTTGCCACCGGACATCATAAAATGTGATGCAAAGGTGTGCCGGAAGACATGCACCGCCTGCCCTGCGGGTAAATCAGGCGCCACAGTCTTGAGCACATCACGTACCAGGTAATAGTCCAGGGCACGGAACAGCGGGCCACGGTTAACCCCGGTCGTTATTTCTTTACATAGTTCGTCAGAGATCGGCACTGTGCGATTCTTGCCGTTCTTGGTGTTGATGTAAGTAACCCGGCCTGCCAGCACATCTTCGCGGCGTAAATTCGCAGCTTCACTCCATCGAGACCCAGTTGCCAGGCAGAGCTTGACCACTTTCAAGTTGTCACCAGATAGTGCGGCAAGGACTTCACTGATTTCATCCTGAGTGAGGTAACCCATCGACCGCTCAACCAGCTTGACCTTCTTCATCTCCTTGAGCGGATGCTCATGATGGTAATGACCAAGATCGATGAGTACCGAGAACACCCCGCCCAGCATCTCTTGATCACGGTTGACGGTCTTTGGCTGCCGGCCAGCATGCAGTCGCTGCGCCCGGTACTCGGAGAACAGCGCCCTGGTCACCTGTCTAGCCTGTGGATGGTGCAACGCTGCATCGATATTGTGCAGTTTCTTGCGTACCGCCTCCCCTGCTTTCAGGGTCTGACCATGGTAACGCCACCAGAGTTCGATGAGATCAGAGAGTGGCCGGTTGTCTGCCGGGCGATCAACCCACCCCTTATTATGCTCGGTGGCAATCACCCAGCGTTCAAACTGCTGGGCCTCGGATTTGGTTTTGAAGCGCTTGCGGATCCGCTTGCCGTCACGACCTTGCGGGCGGATATCAACCAGATAACCTTCGGGAGTTGACTTGATACTCATGGGGACCAAACAGGGAAAGGAGGGCATTTGGCAGCCACTTCATCAGGTTACCCATCAAAAGTGACTGCTTATCAGTGGGGCATATATCTGAAAATGGCTGCGACTATCGCACCAGTTAGTACGACTCCAGTGCTGATCAAACCAAGCATGGTACGAAACATCCACTGCTGCTGTTTTGCTTGAGCCTCATGCAGGTCTGCTTTGGTGGCAAACTTCTTATCCAAACCATCAAACTTGGCATCAAATTTTTTGTCCAAGGCATCAAGTCTCAGATCGAACTTCTTGTCCAAGGCATCGAGCTTAACCTCGAACTTCTTGTCCATGGTGTCGAGCTTGATATCAAACGCATCTTGCCGCCCTGCCAGCGTGGCCATAGATACTTTCAGGCTGCTGACATCATCAGCCACCCGTTCCAGCTTTTGCTTGATATCTGTTGTATCACGTTGAATATGCTCAACGTGAGACTCAAGCTTTGCCACTCTGGGTTCTAACATGCCGCCATTACCTCCATCACCACCGGTACCTCTAGGGCCACCACCATGACTTCTATCATCATGCTGGTTCGGAGTATGTGACCGGCCCCCTCTGAAATCAACGTCTCTGACCTCCCCCATCACTCGTTCCCCCGCGACTGGCTTTCGAACCAGCTCAGCACCGTTTGAGCATTTACTGACTGTATTACTCCACAATTTTTACACGTCATCGGGTAGAAATAGACTTTGTGGGTCATGACAGGGTCATCGCTCGAAACAGCGTGAGGAACCAAAGCAACTTGTCTTAATTCATCTTCCGTTGCTCTTGGGTCACCTGCGGCATATGAGGAAATAATGTCCACCGTTGGTATGCTGAAGTTATCGCAGCCACATTGATGACAGGTCATCTTTGCCCCTTTCTCAGCCAAGAAGTCGGCCAATACTCCTGGGCTGATACGTTCAAATCGAAACCTCAATTCTGGATGCATGCAAACTCCCTAAAGTGTCCGAACTCTCACTTATCAGCCGGCTGCCATAGATATTGACCAGTGCGGCTCTTTACGCACTTCTGCACCCCTGAAGAAGTTGGGAGCCTAGTACCCCAGCTAAACGGCTTGCCGTTGAATAGGCAGATATCCTTGCGTTTGAGCATCACAGCCTTGCTTTGCTCAGCGCGAAGCTCTGCCTGGAAGAGCGGTTTATACACCGCCGCACCTGTGGCAAGCACAGCCAACACGCTGCCACATATCAAACTGCCACGTAGTCGCCGGACTACCCGTTGCGCTTGCTCAGACTTTTTCTTAGCTTGGTCAAACGCTTCGGCATCGGCAACCTTTCCTGCAATGAGGTTATCAATTTGGCGCTCCAGCTCTTCTTGCCTACGGGCCGAACGAACGACTTCCGCCTGTGCATGCCGATGCTCTTGACCTTCATGGGAGCATCGCTGCTGCAAACGCTTGACCTCGGAAGCCAAACTCTGGATTTCACGCCCCTGTTGGTTATTCACGTTGAGCTGCCGATCCAGAGCCAGTTTTAACGATCCCGCTCCTGCCGCAGTGACTGACCGAGTTGCTCCCATTGGGAAACGGTGGAACGAAGCTGGATAAGTACCCTGCCCTGCTCTTGTAACTTACGTTCCGAGGAAAGGTGCTCTTGGTACCAAGCGGCAGATTCTGCATTGGCCGACTCTGCCTCCTTGGCTTCAATCATCAACTGGAGCAAGGCTTGGGCCGGTTTCAGATGCTCAAGCCGCATCTCTCCGATCTCGTTAATGCCTATCGTCTCGTGCAGGAACTTCCAAGGCTCCCATCTTTCTTGGCCAAACTCCTTGATCAAACGCTCTACCAATTCATTGAGTGCGTTCCGCTCCCTTCTGGTAAGCGGTCGGCCTCCCAACTCGTTGGTAATGTTGACATCGCGGCCCGCAACATTTTCGACCGGCCCTTGGAAGATCTGGTGCACGTTGCTGGTTTGGGAGGGTTGGGAGGTTGGGGACGGCGTCACGTCTTCTTCTTACCCCGCCCCAAGATGACATCCCCGGTGGTTACGCTGCCGACGGTGGAGTGCACAAAGTTCTGCTGTGCGCCATCACCACTGTTGGTATTGATGACCTGCCCCGCCACTGGTTGAGTATCCGGGACCGACTTGGCAATGAGCTTTACCACCGCTTTGGCTAGTTGGGCCGCATTTACTTTGTCTTCAAGCGATAGCAGATCGACGGCATCCAGTACCGCCTGATGCACGGCTGCCTCACCAATCCCAGTCTGCTGACGTTCACCAGTGAGAACAAACAAGACATCCATTCCTACAGACCCAAGCGCACTTAGAGCGATGGCTGGAGGTGATGAAAGCCCTCTTTCCCAAGACTGCAGAGTAATCCGCTTAATGCCTGCCGATTCCGCAAGCGATTCCTGAGTGAGCCCCAATCGCTTTCGCTCACTTTTTAATCTATCAGCTATCAAAACATAGAATTCCATGCAATGGATGTTTACATGCATAGAAAACCATGCAAACATCAAAGCCATGGGTAGCTACCAACTACCACAAGGCACCACAAAACACACAAACAACCAGAGGGTACCACAATGGCCTCTAAATCCAAACGCATCCATATTCCCAGCGATGTCAGTCAGTTACCTGCAGATTACCCCTTCTTCAGCCGGGAGACCGGTAAGGCGATCGTAAGCGAATCCCTCGCCGACTATGCCGAGCGTCAGGGGGTTGCCATCAACACCATCCGTAAACGTGCTGACCGCGGAAAACTGCCAGTTCTGCAAGACGGCAAGCGTGGCCATCGCAGCGTCAATCTCTATGCCCTCTTTATGCAGGCTCGCTATCAGGCCGAACGTTTCGTAACCATGACGGTTGCCAGCTGAACCCAGATTATTGAGTCAAAAGGAGTTGGTCATGTTTGTTGAACGCCATGACATACATCTGAACTGGCACCAGGCCTGCCAGCTATTTGCGGATAACAACAGAGGGAAGGTTGCTGACCTTGGCCGAACCATCGGCATGAAGCACCCGCAGACCCTGAGTAACAAGCTGAACCCCGAACAGGAACACGAGCTGACAGTGGCTGAAATGATCTCCATCTACCACGCAACCAAAGACGAAACCCTGTTTGATGGCGCCCTGCTCTGCTGTGGCCTGACGGCTGTCGCCATTCCCAAAGGGGAACGCGCCCCGTCTCTGACCCATCAGGTGATCAACCTGAATTCCCAGATAGCAAACATCGGTCTGCACACCCTGGAGCTAACAGAACGCGGCCGAATCACCAGCCACGAGCACCGCACGTTTATGAGCATCGCTACTGCTGCGATGGGGTCGGTTGCGCTGCTGATCAATGACGTCGAGCAACGATTTCAGGTGGTTTCACCACTTGCTGCGCTGGCGATGTGAAGAGAGGAAATGATGAACACGTTACAAGCGAGTGCCGCCGAGAGAGCGCTGGCAGAAATGCGTCAGGCGATTTACCACGCCAATTGCAGGGTTGCGAGATATTGGGGCGAACTCAATCAGCCACAACGCAAAGCCATCTGCAATGAAGCCGAATTACCGCTCTCGATGGCAAGGCCAGAATACCCACTCGGTGAACGCGACCGCGAAGCGCTCTGCTTGGCCATGCGTCGTCTTGGGTTCCAGCACCTGTTTCATGGCGCGGTGACTCTCGAAGAGTGGCGCACAGGTTTGATACCGCCGCCAGAAGAAAAACCAGAGGTAAGCAGATCAGCCGAACGGCTGGCACAGAGCAAAGGATTGTTGATGACACTGGTCAACACCCCACAAACCGCAAATTGCGGGCAAGAAAAAACCCCGATCACTGGTGCCGCAAACACCTAACGGGGCTCTTTATCAACAACTCTAGGAAGGGAAGTCGACATGACAACTCTAGCAATCCCCTGCGCGCTGCGCAACCGCAAGATCCAGAACAGCCGTATTGCTGGCCCATATGCCGCCCGCTACTCGGAAAACGACCTGACGATCCTGAGCCAGCGCGCTAACGCCCTGGTCTGGGCCTCCATCTTTGGTCACATCAATCGCCTTAATGCCCATCAAGGAGCCTAACCATGCAACCTATCAATCTGCCGTCCATGGGTCACCTCAACCATGAAGCTCGTCGCCGCCTGCGCAAGTTGCGTGAAGCATTGGGGCTAAGCCGCCCCAAGTTCGCCGAGAAACTGGGTATCCCGCCCACCACGCTCAAAAACTACGAGCTCGGTTATCGCGAGATCGGCGGTGGCCTGCTCCTGGTTATCGCCAACCATAACGAACTCAACGAGCACACCTCTTGGTTAATGACAGGGACCAATCCGTCCCCGCTTCTAGTCACCGCTGCCGACATCCGGCAATGCCGCCAGTAAGCCTACACCAGGCCGGTTCGCCGGCCTTATCACTGAGCCTCTATGCGTGGGCTCATGGATAACACAACCAAGGGGAATGCAATGGACGGATTCAGATGCATTGGCCGGATACCGGCAGCGATCCAGGAAAAGGCGGCCAGCTTGTTAACCAGCCAGCGCCCGCGCCGGCTTACACACTGCCGAGCGGATGTGATCGACGTGGGATTGCGGTACCGACTGTTTCGGCCACTGAAATCCCGGGAATTTCAGCTGATGACCCACGAGCGATACAACACCGCCGTGAGCAAGAACAGGAGATAGAGCCATGAGTGACGCAATCAAGATCGCCCGCCAGGCACCCAAGCTGATCGAGGGGTTGTTGGCTGACATGTTCGCCGCCCGCGCTGATGACAACCGCGTGTGTATGGGATGCGTCCAGTCTGGCCCACAGCACATCCAGATCCAGCTCGTTGTTACCAGCAGCCCAGATGCGCTGCTAGATGATGACAGTGGTGATGATGAAGCCGACAACACTGATGATCAGTGCCAACCACGCAGCAACCTGCACATGAACTGGCTGACCTACCGTGCGGAATATCTTGCTGTTGATGTTGAGCCAGAGCTCCTTGCTCTGGGGGCGATCCGCGCCATCTACTGGCTCGCGCTTGGCCAAGGAGACACTGCGCTCGCCAACGAGATCGGCAACTGGTGGGAAGAGTGCGCACCACTGCATGGGCTAGGCGAGGTGATCCTATGAGCCAGCGCCTGATGTCCGACATGGAACGAAATTTGAGTTGGTGGTGGGAAGACCTACGCGGCGCGAGTGCGCGCCTGCGCGGGTATCAGCGTCATCTCATCGAGTGCCGCCAGATCTCGCCAAGACCACGGGCCACTATCGCATTAACCCTTCGTCAATGTGCAGCAGCACGCCGCATATGTGCTCACACCACCATGGTGATCAAGGCTCGAAGAACCGGCCTGACAACGCTCAACCAATTTTTGAGTGGGCATCACCTATGAGCATCAAACCCATTGCCATTCTGATGAAGGTCACACACATGAAAAACACCCCTGATTTCTATGAGCGGGAAGCACAGTTGGTTGCCGAAATTGCGGCATGGAATGCGACAGCTCAAATAGATCTGGCCGCACTGAACCAATGCCGCAAACAGCTCAGGGCCGCCCTAGCAAGCGGCCATCGTCGGGACTACGCCTGTATCCTTCTGCGGCAAAGATGCAGCATCTATAGGCACCTTTACAGCGTCTCTGTCTTCAACGTTCGTCGACCAGAGCTCGAGCTAGCCAATCTGCGTTGTGAAGAGCCCCTGCCGTTCTAATGTCGCTCCACCCCGAACTGTTCGAAGCCAAGCCGATACAACCCAGGCAGCCAGCTGCCTGGAAATTGGCTGCCGCTACCAAAGCCATGGCGCGCCGCATCATGGCTTGTCGTCGTGTATCTCTCTGCCCACTCGAAGCATCACGCCTGCCAGCGGCTCAGCGCAGGGAACTTGCTGGCGGTGATATTGATACCCGAGTTAAGGCCATCAAGAGCTATTTTGTCGGCATCCCGGGCGCTTATGCTCTGGACTGGGCGCTTGACCTGCTGGAGCGACCGATCCCTCGCGAGAATGGCGGGCCAGGGGTACAGCTTCCAGGTGACTTGATCGCCGAGCTGTTTGTTGGTTACTGCGTCCGCCGCGCACCGGATTTGCTCAAGGGGGTGGCCATTTGCTATGACGCCAACCGCTGGCTATCAAGCCGCATCACCACCCTGCGCCAAGTGCAGAACGTCATCCCCGAGCCGATCGATGCGTTGCGCACCAAAGAAAGCCGCGAGCGCCTGGCCGTCAACTACGCCGAGCGGGTAACCAGGCTGTTTAATGCCATCACCGATTTCGGCGCCGAGCAGGTGCCGGCAATCCGCTTGTGGAAGGCGTGCCGTCAACCGCTGGCCGCTTGGGGCATGCTGCCCCGCTTGCCGAGATTCAGAACGGCTGAAAGCCGCGACACCTTCATCGCTCATCACCTTATCCGCTGGCTCGACCCCAAATGGTGGGCAAGACGCCTGCGCAAGATCTGGGACCAGTATTGCGAGCACTGCGCCATCCTGCTCGGCAAAGTGCGCAAGGGGGTTTCTGCCTACGTCTCCAGCCAGGGCCTGCAAAGCTTTATCGAGCGACAGCGCATGGCTGCCGCTTGGCTCAAGGATATGGAAGCCTATAACGCCCAGGACGACATCATCATCAGTCTGGAGGATGCGGTAAAAGCCTCCATCGCCAACCCTACAAACCGCCGCCATGAGTTGATTGTCAGGGCGCGGGGTTTCTCTGACGTGGCTGACGAGATGGGCTATGTGGGGCTGTTCTTCACCTGGACGGCTCCGAGCCGCTTCCACCCATGGAAGACGGTCAGATCATCCCAGGCCGGAGGGCCAGACAGCACAGAAGAAAACCCCAAGCATGACGGGTCATCCCCCCGCGACGCACAACACTACATCAGCGAGCTGTGGAAGCGCTGCCGTTCTGCCCTCGATCGCAACCTGGCCAAGCGCGGAGAATTCCTATTGGCCGATCCTATCGACTATTTCGGCTTTCGAGTGGTCGAACCCCACCACGATGGCACTCCCCACTGGCACCTGCTGATCTGGGTAAAACCAGAACACCAGCACCGGCTGATTGGCATCCTGCAGCGTTACGCCCTGAGTCATGACAAAGGTGACCTGGAACGCAAACGCCACCCAGACAGCAAAAAGCCCTATAGCGATATCACTCCCCGATTTGACTGGAAGGTGATGGACAAGGAGAAGGGCGGCGCAGTGGGATACATCGTCAAATATATTGCGAAAAATATCGATGGGTACCGGGTCGGCGACGAAGGCGATCTGGAAGCAGAGACAGCGGCTGCCGAAGGCGCCCGCCGGGTGCGGGCCTGGGCATCGCTCTGGGGCCTACGCCAGTTCCAACCACTGAAAGGGCCGCCGGTCGGGATCTGGCGCGAGCTGCGCCGCCTGCCTGGCCGCCTGCAAGAGGCAAAGGGGATCGTCGTGGCTCCACTGGCCAGCCCAATCATGGAAGAGTGCCGTCGCTATGCCGACGCAGTGGACTGGAAAAACTTCACCCAAGCCATGGGCGGCCCCTGCTGCCGGCGCGATGCACGCCCTTTGAGTATCCACCGCACCGCCTTTACCGAACCCAATCAATACGGCGAACCACAAACCAAGCTTGTCGGCGTGCGGGCCGCTGACGGCCTCATCCAGCAAACCCGTGTGGGGGAATGGGTGCTGCGCAAATGTGGCTCACAGAACACCACCAAAGCCAAAGGCAGCGGGTTCTGGTCTGTGGGCGAGCGCAGCGAGTTAGTGGGTACCGAGCGCAGCGAGGGGGGTTTCCCCCTTGGAGCTCTGGCAACAACTGTACGGGACGATCACGGAGGATCTAAAGAGGATCCATTGAGCGATAAGAATGTATTCCATTTGGGGCTAAGTGGTGAAGAGGTGGCCATGGTCCGGAGCGGGTTGATTGTCAGGACGGGAGACCGGTCAGTTTGTATCCGGGATGGTGAGTTGAAAGTGACCGAGCATCATCCGTTCGAATCTCCAAACCAGCTATCACCGTATCAGATTGAAGCCGAAGCCAGACGCCGAGAGGCAAAACGCCTGGCGGAGCTCAAAGATGTGCGGAGCCTACTGGCCCAGTCCGGGGATCCAGCAGCTTGGCTGGCTAGCATGACGGCCGCCGGCGCTGATGATGCCCTGGCGCTGCTGGATGCCTTGGGTGATGGGGACGCCGAGGCCGCCAGCACTCAGCTTAACCGCCTACGCGATAAGGTTGATCTGCGGACATGGCCACTGCTGCCAGTCGAGCGCCGCCAGGAGGCGATCAGTAATGCCGAGTTCTTCGGGCTGCCAGCTGATGGCCAGCGCTCTCCTGTACGCAAACCTGATGTGCACCACCTTATTGCCGAGACGACCAAGACACGCTTGGCCGACGTTCGTCCAGAGCATAGAGAGGCGCTGCTCACCCACCTTATGAACAAGGCCGATACCATGACACCTGGCGGCGGCGACACCGTAGCTTTTGTGGCCGCCAGATATGCCCACCAAATCCAGCCGTCTGGGACAAGGTGACTAGCGCAGTCTGTCACTTTGTCCCAGATGGCCGGCAAGCGTAGCGCGGCAGTCATGGCTAGTAGCTAGAACAGATATCAAATAGTAGATGGAGACTAAAACGATGACCGTACAACAGCAGGTATGTAATTGGCTTCTGAACTGCCAAATCTTGGACACCGAGACCACCGGGCTTGATGACCAAGCCGAGATAATAGAGATCAGCATCATCGACCAGTTTGGGGGCGTGGTTTTTGATTCCCTGGTTAAGCCACAAAAACCGATCCCGGCAGAGGCCACCGCCATCCATGGCATTACCAATGACATGGTGGCTACCGCCCCGAGTTGGGCAGACATCCATGATGAAGTGTGCCGAATTGTCAGCTGCAAGCCGCTGGTCATCTACAACGCTGACTACGAAATGCGCCTGATGGCTCAGACTGCGGCGCTTTATGGGCTACAGCCGGTTACTGCCAACGCGGGGGTTCATTGCGCAATGCTGGCCTATGCCGAGTTCTATGGCGACTGGAATGACTACAAGGGCTCATATCGTTGGCAGCGCCTGACAGCTGCCGCTGCCCAGCAAGGGGTTGTGACTGACGGCCAAGCTCACCGTGCACTGGCTGATGTAATGATGACGCTGGGCGTGCTGCAAGCGATGGCTCAGCAACAGGCAGGGGGCGAAGCATGAAAATCGATGCACTGTGTTTAGCGTTTGAATCTGATGGCGTTACCTATTTCGTCAATACCAAAAAAGATGACTGGTCCCTGATCCTGCGGATGGTTCAAGGAATGTCAGCCACAGGCAAGCTGGAGGTAACTCCGGCCCCTGCCAACGTTCAGTTCACTACGCTGGCGGATGCCATCAAGGCGTCAGCATGAGAGACCCACGCAAATATCCGGTACCAGGTGATGTGATCACCCGCTTCGGTACCACCAGGGAAGTGACGGCCACCAAGCAGAACGACCGCGGAACCGTCACCCATGTGGTGTACTGCCATCCGGAGGTTGACCTACCAGAGACAGAGGCCACCATCGCCAGCTGGCGGGCGTGGGCCAAGCAAGATGCCATGGTGGTAAGGGCGGTGTGGCAATGAGCGTCCATATCGACCCGCTCGGCATCATATGGCTGATCGGCCATGTGCTGTTTTATCTGATCGTCATTCCGGACTTGTGGCGCCGTTGCGGATGGGGAAGACAGAAGGGGGCAAGGGATGAATGACGCTACCAAGCGCAAGCAGGCCCAGCGGGCAAGACGGGCGGCTCTCGGTATCAAGCGGGTGGAGGTGGCGCTCTCAGAACGGGAGCGCCAGCAGCTGGATACGCTGCGCATCGCTCGGGCTGGCAGCGGTAAACCCTACTCCGCCGACGAGTACATCAGCACACTGATCCGCCGCGACTGGGAGAAGTGGCTGGAGCAGGAGGCCAAGCTGAAAACACAGACCTGCCAGCACTGCGACTGTAAATTGCCGACCGGATGCGGTGGTACATTCAAGGGACAAGCATCGTGCTGGCACACCCAGGGCGACAAGACACTGGCCTTGTAATGGCGAAAATCGCGAAATGTGTCCGGTCACGCGCCAAGGAAGGTGCTTTTGATAGCATACCGTTTCAACCCCAAACGAGAACAATGATATGAAACGCGTTGCTGCAGCCAGCCTGTTGTTGCTGGCCACCTCTGCCATGGCCATCAGTGATACCGAAAAAACAGCGGTCATCGATCGCTGTAAAGACCAGATGAACCAATACGGTGCCACCATGGTGAAAGCATGTGTGGACCAGGATCTGGAAGCATATGAGCTGTTAAATGCCAATTACCAGCCCCATGAGAAGATCGTCAAGTTCTGCGTCAGAACAACCAAGCAATTCGGCTGGAATATGGTCAAAGCCTGTGCCGACCAGAATATTGAAGCGAGACAGGCTATAGTGAGCAATCAAGAGAAATACGCAAAGTACGAAAAGATTCTGGACTCCTGCGCCGACAGGATGGGAAAGATAGGGGGGTGGGTCATGATCAAGGCCTGTACCGATCAAGATATCGAAGCCGAGCAGGCCCTCTCTCAATACTGATCTTTTATACCAAGGCTTAGATAAAATGTCGCAGCGGCCAGCCAAACACTAAGACATCACCAGAAACAAAGAGGGCGCTATTGCGCCCTCAATCCGTTCAGTACCATTTGCCGCCCCTCTGGCGTGAGTGAACCAACAAGGTTCAGTACCAACTGGCTCGCCGTTCTCGATGAAGGGCTCAGGGGATGCGAATAAGAGAGACACGCAACCCATGTGTGGCCGCACTCTGCATCTGTGCACTGACAATAAAGGTCAGAAACATCAGGGCTGAGCTTGTTGGTCTTGGTAATGCGACCACGTTGGCCACACTCTTTGCAATACACCCGCATCACATCCCCCTTTCTCTTATAAATCAACGATCTATTATGCCATGACACACTGTTTATTTATACAGCTGACCCGATAGTTTCCCGAAAATCGACCCACAGCGCGCGGGGCAGCCCGGCACTGTTGATCGAGTCCTGCACCAGTTCGCACAGTGGCAGCACCTCGTTGCGGGCATAAGTGGCATCATACTTCTCGGGGTCACCAAGCCCGCCGCCACCATTTGTCGGGATGATGCCGGCCAGCGCAGCGGGGAAACGGTGGGCCGTCAGCACATCCTGGGCGGTGATCCCCTTGATGGCCGCGAACTCGTCTTTGGTCGCGATATCCCCCACCGGGATCAGCTTGATGCCATCCGGCTTGCCTTCAGGGATGTTCACGAACATCGAGCGGAAGTTACCAACCCCCTTGGAGTTGGCGATCATCTGCTTCATCTCCTCCTCGGTTTCATCGTCCATGTTCGGGTCAGTGGTGTAGAAAATGAACCCCATGTGGGCGCCGTTGAGGAAGTATTTGCGGCGGAACAGGGTGGCATCCTGGTTGAGCAGGGCCGACTGCAAGCCGCCCAGATAGTCGGGCATGCCATAGACCTGCTGCTCTGGATCATACTGGGCCAGCCAAATCACATCCTCCGGCCGATAAACCAGGTTAGGCTTGCCCTGCTGCAGATAGACAAAGCACCCGTCAGCCCGGCGGCGCAGATAGACGCTGGAAAGCGGGTGCAGCCCCACCACCTGGCCAAAGCCATTGCGCAGCTTGAGCAGGCCACCGTCACCGAATTGCACGTAGTTGTGCACATAGGCGGTGATGACATTGCGCTGGGTGGTGAAGCGACCCGCCACCATATTGCGGCGCGCCATCAGGATCGCCCCGTGGTGAGCGTTGGCCCGCGCCACCTTGGCCAGCCCCTTGCGGTCGATGGGAGGCTGGTAATATTCCCCATAGGGATTGAAGAACACCCCGGTGTAATCGGTCATCCAGGCCGTGGGGTCGATGGCCTCCGCCGTGCTGAACATCACAGATGGCCGAGGGGATGAGGTGGCCACCTGCTGGGACATTTTTTGCTGTCGTTTGGTCATTGTTATTCCTGTGAATAGAGGTTGCACATAAAGAGACGCTCGAACACATCTTTCGGGTATTCGTCTTTCAGCTCCTCGATGTCGATGAGGTTGCAACCAAGGCGAATGGCATCCTCGATGGTGATGACGTAACGCCACTGCCGATCTGGGCAGATGCGGCCGCCGTCTCGCAACTCATCATTCCCGGGAAAATAGATCCTAAGTCGCTGGGTGAGGTTCATGTGTCGCCACGTTTCACCAGACCAGAACTGTCTTGCTGTACCGCGGCGATCAGATACTGTGGAAAAGTAAGTTTTGCGCCAGCGCTTATGCATGGCCATGGAACTGGCAAGAGATAAAATCTTTCCGCAGTCTTCAGACCAAAAGTATTCATCGACATAGACATGGCCAGCCTTGCCAGCGAACGTGTGGGAATCGAGCGAGAGAAAGTGCAACTCGGCCCCGTTAGACAGGATGATGGGGCTGCTGTCTGTCAGGGTGATACCGAGGAATCTCTGGGCAATAAAGCGGACGAGTTCGCGGTAAACATCAGCCATCTCTGGGGTGCTGGTGAGAAATATCTGGTTGTCACCGGTCAGCACAGCATCTTCCAGCGCTTCGCCGGAGAAGTAGTAAGACATGCCGACCTGATGGGCTTTCAAGATGTTTCGGGTGCGCGGCAATGCCGAGTCGTTCTTGGCATCACGACAACGAAGTTGATAGCCAAACAGGGATTTTAACCATCCATCAAAGTGCTCTTGGGTTATGTGACTGATATCGTTTTTCATGCGGCCTTCTTGCTGGTTACCCAGGTGGATTTACGTTTACGGTTGGTATCGAGCGGCTCGTTGGCCACGGCGTGGGCGATGGCAAAAAACACGTCAGCGTGTCCGGTCACATTGTCCCGAGCGGCACGGAACGTCATCTGGCCGCCGCCGGTGGTGCTGCGCTTGATGGCGAGGAACGCCAGCGGGATATCCCGATCTGAGCCGTCCCACTCGATGCGGTTCGCCTCCACCACATCGATCATCTTGAGTACCAGCCGCGATTTGCTCTCGATGCTGTAGTTGATGGGGTGGCACACCCCTTTGAAGGTGGGCTTCAACAGGTCAAACACCCCGGAGCCGATGCCGGAGACATCGACCCCGAGATAGGTGACCCGAAACTTCTTGGCGATGCGCTCGATCTCCTGCGCCTGAAACTGGAAGTTGAGACCGCGCCAGTAGTGCTTTTCCAACACACGGAACCGCTCACCGGCGACCATGGGCGGGGCAACCACCACCAGGGTGGCGTTGTCGCGGGTGCGGCTCGGGTCGTAGCCCATCCACACCTCGCGCCGGCCGAACGGGTCAGGCCGCCCGGGCTTGTAGTCCTCCCACCGACTCGGATCCACCCCTGCCCGCTCCATATCCTGGAACTTGAACACCGACAGGGCATCATCGATAAACCGGCACATGTAGAGGCGATCGAACACCTCTTCGGGGTACTCGTCCTTGAGCTCCTCGATGTCGATGAGGTTGCAACCAAGCCGAATGGCATCCTCGATGGTGATGACGTAACGCCACTGCCGATCGGGGCAGATGCGGCCGCCGTCGCGCAGATCATCTTCACCAGGGAAATCGATGGCCACCCGGCTCGGTCGCTGGCCCTTCCAACGATCCCCCGTCCAGAACCGGTACGCTTCGTGCACCTTGCTCGATGGCGTTGAAAAGTAGGTCTTGCGCCAGCGGCTCTGGGTCGCCATGGCGCTGGCCACGTCCGACAACTTCTCGAAGTTCGGGATCCAGAAATACTCGTCGATGTAGACGTTGCCGGAACGGGACTGGGCGCTGTTGGAGTTGGTCGAGCAGAAGTGCAGCTCAGCCCCGTTCGACAGCACAATGGGGTTACCGGTCAGGGTGACACCGAGGAAGGTCTGGGCAATCTTGCAGATGTAGGAGCGGAACACCTCTGCCTGGGCGCGGGTGGCTGACAGGAATATCTGATTGCCGCCGGTCAGTACCGCATCTTCCAGCGCCTCACCGGCAAAGTAGTAGGTCATGCCGATCTGGCGTGACTTCAATATGTTGCGGGTGCGCGGCAGTGCCGGGTCGTTCTTGGCCTCGCGGCAGCGCAGCTGATAGCCGAACAAGGTACCAAGCCACTCGGCAAAGTCTGCCTCGGTGAGGTGGCCGATCTCGTTCTTGGCCTTCTTGCCGCCCTTCCCTTTGCGGCCATCCTGCCCGCCCCTGCTGCGCGGGGAATGGTCGGGGGGAGGCTCGTCACCAGCGTCACTGCGGGCGAGCAGCGCTTGCTGCCGCTCGGCCCATTTGAGGGCTTTCTCTTTCAGATTGACATGGTGGCCAATAAGCCTGTCCAGCTCCTCCTGCTCGCCAGGGGTTTTCTTCTCGCGATCAAGCAGCACATTGACGCGGCGGGCAATAGCATCCTCTACCGCCTCTTCGGTCAACAGGTCACGCCAGCCGTGCTTTTCGGCCCAGTAGTAGACGATGCGGCAGGAGTTGAGCCCCAGTTCGTCCTTGATCTCCTGGGGGGTCCATCGTTTAAGGTAGAGTCCCCGCGCAGCATTACGGATCTCTTCGGGATACGCCACGGCGCCTCCATCTTGTGAATGATGGCGCCATCATAGCCAGCCACCCGCCCCCACTTATTGCCCTGATGTTCAAACCAATTCGGATATCCCCACGGATCCGAATTGCCTTGAACACAACCGGATGAATACCACTTGCCGACCCGATAGCCTGAGCCCGTATCAATTGGGAGCAGGCATGAACGAATCAACCTTGAGAACTGGCTTTGTCTGTATCGCCACCGAAGGCAAAGCGGTGGACGGCCGAGACATAACCCGCGAATGGCTGGTCGACATGGCCGAGACCTACGACCCGACCTATTACACCGCCGTCATCTGGCCAGAGCATGATCGCTGGTCAAGCTATGGCACCGTGCAAGCACTCAAGACCGAAGAGGTAGACGGCAAGCTCAAGCTGTTCGCCGTTCTCTGCCCTAATCGGGATCTTGTCTACTGGAACCAAAACGGCCAGTACCAGTTCTGCTCCATCGAGCCGTTCGAGCAATTCGCCGATCTGGGCCGCACCTATCTGATTGGTCTGGGCGTCACCGACCAGCCTGCCAGCACCGGCACCACCCAACTCAAGTTCAGCAAGAGCAGCAAGGGCCAAGTCATCGGCACCAGCGAACCGCTGGATCTCTCCATGCTCAAGCTGCCAAAACAAGAAAAGCCGGATGGCTTTATGACCAAGCTCTTCAGCTTGATGGCCAGCCATGGTGAACCTGAATCAAAACCAACCCACAGCCATCCAGAGGATGAGGAAATGAACAAAGAACAGTTCGAACTGCTGAACGGGACTCTGACCAGTCTTGGTGAACAGTTCGCAAGCTTCAGCGCGAAGCTGGATGCCAAGCAGGAAGTAAAGACCGATCCGGTGACTGAACCGAAAGACGAAGGCGACCAAAACAAAGTCACTGATGACCAGTTCAGCAAGCTGAACGAGACCATCACTGGTCTGGTAGCCACCGTCAGCGAGCTGAAAGGCCAGATCGACAAGTTCTCCGTTGAGATGCCGGATCAGCGCCCGAGCCCATTGGGCGGTGACGACTCCACCTATCAAGTTTGCTAAGGAGCGACTGTGAGCCAAACCCTTACCGTTCATGCCGAAAAAAGCCTGAACAAATTCTGCAGCGAACTGGCAAAGGCCTATCAGGTTGAACAGCCTGCACTGGCCAAGATGTTCAGTGTCGTTGGCCCCATGGAAACCACGCTGCGCAAAGCCATCCTGGCATCTGTCGAGTTCCTTGGCCTGATCACCTGTATGGATGTAGACCACCCCACCGGCCAGGTGGTGCAAGTGGGCATCGGCCAGCTCTATACCGGTCGTAAAAAAGGTGGCCGCTTCAAGGGCGAAGTGGGCGTTGATGGCAACAAGTACGAGCTGAAAGAGACCGACTCCTGCGCCTCTCTCTCTTGGGCCACCCTCTGCACCTGGGCAAATGCCGGTAGCGAAGGCGAGTTCATCAAGCTTGTTGGCGAGTTCGTCAACACCGCGTTCGCCCTCGATATGCTGCGTGTTGGCTGGAACGGTGTATCAGCTGCTGACACCACCGATCCGGAGAAGAACCCGCTCGGCGAAGACGTCAACAAAGGCTGGCACCAGATCGCCCGCGAGTGGAACGGTGGCAGCCAGATCATCAAGGCGAAAGCGGGTGAGAAGATCTATTTCGACCCGGACGGCAAGGGCGATTACAAGACCCTGGACGAGATGGCCTCGGATCTTATCAATGCCACCATCGATCCGTTGTTCCAGCAAGACCCGCGACTGGTAGTGCTGGTCGGTACCGATCTGGTGGCTGCGGCTCAGGCCAAGCTCTACAGCGAAGCCACCAAGCCGAGCGAGCAGATCGCCGCCCAACAGCTGGCCAAGTCGATCGCTGGCCGCAAGGCTTACATCCCCCCGTTCTTCCCGGGCAAACGGATGGTGGTCACAACCCTCGATAACCTGCAAATCCTGACCCAGCGCGGCACACGCAAGCGCAAGGCCGACGATAACCAGGACAACAAATGCTTCGATAACCAGTACTGGCGGATGGAAGGCTATGCCCTGGGCGAGCACAAGGCCTATGGCGGCTTTGAAGAGGCAGACATCGTGATCGGTGCCGATCCGGCAGCGGTTGCAGCACTCGCCGCGCCTGCGCAAGAGCCTGGGGCGTAAACCATGAGCTCACCCGGTCAACGTCACAAGCAGCGCGTGCAAGCCATGCAGGGGGCCGAACAGGCCGCCTGCACTGGCGTGGCCACCGGTGCGGTGGCTGACAGCCTGCACCTGCAAATGATTGCCCTGGAACAGGACATCGTTCGCTTGCGCAAGCTGGCCCGCATTGGGGATCGGGTGAACATGAAACGCGACGAGCTGATGCCCAAATACCGCCCCTATGTGGAGCGGTATCTGGCCAGCGTGGCCGAGTCCGGTCAGTCCTACCAGAACGAGCTGTTTCAAAGGCTGGTGATCTGGGCCTTTGACGTTGGTGACTTCGACACCGGGATCGCCTGGGCAGAGCTCGCCATCAAGCAAGGACAGCGCACCCCGAACAACTTCAAGCGCGACTGGGCCACCTTCGTGGCAGACACCGTGCTGGAGTGGGCCGAGAAGAACGCCGCCGAAGGCCATGCCGTCGAGCCCTGGTTCTCCCGGGTGTTCGACAAGGTGCGCAACGAGTGGCGCCTCAACGAAAAGCTGACTGCCAAGTGGTTCAAGGCTGCGGGTTGCCTGCTGCTGCGCGACCAGGACGGCCAGCCACGACCGAGTGCAGTGGGTGACAGCGCCACCCTGGAACAAGCAGCCCACTGGCTGCTCCAGGCCGAGAAGCTGCACCGCAAAGCAGGGGTTAGCACCCTGCTGCTCAAAATTGCCATGCGCCTGCGGGCGCTGAATCCGGAATAAAAAGCCGGAGCAATACGACTCTCCGCGCCACCGCACCCCGGCGGGGAGGATAGGCAAGCCGCAAGGCCACCGCCGAATCCTGTGATCCGTGGCTTCAGGGGTGCACCTTTTCTCGCTGCGTCATCGGCGACCTGAGTGATCGGGGAAGTGGTGTTCACATTGGCAAGAATCGACAGAGGGTCAGATGTTTGCAGGCAAGGATATCGACTACAGCGCAGCCACTATCCGCAATGACGGGTTTTGGCCTGATGTGGCCGTGGCTGACTTCGAGCGCCGCCGCGCCCTGCCTGCCGACCTCGACCAACAGACCACAAGCGCCGCCCTGCTGGCTGCCGTCTCTGAAATCAACCTGCAACTGGAGATGCGTCAGGCCGCGCTGATGGCAGAGGGCTACGCCAGCGCCGCCGAGGTACCGGGGCCGAGCCTTGAGGGCAGCACCAATGCCCTGACCGAGCAGTATCTGGCCGCTGTGTTTGCCCGTGCCAAGGCGGCACTCTTGCCGGAGTTCGCCAGCGTCACCGAACGGGCCGCAGCAAACAACCAAGTAGAGCGATCCCCAGACCAACGCGCCCAGCTGCTGGCCGAGAGTCAGCAACTGGTGCGCAGTATCAAGGGCAAGCGCCGTGCGGGGGTGTCCTTGATATGAGTGAAGGCATGAACGAACAGCAGGCCCAGGGATATTTCCTCCACGCTCTCCACGCCGAGATCCTGCGGGTGCTGCCAGCCAAGTGCCACAAGCATCTGGATAGCTGGATGGAGAACGGCACCATCCGGCTGGAGCCAAAGAACATGGGCCCCACAGGGGTAGATGTGGCATGGCTCACCTATCAGGCGGTGTTCACCGTCGAGCAACTGCCGTTTCGCGAGCTGGATCCGGCCATCGTGCTGGCCTCTGTGGCCGCCTGGGTGCAGGAGCATGACGATTTTCGCGAGCGGTTCGAGCTGGACGACCCCGAGTACGCCGTCACCCCAAACGATGAGAAGACCGCCGATCTCGAGATCCAGCTCGCCTTTACCGAGCCGCTGCGCCTGATCGAACACCCCAAGGGCCCCATCAACTGGATGGGCAAACGCTGGAACGTGGCCCCGTATGAAATCTGGGTGGCCGACCACATCGATATGAACGTCGGTGACACCGGCCATCACCAGATCGGTGACCCGTCATGATCACCATCACTCTCGACACCCAGCGCAGCAAAGACCAGCTAAACCTGCTGGCCATGCCGCCAAAGAAGCGCCAGCGGCTGGTGTGGCGAGCCGCCAACGAGATGAAAAAGCTGGCCACCCGCAACGTGCGCCAGCAGCAAGACCCCAACGGCAATGCTTGGGCCCCACGTAAACGGGGCAAACGCAAGATGCTGCGCGGCCTGCCAAAGCTGCTGGTGATCCATGAGCCAAGCCAGGACGTGGCCGAGCTCGGGTTCAAGAAGGGCTCGATGAATGTTCATGCCGGGGTAGTCGCCAACACCCACCAGAAGGGACACACCTACAAGGTGACCGCGGCCAGTCGGCGCCGTATCGCCGCCAGCGATGGCGGCAAGAACAAGCAGGCCAGCAAGGCGCAGGCCCGCAAGCTGCGGGAACTGGGGTTCAAACGTCCGGGCAAGAGAAAGAAGTCGTACCGCTCTGCCTCGCTCGGCTGGATAACCGGCAATCTCAACTACGCGCAAGCGGGGTTGCTGATCAAGAAGCTCAAGGACGAGCCGGTGAAAGAGAGCTGGGAGATTGAGCTGCCAGCCCGCCCGTTCCTCGGCGCCAACACCAAGCAACGGGAGCAAGCCTTTGCCCGCGCCCTGCAAAGCATCAACTACGGCTGGGACGTCAACAAGCAAGAGATGAAGAGGAAATAACGCCATGTGGCCTTATGTACAGATCAACAACTTGAACCAGATGCAGGGGCCCGTGACGGAAGTCGAGCGTCACCTGCTGTTCATCGGCGCTGCGCCGACCAACACCGGCAAGCTGCTTTCGCTCAACACCCAGAGCGACTTCGACAAACTGCTGGGCGAGGCAGACAGCGAGCTGAAAACCAACCTGCAAGCTGCCATGGTCAACGCCGGTCAGAACTGGACGGCAGCCGCCTTTGTGCTGCCAACCGACATGGACTGGAAAGATGCAGTCCGTGAGGCCCAGAAAACCCAATCCTTCGAGGGGTGTGTGGTACTGGGTCAGGAGTGGGACGAAGCGAAAATCAACGCAGCCCACGCCCTCAACCAGGAGCTGATCGCCAAGTGGGGTCGCTGGCAGTTCATGCTGTTGGCCGTTGCTGGCATCGTCACCACCGCAGAAGGCGGCCAGGACTGGAGCGAGTACGCGGCCAAGCTGGTAGCGCTGCAAGATGGCATCAAGGCGGAATCCATCACCCTGCTGCCGCAGCTGTGGCCGAACATCGCCGGGGCCTATGCCGGTCGCCTGTGTAACCGTGCCGTAAGCATCGCCGACAGCCCGTGTCGGGTGAAAACTGGCGCCATGGTAGGCCTGGGCAACAAGCCGAAGGACAAAGAGGGAACCGAGCTGCCGCTGGCCACCCTGCAAACCCTCGAACAGAACCGCTACTCGGTGCCGATGTGGTACCCGGACTATGACGGCATCTATTGGGCCGATGGCCGCACCCTAGACGCCGAGGGCGGCGACTACCAGGTGATCGAAAACCTGCGGGTGGCCTACAAGGTAGCGCGCCGGATCCGCCTGCGTGCCATCCCACGGATCGGCGATCGCTCGCTCAACTCAACACCAATCAGTACAGCCTCGGCAATCATGTACTTCGGCAAAGACCTGCGCGAGATGGCCAAGGCCGTCACCATCAACGGCCAACTGTTCCCGGGAGATATCGTCTCTCCCAAGGATGGCGATATCACCATCCAATGGGTCGATAAAAACCACGTCTCCATCTATGTGGTAGTGCGCACCGTGGACTGCCCCAAGGGGATTACCGCCAACATCATGCTCGATTTGAGCCTCAACAACGGGGAGGGCTAACCAATGACCAGACGCATTTCAGGCCAGAGCTTCGATACCGAACTGATGGGCGCCATGGTGCACGTCGAGAAAGCCAGCCTCTCCATCACCGACAACAGCGCAGTGGCCCAGACCCGTGGCATTCCTGACGGCTTTGTCGATGGTGACGTGGCGGCCGAGTGTGAGTTCGAGCTCGATTCAAAGAACTTCAAACTGCTGAGCGATGCGGCCAAGCGGGCCGGTAGCTGGCGCGGGATGAAGCCTGACGATGTGCTGTTCTACGCCGACACCGGCGACGAAACCATGAAGGTGGAAGCCTTCGGCGTGAAGCTGCAGATCTCTGACCTGCTGGATGTTGACCCCAAGGGGGGCAGCAAGGGGGTGCACAAGATCAAGGGTTTCGTCACCTCCCCAGACTTCGTTCACATCAATGGCGTGCCGTACCTCTCCGAAAACGACACCCGCCACATGAAGGGCTGATGGATGGATCTGATCGATCGTGCCACCCAACACGCCGAGCGGATGCTGGCGGCCCAGCTGGATAACCAGCTCGGCCGCAGCCTCCACCAGGGCGAGAGCCTGCACCACTGCGAGGAGTGTGGCGATCCGATCCCGGAAGCGCGCCGCCTGCATGTGCCGGGTGTGCGCCTGTGTGTCAGCTGCAAGAGCCGCGCAGAACGGCGCGGGCAATAACGAGAACGGGATATGAACCCTATGCCAAACAAAGACCCCACCCTCTGGGCTGCACTGCTGGCCTGGTTGATGGACAACTGGCCCGCTGTCTATGGGGCTCTGTTGGCGATGAGCATCTCTTTTTTGCGCATCACCTATGACGGAGGCAAAGGGCGCAGACGCCTAATCGAATGCGTGATGGGGGGACTGCTGACACTGGCCGTCTCGACAGGTGCAACAGAGCTGGGCGTGGCCTACAAGGCCGCACCATTTATCGGCGGCATGATCGGCCTGCTCGGGATTGACATCATCCGCGAGAAGGCAAAGACGATGTTTAACAAGAAAGGAGAAAACAATGCCGCGCAGTAACTGCCACCCGCAGGTGGCCGCCTTTCTCGACATGATCGCCTTTTCAGAAGGCACCAAGGGCCTGGGCGATGACGGCTACAACAAGCTGGTTAATCCGGCGGGGTTCTTCACCGACTACCGCACCCATCCGAACGTGCTGGTGCAGGTAAATCCAACCCTGAAAAGCACCGCTGCGGGCCGCTATCAGCACCTGTCAAAGCACTGGGCCCACTACCGCGATCAGCTCGGCCTGCCGGACTTTGGCCCCGAGTCGCAAGATGCATGGGCTATCCAGCTTATTCGCGAGCGCAAGGCGATGGACGATGTGATCAAGGGGCGTATCCCCCAAGCGGTGGCCAAGTGCGCCAACATCTGGGCCAGCCTGCCAGGCGCCGGTTACGGCCAACGCGAGCACAAACTGGCCGACCTGCAGGCCAAATTCACCGAGTTCGGCGGGGTGCTGGCATGAGCACATTCAAAGAGCTGTTCTCCAATGTGCTGCTGGCACTAGTGCTGCTGATGGGTGCCGCCCTGTTTCTTGGCAGCCGGATGCTGGAGAGCCGCGGCAAGGCGCTGGCCTCCGCCAACGAGACCATCAGTACCTTGCAGCAGACCAACGAGCAGCAGGCCAGCCAGCTGGTGACAGTACAGCGCGATGCAGACGGGATGCGCAAGTTGCTGGGTACCCAGAACGCCGCCTTGGCCGAGCTTGACCAACAGAACAGGAAGACAGCGTATGAACTGGAACAAGCCTTGGCCACGCCACCGGAAGGACGCCCGAACTGTGCTAGTGAGCCTCTGCCTGTTGGCGCTCTGCGCCTGCTCCAGCAAGCCAACCACAGTGGTGAAAACGCAGATCATCAAGCGTCTACCGCCGCCGGGGCTGGTACCAAACTGCCCGGAACCTGAATTCACGGGGACGACCTACGGCGATGCCGTGCGGTTTATTCCCACCCTGCAGATGGCCATGCGCCGCTGCCAAACCCAACTAGAAACCCTGAAACACTGGATTGAACAAGAGGAAAACAACTAATGGCAACCCCGATTATCACCCTTGAAGTAGCCGGTAAAGAGCTGAAATTCGCCCCCACCATGGTGGCCTACAACGGTTTTATCAACGACATGATGCCAAGCGACAAGGTGGCACCGGCCCACAACTACCTGAAAAAGATCGTCTGCCAGGAGAGCAAAGAGGCGCTCGATGAGTTGCTCAAGCGCCCGGGCGCGGCGCTGCAGTTGGCGGGCGCCATCAACCAGCAGTTCGCCCCCGATCTGGAGATCACCGTAAAAAACTGACGGCGCGCGCCGAGGCCATCGAGCGCAACCAACTGGAGCAGGTGCTGGCGCTGCGGCGCCACTACCTGCCACACGAAAATGACGATATCGACAGCCTGGCCCGCGCCATCTGGTTAGACAAAAACGCAAGAGAGTCCAACGCCGCCGCCGTGGCCGAGGGCATCGCCAAAGCATTAAACGGATAACAACGACCTATGGCCTGGATGGAAAAATTGATGATGCAGGTGGCTTTGGTGGATCAAGTCACCAAGCCCCTTGCTGGCATCAATGCCCAGATGGACAAGGTAAGCAAGGCAGGCCGTCAGGGGTGGAGCAGCATGGCCATGGGGGCCACCACGGTGGCCGCCGGTGGCATGGCGATCCAGTCTGCTCTGGGCCCGGCCATCGAGATGGATCGGGCGCTGGGTGAAGTGGCCTCGCTCGATGTAAAAAAAGATGTGCTCGGGGCGCTGGGGCGCGAAGCGCTGGCCCTATCGGTGAAGTACGGCGAGTCGGCCACCGAGATTGTTCGATCTTCATACGATATCCAGTCCGCGATCGCGGGGCTGGAAGGTAACGAGTTGCCAGCCTTTACCAGAGCCTCCACCACCCTGGCCAAGGCGACCAAGGCCGACACCGCCACCATCACCAACTACATGGGCACCATGTACGGCATCTTCGAGCAGCAGGCCAAGATGATGGGCAAGGCCAACTGGGTGGAAGACTTGGCAGGCAAGACCGCCACCGCAGTGCAGATGTTCAAGACCACAGGCCAGGGCATGGCCGACGCGTTCGGGGCAATCGGTGCCAACGCCACAGCCGCCGGGATCTCGATGGATGAACAGTTCGCCGTGCTCGGCCAGCTGCAAGCCACCATGAGCGGCGGCGAGGCCGGTACCAAGTTCAAGGCGTTTCTGGCTGGTGTGGGAGTGCCCAGAAGGCGCTGGGTCTGCAATTCACCGATGCAGCGGGCAACATGCTGCCGGTGCTCACCGTGCTGGACAAACTCAAGGCCCGCTATGGCGACACCCTGAGCGTGGCCGAGGGTGACGAGCTCAAGAAGGCATTCGGCTCGGATGAGGCTGTCAGCATGATCAAGCTCCTGATGACCAACACCAAGGGACTCGCCACCAACATCAACGCGCTGGCCAACACCCACGGCATGGGCAAGGCCGAACAGATGGCCGCCGCAATGACCGACCAGTGGCAGCGGGTAGAGCAAGCCTGGTTTGCCATCCGTGCCGCCGCGTTCGGGGTAGTGTTGCCAGCCATCAATGCCGTGGTGGGCGCCTTTGCCGATGGCGCCAACGATGTGCTGCGCTGGACGCACCTCTTCCCGAACCTGACCAAGCTGATCAGCTATGCCGCGCTGGCAATCGTGGGTTTGAGCATGGTTACCGGCACTTGGATGCTGGTTGCCGGTATCGCCAAGCTGGCCACCTTGGGCCTTGGCATCGCATGGTCAATCATCATTGCCCCGCTCAACCTGCTGAAAGCGGGACTTGCATCGTTTCGCGCCATCATGCTGGCCGTCAACATCGCCATGTATGCCAACCCTGTTGGGCTGATCGTGGCGGGTATTGTGCTGCTGATCGGTGCGGTGGCAGCGGTCATCTACTACTGGGACGACCTGAAAAAGACCTTCTCTGACTGGGGCGTGTTCCAGCTGCTTGGCAAGTCCATCGACTGGCTGATCGATAAGCTGAACATGATCCCGGGCGTCAACATCGAAGCGGGATCGATGCCGGACTTGAACCTGCCGAACCCTGCCAACATCAACGCCCCGCTCGCTCGCTATCGCGAAGGGAGCAATGGCTCAGGAGTTCCGTCAGGTGGGCTGGGGCAGCAGCTGATCCAGGCCAACGCCGCCGCGACCAGCGCCAACCAGAAACCGGCAAAAGCTCTGAGCATCGGGGAAGTACATAACCACTTCCAGAACCCGATGACACCTGAGCAGATGGCCGAAAACGCCTGGCTGGAGACCCCGTGATGAGTGATGCCAAGTACATCGATATTTGGGTGGTAGACGGCGCATGGCAGCTGGATGCCGGTGGTCAACCCCGTTACACCCAAGACCGCCACAGCATCGGTCAGGACATCAAGCACCGGATCATGGAGTCAGGGCTGGCCCGCAAGCTCATTGGCGAGCGCAGCCCCACCCTGCGCGCCGATGTGATGACCGAGATCGAGCTGCTGGTTGAAAACGACGAGCGGCTGGTGCCAGGAACCATCGTGATCAGCGAAGAAGCCCCCGAGCGGGTACTGGTCACCGCTCGCACTTATGAATTTGGCGATCTGGAGGTAACCCTTTGAACTTGCGCCCCAACGTGGATTTTATGACCCTGCTGGCCGATACCGGCGTGCCGACCACCGAGCAGGCCATGGAGGCCGAGCTTAAGAAGGAGGTCGAGGCCGCCGGATCTCTTATCACCAACGACAGCGATGTGAGCCCATTCTGGAGGCTGGTGCGCAGCGTGGTGATCACCCCGGCGCTCTGGCTTATCCGCACCATGCTGGCTGGCCATGTGCTGCCCAACACCTTTGCTGCCACGGCCACCGATGCCTATCTCGACCTCAAGGCGTGGGATGTGGACTTGACCCGCAAGGGCGCCCAGAAGACCCGCGGGGTGATCAACTTCGTCAAGGCCAACCCGAGCGAAGCAGCCACCATCCCGGCCGATATCTGGATCAGCACCGAGCGCATCAACGGCACCATCTATCGGGTCAAGCCGCTGCAAGCGGTGGTGAGCCCTGCCGGTGAAGCGGTGGCTCGCGTGGTGTGCGAGGCCGAGTTCGCGGGCTCCGCCTGGAATCTGGCCCCTGGCTATTACAACCTGCTGAGCGAACCTGTCACCGGCATCTTGTCGGCCCGTAACGATGACAAGGAGTGGATCACCACCCAGGGCGCCGATGCCGAGAGCAACGATGCCCTGGGGCTGCGCATTCAGAACCAGTTCTCGGCGGTGGGCCGCTATCACATCGACGCGATTTACCGCTCGATGCTGGCAAGCGTCGCCGGTATTCGGGCAGATCACATCTTCTTCGAGCATGAAGCACCGCGGGGCCCAGGCACCGCCAACGCCTACATCCTGCTGGAGGTGGGCGCCACACCGGCCAGCCTGATTGCCCAGCTTAACGACTACGTGGGCCGCCAGGGCAACCATGGCCACGGTGATGACATGTTCGTGATGGCCATGCCAGAGACCCAGCACAGCCTCACATTGGAGCTGTGGCCGGTGGCTAACCTCACCGATGACCAGAAAGCGGCCCTCAAGCAAAGTGCTGAATCGCTGGTCAAAGCAGCGTTTCGCCAGTCGGCAGATTTTCCGGCCGTGACCAGAACGTGGCCACAGGCCAGATTCTCCATCTCGCAACTGGGCAAGGAGCTGCATAGCCAATTCCCGCAGCTGCTGAGCCTAAAGTTTGGGCAGGAGGATATCGTCTCGGGGATCTCCATCCCGCGTCTGACTGCGCTGGAGGTCACCCTGCATGACTGATTCACCCCGCATCGATCACAACGCCACTGCACCGGCCATGCCCAAGGCGTCTGCCCCGTGGTGGGAAGATGGCCAAACCATTACCGATGGCGTAAAGGAACCAGCCTTTTTGGCGCGCGGTGTCATGGCGTTCTGGCAGTCAATCCGGCGCTGGTTGCTGGCACCGTTGGCTGAACAAGACCCGCTGACCTGCTCTCTCTCACTGCTCAACCTGCTCGCATGGGAGAGGGACATTGCCCGCTTTGAATCTGAGCCGCTGGCGCTGTTTCGCAAGCGGGTCAAGTTCGCCTTTGTGAATGCCCGTGACGCGGGAGAGGTCGCCGGATTCAAGCGCATATTCGAGCGCCTGGGCATCGGCTGGTGCGACATCCACGAACGACAAGACGGCGCGCCGTGGGACGTCATTACTATCGAGGTGACCGATAGCAGCATCGCCAACAACCAGAAGTTGATGGAAACGCTGATCCAGCACTATGGGCGCACCTGCCGCCGCTATCGCTTTCAGGTGGTTTACCCGGTCGCCGGTCACATCGGCTATGGCCAGTTTGATATGAGTCAGGAGGTATTTGCCGCCAGCCTCACCCCGCACAAAGCCAGATATCGGCTGGCACCTGGACACATCCAGATGATCCAGCACGTCTATGGCGCAACGCTGAAAACCAAGGAGACCCGATGAGCCAAGTCATCACCAACGCATTCGAGACCTATTGGCAAGGCTGCCTCACCGATCAGGTGCCAGTGGTGCTCGATGAGGTCGTGCTGGCGGATATCCCCAATCTGGATATCACCGCCCCCATCGACCCGAATACCGGCCTGCCGCCGCAGGCGCAAATTGTCTACCGCCACCCTGAACCACCGCAGCGCGGCCGCATCAATAACAACGCAGTGGCGTATTCCATCGTGATGGATACCACCGTGGGCAACTTCTCATTCAATGCCATGTACCTCATCAACAAGGCCAGCGGCATGGTCGGGATGATTGTTTACAAGGGGCGAGAGACCAAAACCAAGACCGATCCGGCGACAGGTACCACCGGCAACAGCCTGGTGAAATCGATGTTGATGGAGTACGACCAAGCGGCCACCGCCACCGTGACCACCGTCGAGGCAGGCACCTGGCAGATTGACTACTCCGCCCGCCTGCTCGGCATGGACGAACAGCTGCGCCTGCAAGCGCTCGCCTGCTTCGGGTCATCGGCCTTCTTTGGCGACGGCTTCAAGCTGATCAACAAGGCGGGCAGCTACAAGGTGCAGCCGGGGGTGGCCATGGTCGGCGGCCTGCGTATTCAGCTGGACACCGAACAAGCTGTCACAGTTGGGGCCAAGCCGGTCGGGGTGTGGGTGGATGTGCATCACGCAGGAACCATCCTGAGCCGCTGGGATAACCACTTCGAGTTCAAGACCAGCACCACAGAGCTGAGCGATTACACCGACAGCAACGGCTATCGCCACTATGTGGCCAAGCTGGGGGTTGTCGAAGCCAACGCAACCGTCACGGACAAGCGTCCAGCCAATGAGTCTGCCGACCTGTGGGCTGCGTTGGAGGCGCTTCGCAAGCAGACGGAGAAAAGCGCCAGTGACATGGCGAAAGCGCTGGCAGACCATGCCAAAGGAAGAGATCACCCGTATGCAACCACCACCGACAAAGGGATGGTGCGCAAGGCGACAGATGAAGAGGCGCGGCTTGGTGAGTCTATTGACGCGGTGATGTCGGCCAAGAACGTCGCGGACGCGGTCAAAGAGATGCTCAAGCAGATGTTTGTTGGTGTCCCGTTGCCATGGATGAAAGCTGAGCCACCGGAATGGGGCATGAATATCACAGGGCAAGCCATCAATCCGGCCACAGACCCCATCCTCGCATCACGATATCCATCATTGAGAATGCCGGACATTCGTGCCGGGTTTATCCGTGCATGGGATAACGGAAAGGGGATCGATCCTAATCGTGAACTGCTGTCAAACCAGGCCGCGTCTATTGGTAGCCACACTCACACAACAAAGTTCCTTCAAGGTGCGATTACACCAGGCAGCGCCAACTATTTAGCGCCAAATAATTCTTCTGGTGGGACGTACTCAGAAACATCAGTGAACAATCCACATGGTAGTAGCACATATCCAGATAACACCGCATACAACATGATCACAATGAGAGGGTAAACATGCCAAACCTCCAGTATGACGAACAGGGTTTTGCCACAGAAAGCGGCTGGGAGATCTGTCACTGTTGTGATGGTCGAGGGATTTATCAGGGGGAAATGGAACAATATGTAAGCATTAACAGTGGGCTGCCAGCCGGAGCGTATCTAGATGCGCCGCCCCCATTTCAAGCAGGTGTATGGCCGAGTAGAACAGACCACGATTCACCGTGGACTACTGTGCCTGACTTACGCGGCAATACGGCCTATAACATTGACACCAAGGAAGCGCGCGAAATCACTGAGGTAGGCCCCCTGCGTGAACGTGAAACCCTGCTTAAACCATCATCACCATACGATGCATGGGATGGATTTAAATGGGTTCCCGACTTTGATGCTGAGGCTGCCGCGGCACTGGCCGCAGCAACTGCAACTCGTTCCGCTCTGCTGGCTGAGGCAAACCAGCATATCGCCGTGTTAAGTGATGCGGTTGATTTGGGAATGGCAACAGCGGATGAGCAGGCTGCCTATAACGCGTGGCGCCGCTATCGGGTTGAGCTGACCCGCCTCGACCTGACTGCAACACCGATCGTGTGGCCGGAGAAACCGCAGTGAGTTGGACGCAAAGCGCGCTACACTGGCCAGCCAGCAGCGAGGAGATACACACCCGCGCCAGCGGGGTGCTTGGCCAACTGCCAGAAAGCCAGGCTGGCGCCGTGGCCCGCTTGCAGGCTCTGGCGCCCAGGGCGCAATACCGCCCCACGTCTATCAGCCAAGCCGCTGCCGCGTTGGCAGGGCTGCGGGCTGAGCTTGATCGGCTGCTGGTCACCGGTCGCTGCATGACCGTGACCCCCTATCAGCATGGGGTGGGCCAGCACCAGGGCAACCAGTACAGCCTCGCGGCCCCCAATGCAGTGGCCACCCTTGCCGCCAAGTTGCAGGACGGGGCCGATCCATTGCTGCCGACTGGCAATCTGCACGCCATTGCCTGGCTGGTCACCGGTAACAGTGAAACCGCGCTGGCCGATGCGTTGGCACCGCTTTGTGCCATCCTGCCGCTGCCGGAGTGGTGCGCGGCTCTGCGCCGCCTCACAGCCAGCAACGATGCCATGAGCAAACCCACCGCCGCCAAGGTGCCACGCTGGAAGGCTGATGAGCCGCTGGTATGTGATCCGCTGCGCCAGGCTCGCTCACTGCTCCGGGGCGAGATCGCCCAGCTGGAGAGCCTGGCACAGGGGGCCTCCACCCCGATCGACCAACTGGCCACCTTGGCAGAACGCCGCGCGGACAAACTGGCAGAGCTGGAGAAGGCACTCGGCCAGCTGGCTACCATCAGCGGCCAGCTGTGGCACTGGCAAGCACAAGGTGATGCAGCAAGCCTGGCCGCCCAACTGGGCCAGAGCAGCCCGCCTGACCATAGCCACAGCATGACGGTCGGCGCCCTGCTGATCTCCAACTCCCCGCTCACCTTCTGGCAGGAGTTAACCCGATGAGCAACACCGCCATGCTCACCCTGGACGGTGAGCCGATTGTGATGAAGTCGATGCGGATCTCTGTATCGATGCAGTTTCAGGACAAGGACAGCAGCGGCCAAACCAGCTCGACAAGCAGTTCGGAGCAGGGGGAAAAGGCCAAGGAGCTCGATGTCTCTGGCCTTGTTCCATTCAATGACGAGAAGACCCTCGGACGCTTGTTTGAGCTGGCCGATGCCAAAGGAGATGGCGGCAAGCGCCATATCTACCGGGTCGGGTCGCTACTGGCCAAGTCGGTGAAGGTGCGCCAGGCCAAGTTTGCAGGACGCATCACTGCCAGCGAGCAGGAGGGGCTGCTGGCGTGGCAAGTGCAGTTCACCCTGCGCGAACACAACTCGGTGCCCGAGAAGCGGGAACAGCGGATGCCCAAGGCCCCGGCCACGGTAGGCCAGGGCAACGCCAACACCAAACCGGCCAAGCCTGCCGACAGCAACAATGGGAAACCAGCCAGCGAGCAAGAGCAGCTGAGTTCATGGGAGCAGGCCATCAAGGGACTTGATGACAAACTGGGAGACGTGATGGCGTGAAACTATCGACCAATCTCACCCTGGGCGGGCAACCGGCCAACCTCATCGACCACGATATCGTGCTTGATATCTCCGCTGGAGGTCGTGCCGCCATCACCATCGAGGGGGCCGCAAAGAAGGGGCAAACCCTGACAATAGATCTGGGCTACAACGGCGAGCTGCGGCGCTGGTTTACCGGATATGTCTATGACGTGCAGCCAGCAAGCAATGGCGCCAGCAAGCTGATGTGCCGCGAGCTGGCCGGTATTCTGGGGAGTTCGTTTCCGGTAAGCCTTCAGCATGCCACCCTGCGAGGTCTGTTGGCCTGGTTGAGCGACCAGACCAAGCTCACCTTTTTGCTGCCGGACGGGGCCGACTATACCGATCGGCCGATCCCCAACTTCACCAGCGCCGGCACCGGCTATCAGCTGCTCAACAACGCCGGTCGCGCCTTTGCGGTGCCGGACTTCATCTGGCATCAGCAACCGGATGGCGCCATTTTCGTGGGCAGTCATGCCCATAGCCGTTGGGCGGATAAGCCAGTGGAGCTGGATCCGGCTTTCTCTGGCCGCCAGGCGGGCAACACCATCACCACCGCACCGATCCCGACCATGCGCCCGGGCGCACTCGTCAACGGCAAGCGGGTGGAACGGGTACGCCTCAAGGGTGATGAGATGACCCTCACCACGGCGACACCAGGTAAACCGGTGAAGTCGCCGGAACGGCGCAAGATGGAGAGCGAGTTCCCCGAGCTGGCCGACAAGATGCACCTGCCCAAGTTCGGGCGGGTAGAAGCCATCAGCGACAGCGCGGCCGCTGGCCAGCTCAATGATCCGTTTCGCCCGCGCTATGCGGTGGACGTGCAACTGCTGGGCGAGGATGGCCAGCCGGACAAGGCCGCCCCACTCTATCGCGCCGTGCCGCTGCCGGTGATGTTCGGCGGGCCCGAGCAGGGGATGATGCAATTCCCCATCGAGGGAACCATAGTGGAGCTGGGGTTCGCCTTCGGTCGCGCTGACCGGCCATTCATTCGCACCGTGCTGGGTACCGGCTGGCCGCTGCCGGACATCGCCCCGGGCGAGCAGCTCCAGCAGCTGCGGGCCGAGGTGTTCAGCCGCACCGATACCGTAGGCAACCAGAACCGCCACACTGACCGCACACAGCATGACAAGGCGCTGCTGATACACCGCGAGGCGGATGACTACCTGGGCGAGTTCGGCCAGCACCGCCTCACCACCCATCAACACAGCGTGGAGCAGATCGGGGCGATGAAGCGCATCGAGGCGCTCGGGGCCATCGAGCTGCTGGCCGGTGATGACTTGATGACGGGGTGCCTGGGTAACATGAGCAACACCGCTGCCGGTGATCTGGTGGAGGTGATCGGGCAACTGCGGCGCAGTGTGGCCGGAGAACTCCAGCACTTCGAGGCGCCCCGTTCGTGGATGGGCAGCGAGGGGGTGAACATCTTCGGGCTGCTACTACAACTGATGAACGTGGTGGAGCAGCTGGCCGCTGCCACCGCGAGCCATACCCACGGCGGGCCGGCACCAACCAATGCCGAGACGTTCAACGGCCAGAGCAAGCAGGCAGGCCAGCTGGCCAAGATCCTATCCCCCATCATCGAATAGCCAATCGACCGACCAAGCAAAGAAGGCCCCGCACATGCGGGGCCTTCTTCTATCTGCCTGACAGCGCCTGAGCATGGCCAGGGAAGGGCGCCGCATGTTAGGGGCACCATCAGGCAGGCGCACAGCATACGTGAAGCACAGGGCCGCGCACAGCCGCCAGCGCATGCCAGAGAAGCCCACGGCGGCGTCTGCGTCACGGAATCCGCGCTCTTCCGCTCCCGCCTGCGCGGCTCATCAAATAAATTTTTTGCAAAAGTGGATTACCGCAAAACCATATGCCCAGCCCGCGCCAGATAAAGGATCTCGGGCGCGTTGAGGATCTGAAAAGAAGGATCTTTTTTTCACTGTTTTGCAGTTGTTGCCACCGGATTTAAGCAGGTGAAAAAATGCAAGCTATTGATTTTGCTGGGGTGTGCGTGTTTTTCGTGAGGATTGGGACGATCTCGGTGGATCTAATTGCGCTCGGTCAGATTAACTAAATCTCTTTTGTTTCAGTTGGTTAGGTTCATATTGAGGGATTATGGAAACTGAAATTTTGAAGCGGCACTGAGCAGGGAGGGAGCTGTGGCGAGTGCGCCACGGAAAAGAGGTTTTTTATTATTTGTGTCCGGTCACGCTATGCGTTCACTGCGCAACGCATAAGGATGTGACAAGCAGGATTAAAGTGACAACAATGCCACAGACGTGGGCAATTGGCGGACACACAAAAAAAAAGACAATAAAATCAAAACCTTAAGTGAGCAAAAAAGGAGGCCGAAGCCTCCTTGATATTCACTCTCTGAATGGCACTTACAGCGCTTTCAGGATTGCCTCGACGCTGGCCTTGGCATCGCCAAACAGCATCTGGGTATTTTCCTTGAAGAACAGCGGGTTCTGGACGCCGGCGTAGCCAGTGTTCATGGAGCGCTTGAAACCGATGACGTTCTGCGCTTTCCACACTTCCAGCACCGGCATACCGGCGATCGGGCTGCCCGGATCTTCCATCGCAGCCGGGTTGACGGTGTCGTTGGCACCAATCACCAGCACGGTGTCGGTATCGGCGAAGTCGTCGTTGATCTCGTCCATTTCCAGAACGATGTCATACGGGACTTTCGCTTCCGCCAGCAGCACGTTCATGTGGCCAGGCAGACGACCGGCAACCGGGTGGATACCGAAGCGCACCTTGACGCCGCGGTCACGCAGCTTCTGGGTGATTTCAGCCACCGGATACTGGGCCTGCGCCACCGCCATACCGTAGCCCGGGGTGATGATGACGGAGCTGGAGTTCTTCAGCAGGTCAGCCACTTCCTCGGCGCTGGTTTCGCGGTATTCGCCCATCTCCTGATCAGCCGTGGAGGCCACGCCATCGGAGCCGAAGCCACCGGCGATCACGGAGATGAAGGAGCGGTTCATCGCCTTACACATGATGTAAGAGAGGATGGCACCAGAGGAACCTACCAGAGCACCGGTGACGATCAGCAGGTCGTTGGAGAGCATGAAGCCCGCCGCCGCTGCCGCCCAACCAGAGTAGGAGTTCAGCATGGAGACCACCACCGGCATGTCTGCGCCACCGATGGAGGCAACCAGATGCCAGCCGAAGGCGAAGGCGATCAGGGTCATCACCAGCAGGGCGAAGGTAGAGCCGCCCGCGTTGACGAAGTAGACCATCAGCGCCAGCGAGGCGACCACGGCCAGCAGGTTCAGCTTGTGGCGGTGTGGCAGCATCAGCGGCTTGGAGGAGATCAGACCGCGCAGTTTGCCGAAGGCAACCACGGAACCGGTAAAGGTTACGGCACCGATGAAGACGCCGAGGAAGATCTCGACCAGGTGGATGTTCAGCATGGCGCCGGTCAGGTGCTCGACCTGAGCAACGCTGTTGGCCTGCTCGAACGCCGCACGGGCGGCTGCCAGGGTGGCATCCAGATTGGAACCGACGGAGACGACGACCTCAGCAGGTGCGGAGGGGTGCAGATCGATGAAGCTGTTGAAGCCCACCAGCACTGCCGCCATACCCACGAAGCTGTGCAGCACGGCCACCAGCTCGGGCATCTCGGTCATTTCGACCTTGAGTGCCAGACGCACGCCGATGGCACCGCCGATCACCATGGCCAGAATGATCCAGTGAACGCCACTGGTCTCCGGGTTGAATACGGTCGCGAGCAGGGCGATAGCCATACCCGCGATACCGAACAGGTTGCCATGCTTGGCCGTTTCTTGCTTCGACAGTCCCGCGAGACTGAGGATGAAGAGCACGGCGGCAACGATATAGGATGCTGTTACCAGTCCTTGAGACACGTTAAACCCCCTTAATCCTTACGGAACATCTTCAGCATGCGCTGAGTGACGGTGAAGCCGCCGAAGATGTTGATACTGGCAATCAGCACGGCGATGAACGCCAGCGCGGTGACCAGGGTCGACCCTTGCCCGATCTGCAGCAGGGCACCGACCACGATAATGCCGGAGATGGCATTGGTGACCGACATCAGCGGCGTGTGCAGGGCGTGAGAGACGTTCCACACCACGTAGTAACCGACCACACAGGCCAGGATGAATACGGTGAAGTGGGAGAGGAAGGCTGCCGGGGCAACGGACGCAATCCAGCCGAAGGCGGCGATGCCGAGGGCACCGAACACGAACTTCTTGTTGGAGGGCTTGGCCTCTTCTTTCTTGGCGGCCGGTTTGGCGGCAGCAGGTTTCTGCGGGGCGGCAGAGACAGAGATAGCGGGCGGCGGGAAGGTCACTTCACCGGCCTGGATCACCGTCATGTTGCGCTGAACCACGTCTTCGAAGTCGATGGCAACGTTGCCGTCCTTCTCCTTGCACATCAGCTTCATCAGGTTGACCAGGTTGGTACCGTAGAGCTGGGAGGATTGGGCAGGCAGGCGACCCGGCAGATCGGTGTAACCAATCACCTTGACGCCGTTGTCGGTGACATGCAGCTCACCCGGCACTGTGTATTCACAGTTACCGCCAGCCTGAGCGGCCATGTCCACGATGACGGAGCCCGGCTTCATGCTGTCGACCATCTCTTTGGTGATCAGCTTGGGAGCAGGCTTGCCCGGGATCAGGGCGGTGGTGATGATGATGTCCACCTCTTTGGCCTGCTGGGCGAACAGCTCCATCTCGGCCTTGATGAACTCATCGGACATGACTTTGGCGTAACCATCGCTGGATGCGCCGTCTTCGCCACCGAAGTCCAGCTTGAGGAATTCCCCACCCATGGATTCGATCTGCTCGGCCACTTCCAGACGGGTATCGAAGGCACGCACGATGGCACCGAGGGAACCGGCAGTACCGATGGCAGCCAGACCGGCTACGCCGGCACCGATCACCAGTACCTTGGCAGGCGGCACTTTACCGGCAGCAGTGATTTGGCCGGTGAAGAAGCGACCGAACTGGTGCGCAGCTTCAACCACGGCGCGATAGCCACCGATGTTGGCCATGGAGGAGAGGGCATCGAGGGACTGGGCACGGGAGATCCGCGGCACCATATCCATCGCCATCACATTGATGTTGCGCTCGGACAGCTTCTTGACCAGCTCAGGGTTCTGGGCAGGCCAGATGAAGCTCACCAGAGTGGCGCCATCTTTAATTTGTGCGATCTCGGCATCGGTCGGCGCATTGACCTTGAAGATAAGGTCGGCTTGCCAGACATTCGGCACCACGCTGGCACCGGCAGCCTCGAAGGCGGCATCATCGAAGCTGGCCGACAGGCCTGCGCCGGTCTCGATGGCGACCTCGAAGCCGAGCTTTTTCAGCTGCTCGACGGTAGCCGGGGTCGCTGCGACCCGGGTCTCACCGGCGAGACTCTCTCTCGGTATTCCAATCTGCATGACTATTCCCTGATGGTTAATAAACAATCGCTGCCCAGTGTCTCACTTCTGACGAAACAAGACATGACCAAAGTGCAGGTCCAGGGCTCTTTGTTATGAAAATCAGTAGGCTTTACCTCAACCTCCTGTCATGGTCAGGCCCCCCGCTTTTCAGGCGCGAAGGTGATTAGTATCAAATTTTGGAGTTTTATTACAACCGCAGTCCCGACGGCACTCGTACAGAATTCAGCCCATCCCTGGCTACGATTAAAAAAAACAAACCAAATTAGAGGCTTATACCAGTAAAAACGGCTGAAAAAAGTGATCCAACCAGTCAAAAAAAATGTTTTACCGGCCCTCTATCTTAGCGTTTTTTGTTCTTACGAAATCCGCTTTCGTCTCACTTCTCGCAGCGAAACGCCGAAAAGTAACATTTTCCCAACAAAAGCGGGGCCACTCAGCCGCCAGAAGGCGGGAGAGGGCCCCGGCAATTCAATCGTTTCGCCCGTTTGGCACCGATTGGCGGCCCTTACCAAGCCGCTTCATAAATATGCTGGCTCTGCACCAGATCGATGTCGCCGTGCTCGCCCAAACGGGTCATGCCGTGCTCACCCAGCTTGCCGATCAGGGTGTCGATACCCAGATCTTTCAGACCGTAGTCGCGCAGTCGGGTCTTGACCCCCATCCGCTCGAAGAAGTCGCGGGTCGCGGCAATGGCATCGTCGATGCGTTCCGCTTCGCTACCGCTGTTCAAGCCCCACACCCGCTCTGCGTATTGCAGCAGCTTGGCATGCTTCTGTTTGCGCTTGGCCTGCAGCAGGGCGGGCAGCACCACCGCCAGAGTCTGGGCGTGGTCGAGGCCGTGCAGGGCAGTCAGCTCGTGACCCAGCATGTGGGTGGCCCAATCCTGTGGTACACCGGCACCGATCAGGCCGTTCAACGCCATGGTGGCACTCCACATGATGTTGGCGCGCACCTCGTAGTTGTGCGGCTCGGCCAGCGCCTTGGGGCCCTCTTCGATCAGGGTCAGCAGCAAGCCTTCAGCGAAGCGATCCTGCACCTTGGCATTGACCGGATAGGTGAGGTACTGCTCCACGATGTGAACAAAGGCATCCACTACCCCGTTCGCTACCTGACGCTCGGGCAGGGTGTAGGTGAGCACCGGATCGAGCACGGCGAAGCGCGGCATAACGAACGGCGAGAAGAAGTGCACCTTGTCGCCACTGCTGCGACGGGTGATGACGGCACCCATGTTCATTTCGGAACCGGTCGCCGGCAGGGTCAGCACTGAACCAAGCGAGATGGCGGAGCGCACTTCGCTGCCGACGGTCTCGAGAATGTGCCAGGGATCCTTGGCCAGATCGTAGTGCGCAGCAGCGGCGATAAACTTGGTGCCATCGAGCACTGAGCCACCGCCAACGGCGAGCAGGAAGTCGACCCGCTCGGCACGGGCCAGCTCCACGGCGCCCATCAGGGTCTCGTAGGCCGGGTTCGGCTCGATGCCGCCAAATTCAAACAGGGTCATGCCAGCCAGCTCGTTGCGGATCTGTTCCAACAAGCCGCTGCGTACCACGCTGCCGCCACCGTAGGTGATCATGACGCGGGCATCGCTCGGAAGCTGCTCGCGCAGCTGGGCGATCTGCCCTTGGCCGAACAGGATTTTGGTCGGGGTATGGAGAGTAAAGTTGTTCATCGACATTGCCTTCTTCTGATAGTCAGGGCGGCCTGGCCGCGAAATCGTGATTGCATTTTTCTCCAGAACCACCCTACCATCAAGACAACATCCTGCTTGATTCTTGCCTATTTCTACAAAGCAGCAAAAACCGGAACTATCGAATCAAAGAGCACCCATGCAAAACCGTTACAGCGACCTCGCAACCAGATTGACCCGCCACGTCACCGCACCCGGCATCACCCCATCACCGGTGAAACAGGTCAACCTCATCTATACCACCGAGCACCATGGCCGCACCCCGGTGCTCTACCAACCGCGGATGATCGTGATCCTGCAGGGGCACAAGGTGGGTTATCTGGCGGATCAGGTGTTTCGCTACGACCCCAACCACTACCTGCTGATGACCCTACCGCTGCCCTGCGAGTGCGAGTGCTTCGCCTCCCCCGAGCAGCCGCTTATCGGGTTTACCATCGAGATCGATCTGGTCACCCTGCAAGAGCTGCTGCTGGAGCTGGGCGATGCCCTGCCCGCCCCCGCGCCGCAAAAGAGCGGCGTCCACTCGGTCCCCCTGTCCGAAACCATGTTCTGCGCTGCCGAGCGACTGATCGAGCTGATGGACAACCCGCTGCACGCCAGGGTGCTGGGACCGCAGACGGTGCGGGAGATGCTGTTCCACGCTCTCACCGAGGGGGGCGGCCCGGCGCTGCAAGCGCTCGCCAATCGCCACAACCATGTGGGCCAGATCGCCCGGGTGCTGCGTATGATAGAGTCCCGTTATGCCGATAACCTCACCATGGAGGAGCTGGCGCGGGAGGTGAACATGAGCGTCTCCGCCTTTCACCACCACTTCAAGGCGGTCACTGCCACCTCGCCGCTGCAGTACATCAAGTCGTTTCGCCTGCACAAGGCGCGGATGATGATGCTGCACGATGGCATCAAGGCGGGCACCGCGGCGGCCAGAGTCGGTTACGAGAGCAACTCCCAGTTCAGTCGGGAGTACAAGCGCTTCTTCGGCAGCACGCCGACGGATCAGGCCTCCCGCTTCCGGGATGGCCAGCTGCGCATCATTGAGGGATAACAAGAGAGGGATTACTTATGCGTTCACTGCTTTGCCTGTTCACCGCTTTACTGCTGACGGCCTGTACCGGGATTGCCGACGGCATTCGCCCCGTTACCGGCTTCCAGCTCGATCGTTATCTTGGCACCTGGTACGAAATCGCCCGCCTCGACCACAGCTTCGAACGGGGGCTGGAGCAGGTGAGCGCCACTTACAGCCTGCGGGACGATGGCGGCGTCAAGGTGCTCAACCGCGGCAAGCAGAGCGATGGCAGCTGGCGCGAAGCCGAGGGCAAGGCCTACTTCCTCGGCAACCCGGACGAGGCGCGGCTCAAGGTGAGCTTCTTCGGCCCCTTCTACGGCGGCTACAACGTCATCGACCTCGACCCCGATTACCAGCTCTCGCTGGTGACCAGCTACAACCACGACTACCTCTGGATCCTCGCCCGCTCACCCAACCCGCCCAAGGCAAAGGTGGATGCGCTGGTCGCCAAGGCGAAGTCGCTGGGCTTTGCCACCGACCAGCTTATCTGGGTCAAGCAGAACCCTTAAGCCAGTCGTGAAATGACAAAGGGCAGCCCGCGGGCTGCCCTTTTTCATGGAGAGTAGGCGGAGGATCAGAGCCGGAAGCGGCCGATCTCCTGCTCCAGCCGCTCGGTCAGCGACTTGAGTTCGGCCGCCTGCGCCGCCTCGTTGCCCGCCTGCTCGGCAAGCTCTTGCGAGACGTGGCGGATATTTTCGGTATTGCGGCTGATCTCACCGGTCACCGAAGTCTGCTCCTCGGCCGCCGCGGCGATCTGGGTCGCCATGTCGCTGATGGAGCCGATCGCCTCGTTGATCCGGGCAAGGCTCTGGTTGGCCGCTTCCGCATCCTCGACGCTGGTACCCGCCAGCTGACGGCTGGTCTCCATGCCACCCACGGCGCGGCGGGTGGTCTGCTGCAGGGTTTCGATCATCTGCTGGATCTCGTCGGTGGAGTCGTGGGTACGGCGTGACAGCACCCGCACCTCGTCCGCCACCACCGCAAAACCGCGGCCCTGCTCACCGGCCCGGGCCGCCTCGATGGCGGCGTTGAGCGCCAGCAGGTTGGTCTGCTCGGCGATGCCGCTGATGGTCGCCAGAATGCCGCTGATCTTCTGGGCATGGCTGTCGAGCTCATTGATGATTTGGCTGGCATCGGCCACTTCGTCCGCCAGACCGGTAATGCTGCGCTGACTCTGGCCAACCTGGGATTGACCGGCGACCGCCAGTGCGACCGCATCGGTGGCGGTGGTGGCGGCAAACTCGGCGTTGCCGGCGATCTCCTGGGTAGCGGAAGCCATCTCGGTCACCGCGGTCGCCACCATCACGATCTCGTCCTGCTGCTGGCGCACCCGCTGACTGCGAGCCTGCGCCCCGGCCGCCTGGGCACGGGACTGTGCCGCCAGCTCGACGGTCACATCCCGCAGCCGGCTGACGATACCGTGCAGCCGCGCCACAAACTGGTTGAAGTTCTGGGCCAGCTGACCCACCTCATCCTTGCTGTGAGTGTTGATGTGAACGGTGAGATCCCCCTCGCCGTGGGCAATGTCGTGCAGGGCGTGCGCGACCCGACCGAGATCGGCGAACAGGTATTTGAAGGTGGCGGTGAGCAGGGCGCTGAACACCAGCATCAGCACCAGGGTCAGCCCCACCAGCTCCCACAGCAGACTGCTGAGCGGCGCTTCCAGCACATCGCGATACATCACCATGGCCAGCAGCCAGTCGGTGCCCGGCACCGGTTGTACCGCCAGCAGCACATCCCGCCCGTCGAGGGTGGCGGCGTGCAGCTCGCTGTTTTCGCGGCCCCACTGCTGGAAGGTGGCGGCAGAGAGTCCCGGCGCCAGCTCGGCGATGGGCTTGAGTGCCAGATCCTTCTGCGGATGGCCGACGATGAGGCCACTGCTGTCGAGCAGCATGGCGTAGCCCTCACCCTGCACCTTCATCGCCAGCACCTCGTCAATAAGCTTGTCGAGCGCCAGGTTGGCCCCCACGGCGCCGACCAGCTCGCCCTGATGGCGTACAGGCTCGGAAAGAGTGACCACCAGCTTCTGCATGGTGACGCTGACATAGGGGGCAGTGACGATGAGCTGCCCCGCCTTCACCGCATCCTGATACCAGGGGCGCTCGCGTGGGTCATAGTTGCCGGTGTTGAGGGAGGGATCCTGCCGGGTCATCACCCCCTGCGCGGAGCCAAAATAGGTGAGCCCGAACCCACCGGAGGTATAGGCCTGCTTCAGGTGGGGCACCAGCTCGGCTTGGGGGTTATCGCTGATCAGGTTGACCAGCGCATGGACGGTGTTCTTGCGATCCGTCATCCATTCGCCGATGGCGACCGAGTAGGCGTGGCCATAGTTGACCGCCTCGCTCTGGATGGCGCTCATGGTGCGGGATTTTAGGGTGTGAAAGGCAACGATGCCGAGCAGTGATGCCATCAGCAGCACTACGCCAAGACTGGTGGCCAGCAGCTTGCCGCGCAGAGAGAGGGTCATGACGACGAATCCTTGTTGTTGTGTCAGGCAGGGAAAACCCTGATGTATCAAAGGCTATCGGCCGCAATATGAACAGACTTTAGTGAATCTGTATATTTTCCCATCTATCAACAACAGAACGCGCTATTCGTGTGAACCAGATCGCTATTCCATGCTACTGACTCTTGTAACAACAAAGCAGCAGACCGCCCGAAGGCGGCCTGTCACTTACCCCTGATATGCACCGGCGGAGTAGGTCAGCTCATAGCTGTGGCTGTAGATCTCGATGATGTTGCCGAAGGGATCTTCCATGTAGACCATGCGGTAGGGTTTCTCGCCCGGGTAGTACTCGCGTACCGGCATCCGCTGCTTGCCGCCCGCCGCGACGATGCGCGCCGCCAGCCCCTCGACATCCGGATCCTGCACGCTGAAGTGGAACACTCCGGTCTTCCAGAATTCGAAGTTGTTTTCGCGCTGCTCGCTGTTGGGGAACTCGAACAGCTCGATGCCGATCTTGTCGCCGGTGGAGAGGTGAGCGATGCGGAAGGAGCCCCAGCCCGGGCCAAACACGTCGTTGCACATCACGCCGATGGCGGAGTCATCCTCGGTGATGGTGGTCGCCGGCATGATGAGATACCAGCCCATCACCTTGGTATAGAACTCGACCGCTTTGTCGAGGTCAGTCACCGTGATACCGATATGGGAGAAGTTGCGTGGGTAAGTCATACGTCACCTTGAAATTGTGTGTGGGAAACAGGTGACATGATAGGAAGGGGCGACATAATGAAAAATAAGGTCAAACTAATGGAAGGCATAAATTAAATTTATGGTTAATCCACTCTGGCTCCACACCCTGGTGGTGGTGCATGAAACCGGCAGTTTTACCCGCGCCGCCGAACGGCTGGATCTCACCCAGGCCGCCGTCAGTCAGCATATCTCGCGCCTCGAGGCCGAATTTGGCCCCCTGCTGCTGCGCAAGCCCCGTCAGCTGGAGCTCACCCCGCGCGGGCTGGTGGTGCTCGACTTCGCCCGCCAGCAGGCGCAGGCCGCCGAACAGCTGCGGGCGCGCCTCTCTGACGATGACCCTCACCGCGGCGCCATCACCCTGTCCACCCCCGGCAGCATTGGCCTGCTGCTCTATCCCCTGCTGCTCGACCAGCAACAGGAGCACCCCGGACTCACCATCCAGCACCGCTTTGCCCCCACCCCCGACATAGTGCAGGCGGTGCTGGCGGGGCGCAGCGATCTGGGACTGGTGGATCAGCCGCCGGAGCACCCCAGCATCGCTGCCGAGCCCTTCGCCCGCGAACCCCTCTGTCTGGTGGTGCCCAACGACGGCGAGGAGCAGAGCTGGCAGCACCTCTGTCAGCTCGGCTTTATCGACCACCCGGATGGCCGCAGCATGGCACAACGCCTGTTGGGACGACGCTACCCCGGCCAGCGCGTTGACGAGATCCCGCAGCGCGGCTTTACCAACCAGATCGGCCTGATCCTGGAGCCGGTCGCCCGCGGCCTCGGTTTTACCGTGCTACCCCGCTTCGCCGTCACCGCCTTTGCCCAGCAGGAGAAGATCCGGGTGATCCAGAACAGCATTGAAGTGATCGACACCCTCTGGCTGATCTACCGCGCCGAGTGGCCGCTCCCCGCACGCCACCAGCGGCTGGTCGCCGTCCTGAAACAGCGGGTTGCTGCACACTGAACGCTCTTGCGGCAAACATCGAGATCAATATGGCCACAGTCACCGGGGCTAGCGGCTAGAAGGAGAAGAGAAAGGAGAGAGGGATAAATTGGCGAACGCCGGAAATGCGAAAGGCCAGCTCAATGAGCTGGCCTCTCTGAAAATGGCAGGGGCGGCAGGACTCGAACCCGCAACCATCGGTTTTGGAGACCGCTGTTCTACCAATTGGAACTACGCCCCTGCAACAAACGAGGCGTAGTATACAAAGTGGAGATCAAAGGTAAAGGCTTTTTTTACGCTTTCGATGCGATTGCACAAATCCCGAACAAGTCGCGGTTGTTTGTGCAGCAAAGCGGGATAACTTGCTGTATTTGCAGCCCTGCCGGGGTAGGAATGGGACATAAATGGGGGTAGGGTGAAATCAGGTACCGGGAGGCCACTTATGCTCAATTACCGACTGCTCCAACAACTGGCGCCCCTCAATTTCAGGGATGAACGCAAAACAGAGTCCCTGTCAGCCTATCTTGAACGGGTCGCACCACTGGTACCCTTTATTCCTGAAAATGTGCTCTCCCAGTGGATTTACCGCCATTGGCGCGGTTTTGAGTCCAACTGGAGCTTTATCGATCTCGCCAACCATCAGTTCACCTGTGAAAGCTGGCCCACCGCGCAACTGGTGGATCAGGTGGACTCCCGCCATATGGAGGTGATCGAGCGCTGGGGCGAGATGCTGCGCAGCAACCGCTATGTACGTCGCTCCTGGCTCGGCGAGAAGATGCTGAGCGAAGGCACCTGGCCCGAACCTGTCATCGTGCTGGTGCCGGAAGAGGGTTCCAGCTACCCGAACGGTCATCCCCTGCCCCGCCCCTACTGCCTGCTGGAAGGACACCACAGACTCGGTTATTTGCGCGCCATGGCCCGCGATGGGGAATCGCTGCAAGAGACGCACAAGGTGTGGATTTGTCGTCATGTTCCCGCCACTTAAACGTTTTTCATGCTGAAATTGGCATCGGAAATAAAATTTTGACAATTAAAAAATCGGCCCTATAATCTGTCCGGTTTTGAAAAAGGTCGGGACGAAACGATGCAGTTTTTGATTCAGAAAACAGCCTTGCAGACGGGTGGTGCGCACCAGAGCGGCCCCGTTGTTTCCGGTTCCCACCCCAACGATCCCCAGTTATTTTTAAAAAAAGCCCCTGTTTCAGGGGCTTTTTTTTGTGCCCGAAAAACCTCCAATGATGTCAAAGGGAATGCAGACGATGACCAATCCACTCTATAAGAAACATGTCATCTCCATTTCGGACCTGACCCGGTCAGAAATGGAACTGGTAGTCTCAACCGCACAACGGTTGAAGGCTGAACCTGACACCAGCCTGTTAAAAGACAAGCTGGTTGCCAGCTGCTTCTTCGAAGCCTCCACCCGCACCCGCCTCTCGTTCGAGACCGCGGTACAGCGCCTTGGCGGCAACATCATCGGCTTCGCCGACGGTGGCAACACCAGCGCCAAGAAGGGCGAGACGCTGGCTGACTCCATCAAGATCATCGGCTCCTACTCGGATGCGGTGGTGATGCGCCACCCGAAAGAGGGCGCGGCCCGTCTGGCCTCCGAGTTCTCCCGTGTGCCGGTCATCAACGGCGGCGACGGCTCCAACCAGCATCCGAGCCAGACCCTGCTCGACCTGTTCACCATCCATGAGACCCAGGGTCGTCTGGACAACCTCAACGTCGCCTTCGTCGGTGACCTGAAATATGGCCGCACCGTGCACTCGCTGGCCCAAGCCCTCAGCCTGTTCAACTGCCGCTTCTTCTTCATCTCCCCGGAAGCGCTGGCGATGCCGGACTACATCTGCGAAGAGCTGGAAGAGAAGGGTATCCAGTTCAGCGTCCACCAGACCATGGAAGAGGTGATGCCGGAGCTGGACATCCTCTACATGACCCGCGTCCAGAAAGAGCGCTTCGACGAGACTGAATACAAGCACATGGCTGCCAAGTTCATTCTGGAGCTGGCGACTCTGGAAGGGGCCAAGCCCACCATGAAGATCCTGCATCCCCTGCCCCGCGTCGACGAGATCGATGTTGCGGTCGACAAGACTCCCCACGCTTGCTACTTCCAGCAGGCGGAGAACGGGGTCTATGCACGCCAGGCACTGCTGGCACTGGTACTGAACGAAACTGTCTGAGCTTAGGGGAATATCATGTCTGACAAGAACCAACTGCAAGTCGAAGCCATCCGTCACGGCTCCGTCATCGATCACATCCCCGCTGGCCAGGGCATCAAGATCCTCAAGCTGTTCCAGCTGGTCGAAACCCAGGAGCGGATCACCGTCGGCTTCAACCTGAAATCCGGTGCGCTGGGCAAGAAGGATCTCATCAAGATTGAGAACACCCGTCTGACCGAACAGCAGGCCAACCAGCTGGCGCTGTTCGCCCCGAAAGCGACCGTCAACATCATCGAAGACTTCAATGTGGTGAAGAAGCACCAGCTGGAGCTGCCGGAGTTCATCGCTGGGGTGTTCCACTGCCCCAACTCCAACTGCATCTCCCACAACGAGCCGGTAGACAGCTACTTCCGGGTGCGCGAAGTGAAAGGCGTGGTGCGGATGAAGTGCAAATATTGCGAGAAGTCCTTCACTCAGGACATCGTCAGCGAGCGTTACTGATATCTGATTGGGCCCCGCGGGGCCCATTTTTGAACCCTGTCACATCACCAAATTTCCAGTCAGCTATAATTTGCCATCGCAAGATGGTAATGCCCGCTCATTCCCTGCATATAGATGGATTATCAGTGTTTTTGCCTGATAACTGACTGCTATGGCAGATATCGCGCGTTTACCTCCGATCATCATCAAAGGAATTCGCCGTGGTCAAAACCCTCAGTCGTCCCGTTGCCCAAGAGCCCGATCTGGCCCAGCTGGATGCCTGTCGCCAGATCATCGGTCAGCACTGCTACAGCACCCAGGAAGAGATCCGCCGCGAGCTGTCGGAGCGCGGCTTTGCCGACATCAGCCAGTCCACCATCTCCCGCCTGCTGCGCCGCCTCGGCGTCGCCAAGGCCCAGAATGCCAACGGCAAGAAGGTCTACACCCTGGTCGATGAGCAGCTGGAACCCGCCGGCAGCACCCGCTCGATCCACGACATGGTGCGCGAAGTGGTGCACAACCAGCAGATGGTGCTGATCCACACCACTCCGGGGGCCGCCACCGTGGTGGCTCGCCTGCTGGATCGCAACGCCAATCCCGAGATCATGGGCGCCGTCGCGGGCAATGACGTGGTGCTGGTCGCGCCGCGCCATATCAGCCGTACCCGTCAGGCCCATGCCGCCGTGGTGCGCACGCTGGCGCAGGCCCGCTAACTCCTTCCATCCAATACATCGAGGCGACCTGCGGGTCGCCTTTTTGTTGCCTGCGACTTTGTGTCCATCACTTCTTGCGCCCATAAAAAACGGGAGCCCGCAGGCTCCCGTTTCATCTTGCTTGTTATCCCTCAGGAGAGCACGGCCCCCAGGCTCAGGCAGACCACGATCAGCACGGTCAGGATACCGAGCAGCGGAGCCACCCACTTCAGCCAGCGTACATAAGGCACCTTGGCGATGGCCAGACCGCCCATGACCACGGCGGAGGTCGGGGTCACCAGGTTCACCAGACCGGAGGCTGACTGGTAAGCAGTCACCACCAGATCGCGGCCCACGTTGGCGAAGTCGGCCAGCGGCGCCATGATCGGCATGGTCAGTACGGCCAGACCGGAGGAGGACGGCACCAGGAAAGAGAGCACCACTTCCAGCACGAACATCACGTTGATAAAGACGATGGTGGAGAGGCCGGTCACGATCCCTTCTGCACTGTGCAAAATGGTGTGAGTGATCATGCCGTTATCCATTACCACCACGATACCGCGGGCGATACCGATGATCAGCGCCACACCCAGCAGGTCGCGAGCACCGTCGATAAAGTTGGAGGTCAGCTCCTCCTCGCTCATGCGGGAGATGAGACCAACGATGATGGCGGCAGCCAGGAACACACCGGAGATCTGCGCCATCCACCAGCCCAACACGGCGACACCGTAGATCATCACGGCGAAGGCGGCGACGAAGATACCCAGCACGATTTTACGGGTCAGGGTGAACTCCAGCATCTGGTCGCTCTTGTTGCCAAGGAAGTGGGCACGGTTCTCTTCCCACTTGTCAGCTACTAGGGATTTGCTCGGATCGCTGCGCACCATCTTGGCGTAACGCATGACGTAGGCAACGCAGAGCAACCAACCGGCGACCAGCATGGCAACGCGCAGCCAGATACCGTCGGTGAAGGAGATACCGGCCGCGTTGGCCGCAATAACGGTGGCAAACGGGTTGATGGTGGAACCGAGAGTACCGATACCGGCACCCAGCAATACGGTTGCTGCAGCCACCACAGGGTCGAAGCGGGCGGCCATCATCACCGGCACCAGCAGGGTGTAGAACGGCAGTGACTCTTCGGCCATGCCGTAGATGGTGCCGCCTGCGGCGAACAGCGCCATCAGGATCGGGATCATCCACTCTTCCCGGCCGCGCAGGCGGTCGGTCACACGTTCAATACCAGCATCGATGGCACCGGTCTTGGTCACAATGCCAAGAAAACCACCGATGATCAGGATAAAGAGGGAGACGTCGATGGCGCCTGCCTCATAGGTGTCGTGGTTGTAGAGGCCATCGATAGGTGCCAGCAGCACGTCGACGATCCCCTGGGGATTCCCCTCCACCAGTTTGTAGGTACCCGCCACCGGCACTTCTTTGCCGAGGGCTTCGTTCATGGTCATCTCATATTTGCCGGCCGGCACTATCCAGCTCAGGGCGGCCACCAGGGCGATCAGCACAAACAGTATCGTGTAGGCTGACGGGAACTTGAATTTGGTCATGGTCCAGCTTCCTTCTGTGGGTGTGGTATCCATGCAGGCTGCGGGTTGTAGGGTTGGAGGTATTATGCCGCTGTCACATGGTCGAAAAGCCGGGGGTCGCCCCCCGGCACCACTACTGCGACCTTAGTCGCCCAGCGTAGCAACCATCACTGCCTTGATGGTGTGCATCCGGTTTTCGGCCTCGTCGAACACGATGCTGTGCTCGGATTCGAACACGTCCTCGGTCACTTCCAGGCCTTTCATGCCATATTTGTCAGCCACTTCCTTGCCCATGGTGGTCTCGTCGTTGTGGAACGCCGGCAGGCAGTGCATGAACTTCACATCCGGGTTCTTGGTGGCGTTGATGACATCCATGTTGACCTGATACGGGGTCATCAGTTTGACGCGCTGATCCCAGGCTTCTTTTGCTTCACCCATGGATACCCAGACGTCGGTGTAGAGGAAATCAGCACCCAGCACACCCTCTTTCACATCTTCGGTCAGGGTGATGCGTGCGCCGGTCTCTTCGGCGATCAGGCGGCACTTGGCAACCAGCTCCTCTTCCGGCCAGAAGGCTTTCGGCGCGACCAGACGGATGTCCATACCCATTTTGGCGGCACCGACCATCAGGGAGTTACCCATGTTGTTGCGGGCATCACCCAGGTAGGCGAACTTGATTTGATCCAGACGTTTGCCCTTGCCGTGCTCCAGCATGGTCATGAAGTCGGCCAGGATCTGGGTCGGGTGGAATTCGTTGGTCAGGCCGTTCCACACCGGTACACCGGCGTAGGCACCCAGCTCTTCCACGATCTCCTGACCGTAGCCACGGTATTCGATACCGTCATACATGCGACCCAGTACCCGGGCGGTGTCCTTCATGGACTCCTTGTGACCGATCTGGGAACCGCTTGGGCCAAGGTAGGAGACTTGCGCGCCCTGGTCGAAGGCCGCCACTTCAAACGCACAACGGGTACGGGTGGAGGTCTTCTCGAAAATCAGGGCGATGTTCTTGCCGACCAGATGCTTGCGCTCGTAGCCACCGTATTTGGCTTTCTTCAGGTCGATGGCCAGGTCGATCATGTATTGGATTTCGCGCGGGGTGAAGTCCAGCAGTTTCAGGAAGTTACGGTTACGCAGATTAAAAGCCATGATGAGTTCTCTCTATATATGTTTCAGACCAGTTCGGGCAGTAGTGTTGACTACGCATTCTCAGTACAGATATCGGTAATTACGCATGTACGGTGCGGGTGGCGACGATATTGGTGCCGGCTTCACCCTTGAGGATGGCGAGGCCATCTTCCAGCGAGCCGATGCCGACCATGCCGCCGGTCGCTTTGACAAATTCACAGGAGGCTTCGACTTTCGGCCCCATGGAACCTGCATCGAACTTGACCCCGGCCAGCTCGTCCGGGCTGGTGACCCGCAGCGGACGCTGGGTCGGTTTGCCCCAATCCAGATAGACGGCATCGGCATCGGTCAGGATCAGCAGGGCGTCGGCCTTGATCTGCTTGGCCAGGTAGGCGGCAGACATGTCCTTGTCGATGACGGCTTCGATACCGGTCAGGCTCTGTCCATCCCAAGTCACCGGGATACCGCCACCACCGGTACAGATGATGAGGTGGCCTTGGGCAATCAGGGTTTCGATGGCGTCGCCTTCGACGATGCGCTGGGGCAGCGGGGATGGCACTACGCGGCGGAAGAACTTGCCGTCAGCCTTGACCACCCAGTGCTTCTCTTCTGCCAGGGTGCGGGCTTCAGCCTCTTCGTAGACGGGGCCGATAAATTTGGTCGGGTTGGCGAATGCCGGATCCTTGGGATCGACCTGCACCTGAGTCAGCAGCGCGGTGACGTTGCGGCTCGGCATCAGGTTTTTCAGCTCCTGGATCAGCATGTAGCCGATCATGCCCTGGGACTCGGCACCCAGCACATCCAGCGGATAGGGGGATACCTTGGTGTAGGCGCTGTTTTGCAGGGCCAGCAGACCGACTTGCGGACCGTTGCCATGCACCAGCACCACGTTGTACTCCTGAGCAATCAGGGCGATAGTCTTGGCGGCTGTGGCGATGTTCTTGCGCTGGATATCCGCTTCCAGTGGCTCACCACGACGGAGCAGAGCATTGCCACCCAGAGCGACGACGACAGTTGGTTTTTTCATAGTGGTTGATCTCGAGTTTGGTTCTGTGTGGCGCCAGCCTCTGCCGGCGCCACGCCGTCTCATCAGATGCTGTCGCGTTCCATCGGGCAGCTCATGCAGCGGGCACCGCCGCGGCCACGGCCCAGTTCATCACCCGGGATGGAGAGAACTGTGATACCGGCCTTGTCATATTTCTCGTTGGTGTAGGTATTGCGCTCGTAACCCACCACCACGCCGGGACGTACGGTCAGCACGTTGTTGGCGTCGTTCCACTGCTCGCGTTCGGCTTCGAAGCTGTCACCGCCAGTGGTGATGATCTTCAGTTGATCCACGCCCAGTGCTTTCTCGATAGCAGTGACGAAGTAACCCTCTTCCTTGATGTTCATGCCGGTGGCGCCGCCCGGAGTCAGGCTCCAGCACTGCACGTCCTTGCGGATCACTTCCGGATAGACGGAGAAGGTGTCGATATCCATGTGGGTCATGACGGTATCCAGGTGCATACAGCTGCGGTGTTTCGGCAGCTCCATGGCGATGACCTGCTTGGCCTGACCATGTTTGAACAGGCTGCGAGCCAGGTGCTCGACACCTTGCGGGGTGGTGCGCTCGGACATACCGATCAGCACGGCGCCGCGACCGATCACCAGTACGTCGCCACCCTCGATGGTGGAGTTGTCGTAGTCACTCTCCTCATCACCGAAGTACTTGATGAAGTCCTGACCGGCAAACATCGGGTGCCAGCGGTAGATAGCCTTCACGTGGTTGGTCTCGCGGCGACGAGCCGGCTTGGCCATCGGGTTGATGGAGACGCCGCCATAAACCCAGCAGGAGGTGTCACGGGTAAAGAGGTGGTTGGGCAGCGGCTCGATGATGAAATCGGTCGGAGCGTGCATGCCCACTACCATGTTGACGCCGCTGTAGGGCATCTCGGAGTAAGTCAGGCCGCCGGAGAGAATGCGGGCCAGTTCGCGGTGCGGCATGTCAGCTAGGAAGCAGCGCACGTCGTTGGCAAAAGAAGAGCCGAGGCGGTAGTCGGAGACCTGATGTTGCAGCAGCCAGGTTTTGGCTTCCGGCACATCAAGTGTTTCCGCCAGCAGATTGGTCAGCAGGAAAACTTCGACATTCTGATCGCGCAGTACCTGAGCGAATTTGTCGTGCTCCTGACCGGCGCGTTCAACAGACAGGACGTCATCGAACAGCAGATCCTGGCAGTTGGAAGGAGTCAGACGCTTCAGACTGAGGTTGGGGCGGTGCAACATGACACGGCGCAATTGGCCAACTTCAGAACCTACATAAAATTTGCTCATGATTATATTCCGTCTAGCAGTGGTCCCTGCGAGTGATTGAATAGATTCCTTCTATTCATGCTCGTGGCTAAGGCGGGATATTCTTTATGTAGGGTAATCGGCTTATGTTCTATCCTGCCCTTGCCTTTCGAGACCGAGGTTAGCCCTGCAAATCACGACAAACTTAGACATTGATCACATTCACTCAGAACTGAATATATTCACCATCCAATCTATGACCCCGGTAGCAAATTGCGCATTTTCCAAACAAATCGCACCGAATAACCATGCAAAACCACCCTGCTATATTTCAGATTGATTCATTTTTTATTCATGCCAGTTCACTGGAGCGATTAAATGCAAATAACAAAAACCTTTAAAAATCATTACAATAAATAACTTTGCAAATAGAGTTTGAATATTACTCCCTAGGTATTGAATACATCGCCGTGACGGGAGGAACGCGGGAGAAATAAATACTCACATCGACCACATTCACTGCATAAATCTTTTCTTGTTCCAGATCATGGCATTGATGCCAACCCCATCAGGCTCGGCCTCATCAGTCACCACCTCTTTGTGCGGTTCAACTTAATATGCACAAAGTCCGCATCAAGGTGGGCAACCATCCTCGTCGGTCACCACAACGCCTTTTGATACTTTTTTCATTAATTGAATTTATTCGTCTCACCTTGCGCTGGCGCCAACCTCGACTTAACTCAGAAAGTGATCCAGATCACACAGGAATGGCACTACCAAGGAGTTGTTATGAAGATGAAACCCATGCTGTTGCTCGCGACTTTGCTGCTCTCTACGTTCCCCACCCTCAGTCAGGCTGAAGGAGCCCCTGCCATGCCCATGGTGGTATGCCATGTCGACAAGGCCCCCCAGATGCTGGTGCCTGACTATGTCTGCCGCTGGCAGGGAGGCAGCGTTCATTACTAGTCGAAACAACGAGAGGAGCATCACTCCTCTCGCCTTGTGATGAGACTGGCCCCTCCTATACTGAAATCAGCGGTTTTCTCATGGATAGGGGAACGTCATGATCTTGTTGGTCGGTGGAGAGAAGGGGGGGAGTGGTAAGAGCTGCCTGGCACAAAATCTGGCGGTCTACCTCAGATCCCAATTTCAGGGGGAGGTGTTACTGGTCGACTGCGACCCGCAGCGCACCACCTCTGACTGGATTCAGGAGCGCAATGACAACCCGGAGCTGCCACAAATCAACTGCGTACAGCTCTATGGCAATATTCGCAACGACCTGCTCAGCCTGAAAAACCGCTACGACTACGTCATCGTCGATTGCGGCGGGCAAGACAACCGGGCACTGCGCTCCACCATGGCTGTCGCCACCCACGCCCTGATCCCCTTGCGTCCGAAACGCCGCGACCTTAAGACCCTGCCCCATATGGAAGATCTCATCACCACCTGCAAGATGGTCAACCCGACCCTCAATGCAGCAGTAGTGCTGACCCAGTGCCCCGCCCTGCCCAATCAGGTAAAACGCATTCTCGAAGCGAAAGAGGTTTGCTCCTCGTTCGGTGTCGACGTCCTGAACGCCATCACCTATGGTCGCAACGTCTATGACGACAGCGAAGAGAAGGGACTGTCGGTGATGGAGATCGAGCCGGATGGCAAATCCGCCGAAGAGATCCGGGCCATCGCCAAAGAGTTTCTGCAAGTGGGGGTGTGAGATGGGTCTGGCCGATCTGAAGAAAAAGCACCAGCTGCATCACCAGAAGAAGTTCACCGTCGACGAATTTATCGAAGATGCGGAGTTCTACGCCAAGGGCAAACCCAAGGTGGTCAGCCTCGAACTGGGCCTGCATCGTGATGAAGCCTTGTCGGCGCTGGCCTTTATCGAGAGTGGTGAGCACCTGAAGCCCAGCTACAAAAAAGCTACCTTCTCCATGAGCACGGTGGCCATCGACGAGCTGGGTAATCTGACCCAGCAAGACGGCATGAACAAGTCCCTGTTACTGCGCCTCTTTACCCACTACTTCTCTTCGCTGACTCCTGAGGAGCGCCAGACAATCTATGAGCGACTCAACCAGCGCTCATAATTTCTCCATTCAGCCGCTCTTTGTGTGCCTCGCCAACTCACCCCGAATGACCATCATCAGACTGCAAAATCTGTTTCTGAAGCAACCAAAACGCCGTGTAAGATATTTGCCATTCCAGATGTAAGCCAACGGCCGAAAAGATCCCCGAGATAATCGGAAGATAAGATCTTAAAACATGAAGATGAGTAACTTAACTAGCTGTTTATAAATGAATAAATCGAAACTCATCACTTTCGAAACAGCTAATGACAAAAACGTTTTCCAATCTGGCGTTGTAGCCGGTTAGAAAATCCTTATAGTTACTCATGCACGGACGCAATGAAGTCGGTCAGGAAGACTGGCTGCCAGGGTTGGGCAAATGGACTCACCACAGGATGTGGTAAAGGACACCTCCCGGGACGGAGAAAGTGCGACGGGACAGGATGACTCGTCAGGCCAAGATGGCTAAAGGACACCCCAAAGGATTGGGAAGGGGAAACCTAAAGGAAGAGGTAAACAGTCAGGGATTGCAGGGAGCAACTTCGCTCAAGGATCTGAGCGATACGACTACCGGGGGCGACGCAAGTCGCCCCCATCTTTTTATCTGCGTTTCACCGCGACCATTGCTTGATTCCCAATTGCTTGCCTCAGCGCAGAGACTTCTTACCAGAACCTTCCCGACTCGCTGCTTGAGCAAAAATACATATGAAAGGGGCGCCACGATAGCGCCCTTCTCTGTTTTCTAATCGGCAAACAAGCTTATATCACGCGAGAGAACTGCTGCTGACGCGCCTTGTTGCGCAGGTACACGTCGAAGCACATGCAGATATTGCGGATCAGCAGCTGCCCCGTGGAGGAGACCTCCAGACCATCCTCCGTCATACGCACCAATCCATCGTTGATGAAGGTCTGCAGCAGCTTTAGATCGTCGGCAAAATACTCTCTGAAATTGAGCCCGTGCGCCTGTTCGACAGCGGCAAAGTTCAGACGGAAATCACAGATAAGCCGCTTGATCACCTCACGGCGGATCAGGTCATCCTGATTGAGCGAGCAGCCTTTCCACTGGGCATGACCCAGCTCTGCAACCTGTGCGTAATAGGTCTTGAGCTCTTTCTGGTTCTGGGAGTAGGCATCACCGATCATGCTGATGGAGGAGACCCCCAGCCCCAGCAGATCACAATCTCCCTGGGTGGTATAGCCCTGGAAGTTGCGGTGCAGCTTGCCCTCGCGCTGCGCCACTGCCAGCTCGTCATCGGGTTTGGCAAAATGGTCCATACCGATGAACTGGTAACCCTGACCGGTGAGGAAGGCAATGGTGTCCTGCAGCATGGCCAGCTTCTCCTGCGGAGCAGGCATGTCGTCGTCTTTCAACTTGCGCTGGGCGGCAAAGCGACTCGGCAGATGGGCATAGTTGAAGATGGAGAGGCGCGCCGGATCCGTCTTGAGCACCTCTTCCAGCGTATGGTGGAAACTGGCGCGATCCTGATGCGGCAGGCCATAGATAAGGTCGAGGTTGGTCGAGCGGAAACCCAGTTCACGGGCCCGTTCCAACATGCCTTTAATAAAGTCGTTGTCCTGCTCGCGGTTGACCGCAACCTGCACATCCTTGTTGAAGTCCTGCACCCCGAGGCTGATGCGGTTGAAGCCGACATCTCGCAGCACATCCAGCATGGTAATGGCAATCTCGCGCGGATCGACCTCGATGCTGAACTCCCCCTCTTCGGCGAAATGGAAGTGCTCACGCAGCATGGCCATCAGACGGCGCGTTTGCGCTTCATCCAGATAGGTGGGTGTACCGCCCCCCCAGTGCAGCTGGGTAACCAGACGATGCTTGAAGAGCGGGGCTTGCGCCTTGATCTCCTGCTCCAGGTAGTCGAGATACTCGTCAGCCTTGTGCTGATGACGGGTAATGACCTTGTTGCAGCCGCAGTAGTAGCAGAGCTTGTGACAGAAAGGGATGTGCACGTAGAGCGACAGATTGCGCTCGGGATACTGACCGGCAGCACGGACAAAATCCGGATAGCCGAAGCTCTCGTTGAACTCCAGCGCAGTGGGATAAGAGGTGTATCGCGGGCCACTGTAGTTATATTTTTCGATCAGGGCCTGATCCCACACAATCTGTTCTGCTTGCACGCTCGCTTCCTCTCTTGTTGTTATTGTTGGCTCACCGACCTAACTGAAAATCCTTCAGCTGGGCCACATCCTTGAGGATCTGAGCCTCCAGCTCGGCCTCGTAGCCGCTGCGTTCGAGATCCATCTTCATCACTTCATTGCGCTTGAGGGCACGTCTGGCCTCATTAGTCGGCATATCTTTCACCTTCTCATACAGCCCGTACAGACCCGGGAACTCGGCCACGAACGCTCGCCCCCCCTTGATCTGCAACGCATCCAGCAGATTGGTCAGCCGAATGGCGCCTTCGGAGTAATCGCACTGCCCCTCATGCATCGCATGAGCAATGACCCGCACGCTCTCCAGAATTCGTTCATTGCGAGCGGTAATCGCCTGCCACTGCATCGCTTGCTGTCGTCTCAGCCTGGCCAGCAGCATGCCTGCATAGATGGCCAATCCTGACAAAATCAGGCCGCCCAACAGGGCGGCCAGCATCCATCCACTCATCACTTTTTCTTCGGCTCAGGCTTGGGTTCCGGCTTGAAATCGACTTGGTTGAAACGGTCCCACAACTCCTCTTCGGAGGCCGGTTTCTGCTCGTCGAACTCGGCGTCATCACCATCATCAAACGGCAGCTCGTCATCTTCATCATCGTCGTTATCGATGATGCCCAGCTCATCCATCAGTTCCTGATAACGGTCGACGCGCTGATCAACCCAGGCCTGCTCGGCCGCTTCCAGGGTTTCACCGGCATCAAGACGATCCAGCAGATCATTCAAGCGGTCATCGTTTTCGATGGAAGCCAGCTCCTGCTCGGGCGTCATCAGCAGCTTCTTCTCTTTCACCGCCTTGGGGGCTGCCGGCTTCTTCTGTTTGTCATCCACCACCAGTACCACCGGCTTGCGGGAACCGATACGCGGATCTTTGGACTGGCTGTTGCCAGACTTGTTCTTCGGCTGTTCAACTTGCTGACGAGAACCAGCCTTCAGGCCCTTTCGCTTGGCAGCCCGTTTACGCTCACGGCCTTCCTGAGCACTGACATCAGATTCTTTGCGCTTGCCAGTAGGCTTGCGAGTGGGTTGTTTGGCAGACATGAATGGCTAACTCCGAAAAATAACTGGTTTGACCCGTACCCGGGATGATCTCACCCGGTGGGATACGATGCGAGGAACAGTAAGGCTGGAACAAGAGCAGGATCCCGCACCAATCAGGCCCAATCAGGCCACTGAACACCGCAGGATCGGTATCCTCTGGGCATGTTGCTGGTATTTTGACACAGAATGGCTAATCGGGTTAATGACCCAAAAGAAAAAAGGCAGCCGAAGCTGCCTTGATATGTTCATGCGTGCGCCATCCTGAATGGCAAAACAATCTGTTTCGTCCTCTCCATGAAAACTTGTCGCCGCATCATATCGTTGTGTGGTCATCCTGACCTTATATTGGTCGTTCCTGAATGTGCGTGTGCTTGTTTGACCCGTCTCGACCGCATCCTGCCATCGTGCCGGGGAGTCTGCATCCCGCAACCCCATCCCGCTCCGGAGATGGTCACCATCCTGATCCTTCAATCCTTTGCCAGCTCATCCGAGCCCATGACATCCCGCCACGCCAGCCATCCTCTGCTCACAACACCCTGTCGTGAAACCGCCACCCAATCCATGGGTGAATCCATTAAACCTACTGTACCAACTCTATAAAGCGGCTCAATCCACTCAAAACATTCTCAACATGTCGAAAAATATCAATATTCATATAATCCATTGATAAATAATGATTATTTAATATTTTATGCAATTTTATGAGCCTTGGCCTGCCTTGAGAATGGGAGATCTCTTACAGAACGGGGGGATTAAACCGAGAATTATCTGAAAGCCATAAAAACAACGGGGAGCCCAGGCTCCCCGTTTCAACTCAAATCGACCGTATCGACTATATCAGTGCAGACCCGCCACATATTTGGAGAGGGCTTCGATATCCTGATCAGTCAGTTTCTTGGCAACGTCACGCATCATGCCATTCGGATCGTTGTCACGCGTCCCGGCACGGAATGCGGTGAGCTGAGCCTTGATATAGGCAGGATGCTGGCCGGACAGGTTGGGATACTTCGCCTGTTCGACACCCGAGCCACGGGGACCATGGCAAGCCGTACAAGCTGCCAGACCACGACTCATGTCACCACCCATATAGAGTGCCTTGCCCGCTTCGACCACGTCGTCAGGGACAGCGATAGGGGTAACCTTCAGGCTGGAGAAATAAGCCGCCAGGTCATCCATGTCCTGTTCCGACAAAGGTAACGCCATCGGCCCCATCACTGGCGCAACCCGGCCAATTTGACCAGAAGCGGCAGCCTTCAGTTCAACTAACTGCTTTTTGATATATGATGCGTGCTGACCAGCAATTTTGGGGTACATATCAACCAGGCTGTTTCCGTCCGGTCCATGACAAGCCGCACAAACGGCAGCCTTGGTCTGTCCCGCAGCGGCATCGCCCTTGGCTTGTGCCATCCCCGTTACGCCAACCATCAGAGCAAGAGTAATGACTAGGTTCTTCATGGCGTTCCAACTTTTCGTTATTAGGCTTCCAGATCCCATGCCGCTGAAGGCATGTTAAAATAAACGCGTTTAAGCGACGCTATTTTACACCATTTTACAAAAAAGTAACTCTATAACCCTCTATCTCCATGGGGAATTTACGTTGGATACACAAACTCTGAATTTCAATAAGGTGCATTTTGTGACCAGCGCACCCGACATCCGTCACCTGCCAAATGATGGGGGTGTCGAGATCGCGTTTGCCGGCCGTTCCAACGCCGGTAAGTCATCTGCATTGAACACCTTAACCAAACACAAGAACCTGGCGCGCACCAGTAAGACACCTGGTCGTACCCAGCTGATCAACCTGTTTGAGCTGGAACCGGGCAAGCGTCTGGTCGACTTGCCGGGTTATGGTTATGCGCAAGTTCCGCTGGAAATGAAGCTCAAGTGGCAAAAGTCACTGGCAGAGTATCTGCAGCGCCGTGAGTCATTGAAAGGTCTGGTGATCCTGATGGACATCCGCCACCCGCTCAAAGATACCGACATGAACATGCTGGAGTGGAGTTCACACCGTCAGTTGCCCGTCATGCTGTTGCTGACCAAGGCTGACAAACTGAGCCCGGGTCCGCGCAACAACCAGGTGATCAAGGTGCGCCAGGCTGTTGCCAACCTCGGTTCCCAGATCCAGGTTGAAGCGTTCTCCTCCCTCACCAACATCGGTGTGGAGAAGCTGGCGCAAACCCTGACCGAATGGTACGTCAGTGGTGACGATACCGACCTGCTGGACGCTGACGAACAGCAACCTGTCGAGGAGTAATCCACTCCTCGCTCTCCTTGCAATTGGCGGAGCACTCCTCCGCTGATTGAAAGGGTTTCAGATTGCCGCTTTCACCTGCCTCACGACAAATACCCCGCATTCGCCTCCCCAGTTATATCCATTACCGCCTACAGTTCATATAGATAGATCGTTAATTCATGGTGGGAATTAACTTAAGGAGGCGTTGATAGCGTTTTCAAATTCGTTCTTTCAAAACGAACAGCAATTATAAAAAGATACAAAAATGAAATTTAATTACAAAATCTAACCGAAAGGGATAAAAATGAGGCCGGACGACAGTGATGCCATCCAGCCTGAAATAATAAGTTCAAAAAATTGGGAAGAAGCTGAATCTTGAGTACCAGACGACAGGTATTCCTCAAGAAGCAGCCTCATTCTATCAAATGCATCGCCAATTTAAAGCATTTACTCTAAATGATGCGCATAAAAAAACACCCCGACGAGAACCTCATCGGGGCAGCTATTCAGCCACATTCAATTACGTGAAATAAAAGGTCTGAAAGATAGAACATCTTACCTCTGTACCCTACGCAGACAACTGTACAGCAAAGCAGCAGAAAGTGAAAGTAATTTATGTAATTTAGTTTCACCACTTACAGATTAAGAAAAAACCTTTTACTTTCATGCAGATAAAAAAATCCCCAGTACGAATACCGGGGGGTTATAAAGGTGACTAGCTAGCACTTCCTCAACTATCTAGTTAGTCAGCGCCATTTCAAAGTAGTTCCGCTACAAAACAAAAAAACTTTGAAAAATCAGAGATAGATAGCGCCATCTTCAGCAAACTCTTGTTCTTCAATGAGTTTTTCAGCCAGATCTTCAATGTCAAAACGCACACTTTCAAAGGCTCTGACGATGTCATCCTCTCTCGTCAGCGCCAGACCTGTCATTCTCTCCAGTCGCCGCTGGCTGATGTAACAATCTATCAGTGCCCCCATCTGCTGGGCAGGAAAACGCACCCGCTGTTCGTCAACCTGCCACTCCATCAGGTCGGGAAACAGAATACCCTGGTTCATATCACCCCCAAGTTACGCTTCAACTCTCTCAATACCTGTTTAGTCCCGGGACGAATTCCGCGCCACACGGTAAACGCTTCGGCGGCCTGTTCCACCAGCATGCCGAGTCCATCCATGGTTTGACGGGCCCCATGCTGCTTGGCCCAACTGATAAACGCCGTATCCGAGGCGCCATACATCATGTCGTAGATGGCAATATCAGTGTGGATCAGGGCAGGGGCCAACGGCGGCAGCTCTCCTTGCAGGCTGGCAGAAGTCGAATTGATGACGAGATCGAATAGCCCTGCCAACTGCTCATAGGTCTGGGCAGTCACAGGCCCCAGATCGCAGAATTCGGCAGCCAACTGTTGCGCTTTTGTGTGGGTGCGGTTGGCGATCACCAGCTCGCTCGGCAACTCAGCCAGCAGCGGCGCCAATGCACCGCGAGCAGCGCCACCGGCACCCAGCAGCAGGATCCGGCTATCCGCCAGCGTCACACCATGGGACTTGAGATCGGCGACCAATCCAGCGCCATCGGTATTATCCCCCAGCAACACGCCATCATCGGTCAGCTTGATGGTATTGACCGCGCCCGCCCGCTTGGCCCTTGGGCTCAAGCGATCGACCAGAGTGAATGCCTGCTCCTTGAACGGCACAGTGACGTTGCAGCCCTTGCCCCCTTGGTCAAAGAAGGTGCACAGGGCTTGGGCAAACTCGTCGACGGCGGGTTCAGCCAGCCCATACTCCAGCTCTTGCTGGGTTTGTCTGGCAAACAGGGTGTGAATGAAGGGGGACTTGCTGTGGCGCACCGGGTGGCCAAAAACCAGATAACGATCCATCAAAGAGTTCCATCAGAGGGCAATATTCCGATTTAACGGGTTTTCACTCTCGGGAACAAGCCGAATAACGGCCAGTAAAAAGGGACCATCATGGTCCCTCGGGTCACAGCCACTCTCGCGGCGTGAGGTAATCGGTGTAGAGCAAGGCTTCAGGAGTGCCCGCCTCCGGCTGCCAGTCATACTCCCAACGTGCCAGCGGTGGCATCGACATCAGGATTGACTCGGTACGTCCGCCGGTCTGCAGCCCGAACAGGGTGCCACGGTCATACACCAGATTGAACTCCACATAACGGCCGCGACGATAGAGCTGGAACTCCCGCTCCCGCTCGCCATAGGGCAGTGCCTTGCGTCGTTCGATGATCGGCAGGTAGGCGTCGAGATAACCCCGACCTACCGCCCGCATAAAGGCAAAGCAGTCGGCAAAGGGCCAGCGATTCAGATCGTCGAAGAAGAGACCGCCCACCCCCCGCGTCTCGTTGCGGTGTTTGAGGAAGAAGTAGCGATCGCACCAAGATTTGAACTCGGGGTAGATCTCATCACCAAATGGCTGGCAGAGATCACGGGAGACCTGATGCCAGTGCTGGACATCCTCGGCAAACGGGTAGAATGGCGTCAAATCGAAGCCACCGCCAAACCACCAAATGGGCTCTTCACCCTCTTTCTCGGCGATGAAGAAACGGACGTTGGCGTGGCTGGTCGGCACATAGGGGTTGTGCGGATGGATCACCAGCGACACGCCCATCGCCTCGAACTTGCGACCGGCCAACTCTGGCCGATGGGCTGTAGCAGAGGCAGGCATGGCATCGCCATAGACATGGGAGAAGTTGACGCCCCCCTGCTCGATCACCGCGCCGTGGCGCAGCACACGGGTGCGACCACCGCCACCGCCTTCACGGCTCCAGGCATCTTCCACAAAGTGCCCACTGCCATCGGCCTGCTCCAGACCACGGCAGATCTCGTCCTGCAACTGCAACAGGAAGGCCTTGACCTGGGCCACATCCGGTTTGCTCATCTTGTCTCCAGTCAGACAGGATCGTGAACGCCCTGTCCATTTTTATAGTTAAATCAATCCGATGAGCTCACCGCTCAGCGGATTGATGGCAAATCATGACGTATCCGCCTGCTCAGGAGGGGCGAATAATGGCGCCGGTTCGGGCGTCCTTGATCTCTGATGGGTTGGCTTGACCACCCACTTCACCGGGCAGGATATAGGCTAACTTGCTTGCCAGCCGATCACCGATATCGGCTACCCGACGAGCAGGCTCCTCACCGGTCAGGTTGGCGCTGGTAGAGACCAGCGGCTTGCCAAAGGCGCGACACAACGCCTGAACCTGAGGATGAGCCGTCACGCGCACCGCCAGGGTCTCGAACTGCCCGGTCAGCCAGGCCGGCGTCGTCGCACGGGCAGGCATGATCCAGGTAAAAGGACCGGGCCAGCTGGCTTCAACCCGAGCCAGTTGCTCACCGCTAAGTTGGCTCAGATCGATGTAGTCCTGCAATTGTGCCAAATCGGCAGCAATCAGGATCAACCCCTTCTCCACCGGACGCTGTTTGATGGCCAGCAGTCGCTGCACCGCAACTTCGGAGTCGGGATCACACCCCAGGCCAAACACGGCCTCGGTCGCATAAGCAATCACCCCTTCCTGCTGGAGGGCGGCAACTGCCTGTTCAAATTCATTTGGCATAGGAAAAATGCGGCAGCCAGGCTGCCGCCTCGTCACTTAGTAGCAAGTTGAATCCGTATGGCGGCGACCATGGCAAAGTGACGTTTTGCTGTTGCACAGGAAAATACGACACATCCGGATCGCCACCCGTTCACTTACTTGAGTTGAGCCTGCAGGGCGGCATCCTTGGCCATCACCTCTTCGGCATTCTTCTGGCGTTCGGCCCGAACCTTGGCCGCCAGTTCATCATCGGCTACTGCCAGCATCTGGGCTGCCAGATAACCTGCGTTCTTGGCACCGGCTTTGCCGATCGCCACGGTCGCCACCGGTACACCACCCGGCATCTGCACGGTGGAGAGCAGCGCATCCAGCCCCTTGAGCGGGCCACCATCGATGGGTACCCCGATCACAGGACGAGTCGTGATGCCGGCTACGGCACCCGCCAGATGCGCCGCCAGACCGGCAGCACAGATAAAGACCTTGCAGCCACGGGCCTCGGCATCGGTCACATACTGATGGGTCGCAGCCGGCGTGCGGTGCGCGGAGGTGACTTTGACTTCCACTGCGATATCAAATGACTTGAGCACCTCGAGGGTGGTTTGCATCACGGGGAAATCAGAATCAGAGCCCATCAATACGGCAACAAAGGGTTTATTCATGGTGGGAATTTCCTTACTCCAAGTGGGGGGTTGAAGTTCACCGAAAACGTTTCAATCCGGTTGCGGCGGCGGGATTATACCTGCTCACTTTGGTGGCCGCATTTCTTTTGCGGACAGACCCAACGCAGAGTTCCCCTCACTTTTTTCTCTACCATGATGCCCCAGCCACACGTGGGACAAGGCATGGGGATCGGCTTGTCGTTCACCACATATTTGCAGTGTGGATAGCCATCACAAGAGTAAAACTGCTTGCCGTAGCGGGAGGTGCGGCTCACCAGATGCCCCTTGCCGCACTCGGGGCAGAGGATCTGGGTATCGTCACTCTCCTGCAGGGATTCGATGTGCTGACAGGCCGGATACTGGGTACAACCGACAAACAGACCATAACGCCCCTTCTTGATCGCCAGCGGCTCTCCGCAATCGGGACAGGCAGAGCCTTCGAGCACCTTTTCGATGTCGCGGCCGGATGGCGTCAGGGAGCGTATGTAATCACAGGCAGGATAGGCAGAACAGCCAAGAAAGGGGCCATGTTTGCCCTGGCGGATCACCAGCTCGGCCCCGCACTGCGGGCACGGCTCGCGCTCGAAGGCATGTTCGTGGGCTGAAAAGAGGTGATGATCGATTTTTGACATGGGCCGCGCCTTGAAATCCAGATGGCCTGAATTCTACCAGCGCGGCACCGGACTGTCAGTGAATGACGCCGTCTGACTCATCAAACACCAGCTCTTCCATCTGCTGGTAGGCATTTTCACTGCCCGGTACGTTGAACAGCACCATCATGACGACCCACTTCAGGTCATCCAGCTCGATATCCGGCTTGTCCAGCTCGAGTAGGCGCTCGATACAGATCTCGCGGGTTTCGGCATTCAACACCTGGGCCTGTTCCAGAAAGAGCAGGAAGCCGCGGCACTCGGTGCTGAGGCGTGCCAGCTCTTGCGGAGCATAGATACGCATCGAGCCTTGCGCGCTGGCGGTAACATAGACCTCCCGCTCGCTATCGTGCAGATTGGCCAGCCGCTCCAGCCAGTCGAGCGCCTTGTCGATCTCTTCTTTATCGAAACCGGCCCGGCTCAACTCGTCGGTGAGCTCATCCTGCTCGACCATCACATCTGCATCGCTGTGGATGTAGGTCTCGAAAAGGTACATCAATACATCAAACATGATTCGCCCTCCTCGCTCTGACGTATCCACCGGCTACCGCCATCACTGCACCGGCCAGCTCCAGCTCTACCAACCTGCCCAATACCACTTCGACAGGAAGCTGGGCCCGCTCGGCAACGGTATCCACGCTCGTGGTCTCATAATCTACGTTATCCAACAAATCGGCATAAGGCAATTCGCTATTATGCGGTTGCTCAGATGGTGTGACCGACGGATCTGGCCGTACGACCCACTCTGGCAGCTCTTCCACTATATCGGCCGCACTCAGCACAAGTTTGGCCCCCTGCTGAATTAATCTGTTACACCCTATCGCCTGGGCATTTTGCGGGGCGCCGGGTACCGCAAACACTTCACGCCCCTGTTCAAGCGCATAGCGAGCTGTGATCAGCGAACCGCTCTGCTCTGTCGCCTCCACCACCAGAGTTCCCAGCGACAGACCACTGATAATACGGTTGCGACGAGGAAAATGTTCAGCCAGCGGCCCTTTATCCGGCGCCAGCTCGGAGATAAGCAAACCACCGCTCTCCAGAATCTGGCCTGCCAGCCCCTGATGGCGTTTGGGGTAGAGGCAATCCAGCCCGGAACCCAGCACGGCAAGGGTAATACCACCAGAAGCCAGCGACTGCTGATGGCAGACACCATCGATACCGAGCGCAAGGCCCGAGGTGATGGCTAACCCGCATCCAACCAGCTCGCTACAAAGGCGGGAGGCATTATCTTTGCCTGCATAGGTAGGATGGCGTGTCCCCACCATTGCCAGCTGGGGTCGCGATAGCGCAGCAAGATCGCCACGACAGTAGAGCAACAGGGGTGCCGCGGGAATGTCCCGCAACAAGGGTGGATAAATCGGGTGATCTTGCGGAATAAGGATATTGTCAGGCAAAGCGGCCCAAGCCAGGCTCTGCTCAACCACCGGCGAGGGCCAGCGCAGTTGTTTGATCTGCTCTGACGACAACCCCATTCCATGCAGTTGCGCTTCATCGCTCTGAAACAGGGCCTCAATACTTCCCCCAGCCCGTTCCAACAGACGTGCAGCGGTCACCGGACCGATACCGGTGACCGTATCGAGAGTTAGCCAAAGCGCCAGACGCGCGTCGGGGTAGTTCACGTCAGAAGTGAGTGACCTGATAGCCCGCACTCACCATGTCGTTACTCTGCATGATGAGACCGTAACTCAGCTTGTCATACACCTTGAACAACATGACGCGGGCAATCGCTTCAGAGGGCAATGGTGCCTTCTTGTTGCTGCTGTAAAACACCCGGTTAAAAACCGACGAGAGCTCCTTGTACTGCACATCGCCATTCTTGGTGACCAGAGCAGCACCGGGCCGTCTGACATCCAGTACATCCCCGGCGACTAGCTGATCGCGGCCACCCCGGTTGATCAGCACCACATCAAACTTGCCACCGCCCCGGGTCTTGTTCGGCAAATCGATGACATAGCCCGGCGTGATGGCAGGTGCCGCTTTCGGTGTGAAGACGGCGGGCATGTTCTCCTGAGCGGGCAGCGGCATCACCTTGTCGCCCTGCAGCACTTCGCGCTGGTTATGAGTCAGAGTCACCTCGGTCCGATCGCCATCAAGACGCGCCACGGCCCGCACCACACCGGCAAAGATCGCCTCCTGGCCCAGCAGTTCACCGGTTTCGCGATCCTTGTAGACCACTCCGGGGTGATAAATGCCATAAACCTGCCCCGGCGTCAGGGAGCCCTGCACATAGAGGGTGTCCCCCTCCAGCATGCCGATATGTTTCTGATCCGACCCCAGCAGATAGGGCAAGGTTTTCTGCTGCTGGCTGTCAGCCAGAATATGGTCGGTTTGCAGGAAGGGGCCGATCTCGCTGATAGGCAGGGTCGGAATGGGGTTGGCTTTGTTTTCGTAACGGGTTTTCGGGCCGAGGCGGATGACTTGCTTGCCACCCTGCATCGCCTTGCCGAGCCGGGGTTCACCATTGACCCAGCTCAGATGCAGTACATCACCGGGGTAGATCCAGTGAGGATTGGCAATCTGCGGATTGATATTCCAGAGACGGGGCCAGAGCCAGGGTTCGGAAAGATACTTGCCGGAGATATCCCACAGGGTGTCGCCTTTTTGCACTACATAACTTTCGGGGTAACCCGCTTTCAGCCTGAGCTGATCGGCCAATGCTGCCTGACTCACGGTCACCAGCAGGCAGGCGAGGATGGTTTGCTTCAGATACATAACACTCCCTGTTACTTCTGTACGCAAAGTGTTGCTGTTTTTTGTCGGCGTAAATGACTAGAATTACGCCAATATTGACTGCATTTATACGAAACTAAAGAAAAAACTATGGCCATTCTAGATGTATTGCGTTTTCCCGATGAGCGCCTGCGCACCGTTGCAGCCCCTGTCGAGACCTTTACACCCGAGTTACAACAGATTGTAGATGATATGTTCGAAACCATGTACGCGGAGGAAGGCATTGGCCTGGCCGCGACTCAGGTCGACATTCACCAGCGCATCATAGTGATCGATGTCTCTGAAAACCGTGAAGATCCTCTGGTATTGATCAATCCGGAGGTCATCGAGCAGTGCGGCAGCACCGGCATTGAAGAGGGTTGCCTCTCCGTGCCCGGCAGCCGTGCTCTGGTGCCTCGCGCCGAACAGATCAAAATCCGCGCCCTGGATCGCAACGGCAAGCCGTTCGAGCTGGAAGCCGACGATCTGCTCGCCATCTGCATCCAGCATGAGATGGATCATCTGGTCGGCAAGCTGTTTGTGGATTACTTGTCCCCGCTCAAGCGCCAGCGCATTCGCCAGAAGCTGGAAAAGATGGCCCGTGAAGATCGCAAAGTCCTCTGAGGATCTGCCCCATTGAATAAGCTGAAACTGATTTTTGCCGGTACTCCCGACTTCGCCGCCCGTCACCTGGCGGCGTTGTTGTCTTCCGACCACGAGGTCGTTGCCGTTTATACCCAGCCCGACAAGCCAGCAGGCCGTGGCCAGAAGCTCACCGCCAGCCCGGTCAAAGAGCTGGCACTGGCCCACAACCTGCCGGTTTACCAACCTGCCTCTCTGCGCAAGGAAGAGGCGCAAGCCGAACTGGCCGCCCTTGGCGCCGACCTGATGGTGGTGGTGGCCTATGGCCTGATCCTGCCCAAGGTGGTGCTCGATACCCCGCGTCTGGGCTGCATCAACGTCCATGGCTCCCTGCTGCCCCGCTGGCGCGGCGCGGCACCGATCCAGCGCTCCATCTGGGCGGGCGATGCCGAAACCGGCGTCACCATCATGCAGATGGATGTGGGACTGGATACCGGTGCCATGATCCGCAAGGTCAGCTGCCCCATCGCCGCCGACGAGACCTCCGCCAGCCTCTATGACAAGCTGGCCGAGCTGGGCCCTCAGGCACTGGTCGACACCATCAATGCCATGGCTGCCGGTGAAACCGCTGCCGAGGCACAAGATGATGCGCTGGCCAACTACGCCGAGAAGCTCTCCAAGGAAGAGGCCCGCATCGACTGGTCGATGGAGGCGGTTGCCATCGAACGCTGCATCCGCTCGTTCAACCCCTGGCCCATCAGCTGGTTTGAAGTGGCTGACCAGACCGTCAAGGTATGGCAAGCCGCCGTCATTGACAGCGACCACGGCCAACCCGCCGGCACCCTGCTCAAGGCCGACAAGCAGGGGATCGATATCGCTACCGGCAAAGGGGTACTGCGCCTGCTGACCCTGCAACCGCCCGGCAAGAAGGCGATGTCCGTTTCGGATCTGCTCAACTCTCGCCGCGACTGGTTTGAACCCGGCACGCAATTGAATTGAACTGGATTGAATTGACACAAGCGGGGCCCAGGCCCCGACTTGCGCATCTAAGGTAACTCTATGAAAACACGTGCACAGGCCGCTCTCGTTATTCAACAGGTGCTGGATCAGGGTCAATCCCTCTCCGCTGTTCTGCCTGCTGCCCAGGAGAAGGTTGCACCTCGCGATCGCGCTCTCCTGCAAGAACTCTGCTACGGCACCCTGCGCTGGCTGCCCCGCCTCGATGCGGCAGTCAACGAGATGATGGACAAACCGCTCAAGAACAAGAGCCGCATTTTCCACTACCTCATCCTGGTCGGTCTCTATCAGCTCATCTACACCCGCATTCCGGCTCACGCCGCGGTGGCCGAGACCGTCAACGCCGTCAAACTGCTCAAGGGCACCTCCCTGCGTGGCCTCATCAACGGCGTGCTGCGCAACTTCCAGCGCAGCGCCGAAGTCATTCTGCTGCGTATCGACCGTGTTCCCAGCATTCGCCTCGGTCATCCGGAGTGGCTCACCAAGCGCCTGCGTCAGGCCTATCACGATGAGTGGGAATTCATCATGGAGGCGAACAACCAGCGTCCCCCCATGTGGATCCGCAACAACAGCCAGCGCCAGAGCCGCGATGCCATGCTGGCTCGCATGGCCGAAGCCGGCATCAATGCCGTGGCCGGTGAAGAGGGCGAGGATTGCATCCTGCTGGAGCGTCCTTGCGATGTGACCAAGCTGCCCGGCTTCGAAGTGGGTGACTGCTCGGTACAGGATGGTGCCGCACAACAGGCCGCGGCACTGCTCGACCCACAACCGGGCGAGTGGGTGCTGGATGCCTGCGCGGCCCCCGGCGGCAAGACTGCCCACCTGCTGGAGCGTCAGCCCAAGCTGGCTGGCGTGGTTGCCGTCGATGCCGATGAAAACCGCCTCAAGCGGGTGCAGGAGAACCTGGATCGCATCGGCCTGACCGCCAAGGTGATCCACGGCGATGCGGCGGCACCGGAACAGTGGTGGCCGGAGGGTCAGTTCGACCGCATCCTGCTGGATGCTCCCTGCTCCGCCACCGGTGTCATCCGCCGCCACCCAGACATCAAGTGGTTGCGCCGTGATCAGGACATCCGCGAGCTGGCCGAGCTGCAGCGCCGTATTCTGAACGCCCTCTGGGGCAAGCTGAAAAGCGGCGGTACCCTGCTCTACGCCACCTGCTCCGTCCTGCCGGAAGAGAACCGCGAACAGATCCGCGCCTTCCTTGCCGCGACCAAAGATGCCAAATTGGTACCGTTGCACGAACAGGACACCCCGGACTGCCCGGGTCGCCAGTTCCTGCCGGGTGAAGCCGAGATGGATGGCTTCTACTACGCCAAGCTGGTCAAGCTGTGACGCTGACATGCTTCTTCCGGGGCAATCGCCATGCAGGCGAAATGCCCCTTTACTGCCTCAACGTGAGTAGACGTTCCCTATGAAAATCATCATTTTGGGAGCCGGCCAGGTCGGCGGCACTCTGGCCGAGAACCTGGCCGGAGAGAACAACGACATCACCATCGTCGATACCGACAGTGAGCGCCTGCGGGAGTTACAAGACAAGTTCGACCTGCGGGTAGTCAACGGGCACGGCGCACACCCCAAGGTGCTGCGCGAAGCGGGGGCTCAGGATGCCGACATGCTGGTCGCCGTCACCAACAGTGACGAGACCAACATGATCGCCTGTCAGGTGGCCTACTCCCTGTTCAACACCCCGAACAAGGTGGCGCGGATCCGCTCGCCAGCCTATCTGACCGAACGGGATCGCCTGTTCCTGCCGGAATCGGTGCCGGTGGATCACCTGATCGCGCCGGAACAGCTGGTGACCGACTATGTGCGTCGCCTGATCGAGTATCCGGGCGCCCTGCAGGTGGTTGATTTTGCAGGTGGTCGTGTCGGTCTGGTCGCGGTCAAGGCCTACTACGGTGGCCCGCTGGTGGGTAATGCCCTCTCCACCCTGCGCGAGCACATGCCCAATATCGAAACTCGCGTAGCGGCCATCTTCCGTCAGGGCCGCCCGATCCGCCCGCAAGGCACTACCATCATCGAAGCGGATGACGAGGTCTTCTTCGTCGCCGCCGCGGGCCATATCCGCGCCGTGATGTCTGAACTGCAGCGTCTCGAGAGCCCCTACCGCCGCATCATGATCGTCGGTGGCGGCAACATTGGCGCAGGCCTCGCCCGTCAGCTGGAGAAGCGCTACAGCGTCAAGCTTATCGAGCGCAACCAGAAGCGGGCTGAGCAGCTCTCCGAACTGCTGGAGAACACCATCGTCTTCTGCGGCGATGCGGCGGATCAGGAGCTGCTGGCCGAGGAGCACATCGACCAGATCGACGTCTTCATCGCCGTGACCAACGAGGATGAGGCCAACATCATGTCGGCGCTGCTCGCCAAGAAGATGGGCGCCAAGAAGACCATGGTGCTGATCCAGCGCGGCGCCTACGTCGATCTGGTGCAGGGTGGCTCTATCGATATCGCCATCTCGCCCCAGCAGGCCACCATCTCGGCCCTGCTGACACACGTGCGTCGGGCCGATATCGCCAACGTCTACAGCCTGCGCCGCGGCGCCGCCGAGGCGATCGAGGCGATTGCCCACGGTGACGAGAACACCTCCAAGGTGGTCGGCAAGACGGTGGGCGAGCTCAAGCTGCCGCCGGGTACCACCATCGGTGCCGTGGTGCGCGGGGATGAGGTGCTGATCGCTCACGATCGCACCAAGATCCAGCAGGATGACCACGTGGTCATGTTCCTGGTGGACAAGAAGTACATCCCGGAAGTGGAGCGGCTGTTCCAGCCAAGCCCCTTCTTCCTGTAACGTCTTCATGCGCACAGGCTGTCAAACCAGACCCGGCTCAGCTCCCCCAAGGGGATGGTCCGGGTCTTTTGTTAATCAACGACCAGGTTATCGAACATGATCAAGCTGCGTCCCATTATCTTCACCCTCGGGCTGGTGCTCTCCAAGCTGGCGCTCTTCATGTGGCTGCCCACCTTGCTGGCACTGCTCACCGGGTCAGAGGGATTTGTCGAGTTTCTCAAGTCCGTGCTGATCACCCACGGCGCCGCCCTGCTCTGCCTCCACTACGGTCGCAAGGCGGAGTTTCATCTGGGGGTGCGGGAGATGTTCCTGCTCACCACCTCGGTTTGGGTGGTGGCCTGCATCTTCGGCGCCCTGCCTTTTGTTTTCATCACCCACATCAACTTCACCGACGCCTACTTCGAGACCATGTCGGGGGTGACCACCACGGGCTCCACCGTGCTCTCCGGCCTCGACAACATGGCCCACAGCATCCTGTTGTGGCGTTCCATCCTGCAGTGGCTGGGCGGGGTCGGCTTTATCGTGATGGCGGTAGCCGTGCTGCCCTACCTCAACGTCGGCGGCATGAAGCTGTTCCAGACCGAGAGCTCGGACTGGTCGGACAAAAGCGCCCCGCGTGCCAAGACGGTCGCCAACAACATCGTCGTCGTCTATCTGGTGCTCTCCATGCTCTGCTTCATGGCCTACTGGGCCAGCGGCATGAACATGTTCGAGGCGATCAACCACGCCATGACCACTCTCAGTACCGGCGGCTACTCCACCTCCGATCAATCCATGTCCCACTTCTCCAACTCGGCACACTGGATTGGCACCCTGTTCATGTTCCTCGGCGGCCTGCCCTTCCTGCTCTATGTGCAGAGCCTCAACCACAGGGACAACAGCCTGTTCAAGGATGCCCAGGTGCGCGGCTTCTTCTGGCTGGTGGTATGGGTTACCGTCATCATGACCTTCTATCTGTGGGAGAGAGACCTGTTCGGCTTCTGGGATGCCCTGCGCATCAGCTGCTTCAACATCGTCTCGGTGCTCACCACCACCGGCTACGGCCTTGGTGACTTTGGCACCTGGGGGCCGCTCGCCAGCATCGTCTTCATCGTGCTGCTGGCTCTTGGGGCCTGCTCAGGCTCCACTGCGGGTGGTCTCAAGATCTTCCGGGTACAGGTGGCATTCGCCCTGTTCAGAAAGCAGATGCGCCAACTGATGCACCCTTCTGCTGTCTTCCCGCAGAAGTACAATGGCCGGACGGTTAATGACGCCATCATCCGCTCGATGATCTCATTCGTGCTGGCCTACTTCGCCATCATTCTGGTGATAGCCGCACTGTTGGGCGCCATCGGGCTTGACCCCCTGACGGCTATCTCCAGCTCCATCACCGCTGTCGCCAACGTCGGCCCGGGTATGGGCCCGGTGGTCGGCCCCAGCACCAACTTTGCCAGCCTGCCGGAATCGGCCAAATGGCTGCTGTCATTCGGCATGCTGCTGGGACGACTGGAGATCCTGACGGTCGCCGTGCTCTTCTTCCCCTCCTTCTGGCGCCAGTAATCCCTCACTGCAAGCCAGCAAAAAGCCGCAACGTTCACCCGCTGCGGCTTTTTATCTCACCCATCCCCACGACCTTCGCTCAACGCTCATCAGCCCCATTACCGGATGGCCTGAACGAGCTCATCAGGATGGCCAGAGCGGATCACAGGCATAAAAAAACGGACCCAAACCAGAGGTTTGGGTCCGTTTATCAGTGAACCGTCAGCGGCCACGAAGGCTGCCGAGGCTCAGCACATGGCATTAACCACGGCCAGAGCGCTTGCGATCCAGCTCGGTCAGCAATTTCTTGCGGATACGGATGTTCTTCGGAGTCACTTCTACCAGTTCGTCGTTATCGATGAACTCGAGAGCCTGTTCCAGAGTCATGCGGATCGGCGGAGTCAGCACTTGAGCTTCGTCGGTACCGGAGGCACGCATGTTGGTCAGCTGTTTGCCTTTCAGGCAGTTAACAGTCAGGTCGTTGGAACGGGAGTGGATACCGATCACCTGGCCTTCGTACACTTCGGTCGCGTGACCGATGAACAGACGACCACGGTCTTGCAGACCGAACAGGGCGTAAGTCAGTGCTTTACCGGTAGCGTTGGAGATCAGCACGCCATTCTGACGCTCGCCGATGCTGCCACCCTTGTGCGGACCGTAGTGGTCGAAGGTGTGGTACAGCAGACCGGTACCTGAGGTCATGGTCATGAACTCGGTCTGGAAACCGATCAGGCCACGGCTCGGGATCATGAAGTCCAGACGGACACGACCCTTACCATCCGGGGTCATGTTGGTCATTTCGCCTTTACGCAGACCCAGTTGCTCCATCACGGAACCCTGGTGCGCTTCTTCAACGTCCACAGTTACGGTTTCAAACGGTTCTTGCAGAACGCCATCAACGGTACGCAGGATTACTTCCGGACGGGACACCGCCAGTTCGTAACCTTCGCGACGCATGTTTTCGATCAGGATGGAGAGGTGCAGTTCACCACGACCGGATACACGGAACTTGTCCGGATCATCGGTCTCTTCCACGCGCAGGGCCACGTTGTGGACCAGCTCCTGGTTCAGACGCTCCAGAATGTTACGGGAGGTCACGAACTTGCCCTCTTTACCGGCGAACGGTGAGGTGTTGACCTGGAAGGTCATGTTCACGGTCGGCTCGTCAACGGAGAGCGGCGGCAGGGCTTCAACGGCACCGTTGTCACAGATGGTGTCGGAGATTTTCAGCTCGCCCAGACCGGTGATAGCGATGATGTCACCCGCTTGCGCGTCGGTAACTTCAGTACGGGACAGACCCAGGTAACCCAGCACCTGACCGACTTTACCGTTACGGGTCTTGCCGTCGGCACCAACGATGGTGACTTGCTGGTTGGTCTTGACGCGACCACGAGTGATACGGCCGATACCGATAACGCCCACGTAGGAGTTGTAGTCCAGCTGGGAGATCTGCATCTGGAAACCACCTTCGGCATCAGCCTTCGGCGCTTCAACGTTGTCAACGATGGCCTGGAACAGCGGCTCCATGTTCTCGGACTCGACGTCCTGATCCATGGTGGCCCAACCGTTCAGTGCAGAGGCGTAAACAACTTTGAAATCCAGCTGTTCGTCAGTCGCGCCCAGGTTGTCGAACAGGTCGAATACCTGATCCATTACCCAGTCAGGACGAGCACCCGGACGGTCAACCTTGTTGATGACCACGATCGGCTTCAGACCCTGAGCGAACGCTTTCTGGGTCACGAAACGGGTTTGCGGCATCGGGCCGTCTACGGCGTCAACCAGCAGCAGCACGGAGTCAACCATGGACAGTACGCGCTCTACTTCACCACCGAAGTCGGCGTGACCCGGGGTATCAACGATGTTGATGCGGTAGTCATTCCAGCGGATCGCAGTGTTCTTGGCGAGAATGGTGATGCCACGTTCCCGTTCCAGATCATTGGAGTCCATGATCCGTTCCTGGCCTTCCGTGGAGCGGTCCAGGGTGCCGGACTGCTGCAGCAGCTTATCAACCAGAGTCGTTTTGCCGTGGTCAACGTGCGCAATAATCGCAATATTGCGTAAATTCTCTAACATTCTCGCCTCAATCACCGGGTAAAATTGGGCGCTAATTGTACTCTTGCCTTTGTGATCTGCCTAGCAGAATTGCAGTACATTCGCGCATAACAACAGATCTGGATCATAGACCTCTCTGACAAACCCTGCTTAGATGGGCAGTGACCGTATTTCGCGCACCATTACAGTGCACCAAAACGATCCACCATCGCACTAAATTGATGCAACGCGAGTCGAGATCGCCTGATTTTGGGGAGCCTCTTCAGCGAGATTGCCCTGAAATCAAGCTGTCACAAACTTGGCACGATACTGGCTTATGTGAATACGACGACGCATTCACCCAGAGAGTTTTAACACCGGAGGTTACTTAGCATGTCAGCCCAGAACGTTTTGGCCCTGATCCAGGAACACGAAGTCAAGTTTGTTGATCTGCGCTTTACCGACACCAAGGGTAAAGAGCAGCATGTATCCATCCCTGCTCACCAGGTTGATGAAGATTTCTTCGAAGACGGCAAGATGTTCGATGGTTCCTCCATCGGCGGCTGGAAGGGCATCAACGAATCCGACATGGTACTGATGCCGGACGCAGCCTCCGCCAAGCTGGACCCGTTCACCGAAGAGACCACCCTGAACATCGTTTGTGACGTGCTGGAGCCTGCCACCATGCAGGGCTACGACCGCGATCCGCGCTCCATCGCCAAGCGTGCAGAAGATTTCCTGAAGTCCAGCGGCATTGCTGACACCGTGCTGTTCGGGCCGGAGCCGGAATTCTTCATGTTCGACAACATTACTTTCTCCAACACCATGGGCCACAGCTTCGTGAAAATCGAATCTGAAGAAGCCGCATGGAACTCCGGCACTGCCTATGAGCATGGCAACAAGGGTCACCGTCCGTTCGTGAAAGGCGGTTACTTCCCGGTTGCACCGGTCGACTCCTCCCAGGATATCCGCGCCGCCATGTGTCTGGTGCTGGAAGAGATGGGCCAGGTCGTTGAAGCTCACCACCACGAAGTGGCTACTGCCGGTCAGAACGAAATCGCTACCCGCTTCAACACTCTTACGCTGAAAGCTGACGAAGTGCAGGTACTGAAGTACGTGATCCACAACGTGGCCCACGCCTACAACAAGACCGTGACCTTCATGCCGAAACCCATGTTCGGTGACAACGGCTCCGGCATGCACTGCCACCAGTCTCTGGCCAAGAACGGCGTCAACCTGTTCGCTGGTGACCTGTACGGCGGTCTGTCCGAGATGGCTCTGCACTACATCGGCGGTATCATCAAGCACGCCAAGGCCATCAACGCCTTCGCCAACCCGACCACCAACTCTTACAAGCGTCTGGTTCCGGGTTATGAAGCACCGGTCATGCTGGCCTACTCTGCCCGCAACCGCTCTGCCTCCATCCGTATCCCGGTGGTACCGAGCCCGAAAGCCCGTCGTATCGAAGTGCGCTTCCCGGATCCGGCTGCCAACCCGTACCTGGCCTTCGCAGCCCAGCTGATGGCCGGTCTGGACGGTATCATCAACAAGATCCATCCGGGCGATGCCATGGACAAGAACTTGTACGACCTGCCGCCGGAAGAAGCCGCAGAAGTGCCGACCGTTGCCGGTTCTCTGGACGAAGCCCTGGCCGCTCTGGATGCTGACCGCGAGTTCCTGACCCGTGGCGGCGTGTTCAGCGATGACTTCATCAACTCCTATCTGGAACTGAAACAGCAGGATGTTGACCGTGTGCGCATGACCCCGCACCCGCTGGAGTTCGAACTGTACTACTCCGTCTAAGTCTCAGCAGACTGGCCGTTTAAATCTTGTCAGCTTGCTTAATCGTGACAAAACCCGCCATCTGGCGGGTTTTTTCTCTGATAGGATTAAGCAAAATACCGTCAAGGAGAGATGGATGAACAACAAGCATGGCATAGGGGTGCTCAGCCTCCTGTTGCTGACCTCGTTCGCTGCGGACGCGGCCAAGGTCTACTCCTGGGTCGATGGCAATGGCATCACCCACTACTCGGATGCGCCACCACCCGGCAAAAATGCCAAAGAGGTCGATCTGCGGGTCGCCCCGCTGCTGGGCAGCAGCGCGCCCAGATCGGTGCAGGTGGATAACTTCAACAGCCTGACCGGCGCCGATGCCAAGAAAGAGAAAGAGGCGGCCAAGCTGACCATCGAACTGCTCTCCCCGGAACAGGGCAGCACCCTGCGCGACAACACAGGCAACATCGTCTTTCAGGGCACCATCAGCCCCAAACCTCCGACCCAGTATGATGTGCGCCTGACCCTGGATGGCAAAGCCGCCCCCATCGTCAGCAACAGCCTCTCTGTCCGCGTCGAAAACATCGATCGCGGCGCCCACGAGGCTCAGCTCGAGCTGCTCGCCAAAGACGGTACGATCCTTGCTAAATCCAGTGCAGTCACCTTTTACCTGCATAGAGCGAGCGTGACGCCGGCTCCCAAACCCACCCCCAAAGCCGACTAGGGGTGATATAGCGCACCGATGCGGGTAAACTCTATGCACCATATCGGTGCATAACAGGTGTGTAGCACCGTTTTAGGGAGAAACCTGTGCCAACCCGCTCGGACAACGCCAAAACACTCTTGGATAATTTGCTGACCGCCGTGATCCTGATGGATGAGCGGCTCTGCATCCAGTTCGTCAACCCGGCGGCTGAACAGCTGCTCTCCCTCAGTGAACGCAGGCTGATCGGCATCGAACTGCCCCATCTGCTGGAACATATCTCCCTCGATTTGCTGCGGCTCAAGCAGTGCCTCGTGTCAGGGCAAGGCTTTACCGATAGCGAAGTGACTCTGGTGGTAGAGGGAGAACCGCGACTGGTGGAACTGAGCGCTACCCCGATGGCCGACCACGAACAGCGTCTGCTGGTCGTGGAGCTGCGCAAGATCGACCAGCAGAAGAAGATCAGTCAGGAACAACAACAGCATGCCCAGCAGCTGGCGGCCAAAGAGCTGGTGCGCGGTCTCGCCCACGAAATCAAGAATCCCCTCGGCGGCCTGCGCGGCGCGGCCCAGCTGCTGCAAAAAGAGCTGCCGGATCCGGCCCTGCGCGAATATACCGGCATCATCATCGAACAGGCTGACCGACTGCGGGTTCTGGTCGATCGCCTGCTCGGCCCCCAACGCCCCGGCCGCCACCAGATGCACAATGTCCATTCGGTGCTGGAGCAAGTACGCCGACTGGTAGAGCTGGAGCTGCCGCCCACTGTTCGCATCGAGCGGGATTACGATCCCAGCATCCCCGAATTCGAGATGGAGCCGGATCAGCTGCAGCAGGCGTTTCTCAACATAGTGCGCAACGCGGCCGAAGCACTGGGGGATCAGACCGGGCTTATTCGTATCAAAACCCGCACTGCATTCCAGATCACCATCCACGGCCAGCGCTACCGGCTGGCGGCGGAGATCAAGATCATCGACAACGGCCCCGGTATTCCCGATGCCATTCGCGACACCCTGTTCTACCCCATGATCACCGGCAAGGAGGGGGGCACAGGGCTCGGCCTCTCCATCGCCCAGAACCTGATCGACCAGCACAAGGGGCGAATTGACTGCATCAGCTGGCCGGGTCACACCGAATTCACCATTTTTCTACCGCTTCGCAAGTAAGGGAACCCCATGACCGCCAAAGTGTGGATCGTCGATGACGACAGTTCTATCCGCTGGGTGCTGGAGCGCACTCTCGGCAGCGAAGGCTTCAACTGCGAGAGCTTTGCCGATGGCGAAGCCCTGCTGCACGCCCTTGAGCTGCGCTCGCCCGATGTGATCCTCTCCGATATCCGGATGCCCGGTATCGACGGCCTGAGCCTGCTGGAGCAGATCCACCGCCGTCAGGCCGATCTGCCCATCATCATCATGACCGCCCACTCGGATCTCGACAGCGCGGTCAACGCCTACCAGCGTGGCGCCTTCGAGTACCTGCCCAAACCGTTCGACATCGACGAAGCAGTGACCCTGGTGCGACGCGCCGAGAATCACCTCAAGGAGCAGCGCACCAAGCGCAAGTCTCGCCAGCAAGAGGCGACAGCCACCCCGGAGATCATCGGTGAGGCACCGGCGATGCAGGAGGTGTTTCGCGCCATCGGCCGCCTGTCGCGCTCCAGCATCTCGGTGCTGATCAACGGCCAGAGCGGTACCGGCAAGGAGCTTGTCGCCCATGCGCTGCACAAGCACAGCCCGCGCGCCCACAAGAACTTTATCGCCCTCAACATGGCGGCTATCCCCAAAGATCTCATCGAATCTGAGCTGTTCGGTCACGAGAAGGGGGCATTCACCGGCGCCAACAACATCCGCCATGGCCGCTTCGAGCAGGCCGACGGCGGCACCCTGTTTCTCGACGAGATCGGCGACATGCCGCTGGATGTGCAAACCCGGCTGCTGCGTGTCTTGGCCGATGGCCAGTTCTATCGAGTCGGAGGCCACCAGCCGGTGCAGGTGGATGTACGGATCATCGCAGCCACCCACCAGAATCTGGAGAAGCGGGTCGCCGATGGCGAGTTTCGCGAGGATCTGTTCCACCGCCTCAACGTCATCCGAATCCACATCCCCGCCCTCAAGGAGCGCCGTGAGGATATCCCCCAGCTGGCCCGTCACTTCCTGCTGCGCGCAGCCAAAGAGCTGAACGTCGAGGCCAAGAGCCTGCACCCGGATACCCAGGCCTATATCAGCCGCCTGCCCTGGCCGGGCAACGTGCGCCAGCTGGAGAACGTCTGCCGCTGGCTTACCGTGATGGCCTCGGGGCAAGAAGTGCTGGTCGGCGACCTGCCTGCCGAGCTGCTCACCCCCATAACCCACAACGCCGAACCGGGTCAACCGGCGTTGCCCGGTTGTTGGCAGCAACAGTTGCAGGAGTGGGTGGCCAGCAAGTTGGCGCTGGGAGAGACAGACATCCTGGCCGATGCCATGCCCCAGTTCGAACGGATCATGCTGGAGACGGCGCTGGAGCACACCCACGGCCACAAGCAGGAGGCGGCGCGCCTGCTTGGCTGGGGTCGCAACACCCTCACCCGCAAGCTGAAGGAACTCGATCTCTCCTGAGTCCCCGGGAAAAACGATTCCCATCACGCCCTGACAAATCACCGCCCGCCAGAACCCCGTTTAACCATAAACGGGGTATCTTTTTTGAAAGCCCCGCCTAGAATGGCAGGCTTTCAAACCTGACTCGACGAGGGCGCCCCCATGATTGACAGATCTCTCCCCCTGACCGACCTGCACCGCCATCTGGACGGCAACATCCGCCCGCAAACCATCCTCGAGCTGGGTCGCCAACACAATATCCAGCTGCCCGCCTTCGAACTGGAAGCGCTGCGCCCCCACGTACAGATCGTCGAAAACGAGCCAAGTCTGGTTGCCTTCCTGAAGAAACTGGACTGGGGTGTGGCCGTGCTGGCCGACTATGACGCCTGCCGCCGGGTTGCCTACGAAAACGTGGAAGATCTGCTGCGCGCCGGTATCGACTATGCCGAGCTACGCTTCAGCCCTGCCTATATGGCGATGACCCACAAGCTGCACCCGCAGGGTGTAGTAGAAGCTATCATCGACGGCGTGGCCGCAGGCAGCCGTGACTTCGGTATCAAGACCAACCTGATCGGCATCATGAGCCGCACCTTCGGCACCGAGCAGTGCAATCAGGAGCTGGCCGCCTGTCTGGCCCACCGCGACAAGCTGGTGGCCATCGATCTGGCTGGTGACGAGCTGGGGTTCCCGGGCGAACTCTTTGTCGACCACTTCCGCAAGGTGCGCGATGCAGGCATGCGCGTCACCGTACACGCAGGTGAAGCCGCTGGCCCCGAGAGCATGTGGCAGGCCATTCGCGAGCTGGGCGCCGAGCGTATCGGCCACGGCGTCAAAGCGATTCAGGATCCGGCCCTGATGGCCTATCTGGCCGAACACCGCATCGGCATCGAATCCTGCCTCACCTCCAACATCCAGACCACTACGGTGGCGAGCCTGACCGAGCACCCGATCCGCCAGTTCCTGGCTGCCGGTGTACTGGCCTGCCTCAACACCGACGACCCGGCAGTAGAGGGCATCGACCTGCCGCACGAATATGAGGTGGCTGCCCCGGCCGCTGGCATGACGACGAGCGAGATCCGCACCGCCCAGCAGAATGGCCTGACCCTGGCCTTCCTGAGCGATAGCGAGAAGGCAGAGCTGAGCGCCCGCGCTGCCAGCCGCTGATCCACACCGGCACTGCAAATAAAAACGGCCCACTTCGGTGGGCCGTTTGCTTTGCGGATTTCTGATAATGGGTAAGCACTTGGCCAGCTGACAAGCCGGATCAGGCTAACTACTCCCGCTCCTTGTCACGCTCCAGCGCCCGTTCCACCAGCGGCTCTGGTAGGCTCTTGGTCACCTCCACCCCCAGCTCGCGGAAACGCTCGACCTGGGCAATCAGGTTGCCACGGCCGTTGACCAGCCGTCCCATCGCCTTGTCGTAGCTCTCCTGCGCCTTGTGCAGGCTGCCGCCCATTTGCTGCATCTCCTCCACAAACAGCCGCAGCTTCTCGTAGAGGCGACCGGCCCGCTCGGCAATCTGGCGGGCATTCTGGTTCTGCCGCTCGTAGCGCCACAGGTTCTCGATGGTGCGCAGCGCCACCATCAGGTTGGTGGGGCTCACCAGCAGGATGTTGTTGTCGAGACCGTAACGCACTAGCGAGGGATCGGCCTCCATCGCGGTAAGGAAGGCGGGCTCTACCGCCACGAACATCAGCACATAGTCGAGGGTGCGCACCCCGGGCAACTGCTGGTAATCCTTGCAGCCCAGCTCGCGGATATGGTTGCGCACCGAGGCGACGTGCTCCTTGAGCGCCACCGCCGTCTCCAGCTCGTCCTCGGCGTTGTACCAGCGCTCGTAGGCGGTCAGCGACACCTTGGCGTCGATGATGATGTCCTTCTCCTGCGGCAGGTGGACAATCACGTCGGGCTGGTAGCGCTTGCCCTTCTCCACCTCGATATTGACCTGGGTGTGGTACTCATGACCTTCGCGCAGACCACACTCACTGAGGATCCGTGCCAGCACCACTTCCCCCCAGTTGCCCTGCTGCTTGCTGTCCCCCTTGAGGGCGCGGGTCAACGCCGCCGCCTCTTCGGTCATGCGGGCATTGAGCTCGGCGAGGCGCTCCAACTCGAACTTGAGACTGTGGCGCTGGGCCGTCTCTTGAGCGTGGGTCTCACCCACCTGACGGCGAAAGCCCTCCAGTTGCTCTTTGAGCGGTGTGAGCAGCAGATCGAGGCTGTTCTGGTTCAGTTCGCGGAAGTTGCCGGAGTTTTGCTCGAAGATCCGGTTGGCAAGGTTCTCGAACTGCTGGCTGAGGCGCTGCTCCGCCTCCTGTTGCAGTTGCAGCTTCTCGGCGGCAGCCAGCCGCTCGCTGCGCAGGGTCGCTTCCGCATCCTTGAGGCGGGCGGTGAGCTTGATCAGCAGGGTCTGCTGCTGATCCAGCTTCTGCTGGCCCTGCATCCGCTCATCCTGCAACTCGTCGAAGCGATCCTGGAGCGCCTGATAACGCTCCTGCGCCAGCAGCAGCTCCTGAGCTTGCGCCGTGGCAGCCCGCCGCCCGATCAGCCAGCCAAGCCCGAGGGCCAGTGCGGCGGCAGGCAGCAAGATCCCCCAGAGTCCGGGGTCAATCATTTGCGGCTCCGCTGACGCAGGAAGAGTTCGAGATAGCGGTTTACCAAGATCCAGATCACCACGTAGATGAGGTAGGCGGCCAGCACCACCCACTTGTGGGTGTTGACGCCAGTATCGAGCTCGGCGAACTCGATATCCTTGATGCGGCAGTAGGCCCACATCAGCAGGGGAAAGACATAGAGCAGGGACGCACGCCAGAGAAATAGCCACATATGTTTTCATTCAACCACGTAAAAAGACCCGCCTAGCTTACACAAGGGCAACTGCGCTTGCGATCCTGACGGCCGCTATTCTCTGGCCTGCTTCCCGAAACTTCGATAAAATTAACCCCTAATAGGTATCAGGGGCGAGCATGACTCACTATTTCCTCCGTTGGCTGACACAAGGTTGGCAAGCTTCCCGCAAGCCCGCCGTGGTTTGCCATGAAGCACGCCCGCCGTGGGCCATCGAGGAGTCCCAGTACCTCTCCCTCTGCACCCGCTGCGGCGAGTGCTTCAAAGCCTGCCCACGCGGTCTGCTCAAACCGGCCATACAAGAGGAGTACGAAGGGAGCCCCATCGCCGGTACCCCGGTACTCGATCTCGCCTGCGGCCAGTGCAGCTATTGTGGCAGCTGCGCCAGAGCCTGTCCCACCGGCGCCCTCGACCTGCAACTGGGCCGTCAGGTGCAGACCCGGGTGCAGATTGAAGAGAGCTGTCAGGCTCGGCAGGGCTTCTACTGCCTGCTCTGTGAAGATGCCTGCCCACAACAAGCGATCAAGGCCACCGCCGACGGCATCAACGTCAATATGGATGCCTGCAATGGCTGCGGTGCCTGTGGCCTCGCCTGTCTGCACGGCGCCATCACCCTGATCCGCCAGCCAGGCAGTCGTTAAAAACCACCTGCGTACAAAAGCAAAAGGGGCCATCAGGCCCCTTTCACATCTTGTTCGATATTCCACGCCCCGTCAGGCCATGGTCACAATAGTCTCTTGCTCGATACCCAGCAGGTGGCAGAGACGATTGGGATCGCGCACCGCATCAGCCAGAGTGTACTCACCCAGCACTTCGAGGAAGGCGTTCATAGCGCGGCGCAGAATGCCCTGAATGCGGCAGCCGCCGGAGAGACGGCAGTTCTCGCGCTTGCAATCGACCGGACAGAGCACATGCTCCATGTCCATCACCACATCCCGCAAATTGATGGAGACCGCCGATCGACCGAGGCGGATACCGCCATGTTTGCCGCGTACCGTCTCGATGTACCCCTTGATGCCAAGCTGGTGCACAATTTTGACCACGTGGTTGCGAGAGATGCCAAAGGTATCGGCCACTTCGGTAATGGTCGACAGACGATCCCCCGGCTGAACCGCCAGGAAGGTCAGGGTACGCAGGGCGTAGTCGGTAAATCGTGTCAGTTGCATGGTCGCACTTGCCTCTTACTACAAGCCAGGAATCAGGACGACAACGTTGAGCTAAGAGGCAGGAGACAACCGGTTTGCCTCTGTTTGCCAATTGGTTCGCCAGAGGGGGCCTGTCTCTTAATCTGAGTTGCGGAGTGACAGGTTAAGAGCAGCACAACCGGGTGTCGATGAAGATGCACATAAATCGACACTTTCTTTGATTGATCGCAAACTTGCCGGGTTAGCCCGGCGTTTACCCGCTTTATGGCGGGTAAATCTCCCGAACCATCCCCCTCACCAAGCCCATTCGACCAGCAGCCAGATGGCCTGCGAACCGCCCCTCAATCGACAGTCAAGGAGGTGGTTCAGTGGGGCTGTTTCAGCCAATTTTTCAGCGCGACCGAGGGAATGGAGCTCTCTGAGGCGACGGCAAACGCCCCCCAGTCCACCGCGCACTGCAACGCATCCTTGATCGCCATGCCCCGCGCCAGACCGTGGATCAATCCACCAGCGAAAGCATCCCCCGCCCCCGTGGTATCGACCACAGATACTGGCCGGGCGGCAACCCGGATCTGCTCCTCGCCATGAATGGCCACCGCCCCCGCCTTCCCTTCGGTCAATACCAGCCACTCCAACTGCTCCCCCGCCAGCTGGCGGGCATGTTGCCAAGGGTCGCTCACCTCGCCGAGATCGGAGCGGGAGGCCACCAGCACATGGCAGGGACGGCGCGCTTGGCCGCCCTTGGGATACTGGGCCACCACGAAGCTCTTGCCGAGCATCTGGCGCATGTAGCTGATGATGGCGGTGCCGGGATAGTTCACATAGAGGCAATCCACCCCCTCCAGCGGCAGATCGCCGGGCAGATCGGGGCGCCGTGGGCGGCGCAGTATGGTGCGCTCGCCAGTGGAGTCCACCAGGATCAGCAGCTCGCCGGTCTCGCCGCCAAAGCGCTCCACATGGCTGCAATCCAGCCCGTAACCGGCCGCCTGCTCCAGCAGCCAGTCGCCGGTCTCGTCCAGCCCGATACGGGAAGCAATGGTCACCTCGTGACCTGCCCACACCAGCCCGATGCCGGTATTGGCGGCGCCACCGCCGAGCCTGCGCCCCTGATCCACATATTGCAGCCGGGCCCCCGCCACCAGCGGTTCGGAGAGGGAGAGCACATGATCACAGTTGAGATTGGCAAGCAGCAGAATGCGGGACATAGAGACCTCGGACGATGGAGATAGCCCAAAAGAGACAGGCTGAACCCCGAGTAGAGCCCAGCCTGACAGAAGAGACAACCGGCAGCGATCGGGAATCCGATCGGGATCAATAGATGGGCAGTTCCACCCCGGCCAGCAGCTCGTCGATGCGCGCCTGACTCGGCTGCTGCATCACGCTCTGGATCACCTCCTTGGTGAGGTGGGGCGAGAAGGAGCTGATGAAGTCATACATGTAGTTCTGCAGCAAGATGCTCTTGCTGAAACAGATCTGCGCCGGACAGGGCTTGAACAGGTGCTCCAGATTGATGGAGACCAGCCCGGGGCTGTCGGTGTCGTTGGCCACCAGCGAGGAGATGATGCCGATGCCAAAGCCCAGCTCCACGTAGCGTTTGATCACTCCGGCATCCATTACCGTCATGTAGTAACTCGGGGTCAGCCCCGCCGCCTGAAACACCTCGTCCTGCACCTGACGACCGGTGGCGCCGCTCTCGTAACTGAGGATCGGGTAGTGGCAGAGCTGCTCCAACGTCGGCTTCTTCACCTTGGCCAACGGGTGATCCTGCGGCACCACCAGCGAGAGAGTCCAGAGGTAGGCGGGCAGCGCGATCAGCTCCTTGTCGAAGCCAATCTCGTGGGCAACGATGGAAAAATCGGAGTAACCCTTGCTGATCTGCTCCTTGCTCGCCGACATCACCGGATGGAGGTGGAACGAGATCTTGGGGTACTTCTTGGTGAAGTAGGTAACCGATTTGGGCAGCAGATAGCGGGCAATGGTGTGGGTGGTGTGAATATTGAGGGTGCCCACGGTCGGATCCAGATACTCGCGGGATATCGCCTTGATCTTGCTCTCGATGTTGAGCATCGCCTCGGCACACTTGATGATCTCTTCCCCCACCGGCGTAATGCGGTGCAGGTGCTTGCCACGGCGCTCGAAAATCCGCACCCCCAGCTCGCTCTCCAGCAGGCCAATCTGTTTGCTGACCCCCGGCTGACTGGTGAAGAGCGCATCGGAAGCCACGGACACATTGAGGTTGTGGTCCCGGATCGCGATCAAATACTTCAATTGCTGTAGTTTCAAGGCGTCACACTCTCACACTGGTTTGGCTCAGACAGCTTTGGCTCAGGCCGGGACGGCAATCAAGCCAGACAAACAGGCCGCCACATGGGCGGCCAGTGTACCATCCGATCCCGACATCTCAGCGCTTGATCCTTCATTTTGCTACAAAATCTAGCATTCGAAGGGGTGGCTGACAAACCGGGCTCAGGCCGCACCAGCACGCAGCGGCAGGATCCCCAAAAACTGCAGCAGCCACTGCATCATGGTCGCCGAATCCACCTCCCCCTCCAACGAGGAGAGGCTGCTCTGGTAGCGCTCGTCGGGCAACAGGCCACGGCGCCGCTCGATCAGCGCCCGGTTGTACTCCACCGAGAACTCCGGATGCCCCTGAATGGCGACGATGTGATCCCCCTGCAAAAACATAAAGTTGGGACAAAAATCGTTGCCCGCCAGTCGGGTTGCCCCCGGCGGCAGCAGGGCCACCTGATCCTGATGGCTGGCCAGAATGCGGATCTGATCCCGCGCCGGCGCCATCCAGGGCTCATCTGCCAACATGGGATGTACCGACACTCCCAGTCCCCACCCCTTGGTAGACTTCACCACCTCGCCGCCCAGCGCCTGGGCGATCACCTGATGACCGAAGCAGACACCGGCCAGCTTGACGTCGGCATCGTGCGCCTGGCGGATCCACTCCCGCAGTGCCTGAATCCAGGGAATATCGCTGTAAGCATCGTGGCGCGAGCCTGTGATGAGCCAGGCATCGCACTCGTGCAGATCCTCCGGCAGCTCCCCATCGAGAGCCGACCAGACCCGAAATTCCAGCTCGGGGGCCAAGGCCGCAAAGCCCCTGATAAACATCTCGGAGTAAACGGGGCCAAAACGATCCGCCAGATCGGGATCGAGCCGGTCACAATCGAGAATTCCCAATCGCATCTGTTGTTCCTTTACAGAGTTCGCCCCCGCCAATCAACGACCGGCGGGGGCAAGAGGTTAGGCCATGAGCACACGCCAGCGCGTCACTTCATGGTCGGCATGGAGAACTCGGCACCACTGCGCAGGCTCTGGGGCCAGCGCGCCGTCACCGTCTTCATCCGGGTATAAAAGCGAACCCCGTCCGGCCCGTGCATGTTGAGCGGCCCGAAAATGGAGCGCTTCCAGCCGCCAAAGCTGTGAAACGCCATCGGCACCGGAATGGGGACGTTCACCCCTACCATACCGACCTGCACCCGCGCCGTGAAGTCCCGTGCGGTGTCACCATCGCAGGTAAAGATGGCGGTGCCGTTACCGTACTCGTGCTCGTTGATGAGGCGCAGCGCCGTCTCGTAGTCCGGCACCCGTACGATGGAGAGCACAGGGCCGAAGATCTCCTCGCGGTAGATACGCATCTCGGGGGTTACCTCGTCAAACAGGCAGCCCCCGATAAAGTAACCCTCGTCGTGGCTCAGCGTGCGACCATCGACCCGCAGCACAGCCCCCTCGGTCACCCCCTGATCCACGTAGCCGCGCACCTTGGCCAGATGCTCCTTGCTGATGAGCGGCCCCATCTCGTTCTCCGGGCTCTGACCCAGCCCCGGGCCCACCCGCAGTTTTTCCACCAGCGGCGTCAGTTTGGCTACCAGCGCATCGGCGGTCTCGTCACCCACTACCACGGCTACCGAGATCGCCATGCAGCGCTCGCCCGCTGCCCCATAAGCAGCCCCCATCAGGGCGGAGACCGCCTGATCGAGATCCGCATCCGGCATCACCACCATGTGGTTCTTGGCGCCGCCCAGCGCCTGTACCCGTTTGCCGTGGGCCGAGGCGGTGGCATAGATGTACTGGGCGATTGGGGTGGAACCGACAAACGACACGGCACCGACCCGCGGATCAGTCAGCAGCACGTCCACCACCTCCTTGTCACCGTTCACCACGTTGAGCACGCCATCCGGCAGACCGGCCTCTTTGAGCAGCTCGGCCATCCGCAACGAAAGCGAAGGATCCTTCTCGGAAGGCTTGAGAATGAAGGTGTTGCCGCAGGCGATAGCGACCGGGAACATCCAGAGCGGCACCATGGCCGGGAAGTTGAACGGGGTGATACCGGCGCAGACTCCTACCGGCTGCATCATGGAGTAGCTGTCTACCCCACGGCCGACGTTGAGGGAGTGCTCCCCCTTGAGCAGATGGGGGATGCCGCAGGCAAACTCCACCACCTCCAGCCCGCGGGTCAGCTCACCCTGCGCATCAGAGAAGACCTTGCCGTGCTCGCGACTGATCAGCTGGGCCAGCTCGTCCCTGTGCTGCTCCATCAACTCCTTGAAGCGGAAAAAGACCCGGGCCCGCACCAGCGGGGGGGTTTGCGACCAGTCGGCAAAGGCGCGCTCGGCGATGGCGATCGCCTCCTGACACTCGGCGGCGCTCGACAGCCCCACACTCCCCTGCTGCTTGCCGCAGGCGGGATTGAAGATGGCCCCCTGGCGCTCGCTGCGACTCTCCTGCGGCTGGCCGTTGATGAAGTTGCTGACCCTGTATGTCATGTATCCTCCGTGATAACTGATGCAGTAAATGCGCTGAGCAAATCAACGCAAGGCCCCGCCAGTGCGGGGCCATCAAATGGGTTAAGGTTGTGCCTGCAGGGCATCCTGCAGCAGGGTGAAGAGATCGTCGATCTGGCTGCGCTCGATGATGAGGGGCGGCGACAGCGCGATGATGTCGCCGGTCACCCGGATCAGAGCCCCCTTCTCGAAGCAGCGCACGAACACCTCGTAGGCGCGCTTGCCCGGCGCATCCGGCATGGATTCCAGCTCGATACCCGCCACCAGCCCGTAGTTGCGCACATCCTTCACATGCTTGCAGCCCTTCAGCGAATGGGCCGCCTCCTCCCAGTAGCCAGCCAGATCGGCGGCGCGGCTGAGCAGGTTCTCGTTGCGATAGATCTCGAGGGTCGCCAGACCCGCAGCAGCAGCCACCGGATGACCGGAGTAGGTGTAGCCGTGGAACAACTCGATGGCACCCTTGCCTGCCGCCATCATGTCGTCATAAATGTGCTTCTGCACCAGCACCGCGCCCATGGGGATAGCGCCGTTGGTCAGCCCCTTGGCGCAAGTGATCATGTCGGGGATGACATCGAACTCCTGCGCGGCGAAGGGGGAACCGAGGCGACCGAAACCGGTGATCACCTCGTCAAAAATCAGCAAGATGCCGTGCTTGGTGCAGATCTCCCGCAGCCGCTTGAGATAGCCTTTGGGGGGCATCAGCACGCCGGTACTGCCGGCGATGGGCTCGACGATCACCGCCGCGATATTGCTGGCATCGTGCAGAAAGACGATCTTCTCCAGCTCGTCGGCCAGCGCCACATCCTCCTCGGGCAACCCTTTGGTGAAGGCATTTTTGGCGATATTGAGGGTATGGGGCAGATGATCCACCCCGGTCAGCAGGGAGCCGAACCACTTGCGGTTGCCGGGAATCCCCCCCACCGAGATACCGCCAAAGCCGACCCCGTGATAGCCACGCTCGCGACCAATCAGCCGGGTTCGGGTGCCCTGACCGCGAGCCCGCTGCCAGGCCAGCGCGATTTTCAGCGCGGTATCGACCGACTCGGAACCAGAGTTGGTATAGAAGACGTGGCCAAAGCCCTTGGGAGCGATCTCCACCAGCCGGTTGGCCAGCTCAAACGGCAGCGGGTGGCCCATCTGGAAAGTGGGGGCAAAATCGAGGTGGGAAATCTGCTGGGAGACCGCCTCGGCAATCTCGCGCCGACCATGGCCCGCGTTGCAACACCAGAGTCCGGCTGTGCCATCCAGTATCTTGCGGCCATCCTCTGAGTAATAATACATCCCCTCTGCCGACTTCAGGATGCGCGGCGCCGCCTTGAACTGCTGGTTGGCGGTGAACGGCATCCAGAAGGCGGACATGTCGGAGGGCGTATTGATGTCGCTGATCGGTTTCATGGTCACCTCATCCTTAAGGTGTTTAGCAACTGTCGGCCAATGCCTATTAAATTAAACACCTGAATCCATAAAAAAGGGCCCGTTATCGCCCTGTCTGGTGCCACCCCTAGCTAGACGCATCAGCAGGGTGGTATAAGATATTTAACACAATTTTAATAATAGTAAACAGTCAAGGAGTGTCTATAGATGGATATCGGTCACCGCCTCAAGGCGGTCCGCACCAAGGCGGCCCTCTCCCAGCGCGAGCTGGCCAAGCGCTCCGGTGTGACCAACGGATTTATCTCCCAGATCGAGAAAAATCAGGTGAGCCCCTCTGTCGCCTCCCTGCGCAAGGTGCTGGAAGGGATCCCCATGTCGCTGGCCAGCTTCTTCACCGAAGAGACTGAAATGGGCACCGAAGTGATCTTCCGCGCCGCCGATATGCCGGATCTTGGCACCCATCCCATCAGCTACCGGCTGGTCGGGCACAGCCGTGCCAACCGCGCCATCGGCATGTTGCAGGAGGTGCTGCCACCGGGCGCCGACACCGGCGACGACATGCTGAGCCACGAGGGTGAAGAGTGCGGCATCGTCATCAAGGGCGAAGTTGAAGTGACCGTGGGCGAGCAGATCTACCTGCTAGGCGCCGGGGATGGCTACTACTTCGACAGCCGCACCCCCCACCGTTTTCGCAATAGCGGCGAGCAGGAGTGCGTGCTGATCTCGGCCAACACCCCCGCCAGTTTCTGACATTCAGACGCGCATCGGCAGGGGAGCAATGTTTAATGAATTGTTACAAGATGGATTTACAAGCGGCAGGATGTTTAGCATATTGATACGCGGAAACTGACTTTTGCCGGTTCAAGGAGTGAACATGAGTGACCTGACCCTGGCCCAGTGGCAACACAAGGCCGCCCATCTGACCCTGCCCTCGCAAGCCTTTATCAACGGCAGCTATCGGGATGCCGTCAATGGCGCCATCGATTGCATCAACCCGGCCAACGGCAAGCTGCTGACCAAGGTGGCGGCCTGCGATTCCGCCGATGCCGAGTTGGCGGTACAGGCCGCTCGTGATGCCTTCAACGACAAGCGTTGGAGCGGCCTGCCGCCGAAACAGCGCAAACAGATCATGCAGCGCTTCGCCGAGCTGATGCGCCTCAACAAGGTGGAGCTGGCGCTGCTGGAGTCGCTGGATATGGGCAAACCCATCGGCGACGCTATGGGCTATGACGCCCCCGCCGCCGCCAACTGCATCGCCTGGAACGCCGAAGCGATCGACAAGATCTACGATCAGGTCGCCCCGGTCGAGGAGTCCGCCCTGGCACTGGTGACCCGCGAAGCGCTCGGGGTAGTCGCCGCCATAGTGCCCTGGAACTTCCCGCTGGTGATGGCCTGCTGGAAGCTGGGCCCGGCGCTCGCTACCGGCAACTCGGTCATTCTCAAGCCTTCCGAAAAATCCCCCCTGACCGCCCTGCGTATCGCCGGTCTGGCCAAGGAGGCGGGTATTCCGGACGGCGTGTTCAACGTGCTGCCAGGCTTTGGTCATACCGTGGGCGAGGCGCTGGCCATGCATATGGATGTGGACTGCATCACCTTCACCGGCTCCACCAAGATCGGTAAACATCTGGTGGAGTGCTCCGGCAAGTCCAACCTCAAGCGCGCCTTTATGGAGTGCGGCGGCAAGAGCCCCAACATCATACTGGCCGACGCACCGGATCTGGACGCCGCGGCCAAGAGCGCCGCAGGTGCCATTTTCTACAACCAGGGCGAGGTGTGTACCGCCGCCTCTCGCCTGCTGGTGCAAAACAGCATCAAGCCACAATTTATGGAGCGACTGCTGGCCCATGCCCGCGAGTGGATCTCGAGCAACCCGCTCGACCCTGCGACCCGCATCGGCGCCATGGTGGATCACATCCAGATGGAGCAGGTGCTGCGCTATATCGAGATTGGCAAGCAGGAGGGGGCCAAGCTGCTGCTGGGCGGCAACCGCACCAATATGGAGAGTGGTGGCTTCTATATCGAACCCACCATCTTCGATGACGTGACCCCGCAGATGCGCATCTTCCGCGAGGAAATCTTCGGCCCTGTGCTGGCGGTGACCGGCTTCGATACGCTGGAAGAGGCTATCGCGCTCGGCAACGACACCGACTATGGGCTGGCGGCGGCGATCTGGACGGCGGATCTCAACAAGGCGGTGAAAGGCTCCCGCGCCCTGCGCGCCGGTACCGTGTTCGTCAACAACTGGGACGGTGGTGACATGACCATGCCATTTGGCGGCTTCAAACAGTCCGGTAACGGTCGCGACAAGTCACTTCATGCGCTGGAGAAGTACACCGAGCTGAAAAGCACCTGGATTCAGCTGGAATAACACGACAAAGCAGCACTATCGGATCAAAAAGGGGGAGAAATCCCCCTTTTGCATTTTTGGCCTTCCATCACCGGGCTCAATCCTTATAATGATAAAAAAGCCAACATGTTAAATATAAAGACAAAAATGCTATTTTTTCTGGGAAGCGTACTTTTTCTGGTGATCGGTTTGCCCCTGCTGTTCTTCGTGCTGGGGCACGGCGAGGCCTACGTGACCTGGGGCCCCTGGATCTCCGCCATCGCCCTGATGTTGTGGTTGTTGATGGACGTCGACAAGATCCGCCGCGGTAAAGGCTGACCGGCCAGCAACACACCTCCTTTCCCTCAAACTTCGTTTATTCGCTTCTTTCCCCGCAAAAGGATCGCTACACTGATTTTTTGCGATGTTTTCCCGCATCCAACGCTTCAGTAAAGGTCATCCGCATGCCGCAACAGATCCAGCGTCAGGGCGTCATCTACGCCCTGTGCGCCTATACCCTTTGGGGCATAGCCCCCATCTATTTCAAGACCATCTCTGCTGTTCCGGCCGCCGAGATCCTGACCCACCGGATGATCTGGTCCTGCGTGCTGCTGATGGTACTCACCCTGGCAGGGCGCCAGTGGCACAAGGTGCAGGCGGTGCTGCGCCAGCCAAAAGTGTTGCTCACCCTGGCGTTCACCTCGGTCACCGTCGGCGGCAACTGGTTGCTGTTCATCTGGGCCATCAACAACGGCCATATGCTGGATGCCAGCCTCGGCTACTACATAAACCCGCTGTTCAACGTACTGTTGGGTATGGTGTTTCTGAGCGAGAAGCTGCGCCGCCTGCAGTGGTGGGCGGTGGCGCTAGCCTTTGCCGGGGTGGCGATCCAGCTTATCGCCTTTGGCTCCTTGCCCTGGATTGCGCTGGTGCTGGCGTCGAGCTTTGCCATCTATGGGCTGGTGCGCAAAAAACTGGCCCTCGATGCCCTCACCGGTCTGCTGATCGAAACCATGATCATGCTGCCGCCAGCGGCCATCTATCTGTGGGGCTTTGCCGACAGCCCCACCAGCCATCTCACCCAAAACGACTGGCACCTCAACCTGTTGCTGATCGCCGCAGGCGCCGTCACCACGGCCCCCCTGCTTTGCTTCACCGCCGCCGTCACCACGGCCCCCCTGCTTTGCTTCACCGCCGCCGCAACCAAGCTCAAGCTCTCCACCCTGGGCTTCTTCCAGTACATAGGCCCCAGCCTGATGTTTATCCTCGCAGTCACCCTCTATGGGGAAGCGCTGGCGATGGACAAACTGCTCACCTTCGCCTGCATCTGGAGCGCGCTGGTACTGTTCAGTCTGGATGGGCTGCGCAGCGGCAAAGCCGCGCCAAACCGGACCTGACGCCGCCTCACCACCAGCGACCCCGGCTCATCAGCCGGGGTTCTTTTTCGTGCCACCAGCGGTCTTCAGACTGATACTTCCCCTTCTCCAGAGCCGACTCGCTATCAACAGACCACACCCGAGTCTCACCATCCCGCCAGAGAGCTATGCTATCCATGGAACGGAGCCGAATGGAGGCAACATGCTCAAGCATATTCACGACAGATCCCTGCTCTTTGGTCAGGTTCTGGGGATCATGGTCATTATCACGCTGATCTCCATCAGCTTTTTCGGGCTTTATTCGGTCCGGAGCGCAGCCGATCAGATGGGACAGGGGAAGGATGTGGTAGCCGATATTCTGCCGCCGCCTCTCTACCTCATCGAATCCCAGTTGCAGGTCTACACCCTGCTCCATGCCAAACCGGAGGAGCGGGAGGCCCTGCTGCAAACCCTCGCTCGACTGCAGCAAGAGTTCGAGAGCCGTAACCGCTTCTGGCAAGAGAGCAGCCTGAACGAGCCCCTCAGGGAGCTGCTGCTGGGGGAGCAAAAAGTGCAGGGGGAACTGTTCTGGCAGTTGCTCAACGACAAGTTTGTCCCCGCCATCAAGGCGGGGGATCTGGCGCAGGCGGGCGCGCTTGCAGCACGCCTGCACACCCTCTATAACGCCCACCGGATAGGGGTGGACGCCACCGTCATCCGCGGTAACGAGTATGCCGCCGAGCAGATGGCACATCTCGCCAACACCACCCGACTCTGCTACGCCCTGCTGTTGTGCGCCGCACTGCTGGGGGCCGGACTCATCTTCTGGCTGGGACGCCCCACCCAACAGCGGCTGCTGGCCGCTGGCAAGGCCACCGCCGCCATCGCCGAAGGGGAGTTGAACCGCCCCATGCCGGAGCCGGGCCTCGACGCCATCGGCGAGTTGATCCGCCAGATCGGGGCCATGCGTGACCAACTGGCAACCCTGGTGGAGTCGCTGCAACGCAGCGCCAGTACGCTGGATGATCGCGCCACCAGCCTGACCGCCATAGCACAACGGCACACCGATGACAGTCAGGCGCAGGTCGGGGCGGCCCACCATATCGAACAGGCCATCGAACAGCTCACCCACTCCATTGAACAGGCGGGTAGCCAGCTGCATCAGGTGGGGGAGCAAACCCTGCTGTCAGCAGAGCGGGCACAAAAGGCGACACTCGCCATCCACACCGTGGAACAGGTGATCGGGGAACAAGTCACGGGAGTGAAGCAGGTCTCCCATACCATTTCGGATCTGGCTGGCCTCTCGCAGCAGATTGCCGGGCTGGCAGGCGCCATTCACGATATTGCGGAGCAGACCAATTTGCTGGCACTGAACGCCGCCATTGAAGCGGCGCGGGCAGGTGAACAGGGACGCGGTTTTGCCGTGGTGGCCGATGAAGTACGCTCGCTGGCGACCCGCACCGGCAGCGCCACCACAGAGATCAACACCATCATCGGCAAGATCCAGGATGTCAGCCTGCGCGCCGCCAGCGAGATGGATACCGAGCTGGCCCGGGTCGAACAGGCGGTCACTCACACGATGACAGCGCGCCAAAGCGTCGCCCGGATCGCGCAGAGCTGCGAGGAGATCAACCAGCGCATCGCTCAGGTCGATCAGTTGATGAGCGATGAGACCCGGCTGGTGCAAGGGATCCACCATCAGGTCGGGGAGATGTCGCGGTTGGCGGCCGAGGCCAACCAGAGCGCCAGTCAGGCCGCCGAAGAGGCGACCATGGTCGCCCAACACGCCCGCATCCTGACCAGGCAGACTCACCACTTCCATCTCGACACCACCCGCCATTGATCCCCGGCGCTGACGGGAGTCAGCGCCCCCCTTTTTCTCTGCATTGGTTAAATGGGTAGCATTAGACTCCATGAGGGAATAGGATCCGCCCCTCTGAAAACCAACTGCAAGGATCAACTGACATGACTCGAAAATGGTCGCTCCCCATCGTGGTAATCGCGGGGGGAGCGTTACTCTGGCTTGGCAACACCTTTGGTATGAAATGGGCTCTGATGGCCCTGATCGGATTCGGCTTCGGCTTCACCCTCTCCTTCAGTCGCTTCGGCATCGTATTCGGTTGGCGCGAAATGCTGACCAAACGCAACAGCTACTACGTGCGGGTTCACCTGCTCACCATCGCCATCGAAATTCTGCTGTTCACCACCTTCCTCTCCTTTAGCCACGCCCTCTTTGGCGATGCCATGGTGGGTAACGTGATGGCTATCGGCATTCCTTTCATCGTCGGTGCCTTCCTGTTCGGCATCGGCATGCAGCTGGCTGGCGTCTGCGCCACCGGCACCCTTTACTGCTGCGGCGAGGGACAACCCCGCTTCTGGCTGGTGCTGATCTGCTACGGCATCGGCACCCTTATCAGCAACCAGTTCCGCCCCGAACTGGAGGCTACCTTCTCCAGCCATGTGGTATTGGCCCGGGATCTGACCGGCAATATCTGGAGCGGCATGCTGCTCAACCTGGCGCTGGTCGCTGCGCTGTTCCTGCTGTTTCGCAAGAGCGAGCTCAAGCGCACCGGCGAGCTCAAGCCCCTCTTCAGCGGCGGCAATCTGTTCTGGCGCGATGGCCGCTTCACCGTGCTGACCGGCGGCATCATCATCGCTCTGCTCAACTCGTCCGTGGTCGCTCTGCACGGCTCGGCCTGGACCATCACCGGCGCCGTCTATGACATGGCGCTGCGCGGTGCCTCCCTGTTTGGCCTGTTCGAGGGGAACCCGAAACTGGCCCAGCCGCTCTTTATCAACCCCATGGTCGGCATGTTCTGGCTCGGTATTCTGGGGGCCATGCTGGCGCGCAGCCTGAGCGGTGGCGGCAACTTCGCCCCGATGCGGCTCGGCAACAGTCTGGCCTCCATCATCGGCGGCCTGCTGATGGGGATGGGCGCCATGTACGCCGCCTGCAACCTCGGCGGCTTTTTCGATGGCACCGCCTCTGGCAGCCTGCACGGCTGGGTCTGGATGCTGATGGCCCTCGCTGGCAGCCTCATCGGCATTCGCCTGCGCCCGCTGTTCGGGCTCTGAGGCTCAACATCGTAAACACCCCATAAGAAACGGGAGGCTAAGCCTCCCGTTTTTACATTTATCGACCCGTTGCTCTGCTTATTGGACAGGCTGGGAGACCCCTTCCAGATGGATTTCTACCCGGCGATCCGGTGCCAGACAGGCGATCAGCTCCTGCTTGGAGCGGCTGGCACAGCTGCTGCCAGTGACCGGATTGGCCTTGCCACGTCCCTCGACTCGTACCTTGTCGGCATACAAGCCTTTGGACACCAGATAGCTGGCCACGCTCTGGGCCCGCTTCTCGGAGAGCGCCAGGTTGTAGTTGTCGGAGCCGATGCGGTCGGTATAACCGATGACAGTTGCGACACCATCTTTCGGATTGGCCGCCACAATCTGGCTGAACAGGGCATCGAGCGCCTGATTGGCAGCCGGTTTCAGGGTCGCCTTGTTGAACTCGAACAGCACATCGGAACTCAGACTGAAGGTCTTGGGCTCAACCACGGCTACAGGTGCCGGTTCGGCTGCCGGAGCGGGCGCCGGTGCTACCACCTCGCCACCTTGCTGACCGAAGCGATAGAGCATCCCGAACGAGATCAGGCCGTTATCCATCTCGATACCGGAGCGATCGAGAGAGGCATCTCCCAGCGGCGTGGTGTACTGGTACTCCAGACGGGCAGCCCAGTCACGATCGATGGCATATTCGGCACCCAGCGCACCAACGAAGGCGGCGCCATGCTTCTTGCCGGTCTCGCTGGTATTGGCGAAGCTAATCTCGCTATCCGTCCAGGCATAGGCACCGCCCAGTCGGCCATAAAGATCGAGCACATTCGTTGCCGGGAAGCTGATCTTCATGGTGGCCTGAATCATCTGGCCTTTGGCTTCGGTATTGAGGGTATTGGCGCCAGTACCCGAAGTGGTGTCGTATTTGCCAAGCCAGTCATAGCCCAGCTCGAAACCTAGGTTGGGGTTGAGCTGGTAACCGGCAAACAGGCCCAGGCCCAGATCATCCGTGTTCTCGCTGGTATTACCCAACGTCTGGGCAATCGACTCGGCATACTGGTTGTGGTCAACGCCATAGTAATTGGACCAACCGGCCTTGCCACCGACATACCAGGTATTGTCCTGAGCGGCGGCCTGCACGGCTCCGGCCGCCAGCAAACCACTGACCAATACGGCAAGCATGGATTTATTCATATTTTCGCCTCTGCAATAAGTCGTTATGGGCGCCTGAGTGCGCACTTTCCCTGTGTGAAGCCGTCAGGCGGCCTCTCCGCTATTCAGGGTATCCCATCCGAACGCAGCCTCAAATGACCAAGCCATCAGGAGTGTGAAGCGGCCTGCATTATCGCGGTATCGTCGGTCAAAATGGTCTTTGCCAGCATTCTGGCCTGCTCCAGCGCCAGTGGCTGCTGATAGCTGTGAGCCATCACGATCGCCCCCTCCAGCAACAGGCAAAGCTCGGTGGCCTGTGCCAGAGAACAGTTGAGCTGGTTTATCACCCAGCCCAGTAACGCCTGCTTGTGGGCCATCACCAGCTTGCGCACCGGATGGCGCGGGTCGGCAAACTCGGCACTGGCGTTGATAAAGTTGCAGCCATAGAAATCAGAGCGGCCAAACCACTCTGCAAAGCCGTCAAACAACGCCTGCAGGCGATCTTCACGTCCGCTCACTCCGGCCAGCCGTTGGTCAAGCAGGGCGAAGAACTCCCGGTCACGAGCGAGCAGCACCTCCTCTATCAAGGCATCCTTGGTCGGGAAGTGGCGATAGAGGGTGCGCTTGGTACTCCCCGCCTCGGCCCAGATGCGATCTATGCCGGTGGCATGAAAGCCATGACGGTTGAACAGACGGTAGGCCGTCGCTACCAGTTGTTGACGCTTCTCGCTCATCATTTCCCTCTTGAAGTACACCGATCTGTCTACCTGATGTGCCTAAGCAGTTCTGACAAACCAAGAGGAAAACATGATGACAAAATGGTATGGCCCGCTATGGGCAGGTGTGGGCGCCGCACTCACCATCGGCATATTGGGATGGCTCAATCTTAGCTGGCATGTCGCGCTAGTCATGGCACCTTTCGGGGCCAGCTGTGTGTTGTTGTTTTCCCTGCCCGATAGCCCGCTGGCGCGCCCCAAAAATGTGCTGGGTGGTCACCTGCTGACGGCCTGCGTCGGACTGGTGATCGGCATGCTTCCCCTCCCCGCAGAAGTGCAGATGGCTCTGGCAACCGGGCTGGCCATCGCCCTGATGCAGGGACTAAATATCCTCCATCCTCCAGCGGGCGCCAATCCCTTGCTGATCCTGATGACAGGACAAGAGCCAGCCTTCCTGTGGCAAACGGTACTGCCCGGCACCCTGCTACTGATGGCGCTGGCTTATGGATTTCAATGGCTCAGACAGAAGTGGCCAATTACAGCCTAAAAACAGAGGGAGGCCAACACCTCCCTCTCTCCTCATCGCAGCATCAACTGGCCAGAAACAGCCGGTAGGCGGGGGCGTCGCTCACCTCTTTCCAGCCGTAGCCAATCTCGCGCAGGTAGTCGTAGCGGCGGACTATATCTTCATCCTGCAGCTTGAGAGAGGCAGGTGTATGGAAAGTGGTCTGTTTTGTACCAACGGCCAAGCTGGCAACTGTTGATCAATCATGGGGGTGATCTCGGCCCAATAATCTGAGGGCAAGAAACATCGCTCTTCAGGCAACAGGTCATCAGGCAACGATGACAGCTCTGCAATCAAGGTACGTAGCTGGCAGCAAGTCACGCCCCCCTTAGGGCAAGCCTTCCCTGCTCAACTTCTCGAACCAGCCAGGAAATTGCCGTTACATGCCGCATCACACATGCCATCTCTAACCATTGAATCCCCCGCTTACCCTTCTTGGCTTCCAGTAAAGCAAAACACATGACACTCGCCTTGTGCCGCAAACTGACACCTTTCTTGAGCCATTCACGAGATGCCTTCTGCTCTGCCGGCGATCCGGACTCAAGCAATCTGGCAAGGCAGTAGATAGCCCATGTATGCCCCCTGGTTGCCGCCCGGCGATACCAATACATCGCCAACCTCTCATCCTGACGGCCTCCCCGCCCATGCTGGATGTTAAAAGCCAGAGAATACATCGCACTATCTGACCCGGATTGTGCTGCCTGCAGAAAACAGGCGTTTGCCTGCTCCCACTCTCCCGCCAGAGAGTGGATATCGCCCAGGGCACACATAGCGATTGCGCTTCCCTGCTGCGCAGCGGTCTCATACCAGTGGCAGCCTTCCATCGGGTGTTCACTGGTGCCCGCCAACATATTCATGGCATCGGCACAGCCTTCGCTCGCCCCCTGTAGCCACAATTGGCGAGCGTGATTTTTATCGATCTGTTTACGTTCATTTGACGACCCGACCCCGTAATAGAATTCAATCCCGAGATTGCATAGTCGCGCCAATCGCCGCCTTTTAGCTTTATCAAAGCAAGACATTGCGTGGATGCCTTGACAACAATAAGCAGCTTGCCTGCGGTAGGTAATTAAACAAGGCGTTGTGTAACACCTTGGGCGCCAGCAATGCTTTGAGTTGCTGATACTGGTTCTCAAAATCCTCTAACGTCATCCCCATGCATTCCTCCTCTGAAGCAATCCTCAGTGAGTAATCAATTCCTTGCAGAGACGCGGCATGGCGCGGCAAATCATTCTGCGCCAACAACCAACCATAACGATGAGACTGCAATAATGTCTGAACCTCATGACATTGACCTGGTTGCAAATAATCATCCGGTGCCATCCAGCCATACAACCAATTGATAACAGCCACCCCATCAACCCCAGGAGCATGTAGCTGTGACTGGTGTTCCGGGGTCAGAAACGAGGGGGATAACCAGATAGTAATCCTGGTGCGGTTTGCCACCCATTCCAAAAAGGCGAGAGAGGGAGACGCCAGGTCAATCACTACAGCAACAGGGGTATTGGCATCTGTATGTGCCAACTCATCCGGGGTGCGATAAAGGATGCCTTCAGGCTCAACACCTATTGGCGGCGACTCGGTAATCAACATCAGCATGGGAACATTCCGGGTTAATCGGCTGGCAGTTATTGAATAACACACTGACGTCATCCGGTGACGCTTGCCGCAACAACTCTGAGTGACGCAACTCCCGTTTATAACGTTGCACACATCACAGCAACCAAGTTAGCAGGAGAGTTCAATGAGTCATTACTTCACCATCCTCTGTCCACATTGTGGTACGACAACCACAGTTTCCACCGCCGTAGCACGTAATGGTACCGGTGTCGGCCAGTGTCGCAATTGCCGAAAATTGGTGCGTATTCAGGTCGATCATCGTGGTGGAATCGTAAGAGTTAAATGACATCAGACCTAACAACAGCTTGTTCTGGCAACAAACTTGGCTCTGGTTCAGAAAATATCAACGCGTCACTTGAGTCAGACTAAAATCGGGGGCTAGTATGCCCCCTCTTCAATAGGCTCTGACTCCATTGCCATGTCCGATACCCAAACCCAACGCCATTTCGCCATCCTTAGCTATTTGCCTTACGAACCCCAATCAATTTCTACGACAGAAATCGTACTCAAACTGGAGCGCGATGGCTTTGATGTCACACTGCGCAAAGTGCAGCGCGATCTGGAGAGCCTGAGCTGCCGTCATAGCATCCTCAGCGATGAGACAGTGCGTCCGTATCGCTGGTCACGCAAACAAGGCAGTAAAGGTTGGCTGGATATGACGCCCAGTACAGCCTTGGCACTTTGTATGGCCAAGCAACACCTTCAGGGGCTGTTGCCACGCCAGTTACAAGGTAATCTGGCCGATTTCTTTGCCCAAGCGGAGCAGCGGCTCGCCAATTCCCACGAAAAGCTGGCGATGTGGCCCAACTGCATTGCCTCCCATCCGGCAGGTTTTCAGTTATGTCCACCCAAAGTGAATACGCTGGTACTGGAAGGTGTCGAACAGGCGCTGCTGGAAAAACGGGTTATCGATATCGAATATACCCCCCGCCCGCCAAACGTGGCCAAGCATTATCTGGTTAATCCTCTTGCCCTGGTAACCAAGGGGTCAACCCTCTATCTCATCGCAACGCTGGTAGATAACGGGGAATATCGAAACTTTGCCCTCCATAGAGCAACCCAGATCGAAATCATTGATAAGCCAGCCACCACGCCCCCGGGATTTAGGCTTACCGACTATCTGGCCAAGGGGAACCTGGCCTTCGCCCGACACCGCAGCATTGAGCTGGCATTGCGAGTGGATTATATCAAGGGGTATCACCTGCAAGAGAGCTGGCTAAGTGAAAATCAGCGCATCGAACCAGACGGCTCATACCATTTCATCATCCATGCCACCGTCAATGACACGGAGGAGTTGTGTTGGTGGCTGATGTCTATTGCAGATATCAGCGAGGTGATATCTCCGCCCGACTTGCGCGACACCATGCTGGCCAGACTGCGTAAAGGGCTGGCCAATTATGCTGTCCGCTAGCTGGCCACGGGCTGCCGTGACGACGAACGTATCTCATCGGGAAGGTGCATCTGCCCGGAATCCAGGTCAAACGGTACGGCCCAGAGCCGCAAAGGCTGCCTGGCCGCATTGGCCAACAAGAATAGTCCAATGACCCGGTTCAGCCCACGCCATTTGGGGTAAATAAGGAGCATATCCCCCACCCCCTTCTGATAGGTCTGCCCATAGGCCAGCATTTGATAAAAATCTTGCTGGCAAAGGCCGAACTTGTCTCGACGATTATCCTGCTCGAGCCGTTTCCACTTGGTATCCATGACCCGCAGGCTGGCGTGCCCTTCCAGCAGCAAATCCGGCTTTAGCTGAAACATGGCTCCCTCAGCATGACCCAGCTGACCATAGTGGCAAAGATATTCAGCGCTCGATTGAGTTTTCAGGCCAAGACCTGAGGGGAGCTGACGCCTCAGTTGGCGAGCAACATAAGCCTCAAATAGTCGCTCCATAGGATAGAGCAGGCTGAGCCCTCGCCACTGCCCGTGGAGCGCCATCGGCACCTGTCGATGCAAAATGATGATGGAGGGTCAAATCCCCTACAACATGTTCAAGAAGGGTCTGAAATTGATACCGAAGGAAGTGCGCACTAAAGTAGCGTAAACAAAACACCGGTTTGATGCCGGTGTCAGGCGATAACTAGATCTGTACAACAGGATATTCACTTGAATTTAACTTGCGTTAAAGTTTACGTTTATAAGTGGTTGCCTTTCATTATTTGAATTCCACTCCTGTGCAATTTTTATTAGCTGTTTTTCAAGAAAATCAATTTCATCAATGTTATTTACGGGTAACAAGGCGAACCAAATTTTATCGATACCCTCCTGAGCAAATCTCAGAGAACCATTGAGTCGCACAAGACTATTTCCATGGTTTTTTCGATACCAGTCACGGATCTCAATGGGAAAGCCGGCGAGTCCGCACTCAAGGAGAAGTGGGGCATATTTTTTTGCCAAATTACACTGGGATTTGCTTCCCCATATGTATCGCCCAAATCGCTTCTTGAAGCTTGTCGTCGTTTTACCTATGTAAACAGGGGAATGGTCTCCGCCCCATATATATATACCTGGTGAATTAAAAATTTCCTTGTCTTGCTCTCTTGCCAACTTGCCATCTTCCCAAAAAACCCTTTTATTGGTTACACTTCCTGACTTCCACAGGTCATTTTCCATTAGTGTATTTATATAATGAGAGAAAGCATCATAGAGCGCGACACCATTATTACTTTCTTTTAATAACTCATGCATTTAATATTCCTTTTGGGAATGCTTTTCATTTTTATGTAGTATGTAGAAAATCGGAACTGGCGTTTGTGTATCAGTGCTACTTGACATATTGATGTCATCTTTCCACAAGTATGCCAATACAGGTCAGGTCAATGTCACTGAACAAATAACTCTCGTTTTAGTTGATGATGTTGAGTCCAAATTTTTTTATTGCTTGTACTGACTTGAATAAAGCAAAAAATGCACGATTCAACATCAGCTAAACTCATAGATGTAGCTCTAGCCAAGATGGTGCAAAAATGATGATAGTGCTTGTATTGCTCATCACTACAGCCATAGTCACCCGCTTCGCGGATACGGGAATCGAGCACAGGAAAGTTATCATTAAAGAATCGGACGAACTTGGTTGCATAAGTATCGCCAATACCTTTGATTTTTTTTATCTCTTTCAAGCACCCAAAATCTAGTCGACTGGCTAATACATAAGCTTGTTTAAGTATCAGATTATAATCGCGCTGGTTATCGATGAAGTGTGTCGAGCTACGGCCCCAGATCCGATAGCCGCCCCCAAAGGTCACAATGACAGCATGCAATAATGGCTCCATCATCTCTGCCTCGAAGCCACTCTCTATCCAGAGAGAGACGCTCTGTTTTGCTGTTTCAGTATCGACAGAGTGATTGAATGTATTGAGAAGTTGCGGCATCTGATCAATATGAAAAGAGGCCCCTTTGGGGAAAATAGAGGAAACGGGAAATACAACACGATTATCCAGCAACTGCAACATAATGACCTCTAAGCGAAAAGATTGAAATTCCTAACTCTTGCTAGAGGCATTATCTGCAATCAAGCGTCATTTCATGACGCTTGATTGTTTTGATGAAAACAATATTTATTGCTCAATTTAAAAACAAGCTGGGCATAACGCCTCCCTCCCGACGAGTTGTTGAAGCCCCCCTTGCTCAACTGGCCAGAAACAGCCGGTAGGCGGGGTCGTCGCTCACCTCTTTCCAGCCGTAGCCAATCTCGCGCAGGTAGTCGTGGAAGGCGGCCACGTCCTCGTCCGGCAGCTCGAAGGCGCAGAGCACCCGGCCGTAGTCAGCACCGTGGTTACGGTAGTGGAACAGGCTGATGTTCCAGCGACAGCCCAGAGTCTCGAGGAAGCGCATCAGGGCGCCAGGCTGCTCCGGAAACTTGAAACTGTAGAGACGCTCACCAAGGGGCCGGGCCGGGCGGCCGCCAATCATGTAGCGCACGTGGTTCTTGGCCAGCTCGCTCTCGGTCATGTTGACCACCGGATAGCCGTTGCCGCCGAGCTGATCGATGATCTGACCCAGCTCCTCGTCACCGCCGGTGAGGCGCACCGAGACGAACAGCGACGCCTGCTCGGCATCCGCATAGCGATAGTTGAACTCGGTCACCATGCGCGGCCCGAGCTGACGGCAGAAGTCGAGGAAGGCCCCCTTGCGCTCGGGGATGGTCACCGCCAGCATGCCCTCGCGCTTCTCGCCAATCTCGCAGCGCTCCGACACGTAGCGCAGGCTGTGGAAGTTGACGTTGGCACCGGACAGAATGGCTGCCATCCGGCCACCCCTGACCTGCTCCCGCTCGCTGTAGGCCTTGAGGCCCGCCAGCGACAGGGCACCCGACGGCTCGGCGATAGCACGGCAGTCGTCGAAGATGTCTTTCAGTGCCGCGCAGATCTGGTCGTTGGAGACGGTCACCACCTCGTCCAGATACTGGTTGCAGAGGCGGAAAGTCTCCTCGCCGATGCGCTTGACCGCCACCCCGTCGGCAAACAGCGAGACCCGCTCCAGATTGACCGGTTCACCGGCCGCCATGGCAGCCTTGAGACAAGCGGAACCCTCCGCCTCCACCCCGATCACCTTCACATCCGGCAGCAGTTGCTTGATATAGACCGCCACCCCGGCGGCCAACCCGCCCCCCCCCACCGGCACGAATACGTGGGTGAGGTGGGTATCCTGCTCCAACAGCTCCTTGCCGATGGTGCCCTGCCCGGCGATCACCTCGACATCGTCAAACGGCGGGATCAGGGTGTAGCCCTCAAGCGTGGAGAGGCGGCGACTCTCGCCATAGGCCTCATCGAAGCTGTTGCCAAACAGCATGACGTTGCCGCCCTGCCGGCGCACCGCGTCGATCTTGATATCCGGCGTGGTCTTGGGCATCACGATGATCGCCTTGATACCGAGCTTGGCGGCCGACAGGGCGACCCCCTGCGCGTGGTTGCCAGCAGAGGCGGCGATAACGCCGCGCGCCTTCTGCTCCTCGGTCAGGGTGGCGATCTTGTGGTAGGCACCGCGCAGCTTGAAGGAGTGGACCGGTTGCAGATCCTCCCGCTTCAGGCTGACGTGGTTGCCGAGCCGCTCGGAGAGTTTCTTCAGGGTTTGCAAGGGGGTGACCCGCGCCGCCTCGTAGACGGGGGAGAGCAACACCTTGCGTAGATAATCCGCCGCAGAGACCATGATTTATTCCCCCAGCATTGAGCGATCGCGCACCGCGCCTTTATCAGCGCTGGTGGCGAACATGGCGTAGGCGCGCAGGGCAAAGGAGACCTGACGCTGACGATCGAGCGGCTTCCAGCCACGGGCTTCAACGGCAACACGGCGGGCAGCCAGCACGCTGTCGGCCACCTCCAGCACCATGCTGCGGGCCGGGATATTGATGCTGATGATGTCGCCATCCTCCACCAGACCTATGGTGCCGCCGGAAGCAGCCTCCGGCGAGACGTGGCCGATGGAGAGGCCCGAGGTACCGCCGGAGAAACGGCCATCGGTGATCAGGGCACACGCCTTGCCCAATCCCATGGATTTCAGATAGGTGGTGGGATAGAGCATCTCCTGCATGCCCGGGCCCCCTTTCGGCCCTTCGTAGCGGATCACCACCACCTCGCCCGCTTTCACGGTACCGTCGAGGATGCCGCTCACCGCGCTCTCCTGACTCTCGAATACCCGTGCCGGGCCACGGAAGGTGAGGTTCTCCTCATCCACCCCGGCAGTCTTGACGATGGCGCCGTTGACCGCGAGGTTGCCAGAGAGCACCGCCAGGCCGCCCTCCTGGCTGTAAGCGTTGTCCAGCGAGCGGATGCACCCTTCGGCGCGGTCCAGATCCAGCTCCGGCCAGCGGCAATCCTGACTGAACGCCTTGGTGGTGCGGATCCCGGCCGGGCCAGCGCGGTAGAAGTCCACCACCTCCTGACTCGGCTGGCGGCTGACGTCATACTCATTGAGCTGTTCGACGAGGGAGCAACCCAGCACGGTACGGGTATATCCATGCACCAGACCCGCTTTTTCCAGCTGACCCAGAATGGCGACCACGCCGCCGGCGCGGTGTACATCTTCCATATGGTACTTCTGGGTGGAGGGTGCCACCTTGCAGAGCTGTGGCACCTTGCGCGACATGCGGTCGATATCGGCCATGGTGAAGTCGACGCCCGCCTCCTGCGCCGCCGCCAGCAGGTGCAGCACGGTATTGGTGGAGCCGCCCATGGCGATATCGAGCGCCATGGCGTTCTCGAACGCCGCCTTGGTGGCGATGTTGCGCGGCAGGGCGGTCTCGTCATCCTGCTCATACCAGCGCTTGGCCAGGGTCACGATACGCTGGCCCGCCAGCTTGAACAGCTGCTCGCGATCGCTGTGGGTCGCCAGCATGGAGCCATTGCCCGGCTGGGAAAGGCCGAGCGCCTCGGTCAGACAGTTCATGGAGTTGGCGGTGAACATGCCGGAGCAGGAGCCACAGGTGGGGCAGGCGCTGCGCTCCACCTGTTCGCTCTGGGCGTCCGATACCTTGGGATCGGCGCCCTGGATCATGGCATCCACCAGATCCAGCTTGATGATCTGGTCGGAGAGCTTGGTCTTGCCCGCTTCCATCGGGCCGCCGGAGACAAAAATGACCGGGATATTGATGCGCAGGGCCGCCATCAGCATCCCCGGGGTGATCTTGTCGCAGTTGGAGATACAGACCATGGCGTCGGCGCAGTGGGCGTTGACCATATACTCCACCGAGTCTGCAATCAGCTCGCGCGATGGCAGGGAATAGAGCATGCCGCCGTGGCCCATGGCGATGCCGTCATCCACGGCGATGGTGTTGAACTCCTTGGCGACGCCGCCGGCAGCTTCGATTTCGCGTGCCACCAGCTGGCCCAGATCCTTGAGGTGGACGTGGCCCGGTACGAACTGGGTGAAGGAGTTGACCACGGCGATGATGGGTTTGCCGAAATCCTGATCGGTCATTCCGGTGGCACGCCACAGGGCGCGGGCCCCGGCCATGTTACGTCCGTGGGTGGTGGTGGCGGATCTCAACTTCGGCATGTCTCTACTCCCTGAATGCCCATATGGGCTCGATGCGTTATGCGGTGATGATACGAGTGGATCGGAATCGATCCTGGTGAAGACTCCTCTGGGAAGCGCTCACCGGAAGCGACTCGGGGAGGCATGACGCCTCCCCTCTCTCATCAGTCGTTGACTGGGGTCAGCCAACCCCACTTGTCTTCGGTCTTGCCATTGAACAGGCCGAAGAAGGCGTTCTGCAGCTGCTCGGTCACCGGGCCACGGCTGCCAGCGCCCACCTTCATCCGATCGACGGAACGCACCGGGGTCACCTCGGCCGCCGTGCCAGTCATGAAGATCTCGTCTGCGACATAGAGCGCTTCGCGGGGCAGCGCCTGCTCGCGCACCTCGTAACCGAGATCGCGGGCCAGCGTCATGATGGTGTCGCGGGTGATGCCGGGCAGGATGGCAGCGGTAGCGGGCGGGGTGAACAGTACGCCGTTCTTCACCAGAAACAGGTTCTCCCCCGCCCCTTCGCTCAGATAGCCGTTCACATCCAGCGCCAGCCCCTCGGCGAAGCCGTTGCGCTTGGCTTCGCGGCTGATCAGCTGGGATGACAAATAGTTGCCGCCCGCCTTGGCACCGGTGGGAATGGTGTTGGGAGCGAGCCGGTTCCACGAGGTGACACAGACATCCACCCCATTTTTCAGCCCCTCCTCCCCCAGATAGGCGCCCCACGGCAGGGCCGCCACCATCAGGTCGGCCTTGGCATCCAGCGGCGGATGCAGCCCCAGCCCCACGTTGCCGACAAAGGCCAGCGGGCGAAGGTAGCCGCTCTTCAGGCCGTTCTCGCGCACCACGGTGCGGCAGGCTTCATTCACGTCGGACTCGCTGTAGGGGACGTCCATCCAGTAGATCTTGGCGGAGTCGAACAGGCGGCGGGTGTGTTCCTGCAGACGGAAGATGCAGGTGCCTTTGGGGGTATCGTAGGCACGCACACCCTCAAACACCGAGGAGCCGTAGTGCAGGGCGTGGCTCATCACGTGTATCTGGGCATCCTGCCAGGGCACCAGTTTGCCGTTGAACCAGATGTATTGGGGATGAGTGGCGGATTGGGAAGGCTGTGACATTGGCTTGGCTCCTTAAGCTCTGATCCGGGGTTGCTGTTCCAGTGCATCGACCCGGGAGACGTCCACCAGCTTAACCAGCTGGCTCCACAACTGCTGGATGGGACGCACCGACTCGACAGTAACCGTGATCCGCAGCTGTTGGCAATCCTGCTCCGCTCTCGTTTCCATAGTGAGGGCGCAGAGATTGAAGCCACGGTGACGCACCACCCGCAGCACCCGCTCCATCACTTCCGGTCTGGGCTGGGCATGGATATGCAGGGTGTGCTGTGCAAATGCGGGCTGGGCAAGGGTGTGCGGGTTCATGGGCGTTGCTCCATCATCTTGTGGTTGGCGACTCCCGGCGGAACCAGGGGCCAGACGTTTTCTTCCTCTGAAATAGCCACATGCAGCAGGTAGGCACTCTCGCTTGTCAGCAGGCGATCGAGGGCGCCGGCTATCTGCTCCTTGCATGTGATGGTCTCGCCGGGGATGCCGAAAGCAGCAGCCAGGGCGACGAAATCGGGGTTGTCGGAGAGGATGGTCTCGCTGTAGCGGCCGTCGAAGAACAGCTCCTGCCACTGGCGCACCATGCCGAGGCGCTGGTTATCCAGCAGCACCATCTTCACCTTGAGCTGGGCGCGGCGGATGGTGCCGAGCTCTTGCACGTTCATCATGAAAGAGCCATCACCGCTCACCAGCACCACTTCATCCTCCGGGCGCGACATCTTGGCCCCGATGGCGGCCGGCAGACCGAACCCCATGGTGCCGAGACCGGCGCTGGAGAGGTGGTTGCGCGGACTGGTGAAGCGCATGTGCTGGGCCACCCACATCTGGTGCTGACCCACGTCGCAGGCGACCACGCTGCTCTCCGGCAGCCGAGCTGAGAGCTGCTTGAGCAGGGCCGGCGCATAGATAGCCTGACCCGGGTGGTCGTAGCGAAACGCATATTCGCGGGCCATGTTCGCGCAGTGCTCACGCCAAGGGGCGATGTCGAGAGTCATGGCGAGGCGTGGCAACACCTGCTTGAGATCCGTGGTGATACCCACCTCGGCGGCGCGGCGCTTGCCGAACTCGGCGGCATCCACATCGAGATGGATCACCTTGGCCTCGGGGGCGAACTCCTCCAGCTTGCCGGTCACCCTGTCGTCGAAACGGGCACCCACCACCAGCAGCAGATCGCACTGCTGCACCGCATAGTTGGCCGCCTTGGTGCCGTGCATGCCGAGCATGCCGAGGTAAACGGGGCTATCGGGGTCGAGCGCGCCAATCCCCTTGAGAGTGGTGACCGCAGGCATGCCGGTTGCGGCAGCAAAGTCGCGCAACTGCTGCTCGGCATTGGCCATGCCCACTCCACCACCGACGTAGAGCACCGGGCGCTCGGCAGCAGCGATCAGAGTGCGGGCTGCGGTCAGTTCCGAGGGGTTGAGCGCCTCCGGCTCTTCCACTGCAAACAGCGGGCTCTGGGCAGGCACGGCGGCCAGTTGCACATCCTTGGGGAGATCGATCAGCACAGGGCCGGGGCGCCCTTCGGTGGCGATGGCGAAAGCCTCTGCCAACACCCGCCCCAGATCGGCGGCATCGGTCACCATGAAGGAGTGCTTGGTGCAGGAGAGGGACATGCCGAGCACGTCGACCTCCTGAAACGCATCGGTGCCGATGGCAGAACAGGGCACCTGACCGCTGATGGCCACCAGCGGCACCGAATCGAGCAGCGCCTCCGCCAGACCGGTTACCAAATTGGTGGCGCCGGGGCCGGAAGTAGCGATGCAGACCCCCACCTGACCGGAGGCGCGAGCATAACCGACCGCGGCCATGGCGGCACCCTGCTCATGGCGGCAGAGCTGATGGGCCAGACCACCGTCATACAGAGCATCGTAGACCGGCATGATGGCCCCGCCCGGGTAACCAAACACCTGGGTCACACCCTGTTTCTTGAGAGCCTGTACCAAAAACTGCGCGCCGTTCATGTGGAAAATCCTGTCCTTTGGTCGAAAAAAAACCCCCGAGCTGTGAGGCTCGGGGGTCGCTTGTTTCGTTCTGTCCGGTGGTGGGTCTATCCCTTGTTCCGTGCAGCTAAACGAGCCCCGAGCGGTGAGATAATAATCACCACTAGGACCACAATAATGCTGACGAAACGGGAGGCCATGTTCATAGTTACAACCGGAAATCCTGTGAAATTGGGGCGGTTTCTACCGCGAATGGCTATTAGAACTAGCACGGTGATTTTTATTGGGCAAGCCTTTTTTCTGTGACAACCCACTGATTTTGGCTATTCCTCAACCGGAACTCTGGAATAAAAAACCAACAACAAGCAGTTAGTCAGAACATATATCAACTCAAGGACGGGATTTATGTCATTAGCTGTGGTTTATAGCCGTGCCAGCCTCGGGATCGCGGCCCCGCAAGTTACGGTGGAAGTTCACCTCTCCAACGGCCTGCCCGCCTTCAACATGGTCGGCCTGCCGGAAACCTCGGTGAAGGAGTCGCGGGATCGGGTGCGCAGCGCCCTGCTCAACGGCAATTTCGAGTTCCCGAGCAAACACATCACGGTCAATCTGGCCCCCGCCGATCTGCCCAAGGAGGGAGGCCGCTTCGATCTGGCTATCGCCATCGGCATTCTCGCCGCTTCCAAGCAGATACCTGCAAAATATCTGCTCGATCATGAATTTTTAGGGGAATTGGCCCTGACCGGAGAGATCCGCCCTGTGCTCGGGGTGCTGCCCGCCGTGCTCGCCTGCCGGGATGCGGGGCGCACCCTGCTGGTACCGCGAGAGAACGGCCCGGAAGCCTCTCTCATTCAGGATGCCGAGGTGCGCACCGCCCACCAACTGCTGGCCGTCACCGCTTGGCTGGCAGGCCAATACGAGCTGCCGCTGCCGGATCCCCAAAGCGCGGAGAGCCTGCCCGATGTACCGGATCTGCAGGATGTGATCGGCCAGTCTCAGGCCAAGCGGGCGCTGGAGATCGCCGCTGCTGGCAGCCACAACCTGCTGTTCATCGGCCCGCCCGGCACCGGCAAGAGCATGCTGGCCAGCCGCTTGCCCGGCATTCTGCCACCGCTCAGCGAGCAGGAGGCGCAGCAGACCGCCGCCATCCACTCCATCGGCGGCCTCACCCCGCGCGCCGGTCACTGGCACCACAGACCCTATCGCACACCCCACCACAGCGCCTCAGCAGTGGCGCTGGTCGGCGGTGGCAGCCACCCGCGGCCCGGCGAAATTTCGTTGGCCCACAACGGGGTGCTGTTTCTCGACGAGCTGCCCGAATTCGAGCGCAAAGTGCTCGACTCCTTGCGCGAGCCACTGGAGACGGGCCATATCACCATCAGCCGGGCCGCCCGTCAGGTGGATTTTCCCGCCCGCTTCCAGCTGGTCGGCGCCATGAATCCCAGCCCCTGCGGCCACTATGGTGACGGCCAGACCCGCTCCAGCCCGGATCAGATCTTGCGCTACCTCGGCAAGCTCTCCGGCCCCTTTCTCGACCGCTTCGACCTGACGGTGGAGGTGCCACTGCTGCCCAAGGGGAGCCTGACCGGCAAGGCAGAGCGGGGGGAGTCTAGCCAGCAGATCCGCGATCGGGTACTGGCGGCACGGGAGCGCATGCTGAGTCGCAACGGCAAGCTCAACAACCTGCTGGATAGCAGCGAGATTGAGGATATTTGCCGACTATCACCACAAGATGCCGAATTTTTGGAGAGTGCCATCCAGAAGCTGGGGCTCAGCATCCGAGCCTGGCATCGCATCCTGCGGGTGTCACGCACCATCGCCGATCTAGCAGGGCAACCCGCCATCGGCAAGGAGCATCTTATCGAGGCGCTCGGTTATCGCGCCATGGACAGGCTGCTGTCGCGACTGCGCAGCAGCTGACAGAAGGGAAAGGGTGAGTCCAACCCCGTAAAGGCTCTGAATGGTCTCACGGGCAATCGGCTGATATTATGGCCACAGATCTGACCACTTGATGGCCCTTCATCGACAGCAAGACGGACCCGACTCATGCCCAACAAGCTGACAGAGCGACTGCGCGGCAGCCTCTCCACCCTGCTCTATTTTTTCAACACCCTCTTCTGGTTTGTCCCCATCTTCTCGCTGGGTCTGCTCAAGCTCCTGCTCCCCCTCAAGGGGTGGCGCACCCTCTGCAACTGGCTGCTGGATGGCTGTGCCAGCTGCTGGATCGGTTTCAACAATCTGATCCAGAAAACCATCATCAAAACCCCTTTCGAGGTGGTCGGAGTGGACAAAGGGCGCCGGAATGAGTGGTATATGGTGATTGCCAACCATCAATCCTGGGTCGACATACTGGTACTGCAGCGGGTTTTTAACCAAAAAATCCCCTTCCTGAAGTTTTTCCTCAAGAAAGAGCTGATTTGGGTACCTTTTCTCGGTCTGGCATGGTGGGCGCTCGACTTCCCCTTCATGCGGCGATATTCCAGGAAATTTCTGGAAAAGCATCCCCATCTGAAGGGAAAAGACATAGAAACAACCCGTAAAGCCTGTGCCAGGTTCCGCCACATTCCGGTGAGTGTGATGAACTTCGTCGAAGGCACCCGCTTCACCAAGGGCAAACATCAGAAGCAGGGTTCGCCCTATCGTCACCTGCTCCACCCGAAAGCAGGCGGCATCGCCTTTACCTTGGCAGCCATGGGTGACCAGTTGCATCAACTGGTGGATGTCACCATCGCCTATCCGGACGGCATTCCCAGCTACTGGGACTTCATGTGTGGCCGGGTCGGGCAAATCAAGGTTCAGGTCCGCTATTTGCCGATCGACCGCAAGCTGGTGGGGGATTACTTCAATGACCCCGAGTTCCAACAAGAGTTTCAACAGTGGTTGAACGGGATCTGGCACGAAAAGGACCAGACCCTGAGCCAACTGCTGGCAACCAAGGCGCAGTAAACATTCATGCTATCCCTGCTTCCCGGCCCGCTGGTGCTGATCATCAGCGCGGGCCTGACCATCCTTTTCACCGCCTTGTGCGCCAGCCTGATCCTGCTGGTGTCGCTGGCCAAACTGTTGCTGCCGATCCCGGCCTTTAGCCGCGCCTGCAGCCGGCTCAACAACCGCTTCATGAGACTGTGGCTGGCCTGCAATGCGCTGGTGATCCGCCTCACCACCCGCATTGACTGGCAGGTGGAGGACAATACCAAGCTGCGCAAGGATGGCTGGTATCTCATCATCAGCAACCATATGAGCTGGACCGATATCGTGGTGCTCGGCCACCTGTTCCGCGACCGGCTGCCGGTGCCCAAGTTCTTCATGAAGCACGAGCTCATCTACATCCCGCTGCTGGGGCTCGCCTGCTGGGGGCTCGATATGCCCTTTATGCGTCGCTACTCACGGGAGTTTTTGCTGAAGAACCCGCACCTGCGCGGCAAGGATATCGAGACCACCCGCAATGCCTGCGAGAAGTTTCGCGATATCCCCACTACCGTCATCAACTTCGTGGAAGGGACCCGCTTCACCGAGCAGAAACGGGACGCATCACGCTCCCGCTACCGCCATCTGATGCCGCCCAAGGCGGCGGGGCTGGCCTTTACGCTGGCAGCCATGGGCGAGCAGTTCGACAGCCTGATCAACGTCACCATCCGCTATCCGGACAACGCCGAGACCCCGTTCAAGGACTTCCTGATGGGACGGGTAAAACGCATTCAGGTGCGGATTGAGGAGCTGCCGGTGAATGAACAGCTGATAGGAGATTACTTCAACGACAAGCAGTTCAAGCGCGGTTTTCAGGAGTGGCTAAACCAGCGCTGGCAGGAGAAGGACGAGGTGCTGGAGGGGTGGCAGAGCGGTCAGGTGCCGCTGCCGGTTGCCGCCAAATCCGGGGATGAATCCAAAGAGAGTGCCGAGGCCAACTCGGCCAACTGATCTTCGGAAAAAACGGCAATACCGTGGCGGCGTAGCAGGGCGGTAGTCTTGCCCTCGCCCGCCACAGAAACCCCTTCAAAGCGGCCGTTATAGATACGGCCGCTGCCACATGAGGGGCTCCCCTCTTTCAGCAGGGCGAAGCGAATGCCCTGCGTCTGACAGATTTCCAGCGCCAGCTCGGCGCCGCGATCAAACTCTTCAGTCACATCCAGCCCGCTCGCCGTCACTACCAGCTCGCCCTGTCGCTCGGCAGGGGGGCGTGGGGTCGGCAAACCGCCAGCCACTTCGGGGCAGAAGGCCAGCACCCGCCCCTCGGCACCCAGCTCACTCAGCCAGTCGCTGACAATCCCCTTGCTCTGACCGTCGTAACGCACCGGCTGACCAAGCAAGCAGGCACTCACCAGCACCTTGTGCACGCCGGTCTCACTCATGCTTCCGCTCCATGCATCACCTGATCGAACATCACGCAGCAGGGGCTCTCCAGCCGATAGAGAATGGCGGGGCGCTGTTTGCCGGTGCGCTTGCGGCCGGTATCCACCAGAATGTCGGCGCGATGGATCCGCTTGCGAAATGCCGCCGTATTCATGGGTGTTTGCAGGATGATTTCGAAGGCGCGCTGCACCTCGGATAGGGTGAACTCGGGCCCCAGCAGTTGCAGCGGCAGGGTGCTGTAGCGGCTCTTGATCCGCAGCCGCTCCAGCCCCTTGGCGATAAGCTGGACATGGTCGAAGGCGAGGCTCAGCCCCGGCAGGTTGGCGAGCGGATGCCAGCAGCCGTGGATCGCTTCCACTTCCGGATCCACCAGACAGAGATAGACCAGGGTCGTGGACCAGCCGCGGGGATCCCGCTCCAGATTGCCGAGGGTGCAGACCTGCTCGCTGTAGCAGTGACCGAGCCCCCATTCCGCCAGCAGACGGCGCTGGGCGGCATCCAGATCCCGATCCCGGGTCTCGTCGATGCGCAGCGCAGGCAGTTGCCAGCAGTGGGCAAAGGGGGGGCGATCGCGGGTCTCGAGCAGCAGCTCGAGCCGCTCCTCATGCAACCGCAGCACCACCATATCCAGACTCATTCTCAGCATGCCGATCGCCCTGCTCGCCTTCCATTAATGTTTGGTAGATAATATCACACGAATAGTATGTGCAGGAGCCAATCATGGGAACCGTCGCCAGCCTGGATATTGATGCGCAGAAGGGCTTTACCCCCCTCTGCCCGAACGAACTGCCCGTCGCGGGCGGTGATGATATTGTGGCTGCGCTCAACGCTCAGGCCACCCTCGCCACGCTGCGGATCGGCAGCAAGGACTCTCACCCCGCCAATGCCGACTGGGCCGTCTCTGACCCCGCAGGCATGCTGTTGCCGCTGGATCTGCCCAACGCAGACCTCACCTGGCCGGTGCACTGTGTACCGGGTAGCAAGGGCTTCGAGCTGCTCGACGGCCTGCCCGCTCCCATCGACTATGACTTCTTCGTCTGGAAGGGGGTCGAGCCTGATCTGCATCCCTACGGCACCTGCTTCCACGACCTGGCTGAACGGCGCAGCACCGGACTCATCGAATTCCTGCAAGCCCGCCAGGTCGATACCGTGCTGGTCGGCGGCCTCGCCACCGACTACTGTGTCAAAACCAGCGTGCTGCAACTTCGCCGCGCCGGTTTCCGGGTGATCGTCCATCTCGATGCCTGCCGTGGCATCGCCCCCGCGACGGTTGCCAGCGCCCACACCCAGATGATTGAGGCTGGCGCCGAACTGGCCCAGACCCTGATCGATGTACAACGCCTGCTGGACGCCTGATATGCCACCGATTCTTACCAGCCTGCTCGACACCGATGCCTGCACGTTACATATGCGGCAGGGGAGCGCCATCGTGCTCACCAGTCTGCGAGGAGCCTGATATGCCCCCAATCCTCACCAGCCTGCTCGACACCGACGCCTACAAGCTGCATATGCAGCAGGCGGTGTTCCATCGCTATCCGGATGCCGAGGTGGTGGCCGAGTTTCACAGCCGCAATGAAGAGGATCTGCTGCCCATGATGGGGCAGATCGAGGAGCAACTGCGCCTCGCCGGTTCCCTGCGACTGACCAAGCCAGAGCTCGATTTTCTGGCCGAGCGTCCCTTCTTCACTCCTGACTACCTCGACCACCTGCGCCGCAAGCCGCTCGACGCCTCGCTGCTTAAAGTGTTCGAGCAGGATGGCCGCATCAATGTGCGGGTCGAGGGCCCCTGGCAGGATGTGATCCTGTGGGAGATCCCGGTGCTCGCCATCATCAGCGAGATGCGCAACCGCTTCCGCTATCCCCAGTTCGGCGTCAGCCATGCGCTGGAGCGGCTCGATCAGAAGATCGACAAGCTGGAGAAGGAGCTGAGCAGCGACGAGATGAGCGAGTTCAACCTCATCGACTTCGGCACCCGCCGCCGCTTCTCTCACGCGGTACAGGATGCGGTAGTGGGTCGCCTCAAGGAGCGGCTGCCGGCGTTTCGCGGCACCAGCAACTACATGCTGGCCCAGAAGTACAAGCTGCCCGCGGTCGGCACCCAGGCCCATGAGTGGTTCCAGGCGCACCAGCAGCTCGGCTTCCCGCTGGAGCACAGCCAGCGCGCCGCCCTCACCAGCTGGCTGGACGAGTTCACCGACCATCTCGGCATCGCCCTGACCGACTGCATCACCATGGATGCCTTCCTGCGGGACTTCGACTTCGAGCTGGCCAGCAGCTATCAGGGCTTGCGCCACGACTCCGGCGATCCCGTGGTGTGGGGCGAGAAGGCGATCAGCCACTATCAGCGCCTCGGCATCGACCCCACCGACAAGACCCTGGTCTTCTCCGACGGGCTCAACCTCGACAAGGCGGTGCAGCTGTTCCGCCACTTCCGTGGCCGCATCAATACCAGCTTCGGCATCGGCACCAAGCTCACCTGCGATCTGCCCGGTGTCAGCCCGATGAACATCGTCTTCAAGCTGATCGAGTGCAATGGCGGCCCGGTTGCCAAGATCTCCGACAGCCCGGGCAAGACCCTCTGCCGGGATGCGGAGTTTATCCGCAACCTCAAACAGGCGTTCCACGTCGGGGTCTGATCTTTCCGAGCACCAGAAAACAAAAAGCCCGCCGGTTCACACCGGCGGGCTTTTTATCGACTCAAGGGGTATCAGTCTTTCTTGGCCAGCAGGAACTGCACCAGCTTGTTGAACTGCTCTTGAGAGGTTATGGATTCAATCTTCACCATGTACTTGCCGTTCACCAAGAAGGCCGGTACACCGCGAATGTTGTAGCTCTCGGTGTTGCGATCGAACTGGGAGACCATGCCGGAGACGGCGAAGCTGTCGACGGCACCGTCGAACTCTTCAGCCGGTACGCCGTTGTCCACGAAGATCTTCTTCACATCGTCACGGCTCATCGGCGGCTGACGTTGGGTGTGGATCTTGGTGAAGATGGCCGGAGTCAGCTTGGCTTCGGCATTGAGCAGACTTGCAACGGCGTAGGCACGCTGCATCTCGGGGCCCATCTCGCGACCGAGGAAAGCAACCGGGTTCTTCTTGAGGGGCACACCCTCTGGCAACCCGGCCTTCAACTGTTCAACGATCGGTTCGAAGGTAGCGCAGTGCGGGCAGTAGTAGGAGAAAAACTCCATCACTTCCGGCTGGGCACTGCCAGTCTGTTTGACCACATCGTAGTTGACGCCTTCCTTGAACTCGGGGGCGGCGTGAACCATGGGGATCATCAGCATGGCAGCAAGGAAAAATAGAACTTTTTTCATGATGTTTCCTGTTAAGGGATCACTGTGAGGCACGCCCGGCGAACCGAAGCAGTGCCAAGCCTATTGTTTCGCCATGCTGACGTCAATGGTCAGGGCCGGAGATCGAGTCCCACTGGCCGCGCAAGATCCCTTCTATTTCACCAGTTTGGCATCAGGCTCAACGGTGGCGCCTTGAGTGCCTCCAGCTGATCGTGCAGTGTCGCTATCTGTTGACGCCAGTAGTGATCGGTATTGAACCAGGGGAAGTGACGGGGGAAGGCGGGATCTTCCCAGCGCCGTGCCAGCCACGCCATGTAGTGAACGATGCGCATCGCCCGCAGCGGCTCGATCAGCGCCAACTCCCGAGAGTCGAACTCCATAAACTCCTCGTAGCCCGCCAGCAGGGTGTCGAGCTGGATCTGCTGCTCGTGGCGCTCGCCGCTGAGCATCATCCAGAGATCCTGAATCGCGGGACCGGTGCGGCAATCATCGAGGTCGACAAACATGGGGCCATCGCGCCAGAGGATGTTGCCCGGGTGGCAGTCGCCATGCAGGGAGATCTGCGCCACATCCAGGGTCATGGCGTCGCTGACATGCTTGATCAGCTCATCGAGCACCCCGAAGAATTGCTTCGCCAGCCCGCTTGGCAGCCATTCGCCAGACGCCAGCAGCTGACGCGGTTCGTGCAGCATGCTCTCCACATCGAGCCGTACCCGATGGTGGAACGGCTTGCTGGCGCCAATCTGATGAATGCGGCCGAGGAAACGCCCCACCCACTCCAGCTGATCGAGGTTATCCACCTCGAACTGGCGGCCACCGACGCTCTGCCAGATGGCAAAGGGGTAGCCCTCATGCTCCAACAGGGTCTCGCCTGCGAAGGCGAGCGGCGCGGCGACCGGGATCTCAGCCTCCGCGAGGCGGGTGGCAAACTCGTGCTCCTCGAGGATCTGGGCCCGGCTCCAGCGGCCGGGACGGTAGAACTTCACCACATAGCGGCGACGATCCTCATCCTGAAACTGATAGACCCGGTTTTCGTAACTGTTGAGCTCGATAAGGCCGGAGTCGAGCCGCAGGCCACTGAGATCGAGCGCATCCATGATGAGGTCGGGATTGAGGTCGGAATAGTTGAAACGCATGTCATCCACCATAAGAAAGGGGCGCCGTTGCGCCCCATTCTATCACCACTGCCCGGCATTACCGTGCTCGCTGGTGACCGGACTGGTGTCATGCCCGGCCCGCAGCCACACGCAGTTATAACCGGCTGATAAACTTGCTGCCCTGGCGCAGGTTGCCCTTGCTGTCATCGGGCGCCGCCCCCTCCCGTTTCAGCACGAACTGGATATCCAGCGCCGGCCGTTTCAGGTTGTAGGGATCGACCGCCAGACTGACCGGCAGGGTGTAGATCTCACCCGCCTTCAGGGTCACTTCACGGGGGCCGAACCACTGATACTCGGGCAAGCCCTCCACATCCAGCTGGTAGGTCTGGGACTGCAGGGTCTTGTTGAGGATCTTGAGGGTGTAGGTATTCTCGATCAGCCCCTCGCTGTTTTCGCGGAACAGCTGGTTGCGATCCCGCAGGATATCGAGCCCCATCGGCATGATGGACATGGCGTTGTAGACAAAGACCCCCAGCATCACTGCCATCACCAAGCCGTAACCTATCAGCTTGGGCCGCGCCACATGGGTGGAGTCGTTAGCCAGCTTGTGCTCTGTGGTGTAACTGATGAGCCCTTTCGGGTAGCCCATCCGCTCCATGGTCTGGTCGCAGGCATCAACACAGGCGCCGCAGTTGATGCACTCGTACTGCAGGCCGTCGCGGATATCGATACCGGTCGGGCAGACCTGCACGCAAAGATCGCAGTCGATACAGTCGCCCAGCCCCATCGCCTTGGGATCTGCCTTGCGGGAGCGGGCGCCACGGGTCTCGCCACGCTTGGTGTCATAGCCGACGATGAAGGTGTCCTTGTCGAACATGGCGGACTGGAAGCGGGCATAGGGGCACATGTGGATACACATGATGGCACGCATCCAGCCAGCGTTGCCGTAGGTAATGATGGTGAAGAAGATCACCCAAAACAGCACCCATCCGCTGGCCTGCAGGGTGAAGAGGTCCGGCACCAGTTCAGTTACATCCTGGAAGTAGGCGACGAAGGTCAGGCCGGTCACCAGTGAGATCGCCAGCCAGGCCAGATGCTTGGCTCCCTTGCGGGCCAGCTTCTCGCCGCTCCAGGGCGCCTCGTCCAGCTTGCGCCGCTTGTTGGCGGGCCCTTCCAGCTTCTCTTCAAACCAGATGAACATGAAGGTCCAGACCGTCTGCGGGCAGAGATAGCCACACCAGACCCGACCGAGGAAAGTGGTAATAAAGAAGAGTCCGAAGGCGGCAATCATGAAGAGCCAGGCGAGCAGGGTCAGATCCTGCGGCCAGATGGTGGCGCCAAAGATATGGAACTGCTGGTGACCGAGGTCGAACAGCACCGCCTGTCGCCCGTCGTAACGCAGCCAGGGCAGCAGCACAAACAGCGCCACAAAGAACCAGCCCATGGCCTTGCGCATCCGCTGCCAATACCCTTTCTGGGCCCGCACATAGATGCGGTTGCCCGGGTTGAATCTGTCGTCGCTGGCTTTGAACGTATTGGGGTTGAAGGTCCCGGTTACGCCCTTGTCGGTGACGTCCTTGATATCGATTTTATCGTGGTCGGCCATTGCAAGACATCGCTCCCTTATTTGTTATGGAGCGGATTATATCTTAAACAGCATGCTAATTGTGTGGATTAGATGTATCTAATATTGGGATTGGATCGCAATTTTCGGCAACAAAAAAGCGCATCACCACGAGGTGATGCGCTTCCACTAAAGATTCACTTGATTCCGCGAGCCTTGAGCAGTGCCTCTTTGAAATCGGGCACATGATCCTTGGCCAGACCGGGGATCATCGCCTGCTTGTCGGATTCCCGCATCTTGAGGTGATAGATCAGCATGTCGTCGGTCAGCTCGGACAGAGGCCCTTCAAATCCCGCTTCTTGGGCCAGTTTGGCAACAAACTGCACCAGGCTGAGATCCTGTTCCTTGATCCAGGCAGGCTGCAACAACTCCAGCAGCTCTTCGATACGATGACATTGCATAGACAACCTCTTTAATCTGTCACGTTAAATTCAGGCAACCTTACCCATCAAGGCTACTTCGATTCGATCCCGCCCATTATGCTTGGCCTGATAGAGTGCCGCATCCGCTTTTTGGATCAAATCGGCGATTTTCATGCTGTTGTCCGGTATCAGTGTCGCAACACCAAAACTACATGTGACCCGACCGGAGACCAGTGACTTCTGGTGCGGGATGGCCAGCTCCTTGAGCGCCTGCCGCACATTGTCCGCCACCTGCAACGCCCCCTGCATGCCGGTGCAGGGCAGCAGCAAGGCGAACTCTTCGCCCCCGTACTGGGCCGCCAGATCGTCCTCGCGCCGCTCCACCTCGGCCAGCAAGCCAGCCACCTGTTGCAAACAGTCATCCCCCAGCTGGTGACCGTAGAGATCGTTGAACTGCTTGAAGTAATCCACATCTACCAGCACCAGCGACAGCGGCGCCCGGGCACGATGGCAACGGCGCCAGGCGCGCTCCAGAGAGTCGTCGAGATGGGCGCGGTTGGCGATGCCGGTCAGGCCGTCGAGGCGGGAGGTGAGACGCAAATGCTCGGAGACCGCCTTCAGCTCGGCCACCAGCTCGGCGTTGGAGAAACGGTGGTGGAGCGAGGCGATCTGATCCCGCCGCATCCGGCGCAGCAGGGTCGGCAGAAAGACAAACAGATATCCCGCCAGCATGCAGGAGACGATTCGTTCCTGCTCGTTGCCATTGCCCAGCTCGAACAGCATCGCCATGCCCAGCGGCAGGGCGGAACCATAGAGGGTGCGGCGGCTGCCAAACAGCATGATGGCGCTGCCGGTAAGAATGAGGCTGGAGAGCATCATCATGGCGGCCCGGTAGGTATCGGGCAACTTGTCCATGTAGAGCAGCACCCCGAGAGCCCAGATGATGGAGGTGATGGTGGCTCCGATAAAGAGCTCCCGCTCCAGCACTGGCAGCGGTGTCTGGTGCAGGCGGGCTCGACGCCAGCGCAGGTGCCAGCCCCGACCCAGCAGCCACAGGAAAGTGCCTGCCAGCCAACCGAGCGCTTCAATGGCGGGTAGATAGTCGTGAAACAGCAGACTCCAGCCAAATGCCAACACGCCCAAACAGGGGAGACTGAACGATGCATGGGTATAGAGCTGGGCCATGATGGCCTGCTTAACCTGGCGTGTCACACTCTGGGTCAACTGAGTACTCCTGTACAAGAGCCGAGCAGTCTACCATTACCCCCTGACCCGCAACAATAAAGCGCCGCTTATTAAGAAGTTAATCAATCAATAACGATTTCTTCTGCGCTGGCAGGTGAGTCCTTGCTCACCCCTTCTCCAATTCGTCGAGGATCGGGCACTCGGGATTTTCATCCCCGTGGCAGCAGCAGACCAACCCTTCCAGGGAGGTAAGCATGGCCTGCAGCCCGGCGATGCGAGCGCGCAGATCGACGATCTTCTCCTGCGCCAGCTTCTTCACCTGGGCGCTGGTTCTGTGTTCGTCCCGATAGAGCGCCAGCAGCTCCTGACACTCCTCCAGATTGAAGCCGGTCTCCCGCGCCCGTTTGACGAAACGCAGCTCACGCAGCGCCCCCTCGGTGTAACTGCGATAACCGTTGTCACTGCGTACCGGGGCTGTGATGAGGCCAATGCTCTCGTAATAACGGATGGTCTTGGCGGTCAGCCCCGTGGCCTTGGCAACCTTGCTGATGTTCATTTATGCCTCCTTACTGATCGGGTTGGATGCTGGCCCGTGCGCCGCCCTGGGCTGCCAGCGTTTCAATAACAGGGAATTGCTCAAAACGGTAATGCTGCTCAGGGCCATGGCCGCCCCCGCTAACTCGGGGCTGAGGTAGCCCAGTGCCGCCAGCGGAATACCGATGATATTGAACACGAAGGCCCAGAACAGATTCTGCTGTATGGTGCGCCAGGTGGCCGCCGAGATATCGATGGCATCGGCCACCAGCCGCGGATCAGAGCGCATAAGGGTGATGGAAGCGGTCTCCATCGCCACGTCGGAGCCGGAGCCCATGGCGATACCGACGTCCGCCGCCGCCAGCGCCGGGGCATCGTTCACTCCATCCCCCACCATGGCCACCAGCCCGCGGGTTTGCGCCCGCAGCGCCTCCACTTTCTCCACCTTGCCCGCTGGCAGCACGGAGTCAAAGGCCCCGTCCAGCCCCAGCTTGGCGGCGATATGGGCCACCGGCGCCGGTGCATCGCCACTCACCAGCCAGCTGGCGATACCGCGCTGGCGCAGGGTGGCGATGGCTTCCGGGCTCTCGGGGCGCAGGGTATCGGCCAGTGCGGCGATACCAGCCACCGTGCCGTCGATGGTGACCCAAACCCGGGTCGCGCCATCGGCGGCTTGTTCATCCTGTTGCGGCGGTTCAATGCCGAGCTGGGCCAGCAGGGAACCATTGCCGATGGCGACACTGTGGCCCGCCACCTGACCGACTATGCCGGCACCGACCCGCACCTCGACCGCCTCCGGCTGAGGCAGCGCCACCCCGCTGCCGACCGCCTCGCGCATGGCCAGCGCCAGCGGGTGTTCGCTCGCCTGCTGCAGGGCGGCGGCCAGATGCAACTGCTCGCCATTGCCGCTCCAGCTGGCCAGCACAGGCTTGCCTTGAGTGAGCGTGCCGGTCTTGTCGAAGATCAGCGCCTTGATGGCGTGGGCCTTCTGCAGGGTATCCACATCCTTGATCAGAATGCCGTGGCGCGCCGCCACGCCGGTACCGGTGACGATGGCCGCCGGTGTGGCCAGCCCCAGCGCACAGGGGCAAGCGATCACCAGCACCGCCACCGCTGCCAGCAGGGCCTGACCGAAGTCGTTGCTGATGGCGTACCACACCAGCAGAGTGAACAGGGCGATGGCCATCACCACAGGTACGAAGATGGCGGAGACCTTGTCCACCAGCTGTTGCAGCGGTGCCTTGCCCATCTGGGCACTCTCCACCAGCGCAATGATCTTGCTGAGGCTGGAATCCTCCCCCACCGTAGTGGCTTCAATTTCCAGCACGCCGGAGCGGTTGATGGCGCCGCCCAGCACCTTGTCGCCCTCGCCGCGCGGCACCGGCAGGCTCTCGCCGGTGAGGATAGACTCATCCAGCTCGCTGGCGCCGCTCACGATTCTGCCATCCACCGGCACCCGCTCACCCACCAGCACCCGCAGCCGATCGCCGCGTAACACTTCGTCGACGGCGACACTCAGCCAGCTCTCGCCACGCCAGACGGTGGCGGTTTCCGGCCGCAGCGCCATCAGTTCGCGAATGGCGGACTGGGTGCTGCGGCGGGCTCTCGCCTCCAGCAGTTTTCCCAACGAAATCAGGGTAATGATGATGGCGCTCGCCTCGAAATAGAGCTTGCCGCTGGCGGCCATCCCCAACGTCAGCAGCAGATAGAGGCTGTAGAAGTAGGCCGCACTGGTGCCGGTGGCCACCAGCACATCCATATTGGCTGCGCGATTCTTGAGAGCAAGCCAGGCGCCGCGATAGAAGCGTCTGCCTACCCAGAACTGCACCGGGGTGGCGAGCAGCAGCTCCAGCCAGGCGGGTAGATGCCAGGGGAACAGTCCGGCCATGGCCAGCATCCCCACCAGCAGCGGCAACGTCAGCAAAGCCGAGACGATGACCCGGGTTTGAGCCTGACGGGCTGTGGCGGCCTCCTGCGCTTCCCGCTCCAGCAACTGCTGGCGGCGGCCGCTGGCCGAGCCTTGTGCCAGCTGGGCGCCAAAGCCGAGCGCTTCGATCTGCTCGCGCAAAGCGGCGGGCGTCTGCATCCCGGGGACCAGCACGATCCGGGCCTGTTCGATGGAGAAGTTGACCTCGGCCGAGATGACGCCGGGCAGCGCGGCCAGCATCTTGTTCAACCGAGCCGAACAACCGGCACAAGTCATGCCGGTAATTTGGAACAAAAAGGTCTCGCTGCCGTAGTCGTAACCCTGACTCTTGATGCTGTCGAGCACCGCAGGCAGACGGTCGGGGCTGGCCAGCTCGATGGCCGCCTGCTCCAGCGCGAAGTTGACGGTGGCCGATACCCCGTCGAGTTTGTTGAGGCTGGTCGCGATGCGGCCTGCGCAGTTGGCGCAGCTCATGCCGCTGAGCGGCAACTGCAGATGAATGGGTGATTGAAGATGAGTGGTCATGTTGTTCCTCCCCGGAACCCGTCGGCACAACAAAACGCCGACTGGCAAACCCTAACCTTTACTGTAAGGGCAAGCTCAAGCCACATGATCCACTTTTTGCAGATGAAAAAACGGCGCTCGTTTGCTGCCAGAGAACAAACGGGCGCCGCATTCAGCTATTGCGCGGTGTGAGCGAAGCTCAGATACCGTACTGGGCGCGGTAAGCCTTCATGGCCGCCAGTTGCGCTGCCAGCTCCGGCTGTTCGGCCTGCTTCTCTTCCAGCTTTTCTTCCAAATAAGCGATCAGGTCGCTCATCTGGATGATGGCGATGATGTGGGCGCCGTAGTCACGCTCCACCTCCTGAATGGCGGAGAGCTCGCCCTTGCCCTTCTCCTGACGGTCCAGCGCGATCAGCACGCCCGCCAGCGAGGCGCCGTTGGCCTGGATCAGATCCATGGATTCGCGGATAGCGGTGCCGGCGGTGATGACGTCGTCCACCAGCATGACGCGCCCCTTGAGCGGGCTGCCTACCAGATTGCCGCCCTCGCCGTGATCCTTGGCCTCCTTGCGGTTGAAGCACCAGGGCACGTCCACATCGTGCTGCTCCACCAGCTGCACGGCGGTGGCGGAGGCGATGGGGATCCCCTTGTAGGCCGGGCCAAACAGCACATCGAACTCGATACCGGCATCCATCAGGGCGGCGGCATAGAAGCGGCCGAGACGGGCCAGATCGCGGCCGCTGTTGAACAGACCGGCGTTGAAGAAGTAGGGGCTTTTACGACCGGATTTCAGGGTAAATTCACCGAATTTGAGGACCTGTTTTTCCAGGGCGAACTCGATAAATTGACGCTGGTAGGCTTTCATTCTGGCTCCTTGCTTGGCTTGTCGTTGTCTTGTGTGGGGGTATAAAAAAACGCGGTCAATGCCGCGTTTTTAAAATCAGGAGAGCGACTGCTTCTGCAGCGCAATGATGTCGGCGATGCCGCCCTTAGCGAGCGCCAGCATCTCCAGCAGCTCTTCGTGGGTGAAGGGCTCGGCCTCCGCGGTGCCCTGCACCTCGATGATGCGACCATCTTCGGTCATCACCACGTTCATGTCGGTCTCGGCGGCGGAGTCTTCGATGTACTCCAGATCGCAGATGGCTTCGCCCTGATACATGCCGACGGAGACGGCGGCGATCATCTGCTTGAGCGGGCTTTGCTTGATCATCCCCTTCTCGACCATCCAGTTCAGCGCATCCACCAGCGCCACGCAGGCACCGGTAATGGAAGCGGTGCGAGTGCCGCCATCGGCTTGCAGCACGTCACAGTCAACTGTGATGGAGTGCTCGCCCAGCGCAGTCAGGTCTACCGCCGCGCGCAGGGAGCGGGCGATCAAACGGGAGATCTCCAGAGTACGGCCACTCTGCTTGCCGGAGGCCGCTTCGCGGTTCATCCGGGAGTGAGTGGAGCGCGGCAGCATGCCGTATTCGGCAGTCACCCAGCCCTGGTTCTTCCCTTTCAGGAAGCGCGGCACGCTGGTGTCAACGCTGGCGGTGCAGAGCACGCGAGTGTTACCGAACTCCACCAGCACTGAGCCTTCTGCATGTTTGGTGAAATTGCGGGTAATGGTAACCGGGCGAAGTTGCGCGGCACTGCGATCGCTTGGACGTGACATGGAACGGACCTCTGGGCTGGCTCAAATTGGCGGGGGATTATAAGTGATCCCGCCCCAAATATCAGCCGCTAAAACCACGGCATCGGCTGACGAGCAGGGCCGGGCTGAGTATACTGGCCGCACACTTCATCAAGCCCGGAACAATCAATGATTCACAGCATGACCGCCTACGCCCGCAAGGAATTCAAGGGCGACTGGGGCACAGCCGTTTGGGAAATTCGTTCGGTCAACCAGCGTTATCTGGAGACCTACATTCGCCTGCCGGAACAACTGCGCAGCCTGGAACCGGTTCTGCGTGAGCGTTTCCGCGCCAAATTGCAGCGCGGCAAGGTGGAGTGCAACCTGCGCTTCGAGGCCGCTCAGGCCGCTGCCAGCCAGCTCCATATCAATGAAGAGCTGGCCAAGCTCATCATCGACAGCGCCAGCTGGGTAATGAAAGAGGCGGGTCAGGGCCAGCTCAATCCGGTCGATGTACTGCGCTGGCCGGGTGTCATGGCTGCCGCCGAGCAGGACATGGACGCGGTCGCCACCGAGCTGCTCGGCGGCTTTGACCAGACCATGGAAGATTTCCTCGCCTCCCGCGCCAGCGAAGGGGCCAACCTCAAGGTGCTGATCGAACAGCGTCTGGCCGGTATTCAGGTGGAAGTGAAGAAGGTGCGCGTCCACCTGCCGCAGATCATCGAGTGGCAGCGCCAGAAGCTCACCGACCGTCTGGCCGAAGCCAAGGTGGAGCTGGACCCGGCCCGCATCGAGCAGGAGATCGTGTTGCTGGCCCAGAAGATCGACGTGGCCGAAGAGCTGGATCGTCTGGAGATGCACATCAGCGAAACCAACAAGATCATGAAAAAGGGTGGCGCCTGCGGTCGTCGTCTCGACTTCATGATGCAGGAGTTCAACCGCGAGTCGAACACCTTGGGCTCCAAGTCCATCAACGCCGAAGTGACCCAGTCCGCAGTCGAGCTGAAAGTCCTTATCGAGCAGATGCGCGAGCAAATTCAAAACATCGAGTGATGAGTCGCTGACTATCCGGTTGTTGCCTGCAAAAGAGCCCTTGATTCCTCAAGGGCTCTTTTATTTTCAGGCCATCGCATCTGTCGCCCGCCGCCGGTGAGTCAACGGCTGGGGAGCACCCTAGCCTATCGGCATCACCAGCGTCGGTTGGTGAGGGTCGCTCAGCCGCTCGGCGAGGTAGTCCACCAGCAGCCGCACCTTGGGGGAGAGGTGGCGGTTATGGGGATAGAGAGCCCAGATCCCCTCAGCCGGGGCCCGCAGTTCAGGCAGCAACTCGATCAGCTCGCCTCGGGCCAGATGGTCGCTCACGTAGTAGTCCGGCAGCTGGATGATGCCGATCCCCTTGAGCGCCGCATCCAGCAGGGCGTGGCCGCTGTTGCACTGCAACAGGCCGCGCACCCGCACGCTGTGGGGACGGCCATCCAGAGTGAAGTGCCACTCATCGCTGTTGCCCACCAGACAGGTGTGGCGGGTCAGCTCGGAGAGGCTGTTGGGTATGCCGTGGCGGGCGGTATAGGCCGGTGAGGCGCAGACATAGGGCACCCGCTGCGCCAGCTTGCGCGCCACCAGCGTCGAATCCTTGAGATGGCCGAGCCGCAGCGCCAGATCGTAGCCTTCGTGCACCAGGTCCAGCAGCTGGTTGGTGAGGTTGAGGGTCACCTCCAGCTGGGGGAAACGCACCATGAAGTCGTTCACCAGCGGGGCGATGCGGCTCTCGCCGTAGGAGACGGGGGCCGTAATGCGCAGCGACCCTTGCGGCACCGCCTGATGGCGCCCCACCGCCAGCTCAGCCTCGTAGAGGTTGTCCAGCAGCTGACGGCAGTGGCGATAGTAGATCTCGCCAAGCTCGGTGAGCCGCACCTGACGGGTGGTGCGCAGCAGCAACTTGGCCTGCAGCCGATCCTCCAGCTGTGCCACCTGACGGCTGACTTGCGCCACCGACACTCCCAGCTTGCGCGCAGCCGGGGTAAAGCCCCCCTGCTCCGCCACGCTGACAAATTCACAGATCCCTTCCCAGCCGAACATTATTACCTGTGTGTAAAAGTGATTTGATATTTGCCCTCATTATCACCAAATCGGCGGGAAACTACACTGAATGCCCGAACTCATCTCTGTTCACCCTGCTCAACAAGAAGGATGTCATTCATGGCACAGGTTCAAAGCATCAAGTGTAAAGCCGCCATCGCCTGGGGCCCGGGTCAGCCCCTCTCCATCGAAGAAGTAGAAGTCATGCCGCCGCAAGCGGGCGAGGTGCGGGTGCGCATCGTCGCGACCGGCGTCTGTCACACCGATGCCTTCACCCTCTCCGGTGAAGATCCGGAAGGGGTCTTCCCCTGCATCCTCGGCCACGAGGGGGGCGGCATCGTCGAATCCGTCGGCGAAGGCGTCACCAGCGTCAAGATGGGCGATCACGTGATCCCGCTCTACACCCCCGAGTGCGGCGAGTGCAAGTTCTGCAAATCCGGCAAGACCAACCTATGCCAGAAGATCCGCGCCACTCAGGGCAAGGGGCTGATGCCGGACGGCACCACCCGCTTCTCGAAAGATGGCCAGCCCATCTATCACTACATGGGCACCTCCACCTTCAGCGAATACACGGTACTGCCGGAGATCTCCATCGCCAAGGTAGACCCGGCCGCCCCGCTGGAAGAGGTCTGCCTGCTCGGCTGCGGCGTCACCACCGGCATCGGCGCAGTGATGAACACCGCCAAGGTGAAAGAGGGTGAGAGTGTCGCCATCTTCGGGCTGGGTGGCATCGGCCTCTCGGCAGTGATCGGCGCCCGTCTGGCCAAGGCCGGTCGCATCATCGCCATCGACATCAACGAGAGCAAGTTCGAACTGGCCCGCAAGCTGGGCGCCACCGACTGCATCAACCCGAACGATTACGACAAACCGATTCAGGAGGTGATCGTCGAGCTGACCGATGGCGGCGTCGACTTCTCCTTCGAGTGCATCGGCAACGTCAAGGTGATGCGTGCGGCGCTGGAGTGCTGCCACAAGGGCTGGGGCGAGTCGGTCATTATCGGCGTCGCCGGAGCAGGTCAGGAGATCAGCACCCGTCCGTTCCAACTGGTGACCGGTCGGGTCTGGCGCGGCAGCGCCTTCGGCGGGGTACGCGGTCGCAGCGAACTGCCGAGCTATGTGCAGCGCTACATGCAGGGCGAGTTCCGCCTCGATGACTTCATCACCCACACCATGCCGCTGGAGCAGATCAACGAGGCATTCGATCTGATGCATGAAGGCAAGAGCATCCGCACCGTCATCCACTACTGAGCATGATCGCCCCGCCCGCCATCGTGGGCGGGGTACAGGAGTCCTTCGATGAATCTGGAGATTATCAGCAGCAACAAGAGCTTCGGAGGCTGGCACAAGCGCTATCGCCACAGCGCCAGCGTGCTGGGCTGCGAGATAAATTTTGCCATCTATCTGCCGCCTCAGGCCCTCACCGGCCAGAAGGTACCGGTGCTCTACTGGCTCAGCGGCCTCACCTGCACCGATGAGAACTTTATGCAGAAGGCGGGTGCCCAGCGCATCGCCGCCGAGCTCGGCATCGCCCTGGTGGCGCCGGACACCAGCCCCCGCGGCGACGGCGTAGCGGACGATCCCGGTTATGACCTCGGCATGGGCGCAGGCTTTTACGTCAATGCCAGCCAGAGCCCCTGGCAGGCGCACTACCAGATGTATGACTACGTCACCCGCGAACTGCCTGACTTGATAGAGACCCACTTCCCGGTCTCGACCCGCCGCGCCATCAGCGGCCACTCCATGGGCGGTCATGGTGCGCTGATCGCCGCGCTGCGGGAGCCGGGTCGCTACCGCTCGGTCTCGGCGTTCAGCCCGATCTGTCACCCGAGCCGCAGCCCTTGGGGCCAGAAGGCGCTCGGCGCCTATCTCGGCAGCAATCCTCTGCTGTGGCAGGAGTGGGATGCCTGCCAACTGCTGCGCCACCAGCCGGTCACGCCGCTACCAACCTTGGTGGATGTGGGGCTGGATGATCCCTTCCTCGCCGAGCAGCTGCATATCGATGCGCTGGCAGAGGTGGCCGCCAGCAAGGGGTGGCCGCTGGAGCTCAACCGCCACGAGGGCTATGACCACAGCTACTACTTCGTGGCGAGCTTTATCGAGGCGCACCTGCGCTTTCACGCCCGCCACCTCTGATCAAAACAGGCCCGTTGCGGGCCTGTTTCAGTTGTGGTGATCGGTTGATATCAGCTACCGGCGCGGGTCACTCCGCCGGAGCCCACGATCTGCTGCTCCACCTCGGGGTCACCCCAGTAGGTGATGTTGCCAGTGCCTGCGATGCCGATCTTGAGCGTTTTCTGGGCCCGCACCTCCACATCACCGCTGCCGGCGATATTGACCTCGACCTCGTTGCCACGCATTTCGCTGCCCAGCACATCGCCAGCACCGGCAATGTTCAGCTCGATGCTAGTGGCAGAGCCGCTCCCCAGATCCAGGCTACCTGCACCAGCGATATTGCCTTTCAATCGCTGTACCTCCAGCTGGCTGGCGACGATACCACCGGTTCCCGCCACTGACAGCTCCAGCGCCTCACCCTTGAAGCCACTCAGATCGCCGTTGCCGGTACCTGCCAGCGCCATTTCACTGAGCTCTGGCAGGGTGATGGTGATCTCCAGCGGTTCGGTAGGCCGCAGTCGGTAACCATCCTTCACCTCGATCTCCAGCTTGCTGCCGCGCTCGGTCAGCTCCAGATACGGCAAGAGATTTGCCTGCCCCTTGATCAGGATCCCGCGCTGCTCCCCCGCCACCAGATGGAGTGTAGCTGGAGTTCCCGCCAGCACCCGGGTCACCCGCTCGCCCAGCGCCTGCTGGCGCTCGACCGGGACACCTTCCCCCTTGATCTCGGTGTCGGCAAAGACGTTGCAACCTCCCATCACCAACGCCACCAAGACGCCAATCATCCACCGCATAACTGTTCTCCTTTTTATTTATTGATAAGCCACCTGACAGGCCCTGTTCGAAACCACAAAAATAGAGGCCGTATGAAACCACAGATAGCAATGGCCATGCCAGAATCTAACTATATGATTTTCAATAAAAATAAAATCAACAGTAAGAAGTGGTACGCATTAAAAAGAGCCATTTAGACCACCATTTGGCGAATCTGACCATCCCCTAACAGGCAGGTGGAGAGCTGGCTGGCGAGCCGTCCTACCGGTCACTATGCTGACAGCCCGTGGAAGTTTTTAATTGCCCTGCCGGCCTGTTGAGCCAATAGTGGTACTTCGTGCGTACCAAGCTCTCCATTGCGGTAATGTCATTACCACTGTCTTGTCAGTCTTCACTGCCAACAAGGAGTCAGAGCGTGACCCAAGCAAGCCCTCTCTATGCCACTGCCACCGGTCTGCCGGAGCCGACTCGCACCCCGTTGCTGACCGGCAGCGATCCCGAGCAGAAACGGCGCGAGCTGCTCACCTACTTCTGCCAGACCTTCGATCTCTACGACTCGCTGTTCGACTGTCTGGCCGATGAACGGGCCTGGTTCAACAAGGCGATCCCCCTGCGCCATCCGCTCATCTTCTACTACGGCCACACCGCCGCCTTCTTTATCAACAAGCTGCTGGCGGCACGCCTGATCGATCAGCGGCTGGATGCCCGCATCGAGGCCATGGTCGCCATCGGGGTGGACGAGATGAGCTGGGATGATCTGGACGAAACCCACTACGACTGGCCCAAAGTCAGCGAGCTGCGCAGCTATCGGGCCAAAGTCCGTACGCTGGTGTGCGATTTTATTCGCCAGATGCCCCTCACCCTGCCCATCGGCTGGCAGAGCCCGGCCTGGGTGATCCTGATGGGGATAGAGCACGAGCGTATCCACCTCGAGACCTCCAGCGTGCTGATCCGCCAGTTGCCGCTCGCCTGGGTGCGGCCGCAGCCTTATTGGCCCGCCTGCACTGAAGCCCGCCACCGCATTGATCAGGTACCCGCCAACAGTCTGCTGCCGGTGGCCGGCGGCAAGGTGCGCCTTGGCAAGCAGGACGCCACCTACGGCTGGGACAACGAATATGGCGAGCGCCATATCGAGCTGGCCCCGTTTCAGGCCAGCCGCATGCTAGTGAGCAATGCCGAGTACCTCGCCTTCGTCCAGGCGGGCGGCTACGGCCAGCAACAGTGGTGGGATGAGGGATGGGGCTGGTGCCAGTACGCCAAGGCGCAGATGCCCACCTTCTGGGTGGGTGACCCTGCCAAACCCGAACAACTGCAACTGCGGCTGATGACCGAGCAGGTCGCCATGCCCTGGGACTGGCCGGTGGAGGTCAACCAGCTGGAGGCGGCCGCCTTCTGCCGCTGGAAGGCGGCACGGACCGGACTTCCCATCCAGCTGCCGAGCGAGGCGGAGTGGATGCTGCTGCGCGAGCAGCTACCCGGCGATCAGCCGGACTGGACGGAGGCCCCCGGCAATATCAATCTGGCCCGCTACGCCTCCCCCTGCCCGGTGGATGCCTGCCCGCAAGGGGAGTTCTTCGATCTGGTGGGCAATGTCTGGCAGTGGACCAGCACCGCCATCGACGGTTTCGACGGCTTTAAAATCCACCCGCTCTACGACGACTTCTCTACCCCCACCTTTGATGGCAAGCACACCCTCATCAAGGGCGGCAGCTGGATCAGCACGGGTAACGAAGCGCTCAAATCATCCCGTTACGCCTTCCGGCGTCACTTCTTCCAGCATGCGGGTTTCCGCTATCTGGTCTCCCGTTATCAGGAACCCGTTATCGTGAATCCCTATGAAACCGACACGCTCGTCGCTCAGTACCTCGACTTCCAGTACGGCCCGAGCCACTTCGGGGTAGCCAACTACGCCAAGACGCTTGCTGATCTTGCTGGCGAGCTCTGCAGCAACCACCAGCGGGCGCTGGATATCGGCTGTGCCACCGGCCGCGCCAGCTTCGAACTGGCCCGCCACTTCCAGCATGTGGACGGGGTGGACTACTCGGCCCGCTTCATCGATGTGGCGCTGGCCCTCGCCAGCCAGGACAGTTTCCGCTACGCCATTCCGCTGGAGGGTGAACTGGTGGAGTATTGCGAGGCGCGCCTGTCGAGCCACGGGCTGGGGGCGAGTCAGGCTGAGCGCATCCACTTCAGTCAGGGGGATGCCTGCAACCTCAAGCCCAAATATGACCACTACGATCTGGTGCTCGCCTCCAATCTGATCGACCGGCTGCGGGAGCCCGCCCGCTTCCTGCGGGATATCGCCCCCCGGCTGCGCAGCGGTGGCCTGCTGGTGCTCACCAGCCCCTATACCTGGCTGGCGGAATATACCCCACCCGCCAACTGGCTCGGCGGCATTCGCGAAAACGGCGAGGCGCTCACCACCTATCAGGCGCTGCAACGGCTGCTGGCGGCGGAGTTCGAGGAGCACTGCCCGCCGCGGGATGTGCCTTTCGTCATCCGCGAGACCGCCCGCAAATACCAGCACACGGTGGCGCAGCTGACCGTCTGGCGCAAACGCTAATCCGCCGGTCGGCATGCAGATGAGAAGAGGGAGGCCAACGGGCCTCCCTCTTGTTATGACAGCAAAAACGTCGCGAGTATCAATGCCCCTGCTCGTGATAGCGGCGCGCCAGCACGGCGCAGACCATCAGCTGGATCTGGTGGAAGATCATCAGCGGCAGCACCTCACCCCGACGCTGGCGGCCGGGAACATGACGTTGGCCATCGGCACCCCGTTGGCCAGACTCTTCTTGGAGCCGCAAAAGACGATGGTTATCTCGTCCGCCTTGTCGAAGCCGAGGCGACGGCTGATCCAGACGTTCCAGCAGAGTACCAGCACCAGCAAGACGCAGCTCAGCAGCACGATACTGGCCAGATCGTACCAACTTACTTGACGCCAAATCCCCTGCACCACCGCCTCGCTGAAGGCGACGTAGACCACCAGCAGGATGGAGCTCTGATCCAGCTTGCCGATGAGCGGCCGGTGGCTGTCGACCCAGCGACCGAGCAGCGGGCGCGACAGGTGGCCCACCACAAAAGGCAGCATCAGCTGCATCATGATGGACTGGATGGAGTGCCAGGTGTCGATCCCCTCCCCCTGTACGTGGATCATCATCCCCACCAGCACCGGCGAGAGAAAGATACCGAGGATGCTGGAGGCCGAGGCGCTGCACACCGCCGCCGACACATTGCCGCCAGCCATGGAGGTAAAGGCGATAGCCGACTGCACGGTGGCAGGCAGAGCGCAGAGATAGAGGAAGCCAAGGTAGATGGCCGGGCTCAGCCAGCTCGGCACCAGCGGGGTGAGCAGCAGCCCGAGCAGCGGAAAGAGCACGAAGGTGCTGAGCATCACCACCAGATGAAGCCGCCAGTGACCGAGGCCCGCCAACAGGTTCTGGCGCGACAGCTTGGCGCCATGCATGAAGAACAAGAGCGCCACCGCCAGCTTGGTCAGCAGACCGAACCAGACGGCCACCTGCCCCTCGCAGGGAAAGAGGGAGGCCAGGGTGACCACCGCAATCAGCACAACAGTAAAGGGATCCAGACGCACGAAAGGTCTCCATCAGAAGGGCATCCTGCTGCCGTGGCGACAGTCAGGATTGGGGAGGACAAGAAACAGAGCGGGAGATGTCTGGCACCTCCCGCTAAAACGAACCTCCAGCTTACCCCGATAACAGAGAGGCGCAACGTTGTGCAGCGGTTAATTGTTCATCAATGCTTAACGCCTTTGCTTTGTCGAATAGCGGAAGTTGATGAGCCGCGGCCAGATAGCGCCAAACCGGCGCGAAATGGATAAAAAAACGGGCGACCCAGGCCGCCCGTCTCGCTTTTTCGTTCTGCCGATCAGCGCTGGCTGGCCAGCTTGCCGTTGCCGGTTTTCTTCTCATTGCCGGAGAGCTTGCGAGCCTGCCGCTTCTCGAAGCGGGAGATCCACCAGTAGGCCAGCGCCGAGAAGACCGCGGTCATAAAGACGTTGATGAAGAAGGCGCGCACCAGATCCACCCCGGCCGGGAAGGCGGAGGCACTCATGCTCACCACGAAGATGGCGATCAGCACCGACACCACGCCCATCCCGAACTTGCGCGACCCCATGCGGAAGTCGCGGGGGGTGTCGTCATGTTTCCAGCGGAACACGAAGTAGGCCACCATGATGAAGATCGGCGGCAGCATGGCGGTACCGGCGGTGAGGTTGATGGCGGTGTTCATCATCTGCTGCACCGACTCGGAGCCGAAGCCGTTGACCACCAGCATCGCGAACACGAAGACAAACTGCCACCAGGCGGCGCGCACCGGCACGCCGTGCTCGTTGAGCTGGGTGGTCTTCTCGCCGTAAACCCCCTGCGGGATCTCGGAGAAGTGGATCTTCACCGGCGCCGAGGTCCACATCATCATGGAGCCGAACATGGCGATGAACAGCACCACGCCGACGAAGCGGCCCACCAGCGCCTCGGAGAGCCCGAAATACTGGGCCATGCCGGTGAAGATCTCCACCATGCCGCCGGCATAGGTGAGGCTCTCGCGCGGTACGAACACGTTCACCAACAGGGAACCGACCGCATACATGGCACCGATGACGATGCCCGCACTGATGATCACCTTGATGAAGGACTTCTGACCGCCCTTCACATCATTGAGATAGGCCGCCGCTGTCTCGGCACCGCCCGCCGCCTGGAAGATCCAGCACATGATGCCGAGGGTCGCCCAGTTGACGGTGGGAGTCATCGCCTCCAGCGTGATGGGCTGGGCCGGCACATGATCGCCACTCAAAGCCATCAGGGCGCCCAGCACATAGATGGCGAACAGGGCAAACACACCGTAGGCCACTATTTCGGCAATTTTGCCGAGCCAGCTCGCCCCCTTGGTGGAGATGTGGGTCGCCGCCGCAAACAGCACGATGGAGATGATCGAGGTGACCATGGGCGAGAAGCTGTACTCGTACCCCAGCATGGCGTATGAGGCGTAGGCGATGACGTTGGGCAGCAGGGAGACGAACCAGAACAGGTTCACGAACCAGTAGAGAAACGAGCCCAGATAGGCCATCCGGGTGCCGAGCGGTTTTTTAAGCCAGTCGTACATCCCCGACTCGGAGTTTTTATTGGCCGAGACGAACTCGGCGATGATGAAAACAAACGGGATGAAGTAGACGATGGTCGCCAGCAGGAAGATGGGGGCGGAGCTGAGCCCCAGCTCGATGTTGTTGTTGACGATGTTGCGCACGTTGAACACGGCGGCAAAGGTCATCGACAACAGGGCAAACTTGCCTATGGTGCCGCGTACGGATTCAGACATGATGTCCTCCAGTGGACTCGCGCTCCCTGCGGGGAACGCTGTGACTCTGTGATGTGTTCGGCAAGGGTCTGTCGGCCCCGCGCTTTACTCTCTTGTTATGATCGGGCCGCGTGGGCGGCCTCGTTGGTGAACCGGTGCAGTCTCCCGCGCCGGCTCGCAATACCATTCAGACGATCGGAGTGCCCGGCGCCATCGGCACCCGGGGCTGCAACAGCACGCTCTGGCTCTCGTCCGGGGTCTCGGCGCAGAGCAACATGCACTCGGATCGCTCGCCGCGCATCTTGGTGGGCTTGAGGTTGGTCAGCACCACCACCTCGCTGCCCATCAGCTCCTCTTCGCTGTAGTAGGGCACCAGACTGGTGACGGTCTGCAGCGGCCGCTCGCCCCCCACGTCGATCTGGACGATGTAGAGTTTGTCGGCCCCGGGGTGGCGCACCACCTCCAGCACCTTGCCCACCTTCATCTCGACCCGTTTGAATTCGGCAAACTCGATCGTCTCGCTCATGCTCTTTTCCTTTTCTGGTTCAACGGTTTGCGGGTGGCCAACGGCCACCCGGTTTGATTGGAATTCAATGCAGTACCTATGGCGTCTGCATGGCAACCTGCGCTGCCGGCTGGGCCTCTTTGGCACGCGCTTCGGCGCTGAGGGAGGCCTCGTATCTGTTGTATTTCCACCAGGCGAAGCCGAGGAAGATCACGATCCCGCCGACGTTGTAGAAGATGATGGTCATGATGTCGGCACCGGTCGGGAAGGTGGAGGCGAGGAAGCCCACCGAGAAGATGGCGATCAGCACCGACACCACGGCGATGCCGGTGGTACGCGAACCCATCTTGAACTCCCGCGGCAGGTGGTCGAGCTTCAGGCGCAGATTGAGGTAGGCCAGCATGATGAACAGCGGCGGCAGCATGGAGGCGGCAGCGGTCATGTTGATGACTGTGTTCATCAGATCCTGCGCGGTGTTGGAGCCCAGGGTCGGGATCACCATCAGCGGCAGCACGATGAGGTACTGGATCCAGGCTGCACGGGCGGGCACGCCGTTCTCGTTCAGCTCGACGGTTTTCTTGCCGAAGATGCCGGCCGGGATTTCGGAGAAGAAGATCTTCACCGGGGTCGCCGTCCACATCAGCAGGGAGCCGAACATGGCGGTGAAGGAGACCAGACCCACGAAGCGGTTCATCAGGATCTCCGGCAGGCCGAAGTAAGCAGCCAGCCCTTCAAACACCTGCACCGAGCCGCCGGTATATTTCAGGGTGCCGCTCGGCACGAACACGTTGATCAAGAGCGATGCGATGGAGTAGAGCACCCCGATAAAAATCCCGGCGATGATGATCACCTTCACGAAGGATTTGGAGCCGCCTTTTACGTCATTGACGTAGACCGCCACCGACTCGGCGCCACCAGCCGCCATAAAGATCCAGGTGGTGATACCGAGGAAGGCCCAGCTGAAATCGGGGACCATGGCCTCTACCGTGATGGGGTCAGCCGGTTGCACGCCGCCCACCAGTGCCGCACCCGCCAGCAGGATGTAGGAGAGGGTCAGCAGCAGCATCAGGGACGAGGTCACCGAGGTGATGGGACCGAGCATCTTGGCGCCGTTGGTGGAGACATAGGTGGCAAAGGCAAACAGCACCATGCTCAATGCCGTGGTCGCCACCGGAGTGAGAATGTACTCGTAGCCGAGGAAGGCATAGGAGGCGTAGGCGATGACCCGCGGCAGCAGCGAGGTGAAGAAGAAGAGGTTCACGAACCAGTAGGTGTAGGCGGAGATAAAGGCCCAGCGACCGCCGAGGGAGCTCTTCACCCAGGCATAGACGCCTGCTTCGGAGTTCTTATTCAGTGACACAAATTCCGCAATGATCAGGCAGAACGGAATGAAGTAAAAAATGGTGGCCAGAAAGAACATCGGGGCCGAGGCCAGACCGATCTCGATGTTGTTGTTGATGACGTTGTTGAAGCTGAATACCGCCGCGAAAGTGAGCGACAGCAGACCAAACTTGCCTATCGTATTGCGTTTGGAATCAGACATGGTGCATCTCCAGACCTGTAGTTATCTCAGCGAAAGGGCGGGGCATGATTTGTAGGGTGAGCCCCGCCCTTCAGGCTTTTGTCAGTGCAGAACCGGCGGCTTGTTATTTGTTCTTGAAGTAGCCGCCTTCAACGGTGACCTTGATGATCACCTTTCGCACCGGCGCATCACCGACGAACCGGTAGGCTTCATCGTTCTCGAAGATCACCACCTGACCGTTGCCGACTTTCTGGCGCTCACGCACCTCGCCGGCCAGCCACTCGCGGTCTGTGGTGTCGTCATAAGCCTGCTCGACCCGCAGATCCGGCTTGGCAGCCCACTCCACCGTCTCTTCCCCTTCCATGTAGTAGTGGACGTCGAAGTAGCGGCGCTGCCCCTCGAACAGTGAGGTGGCCGGGCTGGCCCCCTCCTGCAAGCGGTAGGTGAGGGAGTCACCGATGGAGTGGCAGATACCGGGCTTGAGGTTCGGCAGGTTGTTGATGGCCTCCACGCAGCGGCCCCACTTTTTGCCCTCCCGGTAGATGTTTTTGAACAGGGTCAGGTTGTCCAGGGTGATCATGCGAGGTTCCTCCCGCCGTTGATGGTGAGATCGAGCCCGGCCAGCGCAGCCGGATTGAGGTTGCCACGGGCGATGGGCAGCAGGGTCAGGCCGAAGCTGAACGGCTCGAAGCGCACCCGCCAGGAGTCCAGCACCTCGGAGCCCCAGGAGTTGGAGCCCAGCCCCAACACCTTGTGATCCAGATTGAGGGTGAGATAGCCGCTCGGTTCCAGCTCGTTGATGTGCTGCGCCGCGTGGATATGCTCCCAGCTGTAGGGCCAGACGCTCAGGTTGATGGGGGCATCAGGCCGCACGTAGAGGCCGGCACCGTGGCGGTTGGTCAGGGTCGCCCAGCGCACCTGCTGGCGGTTGCCGTTGTCCTGCGGGAACGGGTAGTGCTCCCACATCTCGCCGACTGTGCTCTGAAAGCTGTCGATCCAGTTGCTCTGGCGGCTGTCCTGATAGTTCTCGCCCGGCCCCATGCCGTAGTAGTGCACCCGATCGAGATCCTGACGAATGCCCAGCTCGAAGCCGATCTTCGGGATGATGTCGTCATAGCCGCCGTAGGGCTGGCCGGAGAGCGCCACGTGCAGCTGGCCGTTCGGGCTCAGGGTGTAGACGTAGCTGCAGCGCATGCCGAAGTCGAACACCGGCGGCGCGATCAGGCTCTCCACCGTCACCTCGACCGCCTCGCCCAGCTGACGCCAGCTCAGAGTGCGGAAGTGCTCCTGCATGATCTGCAGGTGGTTCGGGTGCCACAGGCTCTCGTACTCCTGCTTGTGGTTGTCGATCATCGGCTTGAAGAAGGTGAGGCGCGGCGCCCGCTCAATCAGCTCATTGCCATCCTGCTGCCAGCTCACCAGCTTGCCGTCGAGGCGTGAGAAACGCAGGGCAAAGCCGCTGCCACTCAGGGTCAGATCAAGCCTCTCATCGGCAATCTGCAGCGCAGTAGCGTTGGGATTGGCAAAGGGCAGCAGCTGGCGAGTCGACTCTTTCAGCCGGAACTGGTACTGGCCCAGCTCGTGCTCCGCCGCGCTGTAGCGGGTGGCACTGGCCTTGATGACCCGCAGCTGGACGAAGGTTTCCCGCCCATCGAGCGTGGGCAGCTCGAGTTGCAACTCGGTGATGGCACCGGGAGCCACCCCTTCCAGCCGGATTTGCTGGCTGGCCAGCAGCTCGCCCTCGGCCTTCACCTCGACCAGCAGGCGGATATCGTCGAGAGTGGAGAACCAGTAGCGGTTTTCCACTTCCAGCTTGCCGCTCGCCAGATCCAGCGCGCGCACCTTGACCGGGCAGATCACCTGCTTGTATTCACGCAGGCCCGGCCCCGGGGTCTGATCCGGATAGATGAGCCCATCCATGCAGAAGTTGTAGTTGTTGGGGTAGTCGCCGTAGTCACCGCCGTACTTGTAGACCGGGCGGCCCTGCTCGTCCTGATCCAGAATGCCGTGATCGCACCACTCCCAGATGTAGTGGCCCTGAATGTGGGGGTGACGATCGAACACCTGCTGGTATTCACTCAGGCCACCCGGGCCGTTACCCATGGCGTGGGCGTATTCGCAGAGGATGCGCGGCTTCGCCATCGGAAACTCGCCAAAGCAGTTCATCTGGGAGACGCGGGAGTACATGGTACTCACCACATCCACCACCTCGGCATCGCGATCCTCTTCGTAGTGCACCAGCCGGGTCGGATCGATCGCCTTGCAGCGCTGGTACATGGCTCTGATGTTGCAGCCGTAGCCGGATTCGTTGCCGAGCGACCAGATGATGATGGAGGGGTGGTTCTTCTGAGCGTGCACGTGGCGCTCGATGCGATCCACGAACACCGGCTCCCAAAAGGGGTCGTCGGTGATGCGGCTGAGATCGCCGACGTTGGCAAAACCGTGGGTCTCCACGTCGGTCTCCGCCATCACGAACAGACCGTACTGGTCGCACAGCTCGTAGAAGCGCGGGTCGTTCGGATAGTGGGCGGTGCGCACCGAGTTGAGGTTGTGCTGCTTCATCAGCACGATATCGCGCTCTACCCGATCCATACCGACTGCGCGGCTCTTGAGGTGATCATTGTCGTGGCGGTTCACCCCGTGCAGCTTGAGGTAGTGGCCGTTGACGTAGAAAAGGCCATCCTTGACCTTGATTTCACGCACCCCGACCCGCTGCGGGATCACTTCCAGCAGCTCCCCCTGACCGTTGTAGAGGGAGAGTTGCAGCTGATAGAGGTAAGGATCTTCGGCGCTCCACAGATGGGGGTTGGCCAGATCCAGCGTGAAGCGGCAATCACACTTGCCATCAATGACGAGATGGTCGAGGGAGCCGCTGGCGATCTCGCGGCCCTGATCCAGCAGCGACCAGACCAGACGGTGCTCACGGGCTGCCGCCCCCAGATTTTCCAGCTGGATATCGCAGCTCAGGGTAGCGCTCTGATTGTCATCGGCCAGCGTGGTGCGGATGAAGAAGTCCTGCACATGGGCGGCCGGTTTGCCCACCAGATAGACATCGCGGAAGATCCCCGCCATCCACCACATGTCCTGATCTTCGATATAGGTGGAGTCGGCCCACTGCATCACCCGCACTGACAGCAGGTTCTCGCCAACCTTGGCGTAGGCACTGATATCGAACTCGGCGGTGAGACGGCTCCCCTTGCTGAAGCCGACATACTGGCCGTTCACATAGACCTCGAAGTAGGTCTCCACCCCGTCAAACTTGATGATCACCTGCTCGCCGCCCCAGGCCGGGCTCAGCGTGAAGCTGCGCTGATAGGCGCCGGTGGGGTTGTTGGTCGGCACAAAGGGCACGTCGATGGGGAAGGGAAAACCTTCGTCGGTGTACTGCAGCTGGCCATGACCCTCCATCTGCCACATGTTGGGCACGGTGATCTGGCCCCATTCGTTCATGGGGCTGTGATAGAAGGCCTCCGGCACCTGCAGGGGGTGGTCGAAGTAGTGGAACTGCCACTGGCCACTAAGGCTCAGAAAACGGCGGCTCAGCTCGCGCTGCATGGTGGCCGCCAGCGCGTGGTCGGCATAAGAGAAGAAGTAGGCACGCGGGGCCAGCCTGTTTTCACCAACGAATTGGACGTTTTCCCAGTTATTCACATGTCCTCCCGGAACAAGGCAACGTTAACTGGGTAAACTCTAGGTAAACATTTACTAAATATCAGCTTTCTATTGGTAAAGTTTTAACCTGATCACAATGAACAGATGGTTTTGTGAGCGAGATCAGAAGCGGGAGATAAAGGAGGGCAAGATATGGATGAGTGGCATAGATGTTGATAGCCGTTGGCTGAACTACAATAAAATCAACTATAAAACAATACGATATGACGTCACGGGATGATATGGGAAATAAGTTTACTTGGGAGAGGAGTCGCACCACCGCAAGATGGCGCGACTAAAAAGCAGAGCATTTTACTAAAATCAGCGAGTGGTGCCACGCAGGGTCAACTTGCTCGGTACCAGCACCCGGAGTGGAATATCACGCTCGTCTCGCAGCCGCTCAACCAGCAAATTGACTCCCTGGGAGCCCATCAACTCGGAGTGGATCCGCACCGTAGAGAGCGGCGGGAAGGTGAATTTGGCGGTCGGGATATCGTTGACGCTGATGAGCTCGATCTGCTGGGGAATCGCCAGTCCCTTCTCATGAATGGCACGCAGCACACCGATGGCGATGGAGTCGGAGGCAACGAACAGCGCCTTGGGCCAGTCACCCGCCAGCATCTCCTTCGCCAACTGGTAGCCGGAGGCACTGGAGAAGTCCCCACGATAGAGGTCGTTCTCCTGCACCACCCCCAGCCGCTGACCATAATCCCGGAAGGCCAGTTCACGCAGGTCCGGATTCTCATCCTGGCCACCGATATAACCGATACGCTGGTGCCCCTGCGCGATGAAGTAATCGACGACCTGCTGGCTGATCAGGGCGAGATCCACATCGACCGAGTCGAACTCTCCCTGTGAACGGCAGTCGACAAACACCAGCTGGCTGGAACAAGCCCTTAGCTGGACGAGACGTTCGGCTGTGAGTGTGCCGACCACCAGAATGCCATCCACGGCGCTCAGTTCGCGCCCTTCACCGCAGTTGTAGAGATGAGTCAGTTCGATATTGAGGCGGGCACTTTGGGTCTCAATGCCATAACGGATAGCGAGATAGTAAGGGTCGTTGACCTCGGTACTCTGGGGATAGGCATAGACCACCAGAAAGTGCAGCTTGCTCTTATGTACCCCCTTGCGGGCGCTGCTGGTCTTGTACTCCAGCCGTTCGGCAATCTCGAAGATCCGCTGCTTGGTCTCTTCCTTGACGCTCAGGCTGGGATCCTCGTTCAGTACCCGGGATACCGTGGCGAGAGAAACCCCCGCTTCCTGTGCAATTTCCTTCAACGTAGCCATCAATACCTCGCTGGCAGCATCACGTGTTAATCGGCAACGGCTAAAGAGTAACGGGCAATCCCTTGATAGCCCAGCACTTTTACTAAAATGCCGGCGGCAGGGCAGTTTTTTGAATTGCAGAAATGCAAAAAGGCCTCCCGAATGGGAGGCCTCTTCTAAATAGGTGCCTGACAGTGTCCTACTCTCGCATGGCGAATGCCACACTACCATCGGCGCTACCGCGTTTCACTTCTGAGTTCGGCATGGGATCAGGTGGTTCCACGGCGCTATTGCCGTCAGGCAAAAGCTTTTAAAACTAACTTGAAAATGGTGCTGATACCCAGAATCGAACTGGGGACCTCATCCTTACCAAGGATGCGCTCTACCGACTGAGCCATATCAGCACACTAACCGGTAAAGACCACGCTGGGCGTAATCTTGAAATTGGGTGCCTGGCAGTGTCCTACTCTCGCATGGCGAATGCCACACTACCATCGGCGCTACCGCGTTTCACTTCTGAGTTCGGCATGGGATCAGGTGGTTCCACGGCGCTATGGCCGCCAGGCAAATTCTTAATCTAGAAAGCTGACGTGAATAACGACTTTGCTAGTTGCTTGTCATTATCACTGAATTAGTTAGTAGTTCGCTTGGTATTTGCTACAAGCCTTAGAACACTTCTTGGGTGTTGTATGGTTAAGCCTCACGGGTAATTAGTATGGGTTAGCTCAACACGTCGCCGCGCTTACACACCCCACCTATCAACGTTGTGGTCTCCAACGGCCCTTTAGGACCCTCAAGGGGTCAGGGATGACTCATCTCAGGGCTCGCTTCCCGCTTAGATGCTTTCAGCGGTTATCGATTCCGAACTTAGCTACCGGGCAGTGCCACTGGCGTGACAACCCGAACACCAGAGGTTCGTTCACTCCGGTCCTCTCGTACTAGGAGCAACTCCCTTCAATCATCCAACGCCCACGGCAGATAGGGACCGAACTGTCTCACGACGTTCTGAACCCAGCTCGCGTACCACTTTAAATGGCGAACAGCCATACCCTTGGGACCGACTTCAGCCCCAGGATGTGATGAGCCGACATCGAGGTGCCAAACACCGCCGTCGATATGAACTCTTGGGCGGTATCAGCCTGTTATCCCCGGAGTACCTTTTATCCGTTGAGCGATGGCCCTTCCATTCAGAACCACCGGATCACTATGACCTACTTTCGTACCTGCTCGACCTGTCCGTCTCGCAGTTAAGCTGGCTTATGCCATTGCACTAACCTCCTGATGTCCGACCAGGATTAGCCAACCTTCGTGCTCCTCCGTTACTCTTTGGGAGGAGACCGCCCCAGTCAAACTACCCACCAGGCACTGTCCGCGAGCCCGATTCAGGGCCCTGCGTTAGAACATCAAACATACAAGGGTGGTATTTCAAGGACGGCTCCAGCGCAACTGGCGTCACGCCTTCAAAGCCTCCCACCTATCCTACACATGTAGGTTCAATGTTCAGTGCCAAGCTGTAGTAAAGGTTCACGGGGTCTTTCCGTCTAGCCGCGGGTACACCGCATCTTCACGGCGAATTCGATTTCACTGAGTCTCGGGTGGAGACAGCATGGCCATGGTTACACCATTCGTGCAGGTCGGAACTTACCCGACAAGGAATTTCGCTACCTTAGGACCGTTATAGTTACGGCCGCCGTTTACCGGGGCTTCGATCAAGAGCTTCGCTTGCGCTAACCCCATCAATTAACCTTCCGGCACCGGGCAGGTGTCACACCCTATACGTCCACTTTCGTGTTTGCAGAGTGCTGTGTTTTTGATAAACAGTCCCAGCCATCTGGTCACTGCGACTCCCAACTGCTCCATCCGCGAGGGACTTCACTGTCAAGAGCGAACCTTCTCCCGAAGTTACGGTTCTATTTTGCCTAGTTCCTTCACCCGAGTTCTCTCAAGCGCCTTGGTATTCTCTACCCGACCACCTGTGTCGGTTTGGGGTACGA
>NZ_JBQBEA010000001.1:77500-125000 GCF_051919805.1 Aeromonas sp. 30P | reverse complement strand
GCCGTGCCCTGCATCGGGGCGTTGATGGCGGCCCGTTCGGCAGCCTTGCGCAGACCGGCGTTGCGGGACTTGATATCCGGCAAATAGAGGCGACGACCAAACAGGGTCTCGACATACCCCTGGGCTTCCGCCTGCTGACGGGTGCGCTCCATATACTCCAGCACGCCCGGGTAGCGCTCGAAGTAGAGATCCATGTACTTCTGCGCTTCGGCACGACCGATCCCCAGCTGCTTGGCCAGACCGAAGGCACTCATGCCGTAGATAAGGCCGAAGTTGATCGCCTTGGCGCTGCGGCGCATGTCGGTGGTGACCGCATCGAGCGCCACGCCGAACACCTCGGCGGCAGTCGCCTTGTGGATGTCCTTGCCCTCGGCAAAGGCGGTCAGCAGCCCCTTGTCACCGGAGAGGTGCGCCATGATACGCAGCTCGATCTGGGAGTAGTCCGCCGCTACCAGCTTGTAACCGGCGCTCGGAATAAAGGCCTGACGGATCCGGCGCCCCTGCTCGTTGCGCACCGGGATGTTCTGCAGATTGGGATCAGATGATGACAAACGGCCCGTAGCCGCTACCGCCTGATGATAGGAGGTGTGTACCCGCCCGGTCTGCGGCTTGATCATCAGCGGCAACTTGTCGGTGTAGGTGGACTTGAGCTTGGCCAGACCGCGGTGCTCCATCAAGAGACGCGGTAGCTCGTAGGTCTCCGCCAGCTCGGCCAGCACCTCTTCTGCGGTGGACGGTGCCCCCTTCGGAGTCTTTTTGATGATCGGCAGGCCCAGCTTGGTGAAGAGGATCTCCCCCAGCTGCTTGGGCGAGGAGAGGTTGAACTCCTGTCCGGCCCGCTCGTGAGCCTGCTTCTCCAGCTCCGCCAACCGCAGCTCGATCTCCTGGCTCTGCTGGTGCAGCAGCTTGGGATCGATGGTGGTGCCGAGCAACTCCATCCGCGCCAGTACCGGCAGCAGGGGCAGTTCGATCTCGCTGAATACCTTGGCGAGACCCGGCACGGCCTCCAGCTGACCCCACAGGGTCTGGTGCAGACGCAGGGTGATATCGGCATCTTCCGCCGCATAGGGGGCCGCCTGCTCCAGCTCGATCTGGTTGAAGGTGAGCTGTTTCACCCCTTTGCCCGCAATATCTTCAAAGGAGGTGGTCTCGACCCCGAGGTAACGCTTGGCCAGCGAATCCATATCGTGACGACTGGCGGTGGAGTTGAGCACGTAGGACTCGAGCATGGTGTCGTAGGCAATACCCTGCAGGTCGATGTCGTGGTTGAGCAGCACGTTGCGATCGTACTTGAGGTTCTGCCCCACCTTGAGACGAGTCGGATCTTCCAGCAGCGGCTTGAGCTTGCCGAGCACCACGGCCTCGCTCAGCTGTACCGGTGCCCCCAGATAGTCGTGGCCAAACGGCACATAAGCAGCCTTGCCCGGCTCAACCGCGAAGGAGACGCCGACAATCCGCGCCTCCATATAGTCGAGACTGGTGGTTTCGGTATCGAAGGCAAACAACGGTGCCGCTTTCAGCTGTTCCAGCCAGCCGTCAAACTCGGCTTCGTCCAGAATGCAGCGGTAGTCGGTTTCGATGGCGGCAACCGGAGCGGAGCTCTCATCGCCAGCCTCGTCCTGTCCGGCGCTCTCGCTGCCCTCTTCACCACCGGACTCCAGCTCCTTGATCAGGTTGCGCAGCTCGTATTCGCGATAGACCGCCAGCAGGGACTCCTTGTCGACCGGCTTGAGCAACAGCTCTTCCAGACTCTGTTCCAGCTCGACATCGGTCTTGATGGTCGCCAGTCGATAGGAGAGGCGAACCTGCTCCTCCTGCTCGCGGAACTTGTCGGCGAACGCCTTGGAGCCACGAAAGCCGAGCGCGGCCACCTTGTCGAGGTTGGCAGCAATCTCGTCGATGCTGCCGATCCCCTGCAGCAGGACAAGTGCAGTCTTTTCACCAACGCCGGTCATGCCGGGGATATTGTCGACCTTGTCCCCATCAGGGCCAGATAGTCGATGATGAGCTCGGGCGGTACGCCGAACTTCTCGATCACCCCTTCCCGATCGGTCTTCACATCTTTCATGGTGTCGATCAGGGTGACATGGTCGGAGACCAGCTGTGCCATATCCTTGTCACCGGTGCTGATCAGTACCGGCAGCTGCTTCTCGGTCGCCTGGCGGGCCAGGGTGCCGATCACGTCGTCGGCCTCCACCCCCTCCACCATCAGGAAGGGGAAACCCATCGCCTTGATCATCTGGTGGATAGGGGCAACCTGACTGCGCAGATCGTCCGGCATGCTGGCACGGGTCGCCTTGTACTCGGGATAGATGTCGTCGCGGAAGGTCTTGCCCTTGGCATCAAACACCACGGCCACATGACAGTCAGGATATTGCTTGCGCAGGCTGCGCATCATGTTGGCCATGACACGGACGGCGCCGCTCGGCAAACCGGTCGATGTGCGCAGATCGGCCTGCTGGGAGGCGAAGAAGGCGCGGTAAAGATAAGAGGAGCCGTCGACCAGAATAAGGGGGTTGCTAGGGGCCATGAAATCGTCCTGCCAGAGATAAACAGCCGCTAGGATGCCACAGGGCCCCCCTCACACCAAGGGGCGCAGCAACAGCACACAGCGCCTGATAAAGGGACTCAATCTGTGGATAACTCTGTGTTCAAAAATGGGACGCATCAGAGCGCACAGTGATAAAGCTGTGCATAAAAATATAAAAAACCATTAAAAACAATGCGTTGAGATCGTAAAAACCGATCGTGAGACAGTTGGAATGATCTCGATCAATGTGGAAAAAGATTTAAGGGAGTAGGTACGGCAGGATCCAAAACGAAACAATCCTAGCACAGCAAGATGACTTGACCAGCGGAGGGTGAGCGATAACCATACAAAAGTACAACAATCCATCCTGGCTCACATTTTCAACAACGAGGAGTTTGCCATGAAAAAAGTGGCCGTGATTTTGAGTGGCTGCGGTGTCTTTGACGGAGCCGAAATCCACGAGGCCGTCATCAGCCTGCTGGCGTTGGCCCGTCAGGGAGCCGCCGTCCAGTGCTTCGCCCCGAACGTGGCGCAGCTCCATGTCATCAACCACCTGACCGGTGAAGTGAGCGAGGGAGAGAGCCGCAACGTGCTGGTCGAAGCGGCCCGCATCTGCCGTGGCCAGATAAAGGATGTGGCCGAGCTGGATGCGGCCGATTACGACGCGCTGCTGGTGCCCGGCGGCTTTGGCGCGGCCAAGAACCTGTGCGACTTCGCTATCAAGGGGGCCGAGTGCCAGATCCAGCCCGATGTGCTGAAAGCGTGCCAGAGCTTTGCCAAAGCCAACAAACCGGCCGCCTATATCTGCATCGCACCCGCCATGATCCCGCTGATCTATGGTGCCGGGACGCTGGCGACCATCGGCCATGACGAGGGTACCGCCAACGCCATCGAGGCGATGGGGGGCTGCCATCTCAACTGCCCGGTCAACGAATTCGTGGTGGATCAGGAGCGCAAGGTGATCTCCACCCCCGCCTACATGCTGGCCAACAACATAGTCGAAGCGGCAAACGGCATCGAGAAGACAGTCAAGCAACTGCTGGCGCTGTAATTCCCATCCCGCCAAAAACAGACGGGCCGCTCATGGAGCGGCCCGTTTTCAATTCTGCCTGAAAGCAATGAATTAGATGGTTTCGCCCATCTGATCCATTTTGCCCAGCAGGGCACGCAGACGCTCCTGCCATGCAGTGTGCTCGTTGCGCAGCTGATGGTTCTCGTCTTGCAGCTTGCTGTTCTGCTCTTTCAGCTCGTCCAGCTCCATCTTCAGCAGGGAGATGTTGTCGACGGCGGATTGTACTTTGGATTCGAGTTGCTCAAGGACTTCTAGTGACATATGCATACCTGTATGTTCAATTGCGATGCCCCACAGAGGGCGATTCAAGCGCGTGAAGCCAGCATACCCCGAGCGCATCGGCACAAACAAGCCAGTGCGCTGTAAAATGCACCTTCCATAGATGTATTGTCTAAATATGCGTCTATTTTTCTCGCATCCTGCGCCCGAGCCGCGACAACACACTGAAGCGTGCGTAAAAGACCCCGGCGCCCGCGCATCATTTGCCCCCCTTCCAACGGAACCGCCGTTATCCATGCAAGGCGATATAAGCCCCCAGCAACAGACAGGCGACAACATACATCAGCAGGCCGTAGAGCAGATTCCAGCGCAGGATCAGCCCGGCACTGAGGTTGTAGCGTGAGGCCAGCGCCAGATTGGATCCGGAGAGCGGACTGGTGCCGGTGGCAAGCCCCCACCCCAGCAGGAAACACATGCCGAGCAGGCTGGGATCCGGCGCCAGCGGCCAGAGCAGTGGCGCCAGCCCGGAGATACTGATGAGCGGATGCACCCCGACGATGGCCACCAGCAGAATCAATAGCAGGGTGACGGATGCCTCAAGCCAGCCAAAGTGATTGAACAGCGGCAGGCCATGACCGGCACCGAGATCGATGACCGACAGCGCACTGTTGATGCCTGCCGCCAGCAAACCGGCACCCAGAAACAGCACCAGCTGACCGCCGATGGCGGGAAAGCGCTCCACCACCTGCCGCTTGAGGGCCGCCTTGCGCCCGACCCTCGGCATAAAGAGCAGCGCCAGCAGCGGGGCCACCAACGCGATCACCGCCAGAATGCCGAGCTGGGGCCAGATCTGCTTGATGAGCAGTACCAGCAACGCCAGCGTGACCGGCAACCCCAGAGTCTGCAACCGCAGCGGATAACCGGCAAAGTCGGCCACCCCGATCCGTTCCACCTGCCAGGCGGTCAGCCCCATCGCCAGCAAGGCGGCGAGGATCCCGAACGGCAGAATATGGGAGAGCTGCAAGCCCGGCGCATAGGTGAGCGCCACCGCCATGGCGACAAAGAAGGGTGACCAGAAGGCAGCCGCACAGAAGATCCGGCTCAGCACCATCACCTGACGCCGCTCCAGGGTGCCATTGCGCTCCAGCCGATCGCCGATGATAAACAACACCGAGAGGTTGATGACCGCCCCCAGCAGATTGAGGCTGGCCATGGTGCTCCACAGCCCCTTGCGCCCGGTCCAGGAGGTGGTGCCGGTCAAGAGACCCGAGGTGGCGAGGTTGAGGGTGCTCACCGCGGCAAACATGGTGAGCATATTGATGTTGGGCAGCAGCCAGTCACCGGCGGTGAGGGTCGCACCCTGCCACCAGGAGAAGATGAGCAGCAATAGCGCCGCGCCATACAAGGCCAGCGCCTGCCGCTTGGCGGCCCCCACCAGCCAGGGCCAGGTGAGCAGTGATGCCCCCCAGGCCGCCATGGCCGCAGGCCAGGGGGAGAGTCCCAGATAGAGATGGAGCAGGTTGAGCAGCCACATCCCCAAAATCAGATAACCCGACCAACGCTTGGCCATCGACTACTCCGGCCGGGAGATCAGAGACACTGATCCATATCCAGTGAAGGCTTGTCGCACTCCGGACGGCCGACGATCTTGGCAGGTACGCCAGCGACCGTGGTATGAGGCGGCACCGGGTTGATCACCACGCTGCCCGCGCCAATTTTGGCACCCACGCCCACTTCGATATTGCCGAGCACCTTGGCGCCCGCCCCTATCATCACCCCTTCGCGGATCTTGGGGTGGCGATCGCCGCTCTCCTTGCCGGTACCGCCGAGGGTCACGCTCTGCAGGATGGAGACATCATCTTCAATCACCGCCGTCTCGCCCACCACTATGCCGGTGGCGTGGTCGAACATGATCCCCTTGCCGATACGGGCGGCAGGGTGCACATCCACCCCGAACACCACCGAGATCTGATTTTGCAGATAGAGGGCCAGCGAGCGGCGCCCCTGACGCCACAGCCAGTTGGCGACCCGATAGCCCTGCAGGGCATGGAACCCCTTGAGATAGAGCAGCGGGGTGGAGAAGAGATCGACCGCAGGATCCCGCTCCTGTACCGCGCAGATGTCGGCCGCCACTACCGTCAGCAGCTCGGGCTCGCTGCGCAGGGCCAGCTCGATCACCTCGCGCAGAGCGATGGCGGGCATGGTGGCGCTGTCGAGTTTGTTGGCCAGCTGGAAGCTGAGGGCCGAACGCAGATTCTTGTGATTTAGAATGGTGGAGTGGAAGAAGCTGGCCAGCATCGGCTCCTGGGCCGCCATGCACTCCGCTTCTTGCTGAATTTTGTGCCAGGTTTTGGCAACCAGTTCATCCATGTTGCAGCCTACTGTTGTTCTGGGTGAGGGCTCTGTTGTTCTTTTGTCAGCACCGAGATGGGGTCCATGTGGATGATGACATCCATCCGCTCGAATGCCTGGCGTACCGCCAGTTCGGCTTCATCGGCGATCTGATGGGCCTTGACCAGGGGGATCTGATCATCCAGTTCAAGATGCAACTGTACGAATCGGGTCGGCCCGGATTGACGGGTGCGCAGGTCATGTACGCCGTGTACACCTTCTACGGCACAGCAGAGCGCCATTATTCTCGCTTGTTCTTCCGCTGGCAACTGACGATCGAGCAGGGCCTGCACCGACTCGTAGCCGATGTGTCCCGCCCCCCACAACAGGAATAGCCCGATCAGGATGGCAAACAGGCCGTCGGCCCAGTACCACCCCTGCCCCGCCAGCACCAGCGCCAGCAAGACACCGGCATTGAGCAGCAGATCGGAACGGTAGTGCAGCATGTCGGCCTTGATGGCCACACTGTTGGTCTTGCGAATGACAACGCTCTGGAAGCTGACCAGCAGCAGGGTCAGCACGATGGAGCCACCGCTGACCCAGAGACCCGCCTCCAGCCGCAGAATAGGCGCCTGATTGAGCAGAGATGAAATTCCGTGCATCACCAGCAGCAGGGCGGAGCCGGAGATAAAGGCCGACTGGATGAGGCCCGCCAGCGACTCCGCCTTGCCGTGACCGAAGCGGTGTTCGTCATCGGCCGGGGCAAGCGCATAGCGAATGGCCAGCAGGTTGATGATGGAGGCACTCACATCCATAAAGGAGTCAGTCAGGGATGCCAGCAGGGTCGACGAATCGGTCATCAGCCAGGCGATCAGTTTGCCGATGATCAGCAAGGTAGCGGTGGTGACCGCCGCTATGCTGGCAAAGGTCACCCAACGGGAATATTGTTGATGGCTCAAAACCGGCTTTCCTCTGGCGATGAAAAACTTATTATACCCTGACCCCGGCGTCAGTTTGGCGCGAAAATCTGCGGAATAACACCAGATGAACAGAATACTCCTGGTCGACGACGATCTTGAATTGACCCAACTGCTCACCGAAATTCTGACCCTGGAGGGATTTCAGGTCACGGTCGCCGAGGATGGTGAAGAGGGGCTGCAACGGCTGGCGGAGCAGAGCTTCGATCTGGTGCTGCTGGACGTGATGATGCCCAAGCTCAACGGCTTTGCCATGCTGACCAAGCTGCGCAAGACCCACGACACCCCGGTGCTGATGCTGACCGCCCGCGGTGACAGCCAGGATCGGGTTAACGGTCTGGAAGCGGGTGCCGACGACTATCTGGCCAAGCCGTTCGATGACAGGGAGCTGCTGGCCCGGGTTCGCGCCATCCTGCGCCGTACCCAGAGCGCCCCGCCCCAGCGCGGCAGTTCCTCCGACGAAGTGCACTTCATGGATATCGTGCTGCAACCCGGCCTGCAGCAGGCCCGCTGCGGCGAACAACTGCTGGAGCTGACCGCCACCGAATTCGGGCTGCTGGAGTGCCTGCTGCGCAATCCCGGCCAGATCGTCAGCAAGAGCCACCTCTCCGAGCAGGTGCTGGGCAAGAAGCTGGAACCCTTCGATCGGGCCATCGACATGCACCTGAGCAACCTGCGCAAGAAGCTGCCGGACCGCACCGATGGCCAGCCCCGCTTCAAAACCGTACGGGGGCGCGGTTACCTGTGGCTAGAGCAAGAATAGAGCGCATCAACTCCCTCAACGGGATCTCGACCCACATCTTCCTCTGGTTCTGGTTCATGCTGCTGGTGATGCTGGCCGCCGTGATCAGCCTGCCGACCCTGGATCCCCGCAACCAGATCCCGCTGCCGACCCATGAAGTGGCGCGGATGCAGAACAACGTACAGGCCCTGCTCAACGCTGCCGAGCCGGATCAGGATTTCGATCTGGCCAAGGCAATGGACAAGATCGCCATGCTGCCGGTGGACAACGTCTACCTGCGCGACGAGAAGGGGCAGATCCAGTCCACCACCCATCCGCGCAAGTTCGTGGTGCGCTTTATGGTGGATGCCGATGACCCGGCCAATCCCATGCTGGGCAACGAGGATCGCAAGGCGATCGCCGGCCCCTTCCTGATGGAGCACCACGGCCATCGCTATCACGTCTATTTCGGCCTCAATGCCGAGAACCCCTACCTGTTCCTGTTTATTCAGGTGCTGGATCACCCGATCCGCATTCTGGGCATCTCGATGCTGGTCAGCACCCCGCTCTGTCTGCTGCTCGCCTGGCGGCTGACCCGCCCCATCCTGCAGTTGCAGAAATCGGTCTCCCAACTGGCGGCTGGCAATCTGGAGGTACAGATCCCCAACCTGGGACGGGGTGACGAGATCGGCCAGCTGGCGGACAACGTCAGCCGCATGGTAGAGACGCTCAAGAGCATGATCCAGAAGCAGAAACAGCTGCTCTCCGATATCTCCCACGAGCTGCGCAGTCCCCTCACCCGGATGCAACTGGCGCAGGCGCTGATCCGCCGCAAGCAGGGTGACAGCGCCGAGCTGGCGCGGATCGAATCGGAGATCGGACGGCTGGACAAGCTGATCGGCGATCTGCTGGATCTGTCGCGGGTACAGCAGCATGTAGAGGCACCGGTGGTGCACCCGCTGGCCGACCTGCTGGAGCCCATCCTCGAAGATGCCATGTTCGAGGCAAACCAGAGCGGCAAACAGCTCAGACTGCCGCCACTGCCCGCAGAGTCGATCCAGATGTGGCCCGAGCTGCTGGCCCGGGCGGTGGAGAACCCCCTGCGCAACGCCCTCAAATATGCCCGCGAGTTCATCAAGGTGGACTGGTATCGGGAGGGGCAGGAGTGGGTGATGACCATTCGAGATGACGGCCCCGGGGTGCCAGACGAGCAGCAGGCGCTGCTGTTCCAGCCCTTTTTCCGGGTCGATGATGCCCGCAACGCCAAGACTGGCGGCACCGGGCTGGGGCTGGCCATCGCCTCGGAGGCGATCCAGCGCCACGGCGGCACCATTGCGGCCAGCAACAATCACCCGACCGGGCTGACCATCACCATCCGCTTGCCCATCGCCTGATCCTTTTCATCCGGACGGGCGCTGGGTATGCTGGCGCCCCTTCTTGGCTTTACACCTCTTTGCAGGAGCTCGTCATGCTCGATATCGTCCTCTACCAGCCGGAAATTCCGCCCAACACCGGCAATATCATCCGGCTCTGCGCCAATACCGGTTACCGGCTCCATCTGATCGAGCCACTGGGGTTTGAGTGGGATGACAAGCGGGTAAAGCGGGCGGGACTCGACTATCACGAGTTTGCCGAGGTGAAGCGCTGGCCGAGCTATGAGGCCTTTCTGGCTGCCGTCGCGCCCAAGCGGGTGTTTGCCTGCACCACCAAGGGCCGCACCGCGCACTCGGCAGTACAATATGCCCTTGGCGACGCCCTGCTGTTTGGCCCGGAGAGTCGCGGCCTGCCCATCGAGATCATCGAGAGTCTGCCATTCGAGCAACGGCTGCGCATCCCTATGGTGCCCCAGAGCCGCAGCATGAACCTCTCCAACGCGGTGTCTGTCTTTGTCTACGAGAGCTGGCGCCAGCTCGGCTACGACGGTGCCATGTAAGCGCCACCGATGATCAGTGGCGGGCGTCGAGCAGATGCCCGCTGCGCTCCAGCCGCCAGCAAGTAACCCCCAGCGACAGACCTCGCCCCACCATCAGCGCCGCCATCGCTGCCCATAACGCGGCCACGCCCCACGACTGACAGAGCCACCAGATCGGGAAGAAGCCGCCAAACGCGGCCAGCAACATGCTGTTGCGCATCTCCCGCGCCCGGGTCGCCCCGATGAATACGCCATCCAGCAGGAAACACCAGACCGCCAGCAAGGGCATGGCGATCAGCCAGGGAAGCTGACGATGAGCCTCCGCCACCACGGCCGGAATATCGGTGATATAGCCGATAAGGTGGGCACCGAAGAGGGCAAACACCAGGGTAAAACCACTGGCAATGAGGGCGGCCCAGCCCAGATTGAGCACGATGGCCTCCTGCAGTTTCTGCCGATCCCGCTGACCGATGGCTCGTCCTACCATGGCCTCCACCGCATAGGCAAAACCATCGAGTCCGTAGGAGATAAGCATCAGGAAGTTGAGCAGCACCGCATTGGCGGCCACCGCCACATCCCCCAGTCGTGCCCCTTGCAGAGTCATGAAGACGAAACAGAGCTGCAAACAGAGGGAGCGCAGGAAGATATCGCGGTTGAGGCCGAGCAACCGCACCATGGGCGCAAGCTGCCGCCAGCGCTGCCAACCATCCTGCCACACCGTCGGTGCCAGTTGCCGCAGTTGACGGCGTACCAGCCAGATACCGACTGCCAGCGCGCAGTAGTCCGCCATGACCGAGGCCGCCGCCACACCCCGCACCTGCCAGCCGAGCCCCAGCACAAACAGGGCATCGAGCGCCATATTGACCAGATTGGTGAGGATCAGCATCACCATGGGGCTGCGGGCATCCTGCATCCCCAACAGCCAGCCCATGACCACCAGATTGCAGAGCGCCGCCGGGGCGCTCCAGATCCGCACCGCCACATATTGGCCCGCATAAAGCTGCACCTCGGGCGAGCCGCCACTCAGGACGATCAGTCGTGGCAACAGGGGGAAGAGCAACAACAGCAGCGCCAGACCAAGAGCAATGGCCAGCCCCAGCGCCCGCAGCAGGGTATCGAGCTGGGCACGACCGTCGGCGGCGCCGTGCGCCTGCGCCGTCAGCCCGGTGGTCGACATCCGCAAAAAACCGAGCAACCAGAAAATGAGGTTGATCAGGGTCGCACCGACCGAGACGCCCCCCAGAAACCAGGCCTGACCGAGATGACCGATCACCCAGGTGTCCACCAGCCCCAACAAGGGGGTGGTGATATTGGAGAAAACCATGGGCAGGGCGAGCGCAAAGACAGCGCGGTGGCGAGAGGGATCTCGCCACCAGGGGGCAACAGCTGGGGTCACGCTCAGTGACCTGCCAACTTCAGGATGCGGGCGAAGTCAGAGAGCATGGTGGCCATCTGCACCCGGGGCACCTGACCCGGTGCCACCTGCGGGCGGAATACCGCCTGCAGCTTGCCCTTGGGATTGATGAGCACGATGGAGGCGGAGTGATCGATCAGGTAATCCTTCTCCCCCTGATTGGCGATGGAGTAGATCAGCCCCAGATTGCGCACGAACGGGAACAACTTGTCGTGGGGGGCAGTGGCCGCCTTGAACTCGGGATTGAAGAAGGCGGTATAGGTCTTGAGGCGTGGAATGTCGTCACGCTGGGGATCCGCCGAGATAAACACCACCTGACTGTCGGGCGCCATTTTCTTCAGCTGGTCATAGACGGAGCGCATATCTGCCAGGGTGGTGGGGCAGATATCGGGGCAGAAGGTGTAGCCGACAAACAGGAAGGTCCAGTGCCCCTTCAGGTTGGCAGGGGTGAACGGCTGGTTGTCCGCATCGGTAAAAGCGAAATCATTGATGTCCCGCCCCGCTGGATAGTAGTCGGCCTGTTCCGGCTGCTCTGGCTGCGTGGCGTAGAACACCAGGATCAGGCAGGCTGTCAGCAGCAGAAAGAGCAGGGGATAGCGGAGCTTCATCATAACAAGAGACCCTTTCAGTTCGAGGCAGATGGCCAGCAGTGACCGGACAAGAGGGGTGCATTGTACCCCAGCGAGCCGCCAAGGTGGTTCAACCTTGTGCAACGCCCTGTCAGGAGTCGACCATTTGGCATAATTAATCGCCAATTTCAGCCATAAAAAAACCGGCCCCCTCGGGTGCCGGTTATGGATGGATTTGTTTGTCTCTTCTGCTCAGGGGCGAGCGTTACGCCCCTGCTGCAACATCTTGCCGATGGCCCGCACGCCGATGGGAATCACGGGGGCCAGCCAGCCCTCTTCCCCCTGGCGATCACCGTGACCCCGTTTGAACAGCAGCACCAGACGCACCACCTTCTCTTTCGGGCATCCCAGCCAGAGCGTCCAGTGCGAACCACGATGGTGCAGCCAGAGACCGTAAAACCAGGTCATCCGGCTACCTTTGACGAAACGGGTGATTGACGATTCCGCTGGCGCAGCCCCAGCCTCTGAATCCCATGGCGATCTTGATGCCATACCAGTCCTCCTTGACCGACAGGTCATGTTGCTTCGTCGGCCTGAACTGGGAACAGGCCCGTCACGACTATCTGCAACCATTACAAGTAGTCCCCTTTGCCTGACAAGGCTCGGGATCTCCCCACTCCCCCTTCATATCCCGTGAAGGTGTACTGCCCGATTCTCGTTGTTACCGGCCCTCCCGTACCGACGCATTGTGATGGTCAGAGGGAGGTGCCAAGCCCTGTCTCGGCGACAGGGCACTGATCTGAGCATATATCTGAAATGGATGATTGGTAGCCGGTCGCGCAGGACAAAAATGCCGCCGCCGATGATCTGTTTGATATGACAGGGAAAGTGCGCCAGAAACAGCACAGCCTCCCGAAGGAGGCCGTGTGGCAAACGCAGTTGGCGGGGATGATTACATCCAGTCGGCGTTGCGGATCACCCCGACAGCCAGTCCTTCGATGGTGAGCTGCTGGCAGGAGAGGTCCACCTCGATGGGGGAGAGCTCTTCATTCTCCGGCAGCAGCCATACCTGACTGCCCTTGCGCTGGAAGCGCTTGACGGTGACATCCTCATCGAGACGGGCGACCACTACCTGACCGTTGCGCACCTCCTGGGTCTTGTGCACCGCCAGCAGATCGCCATCCAGAATGCCGATGTTCTTCATGCTCATCCCTTGCACCCGCAGCAGAAAATCTGCGCGCGGGTGGAACAGGGCAGGATCCACCTGATAGTGGCTCTCGATATGCTCCTGAGCCAGGATGGGTTCACCGGCGGCCACCTTGCCGATGAGCGGCAAGCCGCTCTCTTCCAGCACCTCTTCCTCTTCGAGCAACAGGCGAATGCCGCGGGACGTGCCCGGCATGATCTCGATGACCCCTTTTTTGGCCAGGGCCTTCAGATGTTCTTCGGCCGCATTGGCCGACTTGAAACCAAGCTTCTGGGCAATCTCGGCACGAGTCGGCGGCATGCCGGTCTCGCTCATGTTCACCTTGATCAGCTCCAGCACTTCGGCCTGGCGGGGGGTAAGGGGTTTCATAGAATTAGCACCTGTCTTTTTATACAGCACACTGGCAGTATATACAGTGCAGTGGCCAAGGCAAGGCGCAGCTGACATTTGTCGCAACCAACCCCTCATTTACTGCTGTTTTGATCCTGCGCAGCCGACTCATCGTACCTCTCGGCGACAAGGGGCTGTCGATTTGCTATGCTCACGCCGCATTTTTTTGGAGAGCAGACGCACATGTCCCTAGGACAGAAGATTTCCAGAGCCATCTTGCAATGGCCGGTCAGCGGCTTGGTCAATCACAAGAGCCTGCCGGAAAATCCCATCACAGAACTCAATCTGGATCCAGCCAGACCCATCGTCTATGCCCTGAAAACCAGTTCGATCACCGACCTGATGACCCTGCAGCAGTGCTGCGAGGATCTCGGTCTGCCCGGCCCCTTCACGCCGCTGGAGCTCAACGGCCAGCTGCTGCCGCGCTATGTCTGTCTGGATCGTCCGCCTCCCCTGTTTGGCAAACGCAGCAAACCGCTCCCCTTCCTGCAGGAGTTCCACCAGCTGCTGGATCTGCACAAGCAGGATCCCGCACTGGATATCCAGGTGGTGCCCGTCACCCTGTTCTGGGGCCGCGCTCCGGGTCGGGAAGGGGAAGAAGCCTCCGGCCTCAACATCATCAGCAGCCTGGCACCGAACCGGCTGAAGAAGGCACTTATCGTGATCCTCAAGGGTCGCGAAAATCTGGTGCGCTTCTCGCCGCCGCTCTCCCTGCGCTACATGGCCGACAAGCACGGCACCGACGAGGCGATCGCCCACAAGCTGGCGCGAGTGGCCCGTACCCACTTCAGCCGCCAGCAGCTGGCCGCTACCGGCCCGAAACTGCCGAACCGCAATCTGCTGTTCAAGCAGTTGCTCGATTCCGCGGTGATCCAGCAGGCGATTGAAGAGGAGGCCCAGCGCGAAGGGATCAGCCTCGAGAAGGCGCAAAAGCGTGCCCATGGCTACATGGACGAGATCGCCTCCAACTTCTCCTACCGGCTGATCCGCCTGGGCGAGAGCTTCCTCGGCTGGCTGTGGAACAAGCTCTACCGCGGTTTGTCGGTCAATGGCGCCGAGAAGGTGCGCCAGCTGGCGCAGGAAGGGCACGAGATCGTCTACGTCCCCTGCCACCGCAGCCACATGGACTACCTGCTGCTCTCCTACGTCATCTACCACCAGGGGATGGTGCCGCCCCATATCGCGGCAGGCATCAACCTCAACTTCTGGCCGGCGGGCCCGATTTTCCGCCACGGCGGCGCCTTCTTCATTCGCCGCACCTTCAAGGGCAACCCGCTCTACAGCACGGTATTCCGGGAATACCTCAACCTGCTGTTTGCCAAGGGTTACTCGGTGGAGTTCTTCACCGAAGGCGGTCGCTCCCGTACCGGTCGCCTGCTGCCGCCCAAGACCGGCATGCTGGCGATGACCCTGCAAGCGATGATGCGTGGACTGGACAGGCCGGTCACTCTGGTGCCGGTCTATCTGGGTTACGAGCACGTGATGGAGGTGAACACCTACCACAACGAGCTCAAAGGTAGCCGCAAGGAGAAAGAGAGCTTCCTGCAGGTGCTCGGCATCCTGCGCAAGCTGCGTAACTACGGCCGTGGCTTCGTCAACTTCGGCGAACCGCTGACCCTCAACAGCTACCTGAGCGAACATATCCCCGACTGGAAAAAGCACATCGGGGAAGAGGAGCGTCCGGAGTGGATGGCGGGCACCGTCAACAATCTGGCCGAACTGCTGATGACCCGCATCAACGGCGCGGCCGCGGTCAACGGCCTGACCCTGAGCGCGCTGGCGCTGCTGGCCGCCGAGCGCCACGCCCTGACCCGCGACGAGTTGCAGGCCCAGCTCAACACCTATCTGGATCTGCTCAAAGCGGTGCCTTACAGCCCGCAGAGCACCATTCCGGATGAGGATGCCAAGACCCTGCTGGATCAGGCGATGGAGCTCAACAAGTTCGAGGTGAGCGAGGACAAGCTGGGGCAGATCATCAGTCTGGACCGCTATCAGGCGATCCTGCTGACCTACTACCGCAACAACATCCTCCACCTGTTCGCCATGCCCTCTCTGGTGGCGGCACTGATCGAACGGTGCGAGGGGATCTCCCGCAGCGAGATCATGGCCCGCTGCATCGACATCTATCCGCTGCTCAAGACCGAGCTGTTCCTGCGTTATGAAGAGGAGGATCTGCCGGCGCTGGTCGACAGCCTGCTCGATGCCCTGCAGACTCAGCAACTGATCGAGACCCGTGATGACGGCTACTGGGTCAATCCGGCCAACCAGATGCGCCTGCTGCTGCTGGCGGAGAGCATTCAGGAGACCCTGCAACGCTACGCCATCGTGCTGACCCGGGTGCTGGCACAGCCTCATATCGAGGCGGAGCAGCTGGAGGCGGACGGCCTGATGATGGCAGAGCGCCTCGGCACCCTGCACGGCATCAACGCCCCCGAGTTCTTCGACCAGAAGCTGTTCAGCACCCTGATCCACACGCTGCGCAAGGAGGGTTACCTCTCCCCAGAGTGCAAGCCGGATCTCGGCCGCTTCCAGGCGCTGGCCGACAATATAGTGCCGCTGCTGAGCAACAAGATCCGCCGCACCATTCAGGCAGGCAATCAGCTCTGACCTGCAACGCAAACAAAGAAGGCCGCATCATGCGGCCTTCTTTTTATCCAGTTTTACTCGGGGCGCAATCACGCCAGCAGGTAATCGAGCACCAGACCGGCAAACACCAGCGCCCCCACATAGTTGTTGTTGAGAAACGCCTGGAAGCAGGCTTCCCGCTGCCGCTCGCGAATGAGCCGCTGCTGATAGACAAACAGCACCGCCGCTCCCAGCAATCCCCAGTAATACCAGCCCCCCAGCGTCATCAGTTGCCCGACCGCCAGCAGCAGCAGCAGAGTCGAGAGTTGCAATGCGCCGATGATCCGTTTGTCGTAACGACCAAACAGGATGGCGCTGGATTTGAGGCCGATCTTGAGGTCGTCATCCCGATCCACCATGGCGTACTGGGTGTCGTAAGCCACGGTCCAGAGCAGGTTGGCAAAGAAGAGCAACCAGGCCACCAGCGGCAGGGCATCCGCCTGCGCCGCATAGGCCATCGGGATAGACCAGGAGAAGGCCATCCCGAGCACCAGCTGGGGGTTGGAGATAAAACGCTTCATGAAGGGGTAGCTCACCGCCAGCAGCAGGGCGACAAACGACAGGCCGATGGTGAGCGGATTCATGGTCAGCACCAGACCAAACGAGATAAGCGCCAGCACGAAGAAGAGCGCCAGCACCTCCCACGGCTTGACCCTACCCGTAGGCAAGGGGCGACCGGCGGTGCGTTTGACGTGGCCATCGAAGTTGCGATCCGCATAGTCGTTGATGACGCACCCTGCCGAGCGCATCAGAAAGACCCCGACCACAAACACGGTCAGCACCCAGAGATTGGGCAGGCCACCAGCGGCCAGCCAGAGCGCCCACAGGGTTGGCCACAGCAGCAGCAGAGTGCCTATGGGTTTGTCGACGCGGGCCAACTGCATGTAGGCAAGTCCCCGCTCCTTGGTTAACAGATTCACTCCAGCTCCTTGTCACAGACGAGAGAGGGCAGAAACAGCTCGTGCACCAGCAGTGGCCACTGCCCCAGAAACAGACGGGAACGACGCCCCCAGACAGTGGCGGCCGGGCAACGGGGATTGGCGGCAATATCGAAACGGGCCAGCTGCAGATGATCGCGGCGGGCAGGCTCATGGCCAAATACCCGCTCACCCAGCGGCTGCTCGCCAAGCTCGGCAATGCCGCTCCCTTGCAGTGCGTCATCGGCAAACAGGGTCCAGCCCAGCACGGCGGGCCCACGATCCCCATGCAGGATCACCTCGCGGCAGGTACCGGCCGGCGAGGCCGAATCCACCAGCCACTGCTCATCGGCAGTAAGGGCGATCGGGTGATTGCCCAGCCACTCCACCGAAAAGTGGCGATTGTACTGACGCAGACGCCGGGTCATGGAGCCGGGCTCCAGCAGCCAGGGGCGCAAGCTGGCGGGCAATTCGCAACATTCGGGGGCCAGCCACCCGCTTAACGGCGTAAGGGGAACAGTCAACTCGGACTTCACAGCTTCACCATCCAGAGATTTCCGTGTTCAGGTTAAAATCCGGTTTATTATCCGTAAATCAATAGCGAAATGTAAGAACATCCGTGCTTGACGGCCCCGATGGCAACATCAAAAATGGGTTATCTCCTGCTGATGAGCCATCTATATGAAGATCTTCAAAATTCTGCTGGTGTTGTTACTGAGCTGTGGCGCCCTGCAGCAGCAAGCTCTGGCTGAAGATGAGCCGCCCGCCGAGGGCGCAGAGGGGGCCGCCAAGCCCGGTTTCTCCTACCATGCGCTCGATCCCGACATCATCACCAACTACCTGAGTGATAGCAAAACCCTCGGTTATATCCGGGTCACGGTAGAGCTGATGGCGGAAAACGAAGCCGATCTCAAGCTGCTGGAGCAGCATGACCCGCTGATCCGCGATGCCATCATCCGTCTGATTGGCAGCAAAAATGCCGATCAAGTGAAGTCCCTGACCAACAGAGAAGAGCTGCGCAAGGAGTGCGAGACAACCGTCAACGAATTGCTGGTGAAAGAGACCGGCAAGAAAGCGGTGCGCGAGCTTATCTTCACCAAGTTCCTCTACCAGTAATCCATCCCGAAACAATCGCTTATTGGCATATCGGCCAATAAGCGAGCTTTGCCGGTTTATTCGAAATGAAAATCGATTACAATACGGCTGTCAAGTCGTAGAGGTAGTCGTTATGGGCAGCAAAACCCTGTGTGAATGGCGCCGTCACGAGATCCCCACCGATCTCAAGGCGTTGCGCAAGATAGTCCGCAAACCCAAGTTTGTCTGCAGCAAGTGCGCCCGCAGTGCCAATGACAAGGGTTACCTCTGCCAGCCGCTGCGTTTGAAAGAGGAGTAACGCCCCTCCCTGTCACGGTGTTATTGATCGGTCCACCCCTGACGTCCCTGTTCGAACAATCTGCGCGCCTGGGTATCATTCGGGCAAACGCCGCGATACTCCTCGCCTGAGCGGCCAGCCAGATAGAGGTGCTCGGGGCGGCAATACCATGCCAATCCCTTCTGATGTCCCTGCTTCCACAGTTCGGCATCCACCTTCTTGCCACACTGGCCCTGATGGAACTCGATCCGCTCGGTGGTGAAGCCCAGCTTGCCATCCGCCTCCCCCACCTCACTCCACACCTTCTCGCAGGGATCATCGTTGGAGACACAGCCACCCAGCAGGGCAGCCAACAATATGATGGTGAGTCGCATAGTCATCCTTGAGCGTCATTTGGGCAGTTCATTCTACCCAGCGCCCCGCCCCTGACCAAGGACGAACGCTCAGCCATGTGAGCGCGGCAAAAAAATCAGGCGGGCCCAAAGCCCGCCTGTTCGTTCAATGCCGTGGTTCACTGGTCATCGAAAGTGTCATCATCTTGCCAGCTTTCATCTTCCCACTGATCCAGCTCTTCTTCCCAGGAATCCGGCTCCCAATCATCATCAGAGGAGTCGTAATCCGGCTTGTGTCCACCCATCTTCACTCTCCTTGGATAGTTCACCCGCACTCCAATTTTATCCGGAATTGTCGGGCTCGCCAGTCAGAGAGAGTTCAAAGTTTGACCAGGGTGCGACCTGCGATCTGGCCTTGCGTGATGGCCTCGGCGGCCTCCACTACCTGCTCCAGCCCAATCTCGGTGACCGCCTGTTCAAAGAAGCTGGCAGGCAGATCCCGTGCCAGTCGCTGCCATGCCAGTTGACGACGTTCAAACGGGCACATCACCGAATCGACCCCCTGCAACCGCACATTGCGCAGGATAAAGGGCATCACACTGGTAGGCAGATCAAAGCCGCCCGCCAACCCACAGGCCGCCACGGCGCCGCCATAGTTCATCTGGGCCAGCAGCTTGGCCAGCACCTGACTGCCGACGGTATCGATGGCACCGGCCCACAGCTGCTTCTCCAGCGGTTTGGCAGGCACCAGCAGCTCGCTGCGCGGCACGATGCGGCTGGCACCCAGCGCAGTGAGCATGGCGCCCTGCTCTTCGGGCCGACCGGTCAGCGCTGCCACCTGATAGCCAAGGGCTGCCAGCAGGGCAACCGAGGTGGAGCCCACGCCGCCAGGCGCCGGTGACCAGCACCTCGCCGCTTTCGGGAGTAATGCCCGCCTCTTCCAGCGCCAGCACGCAGAGCATGGCGGTGAGACCGGCGGTACCGATGCACATTGCCTGGCGCTCATCCAGCCCGGCGGGCAACGGCACCAGCCAGTCCCCCTTGACCCGCGCCTGTTCGGCCATGCCGCCCCAGTGGCCTTCGCCCACGCCCCAACCGGTCAGCACCACCTTGTCACCGGGCTGATAGCGGCTGTCGGCAGATTCGAGCACGGTACCGGCAAAGTCGATACCGGGCACCAGCGGCCACTGGTGCACAATCTTGCCCTTGCCGGTGATGGCCAGCCCGTCCTTGTAGTTGATGGAGCTGTAAGCGACCGCAACCCGCACTTCACCTTCCGGCAACTGGCTCTCGGCCAGCCGGGTCAGAGTCGGAACAGTCTTGCCGTCTTGGTTTTCCAGTAACAGAGCCTTGAACATGGTTGCCTCTTTGATGACGTGTGAAACGGGGATCAGCTGCTTTGGCGCTTTTGCAGTTGAAAATCGAGAGCCAGCGCAGTGCCCATCACGGGCTCCCCGGCCAGTTGGCGCAGGATCAGCTCGGCAGCCTCCTGCCCCATTTTGCGATAGGGGATCCTGACCGAAGTAAGGGTCGGATAACAGGCGCGCGCCACATCCAGATCGTCAAATCCGGCGATGGCGAGTTTGCCCGGCACATTCAAATGGCGACGCTGGCACTCGAACAGTACCCCGGCCGCCAGTTCGTCGTTGACGCAGATCAGCGCGTCCAGCTCGGGCCAGCGCAGCAGAAATTCACCCAGCATGGTGGCACCGGTGCTGAAGCTGGGCCGCTCCGAGGTGTTGATGATGGCATCGGGGGAGAGGTAGTTGTCGAGCAGCGCCTTCTGCCAGCCCTGCATACGCTGTTGCAGCATCCACTGCTCCTGACGGGCACAGAGGAAACCGATATTGCGGTAGCCCCGCTCGATAAGGTGGTGGGTGAGCTGATAACCGGCATCGAAGTTGGAGACTCCCACATTCATGTCGATGGGACTGCGGGCCATGGCACCCACCTCAACCACTGGCAAACGGGCAGCTTTCAGGCGAGTACGGATCGTCTCGCCGGGATCGCCACCAAACAGCACCACCGCCGCCGGATTGTGCTGCAAAAAGCTGGTCAGCAGGCTCTCTTCCTGCTGTTTCAGATGCTGGGCATCCCCCAGCATGATCTGGTAACCCTCCTCGAGCAGGGTCTGTTGCAGGCCAGCGATCATCTCGCCACAGCCCGCTTCCGCCAGACTCGGGACGATCACTACGATGGTCTGGGAAGTCGCAGAGGCCAGCGCCCCGGCGGCCCGATTGGGGATATAGCCGAGCTCTTCCACCGCAGCTTCGATGCGCTCGCGCATCCTGTCGGAGACCATCTCCGGCGTGCGCAGGGCACGGGAAACCGTCATGGCCCCCACACCGGCCAGCTGGGCCACATCGTTGAGGGTCACCCGACCCGTGCTACGGCGCTTCTTTGCTTCTGACATCCATCCCATCCTCGACTTGCGGCTGCTCACTTTAAGGCAAAAGAGCGCCACTGACCATTTGCTCAAGGCCGATTCTACTCTCTTTCCCCCACAATGAGGGCAGGATGACTCCCGTTAATGGGTGAAGTGATAGCGCTATCACAGTTTGATGTTAGCGCTATCTGATAGCGCTAACTTTCGCGATCACCCTCACAGTTTCACCACCGCAAGATCGATAGATTGGCGCCATCATAACTAGCCGGATCACCACCATGCTGACTCAACTGCTGACCGAGGATGTCATCCGCATCGAACCCGCCGCCCGCGACTGGCGCCACGCCATCGAGCTGGCCACGGCGCCCCTGCTGGCCAATGGCACCATCGAGCCCTCCTACGTGGCGGCGCTGTTTCGCTCTCATGAAGAGCTCGGCCCCTACTACGTGCTGGGCCCCGGTCTGGCGATGCCCCACGCTCGCCCCGAGGACGGAGTCAACCGGCTGGTTTGGGTCTGACCGTCATCAAGCAGGGGGTCAACTTCGACTCCGAGGGTAACGACCCGATCCAGCTGCTGATCACCCTAGCCGCCAGCGACAGCAACTCCCACGTGGAGACCATCGCCCAGCTGGCCGAGCTGTTTATGAATGAAGAGGACGTGGCGGCCATTATCGCGGCCGACACCAAAGACGACATTCTGCGCATTCTGGCGCGCTACTGATCTGCGCCACGGCGCACCTGACAGAGGAAGAGACAATGAAAATTCTGGTTGTATGCGGTCACGGTCTGGGCACCAGCCTGATGATGGAGATGAGCATCAAGAGCATCCTGAAAGAGCTGGCAGTCACCGCCGAGGTGGATCACCGCGATCTGGCCTCCGCCGGTAGTGAAAGCGCCGAGATCTTTGTCGCCACCCGCGACATCGCCGAGCAGTTACAGAGCATGGGCGTCAACGGCCGTCTGGTGGCCCTCGACAACATGGTCGACAAGGCCGCAATGAAAGAGAAGCTCGCCATCGCCCTGCGCGAACTGGGCGCCCTCTAAGGATCCTCCATGCGGCCTGCGGGCCGCATCTTCCATTGCCAGGAGCTGACTATGGAATTTTTCAACTTTCTGATGTTTGACGTGCTGTCCGAGCCCGCTGTGCTGGTCGGCCTGATCGCGCTTATCGGCCTGATTGCCCAGAAGAAACCGGTGACCGAGTGCATCAAGGGCACGGTCAAGACCATCATGGGTTTCGTCATTCTGGGGGCCGGTGCTACCCTGGTGATCAACTCGCTGGGTGACTTTGCCGTCATCTTCCAGCACGCCTTCGGCATCAAGGGGGTCGTCCCCAACAACGAGGCCATCGTCTCCATCGCCCAGACCTCGTTTGGCAAGGAGATGGCGATGATCATGTTCTTCGCCATGCTGGTGAACATCCTGATCGCCCGTCTGACCCCGTGGAAATTCATCTTCCTGACCGGTCACCACACCCTGTTCATGTCGATGATGGTGGCGGTGATCTCTCTGCCGGCGGTATGAGCGGCGTGCCGCTGATCGCGGTGGGCAGTCTGGTGGTCGGTGTCGCCATGGTCTTCTTCCCGGCCATCGCCCACCCCTTCATGAAGCAGATCACCGGCTCCGATGACGTGGCGCTGGGCCACTTCTCCACCTGCTCCTACGTGCTCTCCGCCCTGATCGGCGCCAAGTTCGGCAACAAGGCCCACAGCTGCGAAGATGTGCAGGTACCCAAGAGCTTGCTGTTCCTGCGCGATACCCCGGTGGCCATCTCCTTCACCATGGGCATCATCTTCCTGGTGACCTCCGCCTTCGCCGGCCCCGAGTTTGTCTCCAGCGTCGCCAAGGGCAAGCACTGGTTCATGTTCTCCCTGATGCAGTCCATCACCTTCGCCGCCGGTGTCTACGTCATCCTGCAGGGTGTGCGGATGGTCATCGCCGAGATCGTACCGGCCTTCAAGGGGATCTCCGACAAGCTGGTGCCGAACGCCAAGCCGGCTCTCGACTGCCCCATCGTCTTCCCCTACGCCCCCAACGCCGTGCTGATCGGCTTCCTGTCGAGCTTTGCCGCCGGTCTGCTGGGGATGGCGCTGCTCTACGCCATGGGCCTGACCGTCATCATCCCGGGCGTGGTACCGCACTTCTTCGTTGGCGCCGCTGCCGGGGTGTTCGGCAACGCCACCGGTGGTCGTCGCGGCGCCATTCTGGGCTCCTTCGCCAACGGCCTGCTGCTGCTCACCATTCTGCCGGTCTTCCTGCTGCCAGTGCTGGGCGACCTCGGTTTCGCCAACACCACCTTCAGCGACTCCGACTTCGGTGTGGTCGGCATCCTGCTGGGGCTGATCGTTCGCTAATTCCGGCAACCGCCAAAAACAAAACGGAGCGCATCGCGCTCCGTTTTTTTATGGCCGGGCTGTATGAAAGGCTGGCTCTCAGTCGTTCTCCAGCGCAGTGAGGCAGTGCGAGAGGGTACGCGCCAGCGCTCCCTGATTGCGCAGCACCACGGCGCGAGCCTGCTCCCCCATCTCGCGGCGGGCGCTTGCATCAGCAAACAACTGGCTCACCCGCTCGCCCAGCTCGGCGGCATCGGCCACGATGGCGGCGCCCCCCTGAGCCACCAGCTGACGAGTGATGTCGCTGAAGTTGAAGTAGGCGGGCCCCGTCAGGCAGGGCTTGCCGAGGGCTGCCGGCTCCAGCAGGTTGTGACCGCCAATCTTCACCAGACTGCCACCGACGAAGGCCACATCGGCCGCCGCCAGCATCAGCGGCAGCTCGCCCATGGTATCGCCGAGGTAGACCTTATCCTCCGCACTCACCGCAGCACCATCAGTGCGCCGCACGCAGCCGTAAGGGGCACACTGCTCGGCCACCCGGTCGAACCGCTCGGGGTGGCGCGGCACCAGAATGAGCAGCGCATCGGGATGGCGTTTGAGCAGCAGGTCGAAAGCGGCCAGCACCTGCTCATCCTCACCCTGATGGGTGCTGGCGGCGATCCAGACCGGCCGATCCGCCCCCAGTTGCTGGCGCAGGGCACGCCCTTTTGCCTGCACCTCGGCACCAAACTGGATATCGAACTTGATGGAGCCGGTCACCGCCAGCCGCGAACGCTCGATACCGAGGCGGGCGAAGCGGTCGGCGTCATCCTGATGCTGGCAGAGCAGATGGGTCAGTGGCCGGCTCAGGGCATCGAAGGCACCGTGGAAGCGGGCATAACGCTGGCAGGATCGCTCGGAAAGACGGGCGTTGATGATGGTCACCGGCAGGTGTCGCGCCTCGCAGGCGGCCAGCCAGTTCGGCCATAACTCGGTCTCCATCACCCAGAGCGCGCGCGGCTTGAAGGTGTCGAGAAAGGCGGCAATGGCCCAGGGGTAGTCGAGCGGTGCATAGCGATGGATCACCAGATCCCCCAGCTTGGCAGCCTGATCGGCGCCGGTGCGGGTGGTGGTGGTGAGCAGGATCGGCAGATCGGGCCGCTCCGCCTTGAGGGCGCGAATGAGCGGCGTGATGGCCAGCGTCTCCCCCACGCTCACCGCATGGATCCAGAGCGGCGCCTCCTGTCCGGTGGCAGGCAGCCGCCCGAGATGCTCGGCCCAGCGCTTGCCAAAGCCGGGCTTGCCCCGCTTCGGCTTGTAGAGGGCCAGCAGTGCCAGAGGCAATCCCAGGTGGATCAGCAGGTTGTAGAGCAGACGATAGGGCATCTTACTGACTCTGCTCCAGCTTCTTGCAGGCATCGACCACCTGCTCCGGCGCCAGATCGATCAGGCACTTGAGATGGCCGAACTTGCAGGTGCGCTTGAAGCAGGGGCGACACTCGATGTCGGTGTGAACGATCTCGACCCGATCCGCCAGCGGCGGGGTGTAGAGCGGCGAAGTGGAGCCATAGACACCCACCAGCGGCCGGTTGAGGGCGGCGGCGATGTGCATCAGGCCGGAGTCGTTGGAGATGACCCGGCCGGCCAGCGCCATCAGATCGATCGCCTCGTGCAGACTGGTCTTGCCCGCCAGCACGTGGCAGTTGGGGCGAGTCAGCAGGTTGACCCGATCCCGGATGGTGTTGGCCACCGGTACATCCTTGTTGGAACCGAAGATCCACACCTGCCACCCCTCGTCCAGATGCTGTTGGGCCACCACGGCGTAGTGCCCCTCCGGCCAGCGCTTGGCCGGGCCAAACTCGGCACCGGGGCAGAGCACCAGCACCGGGCGAGCGCGATCCAGCCCCAGCCGCTCCAGCGCCTTGCTCTGGTTGACCAGATCGACGTGCAGAGAGGGGTGCGGAATGGTCGGAATATCGGCCCGGCTCTTCATCTGCGCCTTGGGATAAGCGAGCGCCAGATAGCCCTCCACCATCAGCGGGAAGGCGGATTTGTTGCTGCGCATATCGTTGAGCAGGCCGAAGCGGTGCTCCCCTTTCCAGCCGGTACGCACCGGAATGCGGGCAAACCAGGGGATCAGCGCCGACTTCATGGAGTTGGGTTGGACGATAGCCTGATCGTATTTTTCGGCGGCCAGCTGCTTGCCGAGGCGGCGGCGTGCCACCAGCTTGAAGTCACCGTGGCCAAGGGGCATGGTGATCGCCTTGTCCACCTCCGGCATCCGCTCCAGCAGGGCGCAGCACCAGGCGGGGGCCATCACGTGCAGTTCGCACTCCGGATGGTTGGCCTTGATCGCCTTGTAGAGACTCTGGGACATCACCATATCGCCGACCCAGGAGGGGCCGATCACCAATATTTTCATCACGCGTCTTCTCTCGGGACTGGCCCGGCTGTTAATCATCACTGGGCGAGATTATGCCCCAAGAATGACTGGATAAATAACAGAAGATCCTTGGCAGACGCTGCCGTCACCCCTTTTTTCCAGCGGTGCCCCTCTTCCAACCGGACGAGACGAGACAGGCAGACAGCTGATAGAAACGGGCAATGGCGGCTCTCTCTTTGGCCCGTTTTTCCGTTAGAATGGCCCATCAATACGCATTCGACCCGCCAGCCGGGCAATAACCGTGAGCCCACATTCGTGAAAAAACCGACTCTGGCTGCCGTTCTGATCGTCAAGAATGAAGCCGACAACCTGCGCAAGTGCCTCGCCTCCCTCGACGGACTGGTGGACGAGATCGTCATTCTGGACTCCGGCAGTCAGGACGAGACCCCGGCCATCGCCGCCGAATTTGGCGCCCGCTTCTTCGTCAACGCCAAGTGGCCGGGCTTTGGCAAGCAGCGCCGGCTGGCCCAGTCCCACGTGCAATCCGACTGGGTGCTGTGGCTGGATGCCGACGAGCAGCTCACCCCCGAGCTGAAAACCGCCATCACCGAGGTGATGGCCAATCCGGCCAGCGATACCATCTACTCGATCCCACGCCTCTCCTGGGTGTTTGGCCGCTTTATCCGCCACAGCGGCTGGTATCCGGATCGGGTGCTGCGCCTCTATCCCAAGGCACTCACCAGCTACAACGAGGCGCTGGTGCACGAAAAGGTGGAAGTGCGGGCCAACATGAAGATCGTCAATATTCATGGCGACCTGCTCCACTTCACCTATCGGGATCTGGAGCACTATCTGGTGAAATCCGCCGGTTATGCCCGCGCCTGGGCCGATCAGCGCACCGCCCGCGGCAAGAAGGGCTCCCTCAGTCAGGGGCTGATCCACGCGGTAGGCTGCTTCCTCAAGATGTACCTGCTCAAAGCAGGCTTCCTCGATGGCAAGCAGGGGCTGCTGTTGGCGATCCTCTCCGCCCACTCCACCTTCGTCAAATACGCCGACCTCTGGGTGCGCCAGCAGCCGCAGCAGCCGGAATAACCGTCATACGAAACAGGGCCCCGCGGGGCCCTGTTTACATTGCTGCATACGTTATTTGCGCCAGAAAGGCGCCGCCCAGCGGGCCATCACCGGCACCATGGTCTTGGGATCGAGCTGGCTCATATCCTCAGGATGGTCGCTATCCTCCGGCGGGCTGAAGGCGAGGTGACGCCCTTCGCTGTTGAGGGGCTTCCAGCGCAGCGGAGTGGCGGAGCGGCGCATCGGGAAGAAACCGATGGTCGGCACATCGAGCGCGCCGGCGATATGGAGCGGGCCGGTACTACCGGCGATAAACAGGGCTGCGTTGGCCAGCACCTGACAGAACATCGGCAGACCATCGCTGGAGCGGTAGATCCAGCCGTTGCCGCCGTGGGCGAGCAGCTCGGCCGCCAGCTGTTCGGCCATCTTATCCTCGCCCGGGCCTGCGGTCAGCACGCACTGCAGCTCGGGGCAGGCCTGATTGAGCTTGATGATGATGCGGGCATACTGCTCGATGGAGAGATTGTTGGCCGAACCGCCGCTACCGGCATGCACCATCAGCCAGGGGCGGCTGGCATCGAGCTTGAGCTTGAGTGCCAACTGCTCGCGCACCTGTAGCAGGGTCTCGTCATCGAACTGCAGGAAGGGGGTCTTGGGCTCCACCACAGCCACCTGCTGATCGGCCAGGAAGCGGCGGATCAGCTCCAGGTTGTACTCGGACTCCGGTTTCTGGGAGCGGGAGCGACGCTGCACCAGTCGCTGGTTGTAGAGCACCTGCGCCAGCTTGGTCGCCGGGGCCAGCCGGTAAGGGATGTGCGCCTTCCACACCAGCATGGCGTTGCGGGAGTTGGAGAAGAGGCAGATGGACGCGTCGAACGCCGCCGCTTTGATCCGCGCCAGCAGCGCTCGCTGTTGCTCCTTGTCGGCTCGCACGCCCGGATCGATGATCACCTCGTCAATCCAGGGGCAGAGCCGGGCCAGCGGCGCCGTGTAGGCCGGAACCAGGGCAGTCACATGACACTCCATGGAGCCTTTGAGCATGGCGAAGCTAGGCCACGCCAGCATGAAGTCACCAATCTTGTCATTGCGAACGACCAGAATACGTTTCATAAAAAATCCCTTTGCTCCCTGTCACCAATGCAAGGAGGCTTGATGCGCGATGGCGTATTCTTGCCTGATGCACTGCTATTCTCAAGCGACGACCTTATAATGCGACCAAATTTCCAGGTTGCAGGACCGCAAAGATGACTACCAGGGTAATTTATCCCGGGACTTTTGATCCCGTTACCAATGGCCACGCCGATCTCATCGGCCGCGCCGCCAAGCTGTTTGACGAGGTGGTGGTCGGTGTCGCCAACAGCCCGAGCAAGCGACCTCTGTTCGATCTGGCAGAACGTGTCCAGCTTGTCCAGCAAGTGACCAGCCAGCTTCCCAACGTCAAAGTGGTGGGCTTCTCCGGCCTGCTGGTCGATTTCGCCAAAGAGCATCAGGCCAACGTGCTGATCCGCGGCCTGCGCGCCGTCTCCGACTTCGAGTACGAGTTCCAGCTGGCCAACATGAACCGCCGCCTGATGCCTGAGCTGGAAAGCGTCTTCCTCACCCCGGCGGAGGAGAACTCCTTTATCTCCTCCACTCTGGTGAAAGAGGTGGCGCTGCACGGTGGCGATATCCGCCAGTTTGTCGACCCGGTAGTGGCGCAGGCCATCGCAGCCAAACAGCAACAGCGCTAATCCCTCCCCTGATGGCAGAAACGACAAGGGCTACCCGCGGGTAGCCCTTGTTGTATCTCTCTCGCTATGGAGAGGTCAGCCTGCTTGCCGGTTACTGACGGGCAAACCGCTCATTCATCTCCTGCACCAGCAGATCGAGCCACTCGTAGCGGCGCCGATACATGGCCCGCTTCCTGGAGGCGATCTCCTCCAGCGGCTTGCGCGGCTGGGCTTGCAGGGCGACGAAGTTGGCATCCACATCCCGGGCGTCGAACTCCAGCCACAGCTCGTCATAATCGGCCTGCAAATTGGCTTTCTGCTTGCTGCTGTAGCGCTTGGCCTGAAACACATGGGCCCGCTTGCGCACCGCCAGCACCTCCGCCGCCCCCATGGCCTGCGCCAGTTGCAGCACCAATTGTACCAGCAGGGATTTGGGCCGCAGGCCGTGCCCCTCTTTGGTCAGCTCGCGCACCCGATCCTGGGCATTGTCGACAGCAGGCTCCGGCCCCTGCATGGAGCCGATCATCAGAATCAAACGATCCACGCTGCCCGCCAGCGAAAAGGCGCAGCTGTAGAGGCGCTGCCCATCCCCGTTAACGATAGATAGCGCCAGCTCGGCCTCGCGGCGGAAGGTGCCATCGTGGCGCAGCAGAATGCGGCAGCCGCTCTGGGGATAGTGCCCAAGTTCGATCCCCTCGCCCAGATAGAGGGGGTCGATCAGCTGCGGGTAGCACTCCAGCAGCAACCGATAGTGATTTTCCAGCATCTCGGCACGTTGACGGGCGCTGGCACAGGCGAAGCGATAGGGACGCATCGGCTTGTCGAGCAGCTCGGGATAGACAGCTGGCAGCGCCTTGAGCGAGTCGCACTGAAACAGGCTGAAGACCCGGCTCAGCGACTTGCGATAGAGCAGGCTGCGCAGCACGAACTTGCCGCGATTGAAGGTTTTCCGGTCACATCCCTCGGGGTAGAGGAAGCGGGCCATGGATTTTGCGCAATAGCGCTCCTGCCGGGATAAATATTCCCAGTCTATTGATTTAACTGTCATTTTTATATTCTCAAACCGCCTGAACGGTCGGGATACTAGTGACAGCTGTGCAAATCTTCAACAGAGTGGAAATACGCTGTTACAACTTCCCCCGGATCGGGGCAAAAAGTGCGCTCAGCGCTGGCAATGACTGCAAAAAACCGTGGTGCGCTGGCCCATTCTTGTCTCGGTCAGCAGGGTGTGACAGTGGAAACAGGGCTGACCGCCACGGCCATAAACCTGCAACTGCTGCACGAAATAGCCCGGCTTGCCGTCGGCACTGGTGAAATCCTTCAGAGTGGTGCCGCCCTGGCGAATCGCCTCGGCCAACACCCGCTTGATCTCGGCCACCAGGGTTCCCAGCCGCTCGGCACTGATATTGCCCGCCGCCCGTTTGGGGTGAATGCCGGCAGCATAGAGCGCCTCGTTGGCGTAGATGTTGCCCACCCCGACCACCACCTGATTGTCCATCAGGAACTGTTTGATGGCGGTGCTGCGCCCCTTGGCGCGCCCCTGCAGGTAATCAGCACTGAAGGCATCGGTGAGCGGCTCTGGCCCCAGCTTGGCGAGCAGCGCATGGGCTTCGGCCGGTTCGCGAGTCCAGAGCAGGGCGCCGAAGCGGCGCGGATCGTTGAGCCGCAGCAACTTGCCATTCTCCAGCTCGATATCCACGTGGTCGTGCTTCTCGGCCGGGGTGCCGATATCCAGTACACGCAGGCTGCCGGACATCCCCAGATGAAGGATGGCGGTGCCGAAATCGGTCTCCAGCAGCAGGTATTTGGCACGGCGACGCACCCGATGGATGGTGAGGTCCACCAGCTCCTGAATCTCACTGGGGATCGGCCAGCGCAGGCGGCCATCCCGCACCACTACACGCGTCACCTTGATACCGGTGAGCCAGGGGGAGATCCCCTGACGACTGACTTCAACTTCTGGCAATTCGGGCATGGGCACCTCGCAAGGAAAAGAAACTCAGGGGGCAGGACGCAGCAGATCGCGATACTGCTCGGCAGTGAGGGCGAGCCAGAGACCGGAGGGCAGCTGGGCACCATACTGGCCGCTGTTCTGATAGAGGCCGATCTCGACCGGATCGCTCTGGCCGGCAATCCACACCTTGATGGTCACCGGGGTGCCGCGCACCACCTCGCCGGGGGGCAGCAACCAGCTCTGCCAGCGCGCCAGACTGGCATCCAGCTGAGCCGTGTCGAGCCCCAGATCCGGCATGCTGCGCCAGCCCTGACCAATCCGCTCAATCTGCCAGCTCGGCCCCTGCCAGGTGAGCACCACGGCCGCATCCGGCAACAAGGGGCGAGCCCGCTTGGCGCTGTTCTCCTGCTGGGCAGTCTCCATACGATGCAACAGGGTGATCACGATCAGCACCACCACAATGATCACGTTATTCCAGCCTTTTCGGCTCAATTTGAACATGGCAAGCCTCCCTTTGAACCGGCAGTGTACTGAATTCGGCGCATAAAAAACCCGGCACGAAGCCGGGTTTTTGGGAATGCAGCATCAAGTAATTACTTGATTTTGCCTTCCTTGTAGATCACATGCTGACGAACAACGGGATCAAACTTTTTGATCTCCATTTTTTCGGGCATGGTGCGCTTGTTTTTGGTAGTGGTATAGAAGTGACCAGTACCGGCGCTGGAGTTCAGGCGAATTTTCTCGCGAATACCTTTAGCCATGATCTAATTCCTTATACCTTAACACCGCTGGCGCGCAGTTCAGCCAGAACCACTTCAACGCCACGCTTGTCGATGATACGCATGCCTTTTGCGGATACGCGCAGGCTTACGAAGCGTTTTTCACTCTCAACCCAGAAACGGTGAGTGTGCAGGTTCGGCAGGAAACGACGCTTGGTGGCGTTGTTAGCGTGCGAACGGTTGTTACCAACTGCCGGGCGCTTGCCGGTTACTTGGCATACTCTAGACATGTCAGTCTCTCCAAATCTTACTTCATTGCTCGAGCAAATATCTGCCCCGCTGGCCTTCGATTGCGGGGCAAACAGAAGGCGGCATTTTATACAGCATCCGTGATCAAAGATCAACTAATACGGTGCCAGAGCACAGTTATAGCCAACCGCGCTCGGCAAAAGAAACCGTGATGCCATCACCGATCACCAAGTGATCCAGCACTCTGATATCGATCAGGGCCAAAGCGGCCGTGATCCGATCCGTGATCTGGCGGTCGGCCCTACTGGGCTCGGCGACGCCGGACGGGTGATTATGCGCCAGAATCACCGCGGCTGCATTATGTTTGAGCGCGATCTGCACGATTTCTCTTGGCCAGACGCTCGCCGAGTCGATAGTGCCGAAAAAAAGCTCAACAAATTGAATGACTCTGTGCTGATTGTCGAGCAGCAGCAGGGCAAACACCTCGCGCTGCCGATCCCGCAGCTGGGCCTGCAGATAGTCGCGGGTCAGCTGGGGCGAGGTGAGGGCATCGCCCCGTTGCAACTGCTCGGCCAGATGGCGTCTGGCCATCTCCAGCACCGCCTGCAACTGGGCATATTTGGCCGGGCCAAGGCCGTGCGCCTCGCAGAATGCCCGTTGATCCGCGCCCAGCAAGCTGCGCAAAGAGCCGAATTGATTCAATAGATTACGTGCAAGATCCACTGCACTCAGGCCATTGACGCCGGTGCGCAGAAAGATGGCGAGCAGCTCGGCATCGGAGAGCGCCGCGGGCCCCTGACGCAGCAACTTCTCTCTGGGGCGTTCATCTTCCGGCCACTCTTTGATGCTCATTTGTCTCTTCCTCATCCCTGTTGAGAAAAAACATAGCAAAAAATTGCGCGCGCCCGACCACACCCCTTGATGCCAACCCCTGTCGTCATCCATTGCCTGTGGTATCTTAGCCGACCAGTCAGAATGAGCCGGATAGAGAAACAGCAGATGAGATTGGCCGATAAACGCATCCTGTTGGGTGTCAGTGGCGGGATCGCCGCCTACAAGAGTGCCGAGCTGGTACGCCGCCTGAAAGATCAGGGTGCCGAAGTGCGGGTGGTGATGACCCGCTCCGCCAAGGAGTTCATCACCCCGCTGACCCTGCAGGCGGTCTCCGGTCATCCGGTGGCCTACAGCCTGCTGGATCCCTCTGCCGAAGCGGGCATGGGCCATATCGAGCTGGCCAAGTGGGCCGATCTGGTACTGATCGCCCCCGCCAGCGCCAACCTGATGGCGCGGATGGCTGCAGGCATGGCCGACGAACTGCTGACCACCCTTTGTCTGGCCACTCCGGCGCCCATCGCGCTGGCACCTGCCATGAACCAGCAGATGTATCTCAACGCTGCCACCCAGGCCAACCTCAAGACCCTGGCCAGCCGCGGCATTCTGCTGTGGGGGCCGGATGCCGGCAGCCAGGCCTGTGGCGATGTGGGCCCGGGGCGGATGCTGGACCCCCTCGAACTGGTGGATCGCTGCTGTCAGCAGCTGGCCGCTGAGCCCTTGCTGGCAGGCGTCAAGCTGCTGCTCACCGCAGGGCCAACCCGCGAGGCGCTGGATCCGGTGCGATACATCAGCAACCACAGCTCCGGCAAGATGGGCTTTGCTATCGCTCGCGCTGCCCGTGAAGCGGGCGCCGAAGTGACGCTGGTGAGCGGCCCGGTAACGCTGGCTACACCAGCTGGCGTCACCCGCATCGATGTCGAGAGCGCCGAGCAGATGCATCAGGCGGTGATGAGCCGGGTCGGCGAGTGCGACCTCTTCATCGGCTGCGCCGCGGTGGCCGACTATCGTCCCGAACAGGTCGCCAGCCAGAAGATCAAGAAGACTGGTGACAACGACCAGATGGTGGTGAAGCTGGTGAAAAACCCCGACATCATCGCGGCCGTCGGCGCCCTTTCAGACAAACCCTTCACCGTCGGATTTGCCGCCGAAACCGTGGATGTGGAACAATACGCCCTCGACAAGTTGCAGCGTAAGCGGCTGGACATGATCGCCGCCAACGATGTGTCCCGCGAGGGGCAAGGCTTCAACGCCGATGACAACGCCCTGACCGTGTTCTGGCAAGGGGGCCAGACCCCGCTGCCGCTGGCCGACAAGCTGACGCTGGCCCGTCACCTGATCGCCCTGATTGCACGCCACTACCGGCACTGAGCGTCCCGAAAGAACAAGACTCACGGCGCCCCGCCTGCCAAGAGGGACGCCAATACAAGATCCAACTGAAAAAGCGATTCATGACTACACAAATTGAACTGAAGATTCTGGATGCCCGTATCGGTACCGAGTTCCCGCTGCCCGCCTACGCCACACCGGGCTCTGCCGGCATGGATCTGCGCGCACTGCTGGATGCACCGCTGACTCTGGCTCCGGGTGATACCACCCTGGTGCCGACCGGTCTGGCCATTCACATCCAGGATCCGGGTCTGTGTGCCACCATTCTGCCCCGCTCCGGTCTCGGCCATAAGCACGGCATCGTGCTGGGCAACCTGGTCGGTCTCATCGATTCCGATTATCAGGGTCAGCTGATGGTTTCGGTCTGGAACCGCGGCAAGGATGAGTTCACCATGCAACCCGGCGAGCGCATCGCCCAGCTGGTGATCATGCCGGTAGTTCAGGCCAGCTTCCAACTGGTCGATGAGTTCAATCAGAGCGAACGGGGTGAAGGCGGTTTTGGTTCTTCTGGTCGCCAATAACAGACCACACCAGCCCGACGGGCGGTGCTTAATAATAGAATCAAGCCATTGTTTTTTTAGGGGAATCCATGGCAAGCAGTAATCAGAAACAGAGTCGGCGCGATCAGATCCTGCAGGCGCTCGCCCATATGCTGGAAACCAGTCCGGGTCAGCGTATCACCACGGCCCGTCTGGCGGCCGAGGTCGGCGTCTCTGAAGCAGCCCTCTATCGACATTTTCCCAGCAAAGCGCGGATGTTCGAGGGGCTGATCGACTTTATCGAGGATTCCCTGCTGTCACGGGTCAATCTGATCATGGCGGAAGAGAAGGACACCATGGCGCGCTGTCACCATATCCTGCAGCTGCTGCTGGTGTTCGCCGAGCGCAATCCCGGCATCACCCGTATCCTCAACGGCGACGCCCTGCTGGGTGAGCACGATCGGCTGCGGGATCGCATCAGCATCCTGTTTGACAAGCTGGAGACCCAGATCAAGCAGGTGCTGCGCGAGAAGCGGCTGCGCGAGGGGCAAGGCTTCCAGCTCGACGAGACCATGCTGGCCAATCTGCTGCTGGCCTACACCGAAGGCCGCATCAGCCAGTTCGTGCGCTCCGAGTTCAAGCTCAAGCCGACCGCCGGTTTTGAAGATCAGTGGCAATTTATCCGCAGCCAGCTGCTGCAGAGCTGATGGTTTTTTCGCATCATTCAGCAAAAAGAAGGGAGGCTTTGGCCTCCCTTCTTTTTTGTGTCAGGTTTTTATGGCAGAAAAGAAGTACCAGATGCGACCCGTACTGTCGCGCTGCGGTGTTAGATTTATCCACCATAAACCTTTTAGAACCTGACAGGACATCCTATGGAACCCGAAATCATTACCGAAGCGCAGACCTGGCTGGTCAATAATCAGGGACTGCTGATCGAATACGGCGTCAATATCGCCGCCGCCCTGCTGACCCTGCTGGTCGGCTATATCGCCGCCAACCTCATCAGCGGTGGCGTGGTCAAGGTGATGCAGGCCCGCAAGCTGGACACCACAGTCACCCACTTCGTCGGCAGCATCCTCAAATACGCCATTCTGGTGTTCGTGGTGATCGCCGCGCTGGGCCGTGTCGGCGTGCAGACTGCCTCCTTCGTCGCCATTATCGGTGCCGCCGGTCTGGCCATCGGTCTGGCGCTGCAAGGCTCGCTCTCCAACTTCGCTGCCGGCTTCCTGCTGATTATCTTCCGCCCCATCAAGGCGGGCGAGTTTATCGAAGTGGCAGGCACCGCGGGTGTGGTGCAGTCCGTTCAGCTCTTTACCACCACCCTCACCTCCGGTGACAACAAGATGGTAGTAGTCCCGAACTCCGCCATCCTCAACGGCACCATCGTCAACTACTCGCGTATGGATACCCGCCGCGTCGACATGACCTTTGGCATCGGCTACGGCTCTGACCTGCGCAAGGCCAAACAGATCCTCGAGCGTCTGGTAAGCGAAGAGCCGCGCATCCTGAAAGATCCGGCAGCCACCATCGCCGTTGCCGCGCTGGCCGACTCCTCGGTCAATATCGTGGTGCGCCCCTGGGTGAAAACCGCTGACTACTGGGGTGTCTGGTTCGACTTCCACGAGAAGGTGAAACTGACCTTTGATGCCGAAGGCATCGAGATCCCCTTCCCGCAGATGGTGATGCACATGCAAAAACCGCAGGCGTGATCACGGTTCTGCGGCAACAGACAATGCCAGCCTTCGGGCTGGCATTGTCGTTTCTGGCCCCAGCCCATGGCCATGTCGATGCATAACCACGCCAACCGGATGAAAACAATTTCAGGCTATCGGGGTGGCCCCAATCATGAGCAAGCGCAAGATCCGCCTTGCTTTCGTGACACATAATCCCAATGTTCTGGTTGTATGCTCCCGACAGTGACCCATTGCGGTAAAAGACAATCGGTAAAAATCTGTTACACGGGCCGCCCGGCAGGCTCGCTATAATGCTCGGATAATAAGGTTTGGCGGGACCTTGCCTGCAAGGTTCAAACACAACTTGGCATTTCAGGAATCCTATGAAAAATATCAATCCAACCCAAACCCAGGCCTGGCAGGCACTGGAAGCCCACTTTGCAGCAAACAAAGAGACTCGACTCAAGGATCTGTTCGCGCAGGACCCGAAGCGCTTTGACAAGTTTTCCCTTACCTTCGGCGGCGACATCCTGGTTGATTACTCGAAGAACCTGATCACCGAAGAAACCCTCAAGTTGCTGGTTGATCTGGCCAAAGAGACCGATCTTCGCAGCGCGATCGATGCCATGTTCAATGGCGACAAGATCAACATGACCGAAGGCCGCTCCGTACTGCACGTGGCCCTGCGCAACCGCTCCGACCGCCCCATCGAGTGCGACGGCAAGGACGTGATGCCGGAAGTGAACGCCGTACTGGCCAAGATGAAAGGCTTCTGCGAGAAGGTAATCGGAGGCGAGTGGAAAGGCTACACCGGCAAGGCGATCCAGCACGTGGTCAACATCGGTATCGGTGGCTCTGATCTGGGCCCGGTGATGATCACCGAGGCTCTGCGTCCCTACAAAAACCACCTGCAGATGCACTTCGTCTCCAACGTCGATGGCACCCACATCGCCGAGACCCTGAAGAAGATCGATCCGGAAACCACCCTGTTCCTGGTGGCCTCCAAGACCTTCACCACCCAGGAGACCATGACCAACGCCCTGACCGCCCGCGACTGGTTCATCAACATCGCCGGTGACAAGGCCCACGTTGCCAAGCACTTCGCCGCGCTCTCCACCAACGGCAAGGCCGTGGCCGAGTTCGGCATCGACACCAACAACATGTTCGAGTTCTGGGACTGGGTTGGCGGCCGCTACTCCTCTTGGTCTGCCATCGGCATGCCCATCGCCCTGTCTGTCGGTTTCGAGAACTTCGAAGCCCTGCTGCAAGGCGCCTTCGAGATGGACATGCACTTCGCCACTGCCTCCTATGAGCAGAACGTGCCGGTTCTGCTAGCGCTGATCGGCCTGTGGTACAACAACTTCTACGGTGCCGAGTCCGAAGCCATTCTGCCGTACGACCAGTACATGCACCGCTTCCCTGCCTACTTCCAGCAGGGCAACATGGAGTCCAACGGCAAGTACGTGGATCGTAATGGCAAGCCGGTTGACTACCAGACTGGCCCCATCATCTGGGGTGAGCCGGGCACCAACGGCCAGCACGCCTTCTACCAGCTGATCCACCAAGGCACCAAGCTGATCCCCTGCGACTTCCTGGCGCCAGCCATCAGCCACAACCCGATCGGTGACCACCATCCGAAACTGCTGGCCAACTTCTTCGCCCAGACCGAAGCGCTGGCCTTCGGCAAGAGCAAGGAAGAGGTCGAAGCCGAGTTCCTGGCGGCTGGCAAAACCCTGGAGCAGGTCAAGGATCTGGTGCCGTTCAAGGTGTTCGAAGGCAACCGCCCGACCAACTCCATCCTGTTCAAGAGCCTGACCCCGAAAACCCTGGGTGCCCTGATCGCCATGTACGAGCACAAGATCTTCGTACAGGGCGCAATCTGGAACATCTTCTCCTTCGACCAGTGGGGCGTGGAGCTGGGCAAACAGCTGGCCAACAAGATCCTGCCTGAGCTGGGCAACAACGAGGCTGTCACCAGCCACGACTGCTCCACCAATGGTCTGATCAACACCTGGAAAGCGTGGAAAGCCTGATTTATCCAGCCTTTCTGAATGCAAAAGCCCCGCTCGATGAGCGGGGCTTTTTTATGACTGTCAGGCTGAGTTTTCTGGCTGGCCGAGCGGGTGTCCAGTCCGACCGGCGACGGGGATCGTCATCCCTGCCCCTTCATCATCCAGCCCGATGCGGGCTTAACCGCCAACGGCGATGCGTTTCATGTCTTTCATGTAGCCACGCAGTACCTGGCCGATTTTCTCGATCGGGTGGTTGCGGGTCGCTTCGTTGGCCGCCAGCAGCGCCAGGTTATCCACGCTCTGCCCTTCTGCCTTGCTGGCACCCAGATCGCCCGCTTTCAGGGTCGGCATGAAGTGCTCGCGCAGCAACGGCACTGCAGCGTTGGCGAACAGGTAGTTACCGTACTCGGCGGTATCGGAGATAACCACGTTCATCTCGTACAGACGCTTGCGGGCAACGGTGTTGGCGATCAGCGGCAACTCGTGCAGGGATTCGTAGTAGGCAGACTCCTCGTAGATACCGGAAGCCACCATGGTCTCGAACGCCAGCTCGACACCCGCCTTGACCATGGCCACCATCACCACGCCATTGTCGAAGTACTCCTGCTCGGCAATCTTGCCAGCGAACGCCGGGGCGTTTTCGAAGGCGGATTTACCGGTCTCTTCACGCCAGGTGAACAGTTTGACGTCATCTTCGGCCCAGTCGGCCATCATGCCGCGGGAGAACTCACCGGCAATGATGTCGTCCATATGCTTCTCGAACAGCGGGCGCATCAGGGTCTTGAGCTGCTCGGAGAGCTCGAAGGCGCGCAGCTTGGCCGGGTTGGAGAGGCGGTCCATCATCAGGCTGATGCCACCCTGCTTCAGGGCTTCAGTAATGGTCTCCCAGCCGAACTGGATCAGCTTGCCGGCATAGGCCGGGTCTGTGCCTTCGGCAACCAGCTTGTCGTAGCAAAGCAGGGAACCGGCCTGCAGCATGCCGCAGAGGATGGTCTGCTCGCCCATCAGATCGGATTTCACTTCCGCCACGAAGGAGGATTCCAGCACCCCGGCACGGTCGCCGCCGGTGGCAGAGGCCCACGCCTTGGCGATGGCCATGCCTTCACCTTTCGGGTCATTTTCCGGGTGAACGGCGATCAGGGTCGGCACACCAAAGCCACGCTTGTACTCTTCGCGCACTTCGGTACCCGGGCACTTGGGCGCCACCATCACGACGGTGAGGTCGGAGCGGATCTGCTGACCCTCTTCCACCACGTTGAAGCCGTGGGAGTAACCCAGCGCGGCGCCCTGCTTCATCAGCGGCATCACGGTTTTGACCACGTCGGAGTGCTGTTTGTCTGGGGTCAGGTTGAGCACCAGATCGGCGGTCGGGATCAGCTCTTCATAAGTCCCGACCGCGAAGCCGTTGTCGGTAGCCTTCTGCCAGGAGGCGCGCTTCTCGGTGATGGCGGCCTTGCGCAGGGCGTAGGAGATATCCAGCCCGGAGTCACGCATGTTCAGACCCTGGTTCAGACCCTGGGCACCACAGCCCACAATCACCACCTTCTTGCCCTTCAGCACGTTGCAGCCGTCCGCGAACTCTTCGCGCTGCATGAAACGACACTTGCCCAATTGGGCCAACTGCTGACGCAGGTTCAAGGTGTTGAAATAGTTAGCCATGGTGATTGCTCCGTTCGATTGATTCCATGCCGGATAGCGGCGTTGTCTGAACCACTATAGCGCGGGACACTTATTGCCTGAACTGATATATTCGAAACAGTACGTTGCAATAACTGAAAGACTCACCCTTCATAATTGCCTGCTGAATGTACCGCGAGATGGCAGAAACAAGCCACCAACCGCTGGGTATCGGGCACACAAGCAGCGCCAGGAGCTGAAAGATGGACCTTCGCAATCTCGAGCTGTTTCTCCACCTCGCCGACTCCCTTCATTTCGGCAAGAGTGCCGATGCCATGGCGGTCAGCCCCTCCACCCTGAGCCGCGCCATCCAGCGACTGGAACAGGAGACCGGCTGCATCCTGTTCGAGCGGGACAACCGCTCGGTACGGCTCACCCCCGCCGGCGAGAAGCTGCGGGAGTTTGGCGGCGGCCTGTTGCAGGAGTGGCGTCAGCTCAAGCAGGAGCTCAAACGCAGCGACGAGCCGCTGCAAGGTCGTCTGCGGGTCTTCTGCTCAGTCACTGCCAGCTACTTCCTGCTGCCTGAGGTGCTGGAGCGTTTTCGCCGCCGCTACCCCCAGCTGGAGATCAAGCTGGAGACCGGTGACCCGGCGCTGGCGGTGGACAAGATCCTGGCCGATGAAGCCGATCTCGCCATCGCCGCCCGTCCCGACGCTCTGCCCGCCAAGCTGGAGTTCGCCAGCCTGCAACTGGTGCCGCTGGTCTTTATCGCGCCGCGCAATGCCCCGCAACTGAACCAGTGGTTCCGTCAGGGAGAACCTGATTGGGAGCAGTTGCCAGTCATCCTCTCCGAGCAGGGGCTGGCCCGCAAACGCAGCGATCAGTGGTTTCGCAACAAGGGGATAGCGCCCAACATCTATGCCGAAGTGGCGGGTAACGAGGGGATTGTCGCCATGGTGGCGCTCGGCTGTGGCGTAGGATTGGTGCCGGCGGCGGTGATCGACCACAGCCCGCTCGGCGACAAGGTGCGGATCATCGACCTCAAACCCGCCTTCAAACCATTTGATGTGGGGATCGGGGTGCTCAAGAAGCGGCTGGAGGAACCGCTGATCCGCGCCTTCTGGGATACCGCGCAGAATCAGGGTTCACTGCGCTGATACCGGATTATAGATAAGGGCCGGATCGGCCATCATGATGCGGCTGGGCAGCGGCAAGTCGGGGTTGTGCAGCTCGAGGCGCACCCGCTCATCCAGTTTCAGCCGCCGAATGGTGCTGCCAAATCCCTCTTCAAAGACCCGGTCAAAAGCACCAGACTGCCGCGCCCGCAGCAGGCCAAGCTCGATACGCTGGGCCAGCTCCGGATATTTTGGCGAGACAAAGAAGAGCAACGCCAGCGGATAGCGAAACACCAGACGGGACTCGATGGCGAGATCCGGATGCAGCCTTAGCTCATCCTCGATCTCGATGACCGAACGCAGGAAGCAGTCAAAGCGCTTCTTGCGCAGCATGTTGAAGAGCGCCTCATAAAGATTGCCCACCGTCACCTTGAGGCCGTTAGCCCGCAGCAACTGGGTGTCTGGCCAGGATCTGTGCTGGCCGATGGAGAGCCCGGCGCGATGCCAGTCCGCCAACGATCCGATCTCGGCAAAACGCCCCTCATCCCCCTGCCGAACCAGACACACCCGCCATCCCAGCAGCCCCTCGGCCAGCGGAATGTGGATTGCCAGCAACTCCCGTTCTCGCTCACCATCGGGGGCAAAAACACCGACCTGAACCAGCTCGCCGCTGCGCAGCTCCTTCACCGCCCGCCCCTGCTCCATTTGCGGGCTGGAAACCAACTGGTAGGGGCCATATTCGGGCACGGTGAGATCGAGGGAGAGGCGCAGCAACTGGACGACGGCGGGGTTGGGGTGATCCAGCAGCAGATTCCAGGCGCGGATAGGCTGCTCGGTTGCCGATACGCCAACCGTCCACAGTGCCATGCACCACCACCAGACTCTGATCATCCTGCGCACCATCCGTGCCTCATGCTCCTCGCCATACTATAACGTCAGCCAGCACCTCAACGGCGCCCTCTCTGAAAGATGTGTGAGCGCTCTCGTGTCAAAAGTGACAATAGGCAAACCCGGCAGGTCATCGCAGACTAGGCATTCATCAACAAACACCAAGGCGCAGGGAGGAGAGCCATGAAACAGCATCTGGTAGAGATCAAGGGTTCAACCCTGTTTGACGAGTATCTGCAAAGCATGGGCGTACCCAGCACGGCGCTCGATCGGGAGCAGAATATCTATCTACAGGAACGCCACCTGGGAGCCATTCGCCGGGTGCAGGGCGAACTGCGCTTTTATCTGCGTGCCAATGCCCTCAACAAACGGTGATCAGGATCCGGTCACAGAACCCGTAGCAAAGGCGTATTAGACTGGTATCTTCCCCCTTTTGTCGGGAGTGCCCATGAAAGCAAGCGGTCTGGATCGGCTGTTCAAACCCCACTCAATCGCCGTGATCGGCGCCTCGACCGACCCGCTCAAGGCGGGCCATGTGATCGTGCGCCACCTGCTGGCGGGCCAGTTCAAAGGGCCCATCCTCCCGGTAACCCCGCGCAACAAGGCCATCGCCGGCGTGCTGGCCTATCCCGATATCGCCAGCCTGCCGCTGACCCCGGATCTCGCCATCATCTGCACCAGGCGGGAGCGGGTCTTGCCATTGCTGGAAGCGCTCGGCCAGAAGGGCGCAGGGGCGGCCATCATACTGGCCGCCGACTTTTCCCCCGAGGAGCGACTGGAGCTGAAACGGGTCTGCCAACAATACGGCATTCGCCTGCTCGGCCCCAACAGCATGGGAATGCTGCTGCCCGGCCAGGGGATCAACGCCAGCTTTTCACCCACTGCCGCCAAGCCGGGGCAGGTCGCCTTTCTGTCGCAATCCGCCGCCGTCAGCACCACCATTCTGGATTGGGCCAAGCAGCATGAGCTGGGCTTTTCCGCCTTTATCTCCCTTGGCGATCACTGCGACATCGACTTCGGCCAGCTGCTGGATCAGCTCTCCCGCGACAGCGTCACCCGCGCCATCTTGATCTACATGGACAAGTTGCACGACGCCCGCCACTTTCTCTCGGCTGCGCGGGCAGCCTCGCGCAACAAGCCGATCCTGGTGCTGAAAAGCGGGCGCCACGAACCGGCCCACGGTCTCGACAACGTCTATGATGCCGCCATCCGCCGCGCCGGCATGTTGCGGGTACGGGATACCCACGAACTGTTTGCCGCGGTAGAAACCTTGAGCCACTCCATGACCCTCAAGGGAGAGCGGCTCGCCATCATCTCCAACGGCCGCGGGCTGGCCAATATGGCGGTGGATGTGCTGCTGGAGCGGGGCGGCAAGCTGGCTCGCCCGCCGCTCGATATTGGCAGCGATGCTACCATCACCACCTATCAGGAGGCGCTGGACAACGTGTTGCAGGAAGATGGCATCGACGCCATCCTGATCATCCACGCACCCTCGCTCACGGCACCTAGCGCGCCGCTGGCCAGCCATCTTATTGCCCATCTGAAACAGCACCCCAGAGCGCGCCGTTTCAACATCCTCACCAACTGGGCGGGTGAATACTCGGCGCAGGAGGGGCGAAAACTCTTTACCGAGGCGGGTTTCCCGACCTACCGCACGCCGGAAAGCGCCATGGCCGCCTTCATGCACATGGTGGAATACCGCCGCAACCAGAAGCAGTTGATGGAGACACCGGCATCCCTGCATGGCAACCAGCTCAATGTCGATCTGTGCCAGCAGCTGATCCGCCAAGCGCAGGAGCGCAAACAGCTAAGATTGGATACCCATCTGGTGCACCCGATTTTACAAGCTGCCGGTCTCTCGACCCTGCCAACCTGGATCGTCACCGACGCCATCGAGGCGACCCTGACCGCCGAGCAGATCGGCTATCCGGTGGCGGTAAAACTGCGCTCGCCCGATATCCTGCACAAGTCTGCCGTACACGGTGTGGTGCTCAATCTGCGCACCTCGGCCGAAGTAGCACAGGCTGCAGATGCCATTCTGGACAGGGTCAAACAGCATGATGCGGGCGCCCGCATTGAAGGTTTGCTGGTGCAGCGGATGGCTCGCCGCAGCGGTGGCCTCGAGCTGCGGGTACGCATCCAGCAAGACGCCATCTTTGGCCCCGTCATTCTGCTGGGTGAGTCGGGTGCGGAACCGCAGGAGATGGTGGCAGCGTTACCGCCGCTCAATCAGGCGCTGGCCCGTTACCAGATCATCGGTGCACTCAAGAGTCGCAAGATTCGTGAGCAGGCCACACCGGAACGACTGGATACCGATGCCCTCGGTCAGGTGCTCTGCCAGCTCTCCGAACTGCTGCTCGCCTTTCCTGAGATCCAGGAGCTGGACCTGCACCCGCTGCAAGCGTGCGGTACCGAGATGGTGGTACTGGATGCCAGCCTCACACTGAGTGACCCTACCATCCCGACAATCAACCGACTGGCGATCCGCCCCTATCCCACCGAACTGGAGGAGGGTGCCTGGCTTAAAGATCAGCGCCATATCCTGCTGCGCCCGATCCGACCGGAAGATGAACCGGCTCACAAGCAGTTCGTGCTGCGGGTCTCCGATGAAGACAGGTACAAACGCTTCTTCGCCGATGTAGGCGAGCTGGGCCATGAAGAGCTGGCTCGCATGACCCAGATCGATTACGACCGGGAGATGGCCTTCGTAGCGGTGGGGCAAGATGGCGAGCTGCAGGATCAGATCCTCGGCGTGGTACGCGCGATCTCGACCCCGGATCTGAGCGATGCCGAGTTTGCCATTCTGGTGCGATCGGACTTGAAAGGGGTGGGGCTCGGCAAATTGATGATGGAGAAGATCATCCGTTACGCCAAAGAACAGGGGATTGGCCAGCTATCCGGCATGACCATGCCCAGCAATCGCGGCATGGTCAACCTCGCCAAACGGCTTGGCTTCAAGATCGACGTGCAAATGGAAGAGGGGGTGGTCAATATGGAGCTGCCCTGTAGTCAGCAGGCGGCAGAAGGCTGATTTGGCCGCCTGTAAACTCGCTCAAATGGCTGATAAGGCTCGGATATAGCCAGAAAATGGCGGGAATAACCGGCTATCTGGCCCTCTCTTGGCAGGTAAAAACCAAACGTTGGCTGTTTAACACGCTAAAAACAGCAGAGCCCAGTCTCACGACTGGGCTCTGCTGTGCAAATCTGTGGTTCTTATGGACAAAACCGCCCATAGCAAAAAGGCCTTCCCATTCGGGAAGGCCTTTCAAGTTAGTGGCGGAGCGGACGGGACTCGAACCCGCGACCCCCGGCGTGACAGGCCGGTATTCTAACCGACTGAACTACCGCTCCGCATTCGGTTAGCTTTCGCTAAATCTTTTGCTGCTTCTTCTGAGGTGTCATCCTCGCAGCCGGCTATGTGTTTTCACATCACCGTTTAATTGGGTGCCTGGCAGTGTCCTACTCTCGCATGGCGAATGCCACACTACCATCGGCGCTACCACGTTTCACTTCTGAGTTCGGCATGGGATCAGGTGGTTCCACGGCGCTATGGCCGCCAGGCAAATTCTTCAATCTGAGAAAGCTGACGTAAGTAATTCGTTCGTATTTGCTACAAGCCTTAGAACACTTCTTGGGTGTTGTATGGTTAAGCCTCACGGGTAATTAGTATGGGTTAGCTCAACACATCACTGCGCTTACACACCCCACCTATCAACGTTGTGGTCTCCAACGGCCCTTTAGGACCCTCAAGGGGTCAGGGATGACTCATCTCAGGGCTCGCTTCCCGCTTAGATGCTTTCAGCGGTTATCGATTCCGAACTTAGCTACCGGGCAGTGCCACTGGCGTGACAACCCGAACACCAGAGGTTCGTTCACTCCGGTCCTCTCGTACTAGGAGCAACTCCCTTCAATCATCCAACGCCCACGGCAGATAGGGACCGAACTGTCTCACGACGTTCTGAACCCAGCTCGCGTACCACTTTAAATGGCGAACAGCCATACCCTTGGGACCGACTTCAGCCCCAGGATGTGATGAGCCGACATCGAGGTGCCAAACACCGCCGTCGATATGAACTCTTGGGCGGTATCAGCCTGTTATCCCCGGAGTACCTTTTATCCGTTGAGCGATGGCCCTTCCATTCAGAACCACCGGATCACTATGACCTACTTTCGTACCTGCTCGACCTGTCCGTCTCGCAGTTAAGCTGGCTTATGCCATTGCACTAACCTCCTGATGTCCGACCAGGATTAGCCAACCTTCGTGCTCCTCCGTTACTCTTTGGGAGGAGACCGCCCCAGTCAAACTACCCACCAGGCACTGTCCGCGAGCCCGATTCAGGGCCCTGCGTTAGAACATCAAACATACAAGGGTGGTATTTCAAGGACGGCTCCAGCGCAACTGGCGTCACGCCTTCAAAGCCTCCCACCTATCCTACACATGTAGGTTCAATGTTCAGTGCCAAGCTGTAGTAAAGGTTCACGGGGTCTTTCCGTCTAGCCGCGGGTACACCGCATCTTCACGGCGAATTCGATTTCACTGAGTCTCGGGTGGAGACAGCATGGCCATGGTTACACCATTCGTGCAGGTCGGAACTTACCCGACAAGGAATTTCGCTACCTTAGGACCGTTATAGTTACGGCCGCCGTTTACCGGGGCTTCGATCAAGAGCTTCGCTTGCGCTAACCCCATCAATTAACCTTCCGGCACCGGGCAGGTGTCACACCCTATACGTCCACTTTCGTGTTTGCAGAGTGCTGTGTTTTTGATAAACAGTCCCAGCCATCTGGTCACTGCGACTCCCAACTGCTCCATCCGCAAGGGACTTCACTGTCAGGAGCGAACCTTCTCCCGAAGTTACGGTTCTATTTTGCCTAGTTCCTTCACCCGAGTTCTCTCAAGCGCCTTGGTATTCTCTACCCGACCACCTGTGTCGGTTTGGGGTACGATGACTTGTAATCTGAAGCTTAGAGGCTTTTCCTGGAAGCAGGGCATCAATGGCTTCCACACCGTAGTGTGTTCGTCTCGTGTCTCAGTGTTGTGTCTCCGGATTTGCCTAGAAACACCACCTACGCACTTTCACCAGGACAACCGTCGCCTGGCCCACCTAGCCTTCTCCGTCCCCCCATCGCAATTACAAGTCGTGCAGGAATATTAACCTGCTTCCCATCGACTACGCCTTTCGGCCTCGCCTTAGGGGTCGACTCACCCTGCCCCGATTAACGTTGGACAGGAACCCTTGGTCTTCCGGCGAGGAGGCTTTTCACCCCCTTTATCGTTACTTACGTCAGCATTCGCACTTCTGATATCTCCAGCATACCTCTCGATACACCTTCGCAGACTTACAGAACGCTCCCCTACCACTCATACATAAGTATGAATCCGCGGCTTCGGTGCCTGGTTTGAGCCCCGTTACATCTTCCGCGCAGGCCGACTCGACTAGTGAGCTATTACGCTTTCTTTAAATGATGGCTGCTTCTAAGCCAACATCCTAGCTGTCTGAGCCTTCCCACATCGTTTCCCACTTAACCAGAACTTTGGGACCTTAGCCGGCGGTCTGGGTTGTTTCCCTCTTCACGACGGACGTTAGCACCCGCCGTGTGTCTCCCGGATATTACTTACTGGTATTCGGAGTTTGCATGGGGTTGGTAAGTCGGGATGACCCCCTAGCCCAAACAGTGCTCTACCCCCAGTAGTATTCGTCCGAGGCGCTACCTAAATAGCTTTCGGGGAGAACCAGCTATCTCCGAGTTTGATTGGCCTTTCACCCCCAGCCACAGGTCATCCCCTAACTTTGCAACGTTAGTGGGTTCGGTCCTCCAGTTGATGTTACTCAACCTTCAACCTGCCCATGGCTAGATCACCCGGTTTCGGGTCTACACCTTGCAACTAGACGCCCAGTTAAGACTCGGTTTCCCTACGGCTCCCCTATACGGTTAACCTCGCTACAAAATGTAAGTCGCTGACCCATTATACAAAAGGTACGCAGTCACCCCGAAGGGCTCCCACTGCTTGTACGTACACGGTTTCAGGTTCTATTTCACTCCCCTCACAGGGGTTCTTTTCGCCTTTCCCTCACGGTACTGGTTCACTATCGGTCAGTCAGGAGTATTTAGCCTTGGAGGAT
>NZ_JBQBEA010000001.1:2500-72500 GCF_051919805.1 Aeromonas sp. 30P | reverse complement strand
CATGAGTCCGGTCGGTCAATTCACGGTCCACCTGAGCCCAAACCGAGGACTCCCACGCCACCTGCAAGGTGACCTGCTGACCGTAATCCGCCGCCAGCAATTCGCCATTATGGCTGCTGATCAGCGACTCGACCGTCCCCATGTCACCGTAATCGCAGTGAATGAGAGAGGGAGTGCGTGGCACCTTGAGCAGGGTGGGCAGTTGCTTGAGGGCGGCACCGACGCCGCCTCCATAGGCTTTGACCAGCCCACCGGTGCCAAGCTGGATACCGCCGTAGTAACGCACCACCACGGCACAGATTTCACCGATCCCCGAACCCATCAGCTGGGCCAGGATCGGTTTGCCCGCGGTACCGGACGGTTCGCCATCATCGCTGAAGCCGTAAACCTGGCTATCTTGCGGCGCGCCCGCCACAAAGGCCCAGCAGTGGTGGCGAGCGGCCGGATGTTGGCGCTTGATCTCGTTGACCCACACCTTGGCCGCCTCGACGGTCGGGGTGTGGGCGATCAGGGTAATGAAGCGACTCTTCTTTATCTCTTCGGTCAACTCCAGCGGGGCAGCCGGAATGGAGTACGCTGCCGCCATCAGAGTCCTGCTTGTCTGGTCATGTTTTCCACCCCGTTAGCGTGCAGCACCACGTTGTCTTCGATGCGGATGCCGCCGAACGGCCGCAGCGCCTCCACCTTGTTCCAGTTGACCCGCTTGCCCTGTTCGCCCTGACGCAGCGGCTCCAGCAAACTGTCGATGAAGTAGAGGCCCGGCTCGATGGTGAACACCTGACCCACCTCCATCACCCGGGTGCAGCGCAGATAGGGGAACAGCTCGGGCGCCGCCAGGTGGGTGCCGCGCTCATCCTGCATGAAACCGCCCGCATCGTGTACCTGCAAACCGAGGAAGTGGCCGAGGCCGTGGGGGAAGAAGACGTTGGTCACCCCGGTGTTGATCATCTCGTCCACCGACATGTCCACCAGCTCGGTGGCTTGCAGCAGGCGCGCCAGCTTGTGGTGCATCTGCAGGTGCAGCTCGCTGTAGCGGCGTCCCGGTTTGATCTCCTTGATGATCTCCTGCTGCTGCTCGTCGAGGGCTGCAATCAGATCGGCGAACTCGCCACGCCGCCACGCCCAGGTGCGGGTGATGTCGGAGGCATAACCGTGAAAATCGACGCCGGCATCGATCAGGAAAGAGTGACGTTCCGCATCGGGCACCCGCACAGCGGACAAATGGGTGTAGTGAAGGATGGCCGCGTTGCGGTTGATGGCGACGATATTGCCGTAGGGCGCCTCATTGGCCCCCTGCCCGACCGCCTTCATGTAGGCCAGATTGATCTCGAACTCGCTCGCCCCCGCCATAAAGGAGTCCTTGGCGGCGATATGGCCGCGTACCCCGATCCGGTTCGCCTCGCGCAGACACTCCAGCTCATAGGGGGTCTTGTAGGCGCGGTGATAGTGCAGGTAGTTGAGCACCGCCTCGGGATTGGGCTGGGTCAGCCCCAGCAGCTCGGCCACTTCCAGATGACCGCCCAGATAGGCCCACTCCTGCTTGTTGGCTGGTAGATGGTCGGCCACCTGTTCCGGCCGGGTCAGGAAACGGATATCGAAGAACTCGACCCAGAAGGCATTGGGCAGATCCGCTACCTTGTGCCAGAAATCGACCGGGCGGTAGAACAGCAATACCGGTTTGTTCACCCCGTCCACCAGCAGCCAGCAGTGGGGATTGTCCAGCACCGGCAACCAGGCCTTGAAGTGGGGGTTTACCTTGAACGGGTAATCCTGATCATCGAGGAAGATGCGGTGGGTCTGGCCGGAGTGGATGGCCAGTCCGCTGAGCCCCTGTTGTTGCAGAATGTCGCGGGTGCGCTGCTGCAAGGTATCGAGGTGCTGGGCAAAAAGTTGGCTGTAGCTGCTCATGGCGTCCTGCTCCGAGGTGAATGTGATTGCAGCATAACATCAAGCGCTTGGCGGCTCGACCCGTCAAGCTGCCGCTTCGTGAGGTAACGCATACGTTACAAACGTGTTTGTTATCAACAGAGAACCAATCATTAACAAATTAAAAACAATTCAATACACTGCCGGTAGATACATGAAGTCAGGGATTACTCATGGACAACCTCTGCCTCTGGCAACCGGATCCGCTCGGGATGCAGCAATCCAACCTCTACCGTTTTATGGCGGAGGTGAACCGTTTCCACGGCTTGCAGTTGCAGAACTACCCGCAGCTTTATCAATGGTCGGTGGAGAAGACCACCCGTTTCTGGCCACTGGTGTGGCAGCACTGCGGCGTCAAGGGCGAGCTCGGCAACATAGTGGCGGAGAACCGTCAGGATATGCAGCGCACCCGCTGGTTCCCCGACAGCCGCCTCAACTTCGCCGAAAACCTGCTGCGCCGCCAGGACGAGAGCCCGGCCATCATCTCCCGCATCGAAGGTAGCCCAAGTCGCACTCTGAGCTGGGGTGAACTGGGGGAACAGGTTGCTCGGCTGGCTCAGTGGCTGCGTCATCAGGGGATTGGTCGTGGCGATGTGGTCGCCGCCTATCTGCCCAATATTCCGGAAACCGTGGTTGCCATGCTGGCAACCACCAGCCTCGGAGCAATCTGGACCTCCACCAGCCCCGACTTTGGCGAGGCTAGCGTGGTGGAGCGCTTCGGCCAGACCCGGCCGCGGGTGCTGTTTGCGGTGGATGGCTATCGCCACAACGGCAAGGCCATCGATATTCAGGACAAAGTGGCAAGGGTCGTCAGCCAGATCGACAGCATAGAGCAGACGGTGATGATCCCCCTGCTCGGCAACCCGCTGCAGCTTGGCCACGACTGGCAGCAGCTCCTGGCGAGCCAACACGATGCCCAGCTCACCTTCGAGCCGATGGCCTTCAATGATCCGCTCTATATCCTCTACTCCTCCGGTACCACCGGCAAACCCAAGTGCATCGTGCACGGCATCGGCGGTACCCTGCTGCAACATCTGAAAGAGCACCAGCTGCACTGCGACATCAAGCCGGGGGAGCGGATCTTCTACTTCACCACCTGCGGCTGGATGATGTGGAACTGGCTGGTGAGCGCCCTCGCCTCCGGCGCCACCCTGGTGCTCTATGACGGCTCGCCGTTTTATCCGGATGGCAATGTGCTGTGGGATCTGGCCCGCGACGAGCAGGTCAGCTTGTTCGGCACCTCGGCCAAGTATCTCGATGCGCTGCACAAGCAAGGTTATGCTCCCATCAAGAGCCACGATTTGCCGCACTTGCGATTGATCTGCAGTACCGGCTCCGTGCTGTCGCCGGAGGGGTTCGACTACGTCTACCAGCAGATAAAGCAGGATGTGCAGCTCAGCTCCATCTCCGGCGGCACCGATATCTGCTCCTGCTTCGTCATCGGCAACCCGCTCAGCCCCGTCTATCGCGGCGAGAGCCAGGGGCGTGGTCTCGGTCTCGCGGTGCAGGTGTTCAACGAAGCGGGCCAGCCGGTGCAGGGGGAGAAGGGCGAGCTGGTCTGCACCAAGCCGTTCCCGGCCCAGCCCATCTACTTCTGGGGCGACGAGAATGGCGACAAGTACCACGCAGCCTACTTCGAGCGGTTCGACAACATCTGGTGCCACGGCGACTGGATCGAGCTGACCCCGACCGGTGGCATTCTGTTCTACGGCCGCTCCGACGCTACCCTCAACCCGGGCGGCGTGCGCATCGGCACCAGCGAGATCTATCGCTATGTTGAACAACTCGACGAGGTGGAGGAGAGCATCGTCATCGGCCAGCAATGGCAGCAGGACGAGCGGGTGGTGCTGTTCGTCAAGCTCAAGGCGGGTTGCAAGCTGGATGAGCCTCTGCGCGAGCGGATCCGCCAGCAAATAAAGCAGCACTGCACCGCCCGCCACGTGCCCGCCCGCATCCTGCAGGTGGATGCCATCCCTCGCACCAAGTCCGGCAAGATCGTCGAACTGGCGGTGCGGGAGGTGGTGCACAACCGGCCCGTCAACAACACCCACGCCCTCGCCGATCCCGAGGTGCTGAACCAGTATCGCAACCGGCCGGAACTGGCCAGTTGATAACAAACTCATATTCATCCGAGGCGCCACAAGGCGCCTCTCTTTTGCCCGTTTTGTGATGAAGAGCTTTTACTCGAGATCTGTTAAACAAATGTTTTAAATAGGTGTTGAAAATGTCTCCTTTTGGATCAATAGTGAGCCTCGCCCCCTGCTGGGGATAAAGGAGCACCACTCCCCACTGAGTGGGAACAAGGAGACACTCTCATGATCTACCAAGGCGAAACCCTGTCGGTCAGCTACCTCGAAAACGGCATCGCCGAGCTGAGGTTTGATGCCCCGGGTTCAGTCAACAAGCTGGATCGCGCTACCCTGCTCTCCCTGAGCGAAGCGATCGCCGCATTACAACAAGAACGTGAACTAAAAGGTCTGATCCTCACCTCTGGCAAAGACGCCTTTATCGTCGGTGCCGACATTACCGAATTCCTGGAACTGTTCGATCTGCCGCAAGAAGATCTGCTCGGCTGGCTGAAAAAGGCCAACGACATCTTCAATGCCATCGAAGATCTGCCGGTTCCGACCCTCTCCGCCATCAAGGGCCACGCCCTGGGCGGCGGCTGCGAGACCATTCTCTCCACCGACTTCCGTCTGGCTGACACCACAGCCAAAATCGGCCTGCCCGAGACCAAACTCGGCATCATGCCGGGCTTTGGCGGCACCGTCCGTCTGCCGCGGGTGATCGGCGCTGACAACGCGCTTGAGTGGATCACCACCGGCAAGGATTACCGTGCCGATGACGCCCTCAAGGTGGGTGCCATCGATGCAGTAGTCGCCCCTGACGCGCTGCAGAGTGCTGCGCTGCAGATGATCAAGGACGCCATCGCGGGCAAGCTGGACTGGCAGAGCCGTCGTGCCGCCAAGAAAGCCCCGCTACGCCTCTCCAAACTGGAAGCCATGATGAGCTTCACCACCGCCGCCGGCATGGTTGCCGCCGTGGCGGGCAAACACTATCCGGCGCCGATGACCGCGGTGAAAACCGTCGAAGCCGCTGCAGGCATGGGCCGTGACGAGGCTCTGGTGGCCGAAGCACAGGGCTTTATCAAGCTGGCCAAGACCGATGTCGCCAAGGCACTGGTCGGTATCTTCCTGAATGATCAGCACATCAAGGCGCTGGCCAAGAAGGCTGCCAAACAGGCAAGCAAGGCCACCGGCCACGCCGCCGTACTGGGTGCCGGCATCATGGGGGGCGGCATCGCCTACCAGTCTGCCAGCAAGGGCATTCCGGCGGTGATGAAGGACATCAACGAGAAGGCGCTGGCACTTGGCATGGGTGAAGCCACCAAGCTGCTCAACGGCCAGCTCGAAAAGGGTCGCATCGACGGCATCAAGATGGGCCAGGTGCTCTCTGCCATCACTCCGACCCTCAGCTATGACAACGTCAAGCATGTGGACGTCGTGGTCGAAGCCGTGGTCGAGAATCCCAAGGTGAAAGCCGCCGTACTGGGCGAAGTGGAAGGCATTATCGGTGACGACGCCGTGCTCGCCAGCAACACCTCCACCATTCCCATCTCTCTGCTGGCCAAAGGGCTGAAGCGCCCGCAGAACTTCTGCGGCATGCACTTCTTCAACCCGGTGCACCGCATGCCACTGGTGGAGATCATCCGCGGCGAGCAGACCTCCGATGAAACCATCAACCGCGTGGTGGCCTATGCCGCCGCCATGGGCAAGTCCCCGGTGGTGGTCAACGACTGCCCGGGCTTCTTCGTCAACCGCGTGCTGTTCCCCTACTTCTTCGGCTTCAACAAGCTGGTCGCCGATGGCGCCGACTTTGCCGCCGTCGACAAGGTAATGGAGAAGGAGTTTGGCTGGCCGATGGGCCCCGCCTACCTGCTGGACGTGGTCGGCATCGACACCGGTCACCATGCCGGCGACGTGATGGCGCAGGGCTTCCCGGCGCGCATGAGCAAGGAAGGTCGCACCGCCATCGACGTGATGTACGAGGTCAACCGCTTCGGTCAGAAGAACGGCAAGGGCTTCTACGCCTACGAGCAGGACAAGAAGGGCAAGCCGAAGAAGGTGGCTGACGCAGCTAGCTACGAGCTGCTGGCCCCCATTGCCAAGCCGAAACAGGATTTCGACAAGGACGCCATCATCGCTCGCATGATGATCCCGATGATCAACGAGGTGGTGCTCTGTCTGGAAGAGGGCATTGTTGCCACGCCAGCCGAAGCCGACATCGCACTGGTCTACGGTCTGGGCTTCCCTCCCTTCCGCGGCGGCGTGTTCCGCTATCTGGACACTATCGGTCTGGATCGCTACGTAGCCATGGCCGACCAGTATGCCGACTTGGGCCCGCTCTACCGCGTCAGCGACCGCTTACGCGAGATGGCCGCCCAGGGCAAAACCTTCTACTGATTGCGGAAAGGAGATCCATTCATGAAAGACGTAGTCATTGTCGACTGTATCCGGACCCCGATGGGCCGGTCCAAGGGCGGCGCCTTCCGCAACGTGCGTGCAGAAGATCTGTCCGCGCACCTGATGAAATCCATCCTGCTGCGCAACCCCAACCTCGACCCGAACGAGATCGAGGATATCTACTGGGGCTGCGTGCAGCAGACCCTGGAGCAGGGCTTCAACATCGCCCGCAACGCCGCGCTGCTGGCCGGTATTCCGAAGCAGGTGGGGGCGGTCACCGTCAACCGTCTGTGCGGCTCAAGCATGCAGGCGCTGCATGACGCCTCCCGCGCCATTCAGGTGGGTGATGGGGATATCTTCATCATCGGCGGCGTCGAGCACATGGGTCACGTGCCGATGAGCCACGGCGTTGACTTCCATCCTGGCATGGCCAAGTCGGTGGCGAAAGCCTCCGGCATGATGGGGTTGACCGCCGAGATGCTCGGCAAGCTGCACGGCATCAGCCGTCAGCAGCAGGACGAGTTTGCCGCCCGCTCCCACCGCCGCGCTCACGCGGCCACCGTGGAGGGGCGTTTTGCCAAGGAGATCGTCGGGCTGGAAGGCCATGACGCCAGCGGCGCCCGCTTCTTCTACGACTACGACGAGGTGATTCGCCCGGAGACCACGGTCGAAACCCTGAGCCAGCTGCGCCCGGTGTTTGACCCGGTCAACGGCACCGTCACCGCCGGCAGCTCCTCGGCCCTGTCCGATGGTGCCGCCGCCATGCTGGTGATGAGCGCGGATCGCGCCAAGGCCCTCGGCCTCACGCCGCGCGCCAAGGTACGTGCCATGGCCATCGCCGGCTGTGACGCCGCCATCATGGGTTACGGCCCGGTGCCGGCCACCCAGAAGGCGCTCAAGCGTGCCGGTCTGACTGTCGGTGATATCGACCTGTTCGAGCTGAACGAGGCGTTTGCCGCCCAGTCCCTGCCCTGCGTGAAGGATCTGGGTCTGCAGGATCTGGTGGACGAGAAGGTAAACCTGAACGGTGGCGCCATTGCGCTGGGTCACCCGCTCGGCTGCTCCGGCGCCCGCATCTCCACCACCCTCATCAATCTGATGGAGGAGAAGGATGCCACCCTGGGGGTTGCCACCATGTGTATCGGTCTGGGCCAGGGCATCGCCACCGTGTTTGAACGGGTGTGATAACCAGCCTGATCGACGAGATGCACTACTGAGAGTTGTCCCTTTTCGGGGCCAGTCTGACTGGCCCCTTTTCAAGTCTGTGACGATCGCCACACGGGGTGCTCGTCAGTGGTCAGAAGCTGTCTGTTGGCCGTCCCGTTTGGGTCGGCCTTTTTTCGTTTTAATCTTATCAATAGGCTGTTATTGCCTTAAACCTCACATTAGATAGGGGGCTTGCTTGCTTTTTACTCCCCCGACAGGTTCAATCTGCACAAAAAAATGGGTGGATGCACATACATATGTCAATGAGCAAACAACTGCTGATCGTCGATGACGACCAAGAGATCCGCGAGCTGCTCAATGAGTACCTGACCCGGGCGGGCTTTCAGGTATTGACGGCGGCGGAGGGCAATGAGATGCGCCAGCAACTCGCCCAGCACAGCCCGGACCTGATTATTCTGGACATCATGATGCCCGGCGAGGATGGTTTTACCCTCTGCCAGCAGATCCGTCGTGACTCCCAGGTGCCCATCATCATGCTGACCGCCGCCTCCGACGAAGCGGATCGGGTGATCGGTCTGGAACTGGGCGCCGACGACTATATCGCCAAGCCGTTCAGCCCCCGCGAACTGCAGGCCCGCATCAAGGCACTGCTGCGCCGCGCCGAATTCCGCCAGCCGGAAAAAGAGAAAGAGCCAAGCCGCCGCCTGCGTTTTGCCGAGTGGACCCTCGACACCCTGAGCCACCAGCTGACCCATGATGATGGCAGCCTGCTGGATCTCTCCGGCAGCGACGCCATGCTGCTCGGCATGTTCCTGCAACAGCCCGGCGTGGTGCTGGATCGGGACACCATCTCGGATGCCACCCGCGGCCGCGAAAGCCTGCCGATGGAGCGCGGTATCGACGTACAGATCAGCCGTCTGCGCCAGAAGCTGGGTGACAACGGCAAGAGCCCGCGCATCATCAAAACCATTCGCGGCAGTGGCTACATGCTGATTGCCGAGGTGCACGAGCTGCCATGAGCAACAAGTGGTCCTGGGGGGCACTGGTGCCCCGCTCCCTGTTGTCACGGATGATCCTGCTGCTGTTGCTGGCCATCCTGCTCTCCCAGACCATTCTGACCGGCATCTGGATGCAGCAGATCCAGAAGCGGGAACTGGAGGGGATGCTCAGCACCACCCGCAACCTCGCCATGTCTGCCGCTTCCACCGTCAACTTCTTCAAATCCCTGCCGCTGCAGTATCGCCATATCGCGCTGGACCAACTGCGCAACATGGGGGGCAGCCGCTTCTTCGTCTCGCTCAACGAGGAGGAGATCCACATCAACGCCATCCCCGACAGCGAACGCAAGACGCAGGTGCTGGAGGAGGTTCAGGGAGTGCTGACCCGCAAGCTCTCCGACGCCATGGCGATCAAGGTGGACTTCTCCCGACCCGATGACCTCCACGTCTTCAACAACGACACCCTGCTGGCAGATCTCCCCTCCTCCTGGGCCCGTTACACCCTGTCGCTGGAACCGCTCAATCCACCGGTACTGGTGACCCAGATCGAGATTGAAAAGGGGGAGTGGCTCTATCTGGCGGCCCTGCTGCCCGCCCCCTACATGACCCTCGACGATACCGTGATGCCAAGCAACCAGGTGCGTTTCATCGCCCTGATGACGGTGTTCCTCTGCTTCTTCACCTTTATGCTGGTGCGCTGGCAGACCCGCCCGCTGCGCCGTCTCGCCAAGGCGGCGGTGAATCTCGGCAAGGATATCGACCAGCCTTCGCTCAAAGAGGAAGGAGCATCGGAAATCGTGGCGGCGACCCGCGCCTTCAACATCATGCAGCACCGCATTCGTCGCTATATCGATGATCGGGAACGGCTGTTCAGCTCCATCTCCCACGATCTCAAGACCCCTATCACCCGACTGCGGCTGCGGGTCGAACTGCTCGATGACGAGGTACAGATCGCCAAGTTCAACAAGGATCTCGACGAGCTGGAGCTGATGGTGAAAGGGGCGCTGCAGACGGTCAAAGAGACCGACATTCACGAGAATATCGAGGAGATCGACATCAACGCCCTGCTTGAACAGATGGCGGAGTCGATGAACCTGCACGACGAGCGACTGACCATCGAAGGGCACTGCAAGTGGCCCTATCGCGGCAAGCTGCTGGCGCTCAAGCGCTGCATCGGCAATCTGGTGGACAACGGTATCAAGTACGGCCAGCGGGTTCGCATCATCATCATGGATGACGAGGAGATGCTGATCCTCTTCATAATGGATGAGGGCCCCGGCCTGCCGGACGATCAGTTCGAGCGCATCTTCGAGCCCTATTACCGGCTCAGCACCGATCAGGCCGGCACCGGCCTCGGCCTTGGCATCGCCCGCAACATTGCCCACGCCCACGGTGGCGATCTGGTGCTGGAAAACCGTCCGCAAGGTGGCCTGCAGGCCACGCTCTCCCTACCAAGGCAGTAACCTTATGAAGTGGTTGTCTTTTTCTGTCATCGCCCTGCTCTCTGCTCCCGTTGCCGCCTCCCAGGTGGAGGTACTGCACTGGTGGACCTCCGGCGGCGAAGCGAAAGCGGTCGAAGTGCTCAAATCCGAGTGGACCAGACAGGGCAACCAGTGGAACGACTTCGCGGTACAGGGCGGCGGCGGCAAGAGCGCCATGACGGTATTGAAGAGCCGGGCGCTGGCGGCCAACCCGCCCGAAGCGGCCCACCTCAAGGGTTACGAGCTCAAGGAGTGGGCCGGGCTTGGCTTCCTGCGCGATCTCACCCCCATGGCCGAACACCTCGGCTGGTACAGTCAGATGCCGCCCATGGTACGTGCCACCCTCAGCCAGAATGGCGCCCTGATGGCGGTGCCCACCGGCATCCACCGGGTCAACTGGCTGTGGCTCAACCGCAAGATCTTCGAGCGCAACAAGCTGACTCCGCCCACCAGCTGGGCCCAGTTTGTCACCGTCGCCGACCAGCTTAAAACACGGGGCATCACCCCGCTCGCCATTGGCAACGAGCCCTGGCAGCTGGCAGTACTGTTTGAAACGGTGGCACTCGGTGAGGGCGGTAAAGAATTCTATCGCAAGGCGTTCCTCGAGCAGGACAGCGCCACCCTGACCGGCCCCGACATGGTGCGGGTGTTGACTCGTTTCCAGCAGCTGCGCGCCTATGTGCCGCAAAAATACGCCGGTCTGAAGTGGCATCAGGCCACCAATCTGCTGGAGAGCGGTGGCGCCGCCATGCAGGTGATGGGCGACTGGGTGAAAGGGGAGCTGAGTGCCGGTAACTACCGGCCGGGGGAGGATATCGCCTGTCTGCCGAGCCCGGGCAGCGCCGGACTGTTCAGCTACAACCTCGACTCCATCGCCATGTTCAAACAGCGGGATCCGGCCCAGTTGCAGGCGCAGGGGGATCTGGCCCAACTACTGATGACGCCGCAATTCCAGGAGGAGTTCAATCGGGTGAAGGGGTCTATCCCGGCGCTGACCAATCCCGACATGAGCAAGTTCGACCGCTGCGCCGTCCGTTCCTATCAGGATTTCCTGCTGGCGGAAAAGCAGGACAATCTGCTGCCCAGCATGGCAGAGGGGATGGCCACTCCCACCAATATGCGTCAGGCGATTCTGGATGTGCTGAGCAACTTCTTCAACGATCCCAAAGCCAACCCGCAGCAGACAGCGCTGCATCTGGAGCGGGCGATGCGCTCGACCCGCTGATCCGGGCTACTGGCCAATCGACAGAAATGACAAAGGCGGATTGCTCCGCCTTTGTTGTTGAATCGTCATCAAGTCAGGATTGATCGTTTTCGTCCTCATCCTCGTCATAGTAATCGCTGAGCTCGATCCAGAGCCCCAGCCCGACCATCACCATGGAACCGAACCAGGTACCGGTATTCCCGATCGGGCTGCCCATCACTATCATGGCGAAGGACAAGAACCCCATGCCTGCATAGGCCTGCAATCTGCCGTAGGAGACCTGCATATTCACCTCCTTGTTGAATATGGTTCAATTTTTATATTACTCGTCCGGCAGGCGCTGGATAGTCCGCAATAACATTTCGGTTACATATGCTGTTAGACAGGCCAATGGTTTGCTTATTTTTTAGCCCTGAGTATCATTGGCAGCCGAATAGGTTGAAGGTTGATGATAGATGAGTGATTTATTCTGCGATGCAACTCACGAGTTGGACGCAATCGGGCTTCGTTGCCCGGAGCCTGTGATGATGGTGCGTAAAAAAGTGCGGCTGATGGCTGACGGGGAGACCCTGCTGGTCAGTGCCGACGATCCCTCAACCACCCGCGACATCCCCAGTTTCTGCCGCTTTATGGATCACACTCTGGTCGCCAGCGAGACAGAGCAGGCCCCCTACCGTTATCTGATCCGCAAGGGTCAATAATTCCCCGTATCCGGAGCACGCCATGACAACCATTACCCGAATCGGCACCACCCAGCGTTGGTCTGACGTCGTCATTCACAACGGCACCCTCTATGTGGTAGAAGTCCCCGTCAGCGAAGAGTCCGACATCCACCAGCAGACCCGCGAAGTGCTGACCAGCCTGCAACGCCTGCTGGAAGCCAACGGCTCCGGCGTCGACAAGATCCTGATGGCCAATATCTATCTCAAAGACATTCAGGACATCGCTGCCTTCAACGAGCTATGGGATGCCTGGATCCCGGCAGGCACCGCACCGGTACGCGCCTGTGTACAAGCCCGTCTGGCCCACGAAGGCTATAAGGTGGAAGTGCAGCTGACTGCGGCTGTCTAAGAGGCGGTTCTTCCCCTCATCCCCGGCCCTTCTCCCACAAGGGGAGCAAAGAACAAGGAGCCATTGCTCGCAACGGCTCCAATAGAAAGGCCCCGCCATCACTGGCGGGGCCTTTTCGTTACCGAAACCCGAGCGACTTAGGCAGTCGGGGTCAGGGTAATGGTGACGCGGCGGTTCTGGGCTTTGCCGGCTGCGGTGCTGTTGGTGGCAATCGGCTGATCCGGGCCAACACCAGTGGTAGCAATACGGCTGCCTGCAACACCCTGACCAATCAGCTGGGCGGCAACGGCATCGGCACGCTCACGGGAGAGCTTCATGTTCAGATCGCGGGAACCAGTGCTGTCGGTGTGACCGACTACGTTCAGGCGAGTCTTGTCGAACTCGGCAACCACCATAGCCACGCCGGACAGGGTGTTGGCGCCGGCCGCTTTCAGCTGGGAGCTGGAGCTGTCGAAGGTGACGTTGTTCGGCATGTTGAGGATCAGATCGTTGCCATTACGGGTAACGCTGACGCCAGTGCCCTGCAGCTTCTCGCGCAGCTTGGCCTCCTGCACATCCATGTAGTAACCGATACCGCCACCCAGCGCGGCACCGGCGGCCACGCCAGTCAGGATACCCTTCTTGCGGTCACCCTTGCTGGAGGAGAGCGCGCCTACTGCGGCACCGGCAGCGGCGCCAGCCAGCGCGCCCCAGGCACCTTTGGAGGTCTGGGATTCACCTGTGTAGGGGTTGGTGGTACAGCCGCTCAGGGCAACGGTCAGTGCCAGAGCAGGCACCAGGATCTTGGCTCGCATGAAAAAACCTCTGTGAAAACAATCCGGCACCATGCCGGGGGCCGGATTGTAACGCGCTGGCACGCCATTGTCTGACGCAAGCCTGAACAGATGGCGAGAGTGATGTTTTTTTGGCCAATCGGCGGGTCGTCAGCGCGGTAACTGACACTCGGCGTGACAAGGACAGCTGACCAGATGATCGTTCACCATCCCCACCGCCTGCATAAAGGCGTAACAGATGGTGCTGCCGACGAAGTTGAAGCCGAGCTTCTTGAGCGCTTTCGACATGGCATCCGACTCCGGCGAGGTCGCCGGAATATCGCCCTGCCGCTGGTTGACGATTGCCCTGCCGCTGGTTGACGATGGGGGCGCCGCCAACAAAGCCCCACAGGTAGTCGGCGAAGTCGATCCCCTGCTCCTGCAACGCCAGATAAGCGCGGGCATTTCTGATGATCGACTGCACCTTGAGCCGGTTACGGATGATGCCGGTGTCCTGCATCAGCCGCTCCACATCCTGCTCGTCGAAGCGGGCAATCTGCACCGGATCAAAGTCGGCATAGGCGCGATGGTAGCTCTCGGTGCGCTTGAGGATGGTGATCCACGACAGCCCCGCCTGCTGGCCGTCGAGGCAGAGCTTGGCAAACAGCTCGCGGGCGTCATAGACCGGCCTGCCCCATTGTTTGTCATGGTATTCGATGTATTCCGGGTCCCTGGTCACCCAGGCGCAGCGCAGTTCCATTTCCTCTCCCTCGTTATTTCAGCAGTTTGCCCAACCCTGCCCACTCCGCAGGCGGCACTGCTCACATCATATACCGGACATCCCGCCCGACCAGCCATGGCGCAGCACCATCCCGCGAATCCGCTGCAATTTCGCCTATTATCCGACCATGCCAGACGGTATACTCCCTCGGTTCACATTCAGCAAATCTTGCTCTGATTTTCACTTCGCGCGAAAAAAATTATGCAAAAATTCGATGTCAAAACCTTTCAGGGCCTGATCCTGCAGCTGCAGGACTATTGGTCCCGCCAGGGCTGTACCATCATTCAGCCGCTGGATATGGAAGTGGGTGCCGGTACTTCCCACCCCATGACCTGTCTGCGTGCCCTGGGCCCGGAGCCCATCGCCTGCGCTTACGTGCAACCGTCCCGCCGTCCGACTGACGGCCGCTACGGTGAAAACCCGAACCGCCTGCAGCACTACTACCAGTTCCAGGTGATCATCAAGCCTTCCCCCGACAACATTCAGGAACTCTATCTGGGCTCCCTGAAAGAGCTGGGCATGGATCCTGAAATCCACGACATCCGCTTCGTGGAAGACAACTGGGAAAACCCGACTCTGGGTGCCTGGGGTCTGGGTTGGGAAGTGTGGCTGAACGGCATGGAAGTGACCCAGTTCACCTACTTCCAGCAAGTTGGCGGCCTCGAGTGCAAGCCGGTCACCGGCGAGATCACCTACGGTCTCGAACGTCTGGCCATGTACATTCAGGGCGTGGACAGCGTCTACGATCTGGTCTGGTCTGACGGCCCGCTGGGCAAGACCACCTACGGCGACGTGTTCCACCAGAACGAAGTGGAGCAATCCACCTACAACTTCGAACACGCCGATGTGGAGTTCCTGTTCCACTGCTTCGAGCAGTACGAGAAGGAAGCCCAGAATCTGCTGGCACTGGAAAAACCGCTGCCGCTGCCTGCCTACGAGCGCATTCTCAAAGCCGCTCACTCCTTCAACCTGCTGGATGCCCGCAAGGCCATCTCGGTCACCGAGCGTCAGCGCTACATCCTGCGCATTCGCACCCTGACCAAGGCCGTGGCAGAGGCATACTACGCCTCCCGCGAAGCGCTGGGCTTCCCGATGTGTCAGCGCAGTGAGAACAAGCAAGGTTAAGGAACGGACATGGCACAACATACATTTCTGGTAGAGATCGGTACTGCTGAGCTGCCGCCCAAAGCCCTGCGCTCCCTGGCCGAAGCCTTTGCCGACAACTTCAAAGCCGAACTGACCAAGGCCGATCTGGCCTTCGGCGACGTCGAGTGGTTTGCTTCACCGCGCCGTCTGGCGCTGAAGGTGAGCGAGCTGGCTGGCGAACAGCCGAGCAAGAGCGTCGAGAAGCGCGGCCCGGCCGTAGCGCAGGCGTTCGATGCCGAAGGCAAGCCGACCAAGGCTGCCGAAGGCTGGGCCCGTGGCAACGGCATCACCGTTGAGCAGGCCGAGCGTCTGGTCACCGACAAGGGCGAGTGGCTGGTTCACACCGCCAAGGTTGAAGGTCGTCCGGCCGTCGATCTGCTGGGCGAGCTGGTTAGCCAAGCACTGGCCAAGCTGCCGATCCCGAAAATGATGCGCTGGGGCGACAAGACCATCCAGTTCGTGCGTCCGGTCTTCACCGTGACCCTGCTGCTGGATGGCGAGCTGGTGCCCGCCCACATTCTGGGTATCAACTCTGCCCGCACCCTTCGCGGCCACCGCTTTATGGGCGAGAGCGAGTTCACCATCGACAACGCCAGCCAGTACCCGCAGATCCTGCAGGAGCGCGGCATGGTGATTGCCGACTTTATGGCGCGCAAAGCCAAGATCAAGGCTGACGTCGAAGCGGCCGCTGCCGCCTTCGGTGGCGTTGCCGATCTAGACGACGCTCTGCTGGAAGAGGTGACTGCACTGGTCGAGTGGCCGGTGGTGCTGACCGCCAACTTCGAAGAGAAGTTCCTGGCCGTGCCGGCTGAAGCGCTGGTGCACACCATGAAGGGTGACCAGAAGTACTTCCCGGTCTACGACAAGAGCGGCAAGCTGCTGCCGAAGTTCATCTTCGTCACCAACATCGAGTCCAAAGACCCGAGCCAGATCATCAGCGGCAACGAGAAGGTGGTTCGCCCCCGTCTCTCAGACGCCGAGTTCTTCTTCAAGACCGACCTCAAGCAGACCCTGGCCTCCCGCCTGCCGCGCCTTGAAACCGTGCTGTTCCAGCAACAGCTGGGCACAGTCAAGGCCAAGGTCGAGCGCATTGAGACCGTCGCCGGCTTTATCGCCGAGCGTATTGGCGCCGATGTGGCTCAGGCCAAGCGTGCCGGTCTGCTCTCCAAGTGTGACCTGATGACCAACATGGTCGGCGAGTTCACCGACACCCAGGGTGTCATGGGGATGCACTACGCCCGTCACGATGGCGAAGACGAAGCAGTGGCCGTGGCCCTCAACGAGCAGTACATGCCGCGCTTTGCCGGTGATGCCCTGCCGTCCGGTCTGGTTGCCTGCGCCGTCGCGCTGGCCGACAAGTTCGACACCCTGGCCGGTATCTTCGGCATCGGCATGCTGCCGAAGGGTGACAAGGACCCGTTCGCCCTGCGTCGCGCCGCCATCGGTGCCCTGCGCATCATGACCGAGAAGCAGCTGGATCTGGATCTGGTTGAACTGGTTGAAGAAGCGGTACGCGTCTACGGCGACAAGCTGACCAACAAAACCGTCGTCACCGACGTGGTCGACTTTATGCTGGGCCGCTTCCGCGCCGCCTATCAGGACGAAGGCATCGGTGCCGACGTGGTGCTGGCCGTACTGGCCCGCCGCCCGACCCGTCCGCTCGACTTCGATCGTCGCGTCAAGGCCGTCAGCCACTTCCGCACGCTGGATGCCGCCCTGGCACTGGCTGCCGCCAACAAGCGCGTGAGCAACATTCTGGCCAAGGTCGAAGGCGAACTGCCGACTGCCGTCAAACCGGAACTGCTGGTCGATGCCGCCGAGAAGGCGCTGGCCACCCAGGTTGCCGAACTGCAAGCCGAACTGGCCCCGCTGTTCGCTGCCGGTGACTATCAGGCTGCCCTCACCCGTCTGGCCGCCCTGCGCGAGCCGGTCGACACCTTCTTCAACGAAGTGATGGTGATGGCCGACGACGAAGCCCTCAAGGCCAACCGTCTGGCACTGCTGAACAACCTGCGCAACCTGTTCCTGCAAGTCGCGGATATCTCCCTGCTGCAGTGATTCTGGTTTAGTAAGTGATATTAAAAACGGCGCCGCAAGGCGCCGTTTTTGTTTGTTCAAAACATTTAAAAAATCTATTTTAAAAATCATTGTCTTAAGCGTTATTGTAACTCTGACCTTTTACTCATATTTTCATGATATCAATTGAATATTATTTGATAAAACGTAAGAATCATGCTCTCAAACGGAGGAATGATACATGGCCACCAATTACTCAATTCGTATTGACTTTGATAGAGAGCAAGAAAATCCTCAGCGAGTGTTCATCGCTATGGCCATGTATATTGAAGGATTTAATGCATTACAAGAGTCTTTTATGCAAGGTTTTGGCAAGGGTATCGAATTTGATACTTCCCTTGAAAAAACTAGAGAAGGGTCATGCATTGCAGACATAGCTATAAAAGTGAAAGATATAATAAGAGGTGTTCGCTTAGAGAGTCTTTACGATTGTATTATGAAGGAATCAAGAAAGAGATTAGTACATCGGAGAAAATTGATTCAGAAACAGATGTGAAAACATTTATAAAAAATGTTTACTCTGCTTCAGGGGCAAGCTCACCCCAAGATAAATTATTTACTTGTCATGGTGATGCAGACCCTATAGATATAGCTGACGCACTTAACAAATATACAAAGCCAATAGTGAATTGAGTAAGAATGATAAAGTTCAGTTCGGGAGAGGAGATGATTTAACCGACATTAGTGAAACCTTCTCATGTCCAAGAAATGGCAGCCAAATATTTTCTAACACTGTAGAGGATTTCCCTGCCAAGGAAATTCTTATTGTTCGTCGTCCATCATATGTGAAAGGTTTACAATGGGATTTTGAAAGAACTCATGGTAAAAATAAAAAGATAACTGCAGCAATGCTAGATGATGTTTGGTTCGAAAAGTGGGTTAGACACGAAGATGCACTATGGCCAGGGGATGCACTACATGCGTATGTCAGAAAAAAAAGAAAAACAAATAAGCTAAGACCTCACCTCGCATCATACGAGAAAGAAATTGTTAAAGTCATACGCGTAGTCCCTCAAGGGGAAGTACAACAACTAAGCTTGGAGCTAGATCATGAATAAAAGAAATTATGATGTGGCGAAGAAAGAAGTTGTATTTATTGCACTTCCCTTACTTCTTCTATTCATAATAAAGTTATTTGACGATGCTTTAATGTCATTTGTTAAAATATCTGACTTCTCATTAGCTTTATCTATGATGTATGGTCAACTGCTGGCAAAAAGCCTTGATGTGCCTGATACAAAAAAACGTATAGAAAGATTTAGTACATATCAGGTTTATATCTTTGCGATATCAATGATATCCATAACAATGTATATTTCATTTAATCTCATCCCATCTGTCAGGGTCGAATTCTATATTGCCCAGATAATTATCTTTATCGTGGGGATTATCTTTTATATTCCTATGTCGACTCTGATGAGTGACCTTTCAAAGAAATAACCCGTAGGTTCGATTAGCCGTCAGGCGTAATCGGACGTTCGCGTAAATGGATTCTCTCGCCATAACGGCCAGCCGCACTTCCCCCTCCAGCTGGCCGCCCCTGTTTCACGGCAACAACCTTAATCAAAGCCTCTCGATCGTCCGATTACGCTGCGCTAATCGAACCTACAGGGGGGTGATCAGCTGTTATCATTTGAGACAGTGCCCAGCGCCGCCACGCCCAAGAGGAAAGTCATGGATATACCTGCCGCCCCATCCCCCGCCATCTGCCAGCTGTGTCAGGAACAGGTGGATCTCGACTTCGACTTCACCATGGCCTTTCAGCCCATCGTCGATTGCAGCAAGCGCACCATCTTCGGCTACGAGGCGCTGGTGCGAGGGCTCAACAACGAGCCGGCGCAGAGCGTGATTGCCCGGGTCAACGACGGCAATCGCTACCGCTTCGACCAGCTGTGCCGGATCAAGGCCATCGCGCTGGCCGCCCGGCTCGATATGCGGGGCATGCTGAGCATCAACTTTCTGCCCAATGCGGTCTACCGCCCGGAGCGCTGCATCCGCACCACCCTGCAGGCGGCCCGCGAGCATCTCTTTCCCATCGAGCAGATCATGTTCGAGCTGACCGAGGTGGAGCAGGTGCAGGATAGCCAGCATCTCCGCGGTATCGTCGATCACTATCAGGCGCTCGGCTTCAAGACGGCGATCGATGACTTTGGCGCCGGTTACTCAGGCCTCAACCTGCTGGCCGATTTTCACCCCAATATCGTCAAGCTCGATATGCACCTGCTGCGCGGCATCGACCAGGACCCAACCCGACAAGCCATAGTCCGCCACTGTCTGGCGCTGTTTGCGGAGCTGCAGATCACCCCGCTGGCGGAGGGGATCGAGACCCGCGAAGAGATGACCTGCCTGCGGGAGATGGGCGTCAGCCTGATGCAGGGCTATCTGTTTGCCCGTCCCGGCTTCGAAACCCTGCCCGAGGTGGATTTCGCCAGCCTCTAAGCCATATCGGCCTGCCCTGCCCCCCTCAACCCACTCCCGCCTGAATAAGAAAACGGACACCCGAGGGTGTCCGTTTTTATGTCATATCACCTTGCCCCGAGGGGCTGTGTGCTGACGGTTTACAGATAGCTCTCATCGACGCCGATATGAGCCAGCGCAGCCAGTTCGAGCGGTGTCAGCTGGCTGGCGGAGTCGATCATGGTCGGCTCGCCACGGGCGGACCCGGGCAGTTGCAGCCGCTCCTTGAGCGCATCGGTCAGGCTGCCCACCAGATTGCCCATGCGGGTCAGGCGGGAGACCAGCACGGCCTCAGGGCTGCTTGCGCTATCGGCAAAGCCGGAGACCTGAGCCACCGCGAAGTCGCAGATAGCCCTGGCCCGATCACCAAAAGCCCCTTCCAGCTGTTGCAGTACCTGCCGTGCCTCGCTGTCGCCGAGACGCCCCAGCTCCGCCTGCATATGGCCGGTGTCAAAGCGCAGTCGCGCCCCGGCATCTAGCCGTTCCTCTCGCGGCTTGAGCGCGGTATGGTCCACCCACGCCTGCTCGGTCTGACCGGCAAACTGCATCAGGCCGCCCAGCACCAGCCGCTGGTTGGGACGCGCCGAGGCGAGGCTGTCGAGGGCATGACCAAGGGAAGAGCCCTTGGCATCGCTGCCGCTGGCCAGCGAGAGCGCCAGAGTGCGCAGGGTTTGCAGGTCGCCGCGGGTCTGCAACTTGGCCATGTGGGAACTGTTGAGGGAGCCATCGGCAATGTGTTGATGCAGGGCATTGAGATCGCTGCTGCTCAGGGTCACCTCGGTCGAGGTTTGATCCCGCAGCAGGTAGCTGGCCTGATAGCTGATAAGATCCAGCGCCAGCTTGTAGCCGGTGGCCGGGGTCTGCCGCGCCATGACGACCTGTTCGCGGGCAGCCCCTTTGCTCTCACCGCGTTGGACGGGCACCGCATCCGCTGTTGTGGCCGCGCTTTGCGCCGGTTCGCCAGCGATTTCAGCCTTGACGGCCCGCTGCAGGTCGGCCACTTCACCCATCGCGGTGTGCAGCTGGCTCATCGCCTCCTGCAGCAGTTCGGAGGTGGCGCTGGCGAGCAGGTCGGTCACCTTGCCCCCCACAGTGCCCCACTGCTGGAGCGGGATACCGGCGATGGGGCGGGCCAGCAGCCCGGCAGCCAACTCCCGGAGTTCCGGCTGCTGGGAGCCGACGACAACAGCCTGCAACGCGGTGCAGAGAGAGCGCAGTGGGCCGTTGCCGGTCGCCAGAGTGGCGTGCTCCTTACCCAGTTGTTCGGCGCCGATGTTGTTCAATACGTCCGCCTTGGCAAAGCCACCCAGCGAGCTACCAAATGCAGCCTGCTTCATCAGGCGCTGAAGATCCTCGGGAGAAGTGGCGGTTTGCGTCTTCGGCGCAGCGGCACTCTTGCCGCTCCCAAGCAGGTTGCCAATCCACTCTTTGATGGCCACAAACGGGCGGGCCAATTGGGCCCCCAATCGCGAAAGCTGCCCCTGCCCTTTTTGCGGTTCGCTGCGGTTGCCCAGCAAGATCGCATCTTGCCCGGTAGCGACCTGACGCGCCTCCAGCTGGCCCATCCGGCCAACCCCTGTGGTTGCATCACTGTGGTGAGCGACGGCCTGTGTGCCGACGGTGTTTGCTTGAATCTGCATGATGATTGTCTTCTTGTGATGTTTCGCCGTCAGTCTAGGAGAGGCCATCAACAGGGACTATCGGGATTGGTCGCGATTTTTGTACTGAGCGCGGCGTGCTATCTCGCTGGCCGAAAAGCTAAAAAAAGAGAGCCACCAACTTGCACTGACCCCCCTATAGCCCACTCCCGCCAGAATAAAAAACGGACACCCGAGGGTGTCCATTGGTATCAGTTTTCGTGCTATCTGGTCACGCCAGATCGAGGCCGCGCATCTTCAGACGGATATCAACCTCTTGCGGCTTGTCGGCACCGCCCGACCCTCTTGCCAAATCCAACGCATCCAACAGCCCCTTGCTATGGCCGCTTTGTTCCCCCAACTGGGCCTCTTCCAGTACCCGCCTGGTGACTCCCCGCTCATCTTTGGCACTCAGCAACACCCGCATATCCGTCGCCTTGTTATAGAGGATCTCCTGCTCATCCCCTTCAACGGATATGTCGCTGACATCGATCCCCGAGCGGCCAAATACCGTGGAAATAGTGCCTGAACCACCAAAGCTGGTGGCCACCTTGGGATCCCGGGAGGTGGAAAAATAAGCGGTATCATGACCGACTTGCCCCTCTGCCACCCCGCTGAACGCATCGCCACCGTGGGTACCGCGGAAGGTCTTGACCAACTGCTCGGCGGGAGTGCTTTTTTCAAAAGCAGCAGACATGCCCTGATCGATCAATGCTTGCCCTGCATCCAGCTGCTTTTCCTGACGCAGCGAGCGATTCAGGTGCTGGTACTCGCCATTGGTGTAGAGACCAAGCGCCATGACTTCAGCATCGCTGTAAAAACCGTGGGGCTGTTCACCCAGATATTGTTCAGCCTCCAGGCCAAATTGATTCTGCAAACCCTCAGCCAGCGCCTTGTCGGCAGGCTCACCTTTAACTTCGCTCTCGACGGCATAGCGTAATTGGGCAACCTCATGCATCAGGTCGTTCAATCCGGCTGCAACCTCACCGAGTTGCTCCTGCGTGGCGGAGCTCACCCATTCGCTGGCCTGCCTGCCCGTGGTTCCCCATTGCTGCAGAGCAATCCCGCCCAAATTCAGTTCAAGCAGGCAGGCGGCCTGATGAGTGGTTGCCTCGATTTTTGATCCATCACGAATACCGCTCAGGGCAGTGACCAAGGAACGCAGAGCACCGTTGCCAGTCGCCAGAGTGGTGTGGTCCTTGCGCAGTTGTTCAGCATTGATACTTTTCAGCTCGCTTGTCTTGTCGAGCGCGCTCAGGGTATAGGGCAGTGCCTTTTGCAAAAAAAGACGTTTCTGATCCGCCATGGAGAGGTTTTCTGCTACCTGAGTCTTCGGCGCAGCGGCACTCTTGTCACTCCCCAGCAAGTTGCCGATCCACTCTTTGATGGCCACAAACGGGCGGGCCAGTTGGGCCCCCAATCGCGAGAGCAGCCCCTGCCCTTTTTGCGGTTCGCTGCGGTTGCCCAGCAAGATCGCATCTTGTCCGGTGGCGACCTGACGCGCCTCCAGCTGGCCCATCCGGCCAACCCCTGTGGTTGCATCACTGTGGTGAGCGACGGCCTGTGTGCCGACGGTGTTTGCTTGAATCTGCATGATGATTGTCTTCTTGTGATGTTTCGCCGTCAGTCTAGGAGAGGCCATCAACAGGGACTATCGGGATTGGTCGCGATTTTTGTACTGAGCGCGGCGTGCTATCTCGCTGACCGAAAAGCTAAAAAAAGAGAGCCACCATTAACAGTGCCGCTGGCGGTGACCTGCTCTAATGGCGCCATCATCAATCTGGAGCCATCAATGAACTCTCTTTATCACGCAGCCATCCACCAGCTGTTTCTCTCCCTCTCCCTGCCTGCGCCGCAACAGGAGGAGAGCGTCACCAGCCTGCAGATCGGCGAACTGACCTGCCATCTGACCGAACACCCGGCCGACTATCTGCTGATGTTTACCCGCCTCGACGCAGCCACCAGCGCCCAAGCCGCGGCCCAGAACCTGTTCAGTCAGGACCCATGCAAGCCGGTACTGGGTTTCGATACCGAGAGCCTGACACCGGTGCTGTGGAGTCGTCAGCCCTTGCAGCAACTGGATCGCACCCAGATCCACCACCAGCTGGAACAGCTGGTGCACGCCGCCAGCAAGATCAACAAAGGCCAGGACGGTACCATCCGACCTTGAGCCATTAGCGTGACCACACCCCACGTCACCATAGAGGGGTAACCACACCTCTGGCCTGAGCAAACTGGGCAGCGGGCCCCCGGACTGATATGGTTTTGCCATCAATTCATCAACGACCGAGATATCATGAAACGCAAAACCATGGCCCTGCTGCTGGGCACCCATCTGCTGGTCGCGGCGGCAGGCTTTGCCGCTGGTGTCTACACCCTGCCGATCCTGATCGCGCCACCCGCACCTGATACCGAGCAGGTAGCGGCCAGCCAGCAGCAAGCGAGATTCCACGGCACCTTTCGCCGGGATCTGAAAGACAGCGATCGGCTGCACTGGGGGGAGGGCAAGGTGAGCATAGGGCCGGATGCCGTCAGCCTGATGGGCAAGCTGGCACCCGGGCCGGACTACCAGCTCTACCTCTCCCCCGAGTTTGTCGAGACCGAAGCCGATTTTGCCCGCCTCAAGGATCAGATGGTGCGAGTCGGGCCGGTGAAGACCTTCGACAACTTTATCGTGCCGCTGCCCGCCACGATCGATCCGGCCCGCTACAGCAGCGTGATCGTCTGGTGTGAAACCTTCGGCCAGTTCATCACCGCCGCCCGTTATCAGGATGAGAGTCCGGAGCAGTAACCTCGCCCCAGACCCGCACCATGAAAAAGGGCTGACATCGCTGTCAGCCCTTTGGCTATCAGGCCCGCTCGTCATTAACGCTCCGGCTTGGTCATCTCCCGCAGCAGCTGATCGATGCAGCCCACTACCTGCTCTGAGTTCTGCTCGATCTCGCGGTAGAGCGCCTCCGCCTCTTCATGCTTGTGCTGATTTTTCAGCTCGATAATCTGCTGGATCACCTGATGCAATCTGGCGTGGGGGGCGGCCATCGCCCTGAAGGCGGGTTGATCGCCGCAGCATGCCTGCCCTTCGCTGAAGTACCAGTGGCCAAGGCGGCACTCCTTGTCACTGACCGCCTCGTTGCGCGACAGCCCCTCCTGCCCATCCAGATAGGCGCGCACCCGAGTCTTCCAGCCCATGTGAGCGGCGCGGGCGCGACTCAGCACCATCCGCACGTTGGAGCCATCCTGGAACTGCCCGGCCAGATCCCCCAGCTTGTCCACCAGGGTCGCCACATGGCTGGCGATATGGGCGGTATCCCGCGCCACCAGCGTGGTGGCCTGGGAGATCTCGTGGACGCTGACGATATTGCGGGTGATCTCGTCGCTCACCGAGGATTGCTCTTCCGAAGCGGCAGCGATCTGGGTGTTCATGTCGCGAATGCTGTTGACCGCCCCCTTGATCCGGCCGAGGGCTTCTCCCGCCTGATTGGCCCGCTCCACCGACTCCCCCGCCCGCGAGACGCTGTGTTCGATCATGGTCACCGTGGTGCCCACCGCCCGTTGCAGTTGCTCGATGGTGCCGCGGATCTCGGCGGTGGAGTGCTGGGTGCGCCCGGCCAGCGAGCGCACCTCGTCGGCCACCACCGCAAAACCGCGCCCCTGTTCACCGGCCCGGGCCGCCTCGATGGCGGCGTTGAGGGCCAGCAGGTTGGTCTGCTCGGCGATGGACTGGATCACCGCCAGCACCGAGCCAATCTGCTCGCTGGCCTTGGCAACCTCTTTCACCGTGTTGCCCGCACTGGCGATCTCCTCGGCCAGCTGTTCGATCATGTTGACGCTCTGCTGCACCACCTCATCACCGGTGACCGCCTGATTGTCCGCTTCGTTGGCCGCTTCGGCCGCCTGCGCCGTGTTGTTGGCCACCTCGTGTACCGTGCTGGTCATCTCGGTCATGGCGGTGGCGAGCTGGGTGGCCTGTTCCTGCTGGCGCGTCATGTTGCCAAGGTTGCCCGACGCACTGCGCGACAGCCGCTCACTCTCGCCAGCCAGTTCGCCCAGAGTAGCGGTGAGCTGGCTGATGGTGTCGCGGATCTTGGCAACAAAGCCATTGAACGCCGACCCAAGGCGGCGGATCTCCTCCGGCCCCGCCACCGGCAGCTTGCTGCCGAGATCGCCGGAGCCATTGGCCAGCGCCTCCAGCGCCTTGACGCTGTCGAGCAGCGGACGGCTAAGACGCGCCAGCAGCAGCACCAGCGCCACCGCAATCAGAGCGGTGCCAAGTAGCACGATCATTACCATCTGCCAGCTCTGGCGTACCAGTGCGGCAGCAACCTCACTGTGATCACGCGCCAACTCGATCACCCCGACCGCCTTGCCGGAGAAGTCGCGCAACGGTGCCGCCATCACCAGAAAATCGCTCCCCTGCTGCTTGATGGTGGTGAAGCGGCTCTCTCCCGCCAATACCTCCTGATACCAGTCCACCGACTCACCAAGCATGGAGGTACCAGTCAGCATAACGGGCTTACCCTGTTCAAACAGATAGATGGCAAGGCGACTGTCCTTGCCCAGCAGATCGGCAAACAGCGAGGTGTCGAGGGCGCGGCCAAACTCCACCGAGCCGACCGACTGACCATTGAAAGTGACCGGCACTACGCCGCGGATCCCGGTGCCGCCCTGACCGGTCTCCAACCCGCCGACCGGTTGATGATTGCGGTTCACCTCGACCACTGCCAACCGTGTAGTAGAGAGGTCGTCGCCATGATTTGCGGGCTTGTGTACCCGATAAAGGGAAGTAGCCGGGGGGATGTGAAAGTGAAACTGCTGGATCCCCTGCGCCTTGAGGGCGGGCCAGAGCGGATCAAACAGATTGGCGAGGGTCTGCCAATCCTTGTCGGCCACAGCTCTGGCTGCATCCGGCCGCTGGGCGATCAGGGTTGCCGCCAGCACGGTTTCATGGCTGGTGTTTTTGATCACCGCTTCCACATTCTGGAGCTGGCTCCGCAGTGCAGCCTGCTCGGCCGCGAGCGCCCGCTGGCGATTTTCAAACAGGTTAAAGGTAAGCAGCACCACGGCGAGCAATACGATGCCGCCGATTGCCAGCAGCGTGATCTGGTGACCCAGCTTGCGAGGGGGGAACATAAGACACCATCCTTGACAGTCATACCCAACCTACAGGATGGAACGGTTAAGTCGGGAGTCCATCAGAACTTAACCCTTTGTTGATATTGATCAAACGATTAACAGGCAAAATGCGAGGTGGGTCAAACGGGGGGAATATTCACTCACAAGACCGAGATCGGCACTGCGAGCCACAGGTTGAAAGTAAACCGCCCATAAACAAAAACCCCTCCAACGTGACAGAGGGGGTTTTTCGTGTTGGCAACGGGTGCGGATTAACGCAGCGGTTTGACCGAGCGACGGACAATCAGCTCGGGCTGTACCGTCATCGACTCCACTTCCAGCTCCTTGTTGCGGATCCGGCTGACCAGATGCTTCACCGCCAGCTGGCCCAGTTCGGCCTTCGGGTGACGGATGGTGGTCAGCGGCGGGCTGGAGAAGCGCGCCATCTCCACATCGTCGTAGCCGATGATGGAGATATCGTCCGGCACCTTGACTCCGGCTTCCCAGGCAGCGCAAATCGCGCCGATCGCCATGGGATCGTCAAAGGCAAAGACCGCGGTCGGACGAGGCTGCAGGGCCAGGATGCGCTGCATGGCATCGAAGCCGCTCTGGCTCTCGTAGTCCCCTTCAAAGACCTGTTCATCTTTAAGGGTCAGACAGTGCTCGCCCAGCGCATCACGTACCCCGTCCAGTCGCTGCTGGGTGGTCGGCTTGGAGAGCTGGCCAGTGATGCAGACGATGTCGCGGTGCCCCAGCTCCAGCAGATGGCGTACGGCCATGCGGGCGCCGATGCGGGCGTTGTCGTTGATGACGTTGGCGAAATCGCACTCCGTGCCCCAATCCAGTACCACCTGCGGCACGTTCTTGTGGATGCGCAGCATGTCACGCAACGGGGTGTCGATATCGGTACCCAATACCAGCAGTCCATCCACCCGTTTTTCCATCAGCATTCTCAGGTAATGCTGTTGGCGAGGCGGCTGGTTTTCGGTGTTGCAGAGGATCAGGCTGTAGCCCTGTTCGAAGCAGTACGCTTCAACCCCTTGCACCACTTCTGCGAAGAAGGGGTTTACGCTGGTGGTGACCAGCATACCAATGGTCTTGGTCGAATTTATTTTAAGACTGCGCGCTACCGAGTTGGGCGCGTAGTTGAGTTCTGCCACCGCCTCAATCACTTTCTGGGTCGCGTCTTCGCTGACCCGCCGAGTGTGGTTGAGCACATGTGAGACGGTGGAGATGGATACGCCTGCGCGCGAGGCGACATCCTTGATAGTGGCCATCTCTGTCTCCTGACTGTCAAAGGCGGAACATTAGCAGATTTCCCGAATAAAGGCTTGGTTTTAACGAGCTCTGCCACGGAATTGTCAATGCCGGCTAATTTAGGCGCTCATTTCTGTTTGCGCAAATGGATTGTGGTCAAAATGGGAGCGCTGTCAGAGTAAAATATCACCAGATTAATCCTCTGGCGTTTGTCAGAATCGCCTCTCGTTACCAAGATGTTAAGTCAACAAATCGAAATTAAGCTCTGATTAGCCGAAAATAACAGGTCATTTATTTCAAAATCCGCCCATTCAACCCCCTCTGGTTAGTATCTTTAACAGCTTGTTATTGCCCCGTGAGGAATGATAGAACCATACCTATAGCCGGATGCACGGGATGTAGATCCGGAATGGCACACGGAAATGAAACAATCCACTGATTAAGGGACGAATCAATGCATAAGTTGAGCAAAATCACAGTTGGCGCAGCGGTTTCTTTGGCTCTGTTTGGATCGATCTCCATCGCCCACGCGGCAGACACCATCAAGATAGGTATCGCAGGCCCGGTCACCGGCCCGGTCGCCCAGTACGGGGACATGCAGTTCACCGGCGGCAAGATGGCGGTCGAGCAGATCAACAAGGCTGGCGGCATCAATGGCAAGCAGATCGAAGCGGTCGTCTATGACGATGCCTGCGATCCCAAACAGGCGGTGGCCGTCGCCAACAAGGTGGTGAACGACGGCGTCAAGTTTGTGGTCGGCCACCTCTGCTCCGACAACACCCTGCCCGCCTCCGACATCTATGAAGACGAGGGGATCCTGATGGTCACCCCTGCCTCCACCAACCCCAAGATCACCGAGCGCGGTTACCAGCTGACCCTGCGCACCATCGGCCTGGATAGCGATCAGGGCCCGACTGCCGCCAAGTACATCATCGAGCAGGTCAAACCCCAGCGCGTGGCCGTTATCCACGACAAGAAGCAGTACGGTGAAGGGATCGCTTCCAGCGTCAAAGCTGCGCTCGACAAGGCTGGCGTGAAGGTGGTGGCCTTTGAAGGGATCACCGCCGGTGACAAGGACTTTTCCGCCCTGATCGCCAAGCTGCAGAAAGAGAACGTCGATTTCGTCTACTACGGCGGCTACCACCCGGAGCTGGGTCTGATCCTGCGTCAGGCTGGCGAGAAGGGGCTGAAAGCCAAGTTCATGGGCCCGGAAGGGGTGGGTAACAAGGATATCTCCGCCATCGGTGGCCCGGCTTCCGAAGGCCTGCTGGTGACCCTGCCAAACAAATACGATCTGGTTCCTGCCAACGCCCCGCTGGTGGCGGCGTTCAAGGCCAAGGGTCAGGACTCCTCCGGCCCGTTCGTCTGGACTACCTACGCCGCGGTGCAAACCCTGGCAGCCGGTATCGCCAAGGCGGGTGAAGATGACCCGGCCGCCGTTGCCGCCGCCATCAAGGCTGCGCCGATCGATACCGTGATGGGCCCCCTGACCTGGGCACCGAACGGAGACCTGAAAGGCTTCGAATTCGGTGTGTTCCAGTGGCACGCTGACGGTACTTCCAGCCAAGTCAAATAATCTGCCGATCGGGGGTGAGTACGCTCACCCCCTCCTCTCTTTGCGGGCAAGTACAGGGAACGCAGTATGTCCGAACACCTCCTCTATCTGGTTCAGCAACTGCTGAACGGATTAACCATAGGCAGCACCTATGCGTTGATCGCCATCGGCTACACCATGGTCTATGGCATCATCGGCATGATCAACTTCGCCCACGGCGAGGTGTACATGATCGGCTCCTATGTCGCTTTTATGGTGATGGCGGGGCTCATGATGATGGGCATCGACAGCACCTTTCTACTGCTGGGAGGCGCCTTCCTGGTCAGTATCATCATCACCGGCACCTATGGCTGGAGCATCGAGCGGGTCGCCTACCGGCCACTGCGTGGTGGCAACCGGCTGATCCCCCTCATCTCCGCCATCGGCATGTCGATCTTCTTGCAGAACATGATGCGGATGGCTCAGGGCTCACGGGATATCGCCATGCCCAGCCTGATCTCCGGTGGCTGGACCCTGGGGGGGAGGATGGTTTTCAGGCCAGCCTCTCTTATATGCAGCTGATCATCTTCGTGGTGACTTTCATCACCATGCTGGCGCTGACCCAGTTCATCGGCCGCTCCCGCATGGGCCGCGCCTGCCGCGCCTGCTCGGAAGATATCAAGATGGCCAACCTGCTGGGCATCGACACCCACGTGGTCATCTCCATCACCTTCGTGCTGGGGGCCGCGCTGGCCGCCGTCGCCGGGGTGCTGCTCGGCATGTATTACGGCGTCATCAACCCCTACCTCGGCTTTATGGCCGGTCTGAAGGCCTTCACTGCCGCTGTATTGGGTGGTATCGGCAGCATTCCGGGCGCCGTACTGGGCGGCCTGCTGCTCGGCGTGGTTGAAGCGCTCACCGCCGGTTATCTCAGCACCGAGTACAAGGATGTGATGGCGTTTGCCCTGCTCATTTTTGTGCTGCTCTTTATGCCGACCGGCATTCTGGGTCGTCCGGAAGTGGAGAAAGTGTGATGAAACATCAATTTATCCACGCCTGTATCGCCAGTCTGGTGCTGCTGGTGCTCTCCTTCTGGCTGCTCGGCTTCAAGCTGGAGACCGATGGCTCCAGCCTGCAGGTAGTGAGCCGCCTCGATGTGTCGCTGGCCTGGCTGCTGGGGGGAGCCACCATTGTTTTCTGGTTCCAGATGCTACGCGGCCAGATTGCCAAGCTGTTTCAGGCCTCCATCAGCGGCTTCTCGGTCGGCTTCACCAAGCTGGTGCTGCCGAGCCCGGAAGAGGCGCCCAAGCTCTATAACCTCACCGCCGTGCTGGTGCTGCTGTTTGCGGTGAGCTGGCCCTTTATGGCCTCTCGCGGCGCCATCGATCTCGCCACCCTCACCCTGATTTACATCATGCTGGGGCTGGGGCTGAACGTAGTGGTCGGCCTCGCCGGTCTACTCGATCTCGGCTATGTCGGCTTCTATGCGGTCGGCGCCTACAGCTATGCCCTGCTCAACACCTACTTCGGACTGAGCTTCTGGGAGTGCCTGCCCATCGCCGGGCTGATGGCCGCTACCTTCGGCTTCCTGCTCGGTTTCCCGGTGCTGCGGCTGCGGGGGGACTATCTGGCCATCGTCACCCTGGGTTTTGGCGAGATCATCCGCATCCTGCTCAACAACATGACCACCCTGACCGGCGGCCCGAACGGCATATCCGGAATCCCCAAACCGACGCTGGGGGGGTTGGAGTTCAACCGCACCGTCAAGGATGGGGGCTTTGATACCTTCCACAACTTCTTCGGCATTACCTACAACGCCAACCACAAGGTGATCTTCCTCTACCTGATGGCGCTAGTGCTGGTGGTGGTGACCCTGTTCGTCATCAACCGCCTGCTGCGCATGCCCCTTGGCCGCGCCTGGGAAGCGCTGCGGGAAGACGAGATCGCCTGCAAATCGCTGGGGCTCAACCCCACCATCATCAAGCTAACCGCCTTCACCATAGGCGCCACCTTCGCAGGCTTCGCGGGGAGTTTCTTTGCCTCCCGGCAGGGCTTTATCAGCCCGGAATCCTTCGTCTTTATCGAGTCGGCCATCGTGCTGGCGATTGTGGTGCTGGGTGGTATGGGCTCCCAGATCGGGGTGGTGCTGGCAGCTATCGTGATGACGGTGCTGCCGGAGCTGGCCCGCGAATTCAACGAGTATCGCATGCTGATGTTCGGCCTCTTGATGGTGTTCATGATGATCTGGCGGCCACAGGGATTGCTGCCAATGACCCGTCCGCATCTGGAGTTGAAGAAATGAGTACACATCAGAAGTTAATGGAAGTCTCTGATTTGTCGATGCGCTTCGGGGGCCTGCTGGCCGTCAACGGGGTAAAACTGGATATCGACAAGGGCGAGGTGATCTCCATCATCGGCCCCAACGGCGCGGGCAAGACCACCATCTTCAACTGCCTGACCGGCTTCTACAGCCCGAGCGGCGGCACCATCCGCTACAAGGGTGAGGAGATCCAGGGGCTGCCCGGCCACTTCATCGCCCGCAAGGGGATTGTGCGTACCTTCCAGCACGTGCGGCTGTTCAAGGAGATGACGGCGGTGGAGAACCTGCTGGTTGCCCAGCACCAGCACCTCAACACCAGTTTTATCGCCGGTCTGTTCAAGACCCCGGCCTTCCGCCGTGCCGAGCAGGAGGGGCTGGAGCGGGCCGCCTTCTGGCTGGATAAAGTGGGCCTCAAGGATCTTGCCAACCGCGCCGCCGGTAATCTGGCCTACGGTCAGCAGCGCCGGCTCGAGATCGCCCGCTGCATGGCGACCCGTCCCGAGCTGCTGATGCTGGACGAACCGGCCGCCGGTCTCAACCCGAAGGAGACCGACGAGCTGGACGAGCTCATCATGAGCCTGCGGGACGAATTCGGGGTCTCGGTGCTGCTGATCGAGCACGATATGAAGCTGGTGATGGGCATATCCAACCGCATCTTCGTGGTCAGCCAGGGCACCCCGCTGGCCCACGGCAAGCCGGATGAGATCCGTAACAACCCGGCAGTGATCAAGGCCTATCTGGGCGAGTCGTAAGGACAAAAAGATGTTAGAACTTCGCAACGTATCGACCCACTACGGCAAAATTCAGGCACTGCACGATGTCAGCGTCGAGGTGAAAGAGGGGGAAATCGTCACCCTGATCGGCGCCAACGGCGCAGGCAAGACCACCCTGCTGATGACACTCTGCGGCGAACCCAAGCCCAGCAGCGGCTCCATCTGGTTTGAGGGGGAACAGATCAGCTCCCTCACCACCGCCCGCATTATGCGCAAGGATATCGCCGTGGTGCCGGAGGGGCGTCGCATCTTCGCCCGCCTGACGGTGGAGGAGAACCTGCTGATGGGCGCCTTCTTCGTCGACAAGGCCGAGCAGCATGGCCTGCTGGATCAGGTGTTTACCTTGTTCCCGCGCCTGCACGAGCGCCTGCAACAACGGGCGGGCACCATGTCCGGCGGCGAGCAGCAGATGCTGGCCATCGGCCGCGCCCTGATGAGCAAGCCGCGCCTGCTGCTGCTGGATGAACCCTCGCTGGGGCTGGCCCCCATCGTCATCCAGCAGATCTTCGACACCATCGAACAGTTGCGGCAGAAGGGGATGACCATCTTTCTGGTGGAGCAGAACGCCAACCAGGCGCTCAAGCTGGCCGACCGCGGCTATGTGCTGGAGAACGGCCACGTGGTGCTGCAAGACACGGGCGCCGCCCTGCTGGCCAACCCGGCAGTGCGGCAGGCCTATCTGGGCGGTTAACCCACAGCCCCGCATGCCATATCGACAAGGGAGCCGCTGGCTCCCTTATCTTTTGTGGGGTTAGTTTGCGCCCAAGCTTGCGGTACACTGGCCCGTAATCAACCTATTCGCAGGACATCCCGATGGACCAGTTTGCCCATATCAATGCCCATGATGCCCACCAGAAACTGAGCGCGGGTGAAGCCCGTCTGGTGGATATTCGCGACCCGCAATCCTTTGAAGCGGCCCACGCGGTCGGCGCCTTCCACCTCACCAATGGCACCCTGGTGCGCTTTATGAATGAAGTGGATTTCGATACCCCGGTCATCGTGATGTGCTATCACGGCAACAGCAGTCAAGGGGCGGCCCAATACCTGCTGCAACAGGGTTATGACGAGGTCTACAGTCTGGATGGCGGCTTCGAGGCGTGGCGCAGGGAGTTTCCCATCGAGGCAGGCGAGGCATGATCCAGCTGCTGGTGCTCGACAACGCCCGCATGGCGCAGGCGCTGGTGGACTATCTGGCGACCCTGGGCATCTCCTGCGAGCTGACCCAGTCCGAGCTGGGGGTCACCATCTGGCTGGCGGACGAGCAGCGCCTCGCTCAGGCCCAGCTGGAGGTGAAGCGCTTTCTGGCCGAGCCTGGCCACCCGCGCTATATGGAAGCCTCCTGGCAATCCGGCCGCGCCGATGCCCGCATCGACTACAGCAAGGGGATGACGGATCCCATCACCGATTTCCTTCATCAGGCGGGGCCACTGACGCTGGTGGTCATCATCGCCTGTCTCGCCATCTACGGGATCGAGGCCATCGGCCTGCCAATCTACGATGAACTGGCATTCCACCCGACGCTGGCCCAGTTCACCGACTGGCAGGCGTGGCGTTATTTCACCCCCGCCCTGATCCACTTCTCGGTGCTCCATCTGGTGTTCAACTTGCTGTGGTGGTGGTATCTCGGCGGCCAGATCGAGCAGCGCCTCGGCAGCGGCAAGCTGCTGATCCTGCTGCTGGTGGGCGCCGCCCTGCCCAATATCGCCGAGTTCTTTGCCAGCGGCCCGCTGTTTGGCGGCCTCTCCGGCGTGGTCTATGCCCTGCTCGGCTACTGCTGGCTGCGCAGCAAGCTGCAACCGGCCTGCGGCCTCACCCTGCCACCGGCACTGATGGGCTTTATGCTGTTCTGGTGCTCGGCTTCTTCGACATGCTCGGCACCAGCACCGCCAACATCGCCCACCTGACCGGTCTGCTGGTCGGCCTGCTGCAAGGCTGGCTGGATCGCAACCACCAGCCGACCTGATTTTTCAGCAGCCGCAGAAACAACAACGCCGCCCCGAGGGGCGGCGTTTGCTTGGCAGCACAAATGGTAAAAAGCCGCCGCGATCTCGGCAAAGTGAGGGAATTGTCGGTAGAATGTCCGCCAACGCTTTAAGGAGGACATCATGATCGACCCGAAGAAACTGGAAGAGATCGCCAAGCAGGTGCACAACTCCCTGCCGCCCGGCATTCGCAGCATGGGTGAAGAGGCCGAGAAGAAGATGCGTCAGGTACTGCAAGCCCAGCTGGGCAAGCTGGATCTGGTCAGCCGCGAAGAGTTCGACGTGCAGACCAAGGTGCTGCTGCGTACCCGTGAAAAACTGGCCGCCCTCGAAAGCAAGCTGGCTCAGCTCGAGCAGCAGCTCGGCGCCAAAGGCGAATAACGAAAACCCCAGCTCGGCTGGGGTTTTTGCTTTGTATTGAACCTGTAAAAACCATCACACCTGAAGCAGATACCAGGCCCGCTTGCCGCGTGCCTTGGCCTCATACATGGCACGGTCGGCCACCTCCAATGCCTGCCGGAAGCTCAATGGCTCCTCCTCCCACAGGGCGATGCCGATACTCAGCCCCACTCGTTGCGGGCAACCGGGTTTGGGCACATATCCGTGCATCCGGCTGATCAGGGCGTCAGCCAGCTGCGCCAGGACATGGCTCGACACATCCCGGTGCAGATGCACCACAAACTCGTCACCGCCGTAACGGCCGCACAGGGCCGAGCCAGGCATGATAAGGCGCAGCCAATCCGCCATCTGCTGCAACACCAGATCGCCGCAGGCGTGCCCCAGCTGGTCGTTGATCCCCTTGAAATCATCCAGATCGATAAAGAGCAGCGCCCCCGCGCCTTGCGGCTGCAGCTGGGCAAACGCCTTGCCAAACCCCTGCCGGTTGAGCAAACCGGTCAGTGCGTCGCTGTTGGCACGCTCCGCCAGTCGCTGCTCATAAGCCTTGCGCTGGGTGATATCGATATGGGAGCCCATGATCCGCAGCGGTTTGCCATCTCCATCCCGATCGACGACCCGTCCCCTATCCCACAGCCAGGTGACCTCGCCTTGCGGATTGATGGTGCGGTATTCGGCTTCATAGAAGGGGGTTTTACCCTCAAGGTGGGCAAAGTAGCTGCCCATGGCATGGGCGCGATCGTCGGGATGGAGCTTGGCGCTCCACTGATCGAAATGAGGGGCCATATCACCGGCCTGAAAGTTCTGCAGATTGAAGACCCGCAGCTCGCCAGTGGGAATAGTGCCCTGCCAGAGACAGATGCCGGTGCCATCGAGGGCGGCATTGAGCTTCTCCTGCAACAGGCCATTTTCATGCTTCAAAGCGGCGATCTCTGCCTGCAAACGGGCCATTTCACCGCCATGAGGGGACGGGCTCAGCGTTGCGACCCGCTCGACAGAGCCGGTCTCTCCCCTGTCATCCTCCGCAGATGCCCTGCCCTCTTCACTCAACACGGCGCCTCCTTGTGCTTGCTCTATGGATGCTCTTGTCAATCCCCCACAAAGATGCCATCAGCTAGGTTAGATTAGTAGCCATTCATAGCCAAAATATTGAAAAATAATGGGATAACGCCGCGATAATCCAACCATTCGGGATGATCCGGTACTGCGGGAGCCCTAAAAACAAAAGCCCCCGGCAAAACCGGGGGCTGCGTCATCCAAGCGGGGATCCCGTCAGATAAATTCGTAGGCGTCACCAAAGATGCGCTCCGGCTCGGCGCCAAGGATCTTGAACTCCTCACGCGCGGCACCCGCCATCTCGAAACGGCCGGCGACATAGATGTCGTAGTCGTGGAGGCTGACGAAGTCATCCATGATCGCCTTGTGTACCAGCCCGCTCTTGCCGGTCCAGTCAGCCTCAGGCTCCTGCACCACCGGGATAAAGGTCAGCGGCGCGTAGTCACGCTCCCACTGCTGCATCTGCTCCAGCTCATAGAGCCAGTGAGCCTGACGCACCCCCCAGTAGAAGAACACCGGGCGCTTGCTGCCTGTGTCGAGCAGGTACTCCAGAATGGAGCGGGCGTAAGAGAAGCCAGTACCGCCCGCCATCAGGATCAGCGGACGGGGAGACTCATCGCGCAGGAACGCCTTGCCAGCCGGCAATTCGACCTCGATCTCCCCCTGCTCGCGCATGCGGGCCAGCACCTGACCGGCGTAGGCGTTCTCGGGAGTAGCACCGATTTGCAGCTCCAGCACGCCCGGGCGGGTCGGCGAGTTGGCGATGGAGAAGGGGCGCTTGTCCGAATCACTCATCACCACCAGCAGATACTGGCCCGGCTTGAAGCTGATCGCTTGCTGCGGCGCCAGGGCCACATGCCAGATGGTGTCGACATATTCGCGCAGTTCCTCTACGCGGCATTTGATACGTTGCATTCTTGTCCTTGTGGCGGGCTCGCTCGGCCCGCTTCGCTCATTGTTTCACTATGGAGTGACGACCAGCAGCCCTGGCCCCGTCAGTCGAGAATACTCAAATCAGTGCGGATCGCATCACTTTTTGCAGCAAAGCTGTCATGTTTGCCTCATCCGAGGATATTGAGCTCATCCCAGATGGCATCGACCTTCTGCTTCACCGCCTCATCCTGAACTATGGGCTGACCCCACTCCCGATTGGTCTCGCCCGGCCACTTGTTGGTGGCATCCAGCCCCATCTTGGAGCCTAGGCCAGAGACCGGCGAGGCGAAGTCCAGATAGTCGATCGGGGTGTGCTCGATCAAGGTGGTGTCCCGTGCCGGGTCCATCCGGGTGGTGATGGCCCAGATCACATCCTTCCAGTCGCGGGCGTTGACGTCATCGTCACACACCACCACGAACTTGGTGTACATGAATTGGCGCAGGAAGGACCAGACCCCCAGCATCACCCGCTTGGCGTGGCCCGGGTAACGCTTCTTGATGGTCACCACCGCCATCCGGTAGGAGCACCCCTCCGGCGGCAGATAGAAGTCCACAATTTCGGGAAACTGCTTCTGCAGCAGTGGCACGAACACCTCGTTCAGCGCCAGACCCAACACCGCCGGTTCATCGGGCGGACGGCCGGTGTAGGTACTGTGATAGATGGCATCGCGCCGCTTGGTGATGTGGGTGATGGTGAAGACCGGGAACTCGTCCACCTCGTTGTAGTAGCCGGTGTGGTCGCCATAAGGGCCTTCCGGCGCCATCTCACCCGGCTCAAGATAGCCTTCCAGCACGATCTCGGCGCTGGCGGGCACCTCCAGATCGCAGCTGATGGCCTTGATCACCTCGGTACGGCTGCCGCGCAGCAGACCGGCAAAGGCATATTCGGAGAGAGTATCCGGCACCGGCGTCACCGCGCCGAGAATGGTCGCGGGATCGGCACCGAGCGCCACCACCACCGGGAAGCGCTCACCGGGATGGGCCTCCTGCCACTCGCGAAAATCGATGGCACCGCCACGATGATCGAGCCAGCGCATGATCAGCTTGTTCTTGCCGATCTTCTGCTGGCGATAGATGCCGAGGTTCTGGCGTTTCTTGTAGGGGCCACGGGTGATGGTGAGGCCCCAGGTGACCAGCGGCGCCACATCGCCGGGCCAGCAGTGCTGGATCGGGATCTGGTCGAGATCGACCGCATCTCCCTCCTGCACCACCTGCTGGCAGGGGGCGGAAGAGAGGCGCTTGGTCGGCATGTTGAGCACCTGCTTGAAGATCGGCAGCTTCTCCATCAGCTCCTTGAATCCCTTGGGCGGCTCGGGCTCCTTGAGATAGGAGAGCCAGACCCCGACCTGACGCAGGGCGCCCACATCGGGCTGCCCCATGCCCATGGCAACCCGATCCGGGGTGCCGAACAGGTTGGTCAGCACCGGCATGGTGTAGCCTTTGGGATTTTCGAACAGCAGAGCCGGGCCACCCGCACGCAGGGTGCGATCGCTGATCTCGGTCATCTCCAGATAGGGATCTATCTCGCGGGTGATCCGCTTGAGTTGTCCGTTTTGTTCCAGCTGCGCGATGAAATCACGCAAATCCTTGTATTTCATGCAAGTTCCCAACCGGGTTCAGGAGGTCACGCATTATAACCCCGGCTGCCCATCGGGTGTACCCGAATCGGGCAGCAGACTCGGTGCAATGGGTGGCATGTCACGCTGGCCGAGACGTCTGGCCAGCGCAGAGAGCAGTTTGGGCTCGTCCACCTCCATCAACAGACCAGCCACCAGCGCCCCGTATTGGCGGTTGGAGAGTTCCGCCAGCAAGTATTTCTGGGCTTGCGGCGGCAAGGGCGAGAGCGCGCTCAGCTGACGCAGGGCGGCCCCCTTCAACCCTTCATTGCCACTGGCGGCAATCAGCAGATCGCTGGCAGCACTGCCGTGATGGAAGCGGTTGATGGTAGAGAGTGCGCGCAGCGCATCCTGATCTGCCGGCCGCCGCCACAACATGCCATAGAGCGCCGGTTCCCCGGTGCGCTGCAACAGATGGAACAACAGGTGATTGTCGGGCAGATAGATATTCTGGCTGGCCAGTGCTTGCGCCTCCCGCATCCAGATCGGTTGCGGCAAGGTGTCGAGGGCCAGCAACAGGGCTTGCTGCTGCATGGCGAGATCGGGGTTACTGTTGTAGTAGATGGACTTTAGCTGGAAGCTGCCCTGGGCAAGCTGCTGCCGATAGTGCTGCACCAGTGATTGCAGTTGCCACTCCCCCAGCAACTGACGGGCGCGAGCGGCAAAATCATAAACAGGTTGCTGCACCAGAAAACCGTCGACCTGCTGCTCCATGAGCCACTCGGGGGCCTTATCGGCCTGAGCCGCGACCCACTGTTGCAACGCAGGGGATGCAGGGGTGGTAGCGGGAATATCCCGCAGCAGCTGCAACAGCAGGAACTCCCGCCGCTCGCGGCTCAGGGTCGCCAGCAGAGAGTCGATGGCTGCAAATTGCCCCTCCTGCAGACGGCCCGCCAGATAGCGTTGGTGCGTCTGCAACGTCTCGGCTGTCACCGCGACCGGAGCACTCTGCGCGCAGGCGGGCATTGCACTCAGCAACCCCAGCAATAACCAGAAAACAGGCTTCATGACGTCTCCATCCATGTGACATCGGGATCTCATACTACTAGGGCGACCGGAAAACAGATAAACAAAAACCGCGACCAGGGCCGCGGTTTCGTCATTTTCTGACCGGACTTACTTCTGCTGGCGCCGCATGGCGTCGAAGAACTCGTCGTTGGTCTTGGTCATCGCCAGCTTGTCGATGAGGAATTCGATACCGTCGATCTCACCCATCGGGTGGACAATCTTGCGCAGGATCCACATCTTCTGCAGCTCGTCACCTGAGGTGAGCAGCTCTTCTTTACGAGTACCTGAGCGGGTGATGTCGATGGCCGGATAGACACGTTTCTCGGCAATCTTGCGCGAGAGGTGCAGTTCCATGTTGCCGGTCCCCTTGAACTCTTCGTAGATAACCTCGTCCATCTTGGAGCCGGTATCGATCAGCGCGGTGGCGATGATGGTCAGGCTGCCGCCCTCTTCAACATTACGCGCGGCGCCGAAGAAGCGCTTGGGACGGTGCAGGGCGTTGGCGTCCACACCACCGGTCAGTACCTTGCCGGATGACGGGATGACGGTGTTGTAGGCACGGGCCAGACGGGTGATGGAGTCCAGCAGGATCACCACGTCTTTCTTGTGCTCGACCAGACGCTTGGCCTTCTCGATCACCATTTCGGCAACCTGAACGTGACGGGAAGCAGGTTCGTCAAAGGTGGAAGCGATCACTTCACCTTTCACCATCCGCTGCATCTCGGTCACCTCTTCCGGACGCTCGTCGATCAGCAGAACGATCAGTTCACAGTCCGGGTGGTTGTAGGCGATGCTCTGGGCGATGTTCTGCAGCAGCATGGTCTTACCGGCCTTGGGCGGCGCCACGATCAGGCCACGCTGGCCTTTACCGATGGGGGAAGCCAGATCCAGTACACGGGCGGTGATATCTTCAGTAGAGCCATTACCCCGTTCCATACGCAGACGTTCGTTGGCATGCAGGGGGGTAAGGTTTTCAAACAGGATCTTGTTGCGGGAGTTTTCCGGACGGTCGTAGTTGACCTCATTGACCTTGAGCAGTGCGAAGTAGCGTTCGCCCTCTTTCGGTGGCCGGATCTTGCCGGAGATGGTATCGCCAGTACGCAGGTTGAAGCGGCGGATCTGGCTCGGGGAGACGTAGATATCGTCAGGGCCTGCCAGATAGGAGCCGTCTGCACTGCGCAGGAAGCCGAAACCATCGGTCAGGATTTCCAGCACACCGTCGCCAAAGATATCTTCACCACCCTTGGCGTGCGCCTTGAGGATTGCAAAAATAATATCTTTCTTGTGCGCCCGAGCCAGATTTTCCAACCCCATGGATTCGCCAAGCTTGACCAGCTCGGACACAGGAGTGTTCTTTAATTCAGTCAGATTCATAGTGGTGAAAGTCTGTAAGCAAGGATTGAAATGAGGAGACAGTCTGCTGGATTGATGCTGATCGGATTTGATTGCCAGGCTGTGGTTAGCAAAGAGTCAGGCAAAAAGGTTAGCAAACGAGCGATAAACTAGCACCAATCGGGATGAGCGTCTAGGTGATAAAACACAAGGAGCGCATTATTGCAATGCGCTCCTCTTTAATTATTACAGGTTGCCGTCCAGGAACTCTTTCAGCTGAGTCTTGGACAGTGCACCGACCTTGGTCGCTGCCACTTCGCCATTCTTGAACAGCAAGAGGGTCGGGATACCACGAATGCCGTACTTGGGCGGAGTATCAGAGTTATGGTCGATGTTCAGTTTGGCTACGGTCACGCGACCTTCGTACTCTTGGGCAACTTCTTCCAGGATCGGGGCAATCATCTTGCACGGACCACACCACTCGGCCCAGAAGTCGACCAGAACGGCGCCATCGGCTTTGATTACATCTGCCTCGAAGCTGGCATCGCTCAGCTGAACAATCTTGTCACTCATCTCCAACTCCAGTCAGTAATTAAGGCTTTATTGACATATCAACAAAGGCAATAGTTGCCCTATTTGAAATGATCCTGTTTATTATTGCAAGCCTAACCTGATAACCTACCGCCATGAGCAAAACACACTTAACGACCGACAAATTCGCCCAAATGGGCCTCGAACCCGAAGTTCTGGCTGGTCTGGAATCAAAGGGATTTCACTATTGCACGCCCATCCAGGCACTGTCTCTGCCACTGCTGGTAGAAGGTCACGACCTCGCCGGTCAGGCCCAGACAGGAACCGGCAAGACCATTGCCTTCCTGGCCGCGACATTCAACTATTTGCTGACTCACCCGCTGACCAAGCCCCGTCTGGTTAACCAACCCAGAGCCATCATCATGGCACCCACCCGGGAACTGGCAGTACAGATCTATAACGATGCCGACAGCATCGCTGCTTCTACCGGCCTGAAACTCGGCCTCGCCTACGGTGGCGAAGGTTACGACAAACAGCTGGCAGTGCTGGAGCAGGGCGTCGACATCCTGATCGGCACCACCGGCCGCATCATCGACTACTTCAAGTCCAAGGTGATCGATCTGAGCAACATTCAGGTCGTGGTACTGGACGAAGCGGATCGCATGTTCGATCTGGGCTTCATCAAGGACATCCGCTTCCTGTTCCGCCGCATGCCGCCCGCGACCGAGCGTCTGAGCATGCTGTTCTCAGCCACCCTCTCCCTGCGCGTGCAAGAGCTGGCCTACGAACACATGAACCATCCGGAACATGTGCAGGTAGAGCCGGAGCAGATGACCGGCGTGCGGATCAAGGAGGAGCTGTTCTACCCCTCCAATGAAGACAAGATGTTGCTGCTGCTCTCCCTGATGGAAGAGGAGTGGCCGGAAAAAGCGATCGTCTTCGCCAACACCAAGCATGTCTGTGAAGACGTTCACGCCTGGCTGGAAAACGACGGCCATCGCGTCGGTCTGCTGACCGGTGATGTGCCACAGAAGAAGCGGATGAAGATCCTCGAGGATTTCACCAAGGGTGCGCTCGATATTCTGGTCGCCACCGACGTGGCCGCCCGTGGTCTGCACATCCCTGACGTGACCCACGTCTTCAACTATGACCTGCCCGACGACGCCGAAGACTATGTACACCGTATCGGTCGTACCGGTCGTGCCGGCAAGAGCGGTCACTCCATCAGCCTGGCCTGTGAAGACTATGCCTTCAACCTGCCGGCCATCGAGGAGTACATCCACCACGCCATTCCGGTCAGCAAATATGATCGCGAAGCGCTGCTGGATGACGTGACCCCGCCGAAACGGGTGTTCCGCAACCGTCAGCCGGTGAACCGCAACATGCGGGATCGTCAGGGCGGTGGCAACAGCAACAACCGTCGTCGTCCGCCGCGCAAGAGCTAAGGACAGGCCCGTTGCACAACTCGCCTCTCTATGCCGCCATCGACCTCGGCTCCAACAGCTTTCATATGCTGGTGGTGCGCGAGGTCGCCGGTGCCCTGCGCACTGTCGCCAAGGTCAAGCGCAAGGTTCGCCTCGCAGCCGGGCTCGATCCGGAATTTCGTCTCAGCCGTGCCGCCATGGAGCGGGGCTGGGACTGTTTGCGTCTCTTCTCCGAACAGTTGCAGGACATTCCGGCCGACAACATCCGGGTGGTGGGCACCGCCACCTTGCGGCTTGCCACCAACGTCGACGAGTTCCTCAGCGAAGCGGAACGGGTTCTCAACCACAGCATCGAGATCATCTCGGGCGAGGAAGAGGCCAAGACCATCTATGAGGGGGTCTCCTGGACCTCTGCCGGGGAAGGCAACCGGCTGGTGATAGACATCGGCGGTGCCAGTACCGAACTGGTGATCGGCGAACATAGCGAAGCAAAACTGCTCAACAGCCTGCACATGGGCTGCGTCACTTGGCTCAACAATCACTTTGGTGATGGCGAGCTCTCTGAAGCCCGTTTCGAGCAGGCGATTGCTGCCGCCAAGGCGGTGCTGGAGAAGGTGGCGGAAGATTACCGCGCCCTCGGCTGGCGCACCTGCGTCGGCGCCTCCGGCACGGTGCAGGCGCTGCAAGAGATCATGCTGGCGCAAGGGAAGAGCGAACGGGTCACCCTGCCGAAACTGCAGGAGCTGATGGGTCAGGCCATCGCCTGCGGCAAGCTCGACCGGCTGCAACTGGAAGGGCTGGCGGCCGAGCGGCTGACCGTGTTCCCCTCCGGCCTCGCCATCCTGATCGCCATCTTCGAAACCCTCGATATCGAGAGCATGACCCTCGCGGGTGGCGCCCTGCGTGAAGGACTGATCTACGGTCTGCTTGGCAACAATCACGACTGTGATGCCCGGGATCGCACCGCCGACAGCCTGATCAGCCGCTATCAGCTGGATAAAGAGCACGCCGAACGGGTGCGCGATACCGCCGTCGAGGCGTTCAACCAGCTGCAACCAGCCTGGCGACTCTCCAAACGCTACGGTCGTCCGATCTTGCGTTATGCCGCCCTGCTGCACGAGATCGGCCTCTGTATCGAGTACAAGAAGGCGCCGCAACACGCCGCCTACATCATCGACAACATCGACATGCCGGGCTTTACCCCTGCGCAAAAGAAGCTGTTGTCGGCCCTGCTGTTCAACCAGCGGGACGAATTCAAGCTGGAACCGCTGGAAAAGCAGGGTGCAGTCACCGGTCGTCAGGCGATCCGGCTGGCCCGTATCCTGCGCATCGCACTGATCCTCTGTATGCGCCGCACCCAGGGCACTGTGCCCAGCTTCATCCTGCAGGCAGAAGAGGAGTCACTGACACTGACACTGCCCAAGGGCTGGATGGATGAACACTACCTGCGCGCCAGCGAGCTGCGGCTCGAGGTGGAACGCCAGCAGAAGATGGGCTGGCCGACCCGCGTACAGGAAGCCTGACTCAGCAACCTGCCTGTTTTGGAGCCGATCATGCCGGATTATCAACCCATCAGCTGCGATCTCTACGACTGGCTCGAAATTGCTGCCAGCTGGCAACTGCCGGTAACCCTCACCAGCCACGATGGTCGCCAGCGGGATGACAAGATCCGCACTATCGAAGCCAGCGAAGGGGTCGAGTATCTGCTGCTGCACAGTGGCGAGCGGCTCAGTCTGGCGGAACTGGCGACCCTGCGCCTGAACTGGCAAGGGGAAGAGAAGCTGATCAACTTCGCGCCAACCAACTGAATCCAGTATGAAAAAGGAGGGCCAACATGACGTTGGCCCTCCTTTTTTGCATCCGCAACTCGCACCGACCGTTAACTCGCCGCCAGCGCCGCCATCACATAGACATCGAAGCGGTTGCTCTTGGTTTCGATGGCCATGCTGGGTTTATGCTCGTTGAGCCAGCCGGCGTAATCCGGCCGCTTCACCACCACCCGCTTATCAGCCATCTTGAGCGCGGCAGGCAACAAGGCATCCGCATCGAGATCCGGCCCCACCAGCGACTGGAACACCCGCATCTCTTTTTTTACCAGCGCCGACTTCTGCTTGTGCGGGAACATGGGGTCGAGGTAGATCACCTCGGGCCGCTCCGGCAGCGCCAGCAGGTTGTCCACCGCCGGGCCTTGCAGCAGGTGCATCCGCTCGCTGACCCAGGGGCCAATCTCGGGATCCTGTGCCGCCCGCGCCAACCCGTCCTGCAATAGAGCAGCCACCACGGGACTGCGTTCGATCAGGGTCACCTTGCAACCGAGGGAGGCGAGCACGAAGGCATCGCGCCCCAGCCCGGCGGTAGCATCCACCACGGTCGGAGTGGCTCCGGCCTTGAGCCCCACCGCCTTGGCGATGGACTGACCGCGACCGCCGCCAAACTTGCGGCGATGCGCCACCGCCCCTTCCACGAAGTCCACATAGACAGCACCCAGCTTGGGCTCGTCCAGCTTGCGCAGTTCCAACCGTTCCGGGGTAAACACCAGGGCAAACTGGGGAAGGTCGAGCTGGGCAAGCTGGCTGGCCAGCGCGTCTGCCTGCGCGGCCTTGGCGGGGTCTTCGAGGAGGATTTGCATGGTCTTTGGATGCGTTCTAAGTTCAGTGAACCGAGTGTACCACAGCCCCTTCAAGTCGCTGTAGGGAGGAAATCCCATGAACCTGTTCATTGCCCTGCTCCTCGCAGCCCAGAGCGGCACAAACCTGAAGGTCTGCGGCGTAGACTGGCCTCCCTTTTCCTATGCCGAACAGGGCAACCTGAAAGAGGGCATTTCGGTGGAGATCCATCAAGAGGTGGCGCGCCGCCTTGGCATGAACCTCACCCTGCTTGAACTGCCTTGGGGGCGCTGCGAGCAATATGTCAGCACCCAGCTGGCGGATGGCATTCTCGACAATGCCCCTCTCCCCGGTTGCTATCACTCTGACCTTGCCACCGCCTTCTATCCTCTGGCCGCCTATGTGCGTACCGACAGTCCGTTACAGAACTTCTCGTGGGAGATGGCCAAGGGGCTGAAAGTAGGGATGGTCAGGGGGTATGACTACACGGCCAAGATCAGGAACTTCACTGGCTGGGAGCCCATCAAGGTTCACTCCGACAAACAGCTGCTCCTGATGCTGGAAAAGAGCCGGGTCGATATAATCATCCTGGACTACTTCTCTGCCCCCATTCTGTCGAGAGAGCAGGACGTCAGGATCCGCGCCCTCACCCCCTTTATCGATTCGACGCCACTCTACCTCTGTTTTGGCAAACAGAAGGCTGACCTGCTGCCTACCTACAACAAGGCGCTGCAACAGTTGCAGGATGAGGGAGTACTGGATCGCATCTATCTGCGCTATCTCGGCGAGGATTACCGGACATTGAAAACCAAACAGGAACAGATGACATCGCAGGAGTAAGCGCCACTAGCTGATCTGCAGAAACATCCCTTTGTCATTGAGCTGCAGATATTCGGTGAGATCGTCATAGGCCAGCGGGCGGCTGAGCAGATAACCCTGGGTGAAGGCGCACCCTTTCTGGCAGAGGAAGTTGAGCTGCTCGCGGGTCTCTACCCCCTCGATCACCACCTGCATGCCGAGGTTGTGCACTATGTTGATGATGCCATCGAGCAGCATCCGATCCTGCTCGTTGAAGGGGATATGGCGCACGAAGGAGCGGTCGATCTTGACCAGATCTACCGGGAAGGTGCGCAGATAGTTGAGGGCCGAGTAGCCGGTACCGAAATCGTCGATGGCCAGCTTGCAGCCCGCCTCGCGCAGGGCATCGATCCGCACCCTGTGCTGATCGCTGCTCTCCATCAGCAGAGATTCGGTGATTTCGATGACGATGTCAGCAGGATCGAGCCCGAAGTGCTGGATCACCTTGAGCCACTCGCTCGCCTCTGGGTCGATGGTCTGGAACTCCATGGTGGAACGGTTGATCGACATCTGCAGATCAGGGAAGCCGGATTGCTGCAACCGCGCCAGATCCCGGCAAGACTGCCACAATACCAGCGCACCCAGCCCCTGAATCAACCCCGCTTCTTCCGCCAGCGGAATAAACTCGGCAGGGGAGACCTGTCCCCATTGGGGGTGATACCAGCGCACCAGCGCCTCCAGCTTGGCGACCCGTCCGCTGCGATTGTCCCAGATGGGCTGGTAGGCCATGGTCAGCTGCTCCAGCTTGATCGCTTCGGCCAGATCCTGCTGCATCTGGTGGCGCTGGCGCACCTCTTCCCGCATGGATGAGCAGTAGGCACCGAGCAACCGTCCCTGCCGCTTGGCCGCAAACAGCGCCTGTTCGGCGTTGCGCAGCAGCTCGTCGCTCTCGCTGCCATCAACCGGACAGAGAGTCATGCCGATGGTCGCGGTCACATAGAGATGCTGGTTGGCCAGCATAAAGGGGCGGGCGAAACTGCCGATCACCTGCTTGGCAAACACCTCGGCCTGACGGCGGGTGACGATGCCGGGCACCAGGAACGCGAACTCGTCGCCACCGATGCGGGCTACCAGATCTTCGGTGCGCACCCGGCTCACCAGTCGATCCGACACCTCCCGCAGCAGGGCATCGCCAGCATGGTGATCCATGCTGTTGTTGACCGCCTTGAAGTTGTTGAGGTCGAGCACCATGAGCGCGAAGCGCTCGCCCCGCTCGCAGAAGCGGGTGAGGCAGCGGCCAAACAGCCAGCGGTTGGGCAGGCTGGTGAGGTTGTCGTAGTTGGCCTGGGTCGCGATCTTCTGCTCTGCCACCTTGGTCTGGGAAAGATCGCTGAAAATGGCGATATATTGCTGGATTTTGCCAGCTTCACGCAGGGTGCTGATCATCAGCTGCTGCGGATAGAGCTTGCCGTTCTTGCGCTTGTTCCACACCTCGCCACGCCACACCCCCACCCGCTCCAGCGCGTGGTACATGTCGGCATAGAAGGTCTGATCGTGCAGCCCGGACTTGAGCATGCTGGGACGCTGGCCCCGCACCTCGTCGCTGCTGTAGCCGGTGATCTGCTCGAAGGCCGGGTTGACCGAGATGATGCGGCTGTCGGCATCGCACACCAGAATCGCTTCGGAGAGGTTGTCGTAGACCCGGTGGGAGAGCTTGAGCTGCTCCGCATGGCGCTTGAGGGGATCGATATTCTCCAGCAGCACCATCAGGTAGTCCGGCTGCTGCTGCTCGTCGCGGATCAGGGTGACAGTCACCCGCCCCCACAGGATCTCGCCCCCCTTGCAGAAGTAGCGCTTCTCCTGGGTGAAACTGCTGCGCTCGCCGCGCCGGATCTCTTCGTAGCACTCAAGGCTGCGCTGCCAATCCTCCGGGTGATTGATGTCGGAGATGGAGCGATGAAGCAGCTCGTCGAGGGGATAGCCCAACATCTTCTCGATAGCCGGATTGGCCCAGAGAATGCGGCCGGTGAGATCGAGCTTACCGATCCCCACCGGGGCCTGAAACAGCATGCTCTGCAGCACATGGGGGGTATCAGGCAAGAGTTGCGGCAGCTGGCGTTGCAGCATCAGCGCCAGTTCGCGACCGGCCAGCGGCCCCAGCAACCGGAGCAGCCCCATCACCTTGGTCATATTGGCCTGCGGCTGACGATAGAGCAGGCAGCAGATACCTATGATCTCGCCATCCGCATCCTTGAGGGCGATCCCGGCGTAGGCCTGGGCTTGCCACGCATCGGCAAGTGGCATCGCGGGGAACAGCTGCAACAGACGATCGCTGAACCAGGCTTCCCCCTCCTGCCAGGTAATGGCATCGGGAGAGTCAGTGATTGGCAGCGTCAGGGTATCGGGGTCAAGAGAGGAGGGATGGGCAGCCTGAACCGTAAGATGGGAAGCATTTGATTCCCTGCTGGCGATCAGGACGACATCAGCCATCACAGCAGCGGCGATTTCACTCACAAAGGTATCGAAATATCCCTGGCCGCTCGAATGAGCCAGACTGGAGATGATTTGATAGACGGAATCGAGTGCTCGCCTCATGGCAAGTGGCTTTCTCTCCTTGAAGGTTAGAACACGACTCTACTGAAGAGCCGTGGGCAGTGCAAATATGCAATCAGCAAGATATTAAAAAGCCTTGAAAAAAGGGACCAAAAGGTCCCTTTTTGTCGCAGAAATCACGACTCGATCCCACTATGCCGCAAAACAGTGTACCTGCTTGAAGCTCACACAGGCTGCGGGTCAGGAATCTCAGGCGGCAATACCGCTGTGTCGCAACAGCGCATCCACCTTGGGCTCACGACCACGGAAGGCTCGGAACAGCTCCATCGGCTCCTTCGAGCCACCCTTCTCCAGAATATTCTTCAGGAAGGATTGGCCGGTTGCCGGGTTGAAGATCCCCTCCTCCTCGAAGCGGGAGAAGGCATCGGCAGAGAGTACCTCGGCCCACTTGTAGCTGTAGTAGCCCGCCGCATAGCCACCCGCGAAGATGTGGGAGAAGCTGTGCTGGAAGCGGTTGAACGCCGGTGGTGTCATCACTGCTACCTGACTACGCACCTCATCCAGCAGCGCCGGGAGCTGTGCCGGATTGGCCGGATCAAACTCCTGATGCAGGCGGAAGTCGAACAGGGCGAACTCCAGCTGGCGCAGCATCTGCATGGCCGCCTGGAAGTTGCGGGCGGTCAGCATCTTCTCCAGCAGATCGGCAGGCAGCGGCTCGCCGGTCTCGTAGTGGCCGGAGATAAAGGCCAGCGCCTCGGACTCCCAGCACCAGTTCTCGAGGAACTGGCTCGGCAGCTCCACCGCATCCCAGGCCACGCCGTTGATACCGGCGACACCGGCCACATCGATGCGGGTCAGCATGTGGTGGATGCCGTGGCCAAACTCATGGAACAGGGTGACCACTTCGTTGTGGGTGAACAGCGCCGGTTTACCATCCACCGGGCCGTTGAAGTTGCAGGTCAGGTAGGCCACCGGTTTTTGCAGCGAGCCATCCTGACGGTAGCGACGACCCAGACAGACATCCATCCAGGCCCCGCCCTGCTTGTGCTCGCGGGCATAGAGGTCGAGGTAGAAGCTGCCGCGCAGCTCGTCGTCGGCATCGAAGATGTCGTAGAAGCGCACGTCCGGGTGCCAGGTGTCGATACCGAGGCGCTCGCGCACCTTCATGCCGAATACCCGCTTCACCACTTCGAACAACCCCTTCACCACCTTGCTGGCGGGGAAGTAGGGGCGCAGCTGCTCGTCGGAGATGGAGAACTTGTGCTGTTTGAGCTTCTCGGCGTAGTAGGCGAGATCCCAGGCTGCCAGCTCGCTCTGACCATGCTGCTCGGCGGCGAAGGCGCGGATCTCCTCCAGCTCGGCCTTGCCTTGCGGCAGGGATTTGGCCGCCAGATCGGTGAGGAAGCTCACCACCTGTTCGGTCTTGTCCGCCATCTTGGTGGCCAGGGAGAGCTCGGCATAGTTGGCAAAGCCCAGCAGCTGGGCCAGTTCGCGGCGCAGGGTGAGCAGCTCGCTCATGATGGCGGAGTTGTCCCACTTGCCCGCATTGGGGCCCTGATCGGAGGCGCGGGTGGTGAAGGCCTCATACATCTCGGCGCGCAGCTCGCGGTTGTCCGCGTACATCATCACCGGCAGGTAGGAAGGGATATCCAGAGTGAACAGCCACCCCTCTTTGCCTTTAAGTTCAGCCATCTGACGGGCAGCGGCACGCACGCTGTCGGGCAGACCGGCCAGCTCGGCTTCATCGTCCACCAGCTTGTGCCAACCCTGGGTTGCGTCCAGCACGTTGTTGCTGAAACGGGAGGCCAGCTCGGAGAGGCGGGCCTGAATTTCACCGTAGCGCTGCTGCGCCTCGGCAGGCAGACCGATACCGGAGAGGCGGAAGTCACGCAGGGTATTCTGGATCTCCTTGCGCTGGGCGCCGCTCAGCAGCGGGAAATCATCGCTCTGGGAGAGGGCCAGATAGGCCTGATAGAGCCCTTCATGCTGACCGACATAGGTCTGGAATTCAGAGAGCAGCGGCAGGCAGGCATCATGGGCCTCGCGCAGCGCTTCGCTGTTGAGTACGGAGTTGAGGTGGCTGACCGGTGACCAGATCCGTGACAGGCGGTCATTTACCTCTTCCAGCGGGGCAATCAGGCTATCCCAGGTATGGGGATCACGCTGGGCCAGCACATCGCTGATCTTCTGCTTGCAGTCAGCAATCGCCTGAATCACGGCAGGCTGAACCTGCTCCGGCTTGATCTGGCTGAAAGGGGGCAGCGAATCCATTGTCAGCAAAGGGTTATTCATCCCGGTTACCTCTTGTTTGGTCTTGAACAGACCGCTTTAGCAGCTCTGTATGGCTTTCTAACATGTGGCCAAGCCACGCAATAATCAAGCGGGAATCCGCCGCAACCCTGTACTTTTCCAGCCATTGCGACCCGGATCTCTGCCGTTGCTGCAGTTTTGCCATCAACAGCCAGTAACAGGATGAATATGTGGGCCTTTTTTGGCTCTTACCGCTACTTTCAAGGGGCAAAAAGCCGCCATTTACCGGCGCCACAGCTGCCAGCCAAGTACCGTCATGCTCAATCATGGAAACGGACAAAATGTGTTAGCTGTAACAAATTATCAATATTTTTCAGTCAATTAGAATCAAAACCAACTATTGATTAATTTATTTTCAAGAATCTATCATAGGCAACCTGCCATGCAGGTCACTTGATTCTCTGTGCTGCACAGAAATCGGGTGAAAAAGGCAAAGTGACCCGAAAGGGCGCGACGCAAAGCCACCGGTCTAAGGGAAAACACCTATGACAGCGGGGCTGCCCCCGGGGACGTCCGGTCACAACCGACGCCCCATTTGCACCGTACGGAGAGACGATGAACAAACTCAAATTATCCCTGCTTGGCTGCCTGCTCGGCATGGGCGCCCCCATGGCATATGCCGCCAGTGCCGGTCAGGCGATGGTCAACCCCCAGTCCGGCGTAGTGGTCGGCTACTGGCACAACTGGTGTGACGGCTCGGGCTACAAGGGCGGTATCGCCCCCTGCGTCAAGCTCGATCAGGTCAACCCGCAATACAACGTGGTCGATGTCTCCTTCATGAAGGTGTATGGCAGCGATCCCATCCCCACCTTCAAGCTCGACCCGGCCATCGGCATGAGCGAAAGCCAGTTTATCGAGCAGATCGCCGAGCTGAACCGTCAGGGCCGTGCCGTGCTGCTGGCGCTGGGCGGTGCCGATGCACACATCGAGCTGCGCAAAGGTCAGGAGCAGGCCTTTGCCGACGAGATCATCCGTCTGGTGGAGACCTACGGCTTCGACGGGCTGGATATCGACCTGGAACAGGCCGCCATCACTGCCGCCGACAACCAGACCGTGATCCCGGCGGCCCTGCGTCTGGTCAAGGATCACTACCGCGCCCAGGGGAAAAACTTCCTCATCACCATGGCGCCGGAGTTCCCCTATCTGACCCAGACTGGCGCCTACATCCCCTATATCCGCAATCTGGAAGGGTACTACGACTGGATCAACCCTCAGTTCTACAACCAGGGTGGCGACGGTATCTACATCGATGGCATCGGCTGGATTGCCCAGAACAACGATGCCCTGAAAGAAGAGTTCATCTACTACATGGCGGATTCGCTGAGCAACGGAACCCGCGGCTTCTACAAGATCCCCCATGACAAGCTGGTGTTCGGCATACCGACCAACATCGACGCCGCCGCCACCGGCTATGTGCAGGATCCGCAGAAGCTCTACAACGCCTTCAACCGCCTGAAGAGCGAGGGGCAACCGCTGCGTGGCGTGATGACTTGGTCCATCAACTGGGACATGGGCCGCAACGCCGCTGGTCAGTCCTACAACGAATCCTTCATCAAGAGCTACGGCCCCTTCATCCACGATCAGGAGATCACGCCCCCGGTCGACAACGGCAAGCCGGTGTTCAGCGGCCTGAGCGATACCCGCATCAAGCAGGGTACCGCCTTTGATCCGCTGGCAGGTGTCAGTGCCAACGACAAGGAAGATGGCGACCTGACTGGCCAAATCCAGGTGGAAGGCTCGGTAGAGAGCCAGCGCATCGGCCTCTACCCCCTCACCTACAAGGTGAGCGATCGCGACAACAACGTCACCGAGCAGGTACGTACCATCGAGGTCTACAGCATGAAGCCGGTGTTCAGCGGCGTCACCGACACCACGCTGGAACTGGGTACCCCCTTCGATCCGATGACAGGCGTCAGCGCCCATGATGAAGAAGATGGCGACCTGACCGCCCAAATCAAGGTCAGCGGCAACGTCGACAGCAGCAAGGTCGGCCGCTACACCCTCACCTATCAGGTGAGCGACAGCGCCGGTCAGCAGGTAACCCAGCAGCGCAACGTGACCGTCAGGGAGCAAGGCGCCGTCTGTGAAAACAGCTGGGATGCCAAGATGGTCTACGTGGGCGGCGACATCGTCAGCCACAACGGCAAGAACTGGCTGGCAGGCTGGTGGACCCAGAACGAAGAGCCGGGCACAACGGGTGACTGGGGCGTCTGGCGCGTACAGGGCGACAGCGACTGCGGCGGCACAACGCCCCCCGCCGAAGGCAGCAGCGACTTCACCGTCAGCGCCATGGCGAGCGAGTACACCATAGTCAACGGTCAGGTCAGCATCCGCTTCAACCTGACCACCGCCAACCCGGTACAGATCACCGCAACTCTGGAGCAGAGCGGCCACAGCCACGGTACCACCAGCAGCCAGGTGAACGGCACCAGCACCCTGGTACTGCAGGGCAGCAATGTCACCGATGGCAGCTACGACGTGGTGATCACCGGTCTGGCAGATGGCCAGCAGCCGGTGGTACAGCGCTTCCCGGTTGCGCTGACCGAAGAGAACAGCGGCGGTGGCGAAGGTGACTACCCGGCCTATGCCCCCAACACCAGCTATCAGGCTGGTGATCGGGTCAGCAATGCCGGTGGCAACTACGAGTGCAAACCCTGGCCCTACAGCGGCTGGTGTAGCGGCTCGACCAGCCACTATGCACCGGGTACCGGCAGCGCCTGGAGCGATGCCTGGATCAAGCTCTGACCTTGCCCCAACCACTAACGGGGGCTGACAGGCCCCCGCCCATATCCTGCCCGTCGGCCACGCTGCCGATGGGCAGGATGCACTGACCCGGACGGGTTAGCCCCTCTCTTTTACATGCTTGCCAACCACCAAAAAACATCCAACAACAACCAAGATAAGGAAATCACCATGCCAAGAACCACCAAGCTTGCCACCCTGCTCGGTTTGCTGCTGTCGGCCCATGTCGTGGCCGATGAGCGCGAACAAGCCTATTTCAAACAAACCTATCAGGAGCACTACGAGCAGATGACGGCGCTCCTCGCCGCGCTGCATCAGAGTGCGGCTGACGAGCAGAATGTGATCATCAAGGATGGCAAGCGCCACCTTGCCATCAACGGCCTGCTCTACCCGCTGACGGCGGATAACCACATCCTGTTCGATCTGCCCAAACCCCACTTTTTCGACGAAACAGCCATTCGTAACGTCTTTGATTTCTTCGATGAGGAGTGGGAGCTGACCTGGTACGACGGTGGGGTCGTAGCGGTCAACAAGCGCTTTGGCAACTATGACTACGGCAACGGCTGTCTGCTGGAGTACTTCCCCCACGGCCAGATCCAGAATGGCGAACGCACCCGGGTGGTGATGGAGACCAGCTCCTGCAGCGTCAACTCGTTTGCCACCTCGCTGCAATATATGGACAAAGGCGAGGAGCTGGCGGCCGACCAGCTGGGGCTGGACGCCAGCCTGATCACGGCGGTCGAGCGCTATCAGGATCGGCTCTATGTCAGCCAGAACGGCAATCCGGGCCATGTGGCCATTATCGATATCCCGAGCCGCCAGCAGATTGGCGAGCTCCGCGGCACCGCAACCGGCAGTGCCACGGCCTACAACCAGGTCAGCGAACTGTTTGTCCGCAACAACCTGCTCTACGTGGTCTCGCGCTACTCGCACCGGGTCGATATCTTCGATCTGGCCGATGAACATCGCCATGTCACCACCCTGGGAACCGGTCGGGATTCCGGCAGCAACAGCCTGCACCGCGCCCAGGCCGTCTTTGCCAATCAGGATTACGTGCTGGTGGCCGATGCGCTGAGCGAGATCAAGGTCTACCACCAGCAGGATGTGACGCCGGAGAACAGTCTCAAGACCCCCATCGCCGGTCGGCTCGCCTTTGAAGGAAAATACAGCCACCGTCTGGTGCAACTCCATCAGGTGGGTGACTATCTGCTGGCCCACACCGCCGGCAAAAACTACTACATCTATGACCTGCGCAAACTGGCTGATGCCATCGCCAGCAACACACCGCTGGCGCCTGAGCAGGTGATCGCCGACAGCAATCTGCAAAAAATCGACATGGATGGCGATCGGCTGGTGGTGAACTTCAAGGACCGCATCGAGTGGCATGATGCCGATACCCTGATCGCCAACGACTTTCAGTTCAAGAACCCGACCTTTACTGTCCGGGAGATCAACCAGCAGCCCGTGGCGGCGCTGAAAGATCTCCAGCTGGCGGGCTCGGCGCTTGTCACCGCCAACGAGCGCGGCCTGGGTTTCAACCAGCTGCTGAGCAAGGAGATCAGCTTCACGGCCGACGAGCAGTTGCCGGCTCGCCCGCTGATCTTCGATCAGCTGATGCCGGCCGCAGTCAGCTACATACTGCGCAATGACGAACCCTACGAGGTGCTGATCGATCGCGCCCAGCGTTCGGTCAACATCAATTCGCTGGTCAAGACCGAGCTGCTTGATAACGACACGGTGCGCATCACCAACTATGCCGCCAGAGAGCTGCATGACATCAATATCGAGTCACGCCTGAACGGTATCAACAAGTGGCTGATCCTGGGCCAGCTCGATCGCCTGCCCGCCTATGCCCAAATCACCCTGCCACTGAGCGCCTTTGGCGAGCAGGGACGCTTCAACAGCGCCAGCCGCGATGGCGTGTTTGATCTCAACAACCTGCTCGACAACAGCATCAATCTGCCTGCCCAGTTCGAGCACAGGTTCAGCTCCAACTCGGATCCGTTTGCCCAGAAGCTGGCACGCCTCAAGCCAAGCTGGAACGTGCGCTTCGCCACCAACACCAGTGGCTCCTGGCGCCCCATCAATGCCCTCTACGCCCGCGAATGGCTGATCATCGCCACCAACCTGGCCTACATGGTCTCGACCGAGGAGTTCAAACACGTCTGGTACAACTTCAAGGCGGTGAACGGCTACGAGATGTTCGGCAATGGCGGCAACAGCTATGTGCCGAACGGGATCTTTACCGCAGCCGATTATGACTACTACTACCACAGCCTGATGAAGCGCCCCTACCTCAACCTGGGGATCACCGCCATGGGGGGCGGGCTGGGGAGTGGTGGCATCACCGGGGTCGATACCTTTAACTTTGTCAGCCACTACTACGGCGGCTGGGGCATCATTGCCCACGAATTTGGCCACGGCTTCGATGGGAAGTCCTACAGCCATGAGAGCGCGTTTGCCCGTGGCAGCCACGGCTGGCATCCCCTGATGACGGGCATGGCCAACTACCATATCCGCAAGGGCGACCTGCCCTATCTGGACGATGATCTCAATGGCTTCCACAAGCCGGAAAATGACATCTATCGCTACAACTCGGTCAGTCAGGGGGCTCGCAAGCACCGCGCTGACAGCCACATGTACTATACCGACCACTACTTCATGCAATTCTCCACCATGCCGCAAGGCTGGGTAGCCAACGGCAGCGACTTCAGTGCCGGGCAGCTGGCGGCCCTGAACAATCAGGAGCGACTGCTGATGGGCTGGATCCCCAAGGAGTCGGAGAAAGGCAATCTCTGCCGATTCACCTTCCAGGATGGCGAGCAGTACTACGGCTACGTCGAACAGCAGGCTGATGGTCTGCTCTGTGATGCCGGATCCCTGATCCGTTATCGTCAGCCCGATGGCCAGTTTGTGCCGCTGGTCTCGGCCATCAACCAGTTTGACTGGCTGTCACTCCACCACAAGGGCAAGCTGGATCAGCCAGTGCTGCACCAGAATGGTCGCCAGCTCTGCTACAAGAATGTGGCGGGCTTTTACGGTATCGGCTTCGTTAATGACAACAAACAGTGCACCCAGTTGCCCAACGTCTATCAGACCAATGGCAAGCACTGGCTGACCAGCTCCGGCTGGACCGGTCTCACCTACCTGAGCGGAGACTTCATTCTGCCCACTACCGGTAGCAGCAGTGACTTCACCGTCACCGATCTGGCGGCCGAATATCTCATCGTCAACGGCGCGCTCGACTTCAGTCTGACGCTGACCACCGCCAACCCGGTGACCGTCACCGCGACCCTGTTGCAGGATGGCAATCCGGTCGCCACCGGCAGCGCCCTGATCGATGGTCTGGGTTCCCTGCAGCTGGCACTGTCGGGCCTAGCGGCCGGCAGTTACGAGCTGCTGCTGGCGGGCATGGCTGAGGGGAGCAAGCAGGGCTTCGAGCGCCGCTTCACCCTGGCATTGGTGGAACAGGCTCCGGGTGGTGACGGTGGTAACGGCAGCTACCCGGCCTATGTTGCGGGCACCGCTTATCAGAGTGGCGAACGGGTCAGCAATGCCGGTGGCGACTACGAGTGCAAAGCCTGGCCCTACAGCGGCTGGTGTGGCGGCTCGACCAGCCACTATGCACCGGGTACCGGCAGCCACTGGAGCGATGCCTGGACCAAGCTGTAATCATCCGCTCGTGACCAAAAGAGAGCCATAACGACAGAGGGGGAGCCATCGGCTCCCCCTCTCGTTTATCTCTTCAATCCGGCTTAACGGGCATCTTCCTTCAACCACTGCGCCACGCGCTTGGCGAAGTAGGTGAGAATGCCATCGGCACCGGCCCGCTTGAAGCAAAGCAGAGACTCCATGATGGTCTCCTTCTCTTTCAGCCAGCCGTTCTGGATCGCCGCCATGTGCATGGCGTACTCGCCGCTGACCTGATAGGCGAAAGTCGGCACGCCGAACTGATCCTTCACCTGACGAACCACGTCCAGATAGGGCATACCCGGCTTGACCATCACGCTGTCGGCCCCTTCCTGAATATCCAGCGCCACTTCGTGCAGGGCTTCGTTGCTGTTGGCCGGGTCCATCTGATAGGTGGCCTTGTTGCTCTTGCCGAGGTTGCCGGCAGAACCGACCGCATCGCGGAACGGGCCGTAGTAGCAGGAGGCGTACTTGGCGGAGTAGGCCATGATCTGGGTGTTGATGAAGCCGTTCTCTTCCAGCGCCGCGCGGATGGCGCCGATGCGGCCATCCATCATGTCGGACGGCGCGACTATATCGACCCCAGCTTCGGCGTGGGAGAGTGCCTGCTTGATCAGGATCTCGGTGGTGATGTCGTTCAGCACATAGCCTTCGTCATCGATGATGCCATCCTGCCCGTGGGTGGTGAACGGGTCGAGTGCCACGTCGGTGATCACCCCCAGCTCCGGGAAGCGAGCCTTGAGGGCGCGCACGGTGCGCTGGGCCAGCCCGTTCGGGTTGTAGGCCTCTTCCGCCATCAGGCTCTTGCTCTCCAGCGGGGTGACCGGGAACAGGGCGATAGCGGGCACGCCCAGCGCCACCAGCTCGGCGGCTTCCTCCAGCAGCAAATCGATGGAGAGACGATCCACCCCCGGCATGGAGGGAACGGCTTCCCGACGGTTCTCCCCCTCCAGCACGAACACCGGATAGATGAGATCGTTGACGGTCAGTACGTTCTCGCGCACCAGACGACGGCTGAAATCATGTTTGCGCAGACGGCGCAGGCGGCGGCCCGGAAAGGCGCCCGGAAGAGTTGTAGCCATGAATCACTCCTGGAGAGGAAGTTGGAAGAACGCGGCGGAGGTGGCCCGGGTATGGGCCAGCAAGGCCTCGGGCGCTTCACCACGACAGGCCGCCACCACCTGGGCGATGTGCGGCAAAAAAGCGGGTTCGTTGCGTTTCGGGCGCGGTTTCAGATCCCGCGGCACCAGATAAGGGGCATCGGTCTCGATCATCAGCCGACCGGCCGGAATACGGGCCACCTGTTCGCGCAGCAGCTGACCGCGGCGTTCGTCGCAGAGCCAGCCAGTCACCCCGATATGCAGACCCAACGCCAGACACTCGTCCAACTCCTCGTCGGAGCCGGTGAAGCAGTGCAGCACGGCTCCCGGCAGTTTCGGCAACCAGGGACGGAGGATCTCGATAAAACGGGCGTGGGCATCGCGGCAGTGGAGAAACACCGGCATCCGGAGCTCGGCGGCCAGTGCCAGCTGGGCGTCGAATACCGCATCCTGCACCGGGCGGGGGGAGAAGTCGCGGTTGTAGTCGAGGCCGCACTCGCCAATAGCCACCACCTGCGGCAACGCCGCCAGTTCGCGCAAGGCGGGCAGGGTTGTCTCGTCGACACTCTTGGCATCGTGAGGGTGTACCCCGGCGGTGGAGAAGCAGTAGCCCGGCCAGCGGGCGGCCAACTCAGCGCTCTCGCGGCTGCCAGCCAGATCGGTACCGGTGAGGATCAGCGCCTCCACTCCGGCGGCACGGGCGCGGGCCACCAGCTCAGGCTGTTCACCGACGAACTGGCTGCTGGTCAGGTTTAAACCGATATCGATCATGGAATGAGACGTTCCGAACAAAAGGAATACATATCAGGTATTCGAAAACCATCTACCGAATGGGGTCTTACCATACGCCTCGAACGGGAGCATGGAAAGAGGAAGGGAGCCTCAGCTCCCCTCGTTCTGCTATTCCTGCGGACTTCGTCATCCTCTCACCGTCCGGCGAACAGGTGACGAACAGAGCCTCAGCTCTCCACATCCGGTTGTTCCTGTTGCTCTTCATCCTCTTTCTTCACGTAGAAACGGGCGAAGAACAGACCTATCTCCCACAGCGCCCACATCGGAATGGCGAGCAGGGTCTGGGAGAAGACATCAGGCGGCGTCAGCAGCATGCCGACCACAAACACCCCGACGATGACGTAGGGACGTTTCTCCTTCAGGTTTTGCGGTGTGGTCACGCCAGTCCAGCAGAGCAGTATGGTGGCCACCGGAATTTCGAACGCCACCCCGAACGCGAAGAACAGGGTCAGTACGAAGTCCAGATAGCTGGCGATATCGGTAGCCACCGTCACCCCTGCGGGTGCGGTACTGGTGAAGAAACCGAACACCAGCGGGAACACCACGTAGTAGGCGAACGCCATCCCCGCATAGAACAGCAGGGCACTGGAGACCACCAGCGGCATGATCAGGCGCCGTTCGTGCTGGTACAGACCGGGGGCGATAAAAGCCCAGGCCTGATAGAGCAGATAGGGGATCGCCACGAAGAAGGAGACCACCAGCGTCAGCTTGATCGGCGTCAGGAAGGGGGTCGCCACATCCGTCGCGATCATGCTGGTCCCTTCCGGCAGCTGGCTGAGCAGCGGCTGGGCCACGAAGTCGTAGATGTTGTTGGAGAAGTAGATCAGCGCCAGAAACACCACGAGGATGGCGGTAATGGAGCGCAGCAAGCGGGTTCTCAGCTCAACCAGATGGCTGATCAGGGGTTGTTCGGCCTGACTCATGACTTCACCTCCCCTTTTACTGCGGAGTCGCTGACCGGCACCAGCTCGCTCTCCCGCTGGCTGTTGACCGGCGGCACGTCGTGGCTCAGCTGCACCGCAGGCTCAACCGGCGTGGCAGGCTCAGCCTGGGCGACCGGCTCGGGGCGTGGCGGACGGATCTCGTTCTCCACCTGATAGGGGCGATTGACCGACTGGGCCGCCGCCTTGAGCTGTTCGATGGACTCCTGCAGCTCGGGGCTCAGGTTGCTCATCTGCAACTGTTCGGCCTTCTTGAGGTCGTTATGCAGCTCTTGCAACTTGAGCTCCTGCTCCAGCTCGGACTTGACCGAGTTCGCGGTCGAACGAATGAGGCGGATCCAGTGGGTAGCCGTGCGGATGGCAACCGGCAGCCGCTCGGGCCCCAGTACCACCAGTGCTACCACACCGATAACGACCAGCTCCCAAAAACCGATATCGAACATGGCTTAGGCCTGGTCTTTGTCTTTCTGCTTGGCGGTCTCACTGCTCTGAGTGGCCGCTTCGTTCAGCTGTTTCGGGGGAAACTCGGCATCTTTCTGCTCGGCCTTGGCATCAGCCGGCTCGTCGGAGAGGGCTTTCTTGAACCCTTTGACCGCCGCGCCCAGATCACCGCCAATGCCGCGCAGTTTCTTGGTACCGAACAGCAGCACGACGATGACTGCAATGATCAACAATTGCCAAATACTGATACCACCCATGATTTTCTCTCCAGAACAGGCGCCTGACGGCGCGGTTGTTGATTAATGGGAACGGGTTCGCAACCAGCCGACCAGCCAGCAGAGGGCTGCACCGGCGAGACTGGCTTGTCCCCACTCAATATGTTGTTTTTGGGTCAGCAAGAATACACCCGCCAATAGCAGGCTGGCTCCAACCCCTAAGAGGTAGCGGGCCTGCCCCTGCCGACGGCTGTGACGGCGGAACTCGGCAAACATCTGGTCGAAATGACGCTGCTGATGACGGGTCTGGCGCAGGGTCTCATAGACCAGCTCCGGCAGCTCCGGCAGCTTCTCCGCCCAGAATGGCGCCTTCTCCTTGATGGCGTTCAATACCGACTTTGGCCCCACCTGTTCGTGCATCCAGTTCTCGAGGAACGGCTTGGCGGTCTGCCACAAATCGAGCTGCGGGTAGAGCTGACGCCCCAACCCTTCCACATAGAGCAGGGTCTTTTGCAGCAGCACCAGCTGCGGCTGCACCGTCATATGGAAGCGACGCGCGGTGTTGAACAGGTTGAGCAGCACGTGACCGAACGAGATCTCGGAGAGCGGCTTCTCGAAGATAGGCTCCAGCACGGTGCGGATGGCAAACTCGAACTCGTCCACCTTGGTGTCTGCCGGTACCCAGCCCGACTCCACGTGCAGCTCCGCCACCCGACGATAGTCTCGGTTGAAGAAGGCGAGGAAGTTCTCCGCCAGATAGCGTTTGTCTTCCCGATTGAGGGTACCGACGATGCCGCAGTCGATGCCGATCCAGAGCGGGTTTTCCGGATGTTCGTAAGAGACGAAGATGTTGCCCGGGTGCATATCGGCATGGAAGAAGCTGTCGCGGAACACCTGGGTGAAGAAGACCTCTACTCCGCGCTCGGCCAGCAGCTTCATGTTGGTGCCGTTGGCTTCCAGCGCAGGAATGTCGGAGACCGGAATACCGTAGATGCGCTCCATCACCAGCACCTGCTCGCGGCAGAGGTCGGTGATGATTTCAGGCACATAGAGCGCCTCGGAGCCGGTGAAGTTGCGGCGTAGCTGGATGGCGTTGGCCGCTTCGCGCATCAGATTCAGCTCGTCGAGGATAGTCTTGCGATACTCCTCCACCACCTCGATGGGGCGCAGCCGCGCGCTCTGGGGCGCGAAACGGGCCACCAGACGGGCCAGCGTCTGCATCAGCCGCAGGTCGGCTTCGATGACCGGCTCGATGTCGGGACGGATCACCTTGATGACGATCTCGCGGCCACTCTCCTTCAAGCGGGCGGTATGCACCTGGGCGATGGAGGCAGACGCCAGCGGCGTCTCGTCGAAGTCGTCAAACAGGGTTTCGATGGACAACCCAGGCTCAGCTCGATCTGCTGGCGCGCCGCCTGACCACAGAAAGGGGGCACCCTGTCCTGCAGCAGGGCCAACTCCTCGGCAATGTCCGGCGGCAACAGGTCGCGGCGGGTCGAGAGCATCTGGCCAAACTTGATGAAGATGGGGCCAAGAGCCTCGAAGGCGAGGCGAATGCGGGCACCGCGGCTGAGATCCGGTTGTTTGTTCTTGAGCCAGAACAGGGAGCGACGGGCCAGACGACCCGGCCAGGGTTGATAGCGGGCGGGCACCAGTTCGTCGATGCCCTGCTCCAGCAGGATGGTGATGATGCGATAGAGGCGTTTGAACTCCTTCGGGGTCATCAGGTCACCTGCTGTTCGAAGCGGGCCAGCCGCAGTTCGACGGCCTTGAGCTGCTGGGCCAGCACCTCGACGTCATCGTTGAAACTCGCCACTTCCAGCGGGCCGGGGGCGAGGCGGGCCTCTTCGGTCAGATATTCCGCCAGCTGGCTGCGGGTGCGGCACAGTTCGCGGCCGACCAAACGGCGCGCCTGACGGGCACCACTGAACAGGATATGGGCCAGCACGTCGCCGGTATAGCGCGACAGCTCCTCTTCCCAGTCAATATCCAGCTCGCCCAACAGCACGCTGAATGCCTGTACCAGCTGGGGATCACCGCTCAGATCCAGCTTCTCCTCGCGGATATAGCGGGTCAGGGCGGAAGGGTCTTTCAGCAGACCGAGGGCGGTCAGGGAGAGACTGAGCACCGCATCGGCCTCCCCTTCATGCAGGGCCAGCACATCCAGTCGACGCTCGGAGAAGACGAACCAGAGCGGCTTGAGTTCACGCAGCTCCAGCTTGAGCACCTTGCCCACCAGTTTGCGCAGCCGCTCCGGGCTCTGTTTGTCCAGCGCCAGCAACTGGTTGAGGCTGGTTTCGATCACCGCGGTGACCATGGCATCCATCGGCATAGGCAACCTTAAAACTTGTAACCGCGGTGCAGGGCGACCACACCCTGAGTCAGATTGAAGTACTCCACCTGCTCGAACCCGACATTTTCCATCATGCCAGCCAGGGTCTGCTGATCCGGGTGCATGCGGATGGACTCTGCCAGATATTTGTAGCTTTCACTGTCGTTCGCGACAATTTCGCCCATTTTCGGCAGCAGTTTGAAGGAGTAGAGATCATAGAGCTTGGCGATCACTTCGCTGACCGGCTTGGAGAACTCCAGCACCAGCAGACGGCCACCCGGCTTGAGCACCCGGAACATGGAGGCGAGCGCCTTGTCCTTGTCGGTGACGTTGCGCAGGCCGAAGCCGATGGTAATCACATCGAAGTGGTTATCCGGGAAGGGGAGCGCCTCGGCATTGGCCTGCACGTAGGAGACGTTGTTGGCGACCCCCAGATTGCGCAGCTTGTCGCGGCCCACTTTCAGCATGGAGTCGTTGATATCTGCCAGCACCACCTGACCGGTCTCGCCGACGATACGGGAGAACTTGGCGGTCAAGTCACCGGTACCACCGGCCAGATCCAGCACCTTCTGGCCCTTGCGCACACCGGAACAGTCGATGGTGAAGCGCTTCCACAGGCGGTGGATGCCGAACGACATCAGATCGTTCATCAGATCATACTTGGCTGCCACCGAATGGAAGACACCTGCTACCAGAGTTTCCTTCTCGGTCGCGGCCACGGTTTTAAAGCCAAAATGCGTTGTCGTTGCTTGTTCTGACATCCCTTAAACACCCATAGAGCAAAGAATGGCCGCCAGTTTACCAGAGCCACTGGCGTCCGGACACCTTAAACCCGGCTCGCAACCAACTGCATGCCCAGCACCACCATGGCCAGACAGAGGAAGAGATTGAGACCGATATTGAGCAGCGCTTTCAGATAGGCCCCATGTTGAGCCAGCACCACCGTATCGAGGGCAAAGGAAGAGAAAGTAGTCAGGGCACCGAGGATCCCCACCATCAGCAGCGGCTTCATCGGGTGTTCTACCACATGACCATGACTGATGAGGGCGAATGCCACCCCCATGATGAAAGAGCCCACCACGTTGACCACCAGAGTCCCGTAAGGAAAGTGGCGCCCCAGCAGCAAGGCCATCAGTTCGGCAATTCCAAAACGAAGGCAGGCGCCGATGGCGCCCCCTGCAGCAACATAGAACCAGGTTTGCATGGTGTCACTCCCTCAGGGTCAGGCCGCCATTATGTCGCAATGGCGGCCCTTGTGCCCAGAGGCGGAACTAATCGACATCCAGCCTGATTGAAATCTCAGCGGCGAAAATCGATCGGCTCGGGCTGACCCAGCACGATTTCGGTCTGGGCCGGGCGGGTCTGGGCAATCACCTTGCCGTGGCGGACCGAGTAACGCACCGGCACCTGACGGCGCACCGCATCGAAGCCGTTCTCGGCGGGCAGGACCAACAGGTTGGCCGGTTTGCCCACTTCGATACCATAGCGATCCTGCACATTCAGGGTGCGGGCGCTGTGGCTGCTGATCAGCTTCAGACCGTCGTTGATCTGCTCGTAACCCATGATCTGGCAGACATGCAGCCCCATGTGTAGCACCTGCAACATGTTGGCGGTGCCCATGGGATACCAGGGGTCGAACACGTCATCGTGACCGAAACAGACGTTGATGTTCGCCTCCAGCATCTCCTTCACCCGGGTAATGCCGCGGCGTTTGGGATAGGTATCGGTCCGCCCCTGCAGGTGAATGTTCACCAGCGGATTGGCCACAAAGTTGATGTCCGCCATCTTGAGCAGACGGAACAGGCGAGAAGCATAGGCGCCGTTGTAGGAGTGCATGGCGGTGGTGTGACTGGCCGTCACCCGATGGCCGATACCTCTCTCGTAGGCCAGGGTTGCCAACGTCTCGATAAAGCGGGACTGCTCGTCATCGATCTCGTCGCAGTGCACATCGACCAGAACCTGATACTTCTCCGCAAGATCGAAGATGTAATGCAGACTTTCGACCCCATATTCCCGGGTAAACTCGAAATGGGGAATAGCACCGATCACATCGGCCCCCAGCTTGAGCGCCTCCTCCAGCAGTGCCTTGCCGTTGGGGTAGGAGAGGATCCCCTCCTGCGGGAAGGCGACGATCTGCAGCTCGACCCACTCCTTCATCTCCTCCCGCACCTCCAGCATCGCCTTGAGCGCCACCAGATTGGGGTCGGAGACATCGACATGAGTACGCACAAACTGGATGCCGTTGGCGATCTGCCACTTCAGCGTCTGGATGGCACGCTGTTTAACATCCTCATGGGTCAGCAGCGCCTTGCGCTCGGCCCAGCGCTCGATCCCCTCGAACAGAGTGCCGGAGAGATTCCAGCTCGGCTCGCCCGCCGTCTGGGTGGTATCGAGGTGAATGTGGGGTTCGATAAAGGGGGCAATCGCCAGACCGCCCTCCCCGTCCAGCACCCGACCGGCGACGGCATGTTCGTCATGGGGTTCGATGGCGGTGATGACCCCATCCTGACAGCGGATCTGCCAAAACCCTTCCCGATCGGCCAAACGAATATGTTGAATCAGCATTTGTTAGCTTCCTGTACCAGAATCGGCCGCTGGGTGAGGCGAACCAGAATGAAATAGGTGAAGGCGGCGCCCAATACCGCGTTGAGTGGCACTATGCCCGGCAACCACTTGCCGACAGCCACCCCGACTGCCGTGGCGACCAGCGCCTGCCAGCGCACCGTCTCGAACTGCTGATCGGCAAATTGACGGTAACGCTCACGATTGAGCAGGAAATCCATGATGATAATGCCACCGATCGGCGGAATTGCCGTACTCAAAAAGGCCAGCCAGCCGACAAAGTTGTTGTAAAGCCAGAGGGCGCAAGCCGTACCGATGAGGCCGTTGATCACGCTGAGGGGCTTGCTCTTGAGACCGGTAATATTGGCAAAACCGAGGCCGGAGGCGTAGAGCGCGTTGTCGTTGGTGGTCCAGATATTGAGGCCCAGCACCAGAATGGCGGGGATCAACAGCCCCTGCATCAGCATCACTTCCGAGATATCGGCCTGCCCCGTTACCGCCGCACCAGCTGCACCGAAGACGAACATTAGCGTGTTGCCCAAAAAAAACGCCACCATGGTAATCATGACGGCGCCCCAGGGTTTGCGACCAAAGCGGACAAAGTCGGCGGTCAGGGTTCCTGCACTGATAAAGGAACCGACTACCATGGTCAACGCCGTGGTGAACTCGATGGGATTGCTTGGTTGTACCTGCTGCAGTGCAGCCATGCCACCGGTCGAGGTCACCGCCAGCCAGACCGAGTAGCCACCGAGCAGGGCGATAGCCGGTACGGCCACAAAGCTCAGCACCATCAGGGCGGAGATCCCGAAGTAGACGGTTACCGTCATCAACATGCCCGAAATGGCGATCAGCCAGTTCACATCGATCCCAGTCGCCTTCTGTACCGGCAGGGCAAACATCGCCACGCCCACGCCAAACCAGCCGACCTGAGTACCGCCCAGCAGCAGGGATGGCAGCCAGGAACCTTTCACCCCAAAGGAGTAACGAGCCAGCAGATGGGTAGAGAGGCCGGTTGAGGCACCGATATAACCGAGACAAGCGGTGTAGATACCCAGCAACAAGTTGCCGATAAGTACCGCCTTGATGAAGTCATCGAATACCAGCCCGGTACCCAGCGCACCACCGGTCCACATGCTGGCAGAGAAGAAGGTCAGGCCGAGCATCACCAGCATCAGCGACAGCACACCTTTGCGCCCTTTGGCGGGTACCGCCCCCAAACAGTATTCGTTATCCTGCGCCATGCTCTCTCTCCACGTAATAGGCAAAACGCGCCGGATTTTACATGTAAAACGTTTTACGTCAATCAATCATGGTTAAATCTCTGGATAAAACCATCAATAACAGTCAAATGAGTAACCAATTGGGACTCAAATCAGCAGATAAACAGTGTCGGCTGCAAGCAGAGGGGGTTGCGGAATAGGGAATGTAAGGGGACATAAGAAAACTGACAGATGCAAAAAAGCCTCCCTTTTCAGGGAGGCTTTCTATTTAATGGTGCTGATACCCAGAATCGAACTGGGGACCTCATCCTTACCAAGGATGCGCTCTACCGACTGAGCCATATCAGCACACTAACCGGTAAAGACCACGCTGGGCGTAATCTTGAAATTGGGTGCCTGGCAGTGTCCTACTCTCGCATGGCGAATGCCACACTACCATCGGCGCTACCGCGTTTCACTTCTGAGTTCGGCATGGGATCAGGTGGTTCCACGGCGCTATGGCCGCCAGGCAAATTCTTAATCTAGAAAGCTGACGTGAATAACGACTTTGCTAGTTGCTTGTCATTATCACTGAATTAGTTAGTAGTTCGCTTGGTATTTGCTACAAGCCTTAGAACACTTCTTGGGTGTTGTATGGTTAAGCCTCACGGGTAATTAGTATGGGTTAGCTCAACACGTCGCCGCGCTTACACACCCCACCTATCAACGTTGTGGTCTCCAACGGCCCTTTAGGACCCTCAAGGGGTCAGGGATGACTCATCTCAGGGCTCGCTTCCCGCTTAGATGCTTTCAGCGGTTATCGATTCCGAACTTAGCTACCGGGCAGTGCCACTGGCGTGACAACCCGAACACCAGAGGTTCGTTCACTCCGGTCCTCTCGTACTAGGAGCAACTCCCTTCAATCATCCAACGCCCACGGCAGATAGGGACCGAACTGTCTCACGACGTTCTGAACCCAGCTCGCGTACCACTTTAAATGGCGAACAGCCATACCCTTGGGACCGACTTCAGCCCCAGGATGTGATGAGCCGACATCGAGGTGCCAAACACCGCCGTCGATATGAACTCTTGGGCGGTATCAGCCTGTTATCCCCGGAGTACCTTTTATCCGTTGAGCGATGGCCCTTCCATTCAGAACCACCGGATCACTATGACCTACTTTCGTACCTGCTCGACCTGTCCGTCTCGCAGTTAAGCTGGCTTATGCCATTGCACTAACCTCCTGATGTCCGACCAGGATTAGCCAACCTTCGTGCTCCTCCGTTACTCTTTGGGAGGAGACCGCCCCAGTCAAACTACCCACCAGGCACTGTCCGCGAGCCCGATTCAGGGCCCTGCGTTAGAACATCAAACATACAAGGGTGGTATTTCAAGGACGGCTCCAGCGCAACTGGCGTCACGCCTTCAAAGCCTCCCACCTATCCTACACATGTAGGTTCAATGTTCAGTGCCAAGCTGTAGTAAAGGTTCACGGGGTCTTTCCGTCTAGCCGCGGGTACACCGCATCTTCACGGCGAATTCGATTTCACTGAGTCTCGGGTGGAGACAGCATGGCCATGGTTACACCATTCGTGCAGGTCGGAACTTACCCGACAAGGAATTTCGCTACCTTAGGACCGTTATAGTTACGGCCGCCGTTTACCGGGGCTTCGATCAAGAGCTTCGCTTGCGCTAACCCCATCAATTAACCTTCCGGCACCGGGCAGGTGTCACACCCTATACGTCCACTTTCGTGTTTGCAGAGTGCTGTGTTTTTGATAAACAGTCCCAGCCATCTGGTCACTGCGACTCCCAACTGCTCCATCCGCGAGGGACTTCACTGTCAAGAGCGAACCTTCTCCCGAAGTTACGGTTCTATTTTGCCTAGTTCCTTCACCCGAGTTCTCTCAAGCGCCTTGGTATTCTCTACCCGACCACCTGTGTCGGTTTGGGGTACGATGACTTGTAATCTGAAGCTTAGAGGCTTTTCCTGGAAGCAGGGCATCAATGGCTTCCACACCGTAGTGTGTTCGTCTCGTGTCTCAGTGTTGTGTCTCCGGATTTGCCTAGAAACACCACCTACGCACTTTCACCAGGACAACCGTCGCCTGGCCCACCTAGCCTTCTCCGTCCCCCCATCGCAATTACAAGTCGTGCAGGAATATTAACCTGCTTCCCATCGACTACGCCTTTCGGCCTCGCCTTAGGGGTCGACTCACCCTGCCCCGATTAACGTTGGACAGGAACCCTTGGTCTTCCGGCGAGGAGGCTTTTCACCCCCTTTATCGTTACTTACGTCAGCATTCGCACTTCTGATATCTCCAGCATACCTCTCGATACACCTTCGCAGACTTACAGAACGCTCCCCTACCACTCATACATAAGTATGAATCCGCGGCTTCGGTGCCTGGTTTGAGCCCCGTTACATCTTCCGCGCAGGCCGACTCGACTAGTGAGCTATTACGCTTTCTTTAAATGATGGCTGCTTCTAAGCCAACATCCTAGCTGTCTGAGCCTTCCCACATCGTTTCCCACTTAACCAGAACTTTGGGACCTTAGCCGGCGGTCTGGGTTGTTTCCCTCTTCACGACGGACGTTAGCACCCGCCGTGTGTCTCCCGGATATTACTTACTGGTATTCGGAGTTTGCATGGGGTTGGTAAGTCGGGATGACCCCCTAGCCCAAACAGTGCTCTACCCCCAGTAGTATTCGTCCGAGGCGCTACCTAAATAGCTTTCGGGGAGAACCAGCTATCTCCGAGTTTGATTGGCCTTTCACCCCCAGCCACAGGTCATCCCCTAACTTTGCAACGTTAGTGGGTTCGGTCCTCCAGTTGATGTTACTCAACCTTCAACCTGCCCATGGCTAGATCACCCGGTTTCGGGTCTACACCTTGCAACTAGACGCCCAGTTAAGACTCGGTTTCCCTACGGCTCCCCTATACGGTTAACCTCGCTACAAAATGTAAGTCGCTGACCCATTATACAAAAGGTACGCAGTCACCCCGAAGGGCTCCCACTGCTTGTACGTACACGGTTTCAGGTTCTATTTCACTCCCCTCACAGGGGTTCTTTTCGCCTTTCCCTCACGGTACTGGTTCACTATCGGTCAGTCAGGAGTATTTAGCCTTGGAGGATGGTCCCCCCATATTCAGACAGGATGTCACGTGTCCCGCCCTACTCGATTTCACATCAAGGTTGTTTTCGTGTACGGGGCTATCACCCTGTATCGCCGGCCTTTCCAGGACCGTTCCACTAACTTCCAAGATGCTTAAGGGCTAATCCCC